>CAWAHW010000002.1:0-1562740 GCA_963781885.1 uncultured Spirochaetota bacterium | reverse complement strand
AGAGCGCATCGCTGAGGTCGGAGACTTGCTGGGCCGGGATTGGTCGCGCTATTAGAAGAAGTCCCAAAAGCCCGGCGAAAACGGACAGGATTGCTTTCGTCATGAATGCAGGAACTCCTTTTGTGCCAACTGGAGACAGAGTATAGCGCAGACATCAGGATCGTGTCTTTGCAGGTCGATCGGGTTTTCTCTGGCCTCAAAAGCGCATGCATTTCCATTCCGAAATGCATGCGCAGCGACCTAAGCGAAGAGAACTCCTGCATGTTCCCTCTCACCCTTGACGCCGCCGGAAGGCGAGTATAGTATGCCCAAGATGTCGTTGACGGGACTTTCAAGTTTAGAACAGAATGATGTGAGAGCGCGATAGGGTCCTGACTGCCAATGAACAGAAAACTCAAGAACATCCTGGTCACAGGTGGTGCAGGATTTATCGGGAGCAACTTCATCCACCAACTGTTCGGTGATCCATCATTCGACGGCCGGGTCATTAATCTTGACAAGCTCACCTACGCCGGATGTCTTGAGAACCTGTCCGCTATCTCGGGAAAATGGGGTGGAACGCGGTATTTCTTTGAAAAGCTTGACATACGCGATGAAGCCGGGGTACATGCGCTCTTCGAAAAATACGGCATCGACACGGTCGTTCATTTCGCTGCCGAAAGTCACGTGGACCGCTCGATCGTGGGCCCCGCCGATTTTATCATGACGAATTACGTGGGCACATTTTCGCTTCTTGAAGCCGCCCGAAAGAAATGGCGGACTCCGGACGGCCAGGTTTTTTATCATGTGAGCACGGACGAGGTCTACGGATCCCTCGGGAGCACCGGATATTTCCACGAGGATACAAAATACGATCCCCGCAGCCCGTACTCCGCCTCGAAGGCGGGCGCCGATCATCTCGTCACTGCCTACTTTCACACGTATGGTCTTCCCGTGGTGAAATCGAACTGCTCGAACAACTACGGCCCCTACCAGTTCCCCGAGAAGCTGATTCCGGTCATGATACTCAATATGCTGGAGGGCAAATCACTGCCGGTCTATGGGGATGGGAAAAACAAGAGAGACTGGCTCTTTGTGCAGGATCACGCGCGTGCGATCTGGACGATATTGAAGATAGGGGTCCTCGGAGAAACCTATAATGTCGGCGGCGACAATGAGTGGGAGAATATCGAGCTCATCCATGCTCTCTGCAGCCAGCTTGCGCAGATCACGGGCGTAGAGGCGGAGCGCTATCGAGCCTTGATTTCATTCGTCAAGGACAGGCCCGGGCATGATCGACGCTATGCGATAAATTGCGACAAGATCAAGCGAGAACTGGGATGGAAGCAGAGCGTGTCATTCGAAGAAGGCCTTTTCCGCACGGTGAAATGGTATGTCGACAACACAACGTGGATTGAAAAGGTACGGAGCGGCGACTACAGAAAATGGGTTGCAACGAACTATGAGGGACGCGGCCGATGAAAGGCATCATCCTGGCCGGAGGAAGCGGGACTCGGCTGTATCCCGTCACCCGGGCGCTTTCGAAGCAGCTTCTTCCCGTCTACGACAAGCCAATGATCTACTATCCGCTCTCGGTCCTGATGCTCGCGGGGATCCGGGATGTTCTGGTCATCTCGACGGAAAGGGATATTCCGCGGTTCCAGGAATTGCTCGGTGACGGGTCGCAGTGGGGGGTGGAGATTGAGTATGCCGTTCAGGCGCGCCCCGAAGGTCTTGCCCAGGCTTTCATAATCGGGCAGGCATTTATCGGCCGTGATTCGGTTGCCCTGGCGCTCGGCGACAATATCTTTTTTGGCCAGGGATTTACGCTGCCGCTTCGCAACGCGTTCCAGCAGAAACGCGGAGCGACGGTATTTGCCTACAAGGTTCTCGATCCAGAACGGTACGGTGTCGTCGAGTTCGACAGCGCTTTGAATGTGATTTCAATAGAGGAAAAGCCGAAAGAACCAAAATCCTCCTACGCATTGACCGGCCTCTACTTCTACGACAATGACGTGATCGAAATCGCCAAGGGCATTCGCCCCTCGGCAAGAGGCGAGCTGGAAATCACCGATGTGATGAAAGCATACCTGACAAGGGGCGATTTGCGCGTGGAATTGCTCGGCCGGGGCTTTGCATGGCTCGATACCGGAACTCATGAAAGTCTTCTCGAAGCGAGCATGTTCATCCATACGATCGAAAAAAGGCAGGGTTTGAAGGTCGCATGCATCGAGGAGATCGCCTTTGGCAGCGGATGGATCGATAAGAATAAGCTTCTGGAGCACATTGAATTGTTCGGAAAATCCGAATATGGACACTACCTGAAGAGCCTGCTATGAAAACAAAAAGAAAACTCTTGTCAGTCGTCGTGCCCGTCTATTTCCAGGAGAAAGGGCTGAACGAGCTCCATAGAAGGCTCACCGCCGCATTGATGAAAATTGCCGACATGGATTACGAGATCATCCTGGTCAATGACGGGAGCACGGACAGGTCTTTTGAAATAATGAAAGCCATCCATGCGACTGACAATAGAGTGAAGGTGATAAATTTTTCCAGGAATTTCAATCAGCAGATGGCCCTGACTGCGGGCCTCGACCACGCACGAGGGGATGCCGTAGTCATCATTGACGACGATCTGCAGGACCCTCCCGAAATCATTGAGAAGATGGTGGAGAAATGGAGGGAGGGATTCAAGGTCGTCTACGGGGTCCGAAGCAGGAGACGGGGTGAAAGCTCGTTCAAATTGCTCACCGCCAAGTTATTCTACAGGGTGGTGAATAGGCTCAGTGACATCAAGATACCTGTCGATAGCGGCGATTTCAGACTGCTCGACCGGGCGGTTGTCACCGCCCTCACGAACATGAAGGAAGAGAGCCGGTACCTCCGGGGTCTCGTTGCGTGGATCGGATATTCGCAGTGTGCGGTGGAGTATGAGCGCGCCCCTCGATTTGCGGGGACCACGAACTACAACCTGCGGTCCCTGTTGCGATTCGCCATGAATGGAATTACGAGCTTTTCGGAGCGGCCTCTCTATATCTCCGTATATATCGGAACAATTGTCACAGTCGTGTCGTTTCTGTTTCTCCTGGCGATGATCGTCGTCCGGCTGACGGCGCCGCAGTTCACGATTGCCGGGTGGACATCCACCATCGGGGTGATCATATTCTTTGGCGGGATTCAATTGATATCGCTGGGAATAATCGGGCAGTATATCGGAAGAATCTACAGGGAAATAAAAGGCCGCCCTCTGTATATCATTTCCGAGGAATACGGCTTCGAAAACAAGGAAAGAACGGATACACGACATGGAACGTCATCTCTATAGGGAACATTACGAGCTGGAAGAGAAACACTGGTGGTTTGTCGCGAAGAAGAGGATGATTGTTTCCCTTCTGAACCGATATCGGGACGGCGAGAAGCGGATAAAAATACTCGACGCGGGCTGCGGTCCCGGTCTCATGCTCAGCGCGCTGGTCAAATTCGGCGAGACCTATGGGATGGACTCATCCCCGGATGCGATCGAGTTCAGCAAAACAACCTTTGCGGGCCACGTTCGACAGGGATGGCTGCCGGACAACGTTCCATTTGAAAAAAATCAGTTCGAACGTCGTGACGTGCCTCGATGTCATTGAGCATATCGATGATGATCGCGGCTCGGTGCGGGCGCTCCATGGGCTACTGCGAAATGACGGAATCATGATCGTGACCGTTCCCGCCTTGATGGCCCTCTGGAGCAGATGGGACGTCCTGAACGGACACAAGAGACGCTACACATTGCGGAGTTTCAGAGATGTCCTCGTGGCCGCCAATTTCAGGATCGAAAAGATTTCCTATTACAACTCGCTCCTGTTCCTGCCTGTCTACGCGATAAGGTTGTTCAATCGCACCTTTCGCAAGGACAGCGATCGATCAGACACAGAGATGCCTCCTCGCGCGCTCAACTTCGCGCTCAAGAAGATATTCTCGTTTGAACGATTTCTTCTGAGATTCATGCGACTGCCCCTCGGCGTATCGCTTGTTGCCGTCGCGAAAAAGATCCAGACCTGAAAAAGCGCTCCGCCTGACGCGCGCCGGAATTACTGCTTCTGTAACAGCCATATTTCGCAGCCCGTCGCGCTGGAGTACGCTTTCTGCCACGCGTCTCCGTACGGGTCGACTACCTTTTCCTTTCCGGCAAACAGCCTGTAGAAATCGCGCGTGTCCTTCCAGCCCGGAGCGCTTTGCACGTACGGTGTTGGCGGATCGTCAAGGAAGCGCTGGAAGTAGGTTCGATTGAATACCAGTACGTCGGCCGATCCGGGCTTGATATCACTGCTGCTTCGATCGAAGGAGGCGCTGACGTACCCCAGGTTTTCGTCATACGGGACATACGGATCGACGAGTATTGTTTTTGCGCTCTTCTGATATTTCGCGACTTCCGTCATGACGGCGCGTGCTTCTGCTCTGCCTTGTGTCTGGTCGGCGAGAGCGTGGGAAAGTGCATTCGGCGTGAGACCCAGAAAGAACGCAGAAGCGAGCGCGCACGCAATGATGACGGCTTTGCCGGCCGTCCCGCGACCATTTTTCGTCGGGAGGAATCGTGTCACTTCATACATGAAAAACGCAACAAGAACGGCGACGCACGCCGCGAAGGGCAGGGTATAGTGCTCATGGGGGAAAAGAGGCTTCTTGGCGACCAGGAGGATGATCGGGAAGAGAACAATGACGCACGCACGGATGACGACCGCAGAGTCGATTTTGTACGACGATCTCTCCTCGAAAAAATGGAAAATGATCCTCAGGACGACAATCGCACCGAGAAGGTAGATCATCTGGTTGAAAAGGTACGACAGCATTTCGGTTGTCGATCCAAGAGTCGCCGGGAGCGTGAGATCGCTCATTCCTTTCAAAAAGACCAGCTGACGATAGACGAGCAGATTCTGCGGGAATCCGATGAGGATGTATGTCACGAGGGCGATGAGAAAAAACCGCAGCAGCCTGACAAACTGCGTCTTGCGAAAAGGGGGAATGAAGAGAAAAAGAAGCATCGGAAAGAAATAGAGCGCCGAAAGCTTTGTACCAAGAGCCAGGCCCCAGCCTATTGCCGACGCGTAGAAATAGGCGTCGACGTGGGTGATGAGATATTTGATGGTGAGGAAGAAAGCCAGGGCGAGCATGAAGGAAAGAAGCAGGTCAGGATGGGCCCGCAGCAACCATGTCGTCCAGTAGATGTTCTTTGTGAATATGCTCATCAGCACAAACACGGACAACAGTCGCGAGGCCACGGATTTCGCGATAATCAGCGAAATGACGAATGCAAGGCCGTACATGCTGAGCAGGGAAACCATCATCATTGCGAAATGATTGCCAACGTTATTGGGCAGGGAAATAGGGTTGGACCGATCGCCGGCGACAAGAGGATTCAGGAGGGCGATCGTGTGGGAGATATTGAAGTACAGGTTGCCATAGGCGACAAAGCCATTGTTCTTGAGCCAGAAAGATCTTTCCGAAACCCGGATCGCATTCGCCGCATCGTTGTCGGTCGCACTGACGATGGGCCAGCTGTCAGCGTTCTGGGCGAGGGTATATGTCAGATAGCAGAACTGGGAAAACATGAATAACGCAAGAACAGCAATGATGATCTTGTTCACATTGAGGTGAAACGAGGACGCGATTGTGCGCGAGAGGCCGAGAAGATGTTTTCCCAGGCGAATGAACAGATCCCTGTTCGCCAGACGAAAGATCACGAGCGCAAGAAGAACACACACCACGATGACAATCGTGAGAAACCAGTATTTGTCGATGTGCAAAGAAGCAGATAGGCTGATTGCTTTCTCTGCGGCTGACCTGATCAAGCCGGCAATTCTCGTCATTCCCGCACCATCCTTCGCGATTCTGGCGTCCAATACGAAGTGCTGGACGTCACAAGTATCCTATGCCGCTGCATAAGTCCAGAGCCTGTGGCCCAGATACGAACATAAAGTGAACGCGGCGATGCCGACGGCTTGAGCGACGAGCTTGTCGAATCTCAGGTGTTCACGCATCGCAATCACGAGCAGGAACTGAACCAGGTACGAGCCGGCAAAAACGGCAAGGAACCTTGGCATTTCCGTGCGCATCTTCCCTCTTGACCTGAATGTCCAGTACCTGTTCAGGAAGTAGCTCATGACGAGTCCAACGGCGTAGCCGGCGACATTCGCCAGAGCATAGTTCAACTGAAGCACGTACATGGCAAAGACTATTAGGGAGAACCCCACGGCGGTGTTCGCAAGGCCGACAGCAGCGAAACGCAGAAAGGCTTTGTCAAAAAACAACCTCTTTATCGATCGAACAACAAAGGAATGCGACAGATTTTGCAGAGCGCCGGATAGCCGTGTTTTTTTTGTTTCCATCAGTTGCGGCTTGTCCTGGTTCTGTCGTTCGGGAGCATGCAAATCACAGAGGAACGGCCCCGAAATCGACAGGTTGGAGTCTACGATTCCGCAAGTCGACACGTCAAGCATTCGACATCGTGAAATCACGTCGAAGAATAGCGTCCTACAGGCGCACCGTGCTTCCCCGGTCTCATCATGCGTTCGGTCGGGGATTTCTATAATGTTCTGCACTTGAACAGAAATTTGTTATACAATCAAATTGACAATACGGGAAAATGTGGTATAGTGTTCATCGACTGAACATTCTGAGGGCGGCGCATCGCAGATGAGCTGCTGCCGTGGCAGACTCATATGTCGCTTGGTAGAGCGTGTTTCGGCCGCGACCAGTGAGATGAGGTTTTTGGCTGTTGGTGAAAGAAATCTTGGAGGATATCTCTAATAACTCAAAAATAAGTGATGGCAAACAACCAAGAAACTTCCGATTCTGAGCTCACTATCCTCGAGAACATCTATTTGCACTCGGACCACGTCCGACAACGTGATCTGGCGAAAATCGCCGGTCTTTCGCTGGGCATGACAAACTCCATCGTCAAACGCCTGGCGACAAAGGGCTGGCTCAAGATCAGGAAAGTAAACAATCGCAACATCATGTATGCGGTGTCTCCCGCGGGGCTCGAGCAGATCGCACGGCGGAGCTACCGCTTCGTCAAGCGCACGATCAGGAATATCGTCTACTACCGCGAGTCGATCGAGGGTTTCGTCCAGGACGTGAAAGCGCGAGGCTTCCGCAGTCTCGTGCTCGTGGGCATGAGCGATCTCGATTTCATCGTCGAACATGCCTGCGGGACCTTCGGGATCGAGTACGTGCGCGAAGACCGCAGAGTCGATGCGGCGGGACAGAAAGATGACACCCTGTTCATGTTGTATTCGGAGCGGCATATACCCGATGAAGAGGAAAAGCTCCTGCGACCGGGGGCGGCGTTCCTCCAGGAAATAGTGGGCGGGACGATCGAAGGCTCAGAGCAACGATCGCCCGGGCAGCGCCCATGAGTCATCCGCCTCGCGAACGATCGGATTCAATGCAGGATGCCTCGACACAGCTCTCATGCATGAAGGGGGGGAGGGAGTGATCCTGGACGCAAAAACAATCGTGGTTGTCGGATGTGGGGAAATCGGCACGCCGATCTATCGCCTCTCGCTCAGCGCCTTTGAGCAGGTCATCCCGGTGGATATCAAGCTTGGCGTTCCCGCGGAGCCGCGTTTTCCGGTCGCCGCCCTTCATGTTGCAATTCCGGGCAGCCTGTCCGATTTCACGCCCACCGTCATTCACAACTTCGAAAAGTACCAGCCCGAAATCGTGCTTGTGCACTCCTCGGCGGAACCGGGCCGAACGGACGAGCTCATCACGCGGCTGGGAGAAGACCGCGTCGTCCACACGCAGGTGCATGGAAAACACCGCGGCGGCAACATGATGAGGGATATGTTGATGTACCCCAAGTTCGTAGCGACGAAGTCAGACGCAGCCTTTGCGAAAGCGCGCGCCGTGCTTGTGGCGATGGGACATCCGCCCGACAAGGTGATCCGGCTATCGAGCACGCTGGCAGGGGAGCTCTCCAAGCTGCTCGCAACGACTTTCTTCGGCTATCTCATTGTCTGGACCCAGGAAATCGAGCGCCTTGGCCAAAGGACAGGCATCTCCTTCGATGAGCTCATGTCCTTTACAAGGCTCGGGGCAGAGGATTTCAGGATCGAGGGGAAGTTCCCGGGCGTCATCGGCGGCCACTGCGTCATGCAGAACATAGAGATACTGAGGCGTACGTATCCTTCGCCTTTGTGGGACTACATGCAGCTTTCCAACGAGCAGAAACAAAGGCAGGCAGGGAAAAATGGCTGAGAACGCTGCTGTCAAATTTGTCGACATTCCCGCCCAGTATCAGCAATTCGAGAAAGAGCTCATTGACGGGATTTCCCAGCTGATACACCGCGGCGCGTTTGTAGGCGGCGAGCCGCTCGAGGCATTCGAGAAGTCGCTGGCTGATTTCTGCGGCGTCCGCCACGCGATCGGCTGCAGCGACGGGACGATGGCCCTCACGCTGTCACTCATCGCCTCCGGTATCAAAAAAGGCGACGGCGTCATCGTTCCCGCCAACAGCTACATTGCATCGGCCAACGCCGTCGTGCACGCGGGCGGGACGCCGCTGTTCGTCGACTGCGACCCGCAGTCGTTCCTGATCGATCTGGACGCCGCCGAATCGGTGATGAAGAAAGGGGCTGCATCATTCATCATCCCGGTCCATCTCTACGGGAACCCCTGCCCGATGGAGCAGATCATGTCGCTGTCCGCGGGCTACGGCGTGAAAATAATCGAAGACAACGCTCAGGCGATCGGGGCACGCCTGGGAGAACGACGAACGGGGAGCTTCGGTGTCGCCGCGGGTGTGAGCTTCTATCCGGCGAAAAATCTCGGCGCATTCGGCCAGGGTGGCGCGGTGCTCACAAACGATCCGGAAATTGCCCGATGCGTGCGCATGTACGTCGAGCAGGGTCAGTCCGACCGGCGCTACTATCATGATGTGATCGGGTATAATGGACGCCTTGACAGCATCCAGGCGCGGGTGCTCGGCATCCTGTTGTCCCACGTTGACGCGTTCAACACGGCGCGATTGTCTGTCGCGGACCGGTATGCGACCCGTCTCGATCAGGACCGCATTCAGAGCCGCACGCCGGGTGCGACCCCTGTCTACCACCTTTTCGAGTACCGCTGTCTGAGCACCGCGGGTCGGGAGAAGCTTGTCGCATCCTTGCAGGCGGCGGGCGTCCAATTCGGTTACCACTACCCGCTTCCCATCCACAAGCAAAAAGCCTACGCGGCATGCAACGGCATGAGCATGCCCGTTTCCGAGAGGCTCGCGGACACTCTCGTCTCGCTGCCGCTCCACCCCGGTATGAGCGAGGATGAGGTAGAGCGCGTCTGCGACGTGATTCGCGGATCGGAATCGCGCTCATGAGGTGCGTGTCATCCCGGTAGTCGATGTGACACTGGGGAAAGACGTCAGGATTTTCCAGCCGGAGCTGGTCAACCTCTATGAATGTGAGATCGGGGACGAATCCAAGATTGGCGCATTCGTCGAAATCCAGCGGGATGTCAGGATAGGCCGCCGCTGCAAGATCTCATCGCACACCTTTGTCTGCGAAGGTGTGGAGATCGGGGACAATGTATTTGTCGGCCACGGCGTCGTGTTCATCAATGACCGCTATCCGAGGGCAACAACGTCGGACGGAAGCCTGCAGACTCCCGCGGACTGGAAGCTGATACGGACACGAGTCCTCGAGGGCGCCTCGATCGGCAGCGGGAGCGTCATTCTCTGCGGCGTCTCCATCGGCAAGCACGCGATGGTCGGCGCAGGGGCGGTCGTCACGAAAGACGTGGCCGACAACGCCGTTGTCGCGGGCTGCCCCGCCCGGCTGATCAGGGAAAACATCGATTCCATCCGCTGAAGGGAGTCACGGATACGCATGGTGAAAATAGCAATTGTCGGGTACGGTTACTGGGGTCCGAATCTCGCAAGGAACTTCGCGGAAATAGAGGGGGCGGAAGTCGCCGTCATTTGTGACAAGAGCCCGTTGTCCCTGCAAAAAGCAAGGGCTCGGCATCCGCAGGCAGCCCTGACGTTCTGATTTTGACGAGGTCCTGCGCAGCAGGGACGTGGATGCGCTCGTTGTGGCAACGCCCGTCGCATCGCATGCCGATCTCGCGATTCGCGCCTTAAGGGCGGGAAAACATGTCCTCGTGGAAAAGCCCATGGCCATGAGCAGCGTGGACGCCGGGCGTATTCTCGCGGAGGCCGAGAAGGCCGGGCGTGTGCTTGCCGTGGACCACACGTTCGTCTTCATGGGTGCGGTGACGAAGGTGAGCGATCTCATTGCCGCCGGGACCCTGGGCGATCTCTACTACTACGACTCAGTGCGGATCAATCTCGGAAACTTCCAGCGTGATGTGAATGTCGTCTGGGATCTTGCCGTGCACGACCTGTCGATACTGGCATGCTGGGTCGGGGAAAAACCGCGCGAGGTGTCCTGCATCGGATCCGCCCATATCGCGGGCCAGCCGGTCGAACGTCGCCTACTTGACGTTGACATACCGCAGCAACTTCATCGCGCACCTGCACGTGAATTGGCTGTCGCCCATCAAGATTCGCAAGACACTCATCGCCGGCTCAAAAAAGATGATCGTCTTTGACGACCTCGATGTGACGGAAAAAATACGGATCTACGATCGGGGAATTGTCGGTGAGGAATCGAGGGTCGGCGAGCAGGGCATGCCCCTTGCATATCGACGCACCGGCGATATCTGGATCCCCCAATTTGACGCCACGGAAGCCCTGCGCGCCGAGGCGATGCATTTTGTCAATTGCGTCATGAAGGGCGAAAGGCCGCGCGTGGGAGGCAGGGAGGGGCTTCATATCGTCAGGACGCTGGAGGCCGCGGAGCAATCGATGCGGAAGGGCGGGGCGCCTGTCGAGATCGAGGCGGAGTAGAGAATGCGGAAGGGAACAAGGAAATGAGCGGGAAGGGCAACCATGGGCCTTGAGGGAAAAAAAGCTCTCGTGACGGGCGCCGGCGGCTTCATCGGCAGTCACCTCGTGGAAGGACTGCAGGAAGCAGGCTGCCGCGTTCGCGCCCTCGTCCATTACAACTCCCTCGAATGCATGGGGCTGGCTCGATACCCTGCCGCGGGACGCTCGTGACCGCATCGAGGTGCTCCCGGCCGATATCCGCGATTCTCAAATGGTGCGGCAGGCAGTCGAGGGAGTCGATATCGTCTTTCATCTTGCCGCGTTGATCGCGATCCCGTTCAGCTACCATGCGCCCGACAGCTACGTTGAAACGAATATCAAGGGCACGCTGAATGTGCTGCAGGCAGCGCGCGAGCACGGGGTGAAACGCGTGCTGGTGACCTCCACATCGGAGGTGTACGGAACGGCGCAGTACGTCCCCATCGACGAGAAGCATCCCTTCCAGGGTCAATCGCCCTACTCCGCGACAAAGATTGGCGCGGACAGGATGGCGGAGAGCTTCTGGAGAAGCTTCGATCTTCCCGTGACGATCGTGAGACCGTTCAACACCTATGGGCCCCGGCAATCGGCGCGTGCGATCATTCCGACGATCATTGTCCAGCTCCTCACGGGGGAAAAGACGCTGAAGCTCGGCAGCCTGCATCCCACGCGGGATTTCAATTATGTGAAGGATACGGTCCATGGCTTCATGGAAATTGCGAAGTCAGAAACGACAATTGGCCAGGAGATCAATATCGCCACGCAGCACGAGATATCGATGCGCGAGCTGGTTGCCGTGATTTCCCGGCAGATCGATCCGACGGTGAATATTCTCACCGACGACGAGAGGCTGCGCCCGGCGAAAAGCGAGGTCGAGAGACTGCTCGGCAGCAATCAGAAGATCTGCTCACTGACGGAGTGGAAGCCGCGGTACACATTGGAGCAGGGGATCACGGAGACGATCGAATGGTTCAGGAAGCCGGAGAACCTTTCGAGATACAAGGGCAACGTCTACAATTTGTAGACCGGGAGACGCAATGGATATCAATACCGAATGCTTCGAGAAAGTCGCCCTTGAGAAGCTGACCGATATCTACCGCAGGATGGTCCGCATCCGGTTCTTTGAAGAAAGCGTGATTGAGCTTTTCAATGCAAAGAGCATTATCTGCCCCGTCCATCTCTACATCGGCCAGGAAGGAATCGCCGCCGGGGTGTGCGCAAATCTCACGTCGGACGACTACGCGTACAGCACGCATCGCAGCCACGGTCACTATATCGCCAAGGGAGGCTCCCTCCGAGGCCTCATGGCGGAGATACTTTGCCGCGAGACGGGATGTTCGGGGGGGCACGGCGGATCGATGCACATCACGGATTCAGACGCCGGATTCATGGCAAGCTCCGCCATCGTCGCAGGCACCATCCCGATCGCGGTCGGTGCCGCCCTGAAGATAAAGATGAATCGGGAAAAAAAGGTCTCTGTCGCTTTCTTCGGCGACGGGGCGACTGACGAAGGCGTATTCTATGAAAGCCTGAATTTCGCCGCCCTCCACCGTCTCCCGATGATCTTCGTCTGTGAGAACAACCTTTTTTCCACGCACCTTCCGATCTCCATGAGGCAATCCAACCAGAATCTCTCCATGAAGATGAAAGCATTTAATGTGGATACCGCAAAAATAGACGGCAATAATGCCGGGGAGGTCTTCACCGCCGCGGGTCGGATGATCGAGAATGCGAAAAACGAGAAGGGCCCGGGCTTCCTGGAATGCATGACCTATCGCTGGTATTCCCATGTCGGTGCCTGGCGGGATACTCGATGTCGGGTTCCGAAAAAAGGCCGATGTCGAGCGCTGGATGGAAAGGTGCCCGATCAAGGCGCTTCGGGAATTCCTCATCCAGAAAGGGCGATGGACCCAGGCTGATTGCGATGCACTCGATTCGGCGGTTCGCGCGGAAGTGACGAACAGCGTCTCCTTTGCCACGGCGAGTGCATCTCCTTCTGCGGCGGACATTTCCTTCGGCCTGTACGCGGAAAAGGACGCCACATGAGAGTCATGAAGTATTTTGAGGCGATCAACGAGGCGTTCAAGATCACAATGCGCGCACATCCCCGTGTCTTCCACATCGGAGTCGGGGTCAATACCCCGTGGTATGTCGGGAACACGATGGCGGGACTTGTCGAGGAGTTCGGCGAGGATCGGATCATCAACACGCCGGTCTCTGAGAATGGCACCACGGGCATCGCGATCGGCGCGGGCATGACCGGTATGCACCCAATCGTTTCCTTCCCCCGCATGGATTTCATGCACTATGCGATGGACCAGATCTGCAATCATGCCGCAATCATGAGCTACAGCCTGGGGGGACACGTGCATGTCGCGATGACCCTCCGGGGCATCATCAACCGCGGAGGTGAGCAGGCGGCGCAGCATTCCCAGGCCCTCCAATCCGTTTTCATGCACATTCCGGGCCTGAAGGTGGTTGTCCCTGCCACACCGGAAGACGCGAAGGGACTCCTCATCTCTGCCATCGAGGAACCCAATCCTGTTGTTTATATCGAAGACAGGTGGCTGTACGACATGGAAGGGGAGGTGCCGGAGGGACACTACACCGTGCCGATAGGAAAGGCCAAGATTCTCCGCGCAGGAACGGATGTCACGCTGCTGGCATCGTCGTACATGGTGACGGAAGCGATGAAAGCCGCGGATGATCTTGCGCGGGAAGGGCGCAGGGTCGAGCTCGTCGACATCCGCTGTCTGAAGCCGCTGGACGTCGAAACGATTCTCGGTTCCGTGGCAAAAACAGGGCGTGTCGTGATTGCCGATGGAACGTGGCGGACGGGCGGGGTGGCAATGTCCATCGCCGGGCTTATCGTCACGGATGGCTTCAGGTATCTCAAGGCTCCGGTGAAGATCGTCACGCTGCCGGACCTGCCGGCGCCGGCATCGAGTGCGCTCGAGAAACCATACTATCCCACACATGTGGACATTGCGAGGGAGATCAGGGAGCTCCTCGCTGCGTGAAGACCGGGGTACTACGGTATTCTCCGGCCTGAATCATCAATTTGGAGGAACACTCATGGGCGTATCATTTGTCGATCTGCCAAAACAGATTGCGGACTACGAAAAGGATGTAAGGAAGCTTTTCGACGAGGTTGTGTTCAACCGCGCCGACTTCATCATGCGGCAGGATCTCCTTGATTTCGAAAAGAGCTTCGCCGGCTACGTCGGAACGCGGCATGCGGTCGGCGTTGCAAATGGGAGCGATGCTCTCAACCTCTGCATGAAAGCGCTCGACATCAAGCCGGGCGACGAGGTCATCACGGTCGCCCACACCTTCATCGCGACAGTCGCCGCCATTGTACATGCCGGGGCCACACCGGTGCTCGTCGATGTCGCCGACGACTACAATATCGACGTTGCCCAGATCGAAAGGGCGATCACCAGGAAAACACGGGCGATCATCGTCGTGCACCTCAATGGAAGGGCGTGCCGGATGGATGCGATCATGACAATCGCCCGGGAACGGCACCTCCACGTCGTCGAAGATTCGGCCCAGGGGATCGGCGCGACCTACAACGGAAAAAAGGCCGGTTCATTCGGCGTTCTCTCGACCAACAGCTTCTATCCATTCAAGATCCTTGGCTGCTTCGGCGACGGAGGCATGGTCACCTTGAGTGATGATGACCTCAACTATCGACTCCGCTGCATGAGGGACAACGGTCAGGATCGCGAAAAAGGGGACATCCTGTTCTGGGGATGGAACAGTCGGCTGGACAACCTGCAGGCGGCGATTCTGAAGATGATTCTCGTCAAGCACCTGGATGCGATTGTCGCGAGGAGACGCCAGATCGCCGCCGCGTACGAACATGGCCTCGCGGGAATTGACGGGTTGCACCTGCCGCCTGCACCAGTGGACAGCGGAGAATATTTCGACACGTACCAGAATTACGTCATCCGCACACCCCGCCGGGACGGTCTAGTCAAGCACCTGCGTGAGCGCGGAGTGGGAACATTGATCTCCTGGCCTGTTCCCAATCACTTTCACAAGAACCTGGGCCTGTCTCACTTCAAGCTCCCGAATACGGAGAGCATTTCCCAGGAGGTGGTATCCATCCCGATGCACCCGGCGCTCTCCGACAACGAGGTCGACTCGGTGATCCAGGCGGTGCGCACGTACTTTAAAGACGCGCGATAGGAGCTGACATGCAGGCGGTGATCCTCGCAGGTGGGAAGGGAACCCGGTTGATGCCCTATACAACCGTGTTTCCCAAGCCAATGCTGCCGGTCGGCGGCAAGCCGATCATCGACATCATTGTGCAGCAGCTGGCATATTTCGGCTTTACCGATATCGTCATCTCGCTTGGATACCTCGGCGACTACATCAGGATGTATTTTGATGACAAGTCCCGGGTGCCGGGAGGCGTCACGATACGCTACGTGGAAGAATCGACTCCGCTGGGAACATCCGGCCCTGTCGCGCTGGTCCCTCGTCTCGAAGACAATCTGCTGGTCATCAACGGCGATATCCTGACAACGCTCGACTACAGTGACCTGATGAGATACCACAAGAGCAAAAAGGCTTCGCTCACCCTTGCGGTAGGCGTACGGCAGGTGACGATGAGCCTGGGAATCCTCGAGCTGGATGCGAACTCGGCCGTCACCAACTTCTCGGAAAAGCCGACGTTCACCTATCATGACAACATGGGGATATACATCTACAGTCGTGAGGTGGTGGAGCAGATTCCGAAGAATCAAAGGCTGGATCTGAACTACCTTGTCCTCGATCTCCTGTCGAAAAAAAAGACGGTATGCGGATACGTGAGTTCGGAGGCCTATTACTGGATCGATATCGGCAAGTCAGGCGACTATGAAATGGCGAACGCCGAGTTTGAGAAGCGCCGTTCCGACTTCCTGAAGAACGCGGCGAAACAATAGAAGAGGCGGAATGGAGTCAGCGGATGCCGGGAAGACTGTCTGCGGTCGCTAAAAAGCTGTTGAAGGAGAATTCGGCCGCGTACCGCGTCATTGCGGGGCTCAAAAGGGCAGTTTATTCCCGGATGCGGGCGTTGGAGCTGCGCACGGGCCTCCGGGAAAAGAAATGGTCACGGCAGCAGCTCGATTCCATCCTGGGGTACTGGGAGCAGCGAAACGACAAGAGAAAAACCAACCTCATTCACGACGTTTTTCTGAAGCATTCGCCGACAAGTCTCCTGGAGATCGGCTGCAATTGCGGTCCGAATCTCTTCATCCTCGGGAAGATGTTTCCGGATGCAAAGCTGACCGGGATCGATATTTCGCCGCTGGCGGTCGAGCAGGGCAACAAATGGCTTCAAGAAGAAGGGGTGACGAATGCCCGTCTGATGTGTGGAAAGGCCGAAAACCTGCTCCAATTCGACGCGGGCAGCTTCGATATAGTCTTTTCGTGGGCGACCTTGCTCTACCCGCAACCCTCGGCGATCAAGGAGATACTCGGGAACATGTTGCGCGCGGCGCGTCATGCCATGGTCGTGATCGAGATGCAGGCTGAGAAGCCGCTGCAGGGACGCGACGCGTTGGGCATTCCCTGCATCGAGGGAGAATGGAAAAGGGATTACGTGTCCATTCTCGGGTCACTGGTCTCGAGCAGCGACATTCACTTGCAATGGGTTCCCCGGGAGATGTCGAGCCCGGGGGGCGGCACGGGTGCAGTCGTGACGGTTGTAAAGAGATGAAGAAAGTTCTCGTCATCAACAACGTCTACCATTCGTCGCCGCGCATCCCGGGATTCGCAAAATATCTGCGCACGTACGGATGGGAAGCCATACTGGTCACGGTGCCGATCCAGGATGGCCCGGTGCCTTTCGGCGCCCCGCCGAAGGACATCCGTCAGACGACCAGGGTTGTCGAGACACTGCGCTATCAGCGAAGCAGGGCGCGGGTCGAGGATGTTGTCAAAGTCACATCGAAGAGGATGCGGAAGACCAGCCTTCTCATGTCAGTCATCGCAAAAAGGATGTACGGACTGTATAATGAGATCTTTTTTTACCCTGATTCCGAGAGAAAATGGATACCCTATGCGATCGCCAGGGCGGAATCAATCCTTCAGAATGAAAAAATCGATGTCATTCTCTCGAGCTCATCGCCGGTATCCTGCCACATCGTCGCACGCACCTTGAAGCTCAAGTACGGGATACCCTGGGTGGCCGATTTTCGCGATCTCTGGACGCAGAATCACGATTACTCGTACAGCTCAATACGCCGGGCGATCGAGCAGGGACTGGAAAAGAGAACCATCCGCCCGGCAGATCGTCTCATCACTGTCTCGCCGCCGTTGGCGAAAAAGCTGGGGAAGCTGCACGGCAAGAAAGTTGTTACGATCACAAACGGTTTTGATCCTGACAGCTACAACTTCAATGGCGAGCTCACGCATCATTTCACGCTCACGTACACCGGACAGATCTACACCAACAAGCAGGATCCCCTGAAAATCCTTTTTGCGCTGAAGGAGCTGATTGATGAGGGGAGGATCCGGGAAGGCGACATTGAATTGCGCTACTACGGCCCGGAAAGTAAGCTTCTCAATCACTATATCGTGCGGCATGATGCGGCGGGATTTGTCCGCCAGTATGGAGTGCAGACCATCGAGGCTTCCCACCAGAAGCTCACCGAATCGCAGATCCTCGTCATGTTCAACTGGGAGGATCCGACGCAGAAAGGCGTCTATACCCAGAAGATTTTCGACTATCTGGGCGCGCGCAGGCCAATGCTGGCCACGGGGGGCTTCAAGAATGACGTCCGTGAGGAGCTCCTGAAGGAAACCGGTGCGGGAACATACGCCGTCGATATCCGGGAAATAAAGGCTGCAATTGTCGAATACTATGCGCAATTCAAAACGTCAGGACATGCAGAATACGCAGGCAATGTGAAAACACGCAACTACAGCTACCCGGTTCTCAGCAGCGAGCTTGCGCGGGTTCTTGATGACGCTGTCTCCGGCCATCACGAAAGTGCTTCCGTGAGCGCCGAAGGGCAGAAGAAAAGCGCCCGGGGCGGATCGTGGTGACGGCGGCCGACGCATGAAAATCGCGCTCAACGCCCTGAGCGCCCAGGCGGGCGGGGGGATCAGTGCTTTTGTGAATCTCTGTCCTCTTCTGCCGGTCATGGACCCGGAGAACGAATACATCGCGTTTGTTTCCGTAGGCCAGAGCGAGATCCTCTCACACGTCAAGGGCCGCGTGCGCGTGATTCTCGTGCCGGCGGTGTTCGGGCGAACGGCGCTGCGGATTGCCTGGGAGCAGCTGGTTCTCCCTCTTTTCCTGCTGCTGCGACGCGTTGACCTTCTCTACTCGACAGGAAATATCACGACTCTGTTTGCGCCGTGTGCAGTTCTTCTCCTGATGGAGAACTCGAATCCGTACTCGGTGCTGGATATCGGCTGGAACAGGAAGGAAAAGATTCGGAGCGCTTTTTTACGGGCGCTTGGCTGGCTCTCGGCCAAAAAGGCGCGGCGCATTCGTTTCCTGTCCGAGAACTCCCGGGTGAAGCTGATGCAGCGGCTGCAGGTCCCTGCTTCGAAATGCGTGACCATACCTCATGGATTTGCGGGAAGCACGATGGTTCCTGTCCGCCCCACGTTGTCGGACGGGTACATCCTCACGGTGTCGGTTGTCGCGCCCCATAAAAACATGGAGGTTCTCATCAGGGCCTTTTCCATCCTGTGCGCACGCACGCACTATGCGGGCAAGCTGGTGATTGCCGGCGACTGCTGCTATCCCTCGTACCGGCGCAGGCTGGACGAGCTCGTGCGGACCTTGTCGCTGTCGCCGCGGGTCATCTTCACTGGAAAAGTACCGCACGCGCAGATCGGTGGTTGGTATGCGGCTGCGGAGCTCTACGTGCAGACATCCATCGAGGAGACATTCGGGATGCCGGTTCTCGAGGCCTTGGGATACGGCAGACCAGTGATTGCGCCTCGTCTGGGGAAGGAAAAGGAGCATGACCTGTTCCTCCCGTACGAGGAGCTTTTTGGAGACTCCTGCAGGTACTATGATCCGTTCGACCCGGAATCTCTCGGGCGATTAATGCAGCGCACTCTCGGCGACGAGGATTTCCAGAAACGTTCGTCGATGGGCGGAAAGAAAGTTGTGCGTCATTTTTCCTGGGAGAATACGGCTCTACAACTCATTCGCGCATTGAAGGACATGGAGGTCGTTCGTCGTGCAAAAGCATAGAGTGATTGTCGACAGGCTCGACGATCAGGCGCTCGCGGACCAGCTGCACCAGCATGCCGGAAAGATAGGGCTGGATGAGGCGGTGAGAAGCGCGCGCAGCGTATTCATCAAACCGAACCTGACCTACCCGACGTACAAACCCGGCGTCACGACGCGCGTGGAGTTCGTTGAGGCACTGGTCGTGGCGCTGCGACGGATCAAGCCGTCCCTGCGGATTCTCGTGGGGGACGGCGAAGGCGGCTACAACAGCTTCAACATGTCGGATGCGATGAGGGTAATGGGCTTCTATGACCTGGAAGTGAAATATCCCGGTGTGAAGGTGGTCAATCTCTCTGCGCTGCCGCGAACAGAGGTGTCGTTTCACACGCCGAAGGGAGACGTTCCGATAAGCGTGCCCTCGATCTTCCTCGAGGAGGTCGATTTTTCAATCAGTTGCCCTCTCCCGAAAATACATGACATGACCAAGCTGACCCTTTCCTACAAGAACCTGTGGGGGTGCCTGCCGGATACCATGCGCCTGCAATATCACTACGCTTTTCCTCATCTCATCTCGCAGATCGCCGATATCCTCAAGTTCCGCTTTGCTTTCCTTGATGGAAAAACAGGGCTGGACAGGAACGGTCCGATGGTCGGCGTGCCTGTCAATGTCGGGTGGCTTGTTTCCTCGGATTCCCTGGGAGCGTTCGACATGACGGTGAGCGGAATGATGGGTTGGGACTGGAGAAAGATCGAGCACCTGCAGATGGCCCGAAAAAACGGGTATGCGCCGTCGCCGGACGAAATTGAGGTGATGGGCCCCCTTGACCAGCTGCGTCGCGTCTTCACGCTTCACAGGTCATTCTGGAGCTACCCGGCCCTCGTGGCTTTCCATTCCCGCCGTCTCACCAGGTTCGTGTATCTCTCGGTGTTCTCGAAGTTTCTTCACGACGTGATGTACACCTTCAGGAAAAGGCCGATAAGCCCATGAAGCAGGTCATTCAGAGCTACAGGACAGGTTCTCTCGAGCTGGCAGAGGTGCCCGTTCCCCGGCCGTCCGCAAACTCCGTTCTCGTGCAGAACGCCGCGTCGGTCATCAGCATCGGGACCGAGCGATCGATTATCGATCTCGGGAAGAAGAGCCTTCTCGGGAAGGCTCGTGCCCGACCCGACCTGGTCCGCAGGTTTGTCGAGAAGGCAAAGAACGAGGGCCTCTACAAGACATTCCAGGAGGCTCTGGGCAGGCTCGACAGTCCGACGCCGCTCGGATACAGCTCGGCAGGGATCGTCGTCGAGGCAGGCAGCGCCGTTCACCGCTTCTCGCCTGGAGATCGCGTGGCGTGCGTGGGCGCCGGATACGCGGCTCACGCCGACTACGTTGTCGTGCCGGAGAATCTGTGCGCGCGCGTGCCCGATTCCGTCGATCTGGACGAGGCGGCATTCGGCATGCTGGGCACCATCGCGTTGCACGGCATTCGCTGCGCCGAGCTGCACTTCGGAGAAACAGTCGCCGTGATCGGGCTGGGGTTGCTCGGGCTGCTGGGTATCCAGATCCTGCGCGCGTACGGATGCACGGTCATTGGATTTGACCTCTCGCCGGACAAATGCAGGCTTGCCGCGCAATTTGGCCTATCCGAATCATATCCCGATGTCGAGGGCTTCTCTCGCGCGGTCGAGCGGCTCACGAGGGGAAATGGCGCCGATGCTGTTCTCGTGACGGCTTCCACCCAGAGTGATGCGCCGGTGAATCTTGGCGTCGAGATTTCCCGCTACAGGGGACGCATCGTCCTGACAGGCGTCGCCGATGTTCATCCGAACCGCAACGAGATGTGGCACAAGGAAGTGCAGATAATCGTTTCGCGGGCGGGTGGACCGGGCCTGCTCGATCCCGTCTATGAAAACAAGGGGATCGATTACCCGTTCGGATACGTGCGCTGGACTGAAAACAGGAATCTCGAGGAGTTCCTGTCATTGATTGCCCAGAGAAAGGTGGACGTTCGAAGATTGATTTCTTCGCGCTATCCGATCTCGCGCGCCGAGGAAGCCTACAAGGCAATCCTTGGTGGAAAAGGTCCGGCGCCGGTCGGCGTCGTGCTCGACTATGTTATCAATGCCGCTGTCGTGCCGGGACGCCGAGGCATCGACGTATCTGCGCGCAGCGCATCTGCCGTGATGCCGTCACCCGGCAGCGTCAGAATGGGCGTCATCGGCGCGGGAGTCTTCGGAAAGGCGGTCCTGTTGCCGGCGCTCGTGAAGACCCGGCGAGTGAAGCTCATGACCATGTGCACGGCGCAGAGTGCAACCGCGGCTCACGCGGCGAGGAAGTTCGGGTTCGCGGTGGCCACGACGGACTACCGCGAGGTCTTTGCGGATGCGAATATCGACGCAGTGGCCATTCTCACTCCCCATCGAAATCACGCGACGATGATCCTGAGTGCCATCGAATCGGGGAAGCACATCTACGTGGAAAAGCCGCTCTGCGTCAACGAAGCGGAGCTGGCGTCGATCAGTGAGGCGTACCGCGCCAAGGCCGAGCCGCAGGGAAAATACCTGCTTGTCGGCTACAACAGGAGATTCTCGCCGCACACGGCGAAGATTCGCGGCTTCTTTTCAAATCGACATGACCCGCTTGTCGTCTCGTATCGCGTCAACGCGGGATTCGTTCCCAAGACGCATTGGGTGCACGGTGAGGAAGAAGGCGGCAGCCGCGTGATCGGAGAAATCTGTCATTTTGTCGACTGGATCATGTGCGTCACCGGCAGCCGTCCGACAAGAGTTTTCGCCGAAAGGGTTTCCGGCAATGATGCGACCGTCCTGAACAGCGACAATCTCGCGATTGTCATGAAGCTCGAGGACGGCTCAGTCGGAACGATCGTGTATTCCGCCCAGGGCGACCGTTCATTGCCGCGGGAGTGCATTGAAGTCTATTCGGAAGGGCGCGTGGCGGTCTGCACGGATTTCCGGGAGACTGTCATGCTGAGCCGCGGCACGCACAAGTTCCGCACAGGCGGCCAGCAGTTCGGCTATTCCCAGGAGCTGGAGCATTTTGCCGGCGCCATCATCGGCTACGCCGACGGGCGCGTACCCTTCAGCGATCTCTCCCTCTCAACATTGACCGTCTTCAAGATCAATGAATCCATGCAGCGGTGCCAACCCGTCGACATTTCTCTGCCGGGGAAAGGCGACGCGGGCAGCGTTGTGACGAGCGGCAATGAAGGTTCCGTGACATGAATATCCTTCTCGTGACAGATTCCTATCCCCCGGAGATCCGTTCCGCCTCCAGTCTCATGGCGGAGCTGGCCCACGAGCTCAAGCGGCGCGGTCATGTCGTCACCGTTGTCACCTCGTACCCGCGGTACAACCTTGCGCCGGAGAGCCGCGACAAGATATTCGACGAGAGCGAATCGAGTGAAGGGTTCACCGTGATCCGGGTCAGAACCTTGCCGCATCACAAGGTGAATTTTCTTGTCCGCGGCATCGCGCAGCTCAGCCTTCCCGGGGCGTACCGCCGGAGCGTGCGGAGGCATGCGCCGGGAGCTCTTGACGCCGTGATTGTCTACAGCCCGCCCCTGCCGCTGGCGAGGATTGGCGCTTGGGCAAAAAGGCACTTCGGTGCCCGATTTATCCTAAACGTCCAGGATATTTTCCCCCAGAACGCCGTTGATCTCGGCGTGCTCAACAACCCGGTGCTGATTTCATTCTTCCGGGCGATGGAAAGGCGCGCGTATCGAAAAGCCGACGTTGTCACGGTTCATTCAGAGGGAAATCGGCGGTTCCTTCTCTCGCGCGACCCGCATACCCTGGAGGACAAGCTGTCGATTCTTCACAACTGGATCGACCTTGACCCCTATCAGCGTCCACCGGGGCAGGGTCCGACCTTCCGGAAGATGTATCAGCTAGAGGGCAAGCTCATTTTTCTTTTTGCCGGTGTCCTTGGACCGGCTCAGGGCCTGGACTTTCTCATCGATGCGGCTGAGCGCGTGCGGGATCTGACGAATGTTGTCTTCCTCCTTGTCGGAGATGGCATGGAGAGAGAGGCTCTGCGGAAAACGGTTGCAGAAAAAGGGCTTGCCTCCGTCGTGTTCAAGGATTTCGTCGGACCGGAAGACTACACACGTCTTGTGCGGGAGGTCGATGTGGGTCTCGTGTGCCTGAGCGCACGGAACAAGACCCCTGTCGTGCCAGGAAAGATCCTCGGCTACATGGCGGCGTCGAAACCGGTCGTCGCATTTCTGAACGCAGACAGCGACGGTCACGGCATCATCAGAAACGCGCAATGCGGTCTCTCCTGCGTGTCAGACGACATCCAGAAAGCGGCGGATGCGCTCCGCGGCGCCGTCGAGAAACGGCACCTCTGGCAGTCATGGGGAGAAAACGCCTTCCGCTACGTGCGGGGCAATTTTGAAAAAGCCATTTGTGTGGATGTTCTTGAAAGACTTGTGCAATGGAAGGGAGAAATCGAGTGACCACGGAATACGCCAGGCATTTTGAAAACAAAACGGTGCTCATTACCGGAGGCGCGGGGGCCATCGGCTCGAATCTTACGCGGACGGTGGCCGGGCTGGGGGCAAAGATGGTCATCGTTCTCGACAACCTCACGTCGTCGGAAACATGGAATATCCCCCGGCTGCCGAATGTCCTTTTTGTCGAGGGGGACATCCGGGATGAGGTCAAGCTCAAGAGGGCGTTTTTTGACCGGCCGGATATCGTCTACCACCTCGCCGCGTTCTTTGCGAACCAGAACTCCGTCGATCACCCGGAGACGGACCTGGACGTGAACGGGTTCGGAACATTGAGGCTCCTCGAGTACGCAGTCCTGACAAAGGTGGAGAGGTTCGTTTACGCTTCATCCGGCTGCTCCATCTATGGCAGCGCGGCGCCTCTTCCGCTCCGCGAAGAGTTCATGTCAATGCACCTGACGTTGCCGTACCAGATCACAAAAATGCTCGGCGAGCTTTACTGCAACTTCTTCCATCACCATTATGGCGTCCCGGTCGTCAAGACCAGGTTCTTCAATTCCTATGGCCCGGGTGAGGTTCCGGGGCAGTATCGCAACGTCATTCCCAATTTCATCTACTGGGCGATGAAAAAGACCGCGTTGCCCATTACCGGTACGGGGGAAGAGACTCGGGATTTCACATTTGTCGGTGATATTGTCAATGGCCTCCTCGGAGCCGCCGCATGCGAGGAGGCGATCGGTGAGGAGTTCAATCTCGCTTCCGGGCGGGAGACGAGAATCGTCGACCTGGCGCAGATGATCAACGAGATCCTGAAGAACCCCGCGGGGATAAAGTTCGTTCAAAAAAGAAAATGGGATACAAAGAGCAGGCTCCTGGCGTCCGTGGACAAGGCGAAAAAGCTCGTGGGCTACAATCCTTCCACCGATTTCCAGACGGGGCTTCTTTCGACCATCGAGTGGTTCAAGGAGCGATGGGAGGAAATCGATCGCGCGGCAAAATTCGGGCCGGGCGTCTCTTCTGCCGTGAGGGACAAGGACCGGTAGCCCTCCGCTGATCGCGGGCAACTCGAATCGGGCATGAGAATGGAGAAGGATTTGGTCACAAGGAAAAAGAAGATACTGTTTGTCTGCGGCACGCGTCCGGAGGCGATAAAGCTCGCTCCCCTGATTCTCCGATTCAAGGACGAGCCGATTTTTGAGACCTCCGTGGTCAATACAGGGCAGCACCTGACGATGATAGGGCAGGTATTGGATTTCTTCCGCATACGTGCCGATTTCGATCTGGCTGTCATGAAGGAAAACCAGACCCTGTTCGACGTGAGCGTCGCGGTTCTGGCGGGCATGAAAAAGGTCATCGACTCGGCGCGCCCTGACCTGATCATCGTGCAGGGAGACACGACCTCCGCGTTGATGGGCGCTCTCGCCGGTTACTACGGGAAGATCCCCGTCGCCCATGTCGAGGCGGGACTGAGAACGGGTGACAAGTATTCGCCGTTCCCGGAAGAGATGAATCGCACTCTTATCACCTCTCTCGCAGAATACCATTTCGCTCCGACCGTCGAGGCCGCGGCCTTGCTGACAGGGGAGTCTCGGAAAAATGTCTTCATGGTGGGAAATACTGTTATTGACGCCCTTTTCAAGGCTCTTCGGATCATTGAGAAGGATACTGCGTTGGAAGAACGGCTCCGCGGGACATTCCGACAGGTTGACCTGGACAGGAAGGTCGTGCTTGTCACAGGGCACAGGCGAGAGAGCTTCGGAGAGCCATTTGAGCAGATTTGCCGCGCGCTGTCCATCATTGCCGAACGCAGTGACGTTGAGATAGTCTACCCGGTGCATTTGAACCCGAATGTTCGAGAGCCTGTTTTCCGGGTTCTCGGGGGACGGAAAAACATCCACCTGCTCGAGCCGGTTGATTATCCGTCATTTGTCTGGCTCATGGAGAAATGCTACCTTGTGCTGACGGATTCTGGAGGCGTCCAGGAAGAGGCCCCGTCGCTGGGCAAACCTGTCCTGGTCATGCGGAACGTGACCGAACGAATGGAAGGGGTGACGGCAGGCGTCGCGCTTCTCGTGGGAACCGACTGCACGCGAATCGTCGATGCGACGTCGACGCTCCTGGATGATCGTCCGTCATATGACAGGATGGTGAAGCGGGCCAACCCGTACGGCGACGGCACGGCGTGTGACAAAATCGTCACGAGACTGATGGACGTGATGGCGTAGCGTTGCGAAACGCCATGAGGTTCTCTATTCCACACTTGACGTCTTCGTCAGTATCTTGAAGGGGATCAGAAAATGCGAATTCTCTACATTGCGACTTTAAACAGTGAGCATGCAAAGCGATGGATCAGGTTCTTCGTCCAAAGGAAGCACGATGTCCATGCTGTGAATATAGGCGCTCCGGAGAACAGCCATATTGACAACATCACGTTACACTTTGAGCAGTTTGATCACGAAAAACACCCTTTCGTGCAGGATGTCTTCAGGCGTTTTATACCGTTTCGCAACCGTATCAATGAAATCATCAGGACGGTGAAGCCCGATATAATTCATGTCCACGGCGTCAATATATACGCCTACATGGTCCACTTGTGCGGTTACCATCCCATTATCGCCACCGCCTGGGGATCGGAAATACTGATCGATCCGCACGAATCATGGAAATACAAGGTCACCATGAAACGGGTGTTGAAGACGAGTGACGCGATCACGTGTGACGCGGAGCATATTAAGGAAGAGATGATCAGATTCGGAGCGCCGCGGGAGAAGGTGCATATCATATATTTCGGTACGGACGTTGAATGAATGGAACCCCGCGAAAAAAGATCCCAAGCTGAAAAAAGAGCTCGGTTTTGAAGAGGATGCAAGAATTGTGTTGAGTTTGCGCCAGTTGAAGCCGATTTACGATATTCCAACATTCATTCGGTCAATTCCGCTTATTGCTGAAAAAGAGCCCCGCGCACGATTCATCGTCGCAAGCGATGGCCCCGACAAGCAGAGCCTTGTTGAGATGAGCAAGAGTCTTGGGGTTGCCGACAAGGTGCGATTCACCGGCTTCATGTCGAGCGAGGAGCTGCAGAGGTACGCTGCGTCATCGGACATTTATGTTTCTTCATCGCTCTCCGACGCCGGCCTTGCTGCGAGCACCGCTGAGGCAATGGCAAGCCAAGTAGCCTCGGTGATCACCGATTTTGGCAACAACAAGGATTGGATAGAGGATGGGGTGAATGGATTTCTTTTCCCCATGAAAGACCATCACGCTTTGGCGGAGAAGGTTCTTTTTCTGATTCAGCATCCGGACATTGCGCGTCAATATGCGTTGAAAGGTCGCGAAACAATCCAGGAGAGAAACAATTGGCGGAAGCAGATGGAGTCAGTAGAGCGTCTCTATGAACAGATGATTCTCACCGGTAAAAAAAAGCGCTGAAAACCGCCATGTGTGTGTGCAATATGTGAAGAATGGCGGCAAATACCAGGTGATGGACATGAGAGTGAGTTGGAATGGCAAAAATGCCGCTGTATTGCCTGTTCTCCTGGTAATTATCTCTTTCGGGCCATATGTCGAACCGCGACTCGGAATCCGCGTCGAGCACATCGTTATTTACGCCCTCTTTGCATGGGCTGTCTTGTCGCTTCTTCTCCAGAAGGGATTCGCTCTTTCATTTCGCCCCGCAATAAGCGTGATGCTCTTGTTCCTCGGCTTCATCATCTGGACGAGTATCAGCACCGAGATGAACGTCGGCGGATATTCCGTGAGCCCGAAAGTCCTGTCCTACTTTGAAGGATACTTTCAGCCACTTGCTGTCGCGATCGTCATCGGCACATTTCTGCGCGTGCAGAAAGTCGATGAAGCCGTGCACATCCTTGTGCTCGTCTCGAGGGTGTATGTAGCCCTTCTCTGCATCAATACCTTGATCAGTTTTCTTTCCATTTTCAAGAATATGGTGCCGCTGCTTCAATACTTTGTCGGCATTACAGATATCAATAATCCGAATGTCTGGCTGCAATCCAATCTAGGCGGAAGGCTGACGGGCATATTCAGCGAGCCTTTTGGAAGCGGTATCTCGTATTCACTCGGTGCTTTTTTGTGGCTCTACCTCAGGAAAGAGAAGAGGACAATCGGATTCATCGAGTATGGCATGCTGTTGCTGCTGTTCATCGGCGGGCTGCTTTCGATTTCGAAAGCGTTTATCATCGGCGGCATTCCATTGTTCCTTTTGTATGCGGCTTTGCAGGGAAGATTGAAGATTTTCCTGCGATTCAGGTTTCTGCTGCTCCTCTTCGGATGCGTTGGCGTGGCAATTCTTGTCCTTGATAAATGGATTGGACTCAGTTTCCTCGTCGGTCTTCTCAACGGATCTTCCGTGAATCTTCTCTCGACAATCACGGGAACGAGATTCAGCTCGGGCGGGAGCTCTGTCATGGGCTACTTCGCCGATGTTTGGGACCGATCTCCGATCGCCGGGTTTGGTTTCGGCTCCATTCTCGTTCTCGACAACGCCTATCTGCAGTATTTTGCGCAAGGAGGGGTGATCGCGCTCGCTCTCTACGCGAGCCTTCTTTATGTGCTGGGTTCGGTCGGATATCAGGAAATGAAGCGCGGATGGGACGAAGGAAGACTGATGCTGATCATGGCTTCCTATGTCGTGCTTGTCGGAACAGGAGGGCCGATAATAACGGCGCGACGATACGAGATAGTTTTCTGGACCGTCATCATGTTGATGTTTTTCATCGCGCGATTACGGAAGAATCAAAGCGATGAAATGAAGGGATCGGAAGCAGTGGTGCTCGCGCCCCGCCTTTAGGAAACGTCATTTCACATTATCACGTGGCGGGAAGAACTCCTTGGCGCGTGGGAAAGGGTCACAATGGAACGCAAAGACGTGCTGTCGAAAATCGAATACCTGGTCGAGCTGGATCCGGGCTCGCTGCGTGAGGAACAGCTCTTGAACGTGTTGCCGGGATGGGATTCCTTGGCAATAATGTCGTTTATTGGCATTATCGACACTGAGCTCGGAAAGGCGCCCAGCCCCAAAGACATCACGGGCTGTCGGACGATCGGCGAACTAATAACTCTTTCTCTCGGCTCGGCAGGAAAATCAGCCGGAGGCAACAGAATGTACGCTGCGCTCGAAAAGAAGAAATACCTGGTGACCGGAGCGTCGGGCGGCATTGGGAGAGGTGTCGCAAAACTTCTGTCCGAATGCGGCGCGACAGTTTTTCTAAGCGGCAGAAATGAAAATGAACTGGCACGGACGCGTCAGGATATGCAGGGTGACGGGCATATCCTGCTTCCATTTTCCCTTGGGAGCATGGAGACGGTGTCCGACTGGGTCAAAGAGGTCGGCCATGCGCATGGTCCTTTGCACGGAATCGTGCACTGCGCAGGGCTTCAATTGTCGATTCCCATGAAAACTGTTGAACACCGGCATTTCGCGGAATCAATGGCGATAAATGTCGAAGCCGGGCTGGGGCTGATGAAAGGCTTTCGAAACAAGGGTGCGCACGCGGAGCACGGCGCGATTGTTATTATCGCGTCCATCATGGGACTCGTCGGAATGCCTGCTCTTACCGTCTATTGCGCAAGCAAAGGGGCAATCATCGCGATGACGAAAGCCGCGGCCCTCGAGCTTGCCCGGGAGGGGCTGCGGGTCAACAGTATTGCCCCCGCGTATGTCGAAACAGACATGACCGAGCGAATCAAGGCGTCCATGACGTTGGAGCAATTCCAGCGGATTGTCGACGCCCATCCGCTTGGGCTCGGACACGCCAGCGATGTCGCTCACGCGGCTGCTTTTCTCCTGAGCGATGGCGCGAAATGGATTACCGGCACGACGATGGTAGTTGACGGGGGCTATTCGGCAAGATAGCCGGTGAGAAAGAAGGGAATAATGGGGGCAATTATCAGGGCAATAGCGCACTACTTCCCGATGAAAGAGCTTACAAACGAGCAGCTTGCGAAAGAATTTCCGGAGTGGGCTGTTTCAAAGATATCAGCAAAAACGGGAATCAATAGTCGCCATATAGCAGAAGTTGACGAATGCTCATCTGACATGGGCGTGAGCGCATGTCAGAGAGTTTTCCAGACCGGAGCCTGTCGACCGGAGGAAATCGATTTTCTCCTGTTCTGTACTCAATCTCCGGACTATTTTCTTCCGACGTTGGCGTGCGTCATGCAGAATCGCCTTGGTCTGAAGACCTCTTGCGGCGCTCTTGATTTCAATTTGGGGTGCTCCGGGTACATCTATGGCTTAGGGTTGGCAAAAGGCCTTATCGAGACCGGTCAGGCCCGGAATGTCCTTCTCGTAACGGCGGAAACCTACAGCAAGTTCATTCACCCGGGAGACAAGAGCGTCAGGACGCTTTTCGGAGACGCCGCCGCCGCCACCTTTGTCCAGTATTCCGACAAGGAACCGGAATCGATCGGTCCGTTTGTGTATGGGACGGACGGACGGGGAGCGGACAAGCTCATTGTGCATTCCGGAGGGATGCGACAGCGCCCAAGCGCCTCCACCAAAGAGGCGAATACCGACAACCGAGGCAATGTACGTTCACAGGAAAACCTCTTCATGGACGGACCGGAATTGTTCAGCTTCACCCTTGACTCTATTCCCGGACTTGTGTCGATGACTCTTGAAAGAGCTCAATTGAGAATGGAAGATATCAGCTACTTCGTTTTTCACCAGGCAAACAGTTTCATGCTGGAGAGTCTGAGAAAAAAGATCGGAATACCCGAGGAGAAATTCGTCATAAAGCTCGAAAGCTGCGGAAACACCGTTTCTTCGACAATTCCAATCGCCCTCCAGGATCTCGCGACGAAAGATGCACTCCATCCGGGACAGATCCTCATGCTCGTTGGCTTCGGCGTCGGATATTCATTGGGGGCGACAATTGTCCGGATACCGCAGGGAGCCATCACGACACATGCATGATACACAGTCCAGCCGTCCAGCGGGAGCTTCTCATGCGCGTCCTAGCGCTGCGGACGGCATCGCCCTTCAGGCGTCAGTGCGAGAGGCTCAGCATGCCGACTTCCTCGGTATTTGCGCCGTCCTTCAGCGCAACGGCCTGCAAGGATTCAGGTCGGGAACATGGGAAGCTCTCTGGGTGAAAAACCCGGCTCTTGGAGATCTTCACCGCAATGTGCCCATAGGCTGGGTTCTTGAGTCAGACAATGAAATTGTGGGCTTTTTTGGCAATTTTGCGCTCAGGTATTTTCTCGGCGACGTGCCTCTGCGCGCCGCGGCGGCTACCAGTTGGGCAGTCGACAAATCCTTTCGGGGTCAGGGACTCGAACTGCTCTATCAATATCTCGGCCAGCCGTCTGTTGACATGCTCATCGATACAACAGCCTCTGACGTTGTTGAAAGGCTCATGCGATCCATGGGCATGCCACGCATTCCGCAAGGTAACGTTGACAAATCACTTTTCCTTCCACTCAACAATTTCAGGTTCTTAAATGCCTTTTTTCGCAGGCGCGGACTGAGCCACGGATTGTCAAAGGCTCTGAGCTGCGTGGGATTTCCCATCGTCTGTGCGGAAGAGTGGCTCCGGCGAAGAGGCCCGGGCCCCGCGGCACCTCCCGAATGGGCAGAGATCGTTTCTCTGGATAAGCTGGGAGATGATTTTGACGTCCTCTGGCGCGCCAAGCGCGCGGAAGCGACAAGACTTCTCGGGGATCGTTCGGCGGAGGCACTGCGATGGCACCTGACGATCCACGGGGATTATCAGGCCATGGAGATATTCGGCGCCCGAAGAGAAGGCAATCTTCTCGGATATCTTATACTTGCATTCTCATCTCAGGAGGATGTTGGCCTTCGGCGCGCGCGCATAATGGATATTTTTGTGGGTGCAGACGATCAGGAAATAACTGACGGACTTCTTCGGCTGGCTTTTACGAGGGCCAGAATAAAGAAATGCGACATTTTCGAAATGATAGGCTTCCCGAAGAATATAAGAAGAATCTTTGAGGCTTGGAATCCATACACGAGGCAGCTTCCAAGCTGGCCATATCTCTGTCGGTTCATGTCTTCGCAGTTCGCACGAGCTCTGGAGGAAGAAGATTCATGGTATTTCAGTCCGTACGACGGAGATTCGTTCATATAGGATCTGCAATGAAAGAGAAAGGAACACCTTTCCTTGATTAATAGGGCAAAAAGGCTTTTCGCGGCTTCGTCGTCCCGGATCGGAGTCAACCGGATCCTGCTCCACTTGTTCACGCAATGCTGCTTTCCGTACATTCGCGCAGTGAACTACCATGCGACGCCCAAAGATTCGGGCGATTCTCTCGCGCGTCATCTTGCTTTTTACCGGGAAAGATTTTCGAACGTGTCATCTGCGACACTCGATAGATTCTTTCAGGAGAAAGCGTTGTCGACCAGGAAGCCGGGGCTCATCATCTCATTTGACGACGGCCTGCGCGACAACTACGAGGTTGCCGCTCCGCTTCTGGAAGAGTATGGCTTCACGGGCTGGTTTTTCGTGCCAACTGATTTTATCAGCACACCTGCTGGAAAACAGATCGATTTTGCGGTTCAGCATTCAATTACGTTCGGAGATGCCGCTGATGACAAGCGATTGGCGATGACATGGGACGAGGTGAAATTGTTGTCCCGAAATCATGTTGTTGGATGCCACACCGCAACTCACCGAAGGATGTACGCTTCGACGAGCGCTGATGATCTGGATCATGATATTGCTCAATCGAAGCGGGAGCTGGAAAGGCAACTAGCGAAAAAGGTCGATCATTTCTGTTGGGTTGGGGGTGAGGAGGAAAGCTACTCGCATGCGGCAGCAAAAGTGGTGCATGCAGCATCGTTCAGATACGCATTCATGACAAATAGCGCTCCCATAAGGCCCTGGACAGATCCTCTCCAGATGCAGCGCACCAATATTGAAGCTTCATGGCCTCTTGATGTCGTTGAGTTCCAGATTTCGGGTATCATGGATTTGATTTATCGAGGAAAGCGTCGGCGCGTCAACCGTCTCACCGCGACGGCTCAATAAGACGCGCGTCGCGCGATGCGCCCCGGCGCGAAGGAGCATATGTCTTGAAGGTTCTTTTCATTTCGAATGCGCCGTTTGTCGGCGAAAATCCCTATCTTCCTGAGTTGATTCAGGCTCTTCGTGGCCAAGACATTGATGTCTCAGCTTTTGATGACGAGAAAATGCTTTATTACAGCGATGGCACGCAGAGACGCATCAACGGCAACTTTCGCCTGCTCTTCAGAATACCCTACGTTCGAAGATTTCTCAGGAGGCGACTGACGCGGACCTTTCTGCGCAGGCTAGCCGGAACAGAGCACTTTGATGTGTGCAATGTGCATTATGTCAAACCAGAGTATGCGCGATTCGCCAAAGACCTGAGGGGCGTTGCCACGCGATTGGTAACGACTGTATGGGGCTCGGACTTCTACCTCATGGATGACAAATGGCGAAAGAGACAAAAATCCATTTACGAAGCATCTGACAGCATAGTGTTTGGGAATCCCAAAACGAGGGACGAATTCGTTTCCTACTACAAGGCATTTGAGGTGAAAACTCGCGTCTGCTCCTTTGGATTGAAAAGCCTCGAGCTCATAAAGAAAATACAACAGACAGAAAGGCGATCGCAATCCCGGGAGCGAATTGGAATTCCTGCTGATAGCTTCGTCATTTGTTGTGGTTCAAACGCGAACAAATCGCAGAACCATGAAAGGATACTAGCGAGCCTCGTAGAAATACGGGAGTTTTTGCCCGTGAATGTTGTCGTGTTACTCGCGATGACGTACCCGTCGATTGATGCGAGATACCTCGCAGGCATCGAGGAAAAACTCCGACAGAACAAGATGCGCTATCATGTAATTTCAGAATTCATGACAAAAGAAGACACCGCGAGAATCAGGATCTCGACAGATATAATGGTCAATATGCAGAATACCGACCAGCTTTCTGCGGCATTCCAAGAGCATGCATATGCCGGCGGAATCGTGGTTGCCGGAGATTGGCTGCCATATGATGTCTTTGAGAACGCCGGGGTATTCATGCTGAAAGCATCATTTGCCGGCCTTGGAGATACAATAAAGACGGTTGTACAGGATTGGGAGCTCTACAGGGAAAAGGCATCGGCGAATGCTAAGAGCGTTGAAAGGCTCTCCTCCTGGGAAAGCAAGGCGCCGGCGTGGAAAGCAATCTATGCAGAATGAGAAGAGGACAATGAAGCGTTTGACACAGCATGAACCGGAGGCAGATCGGACATGAAGACGGACCGACTCGTCGAAGTAGCATTCTGGGATGCGTATTGGAAAAACATCCAGCTGCCGCGCGAAATGACAAAGACGAAACGCGGGTTGCAGATCAACGCCATTCTCGACGTATTTGATCGATTTCTTCCGCAGAATAGCGACAGCCGCCGCCTGTCCATAATAGAAATAGGCGGCGCGCCAGGAGCGTACCTGGTCTATATTGCACGGAAATTCGGATACCAAATCTCCGCGCTAGATTACTCGGAGACTGGTTGCCAGAAAACGCTGGAGAATCTGCGTTTGCTTGGACTCGATGGCAAGGTATTCAAGAAAGACCTCTTCTCCGAAGACATTTCTTCGTTGCCCGCGTTCGATGTCGTATTGTCGCTCGGTTTTATCGAGCATTTCGAGGATCTTGATCACGTCGTCGAGCAGCACGTAAAGCTCCTTAAGCCAAAGGGAACGTTACTTATCGGCATTCCGAATTTCAGCGGCATCAACCATTTATTTCTCAAACATACAAACCTGGAAATTCTTCAGCTGCATAATGTCGCTTCAATGGATATCAGGAAATGGAGCAGCTTTGAAAGCAAGCTGGGTCTCGAGGTGATATTCAAGAAGTACATTGGGGGATTTGAGCCAAGCATGTTCATCTACCCGGCGCACTCATTCGCAAAAAAAATCCTCAGCGTAGTTTTTCGCTTTCTTGACAAGGTATTCGCCCGCATGAGATTAGTGAGAAAAATCAATTCCATGTTCTGGAGCGGATATGCAATTGCCGTTTACAGGAAAACGTGATCTCTCATCTGCATGAATTGCCATAATTTTTTGCGGACACGGAGCAGGACTTGAGGAGCCTTGAAAAGATTTTCAAGAAGATCACGTTTAAGAACACCGCGATATATGTTGTCATCTCCTTTCTGCAGAAGGCGATCGGCTTTTTTCTGCTTCCTCTCTATACGGCCGTCTTGTCGCCGACGGCATATGGGACTGTCAATGTAGTCACCACAATCGTGGGACTGCTTTCCGCAATCTGCAGCCTGTCGCTGAACGGAGCAGCGAGCAGATTCTATTTCACGTACAAGAGCGATCCCGAGCGGATCAAGAAGATTTGGGGGTCGTGCATCACATTTGTCGTCGCAAACAGCCTCGTCCTGTGCTGCCTTTTTGGATTCCTGCACCGCTACCTGCTCGACCCTCTTGCGGGAGGAATCGATTTCAATCCCTATATTCTCCTCGGTCTAATCGCAATCGGGCTGAGCCCGGTCTATATTTTTTTCCAGTCGATGCTCCAGACGGAACAAAAGGGTCGAAGCTACGGCCTGAATAATCTTGCCGCATTTCTCCTCAACATCGGCCTGACGCTGTTCTTCGTCCTGGTGATGAAATGGTCGGCGGCGGGAATCCTTGCCGCGAACGCAATCACCAATCTCGTATTCTTTATCTACAGCGGGATCAGGATTTTTCCTCACATCCGCGTCGGTATAGACTGGAAAATACTGAAAGAATCGCTGCGCTATTCGCTGCCGCTGATCCCGTACAACCTAGCGGCGTTCACGGCGGTGACGATCGACAGGCTGTTCCTCAACAACATGCGCGGAACGGCGGAAGTCGGCATCTACAGCGTTGGATACCAGTTTGGAAATATCATGAATGTCATCACGGCGGCCGTGCTGCAGGCATATTCGCCGTGGTTTTTCGACCATATTGAGAAAGGCGCTCCGGGGCGCGAGGCCATCAGGCGAAATGTCGGGATGATCGTGAGCGTTTTTGCTTTCCTGGGTGTCGGCATCACCTATGCGTCACCTCTCCTGATGAGATTCATGGTCAATGCGCGATTCTCCGACTCGTGGAGAGTCGTCGCGCCGTTGACGACCGGGTACGCTTTCTACGGAGTCTACCTTCTGACGTGCAATGGCCTTTTTGCAAAGAAAACCTACTACCTGCCCCTGGTGACAGTACTCGGCGCTTTGCTGAACATCGGGCTGAATATATTGATTATTCCTCATCTCGGGATGTTCGGAGCCTCTTTGTCGTCGCTGCTCTATAATGTTTCTATTTCGATTTTCACGCTGGTCCTGGTGGAGAAAGTCGAGCACATAGGCTACAAGTACTCCTCAATTATGCTTCCGTTTCTCATCAGCATGCCCATCTCCTCCTGCCTTTTCCTGATGACGGGGCTCAGCTTGTTGCCCTGGTTTTCGGTTGCCGCGGCACTGGTGGCCATTTCCGGATTGGCAATGTTCCTCCTGAACAGGGGAAGAATAATGGAGCTTTTTAGAAGCTGATACACTTGGTCAATTCGAAAAATATGTCAATGGGCACGAGTTTGGGGCGTGGGCGCATCATGGTCTAGAATTCCACGGCATGGCACCACGCCCATTTTCCGTTCGTGACGGCTGGGCTTGTTCCGACGCGCGAGCAGAGCGTTGAACTGGATCAATAACCAAGCAGTGGTAACAATTTGGGAACCAGAGATAATTGGTTCCCAGACGGGTATCGAACCGCCGTAGGCGATTGCCCGAGAAGTGCGTTGTGCGTTACGTCGTGTGCTCACACTTCTGAGCGGCGACCTTTTGCTTGGCTTCCAGTTGCATGATTTTCTCGGTCATCCACTGCAGCATCGCGTACAACGGGTCGCTCTCTTCTGCAAATTTCAGTAGCGTGCGATTGAAGTACTCAATATAGTTGAGCTTGGCCATCGTCTGTCTTTCTCCGGTTTGGTGTGTTGCAACTCAGACCATGGAGCCTTCGACGGCCTCTGTTCAAAGCCGAAATTGCGAACCCATTTGTACACTATCTCGAGATCCTTTGAAGGATTCTCGAGTATGTTCACGAGAGAGGTTTGGATCTGTTCTCGTTCTGACTGCGAATACCTCAGAAAGATGACGCCAGCGGTTTTCGCGCCATGCGCGAAAACCCACTCTCCGAAATCACTATCTTCAGTAACGACAATCTTCCCGCTTTGGTGCGCAAGCTGCAAAACCTGTACACCGATTCAACTATCACATTCTTCGAGCGTAGAAATCGTATGATACGGAAATCGACGCTCCCGTCGGCCAGCAGCCTATACAGGCATCATCTCCTCGCCTGCAAGAACATCCGCGCTGTACTCGATCGCAGCAAATACATCGTCCTCCGACAGTCGCGGGTACGAATCAATCAATTCACCGATGGTGAAGCCTCCCGCGAGTTTGCGCACAATGATCTCGACGGTGATCCGTGTTCCGGCAACAACTGGTTTTCCGAGCATGATATCCGGAGCGGCCGCGATTCGACCAGCATATCTCATTGCATTCTCCTCAGGTAAGAGTACGTAAAAGTTTCCGGTGTTGACAAGAGCCAGATGATCGTCCACCGAAAGTCGTCAAGAAGAATCACTCCTCTGGGGCGGTGCTATCTGAATCGCCCCCCCGCCTTCTTATCATCCTCCCCACCACACTTTGAACACATACCCCGTATCATCACTCACGTAGAGCGAGCCGTCGGCTGAGACGGCAAGGCCGACGGGACGACCCAGGACCTTTCCGCGTCCATCCAGCCACCCTGTCACGAAATCCTCCACCACGTCGGGCTTGCCGTCCGTGAAGGTCACCGCGACCACCTTGTAGCCCGTGGGCGGGTTGCGGTTCCACGAGCCGTGGAAAGCCGTAAACAGCGCTCCCTGGTAGCGTCGCGGGAATTGCGATCCCTGGTAGAACAGCGCCTGGAGCGGCGCGGAATGAGCCTGGAAGTTCATTGTTGTTGGCAGAACGGCCGCGCACGAAGCGGATGCAAACTCGGGATTCGGCAGTCGCGTCGTACCAACCGGATAGCAGGTCGGCCAGCCGTAGTTGCCACCGTCCTGGACCATGTTCGAGCTCGTCAGGGGGAAGGTCGGTGTGAACGGGGGTGATATTGTCCCGCTGGTTTACGACGGCCCACAGTCTCTGCTGCGCATCGATGGCAAGACCGCTCGCGTTGCGAAGCCCGTAGGCGTAGATGCGATTCACTGCGCCGTCGGCTGTGTAGTGAAGGATTGTCGCCAGGCGTGGGTCGCCCTCGGTGCAGATGTTGCAGTCGGAGCCGGATGAGATGAAGATGCCCCCGTCAGCCGCAAGCGCGAGCGCCCTGGCATTGTGGTCGCCGTTTCTGGGCATGTTGCTGAAAAGAACGCGCGGGGAGCTTATCCGCGCTGGATAGTCGGGCACAATGACGATGCCCGACCATGTGGCGATATAGAGATCGTTTCCGCGGAAGGCAAGACCGTTCGGCTTGTGCAGATCGCGCGCCACCACCGCGGGCTGAGCCCCAGGCGACGACCCCGGATGGACGGCAACCACCTGGCCGCGGGAGACTTCGGATATGATGATGTCGCCATTCGGCGCCACCGCGAGAAAACGGGCGCCTTCAACCCTGCTGGATACCATCGCAATGTGAAATCCTGTTGGGACGCTGAGGGAAAAGGGCATGCCCTGGTCTTGCGCGGGTGCGGAGGCGGGCAGGGCAAGGCATATCGCCTGCAGCAGGACCGCGGAAAGGATGAGACGGTTTTGTCGAACGATCATAGGAAAAAGTAGCCACTGGAAATGGGAGCGGCAACTTGCGGACCGTTCTCCGTCATGTTAGTCTGGCACAAATTGTTTTATAGGAGAATGTCAGATGAAGCATGCACTACTGGTCGGCATCAATGACTACCCCGGCACGCAGAATGACCTCCAGGGATGCGTGAACGACATCACCAACGTCTGTGACGTCCTGGTGAAGTACTTCGGGTTCGCATCGTCGGACATCACAATGCTGTCGGACAAGAGGGCAACACGGAAGGCCATCCTGAACGGGCTGGCGGCCATGGTAGGCAGGGGAAAGCCGGGGGACACGCTGGTCTTCCACTATTCGGGGCATGGATCGCAGGTGCGCGATACGGACGGAGACGAGATGGATGACGGCAAGGATGAGATCATCTGTCCGTGGGATTTCAACTGGGAAGACGGGTACATCAAGGACGACGATTTTCGGCAGATGTTCACGGGGTTGAAGAAGGGAGCGCGCCTGGAGGTGATCCTGGATTCCTGTCATTCGGGAACGGGGACGCGGGAAATGATCCTTGACAGAAAGGCGCTGGGCGGCTTTTCCGGCGGCGCCTTGTGCGAGCAGGATCTCTGGAAGAGCGCCTGGTGCATCCGCCCGCGCTACCTGGCGCCGCCCGCCGACATCGCGCATCGGGCGGATGAGATATTCGGAAAGGAGCTGACGGTGCGGCGCTTTGCCGGAGAAGAAGGGATGAATCACGTGCTGTGGGCGGCCTGCAAGCCGGACCAGTACTCATCGGATGCAAACATCGGTGGGTCGCCCAACGGGGCGTTTTCCTACTTTTTTTGCAGACACATTCGCGACACCCAGGGAAAGATAAGCCGGGAACAGCTTCTCAGCCAGGTGAGGGCATCCTTGAAACACGAAGGCTTTTCCCAGGTGCCGCAATTGGAAGGCCCCGCTGAAACGGGGGCAGGCCAGGTCTTCGGGGGATGAGCTGACGGCGGCCCTCAGGTCAGGATTCCTCTGAATCGACCGGTATGTGGACGATTGCCGGAATTCTACGAAAACGAAGATCCAGTGAGAGAAGACGCGCTCCCGTCTGCAGCGCTATCGAAGCAATCCAGACATCATTTGTCGGAATAGGCATGCCCAGGGCTTTGAGGCTTTTCATCAGGGCTCCGTAGCGCTCGGCAACCTGCTCGGATACTGGTACAACGGTCACGCCCGGCAAACGAAGGAAACTCGCAAGCTCCCGAATATTCGCGTTTTCGCGGCTGCCAAGAGCGAATCCGGCATAGAGCTCTCCAAGGACAATCGTGGGAACGATAATCTCATCGGCGGCTTCAATCAACGATCGTACTTGCTTGTGACCGCGTTTGAGCGCGGCGTACACGTTTGTGTCGATGCAGAGGGTCATAGCTGCCAGTTTTCGCGATCGATCTTGTCGAATACCGAAGTGGCCTCCCGAAATTCGGCCAAAGCGGCCTCATCCCACGTTCCCGCCAGGGACGCCAGATCGCGCTTCTTGTCCTGGCCAGATTGCATCCCCAGCCCCCTTTCCAAAATGCCGATGACAGTCCTATTGAGGCTGGAGCCCCGGCGGCGCGCCTCTTTACGGATTTCTTTTTCCAAAGGTCCAGGCAAATTGCGCAAAGTAATTTGACTCATTGCGTGCCTCCATGCATGCATTTGCTGACTCGCACGATATTGCAGAAATGGTGCGGTGTCAACCGCGCGCTTCCGTCGCGGACAACATGACGTCGCTGGCAGGCCCATTATGTATTTGCAAGCAGCCAGAGGTTTGACTTATATGGGAATATGGTTATATGTTTTCCTGTATGAAAACAACCGTCGATCTTCCAGACGATCTCCTGATCCAGGCCAAGAAGCGTTCCGCGGAAACGCGCACGCCGCTTCGGGTCCTGATAGAGCGAGGTCTTCGTCGGGAGTTATCTTCCTCCACGGATAGGCAGGCCCGGGGCGGCACCCGAAAGATCAAATGGGTCGTCGCTCCTGGCGGATTGCCGCCTGGTCTGGACGTTGCCGACCGCTCTTCCTTGCACGATTGGATCGGGTCGTCGCGGTGATCGCGGTTGACACCAACCTTCTCATTTATGCGCATCGTGCCGGGTGCCCGGAGCACGGAGCTGCACGTCGCGCGATAGAAGAAGCTGCCAACGATTCAGATGGATGGGGGATCCCTTCGCCTTGCATTCTTGAGTTCTGGAGCGTGGTCACCCACGCTTCAAGCGTCGGTGGCGGATCGCTGCCCGCAACAGCCCGACGTTTCATCGAATCGCTGATTCAAACAGGAGGGGCAACGATTTTTCCGCCGCCTGCCTCGCTTGTGCCTCGATGCATGCAAATCGCCGAGCAGCTCGATATCCGGGGGCCTCGGATTTTCGACCTTCAGATAGGCCTGGTCGCTCTCGATGCCGGCGTGACCGAAATCTTGACGCACGATGCGGGATTTGTCGTTGTTCCCGGACTGAAGGTCCGCGATCCATTGTCGGCGGCCCAAGAGCCTCCTTCCCACCTACCCCCCATGTAGCCGGCCACCTCTGGCAGCAAGCCCTTGAGGGCATTCCTGTGGAGAGATCGAGTCGATTCCATCATTGACCTCAATAAGGCAGCGCTGTACTAGTGATGGTATGAAAAGGACTCAGGTTCAGATACCTGAACCCCTCTATCGTGAGGTCAAGCGCGTCGCAGCCCTGCAGGATTGGAGCGTATCCGAAGTCTTCAGACGCGCCGTCGAGCAGATGGTTGCTCAATATCCACCCAACAAGCATCGGGGCGCTTGGACGCTCCCCGACCCGAGGGATTTGGGCGTTCCAAAGATCGTCTCTGACAATTGGCGCGATCTGGTAGAAAAGGATGAGGCGGGTAGGGCGTAGGGAGCTTGGATGGCCTCATTCGACGCAAACATCATCATCTATATCTCTGAACAAAAGCATTTCCGAGCATGAGCGGGCCCGGAGTTTTCTCCTTCAATTGAGCGACCGTAACGACGTCGTGATTGCATCTACCTGTTGATGCGGAATCCGGCCGTGTTCCCTGATCCCTATTCGGCAAAAGAGGCCGCACAAGTGTGTGAGGGATATCGCTCGAATCCCCTGTGGCGGTTGGTCGAATGCATGCCCGTCATGGGTGAGGTCTGGCAGCACGCTGGAACACCGGCATTCGCTCGTCGCCGAATTATCGATGCAAGGCTCGCCCTGACTTTGCGTGCAGCGGGGAATGTGACGGACTTCTCCGACTTCGGGTTCGACCGCGTCTGGGACCCGATTTAGAAGGCTTTACCCATTGAGCCTTGCCTGGCGTATGAGATCGAGGACGCGTTTCGAAAAACTGGCCGCTTCGTCATGCAGTGTGCGCACATCATCGGCAGAAAATGAGTACGAAGGATTGTAGTCCGCCTCCTCCCTATACTTCATCAGTCGGGAAAAAAGGTGCGAATCCTCCGGTTGAAGTCGCCCCGCCTTTACGAAGTGCATGGAAAGAAGCCGAAGAGCCCCTTCGTGGCTTTTTGGCTCCAAACCCTCGGTGAGAAGCAGCGCCCTTACGCGATACAGGACCGAGTAATACAATCGCGAGACGGCATCCAGTGGAAAGCCTTTTTCGGAAAGGAGCCTGGACGCCGCAAACGCACCGTCAGCACAGCTCAATTCCTCCTGGATGGCGGCTTCCCGGTTGATTTCGGTCACAAGGGGACCCCCTCACGCTCAATATCAAGCGCGAGCCGGCGTTCTTTATCGAGAAGCTGAAGGTAGGCATTCTCTGACAGGATCATTGTGGAAAGCGGCACAAGGCTGTCCAGCTCGATATCCGTCACGACGCGGAGGATGCGCTCTTTGAGCACCTTATCCAGCCCTCGTACGACAATGGCAACATCCACGTCTGAATCAGGATCTGCATCGCCGCGGGCTCGGGAGCCGTACAGAACAAGCTTCACGAGCGCGTTTCCCAGCACCGTGTTCAGGCGCTCTTTGAGCGTGGACAAGGCGGCTCGAACTTCCTCATCCGTCAGAATCGCCGCGGCATCCATGTTGTAATGGTACACGAACGTTGGATAGCGCTCAACCGCGCGCCTGCTGCCTTCTACTGTCGGCCCTTGCCAGGAGGCCATTCGGCTCCGATTGACTTCCAAAGATAGGGATTCTACCATTCCGAGTATGAGCCCTGTTGCCGCGCTCAGGCTGGAAGAGATTCGGGAATTGTTGCTGCCGATTCTCGAGCAATGCGGCGTTGAGAAGGCCATTATCTTCGGATCGCATGCGCGCGGTACGCAGGACAGAAAAAGCGACCTGGATATTCTCCTTGTTATGGAAACGAGTGCACGCTTTTTCGCGCGCTACGACAAGATTTCCGGCCTCCGCCAGGCTCTTCCGTTCATGGAACTGGACATCCTTATTTATACGCCGGAGGAACTGGACCGCAATCGCGATCGGCCATTCATTCGCAGAGCTCTCGCGGAGGGGAAGCTGATCTATGAGCGCGGAAAAGAATAGGCTCGAGGCCCTGCGCTGGCTGAAGACAGGCAATGAGGACCTCACGACCGCAAAGGTCCTTCTTCAAGCCGGAAGGTTCGCGCATGCATGCTTCCACGCGCAGCAGGCGGCAGAGAAGGCGATGAAAGCGGTTTGGTACTTTCTCGGTGGCGATCCCTGGGGGCATTCCGTGAGCAGGCTCATCAATGAGCTCAGGCACCTCGATATCGCGACTTTCAACACTTTCATCGATCGCGCCGTTGATGGCGCAAGGTTGGATCGCTACTATGTCCCGACTCGGTACCCGAACGGGCTCCCGGACATCACACCCGATCAGGCCTTTTTTGTCGAGGATGCTGTCGGGGCCATCAGTATCGCGGAAGCTCTTCTCCTTCATGTCGGGAAAATCCTGGAAGCGACGTAGCAAAGCGAGAGAAACGCTTTTACGGTACCAGTAAAGTACGTACGCTATTGACGGGACGTACGTACGGAGCTATGCTTTGCGCCATGAAGAAGCTAAGCGCAACAAAACTTCGGGAGAGTCTTTACGCGGTGCTCGATGATGTTCTCAGGACAGGAATCCCTGCCGTCATTGAGCGGAAAGGAAGGCGGATTCGAATTGTCGCGGATTCCGCGGGCCGACTGGACCGGCTTGAGCGTCATGAGGCGGTCATTGGGAGCCTGGACGATCTTGTGCACATTGACTGGTCGTCGAGCTGGAGCGGCGAAAAGGGATTGCCGTGATTCACCTCGATACGCACGTCGTGGTCTGGCTCTATCAAGGGGACCTATCCCGCTTTCCAGTCCCGGTGCGCGAGTCACTTGAACAGGAAAGCCTGGCGATCTCTCCCGTGGTTCTGCTGGAAATGGCCTATCTGCATGAAATAGGCCGGCTCCGTTCAAGCCCCGGCGATATTCTCACCTACCTCCATGAGACGTTGGGTCTCGAACAGGACGCTTCATCATTCCCGGCGGTCATGGCGCGGGCAATCGGCCAAAGCTGGACCCGGGATCCATTCGATCGGATCATCGTTGCCCAGGCGATTTCCGCCGGAGTCGTCCTTGTGACAAAGGATGAATCGATACTTGCCCATTTTCCTTCGGCCCACTGGTGATGCTGCCAAAAAATCAGACGGATGGTGGATCCCTTCTCCCTGCATTATTGTGCTTGGACCGCGGATCTTCGACCTTCAGATAGGGCTGCGGAGTCTTTCATAAAGAAACTCCGGGGCAATGTCTGCGCCGTTGGACCAAGTAAGCGTGTAAAATTCCGGATGGACGGAGAATTGCTGGAATAGCTTCTTGTCCCGTAATGGCTGGAAAATCTCCCCATGCAACTCATCATGCAAGTCTACATCGCCTTCAGCTCCGTCAGTAAAACGAAGGTGAATCGTAAAATTCTTCACATAGAGCGCCCGTTCCAATCCGGGAATCATTTCATCACTCCAGTGGTGCAATATTTTTCGCGGGGTGGCCTGCCTGAATTAAGTTCTGTGGCTCTCTCGCCACCGTTTCAACGACGCTTGACTCTCCCCTGATCGCCTGCCAAGAATCAAATCTTCCACACTGACATCTTCGTCCAGGGCGGGCCAGCGCACGCCCTCTCCTGCCCCGATGAGATGCCAGTTGAGTCGTTCTTCGGAAGAGCCAAAGTGCAGGCGCGGATACCATCCGAGGGGGATGGAGATTGTCCGTCCATCTTCGAGCTCCACTGATAACGTGTCCTTGGTGACTCTAACATCGCTTATTCGGGATACCCTCAGATCAGTGTTCGAAGAACTCATTCCAGCTCCTTAAGATCGACTTCTCGTGTTGTGACACGATGTCAAGAACGTCAGATATTTCCTTCCTCCCAAACCCCCCGCTTTGTTCCAAAGCAACGGGATCGAGCCAAACCTTTGCAACCTTGTCCTCTCTTTCCACGTGAACATGTACTGGTTCGTTGCGGTCACTCGAGTAGAAAAATAGTCGATAAGGCCCAATCTGGGCAATAGTAGGCACACAATCAGCCTATGAGATTCAGCTTGGTCGGTCAATCGTTCGGTGAAATTCCGGACCGCTCTGCACTCCTTCGCCAGCTCGGAATCGCTGATTCAAACGGCAGGGGCAACGGCGCTTGAAGCGTGGGTGACCACGCTCCAGAAAGCGCGAGTCAATACTACCGGCGCCTTTCAATTGTCCTGGGGAGTACTGGGTGCTGGACCCGGAGACTCTTGCCCATCGCTTCTATAAGCGTGAGGGAGAAATCCTTGTCGAGTTTGCCGCGGGAGAGCCGGTGATGCGCTCCGAGGTTGTGCGTGGGTTCTGGATGGAGCGCGCGTGGCTTGATCCAGAACGCACGCCAAAAATCGCGGAGGCGCTGGCGCGGATTAAATAACGCCCGCCTGCTGCCTCATGCCGTCGGCCTTTGCAAGGAGGCCGTTCTGCTCTTTCAGGCGCGTGCGCAGCGCGTTCACTGGAAAGATGGCGGCCGCAACAAGATAGAGCGCTGCCATTATTGCAAGGACAGTGCTGAATCCAAGTGACGTGGACAGGATCCGTGTCAGCACGGAACCGCTGACTGACAGAGCGCCGTTGACACCCCATGCCCAGGGGATGATTCCTTTCCGCGATTCCGAAAGAGCTGAAAGAGCGGTGGGGAAGGGGACCCCGAGGCAAAGACCCAGCGGCGCGATAAAGACGATCGACAGGAGGGCCTTTACCACCAGGGGAAGGCCAAGGGTGGCGTTGAGCGCGGGCGTGAGGCCAAAAAGGCAAAATGCCGTCATCAGGAGAATGCCGCCGCAGGCCACGGCAACGGCTATCCATCGCTTTGCGGAAAAACGCGCGGAAACGACGCTTCCGAAGCCTGACGCAATCAAAAGAATCGTGATGACCAGGGAATTGGCATAGACGGGATCCATCAGGTAGAAAACGAACTTCTGGATGAGGTAAATCTCGGCCATCATGTAGCCAAGCCCCAGGCAGGCGAAATAGAGGATCACCCCCAGTGTGCCGCGCCGGGCCCTGAAAAGCTCGCGCCAGCGCGTGGTCACGGGGACCAGGATCACCAGCAGACCGAAGATGAGCGACTGCACGAACGTGGCAAGAAGAAGGATGTAACCCCATTCCTCTGGAATCTCGCCAAGGTGGACGGCGAATCGGGGAAGAGTGGCCGGCTTCAGATAACCCGAATAATACGGCTTGTCGTCCGTGGCAGGCCGAATATCGAAAATGTAGCGTTGATAGAGCTCTTCCTGTCTTCCGGCAAACTGCCAGAGCATCGAATCCCGGTAAAGCTCCTTCGGGAGCAGCGGGATCGAGCTGTCCGCGGTGTCTGCCCCCGCCTCAGATCCCACTCCATACAACTTTCCATACTCCGCCAGGATGCTCTCGAAGCTCGTTGTCGTCGCGGGAACGCCCGGGGCGTAGTCCACGTCGAATGACATGCGCTGGCAGTACTGCGTGAGCTTCGCGATTTCATCGGCGGTGAAATCGCCGTTTTTCACGAGCACTGTCGCTGTTGAAAGCAGCAGGCTGAAGACAAAGACTTTTTTCTCGGGGTTGGGCACGCCGGCACGCCGCAGCGCTTCGTTCACGGTGGAGAGCAGCTTGGGCACGTTCCGCGGCGGGCTGAGCCTGTCCCAGACGGTGATGGAAAGCATTCCCCCGGGTGAAAGGCATTTCAGGTACTCCCTGATTGCTTCCTCCGTGTAGGTGTAGTTCTCCTCCACCGAGTAACCGCCGGCCTGGGAAAGTCCGATGGAATCGATAAGGCCGATTTCCACCAGGTCGAATCGCTCCTTCGTGGACGCCGCGAATGCACGCACCTCGGACGGCACGAGCTTCACGCGCGGATTGCGCAGCACGTCGCCCGTGTAGGAGGTGAAATAGGGCACGTCGCGAAGCATGTGGATGAGGTCGGGATTCGATTCCACCACCCAGACATCGCGCGAATCGTGGTACAGGGCCGTCTGTATTCCCGCGCCGCCCCCGAGACGCAGGAGGAGCACCCTCGGCCTCGTGAGGAGGCGATACGGCGCGGACATGGGAAGGTAATCGATGTATCCCTTCTCCTCGTCGCTCATCCTGCGCATGATGCCCACGGGCCCGTTGCCGTCCACGTACATGCCCAGGAACGCGTTCTGCGGCATCTTTGCAAGGCTGACGCTCGCCGCGTCGCTCAGGCCGGGCGCGAAGTGGAAATAGGAGCTTGAAAAGACTCGCGTTTCTCCCAGCGGGCTCCAGGATTCATAGACGAGCTTGGAGTCCGGATACGTGCGCGCGTAGCTTTCCGGCTTGAAATCCGACACGTGGGCGCCGCCGAAGCGGGCAAGGAGCAGCAGGCTCATTGCTCCCATCACGATGCAGATCAGAGCCTCCATGGCGCGCAGGACGAACGTGTCCCTTTCAGTGCTCCACTGCACGCAGCAGAGGAGCGCGGGAAGAATCGCCACGCCAACAAGGGGGTAGATCAGGTAGCTGGGCGGAAACAGGAACATGAACACGAGCACAAGGAGCCCGCCAAGGCCGGACCCGATCATGTTCCAGAAATAAAGGGAATGCATGCGGCCGGAAAGCGCGGCGAACATCGCACCGATGAAGATGCCGGCAATGAAAAAGGGAATGCCATACAGGACGTAATAAAGCCCGATCCACCAGAGCTGGCTGGGATCGGTTGCAATCAGGACCGGATTGAAGGGAACGCGTTGGGCGACGGTGTGGGCGATGGCAAGCGAAGGTGCGAGCGCGAAAGCTGAGGAGGACAGCCAGGAGTCGGGATTGGCGCGCAGACGCTCTCCAAAAAGCGTCAGGACGGTTCCGGAAAGCCCGAACCCAAGGAGGCCGATGCTGATCACCATGGAGCCGAAGTTGGACCAGCTCGTGGTGGAGAAGACGCGCATGACCTCGATCTCGAAGGCAAGGATCACCACGGACACCAGGAAGAGTGCCGTGAAGCGCGTGTCGGAGAGGCGCATCGCGCGAAGCCTCATTTCTGGGGTTTCCCGGTATCCAGCCTGTGCAGGCCGTCCCTGCTCGTGAAGGGCACGAAGACCTGCTTCTTCTTGCCCTGGAATATGTCCTCGCGGTCGAGGCTCACGGAGCCGTCCGCATTGACGTGCTTGACGATCCTGAGAATCGTCTGACCCGAAGGCGGTCCCACCGGAATGACCATGATCCCATCCGGGGCAAGCTCCTGGATGAGCTCGGGCGGCACGTGATCGATGCCGCAGGTGACGATGATCCTGTCGAACGGGGCATGCTCCAGCCATCCGTAGTAGCCGTCGTCGATCTTGCGCTGGATGTTCTTGTATTCGGGATAGACGGTCTCTTTTTTCCGATAGATGGCGTCAGTCTGCTGCGCGAGCTTGGACACGATTTCGATCGTGAAGACGTGATTGGAAAGCTCGGAGAGCACGGCCGACTGATAGCCGGAGCCCGTGCCGATCTCCAGCACCTTCTGCTCGGGCTGCACGTCGAGGTAGTCCGTCATGCGCCCGACCATCTGCGGACCAGAGATGGTCTGTCCGTAGCCGATGGGGAGCGCGGCATCGTCGTAGGCGCGCCGCGTGTCGCGCGCAAAAAATTCGCGCGGCGCGAGCAGGAACGCCTCAAGGGTGCGCTGGTGCGTGATCGATTTGGCGCGGAGCATCTTCTGCGCCAGGTCCCACTTCAGGGATAGGTACCGGGCTGTCTGGTCGGTGTGCGATGTCATCCATGCGATGAATGCCGTCTTGGTGGTCGTGGGAGGGGATTCGGTGCGCTTGCTGATGTCGAATGCCTTTTCGTTCTCATCGATCAAGGCATGGCTCAACGCAGCAGGCTGAGCCCCGGCGGCGGCCTCAGGCGACGTTGTCGCGGACGGCGCCGTGCTGGGCACCGGAGCTGCCGAAACGGATGCAGCGGCCGCGGAAGTGTTTTCCTTTGACTGCTTGCTCAGATCGCTCAGGATGAAGAAGACAAGGACAGCCAGGAGGCCGAAGACGGCCGCGCCAAGAACGCCAAGGGTGCCGCGGTTGCTTTTCTTCCGGGGGCTCCGCGCGGGCGCGGCTGACTGCTGCCCGGGAGTCGGCAGAATACCCGCACATCGGGCACGGTGCGCCTGGTTCGAGGTCGAAACCGCATTTGGGACAAACGGTGCTCACGAGACGGCATCCCTCCTGGCCACGGGGTCTATCCCGAATATCGACGCAAACAAGGATGCCATTGAGGCCCGGGCAGGGGCAAGGCACCCCGACGGCCGGGGCTTGCGGGGCAGCGCGCGGCCGCGGCTTGAATAAACGGCAAGATCGGGCTACACAGAGCGATCGGCGGACGGCTGGAAAGGAACGGAATGGAACAGCAGAGGGTGAGGCTTGCGGTCGGCGACAGGGAGATCGTGCTTGTCGGCACGGCGCATGTCTCGCGGGAGAGTGTCGACGAGGTGCGAAGCGTCATCGCGGAGGAGAAACCCGACCGCGTGTGCGTGGAGCTCGACGAGGGCCGGCATACCTCGATGACCCAGGGAAGCAACTGGCAGAACCTGAACGTCGGGAAGGTGATCCGTCAGGGCAAGGGCTTCCTGCTCATGGCAAACCTTGTGCTTGCTTCCTTCCAGCGAAGGCTGGGCAAGGACCTCGGCGTGAAGCCGGGCGAGGACATGCTCGCCGCCGTGCAGACGGCACAGGAGCTGGGCATCCCGTTCTCCCTTTGCGACCGCAACATCCAGACCACGCTGCGCCGGGCGTGGAGCAAGACGCGCTTCTGGGGCAAGATGAAGATGCTTTCCGCCATGGTCGCCTCCGTCTTCTCAAATGAGAAGCTGAGCGCGGAAGACATCGAGAAGCTCAAGGAGAAGGACGTCCTGCAGAGCATGATGGAGGAGCTTTCCGATTTTCTCCCGGCGGCAAAGGCGGTCCTGATCGACGAGCGCGACCTGTACCTTGCGGCGCGTATTTTTGAAGCTGAAGGGAAGCGCATCGTGGCGGTCGTAGGGGCGGGGCACCTGCCGGGGATTGCGGCGCACATCACGAGCTTTGCCGAGAACCAGAAGGCGGTCGACGTCACCTCCCTGGACGAGCTTGCACCGAGAACCGTGGCGGGTCGGGTGCTTCCCTGGGCCATCCCGGGCATCATCATTGCCTTGTTCGCGGCCGGCTTCATCAAGGCGGGCTGGAGCATGACGGGTGCGATGCTCCTGCGCTGGGTCATCATCCACGGCGGGCTTGCCGCGGTGGGCGCCGCCCTTTCCCTTGCGCACCCGATCACCATCGTCGTTGCTTTCGTCATGGCCCCGATTGGAACCATGAATCCATTCGGAAAAATTGGGCTGTTCACGGGCGTCACCGAAGCGTTCCTGCGAAAACCGCGGGTAAAGGACGTGGAAAGCCTGTCAGAGGACGTCGGGAGCTTCAAGGGATTCTACACGAACCGGGTCACGCACATCCTCATCGTCTTTTTTCTTTCAACACTCGGCGCTGCAATCGGGAATTTCATCACGATCCCGTGGTGGTTCTCAATGATCCTGTCGGGGAAGAAATAGCCGTTTCCCAGGACTGGCCGCCCTTGCGGCCTCATTACCCCAAGCGATACCGGTAGATGTTGCCCTGCGTGCGCTCGGGCCGCAGTCCGGGAAATCGCCAGTAGTGTGAGACGACGGCGGAGCCGGGGGCCAATTCCCTGCGCAGCTTCGCCTCCAGGCGCGCCATGACGAATCCCACCTGGAATACGGTGATCAGCTCGTAGCGGGAGAGGCTCCTTCGCCAGAAATTCCCCCAGTGTATGTGGGCCCTGCCGCTGAGGCCCTCGCGACGGATATTGCGGCGGGAGACCGCCACCAGGATCGGGTTTATCTCATAGCCGTGCGCGTCCGCGCCAAGGCGCGCAAGGGCGATCACCACCCGGCCGTCGCCCGACCCGAGGTCTGCCGCGCGCGTTCCCTCGCGCACGTCCGCGAGCCCCGCCATGATTTCCGCTTCGGCCTTGCTGCTGGGGTCATAGATGGCGCCCCTGCCGATGGGGAAGAAAACAAAGAAAACCAGGTACAGGCCTACCGCGAGGAGCGCAAGCACGATGACTGTGGCCATGTATCAGATAGTAACAGCGTTGGCGGTCCTGGACAATATTGACGGATCGGCAGAAGGGGGGTATTTTGTCGGATGCTTCAGAGGGAGGGCCAGTAATAGTGACACTTTCATCGCAGCACCTATCACAGCTTTACAATACATATCAAGAAAAAGAAGTCACTTTCAACGCGCAAGTCATCCTTGAAAGCGGGCTCAGCACGGGAGACGTTCACCTGAAGATCGGGGAGAAGCACGTGCCTTGCGTTCTCTACGCCTGCTCGATGAAGGGCGCCCGGGTGATCGCGGAGGTGAGCCCGTCCATCACGGAGACGCTTTCCCGGGCCAACAGCGTGACCTCGCTGCGTCTCGGTTTCGTGGAGAAGGGCGACCGTGCGCCGGTCACGTTTTTCGTCGCCTGCCGAGCGGAAAGCCTCTCCGAGTATCACCCGCAGAAGCCGCAGGTGCGCTTCATCACCCTTGTCTTCACGCAGCGTCCCTCGGACCTCCTCATCGGCGCCCTGGGATCGCTCCTGGAAATCAAGGGCAACGCGCTGCGCCGCCGGGATGAGCGGATCGTCGTGACGCCGGAAGTGATGCGGAAGATCGGGCTTGAATCAAAGGAGAGCTGCGTCGCCATCGCGGGAGCCCCACGGCGATGCATCCTGAGGGACATATCCTTCGGAGGGGCAAAAATTCTCCTGAGCGCCGTCGTCACGCCACAGAGTGAAAAGAAGGTGCTGCTGAAGCTCGCCCGATGCGAGCTGAAGGATGAAACGGTCCTGGATGGCAGCATCGTGCGGGTGGAAGACGTGCAGGGCCACGATGACCTGGTTGCGCTGAGCATCCAGTTCTCGTCGGAGCCGCCTCTGAGCTATAAGCAGAAGATCAACAATATCTTTACCACCTAAACGTCCTCTCAGCTTACCTCTAAAAACTCCACATTTCTCTTTCATGAGCAAAGAACTTATGTTATAGTCTCGCCTTAAGCCCTTTTATACATTTGCTGGTAAGGTATCGCCTGCAAAGTGCTACAGAGGAGGGGTTGTGGAAAAATACCAACTCTACATCGACGGGAAATTCGTCGATTCCAGCACGTGCGAAACACGGCCGAGCATCAACCCCGCAACCGAAGAGCCGATCGCGCAGGTCGCCGTGGGTGGCAGGGAAGACGCGCGGTGCGCCATCGAGGCCGCACGAAAATCATTCGATTCACGGATCTGGAGCGGCATGGAGGTCAAAGCGCGCGCGCGGCTCCTCATGCGCGTCGTGGAGCGCCTGAAGGAGCGCCAGGACGAGCTTGCGGGCATTGAGTCGCGGGACTCAGGGGCGACCATACGCAAGACTTCCATGATGGACATCCCGATCGGCATCGAGCATTTCAAAGCGCTCGTCGAGCTTGGCGAAAAGATGCCCACGTATGAGCCGCTGCCCTGGATCGACATGCCGGCCATATCCTGGAATTTCGTCCAGCGCGAGCCGATTGGCGTCTGCGCCGGCATTATTCCCTGGAATCTGCCCTTCATGATGGCGGTGTGGAAGATCGCCCCGGCCCTCATCATGGGCAATTCACTGGTCCTCAAGCCGGCATCCGACACACCCCTGACGGCGCTTGAAATCGCCAGGACCGCCGCGGAGTGCGGGCTGCCGGACGGCGTCCTGAACGTGGTGCCCGGCCCCGGCGCAACGGTGGGGGAAGAGCTTTGCACCAATCCCATGGTGGACAAGGTGGCGCTGACGGGCTCCACGGAGACGGGCCGGCACGTCATGAAGCTTGCCGCGGATACGGTCAAGAAGGTCACCTTGGAGCTGGGCGGGAAGAGCCCCACCATTATCTGCGACGACGCGGACATGGAGATCGCCGTGGACGGGGCCCTGTTCGGGACCTTTTTTCACGCGGGCCAGCTCTGTGAATCCGGCACGCGCTGCTTCGTTCCCTCCTCCCTGCACGACGAGTTTGTAGAACGCCTCAAGGATCGCGCCTCTCACATCAAGGTGGGGGATACTGCCGATTTCGACACCTCAATGGGCCCCGTGATCAACAAGACCCAGTTTGACAAGGTACTGGGCTATGTCGACAAGGGGAGAAAGGCAGGGGCGTACGTGGTCTGCGGAGGCGGTCGGCCGTCGCACCTTGCAAAGGGTTGGTTCATCCAGCCGACCATCTTCGACCATGTCGAAAACGGCTCGGTGATCGCCCAGGAGGAGATATTCGGTCCCGTGCTCTCCGTCATCAGCTATAACGACGTGAACCAGGCCATCGCCATGGCGAACGACAGCATCTATGGCCTGGGCGGGGCGGTCTTTTCCCGCGACATCCCGAAGGCAATCTCCATCGCCCGCCGGATCAGGACCGGCACGGTGTGGATCAACGACTATCACCTGCTGAACGCGCTTGCCCCCTTTGGCGGGTACAAGCAGTCCGGCGTCGGCCGCGAGCTCGGGCCGCACGGTCTCCTGGAGTTCACGCAGGTCAAGCATATCCACGTCGACCTCGCGCTCACGCGGGCGCAGAAGTTCTGGTACGACTACGTCTTGAACGACTGAGGGGGGGTGAGATGAGCAGCGTGTTTTTCAGTGACGAGTGGATCCGCAAGTACAAGGACGCCATCAACGGAAGTCCGGAGTATGCAAGCGCCGCCGCGGACTGGACGCACGGCGTGGTGGCGCTGATCTGCAAGGCGCAGGCACCCGCGTTCCCCGGGGACGTGGGGATATGGCTCGACCTCGATCGGGGCGTCTGCCGGGAGGCGAGGCTCGTGAAGGTGGAGGAGGCGTTGAAGGCGCCCTTCTGCATCACCGGCGAATACGCGCGCTGGAAGCAGGTGCTGCGCAAGGAGCTCGATCCGATCAAGGGCATGCTGCAGGGGAAGCTCAAGCTGAAGGGAGACCTTCCCACCATCGTCCGCGAGGTGAAATCGGCTCAGGCGCTGGTCAATTCCGCCGCGTCACTCGACACGCGGTTCCTGGACGAGTAGCGCGACCATGGGATACCCCGGGGATCTTTCGTTTCTCTACACGGCTCCGACCCGCGTCGTCTTTGGCGCGGGCTCGTGCGCGGACGTCGGCGTGGAGCTGGGCGGGCTGGGCGGGCAGAAGGCGCTGGTCGTCACGGACAGGCACCTTGCGGAGAAGACGGACATCGTGACCCGGGTGACGCGCGCACTTGGAGCAAAATGCGCGGGCGTGTTTGCCGACGTGCCGGCGGATTCCGGCGTCCACGTCGTCAACAAGGCGGCCGAATACGGCAGGGGCAGGGGAGCGGATTCCATCGTCAGCATCGGCGGCGGCAGCGTCATCGACACGGCAAAGGGAATCGCCATCCTCCTGAAGGAAGGCGGCGCGCTCTCCGACTACCAGGGTTTCCAGCTTCTCACGCGGAAGCAGACCACGCACGTCTGCATCCCGACAACGGCAGGCACGGGCTCCGAGGTCACCTACGTGGCGGTCATCAAGGATCATGAGGCCCGGCGCAAGCTGCTTTTTGCCGACCATCACATCATCCCCGACGTTGCCATCCTCGACCCGCAGCTCACCCTTCAGCTTCCCGCGTCCATCACCGCGGCCACCGGTCTGGATGCCCTTTCCCACGGCATGGAGGCCGTCACATCGGCCCAGCGGGAACCGATTGCCGACGCTCTGGGCCTGCATGCGATACGGCTTGTGCATGAAAACCTCCTGCCGGTAATGAAAAATGGCGGGGACGTGGCGGCCCGCGGCCAGATGCTCATTGCCGCGACCCTCGGCGGGGCGGCCTTCTCCAACGCACAGGTCGGGCTCATGCACGCGATCTCCCACGTCGTCGGCGCCCGGCACGGCGTCCATCACGGGCTCCTGAACGCGATCGCAATGCCGTACGTCATTCGTTTCAACAACGACGCAGCCGCCGACAGGCACCGGTTGGTGGCCGAGGCTTTTGGCGTCGACGTGCGCGGCATGAGCGACGAGGCGGCCGGCCTGGAGCTGGCGCTCGACGTCATTGCCTTTCAGCGGGAGCTCGGGCTTCCCCTTTCCCTGCGTGAGACGGGTGTGCCGGAAGAGGATCTTGCCGCGTGCGCGGAAGCGGCGATGTCGGACGGCTCCATCGTCTACAACGCAAAACCCGTTGCGGACCCCGCGGACGTGCTCTCCGTCCTGAAAGCCGCCTGGGTCGGCGCGGCCTGAATGAGCAACGACGCAGAGCACGGAAAGAATATCGAGCTGGCCGCGGGCGCCGAGAACATCGGCGTGGCGACAATGCTCGCCGATCTCATACGGCAGAATCTCGAGCAGAAGCCGCGGAAGCATGCCGATTTCCAGCGGCTTGCGACGACGGTTTTCATCGATGTGACTGACGCGCAGGTCTCCATCACGCTTGCATTCGGCGGCGGCGTCCTGACGGTCCACCCCGGCATCTTCGGGCAGCCCCGCATCCGCATCACCACGAGCGCGGGCGTTCTCCTGGCGTTATGCATGCTGAAGGTGGTGAACGGCATACCGCGTCCGCTGCATCCCGACAGCCGCGCCCTTGTGGGTCACATGCTGAGCGGCGCCGTGAAGATTTCCGGCATCCCGCGCAATCCCGTCCAGATGTTCCGTTTTGCACGCCTGATGTCGGTCAACGGCTGAGCCGGCGTCACGCGCGGTCCAGCACGGCGTGCACCTTTTCCAGGAGCGCGGTATGCGTGAATGGCTTCTGGAGGATATCCATCGCGGCGAACGACAGCCCCTGCTCCTCGATCACGTCGTTCGGGTAGCCGGACATGTAGAGAACCTTCGTGTCGGGCCTTTGCGCCGCAAGGCGCTTGTAAAGCTCGTGTCCGTTCATGCCCTCGAGGATCACGTCCGTGAGCAGGAGCTGTATGGGGCCGTCGTGCAAGGCGGCGCGGCTGAGGGCGGATTCTCCGTCAGGCGCATCGAGCACCAGGAATCCATCCTCCTGCAGCACGAGCTGGAGAAGGGTCCTGATCTCAAGCTGGTCCTCCACGACAAGAACCGTCTCTGACGGCCTTTCAGGCCGCGCCGTCTCCCGGACCGGGGCCGTTTTCGACGCCGCGGAAGCCAGCGGGAAATACAGCATGAAGGAAGTCCCCTCGCCCGGCGTGCTTGCCACGTCGATACCGCCGCCATGCTGCGTCATGATGCCATAAACGGTTGAAAGCCCGAGCCCGGTTCCCTTTCCCTGTTCTTTCGTCGTGAAAAACGGATCGAAAATCTTCCCAAGGGTTTCCACGCTCATCCCCTGGCCGGTGTCGGTCACGCGCAGGCAGGTGTATGTCCCCGAGGGCAGGCTGCCCGCGTGGGTCGCGCCCGGTCCGTTCCCGGATCGTTTCCATGGTTTCCAGCGTCAGGGTGCCACCGGTGGGCATCGCGTCCTGCGCGTTCATCGACAGGTTGACGAGGACCTGTGTGACGCGGCCCGGGTCGGCGAGGATGGGACCCAGGGTCGGGGACAGTTTCATCTCGATTGCGACATTCTCACGGACCGCGTGCCGCAGCAGGGATCGCGCCTCGTTGATGATCTCGTTCAGGTCCACCGGCGTGAGCGTGACCAGCTGCTGGCGCGCCATCGAGAGGAGCTGCCCCGTGAGCTCGCGCGATTTGCGCGCGGCCTTGATGATCTCCGCCACCGCATTTGAGAATCCAAGCTCGGCGGGGAGCTTGCTCTGGAGGAGCTCCGCGTAGCCGAGCATGACGGAAAGGAGGTTGTTGAAATTGTGCGCGACGCCGCCGGCGAGGATGCCGAGACTCTCCACCTTCTGCGCGACCAGCATGCGGCGGTCGAAATCGCGGCGCTCCTCCTCAGCATGCCTGCGGTCGGTGATGTCGATGGCAATTCCGAATATCTGGCGGGTTCCCTCATCGGTGAACTGGCCCGCGCGGATCGACAGCCATCTCGTTGCACCGTCCGGCCGCAGAACGCGGTATTCCAGCGCAAGAGGCTCCGGGGAAGTGCCTGCCTGCAGGATTGCCTCTGCCACGCGCTTGTTGTCGTCCGGGTGCACGGCGGCGTGCGCTGCTTCGAAGCTGACGGTCCGACCCGGTGCAAGCCCGTGCAGCTCGGCGGCGCGCTCCGAGAGCTCGACGATCCTTTTTTCGAGATCTACCCGCCATGTGCCGATATTCCCGCCTTCAATGGTCAGCCGCAGGCGTCTTTCCGTGTCCCGCAGCATCTCTTCCGCTTTCAGTTTGGCGAGCGCGATCCCAACGTAGTCGATGAATCCCTCGATGTCTTTTACCCGGGCCCTGTCGAGCATGTTCGCGCGCCGGTCGGTGAGCTGCAGAAGGCCGACGATTTCCCCGCGCATGCGTATCGGGATGAGAGCGACCGTTTCGAAGCCCGCGCCGTTGCAGCGATTGCGTGTACGACCCTGCCGCTCCGATTCCGTGGTGCCGGCAAGCAGCGACGTCGTGCTGCCTGTCCAGAAGCTTCCGCGGGCCGTGAAAAAAGGGAGCACGGCATCCACTTTGCCGGTGAGGACATTCCCGCACATGCACTCAAGGATGGGAAGGCCATTTGCGTCCCGAACGGGCACCCCTTCCGCGTCCATGGAGCAGAGCGAGTTTTCCATCCTGACGAATTCCTCCGGCAGGCCGTTGGTGGCGCAGTACGGGAAGTCCGACCCGTCGCGAAGCCGTATGCCCACGCCTTCGACACCGGTCATCTTTTGAAAGAATGCCGCGAGGCCGTTGACCATGCCTTTGACGCTGCGCGCCTCGTTGCAGATTTTGAGAAGATCGATGGTGCCGGCCTGCGTCGCCGCCGTCCTTTCCTGCGCGGTGACGTCCACGGCGATGCCGGACAGGTGAATGGGCAGGCCCCGGGAATCGCGTACCAGGCTTCCGGTTTCCGCCCGTATGACGTGCACGCTCGCATCGGGCCAGACCACGCGGTAGGTGAGGGGAATGGGTGCTTTGCCATCGAGCAGGTCGCGGTTGGCTTTCTGCACCATGGCAAGATCGTCGGGATGCACCGTCTTCTCCATGCCCTCCCTCATGTTGCCGGCGGTGATCCCGGCGTCCAGCCCGAACATCCTGCCCATTTCGTCGGACCACTCCACAAGGCCCGTCTTCAAATCCCATTCCCAGCTTCCGACGCCGGCCACCCGCTGTGCCCGCAGGAGCTTTTCCTGCGACTCATGCAGCCGGTCACGCGCCCTCTTGTTTTCCCCGTAGCTGGCGGAGAGGAGGAATCCGCCGATGGCAGTGATGCCAAGGAAGGCCTGAGCCCGAAAGAGGCGATCGAGCAGGGCTTCACCTTGCAGGAAGGCAAGATCGGGACGGGTCGCCAGCCGCGCAAAGACAATGGCAGCGAGGAGAGTGAGAGAGGTCGTCACGCCCCGTTGTCCAAGACGAAGGGCCGGCAGCGCGATCAAGGCTGCGACGATGTACGGCTGCGGGACGAAGGAATCTTCCATGCCACTTCCGAATGAGAGCCATGCAAGGATGCCCCAGGGAATGAGAAAGACCGCCAGCTCGATTGCCTGCCGCGACGTGAAGGCAGAGGGGCGCGACGGGTCGGGCTTCAACCAGGCCAGCGCAAGGGGAGTGAAAATGAGGATGCCCAGGGCATCGCGGATCCACCATGTCCTCCAGGCCGACCACAGGGAGGCTCCCGGTGTCCCAATGAACAGAGCCGATCCGAGGAGCGCGGTTGCGGCGTTCAGCACGACCGCCGCCAGGAGGAGCGCGCCAACGTCCCGGACCTTGTCGAAGCGCGTGTCGGGCCCGCAGACGCTCAAGATCAGCCAGGCGCAGCCGACGGTTTCAAGAACATTGACTGCGATGAATCCCAGGCTGAAAACGACGCTCTTGCCGGCCAGGATTTCGGCCGCCGCGCCGAACAGGAGAAGCGCGGGTACGAGGACCACACGAAGCTTTGGCGGATTCAGGAGCAGAGCGGCAAGTGCGATGCCGCCCGCGGGCCATGCCATGACGAGAGCCTGCTTTGAGACGGGGCTAAAGGAAACAAGCGCAATTGCAAGGAAATAAATGGCGGCGCTGCCCGCGATGCGCAACGCATCCCGCCAACCGGGAGGCAAAAAGGAAGGGGGGATTTCGTCTCCGTGCAGCCTCATCTCCGGCGCGCTCTGCACGCACTATAGCACGCAAAAGCACCCCGGGTCGCGCGCCACGAAGAATCGGGGAGGGGCGTGATCTGGAGGGCTCTATTTCTTGAGCACGAAGCCGATGGACGTGCCCAGGCCCTTGTTCACGACATAGCCGAGCTGGATCATGCCGAAGCCCATCGCCTCCAGCCACCGCGCTCCCGTGAGAGGGCCGGCGTCCACCGCTTCGAAGCCGATGTCGCGCGCGAGCGTCATGACCTCCGCCTTGGCGGCTGCGTCATCCCCGGCAACAAAACAGGAAATCGGCGTGCCATCGATCTTTCCGCTTGCCATATTCGCCGAAAAAACGGCGTTGAATGCCTTCACGATCTTCGCGGAGGGGGCCTTTTTCTGCAGCTGCTCCGCGCCGCTCGTGCTGAATCCCAGCGCAAGCTGCCCGTTGGGCCCCAGGACATTTGTCACGTCGACCACCGTTTTTCCACGGACGAGCGATCCGATCTCCGCGATGATGGATTCGACCGCGCTGAAGGGAGCGGCAAGAATGATGAGGTCACCCCAGGCGGCGGCCTCGGTCACTCCCGGCCCCTTTCCCACCATCTTCGTTTCATAGCCTGCGCGAGAAGCTCCCTCCTGCAGAGCGCTTCCCGCGTGCCCCTTGCCAATGATCGCAACTTTCCTTTTCACCTGCCCGCCTCCAATCTACTGTGTCACGGTAATGTACGCCATCATTCCCATTTCATCATGGGGGATGCAGATGTATTCAAAATGACCGGGGGCCGTGAAGGTGAGGCTGTACGTTCGTGGTCCCGGCGCCGGGTTTTTCGTTCCGTTGAGGAAGCCCGAGCTCACGACCCCCGTTCCGTCGTACGTTTTCCCTCCGACAGGGGCCAGCGCGGCGGGGTTCTGGTACTGCGTGCCGCCGTCATCGATGGTCTCCGGCGTCTCGGTCCCTCCCGAGAAGAATGACACCGTGTGCGGCGCCTGGGCGGATTTCTGAACCCATTCGACCGTATCTCCCACCTTGATGCCGAGATCGCTTGCCCCGAACCGGAGAAACTCGCCTTCCGTCTTTGTCGCATAACCGATATTGACCGTGTAGATCGTCGTGCCGTTCGGGCCGGGGCGCTGTGCCACGGTCCGCGCTTCGGCGTCAACGGCCTGCGCGCTTGCAATATCGCTGGTGATGTCCGCCGATTCCTTTGCCATCACCTGGTCCGGCGTCATGGGAAGCCCGCCGCCCGCTCCCTTCACGATGATCTTGCCCACCATCCCGACCGGTCCCACGATGGGCACGACCGCGGAATGCAGCGTGCAGACGTAGCCGAACGTGCCCTGTTTCGTGAAGGTGACGGAGAAATCCTTCGCCATGCCATCCATACCGGCAAGCACCCCGGAGCTGACGGCCGCTGACCCATCGAATGTGCCGTCTGCGGTCGGCGTGAGGGCCAGCGGATTGACCAGCATGCGCGTCTTGTCGGCGGCGTCCGGGATGAATTGCTCCGCCGCGCGTTGACCGGCCGGCATGAAGACAACGTTATGACCCATTGTCGTGGGGAAAGTGAACTTCACGGTGTCACCGACATGGATGGTGAGGACGTCGGGGTAGAACTTGGCGAACTGCCACGCGCCCATCACGCCGTGCTCGGTCTGCTCCATGACTGTTTCGGCGCCCGCCACGACTGTCCATGTCACGGGTGCGGCAGCCGGCTCGCTGTTTCCCGACGCCGCGGCAAGGCCCGCGCCGAGCAGAAGCAGGCAGAGCGTCAGGCTGAAAAGTCTTTTCACCATCATTTCCCTCCCGGGTTCACATCGACTGTGCGGGTGAGAAGATACAAACACGCCGTGGTATTCGGAAACAGGGAAGTGCGCAAAAAGGGTCTTGTACCGTGGGGGGTGACACGACGCCGTTTTCGGCATATACTTTACCAGGTTAAGCAAATTCCCTGAGGAGCATTCACGCATGATCTACCAGGCAACCAACCAGATCACGGGACAACGGCGATGGCTTGCCCTGTCGGCCGTCATGGTCACGATGTTTTTTTCCTCCCTCGACCAGACCGTCGTCACGACCGCCCTGCCGACCATCATCGGCGAGCTGAACGGTCTTGCAAGTTACGCCTGGGTCTTCACCGCCTACATGATGACCTCCGCGATCACCGTGCCTCTCTACGGTAAGCTCTCGGACGTCTATGGGCGCAAGCCCTTCTACCTGTTCGGGCTTGCGGTCTTCATCGCAGGCTCGGCTCTCGCAGGCTTGTCCCGCTCCATGGAATGGCTGATCGCGGCGCGCGCCCTCCAGGGAATCGGCGGCGGCGGCATGATGAGCATGCCCCGGGCCACCGTGGGAGACATCTTCAATCCCAAGGAGCGCGGCAACTGGATAGGGCTCCTGAACGCGGTTTTCGGGGTATCGGCGATCATCGGGCCCTACCTTGGGGGCTGGCTCACCGACACGCTGGGTTGGCGATGGATATTCTACATCAACCTTCCCGTGGCGTTTCTGGCCTTTGTCGCCGTCGCGGTCGCCCTGCCGAACGTGCGCACGGCGACGAAGCATCGCATCGACTGGTTCGGAAGCGCCACCCTGATGGCGGGGCTCATCCCCCTGCTTCTGGGCTTCACGTGGGCCGGCAGCAAGTACGGATGGGGATCGCCGCAGATCCTCACGCTCTTTGCGGCCGGGATCGTGGTGATCGTCGTCTTTGTCTTCGTCGAGCGGCGCGCCGCCGAGCCGATTCTCAACCCGAACCTGTTTCGCAACCGCATCTTCACGACGACGGTGCTGATGAGCTTCTTTCTCTCCGTGGGGATGTACGCCGGGCTCATGTTCCTGCCGATCTTCGTCCAGGGTGTCGTCGGGCTGTCGGCGACGAACTCGGGAGCCTTGCTCACCCCCATGATGCTGAGCTTCATCGTCGGGAGCACGATCGGCGGCATCCTCGTGAGCCGGCTGGGCAGGTACAAGCTCCAGGCGATCATCGGCTCCGCCGTCATGCTGCTCGGGGTCTTCCTGCTCCAGCGAATGGACGTGCTCACCACGTGGGGGATCGTCGTGCGCAACATGATGGTCGTCGGACTGGCCATGGGAGCCGTCATGCCGCTGGCAAACGTGGTGATCCAGAACGCCTTTCCCTATTCGCAGATGGGCGTCGTCAACTCGACGCAGCAATTTGTCACCTCGCTGGGAGGCATCATCGCGTCGCCCATATTCGGCACCATCCTGTCGAACACGTTCAACACCGCCCTGAAAAAGGAGCTGCCGTCGCAGCTTGTTGCGGCGATGGACAAAATGCCGGACTCCATGAAGAGCGTGGTGGCGAACCCTCAGGCGCTGATCGATTCAAAGGCGCAGAATGCCCTGAAGCTGATGTTCGCCCGCTATGGCACCGTCGGTGAGACGCTCTACGGGCGGTTCATCCAGGGCGTGAGAGCCTCGCTCGCGCAGGGCGTGCAGCGGCTTTTCCTTTTCGGCCTCATTTTCGCCGCGCTCACGCTCGTGTCGGCGCTGCTGCTGAAAGAGATCGCGCTGAAGCGGGACGAGTTCTACCAGGAACCGTCACGGAAGAACGCCGATGGCCTCGAATCCTGATCTGGACGAGCTGGATAGGCTCCTCCTGCAGCTCGCGCGGCAGGTCTGGAGCTCCGTGCGGGAAAAGGGATTCAGCGGCTTGAGCCTCATGCAGATGCAGGTGCTGAAGCGGTCCTCTGAGCAGGCCGCGCGCGCGGGGGAGCTTGCGGCGCAGCTTCGCGTCACGCCGGCTGCCATCACGAAGATCGTCGATCAGCTCGTCGACCGCGGCCTGATCACGCGCACCCGGTCCCCTGAGGACGGGAGGTCCGCCGCTCTCGTGGCAAGCGCTGCCGGAAAGGCCGCGCTGGACAGGAGCCGACGGTCCCGCAATCGCACCCTGCGCGTGATGCTCGGCTCCCTGACCAAGGATGAGACAGCCGCGCTCACGAGCATCCTCCGGCGCGCCGTGGCGCTGCTGCCGGATGCCTGGCGGGATTGATGCGTCTGCTGGATTTTGAGTATCTCATAATCAGGTGGGAGGACCCGCTTCCGTGCCAATACTCGAATTGAATGGACTGACGCGCAGGTTTTCCGCGCTCGTTGCCGTCAATGCCCTCAGCCTGGAGATCGAGCAGGGCGAAATGTTTGCCCTGCTGGGGCCCAATGGTGCCGGCAAGAGCACGACGATCAAGATGCTCACGACGCTCCTGCCACCAACCGCGGGGAGCGCGCGCGTGGGCGGCCTGGACATCGTGCGCCATGCCGGCGCCGTGCGGCGCATCATCGGGTACGTCCCGCAGATGCTCTCCGCGGACGGGACGTTGACGGGCAGGGAAAATCTGCTCGTCTTCGCGAGGCTCTACGACGTGCCGCGGCGCGCGCAGCGTCGCGTCGTCGATGAAGCGCTCGCCTTCATGGGGCTCGGGGATGCCGCGGACAAGCTCGTACGGCAGTATTCGGGCGGCATGATCCGCAGGCTGGAGATCGCGCAGTCCATGATCCACAGCCCGCGCGTGCTTTTTCTGGATGAGCCGACCGTCGGCCTGGATCCTGCCGCGCGCCGCGCCGTGTGGGGGCATATCGAGGAGCTGCGGAAGCGGACCGGCGCGACCGTCGTTCTCACGACGCACCAGATGGAGGAAGCCGATGCGCTGTGCGACAGGGTGGCGATCATGCACCAGGGCAATCTTGTTGCCCTGGGCACGCCGCGGAAGCTGAAATCGACGATCGGCAGGCGCGGAGCGACGCTTGATGACGTCTTTATTCACTACACGGGAAGCGAGCTGGAATCGGGAGGAACCTATCGTGAGACGCGACGGACGCGCAGATCTGTACGAAGGCTCGGCTGACGCACTGCCGGGGCCGGACAACCCATTCATTTTCATGCGGCGCTATTTCGGCAGGACGCTCACAATCGCCGGCATGGAGGCGCGGAAGCTTCTTCACGACCCGACGGAGCTCCTCACGCGCGCCGTGCAGCCTGCACTCTGGCTCCTGATATTCGGCCAGGTGTTCACGCGCATCCGCGCGATACCGACCGGCACGATGCGCTACATCGATTTCATGGCGCCGGGAATCCTCTCCCAGAGCGTGCTCTTCATCGCGATCTTCTACGGCATCTCGATCATCTGGGAGCGTGACCTCGGCATCCTGCACAAGTTCCTCGTGAGCCCGACGCCGCGATCCGCGCTCGTCCTGGGAAAGGCGATATCGGCCGGCCTGCGGGGCCTGTCGCAGGGGATCATCGTCTATCTCCTCGCCCTGCTCCTCGGTGTGAGCATGGACTGGAACCCCCTGGCCCTGCTGGGCGTGATCCTGGCCGTAATGCTGGGGGCGGCATTCTTCTCCACGTTTTCCCTGGTGATCGCATGCCTGGTAAAGACCCGGGAGCGCTTCATGGGAATCGGGCAGATCCTCACGATGCCCCTTTTCTTTGCAAGCAACGCGATCTATCCCATATCGATCATGCCGCGCTGGCTGCAGATCGTTTCCCATGCCAATCCGCTCACCTACCAGGTGGACGCCTTGCGCACGCTCATGTTGTCAGGAGGGGTGAGCTCCTACGGGGTGGGGGTAGATTTCTTGATCCTTGCTCTTGCCACAGCGGTGCTGGTGTCGGTCGGATCGATCCTGTACCCAACGATCGCAAGGTGACGGAGGAGGAGTCGGCGCGCAGGAGACGCGCGCCGATTCGTCAGAGGCGCGGCTCAGCGCTTCAAGAGGTTTCCTTGATGTCGACCGAAGGAATAAAGCTTGAAACGGTTTTGACGTCGAGCCCGAGCTTCAACGCGATCTCGGAAACGCTCAGACCCTCCTGCTTGAGCAGCTTGGCCTGGGCCGAGTCGGAAAGTGAGACCACGTCCGCGTTCGATAGGACGGCTTTTGCCGGAGCGGCCCCAAGCTTCGTGCTCGGATCGATCTGCGCGATATCGGCGGGCTTGTTCATCGCGGCGTTATTTGAAGAAATGGGATTGACCATTTGCGTTCCTCCAGGCGCATTCACGCGCCTGGCTTATTATCGGAAGCAGCGGGCGTAATAAGAAGAGGGCCTCCGCCAGTCTGCGCGCGCGGCGCTGAAGGAAAAGGAGACGTTCAGGCAGGCGGCGCCGATTCGGGGAAATAGCTGGTCACGGTCTTGATGTCAAGCTTGAGCTGCATCGCGATCTCGGGAATGCTCAATCCCTGCTGCCGCAGAGCGAGGGCCTGCGCCGCGTAGGAAAGCTGAACCGTGTCGCCCGTCGGAACGTCCGCCCGCACGGGCGTCGTTGTGAACTGGTCCGGAGCCTTTACCGGCGCGGCGCTCGGCGTCGCGATCTTGGTCACCTGCACACCGCTGGATCGGATTGGGTCGATCATATACCCACCTCCCGGCGCATCCTTGCGCCTCCACTCTCTGGATACAATGTCCTACAAGGCGGATGAGAAATCAAGACGGCATTCAAGGCAAAACGTCATGCGGCTGACATCGCAATACGAAGATACATGCATCGCGGGTCAGAGAGGCCGCCGAAAAAGGCGGCCTCTCCGTCAGCCGAATAGACAATTCAAGGACGGTCAGGTGCCTATTGCTTGGATGCAGTCCACGTACCTGTACTGCCGCCGGACGTCATGGTGCCTGACATGGTTGTTGCCGAGTCGGCCAGCGTGCCGGAATAGATGGCATTTCCATTGACGGTGTAGGTGAGCGTGAATTTGTTCGAGTTCAGCACCCATGTGCCGTTGCCGCCTTCATTGGGGTCCGTGAAGGTGCCGCCACTCGCCAACACCCATGTCGCGCTGCCCGGCGAGCTGTTCGGCCACGTGAATGTGAAGTTCCATGTGCCTGAGATATCCGGCGGAAACACATCCCAGAGGACGCTGCAGGCGGAAACGAGGACGAACGCGACAACAAGAATCGCGATGATCCTTGCTCTCTTATTCAGTCTCATATAATCCCTCCTTGTTATATAGAGATATGTCTATATATCAAGGGAATGTAGTCATGTGAGACCGCCGGGAGCAAGTTTTATTTTTTGCCGAGAGACCTCATCTCCTGCGGGCAGTGGCGACTCCTATTGCGCCCCACCGCCCGGAAATCAAGATTGCAAGAATGAAAGGCGTGTACAGGCCGAACGTCACGCCTTCTTGTGCGCCAGTCTCAATAAGTTCCCCACTCGGTGACATACGCGCCGAAAACCCAACCGACGAGACGGCCCACGGGAACCCTGTACCAGGGCGCGTCCACGTCACCGACGTGGTCGCTCATGCTTCCCATGTTCTGCAGCGGCACCGATGTATTCTTCCCTCCGGAAAGCTTTGCAATCACGGGGGCGTCCGCGCGCGGAGCGGATCGGACGGGCACTTCCGACTCTGCCATTGTGACGTACGTCCGGGTTGCATTCTGATTGCGCTCGTCAGTCAGGCCGTGACTGACAAGCCATTGGAGGCCGCTGAAGCCGGCAGTCCACGGCACCGTGGCGTAGGAAACAAGGGACCCGTTCGGCCAGGAGTCATTTTCTGCCTGCAAAATGGCTGCCGGCATGTCGGGCGTCGTCACCGGCTGAAGGACATCCTGAAAGACTGGCCATTCTGCCGGAGAAGGCGTAAATGTCACGGGAGCGACAGGCGAATGTTCCGGCGGGAGAGTGAAGATGACGACTCCAAAGGGACAAGAGCCCGGATTGTCCGTGTAGCACCTCGCGAACACGTTCGCAACGACATTTTCCTGGCTGCCATCAATCGCGATGCTCACCGGAGAAAGCCCGAAGGCGCATTCGAAACCGGCCGTTGCCGTGAGGCGCAAGTCGCGGTCGAAGCTCAGGTGCGCGAGCGATTCCTTCCATTTGTAAAAAGACCTGCTTGTGGCGACAATGGCCATCAATCCTCCCCCGGGCGTACCCTGCACTTCGACGCGCCCGAGGCTCGACTTGCCGGCGTCCCATGCCGCCACTCGAAGCAGCGTGCCGTCCGGCGCGTAGCGGGCAAGAAGCAGGGTGCTGTCTTTGGTCATGATAGCAAGGATTGATCCGTCAACCTCTCGCAATCCCATCACGCTCCAGTGAGGGTTGTCGCGAAGCGTGTCGGACGCGCAGGTGAATCCGCGCGACCATTTCAGTGCGCCTCCCGCATCGAGACAGGCAAGGAACGCGCCGCGTGCTCCGCCGTCTCGCGACGTAGAACCGGCGAGCAGGATGGACCCGTCGGCAAGCTCCAGGATGCGATCGACGTCAAAGCTGCCGCGGGCCACGCCCTGGAAGTCCCGCTGCCACGCGATGGTCCCATCGGGTGTGATGCGCCATACTGTGAGCGAAACAGACCCATTGCGGCTGCGGGGAGAGGCGATGAGCAGATCGCCCGACCGCGTTGGAGCCGCCGCACTGATGGGATACTGAAACATTCCTTCCTGCGTGAGGTTTTTCGTCCAAAGCGACGTCCCGTTCTCACTCCACCGGGAGACCATAATGCTATAAGTGTCCCTGCCGTCGAATGTCGTGCTCCTTTTTTCGCGGCGTCCAAGATGGTAGAATGTGCCGTTGAGCCCGCCGACAACGGAAGGGAATACCGCCTCTTCCACTTCCGCGCCGATTTCCCTCTGCCACACAATCTTTCCATGGGCGTCGACACGCGCGATGTATTGCGCATCCTTCGGATCGGTGTGGGCGTCCCCCTGGTGGCCCGACCAATAGGCGGCGCCTGCCAGGATCATGTCTCCGCGTTCGATGCGAAGCACCGAGCTCGCAGCCGCCACCCTGGTCGTGTCCTGGTCCTGATCGTATGCCGATCCAAGAAAGAACGAGCCGGGGTATGGCGTCGATGCAGAGGCCGTGATCACTGGTTTTACGGCAGACTTTCGGCCCTTGTCCAGCTTTTCATACTCGGACGGTGAGGCGCTCTTGAGACGGATATTGCCACTGGCGTAGGCGAATGCGCTGCGGCCGTCGTTGCTTTGCAGTGCCGCGTTCGCTCCTGCCCCCAGTAGCGCCGAAATGACACCGGGCCGCTGCGTCGCGCCCGCGGCGTACATGAGAGGGGTCATGCCGTGCGCGTCACGGTCGTTGACACCGAGGCCCGCCGCGATCATCGCAAGAAGCACGGCCGGGTCCTCACGGTCGTCGCGGGAGGAGGCGGCCAGGTGCAGGACGGTCCGTCCCTCAACGTCACGAATCCGCGGATCGGCGCCGGCCTTGAAAAGGAACGAGGCGACATTCGATGCCTCGTCACTCCCCGGGGCGCGTTCTCCTGCGCGCATGAGGGCCGTGCAGCCTTGCGCGTCCTGCGCGTTGATGTCGGCGCCTGCGGCAAGCAGGACGCTCACGACCCCGGTATCGAGCATCCAATCCATTGCCGCGATCAAGGGCGTCGCGCCCTGGGAATCGCGGGCGCGGAGGTCGGCGCCGCGGTAAACGAGAACCTTTACCGCGCTGCGCGACCTCGCTTTGATGGCCGCGAATATGGCCGACACCCTGTCCTTGTCCCTGTCATTGGGCGATGCGCCTCCGTCGAGCAGGGCTCCAATAACATCCGCGGCGTCCCACTGCCCCGTGAGCGCGATGAACAGAGGCGCGTCGCCCGCGTTGTTGCGGTCCGTCACCCGCGCGCCCGCGGCGATGAGCTGCCGGACGAGATCGGCGCTCGAGAGATGGCATGCCAGCATGAGCGGCGTCATGCCGTCGGGGTCGCGCGCCTCGACGTCGATGCCGCCGGCAAGCAGCAAGGCTACTGCCGCGGTCGTCGGAGGATCCCTGTCCATCCAGTGATGGAGAGCCGTACGGCCCGTGGGATCACGATCGCCTGCCCGCGCGCCGTGGGAGAGAAGCAGCGCGATGATATCCAGCACGTCCTGCCCTTCGACCTGTCCGAGCATCATGAGCGGGCTCCACCCGGATGAGTCGAGGTCCTCTGCCCGTGCGCCGGCGTCAAGCAGGTTCCGGACGCCGAACAGGTTGTGAGCGGAAACGGCGGCCATGAGCGCCGTTCTCCCGTAGTGATCGCGCGCATCGATCGACGGGTGGGCATCGAGCAGGACCTGGATGATGTCCGATTTTCGACCCCAGCGGAATGCCTGCATCAGCGGGGTTACCCCATCGTGGTCGGGCAGATCGATGTCCAAGTGCGCCGAGAGAAGGAGCCGAAGCTCCTCGACAGGGCCCTGACCCAGCGAATAGGAGATGACCGTGTCCCCTGCCTTGTTTTTCCTGTTGACGTCGGCGCCGAGACCGATCAGGGCGCGCAACATCTCCAGCCGATGACGGCTGTGAAACGCGAGGAACAAGGGCGTGTTCCCCTGCGCGTCCTCGCCGTTCGGGTCCGCACCGTGTGCAACAAGAACAGCAAGGACTCCGGGGTCGGACGCCGATTCCGCAGAAAAGCCTAGTGGAGACTGGCCGTTGTCGAGCAGCTTCGTGGCGCTGGCTCCGTCACGAAGCGCTTGATCCACGCTTTCGGCGGTCCCATAGAGAATCTGGTCCTTGAACGCATCGAGGATTTTCTGACTGCGGGCCTCAAGCAACTGGGAAAGAGCTCCTCCCGGGGGCGCAAGGTCGAGCGCTGTCTTGCCTTCACGATCTTTGAGCTGAGGGTCCGCGCCCGCCTGGAGCAGCGCGTCGTAGCCTTCCTGCGCATCACCGGAATTGCCTCGGTCCAGCGCCTCGGTCTCTGCCGCGGCGAGGAAGTGCAGGGCAGTACGGCCGTTGACGTCCTGGTCCGCCACTTTGGCACCGGCTGCAAGGAGGCGCGCAATCGCCGACACGGAATACGTTCGTGCGGCTTCCATGAGCGCGGTTTCGCCGTTATTGTCGCGCGCCTCAATAGCCGCACCGGCGGCGAGCAGCGTGGAGAGAATGTCATCGTCCGGCATGTCGAATCGGACAGCCTCCATGAGGACGGTCCGTCCGTCATTTGCGGACACGTCGGCCCGGGCACCTCCCTGCAGAAGGGCCCTTGCCGCTTCCAGGGAGGGTCTTTCCCGGAGGGACCAAAGAAGCGCCGTGTCGCCGTCCTTGTCCCGCGCCTCCTTGTCCGCCCCCGCGTGCAGCAGGGCGTCGATCGCGTCGGTGGCGTTGTCACGGGCAGCACGCATCAGGGCGGTCATGCCGTCCTTGTCTGCATCGCCCGGCCTCGCGCCCGCGGCGAGAAGGGCCTGGACGAGGTCGATCCTGGCAGAGTCTTCCAGCGCGAACATGAGGGGCGTGAGCCCATCCGGGGTGACTGCGTTCACGTCTGCCCCGGCGGCAACGAGGGCCTGGACCGTTTCGTCTGATGCCTGGTAGGAAATCCCGCAAAGCATCAACGCGGTCACTCCGTCGGCATTCGTCGCGTTCGCCGCAGCGCCTGCGCCGACAAGAATGCGGATCGCCTCCGGCCCGGAGCCGGAGGCGGCAGCAATCATCAGGGTCGTGGAGCCATCATCGTCGATGGCTTTCGCGTCCGCCCCCGCGACGATCAGGGCTTTGAGCACGGAAGGACGCACTGCCGTGCGCAAGACACCGAGAAGCACCGTGCCTCCTGATACCTGCCGGGGGTCGAAGTGCGCGCCGGCGGCCAGCAGCGTGGCGGCGACGTCGGGGTTGTTGTTCAAGAGGGCGCCCATCAGGGGGGTCTCAGGAGCCTTTGCTGATCCTTCAACCCGGGCGCCCGCGGCAAGGAGTGCCTTCGTCACCTCCAACGCGGCATTGAAGCGGGCCGCGCGATACAGCGGCGTGTAGCCATCCGCGTCCGCGTCCTCCAGCTTGAGGCCTGTGGCGAGGAGCGTCGAGATGATGCGTGCATGCGGGTTGCCGCCCGCGGCGAACATCAGGGGAGTAGGACCGTGAAGGAAACAGTCGCTCGGCGACATTTGCCTTTGCCTTCAGGAGCGCCGTGATGATGAGGGGATCGTCGGTGCTGCCGGCGGCAATGAACAAAGAGCTCAATCCATCGCCCGCGCGATGTGCATTGACGTCGGCGCCCTGGAGGATCGCGGCCTGTACTTCGGCGAGCGTGCCTCCGTCAACGGCATTGAAAAGGCGAAGCGTCGCGGGCGTCTGAGCGCTCACACCGGCGGCGACAAGGAAAAGCAGAAGAACATGAAAGCGCGCGTACATGTGGCCTCCCGACCTGGGGCGGGAATCTGCTATCAGAAGCTTTTCAATTGAGCACAACACGTTTGCCGGCCGTTTTCTTGCCATGACAAGGCGTGACGCAAAAGTAGGCAGAGAATGCGCCTTTTCTTCTGGCCATGGCTTCGAGCGGCTGCCCGATGAGCCATGGCCGCAATCGCAAGATAATTAACTTTCTACTTTACAAAAAACACGCTCGTGGAGGTGGCGGGAGTTGAACCCGCGTCCTAGAGTGTTAGCCAAGAACGTCTACAGGTTTATCCGCGCGTTGAAGCCTCGGCGGTGAGTGTGGGAGGCGGCATCCCGCTCATCGCCAGAGCCTGCTTTGTTTTCCCTAGCCGCCCACAGGCATGCGGTCAGGTGAGTCCCGGTTTGTTACAGGCCCCCCCGGATGCTCGGTACCACGCTCCAGGGACCCGTCGTCGCAACTAAGCGGCGAGTGCGTAATCTGCGTTGTTGGCAGTTGTTTTTTTGCCATTTTTAGGAGACTGGCGCTCCACCTGCAGCCCAGGGCCGAACCGACCCCAGTCGAGACCGTTACACCCCCGAGCGTTTCGCCAATGCGAAACGCAGCCCGCAGGCGTTTCCGAAGGAAACGCCGAAGGCAGCGTGCGAAGCCCGTAGCCGGCTGCGAAGCAGACGGCGGAAGGGCGAGCGCGCCCAAGCGGCGCACATCCTCACTTCACCCGGTATTCGCGCTCCAGCTCTCTTTTCTGGTCTCTCTTGCGAATGTCATCACGCTTGTCAAAGAGCTTTTTGCCTTTTGCGATGCCCAGCTCGCACTTCACCATTCCTCTCTTAAGATAGAACTTCAGCGGAACAAGGGTCAATCCCTTCTCATCGATCAGGCGTTTCAGGCGCTTGATCTCCTTGCGGTGCACGAGAAGCTTCCTGCGGCGCAGAGGGTCATGATTGACGCGGTTTCCGTAAGCGTACGGGGTGACGTGAAAATCGACAAGCCACAGCTCGTCGTTCTGCACGGTCGCATAGGAGTCGGCGAAGGAAAGACGGCCGTCCTTGATCGACTTGACCTCCGTGCCGACGAGGGAGAGCCCGCATTCGAATGTCTCGTCGATGGTGTAATTGAAACGCGCCTTCCTGTTGACGCCGAGGACCTTGATGCCGCCCTCACCGGTCTTGGCCATGCGACCCTTTCAGCGACGGACCAGCGCAACCCGGAATCCGAGGTATGGCGTGCACCACTCCGCGGGTTGGGCGCCGCGCGTATAGACCTTGTCGGTGCCGGACTGGTCGGCCCAGGAGCCGCCGCGCACGGCGCGATCGGGACCATCGACAAGACTCTGGGAAAGCGCCGCATTCACCTGGGGGTCGAAAGATGAGAGAAGGCCCGCGTTCGGGCTGAAAGCATCGGCGCACCACTCCCACACATTGCCCAGCATGTCGCGCAGACCGTACGCGTTGGGCTCGGAAGCTCCGACCGGGCTCGGACCGCGGATGCCCTTGGTGAAGAAGACGGCCGCGCCGGGCTTGCCGCCCAGAGGGTAGGACATGCCGCGCAAACCGCCGCGCGCCGCCCATTCCCACTCGGCCTCCGACGGAAGCCGCGCGATGTATCCGGGCATCGCCGACGCCGTCCTTTCTGAGAGCCACGTGCAGAAAGCAGAAGCGGCGTACCACGAAACGCCGGTCACCGGCAAAGTCCTCTTTGCCCGCCGGCACCCTGTCGCCCGTCCAGTCCGCCAGGTACGTGTCTGTCGCCAATCCCTTTGCCGCCAGTACGTCCCTGTTTGCCGGCGCCCAGTCGGGATTGGCCTGCACAAATGAGAAGAAAGCGGCGTTCGTCACTTCCGTGTCGCCGAGATAGAATGCGTCCACGTGAACGGGATGCGCGAGCATTTTGTCGATGGCGCGCGTCGTGCCGAATGTGTCGAGGTTCTCGTCCTTTCCCATCACGAGATCGCCGGCCGGTATGGCATGGAAAGCGATGGAGCCGATCGACGTGCGGCCTCCGCTTCCCGCGGGGGGAAGCTCGCCGGGCTGGTAATACTTGGAAACCGATTCCTTGTACGCGGCAAGGTAGCCGATGAGCCAGGGGCTCTTTTCGATCTTTGCCTGGTTCGATCGAGAGAGCACGTAGTAGAGCCACGCGGGGTAATTCGATCGCGTTTGCGCGTCCAGAGCGACATGCTGGACGAGAGCGACAAGAGAGCCGGGCGACAGAAACTCCCCGCGGGATGCAACGCGGGAGACAGCGAGCAGGAGCTCCCGCAGCTGCGCTTCGCGCAAGAGCGGATCGTCCGAGCCGACCAGCATGCTGTTCGCGACAAGGCCATAGAGCGCATCCTGGCCGTCGGTGTCGAATGCAGCTTCCGCCGCGTCAGAAATGATCTGGGGGATGCCGGGATTCTTCTGGAAATCCAGGAGGGCCGCGGCGGAAAGCCCTTGAAGATCAGCGGGCGAGAGCGTGGCTGTCACCCGTTTCCTGTCCATCACGAAAAGCGTCCCGAATACGCGGCCGCCCACCTTCTCCTGCAGCGTGACAGGCGTATAGAAAGGCCTGCTGATCTCCACGGAACGCTCACCCGTTTTCATGAAGATCGTACAGGGTGTGCTTCCCGCATATGTGCCGTCGATCGTGACATTCGCGTGATCGGGATAGGTCGTGAGGGTGAGATAGGACCCTCGATGCCGCAGGCCGGGGAGGAAGAGAAAGAGGTAGATGAGCAGAAGGAGGACGACACCGTAGAACACGCTGAGATACGTGCCCGGCCGCACACCGAGTATGGGCTTCAGGTGGACGGACGCGTCCGCAACGGGTGCTCGTGTCTCCTGCCTGTCGTTTTTCGGCATGCGGCGAGTATAGGGAGGGCTCAATCGCTTGTCAATGTTTCTCGTTGCGTGCTATCGTCCTGCCGGAGAATCTATGACGGAAAGCACGGCCGGTACGTGGTCTGAATGGGAAATCTGGATCCAGCGCGTCACCGAACGCTACCTCACGTGGCGCAAGAAGCGGCGTGACGCACGCAAAGCGCGCCAGAAGAAGCGCAACCCGGTGGTTGACTGGCTGGACGCGATACTTTCGGCGGTTGTGATCGTTCTGGTCATCAACCAGTATCTCCTCCAGGCTTACCAGATCCCCTCCGCGTCGATGGAGCCGAGCCTTCTCGTCACGGATCGTATCTTCGTCAACAAGTACGTCTATGGACCCGAGCTGATCCCCGGCATGCTGAAGCTCCCCGGGCCGTGGCAACCGGTGCGCGGTGACGTCATCATCTTCGAAAGTCCCGAGTACCTCTCCAGCGGCGGGCCTCTGAAGGACATCCTCCAGCGCGTCGTCTACATGGTGACGCTGTCATTCGTGGACATCGACAAGGATGAAAACGGCCAGCCGAAGCATCACTTCCTCATCAAGCGCGCAATCGGGATGCCCGGTGACCGCATCCGCATGAACAAAGGCCTCGTGGAGTATCTCACGCCCGGCGCCTCCGCGTGGGTGACCGAGGATCAGATGAAGACCGCGCTGGGATTCACCTATCCCCGTGCGCGTCTCATCCAGCCCGAGCAGTACGCCGACTTCAAAGCCGTCGGCATCGGCGAAGGCCTGCTGGACAACGGATTTTCCGCCTCCGCCGACCAGGAGAAGGCAATCAAGACGTATTACGTGGCAAACGCCGATTCCAGCGGCCGGGTGACCGGCTACACCAACCAGATGCGCGTGCTGGCGGATGAGCAATACGTGAACCTCTGGCACGACGCCACTGCCTGGGCAATCGAGCCGGATAACTTCGCGGCGGCAGCGGACTGGCGCGGCCTTCACGAAGGCTACGACGTGCCGGAGGGTCGGATATTCCCGATGGGCGACAACCGCGACAACTCGCGCGATGCCCGCTACTTCGGACCGGTGGCGCTCGACAAGGTGCTCGGCAAGGGGCTCTTCCGCTACTGGCCGCTGGGACGCATCGGGGGTGTCAGATAGCAGCGATGTTCGGTTCCGTCGAGCGTTACTCCTCCCCGGCCGGCAGGAAACGGGCGGGCCTGATCGGCGGTCGACTGCTGCGCATCGTTGTCATCGCGCTGATCCTCTATCTTCTCGTCTCGCCGCTGCTCTTTTCCACGTTCCGCATCGAATCGGAGTCGATGGAGACGGGCCTCATGCCCGCGGACAGGGTGATTGTGAGCTCTCTGGCATACGGGCCGCGCATTCCCTTTCACGACCACGCGCCTGCCGGGACTGGAAAGCCCCACCCGCGGCGAGCTCGTGGTGATCGTGCCCCCGTTCCTGCAGGAGAACACCGTCGCCTCCCGGATCCTCCAGCCCTTTCGTGAGCTTCTTCACCCTGCAGCGGGCAACTCTGCGGCGCGACCTCTACGGCGGGCGCGTCAGCAGCTACATGGTGAAGCGCGTCATCGGCATGCCCGGCGATACGGTCCGCATGAGCCACTTCGTTCTCTCCATCAAGGTGCGCGGATCGGCGGACTTCGTTCCCGAGCAACAGCTCGTCGCCGACCACTACGTCATCCGCACCTCCCTCGATGCGCGCGGCTGGCAGGACTCTTTCCCGCTCTCCGGTAACATCGAAGAGACGAAGCTCAACGACGGCCAGTACTTTGTCCTGGGGGACAATCGTCCTTCCTCCAGCGACAGCAGGTCGTGGGGCCCCCTGAGCCGCGATCGCATCGTGGGCAAGGTCATCTACCGCTACTGGCCGCCGCGCTCCATTGGCACGCTCTGAAAAGGGCATTTCACTCTACCTCCACGTTCCCTTCTGCACGGACAAGTGCCTGTATTGCGACTTTTACTCGGTTCCCCAACGCGGCGTCACGGAGAGTGTGCAGGCAGCCGTGGCGGAACAGACGTTGCTCCAGGCGCGTCGTCTGCTGGATGCCGCGGGGAACCCCCGGGTTCAGACCGTATTCTTCGGCGGTGGCACTCCGAGCGTGCTCGCAAAACCGACGCTCAAGTCGTTGCTTGATTTCGTCTCACCGCTTCAGCCCTCGGAATGGACGGTCGAGGCGAACCCGGAAACCCTGGACCGCGACTTTCTCATGCTCTGCGGCGATTCCGGCGTCACACGCCTCAGCGTCGGCATCCAGAGTCTGCAGCCCCGGTTGCTGTCACTCCTGCGCCGTCACGCATCGCGGAAGAATTGCCTCGACGCCGTTGAGCTCCTTCACCGTGCCTGGCGCGGGGAGCTCAGCCTCGACTTCATTGCCGGCATCCCCGGGCAGAGCGTCGCGGAAGTTGAGCGCGACCTTGCGCTGGTCGACGAATCCTGGCCGGGCCACGTGTCGCTCTATCAGCTCACGACCGAGCCGGGGACACCTCTGGAGGCGCTGGTTGAAAGCGGAGAGATCGTCATGAATCCGGCGGAAAAAGACGAGGAGCTCTGGTTTGCCGGTCGGGCTGCCCTGCAGAACCGAAGGTATGCGCAGTACGAGGTGTCCAATTTCGCGCGGGCAGGGAAGGAATGTCGGCACAACATCCGCTATTGGAGGATCGAGCCATACATAGGTGCGGGGCCCGCGGCGGTCTCGACTTTGCCCATGGAAGCCGCGGAGAGACTGCTCGGCGCCCGGACGGAGAAAGGCGCCGCGGTGCGGCTTTCCAACCCCAAGAGCATCGAGGCATTCCTGAAGGGAGCCGAGTCACAGTGGGGCGCCGAGGTGGAGACCGTTTCTCCGCGGGACCTGCTGCTGGAGACACTCATGATGGGGCTGAGGCTTGCCGATGGCATCGCGGGAAAGGATTTTGAAAGACGATTCGGCAGGAGCTTCGCAGAGCTCTTGCCCGGGCTGTGGGAGCAGTGGGAGCGAAAGGGATGGGCCGTGCCAGAAGAGGGAGGGCCGCGGATACGGCTGACGGGTGATGGCCTCATGCTCCTGGACCTTCTCCTGGCCGACGCCGCCGTGCAAATCGAGAGAGACGGCCTGCCGGAGCTCGCGGTGCAGTGGCCATGACAGGGCAAAAACCCCAGCAGTTCTGATATGATGTGCCCCCGTCAAGCTCTAAAAGCCTCCTTTTTTCTTTAGAACTCCTTCTGAACATCGAGGCCAACCCGAAGAGATGGAGAAGGGCATAACCGACGATCGACCAGTCTGATATGCGTGGATTGGTTACCGCAGGCCAATGTGATCGTCAGGAGCTTGCCTCCGTCTCATTACCAGGATCAGACCATAGTCTGCCTGCAGAACCGCTCGAGGATTCTCCGTTCGCCACGAACCTTCCCCATCCGTCCCGGTTGCCTCGATTGCATACGCAGCCTCCTCAAGCCACCCGATCAACCATCGCGCCCCACAGGAACCCCGAGAGCTCTCGCGCCACCGCCGTCACCACGGTCTGAGAAGCTTTGCCGCGAAAAAGCAGACGCAGAAATTTCTTGTTTAGCCGCCTGCACGCACGGTTGGCATAGCTGACCAAGGATGGAGAAAGACCCTCGCGTCGTTTCATCAACCGAGTGCTACTGGGATGGTAGCTGCGGTATTGCCAGGCGGCCTCCACCAGAAGTTTGCGCAGGTGGGAATTACCCGCCTTTGTGATTCCTCCCAAGCGCCTCTTGTTTCCGCTGGATCGCTCGGAGGGCACCAACCCCAAAAACGCCATGAATTGATCCGCACCTGCAAAGCGCCGAAAGTCCCCGATCTCCGAAACAAGCGACAAGGCGATCAGCGTCTCCACGCCCTTGAACGCCTTCAGCTTGGCTACAGGTTCGGCATAGCTTTTACGTGCCGCGATCTCTTCGATGCCCGCCTTGATCCGCCGACACTTCTCCTCCAGCTCGTCGACTTGGCAGCGGTACTCGGTGAGAGTCAACTGCTCCAGCGGATCCTCCAACTCAAGAGCCTGCAACCATGCTCGATGCGGCTGCGTCCATGTGGCTCCTTGTTCATAACGTATCCGCCTCCGCAGAAGAAAACCCAGCACGCGCTGCTTGGCCTTGCGCAGATCGGACTTCATGTCCTCCAGCATTCGTAGATAGTCGCGAACCGCTTCGTCTTCCCGCGTGGGTACATGAACGGCACTCACATCCCCGCTCCGAAGTGCGCGAGCAAGCATCACAGCGTCCCTTCTATCGGTCTTTATGCGATCTCCCGGACGATGTGGAATCTGAGACGGAGCCAGCACCGCACACGGCACACCCAGTTCCGTCAATTGTCGATACAGGGAATACCCTAGACATCCCGCCTCGTAGCATGTCACCAAGTCCCCCGCGGACTGGAGCTTCTTGAAATAGGCCTGGATTACGCTCTTTTCATTGCGAATCACCGTCTCGGCCCTCGGCTTCTGATCGCGCCCGCTCAGGATCGCTATGGCGATCTTTTCTTTGTCGACGTCCATGCCAACGTAATGTACAATACCCATGACTGCCCCCTTGTGCGTTGTTTGTGGCGTGCCGCATCGAGACGCCAATCTCATGATACGGCCGATCCACGTTGTAGCAACCACCTGGGGGCACTTCATATTGTCTCATTTTGCACCATCGGGAGCTGACGACCGGGCATTCTTGCGCAAGAATGGCCTATTACCATGGGACAAAATGAGAACTGCATCATTCGGTTGCCAAACCGACAATTGCTGGCAAAAACCCGCATACCTTGACTACCTTTTTGGCTGTGTGATACTCTTTTTCAAACTTCAACAGGAGAAGGGGAAACATGTCAGGCCATAGCAAATGGCATACAATCAAGCATAAGAAAGGCATCGCGGACGCGAAGCGAGGCCAGGCATTCACGAAGCTCATCAAGGAGCTCAGCATCACCGCGCGGCAGGGCGGGGGAGATCCGGACATGAACCCCCGGCTGCGCACCGTCATCCTGAAGGCCAAGGCCGCCAACATGCCCAAGGACAATATCGACCGCGCCATCAAGAAGGGCACCGGCGAGCTTGAAGGCGTCACGTATGAGGAAATCCTCTACGAGGCGTACGGCCCGGGGGGCGTCGCGCTTCTCATCGACATCCTCACGGACAATAAGAACAGGGCGGCCGCGGAGATACGCAACCTCCTGAACAAGGGCGGCGGCAATCTCGGGGCGGCGGGAAGCGTCGCCTACCTGTTCAAGCGCAAGGGTCTCATCAACTACGACGCCACCAAGTACAAGGAGGATGACATCCTTGCCGTCGCCATCGACGCGGGCGCGGAGGATGTGAGCGCGGACGCGGACTCCATCGAGGTGACGACCTCCCCGGAGGATTTCGAGGCGGTCGTGAAGGCCATGGAAGCAAAGGGATTCGAGCACTCCATGGCGGAAATCGTGCGCGTGGCCGATACGAATGTCACGCTGGACAACGACAAGACGGAAAAGGCCCTGCGCCTCGTCGAGCACCTCGAAGATCACGAGGACGTCCAGAATGTCGCCACGAATCTGGAGATCCCCGCCGGCTTCGTGATGAGCGATTAGGACGCGCCGCGTCGCCGGGTTGGCAAATGCGCCGCTGCGCGTCACTGGGTGAACAAATGCGCCGCTGCGCGTCGCCGAGTAAACAAATGCGCCGCTGCGCGTCGCCGGAATGAGGACGGTGATCGGGATCGACCCCGGGCTCGCCTCCACCGGATGGGGCGTCGTGCGCTTCGACGGCTCGCGGTTCTCCCACGCCGGACACGGGGTGATCGTCACGGATCCCGACACGCCTCTCTCTGACAGGCTTCTGAAGATCCACACGGAAATCCGAAAGGTCCTCACGCGGTTCAAGCCGGCGGAAGCCGGCGTGGAGGACCTGTTTTTCTCCAAGAATGTCTCCAGCGCGATGCTCGTGGCACAGGCCCGCGGGGTCGTGCTCATGAGCCTCGGGCAGCGCGACATCCCCGTCGGCTGCTACTCCCCCCAGCAGGTGAAGCAGGCGGTCATCGGCAGGGGCCGGGCTGACAAGGAGCAGGTCCAGCGGCTCGTGAGCGTGGTGCTCGGTCTCTCCGAGATACCGGCGCCCGACCACGCGGCTGATGCCCTTGCCATCGCCATTTGCCACGCCAACAGGACACCCGTTCATGTTCAACAGCCTCACCGGTGAGATAACCCAGAAGGGGGAGGAGCGGCTCTGCCTCCAGACCGGCGGGGTGGAGTGGGAGATGACCGTCTCCCGCAAGGCGCTGGAGCGCCTGCCGGGCATCGGTGAGGTCGCCCGTGTCTACACCCACCTGCTCCACCGAGAGGACTCCATGCGTCTCTACGGCTTTTGCGACATGGCCGAGCGCGCCCTTTTCATGGATCTGCAGAAGGTGGACGGCGTGGGACCGCGGGGCGCTTTGAAGATGCTTTCCGGCATGGACCGCGAGCAATTCGCCGCGGCGCTGGACGCAGACGACGTCGAGCTCCTTTCCACGGTGCCCGGCGTTGGAAAGAAAACAGCCCAGAAGATCATCCTCACGCTGAAAGGAAAGCTCACGCCGTCGGGTGACGGACCGACCCGATCCATGGAAGACGACATCACCACGGCGCTCGTTGGCATGGGATTCGACAGGCGCACGGCGAGGAATTCCGTTGCCGCAGCCCAGAAAGCGCTGGCAGCGTCCTCATTCAAGGGTGAGGAGCTGGAGCGTGAGCTGTTCAAGCGTTCGCTTGCGATTGCCGGTGGCGAAGGGACGGGCGCATGAAAGAGCCCCGCGAGCCCGCACCCCGAATCCCGGACCCCTCCTTTCGGGAGTCCGACGACAAGGAAGAGGTGACACTCCGGCCTCGCCTTCTTTCGGAGTTCGTGGGCCAGGAAAAAATGAAGGAGAATCTCGCGGTGTACATCGAGGCCGCGAAGCAGCGGGGCGAGCACCTGGACCATGTCTTTCTCTCAGGGCCGCCTGGCCTTGGGAAAACGACGCTTGCCGCAATCGTCGCGAATGAGCTGGGTGTACAGTTCCGCGCCACCTCGGCGCCCGCCCTGGAGAAGCCGGGCGACCTGGCAGCCATCCTCACCAGCATCGGAGAGCGGAACATCTTCTTCATCGACGAGATACACCGGCTGAAGCCCGTGGTGGAGGAGATGCTGTACTCGGCCATGGAGGATTTCGAGATCGACGTGGTGATCGGCGCGGGCCCTGGCGCGCGCACAATAAAGATTCCGCTGCCGCCGTTCACGCTCATCGGCGCCACGACGAAGACAGGACTTGTCTCGGGACCGCTGCACTCGCGTTTCGGCATCCCGCTGCGCCTGGACTTCTACGACCCGGCGGACCTGCGGGCAATCGTCTTCCGCTCCGCGGGCATCCTTGACGTCGCCATCAAGGACGATGCGGCGGACATGCTTTCCCGCTGCTCGCGCGGCACGCCCCGCATCGCCAACCGGATCCTGCGGCGGATGCGCGACTTTGCGCAGGTCTGGGGCAATGGCACGATCGATCTTCCCATCGTGACGCGCGGCTTCGATTCGTTGGAGATCGACGCGCGCGGCCTGGACAAGGTGGACCGGGAAATACTGCGCACGCTCGTGGAGAAGTACGGCGGCGGACCGGTGGGATCGGAAACCATCGCCATATCGATCGGAGAGCCCGTCGATACCCTGGAAGACGTCTATGAGCCCTACCTGATCCAGATCGGCTTCATCAAGCGCACGCCACGGGGCAGGGTTGCCACGAATGGCGCCTGGGAGCACCTGGGCGTCCGCCGTACCGGAAGTGAAGACCAGCCAATTCTCTTTTGACCTGCCCGGATGACCTGATCGCCCAGTCGCCCGCAGCGGAGCGCGAAGCCGCGCGCCTGCTCGTGCTGGACAGGACGGACGGCAGCACGGCGGACTCAAGCGTCCGCGATCTGCCTCGATGGGTCGATCCCGGTACCGTCGTCGTTCTCAACGACACGCGGGTGCGCAAGGCGCGCCTGTTCGGCGAACGGGCCGACGGCGGTCGGGCGGAGCTCGTGCTGCTCTCGGAAAAAGAGCCGGGGCTGTGGGAGACCCTTGTCGGCAGGGTTCGCCACGCGCGGAAGGGCGTGAGCTTTCGTTTTCCAGAAGACGTGCGCGGCACGCTTGAAAGCGCTGATGGAGAGTCCCGGCTTCTGCGCTTCAATCCGTCCATTGATGAGGCCTGGCTCGAGCGAAACGGCCACGTGCCGCTGCCGCCCTACATACGCAGGCCTGACGAATCCGTTGACGAGCTGAGGTACCAGACGGTTTTCGCGCGGGAAACGGGCTCTGCCGCTGCTCCCACGGCAGGCCTTCACTTCACGCCCCGCCTGCTGGACGCGCTCCGCGAGCGCGGGGCGCACGTGGCGTGGGTGACACTCCATGTCGGCCTGGGCACCTTCCTGCCCATACGAACGGAGCACATCGAAGAGCACGTCATGCATGAGGAGGCGTATTCCATTCCTGCCGCGACAAGGATCGTGGTGGACGCGGCTGTCCGCGAGGGAAGGCCGGTGCTCGCCGTGGGGACCACCGTCGTTCGAACGCTGGAGTCGGCCTGGTCGGAGGCAGGGCTGCGGGAAGGGCCGGGACGCACGAGGATCTTCATCACGCCGGGTTTCACGTTCAGGGTCGTGAGCAGGCTCTTCACCAACTTCCACACCCCGCATTCGAGCCTGCTGGTGCTGGTCGGCGCATTCGCCGGCACGGACCTGATCCTGAAGACGTACAGGCACGCCGTGACCGAGCGTTATCGGTTCTTTTCCTATGGCGATGCGATGCTGATACGATAGGTCAAGGCAGCAGTTCGCGGTCAGTAGGTGCCGGGTCCCATCGCCTGGAAATCGGCCCTGACCTTGGCGAGATGCGCGAGCTGCCGGTCGATCGTGTCCTTGTAGTCGAGATCCCCCGTTTCGATGCGGAAGTTCTCGTCCTCCCAGTCCTCGATCTTTTCCAGCTTGATGTCGCGCATCGCCCAGGCCTTTGTCGACCATTCCTGCGCTTTGGCCCAGTATGCATAGGCTGCCTGGTAGGCCTTTTCCGCGATATTCAGACTGTCGAGATTCTGCTGCTTCCACGGGTAGTTGTAGAAGAAGGCGTCCTGTTTCTCATATTTCACGCCGAGTGTCAGGTAGGCGGCAACGAGCTTCAGGTTCACGTGCATGGAGAAGAGATCGCGATAGCGCTCCCACTCCGTCTTGTCCTTGATGGGCGCCAGGGCGTAGAGCGGATTGGCGAAATCCACCTTCAGCGCCGTTTCAAGGTAGAAGATGTCCTCCATGGTGTCGTCGGGGTAGTGGTGGAGATGCTCGTGGTAGAGCTGATAGTACTCCTCCGCGTACATGATGCGGTACGCGCTCGCGGAGAGGAGAGGAACCACGAGGAAAAGGAGGATGAGGGGGACTTTCCTCACACCCTGGTTATCGGCATTCCGGCGATTATCTTCCACAAGTCGCCGTGGATGAGACCCGCGGGCCTGTCGCCGTCGATGAGCGACACCTGCATGCCCGTGCCCGCGTAGCGCTCGATCGCGCGCAGGTAGGCGTCGCGGACCCGCGTCTGGAACGTCGCCCCGTCGTAGAGCTCCTTTCTCCCGCGCGCGGAAAGCCTTTCCTGGCATACCTCCACGGGCGTGTCGAGAAAGAGAAGGAGCTGCGGCAGGGGGAAGCCCGCGTTCAACGCGAGGACGAAATCCCGACCGCATTCGATCGACTGGTAGGCGAGGCTGGAAAAGAGGTAGCGGTCGGAGATCACGAGCTGGCCTTTCTTCACGCCGGCCTCGATGCCGGTTGCCGGGTCGTGCACGTGCTCGCTGCGGTCCGCCGCGTAGAGCAGGGCCACGGTGCGAGGATGGGCGCGCACGTCGCGGGCAAGGATGGCGCGCAGCATCTTTCCGATCTGGCCGTCGGTCGGCTCACAGGTGGCCAGGTGCGGCGTGCCTTCGCGGGCGAGCCTCTCCGACAGGAGGCGGAGCTGCGTCGTCGTGCCGGCCCCGTCAAGGCCTTCCAGCACGATAAATTTCTGAAGTATAGTGACGCTCACCAACGAAGATTGTAATGAGAACGGTTTTGCGTGTCATGCTTTCACTGGCGCTTTTTTTTGCCGCTTGCCCGCACGCGCCGGCGCAGGAGGCTGCCCCCCCCGCCCGCGACCTTGGTTCCGTGGATACGGACGTCACGATCGTGGGACGCGATGACACCGTCATTCCCCTTCCGCCGCCCCCGCCACTGCCGGAGCCGGCACTCCCCGATCTTGACCTCACCCCGTTGCCGCCCTTTGCCCTCCCCGCCATCACGCCGCCGCCCGGGGTGCTTGACGTGGAATCGATGGACGGCCCGATGACCGTGCTCCGGGAGGAAGGGCTGCAATGACGCTGCGGGCAAAGGCGCTGCCCTGGCTCATATCCTTTGGCATCCACTGCGCCGCCCTTCTGCTTCTGGTCGGCCTCGTGGCCGTACCGGCTGCCCGGCCTGCCCCGTTCCTTGCCGTCGATATCTCCCTGGTCGGAGGTGCAAGCCCGGAGGCCGTCCGCACGGGGCCCCCGCGCGTCGGCGGAGCGGTTGTCGGCGCATCCTCGGGCAACGCGCGGCAAAACCCGGCAGGCAGCGATGCCGCGGTGGCAGATGCGCAGGCAGGGCGTGTTGCACCGCTTGGGGGGCAGAACGCTCCCGATCCCGGCGCGCTGCCTCTGCCCTCCGCGCAGGATGTGCTTGCGGACCTGGCATCGCTGGGGCCGTCATCGCCCGCTTCCCCCACGACGGAGGCGGCCGGAGCGCGTACATTATCGCAGGGAGCTCAGATCGGCTGGGAAGGGGCGCAACGGAAGCTTTTGCGGAGGAGGGACCCAGATTTCCCGCCGCTTCTGAGCGCCATGGGACAGGAGATAGAAGGGGAGGCGCGCATCACGGTGGCGCCGTCGGGAGACGTCATTCGCGTGGAAATAACGAGGAGTTCCGGCTATATTGAAATTGACGCCAGCGTGGTAGAAGCCCTCCACGACTACCTCTTTTCGCGTATTGATGGCAGGGAGAATGCAATCGGGACGGTGAGGTTCCGTTTCCGCCTGGAGAAGCAGGATTGAAGAAGACCGTCCGCGCCCTGATCACCACCATCAGTTGCATTGCAGTCATCGCCTTCACGGCGTTCGGCGCGCGTGCGCTGGACACGTTGCTCACGGCGCGCATGGCGGAGCTGAAATCCAGTGCCATGAAGAGTCTTGAAACGGCCCTGGGGCGCACCGTCACATACGGAGAGATTGCCCCGTCCTTTTTTCGCTCCATTGAAATCCGCGAGCTTGCGGTTCACGGAACCGAGCATCCGGATCAGACATTGCTCCTGATCCACAATGTCCGTGTTTCCTACAGCCTCCTGCACGTGCTCCTGGATCGGGATCCCGTCGGCGCGATCCGCGAGATCCGTCTCCTCAATACCCGCTTTTCGCTCAACCTCGATGAAGACCGCGACGTCGTCGACCTGCTCCAGAAGATGCTTCAGGCGGAGGGCACGGGCGCGGGCCTGCGCGCGCGCATCACCGGCGCGAACATCGGTCTTGCCCTCACATCCCGCCAGGGCTCTGTCTCGCTGGACAATCTCTTTTTCCAGCTCGACGCGCAGGACCACACAATTGCATTTTCGTTCCGCGGCAACACCCAGGGCCGGCTTGCCAGCGGGCTCACCTATGCCTCCACGCTCTCCGCACAGGGCTCCGTGGACCGGGCGCTCACCTCGGCCGACATGACGGTGCGCCTCCAGTCGCTGCAGAGCTCCGTGCTCGATGCCGGGGCCCAGACGCTGCAGATTGTCGTGAAGGGCAACATCATCGAAGCGCGGAAGATACAGGACCGGTCGCCCATCGAGCTTTCGCTTCGTGCGGACCTCGGAACCCGCGAGCTTCTCCTGGGCTTCCAGTCCCAGGACATGCGGCTGGACCGGCTTTTCACGTTCGCGCAGCCTTATGCCCGCTACGCAAAATGGCTGGCCCTGCCGCTCACCGCATCGGGTCACGTGCTCTACCGCATGGATTCGCGCACGCTGGAGTACGAGGCGGATGTCTCGGCCTACCTGGAGGATCAGCTCCCGATCCGACAGGTGACGCTGGCCGCAAGCTTTCGAGGCACGGAGAAGGAGGCCTTTTTCCAGCCGCTTCGTCTTTCATCCGACCAGGGTGACCTGCAGTTCGAGGGGAGCCTTTTGTTTGCCACCATGTACCCCTCGGGGCTCCTCACCCTGGCGAATGTGACGCCGGGCGGCGGCGAAAAAGTGAGCGCGCAGCTCTCTATCGACCGTCTCCAGGGCAGTCTCGACGTCCACGGCACACAGCTCGTCATCGGCGAGGTGGCCTTTGATTCCCTGCAGCTTTCCCTGCAGCCGTCGGCCACGGGCACGGCATTCCGGCTCACCACCTCCTTTGCCGGTTTCCCCCCGGAGGATCAGCTCCAGGCGCAGGGGGACCTGCACTTCGGACAGTCGGTGGGTCAGGCCGTCATCGCCGATGCAGCGCCGGCAATTGCCGCGCCCCTGGTCACCGTGGACGCCAGCCTGAAGAGCGTCCCCCCGAGCCAGCTGTATCACCTGTTCATGGGGGCTGGGGCCCTGACCCGCGAGCAGGAGGATGTTTTCAACATCCTGGCGCAATTCTCCGTCAGCGCGGACGTGAGGGTTTCCACCGACTTTTCGCAGATCGCCGCGTCGAGTCGGCAGGTCGTGGTGACGAGCCTGAGCGACCCCGGCACCACGATGCATTTCGGGCTCGCGGCCGACTCGTCGCATATCTCCCTTTCCACCTTCTCGGGGAGCTGGCGCGGGCTGAGCATCCAGGGCGGCTTCGAAGGGGACGTCGCCCCGGACGGCAACCTCGCCTTCACGTCCAGCCTCATGTTCCTGGGCACGCCCTATTCGTTTACCCGGGCATTACACGCCGGGCGCAGGATTCACGGCGAATGGCTCGTACGGTCTTTCGATTGCGGTCGGGCCCGACCGGGCCGGCGGTGTGGTCATTGCGGCGAAAGGCGAGCACTTTCCCCTTCCCGTGGGCGGAAAATCGCTGCCGGTGAGCTTCGACGTGACGGGGAGCGTCCCGCGCAACGGGCAGTGGTCGGCGCAGTTCCCCTCCATCATTCTTTACGACCTGCCATTCCTGCAGTCGAAGACGAACAACATCGAGCTTCGCGGAAGCTTCGCGAAAGGGGAGCTCGTCGTCTCACGGCTCGCATTTTCCGACGCGTTCTCGACGCTCGTGGGCGCCGCGAACGCCGCGGTCACGCTGCCCGCCGACATGCTGGATATTCGTTCCCTGGGCGCCTTGAAGCTCGAAGGAAACGCGCATCTTTCGTCTCCGAGCGGGGCGGAGTCCTACAGCGTGAAGGGAGCCGTGCAGAACGGCGCCCTGTCGCTGGCCGTGGTGTTTGATAGCTCGCCGCTCTCTCGACTGGGGACCACGGCGGTGCAGGGCAGCCTTTCAGGCTCGGCAAACGTGACCGGGACGGTGGAGAATCCGGCATTCGATGCAACGGTGGCGCTGCGCAACGGCAAACTGGGCTCCGACAGCCTGGCGCTGGGGGGGCGGGTCACGCTCACCCCCGATGCGCTGAGCGTGCAGAACCTGTCGGTCGGGTATCTCACGCATCGCGTCTCCGACGGCAGCGGGCGTTTCGACTTGAAGAGCGGCGCCTACATCGCGCGCGCGCGCTACCAGGGGGAGTACTTCGACGACCCGGTGAACCTCAGCGCCGCGGTGGACGGAAGCATCCTGTTGGGCAGCGGCTCGCCCGTTCCCGTGGATCTCTTCGGCCGGGTCCAGCCAGGCAAGCTTTCCCTGTCGGCGATCACCGTCGCCGGCTCGCCGTTGCCATCCTGGAGCATCGGGTACAAGGCCGAGGCGGACCGCATCCGGTTCGACGGAGGGCCGGGCAATTCGATGCATGGATGGCTGAGTCCGCAGCTTGCCTTCAATATCGCCCTCAGCGATCCCCTGCCATTGACCGGCACGTTGGAAGGAAAAGTGACCGGCGACAAGATCGGCGCGACGCTCGCGGTGGAATCGATCGACCTGCTCGTTCTCAATGACATGCTCAACACGGGCACCGTGGCGACGCCCGCGGGCCCCCTCCCGATCTTCACGGTCACCTCGGGCGTCGCCACGGGGAGCCTCCAGATCGCCGGCGACGTCAACGATCCGGACTTCACGGGCCAGCTCGACGTGGTGGGCGGCGGCATTCAGAGCGCGTATTCACCCGATGAGGCGGGACCCATCCGCACGACGTTCATATTCGACGGCAAGGGCTTTTATGCCGCGAAGACGTCCGTGGCCGCCGGCGCGGCAAAGCTTTCCGCGACGGCGAGCTTCACGCTCGATCACTGGTCTCCGACCGCCTATGACATCAGCATCGCGACGGAGGGGAACACGGCGGCACACCTGCGGGCGCGTTTCGGCCGCCTGATCGCTGACGGCACCGTAGCGGGCCAGGTGCGCATCGCCGGGGACAGTCAGGCGACGAATGTCACGGGGGACCTGGTTGTCGGTGATTGCCGCATTGCCCTGGGGCCAATGCAGCAGGGCAAGTTCACGCCCGAAGATCCGCCGACGATCGTGAATCTCACCGCGGAAACGGGCAGACGCGTCGAGTTCACGTGGCCGTCCGCGGATCTGCCCGTGCTGCGCACGACGGCGAGCCCGGGCGGGAAGATCGCCATCACGTACCGCGGGGACACGGGAGGATACACCGTCAAGGGCAGCACGGGCGTGCAGGGCGGGGAGATCTATTATTTCGACAGCAGCTTCATCATGAAAAAGGGCTCGATCACATTCAACGAGAACCAGGACAATTTCGACCCGTGGATCACGGCGCGTGCGGAGACGCGGGAATGGGACGCGTCGACGGCGGAGGAAGTGAAGATCTACCTGGACGCCGACAGCACGTTGAGCAAGTTTTCCCCCGGTTCAGCTCGGACCCGTCGCGCACCGACGCGCAGATCCTGTCGATGATCGGGGCGCCGATCTTCGACAGGGCATCGACCCCTTCGCAGGGCCTGGAGCTCGCGGCGCTGGTCTACAGCGATTACCTCGCGCAGAACTGGATCCTGCGCCCCTTCGAGCAGAAGGTGCGCCAGGTGCTCAACCTGGACATGTTCTCGGTCCGCACGCAGATCATCCAGAACGTCATTGCGCAGAAATGGCTCGCCTACAACATCAATCCACTTGACAACACCAGCGTCTCTCTTGGAAAGTATCTGGGAAACGATATTTTCCTGGAAATACTTGTCCGGCTCCAGCAGCCGATCCCGCAGGGTCTGGTCGACCAGTCGTCGACGCTCACGGGCCCGGGCATGAGCCTGCAACCGGACCTGGAGCTGAGCATGGAGTGGGCGACCCCGTTTTTCCTGCTCGACTGGAGCTTCATCCCGCAGCATCCGGGAAGCTTGTTTCTCAGCGACAACAGCCTCTCCTTCAGTTGGAGGTACTCCTACTGATGAGATTGCGCGGAGTTCGCAAAGGAGCCTGAATGAGAAGCCGTGTCGTGAAGACATTCATCGCCTGCCTCGCGCTCGGTGTGCTCTGCGTCGGAGCCGCCGTGGCGCAGGAGGACTGGTACGTGGACAAGCCGATCAAGGCGTTCACCTTCACGGGGCTCATCACGGTGAAGGAAGCCGACCTCCAGGCGATCCTCAAGCCGTACATCGGGGAGAAATACACGTCCGACCTGCTCATCGACGCGCAGGCGAAGCTGTACGCCCTGGACTATTTCGAATCGCTCGTTGCAAGCGCCACCCCGGGCGACGATTCCCGCACGACCCTGATCATCCAGTTCACTGCAAAGGAACGGCCATCGATTTCGGCCATCGAGGTGACCGGCAACACGTCGGTGCGCACGACCGAGATCACGGACAAGATCCTCATGAAGAAAGGGGACCTTTCCAACCAGGGCAAGCTCCAGGCCGACGTCGAGGCGGTGAAGAGCCTCTACCTTGAAAAGGGATACACGGAAGCGAACGTGACCGGCGCATTTGCTCCCGGCGACACGGAAACCACGGTAAAAGCGGTCTTCACGATCACGGAAGGCGCGCCGACGACGATCAAGGAGATCGATTTCTCCGGCAACGTCTATGCCTCCGCGAGCACCCTCCGTGGCGTCATGAAGACGAAGGCACAGTTCCTCTTCGACAGCGGCGTCTTCCAGGAATCGAAGCTGGAAGACGACAAAACGGCCATCGTCGCGTACTACACCGACCGCGGATTCATCGACGCGAAGGTGGACAAGGTGGACCGCTCGGTGCAGTCGCAGCAGGGGCGCAACTACCTCGTGCTCACCCTCTACATCACCGAAGGGGATCAGTGGACCTACAACGGCATGACATTCGCCGGCAACACGGTCTTTGACACGCAGAAGCTTTCCGAGCTTGTCACGCAGAAGAAGGGGAAATTCGTCAGCCTCCAGAAGATGCAGGCGGACATCAACAAGGTGCGCGGGCTGTATTACGACAGCGGCTACATCTTCAACAATTTCACGACCTCTGAAACGCGCGACAACGCCGCGAAGACCATCGCCTACACCCTGACGATCACGGAAGCCGACAAGGCGCACATCGAAAACATCATCTTCAAGGGCAACACGAGGACGAAGGATTACGTCCTGCGGCGCGGGCTTCCCTTCGAAGAGGGCGACATCTTCAACAGGGACAAGATCGTGCAGGGCATCCAGTACCTGCAGAACCTGCAGTACTTCAAGACTGTGGTGCCCGACACGCCGATCGGGTCGGAGCCGGGTCTCATGAACATCGTCTTCAACCTCGAGGAAACGAGCACGGCGGACATCAATTTCGGGGTCGTCTTCTCCGGCGGCACGCCGCCGATCTCGGGAACGATCAAATGGAACGAGCGGAACTTCCTGGGAAAGGGCCAGACGCTGGGCATCGACCTGGAATCGTCCCTGACGACGCAAACCCTCGCGTTCAACTTCTCCGAGCCCTGGTTCACGGGCATTCCCTGGCTCGTCGGGGCGTCCATCTCGTTCGATCACATCCTCGAGCAGAACGTGCTCCAGGATTCCGCCGCACCGGTGTTCGCGAACAACCAGGATCCAAGCGCCTATCCCGACGGTCCGCCCGAGATCACGTCCCTGGCCCAGTACCAGGCATACATCGAGGCGGGCAACACCATCCCCGCGCAGTACCTGATGAGCTATGACTCTTATGACATCACCCTCAATGGCAACACGGGTTACACCTTCACGTTGCCCGTGGGCCGTCTGGGTCTGCAGGCCACCTATTCGCCCCAGATCCGCTACGTCTCGTACAACGCAATGCTCTACCGGCCGTTCGACAAGGATATCCGCGACAACAATAACGTCTGGGACTTCATTGACCGTGTGGGCTTTTCCACGACGCTCGACGGCCGCGACATCTATTGGAACCCGACAAAGGGATACTATCTCTCCCAGGGCTTGACGCTGGTCGGCGGCTTCCTGTTCGGCAATCGCGACTATATCCGCACCGATAGCACCGCGGAGGCTTTCCTCAGCCTGTTCGACGTCCCCGTCACCGATAACTGGGACTTCCAGCTGGTCGCCGCCGCCCATTCATCGGTTTCGCTGATCCTTCCGAACTATTCCTTAATCGATGGAGCATGGGAGACAAATACGGACACGACCGACCAGCTCTACATCGACGGCATGACGGTTGCCCGCGGCTGGCGGACCGTCTCCTATGGAAACGCGTTGTGGGACAACAAGTTCGAGCTGCGCATGCCACTCGTGAAGGACGCCCTCTGGCTGGCGGGATTCTTCGACGCGGCCGCCCTCTGGGCACAGCCGTTCTCGTCACTGCCGCTGGGAGCCAGCAGCAGCTTTGACCAGATGAAGATCGACGATTTTCTCTTCTCATTCGGGATCGGCATCCGTTTCACCATCCCCCAGTTCCCGATCCGTCTCTACCTGGCCAAAGGGTTCCAGTACCAGCCGAATCTCCATCCCGATCAGCCCTTCCAGTGGAAGCCGTATACGTCCGGCGACTTCATCATCAATGGCTTCAACTTCGGCTTCGTCATCGGGCTCGGCGGGAACGTGTTCTAAGGAGGTGGTGGCCGTGAAAAGACTCGCCGTTCTGCTTGCAGCGCTCAGTCTCTCCGCCCTGCCTCTTGCGGCACAGACCCAGCAGGTGACGAAGGTCGGCATCATCGATTTCCAGAAGGTGCTGCTCACGGCCTACAAGGATACAAAGGCGTACCGCGACTATGACGCCGCGCAGAGCGACTACGCGAAAGAGATCGCGGCGCGGACAAAGGAAATCACCGACCTGCAGAGCCAGAAGCTCGACGCGGACAAGGCGAACAACACGACGCTCTCCCTGACGCTGGAAAAGAGCATCGGCGACAAGCAGAAGGACCTCACGACCTTCCGCACGATCAAGGGATCCATTCTCCAGCAGCAGTACAGCACGCTGCAGACCGGCCCTGTCCTTGCGGAGATACTCGACGTCGTGCAGTTCATCTCCGAGCAGGACGGATTCGCGCTCGTGATGCGGTCCGACGCCGATGCGATGAAAGGGGTGATCCTTTTCAAGATCCCCGAGATCGACATCACCGACGACGTGATCGCCGAGATACAGAGCCGGCAGGGCAAAGGCTCGTCCGGCAACTAGCCATGCCGGAGGAGCTGACACCCGACAGAGAACCCGGGCGCATCCCCGGCCGGGTCCTGGGTGTCGACCTGGGCACCCGACGCGTCGGACTCGCGCTGAGCGACCCGCTGCGCACGATAAGCTCCCCCCTCCAGACCATTCCGATGCGCTCGGAAAGCGAGCTCGCGGTCACTCTTGCCGGCCTGTGCCGCGATCGCGAGGTGAGCCTCGTCGTGATCGGCCTGCCCCTGAGCGCGGACGGAAGCGAAGGACCGGGATGCGCGCGCTCACGACGCGTTGCCGCCGCGCTTCTCCGGGCGGGCATTCCCTCCGTGCTGCACGATGAGAGCTGGAGCAGCCGCGACGCGGAAGATGCGCTGCGAAAGACGGGAAAGACGAGGCGGAACGCAAAAGAAAAGGTCGATGCCATCGCGGCATCGCTCACCCTCAGGGATTATCTCGAGGGGGCTTCTCGGACTTGAGCTTGCGCTCCAGCATTTCCTTCAGGAGGCCGAACTTCTTGCGCGCCTCCTCCGAGGTCTCCATGAGCGCCTCATGGGCACGCAGGACAAACTCCGCGCCGGGCTTGAGGGAGTCGGAGTCCACCTCCTCCATCCTGTCCGGCGGCGCCACGTTCGTATCCTCGATCAGCAGAAAATCCACCAGCCCGATCTGGCGCAGGAGCTCGAGGCATTCCTCGCTGGAACGAAGGACATGGAGGCGTCCGCCGGACCCTTTCTGCAGGCGCTTGTCCATCGCAACGAGAAGACCGATGAAGGTGGAATCCATGTAGGTGCAGCGGGAGAGATCGACGAAAATGGCGGGAATGCCGGATGGCTCCTCCAGGCGCGAAAGCAGGGTTTCCCGCAGCGGGTAACACTGCGTGGCCCGGATGGCGCCCACGGCCTGCAGGAAATAGCCCCGCTCGTCCTTCCCCACGAGCAGCGCGTCGTGCGTGTTGCCCACCGGCATAACGGCATACTATAATTCCCCTCCCATGGCCGAAACAACCCCCCTGATGGCGCAATATCGGCGCGTGAAAAGCGAGGTCGGCGAATCGATACTCTTTTTCCGGTTGGGGGATTTCTACGAGATGTTCGAAGCGGACGCGCGGGAGGCGTCGTCGATCCTCGATCTCACCCTCACGCAGAGGGCCGGCGTGCCGATGTGCGGCATCCCCTACCACGCCGCGCCGTCCTACATCACGCGGCTCCTCGCCGCAGGGCGGAAGGTGGCCGTCTGCGAGCAGACGACCCCGCCGGGCAAGGGCCTGATGAGCCGCGAGATCGTGGAAGTGATCACGCCCGGCACGGTACTGGACGACACCTATCTCTCGCGGACGGCGAACAACTATCTCGTCGCAGTAGGCAGGGTGGGGCAGGCGATCGGTCTTGCCTACGCCGACGTCTCGACCGGCGAGCTTGCCGCGACCTCATTCCCCTACGAGGAGCGGGGTGAGATGATGAAGCGGGAGCTGCACCGGCTGGATCCGCGTGAAGCCCTCACGCAGGAATCCCTGCTGGTTGACGACCCCGTGATACGCGGGCTTCTCGGCGAGCGCGCGGGACTCCTGGTCAACCGCTACCCCGACTGGAGCTTCGACCCTTCCGCCTGCAAAGAGCGGCTCCTCCGTCAGCTCGGGGTCGCGAGCCTCAAGGGCTTCGGTCTCACCGACGATTCCCCCGAGGTCGTTGCCGCCGGCGTCCTGCTGGAATACCTGGGCCAGACTTCACGCCGCGCCCTGCAACACGTCACGAGCATCGAGGTCTATGCGGACCGCAGCTTCGTCGAGCTGGACGAGGCGACCCAGCGGAATCTCGAGCTGCTTGCGAATCTGCAGGACGGGAGCACGAAATACACGCTTCTCTCCGTGCTGGATCACACGCGCACCTCCCCCGGCGCGCGCCGGCTGCGCCGGTGGATGCTGACTCCGCTGCTCGATGCGGCCGCCATAGACCGAAGACTCGACGCCGTTGCCGCGCTGCACGGCGAGCAGATACTTCTGTCGCGGCTGCGGGAATGTCTGGGAAGCGTGCTCGACCTGGAGCGGCTCATTGCGCGTGTCGCCATGGAGCGCGCGCACGCCAAGGACCTGCTGTCGATAAAGTCCACTCTCGCGGCGGCGAGCTCGCTTGCCCGTCTTTTCGAGGGCAAGGCCGGCGCGGGCATTCGCGGCCGTCTTGCGGGGATGCTCGACCCGCTGTCCGCCCGCGCCGCCGACATCGCGGAGATCACCGGGCTCCTGGAGCGCGCGATCTGCGACGAGCCTTCGATACTCCTCACGGAAGGGAATCTCATCCGCCGCGGCTACGATGAGGCGCTCGACCGTCTGCATGCGCTGAAGGACAATGCGCGCGACATATTGGAGAAGTACCTGGCGGAGGAGCGCGCCGCGACCGGCATCGGGTCGCTGAAGCTGCGCTACAACAGGATCATCGGCTACTACTTCGAGGTGACGAAATCGTACCTGGCGCACGTGCCGGCGCGCTTCATCCGGCGCCAGTCGCTGGTGGGCGGCGAGCGCTACACCACGGACCGGCTGGCCGATCTTGAATCGGAGATCAACGATGCATCGGAGCGCATCGTCGACATCGAGCGCACGCTCTTCCTGGAGGTCAGGGCGAAAGTGCGCGACGCCGTGCCATGGCTCCAGGCGGTTTGCAATGCGATTGCGGAGTTGGACGTGCTCCAGGCTCTTTCATTCGCCGCCACCGTGCACGGCTATGTCCGGCCGCACATGACGGACGGCACGGAGCTTTCGATCGAAGAGGGACGGCACCCGGTCGTGGAGGCGAATCTGCCCGGCGGGGCGTTCGTGCCCAACAGCCTGGACTGCCCCGGCACGGGAAAATTCTTCGTGCTTCTCACGGGGCCGAACATGGCGGGAAAGTCCACGTACCTGCGGCAGGTGGCGCTGATCTCCCTCATGGCGCAGATGGGCTCGTTCGTTCCGGCCGCGCGCGCGACCATCGGCATCGTGGACCGCGTCTTCTGCCGCGTCGGGGCGACCGACAACCTTGCGCGGGGCGAATCGACATTCCTCGTGGAGATGAACGAAACGGCGCACATCCTGCGCGCCGCCACGACGCGCAGCCTCATCATCATGGACGAAATCGGACGCGGCACGAGCACGCGGGATGGTCTTGCAATCGCCTGGGCGGTCTGCATGTCCATCCTCACGCACATCCGCGCCCGCACGCTCTTTGCCACGCATTTTCACGAGCTCACGCATCTGGATCATCCCAACGCCGCCAACCTCTCCATGGAGGTGCATGACACGGACGGTCGGGTCGTTTTCCTGAAGCGCGTGCGGCCGGGCCCTTCCAGCAACTCCTACGGCATCCACGTGGCACGTCTCGCGGGAGTCCCGGGAGAGACGCTGCGCCTGGCCGAGACGATGCTTGCAAAGCTGAACGCCGAGCCCGGGGCAGCAGACGGGAACGCGGACGCCTTTTCGCGCGCCGCGCGGGATTCCGTAAAGCCGTCCCCCCAGCCGCAGCTCTTTCCCGCCGAGGAGCTGATCGTCCGCGAGATAAAGGGGGTGCAGCCCGACAGGCTGACGCCGCTGGAGGCGCTTACGCTGATCGCCCGCTGGAAGAAGGAGCTTGCCGACGGGGACGCGCGGAAATGAAGCTCTCGCGGGCCCGCGACGCCGGCATGATGCTTCTTGAAACTGTCTTCCCTGGTCGATGCCTGCTGTGCGGCGAATGGCTGCTCCTGCAAAGCGATCACCGGGTTCCGCTCTGCGCCCGGTGCAGGGCGGGAATCACCATTCCGCAAGACCCCGTCTGCGCGCGCTGCGGGCTGCGCCTCGTCGTGGAGCAGGGCACCTGCACGCGGTGTCGGGACACGGACTACTCTTTCGAATCCAATATCGCCCTGTTTCCCCATGCCGCGGCGGCAAGGACCCTGCTGCGGAGTCTGAAATTCAGCGCACGACGAAGGCTTGCGCCGTGGTTCGCGGATCTTGCATGGTCGGCGCTGAGCCGCGCGGAGAGGCTCTTCCCGATCGTACCTGTTCCGTCGCGAAACCGCGCAGGCGCGGGAGGCATTGTCGCCCAGGTGACGGCCTGCCTCCAGCGCAATCACGGGATGAGCGTGGCCCCGCTCTTGGAGAGGCGCGGCGGGGCTCCTCAGAAGTCTCTAAACTTTGCCGAGCGCCAGGAAAACCTGAAGCAGCGTATCCATCTTTCCGCCCGCTGCGCCGGGCGCGCCGTGCCGGATGAGCTCCTGTTGGTGGATGACGTTTTCACGACGGGAGCCACGCTCGATGCCTGCGGCCGGGTCCTGCGCGCCGCGGGGTGCACGCGGGTCTACTCCCTCACGCTCGTCATCGAGGAGTAGCGGCCTTCAGCGGCGTGCGAGCATGACGGCGCGAAAGCCGGCGATGCTTCAGGCTGGAAAGCACCTCGATCCCTTTTACCTGCTCGAGAAACCGGTGTATTTCCGTGCTTGGCGCGGTGAGGCAGAGCCTCCCGTCGGGGCTCAGCAACGGCAGAACAGACGCCAACAAGCCGCCGTACCACGGAGCCCGGGGAACGGGGTGCGGGGCGGCGCATATCAGGTCGAAGCTTGCCGGGGGAAATGCCCCTGCAAGGGTCGGCTCGGCGGGGATGGCCGCGGCGACGACGGGAGAACGGCCCTGGGTCGTCATGTTTCTTGACGTTATCTCGCATTCCAGGCAGTCCCGCGCGGCAATAGAGATCTCCTGCGGCGGGCTTCGGCGTTTTGAAAGCCACACGGGAAGATGACCCTGGCCGGGGTTCCATATGAGCATCTTTATGCCGCCGGCGATGTCGGAAAGAAGATCCATCTGGAGCGCCAGGCCGTAGCCGATCGTGTCGAAGTCGGGCAGGGAATATGCCGTTTCCAGCTCGTACGAGGTTCCCGCGTGCGTGAACCGATTTTTGGCCCTGATATAGGGTCCGATGTCATCGGGCACGGCGGGGGCCGGCTCTGCATCGCCTTTTGCGACGTGCAGCACGCAATAGTCGCGGGTGCTTTCTGCGTGGCGGACCGTGCATCCCATGCGATCGACCGCGGACCTCGCGAGGTCCGCCAAAGTCGCCACGATCACGATGGCGATGGTTCCGCCCGGCGTAAGGCAGCGCACGGCCTGGCGGAAAAACGATTCGAGCACGGGCCTGCCAGCCTTTGCCGGCAGATTCGACACGACAAGGTCGAATGCCCGGTCCCGCTGGCGCCAGAAGGCAAGACCGCAATCCACGTGTGCGGCACCGAGACGATTCGCCTGCCAGTTTTCCCGGGCAAATGCGACCGCCAGCGCGTCACGATCTTGCAGAAGGACCTCGCACCCGGGAGACACGGCGCGCAGGCAGGCGCCAATGACGCCGACGCCGCAGCCGATGTCGGCCGCGGTATGGACCCGTCCGAGGTCGACTCTCTGGGCGACGGTCTTCAGGAGCAGGCGGGTTCCCTCGTCGACGTCGAAACTGCTGAACAACGCGTGGGAGAGGCGGAACGAAAGCTCCTTTCCCATGAAGCGAAATATGACGATCTTGTTTGTAGAGGATTCGACAAGCGGATCCAGGGCGGGAGGACCTTGCGGCGCAGGCGTCTTCTTCACGCGGGATTATAGGGGCGTGCCCGCCTCGATTGACAAGTGGCGCGTATTGGTTTATGTTTGTAGAAGAAAGAGTCGGGCCAAGACTCTTTTTTTATTATCCGTGCCCCTGGCAACCGGGCCAAAGGCGGAGGGTGTGTATTCCGATCGTCTCCAGCAGGATATCCACGACACGATCGTCCCCGTGCTCGACGGCATGGGCTACGCGCTCGTGGAGCTTGCCGTCGGCCGGCGCAAAGGCGTGTCCCACGTCTCCGTGGTCATCTATCGCGCGGCGGGCGTGGGCGTGGACGACTGCGCGGAGGTGTCCGGGATGATCCTTCCGCGGCTGGAAACGATCGAGCAGCTCCCCTCCGGGGTGACCCTGGAGGTGAGCTCGCCGGGCATCGAGCGAAGCATCCGCAGCCCCGCGGAGTATGGCATCTTTGCCGGGCGCGGCGTGCGCCTGCTCGCGGGAACGGAGACGGAGTGGCAGTGCGGGATCATCGACCGTGTCGAAGGGGACACGCTCTGGCTCCGCAAGGGCAGGGAGAGACGTGGGTTCGCGCTGAGCGGCATCCGCAAGGCGCGACTGGATCATGCCGTGGAGGTTGAGGAAGAAAAAAATGCAGTCTGAACTCTCGCAGGCCATCAAGCAACTGGTGCAGGAGCGGGGCATCCCCGAGGACCTCGTCATGAGCACCATCGAGAACTTTCTCCTCGCCGCGTACAAGAAGAAGTACGGGGTCGTGGACAATGCCGTGGTCCGTTTCAGCGACGATTCGATGGAGGTCACCCTCTTCGCGAAGAAGAAGATCGTGCCGGATGACGACCTGGACGACACCGTCTACGAGATCCCGCTCTCCGAAGCCCTCGAAATGAACGAGGACTGCGAGGTCGGGGACGAGCTCCTCATCGAGATCAATCCCAAGGAGTTCGACCGGGTCTCCGTGCAGAGCGCGAAGCAGAAAGCGCGCCAGAGCCTGCGGGAGATCCAGAAGGACACGTTGTATTCCGAGTACAAGGACAAGGTCGGTGAGATGATCATCGGCTACTACCAGCGCGAGCGCAACGGGAACATCTACGTCGACCTTGGAAAGACCGAGGGAATACTGCCCAAGAAGTACCAGTCCCCGCGCGAGATCTATCATCCCAATGACAGGATCAAGGCGCTGATATTCGAGGTCGTGAAGACCCCTACGGGTCTGCAGATCGTGCTTTCGCGCAACCATGCCGAGTTCGTGAAGAAGATCTTCGAGCTGGAAGTCCCCGAGATCTACGACAAGACGATAGAGATCATGAAGATCGTGCGCGAGCCCGGCTACCGCACGAAGATCGCGGTGCGCTCCACCCGGGAGGACGTGGATCCGGTCGGCGCGTGCGTGGGCCTGAAGGGCGTGCGCATCCAGGCCGTCGTCCGCGAGCTGGAAGGGGAAAAGATCGACATCCTGCGCTATTCGCTGGATTCCCGCAGCTTCATCAAGAACGCCCTGTCGCCGGCGGAGGTGAACCAGGTCATCATCCTCGACGAATCGAAGAAGCTCGCCCTCGCCATCGTGCCTGATGCCTCCTTCTCCCTGGCCATCGGAAAGCAGGGGCTCAACGTCCGTCTTGCCAATCGGCTCACCGACTGGAACATCGACGTGAAGACGGAGAGCCAGTTCTCCGAGATGGATATCTCGGCCGAGGCAAAGCGGGCGGTGTCCGCGCTCTTCGGCGAGCCTGAGGAGGAGATCCAGAAGATTTCGGAGCTGCCGGGCATCACGCCGCACCTCGTGGAGATCCTGGAAAAGGACAACATCAGCGATATAGAGGCGCTCGTGGCCCTCAGCCCCGAGCAGCTCGCCGGTCTCGAAGGAATCACGGCGGAAGACATCCTGACCCTGCACAAGATCATCGAGGAGAACGTCGAGATCGTGGAGGAGGAGCCGGCAGCCGTGGAGCAGGCGGAGGAGGAAGAGGAAGCCGAGGCGGAAACGGCAGCTCCCGCGGCGCAGGACCAGCAGCCCGCGACGCCGACAGCCGAGCCGGAAGGCGAGGCAGCCGGGGAAGATACCTACGAGTGCCCCGAGTGCGGAACGGCCGTCACACCGGACATGGCTACTTGTCCAAAGTGCGGAGTCGGTTTAACCTTCGAGGAAAGCGCGGAAGACGCGCCGCCAGACACCACGCCCGGACCGGCGGGGGCGGGTGGAGCTGCGCAGGGAGAGTAAGAGAATAGGTATGGCCGAGGAATTGGACAGCAAAAAAAAGCTCAAGACAACCCTTATCAAGCACAAGAAGGGGGAGGAGGAGACCCCGGTCGTCGTGGAAGAGACCGTTCCGCCTCCGGTTGCCGCCGCTGAGAAGAAGAAAGTGGTGGTGGTGAAGAAAAAGGTCGTCGTGCCGGTGAAGAAATCCGCCCCGAAGGTGGTTGTCGCAACACCGCACGCCGAGCCTGTCTCCCCGGCCGCTCCTGCCCCGAAGGCCCATGCGCCCACGCCGGCCCCTGCAGCCGCGGAAACGGCTCCCCACCATGCGACCCACGTCGTGCGCCCGGCGGCTGCCGCCGCGCATTCTCCGGTGGCGCCTGCCGCCCCGGATGCTCCTGCGGCGCACAAAGAAGCAGAGAGGCCTCGTTTCATTCCACAAGACAGGCGGCCCGACGTCCGTCCGTCGGTGCGGGAATCCGTTCGCGAGAAGATGCGCCTTACACCGCTTCCTCCGCGTCCTGCCGGCGCCACGCGGCCGTCCGCTCCTTCGGGTCGGTCGGGATCGGGCGGCTATGGACCTCCGCGCTCGGGCGGCATGCGCCCCCCTTCGCGCCCCGGCTCGTCGGGGCCCTCCTCCGGCTCGGATGAGAAGAAACCACCGGCAAAAAAGTTCTTCTCCAAGGCAAAGCGGAAGATCGAATATCCCAAGAGGAAGCACGATCAGCCCGAAGAGAAGTACCTGCAAGTAAAGAAAAAGACCGTCATCATGGCCAACCCGGTGCCCAAGGAGATCGCCATCACCGAGGGGATCACCGTGTCCGACCTGGCCAAGAAGATGAATCTGAAGGGATCGGATCTCATCCACAAGCTCATCGCAATGGGCATGATGGTGACGATCAACCAGCAGATCGACTCGGATACCGCGTCGCTGCTCGCCGCTGAATACGACTGCAAGGTGAACGTCGTCTCCCTCTATGACGAGACGGTCATCGAGGAAGACAAGGAAGAGGCGGAGGACCTGGAGCCGCGGCCGCCCATCGTCACGATCATGGGCCACGTCGACCATGGCAAGACGAAGCTTCTGGATGCCATCCGCAGCGCGAACGTCGCGGAGGGTGAATACGGCGGCATCACGCAGCATATCGGCGCCTACTGCGTCGACCTTCCCTCGGTGACGGGGGACGGCGTTTCCCAGGGACGCGTCGTGTTTCTGGACACCCCGGGCCATGAGGCGTTCACCATGATGCGCGCGCGCGGCGCGCAGGTCACCGACATCGTCGTGCTCGTGGTATCCGCCGTGGACGGCGTCATGCCGCAGACAATTGAGGCGATCAACCACGCCAAGCAGGCGGACGTGCCCATCATCGTGGCGGTGAACAAGGTCGACCTCGCGGAAGCGAATGTCGAGCTTGTCAAGCGCCAGCTCTCGGAGCAGGGGCTCACGCCTGAGGAATGGGGCGGCACGACGATCTACAACGAGGTTTCGGCCCTGAAAAAAACGGGCATCAAGGAGCTGCTGGAGAGCATCCTGCTGCAGTCCGAGGTGCTGGAGCTGAAGGCCAGCCGAAAGGCCCGGGCGTCCGGCATCGTGCTGGAGTCCCGTGTGGACATGGGCCGCGGCATCGTGGCCACCGTCATCCTCCAGAAAGGCACCCTGAGCCCGGGCGACTCCTTCGTCGCCGGCATCTACTCGGGCAAGGTGCGCGCGATATTCAACGATCGCGGTGAGAAGGTGCCGGAAGCCACGCCGTCCCTGCCGGTGGAGGTGATCGGATTCGGGAGCATCCCGAACGCCGGCGACCCGTTCCAGGTCACGGATTCGGAGTCCACCGCGCGCAACATCGGCAGCAAGCGCCAGGAGCTGCGCAAGCAGGAGGAGATGAAGAGCGTGAAGAAAGTCACGCTCGACAACCTCTACGAGCAGATCAAGGAAGGGCAGATCCAGGGCTTGAACGTCATCATCAAGGCGGACGTTGCCGGATCGGTGGAAGCGCTGAAGACGTCGCTCCAGAAGCTGTCAACCTCGGAAGTGAAGCTGGAGGTCATCCACTCCGCCGCGGGGGCCATCAACGAGGGAGACGTGCTTCTTGCCTCCACGTCGAATGCCATCATCGTGGGGTTCCATGTCCGTCCGAGCTCCGCGGCGCAGAGCCTCGCCGACCGGGAGAAGGTGGACATCCGCAAGTACAACATCATCTACGACGCGCTGGAGGACATCCGCTCCGCCATGGAAGGGCTCCTGAAGCCCGAGCTGCGGGAAGAGCAGACGGGCACCGTGGAGGTGCGCAACACCTTCAAGATACCGAAGATCGGCACCATCGCCGGCTGCCAGGTCATCACGGGAAAGGTGCGCCGCAATGCGGACGTGCACCTCATCCGCGACGGTGTGGAGATCTTCAAGGGAAAGATCAACTCCCTGAAGCGTTTCAAGGACGACGTGCGGGAAGTGGAAGAGGGATTCGAGTGCGGCATCGGTCTGGATGGATTCCACGACATCAAGGTCGGGGACACGATAGAGGCATACGAGACCCGGGAGCTCGCCAAGAAGCTGGAGGGAAGCCGGGATGCCGGAAATAAGGCTGCGGCGAATTGAGAGCCTGCTGAGGTCGGAGATCAGCGGCATGATCCAGCGGGGGGAGATCAAGGACCCGCGCGTGGAGCCGCTGACCACCGTGACCGAAGTGAAGCTGTCGCGCGATCTCGGGCACGCGAAGGTCTGGGTCTCGCGATTCGGCGAGCGGGACGTGGTGGACGGGAGCGTCGCGGCCCTCAATCACGCGGCGGGCTTCATTCAGCAGGTCCTGTCCAAGCGGATATCCCTGCGCACGTTCCCCCGGCTTGCCTTCTACCGCGACGATGCCATGGAAAACGGGTTCCGCATCGCGCAAAAGCTGCGGGACATCATGCATTGACGGAAGGCATCGTTCTTCTCGACAAGCCGCCCGGAGAGACCTCCTTCCAGTCGCTTTCCACGATCAAGCGCCGGCTCGGGACGGGGAGGGTCGGGCATGCCGGCACTCTCGACAGGTTCGCAAACGGCCTGCTCGTCGTCCTCACGGGCAGGATGACGCGCCTCTGCGCATTCGCCACGGACCTGGACAAGGAATACCTGGCGGTGGTTGCGTTCGGCAAAGGTACCGATACCCTCGACCCGGAGGGCGCCGTGACGGAGGAAGGCCCCGTGCCCGGCCGCGCGGAGTTGGAGGAGGTGCTTCCGCGCTTCCTTGGCAGCATCGTGCAGATCCCCCCGTCTTTTCAGCCATTCACATCGGCGGAAAGCGCGCCTACGAGGCTGCGCGGGCCGGCGAAAACCCCGTGATGGCTCCGCGCCGCATCACCATCCACGAGCTTGAGCTGTGCGCATTCGACGGCGCGGAGGCCACGCTCCGCATTTCCTGCTCCAAGGGGACCTACATCCGCGCCCTTGCGCGCGACATTGCGCAGGCGTTGGGCACCTGTGCGCACCTTTCGCAGCTTCGGCGCATCCGCATTGGAGGTTTCCAGGTGATCGACGCGCGGCCGCCCGCGCTTTTCGATCCGGACGCCGACGTTCTGCGTCCCGCGGTCTTCTTCGATGCCGCCCCCTCGCTGGGGAGACTCCTCGTGAAGCCGCAGTACGTGGATGCATTGGGATCGGGCAGGCAGCTTGTGGGGGAGTTCTTTACGGAGGAGCCGACCCGGGACGGCTATTTCGGCGCATTCACGACCGAGCGCGCGCTCGTGGCCGTGATCGAGTGCCGGGGGGGCATGCTCCGCTACGCAGCAGCCTTTCCCCAGACGGCGGCAATGCCCGCAGCGTCCGGGCGCGGGAGGGACGGCGCATGACCGTCATGAGCTGGGAGGATCTGATCCGCCGCGCCCCGCCCCTGGATCGACCCGTCCGGCTCACGATCGGTGTTTTTGACGGCCTCCATCTCGGGCATCGGCGCTTGATGGAAGAGATCGCCGCGGGCCCCGCGGAGGGGGTGCCGCTCGTCATTACGTTCCGCGGCGGCCCGGCGGTCCGCTACAAGCCGCGGCCGTTCCCGGGTTTCATCCTTTCCTACCCGCAGAAGCTGGACCGGCTCGCCATGCTGGGCGTCGGCGCGGTGGTGGCAATTGACTTTTCCGAGGAATTGAGTAATCTATCCGGCGAGGATTTTGTCGGTTTATTAAGGGAAAATCTTACCATCCAGAAAATCGTCGTAGGGCAGAACTTCAGGTTTGGTAAGAACAGGAACTCGGGTACCGACGATTTGAAGGGGATGCTTTCCGATTCACGCATAGAGGTCACCGTGACGGAGCCCGTGTACTGGGGCGGCGGCATGGTGTCGAGCTCCCGCATACGGCAATCGCTGGAACGGGCGGAGTTCGCCGACGCGCGCTCCATGCTCGCCATCGCGTACGCGCTGGACGTTTCCGGCGTTGCTCGTGAGCTTGTGGACGACCGCACCGCGCGGTTCGCGCGCGCCGACATCACCCAGGTCGTGCCGCCGGTCGGCAGCTACAAGGTCCGGGGCGAAGGGCCGGCGGGCGCGCGCGAGGCATTGCTCACGGTCCAGAGCGATTGGTTGACCATGACAGCCGATGGATGCAGCGGCATCACGGCGATGTATTTCTCACAATGAAACGAAAGGAGTTTCACGCATGTCACTGACGAAGGAAGTCAAGCAGGAAGTGATCACAACGTTCGGTGCAAACGACAAGGATACGGGGCGCACGGAGGTCCAGGTGGCTCTCCTCACGAAGCGCGTGGAAGAGCTCACGGAGCATTTCAAGCGCCACCCCAAGGACAACAACTCACGCCGGGGGCTTCTGAAGCTCGTCGGCCAGAGGCGCCGGTTGCTTGCGTATCTGCGCAAGAGAGACCTCGAGAAGTACCGCGAGATCATCGACCGGCTCAACCTGCGCAAGTAAGCGCGAAAGCAAGGGCAGAAATGGAACAACGCGTATCATTCACAATCGGGGATGAGGAGCTCATTCTCGAGACGGGCAAGATGGCAAAACAGGCCAATGGGGCCGTTTTCGCCCGGCTCGGGGGCTCCGCGGTCATTGCGACCGCCTGCTGTGCGGACAGCGAAAAAGAGGACCTGGATTTCATCCCCCTGTCGGTGGACTACATCGAAAAGTACTACGCCGCGGGAAAGATCCCCGGCGGCTTCATCAAGAGGGAAAGCCGTCCGAAAGACAAGGAGATCCTGGTCTCCCGCCTCATCGACCGTCCCATTCGTCCTCTGTTCTCCCGGCTCTTCCGTCGGGAGATCCAGGTTATTCCCATCGTCATCTCCACGGACCTCGTCCATACGCCGGACATCCTGGCCATGAATGCGGCATCCGCGGCAATCACCATCTCCGATATCCCCTTCGAGGGACCCATCGGAGCGGTGAGAATCGGCTACGTGGACGGCGCCCTTGTCGTGAATCCCACCTTTGACCAGATCCAGAGCAGTTCGCTTGAGATCATCGTTGCGGGAACCTTGAAGGGCATCACGATGGTGGAAGGCTCCGCGCGGCAGCTTCCGGAAAGCCTCATCGTCGAGGCCATTGAAATCGCGCACAAGACCATAAAGGAGCTCTGCCGGATCCAGATCGAGCTGGCGCAGAAGGTGGGCAAGGCGAAGCTGCCGCTCGTGGAGAAACCTTCAACCTTCACGCTCGGCAAGGAAGTCCGTGACTTCGCATTCGCGAAGCTCGAAGAGGCATGCTTCGTGAAGGGGAAGGAAACACGCGTCAAGGCGATGCGCGTCGTGCGCGATGAGACGCTGAAGGCATTCGCGGAGAAGCTTGCTCCCACCGACATCAAGCCCGTGAAGCTGCTCTTCGAAGACATGGAGCAGGAGATCATGCGCGCCTCCATCGCCGGCAAGGGCGTGCGGACCGACGGCAGGAGCCCCACGCAGATCAGGCCCATCACGTGCGAGATAGACGTTCTTCCGCGGACGCACGGCTCCGCGCTCTTTACGCGCGGGGAGACCCAGGCGCTCGTCGTGACCACGCTCGGCACCGCCCTGGACGAGCAGATCATGGACAATATCGACGGCGACAGCCGGAAGAACTTCATGCTGCACTACAACTTCCCCCCCTTCTCCGTCGGCGAAGTGGGCAGGCTGGGCTCGCCCGGGCGCCGCGAGATCGGCCATGGGCACCTGGCCGAGCGTGCCATCGGCATGGTGCTTCCCAAGAAGGAGGACTTCCCGTATACGCTGCGCATCGTCTCGGAGATCCTCGAGTCCAACGGCTCGTCCTCCATGGCCACGGTGTGCGGGAGCACGCTGAGCCTCCTGAATGCGGGTGTCCGCATGCTGAAGCCCGTCGCGGGCATCGCCATGGGGCTCGTGAAGGAGGGGGACAAGTTCGTCGTCCTGAGCGACATCCTCGGTGAGGAAGATCACCTGGGGGACATGGACTTCAAGGTTGCCGGCACGGAAGACGGCATCACCGCGCTGCAGATGGACATCAAGATCGAGGGCGTGAGCGCGGAGATCCTCAAAAAAGCGCTCGCACAGGCGCGGGAGGGCAGACTCCACATCCTGGGCATCATGAACCAGACCATTTCCCAGCCCCGAACCGACATCTCCGATTTCGCCCCCAAGGTGATCAGCATCAAGGTCCCGACGGAAAAGATCGGGCTCATCATCGGGCCGGGCGGCAAGAACATAAAGGGCATGAGCGAAAAGACCGGGTCCACGATCAACATCGACGACGACGGAACCGTGACGATCTACAACCATCTGAAGGAGGGCGCGGAGAAGGCCCAGAAGATGGTGGAAGGCCTCATCGAGGAGGCCGTCGTCGGCAAGACCTATGTCGGACCGGTGAAGCGCATCATGGACTTCGGCGCCTTCGTGGAGATACTTCCGGGCAAGGAAGGGCTCGTCCACATCTCCAAGCTCGCCGCCACCCGGGTGGAAAAGGTGGAGGACGTGGTGAAGGAAGGCCAGGAGCTCACCGTGATCGTGACGGAGATCGACCACATGGGCCGCGTCAATCTTGCCACCAAGGAGGCCGTGGACGCCAATCCCGCCCTCCTCACGGAGCACGCGGAACGCAGACCGCCGCGTCGTGACGGCGACAGGCCCCGCAGCGGCGGCTATGACAGGCCGCGCGGCCACTCGGGGGACCGCCGGCCCGGCGGTTATTCCGATCGTCCGCCGCGGAGAGACGGGTGATCCACACGGAGAGGCTGGCAAGTGGGGCGACCCTGCTCCTCGAGCCAGTCGACCGCACCGACACTCTCTGCATCGGTTTCTGGTTCCTGCACGGTTCCCGCGACGAGACGGACGGGGAAAAGGGGTACTCCCATTTCCTCGAGCACATGCTCTTCAAGGGAACCGCCCGCCGGACGGCTCGCGCCATCGCCCAGGAGATCGACCGTGTCGGCGGCATCATCAACGCTTTCACGGAAAAGGAAACCACCTGCGTCTATGCCATCATGCCGCGGGATCACCTGCGGCTGGCATTCGACGTGCTCACGGACATGACCGTCAACTCGCTCCTCGACGCGGAGGAGATGGAGAAGGAGAAGGCGGTCATCATCAACGAAATCCGTTCCGTGGACGACTCCCCCGAAGAAAAGGGGCACGACCGCTACCTGCGCGAGATGTGGGGCGATCATGCCCTGGCGTACAAGATCACCGGCGAGGTTGACGACGTGCGCGGGATCGACCGCGACTCCCTTGCGCGCTTCTACCGCGAGCGCCTCGTGGCGTCGAATACTGTCTTCGCCGTTGCCGGCAATTTCGACCCTGAAGAAGCGCGTTCGCTTGCCGCAGCCGTCTACGCCGCCCCGGCCGGACCGACGCGTCCCGTACGGAAGCTCCCCGACTGGCGCCGGCGCGCCGCCTTTGTCGCCGACCGCTTCAACCAGGTGCAGATCTACGCGGGCACCTGCTATCCCCTCCAGCACGACATCCCGCACTATTACACGTCCCTGGTCTTCAGCACGGCCTTCGGCGAATCGATGAGCTCGCGGCTCTTCCAGCGCCTGCGGGAGGAGCTGGCCCTCTGTTACACCGTATATTCCTTCCGCACCTTCTTTTCCGACGTCGGCATGTGGACGATCTACGCCAACGCGACGCCCGGCCAGGCGCGTAAGTTTCTCGTCTCCCTCGACGAGGAGCTGGGACGACTTTTGGCCGAGCCGCTCAGCGCGCAGGAAATCGAGGACGCGAAGAGCCATCTCGTGGGGAGCATGATCCTCTCCCGCGAAGACATGGAGACGCGCATGAAGCGCCTCGTACGGCAGTTCATGATGATGGACCGCATCCTCGAGTTCGACGAGTCGGTGAGCGCGCTTCGTGCGGTGCGAACGGAGGAGATCGAGGCCTATGCGCACAAATGTCTCCGCGCGGATTCCTTCAGCCTCCTCGCCTACGGGAGCAGGGGCCTGGGCAGAATGCGCGGATTCGATTTCACATTCGCCAACGGCAAGACGCGGGGCGCCACCCGGAGATAGCCCATGGAGACGCCGATCATCCGCTGCGTCGGCCGGCAGGCGGCCCTTCCGGAATACCAGTCCGATGGAGCCTCGGGCGCAGATCTACGCGCCCTGCTTTCCGACGAGCTGGTGCTGAAGCCGGGCGCCCGCGCGCTCGTGCCGACGGGCATCCGCCTGCAGATCCCCTCCGGACTGGAGGCGCAGGTCAGGCCGCGGTCGGGTCTCGCGGTGAAGCATGGCGTCACGGTGCTCAACAGCCCGGGCACGATCGACAGCGACTATCGGGGAGAGATCAAGGTGCTGCTCGTCAATCTCGGGGAGGAGGATTTCCGCATCAGGTCAGGCGACCGGATCGCCCAGATCGTCTTCGGCGCCGTCTCCCGCGTGACCTTCGTGCGGGAGACGCAGATAGAAGAAACGGCGAGGGGGAGCGGCGGTTTTGGATCGACAGGGATGTGACCGGCGACGGGTGATTTGCTGGCCCGCCGTGCCGCGCGTGAGCGGCGTTGCGCTGTGCCTCGCGCTTTTCCTCTGTGGCGCGCCGGCCTTCTTTGCGCAGGCCGCCGGAGGCGGCGCATCGGATGCCGTCGCGCTTGCCGCCGCGAAGGATGCCTATGCGCACGGTGACACGGCGGGAGCCTTGGACAGGCTGCGCCGGTTTCGCTCCGATTTCCCGCGCTCGCCGCTTGTCAACGATTCATACGTCTTGGGCGTCGCCTGGGCCCTTCAAACCGGAGACGAATACCTTGCCCGCTACTACTACCAGAAGGTCGCAGATGCCGCTCCGAGCTCTGCTGCCGCATTCAGAGCGGGGGTGGCGCTCGCGCGCCATTACTACGACGCCCGCGTGTGGTCGGCTGCGTTGGACTACTACGGAAAAGCGATCGCGGGCTTCCGCGTCGGCGTGAGCGGGACGCCCGGTGACATCGAACTCGCGCTGCAGCGGGCCGCCGAGCTTTCGCTGTATCACGGTGCGGACATGGATCGAGCGCGGGGCTATTTCCAGCGCATCGATCCGAAAGTGCTTCCGGCCGGTGAAGCCGCCCTCTATCGGTCCATGAGCATCCGGCTCCTGTGGTCCGCTCTCTCCGCAGATTACCTTGGCATCCACGACTCCAACATCTCCTGCCTCCGCGTGGACGGCGATGACCTGTGGATCGGCACCTGGAACGGGGGAGTGGCGCGCTACTCCGTGTCGGCCGGCGTGGCTGATTCCTTCGACGCGCCTCATTTTTCGCGCTCGATCGACGTCGCGGATCGACGCGTCTGGATCAGCACGGCCGAAGGGCTGGCGTGGTACGGCAAGGGAACGGCACGCTGGGGCACGGAGAGCGATTTCGGTCCGCCGACGCCGAGCAAGGTCCAGGTGGTGCGCGCCACCACGGCAGGGCTTTTCGCGGGAACCCTCGGCGAAGGGCTTTTCCGCCGCGGGGATTCCGGATGGAGCCCCGTGAGCGACGGAAGCCTTCCCGGGTCGTTCGTCACGAGCCTGGCGGAAGACACCGTGCACGGCAGCCTGCTCATCGGCACGATGAGCTTCGGGCTCTTGATCATGGACGAAAAAACGGGCGCCATGAGCGCCCTCTCGGAGACAAGCCCGGGCTTTGCCGCGGAGAATATCACGACGATACTCCCTGCCCGTGACGGCGTGATCTGGATCGGCACGTACGGCGACGGGCTGTATGCATGGTCGCCGGATTCCGGCAGCCTTCGGCATTTCAGCAAGGACGGCTCCGGGCTCGCCGACGACTGGATCCTCGCGAGCATCGAGACGGACAAGGCGCTCTATTTCGGGAGCTTCGGCGGCGGGGTGAGCGCGCTGTCGAAGACGACAGGCGCCTGGAGGCGAATCGGCATTGCGGACGGGCTGACGGCGCTGGACGTCACGTCCATCGCCTGGCGCGCACCGTATGTTTTTTTCGGCACCCTGGGCGGAGGGGTCTCCGTCTACGACGAGGCAGCGGATGGCGCGGTCCCATAGGCGCGCCTGGATCTACGTCGGCAGGGAATTCCTGCTGGCGTTCGTTGTCGCGTTTCTTTTCTTTTTTTTCCTGTTTTTCCTGAACCAGATCCTCGTCATGGCGGAGGAGATATTTTCCAAGAAGGTCGCCTTCTGGGACGTCGTCCGTCTCATCGCGTATTCCCTTCCCATCGTCTGCGCGTTCTCCTTCCCGTTCGGGTCTCTCGTGGGCGCGCTCATGGCGGTGGGGCGCCTCTCGTCGGACAATGAGCTCCTTGCATTCGGATCCCTCGGGGTTCCGCCGCGCCAGCTCGTCGCGCCGCTTCTGGTCATCGGCGTGTTGTTTTCCCTGGCGTCCTTCGGCATGAACGATTACCTCATGCCGCTGGGCAACATGCGTTTCGCAGAGCTCTATCGGCGCATCCTCTTCTCCAACCCGGCGCTCGAGCTCGAGCCGTACTCGGTCAAGCACTATGAGAAGTCGTGGATCGTGACCGGCGCCGTCGAAGGCCGGGCAGATCAAGGACATCCTCATCATCGACGCCCCGTCCGAGGGCAACAGGCGGATCATCACGGCACGCCAGGCGCGGTTGGAAGCGAGCGCCGATCAGCAGGGTTCCGTATCCCTGACCCTCGACAAGGTCTTTTCCGAGCTCAGCTACCCGAAGGAAGGCGACAGGTTCGACTACACCGTTTCCGATTCGATGATCTACACGATACTTGCTGAAAAACATCTCCAATGCGACCATCGGGGGGCTCACGCCCTCCACGATGAGCTCGGCTGACGTCTGGAAGCAGATCGTCGCGAAGCGGAAGGACCAGGAAGCGGCGCAAAGCCAGAAGGACGAGAAAGTCGGCAGCCTTGCGCAGGCGCTGGCCGGGGGTCTCCGCGCAGCGGAAGGAAGACTGGCCGCCGATGCCAGTCAGGCGGGAGCGCAGCGCTCCACCGTCGCCGCGCTCCTGCGCGACCTCGATGCGGAAAAGAACCGCAGCGTCGCCGATGCGACGCTTCAATCGTACAAGGTCGAAATGCACAGAAAATTCTCCATGCCGGTGGCCTGCCTCATCTTCGCCTTCTTCGCGTTTCCCGTGGGTCTGCGCGCGCGGCGGAGCGGCCGCACCGTCGGTTTCGGCGTCGGTCTTTTCGTCGCCATTGTCTATTGGGGGCTTCTCATCGCGGGACAGACCTTCGGCGTGCGGATGTCGCTGGCACCGGGCCTGTCGATGTGGTTCCCCGACGCCCTCGTGCTCGTCGCGGGAGGCATCCTCTTTGCAGCGGGAGCGCGGCGATGAATCGTCTGCGGCGCATGCTTCTGGGACAATTCATGCCGATATTCTGCGTGGCGCTCGTCTTCTTCGTGCTGCTCCTGCAGCTCATCGACATATTCGGCAACATCTGGCGCTATTTTGCGCACGACGTGGGGATCCGCGAGGTCGCCTGGATCGCGCTCCTCTACATGCCGAAATGCATTTCCTTCGCGCTGCCGGTATCGTTTCTGTTTGGCATCTCCTACACCCTCGGGCTTTTCTATGCGAACAACGAGCTTTTCGCCATTTTCGGTTCCGGCATCGCCCTGCATCGTCTTGTCGTTCCCTTCATCGTGGTGGGAGTTATCATCAGCGCCTTCGGATTTTTCTTCGACGATGCCGTGGTGATCCCCTCCTACCAGCTGAAAAACCAGGTCTACGCGCAGGCGGTCAAGCAGGTGACCACCCTGAGCCAGAATAATGTGGTCGTGACAAGCCCGGACCAGCGTGTGGTCTACTATGCCGACTACTACAACGACGCGCTCAAGCGCCTCACCGGCGTGACGGTGGTCGTGCGGGACGCCGGCATGCAGCTTTCCGCGAGGATCGACGCGGAGTGGGCGGACTGGAAGGACACACGTTGGGTGCTCCAGAAATGCAGGGTCTTCACGTGGGATCCGTCCGCGGAGCTGATGACCGACGCGCAGCCGCAGAGCTATGAATCGCCGCTCTTCGTGGAGCCCCCGGAGGCTTTTCGCAAGCCTTCGCAGAACGTGGAAGAGATGAGCAGGGAGGATTCGCTGCGCTACGTCGCGCTTATCCGCCGCGCAGGTGCCGTGGAGCCCTATCGCCAGGCTCTCACCGATTACTACCGGAAGTTTTCCTTTGCCTGCACGCCCCTCATCGTCGCATTCATTGCGAGCAGTCTGGGCAGCGCTTTCAAGAAAAACATCCTCCTGATGAGCCTGCTTTCTGCCCTGGTCATCTCCGTCGGCTTTTACGTCTCGCAGATGGTCACCGGCATTCTGTCGAAGAATGGGGTCATCCCGCCTCTCGCCGGCGCCTGGGCGCCTTTCGTACTTTTCCTCATCCTCGGTTTCATGCTATTCCGAACGGCGCGGACATAGGAAAGACGATGAAGGAGCTCGCGGCAGGCATCGATTTTGGCGGAACCTCGGCAAAGATCGGCCTTGTCGATCGGGCAGGAGTGATACGCGCAAAAGCTGCCGTGACGATGGGCGCGAAGGACAGCTTTGATGATATCGTCGCGCAGGTCTCCCGCTGCCTCCAGGGGCTCCTTGCGGCCCGAGCGGACGGCACCACCCTGGCCGCGATCGGAATCGGCACCCCTGGTTTCATCGACAAGAAAGAGGGCATGGTGCTCGGCGGGTGCGAGAACATCCCCGCTCTGAAGAATCAGTCGGCGCAGGCCCGGCTTGGCGCGGCATTCTCCCTCCCGACTTTTGCCGACAACGACGCCAATTGCGCCGCGGCAGGTGAGCTTGCATTCGGCGCCGGCCGAACGTTCACCGACTTCGTGCTGATCACGGTGGGAACCGCCATCGGCGGCGGGCTGGTGATGGGAGGCCGCGTGTACCGGGGCTGGCGCGGCTTTGCCGGCGAGATCGGGCACATCTGCGTGAATCCCGGCGGGCTCTGGTGCAACTGCGGCAGCCGCGGCTGTTTCGAGCAGTACGCCTCAGGCACCGCGCTTGCGCGCGTCTACAGGGAAAAGCTCGGGAAGCGCGGCAGGGCGGCGGGCGAGATCACGGCGAAAGCGGTGGTCGATGCGGCACTATCCGGTGATGAGCTTGCCGCTGACACGCTGGAGGAGGCCGGGAGGTGGATCGCGCAGGCCTTCGGCAGCATCCTCAACGTGCTCGACCTGGAGGCGTGCATCGTCTCCGGCGGTGTCTCGGAGGCGGGCGACATGCTCCTGGACCCCGTCCGGCGCCATCTTCCCGACTTCTGCTGGCCCCAGATAGGGCAGGGCGTGCAGGTGCGCGCGGGCGAGCTTCGAAACGACGCGGGCATACTCGGCGCAGCCGCCCAGGCATTCGGGCGGCTTGAAGCATGATGCTTCTCTCCCTCGGGCAGTACGACCCGGGTTGCGCCGCACGGACGGGATCGCTTGCGCTGAATCACGGCACCGTCTCCACGCCCTGCTTCATGCCCGTGGGCACCAACGCCACCGTCAAGGCGATGCGGAATTCCGACCTGGAGGAGCTGGGGATCAATCTCATCCTCGGCAACACCTATCATCTCTACCTGAGGCCGGGCCCGGACGTGATCGGCGCCGCGGGGGGCCTGCACGAGTTCATGGGTTGGCGCCACAACATCCTTACCGACTCCGGCGGCTACCAGGTTTTTTCGCTCGCCTCCTTTCGAACGGTCGAAGACAAAGGGGTGGCGTTTCGCTCCCATATCGACGGCTCCTCCCATCGCCTCACGCCTGAGGACGTTGTCGACATCCAGACGACGCTGGAAAGCGACATCCTCATGCCGCTGGACGAGTGCACCGCGCCCGGTCTCCCCCGCGCGGAGGCGGAACAGGCGGTGCGCCGCACCACGCTGTGGCTCCAGCGGAGCCGCGACCGCTGGCGAGGCGTGGACAAGGCGATGCCGGGAAAGCTCTTCGGCATCATGCAGGGCAACTTCTACAAAGACCTTCGCGCCCGCAGCGCGGAAGAGATCGCGGCGCTCGATCTTCCGGGTTACGCAATCGGCGGCCTTTCGGTTGGCGAGGATTTCAGCGTGTTCAGGGAAATGCTCCATTATTCAGCCTCTCTCCTGCCTTCCGACAAGCCGAAATACGTGATGGGCATCGGCACGCCGTCCTACATCCTGGAGGCGGTGGAGGCGGGAATCGACCTCTTCGATTGCGTCTACCCGACCCGCATCGCGCGCAATGCCATGGTCATGACGCGCGACGGGCGGCTTTCCCTGCGCAACGAGCGCTTTCGCACGGACTTTCACCCCATCGATGCCGAGTGCGGTTGTACCACCTGCCGGCAGCACAGCCGCGCCTATCTGCGCCACCTGTTCAAGGCCAAGGAGATCGAGGCTGCGGTGCTTGCAACGCATCACAACCTCAGCTTCCTTCAGTGCCTGTTGCGGGAGATCCGGGATGCGGTATCGCGGGGGACCTTCCTGCACTACAAGGCGCAGTTTTTGCGCCGCTATGAGGCGGGGACCAACGCGGCAATGCCGATGGAAAGAGAGAGGACATAGGCCATGTTTCAGCGTTTCGGCATGATCCTTCTTGGTGTGACCGCCCTCTCTGCCGTGACGCTCTCCGCGCAAGGGGTGAGCCCGGCAGCCCCTCCTTCCAATGCGAGCAGACCGTCGATGACCTCCCCGACGGCAAAGCCCGTGGCGGCTGCGCTGTCCCTGCCGGAAAGCATCATCAAGGCAGCCATGACCTATCGCGGGGTCCCTTATGTGCTGGGCGGGATTTCCCGTGACGGCGTTGACTGCGCCGGGCTGATCTACAGGGTCTACAGCGACGTGGAGGGAATAGATCTTCCGCGCGGCGTGCGCGCCCTCTTCCGTTCCGAGCAAAGCACCTGGTACCGGCTCCATCTTGGAGACTTGATTTTTTTCGACACGGATGGGGACCCTCTCCTGAATGAGCCTTCGCACGTCGGCATTTATGCCGGCCAGGGGAAATTCGTGCACGCGGCATCCGAAGGACCCTTTACCGGCGTCATCGTCTCGTCGCTGGCGGAATCGTACTACCGGGATCGTTTCATCGGCTCACGGCGGGTGATCGAATGGAGGAAGCCGGTGCTGGACGTCGTGCTGAAAGACGATCCGAGCGCCGTCGTGGATACGGATCCTTTTCCCTCTCACGAGCTCCTGACAATCCGGGTGATCAACGAAATGAGCGGCGGCGGCCCGATCAACCTGGAGCTCTCCCACGGAGACACGAACGTGCAGTCGGAGTGGGTGGCGCCCAGCGTCGCAAAGCCGGCGGAGCTTTCATTCGTGCCCGACATCGGCGTCTGGACCGTGCGCCTCTCCCGCATCTACAGGGGCAGGGAGCTGGGCAAGGTGACCTTCACGGTGGTGGAGTAGGGATGTCGCAGGAAGCGGAAAAGCGGGGCGCGCAGAGCCGGGGCAGCACCGTGAGCACCGTGATCGTCATGATCTGCACGGCGGCCTCCCGTCTTTTCGGGTACGTGCGGCAGGCCCTCTTCAACTACTATTTCGGCGCTTCCGGAGCGGCGGATGCGCTGAACGCGGTCTTCAACATCCCCAATAATCTAAGAAAGCTTTTCGCCGAGGGTGCATTTTCCGCTGCCTTCATACCCGTTCTTTCCTCCACGCTCGCGGAGGATCCGACGCGGGAGAGATCGCAGGCACTCGTGCGGACCTTGATCGCGCTTGAGCTGTGTGTGCTCCTGCCGCTCGTCGCGCTGAGCCTCGCTTTTCCCCGCTCGCTGGTCACGCTGCTTTTTGCCTTCCAGGATCCGGGCAAGGTTGCCGTTGCGGCGACACTCATGCGCTGGACGTTCAACTACGTCCTCTTCGTCTCCCTTGGTGCGCTGGTCATGGCGGTCCTCAACACGCACGGCAGATTTACGGTGCCCGCGCTGAGCCCGCTCATGTTCACACTGCCCACCGTGCTTTCGCTCATCTTTTTCCACGGTCGGCTGGGCATCCTGGCCATGGGTGTCGGCGTGCTCGTCGGCGGCATCCTTCAGCTCGCCTTCCATATCCCGGCGTTCCGCGGCCAGGGCTACAGGTTCCGGGTGAGCTTTCATTTTGCCAATGCCGATTTCACCCGCACGGCGCGTCTCTGGATCCCCTATCTGGCCGCGGCATCCATCGTGACGATCAACCAGTTTGTGGCGCAGTTCTTCGCCACGGGGCTGGACGACGGCAGTGTTTCCGCGCTGACGAATGCCATCATGTTCCTGCAGATCCCCATCGGCATCTTCACGACGTCCGTGGCCACCGTCACGTTCCCGACGATGAGCCGGCAGGTGGCCCAGGGCCAGACGGAGGCCCTGCGCGGCACGGTGGCGTACGGGATCAACTTTCTCCTCGTGCTGCTCGTTCCCTCGTCCATTCTCCTCTCCGTCATGGGACGGGAGATCATCGCGGCAACGCTGCAGCGCGGGCATTTCACCTCCGTCAACACGCTCATGGCGGCGCGCACGCTGACGGGATACGCCATCGGGCTTGTGAGCATGGGCATCTACACGTTCCTCCAGAAGCTTTTCAACTCCTACAAGACATTCGTGGTTCCGCTCGCGAGCGCCGCCCTGATCGCGGTGATCGACATCATCCTGTCGCTCGTCCTGAAGGAAACGCCGCTTCGCGTGAGCGGACTCGCCTACGCGAACTCCATTGCCTTCACCGTCGGCATGCTTTTCCTCGGCTATCTTGCGCGCCGACGCCTGGGCGGAATCGGCATTCGCTCGATCCTCCTGACGCTGGGCAAGGCGGCGGTCGGCTCTGTCCCCATGACGGCGCTCCTGGTGGCGTTTCTCCGGTGGAAGCCGGACCTCTGGCTGCACGGCGGGTCGCTCCGCGCCACGGCTCTCGTGGCCGCCGTTGTGCTGGCCTGCGTCGGCCTTACCATCGGGATGTATGTCCTGCTCCGCATCCCCTTTCTTGCCGATCTTGTCAGGCGGAGGAGGAAGGAATGAGGAGGCTCGTCGTCGCGGTCCTCATGGCGCTTTCTGCGATGCCCGTTGCGGGAGCTGACGCGACCGCGCACGACCGTGTGCGTCAGACGCTGCTCTATGGCATCGACGCGCAGGTCATCGATGCAATTGGCACGATACGTCAGGCGCAGGACGCGACATTCACGCCGGAGCTCGCGCAGATACTCGCGGACCAGCGCTCGCCGGACGTCCAGAAGGCCGTGCTCGATCTGTTTCGTGACACGAAGGTGAAAGACGGGGAGGCAAGCGCGCGCGCCATTCTTGCCGCCTGGCAGGACACGTCGGGCACGCTCGTGGTCTCCGCGGTCCAGTATGTTGCCGCCATCGCTGCGGACGGCCTGCCCGCGTTGCTCGGACCTCTCGTCGACTCCACGGACAATGCGGTTGCATTGGCCTCCATCGCCGCCCTCGGCACGGGTGGAGGCGCGGATTCCGCCGCGCTCCTTCTGAAGAAGCTCAAGAGCCCCGACTATCCCGATGGGAGAAAGACGGACATCATCCTGGCGCTGGGCGCGTTGAAGGATCCCGCCCCCGTGGACGACCTTCTTGCCATCGCGAAAAACCAGGACGAGGACAAGGTGCGGCGCATGTATGCCGCGGATTCGCTGGGGAAAATCGGGGACGCCAAGGCTCTCCCGGTCCTGCGCGGCATGTTCCAGGAAAAGGACGCGCTCATCAGGCTCTATGCCGCCTCCGCGATCGCGCATTTCAGCTTGGACGAGGCTTTCCCCCTGCTCATCCAGGGGCTGCGCGATGAGAACGTCAAGGTCCGGGAGCAGAGCGCAAAGGCGTTGTCGCGCACGCTCAGCCCCTCGCAGACGGCCACGGCCGTTCCCATTCTGTCCTACAAGGCGGAAAACGATCCCGAGGCCAGCGTGAAAATCGCCTCCATCCAGGCGCTGGGCGCGATTGGTGGCGATGCGGCGATCAATCTGCTGGTGGCGATTTACAGCGGCGGCAACAACCCCGCGGACAGCAGGGACGCCGCACTCACGATACTCACTACCCAGGCCCTTGCGCGAAGCCTCGATGCCGTTCGATCCGTGGTCGCCGCGGAATGGTCCTCCTATGACACGCGTGTCATGGAGTCCACGGCGCGCATCCTTTCGACGATGAAGAATGCGTCCCTGCGCGAGTTCTACGTGAAATTCCTCGACAGCCCGAATCCCATCGTGCGCTCCTACGCGGTGCGCGGCATTGCCGCCAACGGCATGAGCGATCTCAAGGACCGGGTGAAAAAGCTGGCCGACGCAGACCCGAACCCCGGTACGCGCACGGAGGCGGCCCGCGCACTCCTCCAGCTCTAGCCGTCGGAGCTCCGCGCCTGGCGCATGATCCTGTTGATCTCCTCCAGCGGGGACACCCACTGGCGGAAATGCAGGACGAGCGCGCGGCCCTTCGGTCCCAGGAACGGAATGTCGGTATCCAGGCAGTCGTCCAGAGGCCCGGAGAGGGCGGGGAACATCTCCGGCCGCAGCGGCGTGAAGACGTACTTACCGTCCACGTTGCGTATTTCACCTATCCCCGCCGGCACCTGCACGATGAAGACCAGGTACGAGGAGAAGCGGCCCCCAACGGTGCGCGCGGATCCGGGTGCGATGCGATGGACGTTGCGGAAGCCGACACGGTGGTTCTGGAGATCCACACGCATCTCGATGAGCGGCGGAAGCTCCGCCTGCTGCACGGGCTGACGCGGAATCGCCCGGCGGATGCTCGCCACGGTGGGCCGCACATGGTCGGGGGAAATCGTGGATGAGGGGACGGCCATGAGGGAAACACGCTTCGGCGCACGGAGGGCTGACGCCTGCGCAGCGGCCTCAGGTGTCAGCTTTGCTCTGCCGCGGAAAGACGCCGGGGAGGGCGGCGCGCCCGCCGTGGCCCCCGCGCGCATGGCCTGTCCGCGCGCGATGCCGGTGAGGGGCGCCTCGGAGAGCTTTTTCCGCATGTAAAGGAACAGGCGGACGAGGAGGTAGATGACCCCAAGCCCCAGGATGATGTAAAGCACGTACAGGAACGTCAGCCGGGGGATGGGGAGCCCACCCTTGCCCGTGTAGGTGAAGGTGAGCGTGCCGGACGTCGGCGAGATCCGGGGATCGTCTTCAAAGAGGAGCTGCACGCTCGCCTGGTGATCGCCCTTGGGATAGGAGAGGGGAAGGCGAATCGTGGCGTTGAGGGTCGCCTCTCCCGAGGCGGGCACCGGGACCGATACGTGGCGCTCCAGCAGCTCCGCGCCGTCGCTCTGGATGCTGGACAGCTTCAGGATGATGGGCTCATCCTTCCAGTTTTTAACGTGGAAGGGGGCCGTGAACACCGTGCCCACCTTGCCGAGGGCCGGCGGGAAGCTCAAGTCGGGAAAGCCCGTGGTGCGACCGGTGAGGTTGCCGCTGTCGTTCACCTTGTACGGGACGATGGCAACGCCCAGCGCCTGCGCGATGTCCGCCAGGTAGCTCTTTTCCCCTTCCTCTCCGGGGGCCGGCTGCGGCGGCACCTTCAGGATGTTAAACGTCCATCCATCCTTGCGCATCGCTGATGCGGCGTTCACGACGGCCGCCTGCACGGTGGCGGGATCCGTCTTGTTCGGGCTCCCCGGCGGGGGATCGTGCACGCCGTCGGTGATGAGGATGATCTGTTTTGGATTCGTCTCCGGCAGCTCCTTCACGTAGCTGCCGAGGAACTGGAGCGCGGCGACAAGGTTGGTGTACCTGCCCAGCGCGTGGAGAAGGAGGATGCGGCCGAACGCCTGCTGCGCCGCGGATTCGCTGTTTATGGGCAGGGCGATTTCCAGCTCGGGGGTGCCGGAAAAGCTCAGCAAGTGGAAGGTGTCGCCGGCGTGGAGCTTGGCGGTGAGCAGGTCCTGGATGAGGTAATTGGTGACATCGTCGAAATAGGGAAACATGCTCTCCGATGTGTCGATCATCACCACGAGGTCGATATTGGCCGCGGACACGGACGCCGCGCCCGCTGCAAGAAGGACGACCGCCAGACCGACGAGCAGGAGCCGCGAGCGGCCCCTGGCTCCACGTGGTGCGTGCATCATAGGTTTTTCAGATCCGCCTTTTCTATGCTTTCCACGACGTAGTGGAAGGCGTTCTGGTTGAGCGTGAACTCCAGCTCTTCCCCCTGCTTCCTGTCCCAGAGCGCGTTGCCCAGCGGCGACAGGTAGGAGATCACGTTGCGGCTCGGGTTGGACTCCCAGGGTCCCAGGATCACGTATTCTTCCGGCTGGCCGCTCTTCTTGTTCAACAGGTGGACGCGCGTGCCGAAGGATATCCGGTCCGTCTTCACCTCGTTCTCGTTGAAGATCTGGGCCTGCTGGACCTCCTCTTTCAGCCGTGACGCGGTCACCTTGAGCATCTCCTGTTTTTCCAGGGCGGCCTTGTATTCCGCGTTCTCTCTCAAGTCGCCCTTTGCCATGGCGACGCCGATCTCCTTCGAGTTTTCGGGTATCTCCATGTCGATGACGCGTTTGAGGTCCTGCTGCTTCTTCTCGAAGCTCGCGCGGGTCACCATGAGACCGAGGCTCACCTTTTCCGCGCCCGGCTCGCCGAGGAAGTGGAAGTCCGGATGCTTCTCCTTGATCCGGTGCTTCAGCTGGATCTTGATGGAGGGATCGAGCTCCTTCACGTCGTCCACGAGGGTGTACAGACGCGTGATGGAGTCGCGGTCGGCGGCCATGAGGAACTCCAGGAGCTTGCCCTCGTCGAAGAGGAACTCGTGGATCTGCCGGTTGGTTTTGCGGTTGCCGCTTGCATTCTGCTTGTTGGCGATGTCCCGATACGTGATGTCCAGCAGGTGGATGAGCCCGATGTACACCTTCTCCTTCTGGACGTTCGTCTTCGGCAGCCAGCGCTCCCCAAGGAGGTTCTTGGCGATCCAGACGAAGGAATCGCGCTGCTCGCGGTAGCGCGAGGTGACCGACGACAGCATCGACGTGAGGGCGTCCCACTCCACGGCCGCCACCAGCTCGTCCACGATGAAGCGGGTCGGGAAAAGCGGGAAAAGACGCGCGAAAACCGCCGGCCAGTCCGCGATGTTCTTCTTCACGGCGACCATGAAATCCTTGCGCAGATCGGGGTCGTCGATCCGGGAAAAGACCTCCTCCAGCTTCTCGATGCGGCCGAAAAGCTCCTCGAAGGTGGTCTGCACCCCCGAGGACAGGTAGGGGTAGCGCGAGATTATTTTCTGCAGCAGCAGCCAGCTCGACAGCACCGTCTCGGAAACGGCCGTGTATCCCTTCAGGAAGCCCGTGAAGTAGGCGAACATCTCCGTGAAATAGTCGGAATCGGGCTCCGCGTGCGCCGCCTGGAGGTAGTCTTCCAGCGTCTTCACGCGCTCGAAGAATCCCTTTTCCGCCTTGAACTTGTTGAAGGTCTTTTCTTCGAAGGAGATGGGCTTTTCGCGGACCATGAACTGGTCGATCTTGTCCGGGAGATTCCCGAAGGCGGAATCCTTCTTCAAGATCGAGCGGGCCTCCGTGTTCCAGCGCGACCACTCCCCCGGCGTGAGCACGTCCGGCACGAGCTCCGCCTTGATGCGCTTCATGTCGGCCAGGTTGCCGAAGCTCTTGATGATCGTCCGCAGCGCCCAGGCGGCATCGTCCTTCACCTTTTTCGAGAGCTCCTCCTTCGGGAGCGTGCGCTTGAGGACCCAGATGTGCTCGGGGGAGAGCACCTCGAGGGCGCTCACGGCCATCTTCAGCGACATCTTGTGCGACGTCTTGTTGGCAAAATCGATGGTGAACGTGTCGTCCTTGCTCGCCGAGATGCGGCCGATGCCCCACGTGCGATGGAAGACGTAGTTGCCCGTGTCGAATCCGATATGCTTCTCGAAATCCGCCAGGGCTTCATGCACGCTGCGCCAGTTCTGCGTGAGGTTGGATATCTTCACGTACTCCTCCAGCTGGCTGTGGTCCGCGTACTTCTTGCGATAGCACTCGATGATGTCCTTGCGCGCCGCGTTGTTCTTCGAGTCGTAGGCGAGGATCTTCTTCAATATCTCGATGGAGGTATTCCAGTCCTCCTTTTCCTTGTAGTGGGGGATGAGCGTGACGAGGAGGGAGGCGGCGCGCTCCCCGTTCAGCGCGCGCGCGATGCGGCCCTCGATATGGAAGAAGAAATCGATGTCTTCGGGGGAAAGCTTGATGAGCTTGTCCCAGAGCTCCTTGACGCTTGCGAACTGCTTCTTGTTGATGAAGCGGTGGATGGCTTTCTTGTAGTAGTCCACCGCGGCGGCAAGGTCACCGGACGCTTCGCGCTTTTCCCCGAGGGTCTTGACGATGTCCGCCTCTTCATAATCCACGCGGATCAGCCGGTCCCAGATCTCGAGCTTCTTGTCCTCTTCGTCCCGGTTCTCATAGCACTCGCCGAGGGTGCGCAGCGCGTATTTGTTCTCCCCATAGGCGAGGATGCGCTCGGCAAGGTATTCCACGATGTTCCACTTGTGGTTGTCCATGAAAATCCCGATCAGCATGATCAGGTTCGTGTCGTCCACCAGCTCGCGGGACAGGGCGAGCACGCCCGCGATATAGAGGGCGATGATCGAGTTGCTCGTGTGCTTGAGGTGCTCGCCGGTGAGCTCCTGCACCTCTTCCACGATGCCCTCCGTGCGCGCCTGCTCAATGAGGACGTCGAGATCCTTGAAGTTCGTGATCGAGTAGCTGTTGAGGGTCGCCCGGGTCCACTTCTCTTCGTTGAGAAGGTCGGTGATCGTCTTCAGCAATTCCGTTGCCATTCGTTTCTCCCTTTGTACGATGATGCCGCGCTAGCGCGTATATTCGTCGTGGACGCCGGGATCGATGTCCCGGATCTTCTGCAGAACCTCCTCGATCCGTTCGCGCGGCTCGCCGACCGACATGTAGTGATCGATCAGCCAGATATAGCGGTTGATCAGCCGCGGCGCCGTGCGGTCCCGGACGGCCGTTCCCCCGCGATACTCTTTTTCCAACCGGTAAATGGCCTGCTTGAGCTTGCCGAACTCCAGCGGTTTCATCTCCCGTTTCACGTTCAGGACGCCCCAGATCGCGCCGTACACCGGCAGCCATTCGTTGAGCGCCGGCCCGGAGAAGCCCCGCGTCGAAAGCTTCTCCGCGAGGCGGAGAATGAGCGGTGACTCCATCCATTCACGGTCGACCGCCTGCGGGTCCACGAACAGGGCCTCCCGGAAAAACGCCTTCGCCGACCGGGACTCATTCACCAGCGAGTAGCAGTCCGCGAGCTCCGCCATGATGACCGGGTCGTCCCTCCTTTCCCGGTTGGCGCGCTCCAGGTTCTCTATGGCGCGCTCGTAGTTGCCCGTGCCCTTGCAGCACCGCCCGATCTGCAGGAGCACATCCGGGTCGCCGCCCTGCTCGGACTCGGGCGCCGCGGCGAGGTAGAAGGACAGAGCGGTGGAGAAGATGAACTGCTTGATGGCGAACAGGCACCTCTCCGGAACGTCCGCCAGCCGCTCCACAAAGGCGCGGAAGAGCCTCCATTGACCAAGAAGCAACTCCCCGCTCTCGAAGCTGTCGAGCTGCGGATGCTCCTGCTCGAGCCTCTCCTTCCAGAACCCCGCGCATTTCAGGGCGGACGCTGCCCCCGGGCGCTCCACATCGCGCTCAAGGATGCCTTCCAGCAGGTCGATGGCCTCTGAAAACTGCCCTTCGCGCATCGCCTGACAGACGGCATCGAAGAGCCGGCCCGGTTTCTCTTCCTTCAGGATGGGCCGCCCCTCCCTCACGCGCACGCCTTTCCCGGTGGATTTCCTTTCCACCGCGTTCCACCGATGGACCGAATCACCGTAATCTTCGCCGGGAACCGCACTTACCGTCTTTCACGCCCGTGGAAAAGTATCGCATGCGTCAGTGTCTTTCGTCAATGCCGCGCTTCTGCTATGATGCGGCACGATGGAACCACGCCACCCGCCACAGCGTGCCCGTGCGGAGCCTGCAAACGGTGAAAAGGCGGCCGTGCGCATTGCGCCATCGGTCCTCTCGGCAGATTTCGGAAACCTCGGGGAAGGAGTCCGCCAGGTCGAACGGATGGGGGGCGATTTCATCCACCTGGACGTCATGGACGGCTGTTTCGTGCCGAACATCACCTTCGGCCCGAAGGCCGTGAAGGACCTGCGGCCGTTGAGCCGCCTGCCATTCGACGTGCACCTCATGATCTGCCGGCCGGAGGGTTTCATCGACGAGTTCTGCGCGGCGGGCACGGACTATCTCACGGTGCACCTGGAGGCAACCACGCACGCGCACCGCGTTCTTTCGGCGATCGCGGAAAAAGGGGCGCGCCCAGGAATCGCCATCGTGCCGTCGACGCCGGCGGCCGCTCTCAGCGAGCTGCTGTCGATGGTCTCCCTGGTGCTCGTAATGACCGTGAACCCCGGTTTCGGCGGGCAGGTGATGATCCCCCGCTGTCTGCGCAAGGTGGAGGAGCTCGTCGAGATGCGGCGCGCGGCGGGCCTGGATTTCCTCATCGAGGTCGACGGCGGCATCAACCGGGAAACCATTCCGGAGGCGCTGCGGGCCGGTGCGGACGTCGTCGTGGCCGGTTCGGCGCTCTTTTCGGCCGCCGATCCGGCGGGCGAAGTAGCATTCCTTCGGCGGCCATGGTAAAATCGGGTTTGAGTTTGCCCCCACGAAGGTCGAAAGTCTTAGGGAGGAGAGAAAAAGGCTCATGAGCTATTCCCGGAAGGCACTCGTCCCGACGTTGCTCGTCCTGTTCTGCCTTGCCCCGCTCGCGCTCGGGGCGCAATCGTCAAACCCCGGCTCGGACATGAAGGACGGCATCGACCAGTTCAGGAACGGCCAGTACGACAAGGCAATACTCCTCTTTCACAACGTCATCCTCGATCCCGCGGCGTCCGACCAGAAGCCGGCGGCCTATCTCCTGATCGCCAAGTCCTACATTGCCCTTGGAAAGCTGGACGATGCGGATCGCAACCTCGAGTTCTACATCGCGACCTATCCCTCGGCGCCCGACATCGAAGAGGCGCTCTACCAGAAGGGGAGGCTCCTGTTTCTCCAGAACGACTTCGAGAATGCGATCAAGGGCCTGCAGTCATTCATCGCCGCGTATCCAAAGTCGAGCTTCCTCTCCAGCGCGTGGTTCTGGGTGGGAGAAAGCCTTTTCGGGCTGGGCCGCCTCGACGACGCCCTGGCGGTCTACCAGAAGATCGTGACCGACTATCCGTCGAGCGTGAAGACGGAAGCGGCCCAGTACAAGGTCTCCCTCATCCAGCTCCAGAAAAAGGAGGTCGAGCTCTCCAAGCTCCTCACGTGGAGCCATGAGGACTTCCTCCGCAGCGTCGAGGAATACCAAAACACGGAAAAAACGTACGAGCAGGCCATCGCGGCTTACCAGAAGAGGCTTGCATCCACCGGCGCAAGCGACGACCAGCAGACCATCGCGAGTCTCCAGCAGCAGCTGGCGCAGAAGACGGCGGAAGCGGCGCAGCTCAGCGCAAAGCTTGCGCAGTCTGCCGCTGCGGCCTCCGCGCCGGCGGCGTTCGCGCCTGCGCCGGTCACGCCGACCCCGACCAGCGCAACGGCAGCCGCGCCGACGTCCGACCAGGCAGCGCAGAATGCGCGCCTCGCGACGCTTCTCGCGGCAAAGGCGGACGCCCTTAGCCTGAAAGAGAAATACCTGGCGTGGCTGGAAGCGCATGCGGAGGTGGAACAGTGAAACAGCAGGTGCGCACCACTGCATTCCTCGTTGCCGCCGTCCTGATCCTCGCTGCCCCGGTGGTTTCGTGGGGGCTGGATCTGGCGGACGGCCGCGTGCGACTGACGCTGAACGAAGGCATCGGCCGTTTTTCCCTCTCCTGCCAGACAAAGGGCGGCAGCGGCGTTTTCGTTCCGCTTCTGGCTTCGCAGGACCCGCGGACAACGAGCCTCAGCATCGTCATCGGGAACAAGGTCTACCGGATGGGTGAGAGCTCCGAGTTCTCCGAAAAAGCGGAGAAAACACCCGGTGGTGGACGCTTCGTCTGGAAGTCCCCTTTTCTCCAGGTGACGGAAACATTCACGTTCGTCGCTTCCAGCGGGTCTCCGGTCTCGGACGGCGTCCGCATCGACCTCAACATCAAGAATCTTTCGGAGCAGGACATCACGGCCGGCGCTCGCTACCTGTTCGACACGTATCTGGGCGAATCGAGCTTCGTTCATTTCCGCACCGATACGATGACCCAGCTCACGCACGAGCTGACTCTCGCGGCAGCGGACAAGGCGGCATACTGGGTTTCCCCGCTCACGGGGGACGCAGACAATTTCGGACTGCAGGTGATGCTGTCCGGCCAGGGCGTCACGGTCCCCGATCGGGTGATCTTTGCCAACTGGAAACGCCTGAGCGACTCCACGTGGTCTTATGAGACGTCCACGGTCCGCAACTTCAGCCTGCTTCCCTATTCGGTGAACGATTCGGCGGCCGCGCAGTACTACGACCCCCGTCCTATTCCCCGGGCCGGCGAGGCGACAATCACGATTGCGATGGGCGTCTATGCGAAGGCCGGTTTCAACGCGGGGACGACGCCTGCGGTGGATCTCTCTTCAAGCCTCCAGCAGTCCCTCGCCGCCGCCCAGACGGCGCCCGACACCGGTCAGGCGGTGCGCGTGGACCTGCAGACGGTGGACCAGATCCTTGCGCGCATTGATGCGGCCGTTGCGGCAGGAGCGACAATCTCCGACGATGACCTTGCCGCGCTCACGCGCGCGCTTGCGGACCTCAACGGGCGATCCTCGCACTACGCGACGACGGGCAAGTAGGACGACACACCGATGAAGGTGAAGAGCCTGACAGAGGCGCGCCAGCTCTATCGGGCCCGGCGCTTCGCGGAGGTCATTCGCCTGCTTGAGCCCGACGTCTTCAAGTACCGGGAGAGCTTCGAGTATTTCCAGCTGCTGGGCTTCTCGTGCCTGCACACCGGTGACCTCGGCGGAGCATTTTCCTATATCAGCCGCGCCCACCAGATCGACGACGAGGACATCAATGTCGTGCTGGGGCTCGCCGCGGTCCACTTCCGCAAGGGAGAGAACGAGACGGCGCTCAAGCGGTGGCTCTCCGTGCTGGAGAGCCAGCCGTCCAACCCAACGGCGCGCCGCGGCCTGGACATCCTGCGCCGCGGGCTCACGCCAGACCAGCTCCAGGAGCTCATCGACACGGGCCGTCTGAAGCTTCTCTATCCGCCCCTGCCGCGCCGCGCCGTGCCGGTTTCCCTCATCATCGCAGTCCTCGGGGTCCTGATTCTTGCCGGCGGCGCGTTCATCGTCGTGCGGAGCATGCGGCCGCCGGAGGCACAACGGCCGGGCGTCTCCGCCATCGAGATACCGAGCGACATCGGCTCCTACATCGACACGGGCACGGACTTCACGTTTGTGTTGTCGGAACGCGACGTGCGCAAGTCCTTCCAGAGCGCAAAGAGCTACCTGCTTGCCTACCGCGACAACCCGGCAACCGTGGAGATCAACCGCATCCTGCTTTCAAACGCGGCTCCCGCGGTCAAGGAGCGGGCGCGCATGCTGAAGGGTTTTGTCACCCTGCCGACATTCGACACGTTCCGCGACCCGTATTCCTATGCCACGGTCTCCCACCAGCCCGCCCTCTATGACGGCTGCACGATCCGGTGGAAGGGCAAGATCGCCAATCTCAACAACGGCAAAGACGCGATCACCTTCGACCTGCTGGAAGGCTACGATCAGGAAAAGCAGCTCGAAGGAATCGTTCCCGTCACGCTCGGTTTTGCCGCGCAACTCTCCAACGGCTCCGCGCTGGAGGTCCTCGGCCAGGTGGTGGTCCATGGCACGGCGATCACGCTCAACGGCATCTCCGTGCACGCGCTCGTCTCGCCCTGAAGGAACCGCTATGCGCGCCGTCGTTCAGCGTGTCCGCGCCTGCGCCGTTCATGTCGACGGCATCCTGAAGGGACGCATCGAGGACGGCCTTCTGGTCTATCTCGGAGTCGGGCGCTCCGACACCGAGCGCGACGTGCGCGCTCTCTGCGACAAGATCGTCAACCTCCGCATCTTCACGGATGAGAATGGCAGGATGAATCGCTCCGCGCTCGATGACGCCAAGGCGCTGCTCGTCGTTTCACAGTTCACCCTTTTCGGCGACGCGCGGGATGGCCGCAGGCCCTCCTACACGGAGGCCGCGGAGCCTGCCGTGGCGCGCGTTCTCTATGAGACGGCGCTTCGCATGCTCCAGGGCTCCGGTCTCACGGTCGCGTCAGGCGAATTCCAGGCGTCCATGGAAGTCTCCTATACGAACATGGGACCTGTCACGATACTCCTGGACACGGAGAAAAGGTTCTGATCCCTTCGCCCCGCGCCTTTCGCGCCCGCATCTGGTCCTGGTACCGGGATCATTATCGGCCCATGCCCTGGCGCTTCACCCGTTCGCCGTACAGGGTTCTCGTGTCGGAGCTCATGCTCCAGCAAACGGGCATCGCGCGTGTGATGACAAAGTATGGCGCGTTTCTCAAGAGCTTCCCGACGATGCAGAAGCTGGCGCAGGCCGGCGTGGCGGAGGTGCTTGCCGCCTGGAAAGGGCTCGGGTACAACCGCCGCGCCCTGGCGCTCCTGCGGACGGCGGGCATCATCTGCCGGGAGCACGGGGGCAGGCTGCCCCGCACGCTCGCCGAGCTGGAAGCGCTTCCCGGCATCGGTCACGCAACGGCGGCGGCCGTGCTTGTCTATGCCTTCAACCTGCCCATTGCCTTCATCGAGACGAACGTGCGGCGCGTCTACCTGCACTTCTACTTCCCCGGGCAGATCGCGGTGACAGATTCGCGCATCATGCCCCTTGTCGAGTCGACGATGGACCGCGGCAATCCGCGCGAGTGGTTCTATGCCCTCATGGACTATGGCGCGATGCTCGCCGCAAAGGACAGGGATGCAAACAAGCGCAGCGCGCGATACAGGAAACAGCCCGCATTCGAAGGCTCCGTGCGCCAGCTCCGTGGGCGCATACTCGAGGCAATTCTTTCCCTCCGGTCGGCGACAAAAGCACAGATCGCAAGAGCGCTGGGAAACGCCGACGCGAGACTGGATGCGGCCCTGGACCAGCTCGTCCGGGAAGGCTTCCTTCAGGCCTCGAGAGGCCGATTTTCCTTCAGGTAATCATCCGCGTTGAACTGCGCGAGAAGCGGCGACAGGGCAAGCTCCGCGTGGAGGCGGTAGATGATCTCCGCCGCCAGACGCGTCGAGGAGACGACGCGCACGCAGGGCAGCTTTTGCAGCACTTGCTGCGTGCAGGCGACGGTGTCGGAGACCAGGAGCGTGCCGATGAGCTTGCGGTCGCACAGCTCGCCGATCCGCTCGATCGCCGGCGGGGAGAACACCGCGTGCACGACGGCGATGTTGATCGCGGCAGGGGAGTAGCGTGCCAGCTCGTGGACGAGCTTGCACATGGAATCACCCGTGTCGATCATGTCGTCGATGATCCAGACCGTCTTCCCCTCGATGGGCTCGGAGGTGAGGATGCTGATCGACTCCACCTTGTTCGCCGTCGAGTAGTCGCGCTGCTTGTGGGAGATGATGATCTTCGTGCCGAAGGAGGCGGCGAACTTCTTTGCAAGCGCCTCGCCGCCGGCGTCCACGGAGCAGAAGAGCCACTGCCGCCGCACTTCACCGTGGAGCCTATCGCGCGACTGGACGATGTTGTCGCATATGTATGATTGGAGGAGCGCCTGTCCGGGCATGTCGTCGACGGAGCAGTGCGCCGGATCGATGAATGTCTTGGATTTCTCGGAGTGGAGCTGGAACGTGATGTAGTGATCGGTGCCGAGGCTGATGAGGATCTTGAAGTGCAGCCAGAGCCCCACCGAGTTGCGTCGCGTGAGCCGATCCGACCTCCCCGGGCTGCAGTACGGCTCGAAGACGGTGATGCGCTGGGCCTGCGCGCGGCGCAAGGCGTCGACGGCGTGATAGGTCTCCAGCTTGTTCTCCTCCACCGTGGCGCCGCCCGCGCAGCGCGCGCCGCCGGCAAAGAGGAAAACGTCGCAGCCGCGTACGGACGTGCCCAGCTCCGCCTCCATCTCGCCGTCGGCGAATTTCGAGATCGAAAGCTCCCCGTCGAAATCCGCCGCCCCGTGCCCTTCCTGGAAAAGGTCCTGCGCGTGCAGCGCCCGGCTCACCTCCTGGTGATAGTCGGAGAGCGCTCGCGTGGAGAATATTTTCAGCCTGCCGCGCATGGGGGTGAATCTACCAGAAACGCGGGGGGGAGTCCACGGAAGAAGGGCGTCCACGCCCTCACGGAGCAGGAAGCGAAAGCAGGGTGGCAGCCGCGGCGCGCGCCGCCTTCACGAGGACCGGCTCATGTGAAAGCCGGGCCATTTGCATGCACAGCTCGGCCATTTCCGGCCGACGCAGTGCGGCAGCGGATGAAACGCAATCAAGGGCGAGCGCGGTCTCCTCGGAAGGGATGAGGCCGTTGCCTTTTTGTAGCTCCGCGATCACGCGCGCCCCGACGCGCATGACGGCCTGCAAGGATGCTGGTGTTGCCGCAAAGGGCGCAATGCGGACGAGCGCCGCGGCAAGCTGGGCGTCTTTCCAGTCATCGATGCGGGAATACAGATCGTTGAGGGCGCTTGCGTTCGCCTGGAGGCGCGCGCTGCGGAAATCTTCGCTTGTCCCCGCCTCGGCCAAGGGCTCCAGCAGTATGCGGAGAAGGAGCTCGCTTCGCCAGGGGGCTCGTGCCGGGGTGCTTGTGAGCGCCTGGATGAAATTGACCATCGAAGGATCGGAGCGGCGGCTCACCCCGCGGCAGATGCCCAGGGCTGTCTGCAGGTCCCCCGCCGCCATTGCGGACAGGAGCACCGGGTCCTGGGCGCTGCCGCTGCCGGCGGCAAAGGCCTCCCAGTCCTGCGCGGCGAGCGTCACCGCCGCGAGCAGAAATGCGATGGATATGATGGCGCCGTGCGCCGCTCCACTGGACATCGTCGGGCTTCCGATTATACTTATCGGACCCGTTGCTCAATCGACCAGTCATTTCCGGCGTATTACGGGTAAAGAGAGGCTGAGGCAGAATGGCGAAGAAAGAGGCTCCCCCCGCGGAGAAGAGCTCCAGCGTCCATGAGGAAAAGTCGCGCGCCCTGGAGGCTGCCCGGCTGCAGATAGAGAAGCAGTTCGGCAAGGGTTCCCTCATGAAGCTCGGGGACAATATCCGCCGGGCAGACGTGGATGTCATCCCCTCCGGCTCAATCCTCTTGGACGCGGCGCTCGGCGTCGGCGGGTACCCGCGCGGCAGGGTCGTGGAGATATACGGCCCCGAATCCTCGGGGAAAACCACGCTCGCGCTCCATGCAATCGCGGAGTCTCAGAAGCAGGGGGGCATCGCCGCCTTCGTGGACGCGGAGCATGCCCTGGACCCCGTCTATGCAAAAAACCTCGGCGTGAACGTGGACGAGCTCTGGGTGTCGCAGCCGGACACGGGGGAGCAGGCGCTGGAGATCGTGGAGGCGCTGGTCCGCTCGGGGTCCATGGACGTCATCGTCGTCGACTCGGTGGCGGCCCTCACGCCCCGCGCGGAGATAGAAGGCGACATGGGAGATTCCCACATGGGTCTGCAGGCGCGCCTGATGAGCCAGGCGTTGCGCAAGCTCACGGGAACCATCTCCAAGACGCGCACCGTCCTGATCTTCATCAACCAGATCCGCATGAAGATCGGCGTCATGTTCGGCAACCCTGAGACGACCACGGGCGGCTTCGCGCTGAAGTTCTATTCATCCCTGCGCCTTGAGATCCGCAAGGTGGAAAGCATCGCGCACGGCAGCGACGAGGTCGTGGGCAACAAGGTGAGGGTGAAGGTCGTCAAGAACAAGGTCGCGCCTCCTTTCCGCAAGGCGGAGATGGACATCATGTTTGGGAAAGGCATATCCGCCGTGGGAAGCCTCCTGGATGCAGCCCTCCAGATCAACCTCGTTGAAAAGGCGGGCAGCTGGTACTCCTACGGCAAGGAGCGCATCGGCCAGGGCGTGGAGAATGCCCGTCTCTTCCTGGAATCCAATCCCGCGGTCTACGCGGAAGTGGAAAAGAAGGTGCGGGACACGCTCTTTCCCAAGCCGGGAAACGGTCCTGCACCATCCAGCGAGCCGCCCGCGGCTCCCGTCATCCAGCCTCTTCCTACAAAGACCCGGTCGGCGGCTCCGCCATCGGAGTATGCGGACGAGGACACCGGGGGAGGGGATCCAGGAAAGGAGCTCTTCTAGCTGACAGTTCCGGACACATTGGCGCCGCCCGAAAAGGCACGCCGCTACCACGTGGCGCTCGGCGCCAATCTCGGGGACCGCGAAGGCAATCTGCGGGAAGGCTGGCGGCGCCTTAACCCGCTCTGCTCCTTCATGAGGCTTTCTTCGATCTACGAAACACGGCCGATGTATGTCACCGACCAGCCGCTGTACCTGAACGCTGTCGGTGAGCTTCTCACCGACCTTCCGCCCCAGAAGCTGCTGGAGGCTCTCCAGCGAATCGAAAAGGAGCTCGGCCGGGACCGCAGCCGGGAGATCAGGATGGGCCCCCGCACCCTGGACCTCGACATCCTGCTCTGCGGAAACCTCGTCATGCATACCCTCACCCTGGTCATTCCGCACCCCCGTCTATCAGAGCGTCTTTTCGCGCTCATCCCGCTTCTGGAGCTCGCCCCACTCCTCGTTCATCCACTCACGGGACGGAAGCTTGCGGACCATGCCGCGGAGCTTCGCGCCCTGCCGGGCGCAGAGGAGGGTGTTTACCTTTACGGTCCGGGTGACTATACTGACCCGATACCGCCGTCCGCACGAACACCATGAAGGGAGCGAAGCCTCGGAGCGATGTCTGACCCCAACGCGAGCGAAAAGCAGCATTTCCATCTCGGCCAGTTCGACGGCCCCCTGGACCTCCTGCTCTTCCTGATCCGGAAATCCGAGGTCAACATCTACGACATTCCCATCGCCTCCATCACCGAGCAGTACCTCTCCTTCCTGGGTTTTGCCACGAAGGTGGATCTGGACACAATGACCGAGTTCTATCTCATGGCTTCCACGCTCCTCTACATCAAGAGCAAGATGCTCCTGCCCGTCGAGCTGAGCCTCGACGACGAGTTCGAAGATCCCCGCAAGGAGCTGGTGGACAAGCTCATCGAGTACCAGCGCTTCCGCAAGCTCTCCGACCTGATGGCCGACAGGGAAGGGGAGGTGGAGTGGATCATCGAGCGCACCCGCAGCCAGCGCATCCTGCCCTTCTCCGATGAAGGCATCTGGGAGCAGGTGAGCGTCTGGGACCTCCTCCAGACATTCTCCTCCCTCCTGTCCAATCTCTCCTCGGAGCGGATCATCGATCTCTACGAGGAGGTGAGCGTCAATGAGAAGATCACGCTTGTCTCCGAGCTCCTGGAGGAGCACGACGAGTTCATGTTCACCGATCTCGTGAAGAAGAGGACGCTCCTGGAGATCGTCTGCTCGTTCTGGGCGGTGCTGGAGCTCGTCAAGGAAAGACGGATCGTGGTCTTGCAGAACAGGCTTTTCGGGGATATCAGGATACGGGCCCGCCGCGCAGAGACCGCGCCTCCGCCGCTTCTGCCGGAGATTGAGGGCCTCGAGCAAATGAGGACGAGTGCGCTGCCGGAGGGATCTGAAGATCATGGAAATCACTAGGGAGGCGGCCCTCATCGAGGCGGTCCTTCTGCTCGAAAACGACCCGGTGGAGACACGGAAGCTCATCGACATCACGGGGCTTTCCGCCGATGCCGTGCAGGAAGCGCTTCAGCATCTGCGCGCGGCGCTGGAGGCGGACGGCCATGGCATAGAGATCGTGGAGATCGGCGGCGGCTACTCCTTCGCCCCCCGCAAGTCGTTGTGGGAGCAGCTGCGCGAGCGCTACGGAAAAAGCGCGGAGAACAGGCTGTCGAAGGCCGCCCTGGAGACGCTGGCGATCATCGCCTACTCCCAGCCCATCACGCGCGCCGAGGTGGAGAGCATCCGCGGCGTTTCCGCCGACGGCATGATCAAGCTCCTTGTGAGCCGCAGCTTCATCCGCGAGGTCGGCAAGAAGGACGTGCCGGGAAAGCCGGTCCAGTACGGCACGACGCGCGAGTTCCTGAAGGCGTTCCGCCTGGCGACGATTTCCGACCTTCCGAAGCTCGACGGCCTGGAGAAGGAACGCTTTGAGCGGGAATAGCGCGCCGTCGGCCCCGGTTCGCCTCCAGCTCTATCTCGCGCGCTGCGGGGTCGGCTCGCGCCGTACCTGTGAGACGTTCATCACGGACGGAAGGATCCAGGTCAATGGCCAGACCGTGACCCGGCTGGGAGAGAAGGTCCAGCCCGCGGACCGCGTCACGATGGACGGGCGGAAAGTCACCCCCGCGCGCACGCACGTCTACATCGCCCTGCACAAGCCAGCGGGCTTCATCTGTGCCAACACCGATCCGGAAGGAAGGCCCGTCGCGCGCACGCTCTACAGCTCCGCGATCAAGGAGAGGCTCTTCCACGTCGGAAGGCTCGACTTCCTTTCCAGCGGCCTGATCCTCTACACGAATGACGGAGAGTTCACGAAGATCGTCTCCCACCCCCGGTCCCGCATCGAAAAGGAGTACCTCGTGGAGACGGGGAGGGCCATCGATGAAGATTTCCTCCGCCAATACCAGAAGGGCATGCGGGTCGGCGACATCACGTATCGCTGCACCAGCTACCGGCTGCGCAGTCCGCACTCGGCCACCATCACGCTCGTGGAAGGAAAAAACCGCGAGCTGCGCAACGTCTTTGCCAGCCGCAACATCCGGCTGAAGAGAGTCCACCGCGTGCGCATCGGCCCGCTCACGCTGCGCGGCATCCCCGCCGGCCACTTCCGCCGCCTCACGGAGCGCGAGGTCCGGTGGTTCATGGAGCACGCCTGAGTGGAGGGAGCATGGTAGTGGCGATAGACGGCCCGGCGGGCGTCGGCAAGAGCACCGTCGCCCGCCGGGCGGCAAAGGACGCGGGCTTTCTGTACATCAACTCCGGCAGCTTCTATCGGGCCATCACGCTTGCGGTGCTCCAGAAGGACATACCTCCGGATAATCCGGCGCTCGTGCAGAAAACGGCCCAGGACGCGCGGCTGGAGCTTTCCGGGGCTGACCTCATGCTGGATGGCCGCAACGTGGAAGACCTCCTCCACGGAGATGACGTCGACAACGGGGTTGCCGCGCTTTCATCGATTCCCGGCGTGCGCGACGTGGTCAACCGCAGGCTCCGGGAGCTTGCGGCCGGGCGCAACGCGGTGGTGGAAGGCCGCGACATCGGCACGGTGGTCTTTCCCGATGCCGCGGTAAAGATCTTCCTCGATGCGGACGTCGCCACCCGCGCGTCGCGGCGCCACGAGCAGGGCGTGAGCAGCCTGTCACTGGGTGAGATCGAGAAGACCATCCAGGACAGGGACAATGTGGACCGGAACAAGCCTACGGGCAGGCTCGTTGCCGCCCCGGACGCCCTCCATATCGACACCTCGCTCTTGACCATAGAACAAGTTTGTGAGAGAGTACGTGAAGCTATTCTCGTGAGCAGAAATAATCCGGGAGATATACGCTGACTATGAGCACAGAAGACAAGAAGAAGCTCGCGCCGGAAGCTGAGAACCAGCTTCAGGAGCAGTACGTTCAGTCCCTCCAGCCGATCGAGGAGGGGCAGATGATCCCTGGCCGCGTCATCGAGGTGGATGACGACTACGTCTATGTCGACGTGGGATACAAGTCAGAGGGAAAGATCGCGAGCAACGAGTTCGATACGAAGCCGCAGATGGGCGAGACGGTGTACGTCATCCTCGTCCGCAAGGAAGGCCGCGAAGGACAGGTCATCGTCTCCAAGCGCAAGGCGGACGAAAAGATATTCTGGAAGGACCTGCGGATCGCCTTCGACGAGCACAAGCCCGTCCAGGGCACCATCGCCCACAAGATCAAGGGCGGCTACGAGGTGGACCTCGGCAACGACATCCGCGCGTTCCTCCCGCTTTCCAAGGTGGACGTGAAGCGGCCCAGCGAAAACTCCGACTACGTCGGCGTGAAGTCCTCATTCTACATCGACCGGCTGTACGCGAAGGGCAAGACGAACATCGTCGTGTCCCGCCGTGACTGGATGGAAGAGGACATCAAGAAGCGCCGCGACGAGTTCTTCGGCCAGGTGAAGATCGGCGACACCGTGGAAGGCATTGTGAAGAGCTTCACGTCCTTCGGCGCTTTCGTGGACCTGGGCGGTTTCGACGGCCTCCTTCACATCAACGACATGAGCTGGGGCCACGTGACACGGCCCAAGGACTTCGTGAAGCTCGGAGAGTCCATCCAGCTGAAGGTCATCCGCCTGGAGGCGCAGGACGGCCGCATCAACCTGAGCCTGAAGCATTTCACGGAAGACCCCTGGAACCACTTCGAAGAGAAGTACCATATCGGCGACGTGGTGAAGGGCAAGGTCACGAAGCTCGCCGATTTCGGCGCCTTCATCGAGATCGAAGAGGGCATCGAGGGCCTCGCGCACATCTCCGAGCTCTCCTGGGTGCGCAAGGTGAAGCATCCCCGCGAGGTGCTGAAGGTCGGCGACGTCGTGGAGACGAAGATCCTCAACTACGATATCCAGCAGGGCAAGCTCTCCCTGGGCCTGAAGCAGGTGCTGCCCAACCCCTGGGACGACATCGACCAGCGCTACCCGGTCGGCATGCGCCTCACCCGCAAGGTCGTGCGGGCGAGCCCCTACGCCCTGTTTCTTCGATATCGAAGAAGGCATCGACGGGGTCATGCACGTGGACGACATGTCGTGGACCAAGAAGATCAGGAACGCCTCGTCATTCGCGAAGGTGGACGATGAGATCGAGGTGATGGTGATCGGCATCGACAAGGAGCGCGGCAAGGTCCAGCTGGGCGTCAAGCAGCTCTCCGAGGACCCGTGGGAATCCATCGCGCGCGCCTACCCGCGCGGCAGCGTGATCAACGGGGAAATCACCAACATCACCGATTTCGGTTTCTTCGTGCGCGTCCAGGGCGGCATCGAGGGGCTCGTGCACAAGCTGAACATCGTGGACGACCGGGTGGAGCCGCTGGAAGTCGCCATGGCGAAGTACAAGGTGGGCGACGCGGTGCAGGCGGTCGTGACGGAATGCAGCCCCGCGAAGCAGAAGCTGTCCCTCTCCCTGAAGGACTACGTGAAGCGCGTGCAGCGCGAAGAGATGGACAAGTACATCCACGACGAATCGAAGCAGGATACGGTCTCCCTTGGCGATATGCTGAAGGACAAGATCAAGGGGTAGCCCCGGGGAGGGCTCACCCGAAGCGATCCGCGCATGCTGAGATTTGCAGCTGACCGGGAAAAGCTGGAAGTCCTGTTCGATATCTACGCGCGGATCAACTCCACCTACGCGGACATCAAAGTCTTGCTCACGAGGATCCTGGAGTCCGCGACGGAGCTGACGGAGGGCGAGGCATCGTCGCTCATGCTGGTCAACCCCGAGAACAACAAGCTGTACTTTGAAATCGCCCTCGGGCCGAAAGGGGCGAGCCTCAAGTCGTATTCCGTGAACATGGGGGAAGGCATCGCGGGCTGGGTCGCGGAGAAGAACACGTCCCTGATCGTGAACGACGCGCAGAGCGATGCCCGCTGGTTGCCCGCGATCGCGCAGAAGATCGGCTTCCCGACAACATCGATCCTTGCCGTGCCCATGCGGGTGAAGGAGAGACTCGTCGGGGTGATCGAGATCCTCAACAAGCGCGGGGGCAAGAAGTTCACGGAGGAGGACCTGCAGTGGCTGGAGATCTTTTCCACGCAGGCGGCCATCGCGGTGCAGAATGCCCAATCCTTTCAGAAGGTGAGGGCCGAGCTCAGCGCTCTGCAGGACAAGGTCACGAATGTCGAAGGCTGGCATACGTTCGTGGGCGAAAGCAGGATCATCAAGGAAAAGCTCGAGATCGCCCGCAAGGCGGCAGAGGCGGACGCCTCCGTGCTCCTCCTGGGGGAGAGTGGGGTGGGCAAGGAGCTTTTCGCGGAGCAGATCCACCTCGCCAGCCCACGCCGGGCCGGGCCATTCATCCGGGTGAACTGCGCGGCCATACCGGAAGCGCTCCTTGAAAGCGAGCTTTTCGGGCACGTGAAGGGCGCCTTCACGGATGCCATCGCGGATCGGCGCGGCAGATTTGAGCTGGCGGACGGCGGCACGCTCTTTCTCGACGAGATTGCCGACATGCCCCTCGCGCTCCAGGCAAAGCTTCTGCGCGTGCTGCAGGGGAAGACATTCGAACGAATCGGCGCGAGCGAGTCGGTGCAGGTGAATGTCCGCATCATCGCCGCGACGAATCATGACCTTTCCCGGCAGGTCGCGTCGGGGACCTTCCGCGCGGATCTTTTTACCGGCTCAGCGTGCTTCCCATCCAGATCCCGCCCCTGCGGGAACGCCGGGAGGATATCCCGCTCCTGGCGGAGTTTTTCCTGCAGAAGCACTCGCGGGAGATGAAGAAACAGCTCGCCGGCTTCAGCGATGAGGCAATGGAGCAGCTTTTATCCTATTCGTGGCCGGGCAATGTCCGGGAGCTGGAAAACGCGGTGGAGCGGGCGGTCGTCTTCGCCCAGGACGACAGGATCCGCGCGGACTCCCTCACCCTGGCCGGATCGCGGGCGGCCGACGATGAAGTCTACGGGGAGCGGACGCTCCACGAGGCGTTGAATATATTCAAGAAACACTTTATCACGAAGGCTCTGGAAACAAATGGCTGGCACCAGACACGGACAGCGAAGGCCCTCGACATCCAGAGGAGCTACCTGTCGAAGCTCGTGAAGGAGCTCGGGATCATGAAGGAAAGAGGAGTGGAGCGTTAATGCAGGCAGTACAACAGCAGGGACAGCAGACGCCGCAGGAGCCCATGCGGCGGCGGATCGCCCATTTTCTGGCGCGCACGGTCGATCGTTTCCGCATTGCGCTCCTGGTGGTCCTCATCGCGGCAGCGGCCTTTCTTGTCGGCTATTTCATCTACGGGGAGATATCGAAGAAGCTGGTTGCCGACTCGACGCGCATGGCCGAGGACACGCAGACCGCATTCGACACCTGGCAGTCGGAAACCGACGCGACAAAGAAGGCGGCGCTGGAAAAGGACCTCCTGCCCCGGCTGGGCGCGCTCATTTCGCGCTATCCCCACCAGTACGGCGGCCAGCGCGGCCTCCTGATGCGCGCAGATCTGCATTATGCAGACAAGTCCTGGGACGACGCCCTGAAGGACTACCAGGCGCTCGCGGACCATTTCCCGAAGAGCTACCTTGCCCCGATCAGCCTTTTCGATGCCGGAATCTGCGCGGAAGAGAAGGGCGACGCGGATGCCGCCCTTGCCCTCTACCTGCGCGCCTTCCAGGGGTACAAGGATTCGACCGTCACCCCGCGCGCCATGTTCAACGCCGCGCGGCTCTACGAAGGCAAGCAGGACTGGGCCTCCGCGCAAAAGACGTATGAATCGATCGACACCGACTACGGCCAGAGCCTCTGGAACAAGCTGGCAAAGAACCGTCTGGTCGAATTGAAGGTGCTGGGAAAGATCAAGTAGCACCGGTCCGTGGCCGGGCGGGGATTTTCCTTCCCCGGCGTCGACCGCCCATTTCAATGCTTATCATCGGCCCCTTTGGTCAAAGCATCGAGGGGGCCTTTCTTTGCGCCCGAGATGTGGACAAAACTCGAAAACTGAACGATTATACGCTTGATGGCGGCCGGTTGCCCCGATGGGCGGGAAACCGCGCGCTACGTTGCTCTTTCCAGGCGGAGGGACGGGATGGCGGAGAAGGATCGCTTCAAGAAATTCCTGGAAACGAAGTATTTCGGAATCGTCCTCGGCATCGTGGTATTTCTGATTCTCTTCGCGCTCAGCTTCGGCACCATCATCGTGCGGAGCATGGAGCTCAAGATGCTCGACCTGGACTTCCGGATGAAGAACGCCGTGACCGCCAACCGCGCCCAGCAGGGCGTGGCGGTTGTGCAGCAGAGCAGCAAGGTATCCCCGGACATCCTGATCGTCGGCATCGACGACAAGTCCATTGCGCGGCTGGGCAAGTGGCCGTTCCCGCGGCATCTTTACGCGGACCTCCTGAACAGCTTCTCGCGCATCAAGAACCAGGCGGATCGTGAGCAGGCTGTCTTCCTCGACGTCTTCTTCGCCGATCCCGACAAGACCGCCGTGGAGGACACGCAGTTCCTCGACGGCATCAAGGCGAGCGGCCGCGTTTTTCTGGAAACGGTCCTCAACGATGAGAACAACCCGGCGAGCGTGGACGAAGCATACCGGGCGCGCCAGGACCTCCTGTTCCAGCAGTTCGGCAAGGTCACCAACATCGTCGGCGACTGGACAAAGATCAGCGCCTTCAAGGGCAACACCCCTCCGCTCATGCCTTACGGAAGGGCGGCCCACCAGTACGGGCACGCCAATTTCCTGAGCGACGACGACCAGGTCTTCCGTCAGCTCCCGCTGATCGGCAAGGTTCAGCAGATGGTAAAGGAGATACCCCTTGACGATCTGACCGTGGACGAGCCGATCGACCGTGGGAATCTCGAGCGGCTGGCGTGGGTCGACAAGAACAATATCGAGCACGACGTGCCCTATCCCCTGACGCGCGGCGTCCTGGACAGCCTGCGGAAGCAGATGCAGAAGAGCGCCCCCCTGAAGGCGGAAGACGTCAACGGAAACGGGCAGAACATGAAGTATTACTATGTCGTAGACAAGTATCGCGACCAGCTCATTCCCTCCATGGACCTGGTCCTCGCGCTGGACTATTTCCACAAAACCCTTGCCGACATCAAGATCGTACTGGGGGACTCCGTGATCATCCCGTCCCCGCAGATGTTCGACCTGTCCACCCAGCAATGGGTGCCGTACAAGCTCATCGTCAAGCCCGCGGTGCTGGACGCCGACGGAAACGTTGTAAAAGAAGCCACGTACAAGCCGGTCCCCGAGATCCGCATCCCGATCAATGCGAACGGCAACATGCTCATCAATTTCGTCGGGGCACCTTCCAGCCCGAATCCCGACGAAGCCCAGACATTCACCGTGCGGTCCTTCTCCGGCTACGCCGCCAATCCGCCGGTTGCCGACCCTGCCAAATGGCCCAATACCAAGAAGCTGGGCAACATGCTGGTGCTGGTCGGGGCGTTTTCGCAGGGCGTCGCCTCGGACCAGAAGCCGACGCCGTTCGGCTTGATGTACGGCGTGGAAATACACGCCAACGCGCTCAACACGATCCTCACGAACAATTTCCTGCACTATGCCCCGGCCTGGGTGAATATCCTGATCCTCCTGCTGATGGTGATGTTCACCGCGTTCATGGTCTCGCGACTGTCCACGCTCTGGTCGCTGCTCGTCTCCCTGGGCATGATCCTGGTCTACTTCTTCGTCGTGCTGCTGGTATTCGACCTGAACGACTATATCCTCACGCTCTCGGCGCCGGTCTTCGGGGTCCTGCTTTCCTTCCTGGCCGTCGTGGCATATCGCACGGTCTTCGAGGAGAGGGACAAGCGCCGCATCCGCGACATGTTCGGCAAGTACGTAAGCCCCGCCGTGGTCGATGAAATACTCCAGAATCCTCCCGAGCTGGGCGGCATCGACAAGGAGATCACCGTCTTCTTCTCCGACATCCGCGGATTCACCACTCTTTCTGAAAGCCTTTCCCCGCAGGAGCTCGTGAATCACCTCAACCAGTACCTCACGGCAATGACGGACCTCATCCTCGAGTACAAGGGCACCCTGGACAAGTACGTGGGCGATGAAATCATGTGCTTCTGGGGCGCGCCGATCCCCGAGTCGGACCACGCCCTGCTTGCCTGCAAATGCGCGGTGAAGCAGATCGAGACCCTCAACAAGATGAACACCAGCTGGCCGGCGGAAAAGAGGCTCTCCATCGGGATCGGGCTCAACACGGGCATCATGACGGTAGGCAACATGGGGTCCATCGGCCGTATGAACTACACCCTGATGGGCGACAATGTGAACCTCGGCGCGCGTCTGGAGGGTACGAACAAGCAGTACATGTCGACGATCATCATGAGCGAGTTCACCTACGCGCAGGTGAAGGACAGGGTTGTCGCCCGCGAGCTGGATAACATCCGCGTGAAAGGCAAGAACAAGCCGGTCCTCATCTACGAGCTGGTCGACGTGCTGGACGGTCTCGAGCCTCCGGTCGCGGTGGCCGGAGGAAACGGGAGCAAGGCCGGAGCCTAGACTGGATGAGGTCCCTTTCATTCCTTCGTTTCCTCCTGTTCATGCCGCTTCTGGCAGGGTGCGGGCTGCCGGACACATATTTCCTTGCGCCGCCGGGGCAGATCGTCGCAACACAGACAAGCACCAACTTCGCTTTTGTCAACCCAGACCATTCTGCCGACTTGGACGTATCCTTTCAGGGCTTCGACTTGTATTACCGGTTCTATGCAAACTCAAGCGAGATAAACGTCAATGCTTATGACAACACCAACTACAACGACCCGGTCTCGCAGCTTTTGAACAACGGGTTCCTGCCGGTTTGCAGCGTGAACGACACCTCGCCTCCCACCCGCGCATCCCCGGTCATTCCCGTTGCAACAAGTGTGCGCGTGGACAGCTTCACGGTTGACGCTTTCTTCAATTATCCCAATGCGCAGAATCCGTTCTCCGATTATTCGTATACGCCGCCTTCAACCGGGACTCTTGTGTCCGTAGAGCTGAGGAGGGACGTGGCAGATCCGAACCTTGGATATGGTTGCAAGAACTTCGCGCCGAACAGCGTCCGGCAGGCCAATTACGGCTCAAGCACGGATACGGACATGAGCGTTCAGCTTTTTTCCAATTGCGTGAGCGCAAATGGGGGATTCGGCCTACCTCGCGATGTATGTCATGAGCTATGGCCTGGCCGGAGGGACGACACCGACCTGGTCGACGCCCGTCTATCTCGGGTATCTCTACGTTCAAGTAAACTAGAAAGAGGTTCGGCATGTGGTTCTATTATTTCAAGGTCGGGCTTACGTATGTGACAATTGGCGTGGCGGCCGCCGTCTTTTTCTTCTTCGTTGTGAAGAAGCCGGTGCTGGGAAAGCTCTGGGGCGCAGTCATTGTCGGCCTGGTGGGTTCATTCCTCGGCGGCCTGATCGACCAGCTTTTCACAAAGGTCATCCAGTACCTTGCCGATGTGAACTCCGTGAATGTCTTTGCCGCGCTCGCTACATCGCTCCTGATGATCTGGTTGCTCTCCAAAGCGAGCTACCCACGCTGAGGAAACGAGCATGAGCGACGGACATGTCAGAGCGAACATTTCCCCTGGAGCCAGGGTTTCCATCGTCCAGAAAGAGGATCAGAGGACGGGCCGCAGGACGACCGGGGTCGTCCGTGACATTCTCACGAGCTCACCCACGCATCCACATGGAATCAAGGTGCGCCTGGAAACAGGGGAGGTGGGAAGGGTGCAGGAGATATTGGGCGGATAGTCAAATGCATGAAGCTCGGAAAATCTCTGGCGGAGGTGATCGCTCTAATCGGCCCCAAGGCAGAAACGCACTTCAAAGTGAATGATGGCAGTGGTCTAAAGGGTAATGCCTTAAAGGGCCGTTTTGGCAATTTTCCAACTTCCGATAATAAATATTCTGTCTACTAAGAGGGTATTTCTTAAGGGGGGCCAAAGTCCTCACGGAGAAATGTTCAGCAAGGGCTCCGTTGAGGGAGACTTGAGCTGCTTCAGTGAAAGCTGCTTGAAGCTGCCCGCGACATCTGCAAGGGAAAGCGTCTTCCAAATAGACGCGGCTCGCTCGGGATAGCCAAGAGCAAATGTAGAGCCGGCCAAATAGTAGAGGTCCCGAAAAAGCTGCGCGTCGTTTGCGTATCGCAAAAGATCCGCATTCCTTTGGATCTCAACAATCATGCTATCCAAGCTCGAATACTGGTAATCCACGTCCCGGTCGGCAAGAAACTGCTCCATAGCGCTCATGCGGTATAAGGCAGAGAAAAGCAGATGAGACGCGGACTGCGCATAACGTCCTGTTCGATAATAAAAAAGGCCGAGCTGGGAATGCGCAGAGGCGGCGAAGGTGTCAGAGTATCGATAGAGAATGAGTACCCTGTCCAAACCCTTGTCAAAGAAATTCTTTTCGATTTGCGTGCGGAGACGCAAGGTTTCTGTTTCGGAAAATCTCTTGTCGTCATTCACGATGGTTACAAGCTCGTCCTCCATCTGCTTGTAGAGACCCTGACCTTCATATACGTGAGCGAGCTTGTACAGGACAGTATATTGCATATCTGGAACATAAAAGGCATTTCTTAATGTGTATGCTTTTTGATACTGAGCCGAAGCTAAGTCAACCTCGCCCTCCTCCATGTAGACATCGCCAATTGCCACCTCGGCTTCTGGGAATGGTCCTGCGTTTAATACGGCTTCCTTGTAAAGTTGAAGCGCAAGTCCATACTCCTTGCGCGCGGCGGCCGCGTTTCCTTGCTCAAACATCAGCCAGCTCTGGTTTGGCTTATTCTGCGCAAATAGAGCACCAGGCGAGGCGAGGACAATAATGACGACCAGCGCTCGCACGCGCCACATCAGGATTCATCTCCGCTTTGTGCCCAGGAACATTCGTCCCAATAATCGTACAACATGAGAAATTGGTTTATGCAGCCTCTTGGTCTCTCCAAGCTCGTCCTCGTTGAGGCCATCCACTACCAGCTCAAGGTCAAGACCAGATCGCTCTTTGTCTCCAGAACATCGATGACTGAAACCTTGTACGTGACCGACTGCTTGTCGGCGGAAAGGGCGCCAAGGCTCGTGCTTTGTATAGCGCGGGGTGCCTTGACCGTGAAAGACAGATCGTAGCCCGTGAACAGAGCTTCGATCATGCGCTTTGTCTCGTCGGTGAGAGGCGTGGGAAGGGCGCGTCCGATCACCTGGGAAAAGGTCCTGCGCGACCCGTCCGTACCGGCCTTCAAGTCGGAGTCGTGAAAAGCCGCCACGTGCGACAGGGAATCCAGGGAATCGAATGAAAGCTGGGCATTAATCGTAATGTCTTTCTCATTTTCCGTCCGTTCGAACTTTGTGAGCTTCACCTTTCCGTTTGTCGGCGCAAGCGACCTGTCGAAATCGGAGCGCGAGATGGGAAGGGGAATGACGGGTTTTCCCGCGGTCGACAGACCGAGCTGGGCGACGGATTGGGAAACCCTGTAGGACAGGTCAAGGGTACCGGATCCGTTGTCGTGGATCGTGAGCGTGCTGTCGATTCCCACACAAGACGCCAAAAGCAGAACAGCGACGCAGAGTGCAGCTATCTTGTGCATGTTGTTTCCTCAGGCGGTACTATAGCGGAATAGATCGCGCATTGCCAGTGCATCGGGAGAAGCGGGGGCTTCCCTCCCCGATCGGGCGCGACCCTATGACGAGGCGATGCGTCGATTGTACCAGTTCTTTGCTTTCCTCTTCGTCAGCTGCTCGTCGCGGTGCGTCCAGTAGTACTGGAGCGTGCGGGAGTTTTCGCAGGAATGGCAGATCGCCTTGCCCTCGCGGAACTCCTTCTGCGGCAGCCATTTCCCGCACCGCTCGCACTTTCTCTCGTTCGCGTGCGGATCGCGCGAATCGTGGAGGAAGTAGTAGCTGGAGCGTATCTTCATCAGGTTGCGATGCGACACCTGCCCTGTGTTCAGCCAATGGTGGATGGTCGATTGCGTGCGCTGGAACATGCGGGCGAGGTCCGACTTGGTCATGCCCCACGTCGACATCAACCATTCGAGCATTTCCCGGACGGGAGGATCTTCTGGCAATTCTCCTTGCATTGCACGTACCTCGTTACGTTCCTTATCGGCAACGCATGGCTATTTTCTAAAGGGGCGGAGGAAAAATGCCGATATTTTATTCCCACTCGATCGTGGCAGGCGGCTTGCTGGAAACATCGTAGACCACCCTGCCGATTTCGGGGATCCTGTTCGTGATCAGCGACGATATCTCCAGGAGGTCGCTCATGGCAAAGGGATAGACATCGGCCGTGATCGCGTCCAGAGAGGCGACGGCGCGCAGGGCGAGCACGTGACCGTAGCGTCGCATATCCCCTGAGACGCCCACCGAGCGGACGGGAAGGAGAACGCAGAACGCCTGCCAGATCCTGTCATAGAGGTTGCGCGCGCGCAGCTCCCCGATGAAGAGCGCATCGGCGCGCCGCAGGAGATCGCACTTTTCCTTCGTCACCTCTCCAACGATCCGCACCGCCACACCGGGCCCCGGGAACGGGTGCCGGCCGACGAGCGCGGGTGCGAGGCCCAGCACCTTTCCCAGAGCGCGCACCTCATCCTTGTACAGGGAAGAAAGCGGCTCGATCACGAGCCCCGCTTCCCGCTTGGCCTCCACGAGCGGCGAGCGCACATTGTGATGCGTCTTGATGAGATTAGCCTTGTTCCCCACACCCCTGCCTGATTCGATGAGATCCGTGTAGAGGGTGCCCTGGGCGAGAAACGATTCCATGATGCCCAGCTTGCCGATCTCCTCTTCCTGGGTCCTGATGAACAGGTCGCCGATGATGCGGCGCTTCTTCTCTGGATCATCGACGCCGGCGAGCCCGTCATAGAATCTGCGGGAAGCGTCTATGGCGTGCACGTGCCGCGCCCCCAGCGTGCCAAGACTCTGGAGCACCTCGCGCGATTCGTCCAGCCTCATGAGACCCGTGTCGATGTACATGAGATGGACCTGCTCCACGGGGAGGCTCTTCAAGAGCAGCGCGGCAACGACGCAGGAGTCCACGCCGCCGGAGATCAGGAGGACCACGGGCCTCTCCCCGACGCGCTGCGGCAGGCTTTGCCGGGCAGTCTCCAGGAATGCTTCCATGTTCCACGACCGCGCCGCGCCGCAGATGTCGACCGCGAAGGCTTCAAGGATGTCCATGCCGTGCTCGCAGTGGCTCGCCTCGGGGTGAAACTGCACGCCCCACATCCGCCGATCGGTGCTCGCGAACGCCGCGGGCAGCCCATTGTCGGATCGCGCAATCACGCGGAATCCCTGCGGCACGACGGTGAGGGAATCCCCGTGGCTCATCCACGACAGGAAGCCCCCGGCAGGGATCCGGGAAAAAAGCTGGGTGCGCTCGTCCAGCGTGACCTGCGCCCGGCCGTACTCTTTGCGGCCCAGCGATGCCACCGTGCCGCCATGATCCGCGGCAAGCCGGTGGAGGCCGTAGCAGATGCCCAGGATGGGCAACCCTGCCTTGTAGATGCGCGCGTCCACCTCCGGCGCGCCCGGCTCGTAGACGGAATAGGGCGATCCCGAGAGGATGATGCCCTTCACGCCCGTGAGGTCCAGCCTGTCGAAGGGCGAATCGCCGTGGACGATGACGCTATAGACCCCGAGCTCGCGGATGCGGCGGCCGATGAGCTGCGTGCTCTGTCCGCCGAAGTCCAGTATGAGGATGCTGTCCATCAGCGCGCGAGCTCTTTGCGCATCTGCGCGACCGCCTTTTCATGCGCGTCGGCAATCTCCCGCGCCTTCTCTGCCGCAATGCCGCGGTAGCGCGCCGGCTCGGAGAAGAACGCACGCGCGTCCAGACCGCGGGTGAGGGCAAGCTGGCGCGAAAGGATGTCCCATACGGCGGTGTCCTCACGCAAGACGTCGACCAGACGCGCCCCCGTCTGCTCCGCTTTCAGCGTGGCACGCCGCACCCGCTCGTGCGCGTCTGCATCGCCCGCAAGGGCGACAAGGATGTAGGCCGGCTCGGAAAAGATGAGGTCCCCCGAGTGCGCGAGGTTATCCGCCATCCGCGCACGGTCCACAAACAGGGAGTGGATGACGGCCCGCATCCGGTCTGCTGCCGACGCGAATCCCGCGACGAACTCTCCGACGAATCGCGAGGAGGCGGAGTTGGTGAGGTCCCGCTGATGCTCCGAGATCTGGTCCATGAAAAACGTGAGCACCCGGGGACTGAATGCCTTCCAGAGGCTCTTCACGTGCTCTGAGTTCCAGGGATTGCGCTTCTGGGGCATCGTGGAAGAGCCCACCTGGGTGTCGGTGAACTCCTCACGGACTTCGCCGATCTCCGAGCGCTGGAGATTCCGCAGGTCGTCGGCGAGGTTGGCGATGATCCCGAAAGCCGTATTCAGCTCCAGCAGGAGCTGCAGGAGGTATTCCGGCTCGACGAGCTGCGTGGAATGCTCGGATGCGGCAAGACCGAGCTCTGCGAGTACCTCACGCTCCAGCTCCTGCGGATCCTTCACCAGGAGCGAGGTGGCGTTGTAGGCGCCCACGGCACCCGAGAGCTTTCCGCGGAGGCCGGTGGCTTTTTCCCGTATGCGCGCGATGCTCTTTCCCAACCGGGAAACATATGCCGCCAGGGCAAAGCCGAAGGTGAGCGGCACCGCGTGCTGCCCGTGCGTGCGGCCGATCTGCGGGGTCTCCGCCTCGGCGCGCACACGCGCGATAAGCTCTTCTTCCAGGTCGAAGAGCAGCGGAAGGACGACCTTTTCCACGGCGTCGCGGTAACGAAGAGCGGCGGCCGTGTCGAGGATGTCCACCGATGTTGCCCCCAGGTGAACGAACGGCCTCACCGACGCGGGCAGATGCCCCTTGAGCACGTTCACCAGCGCCCGGATATTGTGCTGGGTCTTTTGCTCCTCCGCGTAGACTTCCTCAGACGTCAGGGCGCCCGCCGCGGCATCGAGCGCCGCGCCCTGGTCCTCGGGGCCGACTTTTCCCGGCAGATGGCGAAGAAGCGCTTTCAGGAAGGCAATCTCGACTCGGGCGCAATAGTGAACGGATGCCTCTTCCCCCAGGATTTCACTCAGGGAAGCCCACAGAGCGGGGTTGGAAAGCGAATAGCGGTGGTCCAAGGGGGAGATATTGAGGAATATGTCGCGCTTTTCCATGAAGCTACGTCGCGCCCTCTGCGCTGCGATACAGCTTTTCCGCTTCCTGCACCTTGTCGCCGACAAGCGCTTCCAGCTTCAGCATCTCCTTCTTCAGATCGCCGATGATCCGGGTGACGGCCTCTGCGGAGAAGCGGTTGTCCTCCACCACCGACCCGATGCTCTCGATCGCGCCCGTCACCTCGCGGTTTGCGCCGAGCTGGTTCTTCACGGAATTCGAGAGCTCGTGAATGAACCCGGCGTAGGCCCCAAGGTCCCGTGCAATCGTATCGAAGATCTTCCCCGCCTCGCGGGAGGATTCCCCTCCCCTCTCGATCACGGTCTCGATCTGGCGGACCCACTTGCTCACCTCGGACGCCGTCGCGGCGGATTTCTCCGCAAGCTGACGGATTTCGTCCGCGACGACGGAGAAGCCGCTCTGCTCGTCACCGGTGCGGGACGCCTCGATTGCCGCGTTCAAGGCGAGCAGGTTCGTCTGGTCGGCGATGTCGTTGATCCTCGCGAGCGCCGTCACCATCTTGTCCACCACGTCGTGTATCCCGAGTATTTCCTCGATGACCTTCTTCACGATGGTGTTGCCGCTCTCCGAGAACTGCGCGGTCGTGCCGATGGTGGAGGCCGACCTTTCCGTGGACTGCGACAGCCGCTCCATGGCTTCCTGGAGCTGCGCGGCCACCGTCGTCACCTGCTCTATTCCCGCGGACTGGTTGCGGGCGCCTTCGTTCACGGTGGTCGAGACGTCACCCAGCTTGTTGATGAGCTGGTGGAGGTTGAAAATGGACGCCGTGACGATGTCCATCGTCATCTTCAATCGCCTGCTCGCCCGCAGGAGATCCTCCGTGATGAGGTTTTCCTTCAAGGCCTTGGCGTAGCGCTGACACTGCAGGGAGGCGAAAGAGCCGACCAGCACGTTCAGGAAGGGCACGACGATCAACGCGTAGGCGAACGTTCCCGGAAATCGAAGGACCGCGACGATGACGGCGAAAATCGGCACGAGGACCGCGACGCAGGTCGCGAGGATGCAGTCGTGCAGCGAGATGCGAAACGACGCCAGGAGGGCAACGCTCATGGCGTACGCTTCCAGCGTGATCAGGGAGGAGAGGCTGTCGACGATCTTTTCCTGGTCCAGGATGAAGAACGCCATGACGAGCATGCAGATGAGGTCTGCGATCAGGCAGAGCAGGAACAGCGGGGTGGCCGGCTCTTTGCGGATAAGCCGCACGCCAACGATCAGCGAGATGAGGCCCAGGGCGATCAAAGCGGCGGCATCCACGATGACTGCCGTGGTGCGATGGGCCGAAAGGGCGATGATGAGAATCACCGCCGTGGCTCCCAGGCGCACGCCGATGCTCAGGCGGTCGGAAAGGCTCGTCTCTTCCCCCGCGATCTGGGCGAAGCTTTTGACCCCTCGCATGGGTTAGTTGTAGAGGAAAGACCCCCGTTTGTAAAGCAATCGGCCGCCGTGGTAGAATACGAACCAGATGCGCGCGACGAACTATGCGGAGATGTTCGATCAAGCCATGGAAGCGGGCCGTGCGCGCGACTACCCGCGGGCGGTGGAGCTGCTGACCCGGATCGTCGGCAGCACGGATGCCCACCCGCTCGCCCTGCTCTACCTGGGACGGTCCTACCACGCGCTGGGAGACTACGCCCGCGCCGTCCAGGCCCTGTCTTTTTTCTTGCGGCGGAAGCCCGATTCGGTTCCCGGGCGATTCTTCCTCGGCCGCGCGTATCTCGGGCTGGAATCCTACCCGCAGGCAATCAGGCACCTCACGCGCGTGGTGGAGAAGACCCCCGGGTTCTCGCCCGCGTACGGCCTCCTGGGTCTTGCCTGCCTGAAGATCCGCCGACCTGACAAGGCCATCTGGTGGTTCGCGCGCGCGCTGGAGATTGACCCGCAGAACAAGCGCCTCCAGACCGGCTACTTGAACACGGCGCTTGTCCTCGGCATCCGCCTGTTCTACCGCGGCGATCTGAATGACGCCGCGCGCCTTTTCACGGAGGTTCTGGAGCAGAGGCGCGCGAGCATCCTGCCGCACCTCTACCTCGCGTCCATCTACCGGGAGCTCGGCAAGGACAGTCTTGCCCTCTACCACATGGATGCAGCCTCGCGCATCTCTCCCCAGGACCCCTTCCTCCACCTGCAGAAAGCAATCATCCTGCTCTCCCAGGGCGACAAGACGGGGGCTGCCGCTGAGATCAGAAGCGGCGCGCAGCTTCTGCGCTCCACGGTGGCCCCGCAGGGGTCGCCGGAGGACGTCCTGCGCTTCATCACGGTGAACCTTTTCCGCGAAGGACGCTTCCGCGAGACGATTTTCTACGGCACGAAGCTCCTGCGCGGGGCCTACGATGACCCGCAGATGCACGCCCTCGTGGCAGAGGCCTACCGCAATCTCGGCGAGCTGCTGAAGGCGAAGAACCACTACCATCGCGCCATTGAGAAGGACCGGGCGTCGCTGGAGCTGCGCTACGGCCTGCTTGCCGTGCTCTGGGAACGACGCGAATACGACGAGCTGCTCGCGGAAGCGGCACGAGTTCTGCAGAAAAATCGCGGCGACGCGACAGGGACCTATTTCCACAGCCTCGCGCTCTCCCGGACAGGCGCGGCGATCGAGCAGGTTCTTGCAGAGCTGCAGGCGCAAGTCAAGGCTCGGGGTCCCGACCCGGTCCTCATGGGCGAGCTCGGCCAGGCCTACGCGCGCGCGGGGCTTCCGGAGCTCGCCGCGGGCTGGTACGAACGATCGATGAAGGTCGCCGAGCCCGACCCCGAGATGCTCCAGGCCCTGGCCGACGTCTACGAGGCGCTGGGAAAGAAGGAGATGCTCGCCGATGTCTTCCGCCGCTACCTGGCCGTCGAGCCGGACGACAGGGCGGCGCGGCGGCGGCTTGTTCGCCTGCTGCTGGAGGAGGACGGTTTTGCCGAAGCGGCGGATCACATCAACCGGCTCCTGCCGCACGAGCCGCGCAACGCGCGCTTGAAATCGGCGCTTGCCGTGTGCTACCGGCGGACGGGAAAGTACGCGGAGGCGCTGGTTCTCCTGCGCGACCTCCTGACAGAAGCGCCCGACGCAGAGGAGCACATGAAGGCGGCCGTCTACTGTCTGGATCGCCTGGGCGCGCGCGGCGTCGGTATGAAAGCGCTGGAAAGCTTCATGAAAAAGCAGGGGGAAAGACTGTCGCTCATCCTCATGCTCGGCGTGCTGCAATTCCAGGACAAGGCGCTGGAAAAAGCGGCGGAGACATTCCGACGGGCCATCTCGCTCGCGCCAAGGGATTGGCGCGCCAACCGCAATCTCGGAATGGTCTACCGGGCCATGGGCAACAACTCTTTTGCGGAGACCTTCCTCGCTAAAGCGGCGGAATACCACGCCGCCGTATCCCCGGCGGATTAGGGCGCCGCCGTATCCCGGCGGATTGGGGCGCCGCCGTATTCCGGCGGATTGGGGCGCCGCCGTATTCCGGCGGATTGGGGCGCCGCCGTATTCCGGCGGATTGGGGCGCCGCAAGACCGGCTGCACTTTTCATTGCGTGCAGGTAAAATCCGACTATACTATGGGACGGAACCATGGAGGAAACGGATGAAGCCGAAAGCACTCGAGTTGTTCAAGGCCTACGCCGACAGTCAGCTGCCCAGTGACGGAGGGTACATCGTATCCTCTTTCCTCGACGAGAACTCGTCGTATGCGCGCTATGAGGTGGTTGCCTACAACGGGGTGAAATCAATCGTCCTGACCGAAGAGGGGCTCACGTTCCAGACCGACGGCAACAAACTTTTCGTCCTGGCGGAACCCCCTTCCTATGCGCAGAAGCACCTGGAGCCCTTCCGGCGGACGGCAAAGGACCAGATCCCCCACCGATTCGCGGAGCTGGACATCCTTACCACCCGGAACCAGACAAAGGTCATGGTGAGCAAGAGCCCGCTCATGACCTATGGGTCCTTCACTGTCCTCAAGCCCAGCGGCATCAATTTCTCCTTTGTTTTCTACAATCTGCCGGACGTCTACGAGACGGTTGGGAAGTTTTTTTCCGCGACGCTCAACAAGGAGGCCGGCGTGCCGAAGGCGGAAGCCGTCAAAGCAAGCCAGCTTGTGGTTGATGGAATGCACCGGTTCACGATCTGGAACAAATAGAACGAGCTTTTCAAAAAAAACCGGCCGGTTTCCCGGCCGTTTTTTTATGACTTCGAAGGACTATTTTGCCGCTTTCTTTTCGATCTCCAGCTGGGCGATTGCAAGCTTCGACAGTGGCACCTGGTATGGCGAGCAGGAAACGTAATCCAGCCCTGCTTCCATGCAGAAGCGGATGTTGTCCGGCACCGCCCCGTGCTCTCCGCAGAGTCCCACCTCGAGGTCCGGTCGGGTCATCTTGCCCCTCTTCACCGCCAGGGCGATCAGCTCGCGCACCTGCGGGTTGAGCATCTGGAAGGGGTTCCCCTCCAGGAGGTCGAACTGGGTGTAGTCTGGCATGAAGGCGTTGAAATCGTCCCGGGACAACCCGATTGTCGTCTGGGTGAGGTCATTCGTCCCGAAGGAGAAGAACTGCGCGTAGCGCGCAAGCTGGTCCGCCCCGAGCGCGGCGGCCGGCAGCTCCACCATCGTGCCGATCTTGTAGGGCGCAGGTTTTGCCTTGAAGCTTTCCCGTACCTCCAGCTCGATGTCGACGAGGCCGCGGATGTGCTTCCCTTCGATCTTCTTGCCATAGACGATGAGCTTCAGCTCCGATTCGTTCATGATGATCGGGATCATCACCTCCGGCTCGACGTGCACGCCTTCCTTACGCAGCGTGTAGACCGCCTCGAAAATCGCGCGCACCTGCATCTCATAGATCTCGGGATAGGAAACGGCGATGCGGCAGCCGCGGTGTCCCAGCATGGGGTTGAACTCGTGCAGCGCCTCTGAGCGCGCGCGGACGTCCTTTTCCGGAATACGCTTGGCGCCGGTCTTTCCGACATTCAAGTACTTCATGAAACGCTCGAGCTCCTGGTCGTTGTGCGGCAGGAACTCGTGCAGCGGCGCATCGAGCAGGCGGATGATGACGGGATAGCCTTCCATGATTTTCAGCAGCTTGTAGAAATCCGCCTTTTGCATGGGAAGAAGCTTCGCCAGGGCCTTCCTGCGATCCTCCACCGAGTCCGAAAGGACCATCTCGCGGAAGACGTTGATGCGCTTCTCGTCGAAGAACATGTGCTCTGTGCGCACCAGGCCGATGCCTTTTGCGCCGAACTTGCGCGCCAGGGCGGCATCGCGCGGCTTGTCCGCGTTCGCCCGCACGTGGAAGCCTTTCACGAATTTCTCCACAAGCGCGAGGAAATCGAGCATGCCCGATTCCTCGGGATCCGGCTCGATGAGCTCCGCCTTGCCGAGGTACATGGAAGGGGCGCCGTAAAAGGGGACGTTCAGCGTGATGTAGTCCCCCTCCTTGATTGTTCGCTCCCCGATCGTGGCCTTGTTGCCCTTGATCCTCATCTCGGGTTTGACGAGCGACACCTTGCCATACTGCCGCGCCACGACCGATGCATGGGCCGAGTATCCGCCTTCCGTGGAAAGCACGCCGGTGGCCACTTCTATCGCCTTCACGTCCTCAGCGAAGGACGAGACGAGACAGAGGATGAGCTTCGTGTCATGGCCCTTCTGTTGGGCGAGCTTGTGGGCCTCCAGGAGCCCTTCCGTGGAGAAGAATATCCTGCCGATTGCGGCTCCCGGCGCACCCGTGATGCCGCCCGTCAAGCAGGGCAGGCCCTTCACCGACGTGAAATCGATGATGGGGTGCAGGATCTCGTTGAGCTGCCCCGGCTTGATCTGACTCACGACGTAGGTGTCATCAACGATCTTGCGCGCATGCAGATCCAGCAGGAGGCGGATGTCCGCCTGCGTGCTCTTTGTCATGACGGAGCGCTGATCGATCAGCCAGAGCCTCTTGTTTTCAACGGTAAAGCGGATGGACCGTATTTCCCGGAAATGGTCCTCCACGGCGCGGGCGATCTTCTCCAGCTCCGCGTGATAGGTCTTGGCGATGTTGGAGATGTCGGATCCCGCCGTGCCGATGGCGTTGAACTTGTTCTGGAAATACTCGCCCTGGATCTCCTTGTCCCCGGTGACGATGTTGCGGGTATAGAACTGCCCGTTCAGGGAGTCTTTGCCGTAGTTGCCGTACACCATGGGCTGGATGATCAGCGCCGTGTCTTCCTGGTTCTGATCGGTGATCGACAGGAGGTGGCTGATGCGCTTCAGGGCGATGACAAGCTGGTCCATGGGGTCCGCGAAATACCCCTCCGGCAGCATCTTCATGCAGCGCGCCACGCTCTCCTTGCGCTTCTTCGAGTCGCGCTCCGAGGAAAGCTCCGCGCCCAGCTCCTTGATGGTCTGCTTGATCGCCTTGGCGTCCTTCTCCCTGTTCTCCAGCTCCGCGATGGCGAGCTCGATCTCCAGGCTTCCGCTCGTGAGGAACTGCATCTCGTGCCAGCCGAAGTTCTCCCCGACATAGTGGTTGAATCCCGGCACGGTGGTGTCCGTGAGCCCGAAGTTGTGCAGCGTCGGGTAGGAGGCAATGACGAGGTTGGGGCTGATGACGATCTTCACCAACATCGGATTTTCCACGTCCCCGAAGGATTTTCCCGTCAGTTTTGCAAGCCGGTCCAACCAGGGCGAGAGCGCCGCCCAGATATCGTAGTCTTTCAGGTGCGCCGCCACCTCGGCGTCGATGATGAAACCGGGCAGGATGGGCAGGTCGAGATCCGCCAGCTCCATGGCAAGACGGCCACGGATGCCGATGCGCTCGAGAACCTGCGGTTTGACGTTCGCTTCGCCCTGGTCAAAGAAGTGGATATTCTTCTTCATCTGTGTCCTTCCCTTTCAGATCAGAACAGGTTCAGGATCGCGCCGACCTGCGCCTTGAGGAATGCCTCGAACATGTGGCTGGCGCCCTGCTTCAGGTAGCGCTGGAGCTTCGCCACGTCCCGGATGTCGTCGCCGGCGACCGCGATCATGATGGCGCTGCCGTGCTTCACCTTCCCCCACTTGAAAAGGGTGTTGATGTCGTGGATGCGTTCCCCCTCGTAGAAGACGTACACGTCCAGCCCCGGATACTTCGTGGTGTAGCTCTGAATGATCTTCTTCCACGCCTCCACATTGCCGTTGTGGAAGAGCTCATTCGTCACGGGGATGGAATACATCGGCGTCATCTTTTTCGGCGCGCCGGAAGGCGCGGCGGGGGCGGCCGACGGCGCGGGCGCGAGGGCCGTCGTCGGCGCCGACGAGTACGCGGGAAGGCTCGCGGCAGGAGCCGCGGCGACGGCGGCGCTCAGGTCGATGCGCGACGCCTTGGCGGGTCTTCCCCGCGTCGCCTTGCGCGGGGCCTTTGCAGGAGCCGGCGGCGCCACGGGCGCTGCCTTCTTGAACACGAACTTGCCTTTTGTGAGGACGGCCGGCGTCTTCACCTTCCCGCCCTCCATGAGGGCGATCAGGAGCGTGATGGCGTCGGCGTACTTCTTGTCGTGATCCTCCGTCTCGCCGAATGCGCCGGCGAAGACGGCGACAAGCTCGTTCTTCTTCAGCGCGCGGACGACCTCCCAATGCTCGCGGTTCTTCGGGTTGACGACCACGACGCCGAGCTCGGGGTGGAAGTATGCCACCACGAGGTCCACCGCGCGCCAGGTGCCCACCGTCTGCGTGAGGGAGTCGAAATCTTCGAAGCTTTCCGTGAGGTTTCGCGACCGGCAGAGATAGTGATACTTGTCGACGAGGATCGCGTTGAGCGTCGGCAGCACCTGCCGTGGCTCGATGCTCTTGTCGGCAAGGCATTCGCTCAAGGTGTCGGCGATGTTGCGCCTCGATTCAAAAGCCCCGATGACTGTTGAAATGAACTTGAAGTGCCTGAGGGATCGGTTGAAACCGTCCCGTGTGGCAAGCTCGTCGAAAGCATGGACTTGTTCCGGCATCTGTTTCCCCTCTATCCTCATCGCGTACGCCGCGCTGGAAAGGAAAATGCGCACGCGCGCGATAGAAATGAAAATGGTGACCCCGAAGGGTCACCATTCGATTACCCGCCTAATCAGATTTCTCGGAGCCCTACGTCTCCGGAGCCCTTCCGCGGCCTCCCCCGCGCCTGCTTGGCAGGGCGGCCGCGCCGGCGGCGCGGTGCCACGTCGACGACGCCCTGCTCCGCAGCTTTTGCTACTTTTGCATCAGCGGCCGGAACGTTGAGCATGTCGAGGTACTCCGACTTCTTGCCTTCGGCGGCCGGGGCTTCCGGCGCGCTGGCGGCAAAGGACTGCGCGATGTCCGCGCGAACCGTCGAGCGGCGGCGGGAGAAGGATGCGAATGCCGCGTCCTGGAATCCCTTGGATACGCCGTAGAGGAATTCGTTCAAAACATTCGCCATTCCGTCCAGTGTGGCCTTCTTCCTCTTGATGGACGTGATATTCACGTCCAGGAGGAGCCCCGGCTGGATGTGGTACGGGTTGATGAGGTATTCGAACCTGAGGAACTGCTTTTCAAGGAACGCGACCCTGTCTTCAATGACGCGGCGCTGGATGGGGTAGCGGTAGCCATACAGCTTCTGCAGCTTGTCGCGCATCAGGATGATGCGGCGCTTCAGGTCGTCCTTCTCCGAGATATAGGTGCGGTTCATGCGCTCGACGTCCGTGTCCCCCGGCTTGATGAAGGTGACTTCCGTCCAGCTCTTTTCGATGTCTTCATAGAGCGGGTCGCCGGTGCGCGCCTTGATCCGCCTCTTGATCTTCCCCTTCAGCTTGCGCGCGAGGTCTTCGAAATCCACGACGCCCTTCAGGAACTTCGAATCCTCATACACCATGTCCAGCACGTCCCACACGTGCAGCACTTCCACCTCGAAGCTCTTTGCCTGCACGTCGTAGGCCTTGCGCTCTTCCAGGAGCTGCGCCTGATCGTAATATTTCAGCCGGATGGCGTAGCGCTCGTCGGGCAGGTGCGCGTCGTCCGTGTCCTCATACTCGCGGAGGATCAGCTCACGGGCGTTCTTGAGGTTCTCCACGTGCTGGTAGCCCATCTTCGAGGTGTCGAGGATGGACGTGATGGAGTTGATGGCCGTGTTGAAGCCGCGGTTCCTGATGTTTTCGATGTCGATGATCCGCTTCAGGTTCTCACGGATGTTCACCGGATCATATTCCTCGGGATCGATCTCCGCGCGGAGGCCTTCGATCTTGTCCATCAGAGCCTTGGCGAAGAAAGAGTACCTCTTGGACCGTGCGTCGTCCTTTTCATCCGAGGTGAACTTTTCCACCCTCTTCATCTTCTCGAAGAGGATCTCGCCGTCCGAGAGCTCTTCCCGCCCTTCATCAACGACCTGGTCCTTCAGCTTCTCGATCTCCTTGTCGATCAGGTCGAGGATGTTCTTGGAGATGAGGTCCTTCACCAGGAACTCCACCGTCACCTGGTAGTGGAAGATGGGGCTGATGAGCTCCGAGTCGAGGATGTTCACGGAGAGCTTCACGTCGGTGACCGTCTTCGGCTTGAAGGCGCTGTCCTTGAAGGAGCACTTCACGATGGAATAGGCGTTCTCACCGCGGATGAACGCGCCGACGTCCGTCTTCTGGCGCAGGAGGGAGTTGGTGACGTTCTCAAGGTCGTTCACCCCGCGCTGGATGTGGCCCTGCAAATGGCCGTACATGTTGACGATCGATTTCTCGATTTCGCCCGTGTTGAACTTGTCGATGCCGCCGACCTGGTCCAGGAGCGCGGCGATCTCCTTGGGGGTGTAGCGGGCCAGGGTCTTCATTTCCTCTTTGTCGATGAAGTTCCTGACCTTCTTCACCATCTCGTCTTCCGATGTGACGATGAAGCGGTTGAACATGTTCTGGTAGTTCTGGTTGAAGTAGTTGTACAGCTTCTCCTTGATGCCGCCCATGATGTCGAGCTTGTCCGCCACTTCCTTGGGGAGCTTGGAGGAGATATGGTTCATGACCTTGTCGACTTCTTCCGACATGAGGAGGTCGACCTCGGCCTGCTGGTCCCTGAACTCCTGGGCCAGCGAGTTTCGAGAACCGACGGCGCTCGGCTTTTCCGGATGGAACACATTCGGGCTTTTCGGAAGGTCAATAGCAGCCATAGTTATCTCCTTTTCTCAGTTTATTCGAACCTAGTAGACCACAAAAGGCTATCTCTGGCAAGCACTTTTTTCTCCCCTTCCATTTTATCCAAATTTGGTGCATCCTACAAGTAAATTATTCAAAGAGGTGGCCACATGAGAGTCCGGAAAGCCTTTTTGATCGTCGCGGCGCTTTGCGCAGGCCTTGCGGCCCCTCTTCTGGCGGATACCCGAACAAGCAACATCGACGTCGTAATCGCCCTCGACAAGTCGCTGTCGATGGAGAACAAGATCGGCGCGGTGGAATCGTGGGTCAACAGCTCCATTGTCGACCAGTTGCTCATCCCCGGTGACTATTTAATCGTGGTCGAGTTCTACGGAAAGGCTGACGTCATCGTTTCGCAGCAGATCAAGGACGATGCGGACAAGACGGCGCTGAAGAAGCTGATATCCGGCATCAAGGGGAACGGCGCCTTCACGGACATCGGCAACGCGCTCGACGCGGTGAAGGCCCAGGTGGCGGCGCGGGAATCCGATGGGCGGGAGAAATACGTCCTCCTCCTGACTGATGGTATCCAGGAGGCGCCCGCCACGAGCAAGTACTACTCAAAGAACGGGCAGTTCAACCACGAGTTCCTCACCAATACGAAAACCATCCAGCAAAAAGGATGGAAGGTGATGATCCTCGGCATCGGAACGGACACCGCGGCAAAAGATCTCGCAAAGGAGCTCCAGGGATCGTACAACGAGATCACGAACGTCGGCGCGATGGACCAGCAGGCGGGCAGCCTCTTCGCCACCGTGGAGATGAAAGGCGCTGCCCGCGTCAGCCCCATCAGGGCGGACGGCAGCAGCAGCGTTTCATTCACCCTGACATCGAGCGGGTTGAAGGACGATACGAAGGTGACAGTGGTTGGTATCGAGGCGCGGACGGGCATGACCCCCGCCCCCCAGATCCTCAAGGCCCCCTTCACCTTCACGGTGAAGAAGATCGGGTCGACTGCCGTCTCCATTCCGCTTGCCTTCCCTTCCGTACCGCAGCCGGGGAGCCTGAGCGGAACGATATTCTTCACGTTCGGCGCCGGCCAGAGCTTCTCTCCGGCCGAGCCTTCCGTATCCTTCACCGTTGCCGGCTGGATACAGAACAACCTGATCGTCCTCATTGCCGCGATCGTCCTCCTGCTCATCATCGTTGCCGCTGTGATCTATCTGATCTGGCGCCTCACCGCGGGAAAGCCCGTCCGGTTCGGCGTGCTCATCCAGGACAAGCCCCTCACCGATGCGCCTGTGGCGCTGCGCGGCCGGCGCGAGCTTTTCCTCACGGAGGGCAAGGGCGCCTTCACGCTGGTCGGCAACAGGACGGGCCGGAGCATCGCGAAATTCTCTCTGAAGGACGGCAGGATCCTGCTAGGGGTTCTGAAGAAGGACCGTTTCCCGAAGCTCACGGATATTCCCCCTGATGCGCGCGGCAAATCCTTTGCCCTGCGCGCGGAAGACGGGAAGGCCCTGACGATGAAGGTGCAGTCGAAGGAAAGGAAGAAATAGACTGGGCACGACCGCCGTATTTTTCTTCGATATCGGGCCGCAGCAGGGTCTGCCGGGTTTTGGGGATACTTTTCATTTTTCTCTCCTCCCCTTCTGGGGCTCCCATTGCCTGATCGATTTCGCCCTGGCGAATTTCGGCCTTGGCCCCGAGCTCCAGTTCAGCATCGTGCTGGAGGAGGGCACCCGCGACGCGGCCCTGGCGCTCACCTCGCGCTGGAAAAAGCAGATCGTACGCGCGCACGTGCTGGAGGGAGGGCTCGCCGAGCTCGCGACCATGGTGGAGGCATCCGGAGCGGACCACATCGTGCTGGCGGCGCTTTCCAGCGTCTGCCTCATGGAGGCGGGTGCGCTGCGCGGCCTCGTCTCGGCAACGACCGACCAGCTGGTCAAGATATCGGTGGGTCGCACGCCCATTGACATGTACTGCGCCCCGCGTCCCCGCATGACGCGTCTCCTGGCGGCGGCCGCGGAGCGCAACGGGGGGCGCCGCGGTCTTCGCGACGGCCTGTTCGAGGGGGTGCTGCACGGGGCCATCGACCTGATCGAAGACCTTCCGGGGGAAATCCTTTTCTACAACGATCTCATGGATTACTACACGAACAATATCTGGGTCGTCTCGCACTGCGAGGACGCCCGGTTCCACACGGCCGTCGCCCGCTTGCCCGAGCTCGCCGACAAGGGTGCCGAATCCCATATCGGTGAAAAGGGGAGCATCAGGAACTCATGGCTTGCCTCGGGCGTCGAGGTGGAAGGCCGGGTGGAGGATTCCATCATTTTCCCCAACGTGGTGGTCCGCCGTCATGCGCTCGTTTCCCATTCGGTCGTCCTGAACGGCAATCGCATCGGCAGCGGCACCGAGATCCACAACGCGCTCATTCTCCCCTATGCGTCGGACGCGCCGCGCACGGGTCCGAATATCGGGGACAATTGCGCAATCGGCGCAAAGACATCGTCCATGAAAAACGCCGATTTCCCCACGCACATCCGGGACGGCATCGCGGTGATCGGCGCCAATGTCGACATTCCCAATGGTTTCCAGGCGGAGGCAGCGAGCTACGTGGCGCAGGGCGTCTCCCCGTCCACTTTGCGCAAGCTGAAGGTGCTGCGCCGCGGCACGAGCATCCTCGGCGACCCCGCGCCTGCGGCGCCTGGCCGTCGCAACGGAAGCCGGGGAATCGGCATGAACGAATTCCAGACCGCCATCGATTTCCTCACCCGCACGGAACGTTTCGTCATCACGGCGCACGAGACCCCTGATGGGGACGCCATCGGAAGCGAATGCGCCATGCTGCGGGCGCTGCGAAGCCAGGGCAAGAAAGCCATCATCCTCAACGCGGATCCGACGCCGCGGAAATTCGCCTACCTGGATTCCGACAAGATCGTCGGCGTGCTGGAAAGGGAGGAGCAGCTCCCCGCGGACATCGCGCAGTGGTCGCTCCTGATGCTGGACACGAATGACGTGAACAACATCGGCCAGATCGCGAAGCTTGTTCTCCCGCGCGTCGCGCGATCATTTCATCATCGATCACCACGAGCAGGAAGAGGATATCTCAACGGGGAATTTCATCCAGAAGAGCGCCTCCTCGACGTCGGAAATCATCTACCGCATCCTCGTCGCCATGGGCGTCGCGATAGACTACGAGATTGCACTTGCGCTCTTCACGGGCATCGTCTATGACACCGGTTCTTTCATCTATCCGAAAACAACCGCCCTCACATTCGAGATCGCGCGTGACCTCGTGTCCCGGGGAGTGGAGCCGAATTACGTCTATGCGAAGATCTACGAAAGCAACTCCATCTCCGCGCTCGTGCTCCAGTCGCGCGTGCTCTCCACGCTGGAGCTCGTCTACGACAATCACGTCTCGATCTTGACAATGCTCAAGGACGATGGTCATTGATTCGGGTGCCAATTACGAGGAAGCCGACCAGTTGATCAATATCCCCCTCAAAAGCGAGGATATCCGCGTGTCCGTATTCTTCAAGGAGAACCTCGAGGGTCTCCTCCGCTGTTCCTTGCGCTCCAAGGGAAATATCGATGTCGCCGAGATCGCCCAGATATTCGGCGGGGGCGGCCACAAGACGGCCGCGGGCTTCAAATGCCGGGACGGCCTGGAGGCGACAAAGAAAATCGTGCTCGACAGGCTGAAGGCATATTTCACGTGAGCGCGTCACGGCGCCTGGCGGCTCTCCTGCGGACAGCCGGCATTGTCTTCCTTTGCGCGGCGTGCATCGCCTGCCAGCGCACCGGAAAGCGCCGGGCCGGTGCGCATCGTGCCGCAGCCGCCGGGCGGCGTCGCGGCGAATGCCCCCGGGGGCAGCAACGCGGAGATGAGCGCGGACCAGGCCGCGTCCCGTCCCCGGATCTCCATCGACCCGTCCTACACCATCCTTCAGGTCGCGAACGCGAATCTCGACGCGAACAGCGACCAGGACCAGGTTATTGCCGCGAAGCGCATGGACGATATCGGCTCTTTCGTGCACCTGTTCATTGCGGACACCGATTCCGGCCACGGCAACTACTATTTTCAGAGCTGGGACACAAACCTCACGGCGACAAACGGCCGCACCTTTTCCCTGGGCCTGGAAGACCTCATCGGCGACCACACGACCCAGATCGTCGCCAGCGGCATGAACGAGGCGGGAAAGCTCACCCTCGACGTCTTCCGCCCCCTTCCGGCCAGCCAGGGCAAGGGCCTGACGTACAAGGCAATCTGCCAGATCGAGGCAGATGAAATCTCCATCGACCAGACGGACCGGCCCGACAGCTATGCAAGCAACCAGGGCCCGGGACCGAGCTTCCCCATCACCGTTCTCCTGAAGGACCCCGACTCGCAGAACGTGATGGACCTCGTGCGCATCCGCTACACCTGGAATGCGGCGGAAGGACGCTACGTGCCCGGCGCCGCGGAAAAGATCCCTGCCGACACGGTGCAGGCGGCGCAGCTCCAGGCGCTGTTCACGAGCTCCAATGACCAGGCATTCGAGCAGTTCATCTCCGGCTCCTGGGTGCAGGTCATTCCCGCCGCCGGCGGCCGCGGCGAGGACACCTACGGCCAGATCATCGATTTCGATCCCGCGGGGAGGACGATCAGCATCCTTTCGGGAAACGCGCAAGAGGCTTATTCGTGGCAGGAGTCCCACCGCACGATCTACAAGACCATCCAGGCCACCGGTGTGAGCGAAATCGTTCCTCAGTTCAAGCTGGAGCGCCGCTTCAAGATCACCATCGAAGCGATCGACACCATCGACGTCGCCATGAGCGGCATCGTGAGCGGTGACGAGTATAATTTTGCCGATCCCGTCACATACACCAAGGTGAATGCCGATATCCAGGCCAAGCTTCTCGACCGACCCGATGCGCATGTCGGGCTTTCGGCGCTCGCCCTTTCCGGCACGTACACGGATGCCACCGGTGCCACGATCGTTTTCCAGTCGCCCCAGCTCGCGTGGAGCGACGCGAACGGCCATCGCAGCGGGAGCTACGTGCTCTTCACGCTTGGAAGAAAGACCATCATGACCGTCCGGTTCTTTTCGCCGACACGGCCCAACGGCCAGATAAGCTCCTGGCTGCTCGATTTCCAACAGAAAAAGGGCAACGGCGCCACGCTGCGCACGCTCACGCTGTCGCCCGTTCAGCTCACCGTCGACGGCTATGTCGACGCGAGCGGAGATACGCTGACTTTCCAGCAGGCATCGAACAGCGCAAAGAGCTGATCCGCTATTTGTCCGCGACGATGAATCCGCTGTAGCCGAGCTTTCCCAGCTTCTGGAGCATTGCACGCGCTTCATCGGCATTCTGCCCTGTTGCGGCCATCACCCGGTATCTGTCCCTGCCCTGCGCCGTTTCGTGGATGACGGTGGCCGCGATGCCATGCTGTTTCAATTCATTGACGAGGTTGTCGGCATTCTCCTGCATCTGAAATGCGCCGACCTGCACGGAGTAAAGCTGAACCGCGGCAGGCGCCGGTAGCGCGGGGCTTGCCGATGCGGCGGGCGCGGCCGCCGCCGGTTGGGCGGGCGCCGGCACGGGAGCCGGCGCGGCACTCACCGGTGCGGCCGGGGCAGAGAGCGGGGGCTGCGTTCCTTCCGAGGCGGGCGGCGGCGCAGCCTGCAACGAAAAAAGATCGGGCACCGGTGTGGGAGAAAGCACGACCTCCGAATGCCCCGCCGACACAGGCGCGCCAACGGCAAGGGCGGTTTCGGGCGAATCTGGAAAACGCGTTGAGAGGCGCAACCGTGCCGCCGCCTGCCCCGCATCGTCGCCGCGCGCGACCGATCGCTGGTAGAGGATCCACATCGCCTTGAGGGCCAGATCGGGCTCGCCCGTCTGGGCCGCAAGCCCGACCAGCGTCGCCTGCGCTGAAGCGTCGTCACCGGCTTGCAGCGCACGCAGAGCGCGAAGCAGGAGCTCCGCGGCACCGCCTTTTCCGTTGAGCTGCGTCAGGGCCGTTTCCATGCCGGGCATGTCGTTCATTTCCAGGGAAAGAAGGAACGCGGAAAGGAGCGCCGAGGGAGGTCCGCCTTCACGGTAGGCAGCCAGGTATGCCCGTGCGGCCTCCTCGCTGCGCGCCGAGACATCCAGGAGCCGGGCAATCCGAAGGAATTGCACGGCAGCTCCCGGCGCGCCCTTTGCCGTATCGAGAAACCAGACGGAAAGGTCGACGAGACGCGGAAAATCCTGTTCCACGCCGAACCAGTCTGAAAAGACGGCCGGCGCGCCCGGGGCGCCAGGATTTGCCGCAAGCCAGGCGGCATAGAGCTCGGAAGCGGCGGCCGCGTCACCGGCTTTTTCCCGCGCGCGGGCGTGCGCGAGAAGCGGCTCAGCGTATGGCAGGGTCGCCGCTGCGCAGAAAAGCGCAACCAGGATGAGTCTACGCCAGGGCTTCCGCGCGGAAAGTGTTCCCCGCGAGCGACGCGAGCCGCACGCGCGCGAAGCCGCCGATTCTGTCGGGTGTTCCGCGGAAGACCACCATGGCGTCCCACGCGGTGCGCGCAAGAAGCTCGCCGGAGTCTTTTTTCGATATCCCCTCGACCAGTACATCAACTTCCCTGCCGATCCTTTCGGAGGCCTTTCGCGCGCCGATGGAACGCTGCGCCTCGATCACGCGGTCGAGCCGCTCGCGCTTCACGTCCGGCGGGACGGCATCCGGCATGTCAAAGGCGGGCGTGCCTTCCCGCGGGTTGTAATGATAGGTGAAGGCGTCGTCGAAGCCGATTTCGCCCATCATGGCGAGGGTCTCCTCGAAGTCCTCCTCCGTCTCACCGGGGAAGCCAATGAGAATATCGGTCGTAATCGAAGCGCCGCTGAGCGAGGACCGTATGGCGCGCACTTTTTCGCGATACTGGTCGGCGGTATATCCCCTGTTCATCAGGCCGAGGATCCGGGTGGAGCCGCTCTGGAGCGGGAGATGGATATGCCGGCACAGGATACGGCTTTCCGCCATCACGGCCAGAAGCTCCCCTGAGAGGTCCTTGGGATGTGACGTGAGGAAGCGGAGCCATTCCACGGACCCCGCGCATTGCTCGACCTGCCGCAGCAGATCCGGAAAAGAATCGCGCCGTCTCCCGAGGGCCACGCATACGAGTTCACGTTCTGCCCCAGGAGCGTGACTTCCTTGACTCCGCGGCGCGAGAGGGCCGTCACTTCCGCGACGATCGCGTCCGGAGAGCGCGAGATTTCACGGCCGCGGACCCTCGGCACGATGCAGTACGTGCACCAGTTGTCGCACCCGTGCATGATGGGGACGAATGCCTTTGTGCCGCGCGACGAATGCAGCGGCGCAAACGCGTATTCCTCTTCCGCCGCGGCGACGACCGGCGCCTGCTTTTCCTCCGCGCTTCGCACCGCGGCGAGCAGCTCCCGCTTGCTGAAGGTGCCGACCACGACGTCCACCTCGGGATGCTCGTCGATCACCTTTGCCTTGAGACGCTCCGCCATGCATCCGGTGAGAACGAGCGTGAGGGGGCGATGCTGTTTCTGGTGCCGGTAGTACCCGAGCCGGCCGCGTATCCTCTCTTCCGCAGTCTCGCGTACCGAGCACGTGTTCAGGATGACAAGTTCCGCGTCGGTGGCGCTTCCTTCCGCCCATCCCGCTTCGGTGAGCGCGATCAGGATGGATTCGGATTCCGCCTTGTTCATCTGGCATCCGTAGGTCTCCATCCAGACCTTGCGGGGCTGGCTCACCGGGCAGATCAGGACCTCGTCTTCAAACCGCGGAAAAACTTGAAAAGCGACCAGCCGCCGACGCCGACCAGGATGATGCCCGCGCCAATCATGACCCCGTGAACCAGCCCGCCGAAGATGCTGTGAAGCACCGGGAGTGACGCGACAAGCGTCGCGGCGCCGACGACGGTTGTGACGATTCCTGCCCCCCGCTCGTGCTTCGATCCGGCAAGGAGTATACCGGCAACGGTGACCACGCCCCCGATGATGATGCCCAGGAAACCGCCGGTGATGCCGGCAAGGATAAATGCACCCACCCCGCCCGCAAGGGAAACGACCCCCTGCACGCCTTGCTTCGACAGTTTGCTCCTGGGGACAATATCACTCATGCAATTCCTCCCTCACCATCATCAATGTACACAGCCCCCCTTGGACGTGTCCAGAGACGCCGTTGCGGTTTGAGTTGACAGGGCCCGCGCAATCCCCCTAGAGTATACGCATGCAGCCCCTGGCCAAGCGAATCGCCCTCCTGGTGTCGGTTTTCTCCCTTGTCATCGGGGTTTTCCTCCTGGGCTACAACCTCCTCCTCATATCGAAGGGCGCCATCACCATCGCCCTGAATCTCTGGCCCGTGCTCCTGGTAATCGCCGGGTTCATGCTCGTTGCCGACTCGGCGAAAAAAAGGGTCTTCGCCGACGTCGTGAGCGTTACCACGGAACAATTCCCGCTTGCCGTGGACGACGCCTCATCGGAGCTCGCCTTTCGCGTGCAGTTCTCCTACGGCCGGCTGCTCGCCGCGTGGTCGAGTGACGCCCCGCGCCTGGTCACGGAGCATCGCGGGGCCGGCGGGGTGCCCACCATCAGCCAGGAGATCGTCGGCGAGCGCCGCGAGGTCTCCATCGCCATGAACCAGCCCATCTTTCCGTCGAATATCCACCTGAAGAATACCTGGAGACTGGACCTGCCCTCCGGGCTCCCTCTGCGTCTTTTCTTCCAGCTCCACGAAGCGGATTCGCGGATGGACCTGCGCAAGCTTGACGTCGAAACTCTCGACCTGCGCACGGAATCCGGCAACCAGGAGCTCCTGCTCGGACGGCCCCAGCGCAAGCTGAGCGGCCAGATCTATGCATCCGGGAGCAGCCTTTCGGTCCTCCTTCCCGCGCGCGTTTTCGCCCGCGTTCGTCTCCTCAATCCATTCTGCCGCGTCGATTACCCGCAGGGAGACCTGGAAAAGAAGCAGGACGGCTCCCTTGTCACCCCGCGCACCCCTGATTCCCGCGGGAGCGTGGAGATCGACGTCGATGGACCGCTGCGCAACCTGGTGCTGGACATCGACGAGGCTGCCGAAACTTGAATAAGAAGAACGCGCGTGCTACGATTCAAGGACACCGGGAGTATGAAATCGTGAAGAAACACCTCGTCGTGATCTGCGCCCTCCTCATCGCGCTTGCCGGCGCCGCCGGTCCGCTTTTTGCGGAGGACAAGACCACCGCGCAGCCGTCGCAGTATTCCCTCGGGGACCAGACGCTCTCGATAAACGCGGGCGTTTTCATCCCCCTTTTCCTCCTCCCCAGCGGCGAATGGCTCCTTGCCCCGAGCGGCGGTTCCGGCTCAGCCTCCCATCTCTCCGTAGGTCCCATCCTGTCGCTGGCGTGGGCGGCATATGTCGCCCCGCAGATTCGCATCGGCGGAGAGTTTGGCTTCGACGGGACATGGTCGCCGAACCTGAACTCCCTGTTCATGCTGCCCTTGATCGTAAAAGCTTCATACGTCTTTACGCTCTACCCGTTCGAGATACCGCTCACGTTCGGCGCGGGCATGAATATCGTGAAATACGTCGACATGTCCACCATCGACCTTCTCCTGCGGCCAAGCATCAGTCTCTACTGGATTTACAGCTCATCGTGGTCGTTCGGCGTCAATCTGGACTACTGGTTCGACATCCAGTTCAACGCCACGACACCGGCGAACCAGCGGATCGGCAATTTCCTTGCCGTCTCGCTCAGCGCGCTCTACCACTTCTAGGGGAATGGAATGAAAGCACGTATACTCCTGCTTTTTGCGATCCTGGCCGCCGCGGGTCTCATTTCCTGCACCGCGGACGGCGGCAATATATACTCCACCATAGAAACCGAAGTAAAGACGGTGGACAATTACCTGCCGACGACGCTGACGGGATACGACATTACCAAGGCGCCTGACAACAACTACTACGTCGCGGCCGGCGGCATCTACCAGGGGACGCTTGCAAGCGGAACGATAAACTGGAACCCGAACAACAACGTCGCGGGATACCCCTACAACCCGACAAACGGTGCGCTCTGCAACGCCCTTGTGACATTCAACGGCGCAACCTGGGGTGGCTTCTATCTTCCGGACGGCACGATACCCGGGCTTGAAAAATCTGACGGGTCGTACTCCTTTGCAAGCAGCACGTCTGCTGGTGACACCAACGGCAACATCACCGGAAAGCAGATCTACCTGCTTTCTGCGCCAAACGGCAACAACGTGCTCTTTGCCGTCTGCATAGAATCCAACGGAAGCTTCGGTTTGTATTATTCCACCAACGGCACCGCGTGGAGTCCTTCCGCGGGGCTGCAGGGAGTCACTGGAGTCCCCATCTCCGGGGTAGCCTGGGATGGGACGAAATATTGGGCCGTCTCGGGCATCACCGTCTACAGCAGCCCGGCTGGTGACCCTTCGAGCTTCAGTGCCGCGGCCGTCCAACCGACGGGAATTACTTCATCCGATAGTATCCGCGGCATCACCGTGGGCCAGAACGGATGGCTTTTCCTTCCCACCAAGCTTCTCGGCATCTTCTATTCCTCGAATGGCGGTGGATCGTGGACCGCCATCACCACTCCCCAGATAAACTCGGTGACGGTCGGTTTCCTCACGGTCTCAAATGCCGTGGATGGAGGGAACGCCATATACCTTGCAGGCTCTGACGGCGACGGTTACTACACCTTTAATACAAGCACGTTGACCTTGTCGCGGATGAGCATGACCACGATCGCGCTCTATTCCGAATCGGTCCGGAGAATACTCGTTGACAGCGTCAACCACTTTGTGCTGGTTGGCACGAACAGCGAGGGCGTCTGGAGCGCGACATTCGATCCCGGCACGGGAGACGTGCTGAGCGGCACCGCCTGGACCGGACCCTCGAGCTGACAGGCGTCAGTCAGAGTATTCGTACGCTCCTATGTCCCACCCTCGGGGCGGTCCCGGTATGGCCCGAGGCTGAGCCGCGGGACGAGGGCTGTCGACGAAATCCTTGATCACGTCCATCCCTTGCGCGCTCTCTATGGCCGGAGCGCCGTCTGGACCGGTCAGCGCGCCGACATCGACTCCTGCGTCGATGCACGCCGAGCTTGCGGCCAGCCTGTAGTCGGGACCGCTTGGCTGCTGGAAGCTCGCCTCCGGCGGCTTGCCGATATTGCCGCGGACGGTGCCCGTCGGCGCGCTCGCGTCTGTATTGTTGAGCGCATCGGAGTCCGGAATGTCCGCGCCCGTGGGCCCTGCGCCCTGCGCGGAATCCACGTGCATCACGCTCTGCCAGCCGGAGAAGGAGTTTGCGACCATCACCGGCCCCTGGCCGCCGGGGACAAAGACCGGGCGACCCGCGCCGATCACGACAATCGCGTTTCCCTTCCGGGGTCCTGCGCGGTCGATGATGTTGTTGATGATGCGCGGAATCTGATCTCCCTGCACGAACAATGCGGCAGTCAATGTGGAGCCCGTGCCAGCCAGGATCGTGTTGTTGATCAGGTCGGCCTGGCCCCCCTTGAAAAGGACGCAGATGGATTCGCCGGCATTCCCGCCGAGCATGATACTGTTCGCAAGCAGTGCTTGCGCGTCTTCCACGCGCGCCAGGGCGACGTATTCCGCAACGGCTTTTGCCTGCAACGTGCTGCGGGACACCACGAGGTTTCCGCCCCTCGCACTGATGCCGACGGCGCTTGCGATGCCCGCGGCCGTGACCTTGCTGTGCGTCACAATCAGCGACGTGCCGTTTGCAAGGATCGCCGTGGGAGAAAGACCCTGGGCCGAGCCCGCGACATCTGTCCCGTCTATCTCCGCCTGGCTCTCGCGCAGGTCCACTCCGACGGCTTCACGCGCGCCGGACCCTGATTGCACCTTGCTGTCACGGAGCGTGAATCCAGCTCGAAGAGCCCGGATGCCGCGCGTCTTCTGCCCGGCGCCGGGATTGATGGTCACGCCCTGGAGGAGAACGCCTTTTACATCCGTGAGATCCAGGCAGGCAAAGTCGGCGGACTGCGCGGGCCCATCGAGCTCCGTGCCGGTGACCGTGGCCGTGCCGCCCGTCAGCGAGATGAGGCTCCCCGTCCAGGAGCCCGTTGCCTTCAGGCTGCTGTCGAGAACGGAAAGAGAGCCGCCGCTTACCTGCAACCCCGCGCCCGCGCCGGGTCCCGCCAGGCTAACGGCGATCTTCTCCGCATGCACCGCGCCGTCGTGGACGGCAAGAAGAGCGGGAGGGTTGTCCGAGGTCCCCAGGAATTCCAGCCCGCGAAGTGACACTGTTCCCCCGCTTGCGATCATCAACGCGTCCCCGGACTTCCATCCCGATCCCGCGGTCAGCGTGGAATACCTCTCGAAACCCAGCGAGACCCAGGTCGACGGGTCCATGCCGCCGACGATGGAGATGTCCCCCGAGACGGCAATCGGATCGCTCACCGGGTATTCGACCCGCCGCCGCGAGTATCATCTTGCGGGACGATGACGGACGCAAGTTGGAGAGCGCGGCCGATGCTCTGCACCGGTTGCCCCCGCGATCCTTCCGCGTAATCGTTGCCGGTGGGAGACACGTAGACCATCTGCTGGTCGATCGTGACGGTCCACGATCGAATCTCACGGCTCCTGTTTCCGGCATCGTCGACCGTGAAGGCGATTATGCGATAGATCACCGCGCGGCCCAGGTCCGGGTCCAGGGTGAACTCCCCGGCGTACTTGTCGGCCGGAGTTTGCGATGGAAGCTGCACCGACGTTCCATTTGAAACCGTGTAATAGATCGTCCCCTCCGGGGCGAGCAGCGTGACCTTCTGCGAGTCCTGATAGTAGGCGCCATCCTCGATGCCCGCCGCAACGGGCGGATCCGGCGGCGTCTTGTCGATGGTGAGACTGAAGCGCAGCTCCGTGGACGGCAGGGCTATTCCTTGGGGATCGAAGGCGCGCGCCGCCACCATGACGCTCACCGTCTGTCCGTCCGCGGCATCGAGCACGAGCGGATTGGGCACGAGCGGCGATGCCGCCGTCACCGCCGGGGGATAGCTCCCGTCCGTGGCGATCTCGTAGCGAACGTCGCCCGCGGGCGCCGCGATATTGAGCTCGGTCTTCTGCGTCACCAGGGCGCCGTCCCGGGCTCCGCGTACCGTGGGCGGCGCAAGCTGCGTTTCGACGGAAAGCGTGAATGCCGTGGGAGCGCTTTGCGCCCCGGACGGACTTTTCACAACGGCGTCCCCTGCAATGGTTGACCCACCCGGCGGTGGAATCATCACCGAGACCGGGCCCACATAAGGCACATAATCTGCCGCCTTCCCTGTTGCGGAGAGGACGCGGTAATAGACCTGGCCATAGGATGGCGCATCCCACACCAGATACGCCACGGACGGATTCCCGGGGCTCTGGACCATGCGGGGTACACCCGGCGCATCTGGCGTCGTGCGGTCCACTGTCACGGTCACGATTCGCGCTGCGCGGCTGGGCGTGCCCAGGGTATTGAAAGCCCGCCCAAGGAGGCGATACGTCACGGCCGCGCCTGTCTTGCCTGCAAGCAGGATGGGCGATGCGTACGCCGTTGAAGACGGGGTGGGAAGCCGCGGCGTCGATCCATCGTCGGTAAGCTCGTAGACGATCGTCGGGGAGCTTGCCGCGAGCGCAAGCGTCACGGGCCTGTCCGTCAGCCCGGAATCGGGCGCACCGCTCACTTCGGGGTCGTCGGGAACGGAGCGATCCACGCTGAAATGGTAGCGCCGATCGTATAGGGAGCGGTTTCCCGCTTCATCCTGCGTGGCGACGCGGATGAGATAGTCGGTGCGCGCCCCATCCGGGGAGTCGAATTTCAGCGACCCGGAAACCTTCTGTCCCTGAGCGACAGGATCCGGGGCGTCCGCCCCGCCTGTCCCCACCGAGTAGTACAGCGTGTCGCCCGCCGGCATGGCGTCCGGAGTCAGGACCACCGGTCGGGCGTAGATGCTGCCGTCCGGTGCGCCGGAAAGCTGCGGCACATCCGGCGGCTTCAGATCGATCGTGAAGCTCAGGTCTTTTTGCTCGCCGGTGCGTTTGCCGTTTCTCGACACGGCAAGAAGGCGGACCTTGAAGGTGGTGATGCTGCCCTCTTCCCCGCGGAAGCTCGCGCCGGCGAGCAGGGGGGAATGGGCATCGGGTGCCGGCGGCACCGTGCCGTCGGCGCTCGAGGTGTAGTGCACCGTCCACGGGCTGTCCACGACGGCCGGCGCGATCTGGCGTGCGTTGTAGGTTCCGCCGTCAGCAATTCCCGTCACGGCGGGAAGCTGCGGCGTCCGCAGGTCAACGACGTACGTGAATGGTCCGAAGACGTCGCTTGCGAGCCCTGCGTCGTCGACGGCAAGGCACTTGATCCTGTAGGAAACGACCGCGCCTTCCGCCCCCGGCAGCGGGACGGAGGTCGATGGCGTGTCTTTTGCCGGATCCGGATCGCGCGGGTCGGTGCCGTCATTGCTGATCGTGACGAAGGCTTTTGCCGGGGAGGCGAAAGCCAGAGAGGCCGGTTCGTCCAGCGCGATCGAAGAAGGCAACGGTGAGATCGCAGGCTGCCCCGGCGGCCTCTGCTTGAGGACGACCGTCGTGACGTCACCCGGGGCAACGATCCGACCGAAGGCGTCGATGGATGCCGGCCTGATCTTGAACGTACGCTGCATGCCGAAGGGAACGCGCAAAACAAGCGGAAGCGAGAGGCGCGGAGAACCGGATACGGGCGCCGGCGGGTCCGATCCGTCCGACGTCATCTCGAAAACCAGCCCCGCGGAGGGCGCGGCGGAAGCGGTCAAGACCGAGGTTCCGCGCACAGGTCCGTCCGCCGCGCTGAGGACCGGCTTCACGGCAGCGTCCGTGGCGACAGAGACCTTCTTCTCCGCCATCGTTCCGATCACACCCGACCCATTAAAAGCCACGGCGCGCAGTGTGACCGATGCGGAAGCGGGAATCGCGATGAAATCAGTTCCGGTCGGCGCGCGCGGATTGGGAACCGACCCATCCACGGTCGCCGACACCAGTGCATCCTCGGGCGCGCTCACCTGGAAGCGCGACGGGCCGCGAAGCGGCTCGGGATCGGCGAGCACGAATGTCGGCGGGGTAGCCGCGAAACGGCCAAGGAAATAGAAGTATCGGTATTCCACTCCCCAGGCGCCCGCGTCCGAGAGGGCGCGCATGCGCAGGGTTGCCGTGCGGGGGACCGCGTCGCTCGCCGGCAAATCGATGCCCGTCGTGGCAAGGAAATCGGAGTCCGACGGCGTTTTCTCCCAGAGCGTGTAATAGACGCTTCCTGCCGGGGCGGAAAGCACATGCGCCGTCACCCCCTGCGGGTAGGCGCCGCTGTCGACGTCGAGAAGCAGGCCGTTGCCCGGCTCGGGCGCATAGGTGAAGCTTATCTCGCGACGGACGACCGGTTGGGAGGCGCTGCGCGGCTGCGCGGCAACGCGGATGAGGGTCGCACCCTGCTTGCGCAGCATCACGGGGCCGGTGTACGGAATGCCATTTGTCGCCGGATCCGAGCCGTCGTCGGAGTATCTGACCCATGAAAGATTTCGAAATGAGAGGGCAAGGATCTGCGGGTTGCCGAATGTCCCGGTGACGGGGCTCAGCACATCGAGTCCGGGAGCCATCGTGTCGATGGAATATCGCGCGGTTGCAACCGTACTGCGATTTCCCGCCGCGTCCTCCGCGTAGGCCTGGACGAAATAGTCCGCTTTCTCTTCCGGCCTGCCGACCGCGATCGGGCTCCCATCCCACGCCACGGGTGACTGCATGACGTCACCCTGCACCGAGTAAGAGATCGTCGTGCCCGGCGCCGACTGGAATTGCACCTTCACCGGGTCCCCATACATACCCGCCGCGGGAAGGATGGCAGGCGGAGCAGGCTGCCTCTTGTCGATTCGTATCTGAAGCTCGCGGCGCTCCAGCTCCCCCGCCTGCCCCTCCGCGCGGACGATCAGGCGATATTCCCGGTCCTCGCCCGGCGCCGCGGAAAGCACCAGCGGCTCGCGAAAACGGATCCACGGCCCTTCACTGCCGTCCACGTCCCGAAAGCTGTACCGCAATGTGAACATCGAGCCGACCGGCTCGACGCGCAGCGTCTGGTCCTGGTTGTAGGTGCCCGAAATCAGGGAGAGAAAGATGTATCCCGACCGCGCGGCGGCAGCGCCCTCCGGCGTCTGCGGCCACGCAAGGACCGTGAGGACCGGGAGGAGCGCGGTTGCAAGGAGCGCGCGGGCGAACCCCCGGCTCAAGGCGTGCGCGAGGCTAGAACAGGCCGGTGAGCTCGGGGTCCTCTGCGTAGTAGTGCTCCTTCTTTTCTGCTTCGGAGAGACCGACCAGTTCATGGCTCGTGTAGTGGATCCAGAAGTCGTCCTCGGGAGACGCGAGCTCGTGGAATCGGCACCAGTAGTCCGGCTGCACGGGAAGCTGCCGGGCGAGATACTGGCGGATCTTGTAGTCATGGACGGCCACGCGGACGTCTTCCCGCGGGATGCCCTGGTCCATGATGATCTCGACGAGATGGTTCACGGTCCTTCCCGAATCGAATATGTCGTCGACCAGGAGCACGCGGTCCCCGCTGCGCAGGTAACGGGGGTCATAGGTCCATCCGTCGACCCGGACGCGGTCCTGGAGGCCGACATCGCGGTAGGAGCGGGCCACCACGGCGGCGTAATAGACGGGCCGGCGATCCTTGCGCTTCATCTTGAAGAACTCGCTGATGACGTTCCCCATGTACGCCCCGCCGCGCAACGAGACGTAGATGACATCGGGCAGGAAGCCTTCCCCGTGTATACGGTGCGCCAGCTTCAGTGCGTCATTGCGCACCGTTTGATAGTTGAGGAATTCCTTGCGCATGTACCGGTAATTCTAATAGAAAAGCGTGAGGATTTCCATTCGATCGCGAAGCACGGCAACGGTGTGCTCGAAATGTGCCGAATCCGCCCCGTCCGCGGTGACGACGGTCCATTCATCGTCCAAAAGTTCGATGTCGCCCGTTCCGGCGTTCACCATGGGCTCGATGGCGAGCACCATCCCCTCTTTCAGCCGCGGATTGGGTCCGGCTCCCACGTAGTTGGGCACCTGGGGATCTTCATGCATGGCGAAACCCGTTCCGTGGCCGCAGTACTCCCGCACCACTCCGTAGCCGTTGCCGGCCGCATGGGCATAGACGGCGCGGGAAATATCGCTGATGCGATTGCCGACGACCGCTTCTGCGATGCCCAGTTCCAGGCATTCGCGCGTCACGCGCATCAGCTTCTCCCGCTTCTCCGTGGTTGCTCCCACCGGCATCGTGACGGCGGAATCGGAAAAATAGCCATTGAGGATGACGCCGAGGTCGATGCTCACCAGATCGCCCTTGCGGAGCTTCCGAGACCCAGGAATGCCGTGGATCACCTCGTTGTTCAGCGATATGCAGACTGAAGCGGGATAATTCTGGTAGCCCAGGAAGGCGGGCTTTCCGCCGTGCCCCTCGATCCATGAACGGGCGAATGAATCCAGCTCGCGTGTGGTGATGCCGTCAGCGACCATTTTGGCAATCTCGCGGAGAGTCCAGGCAAGGAGCCTGCCGGACTCCCGGATGCCTTCGATCTCCTTCTGGTTCTTCAAGCGGATCATGCGGCGCCTATTTGCCGGATTCTTCTTTTTCCTTCTCCCGGATCCTTTCCTTTTTCTTCTCCTTGATGAGAGAGCCGAATGCGTCCTCCGTTTCCGTGCCGAACGACTCCTCGATGATCTTGCGGGTGTCCTCCGCCTGGCCGGACGTGATGGTGACCCTGCCCTCCGTGATGACGCCCTGCTCGACGCTGAGCTTGGGCGTGGAGATGTTTCCCAGGACCTTGCCCGTGTGGAGGAGCGTCACCTCCTCGGTGGCCGTGATGTTGCCGATGAGGGTGCCCGCGATGGTCACCTTGCGCGCCTGGATGTCGGTCTTCACCTTTCCCGTCGGGCCGACGATAAGCTGGTCGTCGGTGCGGATGTCGCCCTGGAACTTGCCCTCGATGAGAATGGAGCCGTTGACGTAAAAACGCCCGTCGAATATGGATCCTTCGCCGATGATGCAGTTCGTCGAGTCGTTCTTGTTCGGCATTGTTTCTCCTTTTCCCGCTGTCGGGTCCTGACGCCCGGCTCCCGGCCGGTTGAATGATAGCATTATTGCCTCCCCGCTTCAAGTTTCCGCAATTCCAGCGCGGCGCGAAGATTCCGCGGATCGAGCATGCGCGCGTGTTCGAGAGCGGTGCGCGCCGCCGTCAGGTCGCCATCGAGCAGGTGGGCCGTGCCGCGGAATGTCTCGATACGGGCCATCGCCGCGCGCGCGTCAGGCGCCTCTCCCGGCGGCGGATATTCTTCCGCGGCGGCGTCCAGCTCGGCGCGCGCCGCGCGCGCGTTGCCCTGCGACAGGTAGACGAGCCCCAGGTCATAGAGCGCGCGCGGATCGCGGGCCAGGAGCATGCTCTTTCGTAGCGCTGCAATGGCTGCCGCGGGGTCGCCCTTCTGCGCCGAGACCATGCCCGCAACGAGCAGTGTGTCGGCGGCAGGCTCCCCCTGCGCCGCTTCGAACTGATGGAGGGCGAGCTCCGCCCCTTCCCAGTCGTGCGTTGCAAAAAGCGCGGCCGACAAGGCGCCGAAGACCGCCCGACTCGCGGGGGCATGGTTGAAAAGCGTCCAGAGCTCGCCTCGGTAAGATTCCGGTGAGAGGGAAGGCGCCCGAAGGGCGAGCAGGAGGAGCCCGGCATCGGCATCAGCGGGATTTTCCGCGGCGAGCGCGCGGACGATGGATTCGGCCTGGTCTTTCTGCCCCATCGCGACTGCGATCTGCGCCTGCTGGAACCGAAGCTCGCGGGACCGGGGAAAAAAGGCAAGGCCGTCGTTGATGCGACGGGCGGCAGCCGGAAGCGCGCCGCGTTGAAGGTCAAAAAGCGCAAGGTCGGCGTATGCGGTCCAGCTCGCCGACGGTCCGAGGGGAAGAGCCTTCAGCAGCCACGACTCTGCATCCGCCGCATTTCCCCCGGCCATGGAAATGTCCGCAAGGCAAAGCGCAAAGGATGCGCTTTGCGGCTGCGATGCCTGGAGATTTGACAGCCGCCGCAGCGCATTTGCGAAGTCACCTGCATCGTAGAGCATGAATCCGGACGCCTCGTCGAAGCGTGATTCGCCAAGTGAGCCCAGGACGAGCAGACGGGCTTGCATAAGCGCACCTTGCTTCATGTCCAGGAGCGCGGCGTCCAGCGTAAGCCTCTGGTCGCCCGCACGCAGCGCCGCGCGTGCGTACGCGGCCGCGTCCTCCGTGCCGGTCAAGGCAACAAGGTCGCGCGTGAGGGCATCGGCGCCAGGCCACGCGCGCCCGCGTCGCAGGGCGGCTTCACCCCGCAGGATGTCGCCGGTGCCGGGCGGCAGCGCGCCGCGCGAAAGGGCGCGTTCTGCATCCGCCAGCCGCGAGGCCCTCATGGCGCCATAGCCGGCGATTGCCCGGATGCGCGCGCTCCTCCCCTGGAGGGCAAGAGCCCGTCCCGCCATGTCGGCAAGCAGCGTGTAGTCACCCGTCTCGGTGCAGACCTGGTAGGCGCGCTTCAGGAGCCGCAGCAGGTCGTTTTCCGACGACGGCAGGACGGGAACCGCGGATAGAAGCTCGCCGGCTGTGGCGACGTATCCGCCGGCGATCGCCGCATCGATTTGCGCATACGGCGGCAACCGGACTGATGGGGACGGACGAAAAGGGCGAATGAAGAGGAAGAGAGCGGCCGCGATCACGGCCAGGGCTGCAACGCCGATCCCCACCCTGACGGGCAAGCGGACTGTCATCAATCGCCCGGCAGATTGAGCTTCTTGCGGACGCCGTCGAGCACACCGTTGACGAAACGGTAGGAATCCGCGGTGCCGTACGTCTTCGAGATGTCCACCGCCTCGTCGATCGTCACGGTGGGGGGAATCTCGGGCTGGTAGAGAAGGCAATAGACGCTCATGCGCAGGAGGGCGAGGTCCACCTTGTTGAGGCGGCCGAAATCCCAGTTCTCCAGCTGTCCCTTGATGACCTCGTCGATCCTCGGCAGGTTCTCCAGGGCGCCCTGGATGAGGAGCCGCGCGAAGAGAAGCGTTTCTTCGGGTGGGACGGCCGCACGCTCGCCCTGCAGCCAGGAGAAGTCCAGAAGCTCCGCGAGGGGCGCGCCCGACAAGTCATGGCGATAGAGAGACTGGAATGCAATGATCCGGCCCTTCCTGCGCGCGCCCATGATCCTCCGCCGAGCGCCGCCCGGCGCCTACCAGGAGATGTTGTCGTTGAAGATGTTGATCTCCGCGGTCTTCTTCAGCTCCGCGACGAGGTCATTCTGCGCCTGCGTCCACGCGGCGTTCTGCCGGTTGATGAGAATGGCGCTCTTCACCGTATCGCGCACCGTGGCGGTATTCTGCGGAGGAATCTTGTCGTCCAGCCCGAGCAGGCGCGCATCGATACGATCCATGATCTGCACGATGTGGAAACCCGCGTTGGACTGCAGGACCCCGCTGGTCTCCCCCTTCTTCATCTTGAAGAGGGAATCGAAGAATGCCGCGCCGAACGCCTGGCGCCGCTGTTCGTCATTGCGGAAGACGCTGGGATAGAGGCCCCCGTTGTACTTCGATCGGGAATCGTCGGAATACTTCGTGACGAGATCGGTGAAGGCAGCTCCCGCCTTCAGCTCCTTCAGGATGTCGTCGGCGTGTTTTGCCGCCTTGTCCCGGTCATCCTTGGTGGTGAGCTGCGTGGTATCGACGAAGATGTGGCGGAAAGTGATCATGTCGTCCATGAAGAACTGGCGCTTGTTCTGGTCGTAGTAGTCCTGGATGTCCTGGTCGGTCGGCTGCTTCACGCTGTCGGCGATATTCGGGCGCTTCTTCTGGATGTAGCTGTAGGCGGTCTGCTGATCGCGCAGGGCCTTCAGGAACACGTCATAGGTCTGGCCGGTGCTCTTCACGTACTGCTGGAGCTCCGCATCCGTGAGCGGCCGGCCCAGACCATAGCCCTGACCGAGCTGCTGCTCGTAGGTCTGCAGCGCCGCCTTCAACTGCGGGTCGGACACGACCACGTTCTCCTTCTCCGCCGCCTGGAGGAGGAGGGTCTGCCCGATCATCGAATCGAGGACCTGCTTGCGCTCGTCGGTCGTGAGGACGCGGCCGGCGGTCTTCTCAAAGGCCTGCACCTGCTTCTGGAGCTGGCTTACCGTGATGGATTCGGTCCTGGTGTACCGGACCGTCGCGGCGGGCTTGTCGAGCACCTGTGCGCCGAGGGACACGACGAGCGCGCATGCCATCGCCGCACAGAATATCAACTTCTTCATGGTGATCTACCGCTCCTTGTGGACTCTTTCAGGCGAGGATCGACGACCTGGCCAGTTAAGCGAACGCCTCAGGAATTGTCAAGGCACACGGGGCATCCGATGCGGTCCATGAGCTTCTTCACCCCGGAAAGCTTCCGATCCAATTGTAGCCCCTTTTGAAGGTATTGCAACGCCGTCTCCTGCTGTCCGAGGCCCGCATAGACCTCGGCGAGCTTCTTGTAGAAAAAGGCGTCGTCCTTGCGGGAGAAGCTCATCCGCACGAGCTCCTTCAGCCGCGCGATGGCATCGGCGGCGTCAAGCTCCGGCAGCATCTTGAAGCAGAGAAGGGTGCGCAGCCGATCGATCACCTCATCGATGAAATGGTGGAAATACGGCTTGTCCTCCTCCAGGAAGCAGAGCTGCCGATAGAGGGTGTACGCCTCCGCATAGCGGTGCCGCGTCTCGAACACTTCGGCGAGGAGGAACGCGCAGTCCATGTAGTCTTCGCGCGACAGGTAGCGTTCCAGCGCGTCCCGATCGCCCGCGGTGATCCTTTCATACAGATCGAGCGCCTCGTCCTGGTGATTGGCGAGCAGGTCGTGGAAGATGAGCTTGGACTGACTCAGGGGATCGTCTCCGCGGCGGCGGAGGAACTCGCGGTAGTCGAAACCCCTGACGCGGAGGAAGGAATGCAGCGAGCGGTCGTACTCGCCGCGCTTCTCGATGTCGCTCAGCACCTCGTAGGCCGCGAGAAGGAGCCGCATCTCCTCCTCCGATCGGCTATCGTCGTCGGGGCGGACATCGGGGTGTATCTCCTTTGCCCGCTTGCGAAACGATTTTTTGATCTCCTGCGCCGTGGAGTCCTGGGCAATACCAAGGATCTCGTAGTAATTCACCATGGGCAAATGCTGTCCGTACGATAGTAAAATCGGGCGTCGTTGTCAAGGCGGGGCGCAGGACCGGGTGACGCGACCCCTGGGAGTTTGACCACCGGAGCAAAGAGTGTTACTGTGGGCGCATGTTTGGATTTCTTGTGAAAAAGGCGTTTTTCGACATGTGGGACAACATGTTCCGCATCATCATCATGAATCTGGGCTATATCGCGGTGCTTGCGATATTCTTTTTCCTTGCGCCCCTTTTTTCCTCCATGCCGGTCGCCTTTTTCGCCGTTCTTGCCATCGGCATCGCCGTTCTTGCCGCATATACAGGTGCCGTCAGCCATCTCTGCTCGGACATCGCCGACTACAAACAGCCGGGTTTCCAGGATTTTTTCACTTTTCTCAAGGAGAGCTGGCCGTCGAGCCTCCTGCTCGCGCTCCTCGTCACCGGCTATCTCCTTATCGTCCGCGTTGCCTTCCAGTTCTACGGCGGCATGAAATCGCTCGTGGGGCCTCTGGCGGTCGCGCTCCTCTTCTGGGTAACCGTTGCGGGCGTCCTCGCGGCCCAGTTCTATTTTCCCATCCAGTCGCGGCTGGATCGCAAGTTCCGAAAGATATTCCGCAAGAGCTTCCTGATTTTTTTCGATAATCCCGCCTTCAGCATCGGGCTGATCCTCTGCGCCCTGATCATCCTGGTCGGCTCCGCATTCACCGCTCTCCTGCTCCCCGGCATCTCGTCCATCCTTCTGTGGTGGAACATCGCCTTCAAGCTGCGCCTGTATAAGTATGACTGGCTGGAGCAGAACCCCGGCGCCAACCGGCGGCGCATCCCTTGGGACGCCCTGCTGGTGGATGACCGCGAGCGCGTGGGAAAACGCACGCTCAAGGGCATGATCTTTCCCTGGAGGGAGTAGCACAGGGTCGTCTTTGACCGGCTCCGCCGGGAGCGGCCACGCCGGGCGGAGGACGTCTCAGCTCACGTGCAGCCGCTTGCCGATTTCCTCCGCTTCGGTCGGAGACCGCAGGATGTCGGAAGTCTTGATGAGCATCCCCTCCCCTTCCATCACCTTCATGAGCGCCGCAAGCGACTTCGCGGCACCGAATCTCGCGCGGGAGACGAATGCGTAGCTCTTCTTGCCCGCGACGGCTCCCGCGGCTGACAGGAAGGTCTTCACCGTCTCGGGGATCTTGCCGCCGAACGTGCCGATGGGTTCCGCGCCGACGACGACGTACTGATACATCGTGAGCTTCACATTGGGGTCGCGCGCGCCGTCGTACGTGTCAACCTGGCTGCCCTGCTTGTCAATGCCCCGGGCGACTGCCTGGGAGAGCCTCATGAGCCCGTCACGATTCCGTCCAGAGAAGAAGACTACCGCCACTCTCATCGTGCTTTTTCGCCTCCGCTTCAGTATGATCGAACAGGTGACGCAGGACCATGCGGGTCCTGCTCACGCAGAAATACGCGGTCAGCTCTCCCGATGCATGCTGGTCGCCCGCGCGCAGGTCGGCAACCTCGGCGCGATCCAGCAGGATGACCGCGTAGCGCACGCGTCCGCGCCGGCTCTTCGTCACCCGCAGCTCAAGATGCGTGTCGTCGTGCGCCCGGAAAAGCGGGATGCGCTCGTGCACGACCATGTTGCGGATCCAGCGGATCTCGTGCGCGAGCAGGAGGATGCGGCCTTCCCGCAGGATTTTCTCCGCGCGGGCAAGCTCCAGCATGTCGACCAGCTCGAGCTCCAAAAGGTCCTGGCGCGTCTGCAGCCATCTTTTCTCCGCGCCGCGCACGAACTGCAGCGGGCCCCTGCGGTCAAGCGCAACCCCGAGCGAATAGATCAACCCCTGCTCGAGCAGGGTTCCCGACAGGATGCAGGCGCTCTCCGAGAAGCCGAAATAGTAGGTCTGGTGCATCTGGGCGAGGAGGAACTTCACCCGCCCGCTGCCGGGGTTGTCGCCAATGGACAGCCTCTGGTAGTCAAGATGGGCGCGCCGCTCCGCCGCCTCCCGCAGCCTCTTCTCCCCGTAGCGCTGACGGAGCGTCGCAAGATGCTTCTCGGCGGAAATGCTCATGCCGTGCCTGCACGCAATGCAGCGAGCGCGGGTTTCGCTGTACACCCCCCGTGCATTTCGGTAGTATAGGTTTTCCGGAAAAACATGGTCAAGACAAACACCGTGCCCTCATCATTTTGCGCGATTGCGGCCAAGGCCGACGCGCGGCGTTTCCGCCTCCGGTCAAAGGCGCGCCACATGCCGCGGTGTACCGCGGCGGGGAGAAACATGATGAAACGCGCCGCTTTGATCGGATTGCCCGCGCTCCTGCTGCTCATCGGATGCTCGGACCTGCGCGGGATGGCGCCTCTCACAATGGAGTCCATCCCCGTTGCAGGCTCCTCTGCCCCGAGTGCCCCGCTTTCCATGGTGCAAAGCGGGGGCAGGCTGTGGGCCGTCTTCCCCGACCGATCGACGATGACGCTGGACGTCTTTTCATTCCCCGACGCCGCGCACCTTCCGCCGGTTGCGCCGATCCCCTCGATCATCGACAAGATCGACGTGAACGCCCCTTTCCCTCCGACATTCGGCGCTCATGCGCTCGCTGCCGACGGCGACGCGCTGCGCGTCCTTTACCTGGACCGCGAGGCGGACGCGCGCCTTATCCTGAAAATGGCTTCTTTGACGGGCAGCTCGACGCAGTGGGAGCTCGACGTCCTCAATCCCCCGGGGAATCCGCTTGCCCTGCTCGCCGACAATCGCGGCTCCGTCCACGCCTACTGGGCCGCGGGCGGGATGAAGTCCCTCGCGGTCGCCACCGCGGGGCCCGTCACGGATGTCCTGCCTTCTTTCGACGCCGCGTCACGGGCGAGCATTGCGGGGTCGGATGTCTTTACCGCGTACGGCAGGGTCCAGCGCGAGCTTTTTGTCGTGCGGCGCGATTCGCAAGGCGACACCACCTCCGTCGTGCCGGGCGCTGGGCCGCTCCAGGCATCCCTTGAGGCTCCCGGCGGGGCGCTCGCCGTGCTGTCCTGGGACGAGGCGACGCGCCGGCTCCTCCTGCAGGAACAGAGCACGGCCGGTTCGCCATTTTCAAAGACGACCGTGACCCTGTGCGACGGAACGTCATCCCTCGCGCTGCTTCCCGGCGATGCAGGCGCACGCTACCTCATGCTGTTTGACGAAACGCGCATCTCGGGTGACGGCGTGACGGCGTCGCAGCTCTCTCTGATCGCCCCCGGCTCTCTCGTCGGAGCAGGCGGCGCCCGCTACAGGAAATCCATCATCGCGTCCGGGGAAAAGCCCATCGAGGGATTTGCCGCGGCGCGCACATCGAATGCCCTTTACGTGCTGCTTGCCCAGGGAGGCTTGAAGCTCTACAGGATTTCGCTGCGGGAGGCTGCGGCTAGTTCACAATGACGATGCGCGCCCCGAGGTATTCGTAAAGAAACTTCTGCGTCCAGTCATGCCACTTCTGGAAGAGCCCAGAAGCCTGCTCGACCTGCCCATCGCCGCTGAGGTAATGCTGCAGCGCGCAGAGGCTTTCCTTCGTTTCGCTGGAAATGGCTTCCGTACGGACAAGCGCATCGGCCGCCGCCATGATGTCGTCCGGCACCTGGGGCGCGAGCCCGTGAGATTCTGCCAGCTTCCGCAGCGCGTCGTTCACCACCGAATCCAGTATGCCGACGGCCTTCTCCGTCTGGCCCTTTTCGCAAAACGCGAGGGCGTGCGACAGAAAAGAATTGAATATATTGACGCTGAGCATCAGGTCCTTGTGATAGAAGTACCCTTTGCGCAGGTCCTCCCGGGCGCCCTGCAGGATGCCAAGATAGAGGAGGGTCGAATTGTAATGATCGAAAAATTTCAGATTGACGAAGCTGTCGAAGTGAGGGCTGGAGGTCCCGAAAGTCGATCGAAGGAGCGTCAGACAGCTCGTGCGCCACGCCTCGAATACCTGCGCATCAATAGCTTTCTTGGCGCCGGCGAAATACATTTTCTTGCATGCGTCGCGCAATTGCTCGCCTTGAGCGATCAGGTCGTCGAAAAGGCTGACCACCCTTTGTAATATATCAGCCACGATCCAAACATATAGTCATAATAGGTTTGTGTCAATATCGCATATATCTGATACTATCGCAGCCTTATAGCTTCTGGTAGATCGAGTCAATGTCGGGTTGTTTGACAACTAACACCGAGCATTCGGCATTTTTCAGGATATCCCGTTGCTGCCGGCTTATCGCATCGTGGAGTATTCCGTTGTCCTTGAAGCCCCCAACCAGCACGATGTCCGCCTTGCACTCCTGAGCCGCCTCGACGACTTCGGTCGATATGGATCCTTTTCGCAGGGTCTTTTCCACCTGGATGCCTTTCTTGCGGGCCAGCTCCTCGATATAGTTCAGGTAACGCTCGCCGTTGCTCTCCAGGCTTTTTTCGTAGTCGGCGCTCTCGTCCTCCACGAATATTTTCGAAATCAAGAGCTCTTTCAGCGTTGCCGTATCCACGACATAGACCGCCACGAGCCGGCATTTGTGCATCTTTGCCATCACGATGCCGTACTTTGCCGCCGCCAGGGAGGAGGAAGATCCGCTTACCGCCACGAGCACCGTCTGAATGATCCCCTTCATACCCTGTCTCCCAGCAGCCGTGCCTTGAGGATCTTCTGAACGAAGAAAACCTCGCGCTCCCTCTCCTCCAGCACGCCTTCGATGAACTTCTTCGTGTCCACGACATCCGGGATCACGATCTTTTCCAGCGCGTTCACCCGGCGCTGGGTCTTCCGCACTTCCTTTGCAAGACGCCAGACGGTCGTTCGGATCTCCGCCATGCGTGCGACGAGCTTCACGAGCTCGAAGAACTCGATCGTCGTCGCGTCGCAGGCACTCGTGCTGCTCATGAAGGAGTACTTCAGCTCCAGGCGAGGCATGTCCATGTCGAGAGTGGGCATCGGAATGCCCATAAGCTTGCCGTGCTTCTCCCGTGTCGCGTAGGCGAACTGGATGCCGTTGCTCACCTCGTCCGCCGTCTCGCGGCCCATGCGGACGATCATCTGGCGCAGGGAGCCGTAGGCAGTGGTGATCCTCTTCTCCATGTCGCGCTCGAGAAGCTTCACTTCCTCCACCATGCGCATGAGCTCCATGACGAGTATCTCTCTCTTCTGCTCCAGGAGCTCGAAGCCTTCCCGCGCAATAGTCAGCTGCTCCTTGACCGCGAAGAGGGACGATTTTGTCGGGGGGACGTCGTAGCGCGCCATGTCAGCGCTTTCCCGTCCGCGCGGGCTCCGGCGTCTTTGCCGTCTCAGGATGGAAATGCTTCTGGAGAGTCTCCTCCCTCACGCGATAGAGCTCGGAGCGCGGCAGGGCGCCGAGTATGTTCCAGCCGATGTCGAGCGTCTGGTCGATGGTGCGATTTTCGTGCTCGCCCTGCGCGAGAAACTCGCGCTCGAACCGGTCCCCGAAGGTCAGGTACTGCTTGTCGAGGTCCGAGAGCTCCTCCTCCCCGATGACGGCGGCAAGCGATCGGATGCTGCGGACGCGCGAGTAGGCGGCAAAGAGCTGGGAAGAGACCTCCTTGTGATCCTCCCGCGTCATGCCGGGGCCGATGCCGTCCTTCATGAGGCGCGAGAGGGAAGGCAGTCCCGCGACCGGCGGATAGATGCCCTTCTGGAACAGCTCGCGGTCGAGCACGATCTGCCCTTCGGTGATGTAGCCCGAGAGGTCGGGCACCGGATGGGAGATGTCGTCGCTGGGCATCGTGAGGACCGGGATCTGGGTGATGGAGCCGGCGGAGTTCTCGATCTTGCCCGCCCGCTCGTAGAGAGAGGCAAGGTCGGAATAGAGGTAGCCGGGGTAGCCCTTGCGGGAAGGTATCTCCCCGCGGATTGTTGAAACCTCCCGCAGCGACTCGCAGTAGTTCGTCATGTCCGTCATGACCACCAGCACGTGCATGTCGCAGGTGTAGGCCAGGTATTCCGCCGCCGTGAGGGCGCAGCGCGGCGTGATGAGCCTTTCAATCGAAGGGTCGTCCGCAAGGGAGAGGAACATGACGACGTTGGCAAGAACGCCGCTTGCCTCGAATGAGTCGATGAAGAAGCGCGCCACGTCGTACTTCACGCCCATGGCCGCGAATACCATGACGAACGGCTCGTCGGAGGTGAGGATCTTCGCCTGCCGGATGATCTGCGCGGCGAGGCGGTTGTGGGGCAGCCCGTTGCCCGAGAAGATCGGCAGCTTCTGGCCGCGGATGAGCGTGTTCATGCCGTCGATGCAGGAGATGCCCGTCTGGATGAAGTCCCGGGGATACGTGCGCGCATCGGGGTTGATCGGGATGCCGTTCACGTCCAGGCGCAGGGAGCTCCACGATTCGGGATAGCCGTCGATGGGCTTTCCCAGCCCGTCGTAGATGCGGCCGAGCATGTCGCGGGAGACGCGCATCTCCATTGGCTTTCCGCTGAACTCCACGGACGAGGTATCGATGGAAAGACCCGTGTTCGTGCCGAATATCTGCACGGCCACTGCCTTCTCCGACAGCTCGATGATGCGGCCGGCCCGTTCCGCGCGGCCGCGGTCGTAGACGCGCACGAGCTCGCCGAGGCCGACGTCCTCCGTGCGGTTGAGGATGATGATGGGGCCGTCCACCTTCGTGAGACCCCGATATTCCAGGCCCTTCATCTCTTGTAGCTCCTCTCCAGCTCCTCCATCTCGGCGATCATCAGCGACTCGATCTCCGCGAGCTTCTCGGGCTGATCGTTGCTGATGACCGACTTTGCCCGCACGATCCGCTCCATGCAGGACAGCTCCCGGATCTTCACGAGCGGGGCACCGATCTGGATGATGGAAAGCGCGCGCGCGGAGAAATCCATGATCATTTTCAGGATGCGCACCTGCTTGTCGGGAACGCAGAACATGTCGATGTCGTCGTACGCGTTCTGCTGGAGGAAGCCGTTCTTGATCATTTCCGCCACAAGAAGCACGAGGCGCTGGTTGTCGGGGAGCGCGTCGGGACCGATCAGCTTCACGATCTGGCTGAGCTTCTGCTCGCGCTTCAGCAGGTCGATGGCCTTTTCCCGCGTATCGGCCCAGTCGGGGTTCACCTTCTCCCACCAGCCCCTGATCTCCTCCGCGTATTCGCTGTAGGAGTCGATCCAGGAGATTGCCGGGTAGTGCCGCGCATTGGCGAGCTCCCGGTCCAGCGCCCAGAAGCAGCGGATGAAGCGCTTCGTGTGCTGCGTGACGGGCTCGGAGAAGTCGCCGCCGGGGGGCGAAACCGCGCCGATGATGGAGATCGATCCCTGCCGATCGCCCAGCGCTTTGACCTTGCCGGCGCGCTCGTAGAACTCGGCAAGACGCGTGGGCAGGTAGGCGGGGAATCCCTCGTCGGCAGGCATCTCTTCAAGGCGTCCCGACAGCTCCCGCAGCGCCTCCGCCCAGCGGGAGGTGGAATCCGCCATGATTGCCACGTCGTAGCCCATGTCGCGGTAGTACTCGGCAAGGGTGACGCCCGTGTAGATCGAGACCTCCCGTGCCGCCACGGGCATGTTGGAGGTGTTGGCGATCAGGATGGTCCGCTCCATCAGGGACTTGCCGGTCCGGGGGTCCTGTATCTTGGGGAACTCGGTGAGCACGTCCGTCATTTCGTTTCCACGCTCGCCGCACCCGATGTAGACGATGATGTCCGCGTCGCACCATTTCGCCAGGGCGTGCTGGGTCATGGTCTTGCCCGTCCCGAAGCCGCCGGGGATGGCCGCCGTCCCGCCGCGGGAGATGGGGAAGAACACGTCGATGACGCGCTGGCCGGTCACCAGGGGCTCGTCCATGGACATCTTTTCGACGTACGGACGGGGCTTGCGCACGGGCCAGTAGTGCGACATGGACATGTCGCGGCCGTTGGCGAATTTTGCCACGGTCTGCGTGATCGTGTAGTCGCCCTCTGCCGCGATCCATTCCAGCTTCGTTTCCTTGAGGTCGGACGGGACAACCACCTTGTGCATGATCGTGGCCGATTCCTTCACCTCGCCGATGATGGACCCGCGTGACACCGCGGCGCCCGCGGCGAGCAGCGGCACGAAGCGCCACTTCTTTTCCGTGGACAGGGGCGGGATCTTGATGCCGGGGGCGATGAAGCCGCCGCCGGTCTTCTTGATCTCCTCCAGCGGACGCTGGATGCCGTCGTAGATCTCGCCGAGCAGCCCGGGCCCGAGATGCACGGAAAGCGGTCTTTCCAGGCAGTAGGCGCCCTCCCCGACCCGCATGCCGGTGTTGTCCTCGTAGATCTGGATGGTGGCGGTCTCCCCTTCGAGGCGGATGATTTCCCCGATGAGCCGCTTCTGCCCGATCTCCACGACGTCGTAGAGACCGGCGCTGCCGAGGCCCGTCGCTTTCACGATGGGACCGTTGATCCTGATGACCTTGCCTTCGATCATTGATGCACGTCTTTTCCGAATAAGGCCGTGGCGAGCTCTTCGCGGTACTCCTCCAGGAGGAAGCCGGCAAGCTCCACCAGCGAGCCGCGGTAGCGCCGGCTGCCGTCTGCTGTCTCCACCATGATGCCCGTGCCCGCTTCCACGGCGGCATCCCCGGTGAGCTGGGTGACCTCCCCGACGGTGACGCCCGGCAGGGAATCCTTGATGATGGCGCGCGTCTCTTTTTCCGTGAGACCGGCGTAGCCGGCCGTCACACGGGCGCCATTGAATGCCGACGCCGCCCGTGCGAGCAGTGCGCCGATGATGCGCGCGCGCTCCTCCGCCGAAAGCGACGCGAAGAAACGCTCCATCGCCCCCGCGACGCCCTGCTGGAGGAAGGCGAGCTTCAAGCGCATGAAGTCCAGCGGCAGCGACGATGCAAGCTCCTGCCGCATGAGGGCGATCCTGGCGTCGCGCGCCGCTTCCATCCTGTGGATCTCGGCGTCACGGTGGGATTCCCACTGCGCCCGGATGGCGGCGCATTCGCGATCCGCGGCCTCCAGGATGCGCCGCGCCTTCGCGCGCGCGTCCTCGATGATCTGCGACTCCAGCACCTCGCTGGTCTTGACGGTTTCCATTCCGCAGTTCTCCCTTCGGCGGGAACCCTACACGTGGAGTCCCACGGCGTCCCGGATCGAGTCGATGAGGCTCGTGCGATTCTCCTCGTGGCCCCCGATGTCGGGTATCTCCACGATGAGCGGATACGCCCCGCTCAGCTGCCACGCCATCACCTCGGAGGGGATCATCGCGGAGATCTGCTCCGTGAGGATCATGACCTTGGCGTCAGGATCGCGCGTCACGGCCGTGAACGCGGCGCGCGCCTCTTCCGCTGTCCGCACCACGGTTCCCGCGATGCCGACGAACCGGAATCCGATGGCAAGCTCCTCACCCCCGATGAAATGGAAAGCCACGCGGGCTCGCCTCCCTCTATGCGGAGAGGATCATCAGGGCCACGATGAAGCCCCAGAGACAGATTCCCTCGGCCAGCCCGACAAAGGGGATGGCGCGACCGGACAGCTCGGGGTTCTCCGACATGGCCGCCATTGCCGCGGCGCCGATCTGGCCGACCGCGATGCCGCCGCCGAGACAGGCAAGACCCACGGCGACGGCCGCCGCGATGTACTTGATCACCGACCCCGACGCCGCCGGTGCGGCCGCCTGCGCGAAGAGCATGGGCACGCCGGCGACCAGCATGAGCCCGACGGAGACCAGGAAAGTTTTCTTCACCTCACACCTCCCGATGGACGCAGAATGAACGGGGAGAACTCCTCCCCCGACTCATTGAAGAACTTGGAAAAGAACTCGTAGTACTGGAGCCGCACGACCTGGATCGTCACGATCAAGCCTTCCAGCACGATGATGATGCTGTTGCCGATCAGGATGACGAGTATCTTGAACGCGATGCCGCCCGGCGCACCGCCCACCATGTCAGCCATGAGGAAGATGATCGTGCTGAGCACCGTGTGGGCAAGGGCGAATGCCGCCACGCGCAGGAAAGAGACGGAGTTCGACACGTAATAGATTGCCGACTCCAGGATCTCCGCAATCCCACCCATGATGAAGGCAAAGAGCCCTTCGGTCAGGATGGGGCGATGACCCTCCACCAGACGTACGATGGGATCCTTGAAGAACAGCGCAAGAAGGGGAACGGCCAGCACGACGAAGTCGACGATCGAGATATGGCCGCCCAGCAGGATCCGGATGACCACGGAGAGCACGTACCAGAAGAAGACGGCGCCCGCGAGCCCGGTCTTCGACAGGATCGCCTTTTCCCATTCCCGGCGCTTGATCGTGTTAATGAGGTTGATGATGAGACCAATCGTGTTGATGATGGCCCCTATGCCAATGGTCACGCCGAAGAAGAGAACAATTTTCTGAAAGCCCTGGAGGGAGATGATGTGATCGATGGGCCGTCCGACGACGAGCTGCGTCACGAAGCGGGAGGCAGGCTCCAGGAAATGCTCGGAGGCGAAAAAGGAGCCGTAGAAAAAGCCGCTCACCATGGAGGCGAGCCCCGCGGCGATGAAGGCCGTGCCGAAATGCTTCTTCCGATACGTCTGGAACGAGGCGATGCGGCCGCTGTTGATGAGGAGCCCGATGACCACGCCGACAAATCCCTGGCCGACGTCGCCGAACATGATGGCGAAAAGCAGCACGAACATCACCGCGACGAAGGGGGTCGGATCGACCGTGCCGTACAGGGGGATGCTGTACGTGAACACCATGCGCTCGAAAGACCGCGTCACGGGGCCGTGAGGCGTGGAGACGGGGACCTTGGTTTTGCCCGCCTTCACCTCCGGCAGCTCCTCGGGGTCGTAGGAGCGAAGCGCAATTCTCCCCTGCGTGAGCTCTGCGATCCCTTCCGTCACCTCGGAGAACCGGCGCGTCGGAATCCAGCCGGTGATCCTTTGCACGCTCCCGGTGGACGCGAGGCCCTGCGTGACGGCGTCGATCGTGGAATCGAGGTCGAGCTGCGCCAGGAGGTAGGAAAGCTCGCCGCCTTTTTCGTCGCGGATCGCGGCCTTGCGCGCGTCGAGCGCTTTCAACGAGGCCTGCACGCTGTCGCTTTCCGCCGCGAGCGCGGCGAGCATGTCAGACGGCACACCGGTCATGCCGGCCGGAAACTGGGCGGCCTGGAACTCCACGCGGGCAAGCTCGGAATCCAGCGCCCACCGGCCCTTCTTCGGCGTCACCGCGATGAAATGACCCGGCTTGTCCAGCGGCAGGATCAGCGCCCGCCGCGCCAGGCGCGCCGTGAGACCTTGCAGGCGATCCGGTGCGACGGATCCGACGCGCACCACGAGGTAGGCGAGATTCGTCATCTGGGAAAAGGGCACCTTCACGTGCACGAACGTCGAAAGCTCGTCTGTCGTCTGCTTCAGCTCCAGCTTGCGCTGCAGGAGACGGCTCTCCTCTTCCACGAGCACCCGCGCCGACTCGATGAGCGCTTCCGACCGGGCGCGAAGCTCGTCGCGGCCGGGCGCTTCCCTCACCTCTCCTTCCCCGGGGACCGTCTCGTCGATACCGAGGAAACGCGCGAGCGCGGAGAGCCGCACCTTGAGCTCGGCGATATCGCGCTCCTCAGCCGACAGGTCGTGCTGCTCGCGGCCCTCTGCGATCATCTGCACGCAGCCGGCGAAACCCAGATAGCGCATCACGGCATCCGTGTCGCTCTTCATGATGAGGAGCTCGATCTTCTTCATGCGCTCGGTGAACAGCATCAGGAAGCCCCCACCATGGCCAGGACCTCCTGCTCCGGCAGGGAAAAATGGAGCGCTTCCACGGCGGTCTTCAGGAGAGCGATCTCGTATTCCTTCAGCTTGAAATACGCCACGAGGGGACAGAGCGTGAAGGGGCTCTGGTGAAAGATCTGGTGAGCCCGTGTGGAGAGCATCCCGGCGGCCTTCTGCTCGGCGCGCAGCGGGTTCGGCGCCTGGAAGGATTCCGCAAGCTGGTCTTCAAGGAGCCAGCCGTACTTCCACTTGCGCCAGTCCTCGATGGCATCCGGGGCGATCTGAAACACCTGCGAAACAGCCGCTTTCTGCGCGGAGGATAGCCCCGGTATCAGCATCGGACGGGCCCGGACTTCATCCATGCCGAAATAGAACCTCAGGCGCAGCGCCCAGATCACGTTTGCAAGCGCCGCTTCCTGGTGCACGAGCCGGAGGATGCCCGTCCGGTCACGAGTGGGAAGCCGTTCGGCCAGGCTGAGGAATCGCGCATAGTAGTCAAGGTCAAGGGCGTTTTCCGCCTGCGCGATCGACGTCTCTGCGAGCCGGGGAAGAACCCACGCGTAAGGGCTTGCCTTCAGGGCCTTTTCGTAATCCTTGACGCCGTCCAGGCGCAGACCCGCGTATTCTCCCAGATCCCAGAGATGCATGCCCTCCGTCGATCCGCCGCGAAGACGACGGATGATCGTCTTCACGTTCTGGTACTCCAGCCTGCGCAGCACGTGGACCAGTATTTCCACCGGTTCGCCGAGGAAATCCAGCACGTACGTCATCGCATCGATGCCGGCCTGCACGATACGGAGCTCCAGGTCCTCCGCGACGGGCTGCTCGGCCCCGGCAGGCTTTTCCCCGGGAAAAAGAGTGTCGTGCAGCTCGGAAAGCTTCTTCAGCCGAAGGAGGTCCTGGAAGTTCTTCCCGACGAAGGAACGGGCCATGATCCCGTAGACCTTCGCGAGGATGAACCCGTAGCGGGAAGCACGGCTCATGTCGCGCCTTTGTCGATGAAGCCCAGCGCCGCCCGCCGGAATGCCTGCTCGTCGGGGGCGCGCTTGGCAAGCGATTCACGGTACGCCGCCGTCTTTGCCGCGCGCTCCGCGGCAAGGCTCGCCTTTTCCGCGATGACGGAGCGCTCCATTTCGGCCGCCTTTTCCTTCAAGGCGGAGGCCGATTCTTTCTGCGCGTCCATGCGCGCCTGCGCCGTCTTGCGCGCGACTTCCGCCTCAGCGTCGGTGATCAGGGATGCAGCGCCTTTTTCAACGCCGAGGAGCTTTTCAAGCATGTCTGCCATCGTGTACCTGTTCCTTCCGCAAGCGCCCGGGGCTACTCGTCCTGCCCGTCGAGGATTTCTTCATACGAGCGGATGATGCGGTGGACCGTTTCCGCATCCGCCGCCGCGCAGACCTCGGCATAGAACTCCGGGCTTTCCACCAGGAGAGCGATCTTTTTCAGAACGGCCAGATGCGTCGCCGCATCCTCGTCGGAGCTCACGAGCAGGAAAAGCAGACGCACCGGCTCGCCGTCCATCGATTCGTAGTCGATTCCGCGGTCGGAAATTCCCAGCACGCCGATCACGCCGCGGGTGAACGACGTCTTGGCGTGCGGGATGGCGATTCCCCTCTTGATCCCCGTGGACATCTTGGCCTCGCGCCTGTTGATGGCATCCAGGATCTCGTCGCGGCAATCCAGCCCATAGTGCGTGACCAGGAGGTCCACGAGCTCTTCAAAGGCTTCGGCCTTGTCTTCAGACTCGAGATGGCACTTGATCCGGCCCGGAACGAAAAGCTCTTGCAGGAGCAATGGCACCCTACTGGCCTCCCTTGCCGGTGCCGCCGGCTGAGGGCGCGGGTACTGCGGGAGCGGGCGCGGTGGCGCCGCCCGCGGGCGCCGGCTTTGCCGCGGCAGCAGGGGCCGTCGCGCTGCCGGATGCCGGCGTTGTCGCCGCGGGCGTCGTGGTGCTCGAGACCGGCGTGCCGGCGGGGGTCACGGTGGAGCCGGTGGTCGTGGTCTGCTGGTACCAGCTCTGCTGGGTGGTATTGCTGAGCGCCTGCTGGCGCGCCTTGCTCAGGACGTTCCCCGTGGTCGGCGCCCTGTTCACCCACGCGACGCCGAAGCAGCAGATGAGGAAAATGGCAGCGAGCACGGACGTGAATCGCGTGAGCACGTTTCCCGAGCGCGAACCGAAGGCGGTATTGCTGCCGCCGCCGAATATGCCGCCGATGCCTTCGCCCTGGTCGTCCTGCACGAGCACGACGAGGACCAGCAGGATTGCGCTGATGATGAGGATGACAAGAAGCACGATTCCGATGACACCCATGTGTCGAACCCCCTTATCGATCGAATTGCACGATGGGCAGGAATGTTTCCGGCTTGAGGGACGCCCCGCCGACCAGCGCGCCGTCGATATTCTCCATCTTCATGAGATCGCGGACATTGTCCGGTTTCACGGAGCCGCCGTACTGTATCGTGAGCGCCTGCGCCGCCTCCGCCCCGTACATCTGGGAGATGACCGTCCGGATGAATCGATGCACCGCGTCCGCGTCCTGCGGCGTTGCATTCTTTCCCGTTCCGATTGCCCACACGGGCTCGTAGGCGATGGTGACCCTGCCCAGGTCCCTTTCGGCGACGGCCGCGAGGCCTTCGCGCGTCTGGCTTTCCACGACCTTTTCCGTCACGCCCTTCTGCCGCTCATCGAGGGTTTCACCGACGCAGAGGATGACCTCGAAACCTTCCGTGAGGGCAAGCTTCACCTTTCGGTTCACCAGGGCGTCCGTCTCTCCATAGACGTGGCGGCGCTCCGAATGGCCGAGTATCACGACCGTCACGCCGGCATCGCGAAGCATGCGCAGGGAGACTTCCCCGGTATGAGCGCCTTCCAGCTCGGCGCACGCATTCTGCGCGCCCAGCAGGATTTTCGAGCCTTTCAGGACGTCGCGCACCGCATGCAGCGCGGTAAAGGGAGGCGCAATCATCATCTTCCTGCCCGTGTCTTTGCCGACGGCGGCAACCAGGGCGCCCGCGAGAGCGGTGGCTTCGGAGACGGTTTTATACATCTTCCAATTGCCGGCGATATAGGGTTGGCGCATCTCTTTCCTACCTGTCCTGGAGTGCCACGACGCCGGGAAGCTGCTTGCCTTCCAGGAGCTCGAGCGAGGCGCCGCCGCCCGTGGAGACGTGCGTGATCTTTGCCGCCAGGCCGAACTGGTTGACGGCCGCCACGGAATCCCCGCCTCCGACGACCGTTGTTCCCTTGCAATCGGCGACTGCGCGCGCGATGTCCTGCGTTCCCTTTGCGAATGCGGGGAACTCGAACACGCCCATGGGCCCGTTCCAGAGCACTGTTTTCGCCTTCTGGATGCGTCCGCGGAAAAGCGCCACCGTCTTCGGACCAATATCCATCGCAATCTTTCCGTCGGGGACATCAACGCTGTCCACGAGCTCCGACGTGGCCGTCTCGACAAACTCCGAGGCCACCAAGTGATCCACCGGGAGGAGTATCTCGACACCGGCCTTTTTGGCCTTTTCCAAGAAGATTTTTGCCGTGTCGAGGAAATCCGCCTCCACCATCGATTTTCCGATGGAATGGCCCTGCATCTTGCTGAACGTAAACGACATGCCGCCGCCGATGATCATCGTGTTCACGCGCGGCAGGAGGGACTCGAGCACGGCGATCTTCGTGGAAACCTTCGCCCCGCCGATGATCGCGACAAACGGGCGGGCGGGCTTCTCGAACACGCCGCCGAGGAACTTGATCTCTTTTTCCATGAGGAAGCCGGCAACGCCCGGCAGAATCTTCGCCACGCCTTCCGTGGAGGCGTGGGCGCGGTGCGCCGTGCCGAATGCATCGTTGACGTAGACGTCCCCCAGCGAGGCGAGCTGCCGCGCGAAGCCGGGGTCGTTCTTCTCCTCCTCGGGGTGGAAGCGCACGTTTTCCAGGAGCACCACATCGCCGGCCTTCATTGCCTTGACGACCGCCTCAGCCGCGGGCCCCACGCAATCCGGGGCGAGCGTCACCTTCCGGCCGAGCAGCTCGGAGAGCCGGACGGCCACCGGCGCAAGGCTGTTCTCCGTATCGGGCTTTTTCGGCCTTCCCAGGTGGCTCATGAGGATGAGCATCGCGCCTTTCTGGTCCAGCACGTACGTGAGGGTGGGCAGCGCAGCGGTGATGCGCGTGTCATCCGTGATCTTTCCGTCCTTCAGGGGCACGTTGAAGTCCACGCGCACGAGCACGCGCTTGTTTCTCAAGTCCACGTCGCGAACGGTCTTCTTGGCCATGCATATTCTCCTTGCACGTGCGATCGGATCGCAGTCCACGGTGCGGGGGTTTTTGGCGAAATCGTGAAAAATATACGGGAAAGCCCCGGGCGTGTCAACGCGGGTGCTCCGCCGATCCCTGCCGCCGGGTCGGGCGCGCCCTTCAACCTCCGATGCGGAAAAGCCGCGTCAGGATGTTTCCCGTCCGCTCGGCCGGGGCGACGACCGGCGGGGGGGCGCGCTTCACCGCAAAGACGACCTGGTCGCCGGCATTGACGTAGTCGAAGTATCCACGGTAGGACACCGTGCCCTCGGAAACCGCCTCGTCGACCGCGGTCACCTTGAAATCCCCTGCCACGTCCTTTTCGTCATAGGTGATGCCCGGCGCGTCCGCCTGGAGACGCACCCCGCCCTTTCGCACGATCACAAGCGAATCGCCATTCTTCAGGCCCTGGAACGTGCCCAGGTCGATGGCACCCTGCGCGAACTTGCGGACGAGCAGGTTTCCGCGCGGCGCCATCAAGTCGGCGATCTGGCCGGCCAGCTTCATCAGCGCATCGCGGACCCGGTCGTTCCCCGTGCGGAACGCCGCGAAGCTTGCGATGCGTCCGCCGGTGCGCGCAAGATAAAGGTCCACGGTCGCGGAAAAGCTCCTGTCCGCCTCGTCGATCGTGAGAATGGCGAAGTAGTCGTCACCCGCCGTGCGCGCCGCGCGAAACGCCTGGTCGAAGCCGGTCACCGCCGGCGGCGCATCGGGTGCCGTGAGCGCGTCGTAGCGGCCCAGGAGGGAGGCGAAGGAACGGGCAAGGTCGTCGCTGGCGAGCGCGTGCCGCAGCCGATTTTTCGACGCGATGGTGAAGACGGGAACCGTGTAGCGGGTGCGGTCCAGGTTGTACTGGTCGTATCCCCAGGCGCGGGAGACCGAATCCGCGAGCTGGCTCGTCAGGCGCTCGATCTCGTCCGACACGAATGTATCGTTCACGCCGAGCTTCGCAAGCACCTGCAGCTCGCTCAGGTACTTGGCGGGGAAACCCAGGCTCTTGTAGATGCGGGCATAGGCGACCCGCGCGTCCCGCGACGTAGGGTCGAGGATGAGGGCCCGTCGATATTCCGCCAGCGCCTTTTCCAGGAAGCTGCGGTCCTCGAAAGCCTTGCCCTGCGCGAGGTGGAATGCCCCCATGCTCTTTCGTTGCGGGTCGTCCATGGGCAACGATTCGATGGCCGTGTTTTCCTGTGCAATGCGCGCCACCTCGTCGTCCGGCCGTGCGTGCAGCGCGGAGCCGAAGCTCGCGATTGCCTTTGCGGGGTCTCCGGACTTCCTGTAGGCGAGCCCCAGCGAGTACCAGGCACCGGCGTCGTCACGGTTCGTCGTCACGACGTCATGCAGCGTCGAAATAGCGTCGGGGTAGCGCGTCTCCGCCAGGAAGATGCCCCCCAGGGCGATCTGCGCCTGATCCCACCCGGGCTTCAGGGAAAGGGCCGTCTGCGCGTGCTTCTCCGCCATCGCCAGATTTCCCTGGGTCGCATACCAGGAGGCGGCGGCGAGCTGCACGTGGGCGTCCGAGGCATGGCTTTTCAGCGCGAGCTCGTAGTAGGTGCCGGCGCTCGCCTCGTCCCCCGTCTCGTCATAGAGCATGGCGATGGACAGGAGGGCCTTCGTGCTCTCCGGGGCGAGCGTCAGCGTCTGTTGGTATTGCGTCAGGGCATTGCGCGGCTTTCCCTCGGCAATGGACGCCTCCGCCATGCCCAGCTGCGCTTCGACATTGTTCGGCTGTCGGGTGAGCACTTGGGAAAAAAGGGATCGCGCCGTCGGCACGTCGGAAAGCCCGATACGGATCCGGCCTTCCAGCACCGCGAGGTCGGGATTGTTCCTGTCCAGCGTCCGCGCCTTTGTCACGAATGTGAGCGCTTCGTCGTACTCCTCGAGCTCCAGGAAGGCCTCTGCAAGGCCGACAAGCGGCTCGAGGTACACCGGGTTGAGTGAAAGCGCTTCCTTGTACTTCTCGACGGCGAGCTCGAAGTCCTCCGTTCCCTGGGCGGCAACCCCGTCCAGGTACGCGCTGCGGGCATCCGCCGCGAGCGATCCTCCGCCGGCCAGAAGCAGCACGAGGCAGCCCGCGACAATGGTGCACCGATACGTTTTCATCGTGCCTTCACTCCGCCATGATGTGGACGGCGCGCGTGCGCTCCAGGAGCTTTTCCTGGAGGGCGAGCATCGCCCCGCCCCGGCCGCGACCGTGATCCATGCCCGCCAGATGGAGCATGCCGTGCGCGAGCAGTCGTTTCAACTCCTCGTCCTCGCCCACGCCGAAAGAGGCGGCATTGCGGCGGAGCATCGGAAGGGAAATCGCGACGTCACCGGTGACGCGCCCCGCGGTGGGTGTTTCTTCGCGCGGGAACGAGAGCACGTCGGTGGGCCCGCTCTTGCCGCGGTACCTGCCGTTCAGCTCAGCGATCCGCTCGTCGCCGCAGAGCAGCACGGCAACCTCCCAGGCATCATAGCCTGCCTCCGCGAGGATCGCCGCGCAGAACCGACCCACGGCCACACGCCACCGGGGCGCAGGGACCCCCTCCACGACCACCTCCACCGAGCGGACCCGCGCGCTCATGAGTCGTTTTCCCGGGGACGCGCGAGCTTTGGGTATTCGATGCGCGTATGGAAATAGCCCTCCAGGATGTGCACGAAGCTCTTGCGGATGAGCTCGAGGTCCCGCAGGGTGAGGCTGGAATCCCCCAGCTCGCCCGAGGTGAACTTTTCCATGATCATGTCCTGGACGAAGCTTTCCAGACGCGCCTCGGTGGGTTTTTTCAGGGTGCGCGACGCTGCCTCCACGGTGTCGGCGAGCATGAGGACCGCCGCCTCCTTCGTCTTCGGCCGTGCGCCGGGGTAGGAGTAGTCGTCGCGGGAAAGGCGCGGGTTTTTTCCCTCCTTGACCGCCCGCTGGTAAAAGAAGGTGATCAGACCGCGGCCGTGGTGCTGCGCAATGATGTCGATGATCGCCTGGGGAAGATTCAGCTCCTGCGCTTTCTCGATGCCGATGCGCACGTGGCTCTTGATCACGGCCACGGAAAGGCTCGGCCTCATCTGGTCGTGCCGGTTATAGGCCTTCTGGTTTTCCACGAAATAGTCGGCCTGGTCGACCTTCCCGATGTCGTGGTAATAGGCGCTCACGCGCGCCAGGAGCGCATTGGCGCCGATCGCCTCGCACGCGGTTTCCGCGAGATTGGCGACGCTGATGGAGTGGGTGTAGGTGCCGGGCGCCTGGGAAAGCATGCGTTTGAATATCGGCGAGTTCAGGTCCGAAAGCTCCATGAGCTTGAATCGCGTGGGCGCATTCAGCATCAGCTCGAATATGGGCAGGAAGCCCAGCGTGAGGATGCCGCAGAAAAAGCCGTTGGCAAGCCCCCACCCCATGAGGCTCAGGATCATGCGCGAATCGTAGTTGCCCAGGAGGCCGACGATCAGGAGGATCAGGATGTCGGCAAGGGAGAGGATGAGCCCCGCGCGTATCAGATCGATGCGCTTTTCCGCGTTCAGGACGACGGCCGTCGCCGCGATGCCGCTCAGGAAGGCGAAAAGGAAGCCCTGGACGCCCATGCCGGTGAGCAGCAGAAGGGCGAGCGATGCAAACAGCGAGAAAAACACACCCACCGGTGTCGACACGAGGATGGTCGCGAGCATGGCCATGCTGCTGGTCGGGATGGCGATGGAGACCGGCATCCATTCGGGCAGTGCCGCAAAGCGCACCACAAGGGCGCTCACGGCAAGATAGCCCAGGCCCACCGAAAGCAGGAGCAGGATATGGCCGCGCCGCAGCGGGACCGGCGGCGTCTTCATCGAAAGGAGATAGAGGGAGAGGCCGAATATCACCGCGAGGAAAAGCGTCGTGCCGACGATGCCGTTGATATCCACGGTGCGCGTGTAGTCGTTGAGGGCGCGGATCTTGCGGGCCGTGGCGTCGCTGATGAGGTCCCCGCGACGGACCAGCACCTGGCCGCGCGACAGCTTTTCCGTCACGAGGTCAACCTCCGCCCGGGCGCGGTTTCGATGCATGAGCGTGCTGTCGGCGTCGTAGAAGGCGTTCTCCGCGGCGAAGGCGCGCACGAGGATCGTCATCGCGCGGCGCGTGCCATCTCCGGCCGTCGTGGTCGGCAAATGGTCCTGGATCTGCGGGACGATGTTTTCCCGCGTCACGATCTGCTCGAAGGGGACCTCTTCCGACTGCAGCCGACCGTCCTGGAAGCGACGGATCTCTATCGCCCCCGCCGCCGCCGCCTCGTCGCGATGCGCGAGGAGGTCCGTGATGCCGCGCGCGAGAGTCGCATCGAGCAGGTCCCGGCTCTGCTGCAGCGTCTGCGCGACGTCCGGCGGGGAGAGGATCTGGCGCAGGTCGGCGCGCGAGATGCGGTCGGGAAACTCCACCTGCACCGAGAGGAACACCTTCTCCGCCGACGAGCCTTCACGGATCGTGCGGAGCAGGATCTGGCCGAACCGGTCGAAGGTCGCCAGGATCGTCGCGCTCGTGACCGCGTTCAGCGTGAAAACGGGAGGCACGAGGGTGGCCTGCGCTTCGCGCCTGTCCTGCGTGGCATTCTCATCCACGTACTGGTAGTCCTTCTCGACGACATAATCCTTCTCCGCGACCCCCCCCGCGGTCCAGGAGGCGCCGGCGGCGCGCAGGGACAAGCTTCGAAACTCCGTCGTCACGAGGATGATGGCCAGCGCCACGACGAAGGAGATGCTCACGGCAATGACCGTCCAGCGCTCCAGACGCATGCGCCGTGCGACCTCGAGGAGGCGCGCCACGACGAGGGGGCGCCTATTCTTCATGCGCGGTCTCGTAGGCGTGGACGATCTTTCGCACGAGGGGATTCCTCACCACGTCGCGCTCCTCGAAAAACGTGAACCGTATCTCGCGGATGGGGGTGAGGATGGGGATTACCGTGAGGAGCCCGGAGTCCGATTTCCGGGGAAGATCGATCTGCGTGATGTCGCCCGTGATGACCGTGCGGGAGTTTTCTCCGATGCGCGTGAGGAACATCTTCATCTGCTCCCGGGTGGTATTCTGCGCCTCGTCGAGGATGATGAAGGCTCCCGAAAGCGTTCGGCCGCGCATGTAGGCAAGCGGCGCGATCTCGATCACCCCGTTTTCCTCCAGCCGGCGAAACACCTCCATTGGAACCAGCGATTCGATGGCATCGTAAAGGGGCCTCAGGTAGGGGTGTATCTTCTGGGTGAGGTCACCGGGCAGGAAGCCGAGGCTTTCGCCCGCCTCCACCACGGGGCGCGTGATGATGAGCTTCCTCCTGCCCTGGCTGAGGACCTGCTTCAGCGCCTGGGCGACGGCGAGATAGGTCTTCCCGGTGCCGGCGGGACCGACTCCGAAGACCAGCTCGTTCTTTTCGATCGATTCGAGGTAGAGGGCCTGATTGTGCGTGCGGGGATAGACCTTGCGCGTGCCGCCGGGAATGACGACGAGGTTCCGCTTGAGGATCTCCACCTTCTCCTCCTCGCCGTCGGCGAGGGAGCGATAGAGCGTGCGGATGAGGTCCGGGCCGGGAAACTGCCCGAGACGGACGTGGTCTTCCATTTGCTGGAGCAGGAGCCGGAAGGTTCGCTGGATGGCGTCATCTTCAGAATCGAGCAGTATCTCGTTGCCGCGGGAGTATATGCGCACTCCCATCAGCTCTTCCATGATTTTCAGGTTTGTATCGTTTGCCCCGCAGATTTCGGGCAGGATCGTTTCGTCGTTTACGACAACCGTCAGCGGTTTCTCCATTCAACTCCCGCGATCATCGTAGTGGAAAAACGATCCGAGCGTCAATTGCGCCCAAGAAGGTCGCAGCTTCAATTGCGCCGGAGTCGCAGCTTCAATTGCGCCGGAGTCGCAGCTTCAATTGCGCCGGAGTCGCAGCTTCAATTGCGCCGGAGTCGCAGCTGCCTCCCCGGGTGACGGCCTGCTACCGCAGATACACACCCGTATAGTCCCCATGAACGTTGCTCTTCACCTCCGAAACCGCGTTCCACGTCACCTGGATGGAAAATGTGGGCGTCCAGATATTCTTGAGAATGTTGTCAACAGGGTCCCTGCGGAGCTGCGGCGACCCCTGGTACTGGAAACTGAGATCCCAATCGGGGAAATGCTGCACGGCGGTGATAGCGAGCGTCCGAATCTTGAAGGCAGATCTCACCCTGTCACTTAAAGCAGACGTCCGGGTGTCGAAAAAATCGAACGATGCAAGAAGATCGTCGAAGGGATTCACCCACGTTTCGCCTTCTGCCGTAGCCAACGCAGGGATATAACGGTACGTTTTGCTGTTTGTAGAAACAGATGAAAATGTCAGATCGAGGAATTTGAAGATTGAGAGCGTCAGGCCCAGATTGAAATCGAAGAGATTGTCCAAGTAATTTTGCAGATTCAGGTACCAGTGTGTCTTGAGGGAAAGGCTGAGCTTGATCCTGTCCATCCAGAGCCACACCGGCGTCCCGCCGTTTTCAAAACCGACCTTCACTGTCGAAGGCTCGAGCAGGTTCAACGGGCCGGTTTCCTGGGCAATGAATGTGCCGCTGAAGTAGCCCAGGTTGAGCTGGGTGGTCGACCGTGAGATCGCCGCGTTGGCAACGTCCAGTTGCACCTCCTCGCTCCCGCCGAAGCCGGAGCCGAAATCCAGCGTGCCGTTCACGATCAACGGCTGGTAGAGCAGGGTCGATGGCTGCGTGAATCCTCCCTGCACGGTGCCCTTGAAGGGACCTGCCCCCACATCCAGTCGCGCCGTGAGCGACGGCGTTCTGAGGTGGAAGCAACAACGTCACGGCAAGGGTGTCCGTTGTCTGCACCGTATTGAAGGCCAGCGTCGACGCCAGGCTGTTCGTGGTGATCGTATTCGTCGTCCAATCGGGTGAGGCCTTCGTGAGCACGGGATTCAGCGGGTCGCTTCCCGTCAGACTGACTTGGTAAAGACGGACCCCGAGCTGATATTGCAGCGTGGAGCTGGCAAGCGACGGCAAGGACTGGAATGGCCGCAGTGTCCCTTGAAAATTGGTGCGCAGCGCGAGTTGGTCCTGCTGCATGTCACGAAGAAGCTGGCTCGGCCAGTCTGTGGAGGCCAGCTCCAGCGCACTGGGATCGAATCGGGTCCTCCACAAACCGTCCGTGCTCAAACCAAGGCTCACGTCGGCAAGCTTGTCCAGAAAGGAGGCGGCGGCAGTCACGCCGCCGGATCCACCCAGCTCCAGCGTTCGGTAGAGGATGCTGTAGTCGACTGTCTGCCTGCTCACCCAATTCGTGGTATCGAACGTGTGCTCGAATGTCGCGCGCGGCTGGAGCTGGTAGGAAAGCTTGAATGCCGATGCGCCGGGGCTCTGGCTTTGCTGGACGTCCGGCTGCCGCGCGGGCTCACGGAACGGGATGCGCGGCGCGGCCGGTGCAGCGGCGGGCGCCGACGAAGCTGAACCTGCAACCGCCACGACATGAGGCTCCCGTAGACCCTTGCCGGGATCGGGTGCCGGGGCTGGCGTTTTCGCCGACGAGTCAGACGCCTTTGCCGCTGCTGGTGCTGCTGCCGACGGCGCTGCCGCGGGTGCCGCTGCCGACGGCGCTGCCGCGGGTGCCGCTGCTGACGGCGCTGTTGCGGTCGCTGCCGCGGGTGCCGACGTTGCCGTCCCCGATGGTACGGCAGCTGTACCTGCCGGCTGCGACTGCGCGGCAGCGCCGGGTGCTCCGCCCTTGCCCTGCGCCGTCCCGGTCGAAGCAGCGGCAGGTGCCGCCGTTTTCGGCGGCTGCGCCGCAGCCGTCTGCGGGACCGTGCTCAAGGAGAGGATGTCTCCCGTCATGGAAAAGGAAATGTCAGGCGCCGTGATGCTCGACGGATAGTAGAACGTGCGCCCGGGGTCGTAGTCCTGAGGGTCGGTCGGAACGGTGGAGAGCGGATTGACAAAAGGCCCGGCCTTGCTCAGCCACGTGACCTTGAAGTTCGCGCTCGGGATGGAAAGATTCTGCACGAAGGGCAGCCCGACAAGCTTCGTGAGGTCGAGACGCCCGGCGAGATCCCATGACAGGTTGGATTGCTGCGCGGTGGTGGCAGCGGTCGTTGTGCTCGGCGGCGTCAGGAGCGTGGACAGGAAATTCGCCTCGGAGCGGTTGTAGAAGTCGCTCGGGAAGGACGGATCGGAAAAATACTGAAAATCCGCGCTCATCGAAAAAACATCGCCCGTTGTGCGGAGAGTTCCTTCCAGGCCGAAGCGGAAGGGAACGACGAGACCGAAAAGGGAGGACGAGTTCCAGTAGCTCTGCACCGAACCGTCCGGGTTGACCCAGAGTGGGGAGTTGTTGTCAAAGATGGTCCGGCTGAACCCGATACCGGTGCGGAACGTCGCAAGCGGCGACAGGTCGCCCGTAAGACCGGCAAACAGGCCGAGGTTGGAATAGGCATCCAGGAGCAGCTTGACGTTTCGCGTATCCGGCGTCGTCGTCGTGGTGCCGGGAACCTTGCGCAGGAAAAGGCCGTGCGGCTCCAGCGTGTAGCCTGCGTCCGTGGAATCGGCGATCTGGAGGAATGAGAGCGGGCTGTCCTCCTTGGCTTTCCTGCCGAACAGATACGTCGTCGTCTGCACGTACGATCCCTCGCGGGTATTCGAGCCGAAGTTGGGATTGAAGAAAAACTCGTCACCCGGCCAGAAAAAGCCCGGCAGCCAGAGGATGGGCACCCTGCCCACGAGAAGAACGACGTTCTGTATCGCCCATTCGCCGGGCGCCAGGAGATAGACGGCGGACGCGTTTACCCGGTACAGCGGATCATCCGGCGTTGGCGAGCTCGTGAAGGTGCCGTCCGACATGATGACCGTGTCGTTGGCAAAGCGGGTGATCGTCTGTCCCTTGAACGAATAGGGCACATCGGCGCCCGTCCGCTTGATCACGCGCGTCGTGCTCCCGTCGTAGAAAACCGCTTCTGAGCTTTCCAGGTCGAAATCGAGGCTTTGCCCCGTAAAGGTGTCGGTCTGGCCGCCCCGGGTGAGCGAATAGGCGACATTGCCCTGCGCGCTCACCTTGCCGCGCGTCTGGTTGTAGGTGACGCTGTCTGCCTTGATCGACTGCAGCGTGCCGTCCTTTTCATCGCGAACCTCGATGAGCACGTCCCCGCGGAGAAAGACATACTTCTCATCCGCTTCCTTCAGCGTGGAGTACTCCGATTCCCGGGCGGAGCGCACCGTGATGGTCCGCTTTGGCGTTGCGGCCACGGCGGGCAATGACACCTTCAGGTGCTCAGCCAGCCGCTGCTGCAAGTCGCGGCGGGAACCGGAATCGTCCAGCCCGAGCTCCCGGCACCAGGTCACAAGCTCGTAGTAGCTTGCCGTGGCCACGTCCTGGGCAAGCGTGGCTGCTGCCTGGTCCTGCGGGCTCTCCGCGGCGGCCGGGGCCGGGGCTGCCGCTGCGCCTGCCGCCGCCGGACGCGGAGCCGCGGTCGCTCCTTCGTCAAGAGGCCGCGCTGAGGCCGGAGCGGGGGATGACAGAAGCAGCAACGCCAGGAGAAAAGCGATCATTCCTTTTTCAGCAAACGCTTCAGGTATTTCCCGGTCCAGGAGCCCTCGGTGCGCGCGACGTGCTCCGGGGTGCCCTGCGCCACCAGCTCGCCGCCCTTGTCGCCTCCCTCCGGTCCGAGATCGATCACCCAGTCGGCGCACTTGATGACATCCAGATTGTGCTCGATCAGCGCCACCGTGTTTCCCGCATCGACCAGCTTTTCCAGCACCTCCATGAGCTGCTTCACATCGGCAAAATGCAGCCCGGTGGTCGGCTCGTCCAGGATGTAGAACGTGCGGCCCGTGCTCCGACGGGAAAGCTCCAGCGAAAGCTTCACGCGCTGGGCCTCGCCCCCGGAGAGGGTGAGCGCCGACTGCCCGAGGCAGACGTAGCCCAACCCCACGTCGAGCAATGTCTCCAGTTTCGGTGCGATGGTCGGGATGTGGCGGAAGAACGCGACGCCCTCCTCCACCGTCATTTCCAGCACCTCGTGGATGTTCTTGCCCTTGTAGCGGACCTCAAGCGTCTCGCGGTTGTAGCGCCTGCCCTTGCACGCGTCACAGGTCACGTAGACGTCGGGCAGGAAATGCATCTCGATGCGGATGGTGCCGGCCCCCTGGCATTTCTCGCACCTGCCGCCCTTCACGTTGAAGGAGAAGCGACCCGCCTTGTATCCCTTTGCGCGCGCCTCAGGAAGCTGCGCGAAAAGGGACCGTATGGCACCGAAGAGGCCCACGTACGTCGCCGGGTTGGACCGCGGCGTGCGGCCGATGGGGCCCTGGTCGATATTGATCACCTTGTCGATCTCTTTTGAGCCCATGAGCGAATCGTATGCCCCCTCGGCAAGGCGCGGGCCTCCAATCGCGTTTGAAAGCGCCGGATAGAGCAGGTCGGAGAGCAGGGTCGACTTCCCGGACCCCGACACCCCGGTAATGGCGATGAATGTTCCCAGGGGGAACTCGACGTTGATGCCCTTCAGGTTGTGCTCGCGGGCGCCACGCAGGACCACGGTCTTTCCATTGCCCTTGCGGCGCGGCCTTCCGCGCTCGATGGTGAGAGCCCCGGAAAGGTACTGGCCCGTGAGAGACTGCGGATTGGCGCAGACCTCCTCAATGCTCCCGGCCGCGACGATGTGCCCGCCGTGGACGCCGGCGCCCGGCCCCAGGTCCACGATGTAATCAGCGGTGCGCAGCGTCTGCTCGTCGTGCTCCACGACGATGAGGGTGTTGCCGATGTCGCGCAGGTGCTTGAGCGTGTCGATCAGAAGCGCGTTGTCCCTCTGGTGGAGACCAATCGTCGGCTCATCCAGGATATAGAGCACGCCGACCAGCGACGAGCCGATCTGCGTGGCAAGACGGATGCGCTGCGCCTCCCCGCCGGAAAGCGTGCTCGCGCGCCGCTCCAGCGTGAGGTAGGCAAGCCCGACATTCTTCATGAACGTGAGGCGCGCGGCGATCTCCTTGAGGATCTGTCGCGCGATCTTCTGCGCGGTGGAGGTGAGCGGGAGACTGGCGAAAAAGGCAAGTGAATCGCTCACCGAAAGCTGCGTGATCTCATGGATGTTCTTGTCCCCCACGGTGACGGCAAGCACCTCGGGTTTCAGCCTCCTGCCGTCGCAGGAGGTGCAGTCCTTCTGCGACATGAAGCCTTCCATCCATTCCTTGACCTGCTCGGAGCTGCTCTCCAAGTAGCGGCGCTTCAGCTCGTTGAGCACGCCGCGGAAGCCCGACTCGAACTCCCATTTGCCGCGGCCGTCCTTGCTCTGGTAACGGAAGCCGATCTTCTCCTTCGTTCCATGCAGGATCGCGTTGTAGGTGGAGGCCGGCAGGTCCGCAAGCGGCGTATCCAGCGAGAAGCCGAAATGCTTCGCCAGGGAGTCGAATTGGCTCCTGTACCAGTTGGCCTTGGGATTGTACGGGACGATGCCGCCTTCATTGAACGACAGCGTCTTATCGGGCACGACGAGGGCGGGATCGAACTCAAGGGTGACGCCGAGCCCCGAGCACTCCGGGCAGGCGCCGAATGGATTGTTGAAGGAAAAAAGCCGCGGCTGCAGCTCGGGGATGCTGATGCCACAGGTCGGGCAGGCGCTTTTCTGTGAAAAAAGTATCTCCCGCTCGCCCGACCTCTCCCGCACGAGCGCGATGAGCGTGCCCCCCGACGTCTCCAGTGCTCCTTCCACCGATTCGGAGAAGCGCCGGCGCGTGTCGGGGGCGACGACGAGCCGGTCCACGACGACCTCGATGGTGTGCTTGCGCTTGCGGTCCAGGACGATCTCCTCGTCCAGAGCCCGTATCTCACCGTCAATGCGGACGCGTACGTATCCCATGCGTTTGGCGTCATCGAGTATCTTCTGGTGCTCCCCCTTTTTCGCCCCGACGACCGGCGCAAGGAGGACCACCTTCGTTCCCTCCGGCAGCACGAGCAGCGAATCGACGATCTGGTCGACCGACTGCTCCTGGATCTCCCGACCGCACTGCGGGCAGTGGGGAGTGCCCACCCGCGCGAAAAGGAGCCGCAGGTAATCGTAGATCTCCGTGACCGTGCCCACCGTGGACCGGGGGTTGCGGTGGGTGGTCTTCTGCTCGATGGCGATCGCCGGCGACAGCCCCTCGATGTAGTCCAGGTCTGGCTTGTCCAGCCTGCCGAGGAACTGGCGCGCATAGGAGGACAGGGATTCCACGTAGCGGCGCTGACCTTCCGCGAAAACGGTGTCGAAAGCGAGGGAGGACTTCCCGGAGCCGCTCAGACCGGAAACGACAATCAGGGCATCGCGCGGCATCACGAGATCGATGTTTTTCAGGTTGTGCTCGCGCGCCCCTTTGATGACGATGTTTTTCATTTTTTCCCTTCGGCATCGTCTGGCGGCTCGATCGACCGGGAGGGCCGGCCCTCCCGCGGCCCGCGCACCTCCTCGCGCTCATCCTTCTTCGGAGCAGCCGCCGGTTTCGCTTTTGACCTCGGGGGGGCAAGACGCGCCGGCTTCTTCTTCCGCGCACGGGTCGAGGCGACATAGAAGACGAGCGGCAGAAGGAGGATGAGGACGAGGGAGGCGGCAATCACCTCCCAGGAGGAAAAGACCTGGCCGAAGACACCGGAATCCATCGCGCAATACTATCGTCCGGCCATGGGGATGGCAAGCTGACCGCCGCGCGTGGACGGGATACGCGGTTGTTCGAAGACTTACATCCTGAGCGTGACGATGGTCTTGCCGAATCCGCCTTCCTCGGGCGCGGAAAAATGGAACTCCTCAACCAGCGGAAGGGCGCGGAGGTACGCGTGCACGGCGGTGCGGAGCTTCCCCTCCCCTTTTCCGTGCACGATGCTGAAGATCGCGCAACCCGTGCACGAGGGCGTTGTCGATCTGCTTCTCCACCTTTTGCATGGCCTCTTCCACGCGCAGCCCGATGAGGTACAGCTCGAGCGCCGGCGTATCCGTCGTCCCTGCCGAAGAAAAGCTCACCGAGACCCCTGAGGCCTCCTTGTCAGGCACGGCGGGCGCGGGGCGAAGCTCGCCGGGCAGGAGGGACAGACGCAGCGTCTCCGTCTCCACGATCCATCGCGGTCCCTTGTCCCGGCGGAGCACCCTGCCCCTCCTTCCCGTGCGCGCGATCACGACCTCCATCCCCTCCTGCACGTCGAATGTGGCGGCCGGCGCCAGGGCATCCCTCTCTTCAGAGATCCTCTGCTCTTCCTTTTCGATGCGCTCCTGGATGCCGGCCGCCAGCGCGCCGAACTCGGCGCCGGCGGGCGCGGAAGAGGATTGCCGCAGCGACTCCCACTCCTTGCGTGCCTGCTCGATGAAGTCCCTGAGCTCCCGCAGGCCGTGCCGGCGCAGCTCCAGCTCCTTCTGCCGCAGCGTGAGCTCCTTCAGGTCCGCCGACCTTCGCTTTTCCCGCAGCTCGTTCTCGCGCTCCGTCTGAACCTCCTCGGCCTGGGAAAGCTTCTGGTGCCTCTCGGCGAGGTGCGACACGAGCTTCGAGATGTCGGTGCGCTCGTCATCGAGATACGAAAAGGCGCTTGCAAGCACATTCTCCGGCATGCCGCTGCGGCGCGCGATCTCCAGCGCATGGCTTTCTCCCGGCACGCCCATCTGGATGCGGTACGTCGGCGCAAAGCTCTCCGGATCGAATCCCATGGAGGCGTTCTGCGCGCCGGGCCGGGTCGCGCCATAATTCTTGAGGATGCCGTGGTGCGTCGTCGCCATGACGGAGCAGCCGCGCGCCATGAAGTGGTCCAGAAGCGCCATGGCAAGGGCCACGCCCTCCTGCGGATCGGTGCCGGCGCCCAGCTCGTCCAGGAGCACGAGGGAATGCGGCCCCGCCTGCTTCACGATGGCCGCAAGATTTTTCACGTGCCCGGAAAAGGTGGAAAGAGACTGCTCGATTGACTGCTCGTCACCGATGTCGGCAAGCACCGCGTCGAATATCGGCAGCCGCGATCCCTCCCCGGAGGGCACCTCCATGCCGAACTGGTTCATCAGGGCCAGGACCCCCACGGTCTTCAGGCTCACGGTCTTTCCGCCGGTATTGGGTCCCGTGATGATGAGCACGCGCAGGTCCTGCGCCAGCGTGATCGACACCGGGACGACCGCGGCGCCAAGAAGTGGATGCCGCGCCTCCCGCAGCGCGATGGTCTGCCCGCCGTTCTCCACGCGGCTGCACCGGTGCTGGACGGCATAGCGAGCGCGCGCCATCAGCGTATCGATGAATGCGACGGTCGCCACCAGCGTGTCGAGCTCGCCTGCGCGCGCCGACACCTCGGCGGTGAGCTCGCGCAGGATGCGCCGCATCTCCAGCCGGTACAGGTTTTCCTCCTGCACGATGGCGTTGTTCTTCTCCACCACTTCCAGAGGCTCGATGAAGAGCGTCGACCCGCTGGACGACATCTCGTGCACGATACCCTTGACCCTCCCCTTGTATTGGGCCTTCAGGGGCAGCACCACCCTCCCGTCGCGCTGCGTCGGCAGCGCCGTCTGCCAGTACCCGCGGTACGCGTTCTCCTCCAGGAGGCCGCGCACGGACTTGTCCGCGTCTTCGCGGTGCCGGCGGATGCGGTCGCGTATCGCCGCAAGCTCGGGGAGCTGCTTTTCGCGCAGCTGTCCGTCATGGTCCACGACGCGGAATATGCGCTTGGACAGAGCGCTCAGGTCGGGGATGCCCGCGGCCATTTCGGCAACGCCGCCGCGCGCATCCTTTTCGATGAGACGCTTCATCTTGAGACCGGAGAGTATCCATCGCCCGATGGCGGCCAGCTCTTCCCCTTCGAGCTGGAGCCCCTGCTTGCCCAGGCGCGGCGTCGCATCGTCGATGTCGGGAAAATCGAAACCAGGCATTGAAGCGCCCGATTCGAGTATCGCGCGGAGCTCCAGCGCCAGGGAGATTCGCTGCTCGATCAGCCCCTTGTCGGTCATGATGGGCTGGCCGCGGAGGAGCGCCGCGCCCTCGGGGCTCGCGCAGAGCGACGCGAGCTCCTCCACGATCTTTGGGAATTCGAGAAGCTCCAGGGTATGCTCATCCATCGCGGAATGTCCTCCCGTACATGCCCTTTCGGGAATCCCGCAGCTCCTGCAGGATGCGGAGGTAGCTCTCATAGCGGTCGGGATGTATTTCTCCGGATTCCACCGCGGCGGCGACCGCGCATTGAGGCGCTCCGTCGTGGAGGCAGGGCTGAAAGGAGCAGTCCTGCATGAAGGGAGCGAAATCACGGAAGTGAAAACCAATTTCGTCCGGAAGCACGTCGGCGAGCTCCAGCTCGCGGATGCCCGGCGTGTCGACGACGCGCAGCCCGTCATTCATCTCCAGCAGGATCGAGACGATGGTCGTGTGATTGCCCCGGTTGTGCTTTTCGGAAAGCTCGCCGACGCGCATTGCCGCCCCGGGGCAGAGCGCGTTGAGGAGCGACGACTTTCCGACGCCCGACTGGCCGACGAGCACCGCGAGCTGCCGCGAAAGAAGGTCGGCAAGCTCGCCCAGCCCTTCGCCCGTGAGCGCCGAGCAGGCGAGCGTCCGATAGCCCATTCCGCGGTAATGGTCCAGCCGCCCCGTCACGTCAGCCGCCGGAGTGAGATCGCACTTATTGAGGACGACGACGGGCGTCAGGCCTCCGGTCTCCGCGGCGACGATCAGCCGATCGATGAAGCGCGGCCGAAACGGCGGGGAAGCGGGGCTCGTGACGCACACCGCGATGTCCGCATTCGCGGCAAGCACCTGCGGGGCCCGGCCCTTCTTGTTCCAACGCACGAGGCGCGTGCGACGGGGAAGCACGGCGCTGATCATCGCTTCGTGGGGGTGGTAATCATCGGGAATCAGCTCGACAAGGTCTCCGGGGGCGATCGGGTTGTAGCTGCGCGCATCCTCGCGCACCTTCTTGCCCTTGATGCGACACTGGTATCGCGCGCCCTCCGAGGCGACCGTGTAGATGGAGTTGATGCCGAAAAGCACTTCGCCGGTTTTTTTCGGCGCCATATGTTCCTACAGGGTGCCCGCCAGCTGCAGGCCGAATCGGGCGGCAAACCATTGGTAGCGCTCTTCCAGGGGCTCTGCGCCGGTGAGATACATCACATGCGGGGAGCCGTTGGATGCACCGATATCGGGGGGCAGGAGGCGCACGACCTGGCGGGAGACGCCGTCGCGCGAATCCACGAGCGCGATGGCCTCTGCCTCAAGGAGCCGGCGGAACTCCTGCTCGAGATGGAGAAAATGCGTGCAGCCCAGAACCAGCGCGTCGATGCGCGCGGTGTGGAAGCGCTCCACCTCCTCGCGCACCCTTTCCATGCGCACTTCGTCCGATGCGTCGGCCATTTCCCTCTCGACGAACTCGACCAGCCGCGCCGACGAGAGGCTTACAACGGCGCAGCCGGAGGCGTAGCGTTCGATGAGCCCCCGCAGGTATTCCCCCTCCACGGTCTGCCGGGTTGCAAGCACTCCCACGCGCCGTTTGCGCGAAAGCTCGGCGGCCGGCTTTACGGCAGGAACCACCCCGACGAAGGGCAGCGGGAAGCGCTCGCGGAGCGCCTCAAGGGCGATGACGGACATCGTGTTGCAGGCGACGACAATCAGCCGTGGGTTCTCCCGCGCGATGAGGCGTTCCGCGACGGAGAGCGATGCCGCAAGGACCTGTTCCCGTGTTTTTTCCCCGTAGGGGAAGTTCGCCCGGTCCGCCACATAGACGAGACGCCCGCCGCCCAGGCGCATGCGAAGGTGCGCCAGGTACGGCAGGCCGCCGATGCCGGAATCAAGAAAGCCTATTGTCTCAGGACTCATCGCCGAATAGCGTGTCGATTTTTCGTTTTGCCTGCTGCCGCGCGTCCTTTTGCTGCTCTGCCTTCGTGCCGGGCGTCGCGACGCGGAAGGAGAAAAACGTACAGAAGTTGGCCCGATCCTTGTCCTTCACCTGCTCGTCGATAGTTTCACCGCAATCCCAGTGGGCGCCGGGGCTGTAGAACCGGCAGTTGAGGCATATTTTCAGGTCCTTTTGACAGGAAGCGCAGGTCGAGTTCCTGAATACTTCGCGTGGATTCCCGACCTCCGTCCCGCAGAAATGGCAGGCATACATCGCACACAGGATATACCAAGGCCGCGGAGGCGGCAAGTATGACGGTAAATCCTGCAAATCCCCTGCCCGGCCTTGCACCCGCAGATATGAATGGGTAATCTTAAGGCCATGTTCGTTCCCCGGTCATGTGCCGTGCAGGGGTGCGGCCGCCCCGCCCTCTCGGGTGCGACGACCTGCGTCGTGCACCACCCTTCCCCTGTGGCCCATGTGCGCAGCATTCTCCAGCCGGGGCGCGTCGTGCGGGACCTGGACCTGGCGGGGGCGCGCATCGAGGACGTGGACCTGTCGGGCGTGCAGCTGTACGGCTGCCGGCTGACGGCCGCCACGATGGCGCGCGTCATCCTCCGCGGCGCCCAGATTCATCTCTCTTTCCTGGACCGCGCCACCTTCACCTCCTGCGACGCAACGGGCGGGAATTTCCTGAACTCGGTCTTCGCCGGCTGCGAGCTCCTGGACTGCACGTTCGCCGAATGCGAGATCGTGCAGTGCAATTTCCTTGGCATTCGCGCCGTTCGTACGCAATTCGACCACTCCAACCTCTATGGCTCGCGATTTGTCGGCTCCATTTTGCAGGAGGTGGGCATGCGCGATTGCAGTCTCATGCGCACGCTCTTCGATGCGGGGCACCGCGCCATCGTCGACTTCAGGTCCTCCAATCCAAACGAAGCGGTCTTCCTGGAACAGTCGCCATGAAGTTCTTTTCGCTTTTTTCCCGGCTGGGATTCTCCAACTCGTACCTCATCGGATCCGACGGCGGGGGCGACGCCATCCTGATCGACCCGGGCGCATTCGACGCGCAGCTCCTCCAGGCGGTAGAGGAGAACGGCCTGTATGTTCGGTCCATCCTCGTGACGCATGCCCACAACGCGCATATCAATGGCATCCGCGCGCTACGCAAGGTCTACGAGTCGGTGATCTACGCAAACCAGCCCAGCGTTCTCGACTTCCCTGCCCGGCACATCAAAGACGGGGACTCGCTCGATCTCGGAGAGTTCACCATTCGCGTCATCGAGACACCGGGGCACTCAATCGATTCGGTCTGTTTTCTCTGCGGTCACCTCCTTTTTACGGGAGATACCCTGTCGGCGGGCACGATCGGGACGACGCGCGACGGCTATGCGCGGGGGCTGCTTCTGGAATCCGTGCGCGACAAGCTTTTATCACTCGGTGACGAGGTGCTGATATTCCCCGGACATGGGCCGCCCTCGAAGGTGGGGATTGAAAAGCTCTACAATTCCGTCCTGGGCGAAAAGTTCTGAATCTCCCGCAGCACGCCGCGGAACCGATCGGGCATCGGTGAGACGAATGTGCGCGCCTGCTCCTCTCCGGGTATCCTGATGGTGAGACTGCGGGCGTGGAGCATGAGCCTGCTGGCGGGAAAGCGCGCGTCTGGGCCGGCCGTAGACGGGGTTGCCGAGTATGGGGGTTCCGATGGACTTCATGTGGACGCGCAGCTGGTGCGTACGCCCCGTGCGCGGCGCCAGAACAACCAGTGAATATGAGCCTTTTCCCGCGCCGAAGCTGCGCAACACGCGGTAGCGCGTCGAGGCGGTCCTTCCACCGGTGGCGACGCAGGTGAATCTCTTCCTGTCGTGCGGGTCCCTTGCGATGCGCTTGTCGATCCTGCCCTCCCGCTCGGCCGGCACGCCCTGGACGATGGCAAGGTAGCGCTTGCGCACGCTGCGGTCGCGGAACTGGGCGGCAAGCATCTCATGGGCCGCGGGGTGGCGCGCCACGATGATGATGCCGGAGGTCTCCTTGTCCAGTCGATGGACGATTCCCGGCCTGCTCCCGGACTCCGCAAACCGATCCGTAAAGCCGGCGTAGCGGAAGAGGAGCGCATGCACCATGGTGCCGCCCGCATTGCCGCTTCCCGGGTGCACAACCATGCCCTGCGGCTTGTCGATGACCACGACGTCCTCGTTTTCGAATCGGACGCACAACGGGATGTTCTCCGGGACAAGCTCGCTGGGCGGAGGGTCGGCCCAATCCACGCGTACGAGGTCTCCGACGCGCAGCTTGCGCGCCAGCCGCGCCGGCTTTCCGTTCACCGTCGTGGACACGACGCGTGACCTGGCCTGGCTGCGCGAAAAAAGACCCAGCCGGTCGGCGATGAAGACGTCCAGGCGAACGCCGTCGTCCGCGGCAAGCGCGACGCGTCTTTCAATTCTTCGGGGAGGATTCATTGATGCGACCGATCAGGAAATCGATGCCGGCGACGATCAGGGAAAGGGATAGGGCCGAAACCGCAAGCCACGTGGATTCGGTCGTCGAGTACGTCGACGAGCCCGAGCCCAGCGGCCAGGGGGCATAGCTGGGGTCACGAAACCCATCCTCGGCGTAGCGAATGGTGTCGTAGACTTCAAACGTCACGAAGATCGCGAACGGGAATGCGCCAACAAAAACGGCCTCAGCGCGCCAGAGATCGCGCATCCACGCGGCAAACTCGTCGGGGTCGTACGGCTTCGGCGTGTGGTCGTCGGCCAGGCCGACGGTGGCCGCGCCGAGGCAGAGGAGGACGGCAAGCGCCGTCACGCGCACGACCCTTGTGCTCATTGAGGTTGCCGAGGCCCGAAAAGCGCCGTGCCGATTCGCACGAGCGTGGACCCTTCCTCGATGGCCTGCTCGAAATCGCCCGACATTCCCATGGAAAGCGTATCGAAAGAGGTCTGCCCGTCGCGAATCTCATCGAAGAGGCTGCGCAGGAGGGAGAAGGCGGACCGAATCCTGGTTTCCTCATCGCTGAGTGGACCCACGGTCATGAGCCCCCTCACGCGGAGATGAGTGAGACGGGAAATCGCGTCAAGGCCGCGGAGAAGCCGGTCTCGGTCGGCAAATCCGGATTTCGACTGCTCGCCGCTTGCGTTCAGCTCCAGCAGCACGTCCATGACGGTGCCGCGTTGCGCGCAATGCGCGTCCAGCGCTTCCGCCGTCTCGGTCTTGTCGATCGACTGCACGCAGGAGAAGACGGCGGCTGCCGTGCGCGCCTTGTTGCGCTGGAGATGTCCGATCAGGTGGAGCTCGACGTCCGTCGGCAGTTCCGCGAACTTCCCTTCCGCCTCCTGCACCCTGTTCTCACCGAAAAGCCGGAGCCCTGCGGCCAGCGCGGCATCCACAGCGGCGCGCGGAAAGCCCTTGCTCACCGCCATGAGACGGATACCTGAGAGCGGGCGGCCCGCCCGGCGCGCCGCTGCCTCGATTCTCTGCTGCACCGCGACGTATGCGGCCGCGAGCGTTTCTACCATTTCCATTGGCGGACGGGCGGATAGGCCCGCTCCACCGTCGCGGCCACGAGCAGTCCAAGAACCACGCCGACGCCTCCCTGGAGGCAGTTGAGCGGTATGGCCGTGAGCGAAGGCCCGAAACCGGTGATGAAGCCCCCCGCGACGAAATAGCCGCCTGCCATGATGACGATTCCGACGGCGCCGGCCGCGATCGCAAGGGGGACGTTCGAGGGCCGCGCGCGGACGATAAGGCCGATCAGCAGACCCTGCAGACCGTGGACGACGAGCGAAATGGGCGCCCAGAACGCGAACGGTCCGCTCAGCAGGTCGGCGAGCGCGGTGCCGACGCCGCCGGCGAGCGCGGCGGAAAAGGGGCCGAATATCAAGGCGGTAAAAACGATGATAACGTCCCCGAGATTGATGTAATTGCTCGCGGTCGTCGGTATCTGCACAAGGCGCGTGAGCACCGTCGTCACGGCTGCCAGGACGGCGATGGACGCCACGCGGAACGCGGGAGACATGATGGGTCGATCGTCTTTCATTCGCACCTCACCCCTTCATTATAGGAGAAAACGCGCGACGCGGAAAGAATGCCGGAGCTCACCAGCGCACGAATGCCGGCCAGAGAAGCGCCGCGGACAGGAGCAGGCACACCGTCATGTCGCGGAAGAACGCGTGCCCCGCCGGGAGCTGCGCGAAAGCAGTCCGCGGGTTGCGCCGGCCGAAACCCCGACTTTCCAGGGCCATCGCAAGGGCAGGAATACTCTTCACCGCCTCGATGAGCACCGAGGTGAGGAGCGGCAGATAGCGCGCAACGATCTTCTTGCGCCCTTGCTGCGCCACCGGACCTCCGCGCAGGCGATGCGCGTCGAGCACGTTCCGCCAGGTGCCCGCAAGCGACGGGATCGTGCGCAGCGTCACGATCATCACCAGACACGCGGCATAGGGCAGGCGGAACCATCGCAGCCCGAGCACCAGATCGTCCAGCGGAAGCGTGCGGAGCATGGCGAAAACCCCGAAGGTGATGCCGAGGAAGCGCAGGAGCATGACCGCCGTCTCACGCAGGCCGTCCGCGGTCAGCAGGGCAAAGCCGAAGAGCCGAAGCACGACCTGCCCGTCGCGGTGAAAAGGCGGCGTGAGCAGACAGATGAGGATGAGGACGGCGCCGATTGCCTTCAATGGCGGCAGGAGCTCGCGGGGGCCGAGAGCAGCGGCGACGACTGCCATGATGGCCGCCGTGAAGAAAAGCAACAGCTGCCAGGGCTGCGGCAGGAAAAAGCAGACAACAAGCGGCACGAGCAGGAAAATCTTTGCGCGCGCATCGAATGCATGCAGGAAGCTCGTGCCGCTGCGGTACAGCTCGAGATTCATGCGCCGACCGCCTCTTCGAGCAGCGACGGGAGCCGGGCAAGCTGACCGGCCGGCAGGTCCGCGACGATCCTGCCCCGGTCCATCGCCAGCACCCTGTCCGCCATGCCGCGTGCCAGGGCCAGGTCGTGGGTGATGAGGAGGATGCCGGCGCCGCGTCGCCCGAGTGAATCGATGAGCGCCTCCACTTCCCTGCTGGAGAGGCCGGCGTCGACCTCGTCGAGGATGAGGAGGGCACGGTCCAGAAGGTAATAGGTCGCTGCCTGCAACCTCTTGCGCGCGCCATAGCTCATCAGGGCAGGCGGCGTGCCGGCATCGGGGAGGCGGAAGAGCGCGACAGCATCGGCGACCAGGTTTTCAATCTCACCGCGGGCCAGGCCCCGACGCTGGAGCCCGAGTGAGAGCTCTTCGCGGATGGTCGGGAGGTAGATCTGGTGATCGGGATTCTGAAAAAGGTAGCCGATGGAAGCGGAAAGATCGTCCGCGTCCGCCTGCCGCCTGCCCTTCCCCGTCTCAAGGGTGAACGCGCCTGCCTGCGGCATCAGAAGGCCGCACAGGATCCTGCCCAATGTCGACTTGCCCGATCCGTTCCGGCCCGCAAGGGCGCATACCTCGCCGCCGTTCAGACAGAGAGATTCTATCTGGAGGGAAAATCCGTCGGGGCCGGCAAAGCTGAACCGGACCCCTTCTGCCTGAAGGACCGGATGCGGGGTGGGCCGGATTTGAATGGACGCGGATGCTCGGGGCGTGATGCCCGCAGCGGCAAGGGCTTCCGGGAAGCCGGGCTCGTCGACCTGTGCAGCCCGGGCGGCAATGCGGCCATCCTCCAGGAGCGCGTAGCTCTGCGCGCGGCCGACGGCATGCTCCGGCAATCGGGCATCGAATACGATCACGGTCCTGCCCGCTTCCGCGAGAAGGGCGAGTATCCGTGCCTTCCATCCCTGGTCCAGCTCTCCGAGTGAATCGTCGAGCAGCCATATCTCTGGACCGATGGCGTCCAGGCAGGCAAAGAGCAGGCGCTTCTTCTCCCCGCCGGAGAGCGTCGAAGGATTACGGCTTCGAAACTCCGTGAGGCCGAACCGGGCAAGGGACGACTCCACCCGCTCCCGCATCTGCTCCCGGGGCATGCCGAGCGACTCTAGCGCAAAGGCCACCTCGGTGTCGCAGCGCGTGGTGATGAGCTGCTCGTCGGAGTCCTGTGACACCACCCCGACGCGCTCCATGAGCTCGTAGGGCGGCGTGCCGAGGATTTCCGTTCCGGCGATGCGCAGCGATCCGGCCAGCCTTCCCCCGCTGAATCGCGGCACGAAGCCGCCGACGATGCGGGCAAGGGTTGTCTTGCCCGCGTCCGCTGCACCGAGTATGACGGCGAGCTCCCCTTGCGCCGCGCCAAAATTGAGGCCATCAAGGACGAGCGGACCCGGCTCTCCCGACAGCGCAGGATAGGAGAAGCAGAGCTTTTCGATCTGAAGGTGCACAGCCCGCGACGATATCACAGGCTACAATAGGGGCTGAGGAATGAATTGCGTCAAGGCCCGCCACGTCCCGCTACGGTCTTTTGTCCGCGCTTGATGAAGTCCGCGCCTTCTTCGCGGCCCTTTTCAACCGGACCACCCAGAACACGAACCAGGAAACCGAAAGGACGAAGGGTATTCCAACAATCAGGATTTTCGATGCAAGCGGCGTCATGTGCCTTCCCGACGCATGATAAAAAGAAGCCCCGGAGAGCCGGGGCTTCTTCTTTCACGTATCAGCGATTCTACAGCTTCAACTCCACCCCGATGGTGTATGCCGACATGTCGGCGGTGCCGAAGGTATATGACCACATATCCTGGGCAGTGAGTCCAAAGGCATCCGTGAACCACCAGGTCCAGGATGCATACTGGCCAAACCCGATCCCGAAGCCGCCCCCAAGGTCAAGTGCGATAGCGGGGCCGATCCCGACCCTCCACTCGAACTTCCAGATGCTGCCGAAGTCCCATCCTGTTTCCAGCGTGACGAATGCACCCACGCCGAGTCCGAGCCCATAGCCGAAGCCGAATTCGCCGCCGACCGTGCCTCCCCATGACAGGGGGATCGGACCGATGTCGAACTGTCCGAATGTGAGATTCAGAGCAGCCGAGGCTCCGAAAAGATCCTGGGTATAGCCGACGCCAACGGCGACATCCGTCCCGCCGTAGGTGACCCACCAGGGAATGGTGGAGCTTTTCTTCTCGGCGGCAAACGAACCGACGGTGACGCAGAGAATCAGAACGATCGCGATTGCAAGCACTCTTCTTTTCATTTATCCCTCCTGTGTCGAGATATCGTTCTCCCAAAGTATCATGCGCGCCCCGGGCTGTCAATTGTATGTCGTCCGGGTACCGTCCGGGCCGCGCAACGAGCGGTGCTACCACGTACGGTTCAGGAGCCTTGCCGTCACCTCGCCCAGGATATCCCGGGCCTCTGACGGTGGAAGCCGCTGGATCTCCCGTTCGGCGCGGCGCGTATAAGCTTCCGCCTCACAACGGGCAGCTTCGATGCCGCCAAGGGCGACAACCATCCGCCCGGCGCGCGCCGCCGCCCGCCGGGACAGGGGTCCCCTGCCAATGAGGCTCGCCAGGCTGCCGTCGTCCGCACGCAGCGCAAGTATTGTCGGCAGGGTGAGCACCCCCTGGAGGAGGTCGCTGCCCGCGGGCTTGCCGATTTCCGATGCGCCCGGCGAGAAATCGAGGATGTCGTCCACGATCTGGAAGCACATGCCCACGCAGAATCCCAGCCTGCGGAGGATGCCTTGCACCGCCTCTGTGCAGCCGCTTTCCACCGCGCCGACGTAGAGGGAGAGGGAAAAAAGGGCGGCGGTCTTGCCCGTGATGCGCCGCAGGTAGCGTCGCTTGCTCGTGTGGACGGTGAACCTGTCGGCGGACTGCCCGATCTCCCCGGCGCAGATTCGGGCCACCATGTGGGAAAGGGCGCGGGCATTTTCCGTGCGGGCGATGTCCGCGATCAGGCTGAAGCAGGAAGCGAAAAGCCAGTCGCCCACCAGCACGGCCGTGCGCGGGCCGTTCGACGCGTTCAGGGTGGCCACGCCGCGGCGGAGCTTCGCCCCGTCGATGATGTCGTCGTGAACGAGTGTGGCCATGTGGAGCATTTCCACCGCCGCGCCGATGCGGATGATCCGCTCCCGGTCAGGGGCGCCGAAGCGCGACGCAAGCAGGACGAAGGCGGGCCGCAGCATCTTGCCGCTGGTTGAGAGCAGCTGGCCGATCGCGGCGTGGACGTCGGCGTCTTCCGTGGCCGCGCAGCGCGCGATGGTTTCCCGCACGCATTCAAGATCGCGGGAGATTTCCGGCTGCCCGTCCCAGAAGGACTTCATGCCCTACTTTGAAGGCCCATCGGCATAGAATCTCGTCCGCCGCGCGAATCGTGTCCCGTTCCACCACCTCTTGAAGAAAGGCACGGTCCAGGAATCGATCCCGAATGCCCTGCCCACTCCGCCGAGCATGAGGATGGCGGCGAAGAAGAACCAGAGCTGGTTCCAGGCGAACATGCCGGAGAACGTGAAGATCACGCAGAGCCCGAGCGACACGAGAGCGGCCCACCAGGTGAAGAAGCCGCCGAAAAGCGCAAGCCCGACGAGCAGCTCCGTCATGACGATGATGACCTGGAACCAGCTGTAGGCGACGTGGGAGAAGATGCCGTCCATGAACCAGTGACGGAACCACGTCACGACGCCGGACTGGGGGTCCAGGATGGTCTTTGTCGTATCCATCCACGGTCCGGGCGCCGCGGTGTGGGCAACGGCGACAGCGGCCGGCGCCGCACTGGCCGCCTGGGAGGCGGCCGAGGTCGCATCGGCTGCGGCTGCCGCGACTGCCGGTGCCGCGCTGGCGGCCTGGGAGGCGGCAGAGGTCGCGGCTGCCACGGCGGGTGCGGCGGCCGCGCCCGCAGCGGCGGAGACCGACGCGGAGCTGGTGGCATCCGCGGCCTTGATCCCGGCCTGCACGACGCCGTTGGAGAACATCCAGCCCGTCTTGCTCTGGCCCGAGGAGAAGTCCAGCCAGCCCTGGGTGATCTTGTTCGTCGCTTCCACCACCCACATGAAACCCAGCCACATGCGCAGGAGGAGCGGCCAGTAGCCGCGTATCTTGTAAGAGGCAAGACCGCCAATGAACGAGCGCGCGTTCTTCACGTCGAGGAACTCGTGCTTCACGTATTCCCAGACCTGGTTCACCCCGGCGACGCCGAAGAGGTGCACGACGTTGATCATGTGCTTCACCGCGATGGCGAAGATGCGCGTCAGGGAAATGCCCATGACGTGCGCGACGCCCGCGTAGGTGCCCAGCGACACCATGATGCCGTGATAGTTGGACGTGAACGTCTTCATCGCCTCATGGTCGATGTCGGCGATGATGTTGTGCGCGGCTGTTTCCGCCGTCTGCACGGCGGATTCCACGATCTGCGGCATGACCTTCTTGCCTTCGACGTACCACGCGACGTCGCCCACGACGTAGACGTTGTTGTAGTCCACCGACTGCATGTACTCGTTGGTGAGGAGCCTTCCCCGCTTCCCCTCGATATAGCGATCCTTGGAGAACGTGCAGTCCTTGACCCCGCAGGTCCCCTGCGTCGTGGCGAAGCGGCAGAGCCTGTTGGAGCACTTCCCCTTGGTGAGGGCGAGATTGCCCGCGAACTCGCAGCCCTGGATGCCGCACGTCCAGATGAACGTCTGCGTGGCGACCGACACGCCGCCACCGAGCAGCACCTTGCCGGCCTCCGCGCCGACGATGGGGGAATGGAGCATGAACTGGATGCCGCGCCGCTCCAGGTACTGGCGCGCGCGCGCCTGCAGCTTCCCGGGGAGGTTGGGGATGATCGCATCCAGCGCTTCCACGACGATGATCTTCACGTCCTTCTCGTCGATGAGGTACTGCCGGCACATCACGCGGCGCTGATCCATCAGCTCGCCGGCGAGCTCGATGCCCGTGAAGCCGGCACCCGCCACGACGAATGTGAGCATCTCCGACCGCCGCACGGGGTCCGGTTCCGCGGACGCGCGCCGATAGAGGTCTTCGATGTGCCGCCGGATCCGCATCGCGTCATCGAATGACCACAGGGAGAAGGAGTTCTCCTTGATGCCGGGAATGCCGTAGTACTCGGGCTCGCCGCCCGCGCCGATGACCAGGTAATCGTAGGGATACTGCGCAAGGTCGGAAATCATGACCCGCTTTTCGAAATCGATCGTGCGGATGCGGTCCGTCACCAGCCTGACGCGGCGGGCGCCAAATATCTTGCGGAAGCTGATCTGCACGGACTCCGGCTCGACCCTGCCCCCGGCGACCTCGTGGAGCTCGGTCATCAGGGTGTGATAGGAGTTTCGGTCGATGAGACTGATCTCTATATTGCTGCGTCCGCCGAGCCTGCGCTCGAGCACTTTGGCAGCCTCCACGCCGCCGTACCCGCCACCAAGCACGGCGATGCGAATCGTGTCTGGCATAATTCTCCCCTCAGGAATCCACACATCGTATCCCCCTACTCGGAATTGTCAACTGGACCGCTGCCAGTGCCCACGGCCCGCGCCCGCATGGTATAAAGGCGCATGACATTTTCGATCCATCGCGCGCGGGGGCTTTCAGCCGCCGCGCTTGTTTTTTTTGCTTCTCTGGCCGCGTGGGCCGCTCCGCCCCTAGAGCGAACGGAATACAACCTGCTGGGCACGACCTGCCTCATCCGGCTCTACGCGGGGGGCTCCGAGGCGGTGCTCGACAAGGCTTTCGCGCGCCTGGCGGAGATCGAAGCGCGCATGACGATCAACAAGCCCGACAGCGAGCTCATCGAGGTCAACAAGGCCGCCGGGTTCCGCCCGGTCAAGGTGACCCCGGATGTTTTCGACGTGATCGCCAACGGTCTTCGCTATTCCGCGGACGGAAACGGCGCCTTCGACATCACGGTCGCGCCGCTGGTCCAGCTCTGGGGCATCGGGACTCCGGCGGCGCGCATCCCCGGCGACAAGGAGATAAAAGCGGCCATCCGGCTCATCAACTACCGCGACGTCGTGCTGGATGAGAAAAACTCCACGGTGTTCCTCAAAAAGCCCGGCATGGGGATCGACCTCGGCTCGGTGGCGAAAGGCTACGCCGCAGACGAGGTGGTGCGCATCCTGCGCGCCAACGGCGTGAGCTCCGCGCTGGTGGACCTGGGCGGCAACGTCCTTGTCATGGGCACCAAGCCCGACCGCGCGCCATGGCGCATCGGGATCCAGAATCCCCTCGAAGCGCGCGGCACGATGATCGGCTATGTCGACATCACGGGCGGCTCGGTCACGACCGCGGGCACCTACGAGCGCTTCTTCGAGCAGAACGGCAAGCGCTATTTCCACATCCTCGATGCGCGCACGGGTTTCCCGGCGTGGAACGGGCTTTCGGCCGTCGCCATACTCGCGCCGGATTCCCTCACCGCGGACGGCTACGACACGCTTGTCTTCACCCTGGGCCTGGATGAGGGCCGCAAGTTCGTAGAATCCAGGTCGGGCACGATCGAAGCGGTCTTCATCACGGAGAACAAGGAGATCTATGTGACCCCGGGGCTGCGGTCTCGATTCACGCTCACCGACACAGGCTACACGGTGCTCAAGTAGCGCGGGCGGCCACCTGCCATCGACAGAGACGCCGGTAGAGCGCATCGATGGCAAGGAATATGCCCAGGCCGACGACGCCGAGACAGAGGATGCCGGCGAACATGTCGACGTACGACATGCGCATCCAACTCTCCATCACGAACCAGCCAAGGCCCCGGCTGGTGCCGAACGTCTCCGCGAAAAAGAGCACGGCAAGCGCCGTGCCCGTGCCGATGCGCAGCGAAGACAGGAGGGAAGGCAGCAAGGCGGGCAGGAGGACGTAGCGCGCCGCCTGCATGCGCGTTCCCCCGAGCGATCGGAGGGAAAGCAGGTACTGCGCGGGTATCTGGTGGGCCGCATCTCGCGTGGCGACGAGCACCTGGAAGAAGAGCACGAGAAAGACGATCACCACCTTCGACACGTTCCCGAGCCCGAAGAGGAGCATGATGACCGGCAGGAGCGCGATCTTGGGCACCGGGTAAAGGAGGTAGGCGATGGGAGAGAAGAGCCGGTCGAGCACTTTGCTCCGTCCGATTGCAAGACCCGCCGGCACGGCGGTGACGATAGAGACGCCGAGCGCGACCCCGATGCGCCCGAGGCTCGCCGCGACGTGAATCAGGAGACCGCGCGGCAACAGGAAGAGAAGACGGGGCACGACGACGATCGGCGACGGGAGAAAGCCGCCGGCAATGACCAGGGAGAGCGCCCACCAAAGCGCCGTGAGCGCCACGACGCCAAGGATGCCGCCGCGCACGGCCCGGCTCATGGGGACGTCCCTTCCTGCATCGCGCGTCGAAGCTCGGTGCACACGCGGAAATACGCCGGCGTCCGACGGTAGCCCTCGCTGCCCTGACCGGGATTCTCGAAGCACGTCCTGATACGGCCCGGCCCGCCTTCCATCACCCAGATGCGCGCGCCGAGGATGGCCGCCTCCTCGATGCTGTGCGTGACAATGAGAACGGTCATATGCCGCGCCGCAAGGGATGCAAGGAGGAGGTCCTGCAGCGTCTCCCTGCTCAAGGCATCAAGCGCCGAGAAAGGCTCGTCCATGAGCAGGAGCCGCGGATCCAGCGCCATGCAGCGCGCAATCGCCACCCGTTGCTGCTGGCCTCCGCTCAGCTGCAGCGGGTAGCGGTCGGCGACATCCCGCAGGCCGACGCGGTCGAGCTCGCGGTCGGTCCGGGCCGTCAGCTCGGGCTTCGGCACATGACGCATCCGCAGTCCCAGCGCGACATTGCCGCGCGCCGTCAGCCACGGAAACAGCCCGTAGTGCTGGATGATGAGCCCGATGCGCCTGTCACCCGCACACACCGGCGCGCCGTCAAGATCCACCTCGCCGGTCAGCGGCTCCTTCAGACCCGCCGCCAGCATCAGAAGGGTCGTCTTGCCGCATCCGCTGGGCCCGATGATGCATCCCGTTCTCCCTTCCTGCACGGTCAGGCTGACGGCCTGCAGCACGGGGCCGGCATCGTAGGCAGCGGTGCAATCACTGAGCGCCAGCATGAGAGCCGAGAATGTCGGCGACGATGAGGTCGGTGTATCCGGGGACGCGATCGACCAGTGATTTTTCCTTCATCCAAAGGGCAACGTCCCGCACGAGCGCCTCCGACGGAAGGAATGCCGGCTTGAACTGCGGTATCTTCATGACGCTCGTGACCGCGGGCGGAAACTCGCAGCCGGCAACGATGGCGGCGCGATAGTCCTCGGGATGGGCGTTCACCTCGCGCACGGCGTCGTTGTAGGCCGCGTAGAGCTGGACGATCTGATTGCGCTTCTCCGCAATGGCTTTGGCGGTGAACAGGAGCACGCCCGGTGTCGTTCCCATGCCGTCCGAATCAGCGAGCAGGTGGGCGCCGCGGGAAGCTGCCAGGGTGGCAGAGGGGATCCGGCAGGCATGCCGCTTCGACTTGCCCGGCAAGCAGCATCTCCAGGCGCGCGGGAATCTGCACGATGGGCACGAGCTCGATGCGCTTCGGGTCCGCGCCCGCGGCCATGACCATGCGCTCGCTGAGGTAGAAGACAATGCTGTTTTCCAGCAGTCCCGTGCGCACAGAACCGCTCGTGCGGGCCTTCCAGTCGGAGAGGCTTTTCAGGGAAGAGCCGGGCGATGAAAGCAGCGCGAAATTGCCTTCCGTCACGGAGGTCACCCGGGCGCCCGAGCCGTGGGACCATGACTGTATTGCATTGATGAGATCGGAGACGGTCCCGTCCAGGGCGCCCGTTTGCAGCGCGGTCTCGCGCTCCAGCTGACCGGTGAAGGGCACGAGGGTCACCTGCAGGCCGTGCGCGGCGAATAGTCCCTTCTTCTCCGCGACGACAAACGGGATGGAATTGCACGCCGGCATGAGCCCGATGGAAAGCTGCGCGGCAAGCGGCGCCGCGCAGCATACCGCGAAAAGCAAGGCAAGGACACGATTTCGGATCATCTTTCTTCTCCTCTTTCCAGCGGCGTTTATCGCATGAAAAACGCCACGCAGTACAGGACGCCGTATGCAAGGTGGTGGAGCATCACGAGCGGAATGAGGGGGTGACGCTTCTCCGGCGGTCTCCATATGAAGAGAAAAGGCGGCACGATGAATGGCAGCGCAACGTAAAACAGCCAGAGAAAGGGAATGGCCCCGCACAGCCAGAGCACGATCGGGCTCGCATACGCGCAGAAAAGCAGGATGCAGAACAGGACGATTCCCCTGTTGTAGCCGATGCGCACCGTCAGCGTGCGGATGCCGTAGCGCACGTCCGATTCGTAGTCGCGAAGCTCATTGGCAAGCAGGATGAGGGAAATGAGGAAGCTGACCGGGATCGATGCAAAGACGGCACCCGCGGTGAGGGTACGGGCAACGGCATAGTACGAGCCTGCGATCATCGGCACACCCATGATGAAAAAAACCAGCGGGACCGCGAGACCCCTTCTTTTATAGTTCAGGGGCTCACCCGTGTAGAAGAATCCCGTCATGAAACCGAATGCGCCCAGTACGATGATGGGCCACCCCACCCTCCACGCCAGGAAAAGTCCGAAAAGGCCCGCAAGGCCGAAGAGCGCGAGGCCGACGAGGAAGATGTAGATCTCCAGCAGGTCCCGGTCCTTCGGGGAAAAACCAAGAGCATGGACCTTGTCATCGACACGGCGCTGGCGGAACTCAAAGAAGTCGTTGACGAGATTGACTCCCGCCTGGAGGAGCAGACCCGTGACCAGGACGGCCGCGGCATTCAGGAGGTCCCCGCGCCCATCGTGGAAGGCAAGTACAATGCCCAGCGCGCACGAAAAAGCCGCAATGACGAGCGAGGGTGCCCGCAACGCCTTGAAGCCGGCCCGCCACGAGCGGAAGTCGAAACCGAATCGCACGACATTTGTGACGAGCTCACGAATCACGGCACGGAGCGTAGCAAAACGGGGCTTGCGGGACAATCGGCGCGGGCCGCCCCGCTCAGCCGCCCCAGATCGGATGCGGGTGCATGAGCGTGAAGGCGTATGCTCCCCAGCACGCCACGACGCTCAGCAGGAGGATGGAGTAGCCCGCCAGGGTCGTGGGCACGGGGTCTTCTGTCTCGCCGGCGAGCGCCGGACCCGCAGCCTGGACCTCCAACAGGAGGGCGTCGACGCTCCCGATGATGTCCTTGCGGTCGATCTTCTTCCGGCCTCCCATGATGCGCTCGAAATAGAACAGCGATCGTCCGACCAGTCCGCCGACGCGACCGGGGAATCGAAGCTCCCCGCGGATGGAGAACTGGGAGAGCGCGATGAGCCCCGTCATGGCCGTGGCTTTCAGAAGCCCGCTCTTCAGCGCCCCTTCCGTCACGGCCAGACCGAGCAGGGAAACGAGCACGCGGCCCGTGGGGATCACGAGGTTGAAGATGACGATGCCCGCGCTGACGACGAGGTATTGCAGAAACCTGATTCTCCTTCCGCTCAGCAGATTGAGAAGAAGGAAAAGAAGGATCTGCGCGGCGCGTATCGCGATGTCCTGCTGGAGGAGGAAGGAGGGAAAGAGGAGGGCGCCGGTGAGAAAAAGAACGCGGGCAGAGGCGTTCTGCTGAAGGAGCGAGGAGCCCTGTTGCCGCCGCGCCATTACGATGCCTTCGAAGCGGCGACCCTGCTCCGCACCGAGACGAGCCAGCGGGAGCGGGCGGCGAACCTCTCTGCAAAAAAACCCAGGAGGGTCGCCGTGACCGTCCCCAGCGCAAGGAAGGGCGGCGCGATGAGCCACGCGCCTTCCCCGAATATCAGGACACGCGCGAGCAGGATCTGCGTGATGTTGCTGAAGAGCGCGCCGAGCACACCCACGCCGACCAGGGTGATGCGCGTGGAAAAGAGCCGACGGAACAGGAGCATGGAGAGCGCGCTTGCAAATGAGCCGACCGCGGAAAACAGGAACACGTAGGAGATGAGCGTGCCGCCGATCAGCCCCTGGCCGATCACCTTGAGAACCACCACGAGGAGCAGGAGCGGCACCGGGCAGGATGTCAAGACAGAGGAGGATCGGCACATTCGCGATGCCGACCCGCAGGAAAGGGATCGGCTTGGGTATCATGTATTCGATCGCGGAGAGAAAAAGACAGATCGCCCCCATGAAGGCAACGAGATCCAACCGGTTAGTAAGAGAGATCGTCGATTTCCTGGCCACTGGAACCCCGGACGCGAACGAAGACTCGATTCGGCAGGCAGGCGATCCATTGCCCCGGCTTCGAGATTGCCGGCATGTGCACGCACAGCTTGTCGGGACAGGGGGAGTCTTCAACGAACGCCTTGCCCGCCTTGATGACGACGATCGTATCGCCCAGGGGGCCCTTGATCGCCTCCCGTCTGTCCGTCGACAGGGGATAAATCCACTGCGAGCCGGACGCCTCTATGACGACGTCTCCCCCGCTGCTCCTTCCGGCGTAGGCATACAGAGAGAATCCACCGATAACCAGCAGACAGAGGGCAATCGCGATGTAATCGAGAATCCTGAGCTTCATGCGGGTCCGAAAGAGCACGTCAACGCCAAGAAGCTACAGGGAATGCCATCAATGGTCAATCCGCATCGCCGTGAAGCGACTTTCCCACGGATCTCTTTTCCACGCGCCGCGCCTGACAGGGGCTATGTCTGCCAGTCCTTCATGGCTGCGGCGAAATCGCCGGTATAGCCGCTGTGCATCGTGCACAGCAGGTCGACGCCGGTCACGCGCGCAATTTTTTCTATCGATGCCTTGCGCTGGACGTGGTTCATGTTGATCCTGGGCCGGTCCATGACTGCCTTTCCCTTGTCCAGATTCAAGATGTCACCGACGATCAGCATCTTTTTGTTGATGAGAAAAGACATCGAGCCCGGCGTATGCCCCGGCGTCATCAGGCAGCGAATGCGGGCATTCCCGATGCGCCGCTCTTCTCCGTCGCCCAGGGTCTGGTACCCCGCCGCAAGGCGTTTGTTGAAGACGAAGCTGAAGAAGCGCGGCTTCGCGCGCGTCACCATGGGAAGCTCGTCCCGGCTGAGATATACCTGTGCGCCGGGAAAGGCACGGAGGCCTCCGGTATGATCCATGTCCGAATGCGTGAGGAAGACATGGCGTACCCGCGACGGGTCGAGGCCCAGCTTCGCGAACTCGGCGAGAAGAGTGCCCGCGCGCATTCCTGTGTCGAAGGCAATGAGACAGTCGCCGGCATCGAAAACGTACATGGCGACAAAACCGAAACTGATGAGAGAGAAGCCGTCGGCAATACGCGCGCTTTGAGGAACCTTGTCCGCCATTCCCGCACTCCTCCGCGGCACGCCCCGAGCCTGTTGACGCCGCTCGACGATGAAAGCTCTACCCCCGCTTTTTAGGAGTGGAAGTCGTTTCGCGTTCGCGCATATCGGAGCTATGGAACACGTTGAAGGGACTCGCGCGGTCCCTCCATGCCTATGGGCGGCACTGGACTCGAACCAGTGACCCCCAGCGTGTCGAGCTGGTGCTCTAACCAAACTGAGCTAGCCGCCCCTGCGCTGGACTGTAGCCAGGCCGCATCGCTCGTGTCAAGCGCGCTACGGCTGCAGGTCGAAATCGGACGGCAGGTCGAGGAATGCATCCATGTCCGTTGACCCGGAGGGGGTGTCGAAAAACGCCACTCCGTTGTCAAAGCTTTTTCCCCGGCAGACAAAGAGAAGCGGCGGATCGATCCGGTGTGATTGCCCGGCATCAGAGCGCCAGGAGGTAATCTGAAAGGTCCACTGGTCGCCATCGACCGCATAGCGCCCGATGTAGACAATCCTGCCCTCATCCGACATGCGCTCAAGGCGGAAAGATGGCCCGTCGAGGACGAGCCGATCGACAAAAACGCTGCCGGCGACATTTTCCGTCCGTACGTAACGCAGGGAGCCGCAGGCGAACAGGGTCGCACAGAGAAGGACGGCGCCTCCACAGCGCGCGACGAGCCAGGTTGCCCGAAAACTCCTGATCCACACTTTTTCGGATCTCCCAGGGAAGTGTATGTCGATGCCCCAGGAAGTCAAGACGCCACCGGCGGCGATATGACCGGCTGAAAAATGCCGCGCCGCGCCAATGCTGAATACCGTGGCCGCGCGCGTTGACCGCCTTTGGCTTCCCGTGTACACTTCGTCGGCGAACCGGAGGTGCGCGTGAACTTTCTGGTGGTCGAGAGCTCGCTCGAGGTCCGCGAGTCGCTCTGCTATGTCCTGCTGTCGTTCGGGATCAAGGGGGTTCCCGTGGAGAACCGGGAGGCCGCGCGTCTCGTGCTGGACCGGGGCGATCCCATCGATGGGGCCATCGTGGACATCGACAACAAGGACGTCGAAGGCATCCAGCTCGTCACGGAGCTCACGGAAAGCGCGCAGCCGCGGAAAATGTCGGTCATCGTGCACACGATCCAGACCAGCAAGGAAATCGTGATGCGCATGGTGGACCTGGGGGTCGCCGGCTATCTCCTGAAGCCTTTCAGCCCCGAATCCGCCAAGACGAAGCTTGCCGCGATATTCTCGAAGCTCGCCACTCACAACAGCCAGCGCAAGCACATCCGCATAAAGCCCGATCCGCAGGAGCTTGCCCGCGTGAGCTTCCGCGTCCCGCCGTCGTCGGCTCTGGTCGCCGGGCAGGGTCGTCGACATCTCCCTGGGTGGAATGGCGGCAGAGTTGTTCAATCTGCCGGCCGCTCTTTCCCTGGCTCCGGGCATGACGCTCACGGGCATGGAGATATCGATAGCGGGCAAAGAGATCGCCCCGTCTTCGACGGTCGTCATGTACAAAATGAAAGTGCTCGCCGTGCGTTTTGAAATCCTTTCGCCGACGGATAAGAAGGCGCTGGAGCGCTATATTTTCAAAAGTATCTCGTCGTGATATAAATGCGACAGCAGGAGGACGCAGGAATGATGAAAAGTCCCCGTTTGACGATCGCCGCCGCATTCCTCGGGTTTTTCCTGGTCCTCGCGCCTTCGCTTTTCGCCGCCGACGTCGTGGTTCCCTCCATGGAGCTCATCACGCACGGCCTGTACGAGAATGGTGGATTCGCGCTGCAGACATTCGGCAACATTGCCCTGCAGATCCAGGGCGGCTATAAGTTCGGCGGTAATCTTTCCTTCCAGATCCTCAATCCCGACTTGGAGGATTTCAACCTCACCGGGACGGCGTTGAGCCGCGATTTCTTCTCCGCGAGCATCGATATCCGCAACCTTTTCTCTCTGCCGCTCAACCTTTCCTATTTTGTCGGAAAAAACGACACCTTCGGGTCCGGTGACGGTTTTGCCCAATTCGGGGCCGCACCCATCATGACATCGTACCGCGGATTCCTCTATTTCTCGAATTATCCCGCGGGCCCGTTGTATGACGGGATCTACCAGGTCCACGGGACCGGCGCCCATCTGCAGTTCATCCCCCGGGTTGAGACCTTGAGCATGGACCTCTACGTCTACGAGGACACGCACGATGCCTTCGCCACCCTGTCCAATTATTCAGGCGATTTCCGCTTCCTCCTCAATTTCCCCGCCATAAAGCTCGAAGGATTCGTCGGCAGCACATACCTCATCGCGAGCAACTCTTTTGCCTACCGCGGCGGTCTGCTCTTTTACGCAAGCAACCGCAACGTGGAGTTTCTGTCCCAGATCGGGATACCCGTGTGGAACCCCCTGCTCGATGCCACGCCGACCATCAATCTCTTCTATCTGCTGGTCGAGCCCCGGCTCCACCTCGGCCTCCTCTCCATCGTGCCGACCTTCTTTTGGCATCCGGGCTACTACGAGCAGCAGGCCTATCCCGACGAACTGGGCTCCTTTGACGTGAATCTCAATTTCACACTCGGAGATCTCGCGCGCAGCTCATTCGAGGGCGGCATGGAAGGCAATCTTCGCTACACGTCGTCGACACCGGCGGAGGCAATCACCGTCAAGGCTTCACCGTGGATTGCATTCAGCACGCCCGGCGTTTTCTGGACGCTGAAGCTGGATGCGCGGCTGTGGCCGTGGGACATCACCCAGTTGTTCGACGCTTTTGTCGGCGTCCGCGCGGCGTTCTAGCATGCGGAAGAACGGCATGAAGACGGCGCTTCTCTGCCTCCTCTTTGCATCGCTCGCGGCGGCGGCATTCAGCCTCGATCTGGGCATCGAGGGTTGGGCGGGCAACCTCGGCTTCAGCACGGACAGGGCCATTACGGACACGACCATGCCCGGCGCGAACTATTTCTGGGGCCTTTCCCTGTATGGCACGCAGGCGCTTTCGGATTCCATCAGCCTGGAAACGGGCTTCTATGCCGACCCGATTCTGCGGAACACCTCGTACACGCTGTTCTCTTACAATGCAAAAATCCTGAGCGTCGGAATCGGACCGTTTTTCGGTTTTTTCAACGACACGACCACGCTCCTGAAGTCCGGCATCTCCACGGCGGTGCGCCTCGAGCTGCCCGGCATTGCATTCATTTCATTTCGATCCGACAGCTCGATTGGCGGCCAGCTCGTGCAGGTAGGGGATTACCTCCAATACCGCAACGACATCTCGTTCGGCGTCTACCTGCCGAACGTCATCTGCAGCGTCTTCATCAATTCCCGCTCATTCGAGCAGAAGGCGGCGGCAAATGACGTGGTGGACAGCCTGACGGAATATGGGCTTCTCACGGACATATACCAGAAGAATGTCCCCTATCGCCTGCTCTTTTCCTTTTCCTACCAGAATCTCTCCCGGGCCTTTATCGCCGCGACGACCACGACGGCAACGCTCAATTCTTTCGTGATCGGCCTCGAGGTTACCGTTTCCCTTCCCGGTTCGATGTCCCTTCACGCGGGTCTGGATGGAAATGTGTATTCCTTCGGTCTGGGCACCCTGGAGGGCAGCGCCTCTGATTTCCTCTTCCGGTCCTACGCGGGAGTGAAGATCAACCTCGATACGATTCCCGTGCTTTCCCGGATGCTGTAGGGCACGAACCCAATCGGCCAACACCCGCGCGGCCTCATCTCACGGCGCTTGTGGCATGCAGAGGTGCGCGCAGCGGACGCCCCGACAAGGACTGCGGCGAGCGCTCATGTCTGCGCCTTTCCCTCGCGCGCGCCCGCCGCAGTGCGCACGGGTCCGGATCGCGGCCGGGCGGCTTGTGCCCCGGCATAGAAAGAGGGCCCCCTTTCGGGAGCCCTCGTATGTTAAACCAGGTGAGTATCTTGAGTTACTGCGCCGGCTTCGTGGCGTCCATCTTCTGCTGTTCGAGGAACCGAAGGACCTGGACATTTCCCAGCCTCTTGAGCTCGGCCAGACGCCTTGCCTCGTTGCGCTGCTGGAGGATGCCCCAGATTGCCTCGTCGTTGATGTCGCGCTGCGTCTCGATGATGGCCTTGTCGTAGGTGACCGAGATGTCACGGATGTAGGTGACGAAGTCGCCGCCTTCCTGGGCCGCGTCGCGATAGATGACGATGCCGATGAGCTTCAGGTACGGCTCGCCCTTGGGATACAGGGGATATTTCCGCAGCTCGCGGTTGCGCACGTCGGTGATGTAATTCGGGTTGTTCCATGTGAGCGTACGCCAGCCGTCGAACTGGAGGTAGTCCATGAACAACGTCTGCTCGTTGCCGTCCTGATCGGCGACAACCACGCCGAGCCCGTTCGGGAAGTTCGCCCCGTAGACGGTGATGGAGAGGCTCTTCAGCACGCCGACGTTCTTCACGACGCCGTAGCCGTTGAACTTCTCACCCTTGCCCTTGTCAGCGTCAGCCACCTGCATGGTGGCTCCCTGCAGGCTGTCCTTGTCCGCGTAGGCGGGAATATCGAAGGGCGGCTGGATGATCGCCCACGAGTTGAACGACTCCACGGGGAAATGGATCCGCACGCCCAGGATCTTTTTGTTCGCCATGTCCTGGCCGTTGAACTGTTTGGCCGTGGGAGAGGTGGCCGCTTCCTTTGTCATGGTGACGCTCTGATTGACGATGGACCGGGCCGAGGAGGCCAGGGTCACCTGCCAGTTGCTCAGGGCGAGGGACGACTTCATTGCGGCCTTTTCCTCGTCGGTGAACGACGCGCCGGCGACGGCGCTGTAGTCCACGAGCGTTGCCGCGTTTTCCGTGGGGGTCTTGTTCGTTCCCAGGGTCTGATCGGCACCAAGCTTTGTGAAATCGATGAGCACGGATTCATCGGCAAAAAGCCCCGCTGTTCCGCCGAGGAGAAGCCCAACGAATACAATAACGAACAGCCGTTTCATGCGATACTCCTTTCGCTGCTGGTTCCCATTCGGAGTTACACCCCAATTATAGCAACGGAGTGCCCTTTGTCAAATCTTTTTATTTCCCGGGAAGCGCGGCGACTGCCCATCAATGAAAAAAATCACCTGCGAAAAGCGCGGAAAGTTGAAACGAATGGAACGCGCGAGGGCATCGAGGGCCGCGCGGCCCGTCAGGGGAATCTCCGGGTCCGGCGCGAGCAGCGCCGGAGACAGATCGACGTACAGCGTTCTACTGCTTGCCATGACGGCGAGCACCGTCACGCCGCGCGGGAAGAGTCGCTGCGCGTCCGGTCGGGCCGGTCCTAGCAGGACGCCTTCGGCGACCTCCTGCACGTCCTTTTCCAGGGAGCCCTGCCGCGGAACGAAACGTTGCTCGGCGACGATGCGTCGCCCCGCGAGGGACGGAAAGAAAAGCGTCCGTTCCACCCGGCCGTTGCCGAGGAAAAGGAAGAGAACGAGGGAAAGAACGAGCGCGCCCAGGAAAGCGGCCCCGCAGATCGCGGGCGCCTTTCTCAGCCGCAGGCGCAGCAGAAAATCCAGCCTATCGAGCACCGCTACTCCCGTTGCGTTCGAATTGTCCGATGAACGCGCTGACGCCAGAGTATATGCCCGCGGCCACCTCTTTCAAGTACGCCTCGTCGGCAAGCCGCGCCGCCTCTTCTTCGTTGGAGACGAAGCCGACCTCCGTCAGGACCGCGGGCATGCGCGCGTTGCGCACGACGTACCAGTCCATGAGCCGCATGCCCCTGTTCCCGCTGCGCGCACCGACGGCGCCATCCAGGCCGGCGAGGATCTCGCGCGCAAGCAGGTTGCTCTCCATCGATATCTCCTCCTCCCGCATGCTGTTGAGGATGGCGGCGATATCGGCGTTCTCCCTGCCCGTTGTCTTTTCATCCACGAGCGTGCGCGTGTATTCAGGGGGCAGGCACCACACCTCGTACCCTGACGCCGTCTTGCTGAAGGGCGTGGCATTCGCGTGGACGGAGAGGAAAAGCACCGTGTCGCCAGTCTTGTCGAGCAGGGCGTTGGCGATCTCCACGCGCTTCTCCAGGCTCACGTAGACGTCGCTTTCGCGCGTGAAGACGATCTGTTTGTCCGGGTACGCCGCCTTCAGGAGATCGCCCAGGAGCCGCCCGACGCGCAGCGTGACGTCCTTCTCCTCCACCGTGATCTTCTTCTTTCCCTCGGTGTAGCCGCCGACGCTGCCGCTGTCCATCCCGCCATGGCCCGGGTCGATGAGGATGTAGGCCACGCGCATCTGCTCGCCCGCGTGGCTCAGACGGTCCTTCTGCACGGCATCGCCGATTGCGGACACAGCGGAGGTGGAGAGCCACACCGCGCCGTCCCTGCGGGACGGCGGATCGATCTGCACCTTCAGCCGGTAATTGATGAGGGCGCTGTCGGAACCGATGCCGATTGCGATCCGATCGTCGCCCACAGCGATGACGCCCGTGTCGCGAAGGGGGTCCCATTCGAGCACGGCGCCGAGGTCCTTCACCACGGAGAGGAGATTTTTTTCCTGGGAGGCACATGCCCTGGCGGCGCCAAGCAGCGCCACGAGGACGAGCACCATGGTTCCTGCAGCCTTCATTCAGCCAGGAAACTCCCGGGTCCGCCCCGATCGCCGCGCCTCTTTCACGGAATCCAGCACGTAGGTCCCGGCCTGACTACCGCCCCGCAGGACTGCGCGCCAGAAAATGCCGGCAAGGGCGAATGGCACGCCAACGGCTGACTCGACCATCAGCCCGCCTGAGTCCTTGCATGCCTGCCTTGCCGCTCCGGCGAATGACGAGCCATACCAGTCGGCGATTCCCGCGTCGTCGATGCCCGCGATATTCAGGATGGCGACCGGTGTTCCCGGGTCCTGGAGCGACATGTCGCCGATGAACGATGGCATCGACCCAATCGCATCCCGAAGCCATCCGGGGGCCTGCGCAAATGCGTCATGGGCGAATTCTGCCGCGAGGTATCGCGTTGTGACGTCCACCAGGGGCCGCAGCCTGATGCGCATCGTGGAAAGCGCCCGCTCCGCCGCGGCCACGGACTCCGCGCGCGTGTCGGCGACCGCGATGACGTTTCCGCATTTTTCCACGTTGTTTGTCGGGAACTTGACGGTATCTCCCGGCAAGGCGCGAAGGAATATCTCCGCGACGCCGGGCAGCCGACGGGCTTCCTCCACGCCTTCGATCCGCGCGACGACCCCCGGCATGGAAATGAGCGCCCTTTCCGCGGTGACGCGATGACGCGTCGGCGAGAGGTCTCCCGGCGGAAGGCCGACCGCGACGTTCAAAGCCGCCTCGGTCACTTCCACGCCCGACGCGAGGGGGAATGTCCAGCCCGACATGTAGCCGCCGGAAAGGCGCGCCGCGATCTCTCCCACCATCGGGCCGGACGGGGTGAGCTTGATGTCTCCCTTTGCCGCGCCATTGTCGATGCCCAACGCATGGATGCCCGCCACGAATACCGCTTCAATTGCTTCCGTTGTTGCTTCATCGAGCGCCGTGGGCATCGTGTGTCCCATTTCGACGAAATGAGGCGGAAAGTAAATGTGCCTGTCCGCGACGCCGCAAACCGTCGCCTTCCCCTTGTATACCACGGCATCGAGACTGAGCTCGGGGCCCTCCATGTATTCCTCGATAATGACCCGCGCCGTGCGGGAGAGCGGCATGGCCGCCTCACACGCCGCGCGGAGCTCCGAGGCGCGGTCAACGCGCCGCACGCCGCGTGCCCCCATGTTGTCGACGGGCTTGACCACCAGGGGATAGCGAAGAGCTGGAGGCAGTTGGGCCAGCGGATCGCCGGCGCCCGTCCAGCAGGCGAATGCCGGGCTGGGCACGGCGGCGGCCAGGAACGCTTCGCGCATGAGGACCTTGTCGGTGGCGCGCAGGGCTGTCTGATACGAGATGCCCGGCAGACCCAGGTGCTCGGCCACCCACGCCACGGACGCGGAAAAATCGGTTCCCGCCGTGAACACCCCGTCGAGACCGCTCACGCGGGCATGCCCCTGTGCGATCGAGAGGAGGCGATCCTTGTCCTTCAGGTCGACGTGCTCGAAACGATCGCCCATGCCCGCCGCCAGCGCCTCGGGATTCCCATCCGCGACGATCGCCCGCCACCCTTTTGCGCGCGCGATCCGGATTGCCGGCACCTGCATGATGCCGGCGCCGAGGATGAGGATGCTTTTCACGTCTCCCCCTTCACCGCGTAAGCCTCGAAGGTATCGCCCAGGCCGAACAGGCGGCTGGCGAGGAGCAGCGCCGCATGCACACTTGAGAAGCGCGTCGCCGCCTTTCCCAGCAGCCCGGGGAAACGCTCGGGGTGATGACCGGTCACCCGAACACGGTGGAGCTCGAGGCCATAGCGATCAAGCAGCCTGCCCAGTCTCCGGGGTGAGAGGATCGTGAAGTGGTCCGCGGGACTCACCTGGAGAAAGCCGTGCAGATCGCGTCGCGCGGAAATGCCGCGGCCGTTCGGGGTGGAAAAGGCAAAAACGCCACCCCGCGGGAGAAGCCCGGAAATCTTCCGCAAGACTGCGTCGGTGTCCTCAAAATGCTCGATCACGTACCACATGGTCACTGCAGCGATCCGGCGCGGCAGCGCCGATCGTGCCACCGTTTCGAACGACGATCGCAGCGCAGGGATGCGCAGCTTCTTCCTCACGTACGCCACCGCATCCGCCGCGACGTCCAGGCCGTAGCCGGCAATGCCCGCGTCCTTCAGCGCGTCAAGGAAGGGGCCATAGGCGCACCCCACGTCGATCACCATGCCGTCGATGTCTTCCGCGATCTGCTCCCGCATGATGCGCACGCGATCCTTGCTCGCGCTCTTGATCGCCTCGAAATCCTCCAGGTACGTCCGCCCGTACTGCGCCTTGTAGGCGGACGAAAAATAGGCTGCGTCATAGCGCGTGCGGCTTCCGCGGAAGCTCTCCAGGAAGATCGTGCCGCACGAGCCGCAGCGGCGGTAGGTGCGCAACGGGAACCTGTCGAGGACGGGATTCCCCGCCCGGCCGCAAACGGGGCAGGAGGAAGAGCCCTGCGCGCCGAGACTTTTCAGCAGCCGTGCGAGCTCCTTTGTCCGCCGCGTCCCGATCTCACGATTGAAGGCGTCGACCTGCGCGAAAAGAGGGCCGGGCTCCGCCAGACAGCGTCTGAGGGTGCCGAGGTCGGGCATCCGCATCCCGATGTTCTGGAAACCCGATGCGGCGCCCAGCCGCGCGTGGTAGCGCGAGGGATTGAAGAGGAGAACGGGCAGGCCCGTTGCCAGGGCCTCGAAGGCCGTGATGCCGAAATGGGTGATGAGCAGGTCGAAGTCCGGGCAGCGCCCGTGAGAGCTCCGCCGGCTGCCGCATCACGGAAACCTCGCGCGGCCACTCCCGAACGCCGAAAAGCGGACCCTCGACGACGGTGAGCTGGCGCGGCTCGAAAACCCGCCCGTTGATGAGCGCGCGCAGCATGGCCTCGCTTGCATGCGGGCGATCCTCGCCCCCGAAGCTGAGCAGGACGCGCCGGGGTGGAAACCGGACGCGGGATCTCGATCGCGGCGGAAGTGAAAGGAAGGCCGGCGAAGCCGCGTTGGGTTTTCGCACACCCGGGAGGCTGGGCAGGGAGTCCACGAGCAGCGGCGCGAATGCCGCCGCCTCCCCGCCTTCATCGAGGCAGACGACGAGGCCCCGCTTCATCAGCATATCGAGCTCCGCGCGGCTCGTTCTCCGTGCATCGACCACAATGATGTCCCAGCGCGCCGCCGCTTTCATCCCGTTGATCACGACAGGCCGGGCGGCGGCGGGCATTGCCCGAAGCCTTTGCGCCAGAAGCGCGCGCGCGTGCTGGTCCATGTGCACGGTGAGCACCGATGACGACCCGCCCAGGTCGCGCGCGAGCGAGAGACAGCGCAGGAGATGGCCCATGCCGTCCCCTGCCCCCGCGGCCGGCACCAGCAGGAAAAAGGGCCGCTCAGCCATGGACGCGCCCCTTCTTGCCCGGTTTCGGCGTCGACAGTCCCGGGTGTTTTTTCAGCCAGGGCACCAACCGGTCCACGTCAACGGGCCCGTCCTGGTACAGCTCCTTAAAAATCCGCGTGACACTCCGGTAGTCGTCTTCCGTGTCGACGGTGACGCGACCATCCGGAAAACACCATTCATCCGGGGCGCGCGGCTCCAGGATCGTGAGCGCCTGCGGATTTCGATACATCCAGGTTGTGATGTGCTCCCGCTCATCGAGCTGCGTCGCGCGGTGCCGCGCAGTGAAAAGAGCCTCGGCCTCGATGACCTCCACGCCCGTGCCCCAGGGGCAGCCAAGGTAATGGCTCAGGTCGGCATGTGCGTGCCCGTGCAGCGCGATGATGGAATTGGCAAGCAGCGCCGACGTCAGGGGGTTGTCTCCTGTCGCGCGGATGACCCTTCCCACGCCCCACTTCTCGCAGGCGGCGCAGTAGCGATCCAGCACGTCTTCCGGCGCGCCGGCAAAAACCTCGAACCCTTCCGCGGCTGCCAGCGGCAGAAGCGTATCCTGGCTCTGCTCGTCGGTGAGAAGCGCCCTCACCTCCGCGGGGACGGCAAGGAGCGCGCGCATGACGTGCTGGATCACCGAGCCGCCGGGCAGGGGCAGGATTGCCTTTGACGGCAGGCGCTGCGAGCCGAGCCTCACCTGGACAAAAACGCCGGTGCGCATTCTAGACGCCCTCCCAGCGCTCGATGGCCTGCCGGGGATCGCGGCGGAAGCGGAATCGATGCGTGCGAACCCATCCGCGCACGGCCCGGAATTCCTTGACCGCGTCAAGCGGGCCCGTGTCCGAATGGAGCATGTAGTCCAGGAGCTTCACCGTCGGCAGCACGCCGGCCTCACGCCGGAGCTGCACCGCGAGGTTCTTCAGCCAGAAAAGCTTGTAGCCGGCATCGGGTGTCGTGTCCTCTTCCGGCGGGCTTCCCGTGTACATGAGGGAAATCCCGGTCGTGCCGAATATATTCTCGCCCCAGAGCAGGGCGCGGAAACCGAAGTCCAGCTTCTGCCAGTAGGAGCTGGCAATCGCGCGGTCGTAGCCTCCCGATTGGGCGAATTTTTCCTTGTTGTAAATTCCGCAGTAATCAAAGGGAAAGAGCACGCGCTCCCCGTCCTTGCGCGGGACGCGAAAGGACACGGCGAGCCGGCGCTTTTTCCACTGCGGAGACTGCCACGACGGCAAGAGCTCGTCGCGCATCGTGCGCGCCGTGGGCAGCCAGCAGAGGTTGCCGGATTTTTCGAAGGGGGCGATCGATGACGGAGGGAACCGGGAAAGCCGCGTGTCGCTCCAGAGCACGAGGACAAGAGGCGCGCGCGACTCCTCGATGCCGACGTTCACCCTCTCTCCCACGGTGCTGGGAGCCTTCACGAGCAGAAAGCGCACGTCGGGAAAATCGTGCGCCAGAGAGTCCACGTCCGTCGCGAGCTGGTCCCCTTCGACCCAGAGGACCTCGCCGATTCCCCGCCCCTCCAGGTCCTTCAGCAGCTCTCCCTTGAAGAGACGATCGCCCCTGCCCAGGACGAGCATCGTGAGGGGAAATGGGTAGCGGCGTATCCTGTCCCAGCGCGGCCCGCCGACGACCGTGTACGGGATTCGTCCGCCGGTCTCAGAAGTTGTAGGTGTAGTACTCATCGCACCCCGCACAAATACCCGGATACACTCCCGACACGTGCGCGCGGTGGATATCCCGTGCCTTTTCCCAGATTGCCGCCAGCTCCTCCGTCAGGGCATTGCCCAGCCGTGTCTCCGTCCGAAGGTCTTCGCGGCAGAGCGGCACGGTGCCGTCCAGCAGGATCGGCATGTCGCGTTTCAGGTGCCAGCACGGAAAGCGCGCGAGCGGGGAAAGATCGGCCACCTGCCGGTCGGGCAACGCGCGGGAGAAGGAATCGTATTTCTGGACGATGACATTCTCCGTGCGTGCCTTCCACGACTTGTAGAAAAGCTCGAGGTCCTCTTCGTTCTCTTTCATGCGGACGGCCTGGACGTGCACGCGGCCCGGGAAAAGGGCAAGGAGCCGCTCGGCGCTTTTCTGCGCTTCGGCAAAGCCGGGTCCGCGCAGGGCGCGGTAGATCGATTCCGTCGCCGCATCCAGGGAGACGATCCACGTCGGCGGCCGCCGGAGCCCCGCCTGCATCCTTTCGAACGTGCCCGGCTGCCAGCCCACGCCGGACGTCTCGATCATGAGCTCGATGCCCGGCTCGGAGAGCGCGGCCTCCGCGATCTCCACGATCTGCGGGTGCAGCCCGGGATCGCCCCAGAGAGACACGTCGATGACGGCGTCACCGCTGAATGCGGCGATCTTTTTCACCAGGGCGTGGAACGTGTCGACGGGCATGGAACCCTTCTTGTTCGTCACATCGCCGGCGAAAACCGGGTAAGGACAGTACGTGCATGCGTAGGGGCACTGCGCGACGATCTGGACGGGGTAAAATGCCGGCAAGGTCCGCTGGATATCCTGCCGTTGGCGAAGGATGGCGCACGCGCCGAGCGCCTCCCGTCCGCCGGCCGCGACGACGCGTGAGAGAAGAAGGAAATTCCTCTCCGTGTCGGCGGTCAGGGAAAGCCGCATCAGCCGCATGTCCACGGGTGAAATCTCCGTCTCGATGTCGAAGGAGTTGATGTCCTTGCGGACGATGGCGAATATCAGGTCGCGCCGGGGAATTGCGGCACCTTCCCCGAGGAGACCGCGCAGCCGCTGGACCGCTTCCCGTGTCAGTATCTCGGGGGTGACGCCGTACGGGTAACCATCGGCGAAGGTGTAGTCCGCCCAGTAGCGGCGATGGTTTTCATACATCTTGAGGGAAAGCGGGAGGTCGAGAAAGGGGCAGTCGGCATGAAAGTAGAAGGCCGAATCGCAACCCTCCGTCTCCGCGGCGAGTGCGGCGATCACGTCGGCTTCCGTCCATGCGTCGCGCACGACCGCGCGCACGCCGGACGGCATTTCCGTCGCATGGGAGAGCAGCACGACGGGCTCCGCGACCTCGGGCAGGGCCCGGGCATAGGCCAGCGAGCGCGCGAACGCCGAGCCGCCATCGACGAGTGGCCGGAATGCAGGCGCCTTGAGACCGATCCCGTTGATGACGGCCGAGTTTTTCATTGCCTTCGCTGATAATATCGACAGAATCGCTCGAAGTTCAAGAAAGGGCCCGCGGGGCGGCGCCGTTCGTCCTGATTGCCATTCACGCGACCGGCGTGTACGATGCCAGCCATGCCCGAGCGCACCGCGGAGCATGTCTTTTCCGTCACCGAGATCACGCAGCTCATCAAATCCTCCCTGGAAGAGGGTTTCCCCTGGGTGACAATCCAGGGCGAAATATCCAATTTCCGCCCATCGAGCGCCGGGCACTGGTACTTCAGCCTCAAGGACGTGGATGCGATGATCTCGGTCGTGATGTTCCGCGGCAGGCTGGATGCCGTGCGTTTCACGCCGGCCGATGGAATGCTCGCCAAGGCATCGGGGACGATATCGGTCTACGCAAAAAGGGGAAGCTACCAGCTCATCTGCGAGACATTGCCCGGGCCGGCGAAGGCGACCTCCTTGCGACGCTGGAGGCCCGCAAGCGCGCACTCGCCGCGGAAGGCCTTTTCGACCTGACGAGAAAGAAACCCCTGCCCCTCTACCCGTCGCGAATCGCCGTGGTCACCTCCCCCACGGGTGCCGCCATCCGCGATATCCTTCGCATCCTCCGCCGGCGCAACGCGGGCATGGACGTCGTCATCGTTCCGACCCCGGTCCAGGGGGATGAGGCCGCAGAGCGCATCGCGCGCGCCATCGCGATCGCCGATCGCTGCCACCTGGGGGACGTGATCATCGTCGGACGCGGCGGAGGCTCGTTGGAGGACCTGCTGCCGTTTTCGTCGGAGGCGGTCGTGCGCGCCATCGCGGCGGCGGAGACGCCGATCGTTTCAGCGGTCGGTCACGAGACAGACGTCACGCTCTCCGATCTCGCCGCCGATCTCCGTGCCCCGACGCCCTCCGCCGCCGCGGAGCTCGTGAGCGCCTCACAGACGGAGCTGCGCGGCCGGGTCAGCGCCCTGCGCGGCGCGCTTGAAAGCGCCGTTCACGGCCGCTTGGAAAAGGTCCGGATGCTCCTGGGGCAGTTCGCCGCGGGCAATCTCGAGCGCACCGTGCGCACGTTCATCCAGCCGCTGTCGCAGCGCACTGACTATGCCTCGGAAGAGCTCGTGAACGGCATGAGACGCTTGCTCACGGACACGCTCCACCGCTCTGAGCTTGCCTCCAGCGCGCTTGCCTCCTGCTCGCCCCTTTCCGTTCTGCAGCGCGGCTATGCCGTTGTGACCCATGAGGCATCGGGCAGGATTCTGGTCTCGAGTGAGCACGTCCGGCGGGGCGACGCCGTGGCGATCAGGCTCGCGCAGGGCGGCCTGCGCGCGACCGTGGAGGTGACGCATGCCAGCGAAGGGTCATGAGGGACGAAAGGCGGCGCCCGCTTTCGAGAAGAGGCTGGAGCGGCTGGAGGAGCTCGCAGACAAGCTTCGGGAAGGAAGCATGCCCCTGGACGAGGCCCTTGCGCTTTTTGAGGAAGGCATGAAGCTTTCCAAATCGCTGGAGAAGGACCTCTCACGCGTGGAGCGGCGAGTCGAAATCCTCACGCGCGAACCGGGCGCGGGCGAGGAAGAGGAGCCGGGCAATGGAGCTTTTCCCCGAGCTTGCCGAGGACGAGGAGAGCTAGGGCGCTCGATCAGGGAAAGCCGGCGGGGAAAGTGATGATGTCCCCTTCCCGGATGGAGAGATCGCTGAACGCGCCCTGGCGCATTTCAAGGGCATAACGGACGGAAAGCCGCGAGCGGACGATCTTTTCGGAGAACGGCTCCATATCGGTGATCTCAAGAATTTTCCCCTCTGACGACACGAATGCGATGGAAAGCGGCGTCGGGGTATCCTTCATCCAGAACGTGAGGTGGTCGTCGCGATCGAAGACGAAAATCATGGCGTCGCGCGGCCCCAGGTCCCTCCTGCCCATCAGGCCGTGCGCGCGCTCCGCGTCCGTGCGGGCGACTTCGACGCTGAGCTGCTGGCCTGACACGGCGAGCGTAATGCGCGGCGCCTTTTGCTGACAGCCGGCAAGAGCCGCGACCATAAGCAGCGCTCCGACGGCCGCAATGGCATCCCTCAGCAGCGATTTCCCAAGACGCATTCTATTCCGCATGGACCATCCAGCCTTTCAGGTATTCTCCTTCAGGATGCGTCGCCGCAACGGGATGGTCGGCGTCCGCGTGCAGCTCGCGCAGGAGACGCACGGCGCGGCCTGACCGGCGCGCCGCTTCGGCGACCACCTGGTGGAATGTCGGCCGGTCCACCGCGCCGGAGCAGGAGAAGAGAAAGGCAACTCCGCCCGGGTTCAGGATGCGCAGGCATTGCTGGAAAAGGCTGAGATACCCTTTCAGCGCGCCATCGAGCTCGACGCGCCGTCGGGCGAATGGGGGGGGATCGGCCACCACCACGTCCCAGGTCCCCGGCTCCTCAAGGTACGAAAACACGTCCGCCTGCACCCATGAAAGCGCATCGGCGGAAAAGGCGGCGTTCAACCCCGCACTCGCTGCGGCAAGGTCCAGGGCCGCGCGCGAGCTGTCGACGGAAGTCGCCCTCGTCACCCCGGCGGCCGCCGCCCGAAGCGCAACGGCACCGGTATAAGAGAAGAGGTTGAGCAGCGTCTTTCCCTTGCACATGCCTGCGATCTGGGTCCTGTTGGCGCGCTGATCGAGGTAGTAGCCGGTCTTCTGTCCGCGCGCAAAATCGACTATGATGCGGACTCCGCCCTCCCGGATGGTCGCCGTGCCGTCTCCCGTGCCGCTCAGGTATCCCGCGGGCAGAGCAAGGTGCTCAACCCGGGCAAAATGCTCGTCGCGTTTCAGGTAGATGCGCGCCTCAGGAAAAAGCGCGCCGAGGCAGGAAGCGATGTCATCCATCGATGCCTCGATGCCCCGCACGTGCGGGGAGATGACGACCGTGTCGCCATAGACGTCGATGACACATCCCGGAAGGAAATCCCCCTCCGCGTTCACGAGCCTGAATGCATCGCTGTCCAGCGCAAGCCGCTGGCGCAAAGAGAGCGCGCCGCGGATGCGCCGTCCGATCCAGTCCGCCGCCGGTCTTTCAGGAGAAAAAGACACCATGCGCACCGCGATCAGGCTGTCCGGTGAATAGAGGCCCCAGCCGATCACGGCGCCATCGGCAGCCCGGACCGGGAGCAGCTCGGACGGGGAGGCCCCTTCGGAGGCTTCCGCAATGGCCTGGCTGTAGATCCAGAGGTGGAATCGCCGGCGCACGGGCGCATCCCTGCTCTGCTTCAGGGTGATGCCGGACGGGATGCGCTCAGAACTGCTCAAGGAATTTCTCCTGGGAGAGCTGCTCGAGGTCCTTCTGCGCGCCACCCTTTGAAAGGAGCGCCGCGAAGGTCTTGTTGTCGATGTACTTGACCGTGAGCGGCCTTTCCAGGGAAAGCCGAACGGGATCCGACTGCCAGACGCTTTCTTCCGGGCTGAGCGTCGTCGGCGGTCCGTACTTTGCGCTGAGAGCGCTCCAGACGGAGAAATGGTCGAGCTTCTGGGTATCCAGGACGAGGATCATGATGAAGAGCCTGCTGTCGGCAAACTGGAAATATGCGCGGCGGAGATAAGAGTTGCCTTCGCACTCGATCAAATACTGGCTTGTCTGCGGAAGAAAGCTCACGTCAGGATCGCCGCGGTAACGGAACAGGGGATCCGCTTTCAGCGCGGCCTTTACCTGGTCCAGACCCATGCCGAGCATGACGGTGCGAAACCCGAGCGGAAGAGACTGTGGAATCGGAGCTGCAGCCTGGGCAGCGGCCGGGGCGATGGAGACAACGCAAAGCATCAGCGCCAGCCACAGGCGCCCGATGCGGAGATTCAGGCCATAGCATGCGGCATGATGATCCATTGCTTCGAATATCGGCCGAAATCGCGATCGTTCCAAGGCCGTCGGCACTGTATGGCCGCCTTCATGCCACTGAATACAGTGGCTGCGAATGCCACGGTACGGTGGCCGTGGCTGCCGCAAATGCCACCGATTACAGTGGCTGCGAATGCCACCGATTACAGTGGCTGCGAATGCCACCGATTACGGTGGCCGCGAATGCCACCGATTACAGTGGCTGCGAATGCCACCGATTACAGTGGCTGCGAATGCCACCGATTACGGTGGCTGCGAATGCCACCGATTACGGTGGCTGCCTTGAACTGGCACATTACGCGGGCTACTATCTCATGCATGACAGGCAGATCTCCGGGCGTCCTGGCGTGCATCGCGCTTTGCTGTCTCGCCGCAGGCTTGTTGGCCTCGTGCGCAACGTCGAAGGGCTCGACGCTCGGGACTGTTCTGCAGGCGGAGAAAGCGACTCCGGCGCCCGGGAAGCCCTTTGTGCCGCAGTCCCAGACGCCGCCCACGGAAACGAAAGGCCTGCAAGTCGTCACGGATCCTGATTTGGCCGAGGTATGGATCGACGACACCTTCATGGGGCTTTCCCCCTATACCGCCGTTGACCTGGGCCAGGGCTGGCACAAGGTCACCCTCCGCAAGCAGGGTTATTACGAGCTTTCCACATGGGTCAATTTCCAGGGGCTCACCATGGTCTACCAGACCTCCCTGCAGCAGATCACGGGATTCCTGCAGGTGTCGGCGACACCGCAAGAGAGCGCCGTCACGGTGAACGGCCAGCTCATCACCGGCGGTCTGATCGAGCTCCCGGTGGGGACGTACGACGTGCGCGTCAGCCTCTTCGGATACACCGAGCATCGCGAATCCGTCAAGATCGAGGAGAAGGCCGTCAGCAAGGTATCCGTCACGCTCGACCCGGCGGCATTCGCCATCACGTCATTCACAATACCCCGGACGTCGATCAACCCTGAGAGCCCCGGACTCCTGGGCGATTTCGAAGGCGTCATTTCAGTCACGGCACCGGGCACCGGTGAGCTGCGCGTGCGCGATGCATCGGGGGCGACAATCTACGCCATCACCCTGCCCGCATTCACGACCTGGAACCAGCGCTTTACCTGGAATGCCCACGACACGGCCAATAATCCCCTTCCCGACGGCACGTACACCGTGAGCCTCCTGGCTCGCGGCGCGCAGAGCGACACCGAGGAAACGAGCGAGATTTCAGTGAAGGTCGACCGCACCCTGAAGGTTGCCGCCCGCAGCCTCTGGAGCGGCAGCTCCGGCCTGCTCTACGCCCCCGTGCCCGAGGTGCTGCCCCCCGGTGATTTCCAGCTCTCCGTATTCGCCGCGGGCATCACGGCTCCCGATTTCTCCGGGTACCAGGCGCCGGTGCAGATCGGCGCGCGATACGGCCTGGCACGAGGGCTGGAGGTCGACACCTCCCTCGGGGCTATTGCAACGTCAGCGAGCACACCCTTCATGGCAAGCATTGCCGCGCGATGGAATCTCCTCTCGCCGCACGGAGCCTACGGCACCAGCAGCGCAGTCCAGGTGAAGCTCGCCGCGCAGCTCCTGCCCACGGGCGGTTCGGTGCAGCCTCTCATGACGGATACGTTCGCCAATTTCACCGGTGTCAGCGTGGAGCTCCCGTTCCAGCTCAGCCTTGGGCCGATAGGCTTTCTGCTCGCGGTTGGAGCCACGGGGTCGCTCTGGTACCCGTATCTCCTGAACGCCGATGGAACGCCGCAGGAGCTGCTCATGGCATGGCTGTACCTGCGCGCCGGGATCATGCTGGAGACAGGCTCGATCACCGCGGGAATATCGGCAAGCACGAAAACCGAGCCGCTGCCAAACGGCGTGTCGCTGCTTGCCTCACCCGTGCCCTTCGAGGTTGGGGGCGAGATACACTGGATCATACCGGGCACGCGCCTCGTTCTTTCGGCCATTCTCGCAGGAGAAGCCGACAACCCGGCGAGCTTCTATCTCATGGGAGGCGGCGGACTGGGATACCTGTACTAGGGAGAGCATCAGGTCGCGAAGAGGAGAATGGCAAGAAGCCCCAGGGCAACAACGGCGAGCCCGATCAGGGCAATCCGGTAGTACCGTTTCGGCAAGCCCGGTTTTCTTCTGCTCGGTTCCCCCGCGGCGGGCGCTGCCGTGGGCACGGAAGGCTCCATGTAGCCGCATGACGGGCAGCCGGATCTGAAGTCGACCACCGATCCCTCGAAGCCGCATCGCGGACACCGCACCGCGGTGAACGTCTTTCCGCATCCGGGGCATGATTTTGCCCCCGCGGACACTTCCGTGCCGCAGGTCTCGCAGAAGAATCTCGCGGCCTTCGATTTCATTCGTGCGTACGGCGCCCGCACTGGTCCCGTCGGGACGCGCGATTGCCAGGCGTCATGACGACGTTTATACTGCCGTGCAGCTCTGCATGCAAGGAGTGTGAATGGAAACCGTCATCATCGGGCTCGCCCGCGCGGGGGCGACCACGATCTTCAACGCCCTCACCGGGCAATCGGCGGGCACGGGAGACAGCACGGGCGGCAAGCGTCAGGGGAATGTCTCCGACGTGAAGGTCCCGGACGAAAGGCTGGACAGGCTCGCCGCGCTCTTCAGCCCGAAGAAGCTCACGCATGCGTCGGTGGTATTCAAGGATCTTCCCCTGGAGCACGGCGACGACGGCGGCATCACCCCCGCGAGCCTTGCGGACGTGCGCCGCGCCGATGCGGTGACGGTCGTGATCCGCGCGTTCCAGAACGACTCCGTGCTTCCCGCCTTCAAGGACGCCACGCCCCTGCGCGAGCTGCGCAAGGTGATGGACTCGCTGGTTTTCGGCGATTACGAAGTCGCTGAAAAACGCCTGACGAGGCTCGACAAGGAGGCCAAGCGCGACAGCCGGGAATACAAGATTCTCCAGTCCATCGTGGAGAAGCTGGGCGCCGGGACGCCTCTGGGGGCCGGCTTCATACCGCCGGAAGATCAGAAGCTGTTCGCGGGATTCGGCTTCCTCACCGCAAAGCCCTTCTTTGTCGTGCTGAACACCGGTGAAAAATCCAGTGCGTATGACGACATGGTGACCGAGGCAAAGGCCGCCGGCATCGACGTGTTCGAGATGCGCGGCGACATGGAAATGGAGATCGCCCAGCTTCCCGCCGCCGACCAGAAGGCGTTTCTACAAGATCTGGGGCTGGACGAGCCGGCGCGGAATCGTTTCCTCCGCCACGTCTACGCCACGCTGCACCTCGTCAGCTTCTTCACCGTCGGCGAGGACGAGTGCAAGGCATGGAGCATCAGGAGCGGCACCACCGCGGTGGGCGCTGCCGCCGAGATCCATTCAGACCTCGCAAAAGGATTCATCCGCGCCGAGGTTGCCGGCTGGCAGGACGTGCTCGACGCCGGAGACTTCGCCGGCGCAAAAAAGGCAAACAAGCTGCGGCTGGAGGGAAAGGATTACCCGGTCAAGGACGGCGACGTGCTCCTGATCCGTTTCAACCTCTAGCGGGAATGGCCGCGACTGGAAAAGTCCCGTAGTAGAACTCTTCCCACGTCCCCAGGGCCCTGTCGAACCAGCCCGCGGTGAAGTCGATGGTCGCGGAGTCCCCTGCCTTTGCGAGGATGGCCGATGCGAACTGGTCAGCCCCGATATCGAGCTCCACACTGTCTTGTCCCGTGCTCACCATGCCGATCAGTTTTGGTGTATCGACGCCCTTTTCCCAGAGCAGGCATGCGCCTCGATTGCCGTTTGCGCGCGGCTGTATCTCCAGTGTGAGGGCATTCTCCTTGCCGGCCTCCCGCGTGGGGAAGACGTAGAAGAAATAGGAGACGTTCTCGGAAAAGCCGGCCGGAACGGTGAGCAAAAGCCGTAGCGCCTTTGCGTCCAGCGCGCCGGAAAGCTGTGTGACCTCCGTGCCGGTAAGAGACCACGCCCGCGACTGGGCGATGGGAAGAACATCGAATGCCCCTTCTTTCTGTTCCCGAGTGAAATAATCTGGAGCATAACTGGCCGCAAACGATGCGATGGCCGGCAGCGGAGACTCACCCGCCGGTGCGGCGGCAGGCGTCGCCGATGCGGAAGTCGTTGCGGGAGCCGATGCGGCAACCGCGCCCTGTGCGGGGACGGACCCTGCTGCGGAAGACGCGGCCGCGGAAGTGGCGGCTGCCGTGTCCGCCGGGGCAGAAGAGGCGGCTCCGGCAGGTGCAGCAGCGGCGGTTGTGCCTCCTTGCGCTCCTCCCGACGCAAAGGCCGTCAGGCGACCGACCCCCCGCGGAACGGTGAGCTGCGGCGAGTCTGCGAAAAGCGCGTAGAAGCGCTCGCCCGTTGAGCCGTCCACCTGCAAGGAAAGCACGCGGACAGGAAACTGGTCCTGGTCCTGCTGAGCGAAAAAGCCCACCAGGAGGTGGGTCCCTGGCGTGAGATTGTCGAGCGACGCCTCAGCCTGGGGCGCAAGCGCCATGAAGCCTGATGTGTCACCGTCGGCTGCAAAAAAGTCCGCAACCTTCGATTCCAGGAGCGGACTGTCCGCCGTGAGGTTTCCGAGATCCGGCGGGTCGACGACATAGTAGAATGTCGCGTCCTCCTGGTTCTGAAGGGAAACCGTGCCCGCCTGGCCGAATGCCGCCGCGCAGAAAAGAACGGCGAACGTCGCTGCAAGTATGTGTCGTTTCATGTCTCTCCCGCCCACTCCCCTATCGGCAATTTACTTCTTTTTCAGAACGAGGATGGTGAGATCGTCGTATTGCTCGTCTTCCTTCAAATGAGAGAAGGTGACCGCCGCCGCGTCGGAGGGCCCTTCCACGCGATGCGCAAAGTACGACGCGTACTGCGCGAAATGCGCCTTGAGGAATACATCGACCTTCCCATCGACGACGATCTTGTTGCCGGCGCCGAGGGTTGCGTCCGGTATCAGGCGGAAAACCTTCTCCACCGAGACGAGAGCCAGCACGGCGTCCTTGACGGTTCCGCCGCAGCTGGAGAAATCGAAATCGAGCGCCTCCGCCGCGGGCAGGTGATGACGCACGAGCTGATAACGCTCACGGGCGAATACCGCGGCGACGATGGCCTCGATGCGGCCGATGCCGAACTCCTCCGATGTCTGGCCCTTCGTGTGCGTATTCCCGTGCGGCTCGCCGTCCTTCACCTCGGGCGCGTCGCAGGCAATGATCTCGCCACCCCCGTTTCGGAACGAGCGCTTTGCCTCTTCGAAACCGTCCGTGAAGAGGAACAGCGCGTCTCCTTTTGCCAGCCTGTGCTGGACCTGCTGGAATCCCGACTTCATCTCCACGAGCATCGAGGGAAAGACCCCTGCCGCGGGGGCGTCGGGGAGCCGCACCTGGGTCATCTTGTGCTTTCCGGCATCAAAGACGTGCATGATGTTGTCCCCGGCGTTGCAGACATTCGCCACTCCCGTGACGGAGTTGAAGATGCAGACCGTGAGCGCGGCGAATCTTCCCTTGAAACCGCGCTCTTCCAGCATGTCGTTGATCGTGTAGACCAGGGGGTCGATGCGGTCCGCCTCGACGAGCGCGCGCTTCTTGGCGATCGGGTCGGCGAGCTTTGTGATGTTGTCCTGCCTCTTCAGCCAGTCACGGAAATAGCTGATGAAGAGCGTCGCCACCTCCACCATGATGAGGGCGGCGGGGACGCCCTTGCCCGCGACGTCGCACTTAATCATGGCGTAATGCGTCTTGTCGAGCTTCTTGAAGTCGAAGTAGTCCCCCGAGACCCCCTTCGCCCCTTCGTAGTAACCGTAGATCTCCACGGAATCGGACTCCTCGCCCGCCGTGGTGCCGACCCTGTTGTTCGCGTCCTTTTCCAGGGGGAGGAACATCTTCTGGATATCCTTGCCCAGCAGCAGCTCCTTGTTCGCCGCCGCAGCCTTCACGAGGCCCCGGGTCATCTCGTTCACCGTGTCGGCAAGCAGCCCGATCTCGTCGCGCGTGCCGACTTCGATGGAATGGTCCTTCAGCTCTTCCTTGTCTTCGGTGTCGCGGATCACCGCGACTCCCCGCGCAAGCCGCCGGATGGGTGTGACGGTGATGTTCGCCAGAATGATCGCTCCCAGGACGCCCAGGACGATGGCCAGGAGGGCGATGAGCCCCGCGGTCCGCAGAATGGCATTTCGTGCATCATCGATCTGCGTGTTGATCGTGGACGTGTTGACCTGGAGACGCACCATTCCCTGGTAGAAGGTCGTGTCGGCGATATTGGCGGCGCGGTTGTAATAGACGACGGGCATGTAGAAGAGATACGTCGCGCGCAGCCGTGCGCCCGGGTTCCACGCTTCCAGCGTCCCGGCCTTCTCATACGCGGCCCGCGCCTGCGCGTCGATCTCCTTGCTCTTGGCCGCAAGCTGCGTCGTGAGCGCCGCAAGCTTGTCCTTGGATGCCTGGTCGGTCTTTCCCGTGAGCGCGTCACGCTGGCCCCGCAGGGCGCGGTACTCGTCGATGGCCGGAGACAGGTTCGCCGCAAGGTCCGCGTCGATCTTCTTCTGGAGATCGGGCACGATCTTTCGGGCAAGGTCATCGTTCACCTGCTCGCGCGCGATGCCGAATGACCCGGATGCGAGCTCGTCGGCGAACTTCTTCTGGTTGCTCGCCCAGACGAAGTCCTTGGGGTCGGTGGGCCGGAAGTTCACGTCCGGACCGGTGATGGTGGTGTATTCGGCCTGCGGCATCGTCGCGCTCAGGGCGGGGATGTCCGCGGCGGCAAAAAAACCCTGGTCCTGCGCACGGAACTGCGTCTCCGCGCTCGTCGCCAGAGCTCCGAGGAGGATGTTCGCCTTGCTCTGCACGTCGGCGGCGAGAGACCTTCTCTGCGTGTTCACCATCTGGACGCCGAGCGGGATCGACACGCCGAGGACGATGATGAAAACGAGGATCACCATGAGGAGGGTGAACTTCAATCGGAGACCGATGCCTCTGCGCTTGAGAGCCTGCATCTGCTTTTTCCTTTCTTCCCAGCGCGCATTCGGCCTGCCCTCCAGGAGGGCAAGGACCTCTGTCCTCACCGCCGCCCCCTCCTGCGCGAGGGCCGCGATCTTGCGGATGGCGAGAAACGCGAGGACGCCGAGCAAGGCCACGACGAGCACGACGAGAAGCGAATCGAAGGACAGGACGACGGTCGGGGACGGCCCGAGGAACCATCGCGGGAGCGGCACCTGGAAGTTGCCGATCTTCACGGTCCCCGGCGAGGCAAAATCGATGACGGCGCCGGGCGTGAAATAGAGCACCTGCTGCCCGGTTGGCCTGTCTTGCAGCAAACCCACGCGATACGAGCCGGAGTCCCTGTTCTGATCGAGCATGATGCCGGTGATCTGCCGGTCAGAGACGCGGATCGGCGTCACCGGATCGAAGTCCATGTCGAATGGCGGCTTTGCATGGCCGCGATCCAGGTAGATCTTGCGGATGGGTCCGTTCTCGGTGAAGCCACGGCCGTTGATCGTGAGCGTCACCGTTCCCAGCACCGCGTCCCGCACTGCCGTGACAAGATCCACGCGCGTGACAACCTGGTAGTGACTCAGGGCCACCGCCACCGTGGAGGGGGGGCTGAAATTGCCCGCCCTGTCGATTGCCTGCACGGTGAGCACGTAGACCCCATCATCCCGATTGTTGAATGGCAGGTCCGTCGCCTGCGTGACCTTGCGGGTGGGGGGGCTCAGGAGCGGGACCTGCGACTGTTTGTACTCGTCCAGCGTGCTCCATCCCGGCTGCAGGTTGTAGGTGTAGCCGTCGATGTCGGTGTCGCCCGCCGCGGGCATCCATCGCAGGGTGAAGGTGTTTGCGCCGATCTCATACGCGTTCTGGTCGCGCTTGTCCGGCGGCTCTGCCGGGGCGCTCAGGAGGATGGATCCATCGCCCGCACGCGCCTCGAAGCTTACGGGCCGGGGAGGCGTGGCATCCCGGACGAACGAGACGGTGGCCGGCGCCTGCGACACGTTGCCCGCAAGGTCGACCGCCACGATGGAAAAAATCCAGGTGCCGTCCTTGTCCACTTTGCGCGTGGAGAAAAGCGGCTTGCCCACGGTAGTGAGCGCCGAGACGGTCTGGCGCTCCTTCTCCACGGCCGTGCGGCCGTCACCGTAGCTCCAGGTCGTGCGGTATTCCTTGATGCCCGACGGGTCGGGCGGCTGCGGCTCGGTCCAGCTCACCGTGATGGTATCCCTGTTCGTAGGCTGCCCGGGCACGAAATCCACGGGCTTCACGACCGGGGCGCCCACGGCGGTGAGGGGCCGGAGCTGGATGAGGGCCGACGCATTCTGCGACTGGGCCTGGTTCTCCCAGAAGATGTAGAGCAGGTCGCGCATCACAAGGGCATGGGGGAAGATTGCATCGACGACGTCCGTGTTGTTGAGCGGCTGCGTCGACCAGCTCTTGCCCTCCTTCTGCGCGAGTGCGATGCGGGAAGTCCCCTTGGAGCTGTCGGCAAAGATGATGCGCTCCTGACCCCGGAGCATGAGCACCCGGGCAAACCTGCTGGGCGTTGCGGGCGCAACGATTTCCGGGCTGCCCACCGGCGCGCCATTGGCGTCCAGCAAGAGCGTCCAGATCTGGGGCCTGTTGCTGCCGTAGCCTGCCCGTTCCCATACCAGTGCCATCTGCGACCCGATGGACTCCACGCGCGGCCTTTCGTTGTTGAAGCTCAGCGCGTCTTTTCCGAACAACCCCTGCTGCGTCGTGATCGGTACGGCAGCGCCCCACGTTGCTCCGTTGTCGGAGCTCGACTTCACGTAGAGCTGCCAGGTGGTTGTCGCCTCGGTGCGCGCGGTCAGGGACTCGAAGACGACGTAGTTGCGGCCCTGGAACACGGCGTGCGCAGGCTGGAGCTGCGTGGCAGAGAGCTTGTCTGCCGGCGAGACGAAGGGTGCAAGCTCGGTCCACGCGCGCCCGTCACGCGACGAGCTCCACTCCAGGGACGCGGAGCCCACCGCGGTTTCACCATTTGACTGGGACGAGCTTGCCGCCGCGTCCGCGGTCCCCTGGGAGATCAGCAGCATGAAGCCGGAGTCTTTCGTGACGAAAAGGGCGGGTGCGACGGTGGAGGCTTTTGCCGTGACCCGCTGCACCTGCTGAAAGCTCGCCCCCGCGTCCGTGGATTGCAGGATCAGGGTCTCCCGGTCGGTGGCGCTCACCGCCACCAGGATGCGGTCCTTTGCATCGACCACCATGGAATAGACGGTCGGCTGGTTGCCCGCCGCGACGCCCGTATAGGGGATCGGCCCGAAGAATCGTTCATGGCTCTTCCATGCAATCCCGTCGCGGGAAACGGCGATCGACAGGTAGATGTCGCCTGAGGTCACGTCGGCGGCCGATTTCGGCTTGATCTCCTGCCAGGCGAGCGCCATGAGGGACGTGCCGGCCGCGGAGCTGGAGGAGCGCACATTCTGCGGCACAAAGACGGTGGGAAAATCGAAATAGATGGTCTGTGCCCCCAGGGCGGCCGTGGAGGCGAGAAAGAGCGCGCAGGCGATCGTCAGCCGAAACGGGTTGCGACTTCTCATGACAGGTTGAGGAGGACCTCGAGCTTCTTCTTCAGAAGCTTCAGCGAAGCATAGCCTTGGTTGCGCGGCGTCTTCCAGACCTCCATGACCAGGTCATAGGCATTCTGGTACGAGCCGCTGTTGGCGAGGTCCCGCGCCTGGGCGTATTTCACCGCGTCTGCCGGCGACAGCGTGACCGGCGCGGCCGCGTCCCTCCTCTGCACGATCTGGCCGTAGAGCGTGCTCGCCGCGGCATTGTCCGGGTCCACCTGGATGGCCTGTTTCAGAAGGTCGAGCGCCGCCTGGTAGGCATCCGGTGCGCCCTGCTGCTGGCGCACATTTGCCTGGGCGACGAGCGCATTCGACTGGCCGATCTGGGCGGGCGTGGGCGGCCTGCGGACGAGATTGAGCTGGTATTCCAGCTCCAGGATCGTCGGGGCAAGCTGGGTCGCGAATTTCGGGATCCAGCTTCGAGTAGTCCAGGAGCGCGTTGTAGGCTGTCCGCTGATCCTCCGAAACCGCGGATTTTGCCATGCTCGTGTAGAGGGCCATCTGCGACGCGGCATCCGCCTGGAATTTCACGGGGTTCGTCTGCTTCTGGATCAGGAGCTTCAGGACCTTTGCCGTCCCATAGTTGGGGGCCACGGCAAGCGCGTCGTTGACGTTCTGCGTCGCCGCCGTGAGCTTTCCGGCGGCCAGGTTGTCCTGGGCGCTTTTGATGAAGCCGTTCACGATATCGGCCTTGGGATCCAGGGAGGAGATGTCGCGTCCCTGGCTCAGCTCCACGGCGTTCTGGATGTTCTGCCGCAGGCTATCGAAGGGCGGGTAGGTTTCACTCTGGCTCTGCCCCCAGTCGCGGGCCGCGGCATCGAGCGCGTCGCTTGCGCCGAGGAAATCCTTCGCGGCAAGGAGCTGGTTGACTGCCGCGATCGCCTTCTGCGCATTGGCGACCGCGATCGCGCTGCGCAGCTTCACGATCCCTGCGGCCATGTCGTCTTGGTCGTTGGTCGTGCGGGTCGCGGCGTGATCGGAGAATGCCTCCGCCAGCGACTTGGTGTAGCTGCTTGCCGCCTTTTCCAGGAAGGACTCGGCGCCGTCCGGATCGCGCTTCGCAAGCGCCGCCTGCGCCTGGTTGAACCAGTTGTCCCCTTCCCGGCTCGCGAGCGCCGCGTCGTCGATCTGGGTGAGCGCCGCGGCCTTGTCGCTGTCGAGATTGGCCCGCTCATCCCGCGCAGAGGCCAGAAGCTGGTTGTCGCCGGGCCGGGCTGAGTTCCCGTTGAAAAGCGCCTCATAGCCCGGGCTGGACGTCACCCACGGCTTTTCCGCCTGGAGCTGCTGCTCCTGCGCGTTGATGTCCGCGATGAGGGAATCGAGACTGGCGCTCGCGGCATCGAGGACCGGCACTGCCTGGTCGGGATGCTTTTCCACCTGCGCGCTGACTTTTGGCACCTCACCATTTACGGTTCCATCCCGCAGGTCCAGCCCCTTCATGCGCTGCTGGATGGCCGCGGCCAGGCGCGACGGGAATGTGTTCCCGCCAATTGCGGCGACGCGCAGCGCATAGGAGACGTCCCGCGTCTGCAGATCGTCGGTGACGAACGAATCGAAAAGCACAGCCACGCCGCGCGCAGACGGCGCCGCCTGCGGGGATGCCGCGCCCGCCGTCGCTTTGGCTTCCCAGTCGGCGGCGCGTGCGTTCCAGAGCTTCGCCTGGGCTGCGGAGTCGTCGATGCGCGCGCCGATCGCGCCGCGCGCCGCGGTGAGGCGACTCACCTCGGCAGCCGATTTCGACGCATCGATGGGCGCATCGGAGCTCACGGTCGGCAGCGCGGCAAAGTCTCGTCGGTAGCCGATCAGGAGCAGGTAGGCCCCGGCCTCCGCCACCGCCTCCTGCGCCATGGAGACCTGCGCGGCAAGGGCCGCGGCGCGCGTCGTATCGTCCGGCGACATCCCCCACCCGGAAGCCGCCGAGGTCTTCAGGGCCGCCGAGGCCAGCGCCGCCGCCTTGACCGAAAGCAGGTTGCGGATCGCCGCATTCTTCAAAGCCGTTTCCGCCTCATCCAGGGCGCCTGCCGCGTAGCGCGCACGCGCCGCGTCGAATGACTGGCCGGCATTTTTCGCGACGGATTCCGCTGCCGCCCGGGCGCTTTCCTGCCAGAGCTGCTGCAGGCAATTGACGATCCCCTCCTGGGTCCCGTCGCGTCCGTTGCAGAGCCAGACAAGATACTGCAGATACGGCGAATCGCTATTCGTGCCCGATTCCTTGCGCAGCGCGAGCATCACGTCCTGCAGGGAGGCCGCCAGGGCGCGCGCCGATCCCTCGGCCTCCGCACAGGTGGCGAGCGGAGCGGTCAGGGCATCGAATGCAGGCGGGCTGTCCGCGGACAGGGAGTTGCTGAGAAAGGCGGCAAGCTTTGTCGGGACCGCCGCCATGTCGCTCGCGGACTTCAACGCCGCATTCGCTGTTGCGAGGGTGCGGGCGACGTCCTGGGCCACGGTGGCGACGATCAGCGGGCCGTGGCCCTCCGCCTCGAACTCCTTTTCGGGAAGCTGGAAGCCGGCGCGGGCCGGGTCGCTGAGGGGAAGGAGGTACTGTGCAAGCGCATCGGCCGGTTTTCCGGCGGCAAGAAGCGCTTTCGCCCCGTTCATGAGGTTGAGGAATCCGACGAGGAGGCCCGTCGACTTTGCCACTTCCGGGGTCCGGCTGGGATCGATCTTCTGGAGCTGGGGCACGAGTTTTTCCATCGCCGGCACATCACCCGCGACCCGCGCCGCCTGGAGCTGGGTGAGCAACTTGTTGTAGCTCTGGGTTACGGCCATGACCTGCGCCATGAGCCGGGAGGTCTCATCGATGAGCTCGGGGTTCTCCCTCTGGATTGTTGCCAGGAGCTTCAGCGCATCGGCATATTTATGCTGCTGGATGAGTTGTTCCGCCTGGCTAAGACGCGACTCCGGCTGCCCGCCGGCGTACAGAGGCGACGCTCCTCCCAGGGCGAGTGCCAGGCAGAGAAACAGCGCTCGGGATTTCAGGCTATGCGTCCGCACGGAACCCCACACTTCATAGTATCGGCGAAATGGCTGCCGCGGTCAGCCCCCGGCTCTATGGATTAACCCTCCCTTCCGAGATATAATTGTAGGCAGTCATGTTGCGACGCAGGGTGATCACCATTTTCCTTCTTCTCACCCTCCAGTCTATCACCGTCTGGGCGACCGGCGCCGACCTCTATTCAGGATTGACCGATTTTCTCGACCAGTTCAAGGACATGAACACGGGGTTGACATCCTTTCCCACCCTGCTTGTTCCCCTCGGCGGCCTGTCGGAGGGAATGGGAACAGCCTACGCCGCGATGGCCAGGGATGCCGGGTTCATCGATTCGAACCCGGCCGCGAGCTCCCTGCTGGACAGCTCAGAGCTTGCCCTCTATCACCACGCCTGGATCGCGGATTCCAATCTCGAGGGCGTCGTTTATACAATGCGTTTCAACGACCTGGGCATCGGTTTCGGGGGCAAGTTCCTCTATGTCCCCTTCACGCAGTTCGGGGATTGGGGATCGACGGTTGCAAGCGACTATGTATCGGAGACGGTCGCCACGTTGAACATGTCCTACAACTTCTTCTCCAGTTATTACTTCTACGGCATTGCGCTGGGCGCGAACCTGAAGATCGCCTACCGCAGCATCCCGCCGATATTTTCGGTCGGACAGTCGGCCATGGCCTTCATGGGCGACGTCGGCGCCCAGACCAGCTTCAACTTCCTGAAGTTCTACAATTCGCGTACAAAAAACTTCTCCCTTGGCCTGGTGGTGAAGAACGTCGGCGTCTCCACCCTTCCCGATGAGGTGCTCCCCAAGATGGCGACCGCTGGATTCTCGTGGACGCCGCTGCGGCCCTGGACGGTCGCCGTTGATTTCAACTATCCGTTCAACTTCTCGTGGGAGCCGGCCGCGGAGCTTTGGAGCCTGGCAACCGGCACAACCGTCTCCATTACGGATTTCCTCTCGATCCAGGGCGGCATGCTCTGGAAGGCGGATGCTCCCCGGATCAGTATCGGCGCCGCGCTGACCCTCGGTACCCTTGCCTTGACGATGAACTACAACCTCGATCTGGCCGCTTCACTCAACCCACTCGACCAGTTCAGCGTCCAGGCGAAATTCATCCTCGGCGATTCCGGTCGCGCGGTGCGCGTGCAGCAGGCGGATGCGCTGTACCTGCAGGGGGTGGAGGAGTTCGCCAACGGCAACCTGGCAAAGGCCATCTCACTCTGGCAGCAGGTGCTGCAGCTCGATCCGAAGTACCAGCCCGCGGCGGACAACATCAAAACCGCCAAACAGAGCCTCACCCTCCAGGAACAGCTTCAGAGTGTCAGCACGAAGTAGCCGGCCCGTGGACGACGGGACGCACCTGGAGGCGCTGGAGCATCCCATCCCGGAGCAGACGCTCCGGCGCATCCCGCTCTACCACCAGATCCTCGCCGAGATGCAGGCGCGGGGCGAGGCGTACGTCTCCTCCCGGCACCTCGCCCAGTTCTTCCGCATCGACGACACGCAGGTGCGCAAGGACGTCTCCCTCATCGGCTACAAGGGCAAGCCGAAGGCGGGCTACTCGATACTCGGTCTCAAGAAGGCAATCGAGGAGTTCCTCGGCATCAACTATGAGAACACGGCCATCCTGATCGGCGCCGGCCGGCTGGGCTCAGCGCTCAGCCAGTACCCGGGTCTTGCGCAGTACGGCCTGCGCCTCGTGGCCATCTTCGACAACGACCCCGCCCGCACGGGGAGCGTGCTCGGCGCCTTCACCATCCTGCCGATGGAGTCGCTCCAGAGGGTCGTGCGCAGCTTCGACGTCGGCATCGCGATCGTCTGCGTCCCCAAGGACGCGGCGCAGTCGGTGGCGGGCCGCATCGTGTCGCTCGGCATCAAGGCGATCTGGAACTTCTCACCCACGCAGCTCGCCGTGCCCTCCGACGTGATCGTGCGCAATGAGAACATCGCCATGGGTCTGGCGATCCTGTCGCACTACCTCAAGCGCCGAAAGAGCGGCGACAGCACGACGGCCGCGGCGACGCGCCAGAATCCGCCGCAGAAGCTCATCGAGATCCTCGCCCGCTTCCAGCCCAAACGGGAATCCCTGGTCCAGATCCTGGAAGACACGCAGAAGGCCTTCGGCTACCTGTCGCGCGACTCCATCGGCCACATCTCCGATTTCCTCAATATCAGCCGGGAAAGCGTGCTGGAGACGGCGTCTTTCTACCCTGTTTTTCGCATGGATCCTCCGGCCCGCTACCGCATCGCGCTCTGCCGCGGGGAAAACTGCACGCGCAAGGGGGCCGTCGAGTTCCTTGAGGCGATTGCGAAAGAGCTGCGCATCGTCGACGGGGAGACGACACCGGACGGGCTGTTTTCCCTGGAGCTCGTCCCCTGCCGGGGGCTTTGCTCCGACGCGCCGACCGTGACCGTGAATGAGAAACCACTCGGGGTGAAGACCGTCGACGCCCTGGTGCACGCGCTGTCCGCGCTCGCACACGGCGACAAGTCGTAGCGGGGACGACGTTCATTCAATCCTTGACACGACCGCGCACGCCGTCGACACTGGCGCCGATGTCAAGCGAAACAGCGGCCTCTTTCGAGAGGCTTTTTTCGATCATCCAGCGCCTGCGCGCCCCCGACGGCTGCCCCTGGGACAGGGAGCAGAGCCCGCGCACCCTCCGGTCCAGCCTTCTCGAAGAGGCGTGGGAATGCATCAGCGCCATCGACAACGGCGACGATGCGAACATGGAAGAGGAGCTGGGCGATCTGTACCTGCTGGTGACGATGATGGCGTGGATGAAGGAGCAGGAAGGCTCCTTTTCGGTGAGCTCCACGCTCGCCCATATTTCCGACAAGCTCATCCGACGCCATCCCCACGTCTTCGGCACCTCCGCGGCGAAGAGCGTCGGCGAGGTCCTCGCGCAGTGGGACGCCATCAAGGCGCACGAAAAGGCATCCCGTGGAGAGCCCGCGCCGGTCTCGGCGCTGGACCGGGTGCCCGCGTCGCTTCCGCCGCTGGAAAGGTCCCTCCAGCTCCAAAAAAAGGCGGCCAAGGTCGGCTTCGACTGGTCGGAGCCCGCGCCGGTGTGGGAGAAGATCGATGAGGAGCTTCGCGAGCTGCGGGAAGCGCTTGCAGGCCCTGACGAGCGAAAGGTCGAAGAGGAGGTGGGCGACCTTCTCTTTTCCGTCGTGAACCTGGCGCGGCTGCTGAAGGTCTCCCCCGAGACCGCCCTTCACCGCACCAACGCGAAGTTCGACCGCCGCTTCCGCGAGGTGGAAAAACGGTGTGCGGCGCGGGGCCTGACACCGGCGGAGGCAGGCCTTGCGCTCATGGACAGTCTCTGGAATGACGTGAAGTCTCAGGAAGATTCGACGTTGCCCGCTGGGGATGCCGCGAGCGCCGCGAAGTAGCTCACCGGCGCGCCTTTCGCATCGACGGCCCACGTCGCCGTCCGCCGCGCGACCGCGCTCTCCCACGTGCCCTCCGCCTCCAGTGCCTTGCGGATGGACGGCCCTGTCGACGGCAGGCGCAGCTTTCGCGCGCCTCCGGACGCATCGACGACGTCGAAGTCCGAGCCCCCGTACAGCGCCATGAGCGAGCGCCGCCGCGCGCCCAGGAGGACGGGGGCCATGGTCTCCGCGCGCGTGATGCGGACGCCCTCCGGGAGGCTCTGATTCAGCCGCGTCCTGAAGGCGTCACCCGTGTCGAAATCGTGCAGGTCGATTGCCGCGATCTCCTCGTCCGAGCCCAGCCCGAGACTGAGCGGATTGGCAAACTCCAGCCGGGGCTTGGGGTTGTAGCCTTCCGTAAACCGGGCGGCGTATCCCGCGCGCGCCACGGCCCGCTCGAAGACGGTCATCAGGTCGAGATGCGCGATGTAGACCGCCGGGCCGCTTTTTGTGTAGCTGAAAATGACGCGTGTCCCGGTCGTCGCCTGTGACGGGGTGGCAACTTCGATCGCAGGCTTGCCCTTGTCGGCAACAGGTGCAGGCGCCAGGGGCCCCTCCGCGACCACGCTCGTGGACAGGCCGAGGGAGATCGATTCCCAGGGGAGGGATTCCTCCCGCGTGCGCGGTCTGCACGTTTCGCCGATCGGGTCCCAGCCTGCCGCTGCAATCGCCTCCCGCCATACGTCCAGCTTGATGTGCTCTTCCCACGCATCCAGGCGCGCGCCGCGCCGGTAGGCGTCCAGCACGAGGTCCCCTGCCCTTTCGGCGCCCCGGGAGACGATGCCCTCCAGGAGTGAAAGGACAGGCGCGTGATAGCCGATCTTGAAGCCTTCGCCGGCAAGACCTTTTTTCACGGCCATGATGCGATCCAGCGCGCGCACCTCGTCGAGCTGCGCCTCGCGCTCCCAGGGGGTGTGCGGCTTGGGGATGAACGCGGCGACATTCACGTTGAGGCTCATGCGGGTGGCCTCGCGGACGGCACGGAGGAATTCGACGATCGGCGTTGCCTCGTCCTCGTCGAATGAAGGCGGCAGCCCGACCATGAAATAGAACTTCGCCGCCTTCCATCCCTGCGCGCGCGCCTCTTGCAGCAGGCCAATCACTTTCTGCAGAGTGACGAGCTTCCGCACCTCTTTCTGCCATTCGGGACGCGCCGTTTCCACCGCGAAGGTGAGCCCGCTCTTTCGCACCTCCGAGATCTCTTTCAAGAGCGCAAGGCTCAGCGAATCCACCCTGAGCGAGGGCAGCGAGAAGGAGACCTTTCGTGCGGCGTAGGCGGCATTCAGATCGCGGACGAGCCCATGGATGTCGCGGAAATCCCCTGAAGAAAGAGACGACAGGGTGATCTGCCGATACCCTGCCTCCTCCACGAGGGTCCGCACTTCGTCCCGGATGATGGATGCATTCTTGAGCCGGCCCGGCCTGTAGAGGACCGTGGCATGGCAGAACCGACACGCGTTCGGACAACCCCGCATGATCTCCACGGTGCCGTGGTCCTGCACGACCCGCAGGCTCGGCACGGGAAAGGCAGCCTGCGCGGGGGCGTCGGAGAAGCCTCGCCAGTACGCCCGGCGTACGACGCCCTTCCTGTCCGGGTGCCAGATGGAAGGATCGTCACGCAGCAGGGAAAGAAGCTCGTCCCGTCCCGCGCCTTTCGCCTTCATCCGCGCCATGGCGCCGAAGGCATTTTCCAGCCAGCCTTCCGCCTCGCCGATGAACACCGCGTCGACAAACCGTCCCAGCGGCGCCGGGTTCGTCGCGGCGGGTCCTCCGAGCAGGACAATCGGCTCGTGCGGGCCGCGGCTCCGCCGCTCCAGCGTGATGCCCCCCGTGTCGAGGATGGCGAGCAGATTCGTGAGCGTAAGCTCGTAGCCGAAAGAGAAAGCCACGATGTCGAACTCTGCGACGGGCCGCCCCGTTTCCAGGGAGCAGAGCGGCAGCCCTGCCGCGCGCAGCGCCGCCTCGAAATCGGGAGCGGGGGCGAAGACGCGCTCGCAGGAAACGCCCGGCACCGCGTTCAGCCCTGCGTAGAGGATCTTCACGGCGGCATTGGACATGCCTATTTCATAGAGGTCGGGATAGGAAAGCACGACGCGGAGCGCCGCATCCGTCTTGACGATGGAACCTATTTCTCCGCCGACGTAGCGGCCCGGCTTTTCGACCCGGCGGAGGATGGCAGAGAGGTCCGGGCGGCTCATGCGGCCCTAATAGCGCAGCCGACGACGGCTGATGTTCATAAGCACGCCAACGCCGATCAGGCCGGTCCACAGCGAGGAACCGCCGTAGGAAAGGAACATCAGCGGGATGCCCGTGACGGGCATGATGCCGGTTGCCATGCCGATATTGACGAGCACGTGGAAGAAGATCATCGCGAGGATGCCCGTGCCCACGAGCATGGCATAATCCTCCCGCGAAGCCCAGACGATGCTGATCCCGCGCAGGAGGATGACGACGAAAAGGCCGAAGACAAGGAGCGCGCCGAGAAAGCCCCACTCCTCGGCGAGGATGCTGAAGATGAAGTCCGTGCTCTGCTGGGGAAGAAACTGGTAGTGGCTCTGCGTTCCGTGCAGCCATCCCTTCCCATGGAGGCCGCCGGAGCCGATCGCCGTGACCGACTGGATGATGTTCCAGCCGGCGCCCTGCGGGTCGAGACGCGGATTCACGAATATGACCAGCCGCATGATCTGGTAGTCCTTCAGCGCGAGACGCAGGCCGAGTGAAAGCACGCCCGCGAGCACCAGCAGGCCGCCGGTCCAGGCGATCCAGAAAAAGTAGCGCTGACGGAACGATCGCCATCCCAGAAGCGCAAGACCGACGACCACCGCGCCGGCAAGGATCAGGTACTTCAGGATGTCGGGGTCGGCGATAACGGAGAGGAATGTCGTGCCGGTGGCGCCGGATCGGGCATGGAGCGTGGGCACGGCCGCAAGCACGAAGGCGATGAACCCCACGATGAGGATGAACAAGAGGTGACGGACCTGCGCGCCCGCGATGTAGGCCATGAGGATGAAGATAGGCACGAACGCGAGGGCTTCACCCATGTCCGGCTGCATCAGCGTCAAGGCGATCGGAACGAAAAGGATCACGAGCCCGAGCAGGAATCGCGGGAGCTCCCGGATGCCGTTGCCGATGCCCGTGAAATACGTCGCGAGGAAAAGGATGAAGGCGATCTTCATGAACTCCGCGGGCTGGATTCCGATCTCGGCGAACCCCAGCCAGGAGCGGGCCCCATTGACCTGCCGGCCGATGACGAGCGTGATGAGGAGAAGGAGCAGGCCGCCGGCGTAGACGTACAGGGACAGCATGCGGAGCGTCGTGTAGCTCAGGAAGGCGAATATCACGAGCAGGACGATGCCCGTGAGGCACCAGACGATCTGGCGTATGAACTCGCGGGAGACGAGGACGCCGTTCGCGTTGACGCCGCTCGAATAGATGAAGAGGATGCCGATGCCCATGAGGATCATGACGGCGCCGAAGAGAACGAAATCGAACGCGGCAAAGGAAATCCGCTTCAATCGATGGCCCCTTTCACCGGTTTCGTCCACGGCTGGAGCGTCGTGAGCGCCTCCTGGAAATCCTGGTGCGCGAAGATGCCCTGGAAGATGAAGTTGGCCGCGTGCGGGGCCCACCATTCCCAGTTGTCGGACGCCTCCACCATGACCGCCACGACCACCTGGTCATCCGGATTGTCCGTCTGATACGGCCCATATGCCACGAACCAGGAATGCCACAGCTTCTTCGTGACGCCGGCAACGACCTGCGCCGTGCCGGTCTTGCCGGCGATGTCGACCACCCGCTCGGTGATCGCGGGCCCCGCGGTGCCGACCGTGATGACGCCGCGCATCGCCTGCTGCACGGTCTGGAAAACCTGGCGGCCAAGCGACGACTGGTGGAGGATCTCGCGCGGCTGCACCGTTTCCTGGTTCGTCTGCGGATCGACGGTCTTCAAGAGCACGTGCGGCTTGTAGATGACGCCTTCGTTCACGACCATGGCCACGACGTCCGCGAGCTGAAGGGGGGTGATCGAGACGTCGCCCTGGCCGATGCTGATGTTCAGCGTATCCCCTCCGACCCACTGCTTGTGCTTGACCTTGTCCTTCCAGTCCGGCGTGGGCATCAGGCCCGCGTTCTCACCCGGCAGGTCGATGCCGGAGGCCGAGCCAAGCTGGAAATCATGCGCCTCGTCGATGATCTTGTCCGGTCCCAGCCTGTTGCCCATGGTATAGAAGTACACGTCGCAGGACTGGGCAAGCCCGCCGTAGAGGTCCTCGTAGCCGTGACCGGTCGTGAGCCAGCAGTTGAAGACGCGGTCGCCGAGGGGGAACTTTCCCGTGCAGAGGACGGATTGGGTCAGGGGAATGGTGCCATCTGCCACGATTGCCGTGGTCATCACGACCTTGAAGGTGGAGCCGGGAGGATAGGCGGACTGGATCGCGCGGTCGAGGAAGGGCGACGAGGGGCTCGTGGAGAGAGAGTTGATGTATGCCGTGCTGTCGGCCGCGTAGAAACGGTTGGCATCGAACGAGGGATAGCTCACCAGGGCGAGGATCTCACCGGTGGAGGGGCGAAGCACAACGACCGAGCCATTGCGCGGGCCAAGGGCCTCCTGGGCCAGCTTCTGGATCCGCCGGTCGATGGTGAGCACGACGTTCTTTCCCGGCGTCGGCGGCTCGATCTTTTCCTCCGCGCCGGTGACGCCCTTCTCCTTCACGTCGACGACCCGGAAACGCTTCCCATCCTTCCCGCGGAGGATGTCGTCGTACTGCTTTTCCACCCCCGTCTTTCCCAACGAGGTGCCGGGCGCGTAATTCCTGTTGTACAGCACCTGAAGCTCGTCGCGCGTGATGTCGCCGACATAGCCGATGACGTGCGCGAAGCTCTCCGCGTCCACGTAGCTGCGGATGGGCTTGTTGAACCAGCTCACGCCCTTGAAGTCTTCCAGGTGCTCGGCGATTTGCGAGATCGTGGAAAGCGTCACGCCGCCCTTCACCTCGATGGGCTGGAACTGCCGGTAGGTGCGCGGCGGTATCTTCTGCGCGATGTCATCCACCGAGATGGAAAGTATTTTTGCCAGCCGCTCGAAGAGCCCCGGCAGATTCGCGGAGGCCACTTCGCCCGGTGCGATGTCGACGGAGAAGGAATCCACGTTGAAGACCAGGGGGTCGTCGGCGGCGCGGTCGAAGATCTCGCCCCTCTGGGCCGGCAGCACCGTCTCGCGCTCGGAGACGTCGCGCGCCCGCTGGGTGAACTCCCCGCCGCGCACGATCTGCAGCCAGAAGATGTAGAGGGCGAGTATTCCCAGGCCCCCGACAAAAAGCCCCATGAGAAAAACGAAGCGCCGCCTCTGCTGGCGTTCGCCGTACTCCATCAGCCGCTCTCTTTATCTGCCTGCTTGAAGACCTTGAAGAGGTTGAGCAGCGCGAAGAGGAAGGGTGCGATGACGCCATTGTACCCGACCTCGATCCAGATCCGGCCCGTGAAGGTGATGAAGCCCGAGGCCGCGATCCCGAACAGGGCGGAAACGATGCCCGAGAGGATTCCCTTGAGGATGGTCGCCACGACGGCGAGGATGATCGGCATGAGGAAGGGATCGATGAACACGTTGCCGGAGAGCAGGCCGTAGAGGTAGCCGATGACCGCGCGAAGGAGCGAATGGAAGCCCAGCGGCGAGACATTCATCAGGTCCTCGAGGAAGCCCGACGCGAAGCCCGAGATCTGGCCGACCATCGAGCCTCTCCGCATGGAAACGAAGATGAGCACGAGCATCGCCAGGTCGGGACGAACGCCGCGGATGGCGATCTTCGTGAGGAGCGTGCTCTGGAGGAGGATGCAGACCACAAGCACGATCACGGTGGTGACGATCGTGCGCAGGTCCCTGTTCACGGCGTGGCCTCCGCGGGTGCCGCCTCGGAGGCAGGCAGGAGAAGGAAGACGTATTCCAGGCGCTCGAAGGTGATGATGGGCTCCACCTGGAGGACGAGGGATGTCTCGTAGGCCGGGGCCGAGATCTCGCGGATGCGGCCCACGTTGATGCCCTTCGGATAGAGCCCTCCCAGGCCCGAGCTCACGACCAGATCGCCGTAGGAGATCTTGTCCTTGGCGATCTTTTTCACGTACCGCATCACGAGAGTCCCCCGATCCTGTCCCTGCCCGGACACCAGCCCCTCGTCCCGGGTGGTGTCGACCCGCGACGAGACGATGCACTGCGGGTCGTACAGGGGGAGGATCTCGGAAGAGCCCGGCCCGACCGCGAGCACCTTGCCGACCAGGCCCTCGATGTCGCCCTGCCAGGCGACCACCGGCATCCCTTTCTTCACGCCCTGGCGCGTTCCCTTGTTGATGGTGAGGGTGGAAAAGAGGTTGTCCGTGTCGCGCGCGGTGACCTCCGCCGCGATGCGCTCGGGGGGCAGGGTCTGCGCAAAATCAAGCTGCGCCTGCAGCGCGGCGTTCTGCCGCTTCAGCTCCAGGTTCTCCCGCGTCTCCTGGTCCATGTCCTGGAGGCGCGCCTCCGCGGCAGCCAGCTCTTCCCGCGCCACGCGCAGCTGGCGGATCGATCCCGCCGTGTCGCCGAACCAGTTGAAGAAGCCGGTGAATCCCTTCTGGAAAAAGCCGCCCACCGACAGGCCGATCTCCTTCGGCTTTACGACGATCGTCCTGTTGGAGATGAGGAGACAGACGAGCGAGACGAGAACGAGCCCTGCGAGTGTGGCCCCTTTCCGGTGCCGCGAAAAGAAGCTTTCGAAGAGGCCGGGCATGGATCAGGTCTTTACGTTGAAGTACTTGGAGTTCTTTTCCTTCACGAGACTTTCGAGAAACTTGCCGGCGCCGAGTGCCACGCAGAGAAGGGGGTTTTCCGCGAGGATGACCGGCACGCCGGTCTCTTTCGCGATGAGCTTCGGGAATCCCTTGAGGAGGGAGCCGCCGCCGGTCATCACGATGCCCCTCTCCACGATGTCCGCCGCGAGCTCGGGCGGGGTCTGGCCGAGGGTCTTCTTGATCTCTTCAATGACGGTGTTGATCGGCTCCTGGAGGGCCTCGCGGACCTCCACGGAATCCATCTCCAGCTTTCGCGGCAGCCCGGTGATCGCGTCGGTGCCCTTGATCTCGATCTTTTCGATCTTCTTGTCCGCCGCCGCATTGCCGATGGTGATCTTCACGTTTTCCGCCGTTGACTCCCCGATGATGAGGTTGTGGACGTTGCGCACGTGCTTGATGATGGCTTCGTCGAACTCGTCCCCGCCGACGCGGATGGCGTTCGTGACGACCATGCCGCCCAGGGAGATCACGGAGATTTCCGTCGTGCCGCCGCCGATGTCGCAGATCATGTGGCCCGCCGGCTCCAGGATGGGGATATTGGCCCCGATGGCGGCTGCCATGGACTCCTGGATGAGGTAGACGTCCCGCGCACCCGCCTGCTCGGCAGAGTCGCGCACCGCGCGCTTTTCCACCTCCGTAATGCACGTGGGCACCCCGATGACCATGCGCGGCTTCACGAACCAGCGGCGCGCGATGACCTTCTCGATGAAGTAGCGGAGCATCTTCTCCGTGGCTTCGAAGTCCGCGATCACCCCGTCGCGCATCGGCCGCAGGGCAATGATGTCCCCCGGCGTCTTCCAGAGCATCTTTTTCGCCTCGGTGCCGACCGCGACGACCTTCTTCGTTCCCCGCTCCATCGCGACGACGGAAGGCTCGCAGAGCACGATGCCTTTCCCTCGGGCATGCACGAGCGTGCTGCACGTTCCCAGGTCGATGCCAAGGTCCGAGGAAAACGCTTCAAACATCCTGTCCCAGGCCATTCGGGATCCCTTCCTTTCAAATCGCGGTCTCCCGCGGTACGATGCTACCTCTTCGGGGCGTAATAGCGAAGTTTCGCGCCGTAGTGGGTCGGGTCGATGATCAGGGCATTGCGCCACTCCGCCCGCGCCTTCACCGGGTCGTTCATCTTCGCGTAGACCTCGCCGAGATCGTAATGCGCGTCGGCAGACTGCGGGTCGATTTTCACGATCGCCGCAAACTGCTCCTCCGCCTTGAACAGCTCGGCCGTGTCCAGGTAGATCCCCCCGAGAAGAAATCGCGCGCGCTCCTCGATGTCCTTGTCTTCGGTCTTGTTCAGGGTCCGCAGCAGGTAATCGATCGCGTCGCTCGTCCTCTTCATCTGGTAATAAGTTTGCCCGATTGTCAAGAGCAGCAGGTCGCCGGTGTCATCCTTCAGGGCGATGAGGAAGTTCTCCATCGCCTTGTCATTGTCGCCGAGCTGGCTGTACGCCTGGCCCATGTACTCGTAGGTGTCCTTCTGGACGTAGCCCTTGGCAATGGAGCTTTGCATGCTGGAGATGGAGAGGTCGTAGTAGTACTTGCCCTTGTTGAAGTAGGCCTTTGCGAGGACGTAGTCGATCTCGCCGCCGAAGGGAGCGCCGGCGAGGCGCGCGCGGCGGAGGGCGACAATGGCCTGGTCCAGGGACGGCATCTTCTCTTCCGTGGCGTCCTGGGAGTTGGACTTGTAGAAGCTCGCGAAGCCCTTGTAGGACAAAGCCACCGCATTCAGGGGGTCACCGACAAGCACGGCGTTTGACGCCGTGATGACGTCGTCGTACTTCTGCGCCCGGAAGAGATCGGGGAGCTTTCCCGGCGCCTGCCGTTGGCCGCCGCTGCCGAAGAGCCGGGCGGGCACCCCCAGCACGATCAGGAGCACAACGGCGAGCACGACAATGACGGACAATGTCGGAATGAGGATGGTGCGAAGCCGCTTTCCTCTCTGCCCCGATTGATAGTGGTCGAAATCTCTTATCATTTCCTCGTCGATGCGACCGCACCCCTCCGCGTCCGGCGGAATCGGCGGCCAGTCGAAAAAAAGGGCAGATCGATAAGCCGGGTTCTGTCGAGGGTCATCATCTCTCTCGGGGCCGCGGTCGCCCGGGCCCTCGTGCAGCCTACCCGCAGGATCCCGGGCATGCGCCGGGCGGGCGAGCAACCCTCCTGCTGCTTGGCTTTGCTCCGAACGAGGCTTGCCATGCCCTCCCGTTGCCGGAGAGGCGGTGGGCTCTTACCCCGCCTTTTCACCCTTCCCTCGCCTCGGCCGCGCCTGTCGGCGCACCCGCCGCTCTCACGCGCCGGTGACGACGCGATGAGGGGGTGTGTTTTCTGTGGCGCTCTCTGTCCATCGGAAGCGGGCCAAACCCGCAACCGCTGTCCCGGGCATTGCCCGGCGTTCTGCTCTCTGGAGCCCGGACTTTCCTCCCGCGCGCACCCTCGCGGACACGCACGGGCGATGACCTGACCTGCCCGTGCATACTATCGGCTGAATGCCGACATTATGCAACCCGTGAGCCTGCGACGGCGGACCGGCCCGTTCTACAGCTCCTCTTCCTCCCCGTCGTCGGACTCCTCCTCCTCTTCCTCTTCTTCCTCGTCCTCCTCGGCGTCCTCGTCGACGACGGCCGTCTCCAGGGATTCCCCTTCCTCGTCCTCCTGGTAGAAAAGGATGCGGCTGCAATAGGGGCAGAACTCGACCCGTTCTCCCAGCCGCACGGTGTTTACAAACTGGGGGGGAAGGATCATGTAGCAGCCGGTGCAGACGCCCTTGGTGAGGGAGACGATGCCGAGACCCGCTTTGCTCTTGATGATGCGCTCGAACTTGAAGAGGATGTCCTCCTCCAGCCCCGGGGTGATCTTCTTCTCCTCCCCCTGGAGCTTCTTGAGCTCCGCGTTCTTCTCCTTGATCTTCACCTTGATCTTGGACTGCTCTTCCTTCACGTCCTCTTCCTGCTTGCTGATGAGGAGCTCTTCCTTGTCGAGGACGTTCTTGAGCTCTTCAATGGCGGCCTGCTCGCGCTGGAGCTCCTTGCGAAGGCTCTGCTCCTTCTCCGTGGCGTCCTTGATCTCCTTGTCCAGGGCCTCATATTCCCGCTGCGTCTTGATGACGTCCATCTGGCCCTCGGACTTTTCCCGCTCCTGCTCCGCCTCGGACAGCTTCTGGCCGATGTCCTGCACGCGCGCGCCGGCTGCCTGGTGCGTGGCGCTCTTGTCCATGAAGGACTTCTTCAGGCGGTTCAGCAGCTCCGTTTTCGTGGCCAGGGACTTGGGGATCTCCTGGATTTCCCTCTCCACCTCGAACTTCTTGGAAAGGACGTCCTGCAGCGCCCTCAGTTTGTCGTAGACCGTGCGTGCCATTTTTTCTCCCTCTCTAATGTTCCAGATAGTCTTTCAATCGCCGGCTCCGCGTCGGATGGCGAAGCCGCCGCAGCGCTTTCGCCTCGATCTGGCGGATCCTCTCCCGCGTGACGTTGAAATACAACCCCACCTCTTCCAGTGTCAGGGAATAGCCGTCCTCCAGGCCGAAGCGCATCTTCAACACCTCCTGCTCGCGCGGCGGCAGGGTGGTGAGCACTGCCTCCAGCTGCTCTTGGAGCAGGCGGAATGCCGTCATATTGGAGGGGCTTTCGACCTCCTTGTCCTCGATGAAATCGCCAAGGAGGCTGTCCTCCTCCTCGCCGATGGGGGTCTCCAGTGAGATCGGCTCGCGGGCAACGCTCTTCACCGCCTTCACGCGCGTCGTGGCCCAGCCCAGCTTCTCCGCCACCTCGTCGTCCGTCGGCTCGCGGCCGAGCACCTGCATGAGCTGGCGCGATTCCCGCATCACCTTGTTGATCTGCTCGATCATGTGGACGGGCACCCGGATGGTGCGCGCCTGGTCGGAGATGGACCGCGTGATGGCCTGACGGATCCACCAGGTGGCGTACGTGGAGAACTTGTAGCCCTTGCGGTATTCGAATTTTTCCACGGCCTTGATGAGGCCGATGTTGCCTTCCTGGACGAGGTCGAAGAAGTGCAGGCCCCGGTTGGTGTACTTCTTGGCGATGCTCACGACGAGCCGCAGGTTGGCCTTGATCAGCCGATCCTTGGCCTCCTTCATCATGATGCGGCCGCGGTCGATCTCGTCCGCCATGGCCAGTATGTCCTCTATCTTGTTCTCAAACACCGTCTCGTAGCGCTGGAGCTTTTTTTCGCTCGTCTGGTGGATGCGCAGCAGCTCGCGCGCGCGGTCGAGGCCCATGCCGACGGTCTTCTCCAGCCGCTCGCGCTCCGCGGGAGAGGCGATCTTCTTCACGAGCACCTTCATCTCGCGTGACGAGGCGACGTGCAGCCTCTTTTCCACCCGGCCGATCTCCTTCTCGATGGAGCGGATCCGGCGGGCGACGGCGATGAGGCGTTCCGCAATGGCGGAGATGTCCTCGGGGCGCAGCTCCACCTTCTTCAGGGAATCCGTCACGTCCTTGCGCTTCTCCACGAAGGATTCCTCGAAGATGTCCCCGCCTTCCGATTCCGTCTGGCGCTTCATCTCCATGTAGCGCTTCACGCCGGCGAGGTGGTCGCGGAACGGCTCCTTGTAGTAGGCGCCGAGCTTGCGCGTCTCCGCGAGGTACTCGGTGGCCTCCTTCTTGCTCAGGTTCATCTCCCTCGGATCGCGGGTGGAGGATGCACGCAGCCCAAGGCGGAGGAATTCGCGCGCAAGCACGCCGGAGTCCCTGATCACCGTCTTGATGATGTTTTCACCGGACTCCATCGCCTTGGAGAGCTCCACCTCCTGCTCCGCGGTGAGCAGGTTCTCCTTGCCGATCTCCCGGAGGTAGAGACGGATGGGGTCGTCGACGGAGGACTCCTTGTCGCTGTAGATGAGCTTCTTGCGGTCCTTGACCGGTTTCTCTTCCTCCAGCTCGAGGCTGATCTCCTCTTCGGCCAGCTTGATGTTGTGCTTGGAGAGGAGCGCGATCACCTCTTCAATGCGGTCCGAGTTCACGATCGCATCGGGAAGAAAATCGTTCACCTCGTCATAGCTCACGCTCTTCTTGCCCTTGGCATACGCGAGGAGCTTCTTCATGGCCGGGTCGTCCCGAAGGGCGACGACGGGCACGACGCCGGCCGCGGACCGCACCGGTCTTGCGTGTTTTGCCGGACGCGCCGGTTTCGACGCCGTCTGCGCGGCCGCCGGCCGCGCCGGGAGACCTTTTTTCTGCGTCACCTGTTTGTGTGTCAATCCGTTCTTGGTTTTCAAGCCCGTGCCGCCCCCGTTTTCAGTCTTTCAAGCTCGCCGTCAAGGTACTTTTTTTCCGTCAGGAGCTCTTCCATCCGGACCGCGTCGCAGCCTTCCCGGTCCGCCTTGCGCATCTCCGCCATCAGCAGGTCTGCCTTCTTCTCGAGCGTCCGCCGTCTGATGCGCTTGACGCCGTCCGACACCATCCGCTCCTGATTCAACTCAAACTCTCCGCTCGAGACCTTGCGGATCGCGAGGTCCCGCAGGTCGGCGTCCTCGATCCTTTCGCAGACCGCCTCAAAACCCTGCTCGTCCGCCCGAAACGCCTCTTCCAACGCGACGAAGAGGGTCCGTGCCCTCTCGTCTTCGAGGTCGGAAAGCCCAATGCCCCCCTTGCGCACCTCCTGGAAGAGCGCCTGGTTGGCCGCGACCGCGAGCATGAGAAAAAGGTCCGTGGACATCGCCCCCTGGCGCAGCCGGCGCGTTTCGATGCTCCGTTCCTCCGTCTCCTGCTCGGCCCGGCCAGGCCGATGGCCGCCGAACCTGCCGCGGCCCTGCCAGGCCGCAAAATCGTCCCTCACGACCTGCACGTCCGCGGCAAGGCTTTCCGCGAGCTGGGTCAGGTAGCCGTCCTTGCGGAGCTGGGACGCCGGGGCCGCGATGAAAGGGAAAAGGCGATCACGGATGCCTTCCCTCTCTTCCGCCCGGTTTCTGTCCCGTCCCTCCAGGGCCTTTCCCAGGAGCCACGGAAAGCTGTCGTGAGGCTTTTCCACGATAGCGCGCAGCTGCGGGACCTCCCCTTTTTGCACAAAATCGGCGGGATCCTGCCCGCCGGGGAGCTCGACGACCTGGACAAAAAGGTCCTGGCGCTCGAGCATCTCAATGGCGCGTTCGCTCGCCTTCTGTCCCGCCGCGTCGCCGTCGAAAAGCAGCAGCACGCGGGAGGCATAACGCCGAAGCAGGCGCACCTGCCTCTCCGTGAGCGCCGTGCCCAGCGGCGCCACGCAATTTGCCCACCCCGCCTGATGCATCGCCATCACGTCCATGTACCCTTCCACGACGATGGCGACACCGGCCGCACGAATGGCCGCTGCGGCCTTGTCCATCCCGAAGAGATTCTCCCCTTTGCGAAAATAGGCAGTCTCGGGGGAGTTCAGGTATTTCGGCTGGGCATCGCCGAGTGACCTCCCTCCGAATGCCAGTATCTCTCCGCGCGCATTGCTGATCGGGAACATGATGCGGTCCGCGAAGAGCGATCCCTTTCCCCGCGCCGTATCCATGAAAAGCCCGATCCTGGCGAGAAACTCCGGTGAATAGCTTTTCGAGGTCAGGAACTTGAAAAGCCATTCCCGATCGGGCGGCGCGTATCCGAGCTGAAAGGACTCCATCGTCTCCGCGCTCACGCCCCTCTGCCGCAGGTATCGCAACGCGCTCTCCCCGGCAGGCGCGAGCAGGAGCCAATGGAAGCTGCCGGCGACCCTCCGATAGAGCTCGAAGAACGTATCCCGCTTGACCCCGCCCTGATCCTCCTCCTCATGCGGTATCTCGATCCCCGCCTTTTTCGCAAGGACTTCCACGGCGTCCCGCCAGTCGATCTTTTCGACCTCCATGACGAAGTCGAAAACCGTGCCGCCCTTGTGGCAGCCGAAGCAGTAGAACACCCCCTTGTCCGGCGTCACAGTGAAGGAGGGCGATTTCTCCTGGTGAAACGGGCACAGCCCCCAGTAGCGTCCCCCCTTGCGCTGCAGCGCGACGTGCTCTCCCACCACCTCCGCGATGTCGACGCGATCCCGTATCTCCGAGAGCGTGCTCTCTGGTATCCTCATACCCCTACGGTTTCTTCAGATAGAGGTACTTCGCCTGGTTGTGCTCGTTCAGGTTCCGCGAGAAAAAGTGCCGCCCCGCCTGCGGGTCCATGAGGACGAAGTACAGGTAATCGGTGCGCGCCGGGTGGAATGCAGCCTCCAATGCGGTTCTGCCGGGATTCGAGATCGGCCCGGGGGGCAAACCTGCCCACTTGTACGTATTGTACGGTGAGTCGATCTTCTCATCATCAAGAGTAATATACTCCGGGTGTGCCTTTTGCTGGATCTCCGTGATAATATATTCAAGCGTGGCACATGATTCAAGCCCAATGTTCCGCGCCAGCCTGTTGTTGAACACCGATGCGATCACCGGCGCCTCCTCGTCAACCTGATATTCCCGCTCCACGATCGACGCAAGGATCACCGTGTCGTGCATGCCCTTGGGGCCCTTTTCCTTCCAACCCGGCTCGATCTTTGCCAGATTCGTGAAAAAGGTGCCTGCCATCACGTCAACGAGCGAATCGGCGGGAAACGGCTTGGGCACGAAATACGTGTCGGGAAAAAGATACCCCTCCATCGTGCCGCCGGTCACACCGTAGCGCGCCAGGAGGGCCGGTGACCTGATGGCGGCCAGGAAGTCCGCCGCCGTGCAGATGCCCAGGGCCTCAAGATGCCGGGCGATCTTGCCCGACGTCCAGCCTTCAGGAATCGTCACCTTCTCTATCGTACGCGAGCCCCGGACAAGCAGGTTATGGATGGAAAACATCGTCGCGTGCCGCGGAATGGTGTAAGAGCCTGCCTTGAACACGCCTTGCGTGCCCAGCAGCCGTCCGATGGCTCCAAGGAGGGGCGCCGAGCGGATGAAACCCTGGCTCTTCAGGTCCCGGCTGATGCCGGACAGGTTCTCCCCCCGGCCGATGGTAAAGACGCGGCTGTCAGGGCCCGCGCCGGGGCTTGAGTTCATGAAAAGAAAGACCGCAGCTGCCACCAGGACGACCCCTAGAACGGTCCCGCCGACGACGTACAGTCGTCGGCGGGACCTTCCGGTGCGTCTTGGCGCCTCGGCGGGCGGAAGCCCCGCCTGCGGGGGCGGGGCGCTACTGTCGGATGAGGACAAACTCCACCCTCCGGTTCTTCCAGATATTGTCCTGGTCGGAGAAAGGCACGAGGGGCTTCGCCGCGCCGATGCCCACCGTGGTGATGCGGGCCGGGTCTATTCCCTGCGCGATCAAGGCCATGCGGATGGCGTCCGCGCGCGCCTTGGACAGCGGCAACAGCTCCTGCTCCTGCTCGATCTTGGCTTTTGCGGGATTGTTCCAGTTCACCAGGTTCGCGTGCCCCTCGATCTGGATCTTGTATTTGGCATATTTCTTGAAGATCTCCGCCAGCCGCTTGATGGTGTCGGAGTTCTTCTGGGCTTTGTCGGAATCCACATGGACATAGTCCGGAGTGTCCGCCTGGAAGGTGATGCTGGCAATCCTCACCTTGTACTGGTCCCCGTCTTTGATCACCAGGATATCGACAGGGATTGTCTTCTGTACCGTCGTCGCGTTGCCCAGCTCGTCCTTTATCGTGAACTGCAGGGAATAGTCTTCGGCGGACTGAACGAGCTCTCCCGCGCTGGACAGGCCGTTCCAGATGATATTCTCCGACGGCGCGCCCTTGCCGTTGAAGCTCGTGAAGGGATGGCCTTCAGGGTCATTGATCGTGATGCCCCAGCTGTCGATGGGCACCGGGTCGTCCACCTTCAGCGCGATGGTGAGCTCGTCGTTGACGCCGTCGTTGTCCGGAGAGAACGGCAGCCCCTGGAGCGTGAGGTCGACCTTGGGTGATGTCACCCCCAGGCGGAAGGGCGTCGACTTCGCCGTTGCCACATTGCCCTTGAGGTATTCCACCGTCAGGACCGCCGTATACAGCCCGTCGGGGGCGGTGTTGATGCCGCCCTTGTCCTTGCCGTCCCAGGTCATGGAGGCGGGCACGGGTGCGGCTCCTGCAAAGCTCTTCTGTTCTCCGGCTGTCGCTTCGACCATTGAGAGCGACCACGACTTCACTCCGTCCTTCACCGACGTCAGGATCGTGAAGGAGATGTTGTCCAGGAAGCCGTCGCCGTTCGGCGAGAAGCCGTTGGAGCTCGCCGTCACGTAGACGGGCGTCGGCCGCGTGTCGATCTGGATGCCGCTGAGCTGCTTGGTGGTCGTGTTCCCGCCTTTGCTCTGCGCCTTGACGACGTAGGTATAGTATCCGTCCGGCATGAGGTTGCCATTGTCGTCCTTGCCGTCCCACGTGAAGTCGGCCGGCTTTCCTTTCCAGAACCAGCCGCGGATGCGCTTGCCGTCGGCGCCCCGGATTTCACCCTCCCACAGGTCTTCATCGCTACCCGACTGCTTGACGGTCACCGCGGAAAGCTTGCTGTCCGGCGTGGGGGAGAAGAGCAGCGCGTCGGAGGAGACGTCGATCTGCGGCGTATGGGTGTCGATGAAGAAGGGGTTGCTGTCGGCCTTCGGCGTGTTGCCATTGACATAGTTCACCGCGAGGGTGGCCGTGTACTGCCCGTCGGGGGCGTGTTTCCCGGCATCGTCGATGCCGTCCCACGTCGTTTCGTCGGGTGCCTTGCCGCGGCCGCTGAATGTCCGCACGGTGTTCCCCGCCGCGTCCTTCACGAGGAAGGTCCAGCTATCCACTCCTGTCGTCACACGGAGGGAGGGGATGAGGCGCACCTTGTCCTTGACCCCGTCACCGTTGGGCGAGAAGTAGGGCGGATCGGCGGACACGCGGACCGGGGTCGCCTCCGTGTCGATGCGGATGTTGATCGGCGCCGAGGTCCCGGTATTCCCCGCGCGATCCGTCGAGGCAAGCGTGTAGACGTACAGCCCGTCCGGAAGGAGCGTGCCGTCGTCGCTCTTGCCATCCCATACCCACTTGTCGTCGGCCCGGCCGCGCCAGACGTTCGTCTTCACGTCCTTGCCGTCGGAATTGCGCATCGTCCCGGTCCAGAACAGCTCTTCAGAGGTGTCCTGGAAGATCGTCACGGTGTCCTTGTTGCCGTCCCCGTTCGGCGAGAACACGTCGTATTCCGCCTTTGCCGCCGCGCGCGGCGCGGTGACGTCGATCGTGACGGACGGCGAGGCGGCGTGGGGATTTTTCCCATTCACATAGCTCACCGCGAGTGTCCCGACATAGGCGCCCTCGGGGAGGGCATTTCCCGCATCGTCCTTGCCGTCCCACGCCACCGTTGCCGGAATGGTGATCGTGCCGGAGAAGGTCCGGTGCGTGACGCCTTTGTCGTCGGCGATGGCGAGGCTCCAGCTTTCGATGCCGGTGGCCACGGGCACCTGGAGGGAGAAAGTCACCGTGTCCTTCACGCCGTCGCCATTCGGGGAGAAGTAGGACAGATCGATCGCGATCTGCACCGGTGTGGGCCGCGTATCGATGATGATGTTGTCAAGCTGCGCGCTGCCCGTGTTGCCGGCGCGGTCGGTCGCGGTGACGTGATAGCTGTACACGCCGTCCGGAGCGAGCGCTCCCGCATCCGTCTTGCCGTCCCATTCGAGGCTCTGGGGAGCGCCGTCCTTCCAGGTGAACGTCCGCACGACGTCCCCCGCGATGTTCCGCACCGTCCCCGTCCACGCATCCTCCGCCGAACCCGTCTGCTGGAGCGGAAGGGTGTCCTTGTTGCCGTCCCCGTCGGGGGAGAAGATGAGATAGGGCGCCGTCACGCTCACCGACGGCGGCGTGGTGTCAACAACCACGGTCCCTTCGGGACTCGTTGCGTGGTTGTTGTTGTCGTCCCAGGCCTCCAGGTGGTAGTGGTAGGTGCCGTCGGGAACGACGGTGCCGGCGTCGGACTTGCCGTCCCACTGGAGAGAGGGGGGCACGGTGATCCCCGTCTTTACGTACGCCAGGCGGGCGATGATGTTCTTGAAATCGACGTTCTCCGGCCGGTCCTCCTTGTTCTGGATCGTCCTCACGACCGCGCCCGTGGAATCGGTGACCACGAAGCTGTAGCCCTTGACGTACCTCTTGTCCGTGATGGAGATCGCGAGGTCCAGGTTGTCCTTGATGCCGTCGAAGTTGGGAGAGATGTACTTTTCCCCCTGCGTATCGATGGTGATCGACGGCGGCGTGACATTGCGGACGCCCAGCGGGACGTTCGCTCCCATGCCGAATCCCCAGACCCCGCCCTGGAGAGGCGCGGCGGCAATCGACGTGTTCACTTCCGTGACGTCCTGGCTGCCGGCTTCTGCCGCCTTCTTTGCGCCCAGGCCGTTCAGCTTGAGGGACATGCCGAATGCAATGGGCAGGGAGCGCGCGGTCTCAATGCCCAACGTCTCCCGAAGATCGAAGTTGTACGACGCCGTCAGGAAGAAGAGGTCGGCAACGGAGAAGCTCATGCCCAGGTTGAACCGCACGTCCTGGAATGCCGGGAAGCTGATGTCCGGGGCAAACCCAAGCACGAGCTGGTCCGTCTTTACGACGTCGAAGCTTGCACCGACGGCCGGCGTGAACGGTGGGGGATCGCCGAGCGATCCCGTGGGCGTGCCATACAGGTACGGCTTTCCCATGTTGCGGATGACGCCGCCCCATCGGAAGTCCTTGAGGAAGCCGAGGTTGCCCACGACGTTCACGAAGCCCAGGTCAAGCCCGAGCCCCCAGTCGCTTCCAAACTCGAATCCGAGGCCCGCGCCGATGTACAGCTCGGGGAAGAGATCCTTTGAAAATGACACGTTCAGGGCCCCGAGAGTTCCCCAGTTCAGGCCAGTGAAACCCGCGTTCGCGAATCGCGCGATGCCCGTGAGCACCCCCACGCGGGTGGGCCACGTAAGGCCAAGGTTCACGACATTCCCGCCCCAATCGAAAGGCGTGAGCTGGGTCAACGCGATGTAGGATGCATCGAAGGTGACTCTTTGCCTGTCGGCGGAGATGGCTGGGTTGAGAATGGTTCCCGCGGGTATTTCCGCGGTGGCCGATTCCTCCCCGCTGGAAAGGAATTGTGGCGATGTGTAGTCAAGAAAGCTGCTGTCCGCCGACGCTGCGGCCCCTGCAGCGAATAGAAAGAGAACGGCGACCACTGCATGACGCGAGTATTTTGTCATTCCAACCTCCCAGCCATACTTCAAAATAGCCCTGCCAGAAAAGGAAATCAACGCCCTTCGTCGAAGCGGGCTGCCAACGCCTCGATTTCTTCAATTGTAAGCCGCTCGAAGAGGGCCTTCTCGATCCTTCGCAGGACCTCTTCGAGCGGCTCGGGAAGTGCATCTTCGCGGGGCTTGAGAAGGATATAGATCTCTTCCTGCTCCCGATCGGAGAGAACGACCCCGGTCACGGGGAGAGCTCCAGCCCTTCCTGGGCAGTCCTGATGTCCAGCGCGCCGTTGCCGAGCTGTTCCTTGTGCCAGGCGGCGCTGCGGGCAAGCCCGAAGAGCTTGCGGTCGTCGTATTGCGGTTCGTGGTGGAAAAGAACGAGCGTCTTCACTTTCCACTCCATCGCGAGATTCACGGCCATGGTATAGGCGGTATGGCCGAAGTCGAACTTGGAAAAGGATTCCTCCAGGGTGTACTGGGAATCGAGGATGAGGATGTCTGCCGATTCGAAAAAGGCGCGGTTCTCCTCCCTCTGCTGGAACTCGCGGTCGGTGACCTCCGAATCCGTGGCGAAGACGACGCTCTTGCCGCCATCCATGATCTTGTAGGCGAACGAGCCGCCGGGATGATTCATCCGTTTCCAGCGTATCTCGGCCGAGCCCACGCGCACGCTTTCGCCCTGGAGATAAGCGAAACGAATCTCCGCCTGCATCGCGTCCATCGTGACGGGGAAATACGGGGGCTTCATCTGCCCGCGGATGGTGCGCTCGATCGACGGAAAGGGGCTTGCGAAGGTGATGCGGTTGCCTTTGATCCAGGCAGGACCGAAAAACGGAATTCCCTGAAGGTGGTCCCAGTGGAAATGGGTGAAGAAAATGGGGAAATCCGTGCTTGGATCGCGCTTCTTCAGGAGCGAAACGCCGAGGTCCCGAAGACCGGTGCCCCCATCGATGATGATGATCCGGTCATCGTCGGTGCGCACCTCCAGACAGGTCGTATTGCCGCCCGTCGTGCCGAAAAGGTACGGCGGCAGGCCGGCGAGGAAGAGCTCCCGGCTTTTCTGGCTTTCAAGGTCGCCGGGCCTGATGCGCTGGACGACCGCAGCGATCTTGCCCCTGACCTGCTCAGGCGTCAGTGGGGTCGGAAGAGAACCGCGCACGCCCCAGAAAATGACCTTCATTCTCCTGCTCTTCTCCATCGGCTTCGAGGAACCCTTCCTGGAAACGCCGCTCGAGCCATTCCTTTATCTCGCCCCACGGGTGCAGAGGCCCCTTGCCCATCCCGGGGCACAGCCGTGCCTGGTTTTCCCATTCGGCCTGCGAGGTGACGAGCGCGCTCCAGAACGGGAAGCTGCGGCATTGCAGAGGTCTTGCCACATACACCGAGCATCCCCCGTTTTCCCAGAATATGCAATCGAGATTGGGTTTTTCCTTGAGGCTGTAGCGTCGGCTGAGCCCGAAGTCGACCGCGCGACAGTAGCGGGAGAGGAAATCGTCACGCCCGAGCCCATGCCGGCGGGCGAGAGTCGTGACGTCCGCAGGGGAGAGAAAGACGTACCCCGGCGTGTACCGGCAGCACTGCGAGCAGCGGGTGCATTCGAATCGGAGGCCGCCGCGCGCGAAACCGTCGGGCTTTTCCATCCTATCTCCCATCGGGCCGCTGGCGAAGAAAAAGCCTTCTTCCCTCGGGGAAGAAGGCTCCTGGGGAGAGAAGGATTCGAACCTTCGAAGGCGTAGCCAACAGATTTACAGTCTGCCCCCTTTGACCACTCGGGAATCTCCCCAAGGTTTTGCGCGAAGCGCAAAACCGAAGGCCGGCAGCCGACCGCAGAGCAGACGGCGGGAGGCCGCTTTCAAGGACTTTATGCAAGACAAAGAGCCCTCATTTCATAATGAAAACGGGTCGCCTCTGTCAAGTAGCCACGCGCCGCGGCATGGGCGAAAGCCACCTCTCGGACTTGAACCGAGAACCTCGAGATTACAAATCACGTGCTCTGCCAGTTGAGCTAAGGTGGCGTTAAATCCCTGCGAGGTATCGCTTTATTCGACTGTCGCGGATTCATCCCCCGTCGCGTCGTATGGCGAAACAGTACTTGCCGCTTTTTCAGCTGTCAAGCGGCGCATGGATGCTTCGCCGGCGCCCGGCTGAGGAGCTTTCGGCCGCGGCGCGGACGTCGGCGACGAATGCCCGGACCCGCGCCTTGATGGAATCCCGCACCTCACGCACCTGTGCCATGATCTGGTCGTCCGTGCCCTGGAAGATCGAGGGGTCAGGAAACGGCCAGTGCAGGCGCTCCGACCTGCCGGGAAATACCGGGCAGCGTTCGGCTGCGTCCTTGGAGCAGACGGTGATGACGTAGCGATACGAGCGGCCCCCACGCGAAAGATCGAAAACCGATTGCGTCTTCTTGCCGGAAATATCGATCCCCTCTTCACGGAGCGCGCGCACGACATAGGGGTTCAGCTCGCCCGGATCCAGGCCGGCGCTTTCCACCTCGATGATGTCACCGCCGAGCTTGCGGACATACTCTTCCGCCATTTGACTGCGCGCCGAATTGTGAACGCAGAGACACAGAATTTTGATCATGGTGCCATCCCTAGCCAGAATATACGAGCAAATGGTTAATTCTGCATGAAGACCGCAAAGCTTTTCCGACGCTATACCAGAGAAGGCGGGAGCTCGGTGAAGGTGAAAAGATCACGGTTGGCGAAGGTGAGCACCTCCGTGTAGTCGCGGAAAACGGCGATCGTATGCTCGAACTGGGCGGAGAGGCTTCCGTCGCTCGTTACGAGAGTCCACCCGTCGCTGGAGACGTGCACGTCGGCCTTGCCGAGGGTAAGGATGGGCTCGATGGTGAACACCATGCCGGGCACGATGCGCGGCCCCGTGTCAGGTGAGCCGAAGTTCGGCACCATGGGGTCCTCGTGCATGACGCGGCCGATGCCGTGTCCGACGTAGTCCTCGATCACGGAGCAGCCGTGCCTCCGCGCGGCCTCCTGGATCGCCGCGCCCACGTCGCCGATGTGATTGCCGGCCACCGCGGCGCGGATGCCGGCGAGGGTCGCCGCCCATGCCCCCCGGATCAGCCTGCGCCTGTCCGGGTCCGCGTCTCCCACGAGATATGTCCAGGCGGCATCGCCGTGCCAGCCGTCGACGCTCGCCGTGATGTCGATGCTGAGCACGTCACCCGGCTCCAGCAACCGATTCGTCGGGATGCCATGCGCGGCCACGTTGTTGACGGACGTGCAGATGCAGCCGGGGAAGCCGCGGAAGCCTCGCAAGGCTGCCTGGGCGCCCTGCGCGTCGAGAAATCTTCCCGCGAGCCTTTCCAGCTCTTCCGTGGAGATGCCCGCACGCACGCACGGGGCAAGGTAATGGAAGCATTTTTCCACGACGCGGCAGGCGCGGCGGATGCGCGCGACGTCGACGGAGGTCTTGAGGCTTATCTCTGCGTCCATGCTTCCCCGCGCCGCGGCGCGCCGCGGACGGCATCCTCCCGAAGAGACTGGTAGAGAGGCAGGTAGGAATCCGCAAGCACCCTGTCCCAGGTGTGCAGGGCGAAAATTTCCGCAAAAGCCGTCCTGCGGATCCTGTCCAGGACGTCCTGCGACTGGAAGTAAAGACGCGTCGTGCGCTCCACTGCTTCCGCCAGCGCCGCGGAAGTGTGCGCGTCATAGGAGAATCCCGTCTCCCCGTCGCGGACCTTGTGGAGACCGCCCACCCGGTGGACGACGGGAATGCTTCCCATGAGTTGCGCGATGAAATCCGTGAGGCCGCACGGCTCGAAGGCCGACGGGATCAGGAAGAAATCGCTTGCGGCATTAATGAGGGAGGCCAGCCTGGGGTCGTAGCGCGACAGAAACGTCAACCTGCCGGCGCTCAGCGACTCGTCGGCCAGGGACGACAGCATCGCCTCCAGCTCTTTCTCTCCGCGGCCGAGGACGACAAAATGCCGCGACGGCTCCCCCCGGACAAGGCCCTGGAGCGCGCGGATGAGGACGTCGATGCCTTTCTGTCCCGTGAGACGGCCGACGAAGACATACAAAGGCCCCCTGCCCCCGACTGCCGCGGGATTGCCCAGAGTCTTTCCCAGCAACTCGCGGCATTTCCTCTTCCCGGCAAGCTCGCCGACTGAAGGATCGAAGCTGAAGGGAACAGGACCCGGCACGGGCCGGGGATCGTAGGGGACGGGATCGATGCCGTTGGTGATGCCTGTCAGGGCGATGCCTTTTGCTCGCAACGCCGCCCCCAGGCCGCCATTTTCCTGAATGTCCTGGCCGTCCAGCAATTCGAGCGCGTACTGCTCGGATACGGTGACCAGGGGCGCATATGAGCCGGCAAGGAGGAGCGGATCCACCCTGCCTCCCAGAATGCCTTTTTCGAGCACCTCGGGGTCAAGACCCGTGAGCAAATGGCAGAAGTGCAGGTCCCAGACCTCCTGGTGATAGCCCGCGCCGGCATTATGGATCGTGAGGACGGAGGAGCTTGACGGCAGCGCGCGTGCATAGCGTGGATCTTCACGCAGGAGCGCCGGGCAGAAATGCGGTATGCCCGTCATGGCAATGAAAGACATCGGGCTTTTCCCCGAGCGCAACGGCGGTCTCCAGGGCCGACCGTTGCAGGAGGAGATTCTTCTGGTGAAAGTCCCAGTGCCCCGTGCCCCTTTTGCGCCAGAGATTCTCCTCCTCGTCCCTGTCCGTATGGACGTAGACGTCACGGGCCGCGGAAAAGCGCGGGGCGTCGACGAGGAGGAGGCGGACGCCGTCGAGCATGGCCATCCGGATGGCGACCTCTTCGGTAAAAAAACGGTTCTCCTGGTCCTGGTCGGGAAGGGAGAGCTCGAATGTCGTAACGACCGGCGCGCGACGAAGATCGTCCGACATGAATCCATACAGGGGCAGCACGACGCTGGCGGAGGCGCCGGTGCGCGCAAGCGCCTCGGCCAGCCCGCGGACGACGTCCTTCACGCCACCGGCTTCTGCAATGCCCGCGTATTCCCGCGCGACATGCCAGATGGAAAGACCGCTTTTCACCCGCTTTCGCCCTGCAGGTCCGGCCGCAGCGATTCGGCGCCATCGAGGTAGATGGGAACCAGACGGCGGTGCTCCAGCGATTCGAAGGTAAGAAGCACGCGAAGCATGCGCGGCATGCCGCTGTCGACCTGGGCCTCCTGCGTGCAGAACAGGGGAGTCTCCACGTAGCCATGCCGGCGAAGCGCCGTAGCAGGATTCGCGGCGGTGAGGTCCGCCGTCAGGGAGAAAATGATGCTCACGATGAAATTCTCGGCAATTGCATTGGCGTCCCGCATACGCGCGATCAGCCGTGCGGTTGCCTGCTCGATCAGCGCGGCACTATTGGACTCGACCTGTATGGCGCCGCGGACGGCTCTTGTCATTCGATACTCCTTCGCGTCATGCCGCGACCGTCCACCAAGGGACGTCGCGTGGCAGACCCAGCCACGGTGTACCGTGGCAGACCCAGCCACGGTGTACCGTGGCCGACCTATATCACGGCTGAGAGGATTTCGATCCTCTCCTCCATGCCGATTTCCCGGGGATTTCCCCGCATGCTGGAGCCGGATGACCTTTCCGCAAGCTCGGGGATCGACGCGGGATCGATATGGAAATCTCTCAGCGTCTGGGGAAGCCCGTAGGCCCCGAGCATCGATCTGACCACCCCGGCAAGCCAGGCGACCGCCGTGCCCCTGGAAGCGTCGCACAGGTTGCCCGCAAGATGGGCGACGCGGTCCTCGATGATCGTCGCGTTCGCCTCCAGCACATGCGGGAGAAGCACCGCGCACGCAAGTCCATGGGGGACATCGTACATGCCTCCGATCGCGGCGGCAAAACCGTGCGCCGCGCCGAGCCCCGCATTGGCGAGCGCGATGCCGCTCACAAGCGCGCCGTAGCTTGCGGCCGAACGGAGGTCGACGTCATCTGGATTGTCGGCAAGCCCCTGCAGGGCATGGAGCATCGCAGGGAATGCGCCCTCCACGAGGGCCTGCACGAATGGAGTGCTTGTCCTGCTGACATAGGATTCCACAAGCTGCGTGAGCGCATCCAGGCCCGACGTGCCGGTGACGCGCGCCGGCAGGGACAGCGTGAGCGTGGGGTCCACGATGACTGCGCGTGCCAGGAGATGAGCCGAGCGCATGCTGCGCTTCACTCCCAGCCGGAGGGCGCGTACCACCGCGTTTTTTGTCGCCTCGGCTCCCGTCCCCGCGGTGGTCGGAACGGCGACCCAGGGCAGACAGGGCCCCGGGATCGGGCAGGAGCCTTCCAGACCCTCGAGGAAGCGCTCGGCCGGACCGGGATAGCGGAGCAGTGCGGAAAGCGCCTTCGCGGTATCCATGACCGACCCGCCACCCACCGCCAGGATGACGTCAGGGCCGAATCCCGCAGCAGACAGGGCGATTGCCTCCAGCGACTCGGTTGTCGGCTCCATGGAGCGACAGGTGACGCGATGAACGACGCATTTTCCCAGCCTGCCGGTGATGGCCGCCTCCCCTCCCGGTCCTGACGACCACCCCGAACCGGCGACCAGCAGGACCCGGCCGCCGAAGCCGTCAATCACGTGAGGCAGCTTCTCAAGCGCACCGTTGCCGAAGTGAATTGCCGCGGGCATCTCGAGGCTGAAGGGGGTCATGCGTGTGAGTATAACGGGTTTTCAAGGGCGCAGCCATTGCTGCACGAATCGCAGAGCGGTGAGAAGGACACCGCAGATGATGAGGGAGAGGATAAGGAGGATCCAGCGGACGACCAGCGGGCGATGCTCGCGCGCATTGCGGTAGACAAGGAGCCCCCCAAGCCACACCCCCGTCACGAGCTCCAGGGAGAGGGAGATGCGCAGGAGAAAGAGGAGAAGCATTTGCGTCGAATCCAGGAAATCCTGGTAATTGCCCAGCATGTAGAAGAAGAAAAAAAGAACCGAGAGGAGGAAGAAGAAGACGACCGCGCGACCGGTGAAACTGGACACCCGGGAGAGAAACCTGTACCCTTTCATGCGCGCGCGATCATCGTTCGGCCGGGGACGAACCACAAAGAGACATGGGCGACAGCGGGTATTTCTTCAATTTCGACAAGATGTCCTACGTGAAGGGACGCCACCCCGCGGGGTGCATCCTCTGTCTTGCGCGTGACCGCAGCCCGGACGTCGTGGACCTGAGCATCTGGCGCGACGAGCAATTCGTTGCCTCCGTGAATCTCTACCCGTACAACCCGGGTCATCTCATGATCTATCCCTGCCGCCACGTGGAGGACATCCGCGAGCTCACCCGGGAAGAGGAGAGCGAGCTCGCCGCCCTGCAGCGCTGGCTCCTCGGCATCCTGGACCGGGCGTGCGCGCCCCACGCGTACAATATCGGCTTCAACATGGGCGCCGCGGCAGGGGCGTCGATCAATCATCTGCACCTGCACATCATCCCGCGCTACCCGCGGGAGACAGGCATCGCCGACCTGATCGCCGGAAAGCGCGTGCTGGTGGAGGACCCGCGGGAAACCGCCCGGCGTCTCTCCGCCATCATCGCTCAGGAGCCTTTTTCAAGCTCCAGAAGCTGATCGAGCAGCTTCAGGAAAACCCCGACATTCTCCGACCGCGCGTTGAGGATCTGCCCGAGGGTCTGGTTGCGGCCCCGATACATGTGGAGCGTCTTCAGCAGCGAGCGGGTGTTGTCGAACGTGCTCGTCCGTATCTCGTCGAATGTCTTGCGGATGGCGCCCAGGTACTCGCGCCCCTTTTCGATGAGGTCCCGCGCGTCGCGATCCTTCTGGCTGATGAAGGCGCGGTAGCTCTTCTGCAACAGCAGGTCCGTTGCCAGATTGAAACGGAACTTGCCCAGTTGCTTGCCGTCCTCCTCGTCCGGGGAGAGGGCGCGGTCGAAAAGCACGATGCGCGCCTCCAGGTCCTCCAACCCTGAAATATTCTGCGTGAGCCGGCTTTGCATGATGCGGTTGTTGGCGAGCACGGTGGAGGCCACGAGCCCCGCCGCCTCCTGGACGGCGCCCTTGAACTGCTGGAGGAGGTAGTTGTAGACGAGCGTGAGACTGCGGATGCAGGAAAAGTAGGACAACCCGAGCTTGCGGAAATCGAAATCGGGGTTCTCCCTGTACCAGGTGAAGTCCAGCATCTTCTGGCCCTTGAGCACCTCCTGGACCTTCCGCGCGATCACCCTCTCTTTCACGCCGCCCAACTGCTCCTCCAGCTCCTGCCCGAAGCGCGCTTTGAGCGTGGAAAAATACATGCTCCGCAGATACAGCCGCGGCGCGTTGACGACGAGCTGGAACCACGGGTCACGGCGGAAATAGCGCAGGAGATCGAGCAGCGGGATGGATGACTCGAAGGCGTCGATCTCGTGCACGATGGCCATGATGTCCCCGCGCAGCCTGCCCAACTCCTCGTCGTGCTTGGCCGCCTCTTCGACGCCTGGCTTCACCCCCGCGCGCAACGCGAAGTAGCAGGAGATGGGCTCTTCCGCATAGAGATAATCTGGCGCGCTCGCGTCAAAAAGGCCGAAGGTGACGTGCAGCTTCTCCATGAGATCGAGGGTGAGCATGACCGGGGCGGCTTCAAAGGACGGGGCGTGAGGCTCCGTGGAGTCGGCCAGGAGGAAATTGAAGTAGCGGAAGAACGTCGCGAAAGGGAATGCCACCAGCCGACCCAGGGAAAGGTGCAGCTTCGCCTCCGCCTCGAGCTGGAGGAGGAAGCTTTCGGGCAGTGCATGCACGTAATCGTTCAGACGGAGGGACAGCTTCTTCTTGATCTCATCCGTCTGTCCGGTCTGGGCAAAAATCTCCTCCATTTCCTCCGTGCGGATGAACTCGTCCAGGCCCTTTTTCGCATGCTCCCAGCGTTGCTCGACGTACCAGGCGTAGGCGGCGCCCCGGACCGCCTTGTCGGAGGCCAGCGCGTGGTAAATCCCGGCCACTGCCTGGACCTTCACATAGAGGTCAAAGAGCTTGCGGGCGAATTTGACCGAGAGGTCGCGTGTTTCAAAACCTGTGATGCCGGGAGAGAGCGCGCGGATATGGCTTTTCAGCATGCGCAGCCGGATGTCGAGGAAGACCTCCTTGCGGGGCTTTCCGCTCATGAGCGTCCGCAGCCAGAGCTGGAAGCGCACCCAGGCACTTGCCTTCTTCAGCTCGAAGGCGATGATCTTGTCGCGCTCGTCCTGCTGGAGCTCGACGGGGACGGGATCTTCGCCCTCCTCCTGCTCCATGCGGCGACCGATGCGCTCGAGAAGCTCCTTTCTTTCCTTTTCCGGGAGCTCTTTGGAGAGCTCTTCCAGCCGGCTCTTCTCCATTCTCATCATTTCCTACGGAAGAAAGTGTATCACGAGAAGCTTTCCCTCGCCCACGGAAATGCGCACCGTATCGGCGACGGCCCTGTTGCTGATGCCCGCGAAGCCGCGTCGAAACTCCAGGCCGTCCAGCGGCCATTGGAGCCCGTCGGAATGCATCTCGCCGGCGCGCGCGCCGACGGGAAAGACGGAGACGGTGCTTCCCCGCCACCCGCTGAACACGGCCTCACCTTCCACGAGCAGCAGGTCTTCGCGGTCGGTCACCCAGCGCGACGGGGCCGGATCCCGCTCGAAGAGCGCCGCGACGCCCAGGAGGTGATCGAGTCTCCCCCCTCCCCCGCCGGCAATGGTGATGAGCCGGCACCCTTTCTGGAAGAGAAGCCGCACGCCGATCTCCGTGTCCGTCTCATCCTTGTCGTGCGAAAAGGCAATGACGCGCTCTGCCGGAAACCGCGAGAGCAGGGCGCGGTCGGAAAGGGAATCCATGTCGCCGACGACAAGGTCGGGCGTGACCTCCGCCGCGATGCAGTGGTCCAGACCGGAATCGGCGGCTACGACCATCCGCACGCCGCGCGCGCACGAGCGGAGAACGGACGGCGACGGCCCGCTCCCGCCGATGACGAGCAGGCCCCGCGCCGCTCCGTCGTCTCCTTCCCGCGCAGCATCCGGCATGCCCGCAGAGTAGCGATTTCCGCCGCCGCGTTCAAGAAACGAAATCCCTCAAGCACTTTTGGATTCGTCCGAGCATTGAATATGGAATGTCGCCACTGGCGCGGGTCCCGCCCTGCGGTGACAGGATCGGCCCGGACAGGGAAGTCCGGGACACACATTCAAGGAGGATGAGATGATCATCAATCACAACATGTCTGCCATCTTCACCGAGCGCAACCTGAAGTTCAACAACATTGCGTCGGACAAGGACATGGAGAAGCTCAGCTCGGGCGAGCGCATCAACCGGGCCGGCGACGATGCATCCGGTCTGGCCGTGTCGGAGAAGATGAGGTCGCAGATCCGCGGCCTTCGCATGGCGGAAACGAACTCGGAGAACGGCATTTCCTTCATCCAGACAGCGGAGGGATATCTCCAGGAAAGCCAGGATATCCTGCAGCGTCTCCGCGAGCTCTCCGTGCAGGCGGCAAACGGGATCTACTCCAACGAGGACCGCATGCAGATCCAGGTCGAGGTCTCCCAGCTGGTGAGCGAGATCAACCGGATCGCCTCCCACGCCCAGTTCAACGGCATGAACATGCTCACCGGCAGGTTCGCCAAGGCGACGGGTGAAAATGCCGTCACCGCGAGCATGTGGCTGCAGATCGGCGCGAACATGGACCAGCGCGTCCAGGTCATCATCGGGACCATGACCGCGCAGGGCCTCGGCGTGCAGGGAGCGAACGGCCGGCCGTCCACGGCGACGTTCATTTCGCTGTCCTCGCCGGACAGGGCCAACGCGGCGATCGGCGTGCTCGACAACGCCCTGCGCCTGGTGAACAAGCAGCGCGCGGACCTCGGCGCCTACCAGAACCGGCTCGAGTACGCGATGAAGGGTCTCTCCATCGGCGCGGAAAACCTCCAGGCGGCCGAGTCCCAGATCAGGGACACCGACATGGCGGCCCAGATGGTGGAGTTCGTGAAGGACCAGATCCTCGTGCAGTCCTCCACGGCAATGCTCGCCCAGGCGAACACGAAACCGCAGTCCATCCTGCAGCTCTTCAAGTAAAGGCACTGAACGGATCAAAGCCGCCCGGATGAGGGCGGCTTTTTTTCTCAGCGCGTCCCGCGCGCCGCCATGGCGCCGGCTCAGGTCTGCATGAACCGTGCGCCGTCTTTGTTGACAGGGCAGCGCGCCACCGCAGATACTCACCCCGTCATGCGCGTCCCCCGGGTTGCCTACGATTTTGCCGCGGTGTTCAAGGAGCACGGCTTCCAGTGCCACCTCGTGGGCGGCGCCGTTCGCGATATCCTCATGGGCAGGCCCCACACCGACCTCGACGTGGCCACGGATGCGCTCCCGACGCAGGTCGTTCCGCTTTTCGCGCGCGTGATCCCCACCGGCATCAAGCACGGGACGGTGACCGTCCATTTCCGCGGCACGACATTCGAGGTCACCACGTTCCGCACGGACGCGGACTACAGCGACGGCCGTCGTCCCGACGCGGTCGTCTTCACCCCGTCCCTGGAAGCCGACCTCGCGCGCCGGGATTTCACGATCAACGCCATTGCCTTCGACCTCATCGGGCGCAGCATGAACGATCCCCACGACGGACGCGCGGACATCGACCGCAGGGTCATCCGCGCCATCGGGGATCCGACGGCGCGCTTCCGCGAGGACGGGTTGCGCCCGCTGCGCGCCTGTCGGTTCGCCGCCCAACTGGAGTTCAGCGTGGAGGAGGCGACGCGGAAAGCGATCCCGGGCACGCTGGACGTCCTTGCGAAAGTTTCGGCCGAGCGCGTGCGCGACGAGCTTCTGAAGATACTCGCGTCACCCACGCCGTCCGCGGGGCTCCTGCTCATGAAGGAGACGGGCATCCTGGGCGTCGTGCTTCCCGAGCTGCTCGAGGGCGTCGGCATGCAGCAGGGCCGGTATCACTGCCACGACGTCTTCATCCATTCCCTCGCGGCCTGCGACGCGGCCCCCGGAGAGTCGCCCGTCCTTCGCCTGGCGGCCCTCCTCCACGACGTCGGCAAGCCGTGGACGCTCGCCGCGGCGCCCGACGGCCGGCCCACCTTCTACGGCCACGAGACGGTGTCCGCGGACATGACCCGGGACATCCTCCTGCGCTTGAAGCTGCCGAACGCCATGATCAAGGACGTCGTCCACTTGGTGGCGCACCACATGTTCAACTACCAGGAAGAATGGTCGGATGCGGCCGTGCGCAGGCTGATCGCACGCGTCGGCGAGCCGGCCATCGACGACCTGATGGCCCTGCGGAGGGCAGACCAGATCGGCATGTGCCCCGAGAACGCGGAGCACTTCCCCGAGGGGCTCGCGCAATTCGCGCGGCGCGTCAAGGCGGTGAAGGAAGCAGGCCAGGCATTCACCGTTTCGCGTCTTGCCGTCAACGGCAGCGACCTCATGGAGAGCCTCGGTGTCGCGGCGGGCCCGAGAGTGGGAATCATCCTGAAGGAGCTTCTGCAGGCGGTGCTGGAGGATCCGAGCCTGAACGAACGCGGGAAACTGCTCCAGATTGCGCAAAGGCTGCTGAAGGAGAGACTCGGAGGAACCTAACCTCTGCGGGCGGGTCCGTCCGTGCGGGCCGGGTTTGAGGCGCGATTGGCCGGAGGGGTCTTTGCGGCGCGGACGGGTCTCTCCGGCACGTTCATGGCCTCAAAGGCCAGGCGCGCCGCCTCCTGTTCCGCTTCCTTTTTGTTTTTTCCTTTTCCCGCCCCGAACGATTTGTCGCCGACGTGCACCTCGATCCAGAATGTCTTGTCATGGTCCGGGCCCGTCTTCTGGACGACGCGGTACTTGGGATACGTTTTCATCTTCTTCTGCACGTGCTCTTGCAGAAGCGTCTTGTAGTCTTTCGCGTGCCGGTTCTCCAGGACCTTGTTGATCTCCGGGATGAGCATCATGTGCACGAATTTCTGTGCAGCGGGAAACCCCGAGTCCAGGTAATAGGCGCCGATGATGGCTTCCAGGCAGTCGGCGAGGATGGTCTTCTTCGACCGGCCTCCCGAGTATTCCTCACCCTTGCCGATCAGGATGAAATTGTCGACCCGAAGCCCGCGGGCGATCTCTGAAAGGCTCGCTTCCGAGACGACGAAGCTCTTGATGCGCGCAAGCTCGCCCTCCGGCTGATCGGGAAGGGTCTGGTAGACATATTCCGCGACGACGAGACCGAGCACGGAGTCCCCGAGAAACTCCAACCGCTCGTTGTTCTCCCCGAGCTCTCCCAGCTCATGCGCGAAGGAACGATGCGAGAACGCCTGATTCAGGAACTCCAGCCGCCGAAAGCGGATCTTTGCATGCCGCTCGAAGAGCTGGAGCTCCTTCTTTCGTTCAGGTGAAAGCGCAGCGTGTGAACGCCGGATATTCGTGAACAAAACCTGCTATTTCTTTACCTGAGAGCGGATGTATTCCAGAGCGTCGCGGACCGTTTCGAACTCGTTTGCCTTTTCATCCGGAATGCTGATGCCGAGCTCCTCCTCGATCGCGTACACGAGCTCGTACGTGTCAAGGCTGTCGGCCCCGAGGTCCTGGCGGAAAGATGAGTCGAGTGTGATCTTCGATTCGTCGATCTCCAAGCGATCGGCGATGAGTTTCTTCATTTTCTCAAAAAGCTCGTCCATACCGTTCAACCTCCTGTTGAAAAAATAGTAAGGCAGCGGGGGGGTGTTCGCTGGGAGCGATCACACATCGCGGTCAGGATATTTCCTCGGGCTTCAGGATCTGCCGGCCCCTGTAATGCCCGCATTTCGGGCACACGCGGTGCGGCATGATCCTGTTTCCGCAGTTGCTGCATTCAACGAGGGTGGGCACGGCCAATCTCATGTTCGCCGTGCGGCGTTTCCTTCCCCTCGCCCTCGATATTCTTCTTTTTGGCAGAGCCATTTCACGTCACCTCGAAAGTATATTGATTTGATAAAGTCAGGTTAAGCTACACCATCGACCCTTGAATGTCAAGGCGCCCGGGTCTCCTCGACCCCTGCCGCGGACTGCGCTGCGCGGCTTCCGAGCTTTTCCTTCAGCGCTTTTGCCACGTTTGGAGGCACCATACCCGAGATGTCGCCGCCAAAGCCTGCAATATCCTTGATCGCGGACGATCTTATGACGGAATACTTCTGGTCCGTGGGCAGAAAAATGGTCTCAATGCGCGGATTGAGGGACCTGTTCATGAGCGAGAGCTCGAACTCGTAATCGAAATCGGCGAGGGCGCGCACGCCACGGACGATGACGTGAATGCCGACCCTGTCCGCGAAGTCCACGATCAGCCCGTTCCACGTGGAGACGGTGACATTCTGCAGACCCGCGGCCATCTCCGTCATCATCGCAAGGCGCTCCTCCGCGCTGAACAGGTAAATCTTCGACGGGTTGACCGCGATGACCACCTGGACGGCCTCGAAGAGGCGCGAGGCCCTGCGGAGGATATTGAGGTGGCCGTTTGTCGGCGGATCGTACGTGCCGGGCAGGAGCACCTTGAACATGGCACCCACAATAGCCGAGCTTCGCCGCCATTGGCAAGGGAAAAATCTTTGACAAAGACCATGCCGGAGAATAGAATTGAAGGTAATGAATCCGGGTGGACGACCTCGCGGCGTGCTCCTTCTGGTTGTGCTGTGTCTCGCGGCGTGCGCCACGAAACCGCCGCAGAACCCGACGCCCACGCCTGACACGAGCCAGCAGCAGGCCGCGGCGGTCACGCCGCAGAGCCAACCCACGGGAAACGTTGCTCCCGCCGCAGGCGGGCAGCCGGAGTTCGTCGCCACCCAGGAGCTGTACAAGAAGACCTTCGACGAAGTGCAGGCGACGATCGACGCCCTTACGAAGCTGATCGCCGCGGGAGACTATGACAGCTGGCTGGGATATCTCACCGCGGACTACGTGCAGGTGACGGGCAGCCCGAAGTCGCTCCAGGATGCGTCGAACGCGGGGGTGCTCAAGAAGAACGGAATCGTCCTGAAGGATTTGAAGGACTATTTCGATAATGTCGTCGTCAAGAGCCACCTCCAGGCGACGCTGAGCGAGATACAATTTGTCGACGCCACCCACGTGAAGGCATTGACGCAGATCCAGGGAACCTCCGTCATCCTCTACTATCTTGTGCACGAAGAGGGGCGTTGGAAGGTTGGTCTGCGGCCGACCGGAACAGACTGACAGGAACAACGGGAGCAGAAACATGATGATGAGCGGTAGCAGTCACTCGGCCAAGCGCATCCTTTACTTGCGGACGATCGTCTGCGCGTCGGTGCTGTTCTTCGGTCTTGCATTCGCGCTTTCCGCCCAGCAGGCATCCACGGCCTCCTCCACGGCGGCGTCGGCCCCCGCGGCGAGCCAGAACAAGGAAATCACGATTGAGCAGCTCTTCCTCCAGAGCGTCGAGTTCCAGATCCTGCGTGAAAAGGCTTTCTCTGACGACTACGATATGAAGATGAACGCCCTGGACGACCTGGACAAGAAGGTGAGCGACGGTTCGTACAAGGGCCAGGATCAGCAGGTGGAGTTCGTGCTGGAGTACCTCGCGCTGGAGGGCTCCGCCCGCACGACGCGGCAGGCCGGGCACCTTGTGAACAACTACCCCGAGGTTCGGCGGCGCGCGGCGAACATGCTGGGCAGGCTCGGGACGGACCAGGCAAAAGACGCCCTTACCCGCGTCCTCCTCATCGATGAAGAGCCGGTCGTGAAGGCGGAAGCGGCGTACGCGCTGGGCGTCATCGGCAAGAATCCCAACAACGAAGTGATTGACGCTCTGGTCTTCGCCTACGGGCAGGAAGACCCGCAGAAGCCGGACAACAATTTCGGCTACGCGCTATGCCTTGCAATAGAAAAGATCGGCAACAAGTCGCCGGGCGGCCTGAAGGATCCGGCCGCGTTCACCCTCCTGGTGAAGATCGCGCAGGGCAATTATCTGCGGACGGTGAAGACAAAGGCGCTCCAGGTTCTCGACGAGCTGAAGACGCCGCAGTAGTAGCGGCAGGGTTGGCGGCGCGGCTACCCGGGGCTTTTCCGCCCGGCGGTGGTCCTCCGGATGTCATCGATCACTTCCTCCAGCCACTGATTCTCGGCTTCAAGGTGGATGATGCCCTTGCGGATGATCGCCTGGAGAAAGAAATCGAGCTCGTCGCGAAGCGAAACAAGGGTGCGTTGGAAACTCTCCCGCTGCAGGACCGTCTTTTTTTGCTGGCCCTTGAGGTAATCCAGGACACTCTCCGGTGACAGCTTGCTGAAAAAGAGGAAGCGGAGCGTGAACTCGTCTTTCACCTTGTAGGTGCTGCGGAGCGGCTTCAGAAGCCATTCGTCCAGCTTCTTGCGTCCCTTCTCCGTGATCGAGTAGATGTTTTTCTCCGCAGCCTTTTTGCCGGGCTCGGTCTTCTTCGTGACCCAGCCCTGCTCCGAGAGCCGGCGGAGCGTCGGGTAGAGCTGGCCGTAGGATACCGACCAGACGTTTCCCAGCGCGCCATCGAATCGTCTCTTGATCTCGTAACCGTACTTGGGGCTCTCCGCGAGCAGCCCGAGGAGGGCGAATTTCAGCGACATCTTCCTACCACGACACCTGGAGCGGCTTCTTCCACTCCTGTTGCGCTTCCTTCTCCTCATACTGGATGCGCTTCTTGATGACGAAGTGTCCGGGGCCGCCCGACGCCCGGAACTCCAGGATGCCGAAGCTGCCGCCGCCCAGGTAGCATATCTTCTCCTGCGGGGCGATCTCATTCGTGTCCCGCAGCTCCTGCACGATGCAATCAAAGTGGGCCGGCTGGCGCGTCACGCGGTGCGTGAGCGCTGAAGGCAGGTCCCGCACCTGCTTGCCGCAGATGGGGCAATCGGGATAGACGATGGGGATCGCGGGCTCCTGCGGCCTCTGCGCTTCCGGCGGCCGGCCCGGTGCGCCGCGGCCTCTGCGTCCGTCCCGCTGCTGCCCGCCTGCCCGCGGCGGACCGGCGTGCTGCGGGGGGCGTCTCGGATTCGCGGGCCGTTCGGCCGGTTCGCCCTGCGGCTTCGGGCTCTGGCCGTCCTGCGGGCCCCCGGCCTTGTGGCGGCGTCGATTGCTGCGGCGTCTGAAGCTGCGCGAGCTCATGCGCTACTCCCCGTGCTCGAGATTGCGTGTGAGATCCTGGGCGATCTTCTGGATCGCCTGCAGGAGATACTCCTCGTCGTGTATCTTGATCTTCAGCTCCGCGAGCTTCTTGGGGTCGGTCTTCTTGGCAATCCGCACCATCAGTCGATCCCCTCCCCGCTCCACGCGCCGGGAATCAGCTCGATCCCGCCGCTTCGCGTGTCGATGAAGACGACGTTGAAACGCATGTGCCGGTCGGCAAGATCCGGCCTTTCGGCGACATAGCAGCGCGCGGCACCCGTGATGCGCGCCCGCTTGCGGCCGTTCACCGCGCGGCCCAGCTCGTCGCGCGGGAGCGACCCCCAGGCCTTCACCTCGACGAACGCGAGCAGGTCGTCGCGCGTCGCCACGATGTCGATCTCGCCGCGGCGCGTGCGGTAATTGCGGTCCCGCACGACCCATCCCTGCGCCGCGAGGTACGCAGCGGCAGCTTCTTCGCCGCGCGCGCCTTTCCGACGCGTCGAGGCAACCCCGCTCACGCGTTGCGCTCCGCGGGAGGCTTTCCCGACGCCGGGACACCCGTGGCGGGCGCCAGTGACTTCGGATCCACCGCCTTGACGATGAACGTGCCCTTCTTCGTGAGCAGGTCGACGACCTCGCGCTCGCTGAGCTGATTGCCGTATTCGTCGATGATGAGCTCGACGGCCGGCCGCAGCGGCGCTTCGGGGTGGCTTTCCACCACCCTGCCGATGGCCGAGGTATTCAGCTGCACGATGCTGCCGATGGGATAGATGCCCATGCTCTCCAGGAAGGCCTTGAGGATCTTGGGGTCGAAATGCCGCCCGTTGTCGTTCAGCAGGTTCTTCATCGCGCTGTAACCGATCATGGAGTTGCGATGCGGCCGGTTGTTGATCATGGAGATGTAAGCGTCGGCGACGGCGACGATGCGCGCCGCCAGGTTGATGTCTTCGCCGCGCAGCTTGCGCGGATAGCCGTTGCCGTCCCAGCGCTCGTGGTGCTGGAGGGCGATCACCCCGATGTCCTCGGGGTATTTCAGCTCCTTGGAGATGACCTTGTACGAGTGGATGGGGTGCGTGCGGATCTGGTTCACCTCGTCCGGGGTGAGCTTCTCCTTCTTTTTCAGGATGGCCTTGGGAACCTTCACCATGCCCGTATCGTGGAGGAGCGCGCCGGTGGCGAGCTGGATCAGCCGGTGGCTGGTCATTTTCAATACCGTGCCCATGATGGTCGACAGGATCGTCACGTTGATGACGCCCGCCGCGATCTTCCGCTCCATCCTGCCGCCCATGAGGATGAGCTGGATCATGTCGTTCTTGCCGTCTTTTATCTTTTCCAGAAGCAGGTTCACGGTGGCATCGACCTTCGCGCGGTCGATCTCCTCTCCCGTGGCCACGCTGTTCATGATGTGCTCATATTCGTCGATGGCGCGCAGGTACGCATCGAAGGCGCTCTTGTCCCCTGCCGGAAGATCTTTGAACGTCGCGAGGTCAATGCTCAATTCCACGCTGCGGGGCGCATCGGATACGGGCGCGCCGTCCGTGCGCACCTCCGTGATCTCCCACCGCAGAAGCCTCTCGATGTCCTTCTGCCGGATGGGCACGCCGGCGGGAACGAAGACGTTTTCCCCGTCCATGAAAACGGGCTTGTCGAACTTCATGCCGTCCCGCAGATCGCTGGTCTTGATGTTTTTCATTGGGAGGCATCCAGGCCGGACACGAAGACGAGGATCTCCGCGATGACCGCGTACAGGTTCTCCGGGATGAGCGTGCCGACGTCGAGCTGCAGAAGGGAGTCCGCGACCGCCTCATTCACGACCAGTGGCACGCCTGCCTCCCGCGCGATCCGCGCGATGGCCTGGGCCGTGGCCCCCATGCCTGCCGCGACCACGAGGGGAGCCGGGAGATCATCGTTGTATTGCAGGGCGACCGCCCTGTCCACCTGCGCCATTCCTACCCCACTGTGTCCACGCTCGGGAGGGTTTCCCCCTCCGCGACAGGGGAGAAGCCGTCGAATCCGTCCCCTTCTTTTATAGTATCGTCAACTTCCAAACCCATGTTATGGATTTTTGACTTCAAGCTGTCCAGACCTCCCCGGACGGCATGCATCTTTGCCGGTGTGTCGCAGTAAACGGCGAGCGCGCGCTTCTTGCCGGAGAGCGGGAGGTGGAAACTGACCCCCGGCGTGCAGAGCGTCATCGCGCGCGCCTCCGCCTTGTACGGGTCGTAGAGGATCTTCAGCGTGCCGGAAATCGTCGCGCCCCCGGTCGGCCGAGAATGAGAACGGCAGGACGATCCACGACTCCGTTCTCCCCCGGATGTGATTGTACGCCTGGAGCGTGGTGGGGGATTCTGCCGGATCGGTGGCAAGGCCGTCGACAAAGCCGCGCACCGCCTTCGCCGACTGCGGAAGGGGCTTGCGCTTGTACCGACGCGGGTCCCCGCCGCCCTTCTGGCCGAATCCCAGCACCGGCAGGAGGGTGCGCGCCGCGTCGCTTCCCGGGTCGAAACCCTTGTCGACGAGCGTCGCGGCGGCCCGCGCGCCGTTCTTCAGGTCGACGCCTTCGCGGGACAGGAGCTGCCGTATCTTCTGTATGGTCTGTGCGTGGATGGGCAGCCCGGTCCGGGCGAGCGCCCGTGCGATGGCGAGCTCCGCCTCCGTGCCCGGCATGCCCTGGCCCTGCAGGGCGGCCATCACGGCATCTTCAACGATCTCGGAGACGGTGAGAGTGAGCTTTCCGGGGGAGATGTCGACGCGCGCCCGCAGCGTGGCTCCCGTCTCCAGCGCCAGGCGCGAAACCGCGGGGTACACCCGTCCGCCGATGCCGACGGCCCACTTGTCGCCCTCGAGGCGTTTGATCACGTGCAGGACAACCATGTCCCCGTGACGCAACGCCGTCTGGGTCCCCGCGGCGACGTGAATGCTGCCCCCGACAGGGGTCGGGATCATGGATGCCTCATGCGGAGAGGTCCGCGCAGCCGCACCTGCTCAGGTGGTCTCCGCCGTCTCGCCCGCGCTCGCCTCCGCGACTTCGGCAATCCCCGTCTCGGGCACCTTCTCGCGTCGGCGATGGATGAGCTCCTGGACCTTGGCGGCCTTTCCCGACCTGCCGCGCAGGTAGTACAGCTTGGAGCGGCGGATGCGCCCTTCCCGCACGCGCACGATCTTCGCGATCTTCGGCGAGTTGAGGGGGAATATTCTTTCGACGCCCACGCCGTAGCTGATCTTGCGCACGGTGAAGGTCTTCCGCAGGCCGTCGCGCTTCATGGCGATCACGATGCCTTCGAAGACCTGCACGCGCTCGGTCTTGCCCTCGATGATCTTGTAGTGCACCTTGACGGTATCGCCGATGCGGAAGTTTTCCGCGTTCTCCTTCATCTGCTCCGCTTCAAGAGCCTTCATCACGTCCATGGCCGTCTCCTTCTCTCATGATCTCCGCCGCGAGGTCCCGCACGTCATCCGGTAGCGCCGGTGAATCCAGCAGCTCGGGGCGATTCTCCATCGTCTTCTCGATGCTTTTGCGAAGCCGCCACCGGCGGATCTTCTCGTGGTGCCCCGAGAGGAGGATGTCCGGCACGCGTCGGCCGCGAAAATCCTCCGGTCTCGTATAGTGGGGATACTCCAGGAGCCCTTGTGCGAAGCTCTCCTCCTCGAGCGATTCCCCCGTGATCACGCCCGGCACCAAGCGGACCACCGCGTCGACGACCGCCATGGCCGCCACCTCCCCGCCGGAGAGCACGTAGTCCCCGATTGAGAGCTCGTCGGTCACGAACGCGTCGATGACCCTCTGATCGATCCCTTCATACCTCCCGCACAGCAGGATGAAGCCCGGCTCACGGGCAAGCTCTTCCGCCGTCCCCTGCGTGAATCTCCGACCCGCCGGCGTCAGGTACACCACCCTCTGGCCCGGCACGCACACGGCCTCGATGGCCAGCGCGATCGGTTCCGGCTTCATCACCATGCCGGGACCGCCGCCGTAGGCGGCATCGTCACAGACATGGTGCCTGTCCGTCGCGAAGGCGCGAATATCCACCGCCTTCACTGCCACCTGGTCGCGCGCGATTGCGCGGGCCAGGATGGAGCTTCCCAGATATCCCGAAAAGAGATCCGGGAAAAGGGTAAGGATCGTAATGGTCATCGGAGGATCTCATCCTCTCTCAGCACCATCCGCCCCGCCGCCGGGTCCACCTCTGCAATGAAGTGATCCGTGAAGGGGACGAGGATCGTCCTTCCATCCTTTGCGCGGATCTCCAGGAGCTGGGCGGGTCCCCCGTCCCAGACGGAGCGCACCTCGCCGACCTCCTGATCCCCGAACCAGAGCCTGCACCGGCACAGGTCCGATGCGTAGTATTCACCGGAAGCCAGCGGCGCGGCAAGTGTGCGGGGAACCCACACCTCCCAGCCCACGAAACGCTTCGCCGCCTCCGGGCTTTCCAGCCCCTCCACCTTGGCGATGATGCCCGCCGGTTGCGGCCGCGAAGAGGCGATATGCATCCGCTTCTCCGCGCCGGCCTTCCTGAACAGCGCTTCGCGCAGCCCCAGCAAGTGTGATACCTCGCCGGAGAAGCTCCTGATCTTCAGCTCTCCCGTGACGCCATGCGTCCCGGTGACGACGCCGACGGCAAGAAGCTGCTGATCCACGTGGAACGGGCTTTCAGTCCAGGATTTCGAGCACCACCCTCTTGCCCGACCGGGTGGAGGCAGCGCTCAGGAGGGTGCGGACCGCCTTGGCGATCCGGCCGTGCTTCCCGATTACCTTTCCAATGTCGTTGTCGGCGACCTTCAACTCGAGGATCGTGGATTTCTCCCCCTCGATCACGTTCACGCTCACGCCCGACGGGTCGTCGACAAGGGTCTTTGCGATGTATTCGACCAGGTCCTTTTCCACGGAACTCTCCTTCCGCGGTTGTCCTATGCGGCGCCCACGGGCTTGCGGCTGAGGAGCTGCTTCACCGTGTTCGACGGGGTCGCTCCGCGCGCGATCCAGTCCTTGACCTTTGCTTCATCGACGGAGACCTGTTTCTCCGGCTTCTCGATGGGATGGTACAGGCCGATCTCTTCCAGCACACGGCCGTCGCGCGGTGTGCGGGAGTCCATCACCACGATCCTGTAAAAGGGGCGTTTCTTTGTCCCGAATCTCTTCAGCCTGATGCGCACGCTCACTGGCGTCCTCCTTGATCTTTCTACTGAGCAGGGCTCGCTTGCGGCCGTCGCCGCCGTTCCTGACGGCATTCCCTGGCCTCGCTCGCCCTCGCCCTCGCTGCCGCTCCTGGCGGCATTCCCTGGCTATGAGCCGCCGAGCTGCGACAGCACCTGAGCCTGGTATTTCGAGTTCTTCGACATCTTCTTCATCATCAGACACGTCTTCTCGAATTTTTTCAAGAACCTGTTCACCTCGAAGACGGAGGTCCCGCTGCCCCGCGCGATGCGTGTACGGCGCTTCGGGCCGATGATCCGGTAGTTCCGGCGCTCCGCCCGCGTCATGGAGAGGATGATGGCCTCTTCCCGCTTCATCCCCTGCTCGTCGATCTTGTCCTCCGCGCCCGAGCCCTTGAGCCCGGGGATCATCTCCACGATGGACTGGATGCTTCCCATCTTCCGCATCCGGCGGTACTGGTCGAGCATGTCCTCCAGCGTGAACGTCTCCGACGCGAGCTTGTCCTGGAGCCGCTCCGCCTCGCCCTGCTCCATCGTTGCCTGCGCCTTCTCCACCAGGCTCACGACGTCGCCCATGCCGAGGATGCGCGACGCGATCCGCGCGGGATGGAACGCCTCCAGCCCGTCGAGCTTCTCCCCGACGCCCACGAACTTGACGGGCTTTCCGGTGATGCTCTTCACGGAAAGGGCCGCGCCGCCGCGCGTGTCGGAATCGAACTTCGTGAGGATGACGCCCGTGAGCGTCACCTTTGCGTCGAACTCGCGCGCGATGTCCACGGCATTCTGCCCGGTCATCGCGTCCGCCACGAGCAGCACCTCCACGGGACTGGCCGCGTCGCGTATGCGCACCAGCTCCGCCATGAGCGCCTCGTCGGCCTGGAGCCGGCCCGACGTGTCGACGATGACCGTGTCGAACTGTTCCTTGCGCGCACGGCTCAACGCGCCCCGCACCACCTGGACGGGGTCCGTCACCTCCTCGTGATGGACCTCGACGCCGGCCTTCTCCCCCAGCACGACGAGCTGCTGCACGGCGGCAGGGCGCACGAGGTCGGCGGCGACCAGGAGCGGCCGCCTTCCCTGCCCTTTCAGGCGAAGCGCAAGCTTTGCCGCAGTCGTGGTCTTGCCCGAGCCCTGGAGCCCCGCGAGCAGGATCACCGACTGCGTATCGGGTCCCTTCAGCGCAAGCCCCTGGTTTTCCCCGCCGAGCAGCGCCACCATCTTGTCGTACAGGAGCTTGACGAACTGCTGGCCTGGGGAGACCGACCGGAGGACCTTCTCCCCGAGCGCTTCCTCCGTGGCCTGATTGACGAACCGGCGCACGACCCGCAGGTTGACGTCTGCCTCGAGGAGGGCGATCTTGACCTCGTTGATCGCGTCCTGGATGTTTTTTTCGGAGATATGCGCCTTGCCGCCGATCTGTCGCATCAGATCGCCAAGCTTGCCGCTCAATCTGTCAAGCATTCGTACCCGTTCTTCGTAAGTGTAAGACGTACGAACATATACCGATCCCCTGGGTACATGTCAAGCCGGCCACACCGGCCACGGTACGCCGTGGCATTTGCGGCCACCGTACCCGGTGGCATTTGCGGCCACCGTACCCGGTGGCATTTGCGGCCACGGTACGCCGTGGCATTTGCGGCCACCATACCCGGTGGCATTCGCGCAGCCACACCGGCCACGGTACGCCGTGGCATTTGCGGCCACGGTACGCCGTGGCATTTGCGGCCACGGTACGCCGTGGCATTTGCGGCCACGGTACGCCGTGGCATTTGCGGCCACGGTACGCCGTGGCATTTGCGGCCACGGTACGCCGTGGCATTTGCGGCCACGGTACGCCGTGGCATTTGCGGCCACGGTACGCCGTGGCATTTGCGGCCACCGTACCCGGTGGCATTTGCGGCCACCGTACCCGGTGGCATTCGCGCAGCCACACCGGCCACGGTACGCCGTGGCATTTGCGGCCACGGTACGCCGTGGCATTTGCGGCCACCGTGCCCGGTGGCATTCGCCCAGCCATGCGTTCAGGAGCTTCTACTTCGTCGGCCCCGGAATGTAGCGCGTCTGCACGCTCATATAGGCCCCGCTCACGATTCGCATGATCGCCACGGGAAGCTGCAGCGGCTTGTGGGTCTTTCTATCCATGTCGATCTGCCCCGTCAGGCCTTTGTATCCCAGCGTCTGCTCCAGCGCATCCCGCACCTTCTGCGGGTTTGACGAGCCGGCCTTTCGGACGGCCGCAGCGATAAGACCGATTGCGTCCCACCCTGGCACCGCCGCAGGCCGCGGCTCATCGTCGAAACGGGCCTTGAATCTCGCCCTCAGGTCCACAACGCCCGCATCATCAGGGGCAACGCCTGCGCAAAACCACACATCCGTAAGCCCGGCCCCCGCCTTGTCCAGGAACGGCGCCGCCCACGCCTGGTTGCCGAGGACGAGCGAGCGATAGGAAACGGCCTGTGCCGCGCGCGCGACGGCGAGATCCATCTCCTGCGATCCACAGACGAAGAGGGCCTCCACGTCGGCGTCCCGAAGCCGGGGAAGGAGAGCCGCAAAATCCCCTTCGAACGACAGCGATGCTGCCACGACCTTGCCCGCTTTGGAAATGGCCGTTTCGAATGCCCGCGCCTGCATGACGGACACCTTGTTCGCCGGATCCGACAACGTTGCATAGCGCGTGACCAGGAAATTGCCCGCGGCGTAGGAGGCCAGGGCTGAAGCCAGCTGCACCGCGCTGGGCTGGATGAGGAAGGCAAACGGCCGCACGGTCCCCGGATGCTCGGGGTGATCGGGCTTGAGGTCGGGGCTCGTCACCAGGTCGTCGATGGAAAGCGAGACGAGCGGCACCTTCGAGAGATCGGCGACGGGGCTGACCGCGAGCCCCGCGTTCGCGACGGTGGACCCGATCACGGCGCAGACGCCGTCTTCCTGCACGAGCGCCGTGTACGCCTTGACCGCTTCCGTGGGGCTCTGCTTGACGTCGATCGGATAGAGCTCGATGGGCCTCCCGCCGATACCGCCCGCGTCGTTGATGTCTTCGACACGCACCTCCGCACCTTTCAACGCATCGTTGCCGTCGCGCGCGCCGGTCGAGCTGAGGTCGCCGTATATGCCGATGCGCACGGGCCCCGTCTCCCGCACCCGGGTGGTCGTCGTGCAGGAGAAGAGAATGCACGCGCAGAGAAAAATCGAGCAGCACGCAAGTGGTCGCGTCATGAGGAGCGGAGTATATCAGGCCGCGCGGCGCGGGACTACCAGAAATCCGCCGATCTTCTCACGGGTCCCCGCGTCACCGGACCTGGAAAAAATGGCTTTCGATGTACAACAGCCTCTGTCGCGCGTCGTCTGCAAAACGACTCTCTGGATAGGTCGTGAGAATGTCGCGGTAAAGGGCGCGTGCGCGGGCAAGATCGCGGAACTGCGAGTCCGCCTCCAGGAGCTGCGCCATCAGGAACTCGGCCTCATCGATCCAGGTGCCTGTCGGGAATCGGCGCGCATATTCCGCGGCGAGATCGAGTCCGACGCCTGCCTCCCCATTGCTCTTTTCCAGCCGCGCCGCCGAGATCAGCGGCTCTTCCATCGACGGATCGTTGATCGCGAGAAACTGCTTGAGCACGCTCATGAGCCCCTGCTGGTCCTTCTGTGCCACGGCCACCTTCACCAGCCCGAGCACCGCGCTCTGCGTATAGGCGTTCTGCGGCGCAAGATTCTTGTCGTAGTACTTGGCCGCTGCATCGTAGCTGCCCAGGCGCATGTAGAGGGAAGCGATCTGATCGTTCCGCGCGGGGTTTCCGTCCTTGTACCCCTTGAGGAGCTCGGCGATCGCCGCCTCGTAGGATCCCAGGCTCGTCAGGCGCTCCGCGAAGGCCGGATCTCCCGTTTCCACGGTCCCGCTGCCCGCGGCATCGAGCCCCTGCTGCTGCCCCACGGCGGCGTTGAAGTCCTGGTCCGAGACGACGTGCACCCTGACGGTTTCCTTTGCCGATTTCCCGGTCGTGTTGTCCTGCTGGAGAAAATCGAGGTCGTAGGTACCCATCTTCAAGGCCTTGAATGTGAACCACGTCTTGTCGTTGCGCGTTTCCTTGGCCTTGAAAGACATGCCGTCTCCCTGCTGGACCGCATCGGGGAAGCCGAGGAAGAGGAATCCGATGCCGTCCAGGCCTATCTGCAGCTCGTCTCCTTGCCGGGCATAGATCTCGCGCAGCCGGCCGTAGCTTCCCTGCCCGCCGCCTGTCGCCCCCGGCGCGGCGGCTGCACTCGGCGTTGCCGTTCCCGGCGCCGACCCCTGCGCGCCGCCCCCGCTGCCCGTTGATGCGGCGCCGGAGCTTCCCTGCTGTCCCGCGCCCGCCGTCGTGTTGCCGGAGCCAGCCGCCGAGCTCCTGCCGCCGGACGTGGTCACCGGGTTCGACGTACCAGGCAGCGAGGGGATGGAAGCAGTGGTGCCGCCGGAAGCGGCTGCTGAAAGGCCACCCGATACGGGAGTCGACGCCGCCGGTTTGGGCTTTTGCGCTGCCGCCGACGTGCCTCCAGCCGCCGCGGGCGCCCCGGTCAAGGTCGGATTCGTCGCGCCGGTCCTGGGAGTCACCAAAGCCCCCACGGCCGGCGCAACGGGCGCGGCGAGTGCGAATGCCGCGCGTGCACGAGGCTGCGGCGGCGTCAGGAAGCCGAAGTCCACCGGGACAGGAAGCGGCGCCTGCGCCACAGGTGCCGGGCCGGCCGCGGTGGCGGGAAGGTCCACCGGGGGCGCCGGGGTGGACGCGACGACCGGTGCTGGTGGCGCGACAGGCTCATCGGCAGCAGGTGGATCAGGGATAGGCAGGACGGGATTCTGCGCCGCCGGGGCAACGGCGGCTTTCGAATCGTACATCTCAATGGTGAGAACCGCGGGCGGCGGCGATGTGGCGCAGCCCAGCAGGAAGCACATGACGACCGCGACAGGAAAGAAAGAGGCCTTCCTCATCATCGGTTCCCCTCCCAGAAAAACCGAAGCGCCAATCACGTGGGCCGACCGCGTTCCCTCGGACGCCGTCGGGCCACGCAAGTATATACCTAGGGCACGCTCTGGAAAAGCTGCTCCATGTTCCGATCGTTGATGGACCCGACGACCTCCTTCACGATCTCGCGCGGGTCCACCCAATACTTCTGGACGAGCTCCTGGTTCCACTTCGGAAGCCGGGGCCGATAGGGCACGTACTGCGGCCCCGGGTCCGTCGGCGAGAGGTCGGGAACCATGTAGTCCTCGGGGGTGATCTCCAGCTCGTCGGCGCTCAGCAGCGGCCGCGGGGCGGCTCGCTGTCTCTCCTGCAGGGCCGCCACGGAGACCGCATGCGCGTGCGACGCGAGAACCGCGAGGGTGATGACGAATGCCAGGAACGCCGTCCCCGCGATGATGAGGATCTCAGGGCGCGGCAGCCGGGGCAGCTTCACTCTTCTCCCTGCTCTCCAGCCGGATCGCGACGAGCTTCGAGATACCCGACTCTTCCATGGTCACGCCGTACAGCACATCGGCACCGGCCACCGTGCGCTTGTTATGGGTGATGACGATGAACTGCGAATGATTGGAAAACTCCCGCAGCAGGTTGGCGAGCCGGCCCACGTTCTCCTCATCCAGCGCGGCGTCGATCTCGTCCAGGAGACAGAACGGCGACGGCTTCACCATGTAAATGGCGAAGAGAAGCGAGACGCCCGTGAGGGAGCGCTCGCCGCCCGAGAGGAGGTTGATGTTCTCCAGCTTCTTGCCCGGCGGCTGCGCGAAGACCTCGATACCCGATTCGAGCGGCGCATCGGGGTTTTCCAGCCGCAGCTCCGCGCGGCCTCCGCCGAACAGGCGGCGGAAGACCGTGTGAAAGTTTTTCTTGATCTTGTTGTAGGTGTCGAGGAAAAGCTCGGTGGACTCCGTGCGGATCTCCGTCGTCACGCGCTTCAGGTCCTCGCGGGCGTGCACGAGGTCGCCGAGCTGCCCCGTGAGGAAGTCGAAGCGATCCTTGACCTCGGCGAACTCCTCCGGGGCCATGAGGTTGATCTGCCCGAGCTTGCGCATCTCCTCCCGCAGCTCCGCGAGGCGCGGCCGAAGATCGTGGTTGGGCTGGAGATCGGGGATCCTCGTCTCATACTCCGAGAGGTCGCGGGAGAAGCGCTCGGCGAAGTTCGCGTGCAGGTCCTTGATCTCGGTGCGGATCTCCGTCACCTCGATCTGCATCTTCTCGATCTCCGACTGCGCCTTTCCCAGGAGACCGTTCTTCTGCTTCAGCTCCTCTTCGCGGGTGGAAAGCTCCTTGTTGCGGCTGGCGATCTCCCCTTCCAGCCCCGACAGAGCGGCGCGGGCGCTCTTTTCGTCCTCTTCGATGCGCCGCCGTTCGCCTTCCGCGAGGGTGGCCTTCTCCTGCGTCTCCTTCACACGGGTGCGGGTGTCGGCGATCTCCACCCCGACGTCGCGGAGGAGCGCTTCCTGCTCGGTGCGCTCGCGGCCCAACCGGGCGATCTCCTGCTCCACGCCGGTGCGCTGCGTCTGCTGCCGCGCAAGGTCGACGCGGAGATTCTCCAGCGTGCTGCGGTACTCTTCGATCTTCTGGCGCAGCCCCGCATTCTCCTTCGCGAGCTCTTCATTGCGCTGCCGCAGCCGCGCGATCGTGGCGGCGCTGTCGTTGATGCGCTCGTCGATCTCCCGCTTGCGGGTGATGATGCCTTCCGGCGCCAGGAACTCGTCGAGAAAGGATGGCGCGAAAGCGCGGGACCTCTGGAAGAGGCCTTCCAGCGTCGTGAGCTTCTCCAGCGATTCCTTCAGCATCGCGAGGGTGCTCTGGACAAGCTTGTCGCGGAGGGGCTTTGCGGTGGAGTCCACGTGCGATGCGTCCTCCAGCATCGTCACCTTGCCCGTGATCTGGATGCGGAGCCCCTGGAGCGCTTCGGCGATGGACTCTTCGACGGACCGGCGTTCCGCTGCCGAATAGCCCATCTCTTTCAGCCGCGCGTCCAGCTGCGTGACGATGTCCTCCGTGATGGCGCGGAGCTGGACCCTCAGGTCTTCAATCGCCGCCTCACTGCCCTGTATCTTCTCCCCGTTCGCGCGTGTTTCCGCGTCGTTGGCGCGCACGCGCTCGCTGAACCCCTCGACGTCGGCGATAAAAGCGGCGATGTTCTTCTCTGTCTCGGCAATGCGCGCGGTGAGCTCTCCCAGCCCCTCGTTCTTCCGCGCGACCTCCCCGTCCATCTCCTCCATCTTGCGCTGGATGTTCTGCTGGCGCAGCGTGTTCGCTTCGATGCCGCGCTCCAGCTCCGTGATGCGCTCGCGGTACATGTGGATCTGGCTGTCGCGGGTGCTCTTCTCCATGTCGAGCTGGTAGAGCTTCTTGTGCGACTCCACGAGCTGCGACTCCATCGCGTTCACGAGGTCCGCCTCGCGCGCGATCGTTTCATTCACCCCCGCGATGGCGCGCGCAATCTCGCCGCGATTCTTCTCCTTGTCGGAGAGCCGTGCTTCCCTCTTTTTCTTGTCCTCGAGGAGCCCCTTCAGACGGAGGAGCTGGATGGAAAGCTCCACCTCGAAGATCTGCTCCTTCAACGTGCGGTATGCTTCGGCCTTTTCCGCCTGCGCCTTGAGGGAGGTATAGCTGCGTTTCACCTCGTCGAGGATGCCCTCGACGTGGCGCATGTTCTCTTCGGTCTTCTCGAGCTTGCGCTCCGCCTCCTGGCCGCGCACCCGAAAGCGCGTGATGCCGGCGGCTTCCTCGAAGACGATCCGCCGCTCCTCCGGCTTCGTGGAGAGGAGCTGGTCGATCTTTCCCTGCTCCATGATGGAGTAGGCGGACTTTCCGATGCCGGTGTCGAAAAAAAGCTCGCGAATGTCGCGGAGCTTCACCGGGTTGTTGTTGAGGAAATACTCGCTCTCGCCCGAGCGGTACAGCCGCCGGCGAATGGAAACCTCGGGGAGGTTGAGGGGCAGAACTTCGTCCTGGTTCGATACAAGGAGCGTCACCTCGGCGACCCCCAGGGGCTTGCGGGTTTCTGAGCCGGCGAAAATGACGTCGACCATGTTCTCCGCGCGCAGCGACTTCGAGGACTGCTCGCCGAGCACCCACTTCATGGCGTCCACCACATTGCTCTTGCCGCAGCCGTTCGGCCCGAGCAGAGCCGCCACGCCGTCGGTGAACTCGATACGAACCTTGTCCGCGAATGATTTGAATCCGAAGATCTCCAGGGTCTTTAAGAACACTTCCGCTCCCAGTTAATCTGCGCTACTATGGCCACCGAAGTTAACACCCATTAGAGGGTGAGGTCAAGGCGGACCGCCCGGGCGACGCCGGCATGGGGAGGGGGGCGCGATCGTGGAGCTTGTCTGCGGCGTGGATGAAGCGGGGCGCGGTCCGCTGGCCGGTCCGGTGACAGCCGGGGCGGTGATCCTGCCGGCAGATTTCCCCGTCGAAATCCTGGCAGACTCCAAGGTCCTCACGGCCGCCCGCCGGCAGGAAGCCGAAATCGTGATCAAGGCGCAGGCCGTTGCGTGGGGCGTCGGGTGGGCGTCGAACGAAGAAATCGACGAGCTGAACATCCTCCAGGCGTCGCTCCTGGCCATGCGGCGGGCGGTGGAGGCGCTCCCCGTGCGGCCCGACCGTCTCCTCGTAGACGGCATCTACTGCCCCTGCTGCGGCATCCCTTCCATGGCCATCATCAAGGGCGACGCGACCGTGCATTCGATCATGGCCGCCTCCATCCTGGCGAAAACGGCGCGCGATGCCTGGATGGAAAGCTACGCTCCGCGGGAGCCGGCGTACATGTTCGAAAAGCACAAGGGGTACCCGACCGCCGAACACCGCCGCATCATCATTGAAAGAGGCCCGTCCATGATCCAGCGGCGGACCTTCAAGGTCACTTCCCCTTGATGAATTTCACCGCCGCGCCAAAGCCTTCCAGAAAGACGGAAAGGTCCTCCTTGAACACGATCACGGATCGGCGCTCGAACTGATCGTCTCCGGCGGTGGATGCCATGCGCGTCGACTGGGTGCCTGGCGGCGTCTTCACCTGCTTGCTCTCAACGATGTTCAGGAACACGTCGCCCGTGCGGGTCTCCTTGACGTTGAAAAAATATGTCCTTTTCGGCGTCGAAGCCTTTGATGAGAAAACCTCGCCTCGTGTTGCCATGCGCCGTCCTTCCTTTGGCTGACCCCCTGCATGATAGCCCGGCGTCCACCAAAGGTGCAATGCGCGCGAGCCTCAGGGCGCGCCCGGCCGAGCCGAAGAGCCCGACTGCCTTGACGATTGCAGACACCGCTGATACATTTTGCGTCACGCGCCCGTCGTATAACGGTAATACCCCAGCCTTCCAAGCTGGAGCTACGAGTTCGACTCTCGTCGGGCGCTCGAAACCGAAAACGGACTTTCCATCAAGCATCAAGGTGTCACCCTGAGTGTCACACTGAGAAATGGCACCCCCCGGGGGCAAGGAGGAGCTTATGGAAAGGTCTCAGCGTCCCTATTCGATCTACACCAGACGGACAAAAAGAAAGAATCAGCATCGCTTCTACGTTCGCTTCCGCGGGGACGGCATGAAAAGAAGGCCGCTCACACCCCAAACCTTGCACACCAGCGCCGGCATTACCCTGATCTTCTATTGTTTCCCTGGCCCTGCGGGGTTCAGTGTCTGTTCGTGCGCCGCAGTCGGCCCCACCTCATCGTAGACGTATCGCTTCCCTCTCAGCCACGAGGCTCCCGCCGCCACAAGCATCATTACAAGCGAAAAGAGAAAGGTGATATGCATCCCTTGCATGAAGGGCCCCGAGATGAGGTCAGGGAAAAAAGTCTTGCCCGTGAGAAATGCGGCACGTTCCGGCGAAAGGTGCTCGAGCGTTGAACCCAGGAGCGATTGCATCGGGTTATATCCCAGAAAGGCCGCAAAGAGGCTTCCCACCGGAGGGAGGTGGGCGACCCTGTTGGCCACCGAGTCCGGCACTCCTTGAGCTGTGAGTCCGCGAAGGAGTGTTGCGGGGAACGAAGCGCTCAAACCAGCGATCATCAGGGAGAAAAAAAGCCCAATCGAGAGACTCATAGCGGCGTTTTGAAAAGTTGCCCGCATCCCCGATGCAACTCCCCGCTCTCCCGGCGGCACCGAGTTCATGATCCCTGCCGTGTTCGGAGAGGTGAAGAGTCCCATGGCGAGGCCGTTCGCCAGCAGAAGCAGGCCAAATGGCGCGTAACTGAAGTTGGGCGGCAAAAGCATCATGAGCGCAAAAGTGACCGCCGCAAGAAGCATGCCACCGGTGGCGAAAGGTCGTGCGCCAAAGCGATCAGAAAGATAGCCTGAAAGCGGTCCGGCAATGAGGAAACCAGCGGTCATCGGGAGCATGTAGATCGCCGCCCAGAGCGGGGTGGATTCGAAGCTGTATCCGTGATAGGGAAGCCAGATCCCCTGGAGCCAGATGATCAACATGAACATTAATCCGCCTCGGCCGATGGAAGCCAGGAGGCCGGCCAGATTGCCGGCGCTGAATGCAGGCACCCGGAAGAGCCCCATTCGAAACATCGGCTCGGCCACGCGCGTTTCGATGAAACAGAAAACGACCAGCAGAATGACGCCTCCCAGCATCGCTGCGAGAACCATGGGGTTGAGCCAGCCCATGCTCCGCGTCCCGTAGGGTTGAATGCCGTAGGTGATGCCGACCAGAAGCGCAACAAGGCCAAGACCGAAGGTGAGGTTTCCCCACCAGTCGATGCGTGCCCGCCGCATGACCCCGATTTCCCGTAAGCTCAGATAGGCCCATATCGTACCCGCAATTCCAATAGGCACGGTCACCAGGAAAATCAGATGCCAGTTGCCGATGGAAAGCAGCCCTCCGACAACGAGGCCGATAAAAGAACCCGAGATCCCCGCCACCGAATTGATGCCAAGGGCCATTCCTCTCTGATCCAGCGGAAAGGCGTCGGTGAGGATCGCAGCCGAGTTCGCCATGAGAAAGGCTCCCCCGACGCCTTGGACAATGCGAAGTCCGATCAAGGTCATGGCGGCCGACGGTCCCTGCCAGAATACAAACGACAGGCAGAGCGACGCCACTGTGAAAATTGCAAAACCGAGATTGTACATTCTCACCCGGCCGTACATATCACCGACTCGACCAAGGCTCACCACGAGTACTGCGGTCACCAGCATGTAGCCCATGAGCATCCAGAGCAGATAGCTGACATTCTCTGGAATGAGCGGGTCGATGTTAATGCCGCGGAAGATGGCCGGCAGGGAGATAAGAACGATCGAGGAGTTGATGGAAGCCATGAGAACACCAAGCGTCGTGTTGGAAAGCGCTATCCATTTGTAGCGGTTTTGCTGCATATCAGCGGACGATGCGATATTTGAAGCCGAGTTGCAATCACCTTTATGTCTCTTTCTTGGCTGTCCGCGCTGCTGACCATCCGCGCTTGTACAACGGGATGACGAAGTAATACCATCAAACAAATCATGTCCCACCACACGTTGAAGTCCGGCTATAGCTCTCTGGTGGAGCGTTTGAATCGCTTCCCGCAAGGGGCGCCGCCATCGGAGGTTCTTTTCAAGATCCTCGCTATGCTTTTCAGCGACCGCGAGGCTGCCCTCGTGGCCCAGCTCCCCATCAAGCCGTTTACGACCGCGGTGGCGGCAAGCGCCTGGCGCACGTCAATCGCCGCGGCGCAGAAGACTCTCGACGCGCTCGCGGACCGCGCAATCCTTATCGATGCCGAGGACCCCAAGGGCAACCAGACCTATTTCCTTCCCCCTCCCATGGCCGGCTCTTTCGAATTCTCGATGATGCGCATTCGGGGGGATATCGACCAGAAGATGCTCGCGGAGCTTTTCCATCAGTATTTGAACGTCGAGGAAGAGTTCATCCGCGCGCTTTTTACGGGCGAGACCAAGCCGGGACGCACCTTCGTACAGGAAGCCGTCCTTGCGCCGGAGGAGAACCTGCGAGTCCTCGACTGGGAGCGGGCGAGCGAGGTGGTGCGCAGCGCCACCCACCGGGCAGTGGGGGTGTGTTACTGCCGGCACAAGATGCAGCACATCGGCAGGGATTGCGACGCTCCGAAAGACATCTGCATGACATTCGGTGACGCCGCGGCCTCGCTTGCAAAGCACGATTACGCTCGCGCGATAGACGTTGCGGAAGGCCTCGCACTGCTGCAGCAGGCGCAGGACTGCGGACTCGTCCAGTTCGGCGAGAACGTCCAGAATGGTGTGAGCTTCATCTGCAATTGCTGCGGATGCTGTTGCGAAGCGATGATCGCCCAACGCCGATTCGGGACCCTCCACCCCATCCAGACGACCGCGTACCTCCCCGAGGTCGCTGCCGCCATGTGCACCGGGTGTGGCCTGTGCGTTGCCGCCTGTCCCGTGGAGGCAATGGGCCTCGTCTCCGCCAACGACGCGCGAGCGCCGAAAGCGAAGAAGGCACGGGTGGACGTCGAACGGTGCCTCGGATGCGGGGTATGCGTCCGCGCCTGCCGCACGAATGCACTGGCACTCGTACGCCGGGGTGAGCGAATCATCAGCCCCATCAACTCAACTCATCGGGCCGTCGTGATGGCCATTGAGCGTGGCACGCTTGCCCACCTCATCTTCGACAACCAGGCTCATGTCAGCCACAGAGCCATGGCCGCTGTGCTCGGCGTTATTCTGAAGCTTCCTCTCTTGAAGCAGGCGTTGGCAAGTAAGCAGATGAAATCACGCTATCTCGCGAGATTGCTCGGGTAGTCAGTCCTTTGGCGGCGCAGTGCTTTCAAACATAGGGGCTACGATGCAGTCATGACATAGCCTGCTATTAGCGGGCCATTGCAGGGTCTGCGCCCCCCCCCCTGAGGGTGTCTGTCAGTAAAAGTTCGTCCGGGGGGCTTCTCGGAGGCTCACGGCTCGAATCTTTCTTACTGGCAGTGCAAAGTGCGATCTCTTAGGGGCCTGCCGCGGTTTCCCTACACTCTGCTCAAGCCCATGAACTTTGTGTTTTTCATCTTCACCCAAGTGAGTTTTTTCTTGATATCCGGGACAAGAAGTTCCGTTACTCCTCCTTGCCCATCCCTCATGGATAGAACGGGAAAAGCTTCATCCGTCTCGAAACCTTTCCCTTCTTCCACCTCGTCCACGTACACTCGAAACCGCCTGAAATCCATGGATGCCTCCTCAGTTGTGGCATTATATCACCACCACATTGCGGTACGCGGAATCTCGGCTATATATGTCCTTGCACTTCAAGGGTCTTCCGATTTTGCCGCCTCGCAGGGGGGACGATGAAAGTAATCCATCAAGCATGCCGGCAGCATAAAACCCAGTCCATTGCATAGATATTCGAAGTATCGCCGGCGATACTTCGATATCAAGATGGAATGATAAAGTGCATAGGACAAAATGCATAGGACAAGATAAAGGATGTAAACGCCTTTTCTCAATTCGTTTCGCATCAAGGAATTATGCCGTTTACAACTTCATTCCTGTTTACATAAATCTTCTAACTATTTGCTATGTAATATATTAGCTGTTAACTCTGACTTTCTTCTTGTCCACTACTTCACAAGTCGCTTTTTTGATGCTCTCGCTCAGGTTGGAGCTGCGCTTGGTCGAAGTATCGCCGGCGATACTCGCTTACGGAGAATCCATCCTGCTTCTCAGGAGAAAATAGAAATGATTGAAGGCTCGGCTTTAGGTGACAATCACCCACAAGGCTATTTACGCATCGCGCGTTCCGCAACAGCTCTCCGCCCCCTCTTTTCTTTCCTTCAAGACCAAGCGGCTATTTGGATGCAAGTATATCTTGAACAGCCAGTGCGACATCCATGGCGACCATAGGACAAACGCGCCCAACCTCGACCGTATTGCACGACACATCCCCGAAACTCTGCTCAAAGGCAGCGCCGGTTCGCGCTTCGGTGCAAATTGTTGCGCCCTTATGTTCAAATGTTTTTGGGATCTATGATCAGCTAAAATAATGGATTAAAGTGCGATTTGCTCCCCCCCAAGCGCCCACCATAGCCCTCCTCCGGATCGCGATGGGACGGATCAGAGCTGAGCAACAGGAGCGCATGCGTAGTCTTGTGAAACCCGCCGCCTGACAGAGCCCCCACAACGGATGCCGCTCGCACAGCCGGGGGAGACCTCTGCCTCGGGAGCCATGCATCGGCTTGCCCTGGAATGGTTTCGCCCACACAAGCCCCTCGGCACCCTGCACAGCCCGTAACATAGGTCACTCCGGACACTTCTCGCGGTCATGTGCGGTGCTGCGCTCTTCCCAACTCAAGCGTCTCATTCTGCCCACTTTCAAGGATCGGCCTCTGAGCGCGATCACGCGTGGGGAGAGCTACCGACGTGTCTGGATCCGATGGCGCAAGTCTTCAATCCGCAAGGCCGATTGAAGATCACGCGCTTCTTGAGCGACAGCGGCCGCCTCATCGACCAGTCTCAGTGCGTGTTGATACTGTCCGCTGCGGTGCAGGAGCTCAGCCTGGTTGCCGAGCACTCTTACCAGCCCGGCCTTATCGCCCGATTCACGGCACAGCCGAACGTTCTCTTCCAGCGCGTCAAGCGCGGCCGGAACGTTGTTGGTTCGGAACAAGATCTCCGCACGGTGTCCAATCGCAAGCTGCACGCTCGCCAGATCATTGAGCTCACGCGCGAGGGCTTCCTGTTCTTTCAACAGCGTTATTGTGGCAGCGAAGTCGCCGTCCGAGTAATGAAGGGCAGCCAGGGAGCCAAGTGTTGATTGCAGATGCGGCTTGTCGCCAAGCTCGCGGTACAGGCGCTCTAGTTCCTTTAGCAGCGGTTGGCATACCTTTCCTTCACCGCGCGCAGCATAGGCTCGAGACTGACGGTCGAGCGCCTCTGCCAGTAGTGGCTTGTTCCCAAGCTTGCGACACAAGCTCTCGGCTTCCTTGCCCCGATTCAGCGCGCCATCGAGATCGTTCTCGGCTGCCAGCACAATCGCCTGCTGAATCAGCGACCAGGCGACTGGAACCAGGTCACTCGACTCACGGCTTAATCGCTCGGACTCTTGGAACTGTCGCAAGGCTTGATCGAGCTCGCCTTGCAGGGCGGACACTTGCCCTTGGCGCCCGACGGATGAGGCCAATATTCGCATGTTGCTCAGTTCGCGTGCCAGGCGTTCTTGCTCCTGGAAACACTGCAACGCTGCGCGAAGATCTTTCAGCGCGACGAAGATTTCGCCCTCTAGCTCGCGCGATTTCGCGACCAATTCCCTGTCCCCCATCTCGCGATGCAAGCACTCAGCCTTCTCGTGGAGTGCAAGGGCACCTCGGAGATTGCCCTGCTGTTTCAACATCGAAGCGTGATTGAGCAGAGCGATGGCCAACGACCGCTTTTCGCCCAATCCATAAAAAACACGCTCCGCCACTTCGACTACTTCCAGCGCCTCGGGCAGGTTGCCCGTCTTGGCAAGGATTAACGCCTGATCCGCAAGCGACTCGGCCATCAGCAGGTCGTTGCCCATTTCCTTCGCCACGAGCGCGCACTCTTTACGTAATCTGCTCGCTTCCTCAAGATTGCCGAGGTGCCGCTGGATGATCGCTTGATTACCAAGCGATCTCGCAAGCTCATATTTGTCGTCCAGATCGCGGGCAAGCTGCTCTTGTTCTCGAACCAGGGGCATGGCGCCGGCCATGTCCCCGACAGCCATGAGCGAAGCGGCCTCGTTACCCAGCGCGCCCGCCAGCCTTTTCCGATCGTCTGACGTCCGGTAGTAGCGGACCAGGTAACGTCGAAGCTGCAGTGCTTCTGGAAGAGATCCGGTGTCGTTGAGCAACATCGCGATGTTCCATACTGCCTCATGATCCACCTTCTCAGGCGACTCCAGTACGGCGTGATATGCTGTGGCTAACCTCACGTCCGACTGCTTCTCGATATGTGTCCAGTAAGCCTTCAGTTCATACTGGTTCGACTGCCACGCGGCAATGAAAAACGAGGGATCAGACAGCAGGCGCGCGAGAGACTTGAAATCGCCAGCACGATCCATTTGCCACGGCTCTTCCTCGATCTTTCGCTGAGTAAGACCTCGTCCCGCAAAGTAATCTGCGAGCTTGCGATGCGCGTCCCGTGCTGCTTCCTCATTTGCCAGATAGCGCTGGTGTACTGCCTGACGCATGTATTCATGCGAGAAAGCCAGTTGACCCATCCGGTCGACTATATGCGAGTCAAGCGCCCGGTGCAGCGGCGACCAGAGGGCGTGCGGTAGTGGCGCTTTCTCTGTCCCGAGCAGTTCCAACAGCTCTGCTTCCGACAAACCTCTTCGCGCGGCCCATAGCAGCGTCATTGCCCTGCCCACAAGCTGGGGCGCTTGGTGGTCCTCATAGTCGTGCTCCCAACGGGCAAGGATCCTCTCGAAGAGCTGATCGATCGTCGCGGCTTGCAGATAGCTTTGGAAACACTGGTCGAGTTGCTCATGGACCCCAAACATTCGCAGTTCCTCCAACAACGCTCTTGTGTAAAGAGGGTTCCCGGCCTGCGTCGCGGAAACGATCGTCTTCATCTGCTTTGGGCTGAGCGCCTTTCCATACTGCAGCAAATACTGTTCGATCAGTTTCTCGCGTTCCATTTCCGTGCAAGGCTCCACCAGTGCGGTGGGCCATTCGCGCGCGCGCAGCACATCCAAGGTGTGGCCCGGCTGAGTGGTTAGGATCAGCCGAATGTTATTCGGGATTGTTTCTGGCAGCCAGCTCAAGTCAAGAGCCTGATCGGTGTCCTCGAGTTGGTTCAGCCCATCGAGGATCAGTGTAATACGCGCTTTCTCCGCGGCGATATTCAGCCATCGGGCAAACGACGCGCGCAGTGTCTGCGGATTCTCGCCGACTTCGCCAACAATGCCCAGCTGGCGATGGAATTCGCCCATAATCCGAAGCAACATAGGTGCCCAATGCGCGCTGTCGGGTGTGGCACCAATGAAGTGAAGCAAAAGGAAATCGCGCGGGTGCTTCTTTCTATATTCCAACGACCAATTTGCGACAAGCGCGGACTTCCCAGAGCCCGATTCGCCGATCAAGACCAGGGGCGGATCGTCGCTCCCCACATGACGATCGAGACGCTCGAAGTACGCAGGTCGCCGAATGTAGACATTTGCGCGGCTGCGCGCGAAGAAAGCGTGATCACGTGCCTCCCGATCGAGGATGTCCAGCGCGGAGCCTTCCGGGAAGAGCCGATCGATAATCGAGGTCATATCGGACAAGATGAGCTCGCCAAGCTCGCGTGGATCTCTGTAGTTCTCGCGAAGAGGAAGGCCGCTATCCCGAATGCGCCCTTTCAAGGCTTTCAGCTTCTGCCTGCGCTCCTCAGCCCTACGCGCAGCCTCTTCTCGTCCAAAGCGCGCAGTCTCGTCCGCGTTCGGAGCCTCGAGATACGGCGCTCGCTCGCCATCCGGCCTCCCCTCGCTGTAAGCAGGGTCACGGAAGTAGAACAGGGCGCGGTCGGCCATTTGGGGATCATTCAGCACGCCATGCAGGATCTCCAGCTCGGTAACCGAAACGCCGCGGTGCTCCGTCAGCCATTCTTCCCGCGTGGTCAGCTCCCTGGGAATCTCGTCGGGCACCCAACCGTATCGCTCCCCCAGCAGCCCAATGAAGTAAGGCCGGCAGCGCCGGATCTCTTCGAGGCAGAGGGGCAGCACTTTCCCCTCCGCGCGTTGTTCGTCGGTCACGCCCCAGCGCAGATCGACCTCTCCCCAGGTAACGCCACGTGATTCACAGAGCTTGCGCAGCGCAGGAAACGTCCGCTTCACCAGTTCGTCGCGATCGGCCTGCATGTCCTGAAAGGTTGACGAAATGAAGACGCGGATGACGCGCGGCTCCCCCTCTGCGATCTCGGCCCGAGCGGCGTCAAGGCCGACCTTGGGCGAGCCAACCCCGTAGAGCGAGGTCCCGCTCTCACTTGCCTCTGGCGTTGGAGGCGACGGCGGCTCCTCCGACCCCCCCCCGCGACCGACTGCCGCGAGACGAACGCGTCCAAGGGACTCCTCGATCCGGTCGAGGGCTTCCGTGCCATGCGTGTTTGCATGCGGCGTACCAGCCTTCGGGGCGATTCGTTGCGCCTCCAGCAGATCCCTTTCCGCACTCTGGAACTCGCCGATTCGCTCAAATGTTCCTGCCCGATTTAGGAGTATGACCCAGCGTTGTGGATTGTCGAAACGCAGCGCGCAAGCGTAGTCGGCGAGCGCGTTTGTGAAGTCATTCACATCAGAGCAGGCACTCGCGCGGTCGGAATAGACGCCGGAGAGAAACTCTGGGATCGTCGACCGGGACGCGCCAAGCACATGGGGTGACTTCAGCAGCAGGGCGAGCAGCTTGATCCCATGGGTATAGTGCCCCACCGCCTCACCAATTCGCCCCGCCTCATAGCTGTCACGCGCCATCTTGTTGAACGCAAATGCATAGCGCGCATCGATGCAAGGCAACGGCCCGCTCGCAACGATTTCGCCGCACGCTTTCTCGACTGCCGCGTCGAGGTAGCGCTCGATGTTCGGCAGCTTCTCAAAGGCATCGTGAGGGAGACTAAGCCCACGTAGCGAATGGTAGCGGTCATTGGCTTTGGTCATCGCATAGCTCCTCTGCCATATTCACGGACTCATAATAACGCTTGAACGCGGCCCAGCCACGCCCTGGCGTTTGACCGCCAATCCCATTTGTGCCAGGAATTTCCGGGATCTTGCTCGCCGTGGCGCGGTCCCACAACTTTACGGCCTCCGGCAGGATTACGTATACTATCTTTCGCACATTTGGAGTCCTTCGAAATAGGGCGCCTTCTTCTGCTTCAGTTGAGTTGCTGGACCAGACTGATTCAGGAGGGCGTCATGAACTACGAAGGTTCACAGCAAAGGATTATACGCATCGACGAGGCGTTGGTGAAGGACCAGCTCAGCGAGGTGCTGCGGGAGATGGTGGAAAAGACATTGAAAACGGCGGCTGCACACCAAGGCGGGGAAGGTCCGCTGCAGGTGAAGTTGATGAGAGGAATCGGAATAATTCATAAGCATGGGGAGGTCGCAGGATGAGCATATTCGGTCCGCCAAACGTCGATCGCATGAAGGCCCGCTCGGACGTGAAAAACTTGATCAAAGTCCTTCGCTCTTCCAAGGATCGTATGAGCGTGACAAAGGCGGCAGCCGCGTTGGGCGAGGTCGGGGATGACAGCGCCGTGGAGCCCTTGCTTGTCGCTCGCGGAGCTGAGGATGACACGGAAGCACATGCCGCCGTGGATGCCCTGGTTACGATGGCGGCACGCGTTCGGGATGCCGACCTGAAGGCGCGATTGCTCGAGCTGTGGATCACCGAGCTGCATCCTGAAGGCATGACCTCATCACGAAGAAGGATTCATTATGAGGGCGATGACGATGAGTTCAACAGGTCGTGGGCTCGGGAGGAGAGCCGGGGGATTTCCGACCAGCATGTGTGGGACTTGGGCGTCAGGCGCCGCACCGAAGCCGCGCGCGCATTGGGACTATTGCGCGAACCGCATGCGGTCGAGCCTCTCGTAAAGAGCTTGAAGACGCACGGGAATGGAATGTACGACGTCCATACACGGATTGCCGTTATTCATTCATTGGGCCAGATCGAGGATTCTCGGGCGGTGGGAGCTCTCCAGGAATGCTTGAAGGATTGGGACGAGAGAGTTCGAGATGAAGCCGCGCGGTCGCTTTCCCGCCTGGGAATATCCCCGTCTTCGGTCGATCGGCAGGAGTGAGTCAAACACGTGTACGTCCGTTTGTGGTGAACGCGCTACTCCCTCCTCACGAGGTAGATCGGGTATGAGCCAAATCCTTCAGGAAAGGGGATCTGGCCCACATAGTCGCATGCAAAGCTTGCGTTGCCCTGGAATGACGCGAGAGCGGCGAATTGCTGGGTGGCGTAGACGCTGCCCGGGGGCGTGATGCTCTCAAGCCGCGCGGCCATATTCACGTGATAGCCCGTGCAGTTTTTCACCTTCAGAGTTGATCGTCGATCGCGCCGCTCTTTAGCGGCAATATGCGAGAGCGACCGCCCGGCCTGCCATCGGCGGTAGTCTCCCACAGGTCGCGCTTCTTCATCCTTCGATAGCCCATCCTTGATGTCCCCCTCTGGAGACACCCTACCGGGGATCGTCGGGGTGGGGAATTGTAATGACCCTGACGGAGCGAAACCGCGAAACCCGGGGAATCTACATGACCCTACCAGCCCTGAGGGTGGGGAATTGACCTGACCCCAGCTCCCGCTCAGTTGGACTCGGACATACAGTGGATCAAGCGCGCTCTATGAGTCTTTCCTATGCCTCGCTGGCTGAGCGCGTCATGGCGATTGATACAGCAGTCGCAGTGAGAGCCTTTGAACTGTCTTCTCTGAGCCAGGCGCGCCTCCCCCTTTTTGATGCCTTGATTGCCGCATGCGCTTCTCTCAATAACGCAATACTCGTTCACAAGGACAGCCATTTCAGCTCGATTCCAACCGATCTGCTGCAAAGAATCGCTTTATAAAAAAGGGACGTGGCCGCGCATTCTCAATCCAGGACGGTGAAGCTCAAGTGCCCTGCTGCGTCCTGGCTGCAATTCAATGTGGCCTTCCACCTACGTTTCATATTCTGGAAAAAGAGCACCCGACACTTCGGCGCCCCCACGATCGAGCAGTCTGCCCGCTGGCGGAATCTCCAGTGTCGATAGAAAGCCCAGCACTTCACCGATATTTCTCGGCCTCAATCGAGGATCAGGATGAAGACAGGAAGCAAGAAACGGGCTTAATACATTTCTTATGAAGTCGGTCGATTGCGATCTGGCGATAGCCTCGGTTAAGTCTGGATTCCGATCCGCCGTTGCTATTTTCCGAGAGGAAAAATCGGATAGCGTAGATGCAATGAGATTCTTGGAGGCCAGAATCCTCACAAACCACAGTGGAAAGAGTTAAGGCTGAAGGCATGAGCCTATAGACAGAGCGCGACACTACCGGAAAACCACAAATAAGCCAAAATACAAGATTCGCGAGTTGGTAGACATCCTGACAAATGGAGGGCGGTTTGCCAGCAAAACGCTCCGGGGGCGAAATGATAGGGTATCCGTCCAGTGGCAGCTGACGAACGCCGATAGCGGGTCTTGCGAATTCAAAGTCAACGATCTTGCAGAGAGTTCTTTCTTTGTTGTGCCGGATGGCGCGCGGAGCCAGGCCAGCATGGAGAACTCCACTCTGGTGAAGCTCGTAGAGACCAAGGGCAACCTGGTAGGCGATGCAGAGTGCGCCAAAAGGGTGTGTCGTAAACCCTCTGTTGAGAGGCACGCTCAGGTCGGTACCGGCAAACTCTTCGGTGACGAGATAATACGCACCATCAGAATCTACGTAAGAATCGCGAATGTTTAGGAGAAATGGACTAAATGCCTGAGATCGTCCTTTTAGGACCCTTTCGAAAATCCGGAACCTCTCGCCCTGAAGGCCAGTCTCCCCTGTCGCGGGAACCATATAGACTTCCACAGGGGTATCCAAAACCAGATCATGGGACTTGAACACGCGAGCCAGTCCACGAGTTTCAACGAATTGATCCAGACGGTAGCGGTCGGCCAGAACACGCGACTCACTCAGATGCTCAACCAACCCCAGTTCTGTGACGATTTGATCGATATCGTTCGGTCTAGCGCACTTCAAACGGTCAAATGGGGGGACAGGAAGACTTGAGTCGAGAAGGATCGGGAGAATTTCGAAAAGCAGGCCTTCGCTTTCGTTCTTGCAGAGCGAGACTTACTTCAAAGCGGACGCCGGCTCCCGGGCCGACCTCCTGGCGGAGAGCCTGATTATAGTCTTCACTTAGAAGGATCACGATCGCGTCTGCTGTCTGTATCATCTCCTCCATAAAAGCCTTGATGTCCTCTCCAAAAAGCAAACTGCGTTGATCCAGGATCACCTCTATCGAGAAGAAGCGGAGGCGTGCCGAGATCTCTCTGACAAGTTCAAACCGAGGATGATCCTTGTATCGGTATGAAATGAACACCCTTTTCATGCAGATCTCCGGCAGCCAAGCAAAAAAAAACGGCTTGAGTTCCAGGCACTCGGCTGCAGTGCTGTGTTGGGAAATGGTTTATTTTGCAGGCTGAGCGTACAGAAATGCACTTTCGCTGTCTATCGTCGGCAATTCCTGATCACCCCTGTGCTCTCCTCACATGGTAGATCGGGTAAGCGCCAAAGCCCTTGGGAAAGGGGATTTGACCCACATAGTCGCACGCAAAACCCGTAATCCCGTGGAATGACGCGAGCGCGGCAAATTGCTGGGTGGCGTAGACATTGCCGGGGGGCGTTATGGGCTCGAGACGCGCGGCTGTATTCACATGATAGCCCGTGTAGTTTTTCACCCCGAGAATAGGATCCACGCAGCAGAAAACAGGGCCTGCGTGCAGCGCAATTCGGATGCTCGTATTATCGTTCAAGCCCTTCTCCATCCAGTTCGTGCCCAAGACCAGATCGCACAAATCGAGCGCGAACAGACCCGCGTGCTCAACTTTGTCGAAAACGAAATAGAGACCGTCGCCCCACGTGTTTCTGGTTTCCGGCTTGTATTCTGTCTTTTCGATCAATCCAGCGATGGCGCCCATAAAACTCTTGACAAAAGCAGGGATCTGGCCCGCCTTGAGGCTACTGAATTTCACCACATCTGCGAACAGCATGGCCTTGATGCTCTCAGCCGCGACCGGTGATGCAACCGGCGATTGGGCGTTCGCCGGCTCGATAGTCATATCATCCGGTGATATGTCCGCGCCTGTAAGGTTCCCAACCTCTCCCTCCGGCAAGAATTGCCGTGGATTGATGACCTGGATATTGGGAAGGCCCATCACATCCTTCCAATAGCCATACATGCTTGCGGTACCGCCCGGCCCATCCCCCGCCTTCCCGTTCCAGACCGTGAGCGCCACCAGGTCCGTGTCCAGGTGCATGGCCTGGTTCCGGGAGAGCCCGTTCAGCACGATATTCGCGTAATCGTAATAAACCGACCCGAAATCAGTCTGCTGCCTTGACACGGTGATGACGCTCTTGGCCTTCTTCAGGATCGCCCTGAGCTTTCCCTTCCAAAAATCCGCGTTCTCCCCGACCCCAACGGTCGTTTTCATGAACTCATCGCGATTGAATGGCAGCACCACGTGCGTTTCGCCACCGAGTTCGAGAAGTGTCTCATGGAACAGGATGTCCGCGCCGCATGCGCCGGAGGCGAATCCAATGCGAACATTCAGATCCATGAGCTTTTGCTTGATCTCACGCTTGACCCTTGCAGCAATGCCCTGGGGGAAGCGAGGTTCCGGCCTTCCCGGCTGGTCGATCATGTGCCCGGAGAAGACGGCCACGCAAGGGCACTGGAATAGGGCGAGCAGACTCTCCACGCGTTCCTCGAATTCCCGTGGCAGCGTGATATTTTCACGGATCTGCCTGATGCTTCGCTTGGTTGCATTGAGATCGCCGTAGTTGCCCGCGCCCGCGGTCGCTGCGCTCCTGAGCCAGTGCTCCGCCTCATCCATGAATCGCGGCTCCTGAAACGCCTTTATCAGAAGAGCGTGGCCCATGGTTGCGTACAGCCAGTAGGAATCCTCGCCTTTTCGCCGCTCGGATGCGCAGCAGCTTATCACCATCTCCGCCAACCTGAGCGCCTCTTCCCTGTCCCCCTTGAGCAGCGCCATGTGCGCCGCGTTTATGCCCGTATAATAGGTTCCCCGCAGGCTCTGAAACGCGCGTTGATAAAATTCGAAGGCGCGCTCGAGGTGTTCCCGCTTTCTCGTTGAATCATGCTCATACTCCCAAAGGTCCTTGTAGCAGCGTCCCAGAAGCCCCAGGATTTCATCATGGAGCGGATCCTTTTTCCCCGTCACCCGTTCAAGGCCGGATGCTATGGAGAGGGCCTCTTCCGTGGCGCCGGTTCGCGCGAGCACCAGGCCCTTTTTATGCAGCATGCTCTTATCGCTCGGCCAGATTGATAAACCGTGCGCGATGACGTCATATGCAACGATAGATTCCTCCATCTTGATCAGGCGATTCGCGAACAATTCGTGCAGACGCGGAGTCTCGGGCCTGGCGAGTGGATTCCTGTTTTGCCACAGCCGAAACATCTCCAGGAAATCGGGCTTGGGGCTCTTGAGCAGCAACTCGAGCTCACGCAAGGCAGGATCGTCCTCTTCAGCATCATGTTTTGCAGAATCCAGGGTATACCCGAGAGCAAGTATGCATTTGATGGTCTCCTCCATGGTGCTGCGGTCATACCTTTTCTCTGAAACCGGAAGCTCCCTGTACGGCACAAGGCAGGGGTGACGCTTGGTCCTGTCGCTACGCCTTTTCCCATACGTCCACCCGTCCTTGATCCGTTGCTGAGCCCAGACATCGTGCACGTTCTCCGCGAGCTTTTCCTTGAGCTTCAAAATGCCTTTTGGGAGCGTAATGTGTGAAGTGTCAATCGGTTTAGGCTGGTATTTTTCCATGGTCGGCCTCCACCGGAGCATAGGCCAGGCGTTTCCTGGCGTCAGAAAACCTAGCGAGACTACTGAGAAGCAGGCTGGCGCCGGGCGTAGTGTAACTCCGGCGGTGGCTGCGACCGGCTGAATAAGTCCCATAGTGGAGGGCGTCCCAAAGACCACACTCTTGCGATGTAACGAGGCGAAAGGAACCGTTTCCAGCGGTCAGGACGTGGCGCATGTCCCGCTGCATTCGTGAGTTCAGGTGTGAGGTATAGCTCATTTCTTTGGCCATCGATGAAGAAACGCGGTCCATAAGGAGCTTCTCGCGGAGATCGCCAAGCTCTTTCAAGGCCCGTACCAGGTCAGGGTCCGCGGCGGCATATTCACCCATCTTCCGCATCACGCCCTCCAGGACGTGGATGGCCTCCTCCGTATCTCCTTGCCGGTGGAGCGCCAGGGCCTCTGCCTTGGCCTTGTCAGCGTGATGACACCCCACCCAGTGCATCACGGCCATGTCCCGCGCTTCCCTGGAGCAGGCTGCGTCATCGGCTCCCACAAAAGTGAGCTCCTGCCATGGCCCGTCCCTGAGATACTGACCATCGCGCCAGATCGCGCGGGCACGCATAGGAATGCGCGCGCCAACAGGAACCCAGCCGAAGACGAGCCGCGCCACCACGTGCCGTTCCTCACCGCCGATCATGTCACCCAGATCGACGCGGAGGACGCCAGGGCCGGCGCCGTTCGCCCCCCAGTACAGGCTGACCAGCTCAGGATGCACCGAGGGGTCCGCCTGGATCTCAATGCTCACGCTTCGCGCGGTCACCTCAAACATCTCAGAGAGTTCGCCCGCGAAGGTGGCGGCAATGTCCGCTTCATCCCGCAAGTGGTGGAATTGGCCACTGCCTGCAACCGCCATAGGGGCAAGGAGCCTTTCATCATAGTCATCCCCAATCCCGAAAGTGCTTGTGCATATCCCAGTGTTTTGCCGCACATCCGCCGTCTGGGCCGCGATCTGCTCAGGGTCGGTCATGCCCACGTTTGCAAGCCCGTCCGTGAGCAGAAAGCACCGGGAAAGCCTTTCGGGTTTCCTGCCCTGTATGACATCCGCGGCAATGGACCGACATCCCGTCAGCCCGCCCTCGTGGAGCGCGGTTTGGGACCTCGCCTCTATGAGAGAGAGGGCGGCCCGTGCCTGTGCCTTTCTCTCATCATTTATCGGCCCTTCGGGAAGGACCAGATCGATGATGTTGTCGAAGACCACGACGGCCGCGATATCCTCACCACTCAGCCGGTCCAAGACGGCGAGTGCGGCGCGCTTGGCAGTGATGAGCTTGTTCCCCTGCATTGAGCCCGATCTGTCGATCACCAGGGAAAGAGCAAGCGGCGGCCGCCCGGTTTCTCCATGCGCAACCGGCGCACGAACTGTCAGGTCGATATGGCTCACGCTCTTCACGGTCCTGAGCAGTCGTCTCTCTACGCCAACTCCAAGAAACATGCCCTCCTGGCCGTTCGTTCCCTCTGCCGGATGTCCATTTTCCATCACGTTCCCCTCCTCGTGCTTGCTCTCTGCGCAACCTGTCGCGTACTATCGATCAACTCAGCCACGAGCTCAGCGTTCCTCTCCTCAGACTCAAGAGTGTAGTGGAGCTCTATACCCGAGGCGACCTTCACCCTCCGCCATACGTCGCGGTCCTCCCGCTGTGGCACATACGGCTTCCCGAGCTCGCTTCCCATTCGATGGAGATGAACGTCCCGCAATAGCTCTGACAGATATTGCCGGGGCGAGTTCTTCTGCACCTTTGCCTCCGCGGCGTTTTGCTTCTGCGCCAACTCGAGGACCTGCGCGAGTGCCTCCGGGGAGACCCCATCCAGATGGTCACGGATCTCTGTCAAAGGCACGTGACGGCGGGTCAACTGTTTGATCAGAAGAAGGCGCCGCAGGTGATCCTCCGCATAGGAGCTGGAAGTACCCCGACCTTGCGGCCCCGCCAGCAGCCGCTGACTGATGTAGAACCGTATTGTGCGAACAGGCGTTCCGGACCGGTCGCTCAGCGCCTGCATGTTCATGACGCGCTCACTTTGACTCACGACAGCATAATATACAGTGGCAGTGCAACTGTCAATATTATAATCCAACGGCCTGCGAGCAGCTTTCGCCCGTCCACGGCGAGCTATTTCAGAGAGACCGGCGGACCGCATGATGCACTGCAAGAGGGCTTACAGTCCTTAGCAGAACCTACGGGGATGCGGACGTCCCCTTCGCCCATTTGTGCAGGGGTCCGCGCGGACCCGAATGCCAGTTGGTCCTGCCCCACTGGCGCAGGATCAAAGCCAGGTAGGCGCGACTGCGGTACATCGTCTGCTCCATGACCTGGTTCAAGATTCGTGTTTTGGTCTTCCGATCAGCCTCTTGGTAGCGGTGAAAGCTACGCCTGATGATGGTGCGCCTGTCGGTCATCGATACCTCCATCTCAGCCCACCTCCGTGCCAAGGCGACAGAAATCGTCTTGAAGCCCGGATATTCTGGGCTAGTTTTTTCCGTGAGGCATCGTGCTCTATTCAGCTAGAATTTGGGTGAGGTCGATTCGCAACTGCCGATGCAGATCTGAATCCAGCTGGAAGGCTTCCTGATCGGAATAGAAATCGTTTTTTTCTTTGATATACCTATCACTCTGCAATATATTAATCAGGACGAGATGCGTAGTCTGGGTGCGTCGAGACAGCTGAAGAACGCACGACCTGAACTGGGTTGATTTGAAAGGGCCCTGGATGAAGTGGGGCAGCTTCGGTCCCGCCAGAGTCTCGACATACCCCCTGCAGTCCCTGTGGATCTGAATGGGATGCGGGTCCTCGTGGCCGATGACAACGAGGAGGCGCGAAAAATCCTCGAGCGCACCCTTCTTTCTCTTCATTTCCGGGTGAAGACGGTCGCCTCTGGAGGCGACGCGATAGAGGCGGTCAGGAACGCTGAAGAGAGTGATCCATTCGGCCTCATGCTCATGGACTGGAGGATGCCGGGCATAGACGGTATTGAAGCCACGCGGCGAATCCTCGCCGGCGTGAAGGCCGCGCGGCCGCCCGTCGCCATCATGCTCAGCGCGTCGGAGGGAGCAGAAGGGGAACGCCAGAACGCGCTGAACGCGGGTGCGGCCGACTTCCTGTTGAAGCCACTGACCCCCTCCAGCCTTCTGGATGCCATTCTGAAGGTGTTTGCCCCCGATATTCGGCCCGCGCTTCGTGAATCGATGCCCGGCAACGACCAGGCCGGGATGCTCAGCGGCGCGCGCATCCTGCTGGTCGAGGACAACGAGATCAACCAGGAGATCGCCGTGGAGCTGCTCCAGGCAGCTGGCGCGGGGGTGGAAATCGCAAACAACGGAAAGGAGTCCATTGCGAGGCTGATGGATCACGCCGCACGTATTGACCTGGTCCTGATGGATGTCCAGATGCCAGAAATGGACGGGTACGAAGCCACCCGGCGCATCAGGGCCGCCGAGTGGGGAACGAGCATTCCCGTCATTGCGATGACCGCTCATGCCCTGAGCGAAGAGCGGGAGAAAGCACTGGAAGCGGGCATGAATGATCACATAAGCAAGCCTATCGACCCCGACGCCATGGTCCAGACTATCCGCAAGTACTACCGCGGCCCGACACTGAAAGGGCAGATTCCGGAAGAGACTCCTCACGTTGGGGAGAAGTTTTCCCTTGCCCCGATCGTGGGAGTCGACGTGGTCGCAGGATTGAAGCGAGTGGCGGGAAATGCCTCGCTCTATGCGGTTCTTTTGCGCCGATTTGCAGAGGGGCACCATGAGACCCCCGCCAGGATTGCGGAAGCCCTCGAAAAAGGGGACCGTCCGACGGCTGAGCATCTCGCACACACCGTCAAGGGAATAGCGGGCAATCTTGGCGTGGTCGAGGTGCAGGAGCTCTCCGGCGAACTGGAGCGGCGGATCCAGACAAAAGACACACCGACCGCCGTTGAGGAGAATCTGCGCCGTCTTGCGGCGGCTCTCCAGAAGGCCACGGCAGGCATTCTGGAAACCCTTCCGTCCCGGGCCCCCGTGCAGCGGGCAGGCTCACAGCTGGACGCCGCGGAACGGACAATCATCATCGCGCGACTCACGACACTCATCAAGGAAAGTGACAGCGACGCCCTCGACTATCTCGAGAGCGTTTCGGGAAGACTTGCCTCGTCGTATGCGGAGAACAAGGTGGAATTGCTGCGAGAAAAGCTCATCGCATACGATTTCTCCGCCGCCTGGGACGCCTTGCAGCGACTCGACAACGGGATCGTATAGACGCAGGGTGTCACCATGTCAGAGACGCCCAGAAACGCCAGGACGCAGACCATCTTGATCGTCGATGACGCGCCCGAAAACCTTGCGCTCATGAGCTCGCTTCTCAACACCACCTACCGGGTGAAGGTTGCCACGGGCGGCGCGAAGGCCCTGGAGGTCGCGTCTCATGACACATCCTCCCGACCTGATTCTCCTCGACGTCATGATGCCCGGAATGGACGGGTACGAAGTGTGCCAGCGCCTGAGGGACGATCCAACCACAACCGACATACCGGTCATCTTCCTTACAGCAAAGTCGGATGCCGCCGACGAACAGAAAGGTCTCGAGCTCGGAGCAGTCGACTACATTGTGAAACCGATCAGTCCCGCTATCGTGACCGCGCGGGTGCGGACCCACCTGCAACTGAAGGGCGCGCGAGACTTTCTGCGTGACAAGAGCGAGTATCTCGAGCAGGAGGTCGGGAGGAGGACACAGGAAATCAGCACCATCCAGGACGTGACAATGGTGGCCATGGGGTCGCTCGCGGAAACACGGGACAACGAAACGGGCAATCACATCCGCCGGACCCAGCATTACGTGAAGATGCTCGCGCTCAGGCTGAAAGGCCACCCACGGTTCTCGTCCTTTCTCACGCCCGACACCATCGAGCTCCTCTACAAATCGGCCCCGCTCCATGGCATCGGCAAGGTAGGGATTCCCGACCGCATACTCCTCAAGCCCGGGAAGCTGACGGCGGAGGAGTTCGAAATCATGAAAACGCATACCACGCTCGGTCGAAACTCCATCATGGCGGCGGAGAAGCTCATTGAATCGCCGACCTCATTCCTGCACCTCGCGCGCGAAGTCGCCTGGTCGCATCACGAGAGGTGGGACGGCATGGGATACCCGCGGGGTCTGGCGGGAGTGGCCATCGCCGTTCCCGGAAGGCTCATGGCGGTCGTGGATGTCTACGATGCGCTGGTGAGCAAACGCGTGTACAAGGCGGCGTTCCCTCACGAAATGGCCGTCTCAATCATCCGGGAAAGCTCGGGAAGTCACTTCGATCCGGACATCGTGGACGCTTTCCTGGCGACCGCGGAGTCGATCCGCGAAGTCGCGCAGAGGTACCTCGACGCCGAATCGGCACATTCGTGACCCAATAGCCCGCATTGACGGGCTGATGTGACCGCCTGCGGAAAGGCCGAGCGACGGAAGAGCTTGACCGTGGCAGAAAATGCGCGCACCTTGTGCATGCGCGGAGATGCCGCCGATTGGCTCCCGCGCTTCCTTGAGCAAAGAATGGGCCTTTATCGAAGCCTGCGCCGACAGCACATACTGAAGGAGTCCCTTCTCCCCGCAGACACGTGGACGTGGCTCGTGGAGGAGCATCCCATCCTCGCGGGGCTGTCGGAGGCGGACCTCGGCCGTTTGCGCGCTCTCTCCACGCTCTTCCTGCACGAAAAGACATTCGAGGGCGCCGACGGTCTGGAGCTCACCGCGTCGATGTGCGAGGTGATCGCGGTGCAGGCATGCCTTCCCATCCTCAACCTCGGCCTTGAAAGCTTCGAGAACTGGGAGACGGTTGTCGTCGTGCCGGACGTCTTCATCGAGGAGCACACCGGATACGACCAGGCGGGCGTCGTGCACGAATGGGACGAGGACAACAGCGGCGAATCCTGGGACACGGGCCCCGTCGTGCTCTCGTGGAAGGACGTCGAGGCATCGGGCTGGGGTGACGGCTACAACGTGATCATTCACGAAGCCGCCCACCGCCTGGACATGCTGGATGGCGAAGTGAACGGAAGGCCGGCGCTGCACGACGGCATGGACCCTGCACGCTGGAGCGCGGTTTTTGCCGGTGCATTCGCGGATCTCAAGAAGAAGACGGGCCGCAAGAAGCGTCGCGTGAAGATCGATCCCTATGCCGTGGAAGATGACGCGGAGTTCTTCGCGGTCTGCACGGAATACTTTTTCGAAAGGCCGACCCTGCTGCGGGGGGAATACCCCGACGTCTACGCGCTCCTGTCCGCCTTCTACCGGCAGGACCCGGTCACGCGTGTTCGCCCGGCATCGGCGTAGCCCTATTTTCCCCCGGCTGGCCGTAGCCGAGATAGTGGCCGGCAATGCCCATGACGATGATGGTCCACAGAGCAAAGATGACAATGGTCGGGATGCGGGTGCCAATTCTTTCCAGGAAATAGCGGTAGACGACGCGGAGGATGACTATCGTGCCCGCGGCCCAGATGAGAAAGGCCGTGAGCCAGCCGTAACCGATCCACGATGAAAAGGCGGCAGCCAGCCGATCGAAGATGCCGGTGGACGTCACGGCCGCGTGCTCTTTCGGCCGGGCTTCCTTGTCACGGAGATGACGAGCGCCGCGATGAGCGCCCCGACGCCGGCCACGAAGAAGAGCAACAGCAGGATCACGAGCGGCGTCGTCCATCCCACGTCACCGGTCGAAAGCAGGAGGAACGCGAGCATTCCCGTTCCCAGGCCAAACAGACCGATGAGCCAGTGGAAGAAGAGGCCGCGCGAGTGCCGGCGCCCGCCGCTGGTTTTCTCTTCGATCTGATCCTCAGGACCGCTCATGCTCCCCACCTATAGTCCCTGGCGCGCCGAAAGTCAATCGCGCCGTATCTCCGGGCGCGCTACAGGTATCCCAGCCTTTTCGCGGCTGCGGTCAGCTCGGCGCGGAAGTCGGGGTGCGCCACCGCGATCAGCTCGCGCGTCCGCTCGCGCACCGTTCTGCCGCGGAGTCGCGCGATGCCGTATTCGGTGACGACATTGTCCACGTTCGAGCGATGGAGGGAGACAGCCGTGCCTTCCGGGAGCACGGGGACGATCGTCGATATCTTGCCGCCCTTGGCGGTGCTGTAGCAGGCGATCACCGACTTCCCCCGCCCGTCGAAGCCTTCCACGGCGCCCACCGCCGTGTCCGCCTGTCCTCCCGTGCCGGAGTACTGCGCCGTGCCGATTGCCTCGCTTGCCACTTGCCCCGTGAAGTCCACCATCATGCAGGTATTGATCGACACCATGCGGGTGTTCTGCCGGATGACTGCGGGATCGTTCACCCACTTGCCGCGCTCGAACTGCACCTCCACGTTGTCGTCCAGCCAGTCGTAGAGCTTGCGCGATCCCATTGCGAACGTGCAGATGATCTTGCCCTTCATGAAGCCCTTGCAGGCATTCGTCACGACGCCCATCTCGTAGAGCTCCATGACCGAGTCCACCATCATCTCGGTGTGCACGCCGAGGTCATGCTTGTCGCGGAGGGCAAGCGCCGCGGCGTTGGGGATGCCGCCGATGCCGAGCTGGATCGTCGCGCCGTCCTCCACCAGCTCGCCGATATGGCCGCCGATGGCGAGGTCCGTCGGGGAGGGAGACGGCGACGGGAGCGTGGGGACTTCCTGGTCGTTCATGGCAAAAAGGTCGACCTCGGAGACGTGCACGTGCGTGTCCCCGAGCGTGCGCGGAAGGCGCGGGTTCACCTCCAGGATGACCGTCTTTGCCGCCTCGAGGATATCCTTCTCATAGGTGATGCCCAGCGACAGGGAGACGAAGCCGTGCCGGTCGGGCGGCGTGCACGTGCCGAAGAAGATGTCGGGGCGACGCGCCTGGATGCGGTCCGTGGCGGCGCGGTGAAGCATATTGGGGACGTACGTCACGGTTCCCGTTCCCGCCTTCAGCGCCTCACGCGATCCGGGCGCATGGAACCAGGAAGCGAGCTCGAAGCGCCCCTTCATCTCCGGCTTCATGTAGAAGTCGTAGGGCTTCAGCGTGAGGACGGAAAAGACACGCACGTCGCGCACCTGGTCGGCAATGATGTGAAAGCGCGACATGCAGCCCTGCGGTTCGGAGGCGCACTGGGCCACGATGACGTCATTGCCGCTCTCAATGCGCGCAACGGCGCTGTCGATGTCGGTCAGCTTGCTCTTGTACTGGTCCCGCCATTCCATGCAAGGCTCCTTTCAGAATACGGCATCGCGCGAACGCATCGGGGCTTAGAGCACGACGAGATTGGCCCCCACGGCGAGCCCTGCGCCGGAGGCCACGAAGATCAGCGCGTCGCCCTTCTTCACTGTGCCGGCCTCCACGGCTGTCGCCAGGGCCATGGGGATGCAGGCGGAGCCGGTGTATCCATAGCGGTCCATGATGCACGTCGTCTTTTCCATCGGCTGGCCGAGTGCCGCCATCACCTCGGCGATGACGGACCGGTTTATCTGCGTGAAGAGGAAATGGTCGATGGATGCGATGCCTGCGACCCGCCTTTTCCAGCAGACGATGCACGAGCGGCGGCCATAGCTTCACGTTGCGGTCCCCGGGGAGCTTTTGCAGCAATTCCAGACCCCAGGTTCCCTCTTCCAGCTTTTCCCGGGTCACGGGCAGCTTCGTTCCCCCGGCATAGACTCCCACGAAATTCCATTGCGTGCCGTCGGCCCGCAGGACGCCCTCGTGGTAGCCGCGCTCGGATTCCTCCGCGCGCTCCAGGAGTACGGCCCCTGCCCCGTCGGCAAACATGGTCCACCCAAAGACGTCGCCCGGCCGCAGGTAGGCGGGCATGTTGTAGACGCCGACCACCAGCGCGTAGCGGAGAGTCGCGTCGGTGGCCATCATGCGCGCCACGACGTCGAGCGCGGTGACAAAGCTCGCGCAGGAGGCGCCGACGTCGAATGCACCGGCGTCCCGCTCGCCGCCCTGGAGCCTGCCCTGGAGGAGGATGGCGGTTGCCGGCGAGATGTATTCGGGGGTGTCGGTTGCCACCACGAAGAGACCGACCTCCTGCGCATCCACGCCGGCCCGGGCCAGGGCCGCGCGCGCCGCCTTCTCCGCGAAATCTGCCGTCGTCTCCCGGATGCCGCGCAGGCGCGCAATATGCCGGGTACGGATGCCGATCTTCGATTCCAGCCGCGCCGCGTCGAAATCGATGCCCGCAAGCGTCTTCAGCTCTTCGTTGTCGATTGGCTGCCCGGGCGCGTACAATCCCGTGGAAAGTACTCTCACCGTTGCCATTCACCCTCCCTCACCGACCAATCCGCGCGACAAATATCCGCCGATCGCCTCGATGGCCGCCCGCGCATTCGCCGGCGATTCGTCGAATGCCATCTCGATGCCGAAGTAATGCGCGATGCCGAGGAGAAATTCGATTGCCGTTCCCTGGTCGACATCGCCATTGCCCTCGGGGTTCTTCCTGTAACCCTCCACGAAAGCGCCGTAGTAGTCCTTCACCGCCGCGGGCAGGACGAACTCTGCCTCGCGCACGATGGCGTAGCAGTTCCTGTCTATCGACAGGTATACCAGCCAGAGCCAGAGGCCCCGCAGCTCGCGCTCGAGACGGTTGAGGGAAGGCGCGCTCGCAGCCAAATTGCGCGCGATAAAAGAGCGCACCTCGTGGCCGACCTGTCGGATGAGCTGTGCGTAGAATGCCTCTTTTGATTCAAAATACGTATAGAATGCGCCCACGGAGAGGCCGGCACCGTCAGTGATCTCATGAATATTGGTCTCGAAAAAGCCCTTTTCCCCAAAAAGCCTCTTCCCCGACCGCAGGAGCCTGTCGCGCGCCCCTTCCTCCAGGGCGACCGGCAGGGGGGTGGCGGAGCCGCCGAACACCCGTCCGGCATCGAATGACATGCCGCGAAAAAGGCCCGCGCGGAGTATTCCATGCACGTCGTCGACTTCTATCCGCACGCCTTGGAGAGCGCGGCGCACGGCGCAGAATCTGACTCCACCCAGGGCGAAGAGATATTCAGGAAGGCGCACTTCGCGGGCGAGCGCCGTGCTGAGCCCGCGGAGGTAGATCGCCACCAGGCGGCGCTCGTATTCGAAAAACCTGTATTGCCCCTCGCGGAATACCGAGACGAGATCGGCATGATCCCACGAAAAATCGATGATGGCGTTCACAAAGGCGCGAAGCTGTTCGCACGGTCCCCCATTCTGCGGAACCTCAATGGCAACCCGTATCATTTCAAGGACCTTCGACAAAATGCCGCGGAAAAGCGTCTCTTTTTTTTTGTAGTACCTGTAAAAGACACCGTTGGAAAGTCCCGCGGCCCGGCAGATTTCCGCAACTGAAACGGTCCCGTACCATTTCTTCGCGAATAGCGCGACTGCTGCCTCTTCCAGACGTTCCTCGGTTTCCGTCATCAGTCGAATATGCTCCACTTCATGAGACATGATTCACTAAACAGTGGCATTATAGGCCCAGTAGTCATTAAGCGCAAGCAATTTGTTAAAATATATCGGCATTCAGGCAATATTTTTCTTGACAATTCAATTTCATCTGGTATAAAGAGTGAGAGCTGATTCACCTTTAATGGAGCTTTGAGCATGCATGTCGGGGTAATAGGCATCGGAACATGGATCCCGTCAAACTCGCTCAGCGCGGCGGATATCGCCAAAGCAACCGGCATTCCCGAGCAGGTGGTGGCGCTTAAATACGGCGTTCGCAGCAAACCGGTGGCGGGCCCCGAGGAGAGCACGGCGTCAATGGGCCTGGAAGCGGCGCGCCGTGCGCTGGAAAACGCGGGCGTGACGGGCGCGGAGGTGGACCTGGTGATATGGTGCGGCGCGCAGCACAAGGACTACCCTTGCTGGCTGGCCGGGCTCTCCGTCGCCGACAAGATCGGCGCGAAAAATGCCTGGAGCTTCGACATGGAGGCCATGTGCGGCTCGATGATGGCGGCGCTCGACGTGGCAAAATCCCTCATCATCGCGCGCGGCGATCTCACCACCGTTCTGCTGGTCTCCGGCTACCGCAACAATGACCTGATCGACCTTGCCGAGCCGTCGACGCGCTTCATGCTCGACATCGGATCGGGAGCCTCGGCCATGGTGCTCCGAAAGAATGCCGGCCGTAATGCCGTGCTCTCTTCCGCATTCCGCGGCGACGGCTCCTTTTCGGAGATGTGCGTCGTTCCCACCCTGGGCGCACGCGCCTGGCCTCCCCGACCGGAAGATACCGCGCGCGCGCACTTCATCGTTCCCGACGAAGAGGCATTCAAGAAAAAGCTCAACGATGCGACCCTGCCCAATTTCTTCGCGGTGATTCGCCAGGCGTTGCGCGCCTCGGGGATGCCCGATGACCCGATGACGGGAAAGCCCGACCGCGCCATCGACTATCTCGCGCTGCTCCACTTCAAGCGCAGCGCGCACGACGCCGTGCTTGCGGAGCTCGGCCTCTCTCCCGAGCGCACGACCTATCTCGACGGCTATGGCCATCTCGGCCAGAACGACCAGGTTCTTTCCCTGGAACTGGGCCTCGCGGCGGGCAAGGTGCGGGATGGCGCGACGATCGTTTTCGTGGGTGCCGGCCTGGGGTTCGTCTGGGCCGCCACCGTGATCCGCTGGGGGAAGTGCGACGGGTAAGGAGTTGTCATGCGACTGAAAGACAAGGTGTGCGTCGTGACGGGCGGGGCGCAGGGCATCGGCAGGGGGATCGTGGAGACATTCGGCCGTGAAGGGACCCGCCGCATCTGGGCGCTGGACATCAACGACAGGGAGTTCGCGTCCCTGGAGAAAGCCTGTCCCGCGGCTCGCGGCGTGGTCGTCAACGTCACGGATTCCTCCGCGGTGAATGCCGTTGTCGAGCGCATCGTCGCGGAATCCGGGGCAATCGACGTGCTGGTCAACAATGCCGGCATCACGCACGACGCGTTGCTGGGAAAGATGACGGATGACGAATGGGACTCGGTGATCGGCGTGAACCTGAAAGGCGTTTTTGTCATGACGCGCGCGGTGGCCCCGCACATGATGGAAGCCGGGTCCGGGGTTGTCGTGAGCATCAGCTCCATCGTCGGCCTGGACGGCAATATCGGACAGACGAACTACGCGGCGAGCAAGGGCGGCATCGTCGCGATGACAAAGGGCTGGGCCCGGGAGCTCGCGCGCAAGGGCGCGAAGATACGCGTGAATGCCGTTTCGCCCGGGTACACCCGGACACCGATGATCGCATCCGTGCCGGCGAAAGTGCTGGAGCCCATCATCGCGCGCACGCCGCTGGGAAGGCTTGCCGAGATCGCGGACATCGCAAACGCCGTGCTTTTCCTGTGCTCGGACGAGTCGGTCTTCATCACCGGCCAGGTGCTCCGGGTGGACGGAGGCCTGGTTCTCTAGGTCGCAGGGTGCAAATGGCGGACGGCCGCGGCCTGCGGGTCGCATGACCGCACCGCACGGGTGATACGGGGGTGCGCGGAACGCGCCCCAAGGAGGCAGGACAATGAGAAAAAGACTGGCGGTCGTCGTCTTCGTCGCCCTCGCGGTGACGCTTTGCGCGGCAACGTCCTTCGGGCAGGGCGTCATCAAGATCGGCGCCAACTGGCCCCTGGCCGACGTGAGCGGCCTGGAATGCTCCAAGGCGGCGCAGCTCGCCGTTGACGAGATCAACAAGGCCGGCGGCGTCCTGGGAAAGCAGCTCCAGCTCATCGTCGTCGACGATGAAGGCAAGGGCGACGTGGGCGTGGCGGCGATCGAGAAGCTCGCCACCGTGGACAAGGTCGACGTGCTGATCGGCGGCATCGCCTCGGGCGTCGCACTCGCGCAGGTGCCGACCATGAAGAAGTACCAGATCGTCACCGTTGCAACGGGCGCCGCGGCGAGCACGACCGTGGAGAAGGCGCTCGGACCGAGCCCCGACTCCGACTGGTATTTCCACCTCCACCCGTGGGACTACAACCAGGGGCAGAGCTACGCGGACGGCTGGGATGCCATCCAGAAGAAATATCCGGCCATCAAGATCAACCGCATCTTCCTCGCGTATGAGGAAGGGGCATTCGGCAAGTCATCCTTCGATGCGTCAAAGGCCATCTTCGGCACGCGCTACCAGTTCGACGGCGCCTCTTTCAAGAGTGCACTGCTGGGCGGCAGCGATTATTCCGCGGTACTTGAAGCGGCAAAGGAATTCAAGCCCGATCTCTTCCTCTGGGCCGGCTATGCGCAGGACGCCCTGCCCCTGCTGGAGCAGTCGAAGGCGATGAAGTTCTCCCCGCCCATCTACCTCGGGGCGCCTCCGGCGTGGCCTGCGGATATGAACAAATCGCCCCTGGCGGAAAACGTCATGCTCTACGGCATGTGGGCGCAGTCGATCAATGACATCAGCCCGGCGAGCAAGAAGTTCTACGATGCCTATGTGAAGACCGTGGGCACGGCACCGACGAGCTATTTCGCCGCGCTCTCCTACAGCGCGGTCTACATCGTGGCAGACGGCATCAAGAGGGCCGGCGGCACGGACAAGGCGAAGCTGATCGCCGCGCTGGAGGCGACAAAATACGCCTCCCCGCTCGGTGAGACCATCACCTTCAGCCCTTCCAACATCATCAAGCACCAGGGCATCCGCAACCAGAAGATCCTCCAATGGCAGAACGGCCGGCAGGAGGTCATCTGGCCCTTCGAGGTCCAGTCGAAGCCAATCGTCTTCCCGTTCCCTGCCTGGTAGCAGAGGATCGGCATTCGCGGTCCGGCCGCGGCGCGGCCGGACCGCCCGTTGACGCCGCGCGCACGCGGCAGGGGGGCATCCCGGGATGGCGGTGAAAAGGTCGACGATCCTGTGGACGGCTGTCGTCGTGGCAGCGGTCGCGGCGATCCTCATCTGGAAACCCACGGTGCTGGTGTACGGCGTGCAGAGGGCCGGCCTCTACGCCGCCGTGGCCATCCCCATGGCGCTCGTGCTGGGCATCGTCCACATCGTGAATCTCGCCCATGGCGAGCTCATGATGGTGGCCGCCTATCTTGCCTATTTCGTCGCCAACCGGTTGCTCGGTCTCGATCCCTTTGCGGCGATGGTGCCCGTTGCCCTCGTCATGGCGCTCGTCGGTTGGCTGATCTACAAGGCGACGATCAAGCATGCCCTCAAGGCGCCCGAGCTCAACCAGCTCATCCTCACCTTCGGTCTTGCCATCGCATTCAGCCAGATCGTGAACCTCGCTTTCACGTCCCAGTCCTACAAGCTCTCCCTCTCCTACGTCACCGCCTCGGCCACGATTGGTGACGTGAGCTTCGGGGTTTTCGATTTCGTCTTTGTCGGGGTTGCCATCCTGCTCGCCGTCGGCCTTCGTCTTTTCCTCCAGCGCACGCGCATGGGCAAGGCAGCGCTCGCCGTGGGCCAGAACCCGCGCGGGGCGGCCATCGTCGGCATCGACGTGGATCGCACGTACGGCATCATCTTTGCGATTGCAGTGGGACTGATGGGAATCGTCGGCTCGCTGTTTCTCACGAAGCAGGCCATTTTCCCCGACGTCGGCGCGCCCTACACCATGAAATCGTTCTGTCTCGTCGCCATGGCCGGTGTCGGCAATATCGTGGGCGTCCTGTATTGCAGCCTCGCGCTGGGTCTGTCGGAGGCCGTGATCAACGGCATCCGCGGGTACGCGGGCTGGTCGAATATCGTCTTCTTCGCGATCATCATCGCCACGATCCTCGTGCGTTCCTACCGGGAGCGAAAGAGATGAGACGACCGCTTTCGTTCCTTATCCCGCTGCTCGCGCTTGCCGCCGCCGCCCTGCTGCCGCTGGTATCAGGCCCCTACCCGCTTGCTGTTGCCCGCAGCGTGCTCACCTACATGGCCCTGGCGATAAGCTGGGACATGCTCCTCCGCTCGGGGCAGATCTCGTTCGGCATCGCGGGCTTCTTCGGGCTCGGGGCGTACGCGGCGGCCCTTTCCGTGCTTCGCGGCGGCATGTCACCGATTCTTTCCATTCTTTTCGCCGGGGTTTTCGCGGCAGTCGTGGCGCTGCTGCTCGGGCTGGTCATCCTGCGGCTGCGCGCCGTGTACTTCAGCATCACGACGCTTGCCCTGGCCGAGATATTCCGCGTCATCATCCAGAACTGGTCCAATTTCACCGGCGGACCCGAAGGCCTGGTCCTGCCGCAGCTCATCTTCAACGGGGAATCAAAGTCTCTGTACTGGCTGGTGCTCGCGGCGGTGGTTCTGGCCTACGGGGCATCCACATTGTTCGAGAAGTCGCGTGTTCGGCTGGCGCTGAGCGCCATCCGCAACAACGAGCTAAGCGCGGCGGCGAGCGGCGTCGGCATCTTCAAGTACCTGCTGGTGGCATTCGTCGTGAGCTCGTTCATCCAGGGCATTGTGGGCGGCATCCAGCTCCAGGGCTATGGGTTCGCATCGCCCGACGCGGTCTTCGATGCCAACTACACGCTCCTCCCGCTCGCCATGGCGCTCCTGGGAGGCATACACGGCACCCCTGGCCCCGTGATCGGCGCGCTGCTGCTCGGTGTCGCCGCGGAATTCCTGAAGCTCCACATCCCGTACGGTCATCTGGTCGTCTACGGCATCATCATCGTCCTCGTGATCCTCTTCATGCCGCAGGGCCTGTACGGGCTGCTTCGCGGCCGTCGGCGCACCGCGGCACCCGCGGCGAACAAAGGTGCCGACCCGGGCACCGAAGGGAAATGATGGCAACGCTGGAGACCCGCGGACTCACGAAACGTTTCGGCGGCCTTGTCGCGGTGAATAATGTGACCTTCAATCTCGACCGGGGCGAAATACTGGGCGTCATCGGGCCGAATGGCTCGGGCAAGACGACGTTCATCAACCTCGTGTCGGGCGTTTACCTTCCCAGCAGCGGCAGCATCAGCTTCAAAGGCCGCGACATCACCGGCGATGCCCCGCACAAGCGGGCGCGCATGGGAATCGCAAGGACCTTCCAGCTCATCCACCCGCTTCAGAGCCTGACCGTGCGGGAAAACGTCATGCTCGGTTTCCTCTTCAGCAGGGGCATGCGCCTTCGGCAGGCACGCGCCGAGGCGGATGCGCTCTGCCGCGCGCTCGGCCTGGATCGACTGGACCGCGACGTCGCGGAGATCACGATGTTGGAGACGAAGAAGATGGAGATCGCCCGCGCGCTGGCGAACAATCCCGAAATTCTCTTCCTGGACGAGGTCATGGCCGGTCTCAACGTCGATGAGACCCGGGAGATGGTCGGGCTCGTGCAGACCGTGAGCCGGCAGCACAACATCGGCGTCGGCGTCGTGGAGCACGTCATGAGCGTCATTCGTGACCTCACCCACCGCGTGATCGTGCTGGAAAACGGCGAGATCATCGCGGCGGGCCCGTACGAGGAAGTCTCCCGCAACCCGCGCGTCATTGCGGCGTACCTGGGCGGAGCGGCCTGATGCTCACGATCAGGAATCTTTCCTGCGGCTACGGCAAGCTCCCGGTCTTGCGGAATGTTTCCTTCGACGTCGGGGCGGAATCCGTCGGTTTGTTCGGACCCAATGGCGCGGGAAAAACCACGCTCATCAGCGCGCTCATGGGCATGGTGCGCCCCACCGCGGACAGGCTGGAGCTGGACGGAAGGAATCTCCTGGCGCTCAGCACGCATGAGATTGCGCGCGCCGGCATCGCCCTCGTGCCGCAGGAGCGCGAGCTTTTTCCGGCGATGTCCGTAGCGGACAACCTGGAGCTGGGCGCTGCCTACATACCGCACGCACGCAATGCAATGGAAGAGCGGCTGGAATCGGTCCTGGGGCTTTTCCCGGTTCTCAAGGAGCGCTATCGCCAGCTCGCGGGGACCATGTCGGGCGGCCAGCAGCGCATGGTGGCGATAGGCCGCGCCCTGATGGCCAACCCGAAGCTCCTCATCCTGGACGAGCCGTCGCTCGGGCTTCAGCCCTCCATCGTTGCGGAGGTATTCGAAAAGCTCGCACAGCTCAAGACCTCCATGTCGATACTCGTCACCGAGCAGAACGTGCGGGAAAGCTTGAAAGCCATCGACCGCGGATACGTGCTGGAAAACGGGCGCGTCGTCCTGGAAGACACCGCGGAGGGCCTCCTGCACAACCCTCACGTGATCAGCTCATACCTGGGGATTTGAAATGCCGCAAACGAAGATTCATGGTGCGCAGATCGGCTACGAGCTTCGCGGCACGGGTGCCGAAGCCTTCCTCGAAAGGAGGAACAAATGAACGGCGGCACGGCGGAAACTTTCATCGATATCGAAGGCGGCCGACTCTGTTTTGTCGAGCAGGGCCAGGGAGCGCCCATCGTCTATCTCCATGGGCAGATAGGGTCACATCGCTGGTACGAACGGGTCATGGACGTCCCGGGAGCCAAGACCGTGGCACTCGACATGCCGAGCTTCGGCAGGTCGACTCCACTGGCCGGGGTTCCCGAAATCGACCGCTATGCGGATGCGGTTCTCTCATTCATAGAGAAGCGCGGCCTGGAAAGACCGGTCGTCGTGGGTCACTCGTTCGGCGGATCCGTGGCCATGTCGCTTGGCGTGCGCTTCCCGAACCGTGTCAGCGGAATGGTGCTCGTTGATTCGGCCGCGCCTTGCGGACTTGCAGATTCTCCCGAAAGCCATCCGCTGAAAGAGATGATGCGCACTCACAGGGAAATTCTTGCCCGGCCCTCCGCGCCATCGCTCCGACGCTGACGGACGAAAGATTTCTCAGTTTGCTGGTCGATGACGCGATGAAGGCGGCCGCCCCCGTGTGGGTAGGCAATCCCGAAGCCCTCGGCCGCATCAACTACACAACACTCTGCGCCGCATTTTCAGGCCCCGTGCTCGTCATCTGGGGCCGCCGGGACACCATCATCACCGAGGCGATGGCGCGGGAAACAACGTCCGCGTTCCCGGACGCCCGGCTTTCAATCGTCGAGCACGTGGGCCATTCGGTCATCGTGGAGGACCCCCCGCTTTTCATCAGCCTTCTCAGAGAGTTCATCACCGGGAGGCTGCAGCCATGAGCCGCACCAGCATCGTCGGCGCCTACAACACCGCGTTCGGAAGCTTCGTCCGCAGGGACAAGCAGACGGGCGCCGTCACGGATCTGAGAAGCATCTACGATCTCATGCTTGAAGCCGGGCGCGGCGCCCTGGCTGACGCGGGCATCGAGGGGAGGGACGTGGACGGCGTTCTGGGTGGGAACATTTGCGCCCGGTCAGTTCGCCAACCAGGAGCATCTGGCGGCATTTGCCGCCGAGATCGACCCGCAGGGGCTGCGCTTCAAGCCCATCACCCGCTGCGAGGCTGCCTGCGCGTCGGGCTCCGTCGCGATCTATGACGCGGTCAACGCAATCGAGGCGGGACGCGCCCGCGTCGCCCTGGTCATGGGCGTCGAGAAGATGAACCTGCTCGACACGAAGGGCGCCACGCACGCCCTTGCCACGGCGTCCTACTGGCCCGACGAGGGATTGAAGGACATCACGTTCCCCTGTCTGTTCGCGGAATATGCCAAAGGCTATGCGGCCCGCTACGCGCTCCCGGCCGAAACTCTGGCGCGCATGCTTGCGACTGTCTCGGCTTTGTGCTACCGCAACGGCGTCGACAACCCTCTGGCGCATTTCGGCAAGGGCGGGCCTGCGGACAGGCTCGGCCTCTTCACGGCTGACGCGATACTCGCCCTGCCCCCGGAGAGAAATCCGATGATCGCGGAGCCGCTGCGCCTGCACGACTGCTCGCTCGTGAGCGACGGCGCGGCCGCGGTGGTCATCATGCGCGCAGAGGACGCCGTGAAACACGGTGCGGCGGTGAGAATCGCCGGCATCGGGCACGCGAACGAGCGCCTTCCCCTCGCGGGCCACGGCAACATGCACGAGCTCGCTGCCGGCAAGGAGGCCGTCCGCCGCGCATTCGCCGAGGCGGGGGTGTCCGTCGCGGACATCGATCTTGCGGAAGTGCACGACTGCTTCACCATCAATCAGCTCCTGACGACCGAGGCCCTTGGCCTTTCGGCGGACGGCCGTGCGGGCTACGACTATCTTGACGGCAGATTCGGCCGCGACGACCCCGCCTGCTGCGTCAACCTCTCGGGCGGGCTCAAGGCAAAAGGCCATCCCGTCGGCGCGACGGGGGTTTCGATGCACGCGATGCTGTACAAGCAGCTCGTCGGCAAGCCCATTGGGGCGGCGCCCGCGAAGAAAGCGCCGCGGCTCGGCGTGACATTCAACGTGGGCGGCTCCGGCGTGACGAACTGCGTCACCGTGTTGGAGAGGGCAAGGTAGCAACAACGACCTGGCGCCCGGGCGGCAGCGGCGCACCACCGCGGATTTTTCCCTTTCGCGTCTTGAAAGATCATTTCCGCGAAACCTTGACGCTCGAAAGGCCGCCTCATAGCTTTGCGGTAGATGCAAGGAGGAATACGCATGGAAGACGTCGGCAAGTTATTGCTCCGCCTGATGATAGGCGGGCTTCTGCTTTTTCATGGAATCTCCAAGATCATCCACGGGGTTCCGTTCGGCCCTGCTTTGGCGGCTTATCATCTTCCGGGATTCGTCGCCTATGGGGTCTACATCGGTGAGGTCGTCGCACCAGTCTTCCTGATATTTGGGCTCTGGTCGCGTCTGGCGTCGCTCGTTGTCGCTTTCAATATGATCATGGCGGTGCTTCTGGTTGCCCACCGCAACGCTTTCGTCCTCCAGCGCTCGGGCGCCTGGGGTCTCGAGGTCGAGGCCTTCTACTTTCTCGCTGCGCTCGTCGTGTTCTTCATCGGCGCGGGGAGATACCGCCTGACGCACGGTGAAGGCATCCTGGGCTGAACCGACTCGCGGTACGGGGCGGACGCGGGCGTCCGCCCCCGCCGCCGCGTGCCCTGCGGCCTATCCCGCTGCCTCATCCATCTCGATGATGCCGAACACATTCCCGTCCGGGTCCGCGCAATAGGCGATCCAGCCCATCATGGGGATGGCGATCTTCGGCCGAACCACCTTCCCACCGATCGCCAGTATCTTCTTCAGCGCCTTGTCCACCGATGGCACGCCGACGGTATTCACGGTTGTCTTCAGGTCTTTCTTCGGCATGATGGCGCCATCGATGCCCGGCTCCGGCGCCTTGCCGGTCGTGATCATCCAGTACGGCTCCTTGCCCCACTGCTTGATCTTCCAGCCGAACGCCTTCTTGTAGAACTCGACTGCACGCGCCGGATTGGCGCTGGGAATCTCGAAGTGAATGGTCCGCGGCATCTCTCTCCTCCTTGCCCGGCCTACGGCCGGTTCACTGGAAGATAAGAGCGGCGGCGTGTTGAAGCAAGAATTTTCGCGCCAGGGGAGGAATTTTCATTGCTCTGGCGTGCCCGCCGTCGTTATGTTTGGAGAGCGATCCGCGGTCTGTGGAAGCCGCCTGATTCCCCACGGGCGCACGGAGACGTGCTCGAGCGACGCAAGACGGATCCGAATCCTTATCCTGATCAGGAGGTGATCGATGGAAGGAGTCGGTTCGCAGCTCGTGCCTGCCGTGCATCACATCAGGTTTCTCATCTTCGATTGGTCCATTCCGAACGTCATCATCGGGGCGATACTGATCGCCGTCTTTTTCCTCGCTGCGTGGGCGCGCCTTCCGAAATGGATCGAGCGCGGCCGCGAGAGCCAGAAAGGGAGGAAGAAATGAGCATCACGGAGAGAATGCAGGGCTTCGTGAAGGATAAGCTCACGCTCGACGACGCCCTCCCGACGAAGCTTCCCGTCTACGTCAATTCGCTCGCATACCTTTTCGGCGTCTTCACCCTCTGCTCCCTGGTCATGATCGTTCTCACCGGGCTGATCATGGCGATATTTGGCCCGGGGTGGTACCACATCCGCGCCACCGGCAAGCTCTTCAATTCCTTTCACTTCTGGTCCGTCCAGCTCTTCTTCGGCTTCATGGTGCTCCACCTGGCGACGAAGTATTTCCTGGGCGCATTCCGCGACGGCAGGTGGAAGACCTGGATGGTCGGCGTGCTCACGCTTGGCGCGGCGATATTCAGCGGATTCACCGGCTATCTGTCGGCGTCGAACTGGTCCTCCCAGTGGCACGCCGTTGAGGCAAAGGATGCGATGAATGCCATGGGCGTCGGGGGATTCTTCGCAACCACCAACTACGGCCAGGTCCTCACTCTCCACGTGGCGGTCTTCCCGGCTGTCGTCATCATCCTTGTCGCGGTCCACATCCTTTTCATCCGGCATGAAGGGCCGGTGAAACCCTACCCTGCCCGCGGGGAGGTGAAAAAATGAGCCGCAGGTCGGATGCATACCTGAGCGGGGTCCCGATGAAGCCGTATGACCTGGTGCGGGAAGGCCTCATTGCTTTGGGAATCGTGGCGGTCGTCGTCGTCGCGCTCGCCATTGTCCTCAAATCACCGGACGCCCCAACGGTTCGCGGCGAAGACGTGGCGACGAATCATCCGCTCGATTTCCTGAAAACGGCCACTGACTTCCTTTCCGGTGAGAGTGCTCTGCAGACCTACGGTCCCCCCTACACGAAGGACACCGACAACATCCAGCGCATCCTGGGCCCGGGGCCTGCGACCGTGCTGGGCGTTACAATGCCGCTCGATGCGGAGCAGGACCTCGTCATTGCGCCGTTGCAGAAGGTGGCGATGCTCAACAAGGACGTCGATGCAGCCCTGAAGGTGTGGGGCGCGGCGAAAGAGGACCAGCAGAAGGCGTGGGCCAAGGCGTACAGCGACGCGCTGGACAAGGCGGAGGAGTCGAACGGCCAGGTCAAGGTTCCAACGGGAGAATATGGACCCGTGCCCGTCATGATGCTGGGCATGCTCGCGCTGGGCCGCGCGGGGCTTCTGGAAGGCGCCCTCACCAGCAATGACAGGCTCCCGTACACGCTGGACAATACAAAGGCGATGCTTTTCTTCCAGGAGGACGTCGACCAGAACGTCGCCGACGGTTTCGACATGCTGGGGACGCAGTGGGGCATCACGCATGAGGTGGGCAACCTGCCGGGACCCTGGTGGCTCTGGCCGTATGCGATCTGGTACCAGATCCCCCCTCTCACGACCGCTCCCAACGCCGACGTGATAGTCGGGTCGCTGATGATCGTCTTCTTCCTCCTTCTCTTATTCGCGCCTTTTATTCCCGTACTGAAACACCTGCCTCGATGGATCCCGATCTACCGGATCATCTGGCGCGACTGGTACGAGCGGCAGGAGAAAGGACCCTTGAAAAAGCCGGCTGCCTGACCGAAAGGGCGCCGCCGGCTCAGAGCTTAAACGGGAAGCGCGGAGGCGATTCCGTCGACCGCCAAAACATCCATTCAACCGGACGGCGCACGCCATACGCAAAAGGCGCCCTGCTTTCGCAGGGCGCCTTCCTTTGTGGGGAACTAGAAGGACAGGGTATAGGAGACCTTCAGCTGGGGTTCGAAGTAGGGAACGACTCCCTTGTCGTTCGTGTCGCTTGCCGCGTCGGAGCCGATCTTGTTCCACTTGAAGTCGCCTTCGAAATAGAGCCCGCCGATCTTGTAGCTCACGCCGGGGTTGAGCCACGTGTCGTGCCAGGGCGCCGCGGCGGTGTACTTGGTTGCGGTCGTGTACGTCGCAATGCGGCCTGCCACGAAGGCCTTGAAGCCGTTCAGGCCAAGGCTTCCGAAATCAACGGTCAGCTTGGGCTCGATGTACAGATAGAGATCGTTTGCGCCGTTGGCGCCGCCGTTGGCCGCGTTGTCGTTGAAGTACATTGCCGCTTTCGCATCGAGCTGAGCGGGCCCGAGGATGAAGCTGAACTGAGGCTTCACGTCGAAAAGGGTGAACACGGGGGTGAAGCCGATGTCTCCCTCAGCGCCAAGAACGAGCGCGGTGGTCTTGTCGAAAGAGATCTTGTAGGTGGCCTTCAGATAGTTGGCGACCCAGAAACTCTGCGTGTAGTCGGGTGTCGTCGAGTCGTTGAAGTATCCGTAGCTGTAAGGCTTGTAGGCGTACTTCAGCTCGTTGATGCCGCTGGCATCCTGTGGAGAGAAGAACACGAGCGGGAAGCTCGCCTTGAGATCGAGACCGCCCATCAGAAGCTCGGCGGACGGCTCCACCTTGCCGGCCATCTGGAACTCGTACGGAGCAAGCGTGCCGGAGTAGAGGCCAAGCCAGTCTTCGGCGTACAGACCGTACTTCAGGCTGATGGTATCCAGCTTCTGGGTGAAGACGTAGCTCGCATAGGGCTGGACGGTCGGTGCGTACTTGTCGGTTTGGGTCCCGCCCGCCTTCGTTTCGTTGAAGACCGAGTTGCCCGCAGTATCGAGCAGACCATTTGCGTAGGCACCCGTCACGTCGGTGTAATAGCCCCAGCCGCCGATCTCGAGCGTGGACTGGGCAGCAACGGACGCGGCCGCCGCGACCATAATCGCCAGCGCAACCGCGAGGGTTATGAAGCGCTTCATCAATTCCTCCTATCTCTTCACGCGAAATGAATGGAGAGAGCCTAACGACTCTCGTGTATGACGGTGCGGGTCGAGTGTTAGCACTCTATAAAGAGTCCGTTAATTTTCAGTGAGGTCAGTGCATTTCCCCCCTGGCGGCGCGCGGAATATGCGGGCCGCGCCCACCCTTGGGTTTTCCTGTCCGACGCCCGGGCTTCGCGGTATCTTTGTGCGGGACCCATGAGGCGGAGAAACTGGACGTGAGCCTCACCGGGCTCGTATCGTTCCTCTGGCGCTCCGTGTGCTGGTATCGGACGGGCGACGGAACATTCCTGCGGTCCGAATGCGTCCGCGGCATCATCGGAACGCCGCTCACGGTGATACAACTCGTCGAAGGTGAGCACCTCTGAGCGAAAAATCCGATAATCAATCGGGGTCCATCAGGAGGTTCACGTGATGAATGGCAAACGCGTGCTCGTCACGGGGTCCGGCACCGGCATCGGAAAGGGAATCGCCCGGGAGTTCGCTCGCGCGGGAGCCGCCGTGGCCCTGCACTACTCCCACAGCGCTGAAGGTGCGGATGAAGCGGCGGCCGAGATCGCCGCGGAAGGCGGGCGCGCGGCGGCATTCCGCGCGGACTTCACGCGCCTGGATGAGGTGCGCGGCCTGGCGCGTGAGGCGCTTGCCTTCCTGGGCGGCATCGACATCCTGGTGAACAATGCCGGCATCACCATGAACCGGCTCTTCGAGCTCGTGACACCGGAGCAGTTTGAAACACTCTACGCGGTGAATGTGCGGGCGCCGTTCTTTCTCACGCAGGAGCTGCTGCCGGCGCTCACGGAAGCGCGCGGCGCCTCCATCATCAACATCAGCTCCATCCACGCTTTCGGCGGCAGGCGCGAGCATTCCGTCTACGCGGGGACGCGCGGCGCGATAGTCTCCTTCACGCGCGAGCTCGCCATCGAGCTTGCGCCGCGCGGCATCCGCGTGAATGCCATCGCGCCCGGTGCGACGGAGGTCGAAAACTACCACAAGCTCATCCCCGATTTCGACGGCAAGGCCGCGGGCGCGAAAATCCCCGCCGGGTTTATCGGGCAGCCGGCCGATATCGCAAAGACCGCCGTCTTCCTGGCATCAGATGCCGCCCGGTACATCGTCGGCCAGACAATCGTTGTGGACGGCGGCACGACCGCCTGGTTCTCCCTCTGCGACAGCTATCTCGACGAGGGATCCGCGCGATTCGGAAAGGGCTACGTCCCGGGCATCTGATCGCGCGCCGGCACTTGCTTCTCCACCTGTTCGACGATACCCTCCCCTCACACGAGAGGAGACGGCGAGTGTCCATGTCATCACGCGCGCGCATGCTGCACGCCCTATCCTGCGAGCCGGTGGACTATGCGCCCTGCTGCTTCATGCTGCTGCACGGTCTCGACGAGTGGCATCCGGGTGAGACAAACCTTGTCTCCGCCCAGGCCGATATGGGTCTCGACCCTCTGGTCGACATTCCCTCCTGGTCGGTGAGCCGGCCGGGAGATCCCCGTGACCTGCGCGGCTACCAGCTCGACTATCCTGGCAAGGTCAATGTCACCCTCCGCGGCATGCCGGTGCACGCCCACCCCGACGTCACCGCTCCGCGAATGGCGTGAGAGCGCCCCGGGCGCGAGGTATCCCGTTCTCCATCGTGAATACCTGACTCCTGCGAGGGCCGCTCACTGTTTCCGCCAACCAGACGGAGGATTGGCCTTACGGCGATCACCTTCTTTTCGTCGATGACTTCATTATTGCGCGCGCCACGAAAATGCTGGTCACCCAGCCTTCGGACATGAAGGCGCTCGCCTACCTCCTCCAGCCGCCGGATGCCGAGACGGTCGCGCATTTTCGCTTATCGTCGGAAACCAATCAGGGCATCGCCCGGGAAAAGGACCTCCTGCGCGTCTACCAGTGGGGCGTCCTGGCCGACATGGCGGCATGGCTCTGCGGTCTCCAGGAGCTCGTCTTCCTCACCGCCGATCGGCCCGCATTCGTGGAAGAGCTCTTTCACATGATCGCGGACTGGAATCTGGCCCGGATGAAGGTCGTGCTGGATGAAGGCATCGATCTTTGGATACGCCGCGGCTGGTACGAGGGATGCGATTTCTGGTCGCCCGCATTGTATCGCCGCTTCATCCTTCCACACCTGAAGCGCGAGGTGGAAGCCGCGCACGCACGCAGCGTCAAGTTCGGCTACATCATGACCGCGGGCGCAATGCCCCTGCTCGACATGATAATCGAGGCGGGCGTGGACGCGCTGATCGGCGTGGATCCGGTCCAGGGAGGCTACGATCTTCGCGCGACGAAGGCGAAAGCAAAAGGCCGCCTGTGCCTGTGGGGCGGCGTGAACGGATCGATGACCGTGGAGGCGGGGACGCCGGAGCTCATCCGCGGAACGGTGAAGAGCACGATGGAGATGCTTGCACCCGACAACGGCTTCATTCTCTCACCGGTGGACGGCATCTACGACGCATCGGATCGTGTCCGGGGCAATGTGCGGCACTTTGTGGACGCGTGGAAGGAGTACCGGTAGATGAGCGACCAGGCAAAGCGGAGCGGCGCAGCAATCCAGATCAGCGCGCGTGCCTTCATCACCACGATCGCGATCATACTCGCCCTGATGATCGGCTCGGGCATCCTCACCTACGTGATTCCGTCCGGGCAGCTACACCCATACGGTGGCAGGCCGGCGTCGACAGGGTCGTGCCCGGCACCTTCGCCTACGGCGCCCGACCGAGCTATCCCCCCTGGCGGTGGCTCACCGCGCCCGTGGAGGTCCTGTGGTCTCCCGGGCAACGTACAGGTCATCACGATCATCATCCTGCTCGTCCTCATCGGCGGCTCATTCACCGTCCTGGACAAGGGCGGCATCCTGAAGGTCGCCCTTTCCATGATCGTGGCGCGCTTCCGGAAGAACAAGTACGTGCTCATGGCGGCGATCATCTTCTTCTTCATGATCGCCTCCTCCGTCCTGGGCATCTACGAGGAGGCGGCCCCGCTGGTCGTCTTCATCGTGCCGCTTGCGCTCTATCTTGGATGGGACAGCCTCACCGGGCTCGGCATGAGCCTGCTCTCTCTCGGATTCGGCTTCGCCGCGGCGACGATGGACCCCTTCATGGTGACCATCGCGCAATCGCTGTCCGGTCTTCCGCTCTATTCGGGCCTGTGGCTGCGGGCGATTTTCTTCATCACCATGTTCGCCCTGGTGTTTCTCTTTGTCCGCCGTCATGCCCGCAAGGTGGAGCGCGATCCGTCCCGTTCCATCGTCCGGGAGGAGGACCTTCGTCTGCGCGCCTCCATCGACGTCTCCGGTGCGGTTGCCAGCGACGAGATGGCGTCCCAGCCCCGGATGCGCGCCGCGGTCAGATGGCTCGGCCTCTGGTTCCTCGCGGCGATCCTCTTCATCCTTGCCGCGACCCGCATCACGGCAATCTCGTCTTTCGCCTTTCCGATCATGGGCCTTTTTTTCGTCATCGCGTGCAACGGAGCGGCGCTTGTCGCCGGGGAAAAGGGCAAAGCCCTTGGCCGCTGCTTCCTGATCGGCATGCGGTCCATCCTCCCGGCCATCGTCATGATCCTCATGGCCATGAGCGTGAAGCTCATCATCACGAAGGGCGGCATCCTCGACACGATTCTCTTTGCGGCGGCAAGCAAGATAAGCGGCGTCGGCCCATACGCCGCCGTCGCCTTCGTCTACCTGATCACGCTTGTGTTCGAGTTCTTCATTCCGTCGGCGTCGGCAAAGGCCTTTCTCATCATCCCGATCCTCGCGCCCCTTGCCGACCTGGTCGGTCTCACGCGTCAGACGGTCGTCTTCGCTTTCGACAACGGCGACGGCTTCGCCAACATCCTCTATCCGACGAATCCGTTCCTCATGATCTGCCTTGGCCTCACCATCGTGAGCTACCCGAAGTGGGTGCGCTGGACCCTGCCCCTCCAGGCGATCACGGTCCTCATCTGCTTCGCCTTCATGGCGCTGGCGGTGGCGGTCAAGTTCGGACCATTTTAGTTGAGCGTCGAATCCAAACTCGCATCGAACCGGGCCCCCGATTTCCCCAAAAAGCGTACGGGATGAACGCTGAGGGGAAGGCCTTCACTGGTACTGCCCGATATCGTCCCACAGCCGACGCCGAAGAGTCCCTCGGCCCATCTGTAATGTAGTGATGCGGCGTCGAGCGAGACCGCGTCGAGGTCCAGCCCCGGGTTGTCAACCGTTTCCGCGCAGTAGACCAGAGGGCCGCGCGTGACTACAACCCGGCCGACATCGGCTCGCACCAGAGGATGCGCCCTCAGCAGAGAGATCTCCATGGAGAAATCGAGCGAGATTTCGCTTTTCCCTGATCCGAGCTCACAGGCCAGGTATTCAGCGCGATCAAAACGTGCCTTGCCAAAGCGCTGCTCGACCAGACGCTCGATTGTTCGCGGTGAGGTACCTCTCAGCGTCATTTTGGCCTTGCCGGCCCAGCAGGGCATGCGGAGGAGAACGGTGATCGGCGATGCGCTTTCAACCTCGATCCTGACGAGTCCCTCCCAGGGCAGCGCTGACTTCATGCGGACCGAGACATCGGCATCGAAGCGCGCGCTGGAGCCGATGTATTGATCGATGCGGATCAGGCCCTCACTGCGCGCAAAGATGAGACGCGGCACCTCTGCCCAGAGCCGGGAGATATTCGAGGGGCAGCAGGCGGTCGCGTACCAGGGGCGCCGCTCGAGCTCTCCATCGGCGGAGAGTGGATTGCGATAGAAATAGCGATCGCCGGAAAGCGCGATGCCGACGGAGGCCGCATTTTGCAGCTGCCACTCAATGAGGTCGGCATAGCGCGCCTCGCCGGTCGCAAGGGAAAGCTCCCGATTCCACAGGATGCTCCCGATCGCGGCGCATGTCTCTGAATACGAGTAGCGGTTGTCGAGCTCGAAGGGACGGCCGAAACCCTCCAGGATTGGAAGCGAGCCGATGCCGCCCGTGACGTACATCTTTTCCTCGACCAGACGATCCCAGGCCGAACGCATCCAGTGGAGGAGGCTCGCGTCGGGACTTTCGCGGTGGAGCCTGGCGGCAGCGGCCATCAGATAGGTCCAGCGGACCGCATGGCCTTTTGGCTCGATCTGCTTCCTCATCGGTCGATCCTGTTGCTGGTAAGCGCCGCTCAGGAAGCATGGCAGGGCTCTCAGCAGAAGGAAGGGAGGCTCGCGCTTCGTGAGGTTCTCTCCCATTTCGAAGCCGAGCTGGCCCTTCTCCGACTTCTGCCGGTCGGCGGCTTTGGATCGCGCCACCTGGGAGAGCACCTGCCGCAGGAGCTTCGCGCCGAATCCCTTGATCCTGCCCCGCCGCTCAAGCAGGTTCCGCGCCGTTTCCAGGTACTCGACGTCGCCCGCGATCCCGTAGAGTCGAAGCAGCGCAATCTCGACCTCTTCATGACCGCTCGTTCTCTCCGGCCCGGCGTCCTTGAACTCGCGCACGATGAGCCGGGCCGATTTCTCGGCCAGGTCGATGAGATCGCGCCGGCCCGTCGCTTCGAAGTGCGAAACTCCCGCCTCGATGAAATGGCCGTGGCAATAGAGCTCGTGCTCGATCTGGAGATTCTTCCATCGTGTGCCGGGGAAGTGGAGCTGGTTGTACGTGAAGAGGTACCCGTCGGGCTCCTGGCAACTGGCCATGAGCGTCACATATTCTCGGAGAAGGCCTTCGATGGACGTGTCTGGCCCTGCGCGCAGGATGCGGCTGGCAGCGTCGGCCCATTTATGGAGGTCGGAGTCGGCGTAGAAAAATCCGCGCCGCTCGCCTTTCTTCGTGCCCGCAAGTATGCGGAAATTGTCGATGGTCCCGTAACGCTGGTATTGCTCCCATTGGTAGAGGATCGCGCGCTTCCGATTCAGCTCGAGCCGCGGCGACCAGTACGCGTCCTCGATTTCCACTCCCTTCGGAGGCGTCTCAAACCACGGAGCCGCCTCTCCAGGGGAAGTGCCCGATTGTCCGCTCATGAAGGCGACTATATGACCGGGAATCATCGGCGGCAAGCGGACCCCTCCGCCCGACGCCTCGCGCAGCAAAGCCACCGCGCGCAGTCGCGAACTATTTTGACCGACGACTGCCCCCACGAGGCGTGAAAGCCAGCGTGCTCGATCTCGCAATCAGCTCAGGAGCTATCACCTGCCGGACTTTGGGTTTTCTCCCCTGTTCTACCGCGTCCATGAGCAAGTTGGCTGCCTGCTCGAGCATCGTGGGGTAGTCGATTGAGATCGACGTCAGCGAGATTCGTCTCATCGAAGAGATCTCCGTGTTGTCCACGCCGACAAGAGCAAGGTCTTTGCCCGGACAAATACCGGCTTCGTCGGCGGCGTCCATGATGCCAAAGCAGCATAGGTCATTCAGCGCAAAGATGCCGTCCGGCTGCGTCCCCTGATCGAGAAGGCGCCGGAATGCCCGGCGGCCGGCCTCTATGCTCAATCCCGAAAGGACTCGAAAGTGTTCAGATATTGAGGTATGTGATTGCCGAGTGGCCTCCTCGAAGCCCTTTCTCATCAGACGGAAGGAACTGAAATCGACCATGTCCCTGTCAGCGTCGAACATCGCAATACGCGTGCACCCCATCTCGACGAGGTGCTGCGTTGCCTTGTATCCAGACGCGAAGGCGTCATTGATGACGTACGGGCCATTGTAATCCTCAGGGCAGGTGTCGACCATGATGTAGGGGAGCTCCAGACCTTTCAGTGTCCTGGAGGCCGCCGGAAGCTTCTCGGTGGAACACAGGATCAAACCCTCGACACGACCCTGAATCATGTTGGTGAGGACCGCCTCCTCCTTCCGCGGGTCCCACTCCAGCTCGCCAAAGACGAGCTGGAAGCCGCGTTCGTTGACGACGTGTGCCGCAAGACGAATCATCCAGCCATAGAAGGGGTTGGTGATGTCGTTCACGATTATTCCAACCGTTCCCGTTCTGCCTCGCCGAAGCTCGCGGGCCGCCGTATGCGGCACGTAGTTCAGCTCGCGCGCGATTCTTAGCAGTCGATCCCGGGTCGTCCGGCTTATCCGCGAGCCCGCTTGGAAGGCGAGGGAGACGGTAGTCTCCGACACCCCCGCTTTCGTGGCGATGTCCCTGATCGTCGGTTTCTTTCGCCCTGGCCGCCTTGCTTTCTTCACTCCTCTGTCCTGTCTGCCTGAAGCTTTACTCGGTCTTTTTCTTCTTGACAACTACTGATCCACGAGAATATGATGAAATCAGTTTGACGTCAAACCAGGAGCACCGCGTGAGGATACAGAGAGAAGAGTTTGAGCAGCGGATCGATCGTATCCGCGTTGAGATGGCGAAGAGAAGAATCGACGCCCTCGCGGTCTACGGTGACGAGTATCGAAAGGAAAACTTGCGCTACGTAAGCAACTTCTGGCCCATATTCGAGCGCGGGATGTGCTTCATTGGCAGGTACGGCTCGCCCATCCTCGCGGGTGCTCCCGAAGGCGAGCGTTATGCTCGCGAGCAATCGGTGTGGTCCGACGTCCGAAATGTAAAGGACTTCGCATGCGTGTCGGTGCCGGAGGAGATCGACTATCCTCTCGCGGTCTTTTCGAGCTTCGCGGAGATCGTGGACGAGGTCTTGGGGAGCGGCCGCACCATTGGGCTCGTCGGTACGTTCGACGTTCCCGCCGTCATCCGCGAACGCCTCACGGCCTCCCGAAAGGATCTGCAGATCGTCCCGGCGGACGAGCTCATACAGAAGATGCGTGTAATCAAGAGCCCGGCCGAGATCAGTTGTCTGCGGGAGGCCGGGCGGATCGCCTGCGCGGGCTATTCCAAGCTGCTCGAAACCGCCGTCCCAGGAAATACCGAACTCTTTGCCGCGGGCTCGGCCGAGGGCGCTGCGCGACGTGAGGGCGCAGAGGCGATCACCTTCCATGTGTTCGGGAGCGGACCGCGGACCAACACCATTATCGGCCGTCCGACGTCGCGGATCATCAAGGACGGCGATATGATCATGTCCGCTCTCGCGGTGCAATACGAAGGCTACACCGCGACCGTCGAGTACCCATTTGTCGCCGGCACGGCGTCGGCCGAGCAACGCGAGATGCTCGACGTTTTGTTCGAGGCAGCGAACGTCCAACTGGGGTATCTGAAGGGAGGAACCCGGGCCGCCGGCATGGTGGAGGCAGTACGGCAGGTATTCAAGAGGCACGGCTACGAACGCTACGACGTGTATCCTCCCATGCACGGAATCGGGCTGGCCGAGGCAGAGTCACCGTACCCGGACGCGAGCTCCGCTTACGACCTGCTCGCCAACATGTGCGTCAATTCCGACATCTCCCTTTTCGGCCACCCGTGCGGGTCAAACCGGATCGAGGAAGGCTTTGTCATCACCGAGTCAGGGCCTGAATCCCTCACGCCGTTGATCCGCCAGTTGTGCGCAAATCACTCGAAAAAATGAGCCGAAGGAGGTCGTGATGACCGCTGAACAACGGAACGGCGCGAAGACATGGTTTGTCGCCGACGGCTGGATGCCGACTCAAAACCCGGAGCTCGACTCGGGCTATGAAGGACACGAGGCGATCATGATTCTCAACTGTCACGACCGGCCGGCCAACGTTCTTATGGACGTGTATTTCCAGGACAGGGAGCCGCAAACCGGCGTCCCTCTCACCGTCGCAGCCAGACGGATCACCTGCTTGAGGATGGACCATCCCGCCGAGATCGGCGGCATCCAGATCCCCCGTCGGACGCAGTACGCGCTTCGGTTCCAGAGCGACATCGATGTGGTCATCCAGTACGGCAGGATGGATGTCACGCAGGCGAATCTCGCCTACATTGGCATGATGGGGCTCGCGTTGCAGACCTGAGGCAAAAAGCCCGTTGACAGCACAGTGTGACTGTGCTATATGCAGGTTTGACGTCAAACTGACCGAAGTTCGGTCAAGGAGGGATCGATGAAACTGTATCCGCGTGCCAAGCATATGTTGGCGGTCCTGGGCCTTCTCGTGGTCTTGCCCGTCTTGGCATTTGCAGGCGGGGCAAAGGAACCGACGGGCGCCGCGCCCGCTGGCACAACTCTGAAGTACTGGACCCAGTTTGCTCCCACGGACCCTGAGACGGCGGTCATCGAAGCAGCCGTGAAGGAGTTCGAGAGAGCGAGTCCAGGCAACCACGTCGAGATCGTGCATCAGCCGACCAACGAGCAGTTCTTCGCCTTGTTCCAATCGTCATCGGTTGCAAAAACCGGTCCCGACATCGTCGACCTCTGGTCAGGCTTGTACGGCCTGCGCTACAAGCAATTCCTGCTGCCCCTGAACAAAGAGCTCACTGACGCGGAGAAAAACTCGATGATAGGGCTGCAATACGCAGCGGATGGATTCAGCCGCACGGGAACCATCTATGGCGTCGTCTTCGAGGAGCTGCAAACCTACTCAGGATGGTACAACAAAGAACTTTTCGCGAAGGCCGGGATCACCAAGCTGCCGGCCACCTATGCCGAGTTTCTCGATGACATCTCCCGTCTCAAGAACGCGGGCATCGTGCCGCTGGCATCCGGCCAGAACTTCCAGGGCGGCTACCAATCCCAAAACGAGTTCACCTACTATCTCATGAATTTCATCACGGCCGAACAGATCAACGATCTGCGGACCGGCAAGATCAAATGGACGGATCCCCGGATCGTCGCCGCGATGACCCGCATGGTGAGCCTCTACACAAGCGGAAACAGCAACCAGGACCTCCTGTCGAACAAGAATCCCCAGGAACTCTTCGCGACTGGAAAGACCGCGATGTATCTGGGAAGCGGTAGTTACGACCTGCCGGTCTTCGCCCCGTCGCCCGGAATCGAGAACCTCGGATACATCGTGATACCACAGGATCCGGGGGCGGCGTCTGAAGGAGACTTGGTCGCCTACCCCGGGGTCATGACCTCCGTCACGAACTACAGCAAGTATCCGGGGCTCGGCGTGGCGTTCCTAAAGGCAGCGCTGACCCCACCCGTGCGGGCCGCCGCCGTCAAGGCCGGCCTCCTTCCCGGGACGAACAGCGACGCATCGACAACGGATTTTGTCAACACGGTACAGAAGGCCATGTACGAACAAATCATGACCCTCGCACCGAAAAACAAGCTATGGCCGATGTTCGACAATCTCATCCAGCCGAGCGTGATGGACGCATTGAACAAAGAGTTCCAGCTGGCGCTCACGCAAAAGGTTTCGGCAGCCGATGCGCTGACAGTGGTGCAACAGGCGTGGGACGGATTGTCAGACAGCGACAAGACGGAATGAAAGCGGGCGCGGAACCGGGCGGCACCCGAACGGGGCGCCCGGTTCGCCCGGAGATCTTGGAGACCCGGTGAAACGACCCATGTCAGCCGCGGGCGGGCGCACCCGATCGCTGCGGAGCCAAGCGGCCGCGACGGGCGTGCTCTACGCGCTTCCCGCCCTCATCGTCCTTGCGTGCTTCCTCCTGTATCCGATCTGTCAGACTTTCTACTACAGCTTCTTCGACTGGAATGGCATCACTGCGCGCTTTGTCGGTCTTGAGAACTTCCTGAAGCTGTTCACGAGCTCCATATTCCGGCGAATCGCGCTGAACAATGTCATCCTCCTCGCGACGATTCCAATCTGGGTGATTCTTCCATTACTGATCGCGTTCTTCCTGCATGGCCAGATCCGGGGTTGGCGAGCCTTTCGGATGATCCTCTACGCGCCCGTGGCCCTGTCATGGCCCGTGATCGGCATCACATGGCAGTTCATTTTTTCGTTCAACGGCCCGTTGAACGAATTGTTCCACCTGGTGGGATTGCCGAAGGTCGACTGGTGGCAGTCGGGACCGACTGCGTTCACCGCGGTCATTGTCACGCTCATCTGGGCCTACATCGGTGTCGGGATGATCATCTACTTGGCGGGTCTCGCAACGCTGCAGGACGAGGTGACCGAGGCCGCGCACATCGATGGCGCGAGCACGTGGACCACGTTCTGGCGAATCGTGGTCCCCCAGATGCGCACGTACATCGGGCTATTCATGGTGCTGTGCGTCATTGCCGCGTTCACGCAGATGTTCAGTCTCATCTACGTGATGACCGGCGGGGGCCCGGGATTCTCCACGACAACGATGGAGTATTACATCTACCAAGACGCCTTCAACAACCAGCAATACGGGCACGCCTCGGCGATCGGAGTGATCCTTTTCCTCGTGACCTTCCTGATCTCTGTGGTTCAGATCAAGTTCCTGCGACCGCTATAGCAGCAGAAGGGGGGAGTGGCGGCAGATGGAGGTGCGACGAAAAGGGCTGCTGGAATCAATCCTTGTCTACGGCGTTCTCCTGATCCTTTCGATCACCTGCGTGTATCCGTTCCTCTACTTCGCCATGAACTCCTTCAAGACGATGGCGGGCTACTACACCAATCCGAACGGTCTACCCACCGCGTGGACAATGGATAGCATCCGAACGATGTTCGCCGTGACAGACATTTTCCGAGGATTCGCCAACTCGGTGATCGTCACAGTCGGCGCCGTTGCCCTCATCATCGTCGTCTCTCTCCTCGCCGGGTTCTCCTTCGCAAAACTCCGTTTTCCAGGCCGTTCGGCCGCCTTCGTCGGTGTTATCAGCTTTCAAATGGTTCCCGTGCAGGTTATTGTGGTCCCGCTCTACGTCCAGATGGCGGGTCTGCGGCTTGTCAACTCCTACTGGCTGATCATCCTGATCTATTCTGCGGTCTTTGCGCCTTTCGGGGTCTATCTCATGCGTGCGTACTTCTCGAAAATCTCGGACGAGTTGATCGAGGCGGGAATGATCGACGGGCTCACGTACAACCAGGTGTTCTGGCGATTGATGATCGCCACTGCCCGCCCAGCGATTGCCTCTCTTGCCGTGCTGGAGTTCGTGAACATTTGGACCGAATTCCTGATTTCTCTCATCTTCCTCCAGGACCCCTTGAAGAGGACGGTCACCGTTGGCGTGGCCCTGCTCACGAGCCATCGGCTGACGAACTATCCCGTCCTCTTCGCGGCACTGCTTTTCAGCAGCCTTCCAACGATTGTCTTCTTTCTCTTGTTCCAGAAACATCTTGTCAGAGGAGTGACGGCCGGAATATCAAAATAACCCGAAGCGGCAGGGGTACAATCGAATTGCCAATATAGGCTGCGGCGTCCCGGCAGGACGAGGCCCTAACGATAATCCATTCATGCGAAAAGCCTTATCGATGGGCGGCGAGGGATTCGGACCCCCGACCTATTGGGTGTAAACCAATCGCTCTAACCAGCTGAGCTAGCCGCCCGTGTGGGGAACGGTCGTCAGGATAGACGGTGCAGAATGGGCTGTCAACGCGCGCGGGTCGCGGACAATCGCGAAACCACGGCGCTTGACTTCGCAACGTACGGGCCACAGACTGGTGCCGCGATGTTCACTGTCCGTCGCCCCGAATCATCGGAAAGCGAAGCTGTCGCAGAGCTCGTTCTCCAGTCGGACTGCGGCCTGGTGCCTGCTTTGTTCGGTGACAACGCAAGGGCTCTTCTTGCCCATCTCCAGACTGCAAAGGCGAATCCCTATTCGCACGAGAACACCCTGGTGATCCTTGATCAGAACTTTCCTGGCGCCATCGTCGGCTCGTTTGTCGGATCTTTCGCACGCGCCACGCGCGCGGCGCAGCTCCACACGGCGGTACTGCTTATGAAGTGGTACGGGCTCGGATTCATGGCGCGCCTTCTAAATCTGGCCCGCGCGGGGAAGGCCATGGCCGATCTGGGGCCGGGCGATTTCTATCTTTCACACATTGCAATTGTGCCAGAGATGCGCGGGCGTGGAGCAGGGAAAGAGCTTCTCCTTGCCGGCGAAAAATGGGCCGCGGCCGCGGGCGCTCACAAAATGACGCTTGACGTCGAGGAGCACAACGAGCACGCCCGTGCGTTCTACGACCGCTTCGGCTACCACCCCGTTTCAGCGGTGCGCATCGGCCTTGGATCCCTCGGCGTGTTTTCCTTCATCAGGATGGCGAAGGCCCTCTGAGCCCGCGTCGGCGGCTATGCTTGGCGTCTTGTGCAGCCCCTCTGCAAGCTCCGAACCGGAGAATCTCGACAGAAAGATCGCGCCAACGATGATCGTCGCGTAGCCCAGAAGCGCCAGCAGCCGCAGCCGCGGGTCTCCTGCCAGCGCCTCCCCAAGGGCGGCGATGCCGACCAGGATCGCGACCAGGCGCGAGCACAAGTCCGACACCGCGGTGACCAGGACGGCGCGACCATGCTGGTACGCGCGGGAGAGCACGACGAACCCGGACGCATAGAAAATGACAAGCGCAACCGCGGCACCCACTGCCCCGAGACCGAAACCGCTCCGGCCCAGGACCTCAGTCAGTATTTTTGTCGAGACGTCGCCGAGGCCCAGGAATGTGCCGGCAAAAATGGAGAACGCAATCACGCGCGGCACGCCGATCCTCCGGATCCTTGGAAGCAGGAGGGCGACCGCGCAGATGACCAGACACACCGCGAGCGCCGGCAGAAGGCGCCCGAGAGAAAGCTCGATCCGGGCGCTGGATTGCGTGGAATCCGCGATTCCCAGCGCAACGATTCCCGCGGTCACAAGGACGACGCCGATCCATTCCCGCACGGTGAGCCTGTGCCGCAAAAAGAGCAGCGAAAAGACCGCAAGGACGACGAAGCCCGAGCCCTGTATTGCCCGCGCCACCGACACGGGAGTGAAGGTGAGGGCGAAAACAAAGAATCCCCACCCGAGCGCAGAGGCTATGAGACCGCCCATCCAGCGCCGCGATTTCAGGAGCGACACCAGGGACCGGTTGAGCTTGATCTGCGGGATCTCGTCAACAGCAAGCTTCTGCAGAACGATGCCCACGTCCCAGAGAATCGCACAGCACACGATCAGGACAAGCGCGAACCAGATCGACATGGGCGACAGGATACCATGGAGAGCGATATTTCACAGTCAGCCCGACTGGAGCGCCCGATGACCTTCCCGTCCCCACATGAAAAGGGGCGGCCTGTCGGGCGCCACCGCCATGCCCGCCGCAACGAGCTCACGCCGCCCCTCCCCGGCTTGGGACCTGGCGTCCGGCGCCACGGCGTCATCGCCCTCCCCCTCCCTCCGGGACACCCTCACGAGCCGGTCCACGCTGATTGCCAGAGCGCCCTGGTCGTCCTGGACCCTCCCATGAATGAGGAAAGCCCACCCATCGTCCAGGAGCGGGTAGTAGCGGTCGAACGCGGAGGGAAAGAGCACCGTTTCGAAGACGGACTGTTCATCCTCGAAGCTCACGAAAATCATCGGCTCGCGCTTCTTTGTGGCCACCTCCTTTCCCGTCACGAGGATGCCCGCCATCCACACGGCCTGGCCCTTGTGCCGGGGGATGTCGGGAGAAGAGACCAGCGGACCCAGGCCCCGCCGCTGCATGAAGCGCTCGATCCGGGGACGGAAAAGCGTCAGGGGATGGCTCGACACCACGATGCCGAGCGTCCGCACCTCGTCGGCGAGCTTCACCCGGGCCGGGTAGTCCTCCAGAGGCGGCGGGGCGGGCGGCAGGAAGCCCAGCCCTTTATCCCGTTCGATGGAGAGCCAGCGGAAGAAGAGCTGCGGCCGGGTGCAGCCGTCCGAGACGGAATCCAGTGCGCCCGCCCGGATGAGCACGCGCACGTCCTCAAACCGGCAGGGGGTGCGGGTGATGAAGTCGTGGAAGCCCGCGAAGGGGCCGTGCGCGTCACGCTCCTCCACAATGGCCTGCACGAGGTCCCGACGCGCCTCCTTGATCTGGCCGAGCCCGACGCGCAGGGCGCCCTCAGCCCTGTCGCTCCCGGCGACGTTGGAGGGCTGCCGCGCCAAATGACGCGCAAGCGCGTCGGGCGCGGCCAGGGGCGGGCGAAACCTTCCGCGGTACTCCGCGGAGTTGGACGTCGGGAGCCCGCCGTCCGCCGCGACCGACGTTGCAGCCGGACGGGCCGCCGCAAGCCCCTCCACCGTGTACTCCCAGCGGCTCCTGTTCACGTCCGGCGGCAGGATGGGAAAGCCCATGCGCCGGCACTCGTCCACGTAGGTCTGCCGGCCGTAGAAGCCGCCGTCGTTGTTGATCACCGAGGCCATGAACTCAAGCGGGTAGAACCGTTTGAGGTACGCCACCCGGTAGGAGACCTGCGCGTAGGAGGCGCTGTGGGGCTTGCAGAAAGAGTAGCCGTCGAAGGAGAGGATCATGTCCCAGACCTTCACCACGGTCTCCTCCGGCACGCCGTTCCCGCGGGCGCCGCGGAAGAAGCGCTCCCGCATGTCGGGCAGCTTCAGGTCGCGGTCCTTCTTGGAGAGGATCTTGCGCAACCGGTCGGCCTCCTCGATCGGAAACCCCGCAAGGTCGATGGCCACCCGGGAGACGTCCTCCTGGTAGACCATCACCCCGTACGTCTCCGCCAGGGTCTGCTCGATGAGGGGATGCAGGGGCCGGTAGGGAGCGCCGTGAAGGCGCTTCACGAATGTCTGGATGTACCGGTTGGCCGCGGGACGAATGATGGAGCTCGCGATCACCAGGTTTTCGTAATCCCCCCGCTCCATCTTGGTGAGGAGCTGCCGGGTGGCGGGAGACTCCACGTAGAAGACACCCAGGGTCCTGCCTCCGGCGATCAGGTCCCGCGTGTCGGCATCCTCCAGGGGATCGAAGCTCTCCCATTCCAGGCGGACGCCGTGCGTGCCTTCCACGAGGGACAGCGTGTCGCGCAGCACGGCAAGGGACCTGTTGCCCAGCAGGTCGATCTTCACGAGGCCCGCCTCCTCCGCGCCGTCCTTTTCCCAGGCAATCACGGGGTAGCCCAGCGGCGACGTCTGCACGTGCGTGTAGTCCGTGATCGGGCCGGGGGTGATGACCACGCCGCCGCAGTGCGTGCCGAGGTTGCGGGGAAAGCCGCGGATGCGCGCGGCGCTTTCCCGGATGTAGGCGGGGATGTCGTCGAATCTGCCCTGGCGGAAGGCGCGCACCATCTCCGCCGTTTCCTCCTCCGGCAGTCCCAGCGCTTTTGCCGGGTCACGGATGGCGGAGCGCGGTCCGAATGTGACGTGGTTGGCCACCATGGCGGCCCGGCCCGCGTACTTCTGGAACACGTAGGCGAGCGTCTTCTCCCGTTCGTCCCAGGGGAAGTCCACGTCGATGTCGGGCGGGTCCTTCCTGCCCCGGTTGAGGAAGCGCTCGAAGAAAAGCGCGTACCGCAGGGGATCCACGTGCGTGATGCCCAGGAGATACGACACGATGCTTGAAGCAGCGCTGCCCCGACCGCAGGTCCGGGGACACTGCTGCACGATGTCGCGCACCACCAGGAAGTAGGACGCGAAGCCCTTCTCACGAATGATCGAAAGCTCGTAGTCGAGCCGTTCGCGGACGTCCGGCCGCATGGCGCCGTAGCGTCGCCAAACACCTGCCTCGCAGTGATGCACGAGCGCGCGGAACGTCTCTTCCTCCGCCATGCCCTCGAATGACGGAAAGACGTACTGCGGGCTGATGATGCCGGAGGCGTCTGCCTCCCCGGCTATGCGCTCCGTGGCCGCCAGGGCGTCGGGCACGGCGGAAAAGAAGCCCTGCATTGCCGCGGGCTCCGCGAATCTGTGGCTGTCGTCCAGTCGCTCCTCCGACGGCACGCTCTCCAGGGTGACGTTCAGGTCGATGGCACGCAGAAGCGGATACAACCGCTCGTCCGACTCGTCGAGAAATGTCGTGTCCTGAACAGCGGCGGCGAGAAGACCCCTGTCCCGTGCGAAGCCCGCAAGGAAGGAGAACGGCCTTCCGTAGCTGAGCTGAACGTACAGGCCCGCCCGGTCCCGCGCCGCCAACCGGTCGACGACCTCAGGATGGGGGCTCAGAAGAGAGAGCCCCTCCCACCCTCGCTCCTGAAGGGCGGCCACCGGGTCATAGCCGCCCGTCTTGTCCGTGAGCAGCTCCGTGAGCAACCGGCAGATACAGCCGAAGCCCTGCCTGCTCATCACGTACGCGGTAAACAGGTCCTTACGGTCCTTCCGAACGACAACTCCGACCACGGGTCGCACCCCCTCCCTCTGCGCGGCAAGCAGGAAGGAGATCAGTCCGTAGAAATTGTTGATGTCCGCCATTCCTACGGCGGAAATGCTTCGCTCCCGGGCGAAACGGCAAATCTCCTCTGGTGATCGACAACCGCGGAGGAGTGAATAGTGGGACCTGAAGTGGAGGTAACTGACACCCATATACTATACAAGTGTATAGTATATGGGTGGAAATGACAAGCGCAAATGCCGCCAGGAGCGGCCGCAAATGCCGCCCTCCGCCGCGCCTGCGGCGCCGAGGGCTTGTCGCGTCAGCCCGTATAGGCCGTGTAGGGCAGGCCGCAGCTCTTGGCCACCCCCGGGTGCACGCACTTCCCGTCTATCGTGTTGACGCCCTTCTTGAGCGCCTCGTTGGCCCTGGAGGCGGCCGCGAGCCCCTGGTTGGCAATGAGGAGCCCATAGGGCAACGTGACGCTCGTCAGGGCGATGGTAGAAGAGCGGGCAACGGCGCCCGGCATATTTGCCACGCAGTAATGCACCACATTGTCCACGATGTAGATGGGGTTGTCGTGCGTGGTGGGTCGGGAGGTTTCCGCGCACCCGCCCTGGTCGATGGCCACGTCGACGATCACTGCGCCGTGCTGCATGATGGAAAGGTGCTGGCGCGTGATCAGACGCGGCGCGGTCTCGCCGGCAACAAGGACGGCGCCAATGACGATGTCCGATTCGCGCAGGACCAGCTCAATATTCGCCTCCGTGGCGTAGAGCGTCGTGATGGAGCTGCCGAAGATGTCGTCGAGATAGGCCAGCCTCTTTGCGTTGATGTCGAGCACGGTCACGTTCGCGCCGATGCCCACCGCGATCTTGCATGCGTTGGTGCCGACGATGCCGCCGCCGAGTATGGAAACCTTCCCACGCTGGACGCCGGGCACGCCGCCCAGAAGGATGCCGCGGCCGCCGAACTCCTTTTCCAGGTACTTTGCGCCTTCCTGCACCGAAAGACGCCCGGCGATCTCGCTCATCGGCGTGAGGCAGGGCAGCGATCGGTCGGCGAGCTCGATCGTTTCGTAGGCGACACCGGTCACCTTCCGCTTGATCAGCTCGTCCGCCAGGTCCTTGCTGGCGGCAAGGTGGAGATACGTGAAAAGGATCTGTCCCTCGTGGAAGAGCGGGAACTCTTCCGCGAGCGGCTCCTTCACCTTCACGATCATCTCCGATTCGCGGAACAGCTCCGTCTTGTCGGCGACCAGGCGCGCCCCGGCGGCGAGGTACTCCGCGTCCTCGTAGCCAGACCCGATGCCTGCCCCTTTCTCGATCATCACGGAATGGCCGCTCTTCGCGTACGCCTTGGCGGAATGGGGCGTCATCCCGACCCGATACTCATGCGTTTTGATTTCCCGGGGAACTCCGATCCTCATACAGCCTCCTGTGCCTCTTCACTCTATCCCATGCCTTGACGTGAATCCATAGGAATGCTGATCTTGTTTCAAGGAAAACGATGAGGACGCGGACGGCGCGCGCTGCAATTGCATTCGCGCAGATCATTTTTATACATGCCCTGTGGGCACAGGCAAAGGCGCCGCCCACGCCGATGCCCGATCTCTCCCCGCTGCCCCTCAGCCAGCAGCTTTCTGCCGTCCGGGAGCCGCTGCCCGTGGACACCATCGTCGATGCAGCCCTCCAGTTTTCCGGCGCATCAGATGCCGACGCTGCCGCGGCGAAAGACAAGCTGGAGGGCCTCGTGCGCAAGTTCAGCGCCGAGGTCGCCGATGTCACGAGCCAGGCGGAGCTGGGCGAACGGGCTCTCACCTTCCTGCACAAGAACCTCTTTTCGGGCTACTCCACTCTCCAGACGCGGGTGGACACGGCCCTGGACACGGGCATCTACAACTGTGTCTCCTCGGCGGTCCTCTACATGATCGTGGCCCGGTCCGTGGGGCTCTCCGTCGGGGGGGTGCGGACGACGGATCATGCATTCTGCACGGTGCTCGTGAACGGCCAGCCCGTCGACGTGGAGACCACGAACCCCCTGGGCTTCAATCCCGGGGCGAAAAAGGAGTTCACCGACTCATTCGGCAAGGTCACCGGCTTCGCCTATGTGCCGCCGGGGGACTACGCGGACCGGCAGACCATCGGTGAAAAGGAGCTCCTCAGCCTGATCCTCGACAATCGGGTGTCAGAAAGCTGGGACGTGCGCGCCTACAAGGAAGCCCTTCAGCCGGCCGTGAGCGCATTCACGCTGATGGGCACCGACGACAGCCGCAAGATACTGACCGGCGCGTTCACCAATTACATCTCCTGGCTGGGCATTCGCCAGCAGTTCAGCCAGGCGGTGCAGTTCATCGATTCGGTGAAAGCGTCCTTTGGCGGAATCGTCGATATCGATCAGTCGCGGCGGGACATCTACCATAACTGGACCGTGAGCCTCCTCAACGCAAATGACTACACGGACGCGGATGCCCTGCTCACGCAGCCCGGGGTGCGGACCACCCTGCAGGACGCCGACTGGACGGCGCTGTCCGTGGACGTCTTCCAGCTCCGGGCCCAGTCGCAAGCCAACGCGGGCGACTATACGTCGGCGGCGGCAACGGTCGCGGATGGCCTGAAAAAGCTTGGCAAGCCCGACGCCCTCCTGCGCTCGTACGAGGTCTACGTGCACAACTCCGTGGCATTTCTCTTCAACGCCCGCAAGCTCTCCGAAGCGCGCGCCGTCGCGGAGCAGGGGCTCGCCATCTACCCCGACAGCCACATGCTCCAGCAGGACCTTGACCTGATAAAGAAATCCGTACGTCATATCGTGGCATTTGCGGCCCCGGTATTCCGTGGCATTTGCGGCCACGGTATTTGCGGCCAAATGCAACGCGGGGCCTGTCCTTGACAGCGGCTCCGGCGCGTTGTATGCAACTCACCATGTCCGAAGATGTGGCCGCCAGGATCGGCATAATCGGTGCAGGTGCCTGGGGTACCGCAATCGGCAAAGTAATCGCTGAGAAGGGCCGCCCGGTGGACATTTGGTGTTACGAGCCGGGCGTCGCCGCGGAGATCAACGCCTCCCACACGAACGAGCGCTTCCTCCCCGGCATGAGGCTGCCCGCGCAGCTCCACGCCTCGACCGACATGGCCGCGGTTGCGGAAGGCTGCGGGCACCTGTTCATCGCCCTCCCCTCGCTCTATCTCTTGTCGAGCTTCAAGCAGATTCTCTCCTGTCTCAGCATCCGCGAAGGCCGCACGATCATCTCCATCCTGACAAAGGGATTCATCGAGACGCCATCAGGCATACGCCTCATCACCGAGGCGATGGAGGACTACCTGCCCGGCATGTACCGCGGCAAGCTCGTCTACATTTCGGGTCCCAGCCATGCCATCGAGGTGGCGCAGGGAAAAATCACCGGTCTCATCAGCGCGTCGCGCAGCGGGCGCAACTCCATCCGCGTGCGCGAGCTCATGGCCGGCGGCAGTCTCGTCGTCTTCTCGTCCCTCGACGTCCGCGGCGTGCAGATCAGCGCCGCGCTGAAGAACGTCGTCGCCATCGCGTTTGGCATCCTGGACGCTCTGAAAGAGAACTCGCCGCAGTTCGGCGACAACACAGAATCGCTCCTCCTCGCGGCAGGGCTGAACGAGATCCAGGTGCTGGGCCGCGCGATGGGCGCCACGCACCCCGAGACCTTCACGTCCATCGCGGGCGTGGGGGACCTCGACGTCACGTGCCGCAGCCTGCACGGCCGCAACAGGCGTTTCGGCCGGGAGATCGTGCTGAAGAAGCTGATCGAGGGCTGCTCGTCGATCGACGACGTGATCAAAAGCCTGCCGCGCTTCGGCTACATCGCGGAAGGGATCATGACGGCGAAGTGGGTGCATGCGCTTGCCAGCCAGCGGAAGCTCGCGCTTCCCATCATCAGCGGCGTCTATCGGATCCTCAACAGGGATGTGGAGCCGCTCACGGAGGTCGGGACGATGCTCGATCGCATCATCGGCCGTTCGAAGGCGGGGAGACCAGAGCGCGCCGGGTCCGCTCTCCTGCGTGGTACCGCTGAATGGGCGTCACGCCTAACTCACCGCGGATCAACGCCCTGATGGCCTGGGCGTAGGCATCCGCGCCGGGCATCGTCGTTACAACGGGTATTCCCCTGCTGTTGGCCGTCGCGCGGATGGATACCTCGTCGGTGCGCGGACCCTTGCCCGTCGGCGTGTTGATGATGAGCTGTATCTTGCCGTCCCGCATGAGATCCAGGAGCGCCGAATCCCCTTCGCTCACGCGATGGACGACGTCGGCAGGAATGCCATTTTCCTTCAGGAAAGCGGCGGTGCCCGACGTGGAGAGTATGGAAAAGCCCAGGTTGTGGAGCTGGTAGGCAATGGAAACGGCACGCTGCGTCTTGTCGGCGTTCTTGACGCTGATGAACACCGTGCCGGAGACCGGCACGTCCTGGAGCGCGCCCAGTTGCGCCTTGCAGTAGGCGCGGCCGAAATCGGCGTCAATTCCCATCACCTCGCCCGTGGACTTCATTTCCGGGCCCAGGACGATGTCCACGCCGGGAAATCTCGCAAAGGGCAGCACCGATTCCTTGACGCATATGTGGCGTGGCACGACCTCTTCCGTGAACCCGATCTCCTGGAGCGTCATGCCCACCATCACCTGGGCCGCGATCTTTGCCAGGGGCACCCCGATGGCCTTCGACACGAACGGCACGGTCCGCGACGCCCTTGGATTCACCTCGATGATGTACAGCTCCTTGCCCTTCACCGCGTATTGCACGTTCATGAGGCCCACGACGTGGAGCTCCGCCGCGAGCAGCCGCGTGTAGCGGCGTATCTCCTCCAGCATCCAGTGCGGAAGCGTGTGCGCGGGCAGCACCATGGCGGCGTCACCGGAATGGACACCCGCCTCCTCGATGTGCTCCATGATGCCGCCGATCACGAATGTCGTGCCGTCCGCGACCATGTCGACGTCGACCTCGATGGCGTCCTCGATGAAACGATCGACCAGCACGGGGCGCTCGGGGGACGCCCAGACGGCGCGCTCCATGTAGTGCCGAAGGCTTCCATCGTCGTAGACGATCTCCATCGCCCTGCCGCCCAGCACGTAGCTGGGCCGCACGAGCACCGGGTAGCCGATGTCGTGGGCAGCGGCGAGCGCCCCGTCGCCGTCGACGGCCGTGCCATTCTCCGGCTGCCGCAGGCCGAGCTTCCGCACGAGCTGGGAGAAGCGTTTGCGGTCCTCCGCCTGGTCGATGGAGTCGGGGCTCGTGCCGATGATGGGCACGCCCGCCTTCTCCAGGCCGACCGCGAGCGTGAGCGGCGTCTGGCCGCCGAGCTGCACGATCACGCCGTCGGGTTTTTCCTTGTCCACGATGGCAAGCACGTCCTCCCGGGTGAGAGGCTCGAAATAGAGCTTGTCCGAGGTGTCGTAGTCCGTGGAGACGGTCTCGGGATTCGAATTGACCATGATCGTCTCGAAACCCGCATCGCGCAGCGCGAAGGCCGCGTGCACGCAGCAGTAGTCGAACTCGATGCCCTGGCCGATCCTGTTCGGGCCCCCGCCAAGGATCATGATCTTTTTCTTTTTTGTCGGCCGCGACTCGTCCTCACCGTCGTAGGTCGAGTAGTAGTACGGGGTATAGGCCTCGAACTCCGCGGCGCAGGTATCCACCAGCTTGTAGCCGGGAACGATGCCCTTCTTCTTGCGGAGCCTGCGGATCGACTCCTCATCCGTGTCCAGGCGCGCGGCGATCTGGGAGTCGCTGAAGCCCATGCGCTTTGCGGCCAGCAGCGTGTCGGCGGAAAGGCCGGCCTCGAAATCGACGATCTCCTTCATGTTCGAAAGGAACCAGGGGTCGATGCTCGTGACGGTATTGAGGCGCTCCACCGACCAACCCCGGCGCAGCGCTTCCGCGACATAGAACAACCGCTCCGCGTTCGGACGCGCAAGCATCTGCGGGAGCTCCGCGTCGCTTGCCTTCGGGACGCCCACCAGACCGGCGCGCTTGATTTCCAGCCCACGAATACCCTTCTGGAGCGCCTCCTTGAATGTCCTGCCGATGGCCATCACCTCGCCGACCGACTTCATCTGGATGGAGAGCGTGGGGTCCGCGGAAGGAAACTTCTCGAATGCGAAACGCGGGATCTTCACCACGCAGTAGTCGATGGAAGGCTCGTAGGAGGCGGGCGTGGTGCGCGTGATGTCGTTGGGTATCTCATCCAGCGTGTAGCCCACGGCGAGCTTTGCCGCAATCTTGGCGATGGGAAAGCCGGTGGCCTTTGATGCCAGCGCGGAGGAGCGGGAGACGCGCGGGTTCATTTCAATCACCACCAGCCTGCCATTGCCCGGATGCACCGCGAACTGGATGTTGGAGCCGCCCGTCTCCACGCCGATCTCGCGGATGCAGGCGATGGCCGCGTCCCGCATGCTCTGGTATTCGCGGTCCGTGAGGGTCTGCGCCGGGGCGACGGTGATGGAATCCCCCGTATGGACGCCCATCGGATCGAAGTTCTCGATCGAGCAGATGATGACGACGTTGTCCCGGCGGTCCCGCATCACCTCCAGCTCGTATTCCTTCCAGCCGGCGATGGACTCCTCGATGAGGATCTCGGAGATCATGCTCGCGGCAAGGCCCCGGGCCGCCATGTCGGAAAAAACGGCCGGATCCGTGACCACCGCGCCGCCGGTCCCGCCGAGCGTGAAGGACGGCCTGATGATGAGTGGAAAGCCTATGCCCGCGGCAACTTCCTGCGCCTCGGCCGCTGAATGGGCAAGCCCGCTCCGCGGCACGTCGATGCCGATCTTCTGCATTGATTCCTTGAAGAGCTTGCGGTCCTCCGCCTTGCGGATCGCTTCGCGGTCGGCGCCGATCATCAGCACGCCATAGCGGTCCAGGATGCCCCTCTCCGCGAGCTGGATGGCGATATTGAGACCCGTCTGTCCGCCGAGCGTCGGCAGAAGCGCATCCGGGCGCTCCGCCTCGATGATCTTCTCCAGCATGGGCACCGTAATGGGCTCGATGTACGTCGCGTCCGCCATCTCGGGGTCGGTCATGATCGTCGCGGGGTTGGAGTTGACCAGGACGACCCGGAAGCCTTCCTCCCGCAGCGCCTTGCATGCCTGCGTCCCGGAGTAGTCGAACTCGCAGGCCTGGCCGATCACGATGGGCCCCGTGCCGATGATGAGGATGGAAGAGATGTCGGTCCTTTTCGGCATCAGCGTGCGCCGTCCATCAGCGCGGCAAAGCGTGCAAACAGGTACCCTGATTCATGCGGACCCGGGCTCGCCTCGGGGTGGTACTGCACGCTGAAGAGGCGCAGCTCCCTGTTCTCCAGGCCCTCGGCCGTGCCGTCGTAGAGGTTCTTGTGTGTCATGCGCGTGCCGGGATCGGTGAGTGAATCCATGTCGACATTGAAGCCGTGGTTCTGGGAGGTCATGGCAATGCGCCCCGTTTCGAGGTCCTGGACGGGGTGATTTGCCCCGTGGTGGCCGAATTTCAGCTTGTAGGTCCTTCCGCCCAGGGCGATGCCCAGCATCTGCTGGCCGAGGCAAATACCGAAAAGGGGCGTCCTGCCCACGAGACCTTTGACTGTCTCGATGACGTACGTCACGGGCTCGGGGTCGCCGGGACCGTTTGAGAGCACGATGCCGTCGGGCTCCAGCGAAATAATCTCCGCGGCGGTGGTGCGCGCGGGTACGACCGTGACCCGGCAGCCGGAGGACACCAGCCAGCGAAGGATGTTGCGCTTCACGCCGCAGTCGATGACCGCGACGTGCCGTCGCGCCTCGGTGGGCTTCGCGCCGGGGAGCCCCTCGTTCCATTCGTACGGAGTCTTGCAGGAGACCTCCCGGACGAGATCGATGCCGACGATCCTTGGCGCCTTCTCGAGCTTCGCCGCGAGTGACCGCATCGCCAGGTCCCCGCTCGAGATGACGCCATGTTTCGCGCCGTGAGTCCGCAAATGGCGCGTCAGGGCGCGCGTATCCACGCCCTGGATGCCGACGACTCCCTGCGCTTCCAGCCACGTCGGCAGATCCACGGTGCTGCGCCAGTTGGACCGCATCGCGCTCACCTCGCGCACGACGAAGCCGGACAGCCACGTACCGCCCGATTCGCCGTCTTCGGGCACGATGCCGTAGTTGCCGATGAGCGGGTAGGTCATGGTGACGATCTGGCCCCGATAGGACGGGTCGGTAAGTACTTCCTGGTAGCCGGACATCGACGTATTGAAAACGACCTCTCCGAACGCCTCGCCGCGAGCGCCGAATGCGTCGCCTTCCAGAACGAAACCGTCTTCAAGAAGCAGGACTGCTTTTCCCACGTCTCCCCATGCGCCGGAAAGCCGGCATGCATACTTATGCACCAAATTGCTGCCCCACGGTAGCGACGCGGGACCCCTCTGTCAAGACAAGTGGATATGCGCTACTGTGAAAACCCGGCCGTCCATGAAGACACACGTCACGCTCAGCGCCCAGCCCCGCTACCTCATCGCCACCGATGTCATTGCGTTCCTGCTGGTGGCGCTCGTCCTGCTCGCGCTCTTCCTCGTCCCGACGCTTCTGTCGCTTCTCGCCTTCCTGCTCCTCACACTCTGCGTCGGCATCGGTTTCGGCATCGACGTCGCGCGCTGGTTCCGTCGCGGCATCAGGACGGTGTCGCTGGACGGGGAGACGCTCACGCTCTGCAGCGGCCGCACCCTCCGACAGCGGCGCGTCGAGCAAAAAGAGGTGGCGCGCATCTCCGTGCGGCGCACGATCGGCAGAAGATCGGCCGTCGTCCGCCTGCGCGACGGCAAAAGGGTGCGCATCCCCGAGGATGCATTTCCCCCCGAAGCCTTTGCCCGATTTCTCTCGGCGCTGGAGTCCTGGCGGTAATTTCCGCGATCTTTTTCGCCGCTCGTGATGACACGCTCATTGCCCCGGTTTGCAAGGCATTCGGGTTCAAGTCAGGCGTGAGCAGGAAGATTCGGGAGGCAGGCCTTCAGAGGATATCGATGCTCACGAGGGTTGCATCGTCGTAGAACTTACCCTCGGGGAACATCTCCAGGATGAGCTTGATGATCTTGCGGTTGAAACCGGGATCGCCGCAGAAATGCATCATGAGGGATTGCACGGAGTCGAAGTTCACGTAGCCGGCGATCCTCCCCCTTTCAACGAGCCCGTCGGTCATGAGCACGATCTTGTCTCCCTCCCGTACGGGGATGGAGAGCTCCGTGAACTGCGCATCCGCCGTGAAGCCGCAGGGGAAGCCCGGCACCGCGTGGGTGGAGCACGACTCCGGCCGCAGGAGATAGAGGGGAAGGTTGCCGGCATTGCTGAAGACCAGTCGATGCGCCGCGCAGTCCAGGAAGGCCGCCGTCAGGGTGATGATGAACTCGGGTGCTTGTGCCAGGTCCTTCAGGATCAGCCTGTTCAGCCGCGCGAGGAACGCGCTGGGGGAAAAATCCGCGCTCCCCGCGTTCTCCAGCTCCTCGCGGGCGATGAGGGTGTGGACGATGCCCGTGACGAATGCCGCCTCCAGGCCGTGCCCCGAGACGTCGCCGATGATGATGATGCACTTGTCGTCGGAAAGCGGGATGACCTGGTAGAAATCTCCTCCGCAGAAGAACTCGGTCAGGGGCTGGTAGGCGACCTCGACGTTGAAATTCGCGCTGGGAAAACTGTCGTGCTCGAAGAGACGCTTCTGGATCTGGCCGGTGCGCTCCATCTGCGCCACCAGGCGCGCAAGATAGTCGCGGTTGACAAGGTCCGCGTCGTGCTGCGCCATGGCCTTTTCGATCTCGGCGATCAGGCCGTCGGTTTCCCACGGCTTCTGGATGAATGCCGTGATTCCCGCCGATACCGCGCGGGAGATGCCCGCCGCCTCCGAGTACCCCGTGATGAGGATCGAACGGATGTCGGGATAGAGCCGCTTCGTTTCGCAGATCAGCTCGTCGCCGCCCATGCTGCTCATCTTCAGGTCGCTCACCATGACGTGGATGGAGTCGTGGTTCGTGGCGAGTATGTCCAGCGCGCTCCGGGCCGAAAGCGCCGTGTAGAGCGTGATATCCTTCTGCGTCTTCCAGAAGAAGAGCTCCCGGTCGATGGCTTCGAGGATCTTGGGTTCATCGTCGACAATCAGGACCGACTGTGCGCTCACGGTGTCTCCTTCCGCCCCTCTTAAGTATACCCCGTCCGGCGAGGACAGTCAGGAGTCTTCAGACGGCCACGGCGAGCAGCCTGCCCTCCTCGAACGCGCGCATATTGATATCGCGGTAGGCGGGCTTCACGCATTGGGAGATGGCCTCTGCCCAGCACGCCGGCGAAATCGGCAGCGCCGTGGACATGGCGCCCAGCAGGATGACATTTGCCACCCGCGGCTCGCACAGCCTTTCGGCCGCCGAAATCGCGTCGATGTAGGCCAGGCGCGGGAAGGCGGCGCGCAGCCTCTGCTCTGCGTCGGCGGGATACGTCGCCTGGCCCGAGGAGACGGTGACGGGGATGATCGCCTGCTGCGAAACGACGGCGAGCCCGCCCGCCGCAAGATAATCCCTCATCCGCAGCGCCTCGATGCGCTCCAGGGAGCCCAGCACCGCGGCGGTCCCTTCCGGCACGAGCGGGCTGTAGACCTTCTCCCCGAAGCGTATCTGGGCCAGGACGGAGCCGCCGCGCTGCGCCATGCCGTGCACCTCGTTCGTCTTCACGTCGTGCCCGGCGGCGAGCGCCGCGCGCGCGATGATCTGGGTCGCCAGGAGGATGCCCTGCCCGCCGACGCCCACCATCACGATGCTGGTCGTCCTACTCATGGCATTCCCCCACCGCGACCTCGAAGGCGTTGTCCTTGCAGACCTTTTCGCAGAGCGCGCAGCCCCCGCAGAGCATCTCGTTCACGTGGATCTCGTCGTTGGCATATTCGATGGCGGGACAGCCCAGCCTGAGGCATGCCTTGCACTTCCTGCACAGCTCCTGGTTCACGCGTCGGGCAGGCCCCACGTTCTTCTTCGCCGCCAGGGGACAGACAGACCGTGACACGACCAGCCACGGCTCGTCGGACTCGATGGCCGTGCGCAAAGTCTCCACGGTCGCCTTCAGATCGTAGGGATCCACCGTGGCGATATTCTTCATGCCGCAGGCCCGTCCGAACTCTTCCACGCTCGCGCTGATGGTCTCTTCGCCCAGGATCGTGCGCCCGGTTCCCGGGTGCTCCTGGTGGCCGGTCATGGCGGTGGTGCGGTTGTCCACCACGATGATCGTGGAGGCGCCCTTGTTGTAGGCGATGTCGAGCAGCCCGGTGATGCCTGAATGGAAGAACGTGGAGTCCCCGACGATGCCGACAACCTTTCGCGGCGCGGTATCCCCGGCGGGAAGTGCCGCGCCCGCCTTCTGCATGCCGTGCGCCATGGAGATGCCCGCGCCCATGCAGAGGATTGTGTCGATGCGCTTCAGGGGCGGAAAGACACCCAGGGAATAGCAGCCGATATCGCCGGTCACGGTGACATCGAATTTGCCCAGCGCGAAAAATATCCCGCGGTGCGGGCAGGCGGGACAGAGCACGGGAGGCCGCGCGGGAAGGTCGGCACCCGCCACCATGGGCGCGCGCGGCGCGGCATCCGTCAGGATAGGCGCCAGGCGATCGGCGGAGAGCTCACCGATTCCCGGCACCGTGGCGCGGCCTTCGCATCTGATGCCCAGTGATCGCACGTGCTCTTCCAGGATGTCGTCCAGCTCCTCGACCACCAGGAGGCGCCTCACCCCCGCGGCAAACTCGCGCAGGAGCTCGTCCGGGAAGGGCCAGACCCAGCCGATCTTGAGTATCGATGCGTCGGGCAGGAGCTCGCGGACGTACTGGTACGCGATGCCTTCCGCGATGACCCCGAGGGCCCGGTCTCCCCACTCGATCCTGTTTGCCACCGACGTGGATGCCGCTGCTGCCAGCGCGCGCGTGCGATCCTCCACCCGCACGCGCATGGGCCGGGCATAGAGCGGTATGGGAACGAAACGCTGCGGATTCTTCTGGAAGCCGGGGCTCGCGGCGGGTGCCGTGCGCGCACCGAGGGTCACGACGCTGCTGGAATGGCTCACACGCGTCGTGGAACGCAGCAGCACGGGTGTGGCATGCTCCTCGGACAGAGAAAGGGCAAGGGCAAGGAAGTCCTTGGCCTCCTGCGAATCGGAGGGCTCGAGGATGGGGATCTTTGCAAACCGGGCATAGTGCCGCGTGTCCTGCTCGTTCTGGGAGGAATGCATGCCGGGGTCATCCGCCACGCACAGGGCGAGCCCGCCCACCGTCCCGATGTAGGAAAGCGTCATCAAGGGATCGGCGGCAACGTTGAGACCGACGTGTTTCATCGTGACGATGGCGCGCGCACCCGCAAGGGAGGCGCCTGCCGCCACTTCCAGCGCGACCTTCTCGTTCGGCGACCACTCGCAGTAGATGTCCGCCTTGTACGCGCGCGCCGCTTCCAGGATCTCGGTGGAGGGAGTACCAGGATAGCCGGTGGCAATGGTGACGCCTGCCTCCCAGGCACCGCGGGCGATAGCCTCGTTGCCAGACAGCAGGGCGCGAGTAAGTGTGGGATTGCTCATGATGACCGACCCTTCTTCAGCTATTTCAGCGACAGAGTCCCCTGGAAGGAGAGGTTGCCCGCGCCCGACCACATGATGTGGAGCGTGGTATCCGCGGGGAGATAGAAATCGAAAGAAAGCTCGAATCCGGAATCGAATGTCCACGCAGAGTTCGTCCTTGTGACCGGGTCCGCCGTTCCCGCGGTGACGGAGGTGATGCCTCCCGGCGCCGCAATCGCGGCGCCCGTTCCATCCGTTGCGCTGATTGTCTGGCTGAACGTTTCCGGCGTGCTGCTGACAACGGTGAGCGTGTACAGGAGACGCGGATTCGCACCGACCGTGACACCGAAGAAGCCTGCCGAAGGACGGAATGTCAGGGCAACAGGAAGCTCGATGCCGCCGATCACGTTCCAGGTTCCGCCTTCGTTGTTGTGATTGTACGTGGTGACGGTGGTCACGATCTGGTCCGCCGCATCCGTGAATTTTCCATTGCCGTCGCCGTCGGTGCTGGCTATTTGCGTGATCTGCGTTCTGTAGACATCCGAAATTGGCGCATAGTTCAGCTCGAGGTCGACCTTCGGCCCGATAGCCCATGACGACCCTTCACCCAGGTCGAAGTACATCTTCTGCTGTGCGGACGGGGCGACGCGATAAGCGATCCCCGCGCCACGCGTCGTTGTCGTGTCGGTTTGGTTTACGGCGCCCGGCGCGACGAGGCCAACCGGGTAGGTGAATCCCGCCCCGCCGCCGGCGTAGTTCCACTGCTCCGCGCCATTTTTCACGACATGCAGCGGATCGGCCGTGTAGAAGGTGAGGTACCCGTCGAGGTTCACCTCGAAAAGATTGTTTGCGTTTCCCGCCGCCAGTGAAGGCAGGCTCGCCGTTGACGACAAGGCCGTGGTCACAAAACCGGTGACGTCCGTCGTCGTGTTCAGTGCTCCTGTCGCGATCGGGAAGTTGCCGGCCAGCGCCCGCTGCGGTGGAGTGTAGCTGATGGTGTCCGTGATCGAAGCATCGTAGCGGTTGTATTCCACCTTCGGCGCAACGTCGAAACCGATGGACCCGACCTTGAAGTACAGCGGCACGGTGAGCCCGATGTCCAGAGTCCCATCGGGCTTCGACAGAGAGACGCTTTCGGTGTAGTTCAGCGCCGGCGCAGGGGCGACACCGAGCCCCGAGGTGTCATAATTGAACGTGGTCGTTTGATTCACATTCGCGGCGGCGAAAGCGTTCGCACCGGCTCCTGAGGTATTCTGCGTGTAGTACCAGTTGAGAAGCGCCCCGAGATTGAGGCTGCCAAGTTTCATCAGGAATTGCTCGTTTCCCGCCGCATTCCATGCATCGAGGAACTGGTAGGTGGACTGCGCGCTCTGTGTGGCCCAGCTCATGCTCGAAGCGCCCACCGTCTTCGCGGCAGATGTGACGACGGTGCCGTCGCTCAGCGTGGAGTTGGCCGTTTGCAGGACGACGTCCCCCAGCAAAGACCAGGCCTTCGGGCCGGGTCCGTAATACCCGAATGTGAAAGGGGTGAGCGGCACCGTGCCGACATTCCCGGAGAAATCGTTCGCCAGGCCGGTGAAGAGGTACGACTGCGTCAGCGTTGAGAAGGTGGGGAGCGTGCCGGCGTCGCTTTCATTGAATGCAGCGTCAAAGGAATTCGTGAAGAGGCCGAAGCTCGTCTGCGACAGGAGCGAGCCCGTGGTGAGCAGGTACGTCGGCGGGACGGCGTACACGACGGCAACCGTCACGAGAGAAAAAAAGAGTGCGAATACCCTCTTTGACAATCGTCGCCTCCTGAACGCTGGTATGGGCCCATGGTAGCACATTTTTTGTGGATCGTCATGAGGAGCGGAGACGCATCGTCGCCGTCCTGTGGCGGCGCTCCTTCACCCATGCTATCATCCCGGCTCCGGCAACGACGCAGATGTATCATGGAGTTGAGCATGCAAGCCTGCAAAATCGAATCGAACAAGGCTTCCTGCAACTGCACGTACACGTGCAGCAGGAAAGGGGTGTGTTGCGAGTGTGTCGCCTATCATCGGGGCGCAGGGGAATTGCCGGCCTGCTACTTCTCCAAGGCCGCGGAACGCGGCTATGACCGGTCCGTGGAGAACTACCTGAGGACGCGGTAGCGCCCGATCCGGAGGCGGCCACGGCTCTCGGCATCTGCGAGCTTGAAAACCTTCTAGACCGCGCGCATGAGCAGGTCGGGGGCTTTTCCTTCCAGCTCCGCGAGATTCAGCTCCTGCAGGATGGGGGGAATGAAGGCGGCAAAATCCCCCCGCTGGCCCTTCGATAACCCATACCAGCCGCCCACGGGGTTCTGTCGGGAGCGAGCCCATGCCTCGACGCTGCCCGCGGGCGGCTGCTCGTGCTCACCGGCGCGGCCCAGAGGAACCCAGTCGCCATGCGCCTTCAGCATCTCGTGCAGATCCTCCAGGCAGCGCAGGTTGTAGCGTCTCTCCCGGGCGCCCACCTTCACCACCAGCGCGGCAGGCGCTATCCTGGTGTCCCTGAATGCCGCATATTCGACGCTCCCGTCGGATGTCCGCAATCGCCACGGGTTTCCGGGCATTCCCGGAAGGAGCGATGGATCCTTTTCCACGGCCTACTGGTTGCTGTAGCTCACGTTGAGCTGCGCCATCCCGAGTGTCGTGCCCTTGATTGCGGACATCAGGTCATCAAGGCTGAACCCGGTCTTGAGACCCGTCGGCGCCGAAAGCGCGTACACCTTCAGCCGATAGACATGGATGCGCACCTTGTCGGTGTCCTTGGGGACGTCGGCCGGCGGCTGCGGCGCCGTGTAGACGGGCCTGTCCCGTGCCATTCTTTCCCTGCGTGATGGGCATCGTCGCGGCGGCGTTGTCCGGCAGACCGCCCGCGGCAGGATCGATGTCAGCCGCGATCCAGTGCAGGAACGCATCACCGGTCATTCCGTTCGCGGCAAGGACCAGCCGCGCGTCGGGGTCGTCAAGGACGACCGCGATGGCCTTTGTCCCCCTGGGAAGCCCCTTCCAGGTGAACGGAAACGAGCGCGGATTGGCTGGCCCGCGCGCTTTTGCACCGAAGATGGCATTCAGCCGACCCACGGACACAAGGCCGCTGTCAAAGCCGGTTTCAGGCGCCCCCTGCACCGCTGTCGTGGAAACGACGAATGATATGTTATCCTTGCCTTCAGACATGGTAGCGCACCCTCCCAGGAGAATGGTAAGAAACGCGGCGGTCACGACAGGTCTGGCCTTCAAGAAAGACCTCACCGAATCGCCCTCCTTTCCCCGCGCCGAAAAAGATAATCCCCCGAATCCCTGTGCGTCGATTGATTTCGCAAGGACGGGTCCTTGCCGTCGCTTTGACGGCGTCGACCCGGCGTCGAAAGATCGGCGACGGCGCCCACGTCGAAAGATCGGCGACCGCCGTCAGGACGCTTCCCGCGGCGTGCTTCGGGCTGCGCTCTGCATCCTGCGCGGAAAATAATGCCGCGAAAGCCGGTCGGTCAAATGGCCGTCATTTTGCCCTTGCAATCGAATAGATATTCGTTATGCTATATATAGAGAAAGGAATACTATGCGCATTGATGCATCAATGACCCAGAACCAGTGGTCTACAGCGATCGCCTCCCAGCCCTCGAAAGAGGTCGCGGGAGAGCGGGAGTCGGACGGTGACTCCGATGACGCCGTGAAGCTTGCGGCGAAGCCTGTTTCGGCGCAGCAAATCAACCCGCAGGGCGTGGCCACAAAAGTAGATCTTTTCGCATAAGGGTCGGACGGAGCGACCTGACGGTCAGGGTGCTTCCACGCACCCTGACGCATCAATCAGAAGGTTTCACAGCACTTGCGCGGGTATTGTGCCTTGCCTCACGTGCAGGCCCATTCCACGTATTCACGCGGCAAATGGGAGAGCGAGGTGAGATGGGAGTAAAGCGGGTACTCCACGCGCAGACGGTATTCAAGCGTCGCGCGCTCCTGCTCGTTGCGTCCGCTCAGGAAATCCTGGACATACGCGTGCATGGATGAAAGCTTTGCATTCAGCGAGCGCGAGGCACACTGACGTTCCGCGCGGCCGTGCAGTCCTCCGCTGCGGGCGGCGCCCAGCCTTTCCACGAGTGCCCGAAGCTCCCCCTCATCCGTCGTCAGCTGCTCTTTCCAATCCATGGGTTCCTCGCGGAGAGCATATCTCCCCTCATGAGAGTATCGGAGAAAATGACGCCGCGATTGAGCAGCAATGGATGCCCGCACCGGGCCGTTGTGCATAGTTCGGAGACGGGATAACTTTCAACCAAGGGGGGAGAATGAAGAAGATTCTGATCCTGGTCCTGATTGCTCTCATCGGCGTATCGACCGCCGCTTTTGCCGCGGGCAATTTCGCCATCGGCGGCGAAGGCGCGCTATATTTTGCAGGAACAGGGGGGCTCCCGTCCGGCGCGATGCTCACCTTGAAGCTGCCGCAATTCCCTTTGATGCTCGGCATCGGGGTGACCTTTCCGCTCTCCATTGGCGTCACGGCAGACTATTGGATAGCCCATGGCAATATCGTGAGCATTTTCGACTGGTACGTCGGGGTCGGCGGCTATGCATCCGTCGACGTTTCGCCAGTCGACGTCAGCGTTGGCGGCAGAGTTCCGATCGGCCTCCAGATCTGGCCCTTTGGAAAGACTCTGGAGATATTCGTTGAAGCTGCCCCCGCGGTGGGCGTCTCTTTCATTCCCACGGCGTTCAGCTGGCACGTCCAGGGCGCCCTGGGGCTCCGCTTCTGGCTCTGAGTGAAAGGGCCGGTCCCATTCCCGCTCTCCCTTGACGTGACATGGCGCGCGCAGTAGGCATCCTCGAGTTTCGCGACAACGATTTCATCCGGAGCGTGGCCGCCGGACTCGCCGACCTGCCCGTGCAGTTCATCAAGGCGGGCCAGCTCGAACATCCCTCCCCGTCGCCATTCCGCGTCGTCGTCGACCGTGTGAGCTTCTGCGACCACTACCTGCGGCAGGCTCATGCGGTACTGGTCAATCGGCGGGACATACGTCCTGAACAATCCTTTTTTCACGCTGGTCCTCGACAAGCTTTCCGAGCTTTACCTCTACGACGCTCTGGGCATCCATCACCCCCGCACGATGCTCATCCCCAGCGGAAAGGTGAGCGAAGAGACGGCCGAGCTTGCGGAGGGCCCGGACTGGGAGGCGGTCGGTGCGCGGGTGGGCTTTCCCTGCATCATCAAGCCGGTTGACGGCTATGCCTGGCAGGACGTCTTTCGCGCGGAGGATGCCCTGTCGCTGCGCGGCCTCTATGAGAGCCTGAAGAGCCGGCACACCCTGATCGTCCAGCAGCTTGTTTCCTACAAGGCATACTATCGCGCCTTCTGCGTCGGAAGGCAGGACGTCTTTCTCTGCCGGTGGGATCCCCTTCCCTTCGACCGCGGCGTTTATGCGGTGCCGGCGCCTGGCGAGCTGGACCCGGAGCTCGCGCATTTCATCTGCGAAAAGAGCGCCGCGCTCAATGCCGGCCTCGGGCTCGATTTTAACGCGATAGAATGGTGTGTGACGCCGGAGGGCGATCCGCAGGTCATCGATTCATACAACGACGTGCCGGACGTGCGGCGTGAGAAGCTGCCGCCGGACTGCTACGGCTGGGTCGTCGACCGATTCTGCGCGTGTGTGCGGGAAAAGCTCGCCTCAGACGAGCGCAATGCGGCGCTGCCGCGCTTCGGTCCGGCCTCAGAGGCCGGCGCGCAGCCTCGCTGAGCGGATGATCCTGCCGATCAACTCCTGGAAGCTCACGCCCACCATCGTGCAGATGATGGGCAGGTCGGAATGCTTGGGGTGCAGACCCGCGAGCGGGTTCACTTCCATGAAACTGGGCCGACCGTTTCCGTCCATGCGGATGTCGATCCTCCCGGCGTCCCGACCTCCGAGCGCACGCCAGGCCTTCAGCGCAAGCTCCGCGCATGCCCTGCCGGCATCGCCCCGGGCAAGGACGTAGCGCACCCGGTCGTCGCAGTATTCCTTGTTTGTGTAGGTGTAGGCGTGGGCCTCCGCCGTCGCAAGGAGAATGACCTCCATGGTTCCAATCACTTCGGCACCGGCCCCCGTGCCCACGATTCCCGTCGTGAACTCGCGGCCCGGCAGGTACTCCTCCACGATGACCGGCTGCGCGTAGTCATGCAGCAGGGAGGAGCAGACGCTTTCAAGCTGCCGCGCGTCTTCAATCTTCGACTGGGGGGTCACGCCCTTTCCCGTCCCCTCCGCCAGCGGCTTCGCGAAGAGCGGATAGCGCAGGTTGACGCCCGCGATGTCCGCGGCGCATTCGACGACGGCGAAGTCAGGGGTGGGCACGCCCGCATCGCGCACGATGCGCTTCGTGAGGCCCTTGTGGAGCGCGACGGCAAGGACGACGGGATCGGAGAACGTGTAGGGTATGCGGTAGGCATCGAGGAGGGCCGGCACGAGCGCCTCCCGGGCCAGGCCGTACATCCCCTCGGAGAAATTGAAGACGAGGTCCCGATCTCCTGCCACCGGCCAGGGCGGCCATAAGGCTGCGGTAGTTGCCGATACGCTCGGTGGCGAAACCTTCTGCGCGTATCGTGGCCTCCACCGCCGCCACGGTCTCTTCACGGTCGAACTCGGCCGTCTCCAGCTCCGAGTAGCCCTGGGCGAGCCACTCCGTGCGCAAATCATAGGTGAGGCCGATTGTCATGTGTTACCCCTGCGCGTCGGCGTGCCGAATGGCCGCCACCGTGACGGCGGATTCTTAACACAGCAGCCGGGCAGGTGTCAAGCGATGCGGTTTTCAGGAGTCCCTGTGTTTCCGTCGCCAGGCGCCGACGTGTGCGCTCTTCAGGCAGCGGTCTTGGGCTTCCTGCTGCCGACGATGATCAGGATGACGCCGAGAATGAGCAGAACGCCGCAGGCGATGAGAAAAGCCGGCCCGCGGCGCGTATGATGGTTGACGTAGGAAAGGATGCCCGCCACGGCGCACCCTGCGGCCAGGATGATCGAAATGACCCCTGCTGCCTTGCCCATTCCTTCACCTCCTTGGAGCAATCTCACCCCTTGTCGGAACAACTATACGGCGTTCGGCGTTGACGGGCAAGCGGGAGAGCGGGAGTGGGAGGCGCCATATCCGGATTGTCTCATGACAGGAACAGGCTTGCCTGGAGGTCCACTTTCCAAAGGAGCGGCGAAAGGCCCGCTTCCGTATCCGTCGCGCCCCAGGCATTCACGATCGACGCGTTTACCGTCCACTTGTCGTGCGTCAAGGTCAGGACGACGGCGCCCAGCCCTGAGAGGTCCTGCAGATTCACTGCCGCCCATGCGGCTGCGCTCAGCACGTCGTCGATTTTCCCCGAGACCCGGACGAACCCATAGTGCTGGGCCGCGGAGAAGCTTCCAAATTGACCGAGCACGTCGGGTGCGGCAGGGTCCGGACTGGTCCTGAGACTCTGCGTATAGCCGATAAGCTGCGCATAGTCGCTGCCGATGAAACCGGGGCCGTTGTAGTAGTACTCCGCCATTACGGAGAGCTCATCCTTGTTCGTCCAGGTGAAGCCCGCCAGTGCACGCGGCGCCCAGGCGATCGCCTGCGCCGCCGTGGCGTATGACCCCGGGCCGCCCGTTACAACGGTGCGGTTCTGGGAGTCGACCGCAGAAATTTCCGCGCGCACCGTGACCGCATCTCCGATGTTGGTGTCGATCCCTGCTCCCGCCGTGAAATGCAGCGCGGGATCGGCGCTTCCGGGACCGCCGGTTGAAAAAAGCCCCAGGAGTCTCACGTCTGCGTCGCCAAGTCGCACATCGAGCCGGGTCAGGTCCTGGTAGTCGTCCTGCTGCGCGCTCACGTCGTGGAGCACCGCGTCGACGTCGTCAGACCACTGCATGCGCGGCGAGAAGAAGTTGGAGATCGTGAAGCTCCCGATGAGCAGCGTCAGATCGGTGCCGACCCATCCTTCCTCCCATGCGCCAACTGCCGACCCCGTCAGGCTGGCGGCGCCCCCAGGGGCCCCGTGGGAGATCACATTCAGCGGCGTACGGAAGAATCCCGATGACGGATGGATCACCTCTTTGCCCAGGTCCCAGATAAGGGTTCCCGGAATGATTTCCCACACGCACTTGAGCTCGAGAAGCCTGCTCTGAAGATCGATCTTCGCCGGCGGCGTGGAGAACGGTGATTGCGAAGGCAGGGTATCGGCCATGCCCCATGCCGTGCCCGCAAGTGACAACCCTTCGACGATCGGCTGGGTGTGCGACAACGCGACCTGCCCCGTCATTTCGGTTGTCTCCGATTGGACCCATCGCGCGCCCGGGGCTGCTGAAGTCTGGACGAGCGCTGCCGCGGGAAGGGCGTCAAGCACGACCTGGGCGTCCCACGCGGAGAGGGCACAGGCGGGCGCCAGGATTCCCCAGAGGACCGCGGGAAGCCAGGCTGCTTTCATCGAGGCTCCTCCGGCGTCCACAGCGGAAGGTAGTCCCGGCGGAAGACGGTATCGGGAACCGATTTCTGCCCGACCTTGACGTATGCCATGACCGTGTGCTTGCGGGGGTTCTCCGCGTCGCGGACGTCGATTGAAAAGGGAATATCCTTGCCCAGCGCGGACCGGTAGTCTCCGTACATCGCCTGCTTGAATGGCTTGTCGCCCGCGTAGAACTCCGCGTAGATGGGCCGCAGGCTCTCCTTCTGGACCCAGAGGGTGACCTTGTTGTAGGAGGCGTCCTTGCGACTCTGCTTGACCACCAGGGTGAACAGGTAGCAGGGCACGCCGTCGCGGTCCGTCTCCGTCAGGGAGGACACGTCATAGTCCTGGGAAAAGCCCGTGCGCACGACGTCGCCATTGGATGCCTGCCCCATGAGGACCTGCAGCGGGGACAGCCGGATGGGATTCGTCGTCTTGGGGAACAAGAGATAGACGATATTTCCGTCCATGAGCGCCTTGCGGCCCTTCACGGAGGCGGGAGCCGCGAATGCAAGCAGGCTCCTGTTCTGCGCGCCTGCTCCCTTGATGAAACCCCACAGGGTGTTCGCGTCCACCTGCGCGTCCCCGTCGAAAGAGGTCATCTGCATGACAAAGCTCAAATCGGGAACATACCTTCGCGCGTCGACCCTTGCGAGCAGCTCCTCGGGGGACTCGGCATACAGCCCCGCCACGGCGCCGAGCAAGGCCACGGCAACACACAACCAAAAGACACGCATCGTTTTCATGGTGAATGCTCCTATTGAGCGCGGAGCAGGTCCGCGATTTTTCTGCGGGATGCGAGGATCCCGGGGACGAGGGCTCCCACCAACGAGGCGGCAAGCACCCAGGCGGCGTTCGTGAAAAGCGTGGGCATCCCCGGGGTGAAAAGGATGCGTATGGCGGACGAGGTTCCCGGCTGCGGCGGCATGGTGATTCCCCCCAGCGCGTTGATGAGGCCCGATACCGCGCCGCCCGCGAGGCACCCGACGAGAGATCCGACGATGCCCAGGATCAGGCCCTCGACCAGAAGCATCGAAAGGACTCGCGGGCGCCGGGTCCCGAAGGCTCGCAGCGTGCCCATCTCGCGAAGTCGCTCCAGGACGGCGAATGACAGCGTGCCGGAGATGGAGAACAGCGCGACGATCAGGACGATGAGACGCGCTACCGCCAGGACGAGCTGGTAGGCGGAGTTGGCCTGCCGATAGTAGGGGGAAAGCTCATCCCAGGTCCGGACGGTGAGACCCGCCAGCGCCGATGGCGGAGCCGCGGCGCGCAGGGCTTTTGCCACGCGCGTCGTGTCGGCGGTGTTCTTCAGGAACACGATGAGCTGCGGGACGTCCGTGCTGCCGATCAGCAACTGCGCATCGGGGAGATCCATGAAGACCGATGCATTGTCCAGGGCGGCAATGATCGTCGCCGTGGTTCCCGCAACCGCATAGCTTTGCGTGCTCAGGCCCCCGCCCTTGCCAAGGGCAAAGAGCGAAAGCGAGCCGCCGGGCGCAACGCCGAGCATGCGCGCCACTCCCCTTCCCACGAGGATTCTTCCCAACTGTCCCGGGACAAGATCATTTCCCCGATCGATGCCACGGTCGCTCAGATCCGCGCGCGCCTGGTCGACCGGCAATGCCGTCACCATGACCGTCGCTGTCTTCCCGTTGGCGCTCGCAACCGCCGTGAAGGAAAGACCGGCGACGACGTCGCGCACCTCCGGCATCGCGCGGAGCTCCCGCGTGACGCCCGGTGCATCATCCAGCATGAAGGGGAACGGGTCCGTGTCGCCTTCATCGAAGAAGGCAGGCGATTTCACGACCTGGAGGTGGCCGGTGCCGGAATGGATCACGTTTTCCCGCAGGCCGCGCATTGAATAGGTGATGTAGCCGTCAAGAAGAATGAGCCCGACGAGGCCGACCGTGATGGCGAGCAGCGTGGAGAGCGTCCGCCCGCCGCCGCGAAGAAGATTCCTCGCCGCCATTTGAATCGTCTTTCCCTGATGTGCCATGACTGCCCTTTCATGTCTGCCGCAGGCATTCGGACGGCGTCAACCGCACGGCCCGAAAGCCCGGCAGCAGCGATGCGGCCCCTGCGCAAAGCCCGGCCGGAATGAGATTCCACCAGATGGCGGTACCTCCCAAAGCGATTTTCACCGTCACCCCTGCAACTCCCGCGAACGGTACGGATACCCCTCCCCGCAGGTTGAGGAGCTCTGAAATCGCAAGACCCAGGAGTATTCCCAACGCCGCGCCCGCGACCCCCTGCAGGCATCCCTCCAGGACGACAAGCTGGAGGATGTTTTTCTTTTTCATGCCCATGGCGCGGAGAGTTCCCCACTCCCGCATGCGCTCCCGGACGATCCTGTTCATCGTGTTCGCCATGATGAACAGCGTGATCAGGAGGATGATCGCCCGGATGACGGTGAGGAAGCCGCTGAACATGGAGTTCGCCTGCACGAAGTAGGTTGCCAGGTCGTGCCAGGTTCGCACCGCGAGGCCGGGCGGGAGGCTCGCTGCGATCCGGTTGACCGCCCCGGCGTCTCGTGCCAGGACGTGGATGACCGCAGCCCCTTTCATGGAGGTGAAGTCGACCGCGGTGGCGTAGTCGGTAAACGCGAAGATCTTGTCGCGTCCCGGGTTGCGGTAGATGGCTTCCACGGTGAAGTCTCTGCCGTTGAGAGCGCCGTCGGGAAGGACCGCCATCAGGGTGATGATGGAGCCCGGGTGCGCGTCGAGGATGCGCGCGGCCGTTTCTCCCAGGACAATGCGATCCTGGTCTCCCGGGGCCGGCGCCGCGCCGGCGAGCAGCGTTCCCAGCTCGAACCTGTCGGCGGGAGGAAGCACGCGCCCCTGCGCGGGGGCGAAGAACATCCGCTCCACCGGGTACGCCTTCACGAGGAGGGTGACGGATTTCTCACCCATGCCGGCCAGGGAGGTGAAACCCGTCGAGGGGAACGCCGCCAGGACTTCAGGCTGGCGTGCAAGACCGGCAAGGAGCGTGTCGGAATCCGCGAGTGCGTAGGCGTAGGGATTGAACTCTCCATCGGCGAAATAGCCGGGGGAACGCGCAATCTGCAGATGACCGAGGCCGCCCCGTATGGTCGAATCACGAAGCCTTCCCATCATCGACGTGATGTACCCCTGGAAGACAACGACGCCGCACAGGCCGACGATCAGCGCGGACAGGGCGATGAGCGTCCGTCGCTTCTGGCGGAAGAGGTTCCGCCATGCCATGACGAATGTCCTCATGCCGCGCTCCTGTCGTCGGCAACGCGGCCGTCGAGCATGCGCACGATCCTCTTTGCATAGCGCGAGACCGCGGCGTCATGCGTGGAGAAGATCAGGGTGGCGCCTTCGCTCTCGTTCATTTCCACCATGAGCTGCATGATCGAGCTGCCCGTGGCATGATCGAGCGACGCGGTCGGTTCGTCCGCGATCACCAGGCGCGGCCTGACCACGAGCGCGCGGGCGATCGATACACGCTGCCTCTGGCCCCCGGAAAGATTCTCCGGCCTCCGTCGGGCGTACTCTGCAATGCCGACTTTGCGCAGAAGCTCTTCCACCCGGGCGCGCCTGTCGCGCGCGGAGACCTTCTGCAGCAGGAGCGGATACTCGACATTCTCATAGACGGAAAGGACGGGTATCAGGTTGAAGCTCTGGAAAATGAAACCCATGCGCGTGTTCCTGAAATCGGAGAGCCGCGCATCGCCGAGCATCCCGGTATCTTCGCCGTCAACGATCACGGTTCCGGCGGTCGGCGCATCGATGCATCCGATCAGGTTGAGAAGGGTCGACTTCCCGCTTCCCGAGGGTCCCATGAGGCAGACCCTTTCCCCCGCCGCGATGTCCAGGCTGATATCGATCAACGCCGGCGCGTCCGCCCTCCCCAGACGGTAGTGTTTCTCCACATTCCTGACGCTTATCAGCGGCATGTTTTCCCCCCTTTGTTCGGGGAAAATGTATGAGCAAACAAAGCGTCGCAATAGTGCCGAAAGTCACGATAAAGTCATGGGGAGTTTGAAACTCGGCAGGGCGCAATGCCGGGCAGGCTGTTGTTGCGAATGATTCCTTTGGACTCCCGGGCCCGGCGCGCTCGAGGCCGGTCCTGAACTCGTCAGCGTCTGGGGCCCGCGGTCCGCCTCAGGGGAGAATGGCAAATACCCGCGCGGGAAAGCCGGACCCATTCTTGGGCTTCGGGAAGCTTGCAACCACCAGCGCGCCGGCTTCCGGCACTTTGTCCAGGTTGGCCAAGAGCTCGATCTGATAGTGATCCGTGCTCAGGATATAGGTCTCCAGCGAATAGTCGCCCTTGCTGCAGTCCGTCCCGCAGTTGGTGTCGGTCGTCTCATGGCCGGCAGCCGCTATCTTGCGCTCCTCGAAGAGGCATTTCAGCACGGGTGCGCTCCAGCCGGGGAAGTGTGCATTGCCGGCCTTGTCCTTGTTCTGCATGGCCGCGTCGTCGGGCCACTTGTGGGACCAGTCGGTGCGGAGCGCGACGAAGCAACCCGCGGGGACGCGGCCGTGCCTCGCTTCCCAGCCTGCGACGTCGTCCATGCCGACGACATAGTCCGGGTTTGCCGCCGCCTTGGCGTGGATGTCCAGCACGACGAGGGGCAGGATCATCTCCTTGCAGTCGATCTGATCGAGCGTGCGCAGCCCCTTGATGAAATGAGCCGGGGGGTCCGCGTGCGTCCCCCATTGCCCGACGTGAGAGTAGAGATGGACGTAAATGCCCGCGCCGGCGGTGCCCACGCCTTCGTCGTACCAGTACAAGGCCTCCCGCTTCTCATTGGGAAAGCCCGGCCAGTGCGGGATGCCCGGCGCGAAGGCGTGCGTGAGATCGACGAACGTCCGCGAATGGAGAAACTCGTAAACCTGGGAGAGGGTCAAGCCGTGCGTGTCCATCGTACACCTCTTTCATTCATGAAACGCCGTCGCGCGGGCTCACCCCGCGCGACGGCTCCAGATTGCGTTCCATCAGCCTCAGGGGGCGGGAACTTTCTGCGGAACCACCAGAGCGCCCAGCGTGTACACGCCGTTCTTGATCGCAACGATCGTGACGGTCTTCTGGGGAATGCGCTGCCCCGGCTGATACGTGACCGAGCCGGTCACGCCGACGAATCCCTTTGTCACGGCCAGGGCATCGCGGATGGCCTTGGAGCTCACGGTGCCGGCCCTCTTGATGGCGTCCGCCATGAGGTACACCGCATCATATCCCAGCGCGGCAAAGGCGCTCTCGGGATCGTGGCCGTACTCCTTGTTGTACGCCGCGATGAACGACTTCATCTTCGCGTTGCCGTTCTTCGCGTCCATGAGGGAGTGCGTGGAGAAGTAGACGTTCTCGGCACCCTTGCCGCCGACGCCCACCAGCTCGGGGCCGTCGTAGCCGTCTCCGCCGATCATCGGCAGCGTGATGCCGGCATCGCGGATCTGCTTGGCAATTGCCCCGGCGTCCGACGCCTGGAGGGCCGCGACGTAGAGGATGTCCGGCTGCGGCTTCAATGCTCTGAGCCGTGTGATCTGCGCGGAAAAGTCCGTGTCTCCCTGGGTGTAGGTGTCCTCGAGGGCGATCTTGCCGCCCAGCTCCGTATACCGCGTCTTGAAATACTTGGCCAGGAGCGTGGTGTATTCGGCTCCCTTGTCCCAGAACAGCCACGCGGTCTTTCCCTTCAGCGTGGTGACGGCGAACTCGGCGCCGGCGGCCGCCTGGACATTGTCGCCGAACGGCTCGAGGAACATCTCGTCGCCGACCTGGCTGGGAAGCTGCGGCGACGTGGCGCCGGCGGTGAGGTAGGGGATGCCGGCCTTCTGCGCGATGGGACCGATTGCCAGGGCCGAGTCGGAGTCGGTATTGCCGACGATCGCCACGACCTTGTCCGAGCTCACCAGCTGGGTGGCGATGTTTCCGTTCGTGGCCGAATCGGTCTTGCCGTCGTACAGGACGAACTGGATCTGCATGCCGAGCACGCCGCCGGCCGCATTGATCTCCTTCACGGCGAGCTTGGAGCCGTTGGCCGCGGGCACGTCAAGCGATGCCATATCCCCGGTCAAGTTGTACGTCCCGCCGATCTTGATGGGATCGGCGGCGGAGAGCGCCGCGGATCCGGCTATAAGGGTTGTGATGAGAACCAACGAGAGCATCACGTGTCTCTTCATGGTCGAATGATTCCTCCTTCTGCGCTTTGTGATCCTTCACTCGGATGGCTGGTCGGGCCCGTTCTGCCCCTCGCTCCTCCCTTCTTCCGGCCCCCTGGCCCGGAACCTTGCAAGTTGCCGCCAGTCGATCTCCCGGTCCCCCATCAGTCCCTTGCGGCTCAAGACGACCACCAGAACAAACGCCACGGCGAGGACGATCTGCGACAGCCCGTACAGGGGGGGAATCTGGACCGGACCGACGCGGATTCCCAGCTCGGCATTGCGCAGAAGCTCGGAGAGTGCCGTTACAAGCACGGTCCCCAAGACTGAGCCGCTGATGCTTCCCATGCCTCCGACGACGAGCATGATGATGATGTTGAAGGTCTGCGTGAAATAGAACGACGCGGGAGAGAATGATGTCACCTTGTGCGCCCAGAGGGCGCCGGCGATCCCCGTGAGGAAGCCGCTCAGAACGAAGGCGAGGATGCGGGAGCGCAGGATGTTGACGCCGATGGCCTGGGCGGCGATTTCATTCTCCCGCACGGCGAGCATGGCGCGGCCGTAGGGGGAATGGACGACGCGCCACACGAGGTAGACGGTGATGGCAAGCCATCCGTAGACCCACCAGATAGTCGTATAGGCGGGCACCCCGGAGAAGGTGCGCGCGCCCCGCGTGAACTGCGTCCAGTTGACAAGCACGATATGCACGATCACCAGGAACCCCAGGGTGGCCACGCTCACGTAGTGGCCGCTGAGACGCATGAGGGGGATGCCAATGAGGAATGCAATGACGCCCGCGATGAGACCGCCCAGCAGCATCGCGGGCAGGAATCCCATCTGGACGTGCGCGATCCACGCCGGCAGGTCCGGGAGATTCTGGGCTTTCGTCTCGAGCGTGAGGGTGAGAATGGAAGAGACATAGGCGCCGATGGCCATGAAGCCAACGTGCCCGAGGGAGAAGACACCGGTGAACCCGTTGGAAAGGTTGAGACTGACCACGAGGATGATGCTGATGCCCAGAAGGACGACGATGCGCGCGATGTAGGCGCTGGCGAAAGCATTGACGAGCAGGACGAAGATCGCGAGCACCGCCAGCATGACGAGCGCGGGGAGGAGACGGAGCGGGAGGGAAGAAGAGGGCTCCGCCATCACACCTTCTCCCTCTCGGTGGAGCCAAGGATCCCGTTGGGCCGCACAAGGAGCACGAGAATGAGGAGGAGGAAAACGAACGCGTCGCGATAGCTGGAGAGCTGGGGCGGAAGGAATCCAATAAGGAAGATCTCAGCGAAACCCAGCACGTACGCGCCGAGCACGGCGCCGGCAAGACTGCCGAATCCGCCGATGACCGCGGCCACGAACGCCTTCAGCAGGGGGATGAACCCCATGAGGGGATCGATCTTTCCCAACCGCGCCGCCCAAAGGATCCCCGCCACGCCGGCCATGGCGGAACCCACCGCGAAGGCGGCGAGGATGACGCGGTTGAGATTGATGCCCACGAGCTTGGCGCCCAGGAGGTCCTCCGACACGGCGCGCATCGCCACCCCGACGCGCGTGCGCGTGACGAAAAGGAGGAGGAGGACGAACAGCACGATGGTGACCCCGACGGTGAGGATATTGATGTTCGATATGCTCATCCCCGCCCACGCGTGCACCGTGTCCAGGAAAGCCGGGGTGACCGCGCGGAAGCTGCGGGGCACGGGGGAGACCACCATGATGAAAACGTTCTCGATGAAAATGGAGACCGCGAGGGACGTGAGGAGCATGACCACATCGGGGGCTCCGCGGACGGGGCGATAGGCCACGCGCTCGGTGAGCATGCCCAGAAGGGCGGCGGCGAAAAGGGTGATGACGATGAGCGGCGCGAAGCTGATGCCGGTGGACACGAGAAAGAACGCCGCGTAGCAGGCAACCATCATCAGGTCGCCGTGGGCGAAATTGATGAGACGCAGGATGCCGAAGACCATGGCGAGCCCGATCGCCACCAGGGCATAGATGCTGCCCAGGCTGAGGGCATTGATCGTCTGCTGCGCCAGGTATTGGAGAACCGGCATCGCCCTACCCTCCCAGGTATGCTTTCTCGACGCCCGCGTCGTTCTTCAACGATCTGGCGTCGCCTTCGAGTATGATCTGTCCCGTCTCAAGCACGTATCCCCTGTCGGCGACGTCGAGGGCCTGCCGCGCGTTCTGTTCCACCAGCAGGATCGTCCCGCCCTCCGCGCGCACCTTGCGCGTGACGTCGAAAATCGTCTCCACCAGGAGGGGCGCAAGGCCCAGCGATGGCTCGTCGAGGAGCAGGAGCTTCGGCCGGCTCATCAGCGCGCGCCCCATGGCGAGCATCTGCTGCTCGCCTCCGCTCAGCGTGCCCGCCGCCTGGCTCAGTCGCTCGCGGAGGACGGGGAACAGCTCGTACACCCACGCGCGGTCCTTGTCTATCCCTGCCCTGTCCTTGCGCTGCCCGGCGCCGAGCATGAGGTTTTCCGCCACGCTGAGGCGGGCAAAGACGTGCCGACCTTCCGGGGACTGGGAGATGCCCCGCCTCACCACTTCGAACGGGGACAGGCGCGTGATGTCGCGTCCCTGGTACATGATGCGGCCCTGCTGCGGGTGAAGGACGCCGGAGATGGCCAGGAGGCAGGTCGACTTGCCTGCTCCATTGGACCCGATGAGCGTCACGAGCTCCCCTTCGCGGACGGTGAGGCTGACACCTCTCAGCGCGCGAATGCTTCCATACGATACTGAAACGTTCTCCAGCTCAAGCACCGTCGCGCGCCTTCCCCAGATAAGCTTCGATCACCGCCGGATTGTTGCGAATGACCGCGGGTGAACCCTCGGCAATCAACCTGCCATTGGTAAGCACCTGGATGTTGTGGCACAGCCCCATGACGAGGCGCAGGTCGTGAGCAACGAGCATGATGGAGAGGCGGTACATTTCCCGCACCCGCATGATCAGCTCCAGGAGGTCCTGGCTCTCGCGCGGGTTCATCCCCACGGTTGGCTCGTCCAGCAGGAGAAGCCGGGGGCGCGTCGCCAGGGCGCGCGCGATCTCCAGCCGCCGCTGGTCTCCGTAGGGAAGGCTTCCCGCCGGGCGCTCCTCATAGCGCTCCAGCCCGAAAATGCGCAGGAGCTCGCGCGAAGAGTCGGCAAGCTCCCGCTCGCGGCGGAGAAAGGGCGGTGCGCTCAGAAGGACGCTGAAGGGGTTGCGCGGCGTATGCAGCTGCTGAGCCGCCCGAACATTATCGAGGACGGACATGGCGCTGAAAAGGCGAATATTCTGGAAGGTGCGGGCGATGCCCCGCCGCGCAATAGCATCCGGGCGCAGGCGCGCGAGGTCCTCACCAAGAAACCTGATGCTGCCGCGCGTGGGGGGGAACAGGCCTGTAATGAGATTGAACAGCGTGGTCTTGCCGGCTCCGTTGGGACCGATGACGCCAAGGATCTGCTCGGCGGTGACGCGCAAGGTATGGTCCTCGATGGCGCGAAGCCCCCGGAAGTCCTTTGTGAGACCGTCGATTTCCAGAAGGTATCGTTCTTCCGCCATGCTCCCGGACCTTCTCCCCGCCGCGCATATTAATTCACGCCAGAGAACTATATGCGCCTTCCGACATTAGTCAATCGCCGGCGTTTGGCGATGCCGATCTATCGGCCGAGCCGCCGCACGGTTGCGTCGATCCTCTCCAGACCCTGCCGGATCAGCTCCATCGACGTCGCGTAGGACAGCCTGAGGTAGCCGCTGCCGAACACGCCGAATGCGGCGCCATCGAGCACCGCGACCCCCGCCTCTTCGAGCAAGACGCAGGCAAGCTCGCCGCTCGAGAGCCCCGTGCCCGTGACATTGGCGAAGGCGTAGAACGCGCCCTCTGGCTTGTGGCAGACGATGCCGGGAATGGAGTCCAGCCCTTCGGCGATGCAGTCGCGACGACGCGCGAACTCCGCCACCATGGCGTCCACCGAGTCCTGGGGGCCGTTCAGTGCGGCAATGCCAGCATCCTGGACGAAGTACGACGTACACGAGTTGGAGTTGATGAGGAGACGCGTGACCTTTTCGGCCAGCTCCTCGTGCATGATGCCGTATCCCAGGCGCCAGCCGGTCATGCAGTATGTCTTGGAGAACCCGTCCAGGATGATGGTCTTCTCCTGCATGCCGGGAACCGCCGCGATGGACGGAGCCGGCGTCCCATAGCAGATCCTGCTGTAGATTTCGTCGGAGAGGATGAAGATGTCCCTCCCCGCAACAGCCGCGGCGATTTCCTCGAGATCGGCTGAGGAGAGTATCCCGCCCGTGGGGTTGGAGGGGGAGTTCAGGATGATAAGCTTCGTCCGGGCGGTGATGCGCTCTCTGAGTGCGGTGGTGCTGAACCGAAACCCGCTTTTCTCCTCCAGGGCAATAGGCACGGGGACGCCCCCGACGTAGCGGATGACCGAATCGTAGGTGGGAAAGCCAGGATTGGGATAGATCACCTCGTCACCAGGGTTCACGAGGACGCTGATCGTATAGAAGATGATGGGCTTTCCCCCGGGGGCGACGACGACCTGCTCCGGCCGCATGGGGATGGAACGGAACGCCCCCGCGTGCTCGGCGATGGCCGCGCGGAGAGACGGGAGACCTTGCGAATTGACGTACGTCGTGTGTCCGGCGTCCAGCGCCGCCTTCGCCGCCTCTTTGATGTGCGGCGCCGTTGGGAAATCCGGTTCGCCGATCTCGAAGTGGATGACCTTCTTTCCCCTGGCCTCCAGCTTGTTGGCGGCCGCCAGGACCTGAAACGCCGATTCTCCCGCCAGGGAGCTCATTCGCTGCGCCAGAAGGTGCTCGAACATGGCTGCCGCCTCCGTATTTCTCAGCGAGCTGGCTTCATGAGGGCGATGAACTTTTCTTCCTCCCCCTCGAGCATACGGTAACAGTTGTCTTCGGCGGGAAAGACGACGCTGCGCACCTCGTCGCAATACGCTTTCATCGCGCCGGTGACGGTCTCGGCGACATTGCAGTACTTCTTCACGAACTTTGGCGTGAACGCCTGGAACTGGCCGATGAGGTCGGAGACGATCAGGAGCTGGCCGTCGCAGCCCGGGCCGGCACCGATTGAAAGCGTGGGGATGCGGAGGGTCTTCGCGATGTACGCGCCAACCTCGGGGGGAATGGCCTCGAGCAGGATCATGTGCGCGCCGGCCTCCTGCACGGCCAGGGCGTCCTCCACGACGAGCTTCGCGAGCTCCGCGGTGCGGCCCTGCGCCTTGTGCCCGCCGAGCTGGCCCGAGCTCTGGGGGGTGAGCCCCACGTGGCCCATGACAACGATGCCCGCGTCGACGATTGCGCGGATGACCTTTGTCACCCGTACACCCCCCTCCAGCTTGATCGCGTCGCAGCCAGCCTCCTTCAGGAAGCGGCCCGCATTCTCCACGGCCTTTTCAATGCTGCTCTGATAGCTCATGAAGGGCATGTCGCCGATGACGAAGGTGCCCGGAGCGCCCCGGCGCACGGCCTGCGCGTGGTAGATCATCTGGTCCATGACCACCGGCACGGTGCCCTCATAACCGTACACGCACATTCCCAGCGAGTCACCGACAAGGAGCATGTCCAGGCCGGCCGCTTCGGCAAACTGCGCGGTGGGGAAATCGTAGGAGGTGAGAAAGACGATCTTCTTCCCGTCCCTTTTCATCTGCTGGAAGTCGTGGAGTGTCTTCTTCTTTGTCATGGCTGCTCCTCCCTGCCGCGCGGCATCTTTTCGACTATGCGGAAATCAATTCCTTTATGCAGAAAGCAGTATAGCAGACCCGGGCGGATTGTCAACACGATTGCCGTCCGCGGATGTTGGGAAACCGTTCACGTGGAGATGAAAAAGCGATACGCGGGGACGCGCTGACGCAAGGACCGGATCGGAAGTGGGCCGCTCGCCGGGCAATCGCGCAAACCTCGGCAATTGAGGATCGCCCGGATGCATAAAGCGTCCCGACACGGGGGGCCGGCGAGCGGGGCCGGGGGCAAAGGAAGCGCGTTCTGCTACTGTTTGGCCAGTGCTATTGACCCGCCAGTCGCGCCGGTTGTTCCTTGGAAATCGAAGGTTACCGTATTCCCCGACGAGGCTACTTCGTAGTTCGCGAGGACGACCGTCCCTAGGACGACTTCTGATGAAGAACATGTCGCAATCGTGAACTGCGCGGTCTTCGCGGAGCTATCGAGTGTATAAGTTCCGCTACCCGTTGAGTCGAGACTCGTGTCGGATGCGTTGTTTGTCGACCAGCTCCAGGTCTTGTCCGACTTGATGGTGATTGTGACATCGACAAAGTTCCCGTTGTTGCCCGTGAGGAATGTCCCCTGGTCAACCGCGCCCATCCACGCGCCGGTCAGCACGCTGTAGTCATCAGTTGCGCATCCAGCGAGAAGCAAGGCTACAGCGGCCGCGAAAAGCATGAAGACACCACGTTTGAAGCTCATGTTTTCGATTCTCCTTTTGCTTGACGTGAGGTCCATATGTTACCAGATGATCGCTGTCTCCGTCAAACCGCCGTTGTCCGGCATTTTCGAAAGGACATAGGCAGAATCGGAGATGCGAAACCAGAAATCGGCGCCCCAGAAAGCGCCGGCCAGCCCCATGGGCGCGAAGTGGACCTTGAATGTATCGATCAGAACATGATGGATCTCCCTGCGCTCCGTGCCGAGACGCAGCGCGAGCATCTTGTGGACGGCAAGCTCGTCAGGGTCCAATGCCCAGAACTCCACGGATTCCATGGTTGGTGGAAGAAGGTCGCTGATGCACGGCCCCAGGATCTGATACCACGGACTGGAGTCAATCTGCAGCTGTTTGTCGACTCTTACGCCCTTCAGCGTGCCGGTGATCCGTATCGTGTCCCCCGTTCGCTGGGCGCGCAGATTGGTGCCCGGGTGGGAACCGATCTTGCGCCACAGCAGGGTCCCTTTTCCGGGGACAAAATACAGTTCCTCCTTGACGCGATCCGCCGCGGAACGCACAACAACTTCCTGCCGCTCTCGCACGACTGAATATTCGATCCATGCGGTGTTCGGCCCAAAGGATTCCGTATAGCGCCATGTGCCCTGCTCTGCGGCCAGTTGCGAAATAGCCGCGGTGAAAAGGAGAAGAGAGAACAGCGGCTTTCGGAGCCAACTGCGCCCCACACAGAAGTGATATAGGCACGCATCTTTTGCCCTCAACTTCAAGATCCTCCCATTCATGCACATTTTGGCAACAGTTTTACTGCTCGGAGCCCCGCGTTTGCACCCCGATGCCCGGCAAACGTTCAGAGGGAGATCGTACGCTACTGGCGGGCACGTCGCAAGCGGTGGACATGCTTCACACGTGAGAGTGGGCTTGCCGGCCCATTCGGCCCCCACCGCCACCGAACCGCCCGAATGAATCGCCGTTGTCGCAAGTAACCCGCCGCCGCGTCTGCGCTGTGGGACAAGGTTCCTGCGATCGGTTCTCAAAGATTTGCGAACAGGGTCTGGAGGGAAAACATCGGCCGGTACTTGGAGAATCGGCTCCGTGGGTCGTGTGCTATGATGGAAATGGTATCGAGAAAACGCAATGGAAGATCCTCGGGGCAGGAGTTAAGACGATTACGCCGGATTTCCTGGATACCGTGCGCGACAAGCGCCCCCAGGAGCGGAGGCGATGGGAGTGTCGAAATGATACCAAACCAATGGTATGTGGTCCTCGGATCGCAGGATGTGAAGCGAGGAAAAATGCTGGGCGTCACCCGCCTGGGAGAGCGGTTGGTGTTCGCCCGGGACCAGGAGGGGAAGGCGTTCTGCCTGCGGGATCGATGCGCGCACCGTGGGGCGGCCCTGAGCGCAGGGAAGCTTCTCGAAGATCGCATCCAGTGCCCTTTCCATGGGTTCGAATATGACGCGCGTGGCCGGGGTGCTCGGATCCCTGCCAACGGCAGAGACGCCCCGGTCCCTGACCGCTTTCATGTCTGCTCGTACCCCATCCATGAGAGCCACGGTTTCATCTGGATCTGGTGGGGTGAGAATCCACCCACGAATTTGAAAGAGCCGAGTTTCTTCGACGACATCGACGGGACATTTCATTCCCGCCCACTTTGCGAGCTTCTTCATACGCTAACGTCGTGTATCGCCAAGCGGTAGACCTTTCAAAATCCTTGCCACTATGGAACAGATGGGAAGGTCTCAAGTCAACGAAGACTCAGAGAGAGAAAGGCGCCAATCCTCACATTCATGAAAGCAGCGCCGCTCGAATTGGCGCGGCAGAACCCCCATGGCATTGGACCAACATCATTCGCGTTCTGGACTACTGACTCACTCGCACGCCCGATGTCCTCCGACAGGCTCGTGAGAGGACTCTACGAGGCGCTTCTCCACCTTGTCCTCGGCGATGAGGAGATGGCAATACCGGCGCGCGTCAATGAAGCGCGAGTGTATTGGCGGGGCCGCCACATCATCTTTTGCTTGTGGCGCCACTTCTACGCCGCCAATATGGCAGGCCGAATAGAGAAGAGGAAGGTCATGCTCGCCACAAGCTGCGCGAGCGGCGCGGCCCGCCAGCGCACAGGTCGCCACTGGCAACGATGCCCATCCCGATCCCGTCACCCAGCCAGACGGCCAGAAAGTGGCTCACCCCGACTACAGGGCGGTGAGCGGAGGCCGACGCAGAGTACGGTGGCCCCCCTACGCTCCCGTGCGTGCTTATCGCCGCGCTCGGTGGCATCGATCCTTGTGCGCATGTTCAACCGTCTGCTCTCCGCGCATGCCGAGCGCAGGCGCTAAAGAAGCGTGCAATCGCTTGACGCGCGGCTGGCGCCCTTACCGCTCCTCCAGGATTCGTGATTATGCCGAATGAGGGCGAGACGGTCCTCGACACTTGCGTGACTGAAGCCCCGATCAGGAGGGGTATGGAGACAGTAGTCCAGAAGCCGATCCACCGTTGATTCGGCTACGTGCAGCCGCGTGTCGGCGCTGGCATAGTAGAGGAGGACGCGACCACTCGGATCGGCAACGGCGCCATTGCTGAAGCAGACGTTCGGCACGTCGCCGATCCTCTCCTCGTCCTGCGGCGCCATGAGAAGCCCTCCGGGCGCAGCGATGATGCGACGCGGGTCTCCGAGGTCGGTCAAAAAAGCATACAGGACGTAGCGAAGACCTGCAGCTGTGTTACGAACGCCGTGTGCGATTTGGATCCATCCCTTGGGTGTCTTAAGCGGCGGCGCGCCAGCACCGTTTTTCACCTCCTTCACGGTGTGGTAGATCCTCGGATCAAGCAGAGACTCCTCGGTCACTCGCGCATGTGCCATATCTTCAACGAATGCCCAGCAGATCCCCGACTGGGTTCCCGCGAAGATGAAGTCGTCCTGGGGCCGCGTGTAGAGGAGATAGCGGCCGTCGACGAATTCAGGATGGAGAACCACGTTTCGCTGCTGCGCCGCCGTCGTCGCGAGGTCAGGCAGCCGCTCCCAACCCACCAGATCGCGGCTGCGGACAATGCCGGCGGTGGCAACGGCACTGGACGTGTCGCCGCGTGCCGCCCGCGGGTCGGGCCGCTCGACACAGAACAGCCCGTAGATCCATCCGTCCTCGTGTCGCGTGAGGCGCATGTCATAGACATTGGTGGCGCGTTCCGCGTACTCGTCCAGTGCAATGGGGGTATTGTCGAAGACAAAGTGGTCAGTGCCGGTCTTGCTGCGTGCGACGGCGAAGAAGCTCTTTCGATCGTACCCCTCGACTCGGCAGATCAGGCAATACGCGTCGTTGTGTCGAATGGCTCCGGCGTTGAATGTCGCGTTCACGCCGAGCCTCTCCATGAAGAATGGATTGGTTGTCCGGCTGAAATCGTATCGCCACGTCAGGGGGACATGATCCGGTGTGAGCACGGGGTGGCGGTACCTTCTGTACACGCCGTTTCCCAACGGTACGGACGCATTGCGTCGCCCGACGAGCTTCCGATAGCTGCGATCGAGTGCGGCCCGACGTTGGGTAAATGAATCTCGCACGTCTATTCCCCTTTCTCTCGATTCTGTCCTCCGGGCGCCATACAGTGTGCGAAGGCCGGAGGGCATTTCACGCAGCGGCTTCGCCGCTCTACCCCTTGACCGCGCCCGCGGTCATCCCCTCGATGACCTGGCGAAAGGACAGCAGATAGACAAGGATTACGGGAATGGTAACAACGACGAGCGCCGCAATGAGGCGTACGTAGTCAACCGAGTACTGTCCAAAGAAGCTCCGCAGGGCAAGCGGAAGCGTCAAGAGTCGGGGACGAGAAACCAGGATGAGCGCGAAGGGGAACTCGTTCCATGCCGCCAGAAAACTGAGGATAAGAACCGTCGCGATCACGGGACGGCTCACGGGAAAAATGATTCGCGTGAGAGTATTGCCAAGGCTGCTGCCGTCCATGAAGGCAGCCTCCTCGAGCTCGATCGGGATAGTGCCGACAAAGCTCTGCACGAGCAGGACGCCTATCGGTAATCCGTATGCGACGTACGGGAAGAACAGCGTCATACGAGTGTCCAGAAGCCCGATCACCTTGAACTCGGTGAACACGGGGACCATGAGGCTGTGGATGGGAATAAGGAGCCCAGCCGTGAAGAGCAAGGTCAAGGCGTTGCGCCCGCGGAATCGGAATCGGGATAAGGCGTAGCCGATACAGAATGACAACCCGATGATGGCCGGGATTGACACCGCACAGAGGAACGCGCTGCTGAAAAATGCCGGGATCATCTTTGCCTGCCTGACCGCTACGACGTAGTTGTCCACCCGAGGCGCAGAAGGGAGTGCAATGATGCTCTGCGTGAACTCCGTGCTCGTCTTCATGGACGCCATGAGCATCCAGACGATCGGAAACACGCTTGAAAGGGTGATAACCATGACGATGCAATTGACGACCACCTTGAGTATTCTGTTCTTCATGGTCAGGATGCCTTTCCTGTGGCATCGCGCCGGCGAACCGCGGAGATGACCAGAACCATGGCGAGGCTCAGAATCACCATTCCCAATGCGACTGAGCTCGCATAGCCGAGTCGAAAGGTCACGAAGGCGTGGTAGTAGGCGTATTGGGCAAGGACAAGCGAGCTGTTGCCCGGTCCACCACCAGTCATGACAAATATATTGTCAAAGACCTTCATGTTTCCCGCGACGCAGAGCATTGCGGCGACCCGTAGAGTGTCGGCGATGAGAGGGATCGTTATTCGGACCGCCTTCCTTACTCCGGTTGCGCCGTCGAGCTCGGCTACCTCGATGATCTCCCGAGGGATCGAAGCGATCGCGGACATGAAAATCACAGTGTAGAAGCCGATGCTCTGCCAAACGAGGGGGAGAGACACCGACAGAACCACTATTCGGGGGTCATCCAGCCAGAGTGGCACGATATTGCCGAGGCCAACGGCACGGAGAACAAGGTCGATGATCCCCGAATCGCCGCCATACATAATGCGCCAAAGAAATCCCACCACGATCGACGACATGACCACGGGAATGAAGATCGTGGCGCGGTGGAACTGCCGGAAGACGAGCAGCCGACTCGCAAAGATGGAGCTGAGAGCAAGCGGGATTCCAAGCTGTCCGATCACGCAGAAGGCAATGATCAGGAGATTGTTCCGAAACGCCAGCCAGAACGTCGTGTCGTAGAGGAGCTCGTTGAAATTGCGCAGCCCGACAAAAATGCGGGGCCCGACCCCGCTCCACTGAAAGAAGCTGAATCGCAACGCGAGCAGCAGGGGCACGATGACGAGGAAAAGATATAACACCGTACCGGGCAGGAGAAGTGTCATCCTCGCGGCAGCGCTTGGTCGTGCAATGGGATTGACAAATCGACTCATCGGATCATGTTCCCCTTGCGGCGCCTTGCCGCGGAAACCCGACGCGCCTGACGGCGCGACCCATAATTGAGAGACGGCTCGACCGGGTCAGAATCAAGGCCTTGTCGAGCCGCCGCGTGACACTGGGAGAGCTACTCGACTCTGTCCATCTCCCCTTGAATGGCGCGCGCGAGACCTTCCGGAGTGCCCTTTCCAATCGTGAGGTTCTGCAACCCGGTGTTCAAGACGCCGATCACCGACGCATTGAGGTGAATGTCGTACACAGGGGAATAGGATATCTTGCCTATAAAGTCGTAGAACTTACTATTCATGATCCCCAGCTTGGAGCTGTCGATTTTCGCGGGCTTGTACGCCGTGCTCCCGCTCGCTTCAACGACCGTCTCGGCATTGATCGGTGTGAACAGGTATTTGAGGAGACTCGTCGCGGCAGCCTTCTGATCAGCCGTCAGATTCGATCGCAGGGCAATCGCGAGGCCCGCTCCCCCCGATGTCGACAACGGCTTGCCTTTGCCGCCCTCGACGGCTGGCAGCACCGCAAGGGCGGTCGCTTGCTTTATGTCCGCGGGCGCGTTTGCATCCATCAATCCAACGGCCCAGCCGCCCTCCATGAACATACCGGTCTTGCCCTTATAATAGAGGGCCTCCTGTCCGCTATTGTCGAGGCTGTTGAGGTCCTTGTTAAATGCGCCCATCGCGGCAAGCTGCTGAAATGCGCGTAGTGCGCTCACGAACTCGGGATCGGTGAACTTGGCCTGCTTGTTCTTCACCCGATCGAGCCAGCCGGATCCGGTGTAGCGGTCACCAAGGGTGCTCACTATGCACGACTCGGCGACCCACTTGTCCTTGTTGCCCAACGCGATTGGGGTATAGCCCTTCTGTTTCAAGGCGATGATCGCGGTTGTGAAGTCCGACCATGTCTTTGGGAACTCCGAGATACCGGCGTCGGCGAAGACTTTGGTGTTGTAGAAGACGAGATGGGTCGCCGTTAACTGGAATGGAAAGCCCAGGATCTTGTCGCCGATAGTGAAATCGTTGAAAGCACCCTGGTAGAATCCTCCTGACCATGCCGTGTCGGCGTTGATGATGTCGTTGACCGGCATGACCAGGCCGGCCTTGTAGAACGCCTCGAGATCAGCGCCACTGACAACCAGCATCTCGGGCAGCTGGTTCCCCGCGGCAAGCGTCTTGATCTTTGTGGCGAGTGTTGTCGCGTCATAGGGCTCGTTGTCGATAACGACGTCCTTGCGCTCGCTTGTGAACTTCTCTATCAGGTCGGAATAGGTCTTTTCATAATCGGAGCTCGTGAAGGTGTTCATGAAGGTGAGCTTCGTCGCCGGCTTGGGAGCGCTACATCCAACGAGCAAAGCCGCGGCGGCCATGGCGCAGACCAGTACTGAGACTCGCGTACTATTCATTATCTGTATCCTCCTCTTTAGTTCTGGGGCACGGCATACGTCGGGCCACATCTGCAAAAGGCGTATCCGCTTTCACAGCGGTTTTCGTCTCGACGCCGACTACGGGGGATGACGGCACCGCCGCGCGGCGGCATGGATTCCCGAGTTCCTCATCGAGTGCTTGTTCACTGGCGTTGTCCGATCATCACTGCCTTCATCAGGGCCTTCGTGCTCTCTCGCATGACGCGCGAAGGACAAGCCCCGGCGTAACGACGACTGCTTCTCGCTCGGGCTGCTTACCCGCAATCAGATCGAGCAGCATCTTGACGGCAGCCATGACGATCTCGTCGACGGGTTGGGCGACCGCCGTGATGGCGGGCGTCAGAAGCTCGAAAAGGGGATGGTCGTCGAAAGCGACCAGGGAGAGATCGTGCGGAATGCTGCGCCCCATTCCTGCGCAGGCTCGAAAGAGGGGAGCGACAAAGTCGCCTGCCGCCGCGAAGATCGCAGTCACGTCCGTCTCGCGCCGCAGCGTATCCTGCACCGCCACGGTCGCTTCCCGTGCCTCGTAGGTACAGTGCACGACAGCGGGAGAGGGCAGACCGCGTTCTCGGTAGACATCGACCACTCCCCGTACGCGGTCGTCGACATAGGGAAGGGTCCGCGGACCGGCCAGAATGGCTATCCGGTCATGGCCATTCGCCACCAGGTGTTCGGCGGCTGCCCGCGCCCCCGCGATATGATCTACGTCGACGTAGTGAGTCGGCGCGAATCCGCTTCGACCGATCATTACGAACGGCACGTTCCGCGTAAGCAATTCCTTGAGCTGGGCACCCCCGAATTGCTCGGCGCCGACAATGACGCCGTTGATGCGTCGTCCCCTCAGGATGGCGCGGAAAGCCGAATCGGCGTCCGTTTCGTCAGTCGCCGTCGATATGAGCACGTTCATCCCGTGTGCGGCGGCTTCCTGGACAACCGAGGTCAAGAACAAAGGGTAGAATGTGCTCGTGTGGGCATAGCTGCCGGTATGGGGAATAACGAAGCCGAGAGTGTTCGTCCTGTGCGAAGCGAGTCCCTGAGCAAATGCGTCGGGCTGGAAGTCGAGCGAATCGATGAGCTTGAGGATTCGTTGCCGAGTCTTTTCCCCGACAACAGGGGCGCCGTTCAGAACCCTCGACACAGTCACCTTTGATACGTGGGCCATCTCCGCCACATCCGTAATGGTAATTTTCTGCCGCGTCGGCCTGTCCATGTTCCAATCCCCCATAAATGATACCGGTTCCATTGTTTAGCACATAATGCGTAACCTGTCAAACAATCTTTCTATCTTGCTATCTTATTATATTATAGTTATTTATATATTAGTTCCTACCATCATGGTTACTCTTAGCTGAAAACACTCTTACATCTGTCTATAATTGACTATCGGTACCATTTGGTACCAAGAAGTCTTATTGAGGAGCGTGAAGCGGTTCGCGAGGCTACGGCCAAGGTGATCCGAAGCTGCTTGGCCGATCCATTCATGACCGGGCGCAGTGGCCAGGTGAGAGCGCGAGTTTTGCATTTCTCGGAGGCCACGGAAGAGCTGAGGACCGAGTACGTGCGGGCTTTGGCAAACTGCCCGTGACGTGCCGACGCGGCGATCGATTTCTTAGGGAAGCATGAAAATACCCACGCTGCGTACCTCTATTTGCTGAAAACGCTATTGAAGGACAGGCTGGTATCATGTGATCGAGCTTTGGTCAGCTTCAGGCTTAAGAAGAACGATAGCTTGAAGCTGACAGAGATTGAGGAGGCCGTTTAGCCATCGCGGTTCAGCGTCACGTTCGGCCCTGGAGCGAATGATCTCGGAGGCGATTATCGATTGCTACGATGACGATGAATAAGCAATGGAGCTATTCAACATGGTTACGGAGAATGTCATCTTGCCTTTTGCGACAATCATGCTCGGTTTACCGGTCGTTGTCGAAACGATCGAGCTCAACGACGCCGCGGAGATCGTTGCGGTTTGTGCCTATGGTCGAAAAAAACAGCGGATTTCAATTATAGACCTTCCCCTTCCTTCCATTCGCCCAAAAGGATCGGAATGGATAGATGCATGCCGACTTTGGTCGAAGGGGAGATAGTAAAGCTGGGGACTTCAACCGAAACCTAGGCATCGTGCTCCTGCTCTTTTCTGAATGGATCATGGGTGAAGGTGTCGTGCATCAGCCGAATTCCCCGTCATGGTTACTTTTTTTCCTGAGCAACTGATCGACTATCCAGAACTCACTGAGTTTCTCTCGATGATTGGTTGAACTTTCGCGCAGAACGAAAGCCAATTCCGGCGAATCGGCCCCAGATAGCACGATTCGGGAGGGCCGATAGTAAACGCTCACTGGTCGCCCGAGGAACATCGACTGCTTTGCGGCATGACAGGACCTCCGTCCCCGGATAAGAAGCACATTTCCAGGGCACCAACGAGGCTTGAAGCGGTGAATGGCTTGCGGAGGAAATGCACGCGTCCACACATTGGCTCCAGGCTCTCGGGCGATTCGAACGAATAGCCAGAGACCAGGACAATTGGCACCCGTGAAAAAAGGGAATGCACCTTCTCAGCCAGCTCTCTTCCGTTCATTTGGGGCATGATGATGTCGGTTATCAGCGCGTCAATGTCACCCGCTCGCTGCATGATCACCTCGAGCGCCTCCATACCGTCACACGCGGTCAGCACTCCATATCCGTGCGTCTGAAATACCCCGCGCATAAAACGCCTGATGTGCTCGTCATCCTCGACGACCATCACCACCCTCCGCGACACACGGGAAACTTGGTTCCCGGGTGTCAGAGGCATCGCTTCGCGAGTCCCTGAAGCACGGGGAAGACAGATCGTGAAATGGGTTCCCTCACCGGGAAGGCTCGATGCCGTGATAGAGCCTCCTCCCTGGGTGATTACCGCATATACGGTGGAGAGCCCCAACCCCGTGCCTTTACCACTTGCCCGTTCATGATGAGGAGTGGCAAAAATGATGGCGGAGGTTGTCTGGTCCGCGATATCCGCGATGACCGCGACGATGCCGCCGACCTTTTCCGAGCTCGCCGCGATCAAATTGATGCCGTCGACGACCTGTGCCACCGCGTGCGCACCCCCCACGGCGTTTTCCACCGACTTGCCCGCGAGGGTCGCGATCTCCGTCAGATTGTTCGCGACTTTCTGCACTGCCTCGCGGATCTGCGCCATGGAGCTCGAACCCTCCTCCACGGCCGCTGCCTGCGACTGCGCATGCTCGGCCACCTGGTTCACCGACGCGGTCAGCTCTTCCACCGAAGCGCTCGTTTCTTCCAGTGTCGATTCCTGGGTCTGCGCGCCTTCGGCCAGCTTCTGGGCGCTTGCGGTGATCTGCTCGCTGGAGGAGGCGATCTGCACGGAGCTGTCCTGGATCGTGGACACTATTCCCGTGAGCTTTGTCGTCATCGTCTGCGCGGCATGCGCGAGCACGCCCACCTCGTCGCGTTTGCGAAGAAGCCGTTCATCAACGCCGTGTGTGAGGTCTCCTTCCGCCAGCCCCGCCAGCACGTGCACCACCTGTGCGATAGGCGAGGATATGGCGCGGCCCAGCAATGCGAAGATCCCTGCTCCAAGGAGCATGACAATAACGATCGCCAGGATCAGCCGCTTGTGTCGCCTGCTGGGTCTGGCGCGCGACCAGCTTCTGGGTTTCTACGACAATCGCGACGACCATCGGCTCCACCTTGTTGATGGCGGTCCGCATGTCTCCCTGCAGCCCTTCGGTTTCCGTGATCCCGATTTCATTCTGAACCTTGAGATACTGCTGAAAGTTATCCGTATACGCGCTTAGGTCGGAAAGAAGGCTGGTCCGCAGCGGCTCTCCAACAGCGCGAATCTCATGCTCCAAGCCGGCTGCGTCGTCACCCACCGCGGTGACGTAGGCTGCGTCCCCCCGTAGAAGATAGTTTTTCTCGTCACGTCGCAGCGCAAGATAGCTGATGGTGATGTCTTTATTATTGCGGACCGCCGCCAGCTCTTGCTCCAGCGAGTTGGCCACCCCCGTCCACTGCCCCTTGAGACCCCAGCTACGTGCGCCCGCCCGACGATAAGCATCAACGAGTGAGGTGAACGACGTCTGGTAGGCGTTGACGGACGCTCGCAGATTCTCCACGGTCCCGGGGTCATGGAGCGCGTTCAGCTTTTCCAGCTGGTCGATGAAAGTCTTCAAGCTGGTCACCGCGGCCGCTTGGTTTGTGAGGTCCGCCACTTCGCCGTTCTCATAGAGCGGCGCCGTATCCAGGTCGCGCAATTGGAAGTTTTTCTCGTATCGACGCGCTTGGAGAGTCTGCGCATTGATCTGCAACGCGAGTGTCTGGGCCTGATTTGCGATCTGGATTCTCTGGTAAAAAATGACCAGGAGACCTAGCCAGACCGCTCCAATGAAGACGATGAGGATTACGAATACCCCAAGGAGCTTCACAAAAATCGTCAACCCTGCTTTTGTGTTCATTCGGATTCCATCCTCCCCTCAAACGTAACCGCTAAATCAACCGCACCTACCGCCAGCGTTCGGTGGATGGCATCCTTGCCCGAGCAATCGATCAAACGGAGGCAAAGGTGAAGTCCCAGAAGCTGGAGCTTTGGAAAAGACGACGCGATGCATTCCAAAAGAGCGGGTCAACGCGGCGGGCTTTCTGTGCGAAGAATCATCTGAAACTATCAACCCTGGACTATTGGTTTTCGAGGGTCCGCGAGGTAGAGAGGTCTGAATGGACTGGTTGAATTGAAGGCCCAAGGGATTGCAGCCGTGAAGAGCTGTCTTGAGGTAGTCGTCGCCGATAGATACCGCATTGAAATACGGGACGGTTTCAACGCCCTGCTATTCGCGGAGCTGATCAAGGCTCTGGAGAGCCTGGGATGATCCTTGATTGGACAAAGGTCAGGATGTTCGTGAAGCCCGGGGCTACTGACATGCGAAAGCAAATCAACGGCCTTTCGATGCTCGTCTCCGATGAGCTACACATGGATCCATTTGAAGGAAACCTGTTCCTCTTCTGCAACAAACACAGACGCATTCTGAAAATCATCTACTGGGACAAGAACGGTTTCTGCCTGTGGCTAAAGCGCCTGGAGAAGGACAAGTTCCCCTGGCCGACAAATCAGACGGAGGCAGCAGAGATTACCGGCGAGCAGTTGGGCTTTCTGCTGCAAGGTATTGATTTCTGGCACGCTCACAAAAAGTTGGATTACCGACAGGTTTCCTGATTTTCTCTTGCAAAACCATTGACCTCTTTCATTGTGCTCTGTTACAGTTCAGCGCGTCATGGGAGAGGAATCCGTCATCTTGCCTGCGGATGTCCAGGGGCTTCAGCAACTGGTTGTCCGCCTTCAGAATGAAGTCTCTTTCCTCAGCAGCAGAGCCACTGTGTTGGAGGAAGAGCTGAGGCTTCTTCTACCGCATCGAGAGGGATCTACGCGTCCAGCAGTTATCCCCTGAGGCGTTTCTCCAGAATCGAAAGGAGCAGGTCCAGCCGATTCTGCGGGACTTCAAGGAATGGCTCGAAGTGAAAACTCTCCAGGTTCCGCCTTCTGCCCTCCTGGGCAAAGCTGTGAATTACGCCCTCAAGGAGTGGGAGAAACTACAGCGCTACCTTGATAACCCCTACCTCACGCCCGACACGAACATGATTGAGAATGCGATCCGTCCTTTCGTGATAGGCAGAAAGAACTGGCTCTTCAGTGGCTCCCCCCGGGGAGCCCATGCCAGTGCAACGCTCTACAGTTTGATCGAAACAGCGAAGGCGAACGGAATCGAACCCTACCGATACCTGAGATACGTTTTCACCAAGCTGCCCTTCGTGCAAAGCCGCGCTGATTACCGAGCACTGACTCCCCAGCAATTGACCATCAAAGACTTCGAAACCGCCGCTCTCTGAGCCACATCAATGAGGGGTGTGGTTGAATTAGCGCTTACCCTCAAACCCCATAAGACAGCCAACGGCTACGCTTCATAACGCAATATGCGTGCCACGCTCTTATGCTTTCTTAAACTCCAAATTGTCATGTCAATTATGTCTATTCAATCTATTAGTGTATTGATAAGCTTCTTTTTCCTAGAATTATGATTTATCTTACCGATTTTTACGGCAATGTTCGTTGTTCCGTCGTGTGGATCAATTGGTACAAAATGGAACATATCCTATGAAGCATAGAGGTGCATCCCCGCAAGATGGAACAAGAAACATACATGAGCGAGCCATGGGTCGTGCATGCCTCTCGCTATCAGCTGCAGCCGTAAAGTCTCCCGACCATCGTTGCAGAGGCGCGTCTCGAATCAAGGGTTTGGCCCGACCCTGGCAAAGATCAGTGTTGAATATCTGCGGCTGCCCATAGCGGCGCCGGGCTTCCTCCACGGTCTGGATGACGAAGTACTGATCTGCCGTAATGGACAGATGCCCGCGCCGCCTAATTCAACACTGGCGAGCACGACGGTCGACTCGGCAGGTTGGTGGATTGTTTGCCGTCATAGTGAAGCTTTCTGGAGCTGCCGGTCCACTGGGAACGAATCAGACAACTCCCCTATGTAAGCAACAGGTCTACCAAATCTTTTTGTACCGCCCGGCAGCCTGGTCAGAGCAGCTCATCCGGATAAGGTCTCACCCGCAGAGCCGATCGCGGGAGCGTATAGTGGGCCATAGTGAGGTTTTCGGCTGCTTGCTTACGCCGCTTTCAAGTCGCCGCTTTAACCTACAAGTTACTTATAGACTCGGCTGCGATGTTTGACTGTGAGCACTATGACAAGGAAACCTTCGTCTTGGATCGAGCAGACAGCCCGCCAGTCACCAATGCGATACTTCCAAAACTCTCCCATCTCCGAGCCCATGAGCGCAGCCCCGATGCCGCGAGGGTCTTTCCCGCCTTCGATTCTCTCGTGAAAGAATCTCAGTACCCGTGTTGCTACTTGCCGATCGAGCTTCTTCAGGTCCCTCCGTGCACGATCGCTCAGCCTAACCTTCCAGCCCATATTCTTTCATGATGTCATCCAGACTGTGGGTCGGCGCGCCGCGGCGAATTTTCAGTAGTTCTTTTTCCGCGAGGTAAATGTCCTCCAAGTCTTCAAGGTGCTCGACGATCGCTTCGCGGGCATAGTAAGATTTGGACCGTCCTGTGCGCTTAGCCAGGGTGTCGAGTCGTCTCTCTATGTCATCCGGTAGTCGCAGTGCCAGCATCATTCGCTCCTTCTATACATGTATAGCATTCTCTAATGTCACGGGCAATACCCCCTGGCATGAAGAGTTCACGATGCGCACGAGCAGCTTTTTCTGATGAGACATGCTACCTTCGTCAAGAAAGCATTTGGTAGGTCACCGTAAGGCGCAATATCCCCTCCATTGGCCCTTGGGCCTCCTGGGGAACAAATCGCCCCTGCGCCATTTTGAGGGGCTGGGGCCGGAAGTCCTACCTCAGCTTGCACCTGATTTGGAGCAAAGCAACTCACCATTTTGTAAGGACTTGCTATAAGGGACTACACCCGGACTTCCGTCGGCGCAGCAGATGTGACCCTGAGTGCGGCATTCTTCCCCGCAGAGGGCATCTACAGTAGTAAAGGAGGAGCCATCCCCCTCCCCTTTCGTCCGCCACGCCTCAGCAAGGCAATAGCAAATCCCATTAAAGTTACCTTTCGATGGCCGATCGATCGGATACGCGCCTTCTCCTTGGCATCCTCGCCTCCCTTGCCAAGCCCCTGACGAGGGACTTCCATTTCCTCTTCAAACAAGGGTAACCGTCAAAACAACCACACCCCTGTGTGCGTAGCCGCGAGGCGTCTTGCGGTAATGAACTCAGGCCAGACGTCCCGACTGGAAATCGAGCAAGGATTCTTTTGAAATATTCCAGGGCAGAAGGAATTGAAAGTCTGCAGGGTTGTTGCTGTCGGGCAATCTGGCGAGGATGTAACACAAGTACAGATAGGGCTCAACGCCGTTGCTCTTCGCGGTTTCGATGAGGCTGTACCATGCCGCGCTGGCTTCCGCTCCTGCGGGGCTTCCTGACAGCATCCAGTTCTTGCGTCCGATCACAAAGGGCCGAATGGCCCTCTCGCAGGCATTGTTGTCGGGAGCCAACAGCGGGCTGTCCAGGTAACGGATGAGCTTGGGCCACTGCCCGACGGTGTAGCCGATCGCCTTGCCCAGCGTCGTGGACGGAGGGATCTGACCCTCGCGCTCCTCCAGCCATACGCGCAGCTTCTCAAGTACAGGTTCACCTTACAGATGCATAAAAGGCAGATATTCGCTTGACGTGTAGATGAAAAAGTGGCGTCCTGATATGGCAAATCCTGATTCCGCCAAGAGTCAGATCTACCGACCAGGAGGCCACCAAACGTGAAACCCAGTAGAGCACAAATCCACTCCCGCGTCTACAAGTTCCCCGAGCTTCGCTTCGAAGATCAACGCTTGACATCTTTTTCTGGGACCGTGGTACTACAAGCCCTTTTCAAAAACATGGATGTCGCGGGCAAACTACAGCGATGCTTCACCCATCGGAAGAAGGGTTCCGTGGTAGGGTTTCACAGCGTCGCCTTGTTGATGATCCTGCACTTGATGCTGGGCTACCGTCGGCTGCGTGATATTGATCGCTACCGAGAGGACCCGCTGATTCGACGAGCACTGGGATTGCGGCGGCTGCCTCATGTCTGTACGGTGAGTCGGATGCTCTGTCGGGCTGATGCGCACAGCGTTGCCAACCTTCAAGAGTTCAATCGTGCTTTGGTCCTGCAACGTCTTGAACATCAGGGGCTGGCACGGGTCACCTTGGACTTCGATGGCTCGGTGATCTCCAGCGGCCGTTACGCCGAGGGGACGGCCATCGGGTATAATGATAAAAAGAAGGGGGCCAGAAGCTACTACCCGTTGTTCTGCACCGTCGCGCAAAGCGGTCAAGTCCTGGATGCCCATCATCGGCCAGGCAACGTGCACGACTCCAAGGGCTCACTTGCTTTCATTGGGGCGTGCGTGGCCGCGGTGCGAGCTCAGCTGCCCGGTGTGATTGTGGAGTCGCGTAAGGATTCAGCGTTTTTCAGCGATGAAACAGTGAGTTTTCTGGATTCCCAGAAAGTCGAGTTTAGCATCTCCGTTCCCTTCGAGCGATTCTCCGAGTTGAAGGAGATCATTGAATCCAGGAGCACGTGGCAGCGCCTGGATTCCGAGTGGTCGTACTTCGAGTTGCCCTGGTCGCCGAACTGCTGGAGCAAACACTATCGGTTTCTGTTCCTCCGCCACAAGGTGAAAAAGCAACGAAAGGAACCTGTCCAGTTGGAGCTCTTTGTTCCTCACGAAGAAGGCTACGAGTTCAAGGTGATCGTCACCAACAAGCGAGGTAAGGCGAAGGGAATCCTCTTGTTTCACAACGGGAGGGCGTCGCAGGAGAACATGTTCTCAGAATTGAAGGACCAGTGCCAGATGGATTATGTCCCCGTGCGTCGCCTGGCCGGCAACCAGTGGTACTTTCTTTCGGCAGTGATCGCGCATAATCTTTTTCGTGAGCTTCATATCAAAAGCTGCACAAAGGATCGGACCACGACAGCGAAACGGTCACCTTTATGGAGCTTCCGCGAGGCAACGACCATTCGTCAGGTGCTTCTCCACAGGGCAGGTCGACTGACCAGACCGCAGGGGCGGCTACGACTTACCCTGAGCGGCAACGAAATCACACGTAAAGAGTTCCAAACATATCTGGCAGCCCTGGATGCCTCTGCATAGCGATCTTTTTATGCAACGTTAGGGTTCAGTCTGCTCGCGACGGCGTTGTGTGAACTGATTGGGAGCAAGATCCTCGTCTCTGAGCGTCCGTTCGATCTTGAAAAGCTCATTGATGCTGGCCAAGGCGACATCGGCGCTGCCTTTGGTCTTGGAGACTTCCTTGGCCTCGAAGAACTTTCTCCGGGCATGTGCCCAGCATCCGACATGCACGATCCCCGGTTGGCTTCCCAGCTCTTGATAACCATCGTAGCCGTCTGTTTGGATGAAGCCTTCATACCCTCGTAGAGCCTCGAAAGGAATCTTGCCCGAGCGGGTAGGATGGTACTGATACTCTACGACAGGCTGACCGGGGTTTCCTCCCAGGAATACCCACATAAAGCTCTTTGAGGTGTTGGGCCGCCCGGGCTCCCCCATGACCTGCACCGTCGTCTCATCGATCTGCACCAGAGGGCCTCGACGGATCTGGCTACGCATCAACTCCCGAAGCGGCCGAAGCCTCTGAAACACCGCAATGCTCCAGTTGGCCATGTCCTGACGGCTGACCTCCACTCCGATGCGCGCAAACTGCTTCTCCTGGCGGTAGAACGGCAAGGAATCACAGAACTTGCCCACCATGATGTAAGCCACAAGGGCGGGAGAGGCGATGCTTTTGGGCAGAAGCTGTACGGGAGCAGGAGCAATACGAACTGCTGCTCGACTCTCGTCTCCCGAGCCTTCGCAGGCATGGCAGGCATACTTGGGCCGCACGTGACGGCGCACCCGAATGCGGGCAGGGATCACTTCAAGCTTTTCGCAGATCTCCTCCCCGATGCGGCCCATCTGTTGCCCGCAGGCGCATTGCTTCTCTTCTTCGCTGATGTCGTGAATTGTCTCGACTCGGGGAATCTCGGGCGGCAGGGGTTTGCGCCCGCTCTTTCGTCGGCTATGAGCACGAACCTCGACGGTTTGCTCCTCAGGCTGCCCGCTGCCTTGCGCCAGAATTTCCTCAGCCTCGTTGAACAGCAGAAGTTGACGCCGGTCTTCCTCGCTGAGCTTCTCCGCTCTGCGACCGAATATCCGTCGCCGCAGAAGCTGGATCTCCTCGAAATGCTTCAGAGCTTCGTGCTGGTATTCAATCTTCTCGGCACGTTCCTTCTCCAGGCTGGCCTCAAGCTGACGAATACGATCGTGCAACTCCTTCACACCGTCCGGTAGCGCTCCCAGTTTGTCGCTCACCCGGGCACTTTATCATGAGAGCCGGTATCCCCGGTAGTCCTATATGACGCTTCGATAGCTCAGCTTCTGATGCGCGTTCCAGAAGTCGATCCCAATAAAGCATCCACCTCCAGAGGAGGTGGTTTTGAACCCCGGCCTCTAAAAGAGGCCTGCTTCTTCGTGCTCTTTCTCTTCGAGCCGCTCGTTTTCTTCCTGGTATCGTACGTAGCGACGTATCTTCTCTTCATCCAGCCCTATCGTCGTTACGCAATAGCCGCGGCTCCAGAAATGATTTCCCCAGTATGGTTTCCGCTTCAAGCTCTTGTAGTTTTGAAATATTCCTATTGCTGTCTTGCCCTTCAAAATCCCCATCAGTTCTGATATCGATACCCTTGGAGGAACGTTTACCACCAGATGCACATGATCTTTCATCACATTCAGTTCCTCTATTCCACTATCCTTCCATTCGCAGATCGCCCTGATACGTCCTTCGACGTACTTCGCTACAGCACCTTCAAGTATTCGAAATCTATACTTGGGGCACCATACTATGTGATAGCTGCACTGGTAGACCACGTGCGATTGTTTTTTCCATTTCGTCATGTTTCGATTTTATTCGCATTCCGTCTTACGGCATAGCCATCAGGACATCACCACCGCCATAGGCGGTGGGTTATCAAGTCTCACTCAACAGCATGCGAAGCTGCTCAACGCTGATTTCGCGTGCCGCCTCCTGTGTGTGCGGCCAGGGAAACTTCTCCCGCTCCAGGCGCTTCTGCCACAGGCAAAAACCGCTATGATCCCAGTACAGCGCCTTCAGTAGATGCCGGTCCTTATTGCTGAACAGAAATAGGTTCCCGGACAGTGGATCCCCGGCCATCGCACTTTGCGCCATCGCTGCCAGACCGTTGATCTGTTTCCTCAGGTCTGTGCCACCGGGGCGCACAAACACCTTCACCCGATCCCACTCAAGAAACATCAGCCGCTTCCCGTGCGACACGTAACACTCGGCGAAGAAGCTCCTCGCTGAACTCCCCCTGAAGCTCCACATCGCCGCTTGCCAAGATGCGAAGGTGTATCGGGACGGACTTCGTTGAAACAGAAATGGACTTCTCAATCTGGACGAAGGCTACGGCTGCGTCTGCTCTTCGAAGCCGCTTCGTCCATCGACGTAGGGATTCCATGCCCACGCCGTTCTCGTGACACCACATCTCGCGCGTCTTGCCGCTTTGCTTCCAGGCACTTATCAGCTCGCGCCATTCCGCAGCCGAGCGACGCCGCTGTTTCATTTTCGCGGGGACTTGATCCATGCATCACCTCCTGAGCGCTCAAATCGTGGGCTCAGGATTGATTCCTCAAGGCCTCTTTACAAGGTGTGGTTGTTTTGACGGTTACAAACAAGGACGGCGAGACCGCGCAACAGTCTTCCGCGACATTAAGATTGCGCAAAGTGCGTAGAATTTGGAATAGTCTCCGCAGTTGATCAGTTGATCACGAGGGGGTTCACAGATAGAACACCGGAGTACCGGCCACGAAAACGATCATGTCGTTCGTTCGGTTTATTCCCAAGGGTACTCACCGTTTCCCTGAACAAACGCAGTCGGAAACTTCTTTGCCTCTTCAGTGAGACCCAGCTCGGTCAGCCACTTCCAAGTTTGAGACAGTAGTCGGTAAACGCCTCTGCCACCTTGGTATTCGGTGCCGTAACTGGTAAGGAAATTGTTCCTGTTCAAGTGCTCTACCAATTCCTGACCAGACATGGCTTTCTGATTGGCAACCAAGAAGTCAGAGAGTTTCACCAGGTAAAGCTTCTTGGCGTTCATTAGGTCCTCTTCCACAGCAGTCCTCCCATGGGCAAGCACGGATTGGGCGGGTTTGTCTCCGAAGCAACTCCTTGTCCAAACTTCGTTCAACACGTGAGGTACTGCCCCCCTGGATTCTTGCCCATCTCCCCTGGTGATGCGGCAGCTTCTTAGTCTTTTACGAGCGGGAAATCCTCCGACGGCAGCAGACTCTGCGGGATCTGCTCATAGCCCGCCATCTTGTTCGTAAGCTCTGGCACTTCGTTTTCGACGTATGCCGACAGTCCCTTTACGCTCACATACCCGCGCTTCTCTGCATCCGCCGCTCCGGAGAGTCCCTGCAAGAGCGCATAGGTGAACACCCCATGGTTCTCATATCCCTCAAGAGCCACCTCGTCTTTGCTGGAGGCTACGATCGTCGCCCTTCCCACAGCGTGAGTCAGTCTGTCCACCGCGGTCTTCTCGGCAATTCCCCTGCTTTCGGGAACATTCAAGAACGAGCCAGAATCACAAGTATCGAAGAACAAGAGACTTTTCTGGGCCTGGATCTCGGTGACGCCTCTTGTGATGTCATCCTTCGATATTCCCTGAGCCGCGATACTGGAGGAGTCTGTGTAGCGGAAGTCCACCGGTAGGAAGTAGTATTCTCCGTCCTTGTCATAGGTCACTCCGTGACCCGCGAAATACAGTACAAACACATCATCGGGCTTCACCATAGGCGCCAGTTGCTCGAAGGCAGTGGCCAAGCCCGCTCTCGTCGCCTTTTCGTCACAAAGGAAGAAGGGGTGCACAGATTTGTAGAGCCCACCCTCTTGTTTCTGAAAAGCGTCAACGAGCGCGATGGCGTCCTCTACCGGATATTTTAACTGGAGAGCCCCGTCCCGGTAGTGTGTCACTGCCACTGCGAGGATGTACAGGTCAGGCTTCGTTACCGTGGTCGAATGATAGGCCAGCTGCACCAAGGCCCGGAGCGATTCGATAGTGTTGCCCTTGTTATACGCTGATGCCGAAATGAGATTTATGCCGTTTTGCAGGCTCAGCAGAGCCTGGTAGACATCCCCGCCCCCTGAGAAAGAGGCTGTCACCACGCTGAGACCTCGGCCCTCACCCCCCTCAGAGAGCACCACGGGCATATCGCCGTTGAACACGATGACTTTGCCCACCCCTCCACCGCGGTCCGTGACTCGTATTCGCACTTGCACATCACGCTGAGTGGAGATGCTGTTCTGAGGGCTTATGATTTCGACCACAGGAGGCAAGCCTCCGGTGAGTCCGGAAAGTAGGCTTGACAAATCAAGTCCTTGGGAATCGGAGGAAATGTCCTTTCCGGCCGCCTTCGCCGCCACAAGGTCAGGGCGGTAGAAGACGCTATATACTTGGTCGACGCCGATGACATGCATGCCGTCCACGATATGAACGAGGTTGTGGGTGGCCCGTTCAGTGCCCGCGAAGAAACCCTCTGGGGTCCAAGCCAACCAATCACCGCTGGGAGTTGCAACGGCAGTGTAGAGGAGCTTGCCGCTTGCGATGTCCCACAGCTTCAGCGTCCTGTCCTGTGAACCAGACAGCACGGTCCGACCGTCCGGCGAATATGCTACACATGTGACACTGTCCGTGTGACCGGCAAATGCGCGGATCTCCTGACCGCTTGCGATGTCCCACAGCTTCAGCGTCCTATCCTGAGAGCCGGACACTGCTGTGCGTCCGTCGGGAGAAAATCCAGGGCTGCCAGATATGTTTGGAACTCTTTACGTGTGATTTCGTTGCCGCTCAGGGTAAGTCGTAGCCGCCCCTGCGGTCTGGTCAGTCGACCTGCCCTGTGGAGAAGCACCTGACGAATGGTCGTTGCCTCGCGGAAGCTCCATAAAGGTGACCGTTTCGCTGTCGTGGTCCGATCCTTTGTGCAGCTTTTGATATGAAGCTCACGAAAAAGATTATGCGCGATCACTGCCGAAAGAAAGTACCACTGGTTGCCGGCCAGGCGACGCACGGGGACATAATCCATCTGGCACTGGTCCTTCAATTCTGAGAACATGTTCTCCTGCGACGCCCTCCCGTTGTGAAACAAGAGGATTCCCTTCGCCTTACCTCGCTTGTTGGTGACGATCACCTTGAACTCGTAGCCTTCTTCGTGAGGAACAAAGAGCTCCAACTGGACAGGTTCCTTTCGTTGCTTTTTCACCTTGTGGCGGAGGAACAGAAACCGATAGTGTTTGCTCCAGCAGTTCGGCGACCAGGGCAACTCGAAGTACGACCACTCGGAATCCAGGCGCTGCCACGTGCTCCTGGATTCAATGATCTCCTTCAACTCGGAGAATCGCTCGAAGGGAACGGAGATGCTAAACTCGACTTTCTGGGAATCCAGAAAACTCACTGTTTCATCGCTGAAAAACGCTGAATCCTTACGCGACTCCACAATCACACCGGGCAGCTGAGCTCGCACCGCGGCCACGCACGCCCCAATGAAAGCAAGTGAGCCCTTGGAGTCGTGCACGTTGCCTGGCCGATGATGGGCATCCAGGACTTGACCGCTTTGCGCGACGGTGCAGAACAACGGGTAGTAGCTTCTGGCCCCCTTCTTTTTATCATTATACCCGATGGCCGTCCCCTCGGCGTAACGGCCGCTGGAGATCACCGAGCCATCGAAGTCCAAGGTGACCCGTGCCAGCCCCTGATGTTCAAGACGTTGCAGGACCAAAGCACGATTGAACTCTTGAAGGTTGGCAACGCTGTGCGCATCAGCCCGACAGAGCATCCGACTCACCGTACAGACATGAGGCAGCCGCCGCAATCCCAGTGCTCGTCGAATCAGCGGGTCCTCTCGGTAGCGATCAATATCACGCAGCCGACGGTAGCCCAGCATCAAGTGCAGGATCATCAACAAGGCGACGCTGTGAAACCCTACCACGGAACCCTTCTTCCGATGGGTGAAGCATCGCTGTAGTTTGCCCGCGACATCCATGTTTTTGAAAAGGGCTTGTAGTACCACGGTCCCAGAAAAAGATGTCAATCGTTGATCTTCGAAGCGAAGCTCGGGGAACTTGTAGACGCGGGAGTGGATTTGTGCTCTACTGGGTTTCACGTTTGGTGGCCTCCTGGTCGGTAGATCTGACTCTTGGCGGAATCAGGATTTGCCATATCAGGACGCCACTTTTTCATCTACACGTCAAGCGAATATCTGCCTTTTATGCATCTGTAAGGTTAACAGACCTGGTATGTCCGGCGAAGGCGCGGATCTCCTCCCCGGTCCCAACATTCCACAGCTTCAAGGTTCTATCCGCGGAGCTGGCGAGCAGCGTCAAACCATCTGGTGAAAATGCGACCGAGGTGATCACGGCTGCGTCGCGGGAGAATGTGCGGATCTCCCGTCCGCTTGCCGTATCCCAAAGATTCAGTTTTCCGTCGTAGGAGCCAGCAATCAACATCCGTCCGTCAGGGGAAAACGCTACGGAAGATACCGAGGCGGCATATTCGGGGGTATAGTAAGTCTTTATCCTGCTGCCCGTCGCCACATCCCAAAGCACAAGTTTGTCTGATTTGCCGAGGGTATCTGAGCCCGCGAGAACGCTACGCCCATCGGGGGAAAATGCGACCGACGTGACTACGGCGCCCGCTGCGCCTGGGACAGTGCGTATCTCCCGTCCGCTTGCGGCGTCCCATAGCCGCAAAGCGCCGTTCCGAAGACCGGAGACCAGCATCCGGCCGTCAGGTGAGTACGCCGCCGAAGTGATATCTCCGCCTTGCCCAGCAAGAGCTCGGATCTCTTGGCCGGTCGCTGCATCCCAGAGCATCAACGTCCCATCTGAATAACCAGATAGCAAAGTCCTCCCGATGGGAGAGAATGCAACCGGGCCAAGGGTACTGACATGACCTGCGAAAATGCGCATCTCCCTTCCAGTCGACACCTCCCAGAGTTTCAACGTCCAGTCACTTGAGCCAGACAGAATCGTCCGCCCGTCAGGCGAAAAAGCCACAGAGTTGATGATGTTGGTGTGGCCAGCCATGGTAAGGATCTCACGGCCATTCGCCACATTCCACAGCCTCAACGTTCGATCCTCCAAAGCGGAGAGCACTGTCTGCCCATCAGGGGAGAATGCGACCGCAGTAACCGCGGATGTGATGCTGGAGAATGCGCGAATCTCCCGGCCGGTGCCTACGTCCCAAAGAGCGAGAGTACCTTCTCCTGAGCCCGCGAGCACCGCTCCCCCATCCGGCGAGAACGCGACCGAGGAAACCCACTGCTTTGGCGCCGAGAATGCGCGAATCTTTTGGCCGGTGCCCGCATCCCAAAGTGCGAGAGTGCCGTCTCCTGAGCCTGAAACTAGTTTTCTTCCGTCAGGGGAAAAGGCAACAGAGGTTGCCGCCGTCATGTCGGCGGAGAAGGCGCGGATTTTTTGGCCCGTCTGCGCGTCCCACAATTCCAGCGCGCTTTCGCTTGAGTCCGAAACGACCATACTGCCGTCGGGCGAATAAGCAACAGAGCTGACACCGTTCGTATTTCCGGAGAACGTGCGAATCTCTCGACCCGTCCCGACATCCCATAGTTTCAAGGTTCTGTCTCGTGAATTAGACACGGCCGATAGTCCATCCGGTGAGAAAGCGACAGAAGTGACTGCGGACGAAGAGCCGGAGAAGGTGCGGATCTCCCGGCCGCTTGCGACGTCCCAGAGCTTTACCGTGCCGTCAGCTGAGCCGGAGAGCACTGTCCTACCGTCGGGCGAGAAGGTTACTGAATTGACAGCATCAGTATGCCCAAGATCTACGACAAAGTGCGGCCCCGTCTTGAGCAACTCTGGAAGCGGGGCTGTCTGAGCCACGATCTGGGGCGTGCTCTCTTGGGTTGGTGGCATTTGTGCGCACCCTGCGCCAAGAAACAGAAAAAAGCCGCATGCCGAAATCCTTATTGCCGAGGCAATTCGAACCATCGTGTAGTGGAGCCTTTTCATTCAACGCCCGCCCTACTGGGTGCCGTCAATGATTCCTTTCTCAATGCCGTAGTTGGCATGCCAATGCAGCTTCTGCTTGGAATCATGCGGAAACGGAACTTGCGAAAGTCTATCACAAAGCCGTCTTTTCGCGAGCAGCCCCCGTGCGGGGTGCGATCTCAAGAACGGGTTTTTTGTCATTGAGTTTTTAAAGATAAAAGCCTATCCCCACCTTGCTGAATCCTTGCTATGGAGGGGGGATAGGCCATGGAAATCACTGAGATTCTGCGTCAGAGCCAGAATCCTAGGAGCCTGTCGGACTGAGAGCTCGGCTCAGCAGGAAATCCAGCACCCGACACGGCCGAATCAGGCCCGAGCGCAAAGGAATTGTCCACAGGGCTCGTCAGCGTCGTCTCAGGCCCTTGAGAGGCTCCACACTCGCCTTACGTTGTAGGCCAAGCAAACCAGATCCCATTCGATGCGCACCTTCTCCGACCCTCGCAAGAGGAACTGTCGCAGACCCAACGCGGCTTTGATCACACCAAAGACCGGTTCAACTGTGGCAGCGCGTCGGCGGTAGATACGCCTGCCCTCCTCGCTGGTCACTTTTTTCCGCATGGCCCTCAAACGGGGATCGATGACTTTCTTGGCAGCCCGCTTTTTTCGTGGCCGAAAGTCGTAGCGGCGGTAGCTGTTGTCCGCCCTGGCAATCGCGACGTACAGATCAACCTTCTGTCCTACCTCGCCGATTGCCTCTGCATTCACGTATCCTCCATCAGCCAACATCCGCTGAACGGGCCCCACGGATTGCACAACCTTCTCCAGCGCTACTTCCAGCTCATTCGCGTCGCTGGGAGTGGTGAGCACATCGGTGGCCAGCACAAGCTGGCTGCCATCGGCCTCAACGACCACCTGAGCGTTGTATGCCTGCTCATAGCTGTCGTAACGGCTCTTGCGCATCAAGCAGCTGTCGGGATCGGTAAGGTTGATCTGCTGCGAGTCCTTTGGCTGCCCTTGCCCGGGTGTGCTTCCCGTTTCGGGCCCTCCAAAATCGTCCTTGTGCCTCTTCTGCTCCTCCTCGTTTTTGGCTCGTTTCTCCAGTTCCTGACGAGCCCAGCGCATCTTTTCCAGTAATGCCTCGCGTCGGGCAATCTCCTGGGGCAGCTTTTGATCATCTGCCGTCTCCTGGCGGTCGGCATTTTCGGCTCGCGCCAGAAGCTCTTCGATGTCCTTGCGGAGGAGCTTTTCTAACTCCCCCGCACGATCGTAGCGTAAACCCTTGTGTTTGGAGGCGTTGGCTTTGATATGCGTTCCGTCAACACTAACGGTCCCAAGTTTCACCAGTCCCATCTGCCGAGCCAACTGCAATACCTCAGCGAAGGCTTGCTTCACCGCCATTGCATTTTCTCTGCGAAACGCGCAAATGGTGTCGTGATCTGGATGGGTGTCTCCTGTGAGGTAGCGCACCGCAACATCGCGGTAGGTGGCCCGTTCGATGCGTCGTGAACCAAACACGCCGTTGGCGTAGCTATAGACCAACAGCGCCAGCATCATCCGCGGCGGATACTGCTCGCTGCCACTGCCACGCTCATTTACTCGCAACGCCGACAGCCGCATCGTCTCCACCGCGTTGATCAGGAAATGCACCAGATCGTCTTCGGGAACCCACCGCCTCAGATCCGCAGGCAGCAGCATCGGTGTGTCCCGATCCACGTTTACGAAGTTTTCTGCCACCCGCGAAACTTAGCACATAGACCGGCTACGTGAGAATCCGCCAACGAAAATCCGACAAGCTCCTAGTCAAGGAGCTTGGAGAAGGCTTGAGCACGGACAGGTATACCTTTGAGCAGGTTGAATCGCGAATCCTGAAGTTCATCAACGAGTTTGGGCAAGCATTGGAGCGCGAGATCTTGCAAGGGGTGGAGGAGCCCACCGTTGAGAACAGCCTCCGCGTGGGGGAGCGCACAGCGGTGTACGCGGGCAAGCGCAATCGACGGTTTCTCAACCGCTTTGGCGGGGAAGCAGTGCTGCCACGACGATGCTACAAGTTTCGCCACGGTACAGGCGGGTGGGTTCCTCTGGATGAGAAGCTGGGACTGGATCGCTGCTTGGGCTATTCGCCGTTGATGAGCTATCTGCTTAGCAGTTTCGGTGGCAGTGAGGCCTTCGGCCGGGCGGGGCACCTTCTGAGTGAGGCCTTGGGGTTCTCGGTGGGTGCCACGGCTGTACGCCGCAATACCGAGTCGGTTGGCGAGCGCATCGCCGACAATCCCCACGAGATGATTGAAGCCCGACGTGGCAATCAGTCCTGCGAGGTGATGGTAGTGGAGGTCGACGGGACCATCAGTCCACAAATCCTTGAAAAGAAGGGCGTGAGCGGTCGGGAAAGCCTGAAGGCACCGACGGATTGGAAAGAATGCAACGTGGTGGTCGTGCAGAAGATGCAAGACGGCAAAGAGGTGGACCGCTGGACAGGAGCTCGCTACGGTCGGCACCAGGAGTTTGAGACCTACGCCGGCCGCGCCGCCTTGGCCATGGGACAACACTTCGCGCGCACGCTGGTCTTTCTGGCCGATGGGGCTCACACTATCACGCCAGCGAGCATTTGGGAGTCTTTTGCAGCCTGTTCCCAGATGCACGCAAGGGGAAGCTGACTCACCCTCGCTGGGCCCATATGTTGCTGGAAGGGCGGGCCCTGCAGGTCGTCCAGGAGATGCGACGGAGGGCCGACACCGTTGTCGATCGAGATTCAGCGATCAGAGAGATCAACTACTTCAGGAATAACCTCTCGCGCATGGACTATGACACCTACAAGTCTCAGGGCTTCCCGATTGGCAGCGGGCTCGTGGAAGGAAGCTGCAAGTTCGTAGTGGCAAAGCGCTTCAAGGGCAGTGGGATGCGCTGAAGCGCCGGCCCAACACTGGGGTGCTACGGGTTAGGGTGGAGAAGCTCACCGGCAATCTCCAGCACTACTTCCAGCCTCGGCCCCAAAAGTACATTTCCGGAGTCTGCAGTTGCCTGATTGTCAATCAGGGGTGCCGGTTCTTGAAATCGCACCCACATGCTTCACACGTGAGAGTGGGCTTGCCCGGCCCATGCGGCCCCCACTGCCACCGAACCGCCCGAATAAATCGCCGTTGTCGCAAGTAACCCGCCGCCGCGTCTGCGCTGTGGGACAAGGTTCCTGCGATCGGTTCTCAAAGATTTGCGAACAGGGTCTGGAGGGAAAACATCGGCCGGTACTTGGAGAATCGGCTTCGTGGGTCGTGTGCTATGATGGAAATGGTATCGAGAAAACGCAATGGAAGATCCTCGGGGCAGGAGTTAAGACGATTACGCCGGATTTCCTGGATACCGTGCGCGACAAGCGCCCCCAGGAGCGGAGGCGATAGGAGTGTCGAAATGATACCAAACCAATGGTATGTGGTCCTCGGATCGCAGGATGTGAAGCGAGGAAAAATGCTGGGCGTCACCCGCCTGGGAGAGCGGTTGGTGTTCGCCCGGGACCAGGAGGGGAAGGCGTTCTGCCTGCGGGATCGATGCGCGCACCGTGGGGCGGCCCTGAGCGCAGGGAAGCTTCTCGAAGATCGCATCCAGTGCCCTTTCCATGGGTTCGAATATGACACGCGTGGCCGGGGTGCTCGGATCCCTGCCAACGGCAGAGACGCCCCGGTCCCTGACCGCTTTCATGTCTGCTCGTACCCCATCCATGAGAGCCACGGTTTCATCTGGATCTGGTGGGGTGAGAATCCACCCACGAATTTGAAAGAGCCGAGTTTCTTCGACGACATCGACGGGACATTTCATTCCCGCATGATCGTTGATCCGTGGGAGACGCACTATTCCCGCGCAATTGAAAACCAGCTTGACGCGGTGCATTTGCCATTCGTTCACCGCACGACTATCGGCCGTGGGAACAGGACCCTGGTGAACGGACCGGTAATCTTGTGGAAAAACGCCGACCACCTCGTGGTGCATGTCTGCAACGATGTCGACATCGGCCAGAAGCCTCTCACGCCCGACGAGATCAGTCCTCCCTATGCCAGCTTTCACGTTGAGCTATTGTTCCCCAACCTCTGGCAGAATTGGATTTCAGAGAAAATGCGGATTGTGGTGGCGTTCGTGCCTGTTGACGAAGGCCATACCTTAATGTACCTGCGGTTTTACCAGAAGTTCATGCGGCTGCCGATCCTGGGCGGCCTTGCGGACGTGCTGTTCATGGTCTTCAACCGCATCATCCTTCACCAGGACAGACGAGTGGTGCAGACCCAGGTGCCGAAGGCAAGCGGGCTTTCCATCGGAGAGAACCTCATCCCGGGTGACGGCCCGATTGCCGCATACAGAATGCGACGGAACGAGCTGATCAAGGCAGCGGAGGGATCATAAGAAGGCGCCGAACGCACGACTTTGCAAACGCCCCGCTCAGGGATACGACTGCAACCCGGCAGCTAAGCACGGCCCGTCTGGCCCTTCTCTTTGAAGGAATTATTAGAGCGAGTCCGGGTCGTCCTCGACCTTACATTCTGAGAGCCTCTCGGGGATGGAATGGACCCGAGTTCCTTTGCCTCGACCTTTAAACGGGGTTGGGTTGACGACTTTGAAGATAACTCTCTCTTGCAAGTCCGGGACAGGGAGGCACGGGTTTTAGGGCTGCAGATCATACGGGTAGGAAAGGGGCTTGTCGTACATCGCCCGAAATATAGAACGCACAAAACTGCTGCTGTATGCCGCGTGACGAGCGCGCTTGTCCTACCGATGTTATTGATTCTTGCGAGGCGATCGCGGTCGCTGTCTCGGGCCTTGATTTCTCTGCCTATTCGGCGTCTCGGCTCGTTCGTTCGTCGGTGGAGCGATAGTTCATCATCATCGGCGAGGCAATCGCGGCACTCTCGCGCGCGGCATCGCGCACATTTGAAGTGATCACGAATGCTCGAAGGATCATTGATTTCCGAAACTCAGCTCACCCATGAGTACCCGACCGTCGATGACGCTCTCGTTTGGGCGATCGTCGAGAACGTGCCATTGTTGAGGCGAGAATGCTCAGTGCTACACCTTTAAACGGGGTTGGGTTGACGACTTTGAAGAGTAACTCTCTCTTGCAAGTCCGGGACAGGGAGGCACGGGTTTTAGGGCTGCAGATCATACGGGTAGGAAAGGGGCTTGTCGTACATCGCCCGAAATATAGAACGCACAAAACTGCTGCTGTATGCCGCGTGACGAGCGCGCTTGTCCTACCGATGTTATTGATTCTTGCGAGGCGATCGCGGTCGCTGTCTCGGGCCTTGATTTTTCTGCCTATTCGGCGTCTCGGCTCGTTCGTTCGTCGGTGGAGCGATAGTTCATCATCATCGGCGAGGCAATCGCGGCACTCTCGCGCGCGGCATCGCGCACATTTGAAGTGATCACGAATGCTCGAAGGATCATTGATTTCCGAAACTAGCTCACCCATGAGTACCCGACCGTCGATGACGCTCTCGTTTGGGCGATCGTCGAGAACGTGCCATTGTTGAGGCGAGAATGCTCAGTGCTAATAAAGCATCCACCTCCAGAGGAGGTGGTTTTGAACCCCGGCCTCTAAAAGAGGCCTGCTTCTTCGTGCTCTTTCTCTTCGAGCCGCTCGTTTTCTTCCTGGTATCGTACGTAGCGACGTATCTTCTCTTCATCCAGCCCTATCGTCGTTACGCAATAGCCGCGGCTCCAGAAATGATTTCCCCAGTATGGTTTCCGCTTCAAGCTCTTGTAGTTTTGAAATATTCCTATTGCTGTCTTGCCCTTCAAAATCCCCATCAGTTCTGATATCGATACCCTTGGAGGAACGTTTACCACCAGATGCACATGATCTTTCATCACATTCAGTTCCTCTATTCCACTATCCTTCCATTCGCAGATCGCCCTGATACGTCCTTCGACGTACTTCGCTACAGCACCTTCAAGTATTCGAAATCTATACTTGGGGCACCATACTATGTGATAGCTGCACTGGTAGACCACGTGCGATTGTTTTTTCCATTTCGTCATGTTTCGATTTTATTCGCATTCCGTCTTACGGCATAGCCATCAGGACATCACCACCGCCATAGGCGGTGGGTTATCAAGTCTCACTCAAGGAAGCCAGCACCTGAGGAGAGAGGGAATAGGCGGAGCTCCGCAGAAATGAAGGCCGCATTTTGCTCGACCGGTTCAAAAAGACGACGCGATGTATTCCATAGAGCGGGTCAACGCGGCGAGCGTTCTTTGCGAAGAATCATATGAAGCTATCGACCTTGGACTATCTGTCAAAGGAGCAATGTCTTCAGAATAATAGGACGAGATAGGCGGGGTCCTACCACAAGGCGAGCGGCATGCGCGATCACCGGAAAGTGTAGGACTCCCGCCGATTGACTCTAGTTCTTGTTCGCGGCTACGGCGGCCGCCTTGAGCTCTTTTGCCGCGATATCCAGGAAATCCTTGGCTTTTTGGGCGTGACCATCCATGTCGAACTCGTTCGCCTCCTGGGCTATGACGAGTTTCTCGTACGCATCGAAGACGAGCTGTTGCGCCGCGGCGAGCGCTGGGTGCTTCTTCTTGCTGATATTCACTTCCGGCGCCTCGCCATTCGGAGTCTCATGGAATCCGAGCCCCTTGAGGAACTTCGCGAAAGCAGAGTTTTTGTCCGCATACGCCGCGGCGAGGGAGATTTCTTCCTTCGCGTTCACGAGCGCGTCTTTAGCCTTCGCTGCGTGGCCTTCGAGATCGAAGTCGTTGTTTTCCTGGGCCTTGGTAATCCTGGCGAAACTTTGGTCGATTAAACGTTGAGCGTCTATGAGGTTAGGATGCGCATAGCCGAACGCCGTCACTGGGATGGCGATCGTCAACAAGATCGGTAGTACGAATCTTCTCATCTCTCTCTCCTTGGTGCAAGCTTGCACGACTCAGCGTCCGAGATTTCCCGTTTAGACCCAGAATCCTTTTATGAATCCAACATCCATTTCTCGTTTTCGTCATTCTATTGCCTCAATCTGTAACGTTCAAGCCCCCCAAAACCCCGCCGCGGGGGCTTGACGCTGTAGCAGTTGCTAAAACTACAAAGACGCCCGGGGAGCGGGAGCCAGGCGGCACAGCACTATCGACCATGAGCGGAAAAGGCCCCACTGTGTCCCAATTGCATCTGGCGGGGCTTTACCGGTGACGCGGCGCGTAGCTTGTGGGTTCTTCAGGAATCTCAAAAAGAAGGCCGCGAACACCATGACAATGCCAATGTTCACTATGAGCCGTTCCTAGAATCGATGCCTGACGTGATCTCCTTCTACGCATACTACGACACCGCCGACGTGATGCAGCACGGGCTTTCCACTGTTGACATTGCTGTGCCGCTTGCTGCCGCGGCAGTGCTGGTTCTCGGCTCCCTCTATGGTCGTTCCAGCGCAAAAACATCAGCGTGTGACGGTTGTCAGGCACTGAACGCAAATGCGGCTCGATTGCAGGGGCGTACAAGCTCGCCTGGCAGCTGCCGCCAGTTTGAGGGGTGCAGCTCAGTGGCCAAGAACTTGCCTCTTGGGATTTCGCTTTGTATTGGTTTGCGGGAAGTTCAGAAAATTATAACAAAGTATCGCCGCAGGATTCAATAAAACACTGCCATCCAATTCCTAATCCAGAAACAAGTTAGCGAGCGAGGAGAATCGAACTCCCGACTCCAGCTTGGGAAGCTGGGGTAATGCCATTTTACGACGCTCGCATGAACAGAAGAAAAATACCAGGAACCGCGGCTCCTGTCAACAATCGTCACTTGACGGCGACCGCCTTTTCCCTGTCCACCTCCTGGTCGAGAACGTAGAGAACGAGCTCGCTGCCGTCCGGTACGATATACGGCACGGACAGGGGCCCGCCGGAATGCTTCATGGAGAATATCTCCTGCGGTTGGGAGTCGGAGGCGATCACGAGACGGATCGTCACGGCGATAGGCTGGTCGGGGAGCGAGTACTTGAAGAGCCCGAATATATTGTCCTTGCCGATGCTTGCGGCCGTTGGCGGGATCATGGTGAGCTGGACGACCTGCCCGTTCGCGAGCGGCGTACCCTTGTCGGGATTCTGGTCGACGACGGACCCGGCTGCACCCTTGCCGTTCGTGGCGAGCGTGAACGTGAACGGGATGGAATCCTTCGTGAGGTCCTGGATGGCCTCCTGGAAGCTCTTGCCGACATAGTCGCCCGCGGCGATCGAAGACGATGCGCTCTGGTCCTGGCTCACGACGAGCTCGACGTAGGTCACGTCCGTGATCTTCGTGCCCGGCTCCGGGCTCTGGGCGATGACCTGGCCGGAGGGCACGCCCGCCTTGTACTGGTAGATGATGGGCGTCTTGATGATGATGCTCGCGCTGTGCGTCGCAAAGATCGTCTGGAGGTGGTATTTGACCTCCGCGAGCGTCCAGCCGACGTAGCTCTCCACCTTGTCGACCACCGGACCCTTGGAGATCCTCAGCGTCACGTGCTTGCCGGCCTTCACGAGGGTTCCCGGCGACGGGCGCTGGGAGAGGACCGTGTCCTTGGCGCTTTCCGCCGAGTACTGCACCTGGATGTCGGGCACGAGCTCCTTTGACTGCAGGTCGATCAGGGCATCCAGCACGTCCTTGCCCTGCACGTTCGGCACGAGTGTTTCCGGCTGGCCGCGGACGGCGATGCCGAACGTGATGCCGCCGATCACGATCATGAGCCCGATGATTCCGACGAAAAGGAAAACGTAGATCTTGAGGCTTCGAAGCTCAGGGGCATCGTCCGCGTGGGGGAGCACCTTGCGGAGAAAGGCCTGCGTCCACGCCAGCGCCTTCTCGAACCATGTCTGCAGTTTCCAGATGAAGTCCCTCATACGTCCTCTTGCTCATGCCCCCAGGCGGGCTCCGACGATGCCCGGATTCCCGTTCAGGAAGGCCCGCCAGTCCAGCGGCTTCTTGAATTGCAGTTGGAGGCGTTCCAGGGCAAGGATGCCGGTCCCCGCGCAGACCAACAGCCCGTGTTGTGCGTCACCGCGCAGCACGTCACCCGGCACCCCGCGTGCCACTTCTCGGGAGAGGCTATCCGGATACACGTGGGATTTCAAGAGCAGGAGCATTTCCCCGTTGAAAACGGTACGGGCGCGCGGCCAGGGATCGAAGGCGCGTATCTTGCGCTCGATGAGCGCGGCCGGCTCATCCCAGCTCAGCTTCCCGTCGTCCTTTTCCAGGGTGCCGCAGTAGGTCGCCTCATCGTCCCTCTGGACAATCGCGGTCGGCTGCCGGCCCGCCGCCAGCTCGACAAGCACCCGGGAAAGCAGCTCCGCGCCCCGTCGGGCGAGCGTCTCGGTGAGTGTGCCGGTGGTTTCATCCCCCCCCAGCGGGCAGCGCTCCTGCGCAAGGATGTCGCCGGTGTCGAATTTCGCCGCGACGCGCTGGACGGTCACACCCGTCTCGGCATCGCCGCCCAGTATGGCCGCCGTGATGGGCGACGGCCCCCGGTACCGGGGAAGCAGCGAAGGGTGCAGGTTGATTCCGCCCAGGGGAAAGATTTCCAGGAAGGCGGGCCGGAAGATCTTGCCGTACGCCGCAACGACAAGGAGATCGGGGGCGAGCGCGCGCACGCGGCTCAGCGCATCTGCATCGAGCTTTTCCGGGGTGAGCACGGCGAGCCCCCGGGAGAGGGCCGCCGCCTTCACCGGGGATGACGTGGGGGAGCGTCCGCGGCCGGCGGGTCGGTCGGGGCTCGTCAGGACCGCCGCCACCTCGCAGGCACGCATTGCCGCCTCGAGCGAGGGAACGGCCAGCGCCGGCGTCCCCGCGAAAAGGATGCGCATCAGACCTCTACTTTTGCCTCGTACCCAGAGAGCAGGCGAAGTTTTTTCTTCGGATCTATCCTGTCGATGAAAAGAATCCCGTTCAAATGGTCGAACTCGTGCTGGATCACCCGGGCGAGATACCCGTCCACCGTGAGGCTGAACGGCCGGCCTTTGAGATTCCATGCCTGCACGCGTACGGAGGAAGGACGGGTCACGTCCGTGTAGAGGCCGGGGATGCTGAGGCAGCCCTCTTCAAACGGCTCCTGCTCGATCGAGGTCTCCAGGATGTCGGGATTGATAAAGACGCGCGGAGAGTCGCCGGGCACGCGGGTGATGAAGAGCCTCAGCAGGCGGCCCACCTGGACACCCGCGAGCCCCACGCCCCTGCCGCGATCCATCGCATCGAACATATCGGAAACAAGGGTCTGGATATCGCCGTTTATGTCGGGTACCACGACCGAGTGTTTCGTGAGCATCGAATCGCCAAGCTTGATGATGGGAAGCATCTGCGCGCTCGCCTTGCATCTATAGTATCAAAATCGACCGCGGGCGCCAAGTCTTTCGCGATCAGAGGAGGGCCTGCGGGTCGACGTCGACCTCGACGTGGACGCCCGCTGGCACCCGGAAGGCCTCCAACGCCGCGCTCACCCGCGCATGCGCCTCGGAGAAACGCGTCGCGCGCACGATGCAGTGGTAACGATAGCTTCCCGAGATGCGCGCCAGGGGGCACTCCGCGGGACCGAGCAGCTCCGCGACGCCACTCACCGGCTCTGACAGCGCGCGGGCGAGCGCGGCGCACGCATCGAGTGCCTTCTGCCGGCTGCGGGAGCGCACCACCAGGCGGATGAGCCTGCTGAACGGCGGAAAGCCGAGCTGGCGGCGCATGTCGAGCTCGGCAGCATAGAACTCCTCCAGCCTGCCCTCCCGCGCCATGAGGATGGCCGCGGCGCCGGGACGGAAGGTCTGGATGAGAACGATGCCGTCCGGTATCGATCGCCCTGCCCTCCCCGACACCTGGACCAGGAGGCTGAACGTGCGCTCCGCTGCCCGGAAGTCCGGCATCTGGAAGCCCGTGTCGGCATTCACGATGCCCACGAGCTTCACGCCGGGAAAATTCAGACCCTTTGCCACCATCTGCGTACCGATGAGGACGTGAATCTTGCCGTCGCGGAAATCGGCAAGCGCCTCCTTCAGCACCTTTTTCTTCTTCACCGCATCCGTGTCGATCCTGCGAACCACCATGCGGGGGAAGTGGCGGCCCAGTTCCTCCTCGATGCCCTCCGTGCCGAACCCAGAATAGCCGACGTCCAGCGATCCGCAGGTCGGGCAGACGGTGACGGGAGCAGCGGAGGATCCACAGTAGTGGCAGATCATGCGCTGTCGTTCCTTGTGATACGTCATGGCCACCGAGCAGTGCGCGCAGGTCATCTCGTAGCCGCACGATCGGCAGTGGAACATGTAGGAGAAGCCGCGCCGGTTGAGAAAGAGGATGGCCTGCCGCCCCTCGGCGTGCACCCGGCCGATCCGGTCCAGGAGCGGCGCGGAGAGCGGCCCCTTTTCCCGGCGCATGTCCACGACCTCCACGGCGGGCATCGCCCCGCCGCTCAACCGGTCCGGGAGCCTGAGACCGGTCAAGGTTCCCTCCCGCATGTGGTGCCACGCTTCCAGGGAAGGCGTGGCGCTTCCCATGAGGAGGATCGCCCCCTCCTGCCCCGCCCGGTACATGGCAACCTGGCGCGCGTGATAGCGCGGCGTCGTGCCCGACTTGTAGGAGCCTTCGTGCTCCTCGTCGATCACCACCAGGCCCAGACGGGGAAAAGGCGCGAAGATCGCGCTGCGCGCGCCGATCACGATGTCCACGGCCCCGTCCAGGACGCGGGTCCATTCCTTCAGGCGCTGGGAAGGCGTGAGCGAAGAGTGAAGGATGGCCAGCCGGTCCTTGAAGTGCGTGCGGAAAATGCGGACGGCCTGGTGGGTGAGCGATATTTCCGGCACGAGGTAGATGACGCCTTTGCCGCGCGACACGACGTCCCGCGCGACGTGGAGGAAGACGTCCGTCTTGCCGGAGCCGGTGACGCCGAAGAGGTAGTACGAGCCTGCTCCCTTCTCCAGCACCGCGGCAATCGCTTCTGTCTGCTGCGGCGCAAGCTCGTGCAGCCGCGGCTCTTCCTCCAGGGCCGTTTCTTCCTGCTCCGCCTCGCGCCGGCCGCCGGGAGCATGGCGGAAAGCGCCTCTCCCAGCGAGCACATGTACATGCGCGACATCCACCGTGCAAGCTGGACCACCTTGTCGTCGAAAACGGGCCGGTCGTCGATGACGCGCGTGATTTCGCGTATCTCCGCAACGCCGGCGGGGGCGGAGTCCCTTTCGCCCACCACCATGCCCGTGAGCTTGCGGGCGCCGAAGGGCGCGGCGACCCTCTGGCCCGTTGCGGCGGACAGCCCATCCGGCAAGGCGTACGTGAAGGCTTTGCGGACGGGAAGGTTGAAGGCGAGCTCGACAAACCTGCTCATTGCGCGAGCATGCTCTGGAGGCGCTTCAGGTCGTCCCAGACCGGCTTCCGCAGGGTCGCCTTGTCGCGGAGCACGGCGCTGGGGTGGTAGGTGACGATCACGGGAATGCCCTGGAAGGAGTGGGTCTTGCCGCGAAGCTCCCCGAGGCTGCGCGTGGTGCCCAGGAGAGTGTGCGCCGCGATCCTGCCCAGGCAGCAGATGATCCGGGGGCGCACGAGGGCGACCTGGCGCTGGAGATATGGCAGGCAGGCGGAAATCTCATCCGGATGGGGTTCCCTGTTCTGCGGCGGCCGGCATTTCACGCAGTTGGCGATGAAGCACTGCGCGCGGGTGAGGCCGATGGGAGTGAGCCACGTATCCAGGTACTGGCCCGCGGCGCCGACAAAGGGGCGCCCCGTGCGGTCTTCCTCTGCCCCCGGTCCCTCCCCCACGAACATCACCGCGGCGTCCAGCGGGCCTTCACCAGGCACGGCCACCGTGCGGTTCACCGAAAGCCCGCACTTCATGCAGGCAGCGACCTGGCGTGCGATTTCCTGGAGCTCCGCCGCGCGCGCATCGGCATCGCCCGGCGCTCCGGAAGACGCGGCTGGTTCCGAAACCGCGGTCGCCCCCGCGGGCCGGGCAGCATCATCCACGGTCACGTCCGGATGCTGGCGTCGGAAGCCCGCCGACAGCCAGTCATCCATCAGGTTCAGGGTCTTCCAGAGACTCTTCGCATCCCGCGCCATAGACAACCCTTTCCAGAAAAAGGCCGCTGGGGGAGGCCGTGCCCCCCGCATTCGACCGCTGTCCCGCTTCCATGATGACGCGCAGCTCGCGCGCCCCCAGACCCTGTTCCTCCAGCATCAGCAGCGTCCCGATGATCGTGCGTACCATCTTCCACAAAAAAGACGATGCCGCCACCGTGTACACCAGGGTATCCCCTTCGACGTGAAATGCCGACACGTCCACGCGCCGCACCTTGGAGTGGTTCATGTCCCCCTCGGCGGAGAAGCAGGTGAAGTCGTGCTGCCCGACGAGCGCGGCGGCCATCTCATTGAGCCGCACGACGTCAAGGTCGCGCCGCACCCACAGGCGATAGTTGCGCAGGTGCGGCAGGAGGACGGGCCCGTGCGCGATGTAGTAGCGGTAGACGCGCAGCCGCGCGGACTTCCGCGCGTGAAAACCGGCATTCACCTCGGCACTGGAGAGCACGCGCACGTCCCGGGGCAGGTAGCTGTTCACCGCGTCGCGGAAACGGGAAGGCGCGATGGAGTCGATGGTGGAAAAGAAGTTCACCACCTGTCCCGTGGCATGCACCCCGGAGTCCGTGCGGCCGGCCGCGACGACTTGGACGGGATGCCCATGCATCCGCGAAAAGCCTTCCTGCATCACTCCCTGGACGGTCCGGCCGGTCTTCTGGAGCTGCCAGCCGAGGAAATCGGTCCCGTCGTACGCCACGACGAGTTTGATATTGCGCTCCGCCATGCAGGTCGTCCGGTCCGCGGCCTAGGCGGAATCCGAGGCTTCGTCGTCGACCTTGGCGCCCGGCTGGAGCTTCTCTATTTCCACTCCCATCAGCTCGTAGACCTCTTTTGCATTGTCGAGGATGGCCGTGGGCCGATTCCTCGACGATCTGCCCACCCCGAATATCTTGGCCATCATGCGCCGTGCATACTGGAGGGCCGCGATGCGTTTCTCCCCGTCCGCGGTGGGCCCGTACTTGTAGTCCAGGTATGCCGCGAGGTAGATGACCCCGTAGTAGCCGTAATTCTTGTCCAGGTCCGGGCCGAAGGCGAGCGCCGCGTCGAATGCCTCCTGCCCCCCGCTCTCGCGCTCCAGGGCCAACGCATAATAGAAATGCGCCTTGCGGTAGAACAGAAGCGCCAGATGATCCCAGCTTTCGCCGGGCTCTGCCTCGTGCAGGTCAGAGAGAAGCCACGCCGCCCGCAGGGAAGAAAGCCCCGCCTTGAATGTCGGGTTGAACTTCTTGTCGTAGAAATCGTAGCACATGGCGGCGAAGAAATAGCTCGCCACGCCCTCGTGGAGCGTCCGCGGCGACGTAAAGTCGAGCTGCGGGAAGATCGTGCCGATGCTCTGGCGCCTGTCGTCCGCGTTCACCTCCATCTTCTTCACGCTCGCATCCGGCACGGCCGCGAAGTCCTGGGGCAACGCCGAGAAGTAGCAGATCGGGCAGACCGTGATCGCGTAGATGAGGGGATGGATGGCGCCGAACTTCTTGGACGGCTCGTAGTTCCTGCGCAGCTCCTTGGTGAGATTGCCCGCGATCAGCCGGCCCCCGCCGGAGAGCAGGTCCTCGCGAAAGAACTTCGCCCCGCAGATCGGGCAGACCGTCTGTTTTTTCTCGAAGAATGTCACTTTCTGGACGTCGCTCATGAACGCTCCCCTTCGATGATCACCACCGCCAGCGCGTTGTCGCGCTCGTGGGACAGCGAGCAGACAAGGCGGTTGCCGCCGAAGTCCTTGAATGCCCGTTCCGCCGACCCCGTGAGCAGCATGAACGGCTTGCCCGTGGAATCGTTGAGCACGGCGATCTCGCGCAGGGCGAAATGCCTCAAACCCGATCCGATGGCCTTGCCGAAAGCCTCCTTGGCCGCGAAGCGTGCCGCCAGGGAAAGGATGCCCACCTCGCCGCGGGGCACGGCAATGGCGAGCTCCTCGGCGTGGAAAAAGCGGTCGTAGAGGCCGGGGATGCCCTGCCAGCGGCGGATGCGGTCAACGTGCACGACGTCGATTCCCACTCCCAGTATCATGACCGCACCCTCCTAGTTTCCCGATGGCACGACGTCCACCACCACGTCCTTCGGCGACCAGTCCAGAACCGTGACGCTCGACGTCGTCTCCGGATGCGGATGGAGCGTGTACTGGCCCGCGCGCCGTACGCCGGCCATGTCCAGCAGCAGGCGCACCTGCTCGGGCCGCACCCCGTCCACCAGGAGCTGCGTCCCCTGCACTTGGACGGTGCCCGTTCCCGGCAGCTCCTTCAACGCGAGGTGCGGGGACAGGTCCATCGACTCGACGGCCACGTCGTCGAATGTCTTTTCGACGATCGATTCCTGGATCGTCGCCTTGAAATCCGCCTGGGCGTCCCCGGCGATCCGCACGAGCGCGTTGGGCAGGACGATGCGCACCTTGGAGGCGAAGCTGCCCGTCCGCCCGGTGAGATCGATTTCCTCCGTGGAAAGGGCCGAGACCCCCTGGACGCGGCTGCGGGCGCCGCGGATGACGACGGCGGATGGCGTGATCGCTGACTGCACGAGATCGAAGCCGTACGCGGGAGCGCCGCGGAGGTCGGGAACGAGGTTGACCCGTTTTTCCGTAAGCGGCTCCAGGGTGAAGGTGATCTCCTGCGGGTCCACGCGGATCTCCAGCGGCTCCACGTTCTGCGCCGTCCCGTGGCGCGACACCTTGACCTCGGCGCGGTAGACCCCCGCGGAATGATGGCTTTCAAGGTCTACCTCCGCGCCGACGTCCTCTTCCAGGATCGGGAAGATCGCATCCTGTGCGCCGCGCAGCGTGATGCGCACCGTCTTGGGAAAGGACGATGCCACCGCGAGACCCGACGGCGTGGTCACGTCGAGGGGCACGCTGAAGAATCGCTCGGAGAGGGTGGTGACCCGGTGGAAGAGGAGAAGGATCACGGCGGCCGTGAGGCAGATCACCTTCACGGGAAGATCGGCGAGGAGGACCCGCATGAAGCGGCGGGCGTTCATTGCGGCTCCTCCCCGCGCCGTTCGGCCCGCAGGAGGCTCTTCAGGCCCGACTCCACCTCCGCCATCGTGATGTTGTACCGGATGTTCCCGTCGTGGGCGAGCGAGATCGCCCCGTTCTCCTCGGAGACGACGACGACGAGCGCGTCGGTCTCTTCCGCGAGACCCAGCGCGGCGCGGTGGCGGGCGCCGAACGTGCTCTCCACGTCCTCCCGCTCCGACAGGGGCAGGAAGCATCCCGCCGCGACGATGCGGTCGCCCTCCACGATCATCGCCCCGTCATGCAGCGACGTCCCCTCGAAGAAGATGGTGCTGATGAGATTCGACGACACCTCGGCGTTGAGGATGGTCCCCGTCTGGATGATGTTTTTCACCCCGACGCGCCGGGGAAAGACAATGAGCGCGCCGCGGCGGCGCGTGGAGAGAAGCTCGACCGCGCTGAGCAGGGTCTCCAGCCGCGGCGTGCCCTGCCTTCCCCCGACGCGGAACCATTCGCGACTCCCGATCTGCGTGAAGATCTTCCGCAGCTCGGGCTGGAAGATGATGGCGATCGCGATGACGAGGCCCGGCACGAGCACGTTGAGGATCCAGAGCAGCGTCGCCAGCTGGAGGAAGAAGGACACGGCATAGATCAGCACCATGACAACGGTGCCTTTGATGAGTTGCACCGCCCGGGTCTGCACGAGGATCTGCCAGCTCTTGTACAGGAGGTAGGCGAGCATGAGGACGTCGAGCGCGGGACGGATGACCTCGCGGACGACCCAGGTATTCAGGAGCTGGTCCATGCGCGCCTACGACCCGATCCGCCGCACGGAATCGATGATCTTCACCATCTCCACCGCGTCCGACACGTCATGCACGCGGATGATGTTGGCGCCGTTCAGGATGGCGAGCGTGTTGGCGGTGATCGTGCCGATGAGGCGCTCCTCCACGGGGCGGTTCAGGATCTCGCCGATGAAGCCCTTGCGCGACAGCCCCACGAGGATGGGAAAGCTCAGCGACTGGAGCGACGAGAGCTCGCGGATGATGCGCAGGTTGTCCTGGATGCGCTTGCCGAAGCCGATGCCGGGATCCACGATGATCATGTCCTGCGCGATGCCGGCGCTCATGGCCGCCGCGATGGACTGCTGGAGGTCGCGCAGGATCTCGCTGATCGTGTTGCGGTAGGAGGGATTCTTCTGCATCGTCTTGGGAACGCCGCGCATGTGCATGAGAACGATCGGCACACGGCGCCGCGCGACCAGGCGGGCAAGCTCGTCATTGTGCCGGAGGGCGGAGATGTCGTTGACGATGTCCGCGCCCGCGTCGAGGGCCCTCGCCGCCACTTCCTTCTTGCGCGTATCGATGGAGATGAGGACGTCTGATTCCCCGCGAAGCGCCTGGATGACGGGGATGACGCGCCGTATCTCCTCGTCCTCCGGCACGGCATCCGATCCCGGCCGGGTCGATTCGCCACCCACATCGATGATGTCCACGCCGGCGTCGAGCATGCCCCGGGCGAGCTTCAGCGCTTCCTTCAGGGTTGCGGCCCTGCTGGAAGGATAGAAGGAGTCCGGCGTGCAGTTAAGGATGCCCATCACGTAGGTCTTGTGCGTGAAGTCGAGCGTCCGGTTGCCCCAGGCCATGACCTTCGTGCCATTGGCCGTGCAGGCGGCAATCTCATTCCCCACGGCATCCAGGCCGTAGGGCTCGCCTTTCAGCCGCGCGGCGAGCAGGAGGAGCGTCCGCCGGCTGCCCGAGATGATGACGTCCGTATCGCGGGCGGTATACGCGCGGGCCTCGCGGCTCATCGCGATGCCGCCCCCCAGGCTTTCCAGGTAGCCCCGCATGAGGTTGGCGCCGCGCGTATCGACCTTTTCCAGCTTGATGGCGCAGTGGAGGAAGGAATCCGTCACCTTGTCGATGTCGTCCGCGGCGACGTCGATCTCCCTCAGGTGCCGCGCGAGGTCCCCGGCCGTTGCGATGTCTATCGCGTGCGCATTTGTCTCTGATGGCTTGAGGAAGATGGACGCCACGGCCTGGATTCTAAAATGGGCTTCATGCAAGGTCAAGCCAGACCAAGTTTTGCCCGTCGCCCGCGGGCAGGTGCAGCTACTGGTTGAATACGATGTCGATGAGCCGGTTCAGATACAAGAGCAGGAGCTCTTTTTTGCGCGCATCGGGAATGGCAAGGCCCGTCTGGGCGGGGGTCGTGGCGGCGGCAGCCGTCGCTGGCGTTGCTCCAGCCGCAGCCGCGGGTGCCGCAGGCTTGGCAGCATTTCCCGCTGCCGCGGCGGCCGGGGCAGCGGCCGTCGTTGCGGCGCCAGCCGCCGCGGCAGGGGCCAGCAGGGTCTGGAGATCGGCGGCGCTCAGGATATCCTTGGCCGAGGCGAGGAACGTGGTGTAGGTGAGCCGCGCGTTTGCAAGCTTGTTGAAATTGACCACGCCCTGCTGGTCGAGGAGGCTCGGTGAGACGGATCCCGCAATGGTGATCGATTCATTCTTCCCCTGGATGGCGACGGTCCTCGAGCCCTGGACCTGGGCCGTTCCGTCAGGATTGATGGCTGTCACGACAACGGGGACCTGCGTCTTCAGGCTGAGGGAGTCCTTACCCGTCGTGCTCAGCGCGCCGCCCGTGCGCACTTGAGGAAGAAATGAGAACAAGTTACCGGCGTCGCCGCCGGTGAACTCGAGTGTGAGATTCTTCGAATCGTTGCTGGAGGATGAGAAAGAGAGCGAGGAGGAGGCGTCGATCTGGACAACCAGGGCATCGCCCACGGCCAGACCCTTGCTGCCGGACAGGTAACCCTTGAAATCGGGAGTCCACAGACTCTCCGCCCCTGCCGGCACGATCGCGGCAAAAAGCAGGACAGGCAGAATGACCCGTGCAGCTTTCACCGTCCCTCTCCTCGGCCACGGTATCTTGCACGGCACTCCGTGCAGTTTCGTGGCATTTGCTCTCCGGAGGCCGCGCTACCGCAGCTTCTTCTTATGCCGGTTGGCCCTCAGCTTCTTCTTCCTTTTATGAGTTGCAATCTTGTGTCGCTTCCGTTTCCTGCCGCAAGGCACAGCGCCTACTCCTTTCGGTTATTTGTATAAGCTCGCCCATTGCGCCGCACATCCACGCAGTTGTCGTGGCGCGCAATGCCAGACAGTGACTATGCGGATTTCCCGCGCAAAGGTCAAGTGCTTGACCGGGGTCGTGTCACGCAAGGAAGCCGTCGATACGGCGCCGCAGCGCCTCGGGGTCGTCCGGGCTCGTCCAAAGCACTCCGGGAACCGAGCGAAAGAACGTGAGCTGACGCTTCGCGTAGCGCCGCGTCGACGCGGCGATGCTCGCCTCCACCTCGGCGAGCGTTTGGCAGCCATTGCGCATCCGCAGCAGCTCCCGATAGCCGATCCCCCGCATCCCGGGGGCTGACGGTCCGAAGCCTCTTTCCAGGAGCATCGTCGCTTCCGCGAGAAGCCCTGCCTCGAACATGCGCCGCACCCTTTCGTCGATCCTCCGGTAGATCTCTGCTCGCGGCCTCTCCAGCCCGATGATGAGAAAGCGCATGTCCTGCCGCACGGCGCGGGGCCAACGAAACGAAAAAAGGGATCGACCGGTGTCCTCGATGACCTCAAGCGCACGGGCAATCCTGTAGCGGTCGTTCCTCTGGATGCGCGCCGCCGCCTCGGGGTCGCGTTCCGCGAGCATGCGGAAGAGGACCTCGGGCCCCTGCCCCTTTTCAACGGCGCGAAAGCGCTCCCGGGTCGCGGCAGTTACCGGCGGCGCCTCGGGAAGACCGAAAAGGAAGCTCGTGATGTAGAATGCCGTGCCGCCCGCCACCACCGGCACGTGACCGCGCTCGCGGATGGACGGCAGCAGGGCCTCCGCCTCCATCACGAACCTGCCGACGTTATACTGCTCGGACGGCTCCGCCACGTCGACGAGGTGATGCGGAAGCTGCGCGCGATTGGCCGCGGACGGCTTTGCCGTGCCGATGTCCATGTGACGGTAGACCTGCATGGAATCCGCGCTGATGAGCTCGAAGCGGTCATCCAGGAGAGAGACGAGCAGATCCGATTTGCCGACAGCCGTGGGTCCGAAGAGAACGATGACGGGAGGTGTTTCGTCAGGCCTCCGGGTGCCGATACCTGACCTTCTGCGTGAGGATCTGCTTCAGCGCCGTGGACACGATTTTTCCCCTGTTCGCTTCCAGCTCGTCGTCGCCCGCGAGATTGATCTGGATTCCGCGCTTCATTGCCGCGCAGGTCATTTCATAAATGTTTCCCTGGAAGCTTTCCAGGAGAGCGAGAGGTAATACCATGGTGGATAAAGAATAGCAGGTTTCCTGCGACAATACAAGCGCAATCGGTGGCCGCGAGCTCCCGGCCGAAATGCCACGGACCACGTGGCCGTGCTAGCGGTGCGCGTTCATCTCGGCGGCATGGTCCACGATCTCCTGCGCCACGGCTTCCTGCCCGAGCGACTCCGCGTCCACCACCAGGGCGGCAAAATCGTAGCGGTTCACGTCGTAGCCGTAAAGGCGCGCGTAGCGGTCGTGATCGCGGTTGTCCCTCTCCACGGTTTCCCGCATAGCGACGGCGATGTCCTTGCCCTCCCGCTGCGCGATGCGCGCCGCGCGCACCTGGATGGGGGCATTCAGGTAGACCGTGAAGGCAGTGTCGCGCAGCAGCCATATCGCCAGGCGTGAGCCCAGCACGCAGCCGCCCTGCTCGGCGAGCTGCACCTGCATGCGGTCGATCGTGAGATCGTACTGCGGATCCTCCTCCGCCTTCACGCAGATCTCCTCGAAGCTCATCCCCTTGTCGCGGGCAAGGTCCTTGAAGGTGTAGTTCACCATCCGCAGTCCCAGCCGGGCGGCAACGAGCCGGGAGACCGTCGAGTTGCCGCAGCCGCTCTTGCCCGATATGGCGATGCGCAGGCGCGGGACCGGTGCGGGGCTATTCGACATTGCGGAGCTGCTCCCTGACCTTTTCAAGGCTGTCCTTCACCGCGATCACGGCCTGGTCGATCTCCAGCAGCATGCTCTTCGACCCGATGGTGTTGATCTCCCTGCCCAGTTCCTGGCAGACGAAGTCCAGCCGCTTCCCCTGGGGTCCCTGCCGCCCCAGCGCGTCATCGAGACTCTCCAGGTGCGCCTTCATGCGCTGCACCTCCTCGTTGATGTCGGCCCGCATGAGCTGGACGGCAGTCTCGGCCATGATGCGCGATTCGTCCACCCCCTCGCCGAGCAGCTCGCGAAACCTTTCCGCCAGTCCGGTCCTGATCTTCGCCTCGATCTCGGGCACGTGCGTTTCGATCACTGCAAGGCTCGCGTGGATCTGTGCGGCGCATTTCCTGATATCCGCCTCGGTCTTTCTGCCTTCCACGGCACGGGAGGAGTCGAAGTCGGCGAATACCTTGTCCAGGAGCGGCGTGACGAGGCCCCAGAGCGCCTCGGGGTCCTTCCTGCTCACGGTTTTCAGGACTCCCTCGAGGTTCATCAATTGCGAAAGGCTCGGCCGTTCCTTCAGACCTGACGCGCGGCGCAGCTCGTCGAGGGCCGTCATGTACGTCCTCACCCGCGCGTGGTCCACCACGACGTCGCTCGCGTCTTCCAGCTCCGTGACGGAGAGATAGAACTCCACCTTGCCGCGCTGGATGCGCGCCGACAGGTACTCCCGGACCAGCGGCTCGAGCTGCTTCATGCTGTAGGGCAGGTTGATGAAGAGCTCGAGATAGCGGTTGTTGTACGAGCGTATCTCCAGCACCATCTGCACCCTGCTGTCCCGATGCTCGCCGTGGCCGAAGCCGGTCATGCTCGTCATTGTGCTCCCTCTCTCAGACGCAGGAGCTCGCGCCCGATTTTCCAGTTGTCCCCCGCCCCCATCGTGACAAACAGGTCTCCGACCCGCAGGTCGCCCGCGATCAGGGGAATCGCGTCCGCCGGCTCTTCGATGTAGACGACGTCGCCGTGATGCCGGGACACCTCGCGGGCGAGGTCCGCCCCGCTGATGCCGGACGCGTTCTGCTCGCGGGCGGAGGCGTAGATGCGATGCAGCCAGACCTTGTCCGCCGGCGCAAAGCAGCGCGCGAAATCGGCAAGCAGCGCCTGTGTCCGGGAATAGGTATGCGACATGAAATCGACTATCAGCCTTCGATCCGGGTGGAACTCACGGATGCCCGCCAGAGTTTTTTCGATGGCGGTCGGGTGATGCGCGTAGTCGTCCATGAAAAGCACGCCGCCGGCCTCACCGACGATCTCGCTCCGCCTGCGGCTGCCCCGAAATCCCGAAAGGGCCCGCGCCGCGCCCGGGAAGTCCACCGGCTCTTTCGCCCGTTCGTCCTTCCAGAGCAGGCTGCAAAGGGCAAGGGCGGCTGCGGCATTGAGGACATTGTCGCCGGCCCGGCACCTGCAGCGTGAACACCGTATCGCTTCCAGAGAGCCGAAACCCGCTCGCCCCGGCGGAAGGAGGCTCGTCATCGATGCGAAAGGCTCCAGTCGCGCTCCGTCCATAGGGGATCATCGCCAGATCGGCCCGCCGGGCCCCAATTCTTCGCGCCGCTTCACGCGCGCCGGGGTCGTCGTGGCAGAAGACCACGGCCCCCGACGGGGCAACAAGGCTGCCGTACTCATCGAATGCCTGCAGCATGTCCTCCAGGTCACGGAAGTAGTCCAGGTGATCGGGCTCGATGCTGGTGATGACGATGCGCCGGGGATGGAAGTACAGGAAATGACGGCGGTATTCACAGGTTTCGGCAACGAGGTACCGGTCACCCTGCACCAGGGTCGACCTGCAGCCGAAGCCAGGGACCTCTGCGCCGACGAGCACCGTCGCGGGAAGCGCCCACTCCCGCGCGATGATGCCGCACATCGCGGTTGTCGTCGATTTGCCGTGCACGCCGCTTATTCCGCTTGCGTCAGAAGAGAGAGACAGGGCGCCCAGCGCCTCGGGGTACAGGAGAAGGGGTATTCCCTTCCCCGCTGCGGCGACGAGCTCGGGATTCTCTTCGCGGCGGTAGGCGGCGGAATGGACGACAAGGTCGACGTCGGCAGGCAGATTCCCGGCGGCAAAGCCTTCGCGGAAGGGAATGCCCAGGCGCTGGAGGACCGCGTCGGTGTAGAACTTCTCCGTCGTGTCGCTGCCGCTCACGCGCGCGCCCCGGGCCCGCAAAACCTCCGCGAGCGCCGCCATGCCGGTTCCCTTGATGCCGACGAGATGGACCCGCAGGCCGTCGATTGCGCCGGTGAGACGCGACGCTTCAGCCACGGTTGCCTTCATGACAGCGACGGATCGGCCTGATCGGGTTCCTCCTGAAAAACGGGCCGGCCCCATGCGGTCCACCGCACGCCGCCAGCCCCTCTATCTCCTAGGGGATTCGAACCCCTGTTGCCGGGATGAAAACCCAGTGTCCTAACCCCTAGACGAAGGAGACACTCGCGCCGCCGCAGGGCCACGTACTGCCGAAAAGAAACGGCGACGGCTACGTATAGCCTCCCGGACCGGCTCTTGTCAAGGGTTGGGCGCTTACGGTAGGATGCACGCACTTCACGACAGGAGGGCCGCATGGCCAAGGTGAGCTGGAACAAGACATGGAGCCTCAAGATGCGCAAGAAAAGCCGGGGGAAAAAGGGCAAGAACAGAAGCAAGAAGAAGTAAGACCCTGCCTCTGGCACTCTCAAGCGGCGGCCGTCGTTACAGCCGCCATTCTTGAGATGCACCTTCGCTCGACCCGCCCGGTGTTACCCGTCACGTCGATCCAGGCTGCAGAACACCCTATTTGATCTTGAACACCATCTGTGTGGGGCTCACGAACCGGAGAGCCACGAGCAGGCACACCATGGTCGTCAGGAAGTAGATGACGGCAAGCGCGTCCACCGCCTGGGGCGGCCGCGCGCCGGCCGCATAGGCATCGGAGTACAGCGCCGTGACGATCGTCTGCGTCTTCCCGCCTGCCACCAGATAGGTGAGCTCGAACATGGAGATCGTGCGGACGATGGAGAGGATCCCCGCGGTGAGGATGCCCGGCAGCGTGAGCGGGATGAGGATCTTGCGGAAGACCGTGAGGCGCCGGGCGCCGAGCATTTTCGCGGCGGATTCCAGGTTCACGCCCACCTGCTCGATGAAGGGCATGAGGACGAGGATCACGAACGGCACGATGGGCACGAGATTCGACAGGATCACGCCGCTGAGGCGCGTGGCGAGGTGGGTCTTGTACAGCATGACCGCCAGCGGGATGCCGTAGGTCATCGGCGGGACGATCATCGGCAGGAGGAAGAGCGACAGGAGCACGTTCTTCCCCTTGAACTCGCGGCGGCTCAGCGCGTAGGCGGCCGGGAAAGCGATCAGGATGGCAATCACGACGACGGAGAAGGCCACGGCAAAGGTGACGAAGAGCAGCTGGGGGATGTCGTGCTCCGACGCCACGTACGTGTACCATTCGCCGGTCAGGTACTTCGGCAGCGCCCCCGTGTACCAACCCTTGGAGACGGAGTTCAGGACCACGGTGAGCAGGATTCCCAGGACGATCGCGACGAAGATCACCATCGCGAGGTAGAACAGGATGCTGGAGAGAACGCCTTTTCGAAGCTGCATATGCTTAACCCTTTCCCACCATGGAAGCGCCGCGATACGTCGTGTTCCGCCAGACGAGGACGACGGAGATGACGAGCAGCTCGATGACGGCCATTGTCATGGAGATCGCCGAGGCCATGTTGAAATCGAATTTCTCGAATGCCCACTGGTAGGCCGCGTAGGCGATGACGCGCGTCGGCCCGGAGGGCTCGCCCAGGAGCACGGCGGACGGGAAGACGGAGAAGGCCATCACGAAGTTCAGGCAGAAGCAGATCGCGATGCCCGGCACCATGAGCGGGAAAAGCACGCGGATGAATGTCTGCAGCTTGTTCGCTCCCAGCATCTGGCTGGCCTTCTCGAGGTCCGGATTGATGCCCGACACGTAGCCGAGGATCATGAGGAAGGCGAACGGAAAGCCCTGGATCACGAGCGACAGGAGCACCCCGAGGTAGTTGTGCGTGAAGCGCACCGGCTGGTGCACGATGCCCAGGAACATGATGAAGTGGTTGAGCCACCCGTTGGGCCCCATGAATGTCAGCATGCCTTCGGAGACGAGCACCGTCCCCAGGGTGAGCGGCATGATCAGGAAGAAGGTGATGATCTTCTCCCCGCGCTTGCCGTGGCGCATGTAGTAGGCAAACGGGATCGCGAGGATCACGTTGATGAGGGTCGCCGGCAGGGAGATCCACAGCGTGACCCCGATCGTGCGCCTCTCCCACCAGTCGCTGAAGAAGTGCACGAAGTTCTGGCCGGTGAATGCGCCCGACGCGTCCGTGAGGCTCAGGATCAGCCCGTAGATGAACGGGTAGACGAAGAGCAGCGCGACGAAGGTCGTCGCCGGGAGGAGCAGGAGGAACGTGCCTCGCCACGAGCCTTTGCGCATGACGTCAGTCCTCCCTGGTGTCCGCGAAAAGAAACACCTTTTGCGGGTCGACGCTCAGCTTCACGGTGTCCCCGACGCTCATCTTCGCCGCCGGCCGCAGCTCCAGGAGCATGTCGCGCCCCAGCATGGCGCTCACGAGACTCGTCTGGCCCTGGTACTCCACGAGGATCACGTTCGACTGGAGGTGATTCCCCCCCTCGCGCGCGCCGACGTCGATGTCCTCCGGGCGAATCGCCGTCCACACCTTCTTCGCGCCGGCAAAGGCATCCTCCAGCCGCGTCCGCCGGGGATCGCCCGGCTTGTAGTGCAGCCGCGCCCGCAGCGAGATGCCGTCCAGGGTGACGGTCGCATCGAGCCCGGAATCGCTTCTCGTGAGGGACTGGAGCTCCGCCTGCCAGATGTTCTTGAAGCCCATGAAGTTCGCGACGAACAGATTCGCGGGATCCGAATATATCTCCACCGGCGTTCCCACCTGCTGGATGCGGCCCAGGCGCATGACGACGATCCGGTCAGAGAGGGCGAGCGCCTCCTGCTGGTCGTGCGTGACGTAGATCGTCGTCACGCGCAGCCGCGTGTGGAGCGAAAGGATCTCGTTGCGCATCTCCCCGCGCAGCTTCGCATCCAGGTTGGACAGCGGCTCGTCGAGCATGAGCAGGCGCGGCTCCAGCACGATGCACCGCGCGATGGCCACGCGCTGCTGCTCCCCGCCCGACATCTGCGTGGGATACTTCTGCTCGTGGCCCTCGAGGTGGACCAGCTTCAGCGCCGCGGCGACCTTCTCTTCGATGACGGCCTTCGGCGCCCGGCGGAGATGGAGCCCGAAGGCGACGTTCTGGAACACGGTGAGGTGCGGGAAGAGGGCGTAGTTCTGGAACACCATGCCGAACTCGCGCTTTTCCGGCGGGATCTTCGTTGCCGCGTCGTCCACGCATTCGTCGTCGATATAGATGCCCCCGCCCGTGAGGGGGATGAGGCCGGCGATGCAGTTCAGCGCCGTCGACTTTCCGCATCCCGACGGGCCCAGGAACGTGACGAACTCCCCATGACCGATCTCAAGGGAGAAATCGGACAACGCGGTCTTGCCGTCATACTCCTTTGTCAGGTTCCTGATCGAGAATTGGCGAAACTCTTTCATAGGCTCTTCCCTCACCTCAACCTGAGCGGGATTGCGGGCGCCGGCCGTCCTGCCGGCGTCCGCCGATCCTCACAATCCTATTTCTTGATCTTCGATCCGACAAGCTTGTCCCACATGTCGAATGCAGCGACGAGCGGTTTCGCATCGAGCTGCGTCGTGTTGGGAAGCTTGACGATGGCGTCTTCATACGCCTGGCGCACGAAGGCCTTGATGGCATTCTGGTTCGCCTGCGGCGCCGCGCTCAGGGGAACGCCCTTGATGGCGGGTCCCGGGTAGAAGTACCCGTTGTCGTAGGTAATTGCCTGCTGGGCCGGTTCCATGAGCCACGCCATGAGCGCGATGGTTGCCTTCTCGCGCGCCGGGTCCAGGCCCTTTGGCACCACGATGAACTGGCTGTCATTGACCCAGGTGGTCTTGTCAAGGAAGAATGCCTGGTAATTGGGGGGAATGGTGGCAAGGATGCGCTGGTTCATGTCCCAGCCGAGATGGCTGGCGATGATCCACCGCGTGCCTTCCGCGAGCTCCTTGTACGTGATGCCCGTGCCCGACGGATAGTAGTCGACGTAATTGTCCATTTCCTTCAGATACGCCCACGTCTTGTCCCAGGTGGCCGGGTCCTTGGGGTTCGTGTCCCCGAGGATGAACGGCAGACCCTGCAGGAACGCGCGACCCGGTCCCGAGTTCGCCGGCCGCGCATAGAGGAACTTGCCGGGGTTCGCCTTCGCCCATGCCAGGAGGTCCGCGGCCGTCTTGGGCGGGTTGGGCACCTTGTCGGGATTGTACGTGAACATCGGCCCGCCGGGGCAGAACACGTAGGTGATCCCGTAGCCGCCGAACAGGTCGTAGGCCGCCTTCGCGCCGGTCACGTAGTTGTCGATCGACTTCTGGAACACGTCCTTGTACTTGGGCATGAGCTGAACCCACACGCCCTGTTCCTTGCCCGCCGCCATGCCGTCGTAGCCCGTGAGCACCATCGTGGTGTCAAGGTTGCCGGCCATCTGCTGGGCCTTGATCTTCGCCACGAGCTCGGGCGCCGTCAGGATGATGTACTCGATGTCCGAGACCAGCTGCGGGTTGGCAGTCTTGAATGCCTCAATGGCGGGCTTGGAGAGCTGCAGGTTGCCCGCGACGTCGATGATGCTGAGCTTCACCGGCTTGTCGGCGCCCATTGCGAGCAGCGCGGGGACGACGAGCCCCAGGATGATGCCGAAAATCCGAAGCGTTTTTTTCACAAAGTCCTCCTCATGTATGTTTCGTTCCGAGCCGAGCCTGTTGCGTGCGTGCCTTCCCTCCTTTCTTTTTTTTCCCATCCGCCGAGGCGTCCCGTCCCCCCTTCTCCGCCGCGGCCCCCCCGGGGGCGGGGGCTCCTTCGAAATACCCGGGGGGGCATTCCCGGATAACCCGATCGATCGCTGCCGCGCTCATGTGCTCGTCCACGAGCGCATCGATGCTCTCGATGCGTCCCTGCGCGACCGCATCGAGTATCTTCTGGTGTTGGGTGATGACGTCCCCGATAGTCCGGGGAAGCGCGAGGGTGCGCAGCCTTTCGTAGTTTGAATCGAGCTTCTGGATGTACAGCCAGCTCCTTTCCTTCCCGCAGCCGCGAAAAAAACCTGCGTGGAACTCATTGTCGAGCCGCAGCATCTGCTCATAGGCGCGCGCCTTGCGGCACATGTGCTGTTGCTCGATGTTGGCGCGGAGCTCCGCCTTCAAGGCGTCCCCCAGCCTGCCGGAGGCCTCCTTCAGCACCGCCTTTTCGATTGCGCGCCGCATGAAGCGCGCCTCCTCGGCCTGCGGCAGGCTGATGAGGGAGACGACCGTCCTCTTCTGCGGCGTGATCTTCACCAGCCCGTCCTCCGCCAGGCGGATGAATGCCTCCCGCACCGGCGTGCGGCTGGTGTGGAGGGCGTCCGAGACTTCGTTCTCGCTGATCGGCAGGGCGGGACGGAGGGTGAGCTTGATGATGTTCGTTCGCAGTACCTGGTAGACCCATCGTTGTATCGACTGCTCTTTTTCCTGCTCGACGATTTCTATCTGCGCCCCGGAGACTTCCATACTTGTATGGAAGTTATACTACGCCACGTGCGGCCGTTGTCAAGAAAAATCTCTTCGTTGAGAGCATGCAAACTCTTGATGTGGACGCCCGGCGACGGCAGTACTATATTTGCCGACGTCTGCATGAACATCGGAATCGGGCTCTACAAGCCGCTCCTCACCGCGGCCAACTATCGCTTCGCGCGCCAGATCGGCTGCACGCACGTCGTGGCCCACCTCGTCGACTACGAGCGCGGCTCCCCCGAAGGCTCCGTCGGCGCGAATCAGCCCGTGGGAGGCACGAAAGCCGGGTGGGGTCTTGCCGGCGACCCGGAGGTCCTCTGGTCTGCCGACGACCTTGCCGCGCTGCGTCGCGACGTGGAAAGCGAAGGGCTGGTCCTCCACGCGATAGAGAATATCGACCCCGCCTTCTGGTACGACGTGCTGCTTGATGGGCCGCGGCGCGACCGGCAGATGGAGGGCGTGAAAGGCCTCGTGCGGAAACTCGGCGCGGCGGGCATACCCGTGCTGGGCTACAATTTCAGCATCGCCGGGGTTGCCGGGCGCGTCGCGGGCCCCTTCGCGCGCGGCGGCGCCCCGTCCGTCGGCGTCGAAGGAGTGGATCAGACGCCGCTTCCCCTCGGCATGGTCTGGAACATGATCTTTGACCCCGCCGCGCCCGCCGGAACGCTCGCGCCTGTCTCCGCCGAACAGCTCTGGGACCGCCTTGACCGTTTTCTCGACGAGCTTCTCCCGGTGGCGGAAGAGGCGGGAGTGACTCTCGCCCTGCATCCCGACGATCCGCCGGCGCCTTCCGTTCGCGGCACCCCGCGGCTCGTCTATCGCCCGGACCTCTATCAGAGGATGATCGACAGGCATCCCAGCCGGTCGAATGGGCTTGAGTTCTGCATCGGCACCATCGCGGAAATGGCCGACGGGGACGTGTATCAGGCGACCGAGCGCTACGCGCGGCAGGGAAGGCTCGCCTACGTGCACGTGCGCAACATACGCGGCAGGATGCCCCGCTACCGGGAGACATTCATCGACGACGGCGACATCGACGTGCCGCGCATCCTCAGGATTCTGCGCGACGCGGGATTTTCCGGCGTCCTCATCCCCGATCACACGCCGCTTCCCGAGTGCGCCGCTTCCTGGCATGCGGGCATGGCCTACGCCATCGGTTTCATGCGGGCGGCGCTGACGATGCTCGGAGGATCTGCCTGATGCCTGACACCCTCGATATTCGCGGAAGGACGGCGGTCGTCATCGGCGCCACGTCCGGTCTGGGCAGGGAGCTCGCGCTCGGTCTTGCCCGTCACGGCGCGCGCGTCGTGCCGTCAGGGCGCCGCTCCGAGCGCGTGGAGGCGGTCTGTGGCGAGATCGAGGCTCTGGGCGCGGAAGCCTTCCGCGCGACGGTCGACGTCACGCAGCGCGCCTCGATCGATTCCCTGCGGGACGCGACGGTCCGGCGATTCGGCGGCATCGACATACTCGTGAATGCCGCCGGCTACACCTTCCGTCGGCCGACCATCGAGGTGACGGAGACGGAGTGGGATGCGCTTTTGTCCACGGACCTCACGGGGGTGCTGCGCGCCTGCCAGAGCTTCCATGCCCCCCTCAAAGCGAGCGGCAGGGGCCGGATCATCAATCTCGCGTCGCTGGGCTCCTTCGTCGCATTCCACGAGGTCGCGGCTTACTGCGCGGCAAAGGCGGGAGTCCTGTCCCTCACCCAAAGCCTCGCCTGCGAATGGGCCGTCGATGGAATCTGCGTGAACGCGATTGCCCCGGGCTTTTTCCCCACCGCCATGAATGAGAAGCTCCTGTCGGGGACGGAGCGCGGCCGCGAGATTCTCCTCCGGACGCCGATGCACCGATTCGGTCGGCCGGAGGAGCTGGTTGGCGCGGCGGTGCTCCTGGCATCCGATGCGGCGAGCTTCATCACCGGGCAGTGCGTGACCGTTGACGGGGGAATGCTCGCTTCAGGAGTCAACGCGTGAGCGCGCGAAAAAAAGCGCCCCCCTCAGGGCGCTTGGCATTCCCGGCTTTCCACGTTTTGATATGAGCCGCGCCAGAGTCGAACTGGCGACCCACAGCTTAAAAGGCTGTTGCTCTACCAGCTGAGCTAGCGGCCCGAACAACGGCGTACTCTACCCGCCCTCGTTTCCTTTGTCAATTCGGGCCGCGCGCAAATGCCGTCAGTAGCGGAACTCGAGACCGGCGAGCAGGTTGTAGGCCGGGCGAAGACCCGGCTCCGTGGAAAGCTCGCTGCCGTACATCGTGACGTTGAACTTGAATGCCGTGAGGTCGATGCCGAGCCCCGCCGAGAAATAGCCGTCACCGAAGCCCGCGCGCAGGGCGAGCACCTTCAGCAGCACCGCCTCGACGCCGAGGCCGATGTGGAGAACCGGGTTTGTCGCCGTGGCAGCATGCGTGAGAAAATCCAGTATGTCAGAATAATCGAGCATCACCTTGAGGCCCGTCATGTAGGCTTCAAGCGCACCCAGGCGCGGCGAGAACAGAAGACCGCCGGACAAGTCGATGGGAAGAGTTCCGTACGACACCGTCGGCGACGCCCCTGTGGTGAAGGCCGTGAGGGTGGCATATGCGTTTCTCATCACGGGCGCGTAGAGGTTGCGGCCGACGATTCCCACGCTGATGATGTCATTCCACGAGTAGCGGATTCCGCTGTCCACGCTGAAGCCCACGTCGAGATTGAACGGCTGGTTGGTGAGGAAGCTCGAAGAAAAGCTGCTGAGCAGGGAGAAAAAAGAAACGATGGATTCGGAAAGCGTCACGTCCCCCTGGGCGAATGCCCGCACGGAGAGACCGACATCCAAGGTGCTCTTCGTGGATGCGGGAAGAGGGATGCGGAATGCATAGCCTCCGATGAACTGGAGGTCCTCCCCGACCCCGGCCGTGATGGTCGGTATGGTCCCGACCGTGGAGAAGGTGAGCCCGGAGGAATTGAAAAACCCGAAGCCGAGGCCGTTGCCGACGTAACCGAACGCGAGCGGGCCGTTGAGAGTGACGGAGGTGTAGAGACTGGTGAGAAGCGACTGCACCGTCGGGTCGGTGATAAGGGTCATGGGGTTCGTGCCATTGACGATCTTGATCACCAGGTCGGCGATGCTGAAAATCGGTCCGCTAAGATTCGTCGTGAGCTCGGCGAACGTGAACTGGGGCCCTGCCGCCTGGAATCCCGCGGGGTTGTCAAAAAGCGTATTCACGTCATCCGCCAGGGCGACATGGTCCCCGCCCAGCGCGCTCAGGCGCGCCGAGGGATACGCGGGCTGATCGATCTGGAGGTCCTGCGCACCGGCACCGACCGCCAATGCCGCGAGCAGGAGAATGCAACAGATACCGCGACGGTTGTGCATCACAGGTTCGGTAAGCCGCTGAATGCGGTCAGGAAGGCCTGCGTGGGATCGCCCGCCGGCAGTGTTGTGCTGGCCAGAAGGATGAACTGCTGTGCGGTGAATGTCGCGTTGGGTGGGCTCGCAACAGGGGCGGGAATTGAAGATACATTGAAAGTCCCATCCGGCCGTTTCGCCGCGTCCAGCGCGAGCCCCAGCGCGCCGTAAACATAGTCCATCGGCTGCAGCGCCGTGGGATCGGAGGTTGAAAGGGCGGCGACCCGATTCGCGGCATCGATCAGGTAGTCGGGCTGTATTTCAGGGTGCACGGCCAGGTAACTGTCGATGGACGCTGCACTCGATATGGCGCTCGTGTCGCCGTCCACCGCCTGCAGGAGGAGATCCGGGACACCGGACACCTCGATGCCAAGCTGCGCGGCCGTGTACTGCGCCGCGGGGCTGGGGTCGTTCTTGATGACCGCCAGGGCGGCGGTCATGGCAGTCTTGTCACCGCTTGCCAACGCATTCTGTGCATATTCAAGCTGCTGCGCGGGCGGGAGACTGGCAGGAGAGCGTTGCAGCGCCGTGAGCGGGCTATAGGTGAATATCGCCTGGCAGCCGCCAAGACATGCCAGGATCACAACGAGGGCAGCGAGCGCCGCGAGGCCAGGAATCGTCCGCCCGTGCCGGGCATTCATCTTCATGGATTCTCCCACCTCCGTGTCCTCAGAATCTTAGCACGAATTGCACGAGTGAGGAACCCGTCCCCCCTGCCCCTACCAGCGGATCGACGCCTCCAGCGACGCCCCCGCGCTGGGTTTGTCGCCGATGTACGCGCCCAGTTCGTTGGTATAGAGGGCAAAGTTCAGGTCGAGGAAGAAGAGCTTCACCCCGGCGCCGACGGTGAGATAGCCCTGGTTGATGCCGCCGCGGAGCGTAAAAATGGAGAGCAGCCGGAGCTCCGCCCCGGCGTGAAGGAGCGTCCAGATCGAAGCCGAGCCATCCAGGACGCCCACAAGATCGTGCAGATCGACGCTGATCGAGGGGTCGAGAATATTGTTGAACGCGCCAAGGTCGGGGTGCAGCGTAAGACCCACCGCGATGTCCATCGGGATGGTATAGGTGTCGGCGGTGACGGCCGTGCCCGTCGTGGGAAACTCAAGGTTCGACGAGAGCGTTCCCCACAGCGTGCCGAAGGTGTTGGACGTGTAGCGGAATTGGGTCCCGCCAAGATCGCGGACGGAGAGACCCAGCGCGAACCATCCCAGCTCCGCGGTCGCCCCGGCATCCAGCCCGATGCCGACGCCATAGAGGGCGCTGGCTGAGTTCAAGGCGGTGAAAAGATTCCCGTTCGTGGCGAGCGTCGTGAGCACGCCGAATGCCACGGCGCTGTCCACGGGCACGTGGACGCGGATCATCGGGCGCACGGCGCCTCCGATGTTGATCTTCACGCCTCCAAGCTCGAAGGGAACCGCCAAGCCGCCGATGAAACCGACGGTGGCCGTGAGATCGCCGCTCATTCCCAGGAGCGTCGGGCCGCTCAGCAGCGAGTTCACAATGATGACGGCGCCCAAGCCGAGGCCGTTGCCGACATAGCCGATGCCCGTTTCCCCACCGACCCCAACCCCGCTGGTGGTAACTTGTCCACTCATGAAGTTGATGATGTCGGTAGGGGTTGCCGTACCGGCAATGAGCTGCTGACCCAGGCCCAGGAGCAGGTCCGGGCGCGACGTGATCCATGCTTCGGTGGAGGCCAGCGTGAAGGAGCCGTTGTCACGGGAAAAGCCGGCCGGGTTGTAGAAGAAAGAGTTGTAGCCGCTCACATCCGCGATGATCGAGCCGCCGCTCCCCATCACGTCCGGGCTTTCGGGCACAAAGGGCTGCTCTGTATAGGCGGCGGCAAAGCCAGTCCCCGCGGCGAGGGTAAGGATCAGCGTGGAAAGTGCAAATATTCTCTTCATGTTGTTGTCGGCATCGGTATTCCGGCGCAGAGGAAGAGAATCTTCAGGTCGCGGAAGCCTGCGCTCCCATCGTCGGTATAGGGCGTGGGCGTGAGCGTCTGGACCGGGGGATCCGCGGTGGTCGGGTCCTTTGCAAGCTTGTACATCTGGTCGACAACCTGGGCCGCCGTGTAAGGGCCAGAAGAGGCCCCCGAGATTGCGTTGTAGATGACCTGCACCGACCAGGCCACGCCGGCTTTCTGCGCGACGTCACCCATGTTGGTCCCCGGGGGAACGCCTTCACCGGCATCGAGGACGCCATTGCTGTTGCGGTCGATGCCCGCGCCCAGGTCATTATACGCAGCCCAGGATTGGAGAAGAGCATCCACCATGGTCGAGAAAACCGTGGGATCGTCAAGTGCAGAGGTGGGAATGATGGCGGCCAGCAGGTCATGGATGGTGGACGATCCCGACACCCCGTTCACGAGCGTGGAAACGACATTGTTCACGAGCGCTTCACCCTGTGTGGTCTGCAGATACACGTCGGCATAGAGGATTGCCGCCTGCTTCTGGTCATCGGAGACGACGCCGCTGGAGAACTGGCTGTACAGGTAGGTTTCGATCTGGCCGGCAACGGGCGAGCCTGTCAGCGCGGCGACGAATGCGGGCGAGGCAAGGTCCGTCTGCAGCTTGTCCAAGCCACCCGATCCTTCGTAGTCGGCGGCCACGGGGGTGGGAGGCGTGGAGAATCCCGAGAAAGCGTTGAAAGTGAAAAAGGCCGAGCATCCCGACAGCACGACCGCGATCGTGATGAAAAGCACGAGTGCTTTCATCCGTGACATTGACCACCTCCGACAATGGAACGCCGCGCTGACAGCTTTCCGTCTCCGAAGAATCGAATAAAATTATAGCTCAAAACCGGTGTGAATACCAGAGTTTACGTTCGCAACGTGAGAAAAACGCCCTGACACGATGGCTCCGCGGCCGAGATCTCCACCTGCGCGAGCCTTCCCACCGCGCCGCGCGGCGCTCCCTCAACGGCAACCTTGAGGTAATTTCCGGACGTGCCCAGCAGACGCCCTTCCACGCCTTCTTCGAAAAGCACGTCCACTTCCCTGCCGATCCATGCGCGCGCATAGGCGATGCCGTGGAGGCGGGACACGGAGGCAAGCTCGCGCGCCCTCTGGTAGCGAACGCGCTCCGGCACCATCGGGCGGAGCGTCGCCGCCGCCGTGCCGGGCCGCGCGGAGAAAGGAAACGTGTGCAGGGCGGAAAACTGAAGCACGTCAACGGCGCGTCGGGTCGCGTCGAAATCCTCCACCGTTTCTCCCGGGAAGCCCACGATGAGGTCGGCGGCAATGAACGGGTCATCCCTGACCGCGCGCAGAAGCGAAACGGCCTCGGCGACCCGCTCGATGGTGTAGCGGCGCTTCATCGCCCCCAGTATCGCGTTGGAACCGGATTGGACGGGGAGGTGGAAGTGCGGGCAGAGGCGCTCGTGCCCAAGCACGCTGCCGAGCTCCGGGGTGATGGCATCCGGCTCGATCGAGGAAAGGCGGATGCGGGCTTTCCGCGTCGCCTCCAGGATGGAACGCAAGAGATCGGGCAACCGGAAGGTTCCTTCCTCCCAGGCGGAAATGTTGACGCCCGTGATCACGATCTCGCGGTGTCCGGTTGATTCCAGCGCCGCGGCGCGCGCGACGACCTCTGCCATCGCGAGGCTTCGGGAGGGTCCGCGCGCGGCAGGCACCCGGCAATAGGAGCACCAGGCATCGCAGCCGTCCTGCACCTTCAGGAAAGCGCGGGTATGGAATGCGAGCCCTTTCGCGTCAAGGGCGAATGAATCCGCCGCGGGGCCGCGATGGAGCGCTTCACCTGCCCTCGCGGCGCTCGGGATGCCTTTTTCGGACCGAAGGATTGCCCGGCAGGTCCAGGAGCCTCGCCTTCTCCGCCTGTGGCACGACGACGATGTTCGGCGCGATCGCCGCGAGGGAGGCGGCTTCAAGCTGCGCGGAGCACCCCGTCACGAGCAGGAGCGCCTGCGGTCTGTTCCGCGCGAGGCCGCGGACGAAGGCGCGCGCCTTGTGATCCGCGCGGCCCGTCACGGTGCACGTGTTGACGATGTATGCGTCGGCCTCTTCCTCCGCCGATACGACGGAGAGCCCCTGGCTCTGGAACGAGGAGGCGAGCGCTTCGGTCTCGACCTGGTTGAGCTTGCAGCCGAATGTATGGAAACCGACCCGCAGGCCGCCCGCGCGGCAGTCGCCTGCCGGATCAGCCGCCCTTGAGCTTCTTGTTGACACTGTCCCTGCCGCGCTGGGCATCCACCAGCCCGGGGTCCAGCTTCAAGGCGTGGTCGTATGCGTCTCCCGCCCAGGTGAGGTCATTCGCAAGCTCGCGCGCGTAGCCAAGACGGGCCCACCACACGGAATTGTTCTGTTCGTAGTAGACGGCGGTTGAGAGGGAGATGTCCGCGTTCTGGAATTCCTTCAGCTTGATGAAGCATTCGCCCATGAGCCAATAGACGCGCGCGATCCTGTCGCCGTTCGGCCGCAGCGCCACGTAGGTCTGGAGATTCTGCAGGGCGTCGTCGATCTTGCCCAGGAACACGTCCGCTTCCCCGACGATCTGGATGATCCGCGGGTCATTGGAGCTGATGGCAACTGCCTTCTGCCCCGCCGCAAGCGCACCATCATATTGCTGGAGGCGGAGGAGGCTCCACCCCATCACGACGTACGAGTCGATGTTGTTCGGGGTGACGGCGATTTCCTGCTGGCACACCTTGATCGCATCGGCGAAGCGGGAGTCGCGGTAGAGCTCCAGCGCATCCGGCTTGTCCTGCGCAAAGACCGGCGCAATCGTGAAGGCCAGGAGCAGGCCGGCAACCGCGATGGAAAAAGGCCTCATCTCTGCCCGCCTCCCTGACCCTGCGGCTTCTGTTGATTGAGCGGGGCCTGCTGGCCCTGCGAGGTTTGCGGGCCCTGCGGAGCCGGGGCTGACGCGGGCTGACCCTGCGGCGGGCTCGGGGGCTGGGACGCAGCGGCCGGCGCCGCGCGCTGCGGAACGGCCTGGTGATTCTGCACGGCCGCCTGCCCCGTGGGCACAGCCGCCGCGGGCTGCGTCTGCCCCGCCGCGGCGTTCTTTCCGGCGCTGGCGTGCGGCGCCCCGGTCATATTGCAAAATCCGTTGAACTTGCAGCCGCTTTCCATGATGAAATCGGGCGTCGTGATGTCGCCGTCCACCTGCGCCGTGGAGAAAAGCTCGACGCGCGAATGGCCCTGGATGTCGCCCTTGTGCCGCCCCTTGGAGGAAATGATGCCTGCCTCCGTGGTGGCTTCGACGTACGCTTTCTCCCCGATGTACAGGGAGCTGCTGGACTTGATCTCACCCTTGAACTTTCCCTTGATCATGAGCGGCTTCTTGAATGTGAGATGCCCCTCGAAATCGATGTCTTCGGCCAGGATCGTGTCGATCTCGTGCTCGTCGATGTCCTTGATTCGTACCTCAGCCATTCTTGCGCTCCCTCATCGGTATGGTCAGGCTGCTAGCCTATCTGCACCCGCCGGAGATGTCAACATGGGGCATTCGCCGCCACGGTACCCCGTGGCATTCGCCGCCACGGTACCCCGTGGCATTCGCCGCCACGGTACCCCGCGGCATTCGCCGCCACGGTACCCCGCGGCATTCGCCGCCACGGTACCCCGTGGCATTCGCCGCCACGGTACTCCGTGGCATTTGCCGCCACGGTACTCCATGGCATTCGCCGCCATCACCCGTCGATGGCCGCCATGACGGACCTGATCGACTTCTCCAGCCTGACCCGCATCTCCCGCGTATAGGGATTGTAGCGCTGGAGATCGAGGAACAGCTGCCAGGGATCGTTGCAGGTCTGCTCGACGATCTCCAGGAGCTTGCGGTATCCCACCGTACCGATCGGGGAGCGCTGCACGCCGAGGTCCGAGAGCACCCTGCCGACGCAGTGGGCGACGCCCTGTGTGAAGGCAGCCTCCCGATCGTGCTCGTCGGGGGTCATGATGGAGATCGCAAGGCCGAGGGACGCGAAAAGCTCCCGCCACGTTTCCACCTCACGCGCGCCGATGCGCACGGGGCAGAGGATCATGGGCAGCCCGGCAACGCCGTTGCGGCCGGAGTCGGGACCGAACATCGGGTGCGTCCCCATGAGGGAGTTAGAAGCGGGCAGGAGCTTTTCCATGAGAGACACCGGGTAGGTTTTCACGGAGCAGGTGTCCATGACCAGGGCATGGGGCGCGATGCGGATCCGCGCGCGTTCGAGCACTTCCTCCACGGCGGATATTGCGACACAGAGGAAGATGACCGGCTGCGACAGCACTTCGTCCTCCCCCACGCGCCGGACCCCCGGGGGCGTCGGCCGGTCCGCCGCGCGCGAGTATGCGCACACGGGAAGGGAACGGGCGAGCAGCTCCGCCCAGAAGGATCCGAAACGGCCGAGGCCGTAAACGCCGACTGTCATGAGCGCGAATCTCCTTCCGCTGCCGCGATTATTGCAGTTTCCGCGCAAAAAGCTATACTCAAGGGACGCATTCATCCCCTGACCCCACCGACAAAGGAGCACGACAATGCAATTCATAGAAGAGATGCGCGCAAAGGCCAAGGCCAACCCCCGGAAGCTCGTCCTTCCCGAAGGCTACGAGGCGCGCACGCTCAAAGCCGGGCGCATCATCCTCGACATGGGTTTCGCAAGCGAAGTGACACTTCTTGGCACCATTTCCCAGATCGAGGCGGAGGCGAAGAAACAGGGCGTGAGCCTTTCCGGACTGAAAGTTGAAGAGCCGGCAACGTCCTCTTTCAGGAAGGACTACGTTGACGATTACTTCGAGCTTCGCAAGAGCAAAGGCATAAGCCGCGAAGACGCGGAAAAGACATTCATGGCCGATACCCAGCACTGGGGCGCCATGATGATGCGCAAGGGACGGGCCGATGCAATGGTCTCGGGCGCGGACAGTGAGACGGCAAAAGTCCTCCGTGCCGCGCTCACCATCGTGAAGACGGCGCCGGGCATCAAAACAGCGTCGTCATGCTTCGTCATGTGGCTGCCGGGCACGTCCTGGGGCGTGGACGGGCACCTCATCTTTGCCGACTGCGCGGTGGTGCCGGATCCCACGGCCGAGCAGCTTGCCGACATCGCCCTGTCATCGGCGGAATCCTGCCGCATATTCCTGAAGGCAGAGCCGCTCGTTGCCATGCTGTCATTCTCCACAAAGGGCAGCGCGAGCCATCCGCTGGTCGACAAGGTGGCGAACGCGGTGAAGATCATCCACGAAAGGAACCCGAAGCTGCTCGCGGACGGCGAGATGCAGGCGGACGCGGCGCTCGTGGCATCGGTTGCCGCCAAGAAGGCGCCGGGGTCCGCGGTTGCCGGCAAGGCCAATACTCTCATCTTCCCCGACCTGCAAAGCGGGAACATCGGGTACAAGCTCGTGCAGCGTTTCGCCAAGGCGGAAGCGTACGGGCCTTTCCTGCAGGGGTTCGCGAAGCCGGTGAGCGACCTTTCACGCGGCTGCTCCGTGGACGATATCGTGAACACGTCCGTGGTGACCCTCAACCAGTCGTTGCCGAAATAGGCGCAGGCGCCTGCGCGGCAGAAGGCCGCGCGGGCGCTTCGCTTCTGCAAGTCCATGCATCGACTGCAAAAAAATACTTGATCTCGCGCTTCGGCGGAATTACAGTACAGCCACCATGAGAATCGCTCTGATCGGCTACGGGAGCATGGGACGCGAGGTGGAGAAGGTGGCGGTCCAGAGGGGCCACACCGTGTCCGCGCGCATCGACCCTGTCCAGAAGGAAGCGGATGCAACGTCCCTCAGTGAAAAGGCGGCGCGCGCCTCCGACATGGCCATCGAGTTCTCCCACGCGGATGCCGTGATGGGCAACGTGGGCGCCTGCGCGCGCCTCGGGCTCAGCGTCGTGGTCGGCACCACGGGCTGGTACGGGAAGCTGGAGGAGATGCGGCGCGTCGTGGAGGGCTCATCGATCGGCTTCCTGTACGGCAGCAACTTCTCCATAGGCGCGCACCTCTTCTTTGCGCTTGTCGCGGCAGCCACGGAACTGTCCAACCCCTGCCCCGAGTACGACATCATGGGGTGGGAAGTCCACCACAAGCGAAAGAAGGACAGCCCCTCCGGAACGGCACTCACGCTTGCGAGGATCGTGACGGGCAAGAGCGAGCGGAAAAAGAAGCTCGTCACGGAGCGGCTCGACCGCGCCCCGGCGGCGGATGAGATGCACTTCGCCTCAGTGCGGGGCGGCGAGGTACCCGGGACGCACACCGTCCTTCTGGATTCGGCATTCGATACGATCGAGCTGACGCACCGCGCGCGGAATCGGGGAGGCATGGCACTCGGCGCCGTCCGCGCGGCGGAATGGCTTGCCGGGAGGAAGGGATTCTTCGAGGTCAACGATTTCATCGGGGAGCTGCTGGGCAGCGGCGTGGGATCCGCCGCATCGAGGAGAGCACAATGACGCTGGAGGGTGTCTATACCGCGCTCGTGACGCCGATGACGAAAGACGGCGCGGTGGATGAGAAGGCGCTACGCCGCATCGTCGACATGCAGGTGGAGGCGGGAATCGCCGGGCTGGTCCCCGTGGGAACCACCGGTGAGAGCCCCACGCTGGACGGCGACGAATGCCGGGAGGTGATCCGGATCGTCGTGGAGCAGGCGCGCGGCCGGGTGCCGATCATCGCGGGGGCCGGCTCCAACAGCACCGCCGAGGCAATACACTACGCGCGGGACGCGAAAGAGGTCGGGGCCAGCGCCACCTTGCAGGTCGCCCCGTACTACAACAAGCCTACCAACGCAGGCTTCATCGGGCATTTCCGCGCCATCGCGGACGCGGTGGACCTCCCCATCGTCGTGTACAACATTGCAAGCCGCACGGGCAAGAACATCGACAACGCCACCATGCTCGAGCTCGCGGGTCACCGCAACATCACGGCCGTGAAAGAGGCGAGCGGCGACATCGGCCAGGTCATGGAGCTGATTGCGAAAAAGCCGTCGGGTTTCAGCGTGCTGTCCGGCGACGACAACCTCGTTTTTCCCATCATGGCCCTCGGCGGCACGGGCGTCATTTCCGTGGCAAGCAACCTCGTGCCCGGACCCATGGTGAAGCTCGTGACCGCCGCGCTCAAGGGTGACTGGAGCACGGCGCGCAGGCTCCACTACGAGCTCCTGCCTCTGTTCAAGGCGCTCTTCATCGAGACCAATCCCATTCCCATCAAGGCCGCCATGGCCATGAAGGGCCTGATGACGGAATCCTACAGGCTGCCGATGTGCCCCCTGGCTCCGAAGAACCGGGATCAGCTCCAGACGACCTTGAAGGAGCTCAAGATCCTGTAAGGCGGCGCGCCAGCGCCAGGAAATCGTCGGCCCCAATCTGCTCGGCGCGCGCGGCAGGATCGATGCCGACCGCTTCCATCTCTTTCAGCACCGCCGGGATGGAAACAGCCTCCGGCAGCTTGCAGACCGCCAGATTGTTTCGGATTGTTTTTCTCCGGGATGCAAAAAGGCCGCGGACCAGGCTGGACAGGAGCGCCAGGGTATCCCCAGTTGCGGCATCCGTGCCGCGGCTGCAATTCAACGACGGACGACACGACGTCGGGCGCGGGGTAGAAGCTGCCGGGCTTCAGGTCACCGCGATGCAGCACGCGGCAGCTTGCCTGGCAGAGCACGGAGAAAGAGGAATAGCTCTTGCGCCCGGGCGGCGACGCCATGCGCTCGGCCAGCTCCCGCTGCACGGTGAATATCATCGTGCGGGGACGCACGCTCCCTTCGATCAGCGCGGCGATCATGATCGATGCGGAGCTGTACGGGAGATTGCCGATGACGCGGTCCGGCAGACTGCGCGCGGATGCCGTCACTCTCCACGTCTGGAGAAAATCTCCCGGCACGAGGATGAATGAAGGACGGTGGCTGAAGCTTTCCTCCAGAAACCGGCACAACCCGCGGTCCACCTCGAAGGCTACCACGAGCCGCGCCCGTTCAAGCAGCTCCGCAGTCATGGCGCCCAGCCCCGGCCCGATTTCCCAGATCGTTTCGCCGGCCCCGGGATCGAGAAGCATCAGCAGCCGCTCGCGGGCGCCCCGGTTGACCAGGAAATTCTGGCCCCAGCGCTTCTTCAGCGCGAGGCCGCGCTCCTGGAGCAGGATGCGGATGTCGCTCGGAGAATCGTGATTCATGCAGTTTTCGGACCGGCGATGTGACGCCGATCGAGGCTTCCGGACTGGCGCGGGAAAGGAAGGGCAGCGAGCAGAAAAAGAAAAAGCGCTGCCGTGCCGCCAACCGCGATCGTCCGTGCCGGTCCGTCCACGGTCACTCCGGGAAGCTTCGCAAACATGCCCGCGCAGGCGTCCACGAGCGCGTAGAGAATCGAGAAAAGCCGGGAGACAAGCGCATGCAGAAAAGGCCACGGAATGACCGAGAGAGGCAGCCAGGCAAGGCCTGCCCAGAGAAAGGCTGTCGTCAGCGGCACGAGCAGCAGGCCCGCAATGAGACCCGAAGGGTAGTACACGCCGAACTGCCCGATGATGAGGGGAAGCGTCGCAGCCTGCGCACCGACGGACATCGCAAAAGGCAGGAGGAGGAATCGCGGCACGAAGCCTTCCAGCGGTCTCTGCACGAGAGGGCCGATGAGAAGGATGCCCGCGAGCGCGAGAAAGGAAAGCTGGAACGACAATGAAAAGACCTGCCAGGGATCGATGAGCAGGATGACGATGCAGGAAAGGGCAAGGAGGTTGAGCGGCTCCGCGTCACGGTCGAGCATGGACGCGATGCCGCCGATGACGATCATGACCGTGGCGCGCAGCAGCGACGGCATGAAGCCGGCCAGGATCTGGTAGCCAAGGAGCACAATGGTTGCCAGCAGAAAGCGAGGGCCGCGCCGGCGGAGAAACGCCAAAAGCCCGATGACGATGCCGTAGATCACGGTGACGTGAAGGCCCGACAGCGCGAGTATGTGCAGGCTGCCGGTGCGCTGGAACCCGGCATAGAGCTCTTCCGGAACGTCCTCGCGGCTTCCAATCAGGAGTGCTTCAAGCAGCGCCGACGACGGATATCCGACCATCGACACGGTTCGGTGCAGCCATTCCCGCGCCCGGGCGCGCGTCTGCCAGAAAGGCAATGCATAGCCGAGCGACCGCACATGCCCCCGGTCCACAAAGGCTACGTACCGCTCCCCTCCCTCGCCCGTGGAGAGAGCGAGCGGCGCCTGGAAGGAAACAAGCTCACCCAGGGCAAAACGATAGTCTCCGGAGACCAGCACGAGCACGGCGCCGCTCGCCCTGCCGCCGATGCCCTCCCGCCGCGACGAGGCTTCCGAGAGAGACACGCGCAGGACGGTGTCGCCTTTCCTCGAGAGGCTGCTGTCCTGGGTGAGCATGCCACGGAACTCCGTCGCGGCCGTGGGAAGGACCGGGAGGTATGCGCTTTGAAGCGAGCCTTCCATGCGGGCAATCGATGCCGCGCCAAACAGGATGCCGATCGATGCGCTCAGCACGAGCATGCCCGTGCGCCTCCGCCCGTCCTCACGGGACCCTGCACCGGATACGGCATGGAGAAGCGGGACGGCCGCCGCGGCGCATGCCAGGCCGCACGCGGCAACGGCCCACCACGCATTGCGCAGGAGGGGGTGCAACAGGCAGCCGCAGAGGAGAAAGAAAGAGACCAGGAGCGCAGGGGTGACGTGCCTGCGGATCATGCGTGTCCGGGCGAGATGCCCGGCGTCACCACTTCAGCTTGTCCAGCGCGGCGCGGGCCGCCTTCTTCACGGCGGACGGGTAGTTGAGATACTGGGTGTACATCAGGTCGTCGAACGCGACCTTGTCGCCGAGCGCCGCAAGATTCTGGATCACGGCGCTCACCACGAGCTCGTCATAGGTCTTGCCCTGCTCGGAATAGGAGTTCAGGAGAACGAGGTACTGCGTGAGCCGTACGGCCGCGTCGTGGCTGCTCATGGCGCCCAGGTTGCTGAGGGTGTCCAGGAGATGGTTGCGGTCCACGAGCCCCTTGTCGAACTCGCCGATGGTCATGTCGAGGTGCTCGATGAGAAGACTGGTGGCATGCGACCACTTGCGCGCACCCAGGCTCGCCGCGGCCGCGAAGCGCAGATCGCGGAGCGCCGCCTTGCTCGCGGCGTCGGAGACGCTGGAATGCAGGCCGATGTCGAGGGCGAGCTCCGCAATTCCCGCCTTCTGGTCGTCGCTGAGCTTGTCGCTGTCCAGCGCCATTTGCAGCGCGACCTTCTTCTCCGCGACGGGCCGGTCCTTCACCACGCCCTGCAGCATCGCGGCAAAATCACCCTTGATGGAGAGCAGCGCCGAACGCGCAATGCCGGTGACCGAGTCCGAATAACCGAGGTTCATGGCGGCAAAAAGCACGGGGAAGGACGACGGATCGCCCAGCTTTCCCAGGGCCTGGAAGACGGTCGTCAGCACGACGAGATCCGGGGACTTGCCGGAAGCGAAGATGCTGTTCTGGCTGTCGGCATACTGGTTGAGATCGGCAACGGTGCCGGCGTCCCCTGCCCCGACGATCCCGAGCGCGGTTGCGGCCTTGGAAAGGGTCTGCGTCTCCGTGGTGACGGAGAAAAGCTTCCAGAGGGAATCGCGGCCTGCCGTGTAGGCGACGGTGCCGATCTGTTCGGCCCCGATCGCCGCGAGCTGGTTGAAGCGGGCATCCGTGGGGATGAGGGATGCATTGTCCGTCACGAAATCCACCGCCTGCTGGAACAACGGTCCCATTGCGGCGGCCGTCTTGCCGCTTGCGGCGTCCTGCAGGATCTGGATCTTGACGTCGAGGCTGGCGATGGCGAAGTTGCGGCGGAAAGTGTCGAGCATCTTCGCGGCATCCTGCGCCTGCACGGCGACCGCCGCCACGCACAACACGGTCACAACGGACAACAATCGTCTCATTCCCATTCCCTCCTGCGGGGGTTTCTCATACACTCATACTACATGGCGGGCCGGTCCGTGGCAACCGCGGCGCCTCCGCGCCAATGGACCAGTCGGGTTGCCGGCCGGGCCGTCGGCGGCGTGGCTTTCAGCATGATGCCATCCGGCGCCTTGTCCTTCGCTGCATCGGGCTTGCGTCCAGGCAGCAGCGTCTCCCGCTCGCCGAACAGGTTGTAGACGTACGTGAGGATGCGGTTGCGCATCGTGACGCTCGGCGGCGTTGCCTGCATGTGCAGCAGCGAGCGGTTCTTCTTCTGGTCGAAATTGAGCCCCTTCACGATTCCCGACATCACGACGACGCTGTCCGCGATGGAGAACTGCAGCTTCACCGGCAGACCGACCCGCGCCTTGCCCCCGATGAGGATCGCCGCACCGCCTTCGGAGACGTCGGCGAGCCGGCAGCGCAACCCGCGGGCTTCCTCGGGGATCTCGTTCGCCGCGTCGATCGATTTCAGCGGGAAAAGCTCCGCGGGCATGTCCGTTTCCACGCGCACGGAGTTGCGCTTCTGCGTGCGGATGAGGTTGTCGGAATGCGCGACGTGGAGGATGGGATACTTCTTGTCGATGAAATCTTCCATGACCTTCGTCTGGAAGAAATACCCCGCGTCTTCCGCGCGCCAGAAGTAGATGCCGATCTTCTGGTTCTTCCAGGAGAAGCCGTCGGGCAGCTTGGGCCCCTGGGGATGCGAGATGGCCATGTAGCGGGTGAGGTTTTCGACGATCAGCGCGCCGAAGGGACCGAGACCCGGGAGCGTGATGCGCAGGTGCTGCTTCGGCGTGAGCTTGCGGGAGCTCTTGATTCCCAGCTTGTATTTCGGCTGGTCGAATTCCACCCTCTTGCGCAGCTCGAAGAGCTTCGAGAGCAGGAGATTGTATTCCGGCTCCTGCTCCTGGGACCGCGCGCGGTAGGTGATGATGATGCCCTTGATGGCCCGGTCGAGCTGCTTCATCGACCAGAAAAGGGCCGTGGGATTTTCCAGCTTCGCCTCGATGGCAACCCTGCGGAGAAGATTGATCTCGCGGAAAATGAAGCCCGCTTCCCTGCCCTTCAGATAGAACTGCAGCCACGGGAATCTGCCGCCGCCTGCCCTCCGCAGGAGGATGATCGCGAGGACGGCGATGAGCGCGATGGCGAGCAGAATGGCAACGAGTATCATACCCGTCTGTTATTATCGTGAAAAAGCACATATATTTCCATACTATTATGCGGTCGGGCGTTCCATGAGCCGGTTCGGCGCCATCGGGGAGATTCTCCTCCTTTTCCTTACATTCTTTCTCCCCGGCTATATCGGGCAGGCCTTTGCCGCGCCGCTCGGCCCCGCGACCACGACCCTGCTGCTCCAGACGATCATCACGGGCGTGCCGCAGATACTCCTGATGGCGTACGTGGCGGGAGCGTTCGGCAGGGGCGCGGGGGCGCGGTGGGGATTCGTCCGGCCGGAGGCGCGCGACGTGCTGCGGACCCTTCTCCTCATTGCCGGCTGCTTCGCCGTCATGACGCCGTTCGTCGTCCTCCTCCTGCTCCTCCCTCCGGAGGTGAGCCGGAATCTCGGAACCGGGTTCCGCTGGGGCCTGCAAAGCCCTGCCCAGCTCCCGCTGGCGCTGGTCTTCGGTCTCACCGTCGGCTACCGGGAAGAATTTTCTTTCGCGCCTACCTCCTCCAACGCCTCGACGAGCTGGACTTTCCCGTGCCGTACGCCGTGGCGGCATCGACGGCGCTCTTCTGCGTCGGTCATATCTACGAAGGCGTGATGGGGGTTGTCGTCGCCGCAAGCCTCGGCGTGCTCTTTGCCCTCGTCTACCTGCGACTGAAAAACCTGCACGTCATCGCTTTCGCGCACGGGCTGTACAACACGCTCGTGCTTCTCCTGGGCCTCGTTCTGCCGCGCGCATTGCCGCAGGCCTTCCAGGGACATATCTTCTGATCATGAAAGCGCCTGTATTCCTGGCCCTCGCCGCATCCGTGACCCTGGGGCTCGTCTCCCAGGGGAGCCTCTCGGAAGGCCCGGCAGCAAGGGGAGCGGAGGCGGCGCGGGCCCTCAAGGGCACGCTCGTGTCCACCTCCACAAATACCCTGACGGACGACCTGCGAAAGGCCGGGTTCGACATTCCGAACGTGGATATCGCATCAGATGACTTCAAGCTTGAAACCCTTGAGGGAAAGAGCGTGAGCCTTTCCTCTTTCAGGGGAAAAGTGGTCATCCTGAGCTTCTGGGCGACATGGTGCGGCCCCTGCAAGATCGAAATGCCTTCAATGGAAAAGCTCTACAACCAGATGAAGGCAAAAGGGCTGGAGATCGTTGCCGTCGATGTGGCCGAGGACAAGTCAAAGGTGAGCGCCTTCATCAAACAATACGGCTACACGTTCCCCGTGCTTCTGGACACGACGGGCGAGGTGAGCGCGAGCGACATGTACGCGGCCGGCGGGATTCCCGCCAACTACATCATCGACCGCAACGGAAAGCTGCTTGCCCGGGTTGTCGGCGTCGGCGGGCCGGAGTGGGACGGGGACCTGCGCGTGGCGCTTTTCGACGAGCTCCTGAAACAATAGGCTTCCAGGCCGTTTTCCTCCGCCTTTACACGCCGGGCATCCGCATAGTATCACTATAGCCGATTTTCCAAGGCGAGGAGGCCCGTGCGTGGACATTTTCGAGAAGTGCTATACAAAACAGCCATGGGATGAAGCCCACGAACGCGGTGTCTATCCCTATTTCATCCCGATCCAGGAAAGCCGCGGCTCGCGGGTGGTCATGGAAGGAAAAGAGCTCATCATGGCGGGCTCCAACAACTACCTTGGCCTCTCCTGGGATCCCCGGGTGAAGGAAGCTGCCATCGAAGCGACGCGGAAATGGGGCACGAGCTGCTCGGGCTCCCGGTTCCTCAACGGCACCCTCCAGCTCCACGAGGAGCTGGAAATACGCCTTGCGCGCTTCACCGGCCGCAAAAGGGCCCTCTGCTTCACGACCGGCTACCAGACGAATCTCGGGGCCATTTCGGCCCTTGTCGGCAAGGACGAGCACATCTTCTCCGACAAGCTCAATCACGCCTCGATCATGGATGGCATCTTCCTGAGCTCGGGGATGCGGGGCAAGGTGCGTCTCCACCGCTACCAGCACAACAACATGGAAAGCCTGGAAAAGTTTCTCGGCGAGACCGACGCGGAAGCCCCGAAGCTCGTCGTGACGGACGGCGTCTTCAGCATGGAGGGGGACATCGTGAAGCTTCCCCGGTTGCGGGAGCTGTGCAACCAGTACAAGGCACGTCTCTACCTCGATGAGGCGCACGGCCTGGGCGTCCTGGGCAACACGGGACGCGGCACGGAGGAGCATTACCACGGCGTTGCCCGGGCCGACGTCGTGATGTGCACGTTCTCCAAGTCATTCGGGGCGTTGGGCGGTTTCGTCGCGGGCGACGACCAGGTCATCGACTACATCAAGCACATGGCCCGGCCGCTCCTGTTCAGCGCTTCGATGCCTCCCGCGACCATTGCATCCGTCCGGGCATGTCTGGACATCATCGAGAAGGAGCCCGAGCGCGTGCGGCGTCTCCAGGCAATCGGCCGCAAGATGGTCGCGGGTTTCAAGTCGCTTGGCTTCAATGTCGGGACGGCGGAAACGCCCATCGTGCCGCTTCTCATCGGCGACATGGACAAGACGCTCGCCTTCTGGCGCCTCCTGATGGACGGCGGCGTGTTCACCAATCCCATCCTGAGCCCCGCCGTTCCGCCCGACGGCACCCTCATCCGCACCTCCTACATGGCAATCCATACGGACGCGGAATGCGACCAGATACTGGATGTCGCAGGCAAAGCGGGGAAAAAGGCAGGGATCCTCTAGGGCTGTCGCGGCTTTCCGCGACCCTCCGGGAGCGCCGATTGTTCGGCTCTAGAAGAAATCCCGCAATCTCTGCAGGAGGCTTCTGCGCCGCGCCTCCTCCTCGTGGAAGACCCCAAGGCTGAGGAATTTCTGGTGCCGCTGCGCGAGCAGGGACTCGACGCTGCGTCGGGAGAGCACGGCCAGCGACGTGAGGATGTCCGCTTTCAGCGCCGCCGCGGCGCCCGCCGGGTCCTTGTGCGCGCCCTGCGCGGGCTCTTCCACGATCCTGTCAACGACCCTGAAGCGAAGAAGATCGCGCGGCGTGAGCTTCAGGAGCGCCGCCGCTTCGCGGGCCTTTGAAGAGTCGCGCAGGAGGATGGAGGCGCAGCCTTCAGGCGTGATCACCGAATAGTAGGCATTCTGCATCATGAGCACGATGTCGGCCACGCCGATGCCAATGGCGCCGCCCGATCCTCCCTCACCGAGTATCGTCGCGATGATGGGCACGGGCAGGACCGAGAACTCCTTCATGTTGAGCGCGATCGCCTGGCTTATTCCCCGGTCCTCCCCTGACACGCCCGGATAGGCGCCCGGGGTGTCGATGAAGGTGAGGATGGGCCGGCCGAATTTCGCCGCCTGGCGGGCCAGACGCAGCGCCTTGCGGTATCCCTCGGGATGGGCCATGCCGAAGTTACGCATCAGGTTGTCCTTCATGTTCTGGCCTTTCTGGTGGCCGAAGAACGTGACGGGCATGCCATTGAGAACGGCAATACCGCCCACGAGCGCGGGGTCATCGCCATAGTTGCGGTCCCCGTGCAGCTCGAGGAAATCGTCGAATATCGCCTGTGCGTACTGGAGGGTCGTGGGCCGCTCGGGGTGCCGTGCGAGCTCCACCCTGCGCCACGCCTCGTTCTCCGGCACGGGGGTGCCTTTCAGCTTGATCTCCAGCTCCGCGAGCTCCCGGGAGATGTCGATGTGCGACTTCTCCGCAATGCTCTTGAGCTCCAGGATCTTCTCGCGGACGATCGGGTCGCTCATCCCTTGCCTCCTGCCGCCGGTATGTGCGTCCGCAGGAGGAAACCGAGCGTCGCGCGCATGTCCTGCCGCGGCACGATCAGGTCGATGAAGCCGCGCTCATAGTGATACTGCGACAGGGGGAAGTTTTCGGGCACCTTCTCCCGGATGGTGCCTGCCACCACGCGCGCGCCGGCAAAGCGCATGAGCGCTCCCGGCTCGGCAAGGGTGACGTCGCCCAGCATCGCGAAGGAGGCAAGAACGCCCGCGGTGGTCGGATCCGTGAGCACGACAAAATAAGGGCAGCGCGCCTTGTCCAGCGCCTGCGTCGCGACGGCGGTCTTCGCCATTTGCATCAGGGAAAGGATGCCCTCCTGCATGCGCGCGCCGCCGGAGGACGTGAAGACGATCATCGGCAGCTTCTGCTCCGCGGCGACGAGCATGGCCCGCATCACCTTCTCCCCCACGACGGCGCCCATGCTCCCGCCGATGAAACGGAAGTCCATGATTGCCAGGACCACCTCGTGGCCGTCGACCTTGCAAAGGCCGGTGACCACCGCCTCCTTGATGCCGGTCTTGCGGAACGCCGCGTCGAGCTTCTGCTCGTAATCGGGAAACTCCAGCGGATTCGCCGTCTCGATCTCCGAGGAAAGCTCCTGGAACACCCCTTCATCCGCGGTAAAACGGATGCGCTCCCACGCGGTGAGCCGGAAGTGATGCTGGCAGTGCGGGCAGATGTACAGTGTCGTCTCCAGCTCCTGCGTCGACAGGTGCCGGTGGCAGGAAGGGCAGGAATGCGTCTCATCGATAAGGAGGCGCTCGTCGCGCTTCTTCCGCACGGGATGCTCGATGCGGCCGCGGATCCAGCCCTGGATCCCCTTTGATTTCATTGCAGTGCCCCTTCCTTCAGAAGCTCGCCCAAGAGGCTCGTCCCGTACACGCCCTTGCGGAATCGCGGATGCGCCACGATCTTTCGTTGCGACGCGACGTTCGTCTCGATCCCCTCGATCGTGAGCTCGCGCAGGGCCCTTTCCATGCGCCGCAACCCCTCGGGACGGGTCCTGCCGACGCAGATGAGCTTTGCCACCAGGTGGTCGTACCAGGGTGGGACGAAGTAACCGGCGTAGAGGAATGTGTCCATGCGGACGCCGAAACCGCCGGGGCTCTCGAATCGCGTTACCCTTCCCGCCGAGCGCGCATTGATGCGGCATTCCACGGCGTAGCCGCCGAGCGTGACGTCCTCCTGGCGGAACTCCAGCGCCTCGTCGCTTGCCGCGAGGATCTGCTGCCGTATGATGTCGATGCCGGTGACCGCCTCGGACACCGGGTGCTCCACCTGCACGCGGGCGTTCACCTCCATGAAATAGTGCTTCCCCTCGTCGACGAGAAACTCCACCGTCCCCGCCCCCGTGTAGCCCAGAACGCGCAACAGGCGCACGGCATCCTCCCCCATGCGGGCGCGGAGGTCCGGCGTGACGACGACGGACGGGCTTTCCTCGATGAGCTTCTGGTGGTTCTGCTGGACCGTGCAGTCCCGCTCTCCAAGGTGCACGACATTGCCTTTCCTGTCGGCCACGATCTGGATCTCCACGTGCCGGGGATTCTCCAGGTACTTCTCCAGATACACGGTGCCGTCCGCGAATGCCTTCATCGCTTCCTGCGAGGCCACGGCGAGCACGTCGGACAGCTCCCGATCGCTCCTGACGATGCGCATGCCCTTGCCGCCGCCGCCCGCCGCCGCCTTCACGATCAGCGGATACCCAAGCGAGTCTGCGGCCTCCCGCGCTTCCTTCACATTGCCGACGGAGCCGGCGCTTCCCGGGATCACGGGGATGCCCAGCTCCATCGCCGAGCGTTTCGCCCGGATCTTGTCGCCCAGCAGGTCGATGACGTCAGGGTCGGGGCCGATGAAGATGAGCCCCGCGTCGCGCACCTCGCGGGCAAAGCCGGCGTTTTCCGACAGGAACCCGACACCGGGATGCACGGCGTCACAGCCGCAGAGGACGCCCGCGGTCACGAGGTTGCGGACGTTCAGGTAGCTGTCGCGCGCCGGCGCGGGGCCGATGCAGACGCTCGCGTCCGCGCTCCGCACCGGCAGGGAGTCCCGGTCCGCGACGGAGTGCGCCACGACCGTACGGATGCCCATTTCGCGGCAGGTGCGGATGACGCGGAGAGCGATCTCGCCGCGATTCGCGATCAGGAGACTCTGGATCATAACCGGCGCACCTCGAAGAGGGGCGCGCCGAACTCAACCATCTTGCCGTTGTCCACGAGCACTTCGACGACCTCCAGATCGAACTCGGCCTGGAATTCGTTCATCAGCTTCATGGCCTCGAGGATGCAGAGAGGTTTGCCCTTCTTGATGGTGTCGCCCTTTTCCGCAAATGGGGGCGCATCAGGCGCGGGGGCACGATAGAATGTCCCCACGAGCGGCGCCCTGATGAGCTCGGTACCGGATCCGGCCGGGCTGTCTCTGCGGGCGCCTGGTGCGCTTCACGCGCGGAAGGATACGGTGGCGCAGGCGGAGCATAGGCGGGAACCGCAGAGGCTTTTTTTAGGCTTACCTCAGTGCCGTCTTTTTTATAGCTCAGCTCCGAAAGCCCGCTTTTCTCGAATTTCTCCATCAAGGCGTATAGATCTTTCAGTTCCATTTTCTTCCTCTTCGTCAGATTCGAACAGCCGCAAGACTTTCGTATCCATGACTAAATCGGTCGGAAATTAGCATTTGACCCCGCGAGTGTCAATTCAACCACCTTCCCAAGCCATGCGACCCATGCTACTGTCCCGACCATGACCGACATAAAAGAATTTCTCCCCCATCGGGAGCCATTCCTGTTCGTGGATCGCATCGAGAGCGCGACCGAAGAACAGGTGATCGGCCACCGACGCTTTACCGGGAAGGAGTTTTTCTTTGCCGGCCATTTCCCGGGCTTTCCCGTTGTCCCGGGGGTCATTCTGATAGAGACAATGGCGCAGTGCGGAGGCGCAGGGGTGAAAATGGTGACCGGCAATCCGGGGCTCTTCTTTCTGGCCGCAATTGAAAAGGCGAAATTCCGCCACCAGGTGAAGCCGGGCGACGAGCTTCGCATGGTCATCCGCAATCTGCGCATCAGCAAAAAAGTGCTCAGACAGTCGGGTACCGCGTATGTGGGTGAGGAGGTCGCCGTGGAAGCGGAATGGCTGTGCCTCATCGGAGACGCACCGGTTTCATAGTCGCCGGAATCTCAGGGCGTCCCGGACGAGCCGGCGTTGCTGGAGGCAGCGCTCGTGAGCTCCGCGCCGGGCGCGTCGTCGGGTATTTCCTCCACCTCGGCCGCCTCCACCGGCAAATCGGTCGCCTCGGGAGGCATCGCCGCCATGGGCGGAAGCGTGCCCGCCGCCTCTTCCTTCAGCTTCAGGGTCTCGCCGAACCAGGAGAATGCCGCGGCGAGCCGGTCGGTCATCTCGCGCATGTCGTGGGAAACCTCGAGGATCGCCCGTATCAGGCTGTCGACGCCGGCAAGCCCGTCCTGGATGTGGGTATGCGCCCTGCTCACGTCTTCCAAGGCGTGCGAGTTCTCCGCGATCATCGTCCGGATTTCCTCGCTCCGTTTCATGATCTCCACGAATCCCGTGCCCAGGCCCTTGATGCGGCTCACGCCCTTCTCGATGCCGCGGTTGGTATCCCGTATGACCGCGCTCACCTGATCGGACACGGTGCGGGTGAGGTCGGCGAGCTTGCGGATCTCCTGCGCGACGACGGAGAAGCCTTTTCCCGCCGCGCCGGCCTTTGCCGCCTCGATGGAGGCGTTCAGGGAAAGCATGTGCGTCTTCTCGGCGATGCCGATGATCTGGCTCACCGCCTTGCGGATCACGATGGAGCGCTGGTAGAGGGCTTCCATCTCCTCCAGCGTCTCGAGGATCTGGGTGTTGAAGCTCGTGATCAGGCCGTCCACCTGCTCCGTGTAGCCGAGGATGTCCCTTTCCTTCGCGACGACCCGCGACTCTCCCGTGCCGGCATCCTCCAGGGAGACGATGAGACCGCCGATGGTGAAAGACTGCTTCTGCGCGCTTTCCAGGAGCTTCCCGGAAAGCTTCATGATGTCGATGTTGCGCTTTTCCAGGAGCTCCTTGCCCTCGCGGATGCGCTCGATCATCTCCCAGTCGCTCTCGATGCGCTCGATCAGCTCCTGGCTGGTCTGCCGGTACATGCCCTGCGTGCGCAGGAGCTCGCTCGTTGAAACGGAGCCCTGGAACAGGGCGATGAGGAGGCCGGGCAGGAAGGCGATGAACGCCCGCCCCGGCAGGAGAACGTCGAGTGCGACACCGGCGGCCAGCGCCGCGAACAGGGACACGGAAAGGAGGAGCGGGAGGAGCGCACGGCGGAATCCCGCCTTGAGCATGCTCACGCCGCAGAGCACCGCCACGCAGGCGAAGCAGGCGGCAAGCACACCGCGCGTCACCAGGCCCGCGGCGACCATGAGGGACAGGTGGGGAGACGCTGCCATGACACAGGCGGCGGCGATCGGACAGAGCACGAGGGGCAGCACGAACGGCAACCGGTCGAATTTCAGCATCCGCAGCATCGAGTAAAGGAGCGTCACGGCAGCCACCGCGAATGCCGCTCCCCCGATCTTCACTGCGATGCCCATGGGGACGAAAACGACCAGGTAGGCAGGAAACAGCTCCGAGAGCGCGTTGGCCGCGAGCATGGCAATCAGAAGAAAAGTCTCCGTGGAGCGTTGACGGATGTATTGGATGAGAAACTGGATGGCGAGCAGAAGGGAGAAGAGCCCCGCGAAAAGCCTCAGGGGGATCACGGGAATATTAAGGAGCGCCAGGCGCGTGCGGATGCCGGCGCCGGGCACCACGGTGAAAGTCGGCAGCGCGTCGGTGATCCCCGTGGCGTGGTAGCGCACCGTGAGCACGTGCGCGCCGGCGTCCTGGGTCGCGGGGAGCATGAAGGCGCGGTACGCGGGGGCCGCGGCGTCGACGGGCCGTTCGACGACCACGGCGTCGAGCGTGACCTGTTCCACGACCGCCGCGGGGGACACGACAAGCGCAAAACTGCCGGCCGGCAGGGTCCCTTCGCTCCGCAGCCACATGCCGCGGCCCTCCGGAACGACCGGCGTCCATGCGGCGCCGAGGGGCTCGGCGGGAAGCAGGCGAGAGACACCGACCAGGAGGAGGACGACAATGCGGATTTTTCTCATTCACCGCTCCCGGCCTATAGTATAGAGAGAAAGCCCGGCGATTGAAAGATTGAAAAGGCGGGGGACGACGTCGCATTGACACCACCTGCCCGCGGTGCTACGCTTTCCCGTCCCCGAAAGGATGCTTCGTGAATGAGATCCTCCTGAAGATCATCGACGAGTTCGCGGACGGCTTTTTCATCGTCAACGCGGACCGCAGGATCGTCTTCTGGAATGACGTCCTTCTGAAATCCACAGGACTTTGCACGACGGACGTGCTCGCGCGCGAATCCGAGCTCCTCACCGCCCTCAGCGCGGCGGAAAAGGACGGGTCGTGCGACCATGAGGTGCTGATCGAGGACCATGGCGGCACGCCGCGGCTTTTCACCATCTCGGCGCTCACGATGGGGGCCCATCACGACAGCTACACCCTCGCGCGCGTCACCGCGGCTCCGACCGGCGGCACCACGGCCAAGCGCTCCCGGCGGGAGCTGGAGAATCTCTTCAGCAACATCGGAGACCCGCTCATCTCGGCGGACCTGACCGGCACGATCACGCTCGCCAACCCCGCCTTCCGGGAGCTCCTGGGCTGGGAGCAGGGGGACGCGCTGCCGAACATCTCCGCCCTCTACGCGCACCTGCCCGAGCTGGAGGACAAGATCCTTCGTCTTGCCGAATCGGACGCGGTCTACAACCTTGAGACGCATCTTTTCACGCGTGCGCGCCAGCCGCGGCGCGTGCTGGACACCTCCTGGGTCGTCCGCGACGACCGCGGCGTGGTCACGGGGTACACCACGCATTTCAAGGACGTCACGTACGTCAAGAACCTGGAGGCGCGCCTCAAGATCTCGGAGCGCAACTACATGCTCCTCTTCGACACCATCCTCTCCTCCATCATCATCGTCGATCCGCTGGGGAAGATCGTGAACTGCAATTATTACGCGGAGAAGATGTATGGCTACCGACGCGACGACATCGTCGGCCGCGATTTCAACGAGGTCTTCCAGGTCCACAAGAAAAGCATCCCCATCGCCCAGATCATCTCGCTTGTGGATCGCAACAAGGGGCGGCACGTGGAGACCGACGTGCCGCGGCGCTGCGCGGATGGCACCATCAAGTTCACCTACGCCTCGTACTCCGCCCTCACGAGCACGACCGGTGAGACCATCGCCTACTCCATCATGGAGCGCGATCTCACCGAGCGCGTCCGCCTGGAGAAAAAGCTCCAGGCGTCGTTCCTGCAGATCAAGGAGACGCAGTCCGCCGCCATCCTCGGGTTCGCAAAGCTCACGGAATACCGCGACCTGGACACGGGAAAGCACCTGGAGCGCATCCGCGAGTACACGCGTGTGCTCGCCACCGGTCTTGCAAAACTGCCGAAATACGCCGCCTACATCACGCCTGACTACATCGAGGACCTCTGCCTCTCCTCCGTGCTCCACGACGTGGGCAAGATCGGCATCGAGGACGCGCTCCTGCAGAAGCCCGGCCGGCTCACCCCCGCGGAGTTCGAGAAGATGAAGCGCCATGCCACTCTGGGCGGCGAGGCGCTGCGCTCCGTGGACCTCGAGGTGAAGCTGGAATCCTTTCTCACCATCGGCAAGGAAGTGGCATTCTCCCACCATGAGCGCTGGGACGGCGGCGGCTATCCCGCGGGCCGCAAGGGCGATCAGATCCCGCTCTCGGCGCGTCTGGTGGCGGTGGCGGACGTCTATGACGCCCTGACAAGCAAGCGCAGCTACAAGGACGCCCTCCCCCACGAAGAGGCGGTGAAGATCATCACGGGGGAACGCGGGACGCATTTCGACCCGGACATCGTGGACGTGTTCGTTGACAGCCTGGAGACGTTCCAGAGGATACAGATGCTGGAGTCATTCAAGGAGCACCCGGAAAGCATCGACGACATCCTCGCAACGGAGACATAGAGCGCCGGCCCTGCCGGAGAACGACCGTTGCCGCGGCTTTCGTTGCCGCCCGGTTCCTGCTATACTCCCTTCTGCATGGCTACAACAATCGACATCTCTGAAATTCAGAAGGCAGCCCTGCGCTCGATTCCCCTCACCTTCCGCCTGACAAGCCTTCCGCATGAATCACATGCCCTGCTGGACAGGATCCTGGAAGCCTACCTTGCCGAGCTCGGCCAGGAGCGCATCCTCGAGCCGCTCTCCTACTGCCTGAAGGAGCTGATCGTGAACGCGCAGAAGGCGAACATGAAGCGGCTCTATTTCGAGGAGAAGGGTCTGGACATCCTCAACGACGGCGACTACGACGCGGGCATGAAGGATTTCCGCGTGCAATCCGCCGAACGTCTGGAGCACTGGCTCGACCTGCTGAAGGAGCGCAGCCAGTACATCGGCGTCACGTTCCATACGACGCGCGGGAGCCTCGAGATATCCGTGCGCAACAGCGCGGAGCTCACCCCGCGGGAGCAGACGCGCATCTACGACCGCATCACGCGCGCCCGTGCGTTCCATTCCTTCGTGGAGGCCCTTGCGCAGCCCATCGATTCAACGGAGGGCGCGGGGCTGGGCATCCTCATCCTCCTGCAGTTCCTCCGCCGCCTGGGGCTCGGGGAGGAGGCATTCTCCATCGAGCCGCACGACGGAGAGACCGTGGCGACTCTCAGCATCCCCATGAGTCAGGTGCAGCTGGAAAAGATCAGCGTGCTCACGGAGGCCATCGTCCGCGACGTCGATTCCCTGCCGCATTTCCCCGAGACGATCGTCGAGCTCATCCACCTCACGGAGGACCCCCGGGCGACCATCGCCCAGATGGCGGGCCGCATTGCCACGGACCCCACGCTGACGGCGGACCTCCTGAAGCTCGTGAACTCGGCGCACTACGTGCTGCCCCGCCGGGTGAACAACATCCTCCAGGGCGTGAAAATCGTCGGCATGAAGGGCCTGCGCAACCTGCTCTATTCCTACGGCGCGCAGAAGATACTCGGGGAGAAGTACGCGGAGATGAAGACGCTCTGGGAGCACTCCAACCGCGTCGCCTACTACGCCTATCTTCTGGCGCGCAGCCTCAAGCCGAAGGCCGACATCCTGGACGACGTCTACGTCGCGGGCATCCTGCACGACCTGGGCCAGATCATCGTGAGCTATCTCCATCCCAATGCGATGGAGCAGATGGCCCGGTTCTGCAAGGAGAAGGACATCCCGCCGCGCATCCTGGAGCGCTTCTCCTTCGGCCTCAATCACGCCGACATCGGCGCGCTCATCGCCAAGAAGTGGAACTTCCCCGAGCAGCTCGTGCACGGCATCAAGTTCCACCACGACCCGCTGTCCAGTCCGCTCCAGTACAAGGACGTCGTATTCTGCGTCTATCTCGCCAACGCCTACACCGGTATCGAGCGCGACCTGATCAACTTCGAGCAGATCGAAAGGCCCGTGCTGAGCGATTTCCGCATCCAGGACGAGGAGCAGGCGCGCGCAATCCTGGACCGACTGCAGAAATCATTCGAGCGGCGCGCGGCCACATTCTAGATTCGGCGTGCGTTTTCTCCCTTGACAAATATCCAAAGGCCGCATATATATACCGTGACATGAAAAGCGCCTGCCGGTCTCTTTCCATTTCCGGGCTCATCCTTATTCGCGTCCTCCTTGAGAGGAGCCAGAGACGCCCGGGAGGGTAGCGCGCGGTCGATGACGACGTTCAGCGCGGGCCGTTCTCCTTCCGGGAGAGCGGCCCTTTTTTTTGCTCCGTGAGCAAAGGAGGCTTCATGAGCACGTGGACAACGAAACGTCGCAGCGCGGCCGTGCAGGAGGGCGCGGAGCGCGCACCGCACAGGAGCCTTTTCCACGCCCTGGGGTGGGAAGACGGCGATATGGGCCGTCCCGTCATCGGCATCGCCAACTCGTACAGCGAGCTCATCCCGGGACATCGGGAGCTGCGCCGTCTTGCCGACAGCGTGCGCGAAGGCATCTGGGCGGAGGGCGGGATCGCGGCGGAGTTCGGCACCATCGGCGTGTGCGACGGAATCGCGATGGGCCACGTCGGGATGAAGTATTCGCTTCCCAGCCGTGACCTGATTGCCGATTCGGTGGAGATCGTGGCCCAGGCGCACGCGCTGGACGGCCTCGTGCTCGTGGTCAATTGCGACAAGATCGTGCCGGGCATGCTCATGGCTGCCGCGCGCCTGGACGTCCCTGCCGTCATCGTCTCGGGCGGGCCCATGCTCGCGGGAAGCTTCGACGGCCGCGCCGTGGGCCTGGAGACGGTCTTCGAGGCAGTGGGGAAGCACGGCGCGGGGGCCATGTCGGATGAAGACCTGAAGAGACTGGAATGCTCCGCCTGCCCCGGCACGGGTTCCTGTGCGGGGCTTTTCACCGCAAACACCATGAACTGCCTGTCGGAAGCGCTGGGGATTGCCCTTCCAGGAAACGGCACGATCCCGGCCGTCTATGCGGACCGCCAGATCCTCGCGCGCGAGGCGGGGCGCGCCGCCGTGCGTGCCGTGAAGGAGGGCATCACCCCCCGCTCGGTCATGACGCGCGCCGCATTCCTGAACGCCGTGGCGCTGGACATGGCGCTCGGCGGATCGACGAACTCCGCGCTCCACCTCCCTGCCATCGCGACCTCAGCAGGCGTGGAGCTCACGCTGGATGATTTCGACCTGCTGAGCGCAAAGGTCCCCCATCTCTGCTCGCTTGCCCCATCGGGGCCCCATTTCATGCAGCACCTTCATTCCGCGGGAGGCGTCATGGCGGTGCTGAAGGCGCTGGCCGGAATGAAGTGCATTGACGGCAGCACGCTCACCGTCACGGGATCGTCCCTGGAGAAATCATACCGCGGCGCCCCGGCGGCCGACGGCACCTACATCGCCTTGCCCGACCGGCCTTACCACGCGGAAGGCGGCCTTGCAGTGCTGAAAGGCAACCTCGCCCCGGAGGGCTGCGTCGTGAAGAAGGCGGCGGTCGACGCGGCGATGCTCGTGCACGAGGGGCCCGCGCGCGTGTTTGACGGTGAGGAGGACGCGCAGGCCGCCATAATCGGCAAAAAGATCAGGCCGGGCGACGTGATTGTCATCCGCTACGAGGGGCCCCGCGGCGGCCCGGGCATGCGGGAGATGCTTGCGCCCACCTCCGCGATCGCGGGTATCGGGCTGGACCGGGAGGTTGCGCTGATCACCGACGGACGCTTCTCGGGAGCAAGCCGCGGGGCATCCATCGGCCACGTGACCCCCGAGGCCGCGATGGGCGGCCCCATCGGTATCGTACGGGAAGGGGACAGGATACGGATCGATATCCCGGGCAAGCGGCTGGACCTCCTGATAGAGAAAGACGAATGGGAGCGCAGGACTGCCGCATTCGTGCCCCGGGTCGCATCGACCGGCAGCGCATTCCTCGACGCATATGCGGCAAGCGTCGGGCCGGCATCGCGCGGCGCCGTCCGTGAGAGAGGGAAAACATGACGCGGACAGGCGCCCAGCTCCTGATCGAGGGGATGAAAGAGGAGAAGGTCGACATCGTCTTCGGTTTTCCCGGCGGCGTGGTGATCCCCGTCTTCGACGCCCTCTACGGCGAACGGGGTCTGCGCCTCGTGCTCACGCGGCACGAGCAGGGCGCCGTGCACGCCGCGGACGGCTACGCGCGCTCCACCGGTCGCGTCGGGGTCTGCCTCGTCACGAGCGGGCCCGGCGCGACAAATACCGTCACGGGTCTCGCCACGGCGAACTTCGACTCCGTCCCGCTTGTGGTTTTCACCGGCCAGGTCTCGCGCTCCATGATCGGAAACGATGCATTCCAGGAGGCCGACATCGTCGGCATCTCCCGCTCGGTCACGAAGCACAACTATCTGGTCACCAATCGCGCGTCGCTGGGCCGGGTCATCCGCGAAGCTTTTCACATTGCGCGGACGGGACGTCCCGGCCCTGTCCTGGTGGACCTTCCCAAGGACGTGCTCACGGAGGCGGCGGACGATCCCCTCCCCGGCCCGGTCTCCATCCGCGGTTACAAGCCCGTGACGCGCGGCAGTCCGGCTCAGATCCGCAAGGCGGCGCTGGCGCTCGCGCGCGCACGCAAGCCGCTGTTTTACGCCGGCGGCGGCATCCATGTTGCGGGCGCCGCGGTCGCATTCCGCCGGGCGCAGGACGTCGTGGATGTGCCCGTCGTCGCCTCCCTCATGGGCATCGGTGCGCTGCCAAGCGATCACCCCCGGTTCCTCGGCATGGTCGGCATGCATGGCACCTATGCGGCGAATACCGCCGTGCAGGCCTGCGACCTGCTCTTCGCGGTGGGCACGCGTTTCGACGACCGGGCAACGGGCGACCTCTCGAAGTTCGCGCCGCATGCGACAGTGGTGCAGATCGACATCGACCCGGCATCCATCTCGCGCAACGTGGCCGTGGATGTCCCGATCGTGGGCGACGCTGCGTCGGTTCTCGATGAGCTCCTGCCGCTCCTGAAAAGGCCCGACCACGCCGCCTGGATCGCGGAGACCGACGAATGGAAGCGCAGTCATCCGCTGGGAGAGCTTCCCGGCAACGGAAGGCTTTCCCCCGCCACGGTCATTCGCGCGATTGCCGCCGCATTCCCCGACGCCATCATCTCCACGGAGGTGGGCCAGAACCAGATGTGGACTGCCCAGTACTTCACCTTCCGGCAGTCGCGGTCGCTCCTGACATCCGGCGGCCTGGGCACGATGGGCTACGGCTTTCCCGCGGCAATCGGCGCCCAGCTCGGCAATCCCGGCCGCCGGGTGATCGATATTGCCGGCGACGGCTCCATCCAGATGAACGTACAGGAGCTGGCCACTGCCGTGAGCGAAAGGGTGCCCGTGATCGTGGCGATCCTCAACAATGGATATCTCGGCATGGTCCGGCAATGGCAGGAGGTCTTCCAGAACCGGCGCTATTCGGGTGTCTGCCTGGAGCGCAACGCCGGATGCCCGCCCGACTGCGCCGAGCCGCGGGATGACTGCCCGCCGTACACGCCGGACTTCGTGAAGCTTGCGCAGGCCTATGGGGCGGTGGGCATCCGGATCGCCCACGTCGACCAGATCGGGCCGGCGCTGGAAGAGGCGCGCGCCATCACGAACAGACCCGTTTTCCTCGATTTCCAGATCGAGCGGGAGGCAAATGTATGGCCGATGGTTCCGGCGGGCGCCGGCATCCACGAGATGATGAACGCCTGAGGGGGAGTGAGATGACGCATATCATATCGCTGCACGTGGAAAACCAGCAGGGAGTCCTGGCCCGCATATCGGGGCTCCTGTCGGGACGCGGCTACAACGTGGAGAGCATCACCGCGGGCACCACCACCGACCCCACCGTGTCGCGCATCACCCTGGCCTGCACCGGCGACGACGCGGTGGTGGAGCAGATCAAGAAGCAGCTCAACCGCCTGGTGGACGTGATCACGGTGACGGAGCTCACCGGCGTGCCCTGCCTCAACCGCGAGCTCATGCTCGTGAAAGTGAGCGCGCAGGCGGCCCAAAGGGGGGAGATATTCCAGGTGGCCGACGTCTTCAAGGCACAGGTCATGGACGTGGGTTTCGACACGATGTCGATCGAGCTCAGCGGGTCGCCGGAAAAGATCGACGACCTGATCGCTCTCCTCCTTCCGTACGGAATCGTGGAGATGGCGCGCAGCGGGATCGTGGCAATGGAGCGCAGCAGGAAAAGCGCGGTGCCGGTGACGACCGGCGGCCGCGGCGAATCGGATGAGGAGTGAAAGGAGTACCGTCATGGACCGCATCAGCATTTTCGACACGACACTGCGCGACGGGGAGCAGTCGCCCGGCGCATCGATGAGCGTGGAGCAGAAGCTCGAGCTCGCCGTCCAGCTCGGCCGGCTGGGCGTGGACGTCATCGAGGCAGGCTTCCCCATCTCGTCACCCCACCAGCTCGAGGGCTGCAAGCTGATTGCCCGGCAGGTGCGCGGCGCGACCATCGCGGCCCTTGCGCGGGCAGTCGAAAAGGACATCGACTGTGCCGCCGAGTCGATACGCGACGCCGAGCATCCGCGCATCCATACCTTCCTCGCCACCTCGCCGCTGCACATGGAATACAAGCTCAGGAAGAAGCCCGACGAGGTGCTGGAAATGGCGGTTGCCGCCGTGCGCCACGCGCGGAACAAGGCGGCCGAGGTGGAGTTTTCACCTGAGGACGCCACCCGCAGCGACGTCGCCTTCCTCTGCCGCGTGATCTCCGCCGTCATCGCGGCGGGGGCGCGGATCATCAATGTCCCTGACACGGTGGGATACACGACGCCGACGGAGTTCTTCGACTTCCTGCGCGCGATCGTCCAAGGCACGCCCAACATGGACAAGGCCGTGCTCTCCGTGCACTGCCACAATGACCTGGGCATGGCGGTGGCGAACTCGGTTGCGGCCGTGCGCGCCGGGGCGCGTCAGGTCGAGGTGACGATCAGCGGGATCGGTGAGCGCGCGGGCAACGCATCCCTGGAGGAGTTCGTGATGGCGCTTTCGGTGCGCAAGGACATCCTCCCGTACACCACCGGCATCAACACGCGCCAGATATGGAACACGGCGCGGCTCCTGGCGAACACCATCGGTTTTCCCATCCCGCGCAACAAGCCCATTACCGGCGAAAATGCATTCGCCCACGAATCGGGCATCCACCAGGACGGCGTTTTGAAGAAGCGCGAGACCTACGAGATCATGACGCCCGAGTCGGTGGGGCGCGACGCGAGCCAGCTCGTTCTGGGCCGGGATTCCGGTCTGCACGGCTTCCGCAACAGGCTCGCCGAGCTGGGTCTGGAGGTGGCGGAGGCAGATGCAAAGAAGGCCTACGAGCGTTTCCTGGAGATCGCGGACCGCAAGAAGGAGGTCTACGACGACGACCTGTACGTCATCGTCGCCGACCAGCTCGGGCGCGAGACGGAGACATTCGGCCTGGAGTACTTCAACATCCAGTCCGGGAACGTCGCGGTGCCCACGGCAACCGTCCGGATCAGCTCGGGCGGCGATCGCCACGAGGAGGCTGCCACCGGCGACGGGCCCGTGGACGCGATCTTCAACGCCATCGACCGCGCATTGGGCCTCACGACGAAGCTCCTCGAATACATCGTGCAGGCGGTCACACCCGGGAAACAGGCAATCGGCGAGGTGAGCGTTTCCCTGGAAATCGACGGCCGCAAGTTTGTCGGCCGCGGGGCTTCCACGGACATCCTGGAAGCGAGCGCCAAGGCGTACGTGAACGCCCTCAACCGGTGGAAGGCCTATCAGGCCGCGCGCAAGGGCGAAGGAGATTCGCATGACACTGTTCGAGAAGATCCTGGCGCGGGCCGCGGGTCGTGAAACGGTGACGCCCGGTGAGTTCCTCCTGATCGAGCCCGATCTCGGCCTGGCCAACGACATCACCGCGCCGATCGCCATCGAGGAGTTCGAGAAGACGGGGGCACAGGTCTGCCGCTATCCCGAGCGCGTCTGGCTGGTCGCGGACCACTTCACGCCGAACAAAGACATCGCTTCGGCGCAGCAGGCCAAGGTGCTGCGCGATTTCAGCCGGCGCCACCCCGGCACGCATTTCTTCGAGCAGGGCGAGGTCGGCGTCGAGCATGCCCTCCTGCCGGAGCTCGGCGCGATCGTCCCGGGCATGCTCGTCATCGGCGCCGACTCGCACACCTGCACGCATGGCGCGCTGGGTGCCTTTTCCACGGGCATGGGATCCACCGACCTCGCGGGTTTCTATCTCACTGGCAAGGCGTGGCTCCGCGTGCCGCCGACGATACGGGTGGATTTCAACGGGACGCTTCGGCCGTGGGTGACCGGGAAGGACCTCATCCTCGCGCTCATCGGCACAATTGGCGTGTCGGGAGCGGCATACAAGTCACTCGAGATCGGCGGCACCACGGTCGACGCCCTTTCCGTCGAAGCAAGGCTCACGATGGCGAATATGGCCGTGGAGGCAGGCGCGAAAAACGGCATATTCGCGACCGATGCAAAGGTGACCGACTACCTTGCGCACAGGACGAAACGGGCCTGGACGCACGTCGCGCCGGACAAGGATGCCACATATGAGAAGGTCGTGCGCATGGATGTCTCGGCGCTCGAGCCTTTGGTGGCCGCACCGCACCTGCCGCAGAACATCCATCCGGCAGGCGACGTGCATGACACGCGCATCGACCAGGTGATCATCGGAAGCTGCACGAACGGCCGGATCGAGGATCTGCGTCTTGCCGCGTCCGTGCTCGAAGGCCGCAAGGTGGCCGCGGGCACCCGCTGCATCGTGATTCCCGCCACGCCGGGTGTGTATCGCCAGGCGTTGCAGGAAGGGCTCTTCGAGGTCTTTCTCGATGCGGGGGCGGTCATATCCCCTCCCACGTGCGGGCCCTGCCTGGGCGGTCACATGGGCATCCTTGCCGACGGGGAGCGCTGCGTGTCGACAACGAACAGGAACTTCGTCGGCCGCATGGGGCACCGCACGAGCGAGGTCTACCTTGCATCGGCGGCCACGGCAGCGGCAAGCGCGGTCGCGGGACGGGTGGCAAGCCCGGAGAAGTCGCCGGCAAAGGAGGCATCTGATGCGCTTGAAAGGACACGCCGTTGTGTTCGGCAACGATGTGAATACGGACGAGATCGTCCCTGCCCGCCACCTTGTCACCACCGATCCCAAGGAGCTTGCCGCCCACTGCATGGAGGACGTGCGGCCCGGATTCGCGGCGAGCGTCCAGGCGGGAAGCATCATGGTGGCAGGCCGCAACTTCGGCTGCGGGTCCTCCCGCGAGCACGCGCCAATTGCGCTCAAGGCGGCGGGCATCGCCTGCGTGGTCGCGGACAGCTTCGCCCGCATCTTCTTCCGCAATGCCATCAACATCGGCCTTCCCATCGTCGAGGCCGCGGGAATCACGGCGCTCGTGAAGGAAGGCGATGAGATCGACATCGATCTCCAGAGGGGATTTCTCCTCTTGCCCACGGGGGCCGAGGTCCGGTTGAAGCCGTACCCTCCCTTCATGGAAGCGGTGATCGCCGCCGGGGGCTGGATGCCGTATCTTCTCTCGACGTCCGATTTCCGACGGGAGGCGATATGAGCGGCCGGCGCACGGTCATCTATGACACGACGTTACGGGACGGCATGCAGGGCCAGGGCATCAGCTATACGCTGGAGGACAAGGTCCAGATCGCGCTGGCCATGGACGAGTTGGGCATCGACTACATCGAGGGCGGTTTTCCCCTTTCCAACCGCAAGGAGAGCGAGTTCTTCCAGCGGATGCGCAAGGAGAGCCTTCGCCACGCGAAGGTCGTGGCATTCGGTTCGACGCGCAGGCCCATGGGCAAGGCCGATACGGATCCGCAGATCACGGCGCTCCTGCAGGCGGAAACCCCCACCGTCATCGTGGTGGGAAAGACCTGGAAGGCCCACGTGCGCGAGGTGCTCCAGACGACGGAAGAGGAGAATCTCCGCATGATCGCGGATTCACTCGCCGCCCTGAAGGCGGCGGGGCGCGAGGTCTTCTACGATCTGGAGCATTTTTTCGACGGCTACAAGGATGACCCCGCGTATGCCCTTGCCGCGCTGCGCGCGGCCCGCGACGCGGGCGCCGATTGCCTCGTGCTCTGCGACACCAACGGCGGCACCCTCCCGTCGGAGGTGGCCCGCATCATCTCCGAGCTGCCGATGAAGGAGCTGGGTGCTTTCGGGGTGCACTTCCACGACGACACCGGCAATGCCATCGCCAACACGCTCGCCGGCATCGCGCACGGCGCCGTGCACGTGCAGGGCACGATCAACGGCTGGGGCGAGCGCTGCGGGAACATGAATCTCTGCACGCTGATCCCCACCCTGTGCCTGAAGATGAATGACGGTGCCGCTGCCTGCGCCAACCTCGCGCTTCTCACCGCGCTTTCGCGCTTCGTCGCGGAGAAAGCGAACATCATCCCCGACAAGCGCCAGCCCTACGTCGGCGAGGCCGCCTTCTCCCACAAGGCGGGACAGCATGCCGACGTGATCAGCAAGGCGCCGCGCCTCATGGAGCACGTGGACGGGGCCCTGGTGGGTAATGAGCGCCGCGTCCTGCTTTCCGAGCTCGCCGGCAAATCCACGATCGTGAAAAAGATGGCCCGGTATGGCGACTTCGAGAAGTCATCGGAAATCGTCGCGCGGCTCCTCGTCGAGCTCAAGGAGCTGGAGGAAAAGGGTTTCGAGTACGAGGCAGCCGAGGCGTCATTCGATCTTGTGATCCGGCGCGCCCTCGGCCAGTACAAATCGCTCCTGGAGCTCAGCAACTACCACCTGGAGAACTACAAGTCGGTCGGCACACCGGCGAAGACCGTGGGCCGGCTCTTTGTCCGCGCCAACGGCAACCTGCTCATGGGCGCGGCCGTCGGCGACGGCCCCGTCGATACGCTCAATGGCGCGCTCCGCGACGCCCTCCTTCCCCTCCACCCCTTTTTGAAAAAGCTGAAGCTCACCGATTACCGGGTGCGCGTGTTGGATCCAGAGCGGGCAACGGCGGCGCGCGTCCGCGTCTTCATTACGACTTCCGACGGCGAGCAGACGTGGGACACGGTCGGGGTGGATGAAAACATCATCGAGGCATCCTGGCAGGCGCTGATCGACGGGCTGGAATACTACTACAACAACTTCGTCGCGAACGGGGAGGGATGAGAATGCACGCTCGACCGCGCGCATCGGCAGAGCGGCTTACAGGAGTTTTTCCATCCGGATGTCCTGCCACATTTTTCCCTGCCACCAGGTGAAGGCCTGGATCCTGCCGATCTCGACGTAGCCAACTTTGCGGTACAGTGCTCTAGCCCTGGCATTGAACTCGAAAACGCCCAGCTCAATTCTCTTGTAGCCGGCGATCCTGATCTGATCCTCCAGGTACTGCATCGCGCCGCCTCCGATTCCCCTGCCGCGCCCGATCTCCTCGCCGAGGACAATGCCTATCCAGGCGGTTCCTTTTTCCTTCTTGTACAAAAGCGCGGGGTCAATTTCATAGCTCAGCTCGCCGATCAAATGGTCGTCCAGATAGACGAGGTAGATCGTCTGACGCCGCATCCGCTCGGCAAGGCCGTCGGGGCTGACGATCTTTTTTCTTTCCCATTCCTCCTGGTTCTTGCAATACCGCGTGAATGGAACAAGCTCCGGGTCGTTCTCCCAGCGGGTGAGAGCCTCCGCAACCTGGACCGATGGCTCGGTGAGCTTTCTATAGTCGACCATCATACCACCAGCTCTTCCTCTCCGGCGCGCGCCACGACGATTTCCCCCTGCTCTTCCAGCTTGCGGATGACGGCAACGATGCGCTGCTGCGCCTCTTCCACGTCTTTCAGCCGGACCGGGCCCATGTAGTCCATGTCTTCCTTGAGAAGCGTGGAGGCGCGTTTGGAGATGTTGCGGTAGATCTTGTCCTGCACCTCGGAGTCCACGCTCTTCAGGGCCTTGGCGAGCTCCGCGGTATCCACCTCGCGAATGACCTTCTGGATGGCGCGATCGTCCAGGAGCACGATATCCTCGAAGACGAACATGCGCTTCTTGATCTCCTCCGCAAGCTCGGGATCATCTTCCTCCAGCGCTTCCACGATGGTCTTCTCCGTCGATCGGTCGACCATGTTGAGAATGTCCACGATGTTCTCCACTCCGCCCGCCGCGGTGTAGTCCTCCGATGACATGCTGGAGAGCTTCTTTTCCAGTACGCGCTCCACCTCGCGGAGCACCTCGGGAGAGGTCTGGTCCATCGTGGCGATGCGCTTCGCGACGTCGGACTGTATCTCGTGCGGGAGGCTGCCGAGGATGACGGAAGCCTTCTGCGGCTCGAGATACGCCAGGATCAGGGCGATTGTCTGGGGATGCTCCTGCTGGATCAAGTTCAGAAGGTGCGACGGGTCCGTGCGTCGAACGAAATCGAATGGCCGCACCTGCAGCGAGCTTGTCAGGCGGTTGATGATATCGACCGCCTTCTGTCCTCCCAGGGACTTTTCCAAAAGCTCGCGCGCGTAGTCGATTCCGCCCGTGGAGATGAACTCCTGGGCCATCATCAGCTCGTGAAACTCAAGGAGCACCTCATCGCGCTCCTGGGGGGCGATGCTCTCCAGACGCGCGACCTCGAAAGTCAGTTGCTCGATTTCGTCCTCGCGCAGATGCTTGAAGATCTCGGAGGCTATATCGGAACCGAGGGTGACGAGGAACACCGCCGCCTTTTGTCTGCCGGTGAGCGCTTTCTTGGACGCTGCGGCTTTCGTGCCTTCGCGCCTTGCCTGTGGCGTCGCTCCTGCTCCTGCCTTGTCCTGCGGGGCGGCGGCGGCCCTTGCTGCCTGTTTTGCCATGCGCTACTCCTCCTCGATCCAAATCCTCAGGAGATCGGCGACGTCCCCGGGCCACAGGCGCGCCATGACAACTGCCGCGCCATATTCCGCCAGTTTGCCGGGAGGGGTTTTCTCCACGTCAAGCAGGCGCGCAAACTCCAAATCCAGTTCTGCCATAATGTCCCCCGGCTATTTTGAAGTAATCCCGTCAAGTATGAGCGAGACGGCAAAAACCACATCGTCGACCAGTTTGCCAAAATCCATCTTCCTGTCGGGATTGGATCTTGCCTGATGATACGCCTGATCTTTTATCGCATACACGACGTTCTGAATTGATTCCGCAACCCGGCGTGCATCGCAGGCAATGACCTCGTTCTTTTGCTGGCCGTCGATCAGGATTGTCTCGATGTATTCAATCCCTTTCTTCATCCCGTAAACCTTCAGTTCCTCCAGTTGAGGAGTCAGCTTGTCCAGCGATTCGATGGAGAACTGGTTTAGAATGCTGTTCGTCGTGCTGTACCTAAAGCCTTCTTTTATCCAGGCGAGGATCTTGTCCTTGCAGCACTTGATGGCATCAACCTTGCGGTGAATCGATTGGCCATACTCATCGGCTTCCCGGGTGATCAGTTCGACAAAAATGGCTTCTTTGTTCTTAAAGTAATGATACAAGGACACCTTGTTCACGCCGACCAGCGCACCAATATCATCGAGGGTCGTTTTTTCAAAGCCGAACTTCGCAAAACAGTTTCCGGCAGCCGCCAGGATTTCGTCTCTTCTGTGAGAAGCCATGCAAGCCTCCCGCCGACCTAAGATTCTAATATTTTAACATATTGTTAGATTGTTTGTAAAGACAAATTTTGGGATTATTTCGGGCCGTTCCTCGCTCGCCGGGTATGACGGTCTCCGGCAGCCTCACGGGATCGCGTTGACGCCGTTTCGCCTACTGCGAAACGATTTTTGAGACGTAATCGCTCCACCCGGCAGCAGCCTTATACGCAGCGACAATTCCCGCGGGAACTCTGATGACAAAGCCGCTCGCCTCAAAATGAAATGCGTACGATCCCGAAGGGAGTGTCGGCGGTATGGTCGCTTTGACGATAACACTCGTCAATCGCGTGCAGTTATTGAATGCACCTTCGCCGATGCTGGTGACGCTGGCAGGGATTGTGACGCTCGTGAGGGCTCGGCAGTTAGCAAAATTGCCGTAGCCGATGCTGGTGACGCTGGCAGGGATTGTGACGCTGGTCAAGCCCGTGCAACCGCCGAAGGCATACTGATCGATGACAGTAACGCTCGCGGGAACGGCATAGCTTCCATTCATTTCGGTTGGCACTTGTATTAGGGTCGCACCGTCCTTTGTAAACAGCACGCCAGAGCTATCGGATTCATAGTATGCATTTGCGGGATCAACAGTGACGAAGCTTCCCGAAACCGCGCCGTCGCCGATGCTGGTGACGCTGGCGGGTATAAGGACGCTGGCGAGGCCCGGAAAGGCATTCTCGCCAATGCTCGTGACGCTGGAAGGGATAGTGACGCTGGTGAGGCTGGCGCACTCTTGGAAGGCAAAGTCGCCGATGTGAATGACGCTTGCCGGCAGGACGTAATCTCCACTCATTTTTGCAGGAGCTTGTAGCAAAGTCGTACCACCCTTTGTGAACAACACACCTGAGTTGTCGGATTCATAGTATGCATTTGCTGGATCAACGGTGACGCGAGTCAGGTTGGTGCAGCCCTCAAAGGCAAAGCGGCCAATGCTCGTGACGAAGGAAGGGATAGCGACGCTGGAGAGGATCGTGCATTTGCTAAATGCACCTTCGCCGATACCTGTGACGCTCCCGGGGATAATGACGCTGGTCAGGCCCGCGCAGCCGGAAAAGGCCTCGCTGCCAATGGTGGTGACGCCTGAAGGGATGGTGATGCTGGTCAGGCCCGCGCAGCCCCGGAAAACGCCGTCGGCCACGCGGGTGATGCCGGCGGGGATAGTAACGTCGGATAGGCTCGTGCAGTTCCAGAAGGCACACTGCCCGATGCTGGTGACATTGGCGGAGAGAGTGACCATTGTCAGGCTCGCGCAATCGAAAAATGCCTCCATTCCGATGCTGGTGACGCTCGAGGGCATAATGACGCTGACCAAGCCCTTGCAATTTTGAAAGGCATACTGCCCGATGCTGGTGATACCGGCTGGAATGGTAAGGGCTCCTTTCGGCGCAACTGCATATCCAGTAATCACGATGCTTTTCTTTGAACTACTGAATTTGAGAGAAAGAGGTACCCACAGGGCGTACAAGGTCACCGCCTCGGGGCTCATCCTAAAAGTAGCTCCCACCGCATAACTCGTTCCGGTTCCGTCAATCTTCGTCATCCATCCGGCCAAAGCGAAATTGCGTTTCACAAGGCTGCCACTATCCCCTAACACGGCGGCAGTCGCTCCCTGGATGTAGTTGCTGCTGTCCGTCGGAACGCTTCCGCCCGTATTCCCGTTTCCGTCGTACGTTACGGTATGGGTCGATGCGGGGGCCGCAGTCGCCGTCAGATCCACAATGAAAAAAGACAAAGCAAAAATCGATATAAGAATGACTCTCCTCATGATCTATCGCCTTATTGATTTCAACGACATAAAAGCATCAGCAGGTTTCGCTCAAAAAGCGACCTTTTTCACCGTCGTATGGTCTCCGCCATCTTGAATCAAATTCCATTGATCATCAAAGTACTCAGTGCGCGCGCCTACCTGGAAGAAACCACTCGCGCCAAGATCACCGAGGTTCTTCTTGATTGGTTCCAATGGGAAGGAGGCTTCCAGTGACGAACCTCTCATGGCGTAGTTTCCACGTGTCTTGTCGATCACCTCCCAGCGACCATCAACCAACCTGATTATGTCGACATTCCAGCGGTTAACCTTTGGGCTGTTGTCAAAATTAATTTCGGCCACGACATGGTTCATCCCGTTTTCAAAATCGATGCCGTACGAGCTCTTTTTATCCATATAGAAATTGTGGGAATGAAAAAAGGAGCTCGGAGTGACGTCCTGAATGTCGAATCTAACGTAGAAGTTCTTTCCATCGACCGCGCAATAGACCTTCTCAATCGCCAACTGCTTCGTCGTGGGCGACCGTGTACCGGCGGTGAATGCCGGCAGAACGCCATCCCAGTCATCGAACGTGCCATCGATCCTAATTGAGGCTTCCGGCAGTGAATCTCCATCCACTAAAGAATCCTTCGGAGGGGTTTTTGGGGGTTCGGAAAGCCCTGCCTGACTTCCTGCTCCGGCACCCGACAACGCGGCAGCCTGCGGGTATACGTCTCCAAACCTGATTGAAAGCGGCTCGTCGGAATCTATCGTGACCCGTATCATTTCGGTCTTGCCATTATCGTAGTGCATCTCCAGCTCGTGGCTGCCAGCTTCGAGATTCGCAATCGTTGCCATGCGCCCCGCGGGAACCTGCCCTTGCACCGCACCATCGAGCAGAAGAGTCCCCGGGGTCTTTGTCTCTATATTCACTTTTCCCGAGACCTTTTCCAAACTGAAAGTTGCCTTTGGTCCCAGCGCGGAGGATGCGGCTCCCTCAGTGGGGGCGGCTTGGTCGCTTGGGCTTTTGAGAAACAAGAGGAAGCTTGACCCTTCCTGATGTCCTGAATCCTTGAGGTCACCGAACAGCGGTGTGGTTTGCGTGACACCCAATCGTATCTGGTTGTAGAGCATCAGCGGATCCAGATAAGGAGAAGTGTTTCCCTCCAGGGCAAGCTTGAGCTGACGAGTGAATTGGGACTCGTCGGGAACGGATTCTGAGGCTCCCGACGTGAGCACCTGCCGAGAGATTCGGGCATATGCATTCTTGAAATACTCGCTCGTGATTGTTGGAGCGAGACCGCGCGTTGGATTGAGAATGTCTCCCGAAAAGCACGAATCGGCAATGAGCGCAACATGCCGCGCCAGCATATTGCTGATGAAGCCTCTGATCTGGGCGTTGGGAAGCCAGTTCGCTTGCTGGTAGATGTCTGTTCCGCCATCGACGGGGATCCAAAACCCAGTATTGGAACTCTTGTCCAGGTACCCGTGCCCCGCATAGAAAATCAAGACGGAATCTTCCGGCTTTATGTCGTTGATCAGCTTGTTGAAGAGCTTGATAATGCCGGCTTTTGTCGCGTCCTGATTATAGAGCTCGATGAAATCGGTTATGAAGTATTTTCGGACCAGTATGTCTTTGATAGCCTTTGCATCTTCGACCGGGTTTCGAAGCGCCATCCACGTCTGATACTTGTCCACGGCGATCAGGACGGCGTATTGCCTGCCAGCGACCGCCGTTTCGCCCTCCAGTTGACGCACGACGATTTTCAGGCCTCGAAGGTCCTCGTTTTGCGCAAAGAGGCGCAGACCAAAGAGCGACAAAAGAACGAGCACAAACAACCTTTTCATGGTCGCAGTACCCTCGTGACGCCTCGCGCGACGCGGCCTTCGCTTCGGCTTTGGATGGCAACCAGTCGGTACGGTAGGCCGTCCAGAGCTCATTGTCAACAAGACCTATTAGCTTCCCTCGAAACGTTGGCAATGGCTGACGGCGCCAGGCCGTCAGGGCGGAGCAGCCATCTTTCTCGCGCCCTCCAACGACAGCGCCTCTAGCCCTCGTGAACCGCGACAACCTCATGGACTGAACGAGCGCCTTGTGCAAGCATGGGGAACACGACAGCGGGTATGCGCGCCTGACGTCGTGGAGTCAGGGGGTGCAACATGGGCAAATCGAATCTGCCCTGGGTTGGCAGGGCCGGCGTCATCATCGCGACCGCGCTGGTAGTCCTCGTGCTGTCCACGTGCGCGACAAGCGGTCGGCCCGGTGCGAAGAGTGCGCAAGCCTTGCCGGCCTCTGTTGGCGAATGGCTGATGGACGGCAGCCTGTCCGACAGCAGCGGGAACGGCAACGATGGCACGTCGCTGGGCGGAACCAGCTTCGCGCCGGACCGGCATGGCGTCGCGAATGCAGCGCTGTCCGTCAGCGCCATCACCGGGCCTGACAACAATGCGAACGTCAGCTTCGGCACGGGCCTTCTGCTGCCGGGCATCGAGCTCTTTCACCATCAGTCTCTGGTTCCTCTCGCCGACCTACGTCGGCTCGTACGCGGACGTGTTCTCTGCGATGGCGAAGGAGAACCAGTTCTCCTACGGCATCAACCTGGACGGCGACAGAGGAAAGATCCAGACCCAAGTGGGGCCCAACGACGTGAAGGCGTTCGGGCCGGCCGCTCCGTACACGCTCAACACGTGGCACAATGTCGTGGAGGTGTATGATGGCAAGGCACAGACCGTCACAGGCTACCTGGACGGGGACCAGTTCGGCGTGAGCTCTGCGGCATACAGCTACGACAGTCCGGTCCCGGCAGGCCCTCTCATCATCGGCGGAAGCACTCCCCAGTTCGCCGGGCTGGTGGACGACATCAGGATCTACTCAGCTGCCCTGACCTCGAGCCAGGTCCAAGAGCTGTTCCGGCAATGAAGGGATCTCCCGCACAACAAGAGAGGCGGCATCACTGCCGCCTCTTTAGCCCCTAGGGGAATCGAACCCCTCTTTTAAGATTGAGAATCTCATGTCCTAACCGATAGACGAAGGGGCCACTTTCCCGCGATTGCTTGCGGGTAAGTCTTTCCCGGGGAGGATTCGAACCCCCACAAAAAGATCCAGAGTCTTTTGTGCTACCGTTACACTACCGGGAAGCGTACACGGGATATGTACTTGAGCGGCCCCTTATTGTCAAGGGGCGGGCATAAAAAGGGGGCGCGGAGGGACCTCTCGTCCCCTTCAGCCCGAGGCACCCAGGGGCAGTGCGATTTCAAATGTGGTGCCCGCACCCTTCCTGCTGGAGAAGGACAAAACGCCGTTGTGCGCGTCCACGATGCTCTTCACGATCGACATGCCCAACCCCGTGCCGCCCTCGCGCGACGAGGTATAAAAGGGCTCGAAGAGCCTCTTCTGGACCTCCGCATCCATGCCCTCACCCGAGTCCGTCACGGCGATCAACAGCCGCTTGTCCTGCTTTGCGACGCTGAGGCAGAGGCAGCCCCCCTGCGGCATTGCCTTGCGCGAGTTGTCGGCGAGGTTGAGGAGCACGCGGAGCATGCGGTCATGGTCGATGAGGACGGGTCCCGGCCAGGCGACGTCCGTGCGGATCTCGATGCGGCGCGAGGAACAAGGCTCGGCAATGATATGGACGACCTCGTCGACGAGCTCCTTCAGGTTCACGATTGCGACGTTGAGGCTGATCTCGCCGCGGGAGAAGTCCAGCAGCTCCCCCGCGATCCTGTTGAGACGGTCCGCCTCGTCGATGATGCGGCCGATATTGCGCTCCACCGTCGCCGTGTCGCGCGCATGGAGCAGCACCATCTCCGCGTAGCCGCGGAGGATCGACAGCGGGTTGCGGATGTCGTGGAGGATGAGGGACGAGAATCGACCCAGGACGGAAAAGCGCTCCGTCTGCAGCAGCTTCTGCTGGGCGCTCTTCAGCTGCCGATTTGCCTTCACGAGCTCCCGGTTCCTCTTGCGAAGGCTTTCGACGAAATTCTCATTCGACACGCGGACCATCGACGAGACCGAGCGCATGACGGTCAGCGCCACCGATGCGTTCTCGTGGATGATGCGGTGGAAGTCCTCCCTGCCGACGGAAAGCAGCCGGGAAGACTCCGCGGCGATGACGGTGGCGCTGCGCGGCAGCTCGTCGATCAACGCCATCTCGCCGAACATGTGCCCGGGCCCGTGCCGCGCAAGGAGGTCGGCCTCCGCGTCGCCCCAGTCCTTCCAGACCTCCACCGCGCCTTCAACGATGATGTAGAACCTGTCCGCGGGACTGCCTTCGCGGCAGATCATGTCCCCGGGCGCGAACTGCTCCTCGCGGCAGACGGCGGAAACCTTCGCGAGGTCTTCCTCCGCGAGGCTGCGGAAAAAGTACAGACCGCGAAGGATCTCCTGGGGCTGCTCCATCCTACTTGCGGTTGTACAGCCCCTGGATGTAGTCGGGGGTATTCTCTATCTGCATGTGGCTGATGGTGCACCGTCCCTCGAGGATGACGCCGTCCTGGATGATGAGCTCGGGCGTCTTGATGTCGCCCAGAACGCGCGCGGTGGCCAGGAGCAGGATGCGGCGGGACGAGGTGATGTTGCCGATGATGAGCCCTTCCACGACGACGCTCGTCGCCGTGATGTTCGTCTTCACGCGGCCCTTGGGGCCGATCTGGAGCTGGTCCACCATGAGGGCCTGGCCCTCGAATCTCCCGTCGATGCGCAGGCTTCCCCTGATGGCGAACTTTCCCTCGAAGAGGGACTCCTCGCCGATCGTGGAGTTTGCCTCAATGTCGATCTGCACGCTCGTTCTCCTGGCTGTCGATCTCGGGTATGTTGAGGTAGGCGATGGCTTCGAGGGCGAAATCGCGCAGGTCCGCGAGGGCGTCCGCCACTTTCCGGCCCTGGAGCGCGCGGCGGCCCTCGATGCTGTCGAAGGAGATCTCCGCGTCGCAGTTGAGGCACTTCACGGCATCGCCACGGGCGTCCTCCACGAGCGCGTCGGCAAATCCTTCCAGCGCGCGGAAAAAACGCGCCGCGTCGGCCTCGATGAGCCGCACGAGCTTGTTCGACCGTTTGCGGATCTCCAGCTCCATGTCGCGGCTGACGATCCCTTCGGCAAGCCGCGCGTTCTCCTCCCGGTAGCTGTCGATCTTCCGCTGGAGGGCCTGGTAGCTGCTGTAGAAGGAATCGCGGTCCAGGGAGTGTTTGAAGTCGAGCTTCAGCTGCTTCTCCGCGAGGAAGGGCAGGAACTCCTTCTCGAAGTAGCGCGCATACAGGCAGAGATTGAGCATCTCCTTCTGCGCTGTCGTCGGCCCCGCATTTCCGGTTGCAAAGGGGACGATGGCGTCGCGCGGGCTCAGGGTGTTCTGCGCGACGAGCTGGCGCAGGAGCGGTGTCGAGGCGAACTCGTCTTCCTCCGACGGTGCGTCCTCAAGCTCCTCCGCATTGATGACGTTGACGGCAAGGATCTTGCTGCGGTAGCTGCGAAGTTCCTTGAGCTGCCGCTCGGCCCGGTCCCGTTGCTCGGCGTCCGGCGTCGTTCGGTACACGGTCTCATACTGCCGGATGAGCTTGTTGAGGCCTTTCACCTCCTCCTCGGGGGTCATGAAAAAATATTACCATTCGGGCCGGAGAATGAAAAGCCCTTGCAGCCCGCCAGGGCGGACCGCAAGGGCTTCTTTCCTCGAAACCCTCTTCTCACCAGTCGTCCGACATGTCGTCGGTATCCCTTTTCGACTCTCCGAAGAGATCGGTGACCGCGCGAAGGTCATCGAAATACACGTAGTACGTTCCGAATGAATCCAGGGGATCGCAGTCGATCTCCAGGCCCGTGATGCGGATGCCGCTCTGATACGTGTAGTGGTACTCAGTCTGCAGGATGCTCGGCGGGATGGCCACCGTGAGCTTCTTCCACCCGATGAAGTTCAGCGTGCCGACGGTCAGGGACTGCGCCTGGCCACGGTAGTCGTCGAAGAGGATCTTCAGCGTGTGGTTGAAGTTTCGCCCGACGACCCAGACGGAGAGGGTCTTCACGATCCCTTCCACCGGGATGGGATTCAGGGGATGGATGCTGAAGTAGGACGCGCCGCGGTGAAAGAAGCTCACCTTCACGCCAAGGACGTACTTGTCGTCTTCCTTGATTCCCAGTGCCGCTTCGTCGGCAATGGGCTGCTTGCCCTGCGGCGATCCCGCGAGCCTCTTGGAGGTCGCGACGCCCATGTCGAGCGGCATGGCAGCGTACCAGAACGCCGCATCCTCGAACTTTTCGATCGATACCTCCTTGAGGAGCTGCTGGGCCTGGTCCTTGCCGATCTCCGAAGGGGTGGGCTCTCCCGCCGTCACGTTCGGCGCCGGCGCTGCGGGTGCGGCGGTCTGCGCGAACGCGGAAGGCGCGAGGAAAGCCATGGCAGCGAGCAGCACAATTGTCAGTCGGGTCTTCATCTTCGCGTCTCCTATTTGTTTCCCTGCTGCCAGAGATTGTTCAGCGTGACCGGGTCGGCGAGCTGCTCACCGTCGAATCGCGTCTCGAAGAGGTCCGTGATGATGTCGATCTCGTCGAGAAAGAAATAGAAGTCATCCACCTTCTCATCCGGCGCCGTCCAGAGGACGAGCTTTGTGAGGACCAGCCCCGCGTAACGCGGGATATAACTGCGGGACTGGGGTATCGATGGCGAGATGGTCGCCGACAGGTTCCGCCAGCCGGGGAACATGATGGAGCCCATGTGCAGCACGTGGTCGATCCCCTGATAGTCGCGGATGTACGCGTCGATCCAGAAGTTGTAGTTGGCGCCCCAGACCCACATGTTGAGATTCTGGACGCGGCCGGGAAGCGGAATGGTGGTCGGTGCGAGCTTGCCCGACGAATCCTTGGCCGCCGGAATGATCTCGATGTAGTTGTAGGACTTGCGGTCGAAACGCCCGTGCACGCCCATGGCATAGAGATTCTTGTTGTCCGTGTTGAATCCATACAGGGCTTCCGGCCACGCCTTGACGAGCTGCATCTGCGGAAAACCAGATGTCGCGTACTTGCTGCCCTGGACGATCCAGTTGCTGGCCGTGGCAGGATCATCGAAAGTCACGATGTTCCTCGTCGCGATCGTCTGCGTCTGCTCGTCCGCCATGACAAACGCCGCGGAAAAGATGAGCGCCATTGCCAGCGCCGTGCCGAGGAACACTCTCAATCCTGGCCTCATGCCCGTCTCCTTCTGCTCAACTCGGAAATCAGTCCTGCCCGAATCACCAGAAATTATATTTCCAGCGCTATGCCTTGTCAAATCTTTTTACCCTTACCCGCGGCGACCGGCCCTTCTGACGGCGCGACGCCGACGGGCAGCACCGGCTGATGCGCCTTGCCCGCGACAAGCCGCACCGGTCCGCGGACGTCTTTCCCGTCGGGTCCCCGCGCCTCCAGGGCCCGGACAAGACCGGCGGCAACGTCATCCTCCACGGACAGGAGCACCTGCGCGGCATAAGCGCCCCCGGTTTGCCAGTCGCCGATCACGGCGCTGCCGCCAAGGGTCCGCAGCGCGTCCAGGGCAGACGGGTTGAGACTGCCCAGGCCCAGCAGGAAGACCTCGACCCCCTGCGTTCTCATCTGCGTCACGGAGGCTGCGATCGCCGCCTTGTCGACGGGAGAGACAAGCGCCTTGTCGATGGGCGTCATCTCCGGATCGGCAGCGACGGCGCCCGCGTCGAATGCGGCAATCTCTTCCGGCGTGAGGTCGGAATCGGCGCTTGAGATCGTCCCGACCAACGGCGCCTGAATGGTACCGTCCGCGCGCACCTTCGGCGTCTCGCCCTTCAAGGCCGCAGCCGATGCGGCGCCCGCCTCGCGGAAGGAGCGGGTCCTGTCGAAGCTCAGCGTGACGACATTCGGCGGAAGGCCCTTCACCTGCCCCTGCACGTCGACGAGGACGAAGCGCGTGCCGGGGAATCGGTCTGCAAAAGCGCCGCTCTCGAATGACAGCAGGGGGCCGACGACGGCGAGCGCGTAGGCGTGACGCGAAAGCATGGCCGAAAGCCTTTCGTGAGGATCCACGTCCGACGGTGCAAGATCGAACCGGGGCACATAACCCCGGACCAGTGCCGCCGCTTCCAGGGTCGCGCGCATGCGCGTGCTTCCGACCGTGGACCAATAAGGCTGCTCGAACGAAAAGAGAACCCTCCCGTTCCAGCACCCGCAGAGCAGGAAAACGCCGAGCATGCACGTCGGGATGAGCAAAATGCGCTTCATGGGGCGGCAGCGGACCTCGTACACTTGACAGGGTACGTCTATCGCATGATAGTAGTCCAGAGCTTCCAGAAGGAGAAACAATGGTCAGTTACAAGTCGCTGGGTCTCTCAAACACCAGAGAAATGTTCAAGAAGGCCATGGCGGGCAAATACGCCATTCCCGCGTACAATTTCAACAACATGGAGCAGCTCCAGGCAATCATCCAGGGCTGCATCAACAGCCGCTCGCCGGTCATCCTCCAGGTGTCCAAGGGTGCCCGCAAATATGCAAACCAGATCCTGCTCCAGTACATGGCGCAGGGCGCAATGGAAATCATCAAGGCGTCCGGTGTGCCGGTGCCCGTCGCGCTCCACCTCGACCACGGCGACTCCTTCGAGCTGTGCGTGTCCTGCATCGAGAGCGGGTTCTCCTCCGTCATGATCGACGGCTCGGCGCATCCCTTCGACAAGAACGTCGAGCTCACGAAGAAGGTCGTGGAGTACGCGCACGCGCACGACGTGACGGTGGAAGGCGAGCTGGGCGTGCTCGCCGGCATCGAGGACGAGGTGCACGCCGAGACGTCGCACTACACCAACCCCGACGACGTGGAATCCTTCGTGAAGAAGACCGGTGTCGACAGCCTTGCCATTTCCATCGGGACCTCGCACGGGGCATACAAGTTCAAGATCAAGCCGGGCGATCCCCTGCCCACCCTCCGCTTCGACATCCTGGAAGAAGTGGAGCGGCGCATTCCCGGGTTCCCCATCGTCCTGCATGGCGCCTCCTCGGTGGTGCAGGAGTACGTGGACATCATCAACAAGTACGGCGGGAAGATGGAAGGCGCCTCGGGCATCCCGGAAGAGCAGCTGCGCAAGGCGGCGCGGTCCGCCGTCTGCAAGATCAATATCGACTCCGACGGCCGCCTGGTCATCACTGCAATGATCCGCAAAGCGCTGGCGGAGGATCCCAAAGGCTTCGATCCCCGCGGGTACCTGGGCGCCGCGCGCGACGAGCTCATGAAGCTGATCGAGCGGAAAAACAAGGACGTCCTGGGCAGCGCCGGTCGGGTGTAGCGGGAAGACCATCCACGCCGCGGGCGGCGTGGATGGTCTTTTGCCTGCAGACCGAGGGAAGATGGAAGAAAAGAAGGAAAAGGCGCTCGAAAAAGCTCGCGAATACTTCCACACCTACGGATACCGGGGGTCGTCGCTCTCCGCTCTGATCGCGGACATCGGAATCTCCAAGCCCACCTTCTACAATTATTTCAAGAACAAGGAAGAGCTCTTCCACACGGTGATGCGCGAGGCGTACAACGAGTTCCACTACCAGTACAATCAGCGCTCGCGCGGCTCGACAAACGCGATGGAGAAGCTCGACTGCTTCATCACGACGTTCGGCTGGTTCCTCGATTCCTACCCGCTCTTTCGCGATCTTTTCCACCCGGGGAGCGACCTGCTCAGCCGGTGGGCAGACTCGCGCTATGCAAAGGACTTCTTCCAGGAAGGGGTGGAGATCATCCGCTCGATCATCGAGCAGGGCGTGGAGGAGGACATCTTCGCGCGCGAGATCGATGCGGCGTCGCTTGCATTCCACGTCTACTACATCGTGCTGATGACGCTTTCGACCGAGCCCGGCCTCTTCCAGCAGGCAGGCCGGCAGATGAGGAGCATCGACCCAAAGACGCTGGTGAGCGTTCTCGGGGCGGGCATCCTGGCGAGGAATCTGGAATAGGGCGGCCACGGTAGTCCGTGGCATTCATGCGGCCACGGTAGTCCGTGGCATTCATGCGGCCACGGTAGTCCGTGGCATTCATGCGGCCACGGCGTACCGTGGTCGGTCTAGCCGCGCATTACCCTGGGGAATCGGAAAGCCACAACCACGCAGGGAGCAAGAAAGAGGCCGACCGTCAGCAGGATGGCGAGCGTCACCCTGCTCGCGCCATAGAGGAAGCTCGCACAGTCCAGGACCAAAGCGAAAGCCGCGACAGCCACGCAGAAGAAGGCCCCGTCCCTTCCCTCCCAGCGATAAAAACGGCCCGCCGCGAGCGCCACGGCCAGAACAAGTGCGACGCGCAGCAAGGGAAGAAGAAAGAGCGTATACGTGTCCGCGCTCGCCCACGTCCTCAGGGCATCGGCGATATTGAGCACCGTCATGAATCCCGCCATGTAGGCAAAAACCGCAAGAAAGACATCCTCTTCCTTTCCCGACAGGGTGAGGGTCTTCTGCAGAAGGAGAAATCCGGCAACCGCCGTGAGCGCGGGCACGAAATGATCGCGGAGCAGATAGGAGAAATAGAGAAGAAATCCGTCATACGAGAAACCGAAGATTCTCCGGAAGATCAGGATGACGATGTAGCCGGGGAAGAAGATGAGAAGGCCCTTGAGATACGTCGATACCGTCGTGAGGGTGTGCGGCCCGCGGCGCCGATCCCAGGGCAGCAGCACGACGAGGCTGAATAGCAACGGCAGCGACGCGATCAGGAAGAGGATCATTGTGGCGCCAATCCTAACAGAGGCCGCGACGGAGGTTCAAGTGCGGCCCGTGTCGCCCCCGAGCACGGTCTGCTCGATCCGGCGCACCTGCTCGCGATAGAGGGAGACGATGTGCGTGCCATAGTCCGCGATAAGCTGGATGATGTTGCGGGGCTTGTCGCCGTCGTCCGGACCGTTGATCCGGTCTCCCGCATCACCGAGCCCGGGCAGGATGTACGCCTTTGCGTTGAGCACGGGGTCCATCCACAGCGTATAGATCTCCGCGCTCTCCAGCGCGCGCGCGATGCGCAGCGCCCCTTTCAGCACGGAAATCACGTTGAAGAACTTGATGGAGCGCGGCCGCACGCCCTTGCTCAACAGATACTTGACGATTGTGACGAGGCTCCCGCCGGTGGCATTCATCGGGTCGGCGAAGAAGAGGTCCTTGCCGTCGAGACTGGCGGGATCGACGTAGGATCTGTCCAGACGGAGCACGTACTCCATGTTGCCCTCTTCCTTCGTGTCGTCGCGTGAAATCTTGAAGAGCGCAAACGGGGTCACGTAGCCGTGGGAGGAATACTCCTGAATCTCCTTTGACATGATCATGGAAGGGAGGAGCGAGCCGCGCAGCATCACGCACATCACGGAGTTTTCGATCAGCTCGTCCACGTCCGGGATCTTGTGCACCGCGAAGTTCTGCACGGGGATCGTGACGGGCGTGCGGACGACGATGTGATTCTTCTTCTCCCGCGACGTCGACCCGAAGGCGAAATTGAACAGCAGCTCGTAGGCGCGCTGCGTGTAGTAGACGAACTCGGGAAGCTCCGTGCGCGAATCGCGCAGCTTCGCGATGAGGCGCGAAACCTCGCCGTGCACTTCGCGCGGGGTTTCAAAGGAATACACGTGCACGCGCGGCTCCCGTGCAACGATCTCCTGCATCGCGTGGCCCATCTCGCTGTAGAGTGAGACGAGGTCCTCCGTTGCCTTGGCGTGACGCGATGGCAGGGAGGGATCGGCGAGCAACGCAAAACGCTCCATCGCCTTGTGGAACATCTTGTCCATTACCTCGATTGTGGCTTTGTCGTCCGCCCGGAGGTACCCGTCGAGATCCTGCGCTTTCAATATCACCCGTTCCATGCCCCGACACTATATCACGCCGCGGGCAGTGGTCAATCGAAGCTCCGATGAAGTACCGTCGGGGTGTGGCGAGGATGCGGTTCATTTTTCGCGGCACGGTGCAGGGAGTGGGCTTCCGCCCGGCCCTCTACCGCCTGGCCGTGTCCCTGGGGCTTTCCGGCTTTGTGCAGAATCGACGCTCCTTCGTCGTTGCCGAGGTGCAGGGGGATGGCGCCGCCGTTGCTCTGTTCGAAGCCAGGCTTGCGGCGAGCATTCCCGGCACGGCACGCATCGACGATATCGGGAGGGAAATCATCGCGGAGCAGACGCGTGAAAAGGCCTTTCTGATCGCGGCCAGCGCGCCGGACCCTTTTTCCTTCCCGCCCATTCCTCCCGACCTCGCGCCCTGCGCCGCTTGCACGGCGGAGCTTCTCGACTCCGGAAACAGGCGCTTCCTCTACCCCTTCATCACGTGCACGCAATGCGGGCCGCGCTATTCCATCGTCCAGAGCACGCCATTCGACCGGGAGAACACCTCCATGAGCCCCTTCACGCAGTGCGCGGCCTGCAGCCGCGAATACGCGGACCCCGGGGACAGGCGCTTTCATTCACAGACGAACTCCTGTGCGGATTGCGGCCCGCGTCTTCTCTGCCGGGCGATCGGCGGCGATGTGCGCGGCGACCCGCTCGAAGCGGCAATCGAAGGCCTGCGCGCCGGCAGGGTGGTGGCCTTGCAGGGAATGGGGGGCTTTCATCTCGCCGTGGATCCGCGGCACCGGGCGGGCGTTGCGCGTCTTCGTCGGGAAAAAGCAAGGGAAAGAAAGCCATTCGCGCTCATGGTGCGCGATCTCCCGGAGGCGCGGGCGCTCTGTGTTCTCTCCGAAGCCGAGGAGCATGCCCTGGTGTCGCCGCATGCGCCGATCGTGATCGCCCGGCGCCGCGCGGAGGCGCCGCGCTGGCTCGATGCGGTCTCCGATACCGACACCCTGGGCATCATGCTTCCCTCCACTCCCCTTCATGTCCTTCTCTTTCGCCATCCGCGCGCGGGCATCGATTACGGCCATCTCGTGATGACGTCGGGCAACCGGGCGAACGAGCCGATCATCACCACGCCCGACGAGGCCATCGCGAAGCTCGCCGGCGCGGCGGAGCTTTTCCTGATTCACGATCGCAATATCGTCTTCCGCGCCGACGACTCCATCGTCCGCGTGCCGCAAAGCTCGCCCCCGTACCTCCTGCGCAGGTCCCGGGGATTGGTGCCGCGGCTCATCAACCTTGCGCGACCGGTGAAGGGCACGGTGCTGGCCCTTGGCGGCGACCTCAAGAATGCACCGGCCCTTGCGCAGGGAGGCGACCTGCACCTTGCCGCTTACAATGGCGACCTTGACGACGCGGAAACAATGCGCCAGTTCGACGCGCAGGTCCGGCAGCTTCTCGAGCTGTACGCGGTGTCACCCGATGTCGTCATGCGCGACATGCACCCTGCCTACCGCTCGTCCCGGTGGGCGCCGCCCCCGGGCGTGCCCGTTGTCTCCGTTCAGCACCATCACGCGCACGCGCTTTCGGTCATGGCGGAACACGGCCTGGAAGAAACGCTTGCCCTTTCGTTCGACGGCACCGGCTACGGTACGGACGGCACCATCTGGGGTGGCGAGTTCCTCCACGCAACACGCGGAGCTTTCCGGCGGCTGGGGAGCTTTTCCCCCTTTCCGCTCCCCGGCGGGGACGCGGCAACGCTGCGTCCTCCCCGGATCGCCTTTGCGCTGCTCGACGGACAGGAGGGAGCCGACATACCCGGGATCCCCCCGGTGACGCCGAGATGCTGCGCGCCATGCTGCGGTCCGGCCTGCACTGCCCGATCACGAGCTCCCTTGGCCGCATCTTCGATGCCGCCGCGGCAATACTGGGTCTCGTGGAAAGCTCAAGCTACGAAGGGGAAGGCCCCATACGCCTGGAGGGCAAGGGACTTCGCGCCGCCGCGGGCGGGGACGGAGGCGCGGTCTCCCGGGAGGAGGCACTTGCCCTGCTTCCGTTCAAGGCCGGACCGGGAGACGATCGTCTTTTTCTCATCGACCCGCGTCCCCTGCTCGGCCGCCTGCTGCGCAAGAGATCGTCCAGTGACGTGCACGCCTTGTCCCTTCTGTTCCATGCGTGCATCGCGCAGGCATCCGCCGAAGGGGCGCGACGAATGCGCGATGCAACGGGCGTTGCCGCCATTGCGCTTTGCGGCGGGGTGTTCCAGAATCTCCTCCTCCGCGACCTGCTGGTCCCCCTCTTGATCAACGATGGTTTTGGGGTTTTCCTGAACGAACAGGCGCCGCCCGGAGACGGCGGGCTCGCCGTCGGTCAGGCCTGGTTCGCGGAAAGCTGAGGGACCGTTCATGTGTCTTGCCACGCCCGTTCGGATAGAGAAGCTCGTCGGTGAGCGCCGCGCGCTCGTCTCGCAGGGAAAGGCCACCGTGGAAGTGGATGTGTCCCTGCTGAAAGACCCGCGGCCGGGGGACCACGTGATCGTCCACGCCGGCTATGCGATAGAGACCCTCAGCAACGAGGAGGCAGAGGAGCGGCTCGACCTCTTCCGCACGCTCGACGAGCTTTCGGGGAAGCCGCCGGGATGAGCGACGAGCGGAGGATCGCTTCCCGTCTCGTTGCAGAGATCGAGGCGGCCGCCGCGCGTGCTGACCGTTCCCTGCGGCTCATGGAGGTCTGCGGGACCCACACCGTGGAGCTGCGCCGGCAGGGCATTCATTCGCTTCTTCCGAAATCCATCGTCCTGGTTTCCGGGCCGGGCTGTCCCGTCTGTGTCACGCCTTCCGGCTACATCGACAATGCCCTTGCTCTGGCGGATTCCGGCCGGGCGCTGATCGCCACGTTCGGCGACATGATGAAGGTGCCGGGCAGCGCGGGTAGGAGCCTGTACTCTCTGGCGGGAACCGGTCGTGTGCGGCTGGTCTACTCCCCCGCCGAGCTCGTGGCGATGGCGGAGGCCACCGATCGCCCCGTCGTGTTCCTGGCCGTGGGTTTCGAGACGACGACGCCCGTCGTGCTCGCGGCGCTGAAAGAGGCCCGGGGCAGGGGCATCTCCAATCTCTTCCTCTACACGGCGTTCAAGACGGTGCCGCCTGCCTTGCGCTTCCTCCTGGCGAGCCCCGTGCACGGGATCGACGGCTTCATGCTTCCGGGGCACGTCTCCACGATCATCGGCGCGCAGGCATATGGCCTGCTGGAGCAGGAAGGCGGCAGGCCCGGCGTGATCACGGGATTCGAGGGACTGGATATGCTCGTCGGCATCCTCATGCTGGTCCGCCAGATCGCGCGGGGCGAATGCCGCGTGGAGAACGCTTACACGCGCGCGGTGCGCAGGGAGGGGAATACCCGCGGGCAGGAGCTGATGGCCGAGGCGCTGGAGCCGCGCGATGACGCATGGCGCGGCCTGGGGGCGATCCCGGGCGGAGGGCTCGGGTTGAAGCCGTCCCTTTCCGCGTACGACGCAGAAAGGGAGTTCTCACTTCCCCCTGCCGTGGACGTCGAGCCGCCGGGGTGCCTATGCGCGCGGATCATTGCGGGCCTCAATACGCCTCCCCAGTGCGCGCTTTTCGCAACGCGCTGCACGCCGGACGATCCGGTCGGGCCTTGCATGGTTTCCTCCGAAGGAACATGCGCCGCCTACCTTCGGTACGGGGAGGCGCAATGAGCGACGACCGGCGCGTCCGGCTCGAGCACGGGAGCGGCGGGGCGCTTTCGCGCAATCTCGTGGAGACCGTCATCCATCCCGTGCTACGCACGGATTCCTACCCCGAGCTGCTCGACGCCAGCCCGATCGAGATCGGCTCCGACTTCCTCATGACGACGGACGGCTATGTCGTCGATCCGCCTTTCTTCCCGGGCGGGGACATCGGAAGACTCTCCGTGCTGGGCACCTGCAATGACCTCGCGGTGAGCGGCGCAAAGCCCGTGTGCGTGTCTCTTGCTCTGGTGATCGAGGAAGGCTTTCTCGTGGACGATCTGCGCCGGGCGCTGGTATCCGCCGCGGCGGCCGCTCACGAGGCGAATGCCCGGATCGTCACCGGTGACACGAAGGTGGTTCCGCGCGGCAAAGGGGGCGGCCTCTTCGTCACCACGGCAGGCGTGGGCAGGCGCGTCTTTCCACACGTGCTGTCACCCACGCGCATCCGGGAGGGGGACAGCGTCATCGTCTCCGCGCCCATCGGCGCCCACGGTCTCACCATTCTGGCCGCGCGGGAGAATCTCCCCGTCGGTGAAACGCTCCGCTCGGACATGGCGTTCCTCTACCCGCCCGTGAGCCGCCTTTTCCATCTCGCTGAGGGCCTGCGCTTCATGCGCGATGCGACCCGCGGAGGCGTTTCCTCCGTCCTGAACGAGGTGGCGACCGGCGCGTCCTGGGGCATCGACGTGGAAGACGCCGCATTCCCCGTCTCCGAAGACGTGCGCGGCGTGGCGGACATGCTCGGACTCAACCCGATGGAGATCGCCAATGAAGGGGTGTTCGTCGCAATTGTGGACGGCCATATGGAGGACGAGGCCCTGCGCGCGCTTCACGCCCATCCTCTGGGCAAGTCGGCCCGGTGCGTCGGTCACGTCTCGCGTGCCTGTCCGGGAAAGGTCATGCTGACGACGCGCATCGGGGGCAGGCGTCTCGTGGATTTTCCCCGGGGCCTTCAGCTTCCGCGCATCTGCTGAGGGGAAGGGAGGATTCTACTCCGCGCACTCCGCTGAGTATTGAATGAGTGTCCGCACATTGAAGCCTGTCAGGGCCCGGTCATAGTGGAGAAAAGGCAGGCCGACGACGCCGAATATGCCCGTCACCTTTGCCCCGCCGAGTGCCAGAAGCTGGGCTGCGGCAGAAAGAGTTCCGCCGGTGGCAATGAGATCGTCGATCAGGAGAACTTTCTGGCCGGCATGGACGTCGCTTCGATGAACCTCGAGGATGTCCTCCCCGTACTCCAGCGTGAAGCTGATGCGGTAGGTTTCTCCCGGAAGCTTTCCTTTCTTCCGGAGCAGGATGAGGGGAAGTTTCCGGCGCAGCGCAAAGGGGGCCGAGAAAAGGAAGCCGCGCGATTCAATGGCAGCCACGGCATCGAACTCCACGCCGGCATAGAGCTCCTCCATCCTGTCGACGCAGTAGGCAAAAGCACTCGGATCCACGAGGATCCCCGTGATGTCGTAAAAGAGAACGCCCGGTTTTGGAAATCCGGGAACCTTCCGTATTGCCTTGTCGAGGATTTCATGTGCGGCCATTCCGCACCTCCTGGTGAAAACCCATGAGCCTCCTGGCCCATTGCGTAATGATGGCCGGAGTCTCCTGTATCTGGCCGTTGAAGAGCGGATCCTCGTCGATCTCGGAGACCTCCGTATCCTTCAGCGATTTGCGCAAGCGCGCCGTTGCTTTCTCGGATCCGAAAGAGAAAAAGCCGGCCGTTTTGCCGGCCAGCGTCACACCCTTGAAAGTGCGGAGGAACTCGGAAAAATCGGCAGGCACATCCTCGGCGCCCGTCTTGCCCGCGCCGAAAACCACCACGTCGGAGCCGTTGATGTCGGCAATCGTCGCCTCGACCGCCTTCCGCGCGGTCGCGTGGGAGCTGTCGCTTTCCAGGGCGCGCACAACGCTGCCGACAACAGCCTGATTGTCGGCAGTATCCGGGGCCCAGAGTATGAGCACCTTGTACATTCCTAACTCCTGCACAGAAGTCTAATAACGTGCATATGCCTTGTCAAATTGAAAAATCGGCAAAACGGAACGTCGCCCGGTTTCGCCGGAAGCTGAAGGAAACGAACCTGTAGCCGCCTGGCGCGCTATGGCCTCCTGCCGTCCATCCAACTCCGCCAGGAGCGGAAGGGACTCGTCGCCCTCGCCTTCCGTGGCTACGACCTCCTGCCGTCCATCCATGGGACTCGTCGGCCTCGCCTTCCGTGGCTACGGCCTCCTGCCGTCCTTCCAACTCCGCCAGGAGCGGAAGGGACTCGTCGGCCTCGCCTTCCGTGGCTCCCGCCGTTTCGGCCCTTCGGGCCTCCAACGGCCGCCGCCCTTCGCACGTCTGCGGCGTGCTACGGATACGCCCTCTTGAACATTGGGACGCGCGCTTCGGCGTTCAGCGAAAAGTCCGCGACATTCCCCTCGACGTACGCCTGATAGCCCCATCCGGCGACCATCGCGGCGTTGTCCGTGCACAACCGCGGCGAAGGAAAAATCACCTCCACGTCCTTCTCGGAAGCCATGCGCTCGCGGAGATAGCTGTTGGCAGCGACCCCGCCCCCGGCCACGATTCGCCGCAGGCCGTTGTCCGCCGCGGCGGCGAGCGTCCGGTCGACGAGGATGTCGATCGCCGCCTTCTGGAAAGAGGCGGCAATGTTGGCGACGCTCTTTTCCGATTCCCCGTTCCAGAACGAATCGCTCTGGTGGATGACGGCCGTCTTCAGGCCCGAGTAGGACACGTCATAGCGCGCGTCGCCTTTGTGCAGAGACGAACGGGGGAACTTGTACGCGCGCGCATCGCCGCTCACCGACAGCTTGTCGATGGCAAGCCCGCCCGGGAAACCGATATCATAGTACTTCGCGACCTTGTCGAAGGCTTCCCCCACCGCATCGTCGATGGTCGTTCCCAGAACCTGGATCCTGTCGTGCCTTTCGACCACCGCGATAATGGTGTGGCCTCCGGAGACCAGGAGCCCCAGGTACGGGTAGGCGATGTCCCGCTCAAGGTGAGGCGCATACAGGTGGGCGAGGATATGATCGACACCGACAAGGGGTTTTCCCAGGCCCCAGGAAAGGCCCTTTGCATAAGAGAGACCCACGAGCAGGGAACCGATGAGCCCGGGGCGGTAGGTGACGGCAATAGCCTCGATGTCGGCCAGGGTCGTCGCGGCTTTTTCCAGCGCCTCCCGTACGACCGGGCCGATCCATTCAATGTGTTTCCGCGAGGCAATCTCGGGGACCACGCCATAGTAGGGCTTGTGAAAATCGATCTGGCTGAGGATGACATTGCTGTGGATGCGCCGCCCGTCCTCCACGACGGCGGCCGAGCATTCGTCGCACGAGCTTTCGATGCCGAGTATCTTCACGGTGCGGGATTCCTTTCGCGCTCTTCGATCACGTCCGTCAGGCGCGCGAATCGCGCGCCTTTTACCGCCGCGTTCGCGGCGCCGGCGCGCAGTATATCGATCACCCCCCTGTTCTGTACATGCCCGATGAGCACCGCGGTGCCGTGCGCCCGCGCCTCCCCGATGCCTTTCTCAAAGGCGGAAGCGATCTCGGCATCCGTCGTGATGTCGTCGATGAACACATCCCGCTGCGTTCCCCGCACGCCCTGCTCCTCCGCGATGCGCGCGCCCACGGTGTCCGCCGTCGTCCTGCTGTCGATGAACAGCAGACCGTGGCGCTTGAGGTAGGCAATGACGTCGCCCATGAGCGCAGGGTCGGCCGTGGCCTTGGAGCCCATGTGGTTGTTCATCCCCATTGCGCCGGGAACAGAGGCAAAGGCGGCATCGAGAAGCTGGATGGTGCGTGCGTTGCTTTCCCCGGTGTACAAGGCGCCCGGACCGGGATTCTCTCCGCCCAGAGGCTCCATCGGGCAATGCAGGATGAGCTCCTTGCCCGCGGCAAGCACCCTTCGCGCCGCCTCCGTGCTGTGCGGCAGGTTGGGCAGGACGGATATGGTGAGAGGCACGGGCAGGTCGAGGAATGCCTGCAGCTCGCCGAGGCTGTAGCCCGCGTCATCGATGATGACCGAAAGAAGCCCGGTTTTTTCCGGCTGGGGATGCTCCGGCGGCACCGTGCCTTCCGCGCGCCCAGGGGCGGCAGTCGTCTCGGTCTGCGGGAGGCGGCGCTCCTGGCCTTCCGTCGCCACGGGCGGCGTTGCCTGCGAACGGCGTCACCGCGCGCGGCGGTGTGGGCGGGCAGCCGGCAAGAATGGCAACGGCAGCGGCGGCGAGCAGGAAAATGAAGAGCGCGGCCAGACGGGCTATCGGGAGTCGGCGTGCGGGGGCGGCGCGGCGGGGCATGAGCTATTCCGCAGTCTCAGTTGTAGACATACTCCTTCAGCTCATCGGAGAACCCCTTGAGTTTCTTGAGGGCGCGCAGCTCGATCTGCCGCACCGTCTCGGGAGAAATTCCCAGCTCGTCGCCGATCTTTTTCAGGGTATAACGCTTCCCGCTCACGAAGGAGAATCTGTACAGCAGTATCTGCCTTTCCTTGTCCTGCAGGGCGTTGAGAAAGCGCAGCGTGTCCTCCTGGAGGGTCTTTTTCATGAGGTCCTGGCTCGGCTCGTAGGCGGTATCTTCCACGATGTCGTGCAGGCTCCCGGAATCGGAGGACAGTGTCGCATCAAGGGAGGCCACCGATCCGGATGAATTGATGATGGAGGAAACCTCCTCCTCCTGGAGCCCGATCTCATCGGCGATCTCCTGGAGGGAGGGCTCCCGCATGAGGACCTGCGACAGGTTGTTGTAGATCTTGTTGATCTTTCGCAGCTTCTCTTCCTGCCGATGCGGGAGCCTGATCACGCGCTTCTTGTTCGAAAGGGATCGGACGATCGCCTGCTTGATCCACCACGAGGCGTAGGTGCTGAAGCGCACCTGCTTCCTGTAATCGTATTTGGAGACTGCCTTCATAAGTCCAAGGTTTCCTTCCTGGATAAGGTCGAGTATCGTCACCTCCGGCGTCAGGTAGTTTTTCGCGATGCGCACGACAAGGCGGAGATTCGATTCGATGAGCCGGGACCGGGCTGCCTCATCGCCGGCCTGGATCCTGCGGGAAAGCTCCAGCTCCTCCTCGAATGTCAGAAGCTTGGCCTTCTTGATCTGGTCGAAGTAGGATTTGAGGTTATCGTCTGTGGAAGTCGATATCTCTCTTTTCCTGCTCATTGAGCTACCCTGCACATTATGTAGCAATATTCATGCCATTCGCTTGAGCCACAAGATTTGCGATTATTTTATTACTGCGTAAGAATTTAATTATAAGAATGACAACTGGAATTCCGAATCTGGTGCTATTGTATTCTTTTTGATACAGTTGTTGCCTATTATTTCGATGAAACCTGCTGATAAATCATGTCGGCCAGCCCGAACTGGGCGGTTTCGGCCATCTTCTTTGCATATTCATCGTAGAGCATGTCCTCGTACATATCCTGACCCATGCCGTTGCCCAGGAGGTCATCTTCCTTGTGGATTGTCTTCCGCATGACGTCGAGCATCTGCTTGATGAAAAGCGCCTCGAAATCTTCGCTGGCCTTGTACAGCTCGCTGGATTTATCGATCGGCTTCTTTACCTGGGAGCTGTTGAGCGGGTACGAATAACTGTTGCTGACCGACGTCACCTGCATGATCCCCCCCTACATGATCACGAGATTGCCGAAAAGCGCGCCGGCCTTTTCAACGGCCTGGAGCACGCCGATGATCACGTCCGCCTTGAGGCCCACCGCCTTCAGGGCCGAAACGAAGTCGTCCACGGTCGTCGTATCGCCCAGCACGAAGATGTCGGGAGGCTGCGCGGCGGACCCGGTGCCGCCCACGGTCACCCGTGCGGTGCGGTAGGAAACGGCAACCTTGCCGATGCGCACCTTCTCTCCCATGACGATCACGCCGTTGGCAGCATTGATCACCACCCTCCCCTCGGAGTCCGGGGTGACGGTGAGCGCCTCCAACTGCGCGAGGAATGCAACGGGGTTGGCGCGGTTCGCTTCGGGAAGCTGCACGTCGATGAGCGATGCATCCCTGCTCGTGACGCTGATGCCCGAGAAGGCGACCTCGATGGCTTTCTGAACGGCGCTCGCGGTCACGAAGTCGGGATTGCGCAGGACGATGGAGACGACATTGTTGTCCAGGTACGTGGAGACCACGTCCTTCTCCACGATCGCCCCCTGGGAGATGTTGCCGACGGTCTTTGCGCCGTTGGGATCGCTGGTCGTGAGCACGCGGCCCTGGGCCACGGCGTAGGTTTGCCCGTTCGCCGCCTGCAGATTCGCCTGGAGGAGGATGCCGCCGCCCAGGTCGCGCGCGTCGCCGAAGCTCGACACGGTGACGTCGATGCGGTCGCCGGCCCGGGCAAAGGCCGGGAGCTCCGCGCTCACCATGACCACGGCGGCGTTCTTACTGCGCACGTCGGCGGGCGCCAAAGCAACCCCGAAGCTGGACACGAGCGACGACAGCGTGGACCGCAGCAGGGGTGACGTCGAGGAGTCTCCCTTGCCGTCGAGACCGGTCACGAGGCCCATGCCGAGTATCTGGTTCCCCCGCACCCCCCGCACCGACGCAATGTCCTCTATCCGCACGGCAGGAGCTGCCGATGCGACAGCGGCGACAAAAAGGAGCACAAGGACGGACGGCTTACGGCAGGTCAACATTCACCGCCTTCCCGTCAGCGAGGGTTCCCATGAAGCTTTTCTGGCTGTCGGCGACATAAACGCTCACGCTGTCCCCCATGGAAGCCGAGCCCATGGCCTTGCCGGGCATCTGTATCGTGATGGGCCCCTTGTGGAAAAGCACCGTGACGGTGCTGCCGGGCGTCACACCCGCGGTCGCATCGGCGGACGCGGCCGCAAGCGTTACCCGGCCCGTCACCGAGCTCCCGTCTGCGCCGGTCAGGGAGAATGAAACATCCGTCTGTCCGCGGCTCTTCTGCGCCTGGAAGATGGGCGTTCCGTCGACCATGGCAGCACCCTTCATGACATTCTGCGTGAGGGGGAGCTCCTGGGCGGAATCGGAAAGCAGGCCCTTGGACTGCAGGAAGTCGACCAGGCGATCGAGCGCGTAGGACTCCTGTTCCAGCGTCGTGCCTTTCGGGACGATCAGCGTCCGCGAGCCGACGATGATGGCATCCTGTCCGAAAGCCGACTCCAGGTCGGCAAGATACGATGCCACCGGCATGTACAGTGGTTTGTCGGCCAGCGTCCCGATGCTGCGGGACAAGGTTTCCCGCGCGGCCGCGGCCACACCGCCGGAAGGCCGGACGATGTCGCCGAGCTTGACGTCGCCGCGCTCCGCGACCAGCACCCGCGTCACGTACAGCGTCGCTCCCTGGGCAAAGGCCGCCATCGAAACGAGCAGCAGCGCGAGCACGGTCAGGGCACGGATGGCGCGGCGCGGTCTCATGCGGCTTTCAGCCTACCTCTTCAGCGACGTCGCCGTTGCGAGCATGGAGTCGGAGGTCTGGATGGCGCGCGAGTTCAGCTCGTAGGCCCGCTGCGCGACGATCATATTCACCATCTCCTTCACGACCGACACGTTGGACATCTCCAGGAACTTCTGCAGCACCTTGCCCATGCCGTCGAATCCCGGCCGGCCGGGGATTGCGTCACCTGACGCATTGGTGACCTTCAACAGGTTCTGCCCGAGGGCTTCGAGCCCCGCGGGATTCACGAATCGGTAGATTTCGAGCTGACCCACCTCGATCGGGTCGTCGCTGCCGGCCACTTTCACCGTGATGCGTCCGTCCTGCGAAACGGTGAGGCTGTCGGGCACGAAGCCCTCGGGCAGGATCACCTCGGGGGAGAGCTTGTAGCCGTCCGAGGTCACGACCTGGCCGTTGGAGTCGATCTTGAAGGAGCCGTCCCGCGTATAGCCGTAGGTTCCGTCGAGCTGGATGACGCGGAAGAAGCCGTCGCCTTCGATGGCCATGTCCGCGGGGTTGCCCGTTGACTGGAGGGCGCCTTGCGTGAAGATCTCCTGGGTCGCCCCGGGCCGCACGCCGTGCCCCACCTGCACGCCCGTCGGGAGCACCGTGTCTTCCGTTGCCGGGGTGCCCGCGAGCTTCTGCGTCTGGTAGAGCAGGTCCTCGAAGTCGGCGCGCATCTGCTTGAACCCCGTCGTGTTGACGTTTGCGAGGTTGTTGGAAATCGTGTCGATGTTGAACTGCTGCCCCTCCATGCCCGACGCGGCAGTCCACAGTGAGCGCATCATACTTTCACCACCTCATTCCACAGTTTTCCGATCAAGGCGTCTTCCGTCTGGATGGTCTTCTGGTTCGCGTCGTAGGCGCGGTTGACCTCGATCATCTCCACCATCTCCTGCACCGCACTCACATTTGCCGCTTCGAGGAATCCCTGGCGCACCTTGGGACGCGCGCCGTCGATGACCTGCGCGGCCCCCGATTCGTCGGTGGTGAGCCAGTACGAGTTGCCCTGCTTCTGCAGATAGCGGTCGCGCTTCACGTCGACGATGCGCAGCCGGTCCACTTTCTGCGTGTTCTCCCACTGGTTCTCGTCCTGCGAGACCAGGCGCTTGTCGTCGGAGGCGAATGTCGCGTTCTGCCACACATTGCCGTCCTCGTCGATGGTGAAGTTGTTTTTCTTCAGCTTGATCGGGCCGTTCTCCCCGAGCACAAAATCGCCGGACTTCGTGACGAGGTAGCCGTCGCTGTTGAGCAGGAAGGAGCCATTGCGCGTGAGTCGCTCCCCCTGGGGGGTTTGCACCGTGAAGAACCCATTGCCCTCCAGGGCGACGTCGAAATCGTTCTCCGTCTGCTTCAGGGCGCCCTGCGTGAAGTTCGTATAGACCTCGTTCGTCTCCACGCCGGTCCCGACGGTGCCCACGATGGGCATGGTGTCCACCGACCCAAAGGGGAACACGTAGACGCCATTGTCGTTCATGCGCCTCATGAGCATTTCCGGGAACGCCTTCTGGATGGCGGTATCTTTTTTGTACCCGGTGAGATCGACATTCGCCAGGTTGTTGGCGATCTCGTCCAGCCTGTTCTGCTGGACGTTCATGCCGCTGGCGGCGGTGTACAGCCCTCGAACCACGAGCGCCTCCTGTCCTCTTTCCATTATCGGAAGCCCGCCAGCTTCCTTGACGTGAGAAAGCCGACGCCGCCGGCCTTCAGACTTTCGGCCTTGCGGACAGCGCGGGAGTCGTGTATTTTGCAGTGTCATAAATAAGGAGGGCACCGATGTTCTGTCCGAATTGCGGCAAGGAGTTGTCCGACCAAGCCGTCACCTGTCCCAGCTGCGGACACCCGATGAAGGCCGGATCCGCCACCGTGACGAACAAGGCCGTCAGCCAGAAAAGCAGGCTCGCGGTCGTGCTTCTCTGCCTTTTCCTGGGCTGGATCGGAATTCACCGGTTCTACGTCGGCAAGGCGGGGACGGGTGTGCTCTTCATCTTCTTCGGTTGGAACGTCCTTTCCATCTGGGTCCTCGTGGACTTCATCATGGCGTGCGTGGGATCCTTTACGGACAAGTCCGGAGCCTTCGTCCTGAACTGGACGGCGGAAGGCTGAGGAAAGCGCCGCGCCGAAGGCTTCTCCAAGCAAATCCCCGCGTGCGCCGCGCCGTCACTTGACACGCGAGGGGGGGGAAGTTAGTGTTTCCCCCGATACGGCAGGGATGTACGGCTGCGTGAGACTTGATTTAGAATGATGCGCGACAAGGAATTAACGCCAAGATAGCTCAGCTGGTAGAGCAGCGCATTCGTAATGCGCAGGTCCTGGGTTCGAGTCCCAGTCTTGGCTATTCGCGCATAAAAACGCTCGACATGAAGGGCCGGGCGTGATAATGTCGGCCCATGTTTCGCAAGATGCTCGCCTCCCGTGCCGCAGTGCCCGTCATGCTGATACTGCAGATCGTGCCGCTGATCATCTTTCCCCTTTCGGCATTCACCATCAAATCTCAGGAATGGTGGCTTCCGGCCTTCCTCACGATCCTCGTGATCGTCGCGATCGTGCAGATCCTGGTCCGCCGCACGCAGTCGGCAGCGCCCTGGCGCCTCCTCGCATTTGCCCAGGGATTCAGCATCATCAGCAGGCTGATGATGTTCCTTCCGCACGCCACGGAGTACGTCGGCGGCGTTCAGCGCATCAATACCGGCTACGTGATCATCGCCGTGATTTCCATGCTCTTCTCCGCGTTTCAGATCTGGTACGTGGACATCCCGGAGGTGCGCAACAGTGTCCTTCCCGCGGCACCGCGGAAAGCGGGAGCGTGATCTTATTGACAGCTTATGCACGGCCGGTATAAGTTTCCAGGCCTAGAGATTGTTCTCTGATGAACGGCCGAACGACCAACGGCTTGTCGGCAGGCAGAAAAGACGTGCAGCGCAGGGGAATCTGACAAGGAACGTGGATCGAGCGGCGAGGCGGTTTGTCAAACCGTGAGCATTCATCGTAAGGAGGTTTCCATGAAGCGTCTTCTTCCGCTCCTCGTCATCATGGGGCTGGTGTTGGCGGTCGCTGCGGGCGCCGCTGACCTCAAGCTCGCCATCCTGGCGCCCCTCTCGGGCCCCGTGCCGACATTCGGCGTGTCGACCCGTGATGGCGCCCTTCTGGCCATCGACCAGTGGAACGCCAAGGGCGGCGTTCTGGGTATGAAGATCGTGCCGATCGTCGAGGACAGCCAGTGCACGCCTGACCCCGCGGTCAACGCGGCCAACAAGGTCATCAACCAGGACGGGGTCCACTACATCATGGGCGAGGTCTGCTCCAAGGCCTCCATCCCCGTGTCCGAAATCGCCAACGCAGCCAAGGTCATCCAGATCAGCGGAACTTCGACGGCGACCGCGTTCACGATCGACAAGAATGGCAAGGCAAAGCCGTATATTTTCCGCGCGTGCTTCATCGACCCCTTCCAGGGCAAGGTGGGAGCCACTTTTGCGTTCAAGAACCTGAACGCAAAGAAGGCATTCCTCATGGTCGACCAGGCCAATGACTACGTCGTGGGTCTTTCCGCTGCTTTCGAATCCACCTTCAAGGGCTTCGGCGGCACGATCGTCGGCAAAGAAAGCTACACCGGCACGGACACGGACTTCTCCGCCATTCTCGCGAAGATCAAGGACGCGAAGCCCGATATCGTGTACCTGCCCGACTATTACAACGTCGTGAACCTTGCCACCAAGCAGGCCAAGGAGAAGGGCCTCACTGTTCCGTTCATGGGCGGTGATGGCTGGGATTCTTCCGACCTGGACAAGATTGCCGCAGCAGGCGGTTACTACACCAACCACTACTTCTCCGGCGACCAGAGGCCCGAGGTTCAGAACTTCCTCAAGGCCTACGGCGCGAAGTACCAGGACGACTCAGGCAATGCAATCGTTCCTGACGCCCTCGCCGCTCTGGCCTATGACGCCACCAACATGATCCTCCAGGGGATCAAGAACGCGGGCGCCGACAACACCGACAAGGTCCGTGTCGCGCTCGAAAAGATCAAGTTCGCCGGCGTCTCCGGCAACATCACCTTTGATGCGCAGCACAACCCCATCAAGGGCGCGGTCATCCTGAAGGTTGAAGGCGGAGAGATCACCTACAACTCATTCGTCCAGCCGTAAGCACTGCTTCGACGTTTCTCGGAGGGCAACCCGCGGGTTGCCCTCTTCTTTGAATCTCTTTCGTAGACCGGAGCGCACATGCCAGTATCACGCAATGCCGTCCCGTCCCTTCCCCGCCTCAGCGTTCGGCGGCCGCCCCTCGCATGGGTCGGCTGGGCCTTTCTCCTCCTCCTCGCGCTCGGGGTGCTGTGGATCATCGTCTCGCAGGGCGTCAGGAACCCGACTCTGCTGGCGCAGAACGTCCTGGATGGGCTGAAGCTTGGCTTTGTCTACGCGCTCATTGCGCTGGGATACACGATGGTCTACGGTATCGTGAAGCTCATCAACTTCGCCCACGGCGACGTCTTCATGGTGGGCGCCTTCACGAGCTACTTCGCCGTCGCCCGCTTCGGTCTGCACAAGTGGCCGTCGCTCGCCTTCCCGGGCATCGGCGGCGGGCTCTCCATCGTCATCGGGTCCGCCACCGTCATCATCCTTTCGATGGTGGTTTGTACGCTGCTGGCCGTCACCATCGAGCGGGTGGCCTACAAGCCCCTGCGCGACGCCCCCCGCATCGCGGCCCTCATCACGGCCATCGGCGTCTCATTCTTCCTCGAATATTTCGGCAACCTCCAATTCGTCTACACGGCGCGCTTCATCCCCTACAAGAGCCCCTTCGACACCGTGGCGTGGTACATCTCGGGCGGCATCCACCGCATCACGGCCGGCGTCGAAACTCCGTCCCATAGCGTCACCTTTTCCAACATCTTTCTCATCATCATGGCCGCCTCGATCATCGTGCAGATCCTGCTCCAGTTCATCGTCCGCCGCACGAAGATCGGCATGGCCATGCGCGCCTCTTCCTTCGACAAGCCCACGGCGCGCCTCATGGGCATCAACGTGGACCGGGTGATCTCCTTCACCTTCGCCATCGGCGCGGCATTTGCCGGCCTCGGCGGCGTCCTCTACGCGATTTCCTACGCCTCCATCACCCCCATCCTCGGCATCATCCCGGGCCTGAAGGCCTTTGTCGCGGCGGTGCTCGGGGGCATCGGCAGCATCCCCGGCGCCTTCGTCGGCGCGCTCATCATGGGACAGGCCGAGGTGCTCACGGCGGGCTACATCTCCACGCCCATGCGTGACGCGGTGGCGTTTACCATCCTGATCGTCGTGCTCCTCATCAAGCCGACCGGCATCTTCGGCGAACCATCGGGCGAGAAGGCGTAGGGAGGGGACGGCAAATGGAATTCACGAACCTTCTGCTGACTGTCGTCAAAATGGTGGCCCTGGTGGCCTGGATCTACGGATTGCTCTGGGGCCTGGGACGCAAGCCGCTCTGGCAGAAGGCGCTCACGATCCTCCTGGCATTCGGCATCGTGCAAACCGCTTTCCTCCTGAAGATCGGCGATACCCCTGTCTTCACCGCGTTCGACCAGGGTCTGCTCTTTCAGGCCTGCACGATGGCCATGGTGGCGATGGGGCTGAACCTCATCTATGGCTTCAACGGTCAGTTCAGCCTTGCGCAGTGGGGATTCTATGGCATCGGCGCCTACTGCGCCGCCGACATCACCTGGCGTTGGAGCAACGGAGACCCGGCGGGGCTCCTGGTGGTCGGCATCGGGGTGGTCCTGGGCGCGGCCGCGCTCTTCGGCGTCGGACGGCTGCTGCGGCTGAAGCGGGGCATCCCCGTGCTGTCCGCGTTCACCTTCTATCTGATCGCCATCGTCGCGGCAGGACTTGTTGCGGTGCTTCTGGGCAACGCCATTGCGCCGGCGCTCACGCCGCTTTTCGGGACCTCCGATGTGCCGGGCCCTCTGGCTTCCTTCGCCATGCAGCAGGTCGTCTTCGGCCTGTCGGTGATATTCGCCGGGTGTTTCGCCGCGGAAGTGAGCTTCCTCTTCGGCCTCCCCGTGCTCACGCTCGGCAGCGATTACTTTGGCATCGCCACGCTGGGTTTCGCCATCGTCGTGAAGACGCTGCTGGATAACTCCGATACCCTCCTGCCCTTCCCTGAAATGAAAGGCGGGCGCGGCATGATCGGCATCCCGAAGCTCACGACCTGGATCTGGGCTTTCGTCTTTCTCCTGGCCGTGATCATCATCATCAGGAACTTCGTACGATCGAGCACCGGGCGGGCGACCCTCTCCGTTCGGGAGGACGAGATTGCCGCAAAAGCGATGGGCATCAATGTCGCCGGCTCCAAGCTTCTTGCATTCGTCGTGGGAAGCTTCGTCGCCGGTCTGGGTGGCGCGGTCTACGCCCATTACATCGGGTTTCTCAGCCCCGCGACATTCGGCTTCCTTCCCGGCTTCAACCCGCTCATCATCGTCGTCTTTGGCGGACTGGGAAGCATGTCGGGGGCCATCGCGGCGTCGTTCGGGTGGGTCTTCTTCCTGGAGGGCTTCCTGCGAAGCCTCCTGGGACAGCTGGGCACCGAGGCCCCGACGTGGCGTTTCGTGCTCTATCCCCTCACGCTGCTGCTCCTGATGCTCCTGCGTCCGCAGGGCCTCCTGGGCACGATAGAATGGGGATTCATGAAGGCGGACAATTTCGTGAGGCGCCTGAAGGGGGCGCCGGCCGATACGGCCGGGTCGGCTCCGACGGAAAAGGGAGGGGCCTGACATGGCAGACACCACGCCGGCCCCGGTCATCCTCCACGTCGAGGAGCTGACAAAGTATTTCGGCGGTCTTTGCGCCGTCAAAAACTTTTCCCTGGATCTTCCCGAGGGGGCGCTCTGGGGCTTGATCGGTCCCAATGGCGCCGGCAAGACCACGGTGTTCAACCTGATCACGGGTCTCATCACCCTCTCCTCAGGGCTGATCAAGTTCCAGAATGACCGCATCGACGGCCTGGAGTCCCACGAGGTGACGCGCAGCGGCATCGCGCGCACTTTCCAGAACATCCGGCTGTTCTCCAACCTGTCGGTGCTCGACAACGTCCGCATCGCCTACCACCCCCATGCCGGCTACAGCCTTTCCGACAGCATCCTGCGGACGCGCAGGTATACGACGAAGGAGGCGGAGCTCACCGAGCGGGCCTTCGATTTCCTCTCCATTTTCAAGCTCGAGGGGATTGCGGGAGAGATCGCGAAGAATCTCCCCTACGGTGAACAGCGCAGGGTGGAGATCGCGCGCGCCCTTGCCTGCAACCCGCGTCTCCTCCTGCTGGACGAGCCTGCCGCCGGCATGAACCCCCGGGAGATCATCGAGTTGATGGAGCTCATCCATTTCATCCGGGAGCGCTTCAAGCTCACGATCCTTCTCATCGAGCACCAGATGCGGGTCGTCATGGGCGTCTGCGAATACATCACCGTCATGGACTTCGGGGAAGTCATCGCGCGGGGCACGCCGTCCGAGATACAGGGAAACCAGACCGTCGTCGAAGCCTACCTCGGCAAAGGAGTGGCGAACAGTGCTGCAGCTGCAGGTTGAGAACCTCAACGTCTATTACGGGGCAATCCACGCGCTCCAGGGCATTTCCTTCACCGTCGATGAGGGGGAGATCGTCACGCTCATCGGCGCCAACGGCGCGGGCAAATCCACGACTCTGCGCACGCTCTCCGGGCTCCTGCGGTCGCGGACCGGCGCGATCACCTTCAAGGGCGAGGACATCTCAACGCGACCGGCGGAAAAGATCGTCACCCTGGGCATCAGCCATGTCCCCGAGGGACGGAAGATTTTCGCGCCTCTCTCCGTGCGGGAGAACCTCATGATGGGCGCCTACACGCGCAGCGACCCGGCGGAGATCCAGCAGACGCTGGAGCGGGTCTACAAGAGCTTCCCGCGGCTCCGGGAAAGGTCGGGGCAGTACGGGGGAACGCTTTCCGGCGGGGAGCAGCAGATGCTCGCCACGGCACGCGGTCTCATGAGCAAGCCCAGCCTCCTGCTTCTCGACGAGCCGTCCATGGGACTTTCGCCCATTCTCGTGGAGGAGATATTCCGGATCATCGTGGAAATCAACAAGCAGGGGACAAGCATTCTCCTGGTCGAGCAGAACGCCCAGATGGCCCTCTCCATCGCGCAGCGCGCCTATGTGCTGGAAACGGGCAGGATCGTGCTTTCGGGTTCGGCAAAGGAAATCGCGGAAAATCCACAGGTGAAGTCGGCGTACCTGGGCATCTGAAAGGGCGCCTCTCCCGGCGACCGCCTCATGCCGCTCTTCGGCATCCGCGACGCCCTATTTCTCTTTCTGCTTGCGCCGCGAATTCACGAAACGCGCGAAATCGTTGATGTTCTTGACGACGATCCTGTCCGGGTACAGCTCGATGCGGCGCTGGGCCACGAAATGGTTGAGCACCTCCCGGCATTGGCCGGGGGAATTCCCGCCCAGTGGGACATGTCATCCACGGAGCTCTTGAAATCGATGGAATCCACCGTGGAAGTGTCCACCGATTGGTTCTCCGCAAGCATCAGGAAGACGTCCGCGACCTTCGCTTCGACGTCGTCCAGCGTGAGGATCAGGAAACGCCTCTTCTGGTCGTAGATGCGCTTGATGAAGAGCTTCAGGAGCTTCATCGCGATCTGCGGGTTGCCCATCATGAGGACCTCGAAATTCTCCCTGTTGAACTCCAGCGCCTTCACGTCGTCGAGCGCGACGGCGGTGGCGGAACGCGGCGCTTCCTCCAGGATGGCCATCTCGCCGAATATCTCTGTGGGGTTGAGGATGTCGATGTTCTTTTCCAGGTCCCCGATGATCCGCACGATCTGCACCCGTCCAGACTGGATGAGGTAGAAGGTGTCGCCGGGCTCGTACTCGCAGAATATGATGTCGCCCTTGCGGAACATCTTGGAGAACCGGTTGAACATCGAAAGATCGGGGCCCGAGGACACGCTCATCCCTTCTCACCTTCCATCGTGCGCAAAGCCTTGCGCACCTTGCGGATCACCGGATCGTCCTCAGGGCCCATGCTGATGATCTTCTTGTAGAGTCCCGCGGCCTTCCCCTTGTCCCCTTTCTCCTCGTAGGAGCGGCCGACGAAGAACAGGGCGTCCTTCATCTCGGGATGCTTGGGGAACTTCTGGGCGATCGCGGTGAAGGACTTGATGCAGTTGTCGTATTGCTTCAGGTAAAAGAGGCACTTCGCCATCTCGAACTCGGTCTTCGCGGAGTACTCCGCATCCGGCCCGCCCTCCAGTATCTTCTTGAACGCCTTGAAGGCATCCAGGTACTTCTCCTGGCTCACGAGACTCACGGCGTTGTAGTACTGCTGGGCAACGTCCGACGTGTCTCCGCCGGCGGCCGGCTGCGGTGCGGGGGCGACAGAACGCGCGGGAGCGGCGCCGGATGGCGCAACCGGCGCGGCGGAGCTCGCGGGGACGCCCGACCCATAGCGGGAAAGGAATTCCTCCGCCTGGGCGAGCTTGTTGGCGGCATCCGTGGCATACGTCCCGGACGGGTAGTACACGAGATAACGCTTATAGGCGTGCAGGGCCTGCCCGTAGCGCTTGTTCGCCAGGTAGTATTCCCCGATCTTGTAGAGGCCCGTCTCGGGGTTGACCTGCTCGTCGGAGACCATGAGGTTCTGGACCTGCCGGTGGATGCGGCGGAGCTGGTTGGAAAACACCTTCAGCATCTTCGTGATGATGCGCGTGTTCTTGGATGCCAGCTGCTCGAACTCGGGAACTGAGAAGACCATGACCGTGGCGTCCTGCTGGACGACCGCCGTCTCTTCCCGCATGTAGCGCCCGAGGGCCGACTTGACGCCGAAGAACTCGCCCATCTTGATCATGTCGCGTATTTCCTGGCCCGTCTCGATGTCGACGTAGCTCAGGCTGACCTTCCCCGAGTTCAGGAGGAAGATGCGTTCGCTCTGGTCCCCCTTGAAGTAGATGATCGAGTTGGCTCGGTATTGTACGGCCTTGGGCGACACTTTCCGTCCGCTCCTCAGTGAACCCTAGGTATCCAGGGGGATGAAGTCAAGGACCTTGCGGAAGCCGACGGCCTTGCGCACGCGCTCCATCAGGCCCGCGGGATCGCCCTTGACCAGCATCGGGCGGCCCCGGACGGTGATTTTTGTGAAGGCGACGCCGCGTTCGGTAAAAAGGGCCTCATGCGCGGCGCTCCCGTACAGCGGCGACCCGTCCTGCACGAGCAGCTCGATGTCCTCCGGCAGGGTCGCCAGGAGCGATTCCCACGGATCGTCCTTCTGCTGGCGGATGATGAGGATGTCGGCGAGCTTCCCTTCCACCAGGCTCCCCGTTTCCTTCTGCATCCGAAACGCCTTTGCCGGATTGACGGTCACCATGTCGACGAGCGTCCGTGCCGCGAGGTCTTCTCCGTACATGCTGCGGTAGGTTTCCCGGTCGAACCGCATCTCCTCCAGGATGTTGACGGAACCCGTGGCCGTTGAATCCGTGCCGATGGAGACGTTGACGCCCGCCTCGAGCATCTTCTTGATCTTGCAGGTGACGTTGAACATGAAGATATTCGAGTTCGCGCACCACGCCACGTGCGCCCCCGCCCGGGCGACCTTCACGATGTCCTCATCGGAGAAGCCGATGCAGTGGATCATCACCGTGTGATCGTCGAGGCAGCCCGACGCCTCCAGCGTTTCGATGCCCCCCTGGGTCTCCGGGTCAAAGCCCTCCTCCAGGTGCGTGATGAAGGGGAAGTTCATCTTTTTCGCGCGCGCGTGCTCGATCTCGAATCCGTCGCCCCACCGCAGGTCGAACGACGAGCAGGCGTGCGACAGCGTGTAGTTCCTGATCGTCCTCATGGGCAGCCGCGGTATCAAGGGCTCGTTGTATTCGTGCGGGAAATGGTCGTTGGCCGTCACGACGCCGGAGAAGATGTTCTTGTAGGCGCTGAGGAAATACCTTTCCTCCACGCTCGTGCGGGCGCGCTCCACCTTGATCACGTCGGAGTTCTTCAGATCCCGGTCCCAGGTTGCCCAGTTGATGTAGAACTCCCCGGGTGGGGGGCCTACTTTTGGAAGGTAGTTGCCGTTGAAGTGATCGTGAATATTGATAAGAGCGGGGAAGGCGACGAAACCGTCCCCGAAGCGAAGGTCAAATTTGCTTTTCCCCTCCAGGCGCCCCAGCTTTTTCTGGTCCACCTGGATGCTGCTGCCGGGCAGCGCGGAAGCGGGCGTGACCACGGTGAGACCGCTCAAGGAGTAGGTGGTGAGCATGCATCTTCCTTCGTATAACCGAAGCTATTGTAGAAGCGGTCCCACCCCGTGTCAAGGTTGCCGCCGTTCGACGGGCGCATCATTCCTGGATGAATGTTTCAAGCTCGCTCGACACGCGCAGCTGTTTGAGCTTCACGATGGCCCGCTCCTGGATCTGGCGGACCCGTTCCCGGGTGATGCCGAGTATTTTCCCCGTCTCCTCCAGCGTGAAAGGCCCCTCCCCGTCCAATCCGAAACGCAGCTTGATGATGCGCATCTCCCGCTCGTTCAGCTTGTCCAGGACCATCATGAGGGTATCGTGGAGGGCCAGGGCAAAGGCTGACTCGAATGGCTTCTCCGACATGTCGTCACGGATGAGGTCGGCAAGCCGCGTCGGGTTTTCCCCGGCGATCGGCGTGTCCAGGGAGGTCGGGTCCCATGACAGGCTGATGAGCTCCTCCACCCGGGTCTTGGAAATGCGCAGGTAATCCGCGATCTCCGCGTTGCTGGGCTCACGGCCAAGCTCCTGGGTGAGCTGGCGCGCAATGGAGAAGCATTTCTTGATCGTGTTGAGGAGGTGGATCGGGATCTTGATGGCCTTCCCGTTCTCCGCGAGCGCCTTGATCACCGCCTGCTTGATCCACCAGGTTCCGTACGTCGAAAACCGGCAGCCCTTGCGGTAGTCGAACCGCTCGACTGCCTCGATAAGCCCGATATTGCCCTCATCGATGAGGTCAAGCAGGGAGACGCCGCGATGCTGGTATTTTTTCGCCACGGAGACCACGAGCCGCAGATTGCCCAGGATCAGCCGGTTCTTTTGCTGGCCGATCTCGTGCTCCATCTCCGCTTTTCGCCGGAGGTACGATCTGCGCGGCACCTTGCAGGCGGCCGCCTTGGCCTCCAGACCGGCAAGCTCGTCGCGCGCGGCCTGGATCGCAGCGCCGATGGCCTGCTCGTCCTGTCCCGTGAGGAGGGGATAGCGGGCGATCTGGCGGATGTAGAGGGCGAGGAGGTCCTTCTCTTCGGCAGCGTCGACTTGGCGCGGGCCGTCCATGATTGCGGCGGTGCTTTCCCGGTAGCCGCCCAGGCGATGATCCGCCGGCTCGACGTCGGAGGAGGAAGTTCTTATTCCCGAACCCGCCCGCGGTGGGCTTCCTGCCCTTTGCTTTTCGAGGTGCCTTCCCATATACACCCTTTCATGACGAACTCTTCGCGGAGAAGTACTTCTCCGGATCCACGACATGCCCGCTCGCGTCCTGGATGCTGAGGTGCAGCCTCACGCCCCCTCCCTCGGGGCTGTCTCCCAGCCGCGCAATCTCGCTTCCCGCGCTGACGCGGTCGCCGACGTTCACGAGGATCTCCCGATTCCCGCTGTACGTGAGCAGCGTCCCGTCAGCCTGTTTGACGATGATGATCTTCCCGCGGCCCCAGAATGTCGCCGCCCACTTGACCTCCCCGGCGGTGGCGGAGTGCACGACGTCTCCCGCGGCGCCGTAAAAAACAATCCCCGGCAGCTTGCCGCTCTCCGGCTCGCGCTTGCCGGTGAGCGGCCAGACAAAGCTCCCAGCCACGCGCGCGACAGGGGCCGCATCCGTCCCTGCCGGGGGGGCGGAGACGACCGGTGGCGGATTTCCGCCCGTTGCCTGCTGATCGACGGAAGGCGCGCTTTCCCCCGCTGCGGGGATGGAAAGCTTCTCGCCCACCTTCAATTTTGCCTGTTCCGCAAAGCCGTTCGCGTCCATCAGGCTCGCGAGGGAGATGGAGAATTGACGAGCGATGCCGTACAGCGTGTCGCCCTTCTTCACCGTGTAGACCAGGGGAACCTTCAGCACGGTGCCTGCCTTCACCCTCCCGGCATCCGTGATGCCATTCATTCTGCTCAGGAGATCCACGGGGACTTGCAGCCTGCGCGCGACCGAAAAGAGCGTGTCGCCCTCTTTGATCGTGTACTCCGCGTCCGCCGCAAACAGACCTGTTGCGGCCATCAGGAAAAAAGTGAGGAAACATGCATGTGCAAGCCTGCCCATCATCGGGAAAATCCTCAGTCTATGTTCGGCTCCCGACCTGATTGTCTTGACTCGACGGGCGGCAAAACGATACGCTTTTTTCGAAAATCGGCGTGGAAAGGCCACGCCCAACGCGGAAGGCCCGCGCCTCCACCCGCGCAGGGAAGGACCGACTGAGGAACGCGCCTCGCGTTCGTCCTTGAGCTCCGCGGGGTACCCTCGTCATGGATGGCGAGGGCCGAGGAGTGCATGGAATGCCACCGGGTCGGTGGCCGCGGATGCACGAAACGAGGCCCGAGGAAGGCCTGCTCGGCCTGCCGCCCTCCATGGCGGCCGAGCCTTCGCATCAATGAACTCCACGGGTACCGTGGAAGGCCGGAGTGGTGGAACTGGCAGACACAGAGGACTTAAAATCCTCTGCTTCGCAAGGGGCGTACGGGTTCGACCCCCGTCTCCGGCATCTATTTCCTCAATAGCCGACCCACGACGTCCGATCGTTCAAATCATCGATGAGCCGCCTACCGAAAGAAGATGATGCGATTACGTCCGTCCGGCTGCCGCGGCGATCGCCTTCCGCGCGAGCTCCAGCTCCGCGGCGGAGAGCACGCGCACGTCGCTGTTGGCGGGTCCGGTATTCGGGTCCTCAATGAGGGCAAGCCGTGAGCCGGGCTCCGTGATGGTCGTGTGCCAGAGCCCCGCCGGGATCACCGACAGGAGGCCGGCGCGCATGGCCTGCGCCTCGAAGTTGAGCGCACCGTTCTGCTCGAAAGCGGAGAGCAGCACGCAGGAGCCCGCGAGGAGGAGAAACAGCTCGTCGCTCTGCCGGTGGCGCTCGATCTCATTGAAGAGGCGTGCGTCGTTGGCGGGCTTGTAGTTCTTGAGCCCTACCATCCATGCCCCGTTCTCGTAGACGCGCGCCAACCCCTCGCCGTCGTGCTCCCTGGTGTAGCTTCCCTGCATGAGCGCCCCTATCCTTTGACCGACCCTGCGGTCATCCCGTGAATGAGCTGTTTCTGGACAAAGAAGAAGAGGATGAGCACCGGCAAGGCGCTCACCACCCCGCCGGCGTTGAGAAGACCCCACTCGATCTTGTACTCGCCGATCATGTTCTGCAGCGCGACGGTGATGGTGCGCACGTGCCGGCTGGTGAGCATCACCGCGTAGAGGAACTCGTTCCAGGCCGTGATGAAGACGTAGATGCCGGTCGCCGCGATGCCCGGCCTCGCCACCGGGATGATCACGCGCCACATGGCCGAGACTTGCGTGCATCCGTCGATCTGGGCCGCTTCGTCCAGCTCGCGAGGTATCGCGTTGAAGAAGCCCGTCATCATCCAGACCGAGAAAGGGATGGTGAAGGTGGAGTAGGCAATGACGAGCGCGATGTAGTGGTCCATGATCCCCACCACCTTCGCGATCATGAACAGGGGGATGAGGAGGAGCACCACGGGGAACATGTTGATCGCGAGGAACTGGACGAGAAAGAAGCCCCTGCCGCGAAAACGGAATCGGGAGAACGCGTAGGCGGCGGTGATTGTGATCCCCAGGCCCACGACCATCGTGGAGGCGGACACGATGAAGCTGTCGCGCATGTTGGCGAGGAAATTGATGGCGCCGAAGAGGCGCTGGAAGTTGATCGTGGTCGGATGCTCGGGGAAATAGGAAACCCCTTTCACGTCGAGCTCCGCCTCGGGGGTGATTGCGGTGAGAAAGCTCCAGATGTAGGGCCCGAGCGCGAAGGCAAGGATGAGCAGCAGCGGCAGATGGAGCGTGAAAAGCCTTCGAAGGAACGAGCGTTCGGCCTTCACAGCTGGTCCTCCGAGCGGACGGTCCGCGCAACGTAGAAGGCCACCACGACGGCGAGGAGGATCGTGATCATGACGGCGAGCGCGGAGGCGTAGCCGAAGTCCATGCCCTTGTACGCCTTGAGGTAGGAGTACAGGGGCAGCGTATAGGTGGAGTAGCCGGGCCCGCCCTCCGTCATGATGAAGATGATGTCCAGGGAGTTTGCCACCCAGATGATCCGCAGGAGTATTGCGGTGAGCAGCACCGGCACGAGCATCGGCAGTGTGATGCGCAGAAACTTGCGCCCCGGTCCAGCGCCATCCACCTCGGCCGCCTCGTAGAGCTCCAGGGGAATGGCCTGAAGGCCCGCAAGGATCATGATGGCGAAAAAGGGGAAGCCTTGCCACATGAGGGCAACCATGATTGCGGGCAGCGCGGTCTTCCCATTCGCAAGGAACGGAAAGTATTCGTGCAGGATGCCGACACGGACCAGGAGGTCGTTGATGACACCGGCGTTCCCGTCGTACATCCAGCGCCACATGAGCGCCGTGATGACGCTCGGCGTCACCCAGGGGATCAGGATGAGCGCCCGCGCGACGCCGCGCCAGAGAAACTCGCGGTTCAGGAGAAGGGCGGTCCCGAGACCCAGGAGGAGCTGCAGGATGACCACTCCCACAATCCACACGAGGCTGTTCTTCAGAGAGATCCAGAACACGGGGTCCGAAAGGAGGGCCGCGTAGTTCCCCAGGAATATGAATCCCTTCGCCTTGGGCTTCCAGAGGATGAAGTTCATCATGCTGTACGACGCCGCCTGGACGATGGGCACGAAGACGACGAGAAGCGTCGCAATGACCGCGGGAGAGAGGAGGACGTACGGCAGGATAGCGGTCCGTGTGCGGGGATTGCGCACGCGTCTTCCCTTTCGGAACAGACAAGGGGGCGCTCGTGAGACAAGCGCCCCCGGTGAAACCTCTACTTCTTGAAGAAGAGGTCCTCGAAGGTCTTCATCATCTGTTCGCTGGTGATCTCGCCCATGAATGCCCGCTGCATGGTCGCCGGCCACACGGTACCGACAAAGTCGTTGACGGCGGGCACCGCCGGCAGGATCTGCGCGAAAGCGGCTGAGTCCACCGTCGCTTTCATGAAACGATTGGATGCCGCTTCCTTGGTCTGGCCGTTGGAGATGTTGATGGACACCTGCCCCGAGGCCTTCTGCCACAGCGCATTGTTCTCCGCGGTCCCGAGGAAGGCGAGGAACTTCCACGCCTGGTCCTTGACCGTGGAGCCGCTCCAGATCCCCACGTCGCCGTCACCAAACGACGTCCAGCTTCCCATGAGGCCCCGCGGCACCGGCACTGCCGAGATCTTGTCGCCGAGGGCGGCCTCCATCTCGGCCGATGAGCCGAAGTGGTGGATCGTCATGGCCGTCTTGCCCGACTTCATGTTCGCAATGGTCTCCTTGAAGCCGTCCGACGGCGTGGTGGGGGGGCTCACCTTCCATTTTCTGTACAGGTCGATGTACCACTGGTTCGCGTCGATTGCCGCTTTCGTGGTGAGGCCGGACTTGCCGTTCTTGTCGAAGATCTGCGCCCCGGAGGAGAGAACGAACGTGGCCCAGAAATCGTGACCGCCGGAGGCGCCGCGGATGCCGAAACCGTAGACGCCGTTCTTCGTGAGCTTCTTCGCGTCGTCGAGGAACTCGTCCCGCGTCGTGGGAGGCTGAAGGCCTGCCGCCTTGAACAGGTCGGTGCGGTAGTAGAGATAGAGGATGACCATCTGGTAGGGCATGAGGTAATTCGTCCCGTCGGTGTACCGGGACAGCTTCCACACGTTGTCGAAGATGTCGGACTTCAGCGGCCAGTTGGCCAGGTAGGAGTCGATCGGCGCGAGGGCGCCCATCTCCACCAGCTGCGGCTGCCACCACAGCTTGACCTCGAAGACGTCCGGCGCGTCTCCCGCTGCCACCGCGGTCATGAGCTTCTGATTGTAGCTCCCCCAGGGAACGCGCTCGGCATCGAGCTTGATCGTCGGGTTCTCGTTCTGGAACTTCTGGAGGAGATTGTCGATGCTCGCGTTCGGATCGTCGAGGTGATACCAGTACCTGACCGTCGTCGGGGACTGGGCCGCCGCGACACCCGCCGCAAGGGCAAGGACGATGAGGACCGTGCACAGCTTTTTCATGGATGCCTCCCTTGTTTCGAGATAGGGCGGGCCGGCGCGCCGTCCCGCCCTTGGGTCACCTTTCTTCGCGAGGTGGCGCGCAGCGCCGCTTCCGCAATCTTCTCCGCCGTCAGGCCGTACTTCGCCAGGATCTCCCCGGGCTCGCCCGATTCGCCAAAGGTGTCTGCCACGCCCACGAACTCCTGCGGCGTGGGGCGGGAGCGCGCGAGGGCGGCTGCCACCGCCTCGCCCAGCCCGCCGATCGTGGAGTGCTCCTCGGCGGTGACCACGGCCCCGCAGATCTCCGCCGCCTCCCTGACGGCCTCTTCATCGAGCGGCTTCAGCGTGTGGATATTGACGACGCGGCAGGAAAGCCCACGCGTTTCAAGAAGCGTCGCAGCATCCAGCGCCATTGACACGGCCATTCCGCACGCGAGGATCGCCACGTCGCCTCCCTCGCGCATGAGCGCCGCTTTCCCGAGGGTGAACTCCGCGTCTGCGGCGGTGATGAGGGGGGTCGCAATCCTTCCCAGCCTGAGGTAGGCGGGGCCGTCCATTTCCGCCACCGCGAAGGTGGCCTTCCATGCCTCGTGCGCGTCGCAGGGGACGACGACAGTCATGCCGGGAATGAGCCGCATGAGCGCAATGTCCTCGAACGACTGGTGCGTGGCGCCATCGGGGCCGACGCAGATGCCGCCATGGCTTGTCACGATCTTGACGTTCGCCCGGTTGTAGCCGATGGATACGCGCACCGCCTGGTTGGCGAGGCTCGTCGCAAAGACGGCAAACGTCGTGGCAAACGGGATCTTCCCGGTGAGGGCGAGACCCGCGGCGGTGCCCATCATATCCGACTCGGAGAGGCCCATCTCGAAGAAGCGATCGGGATACTTTTCCGCGAACCAATGCACCCTGATGGCCTCCGCAAGGTCCGCGGTGAGCGCCACGACGTTCGGGTTTTGCGCGCCCAGGGCGAGGAGCGCCTTGCCGAAACCGTCGCGAATCGGTGTCGGGGAGGTGAATGGAATCATACCGGCGCCTCCACGAGGGGGAAATCGTCGTAGATCGCCGAGACGCCGATCGCATCAAGGGCAGTGGCGGCCTCCGTCTTGCTGGGACACGCGCCATGCCATTTCGCGAGTCCCTCCATGAAAGGAGCTCCTTTGCCCATGATCGTCCGCGCCACCACGGCCGTCGGCCGGGTCGTCTCCGCCATTCCCGCGCGGAGAGCGCCGACCACGGCGCGAGAGTCGTGCCCGTCTATTTCCTGGACGTTCCAGCCGAATGCCGAGAGCTTCTGGGCCAAAGGCTCGATCTTCTTCACCCGGTCCACCTCGCCGTCGATTTGCAGGCCGTTGTACGACACGAAGAGCAGCAGGTTGGAGACCCTGTAGTGGGCCGCCGTCATGAGCGTCTCCCACACCTGGCCTTCCTGCATTTCCCCGTCTCCCACGATGCAGGAGACCCTCCCCTTGCCTCCCGACATCCGGATGCCGAGGGCCAGGCCGTTCGCCACGGAGAATCCCTGGCCAAGGGGACCCGTGGAGGTCTCCACGAGCTCGGGAAGGAACGCGCGCGACGGATGGCCCTGAAGCCTCGATCCGAGCTTGCGGAAGCTCGCGAGCTCGGCAAGCGGAAGAAGCCCGACCCGGGCCATGGCGGAGTACTGGGCGGCGCAGATATGGCCGTTGCTCAGGACGAGCCGATCCCGGTCCAGGTCGCGCGCCCCGGCCGCGTTGTGACGCATGGCCCACGCGTACAGCACCGCCATGATCTCTGCGATGCCGAGCGCGCCGCCCGGGTGCCCCGAGCCCGCGTGCACGATCATCCGCACGGTGTCCCGGCGTATCTGCCGGGCCAGCTCGGCAATCTGTTCGTAGTCGGGGTCATCCATGTTGCGCGTCTCCGCGATCACGTCTTTCCTCCCTGGGTCGATGATGCCCCGCCGGAGCCGGCGTCCTCGACCAGCCTCCTTCGGGCAGATTGCGTCATGTGCTCCTGCATGGCCGCTCGCGCCGCGGCAGGATCGCGCAGAACAACGGCGTGCACGATGGCGACATGCTCGTCGATGGTTTTCTGGAACCGGGCGTAGTCGCGCTCCTTGAAGTTTCGGTTCATGGCAATGATGTCGGGAGTGATAAGACTGATCATGCTGAGCAAGGCCGAGTTCTTCGACATGGCAGCCAGCTTCAGGTGAAAGAGGTGGTCCTCTTCCAGCGTTGGGAGTTGGCGCTCGGCCTTCTGTCGGAAATCGTCCAGGCAGGTCTCCAGCTCTTTCACCTCTTCCGCCGTGGCGCGCTCGGCGGCAAGCGCCGCGGCGTTGGTTTCAAGGATGGCTCTCGTCTCGAGAAGGGATCGGATGTCGGGATTCTCGAGCTGCAGGATGTTGGCGAGCAGCCCCTCGATCGCCTTGACGCCAATCCTGGCCACGATGGTTCCCCGGTGCGGAACGGTCTTCAGAATGCCGTAGAACTCCAGCCTGGCGAGCGCCTTCCTGATATGCCCGCGGCCGACGCCGAAGCGCTCGGAAAGCTCGCGCTCCGACGGAAGCCTCGTCCCGGGTTTCAGCGTTCCGTCGGCGATGAGGCTTCGGATCTGATTGACGATGACGTTTGACGGAGTTTCGACCTCGATTGCGTCAAAAACTTCGATATCGAGCTTGTCGTCTGGCATTTACGGTTCTTGGTGTCCTTTAAATGTGGGTCACTACTCAGTGGTTAACCACTAACCACCGCACAATGCGCAAATTCCTTGTTCTTGTCAAGCCTGAAATACTAGTTATCATGCTTTTATCCAAAGGGCGATATTCCTGCGCTAACGCCACGCCGTCTGACCGGCATCTAGGGGTTCGGCATGCCCCGTGCCTGCCTTCGAATCACGGACGCACCCTCTCGAACACCGGGATCCTGTCGATCGGCGCAGCGCATTCGACTGTCCGGCCGCCTTGCAGGAGCGAGCCGTCGTACAGGCCCTTCCAGCGACCTTCGGGAAGATAGACCATCCTCGATCGCTGGGACGGGGCCAGGACCGGAGCAACAAGCAGGTCGCAGAAAAGGTATTCGTCTTCCACGGCCCATGCCCCGGGATCCTCCGGGTAGTCGAAGAATAGCGGGCGCATGGGCGGAGTGCCCGCGGCATGAGCGGCTTGCATGGCCTCGGAGATTCGAGGCCGCAGGCTTTCCCGGAGCTCGATGTGCCTGACGCAGATCCTGTAGATCTCCTCCCCGTAGCTCCATATTTCGTTCGGGGCGCCGGACCGGCAGGAGGCGCCGCCGCTCGTGCCGACCTGGGGCTGTCGAGGCTCGCGGTCGCCGTGCATGCGCATGACCGGGCAGAAGGTTCCGTACTCGAACCAGCGCGTGAAGAGCTCGCGGAACGCTGGATCATTCGGGTCGCCGCCGTGGAAGCCTCCAATGTCGGTTGTCCACCAGGGGATGCCCGCGATGCCCATGTTCAGCCCCGCGACGAGCTGGTTGCGGAAGCTCTTCCAGCTGGAATGGATGTCCCCCGACCAGACCAGCGCGCCGAAGCGCTGGCTGCCGGCCCAGGCGCATCGGATCAGATTGATGACCTTTTCCTGCCCCGCCGCCGACATGCCCTCGTAGAAGGTCCTGGCGTACATGAAGGGGTAGATGTTCCCGACGGCGAGGTCCGAGCCGAGGTGATAGCGGTAATTGTCAAAGTCGTAGGCGGTATATTCCGGTTCGGCCTCGTCGAGCCAGAGCACGCGGATGCCCTTGTCCCAGTAGTTTTTCTTGACCTTGGCCCAGACGTAGTCGCGTGCCGCGGCCCTGGTCGCATCGAAGTGGAGCGTGTTGCCCTGGAAGTCCATTGAGACGCGTATGCCGCGCTCCGTGCGGATGAGATGGCCGAGATCGCGCATCTCCGCGAAGTTCTCGCTCCGGTAGTCGACGGTCGGCCAGACGGAGACCATCAGCTCGATGCCCATTGCCCGCAGCTCCGCGATCATGGCGTCAGGGTCCGGCCAGTAGGTCGGGTCAAAACGCCAGTCGCCCTGGGTGGGCCAATGGAAGAAGTCGGCGACGATGACGGAGAGCGGGACGCCCCGTCGCCGGTACTCGCGTGCGATGCCGAGCAGCTCCTCCTGGGTCTGGTAGCGCAGCTTGCACTGCCAGAAGCCCATGGCGAAGTCGGGCATCATGGGCGCCCTCCCGGTCACGCCCGTGTAGCGCTCCAGGATGTCGCGCGGACGGTCGGCGGCCACCACCCAGTAATCCAGGGCCTTGCTCGACGATGCGCGCCAGACCGTGCCGTTCTTGGCGAACGTGGCCCGGCCTATCGAGGGATTGTTCCAGAGAAAACCGTAGCCGAGGCTCGACAGGTAGAAGGGAACGCTCGCCTGCGAGTTGCGGTGCGCGAGCTCGAGCTCGGTGCCCTTGAGGTCCAGATACGGCTGCTGGTATTGCCCCATGCCGTAGATCCGCTCGTCGGCCGCGAGCGACTCGAACCGGGCGGTGATGGCGTAGTCGCCGCCGATGAGGGGGCGGAACTCGCGCGCTTCGAGCTCGAGCGCCGAGCAGTCCTCCGACAGAATGTCCCTGCGCGTGCGCAGGGACTCCGCGATGATGGGCTGCCCGCGCGCGCCGAAGAACGTGAGCTTCCCCGAGCGGGCGATCTCGGCCCGGATCGCCCCATTGGAGATCGACGCCCGCCCGTCGGCTATCTCGATCCGAGCCTGCGCGGGCCGCTGAATCAGTGCCCAATCCTCGTCGGGCATCGAGGGCCCTTTCGTGGCCCGCACCCGCAGCGCGTCCGGCCCCCATGGCTCGATCCAAAGAACCTCGTGATCCTCTTCCCGCGTCGAGCCGGTCTCCGATCCTGCCCAGAATCGCCATGACTCGCTCTCCCTCAGCCTTTGACGGCCCCGCTTGTGAGACCGCTCACGATGTATTTCTGCATGAAGACGAAGATGAGGACAACCGGGACGACCGTGACGACGGCGAAGGCGCTCAGGTAGCTCCACTTGGTGCCGTACTGCCCCAAAAAATTGAATATCCCCGCGGTGATCGGGCGCTTCGCCTGGTCCTGGAGGAAGGTCATGCCGTAGGCCAGGTCGCCCCAGCCATAGAGAAACGAGAAGACGGTGCACACGATCACGCCCGGAGAGGCGATCGGGAGAAAAATGCGGACAAAGGCAGAGAAGCGGGTGCAGCCATCGATGCAGGAGGCGTCCTCGAGCTCCTTCGGTATGGAGGCGAAATAGCCCATCAGGATCAGGACGGAGAAAGGGACGCCAATCGTCACATCGGCGAGGATGGCGGAGAGCTGGGTGTTGAGGAGGTGAATATTCTTGAAAATGATGAACATCGGCGTGAGGAGCACCGAGACGGGAAGCATCTGCGTGACCAGAAAGCCCAGGATGAACGCCCTCTTGCCCCTGAAGGTGAATCGGGCGATGCCGTAGGAGGCCGGGATGGCAAGGACGAGGGCAATCAGCATCGCGCAGGATGATATCACGAAGCTGTTCTTGAAGGAGCGGAACATGTTGAAGTCCCCGTGCTGCAGCTGCGCGGAATATGAATCCGGGTTCAGCACGTGCGGCAGCAGGGTGGGCGGCACCTGGAAGATTTCGATCTCCTTCTTCAGCGACGTCACGACGATCCAGTAAAGCGGGAACATCACGACGATGAAGATGACGACCGAGACCGCGCTCAGCGTGACCGACCTCAGCCTCGCGGCGCGGTTCTTCATCCGGCCCTCCTGTCGTCGTACACGTACCTCAGGTACAGGATGCTCACCGCCAGTAGGATCACGAAGAGGATATTCGCCGTCGCGGCGCCCTGGCTGTACTTGAAGAGCACGAAGGAGAGCTTGTAGGAATAGGTGGAGAGCAGGTGGGTCGAGTTCACCGGTCCGCCGTTCGTCATGACGAACACGAGGTCGAAGACCTTGAACGTGTAGATGAATCCGAGTATCAGCACCGACTCGATGACCGGCCTGAGCATGGGCACGATGATGAAGAGGAAGGACTGCCGCCTGTTCGCGCCGTCCATGACCGCGGCCTCCTTCACGTCGGTCGGGATCGTGGTCAGCCCGGTGGACAACAGGATCGTGTTAAAGGGTATCCCGATCCAGATGTTCGCGGCGATCAGGGAGAACATCGCCAACCGCGGCTGCAGCAGCCACTCCACCGGGCTCTTGATGATGCCGCACACTTGGAGAAACTGGTTGATGATGCCGACGTTCGAGCTGAACATGAACTTGAATATCAAGGCGGTGACCGTCATCGGGATCATCCAGGGCATCATCAGCAGGCCGCGGATGGGCTTCGCGAGGGGAAAGCCCGTGTTGAAGAGCAGCGCAAGGCCGAAGCCGATGGCGAACTGGAAGACGAGGCAGCAGATCGTGAAGATGAAGGTGTTCCCGAGCGCGTGCTGGAGCACCCCGTTGGCCAGGAGCGTCTGGTAGTTGCGCAGGCCCACCAGGGGCTTCCCGACGGCGTTGAGCGTGGTGACCGTGACGTCCTGGAAGCTGAGGATGAAGTTGCTGACGATCGGGTAGCCGACCAGCAGCAGCATGTAGATGGCAGCGGGCAGCACGAACAGATACCCGATATTCCCGTAGCGGAAATAGCGCCTTATGCGATTCATTCGCGTCCCCGTGCGGCCCGAGCCCGCAATACGCGGGAGCGCGCCACGCCATGCGTTGCGCGCTCCCGTCCTGGTTGAGTTACCTCCCGCGGTCGACCCTACTTGGCGTTGACCACGGCGTCGATGGTCTTCTGCGCCTCCGCGGCGGCGGCCTCGGGGGTCGCGACACCGGTGATGCTTTCATTCATCGCGAGGGACAGGGCGTCGGAGATCTCGGGCCAGCGCGGATGCGGACCGCGGGGCTTCGCGGAGGCCATCTGCGCCGAGAACACCTTCATGATGGGATCATTGGTGAACTGGGTGGCCGCCACGTCCTTGCGCGACGCGATGTAGCCGAAATCGTTGATGTAGCTCTTCATCTCGGCCGGGCTCGCGACGAACTTGAGGAAGGCGAGGGACTCGTCCACCTTGTCGCCCTTGATGACCCCGAAGTTCTCACCGCCGAGGTCGGAGGCCGGCGTCGCGCCGACGGGAAGCTGCACGACGTTCCACTTCAGGTTTGGCGCCTGCTGGCGCATGGTCGGCACCTGCCAGGGCCCGTTCACCATCATGGCCAGGTTCCCGGAGATGAACTGGTTCATGACGTCGCCCTGGGTCCAGTTGATGACTTCCTTGGGCATCGCGCCGCTCTTCACGAGGTCGCGGACCAGAGCGAGCGCCCGGACACCGTTCGCGTTGTTGATCTGGAAGGATGTGTTGCCGCTGCCCCAGAGGAAGCAGAGGAAACCGAAGGTGCCTTCCTCGTTCTGGACCGAGCTGATGCCGAAGCCATGGACGTTGCCCTTGGTCGTCTTGACGGCGACGCTCTTGAGCTCGTCCCAGGTCTTCGGCGGCTTGACCCCGGCGGCCTTCAGCATGTCCTCGTTGTAGTAAAGCGAAAGACAGTTGCTCCCGAAGGGAATGCCGTAGAGCCTTCCATTCAGCTTGCAGGAGTTGAGCGGGCCCTCGAAGTACTGCTTGAGATCTGGCCACGAGGCCAACTTGTCGGTGATGTCGGCGAAGATGCCCATTGCGGAATAGGAGGCATGGTCCGGATTGTCGATGATCACGATATCCGGCAGCTCCGAGGCGGCGGCTCCTATGGAAAGCTGCTTCTTGAAGTCCGCGAAGGGGATGTACTTCGTCACGACCTGGATTGTGCTCTGGGAAGAGTTGAAATCCTGGCAGACCCTTGCCAGCGTTTCCTGATGCTTCACCGTTTCCCAGTAATTCCAGACCGTCACCGTCTTCGCCTGGGCGAAGGCGCCGGTCGCGAACACCGCGACCATCGCGAAGATCACGAAGGCCGATACGAGGAATCGTTTCATGCAAAACCTCCTTGCGTTCGAGTCGTGGCTGCAATGAGCCCGTGAGCTGAAAACGCATGGTAGTGGAAGAAATCCGGGGGCACAACGCGAATCTTTTAATAAAGGTGGACAAAATTACGCTGGCAGTGCGTGACGTCAGCGATTCGCCCTGCGGTAGTCGGACGGATTGAGGCCCGTCACCTCCCGGAAGACTCTGCAGAAGTACTTTGCGTCCGGGTAGCCCACCTGCTCCCCGACCGCGTGGAGCTTCAGGTTGGTGCCGATCAGCAGCTCCTTCGCCTTCTGAACGCGGTAGCTCCGGACATAGGAGCTGAAGGTCACGCCGGTCGCGCGGTGGAACTGGCCGCTCAGATATTCCGCGGTCACGTTGATCTTCATCGCCACCTCGTTGAGGGAGATGCCCTGCGCGTACAGCTCGCGGACGAGGTTCTTTGCGCGCCGGATGATGGAGCCGTCACCCTGGGCCTCGCCCGGGTCACGCGGAAAGAGACGCAGCAGGACATTCCCTGCTTCCTCGAGCTCGGGCCAGGTGACGGCGAAGGTGATCTCCTCCAGTATCTTCTGCTGGTCAAGCGCGGCGTAGCTGTCGTACTCGATCTCCCGGGCTATATTGAGGACGCTCCAGACGAACCTGACGAGGGCGCTCTTGATCTCCTTCGGCGCATAAACCTTGTCCCCGCGCAGATAACGCATGAACTCGCCGATCCCCGACTCGTAACGGCCGCGGTCGCAGGCGCAGAAGGCGGTCCGGACCGCGCCCTCCACCATGATGGGATAGGCCAGGGGAAGGGTGCTTTGCCGATTGACGTCCGGCCAGACAAGCAGGTCGCGGCCGCCCAGGACGATATTCCAGTCCAGGCTGGCGTCGAGCGCCAGCATCGTGTCCCTCAGCCGGGCAATGTCCTTGAACGCGCCCCATCCGACGCAGATGCCTTTCTGCCTCCCCTCCCTGAGCCGCGGCACGAACGAGCGGGCAAACCAGTCGCGGAGCGCGCTTTCGTCCTCCACATTCAGCGCGACCACGACCAGCCTCTTGGCGCCGGCCAGCTCGAGGATGCGGTGCGCGAAACCGGGCGCGTCTGCAAGGATCGCCTGCACGCGCTTCAGCATGCCTTTTGCTTCGCTCTCGTAGCTCGACCCCAGATAGATGGCGGCGAGGGCAAAGCAGCCCTCGGTCTTGACCTTCCAGTGCTGCGTGAGGAATGACCTCAGGTCCTCGTCGACGCGGGCCCCGCCGAGGATGAGCGAATAGAGCACGCCCTCCAGCGAGAGCCCCTCTTCCCTCCGCCGCGGCTGCCGTTCGAGCGCGATTTGTTCCTCGACCCGCTTCAGGGCGCGCGTCAGATCCCCGACGTTGATGGGCTTGAGAAGGTACTCGCTCACGCCAAGCGTGATGGCCTGGCACGCGTAGGAAAACTCCGAGTAGGCGCTCAGGACGATCGCCTGTACCTTGATCGACTCCTTCTCGAGTCGGCCCAGCATCGAAAGACCGTCAAGATCGGGCATGCGCACGTCTGTGATCACCAGGTCCGGACGCTGCTCGGTGATGATGCGGATGCCCGTCAGACCGTCCTCCGCTTCGCCCACGATCTCGTACGAGGGATCGATCCTGCGGATGAGGCGCGCCAGGCCTTCGCGTATCCTGAGCTCGTCCTCCACGATGGCGATCTTCATCGCCGTTCTCCCGGGAACGCGGCGGGCACGTCGATGCGGACGAGGGTTCCCCCACCGGGGGCGCCCTCGACCTCCACACGGGTCTCATTTCCGTAGTACATCTTTATGCGCGCAATGGCCGCGCGCATGCCGACGTGCCCCTTCCCGCCCTCCTCCGGGGCTGTCCCGTTCTCCAGGTCGCGAAGGGCAGTCTCGCTGATGCCCTTCCCGTTGTCCGCGATCACGATTCGGATCCTTGCGTCCTCCCGCGTGATGGAAACGGCGAGCGCGCGCTTGCCCTCGACGCCCCGCAGGCCGTGGTGGATCGCGTTCTCCACGAAAGGCTGGAAGAGCAGCTTGTGGACGTGGCAGGCGCGGGCCGCCGGATCGAGGTCCAACGTGAACTCGAAGGAGCCCTTCACGCGCGTCTGCTGGAGAGAGACGTAGTTGCGGAGCCAGGCGACTTCCTGCTCGATCTCCACGATCCCGTTGCTGTTGTCGATGCCGTAGCGGAATATCTCCGCCAGCGTGCCAATGGCGTTGCTGATCTCGAACTCGTTGCGATCGATCGCCATCCAGTTGATCATGTCCAGCGTGTTGTAGAGGAAATGTGGATTGACCTGGGCCTCCAGGGCGGCAATCTCGGCGTTGCGTTGCTTCGCCGAGGCGGTCTGCACCTCCTCAAGCAGGGCGCCGAGCTTTGCGATCATGGTATTGAAGTTCGCCGCGATCTCGTCGATTTCCAGCGGCATCGCCGCGTCGTTCACGATCCGGGCGGACAGATCGCCGGCGGCCGCCGCATTCATTGCCGCCACCACGACGCCGATCGATCGCGTGAGGCGCCGGGTGATGAGGAAGATGATGGCAAGGAGCACCGCGACCGAGGACAGGATCACGATGATCGCGATCCGCTGCTGGCTCGCTATTTCCTGGTACATCACGCTCTGATTGCGCGCCGCGATGATGCTCCAGCCCGTCTTGGCATCCTGCAGCTCGTAGAGTGACAGCCTCTGGGCTCCCGGGCCGCCGCCGGCTGCCATTCGTTTGATCGCATTCCCGCGCCCCAGCGGATCGGCGGGAAGACTGAGCCGCGTCCCGAGGAGGGACTTGTCGGGATGGGAGACGACCGTCCCGTCGGAAGCGAGGATGAAGACCGCGTCTTCCACCGTGCCGCCCGCGGCCGGATCAAGCCGCTCGTCGCAGATCTCGCCGAGCATCCGCTCGTCGACCGAGAGGATGATCACGCCGTTTTTGATCCGGATGTCCTTGTAGTCGATCAGGCGATGCGCCAGGTGAAAGAGGTAGTATTTCTTCGACGCATAGAAGGAGGCAAGCTGCGTCGGGAGCACACGCGTCTCATTCCCCTCGATCACCGACTGGAAGAGCTGGGACGGCTGGCCCCCCGCGACGTCCAGCCAGGAGGTCTTGGTGTTGTAGCCCGTCAGCAGATCATCGAAGACCATCCTCCCGCTGCTTGTCAGGACGACAAGCGACTGCACATAGGGCATGGCGTAGGCGTAGGCATGTAGTGCCCGGCGCAGCTGGCCCGAGTAGAACTCCTCGTTCTCGCCGTCGTTCACCCTGTTGACCAGGTCGATGATGCGATCGTCGGTGTACATCTGATGGAGGAGATCCTCGTAGAAATCCATTTTCGTCCTGATTGTCTTGAGCGTCTGCACGAGATTCACATTCTCAAGGGCGTCGATCTTCTTCTGGAGCTTGTCCGCCGTGTTGTAATAGGACACGACTTGAATGACGATCACCGGCATGATCGACAGGATGCAGAAGGAGACGATAAGCCGATACCTGAAGCTTCGCTTCGCCGACGCAAAGCGAGGCAGAGACGGCATCCGCATGGTGCATGCATTATCCTCATTCTCCGGCAAAACGCAAGGAAAAGGGGTCAGGGACCGCGCAGGGACGCAGCTTTGCCTTGATCAGGTTTACCCCATTATCGCACGGATCTGAGTTCTGGTGTTGCCGCGTTTCCGCCGGAAGGGCACCTCGAAACCTCCCCGTTCAGGAGGCAGTGGGTGTGTGGAAGACGAGCGAAACCAGTACAACGGAATGGGGCTGGATCAGCAGGTCGATCGAGCCCCCCCTCTCATCGGTATTCCAATCGACGTCCTCCCGATGCAATTCTGAAGCGCTCTTCAGCGCCTGAATCTGCCCGCGGTCCAGGTAGGTCGGGCTTCCCATCTCCACCCACGCCTTTCTGGGATTGGCATGCTCCTCGTCGATCCGCTCGAGAGAGGCCGAACGGACTTGCTTGATGCCGGAGACGCGCAGGTGTATGCGTTCCGCCTGGATCGGCGACTTCGGTATGTGATGATTCGAGATCAGGATGGTCAGGCCTTCCCGCGTACGAGAAGCGACGCAGTCCACTGTCGGGCTGACCCGGTCGACCTCGACCCCCAGCCGTTCGCCGTTCAGCCGCGACAGCAACTGGAACGCCCGGTACGAGGGCTTCGGTATCCCGTGGATGTTCAGAAGGCCGAAGCCGCCGTGGAACGGGACCGAGCTGAAGCCGCTTTCTTCGAAGATGTCGGAGAATGTCCAGTAAGAATAGCAGTCCAGCAGCCCCAGATTGTCCCCGATAGTCTTCACGATGAACGCCGCGTTGTACGGCATATCATGGTGGGGGTCGCGCGGGCTCGGCGAGCAGTTCCATTCGGTGTAGTACAGCGGGATCGGGCCGGCCTCCCCCAAGGCTTTCTTGACCCTGGCATGCAAGACGCCGCGCGCCGAACGGGCCATCTGCTCTTCCATGTCCAGGCCCAGCCCATACGACGCATCCGTTGGATAATGATGCGTTGAGATGAAGTCGAGGGGGATGCCCTGCCTGTCGCAGAACTCCCTCAACTCCGGTATCCAGGCATCTATCGCCGTCGATGGCCCTCCGACCGCCAACTGGCCGTCGATGTTCTTGATCGCCCTCGCTGCGCTCTGATAAAGGAGGAAGTACTCCTGCTGTGTTCCCGCCCAGAAGATGTCCAGGTTCGGCTCATTCCACACTTCGAAGAACCACTTCCGCACCTCGTCGGCGCCATACCGCCGGACCAGGTGACCGGCCAGCGCGCCGATCAAATTCCCCCATTCATCGTAGGATGTCGGCGGGGTGATGTTGCCCCGGTAGTGGAAGACAGTTTTCGAACCGGAGGCCAGGACGCTCGGCATGAAGCTCAGCTCGATGAATGGCTTCATTCCGATGTCCAGCAGGAAGTCGAATATGGAATCCACGTTGAAGAACGAATGCTCGATGGAGCCTTTCGCCGTTCGCACGCAGACGCTCATGTCATCGTCGAGCAGCCCGTGGAAACGGACGTATTCGAAGCCGAACTCCTCCCGGCACGTTTTCAGCTGCCTGCGCCAGTCCTCTCGGAGCGCTGTCGCGGCATGGCAGCTGCCCACGCATCTCGTCCAGTAGTGCTTCACCTTCCCGATTGGCCTGTCGGAGGAAATGTCGATCTTCATGCTGTCGCTCCTTGCGCCAAGGCGGGCGGCGCGAGCCTGTAGGACTTGCCGCCCTCCCCGGTAAACGCGAATCCGATACCGGTTTTCATCACCGTGACAAGCGAACCACCGCACGTCACCATCAGCACGTCGCCGATCACCTCGATCGGTCCGTCGAATTGGGGCCGGACGACAGCCTCCGCAAGCTTCCCGTCCCGCCACGTCATGTCAACCTCGCGCGCTCCACGGGCGCGCAGTCCCCTGACACTGCCGTCCCTCCATGACGAGGGCAGCGCCGGCAGGAAGTGCAGAGCGATATGACTCTGCAGCAGGCACTCCGCCACGCCCGCCGTTGCCCCAAGATTGCCGTCTATCTGGAAGACGTGCATGGCATTGAGCAGGTTGCGCGCCGAGGAGTTCGTGAGCATCCTCCGGATGCACTGGTCCGTCATCTCGCCGTCCCGCAGCCGCGCGTACACGTTTATGTACCACGCCAACGGCCAGCCGCTCCCGCCCGCACCGTGGCTGACGCGCAAATCCATCGACTTCCTGACGGCCCTCAACAGTTCCGGCGTGTCGCGCCAGTTGATCCCATGGCCGGGGTAGCAAGCAAACAGGTGGGAAATGTGGCCCATGCCCGGGGTAAGCTCGGGATACTCCTTGTCCCATTCGAGCAGCTGTCCCTTCGAACCGACTCTGTTCGCCGGCAGGCGGGCCGCAATGCCCGCGAACGTCCCGCAAAGCTCCTGGTCCACGTCGAGCAGACGCTGCGACTCGACGCATGCGGCGAAAAGCTCGCGCAGGATCTGGTTGTCCATCGCCGGGCCGGCGCAGATGGGAGTGTCATATCCGTCGGGCAAGATGTAGCGGTTCTCTGGTGACACCGACGGGCACGTCACGAGCTTCCCGTCTGCTTCCACGAGGAAATCCACGAAGAAGAGGGCCAGATCGCGCAGCACGGGGTACATGCTGGCGAGGAACTCCACATCTTTTGTAAACAGGTAGTGCTCCCAGATGTGCAGCCCCATCCATGCCCCGCCGGTCGTCCAGGGCGTCGCGGCCATGTACAGGTCCTGCGGCGCGCAGTCGCCGTAGAAGTCGGTGTTGTGATGGCAGACCATGCCGCGCATACCGTACATGACGCGGGCCGTTTCCCTGCCCTTTTCCTGCATCCTCCCTAACAGCTCCATGACGGGCATGTGCAGCTCGGAAAGGTTGCAAATCTCGACGGGCCAGTAGTTCATCTGCAGGTTGATGTTGACCGTGTACTTGCTGTCCCACATCGGTATGAAATCGGCGTTCCATATGCCCTGCAGGTTCAGCGGCGCGCTGTCCGCACGCCCGCCGGAGACGATGAGGTAGCGGCCGAATTGAAAATACAATGCCGCCAGTGCGGGGTCGCTGCCGCCTGCACGGACCGCCTCGATCCTTTCATTGGTGGCTCTATCCGGCGACGGGCCCAGATCCAGGACGCATCGGCCCATCAGCGCCGAGAAATCCTGGACATGTTCCTCCCTCAACGCCGGGAAGCCCTTTTTCTCCGCCGCATCCAACCGCAGGAGCACTTCCGCGACGGGGTTGTCGGCCCGGTTGGACGTCGAGGAGGCCAGGTAGAGCACGACCTCCCGACAATCCCGGGCGAGCAGCTGCGAGACGGGGTTTCGCACCTCGCCGTCGCACACGATTTTCACGGCTGCGGCGAACTCCACCTCGGCATCGTGGCCGCGCATGAGGATCGTGGCGTCATCCACGGTTCGGACCGAATCCAGGATTGCCGCCGGCCAGCCGCCCGTGCTGACCCTTCTCCCCGGTCTCCGTTCGTCCGTGCTCGTTTCGCTGGGCACGACGCAGCGATTCATCATGACGTCCAGGTTGATCGCCCCCGGCGCGTCGCTCACAACGCGGATGCACAGTACCTGCGCGGGGTGGCTGATGAACGTCTCTCTCCGGTAACGGACGCCCGCCTGCGTATGGATGATGGTGAGCACGCCGGTCATCAGATCGAGGTCGGAGGAATAGTCCGTGACATCGTCGCTGTTCGGCGTCCAGCCGAACGCAAAGGGCAGATGCCTGTTCAGCGCGATGTCCAGCTCTCCCAGCGGACAGTAGTGGCGCATGCCATACGGCGCACCGACCATGTGCTGCAGAATGAGCTCCTCGGCATGGTGGATGTCACCAGAGAGCACGAGCCGCCGGATCTCCGGCAGCCTTTCCCTGAGCGAGGGGTTGTTGCGGTCGTGGAACGAACCGTACCACAACGAATCGTCATTCAGCTGAATTCGCTCCACGCCGACGTGGCCATACACCATGGCGCCAAGCCTGCCGTTTCCCATCGGCAACGCGTCGTTCCAGATGTCGGCCTGATTGCCGTAACGGAGGTGAAAGGGATGTTCCTTGGAAGGCACCTGTGGATTCTTCATCGTCTAGAACTCCGCCATGATGCACACCGGAATGGTCTTGTCCAGCCCGCCCTCCCCTTCCGGCACGTTGACCGCTTTCGCGCAACTCTTATCGGGCCTCATGGCTTCTGTTGAGCATCGGGGTGCCCGCGAGTCGCAGGCACCCCGGACGACAGAAGACCAGAACTCGACCCGCTAGTTTCCTTGCTTGCGCTTGAGATCGGCGAGGTGCCGGTCCCACAGTACTTTCTGGACGTTGGACAGTCCTGCATCGGTGATTTCCTTGATGCCGGCGTTATACGTGTCGGTGAACACGGCGTCCGAATCGGCAATGATCATCTTTGCCATGGTCCTGTTCCACACGTCTTTCATCCGCTGCAGCGCCACGCCTTCCGGGGACGCGGGGTCCGGGTCCAGGTTGTCGAGACCGAGGTTCCAGACGTCCTTGGCGTATTTTCCAGTGGCCATCAGGTAATCGGAGTACGCCTGGGGCGCGATGGCGAGCTTCTGGTACGTCGCGGGCACCGACCGCCACATCATCAAGCGGCGTTCGAAGCCGTACTTGTCCCAGAAGGCGTCGCCGCCCGTGGCCTGCTCCTCAAGGATGCTGGGAAGGTACTTGGGCACTCCGTTGACCATTTGATAAGTCTCGCCGAGCTTGCCGAAGAGGTTATCCATCTGCCCCTCTTGAGACCAGCTGTATTCAAAATACCGGATGATCCTCCCCGGGTTCTTTGCCGACTTCATCACCACTGAGCCAACCCACCCCGGTGAACGTGACCCCTCTGAGTACTGCGGATCTTTTCCGTTGATCTTCAAATACTCGAGAGGGACATACGTGCGGCCCGGATCACCGGTGACCTTCAGGATCTGCGGGTTGTGAGTCTTGAAGATATCGATCGGGTAGCGGGTGACCACCCCGTAAATCCCGGAGTTGACCTCGTCTGCCCAGGGCCCTTGTTGCTCCGTCAGGTTGTCGACGCTCAGGATGCCGGCCCGGTAGAGCCGGTTCAGGAATCGAAGGCTCTCCACCATGCCGGGAGACTGAAAGACGAGCTTGATTGTATTTCCGTCCAAGTAGTAGCTTCTTGTGCCAGTTGTTCCAAAGGTCTCCGGTGCGTAGGCGCCAAGCAGGTACTGCAGCGTGAAGGAGCCTACGAACCCCCATTGGTTGACATCCAGAGGTGGCTCGATGCTGAAGGGTTTGCGATCCGGGTACTTCTGCTTGATCGTCTGCAGGACCGCAAAGAGCTTGTCCGGCGTGTCAGTTGAGGGCTTACCGAGAGCCTCGTAGATCCCTTTTTGAATGAAGAAAGGCCGGACGACATCCTTCTCCGGGCTCTGCTGCCATTCCTCTTTGGAGGTAAAGAACGAGGGGACCACATAGAGTTTGCCGTCCGCCGCTGCGTGATAGGACTTGATCTCTTGCGGGATCGCGTCCCAGAACTCCGGCGCGTACTTGTCCGTGAGATCCTTGATGGGGTAGACGTTACCGGTCTCGATCAACCGTTTCAAGGTAGGGCTGATCAGCTCCAGGATCATCGCGTCGGGGAACTTTCCTGAGGCGACGAGCACGGACAGGTACTCCTTCTCGTCACCGGTCGGCACGATGATGTTCGGGTGGACACCCGTCTTGCCTTCGATGAGCTTCTCCACGTAACTGCCCTTCCAAGGGTAGGCCGTACCCCAGGCTCCGTAGAAAAACAGGTCGAAGGTGAATGGAGACGTGTCCTGCTTCCAGGACAACGCTCCCGCGGGCGCGGCGGCCGTGGCGCCTGCGGCGGCCGTGCCCCCCGTTTCGGCCTTGCCGCTTGCAAATCCGGCCGCAGCGATGAGCAGCCCGATGGCCGCCAGACATAGAACCTTCCGCACGTACACAGCCATGGATTTCCTCCTTGTCGCGTTTGCGACGTGTGTGTCGTTCCGGTCAACGACCGGATGAAGCACTATCCCTTGATGGCCCCGATCATCACTCCCTTGACGAAATACCGCTGGAGAAACGGGTAGGTGACAACGATGGGGAATGTCGTGATCACCATCGTGGCCAACCGAAGAGACTGTGCCGAGACGGCCGTGGTCGAGTAGTTCGCCGCCACGGCACTGACGTTGACCGACTGGATAGCTTTGACGAGGTACTGTTGCAGCGTAATAAGCCTTGACCCGCCATAAAGCATGGCGTCAAACCACGAGTTCCAGTGTCCCACACCAAAAAACAGCGCGATGGTGGCCAGCACGGGAGTCGAGAGTGGAAGAATGAGCCGAATGAATATGAGCAGGTCGTTCGCACCGTCCATGCGCGCCGAATCCTCTATCTCGGCCGAGACGGTGCGAAAGAAGGAGAGCATGATGAACGCAAAGAAGGCGTTGAACATGTTGGGGAGGATGTAGACCAAGAAGTTGCCGTACAAGCCCAGGATCTTCGTCAACAGCAGGTACGTCGGTATCAGTCCGCCGCTAAAGTAGATCGTCACCAAGGTCATCCCAACGATGAACCGGCGGCCCACGAGCCTGGTCTTGGAGATCCCGTACGCAAATGCCGCAGTAAAGAACACGCCACACACACTGCCGATCACTGTTCGGGCAACCGTGACATAGGCGGCACGGATGACCTGAGGGTCCTTTGCCACATAACGGAAATTTTCCAAGGAGAACTTCCGGGGAAGCAGGTAGATCGGACCCCGCAGCAGGTCGATCGGATCGTTCAGAGAAGATACGATCACGTAATAGAAGGGGTAGAATGTCGCCGCGATGACAAACAGCATCAGGGAGACATTCACGACGCGGAACGCCCACTCGCCCGGCGGCACGCGACCTCGCCGTTTTTGCCCCGCGGTCGTCATCAGTACAGACTCTCCCCGGTAAGGCGTCGCGAAACGTAGTTTGCGATCGTGAGAAGCAGCACGGCCGCAACCGAGCGGAACATTCCCACGGCCGAGGCGTAAGAGTACCGCGAAAGCTGGATGCCCATGCGGTACGTGTAGGTGTCTATGATCTCGGTGGCGTCGTGGATGATGGCGTTGCTCAGGAGGTACATCTGCTCAAAGAACTCGAAACTGGCGCTGATCAGGCCGGCGATGTTGAAGATCAGGAGGATGACGATCGTGGACTTCACCGAAGGGAGCGTGATAGACCAGATCCGGGTCCACCGCCGGGCCCCGTCGATTGCCGCGGCCTCGTACAACGTCGGATCGACAGCCGTGATGGCCGCGATGTAGATGATCGAATTCCACCCAAAGCTCTTCCAGACGCTGCTGATGACCATGAGAGGAGGAACCGTCGATTCCTTGGCGAGAAACAGGATCGGCTTCTGGATGATGCCGAGCTGGAGGAGCATCCGATTCGCGATCCCGTTGTCCGTCGCCAGGATCACGTAGATGAAAGCGGTGACGAAAACCCAGGAGATGAACTGCGGCAAATAGCTGACGGTTTGAACGAACTTTTTGAAGCGAAGGCCGTGAAGCTCGTTCAGGAGGACGGCGAACGCGATGGGGATGGGGAAGCCGAACGCGAGCCGAAGGAGGCTGTACGCAATGGTGTTCCAGAGCGCGTGGAGGAAGTACTTGTCCGTAAAGGCTTCAAGGAAGTGCGCGAGCCCCACCCAGCGACTATGCGTAAAGCCTCTGATCGGACCGAGGAACGGATCGTACTCCTGGAAGGCAATGATCAGGCCGCCCATGGGGACGTAGTTAAAAAGCAGCATCCAGAGAACCGCGGGGAGCACCAGGATCATGAGGTACCGCTGGCGCGCGAGCTCCTTGAGAAACGACCGGCGTCCGAGGGACGGAGTGCGAACGGGCGAGATGAAAAGCGTTGTCTTCACCAGTCGCCAGTCTATCGGCCGCTTCGATCCGGCTCCATAGGACATGCGTCCCAAAAAGGACCCAGAAAGGCGTGCCAGGAGCCGTTCCCTGGGACTTTCGCGGGACTCTCTGGTTGCTCGCCGCCGCTCATCGGGGCCCGCGGGTTTTGGCGGACGCGACGTAGTGGATGAGCTGCAGCCGATTGTGGATCGAGAGTTTCTGGTAGATCGAGCTCAGGTGGTTCTTCACCGTCTTTTCGGAAATAAAGAGCTCGTCGCCGATACTCTTGTTGGCGCGTGCCTTCGCGGCGAGGTAGAGGATCTCAGCCTCCCGCCGGGTGAGCGAAGGCACATCTCGCATGAGGCTGAGGACGAGCTCTTCTCTCTCCTTGGCGGCGCCCCCACCGTCCGGTTTCATGATATCCACCAGTTTCAGCCCGACTGCGGGAGAGATAAAGAAGGCGCCTCGATGAACTGCCTCGATCGAGAGGATGAGGTCGGGCGGGTCCACGTCCTTCAAGACATACCCCGTCGCGCCGCGGGAGAGCGCGCTTATCGCGAGCTCGTCATCATCGAAAGTGGTGAGGATCAGGATCTTGATGTTCGGCCAGCTTTCATGTATCGCGGCCGTCGCGTCGACTCCATCCATGACCGGCATGCGGATGTCCATAAGGATGACATCCGGGGTCGTCGCCTGCACCAGCTCGACCGCCTCCCGTCCGTTGGCGGCGATGGCGATCACCTCGATCCTGCCGCGACTCTCGCCTTGCAGGACGAACTTCAGGCTTTCGGCAAACAAGTGCTGATCGTCGACGATCAAAACTTTAGTCGGCGGCAATTCCTGTCTCCTCGCGGGGGATCATGATCGTAAGCTGGTAGCCGTCGGGAACCGGTCCGTATGACAGCCGGCCGTTCACGAGATCGAGGCGCTCCCGGATCCCCTTCAGGCCAATCCCCTCGCCGACGGCCTCCGGATCCGAGAGCCCCCGCGGCGTGTCGTTCCAGATCCGTACGCAAAGCTCGGCGTCGGTGACCCAGAAACCAAGAACGATGTGTCCGGTGCTGCCGTGCCGAAGGGCGTTGATGAAGCCCACCTGGACGGCCCGGAACAGCGTGCCGAAGACGCGCTCGTTCACGGATGAGGGCAGGTTGCCGACGTGGCAGTCCGTCCGGACGCCGGTGGCCTCTGAGAAGTCGCGGCAGAGCCGGGCGAAAAACAGCGGGGCGCCCGGAGTGGCCTGCGCCGAGACGGCGCGGAGCTTGTACAGGATTTGGCGGGTTTCCTGCAGGGTGCTCGAGGCGAGCTCTTTGGTCTTCTGGCAGTACTCCACGAGCTTTTCCGGATTCTCGTCCTTCAGATATCGAGACGCGTTCATCATCATGGCGATGTTGGTCATGCCATAGCCGACGCAGTCGTGCAGCTCCCGAGTGATCAGGAGGCGCTCGCGCTCGGCGCTCTCCGCTTCGACGCTCTCGAGGTGCGCGACAAACGACTGGTTTGCCGCCGCAAGGTTCTCAAGCGATCGGCTCTGGAGCTCGACTGTGCCTGAGGCGCGGACCAAGCGCTCGCGGTAGTACACGGCGAGCTCGGCGAGAAAGAGGACGATGGCGCCGAAAAGCAGCACGTCGACCCGGTCCACGGCGCCGCTTCCGAGCCCCACCAGCGTTGTCGCCGCGAGGACCACGCCGTTGGTCGCGAGGGCCGGCCGCAAGGGCAAACGCAGCGAAACGTGGAGCTCGAGCAGCAAGAGGAGCAGGATTTCCGCGATCAGGTTTGATCCTGCCAACGCGGTGAGAAGCAGGATGTAAGAGAAAAAATGGAGGAGCAGGAGTCCCGCGCGGTGCACCTTGCGTTGCAGCGTCGAGGCACCCACGACGCACAGGGCCGTCAGACAGCTACCGACGAGAATCTCGCTGCGCATAAGACCTGCGCTCCGCGCATTGACCTCCGGGAGGTTGACATAGGCGAGCACGACCAGGGAGATCCCGGCTATGACGATTTCGATCCACTCAGGACGACGGAACACCAAAGCGTTCCCTCCACCCCATCATATCACAGGTCGATACCGGCGCTGCGCGTGATCAGCGTGCCCGCGTGGCTTGCTCGCGATACTCCAGGGGGCTCAGCGATACGTGGGTCTTGAAGACACGGCTGAAGTAGTGCTGATCCTCGAATCCCAGTGAAAGGGCGATTTCTTTCACCTTCCTGTGCGGATAGCGCGCCAACAGGCGCTTTGCTTCTTCGAGCTTCATATCGTTGTAATATTCCATGGGTGCCTTGCCCAGCGCCGAACGCAGGACGCGATGGACATAGGAAAGGGAGAATCCGAGCCGCGCGGCGACTTCACTCATCGTGATGTTCCGAGCGAGATTGCGGCGGAACAGGTCGATCGCCGCCTGGACGATGCTTTCCGACGAGGAGTCCGCGTCTTTTCTCCTCTCGATCGCTGCCTGGAAGACGAGGCACAGCTCATCGACGAGCGTCTCATAGCTTCCGCTTCGCCCCAGCAGCTTCTCCACCGTGACGGTGCTGTCTCGGGTCGACGAGGGATCATTCGCGCACTCGTCAATCGCGTCCACCATCAGTCCGAGGAGCTTCCGAACCGTGATCAGCGTGAGGCTCCGTGCGCGCCAGGAGCGCACAAAATCCTCCAGCCGCAGCCTGAACTCGTCCACGGACCCTGCGCCGGCCATCAAACCCGCTTCCTCTTTGAAACGCGCAAACTCGTCACGCGGAATGCCCATTCCCGGCTCTGACGAAATGCCGTCGGGCCAGAAGAGGGTCGGCGTGTCGAGGCAGACGTGCTCCTCGAGACACTGCGAGAGGAAGGCCGCGTGCGAAGGCAGCCCGGGCACGTCCGCATACCCGCTGGAACATGCCATGCGGGCAACCTGCCCCCGACGGGACAGCGATTCGAAGACGCGGGAACAGATGTCCCTCCATGCCTCGTGCGAAAGAGCCTGAAGATCACAGACGACCGCGAGCTCGCTATGGCCGCGCGTTTCGGCGAAAAAGAGGCTCCCATCGCAGGAGCCGGCATGGCTGAATGTCGCGCGCATGTCCGCCATGTCCACGGCGCATGGGCCATCTCGCAGCGCCCCGCACCGAAGGAGGCATATCCCATACGGTCCCCGCAGGACGTCGTTCGGTGCATGCCAGACGGCCTCCTCACGCTTGAGGGCCCTCGAAAGCTCCTCCTGGAACACCCCGCGTCTTCCGAGGTCCAGGGAAGAGACGATCTTCTCCACGACGGTTCTGAGCTCGTCCTTCGTCACCGGTTTCAGGATGTAGGCGTCCACGCCGAGCTGGATTGCCTGCCGCGCAAACTCGAAATCGTCATAGCCGCTGATGATGACGCATCTCAAACCGGGATTCAGGCTCCGAGCCTCGCCCAGGAAATCCAGGCCGCCCAGCACCGGCATCTTGATATCCGAGAACACGATATCCACCCGGGAGCCCCTCAGCTTCATCAGCGCTTCCCGGCCGTTGCAGGCGGTCGCCACCACGCGCACGCGGTCATGAACGGACTCGATCTGCTGAGCGATGTTCCGGAGTATCGGCCTGCTGTCCTCGACGACCAGTGCGGAGTACGTCATGGTCCGCCTCGTCAGTGCTCCGCGGCGGCGGGAAGCAGCGGACCCGAGAGACGGATTGTCGTGCCCCCCTCCTCGTTGGGACGAATGTCGAAGCCCAGCCGATCCCCATACATGAGACGCAGCCGGCCATAGGTATTGATGATCGCCATGCCGTCCATTCCCTGCTCCGTCGGTTCCCGCAAGGCTTCGGACTCGTCCTGCTCTGCGGCCATTCTTTCACGCAGGTGCCGGATCGTTGCCTCGTCGATGCCGCAGCCGTTGTCGGAGATGGTGATGCACCATCTGTCTTCCGCCGCCTCGCACGCGACGTCGATCTTCCAGGGCGGGAGTTTGGTCTTGAAGCCATTGTGAATGGAGTTCTCCACGAAGGGCTGGATGACCAGACGCGGCAGGGTGACGGAACGAACGCTCGGCTCGACCCTCACGGTGTACGTCAGGAGATCCTCGTAGTTCTGCTTCTGGAGGGAAAGGTAATCGGAGGCATGGGCGACCTCGTCGTCGATGGTGACGGTCTTGAACGGCGATTGCACGACGTAGCGCAGCATGTCGGACAGCTTCTTGCATGTCATCTCCACGTCGTCGGTCCGCTTCTCGTGCGCCTGCACGCTGATGAGGTACAGGACGTTGTGGATGAAGTGTGGGGCGATGCGCGCCTGCAGCGCGCCGAAGCGCGCCCGCATCTCCTCACGGTTGGCGAGCATCGCCTTCTCGACGGCCCCCTTCAGCCGCGCGAGCATGTCCTGGAAAGCCCTGCTCAGGAGCTGGATTTCGTCGTGGTGAGCGTCCACGTTCATGTCCAGCCTCATGTTGTCGAGGCTGACGTGGAGCACGCTGTCGCGGAGCGTGCGGATTGGCTGCATGAGCACCGCGGATATGACGAACACCATGCCAAGGGCGAAGACCGTGACGAGAAAAATGGTCGCGTACGTTGCCGTGCGAAGATACATGAGCGGCCCGAGGACGTCGCTCTCCCGTTCCTTCACGAAGACGGTGAACCCGGAGTAGTCAGACCACGCGTACGAGTAGAGGTACCCCCCGGGAGAGGGAAAGGTGCCTGCCGTGCTGTCGGCGCTGCCCAGCCGAAGGCGGGAGACCTCCGCGGGGTGCCCGGGGTCAAGGGGATACACTTCCCCGTGCTGCGCGTCCAGGATTATCACCTGCCCCGTCGAGCCGACGTCGCAGATCTTCTGCAGCTCGGCATACTCGTCCTGGACCTCCACGTAGCCGTACTGGATGCCGCTCAGGCTGAAGACCGGACGCACCAGGGAGATGAGCCTGGTGGGGCCGGCGCTCGGGACGTCGCTCACCGCGGCGTCGAGCAGCCTCTGCCAGTTTGCCAGAGCTTCGCGGTTGGCGGGGTTCTGCATCACAGCATCGAAGTGAGCGTGGCGTCCGTTGAAGGAATGGCGGTAAGCGCCGCTGGTATCGTAGAGGTAGACCGAGCAGGTGGGGATGGAGGTGACGGTAAGGGCGCTGGCGAAGGCGCCGTCGAGGGTCCGTGACGCGAGAAGCTGCAGGTAGCTGTTCCGTGGCGGGCCGTTGCGAGCGATGTCGCTGAGGACGGCAAGCACGTTTTCGTTGGTCGCGAAGCTCTTCGACACCTGATCCATTTCCAAGATATAGGAATCCACGTGCTGGGAGAGCTTCACGGCGAGCTGCACGACGTTCTGGCTTGCCATCGCCTCGAACCGCCGGCTCACGACGACGTCGAAGAAGATGGCGAAAACCCCGATCACGACGAGCAGCAGGACCGTAAAGTATGCAACGATTCTGGTCTGGAGCTTGACGTGCATCTTCCCGATCCCGCCAGAAGTATACCATGGACCCACCGCCGGTAAAGGGGAGCACGGGAGAGGAAAGTGCACCGCACGAGTACACGATTGTGCATTTACAGTGGGCATACCCCGTGCTAGGTTTTCCCGCCACTGCGAGAAAAGGGACAGTGGCGAGGGGGAATACATGATCACATGGAAGACGGGGGGCAGGTCGCTGTCGTTCCTTGTCACGCTGGCGGCTGTCCTTCTCATGGTGTCAGGCGGGGCGCTCTTTGCGGCAGGAACGTCGGAGAGCTCTGGCGGCAACCCGAGCCAGCCCATCAACCTGACCATCGCGGGCAGCCAGGATTTCAACAGGGGGGACTCGTGGGTCGTCTATCAGCCGAACCCGAACTTTGACGCTTTCGAAGCCAAAAACCCCGGCGTCAAGATCCAGCTTCTTCTGATTCCGGACGCGCAGACCACCCAGACGCTCCAGACGCAGCTCGCCACGGGCGAGCCGTCCGACATCATGTTCTACAACAAGGTCTCCGCGGAAAACGAGCTCGGGGCGGAGCAGAACATGGTGGATCTCGGCAACCAGCCGTGGGTGGCGCGGCTGCAGCAGCCGGCTCTCCTGAAGGCTCCCGACGGGAAGATCCACGGGTTCAGCCCCGTCATTTCGACCGCGGGTCTCGGGATGGTTTACAACATCGACATCTTCAAGAAGCTCAACCTCGCCGTCCCCACGACGTATCAGCAGCTCCTCGCGGTTTGCGAGACGCTCAAGGCGAACGGCATCACGCCTATTTATGGGCCGTTCAAGGATGTCTGGACCTTCCAGATCTGGACGACCTCGGCATGGGGAGTCTGGGTGACCCGGAAGGATCCCCGGCTCTTCGAGAAGATCAACAAGAACGAGATGAAGTGGGCGGACGTGCCGGGCTTCCTTGATGCGCTCGCGCGCGGAAACACCCTGGTCCAGAAGGGCTACTTCCAGCCCACGGCCCTGTCCGACGACTACAACGGCGGGCCGGCCGCGATGGCGTCGGGAAACTACGCCATGATGATAAGCGCCAACGCGCTCGTGAGCGACATGGCGAGCAAGGATCCGAGCCTCCACCTCGGCCTCTTCCCGTTCCCCGTATGGGATGACGCGGCGATGAATGTCATCGTGCAGGCCCAGCTCGGCCCCCTGTTCTTCGTCCCCCAGAAGGCAAAGCACGTTGCCGCGGCCGAGCGGCTCATCGACTTTCTCTCGCAGGCCCCGCAGATAGCGGCCGTCAACGCCGTTTCCTCGCGGGCCTTTATGCCCAACTTCAAGGACGTGGCGGCGGCACAGCTGCAGCCCATCGATCAGCAGATCTACGACACGTACATCAAGACGGGGAAAGTGTCGGTGGAAGCAAACGCCTTCGTGAAGGTGGACCTGAACGACCTGTGGAAGTACTTCCAGGACATGATCGGCGGCGCCAAAACGCCGCAGCAGGTGCTGACGGCGTGGGATGCGAAGTTCGAGGAGCTCATGAAGGCGAAGGGCTACCCGGGATTCTGAGGAAGAGCCCTCCGCGCGTACTTCTGAATAGTTCCAGGACAAGCGGGGCCTGCGCGCCCCGCTTTTTTCTGGCCGCACCATGCGACACCAGAGGCGGGGAACAAACGCGCCGCACGTGCAGAGGAGAACAGCAATGAGGCAGCCCACGAACCATCGGGATGAGAGCAAGCTCGCCTGCCCCGGCTTCACCGACGCGAAAAGGCCGTTCGGGGAGCAGCCGGACGCACGGCCGGACGCCCCCCGCGTCTCCTTCCGCGGCACGACCGTCCTGGTGCACACCAAAGGGACCGGCGCGCAGACGGTGGTGGAGGGGCTCGGCAGGGCAGGAGCCTGGACGCTGATGGCGGTCTTCGAGGACGACGGGGCGATGACGGCCGTCTTCGAGGAGGTGGATGCGACAGAGGGAAGGATCGCGTTCGTCCGTGAAGACGGCGTGCGCCTTCTGCTTGCCAAGTCGCTGGAGCCGACCACGGGAGGCGGCGCGGGCTGGTACAATGGCCACAGGAAGGAAGAAGCGCTTCCCGCCGGCAGTCAGGCGTTCTCGTCCATGAGGGAGGGCAACGAACAGACCTTCGCCGGGCAACCAGATGTCCTGCGCAATGAGCTGCTGGAAGGAGCAAGGGATCCGGATCCCAAGGCCGTCCGCGCGTGTTTTCCGCCCATCCGAAGGGACTTCTGGGAGGGCCACGAGCGGCCCCATACGTTCATCGGGACTCCCGTTTCCGCAGACGTGATCCCGCTCTATTACACGGACCACACGGACGCCGCCATGGTGTGGCGCGTGCCAACGACCATCGTCGCGAAGGGCGCCTCGGAAGCGATCCAGGCCGAGAACCTCTGGGAAGGCCTGGTCGGAGGCTGGCTCCCGGTCGTCCGCACTGTTTATCCCATGGGTGCGGATGCGTGCTGGGAGGTCGTTGCATTCGCTCCCCCCGAGGGCGCCACAACATTCCTGCAACCGGCCTGGTACCGGTTCATGGAGCTGCACGAGGGTCACGTCCAGGAAGTGAAGTATGTGGACTCGTTCCTGAGCTATCCAAACCCGACGGGCGCGGAGCCGGCGGGCTTCTATCGATCGCTCCTGCGCGTTCACAGGTACTGGCACGATCACCTGGACGGCGGCATGACGATCCGGGCTCCAGAGAGCTGGATCGAGGATTTTTCGCGCCACGCAATGGCGCGGGAGAGGATCACCCGCAGGGGTGACCACCCGAAGTACGGGGTCTGCGACAGGGCGTACGGGGGAGAAGAGCATGACGGCTTCCAGGATCTCCTGACGAGCACGGTTACCTGCTACAACGAGTGGGGGCATTTCGCAACCTCCCGCGCATACCTCGACTACTACTTCCGGCATTTCGTCCGCGGCGACGGCTCCCTCAGGTACCGCGGTCCGCAGATCGGCAAGTATGGCGAGATGCTGAGCTGCCTGGCCCAGTACGCTGACTACACTGACGACGATTCGCTCCTCCGCGAGCACGACGGCAAGGTCAAGGCGATCGTCGGCCTGCTGCTGACGCGCTGGCAGGAGGCGAGGCGCCGCGATCCCGGCAGCGCCGCCTACGGCATGATCAACGGCTACCATGAGGCGGACATCAATTTCCTGACGCCTTCCCTCAATTCCCTGGACTACGAGCGGCCGTATCTGGCGAACAGCGCGCTGGCATGGCGAGGGCTGCGGGACATCGCCAGCACCTGGCGGCGGGCAGGCCGGCGCCAGAAAGACCAGGAAATGATCCGTCGGGCCGAGTCACTCGCCGCGAGCGCCTCCGTGCTGCTGGAGGACGCGCGGCGCGGCGTGGAGCGCTCGTGGATCGAGAAGGACGGCGTCGTTGGTCTTCCCATCATCGCCGGGTCGTCGCGCTTCTACTGGGAGGCGCTCTATCGGAGCTGCCCGGAGTCCTACGACGAGAACCGGGTCTGGTCCGAGCTGTTCTGGTCCGGCGTTCTCTCGAAGGAGACAGTGGAACGTATCATGGAGATCGCCGGTGCCCGCGGCGGGACCACGCTGGGCATCTTCAACAACCGCTACCACGTCGTCGCGTTCCTCGTGAGCGAGGCGGTGCACGGCCTCCTCCAGCATGACCTGGTGCCGGAAGCGCTGCTCGTGTTCTACGCGCACGCGTTCCACGCCCACACGCGGGGAACATGGACCGTGCGGGAGTGTGTCGACCTGGACCGGGACAACGGCGTCAGCACGCCGTACTGCAGCCCCGCCCAGATGACGGTGCCGACGATCGCGAAGTGGCTTTTTTTGTTCGAGGACCCTATCAACCGGACCATCACGCTGGGATGCGGAGTCCCGCGGACATGGCTGGAGGACGGAAAGGAGTTCGGGGTAGCGGGAGCGCCGACGCGGTGGGGTCCCGTATCGTATACCATTCGTTCTCATCTCGAGGACGGAATGATCGATGCGCAGATATCGCTGCCGCCGAGGCCCGGAGCAACGGTGCGCGTGCGGCTTCGCTGCCCGAAGGAGTATGCCCTGGAGAAAGCTGAAGCGCTCGACAGGAAGGACGTCGCCGTGCAGGTGGAGGGAGACACGGTCCGGATCCCGCCGGGGACGCTGGGAACCGTGACGGTGAGAACGTCATACTCCTCGCCGCGACCGGTCAAGGCAACGAAGGAGTGAGACAGCAGGGAGAGGCTGCCGCGCACGACGACCCGCTTTTCCATGAAGGGCAGCGAAAGGACGGCACATGAGAGAGAGCAGCAGACTTTACACCTACTTCTGGGTCGCTCCCGCCTTCCTGCTGTACGTCGTCCTCTTCATCATCCCGCTGTTCATCGGTTTCGGTTCCGCCACGACCAACTGGACGATGGGGCGCGAGATCACCTCGTTCATTGGTATTGAGAACTTTCGCCATATCTTCTCGGACCCCGAGCTTCTGAGCGCGGTCCGCAATACCTTCATCTACACCGTCGTCGTCGTCGTCTTCAAGAATCTCTTCGGATTTGTACTGGCAATCATCCTCAGCGCACCCCTCAGCAGGAAGATGGGCGTGAACAACCTCTTTCGCACGCTGTTCTACATGCCCGTGGTCATCTCCACGATCGTCCTGGGCGTCGTGTTCACCAGGATCCTCCATCCTCTGGGGCTGCTCAATGACTGCTTGAAGTCGATCGGCCTCGGGTTCCTGGCGCAGAACTGGCTCGTCAACACCCGCATCGTGATGATCAGCATCGCCGCCGTGAGCGTGTGGCAGTGGACCGGCTACCACATGGTGATTTATCTGGCCGGGATACAAGGCATTGCGCCGGACTACCTCGAAGCGGCGATGATCGACGGAGCGACGGCCCTCCAAAGACTGCGAAAGGTCACGATTCCCCTTTTGGCGGCGACCATCAACATGAATGTGATCCTCAGCCTCATCGGGGGGCTGCGCGGGTTCAGCGAGGTGTACGTGCTCACAAACGGCGGCCCGGGCCATGCGTCTCAGGTCCTCACGACCGAGGTTCTTTCGAAGTTCGCCGAGGGGAGATGGGGCCTGGGAACGGCCCTTAATACCGTTCTCTTCCTGCTTGTGGCGGTCATTTGCGTTCCGCTGCTCCGGCAGATGCGGCGGCAGGAGGTCGAGGAGTGAGCGAAGCGCTGGCACGGCGCCGCGCCCTTCGCGCCGTCACCATCCTTTTTCTCCTGCTCATCTCCATCATCGTGATTACGCCACTGCTCTACATGGTCCTGGGATCTTTCAAGACCCCAATGGAGGCGAGCTCATTCAGCCTCTCTCTCCCCGGGCACTGGCTGTTCCGCAACTACCTGGACGTCGTACGGGAAGGGAGTCTGGGGCGCGCATTCGTAAACAGCTGCCTCATAGCGGCCACCTCCAGCGCGCTGACGGTTTTCTTCTCCTCACTCGCTTCCTTCATCGTGGCACGTAGACGGAGCCGTCTCGCCGGCTTTCTCTACTACTTCTTCTTCCTGGGATCCCTCGCTCCCATGCAGATCATTCCCACGATACAAATCCTCAAGGTCGCGCACATCTACGGGAGCTTTACCAGTGTTATCCTCATCTACGCGGCATTGAACCTGTCTTTTGGATGCTTCCTGTACACGGGCTTCATCAAGAGCGTCCCGCGCGCGCTGGACGAGGCCGCGCTGATGGAAGGTGCGTCGCTCTTCGGCATCTTTTTCAAGATCATCTTTCCCCTGCTGACACCGGCGAACGTGACGGTGTCCATTCTCATCTTCCTCAGCATCTGGAACGACATCAACCTGCCCATCTACTTCCTTCCCGATCCCACAAAGTGGACCATGCCGCTCTCCGTCTATGGATTCTTCGGCAGGTACAGCAGCAGTTGGAACCTCGTCTTTGCCGACCTGACCCTGACGGCGCTGCCGGTCGTGATTCTTTACCTGGCGGCGCAAAAGTACGTCGTCTCCGGATTGCTCGTCGGGGCGGTAAAGCAGTAGCCGAATCGTCGAGTTGCCGCGCGGTAAGCCCCATGGCACAGTCCCCAAGAGTCATCCGCCCTGCTCGCTACCATTCGTGTAGGTCACCTTTCTTCGCCTTTTGCGTGCTCGGTCTCTAGAAAAATGAGATGATTTCTGAGAAGGACTTCCCTTTTCTGACATGCTCCAATCTGCCGCTGTTGCGGCAAGTCCATATCAATAGTACACTTAGGTATAGAGGGGTGCCGGCGTGGGGAATCGAAAACGGCCTTAAAATCGGCGCACGGGTTCGACACCGTCTCCGGCAGTTTTTTTCGGGAGGAGGGATTCATGGCGCAGAAGATCGGGGAGTTCCTGGTGTCGCGAGGCGCATTGTCGCAGTCGCAGGTGACCATCGTCATCAATCACCAGCAGTCGGGCGACGACCGGCTGTTCGGCGAGATCGCGATGGAGCTGGGCTACCTTGCAGACAACGAACCGATCGACAAGTTCCTGGAGTACCAGGAGAAGCAGCTGGGCGACTGAATCACCATCTACCGGTAACGCCTTACCTGTCTTCTTCCGCCGCATCCGCTGCGGCATCCGTTCCGCGCTCCACCAGCTGCACGACCTGCTCGTAGCGAAGGACCGCGGCGCGCGCCGAAACCCTTTCAAACAGGGTCCTTCCCTCGTCCGAGAAAAATGTCCGGGGCGCATCCTCCATCCCGGGGTCCAGCACCACCAGGCGGCGCGCCCGCGCCGCAAGGTGGAGGTTCCCGCTGTTGCCCGGCCCGACGGGAAACGCGCAGAGCACCGTCACATCGGCTTCTTCCACCAGGGCCGCGGCTTCCTTCACCTGCTCATCGGTGATCCGCGAAAAAGCGCCGACGGTGACGCAGGGGATGCCGAGACTCTTCCAGAGCTTCTCATCCGAGTCGTATTCGTGCGCAATGCCCCCCGACAGCACGCAGCCCAGGCGGTACAGCTCGCGCGTGAGGTTGACCGCGGACCCCGCGCCGCCGATGAGATGGATGCGACTGCCCGAGACCCCGGCGCGCCAGGGGATCACCGAGACCGTCATGCTTCCCGTCACGGGGTTGGGCGATACAAGCGTGCGGATCCCGTAGATCCTGTCGAGGATGTCGGCGCGCAGCACCTGCTCCGGACGGCCGGAGGCGGCGACGCGTCCGCGGTCCAGCAGGACGAGCCGGCTGCAGTATTGCGCGGCCACCCCGAGGTTGTGCACCGAGGTGACGACGGCCCTGCTCTCCCGCGCGAGCTCCTGCGCCATGGAAAAGATCCTGTCCTGGTGGCGGATGTCGAGGCTCGAGCTGGGCTCGTCCAGTATCACCGCGTCCGTGTCCTGGACGAGCGTCTTCGCAAAAAGCACGAGCTGTCTTTCGCCGCCTGAAAGCTCGGCGAAGCTCCTCTCTTCCAGCCCCAGCAGGCCCACGTACGACAGCATGCGCCGGGCCCTGTCGCGGTCATCGGCGGTTTCCGGCTCGAATCGGCGCAGATGCGGGTAGCGCCCCATGAGGAGGACGTCCATCACCTGAAACGGGAATGACGGCGAGGTCTCCTGGCTCATGAAGGCGATGCTCCGGGCCCGGCTGCGTCGCTCGATCGTGGTGATGTCCCGGCCGTCCAGGCTGACCACGCCCTCGGATGGCTGCAGGAGACCGCAGAGGATGCGCAGGAGCGTCGTCTTTCCCGCCCCGTTCGGGCCGATGATCCCGACAAGCTCGCCGCGGCCCACGTCGAGGTCGACGCCCGAAAGGATGTGCTTCGTGCCGACGCGCCAACCGATGCCGCGCGCCTGCAGGAGGGGCCCGCTCACGGTGCACCCCGGGCGCCGCGGCGCTGGATGCGGACGATGAGGCTGAGCAGGTACGGGCTGCCGAGTATCGCCGTGATGATGCCGACGCGGATCTCGAAGGGCGGGGCGATGGAGCGCCCCAGCAGATCGCAGAGCACGAGGAAAAGGGCGCCTCCCAGCGCGGAGGCGGGAATGAGGGTGCGATGGCCAGAGCCCACGATGAAACGCATGAGGTGCGGGACGAGCAGACCGACGAAAGCGATGGGGCCCGCGACGGCGATCGCGACGCCGGTGATGACCGCGGTGAGGGCAAGGAGGAGGCGTTTCGTCCTCTCCACGTGCATGCCCAGGGAGAGCGCACCCTCCTCCCCGAGTGAGAAGAGGTCCAGCTCGCGCGCGAAAAAGGAAAGGGCGATCATGCCCGGAATGAGCACCGGGGCCGAAAAGAGCAGATGCTGCCAGCCGCGGCCGTCGAGGCCGCCCATGGTCCAGAAGATGAACTGGCTCACCTCGTAGTCGCGCGAGAAGAGAAGCAGCGCGGAGGTGAGACCGCTGAAGAGCGACGAGATGGCCATGCCGGCGATGATGATGAAGAGGAGCGACGTCGTCCCGCGTGAGGTGGACAGCAGGTAGATGCACGCCGCGGAGAGGAATGCCCCCACGATCGTGAAGGCAGGCAGAGTAAAGAGCGACCTCGACGCGAGGCCCGTCGCGATCGAAACGACGGCGCCGAGACTGCTGCCCGCCGAGATTCCCAGCACGTCGGGGCTCGCCATGGGATTGCGGAACAGGCCCTGCATCACCACGCCGCAGACGGCGAGCCCCGACCCGACGAGCATCGCGGCGAGCACGCGCGGCAGCCTGAGGAGCATCAGGATCGTGATGTCACGGGAATCGGGCAGGGCGACGGAGCGGAAGCCGGCTTCGTGCAGGAGGTATCGAATCAGTGAGATCGGGGGCACGCGGACGGCGCCGATCCCCACGGCGGCAAGAAGCGCGGCAAGGAGCAGCACGGGAAGGACGACGAATGTGAGGACAGTCCCCCGCTTCACCGCTATCCTACGGAGGAAAAGACGCGCGCGGTGCGCCGGTGCCGCGTGAAAGACTTCTGCCGTGACCTCGCCGTGCTGCCGTGCGTCATGGATTTTTCCGCGATGATCCTAACGCCGTCCTGATACGGTGTCAACGCAACATGCCGCTGCCGGTCTCCGCACTTGCGCACATTCGCCGAAACGGCTATAGACACTCGAATGGAAGGCTTCTGTCAGCACCACGGCGCGCCGTCTTTCGCCGGCGCGGTAAGCGTGCTCGATCTCTCCATCCTCTCCGTCGGCCTCCTCATCCACATGCTCGCCCTCCCCTATTCCTTCAAAAACCTCGTGATCGACTCCATCGTCCGGGCGGCGCAGCTCGCCTTCGGCGTGGCGATACTCGCTTCGCTGCAGCCCGATGCCCTGCGGCTGACGCCCGCCGGCCTCATCACGGGCCTCGGCGTGGGCGCCGCCTTCCTTGCCTTTCAGCTCGTGTGGAACAGGGGCGTGTTCAAGAGCCGCTTTGTCGTGACGAAACGATTCGTGGCGTCCCAGCTGGTGATCCTGCTGTTCCAGGTGCCCAGCGAGGAGCTTTTCTACCGTGGTGTCTTCTTCATGGTCCTCGCGTCGATCTGGGGGACATTCACCGCCCTGGTCATCGCCACGGCGCTGTCGACGATGGTCGCCGTCGTCTCTTCCCGCCGGCAGGTTGTCTGGCTTGGCGCGGCGCTGCTGGGCGTCTTCTGCTGCCTCAGCTTCTACTGGTCGCAGAGCATCTGGGCACCGGTGCTGATCCACGTGCTGAACGACTTCGGCTACGTGACGCTGGGGGAAAAGCGAAACCTGTTCTAGCGAGGTGACACCGACCGGCGATGCACCGCGGCGGCGCGCGCAAGGCGGGTCAGTGTATCTCCTGCGAGACGGGCGCTGGCTCTCCTACGGCATACAGCCATTGTGCGGCGTCTTGTAGAAGCCGCGAAAGCACGATGACCTGCATATTACCGCTCGATTTATCGATGGCTTTCTGCAAGAGCGCGGGTGTGTAGCGCGTCTTCAACGCGGCTCGCCGCGCCGATACTTTTGCTTCCAGGCTGGAATCGTTGCGGGCCAGGACGTCGAGCAGGTAGAGGGAAAGAAGGATGAGGATGGGGTCGGAGACCTTTTCGCTGAGCTCGTCCAGGCCCCGCCGCGCCTCCTCCGCCCTCTTGAGCTGCAGGAGACTGAATGCGTGATTCCACTTCACCCAGTCGCGGTCCGTCAGTCGGGGCAGGGTGAGGAGCGTACGGAAGAAGAGCTCGGACTCGGCGGCATCCTTGGACAACAGATGGGGAATGCCGAACGCGAGCCCGAACTTCGGAACAAGGGCGGCCTTTTTTCTCTGCAGATAGGCCTCGAGCGCCGCAATGCCGTCCGTATTCGACGTGACGAGGTACGTATTCAGCAAGATGCGCACATTGGAGGCCATGACCGGCCCGCCGCCGAAGATCCGGTGCTCCAGCGTCCCTGCCACCGAGGCCCAGTCCTCCTTCTCGAGACCACGGAAAAGCTTCCAGTTGAGGAGAAAATAGACGTCGACGCCGCCGAGGGTGACCACAAAAATGACGGCGATCGGCCATGTCCGCTGCCACGTGAGGGTGAACCAATCGCTTCCGAAAAGGATGAGGGGGGCGAAGAATATCACGAGGAAGGCAACGCCCAGGGCAGCGTTCAACACGATAAATATGGCTTTCATTTTCATGAGATTCTCCTATAATAAGGGTGACATAGTAGGGAAAACCGAACCCCCCGTCAAAGGGGAGGCCCGGAAAGACCTGAAAGGTCGGAGGATATGAAGGGCATTTCACTCGCGGGCCTGGTACCCAACACCTACTTCGATCAGCCGGTGTACCTGGACAAGAACTATATACTCCTCACGCCTGACTCGCCGATCACGCCGGAGCTCGTGAAGCGACTCCAAAAATGGCGCTACCTCCAGGTCCTGTCCGATGGACGGGCAAAGGACGTCCCCGGCTACCTTTCGGGAGCGAGCTCGTCGGCGGTGGCGACGCAGACCATCGACGAAGACATCCGCGACGGCGAGCAAGTCGCCGCGGCGCAGAAGTTCCATGGCGAGTTCACGGCATTCATCACCGGGTTGTTCGCGAAATACTCGGCGGAGAACGTGCTGAGTCTCGGCCAGGTCACCGACTGGGTGAAAAAGGCCATGCAGATGGTCCACGACAACAGGGACTACCTGCTGCGCTTCCTGGACACGAGCGCGGAGAGCGAGCGGTACCTGATCACCCACGCGGTCAACACGACCATTCTCGCTCTTGCCATCGGCGACTACCTCAAGAGCCCGCCGCACCGGCTCATCGAGCTGGGCAACGCCTGCATCCTCCACGAGATCGGCATGATGAAGCTCCCGGCCGAGCTGCAGCGCTCGTCGAAGAGTCTGAGCCCGGAGGAGCGCAAGGCCATGATGGCGCACACGCTGCTGGGCTACCGCATCCTCAAGGGCTTTTCCGTGCCGGAGAACGTGGCCCTCGCGGCGTTGGAGCATCACGAAAGGATCGACGGCAGCGGCTACCCGCGAAGCCTCGCCGCGCCGAAGATCACGGACTATGCGCTCATTATCAGCGTGGTGTGCGCCTACGACGCAATGGTCTCCCGCCGGCCGTTCCGTCTCGGCTCCCTGGACGGCCACGCGACCATCAGGGATCTCGCCCAAAAGAACCGCAAGCAGTACGACGAAAAGGTCCTCAAGGCCCTCGTCTACACCCTGTCGGTTTACCCGGTGGGCACGGCGGTCCAGCTTTCGAACTACAGCAAGGGCGTTGTCGTGAAGACCGATCCGACAAAGCCGCGCTGCCCCATCGTGAAGGTCATCTTCGATCCCGATGGGAAAAGGCTCGTCGATCCGCCCCAGATCCAGGTCTCCGACACCGAGGGCCTGACGATTACGGGCGTCCTCACGCCGGAAGAAGCGAAAGAAGTCAAGGGCCAGGGATGAACGTCCGCGTCACCTTTCCCGGCGGGGAAACACGGGAGTTCCCGGCCGGTACCTCCGCGAGCGAGGTCGCGCGCCACCCCTCTTTCCCCGCTGAAGGGCTTCCGACGGTCGCCGCGCTGGTCAACAACGAGGTGGTTTCCCTCCATCATCCACTCCTGGTGAACTGCAGCGTCGCCCCTGTAGACCTGGGAAGCAGACAGGGCCTGGCCATCTACCGCCGCTCCTTGTGTTTTCTCCTCTCCATGGCGGCGACAAGGATATTCCCGAAAAGACGACTAATCGTCGGGCATTCTCTCGGGCAGGGATACTATTACTACTTCGACGGCCTGGACTCGGTCTCGGTGGGAGACCTCGCAAAGATCGAAGCAGAGATGCGGGCCCTCGTCACGAAGAACCTGCCCATTGGCGCCTTGTCGTTGTCCTATCAGGAAGCCATCGCCTATTTCCAGAAGCATCACCAGCCTGACACGCTCCTTCTCCTGAAAAACCGCAATGATCCTGCCGTGGCCGTGAGCGCGTGCGAGGGCTTCCTCGACCTGAGCCACGCGCCGCTCGTTCCGTCCACGGGCCTCCTGGCACAGTTCGCCCTCATGGAGTATGCGCCCGGTTTTCTCCTCCGCTACCCGGCATCAGAAGACCCTCTGCGCATCGGGCCGTTCGTGGAGAACCCCATTCTTTTCTCCATTTACCGGGAATACAAGAACTGGGGAAAAATCCTGCGCGTCGAATCCGTCGGAAGGCTCGATGAGCTCGTGAGGGACGGCAGTATCCAGGAGTTCGTGCAGATCGCCGAAGCCCTCCAGGACAAGAAGATCGCGGAGATCGCGGACCGCATCAACGCCCGGCGCGACCAGGTGAAGGTCGTTCTCATCGCGGGGCCGTCATCCTCGGGGAAGACCACGTTCTCCAAGAAGCTCATGATCCAGCTCCGCGTCGTCGGCCGCAATCCCGTCACGATCTCACTCGATGACTATTACAAGCCCCATTCCCTCACTCCGCTGGATGAGGAGGGAAAGCCGGACTTCGAGTCCCTCCACGCGCTGGACGTGGAGCTTCTCAACGATACGCTCGTGCGGCTTCTTTCCAATGAGGAAGTGGAGACGCCGGTCTTCGATTTCCACGCCGGCGCGCGCAAGCCCTCGGGAAGGAAGCTGAAGCTGCCCGATCGTGCGATCCTCATCCTGGAAGGCATCCACGGCCTGAATGACGAGCTTACCCCCCTCGTGCCGCGCGAAAAAAAGCACAAGATCTACGTCTCGGCTCTGACGCAGCTCAATCTCGACGACCACAACCGGATTTCCACGACCGACAACCGGCTCATCCGCCGAATGGTGCGGGACAGCCAGTTCCGGGGCCACTCGGCGCTGCAGACGCTTTCCATGTGGCCCTCCGTGCGGCGTGGCGAGGACAGGAACATCTTCCCGTTTCAGAACTCAGCGGATTCCGCCTTCAACTCCGCGCTCGACTATGAGCTCGCGGTGCTGAAGGTGTACGCGGAACCCCTTCTTGCCACCGTGAAGCCCGACACGGCCGAGTACCAGGACGCGCGGACGCTCCTTTCTTTCCTTTCAAACTTCACCCCCCTGCACCCGCGTTGGGTGCCCGCGACGTCGATCTTGCGGGAGTTTATCGGAGAGAGTGCGTTCCGGTACTGAGCGGCGCGGCTGCCCTGTCAGATTTCAGGCGATTTCCACGGTCTGGCCGGGCATCGGCACGACGGCGCTCCACCCCATGCGGTCTTCCAGCGTCTTTGCGAAGGTCGTGGCGACCTTTGCTTCTCCGTGGATGATGAAGGCCTTCCGCGGCTTCTGCTTCATGCACGATGCCCACCGCAGGAGCTCGTCGCGATCCGCGTGACCGGAAAATCCCTGCATGCTCTTGATCTGCGCCCTGACCGGCTGCCGCTCGCCGAGTATGCGCACCTCGGGGGCGCCCTCCAGGATGAGCCGGCCAAGGGTGCCTTCCGCCTGGTAGCCGACGAAAAGCACCGTGCTCTGCGGCCGCGAGATGTTGCGCGCGAGGTGGTGCTTGATCCTGCCGCCCGTGCACATTCCCGCCCCCGCGATGATGATGGCGCTGCCGGTGATCCTGTTGATCGCCTTGGACTCCTCCGCGCTGCGCGCCATGACCAGCCCGGGCAGGTCGAACGGAGAGCGGTTGTCGCGCATGAGCTTCAGCATGTCCGCATCGAAATAGTCGGGCCAGTGCCTGAACACCTCGGTGACGGAGCTCGCCATGGGGCTGTCCAAGAAGACCAGGAGGTGGGGGATCCCGTCGGTCCGCAGGAGCTCGTTCAGGTAATACAGCACGTCCTGGGAGCGCTCGATGGCGAAGCTCGGGATGACGATATTGCCGCCCCGGGCGACGGTGTCGGTGACGATCGACTGGAGCGTCGCGGCGATCTGCGTGTCGTCGTCGTGCAGTCTGTCTCCGTACGTGGATTCCATGAGGACGTAGTCGGCGCTGTCGCAGGGCGCGGGGTCATTGATGATCGGCCGGTCCCAGCGCCCGATGTCTCCGGAAAACAGCACCGTGCGAAAAGAACCTCCTGCCCGCATGCGCACGCGGATGGAAGCGGACCCGAGGATGTGGCCGGCTTCAAAGAACTCCGCCTCCGCTTCGCCGAGGCGTATCGTCTCACCATAGCGCACCGTCTGGAAGAGGGCCGATGCGGCTTCCGCGTCCTTCACCTCGTACAGCGGCACGGGCGGGCGGACGCTCTGGCGTTTTTCCTTTTCATGCCGGCGCTTCTTGTTCTCCACGTCTTCCGTCTGGAGCCGCGCGGAATCGATCATGACGATGTGCGCGATTTCCGCCGTCGGACCGGTGGCAAAGATGCGGCCGCGAAACCCCTCCCGCGCCAGGCGCGGCAGGAGGCCGCAATGATCCAGATGGGCGTGCGTGAGCAGGACGGTGTCGATCCTGTCCGCGGGCACCGGGAAGGGCGCCCAGTTCTTCTCCTGCATGTCGCGCTCCTGGCTCAGGCCGCAGTCAACAAGGATGCGGGAACCGCCCGTGTCCAGGAGGAAGCGTGAGCCGGTGACGCTCCGGGCCGCGCCAAGGAAGGAGAGTTGCGGGTTATTGCTGGGCATTTCAGACCCCCCTTTGCTCAGGCAGTGGTCGCGAGCCCGCGGGGGGTGCTGAGAGGACGCGGGCCCTTCTGGGGTGCCGGTAGTGCTGGACGTAGCCGCAGGAGTCCGGCAGCCACGTCACGAAAAGCGCATGCGCGATGGTCATTTTCCGACAGCGGTCGCAGGTTTCGAAACGCGCTTCATACACCCGGCATGTATGATCGATGGTATCCAGGTGCGGGCACGGCTTGCGGTAGTTGGTGACGATGCGCCTGCCCCGATATTCCTTCTCATAACAGCAGCGGCCGCACCGCAGGCAGAGCGCCTCCCAGCGTCCCCGACGTGCCGCGACCGCATCGCGGATCCTGCCCGTCATCGGTCCCCCCGCGCGCGCCTGTCGGCGACCGCGATCCAGAGCGGTATCAGGAGCCCGGCGAGCAGGAGCACGATGGGCCAGAGGATGCTCCACCGCGCGAGCAGGATGCCCAGGAGGTAGAGAAAAGATAGGGAGACGATGACCGCCCCGACGAGCAGGCTCCACCGCATCCTCTTTTTCTGCACGGAGTACAGCCAGATCACGAGGAAGGAAATGCCCACGCAGAAAAGCTGCGCCACCGGATGCCAGCCGATGGTGGGAAACCGGGCGCCGATCTCCAGACCCGCGGCGGCGCCGATGAAGACGCCCGACGGGATGAGGACCCACCAATGCCCGCGGCGATACCAGAAGAGCATGAGGAATGTCAGGCCGAAGCCCAGGGAGAAGAGGCTTGCCGAGTCGAGGCTGAAGAACCGGTTCCAGCCGAAGACGAGCGTGACGATGCCCACGGTGAGAAAGGCCCCTGCCGGGATCACGAACCACGTGAGCCAGCGGCCGGCCCCCGAGAAGAAAAGGAAGATGAGCCCCACCATGATGAAGAGGATGCCGAGGACCCGGGGCGGCAGGAAATCGCTCGCGGGAATGAGCTTGAAGTTCACCAGGAGAAAGAATGCGCCGCTCACAATCATGGCGATGCCGACAAAGTTGGTGCGCCAGAAAAGAAAGCGGAAGCGCGATTCCTCTCTACGCTCTTTCATAACCCCCGGTCAGCGCCTTTCTGTTGACGTCGTTCAGCTCGCGATGGCGCGCGGACACCGCCACACCGAGCACGTTGATCACCGCCTCCAGCGAGGCGATATCCTTTTTCCGCTTCAGAAGCGCGCCGAGCATCACCATGTTCGCCGCCCGGTAGGATCCGGCCGCCTCCGCGATCTCATTCGCCTTCACCGCCAGGATCTCGATGTCGGCCCGGGCGGGAGCAAGGTCGATGAGCGATTCGTTCCAGAGGAGGAGCCCCCCCGGCTGCACCATCGACTGGAATTTCAAGAGTGACGGCTTGTTCATGACGATGCAGACGCTCGGATTGGGAACGAGCGGCGAGGCGATCTCATCGTCGGAAACCACCACGGAGCAGTTCGCCGTGCCCCCGCGCATCTCCGCGCCGTACGAGGGGATGTGGGAGACGTGCTTTCCTTCCGCCATCGCCGCCAGGCAGACGATCTTGCCCGCGAGGATGATGCCCTGGCCGCCGAATCCCGCAAAGAAAAGGCCTTCGTACACGGCGTCCCCCTACCGGTCCCTGAGGTTCCCGAGCGGGAAGACCGGCGTCATATCGGAATCCACCCATGCCGCGGCTTCCCGCGGCTCCATGCCCCAGCCCGTGGGGCACATGGAGAGGATCTCGATGAAGGAATAGCCCTTCTTTTCCACCTGGTTGCGCAGCCCTTTCATGATGGCGCGCTTCGTCTTCAGGATGCCCTTCACGCTGCTCACCGCGCAGCGCTCGATGAAGACGGGCGCATCCAGCGTGTTGATCAGCTCGCAGGCGCGGATGGGATACCCGACGTCCGCGGGGTTCCTGCCGTAGGGTGATGTCTTGGTCTTTTGGGCCTGGAGGGTCGTCGGCGCCATCTGCCCGCCCGTCATGCCATAGATGGCGTTGTTCACAAAGACGACCGTGATCTTCTCCCCGCGATTTGCCGCGTGGATGGTCTCCGCGGTTCCGATGGCAAGCAGGTCCCCATCCCCCTGGTAGGAGATGACGGTTGCGTCAGGGTGCACGCGCTTGATGCCAGTAGCAACGGCGGGGGCGCGGCCGTGTGCGGCCTCGCAGCCATCCACCTTGATGTAGTTGTAGGCGAGCACCGAGCATCCGACAGGCGCGACGAGGATCGTCCTCTGCTGGATGCCCAGCTCATCGATGCACTGCGCGAGGAGCTTGTGGATGATGCCGTGACCGCACCCGGGGCAGTAATGATTCGGCACGTCGGCGAGCACCGCGGGCCGTCCATAGACGAGCTTTTCCTGTAATGTCTCAACGGGCATAGGACGTGATCCTTTCCGCGATGCCCTCAACCGTCGGCGTGATTCCGCCCAGCGTGCCGAGGAAGTCGACGGGAACCGATGAAAGCACGGACAGCCGCACGTCTTCCACCATCTGGCCGGCATTCATCTCGACCACGAGAATCTTCTTCTTGCCGGCCGCGGCGCGGACAAGCTCCGCCGAGGGAAAGGGCCACAACGTGATGGGGCGGAAAAGACCCGCGCGGATGCCCGCCTTCCGCAGCGCGCTCACCGCAGAGCGGCAGATGCGCGCGGACAATCCAAAACTGACAAGAAGGAAATCCGCGTCGGCGGCGTGCGACTCCTCCCACAGGCATTCTTCTTTTTCGACCTGGCGGTATTTCTCCTGGAGACGGACATTCAGACGCGCCAGCGCGTCGTCAGGGTTCAGCCGCATGGAGGCAATCACGTGCGGGTCCCGGCCCGTTGCCCCGGAAAGAATCCATCCGCTTTTGTCGAATACGCGCGCCGATGGCGCGGGCAGCGTGATGGGCTCCGACATCTGGCCGATGAAACCGTCGCCGAGAATGATCACGACCATCCGATGCTGGTCCGCGAGGTCGAATGCCTTCACGGTGAGATCCGCGAGCTCCTGCACGCCGCTCGGCGCAAGGACGATGCAGCGGTAATCCCCGTGTCCCCCACCCTTCACCGCCTGGAAATAGTCGCCCTGTGCGCCGGCAATATTGCCCAGGCCCGGTCCACCGCGCATCATGTTCACGACCACCGCGGGCAGCTCGGCGCCCGAGAGATAGGAGATGCCTTCCATCTTCAGGCTCACGCCGGGCGAGGAGGAGGAGGTCATGACGCGCGCGCCGGCCGCGGAGGCGCCCAGGACCATGTTGATGGCCGCCACTTCACTTTCCGCCTGGAGGAATGTCCCCCCGACCTTTGGGAGACGCAGCGACATGTAGGCGGGAAGCTCATTCTGCGGCGTGATGGGATAGCCGAAATAGTGACGGCATCCGGCGATGATGGCCGCCTCGCCGATTGCCTCGTTGCCCTTCATGAGTGTGACTGCCATGTGACTACCCGTCGCTCCTGGCGACATTCGGCCCGTCGCTCCTGGCGACATTCGGCCCGGCCTCTGCGGGAGTGAGTCGGAAGATGCGAATGGCCATATCCGGGCATATGATCGCGCAGGACAAGCACGCCGTGCAGCGCGATTCGTCGATGCAGACGGCGAACGGCACGCCCTGCCGGTTGAACTGGTCGCGCGACATGGCTAGGATTTTCTCGGGACATGCGCCGACGCAGAGCGTGCAACCCTTGCAGCGCTCGCGGTCGAGCTCAGGCCTTCCTCTTGACACCGAGATGCTCCTCTATCATGATATGCACGCAAGCGTAGCACGGAATGCCGTTTGTGGCAATCAAAAAAGGATGCGGAGGGCCCTGATACACACGACGGAGCGTCCGTGTCGCCAAAGAGAATCCGCGGAGCATACCGCGGCGCCAAAGAGAATCCGCGGAGCATACCGCGGCGCCAAAGAGAATCCGCGGAGCATACCGCGGCGGCCGGTGCCGCGCGCAAGGAGGATGATGGTGGCCACCTACCAGGAACTGTCCGAAGCAATCCAGAAAGGGAATGCGCCGAAATCCAAGGAGCTCACCTCTGCGCTTCTTGCGGAGAAGAAGCCTGCCGGCGAAATCCTCAACAAGGGCCTGCTGGACGGCATGGACAAGGTTGGACAGCGCTTCAAATGCAACGAAATCTACATCCCCGAGGTGCTCATTGCGGCGCGCGCCATGAATCAGAGCATGGAGATACTCAAGCCCGAGCTCGTGAAGGCCGGCGTGAAGCCTATCGGGAAGATGCTGCTGGGCACCGTGAAGGGAGACCTGCACGACATCGGCAAAAACCTCGTGAAGATGATGGCCCAAGGCGCGGGCATCGAGGTGATCGATCTCGGCATCGACGTCTCGGGCGACAAGTTCGTCCAGGGATTCAAGGACAACCCCGACGCCAAGACCGTCGGCATGTCGGCACTCCTCACGACGACAATGACGGGTATGAAGGACGTCATCGGGAAGTTCGAAAGCGAAGGGTTGCGCGGCAAGGTGAAGATCATGGTCGGCGGCGCTCCCCTCACCGACCAGTACGCCAAGGAGATCGGCGCCGACGGCTACTCGCCGGACGCGGCAAGCGCCGCGGAGAAGTTCAAGGCATTCCTCCGGGCCTGACACGATCCCGGGAATCCGCGAAAAGGAGCACGGCGCCGCCGATGCTCCTTTTTATTTCTCGACGGTTCCGGCCGTCGTCGGAGCGTAATAGCCCGCCTCGTCCCTTCCGCTGACGCGCTGGACGATGACCTGTATCTCCAGCGGGATGTAGCGATCGCCGAAATCCGGCGGCGTCGGCGACCTGTAACGGATCGTGTACACGGAGCCCACCCGGCTGCGGATGTCGCCCACCACCTCCTGCATGCCCCCCGGGGAGGTGACCGCGTACAGCCGTCCCCCCGTGGCGGAGGCAAGGTAGCCAAGCTGCTCGTCCGGCGTTCCGCTGCCGAAGACCACGGGATAGAAGGCGATGGAGCTGTTCCGCAGATACGCCGCAAGCTCCAGGAGCGAATAGGTCCCGAACGGGGTGCTGCCCAGGGAACCGGTCGTGAAGAAGACGATCGCCCGCTTGCCGCTCGTCGGCGAGGTGATGAGCTCGTCGCCGGCGAATCGGGCGGCAAGGTCGAATCTCCACTTTGCCGACGGGGCGGACTGGAGCGCCTGGTTCACGAAACGCAGCCGGGTCTCGCCGAAGTCCGCCTCCCGCACCGGCCGCTCGCCGGCGGAGACCGCCTTGATCCTCCCCCCCTGCGTGACCAGGCCGTAGAGATCGGCGACAGCCTTCACCGCGTCCTGCCGGTAGGCTTCGAACTCGGGCGACCTCTCCACGACGAGCGAGACGTCGAAGGCTTTCACGTTCGTATTGGCCTGCACGAGGACCGGGGACGCCACGCCTGCGCTCGCCTCGGTCACCGTGAAGTTGTCGATGCCCAGCCCCACGACGGGCGTGCCGAATCTGTTTTCCACCGCGATATCGGCGATGACGACGGGGAACTGCACGGAGTTCACGCGGTCCACCCGCACGACGAGCCCTCCGTAGAGCGAGGCCGTGTCGGAGAGGAGCACGATCCGGCTCTGGTCGAAATCGACGCCGAGGATGTCGCCGTTGGGCGTGACGGCTTGCTGCACGAGCTTGCGCGTCTGCGCGCTGGTGTCCCCCCGCACCGTCCAGACATCGCGGTCCAGGTCGCACTCCATGATCCTGTTGCCGTCCGCGACAAGGAGCGTGCCCGACGCCGTGAAGCTCAAGCCCTCCGGTTGCGTGAGCGTTCCCTCGCCCCGCGTGTCGAGTGGGTTGCCGTTCAGGTCATAGACCAGGATGCGCTTGCCCGCCTGCTCGGAGACGTACAGCTTGTCCCCGCCGGCGGCGATGCCCGTGGGCCCACGAATGCCGGCAATCGACTGGATGAAGCTTCCGTCGGCGCCGAAACGGACGACGCGGGAGTTTCCCCAGTCCGTCACCCACAGGTATCCGCGCGAGTCGAGGGTCATGTACTGCGGGCCGAGGAGCTGGCCGTCGCCCCGGCCCTTGGTGCCAAATGTCGAGACCTTTTCCCCTTTCGCGTCGCACTTCGCGATGCGGTTCGCGCCGTACTCCGAGACGAAGAACGAGCCGTCGTCCGCCTCGACCACGTCGTAAGGCCGGTCGAACCCGGCGAGCCCGCCGCGGAACGAATCGAGGAGACGGAAATTGGGATCGAAGCGGAGGACCTCGTTGGAGCCGAATGCGACGACCCAGAAACTGCCGTTGGCGCGCGGCTTGACGCTCGTGGGCCTGCGGAACTGGTAGCCACCGGTGAGCGTGCCGTCGAGCTGCGCGGTGACGACCCAGGTCGGCTTTCCCGAGAGCTCCCGGCCGAGTCCCCGGCGGAAGTTGAGGACCCCGATCCAGTCCCGGATCAGCGCTCCGCCCCCCCCGGTATCCAGGAGCTGCTGCCAGGTGCGGATGGCCTCCTGCTCGTAGCCGGCCTTCCACTGGGCGCGGCCGAGCCATGTCTGGGCGAGTGAGTTCTTCGGCTGGTAGCTGATGGCCTTTTCGAGCGATGTCCAGGCGTCGTTGTAGAAACCGCGATGGAACGCCTGGACGCCGGCGCGAAGCTGCTCAGAGGATTGTGCGGCGTTGTAATCGATTGCCTGGGCGGGAAGCAGCGCGGGCAGGGCACACAGGAAGAGGACGAGAAGCGGTCGCAGTTTCACGCAACCGAGTATAGGAAAATCAGGCGTACGTATCTACCGTGTGCTTGTTGCCCGTGTCGAGCTTGATCTCTCCCTTGATACCGAGGTACAGGATTGTCTTGATGTCATCCACGTTGATGATCGGCATGTCAGCGGTCTGTGCAATCGGTACGGTAGGAAGAGCAACGCTATCTACCTTCATTGGCTCACTCCTGTTTTCATTCTCGACACGACCGGTATGCAGGATAAGTGCGAAAATTCGTCGCAAAAAGGTGCTCCGGAAGGGTTAACGCGGCGGGGTGGAAACGTCTTTCAGGGCGTCGAGGCAGGCCTTCATGTGCTGGGCGATTTCCTTGTTGCCCGGCGCGAGATCCAAAGCGCGTCGGAAATGAACTTTTGCCTCGGCGAAGCTGCCCTGTCGGTAATAGGCCCATCCCAGGGAGTCCAGGTAGGCCGCATTGCGCGGGGCGATCTCCACGGCCTGGCGGCAGAGCTGGACGGCCTTGCCGATGTCGAGCTTTTCCTCCGCGTAGATGAAACCCAGCGAGTTGAGGGCATTGGGATTTCGCGGCTCCAGCTCCAGGGCTTTGGACAGCATCTCGATGCTCTCCGGGACCCGCTTCTGGGCATAGTAGACATACCCCAGGGCGGCCATGGCCTGCGAGGACTGGAGGCCCATCTCGTTGACCTTGTTGAACTCGAACTCGGCCAGGCGGAAACGTCCGGTCACGGAGTAGATGTAGCCCAGGACCATGCGGGCTTGCATGATGTGGAGGAAGCTGAAGTGGGAATTGACCACCTTCTCCAGGGCGAGCAGCGCCTCCTCGTGCCGGCCGATCTGCGTAAGGGAGAGACCAACGTAGTAGTCGATCTCGGGCGACGGCTCGGATTCCTTTGCCAGCACGCCCAACTCCTCCAGCGCCTGGTCGAACCTGTGGGCATGATACAGCTTCACCGCGCGCTCGAGCCGGTCATTCATCGGAATCGCACCCCTCTGTAGCTTTCCTCGATGGACGCCCAGTTGCGCGGGTGCGCGTGAATGGGCGAGATCGAGATCCGTCCCTGCGAAACGACCATCGAATCGGAACCGTCCTCGGGGAGCGCCGAGGGAAGCTCCCCGCCCATGAAGCAGTAGCAGTCGCCGTCCGGCGCGTCGTACGTATGCAGCCGGTAGCTGTAGATTCTGCGCGACGGAAACGTGATCTCAGTCTCCGCGTCGCGGGCGCCCGATGCCGGAAAGTTGATGTTCAGGAAATGATCGTCGGTGCCCAGCTCCCGGAATATCTCCAGGTTGCGCGCGGCAAAATCCGCGGCAGCCTCGAAATCGAATGGCGGCCGGTGGCTCCCCGCCGACAATGCCACCGAGGGAACGCCCATGAGCGTGCCCTGCCGGGCCCCGGCCGCCGTGCCGGAGTACAGGATGTCGGTGCCGAGATTGGGGCCGTGGTTGATGCCGGAAATGACGATATCGACGGGTGACGGCACGAGACCGAGCAACCCCACCATGATGCAATCCGCCGGCGTCCCCCGGCAGGAGAGCTGCCGCTCGGAGATCCTGCGGACGCGCAAGGCGTCATGGAGGGTGATGGAGTGGGAGCCGCCGCTCTTCTCCGTTTCCGGGGCAACGACCCAGACGTCGTGGGCGGCAGAAAGGGCGGCGATCAGGGCCCTTATCCCGTCGCTTCGGATGCCGTCGTCATTCGTGAGAAGTATTCTCATGCGCTCTGGACCCTGTTCTCCACGATGCGCGCGCCCGCCGACGGCTTGCAGACGTACAGCTCGGGCCGGAACCCGAAGATGCGCTCGTACTGGACGATGTGCTCCTTGTACAGGGGGATGGCATCTTCCTCGATCAGGGTGACGGTGCAGCCCCCGAAACCCGCGCCCGTGAGACGGGAGCCGTAGACGCCTTCCGTCTCCCATGCCCGCTTCACCAGCCAGTCCAGCTCGGGACAGGAAACCTCGTAGAGATCGCGGAGGCTCTCGTGGGACCTGTTCATGAGCTTGCCGAAGGACGGGAGGTCCTTTTTCCGCAGCGCCTCCTCAGCCTCCAGGACGCGCTGATTTTCTTCCACCACGTGGAGGCATTTCTTGCGCGTGGCCTCGGGAATGAGGCCCATGCTGTCCCGCACGTCGGTAGCCGTATAGTCCCGCAGCGCGGTCCCCGGTTTCTTCGCGGAAAGAAGCTCGACGCAGAGACGGCACTCCTCGCGGCGCCGGGCGTATTCCGAATCGGCCAGGACGCGCGGCACCTTCGAGTTCGTGATGAGTATCTTCACTCCCTTCAGGGACAGCGGCACGTAGTGATAGGCGAGAAGCCGGGTGTCGAGGAGCATGGCATGCCCCTCCTTGGCCAGCCGGGAGATGAACTGGTCCATGATCCCGCTTCTGATCCCCACGAACTCATTTTCGGCCTTCTGGGCGAGCTTCGCGAGCTCTTCCCTCCCGATTTCGATGCCGTAGAGGTCCTGGATGGCGAGCGCCGTGGCCACCTCCAGCGCCGCGGAGGAAGAAAGACCTGCTCCCTGCGGAATGTCGCCGTGTATGGTGATGTCCATGCCGCCCAGGGGATGTCCGCGCTCGAGGAATTCGGAGATGATGCCCTTGGGGTAGTTGGCCCACCGGTCTTCCTTGCGATAGCGCAGCGTGGGGAGCGTGGCGCGTTTTCGATCCTTGTAGTCCACGGAATAGAAACGCAGGTGCGTGTCCTTGCGCCGGGTGATCGCCACACGCACGGTGAAATCAATGGCCATGGGAAATACAAAGCCGTCGTTGTAATCGGTGTGCTCCCCGATGAGATTCACCCGGCCCGGGGCCGATGCGACTATCTCGGGTGCCTTGCCGTATTCCTCGACATGGCTTTGCTTCACTGGATCCATTAATGTCTCCCGCAGATGGTGCGTTTCGAGGGTTGCGCCAGTATAGACAAATAGTGAAAAGAATTCAATAAAAAGCGCGCAAAATGTCGAAGAATTCATAGGATATGGAGATTCTTCCCAAATATCTTCAATACGGCGAGGAAACCTCGTTCGCATCACGAAGCCTGATCTACAAGATCGGTGACGCCGCGGGCGACAAACCAGTCTTCTACGTGATCGCCGGGCTCATCAAGGTGAGCTATGCGCTTCGGGATTCGAATTTCACTCTCTGGGTGCCGCCGGACGGCGTATTCGGCCTGATCGAGCCCCTGGCAGAATGCAAGCGCCTCTGCATCACGCAGGCGATGGAACGGACGATACTCTACCGCTGGGACCTCGAGGGCTTTTTTACGGCCGCCGGCGTCTCCTGGGAGCTCGCCCTCCTGGCGACGACGGGACTCACCCGCGAGCTTCGCATTCTCAACGCCGAATTCGGCGAGAAGCTGGGCGTCCTGGAAGCGGGGAGCCGCTGATGGATGCTTACAACGAGATCATGAAAATCGCCTTCCAGGCCGAGGAGGCGCTGGACGAATCGGTCATCGCCCGGTTCGGCCGACGATTCAAGGACAAGCAGATCCTCATCCGCGAGGGCGACATCCAGCAGAAGATATTCTGGATCATGGAGGGTGAGGTCTACATCACCCGCAGGATGGGCGAAAAATACAAGGTTCTGGCAACGCTCGGAAAGGGCGAGCTGATCGGCGAGATGAGCTTCTTCGACAAGTCGGTCCGCTCCGCCACCGTGATTGCCAAGGGGGACCTGCACGCGCTGGAGTTCACCAAGGAGAATTTCGCCGACATCTACAGCGCAAGCCCCCTGTGGACGCGGCGGCTTGCTCATTTCCCTGGCAAAGCGCATCAAGCAAATGGTGGAGAAGCTGGGGCAATTCTGAGGCCGCACCCGGGCGCATCTCCTGGCTGTTGCGGCGGCCCTCAGACCGTCACGATCTTGTCCGCGTCGTTCTCCTTGACGAACACCCTGTCGTAGCGGCCCGAATGATGGACGCTCATGATGCCGGGCAGGTAGGTCTGGGCGAAGAAGAAAAGCACGTCCGCCATGTCGTCACTGTTGCTGAGCAGCGACCACCGGTACCAGCAGTCATGCTCGTCGAGGATGGCCTTCCGCTTCTTGTCAGTCTCAAGCTCGATGTCCGTCCGCGCGCGTATCTCGTTTCGAAGCCCCCCGTACCAGGACTTGCCGACGTGGAAGAGACAGAGCTTCTGCCAGTCGTCCATGTAGTAAAGCTCGTAGATGCCCGCCTCGGAGGGAACCGACTTGACGATTTCGTACTTGTCGGCCTTGCGCAGCCGCGACCAGCTCACCGTGTAGAAGACGTCGCGCGCGCGGACGAGCTTCTGCGTCACCGGCTTGCGGTCAATCATTGCTTCACCGCGAAGTGCATGGCGTATCGTCCGTCGCGGCGCTCGATCCGGCAGCGTTCGCCGTAGACGCGGCGGATGCCGGGTCCGGCCAGCACGCTTTCGCGGCCGCCCTGATCGACGACGGTGCCCCCCGCCAGCAGGAGCATCTTCTCGTAACCCTCGACGATCTCTTCCACGTGGTGCGTGACGGCAACGACCGTGAGCTCCGGTCTGGCTCGAAAAAGGCTCTCCAGCGACGCCAGGAAATCCTCCCGGGCCAGGGGGTCCAGGCCGATGCACGGCTCGTCCAGCAGGAGCAGCTTCGGCTCTGCCGCAAGCGCGCGGGCAATCAGGACGCGTTGGCGCTCCCCCGTGGAAAGGGAAGGAAAAAAGCGCTCGGCCAGGTGGCCCGCGCCGATTGCGGCAAGCGATTCATCCACCTGCCGCTCATCCCCGCCACTCATGGGCTCATAGACGGCGATGCTGCCCCTTTTGCCGCTCAGCACGACCTCGCGGCAATTCATGAACCCGGGGAAATCGGCGGCAAGGTCGCCGTGGATCCAGCCGACGCTTCGACGCATCTCGTGAAGGTCAGACCTGCCGAATACGCCGCCGAGCACCTGCATGGTGCCGCGCGATGGATAACCGTATCCAGAGAGCAGGCGCAGGAGAGACGTCTTGCCGCTCCCGTTCAGGCCCAGCACCACCCACTTCTCTCCCCAACCGACGCTCCATGTGACCTCGCGCAGGATCGGCGCGCCCCTGATGGAGAGGCCCACCGAGGCAAGCGATGCAGCAAAACCGTCCGTATGAGGCGCTTCCACGGGGGTGAGTATACTCAAGAGGGCGTGACTCGGCACAGTGGCAGACCCTGCGGCCTGGCTTCCTCAGTCCTCCCGCAGCACCAACACGCCTTTTGCGGGAAGATCGACGCGGCCCGTCCGCTGCGATCCAGTCGAGGCATCCACGTACGAATGCTTGCCCAGGTCGACCCGCGCCTGCCGCTCGTTGTGATTCAGGAGGAAAAGTATCCCGCGTCCGTCCCTGACGCGGCGCGTCGCCTCCACGCCGGGAGGAACGACGCAGGGCGCGGCGACGTCGTGCGCGGCGCAAAGCTGCTGGAAAAAGTCATTGAGAAAGGCCTGCTCGGGCACCGTGGCGATGTAGTACGCGAGACCCTTGCCCACCCTGTTTTCCGTCACGACGGGGCTTCCCGCGTAGAAATCGCTTCCGAAAACTGCCAGCGCACGCGCCGCGGCGCCGGGCAGAAGCCGCACGATGTCGCACTGCTGCGCGCAGCCGTAACGATCCCGCATTCCCTTCCCTGAATCCTTCATCACGATGGAATTGCTTCGGTCGGGAGACAGGCCGTCCATCTCATCGACGCGCAGGCCAAGCAGCTTCCCCAGCATGCCCGGGCCATCCCTCCAGCGGGAAAAGGTCGTGCTCGTCGACCAGGCCGCTGAAGCACGAGGTGACAAACACCCCGCCCCGCTCCACGCGGGCGAAAAGCGCGTCGCGGACGGCCGCCCGGATCAGGTACAACATCGGGGCGACGACGATCGTGTACGAGGAAAGGTCCCAATCCGGCCGTGCGAAATCGACCGGGATGTTCAGCCCATGCAGCGCGCGATAGTAGCCGCGCACCATGTCCATGTACGCCATGTCCTTGCAGGGCCGGGTGGAATGCCCCGATGCCCACCAGGCCTCCCAGTCGAAAAGCACGGCCACGCGGGCCGGCACCCGAGAGCCCGCGACGACGGGTCCGAGTGCCGCCAGCTCCCTGCCCAGCGCCGTGCATTCACGGAAGACCCGGTTGTCGGATGAGCCGTCGTGCGGAATCAACGCGGCATGAAACTTTTCGGCGCCCCCGCGCGAGGCGTGGAGCTGGAAAAACATGACGGCATCCGCGCCGTGCGCAACGGCCTGCATGCTCCACAGGCGCATGACGCCCGGCCTTTTCACGTTGTTGTACGGCTGCCAGTTGACCTGGTTGGGCGATTGCTCCATCAGGATGAATGGCTCTCCCTTTTTCAGGCTCCGCACCATGTCGTGCCAGAGAGCGAAATCCGCCGGGGCGCTCTTCCCCTCGGGATAGGCGTCCCAGGATGCAACATCCATCTCTTCGGCCCAGGAGAAATAATCCAGGGGCTTGAAGCAATGCATGAGATTCGTCGTCACCGGCACGTCCGGGCTGTGCGCCTTGATTGCATCGCGCTCGCCCCGAAAGCAGGCCAGAGTCTGCTCGTTGATGAATCGGTCATAGTCCAGAGAGGCGCCATGCGCGCAGAGGATCTCTCCGTTCACCTCGCTCGGCGGCTCGACCTCCTCCCAGCTTCCCAGCGTATGACCCCAGAAGCCGGTGTACCAGCATCGGTTGAGCTCTTCCAGCGTTCCGTATCGGGCCTGCACCCATGCGCGGAACCCGGCCGCGCAGGCATCGCACCAGCAGTGCACGGATGCGGAGTTGCCGTACTCGTTTCCCACGTGCCAGGCCAGGAGCGCGGGATGATGCGCATAGCGTTCTGCAAGCTTGCCCGCCAGACCGGACGAGAGCCGCCTGAAAACGGGGCTCGTGGGACAGAAGTTCACCCTGCCCCCGTGGCCGTGTTTCAAGCCGCGCGCGTCCGTGGGAAGAACTTCCGGGTATTTCTTCGACATCCAGGCCGGTTGAGCCGCGGTGGATGTTGCAAGACAGGCGCGGATCTCATTCGCTGCAAGGAGATCCATCAAGGCATCCAGCCAGGAAAAGTCATAGCGGTCCTCTTCCGGCTGCAGTTTCGCCCAGCTGAACACGGGGAGCGTCGCGACATTCACCCCCGCCTCTTTGAAAAGGCGAATGTCGTCCTTCCAGGTCTCCTGCGGCCACTGATCGGGGTTCCAGTCTCCGCCGTACCAGATACCGGGAAGCCGCGGATTGATCATGGTCGACCTCCATACGCAGTGCCCTGCGCGTGATGCGGCGAGCATAGCGCCGCTGCATCCCTTCGCCAAGGCGGGGCGGCATGTTATGCTTCGTGTCGTGGGGAAATAGCATGCCTTCTGTCGTGTTCCGCCTCTACGAAGAGCTCAACGATTTTCTCCCGGAGGAAAGGCGCAAGCGCGACTTCGAGGTGACGTGCAGGCCGGAATCGACCGTGAAATCGATCATCGAAGACATGGGTGTGCCTCACACGGAGGTGGACCTCCTGCTGGTGAACGGGCATTCCGTCGGTTTCGACGAGCGGCTGGGCGACGGCGACCGGGTCAGCGTCTATCCACGCTTCGAATCATTCGACATCGGACCGACCTCCCGGGTCCGGCCCGTCCCGCTTCGAGAGACGCGCTTTGCGCTGGACGTGCACCTCGGGAAGCTTGCGCGGCTGCTGCGCATGTTCGGTTTCGATTGCCTGTATCGCACGGCCCTCGATGATGACGAGCTGGTGCGCGCGGCACGACAGGAAAGAAGGATCGTGCTCAGCAGGGACAGGGGTCTCCTGAAGCGTCGCGCCGTGACGCACGGCTATCTGGTCCGTTCGGAAATCCCCCGGGTCCAGGCGGCGGAGATCATCCGCCGTTTCGATCTGTCGTCGCGCATCTCCCTGTTCAGCCGGTGCATGTCCTGCAACACGCCGCTCCTGAAGGTGGAGAAGTCCGCCGTACGGACAATGCTGCCCGCCTTTGTCGGCGACAGTCACGAGCAGTTCTCGCGTTGTCCTGGCTGCGCAAAACTCTATTGGCAGGGAACCCACTGGGAGCGCATGAAGCGCCTTGCTGATGACGTGATCGACGCTGCAGGCGGCAGCGGCGCGTGATGCGCCGCCTTGCCCGTTCAATATCAAAGGATCAGGCTGCGCCTAATTTTTGATATTGTATCGCCTCTTGAAGCGCTCCACGCGGCCTGCGGTGTCCACGAGGTGCTGCTTCCCCGTGTAGAATGGGTGGCACTTCGAGCAGATTTCCACCTTGATGTCCTTCGCGGTGGACTTTGTCTGGATCACGTTTCCGCACGCGCACGTGATGGTCGTGACCTGGTATGTGGGATGCGTATCGGTCTTCATGTTCGTTTCCCTCCAAAAACTCATATCGTCGAATGCCCCGGACCATGGGCTCCCGCTGTCCTGCGCGCCGCCTCCGGCGTCGCTGGGCCAGCTGCCGCCCCCCGCGCGCCTTCGGCGCGCTAGGCGTCCGTGACGGACGATGTATTCATCGACTTGAGGAAGGCCTCATTATTCTTGCTTTTCCTCATCCTGTCAATCAGAAGCTCGAGGACCTCCTGGTCCTCCATGGGGTTGATGACCCGGCGGAGCACCCACATCTTCTGCAGCTGCTCTTCCGTGAGGAGGAGCTCCTCCTTGCGGGTGCCGGATTTCTTGATGTTGATGGCGGGGAACAGCCGGCGGTCGGAGAGCTTGCGGTCCAGGATGACCTCCGAGTTGCCCGTTCCCTTGAACTCCTCGAAAATGACCTCGTCCATGCGGCTGCCCGTCTCGATGAGCGCCGTTGCCACGATGGTGAGGCTGCCTCCCTCTTCGATGTTGCGCGCGGCGCCGAAGAAGCGCTTCGGCTTGTGCAGGGCGTTGGAGTCCACGCCGCCCGACAGGATCTTGCCCGAAGTCGGGACCGTCTGGTTGTACGCGCGCGCCAGGCGCGTGATGGAGTCCAGCAGGATCACGACGTCCCGTTTGTGCTCCACGAGGCGTTTTGCCTTTTCGATCACCATCTCGGCGACCTGCACGTGCCGGGTGGATTGCTCGTCGAAGGTCGACGAGACGACCTCCCCCTTGACGTTGCGCTGCATGTCGGTGACCTCTTCGGGCCGCTCGTCGATCAGCAGAACGATCACGAACACCTCGGGGTGATTCGTCGTGATGGCATTGGCGATCTTTTGCAAAAGGATGGTCTTTCCCGTCCGGGGGGGGAGACGATCAGGCCGCGCTGTCCTTTGCCGATGGGATCGAAGAGGTTGATGAGCCGCGTGGAGATCTCGTCCGTGCTCGTCTCAAGGTTCAGCATCTCGTCGGGATAGAGCGGCGTGAGGTTGTCGAAGGGAACGCGCGTCTGCGCCACGAGCGGGGGATCGAAATTGACCGTCTCCACGCGCAGCATCGCGAAAAAGCGCTCCCCTTCCTTCGGGGACCTGATCTGTCCCGCAACGGTGTCGCCCGTCTTCAGGTTGAAGAGCCTGATCTGAGACGGGGAGATGTAGATATCGTCGGGTCCGGGAAGGTAGCTGTAATTGGGAGAGCGCAGGAATCCATAGCCGTCCGGCAGGATCTCCAGCGCCCCATAAGCGTAAATGACGCCGCCGCGCTCGGTGTGCCCCTTGAGGACCTGGAAGATGATCTCCTGCTTCTTCATGGAGACGAGCGCCTCGTGGTTCACGCCCATCTTCGACGCCAGCGCGCGCAGGTCCGGCATGCTCATCTGGCTCAGGTCGTTGATGTGCATGCGGTTGTCGTTCTGCACGGGGCCCTTTTCCCGGGCCGTTGCATCGCCATTGGAGCCCGGGGCGGATGCGGGTGCCGAAGCCGCGGCATACGCGCCGCCATTGGTCGGCATGCTGACCGCGGTGGCGTTCGGATCCATCTGAATCCCCTCCACCGGCGTCTCATCCATCATGGGCTCACCCTTGTCGTCCAGGGGGCCGGGATCCGGCTCCTTGATCAGCTCGACGCGTATTTTGCGGCGTGCGACGCGGCGCTTGGGCCGATGCATGCCTTGACCGTCCTGGCGATTCTGATTCGGCCGCACCGGCTGCTGGTCTCCATTCTCCCCGTTCATCAGGGACTCGTTCGTCAGCTCCATCTCCCGTGGTTGCTCCACGGGCTGCTGAGGAGATTCATTGTCCTGGTCGCTCATTCCCATGATGTTGCTCCGTTTATCCTGTACGGTCGTTCAATAGATTCTAGTTACCGGATGAGATTGCATGCAGGCCTTGAAAGGCTGTCAGGGACTCTTTGAACCCAAATATATTACCACTTCGCGCGACTGTCAAGGAAGTCCCGGCCGAGGAGCACGGCTTCGCCGAGAAGCATCGCGGCGACCGCGCTCCTGCGCCGTATCATGTCGCGCGTGCCGCTGAAGGAGAACATGCGCGCCACGCCGCCGCCCGACCGCAGTGCCGCCGCCATCCACACGGTGCCGACGGGCTTTTCCGGCGTCCCCCCGTCGGGCCCGGCGATTCCCGAGACAGCGATGCCCAGCTCCGCCCCCGATGCCGCCACGGCGCCTTCCGCCATTGCGCGCACCGCCTGCTCGGAGACAGCGCCGTGCTCCCGCAGCACGTCGTCCTGCACCCCGATCAGACCCACCTTTGCCTCGTTGGAATACGTGACGAAGCCGCCCCAGAAGACGCGGGAGCTGCCGGCGAGGTCCGTGACGTAGCGGGCGATGAGCCCTCCCGTGCACGATTCTGCCGTGACCAACCGGGCGCTGCGCGCCAGAAGCGCCTCCGTGAGGAGGAGCGCGGGTCGGGTCTCGCCCTGACGGATGCGCACGGCGTCCAGGCGCTGCACCAGGGCATCGAAAAACGCCTGGCGATCCTCGCGACCGCCGCCGCGCAGGCTGAATCCGATCCTGTCCTCTTCCACGCGCGTGCCCCAGGAAATGCCGGGCCGGCTGCAGGCGCGCAGCGCCTCCTCCAGGCTCGATTCGGGCACCATGAGCGCCGTGCCCCAGAGGATGTCGGCTGTCGGGAGGCCTCCGAAATGCTCATGCAGCAGCGACAGGACGCTCGTGGTGAACATCGGCCGAAGCTCCGAAGGGGGTCCGGGGAGGGCGACGACCATCGCGCCGTTCACGACGCCATGAAAGCCAGGCGCCGTTCCATTCGGGTTGGGGATGAGGGTGAAGCCCTTCGGCGCCAATGCCTGCTTGCGGTTCGTGTCGGAGACGGTCCTGCCGGCAAAGCGCGCCAGCAGGGACTCCCAGGCCTCCTGGTGGAACTCCAGAGGGACTCCCGCCGCCTCTGCCACCATCTCGCGCGTGAGATCATCCGTCGTGGGACCCAGACCTCCCGTGATGATCACCAGGCAGCCTTCCTCCGTCGCGCGCGCAAGCTCGGCGCGGAAGAGCGGGACATCGTCGGGTATCTGCACGCCGCGGAGCACGCTGAAGCCGAGCGAAGAAAGCTCGCTCGCCAGGAAGCGCACATGGGTATCCTGGATGATGCCCTCGGTGAGCTCTGTGCCCGCCGAGATGATGACCGCGGTCCTGGTCTCACACACTCTGGGCGTTTTTTTTCAGCTGCTCGACGGTGCCGGAAAAGACATTCACGGCCTGCGGGTTCTTGATCATCTCGCACTTGCCCTCGAAGACCACCCCATCCGCGATCTTCAGCTTCGCCGTGCGGATGTTCCCGAAGACCTTGCCCGTGGTGAGCATCTCCAGCTTCTCGGTCGCCTCGATGTTCCCCGTGACCGTGCCGCCGACGACCACCGATCCGACCCGTATATTCGCGGTGATCGTCGCGCCCTGCTCGACGTAGAGGAATCCCGTGGAGACGATCTCCCCGGAAAAGCTGCCGTCGATCTTCAGGGATTCCTTGAACCGCATGACGCCGTTGAAATCGGTCTCGCGGCCCAGCGTGGTGATGATGCGCTCGATGCCCTTGTGATCTTCGTTCTTTGCCATACCGTCACTTCGTCTTCATCACGAATACGCCGTCCCAGTCCTCGGGAGGCGGGTTTTCCACGTAGTGTTTGCAGCGCGCGTAGTACACCTTGGACGGTCCGTCCTCGGAATCCACCTTCAGCGCCTTTGCAAACGCGTCCCGCGCTTCTTCGAATTTCATGAGCTTGTAAAGCTTGCGTCCCTCCGCGAAATACTCGAGGACCTTCTTCTTGTCTTCCGTGATCATGATTCCGCCCCCTGCGTCGTGCGCTGCGGCACGCTTTCCGCCGGCCGCCCCTCCTCATCGGAGAGCTTTTCCTGCCGCTTCTTCCAATTGCGCAGGTGCTTGCGCAGCTTCTTTTCCAGGTCATCCACGGAGAGGTCGCCCCTCTTGAGCTTCTCTCCCTTGCCCTGCAGCTCCGCCACCTCGTCCTCCAGGCCGCGCAGGGTCGCAAGGATTTCCCCGCCCTCCTTGCCGATCGTGTCGCGCAGCCTGTCCACGCCCGCGGGGTCCCCGCTGTCCGTCTTCTCCGCGAGCGCGAGCAGCTCGGAGATGGGCTTCTTGATGTGCTGCGTGAAGAACATGAGCGAGTTGTTGAGCGATTCGACCACGGCGATACGCTTTTCGCGCCGCGAAAGCTGGCGCGAGAGCTCGCGGCTCCGGAGGACCGCCCGGATGCGGGCGAGCACCTCGGAGAAATTGAAAGGTTTCGTGATATAGTCGTCCACGCCCTGCTCGAAGCCTTCGATGCGGTCCTTCACCTCGTTCATGGCGGAGAACATGATGATGGGCGTGTTGCGATAGCGCCGGTAGGCCGCGTCGTGCTTGAGGGTCCGCGTCACTTCCCAGCCGGACAGTTTGGGCATGATGTTGTCGAGGATGATGAGGTCGGGGTTGCATGCCTGGACCTTTTCCAGGGCTTCTTCTCCGTCGACGGCCTTCTCCACCTGGAAGCCCAGTTTGCTCAGCATGACATCGAAGAACTCCAGATTGATGGGCTCGTCATCGACGATGAGAATTCTTCCCCTGAGCTTCATACGCCCCCCGTGGAGTGATTCTGCCCGAGATTCCCCCTGCTGTCAATTGCGAAGGCATGGATGCGTAGCGCGTCGAAGGCGCGCGGAGGGCGGCAGCTGGCCCAGCGACGCCGGAGGCGGCGCGCAGGACAGCGAGAGCCCCGAGGGCGAGCGTGTCCAACTTCGCGGTGTTACCGCGGAAGGGATGGCCCACAGCGAGCCCTAAGGCGTCGGCTCGGGCGACGTCTTCCGCGCGGGAGCCGCCGCGCGCCGCGCGATTCCCGCAATCACCGCCAGGACGCCAAGGCCGAGGAGGACCCACGGCAGCCAGTCCCCCCACCGGGTATACAAGGTGAAGACTCCCCGGTGCACGGGTGCCGTCCCCACGAGGTTCCCCTCGATGAATGGTGGAAGCGATGAAAGGATCCTGCCGTTCGGGTCGATGATGTTCGTCATGCCAGCGTTCGTGGAGCGGACGACGGAGCGCCTGTTCTCCACTGCGCGGAAGACCGCCATGATCATGTGCTGCATGGCGCCGGGTACGGAGAACGACCATGCATCGTTCGTCATGTTTACAAGGACGTCGGCGCCCCCCCGGACGAAGTTGCGGCAGAGATACCCGAAGGTATCCTCGAAGCAGATCGGCGTGGAGAAGCTTACGCCCCCCGCATGGAAAACGGTCGCCACCGTGCCCTGCTCCCAGAAATGGGTGTCTGCGCTCTTGAGCCAGGAATAGATGCCGGGAAGCGTATTCTGGAATGGGAAGCTTTCCGTGAACGGCACGAGGTGGAGCTTGCGGTAGGTGTCGACAATGGTGTCGCCCTGGAAGAGCAGCGCGGCGTTGTAATCGACCCGGATCTCCTGGCCTTCCTCCACGCGCTTCAGCTGCCCGTCGTCATTTCCCACGACAAAGGGGACCGGCTGCGACGCGAGGTAGGTGCGCAGCTCCTTCACCAGGCCGTAGGTCTGCGTGTCGGGCCGGTAGCGCGTGTGCCAGTCGATGGCCGGAACAAAGGAGGTCTCGGACCAGATCACGATTTCGGGTTTCTGCGTCATGACCGCATCGCTCTGCCGTTCCAGCACGGAGAGGGACTGCCGATACGCGGTGTAGCCGCCCTTCCACGGATCGACGTTCTGCTGGACGAGTGCCACCTTCCATTGCCTGTCCGCGGTCGTGTTGACCGGTGCGGCAAAGCCGTAGACCAGTATGGCCGCAAAAACCGCCGCGTACGCCCCGGCCGGCAGCAGGTAACGCCTCCACTCTGCCTTCATCGCCGCGATGCCGTCCGCCATAAGCCGGCCGATCAGGGCGGAAGGGAAGACGACGGCAAGGGAAACACCCCAGACGCCTGCAAGATCGGCGATCTGGATGAATGGAATGAACGGATATTGGGAGTAGCCGAGGTTGCCGTATGAGTAGGCAAGGAATCCGCTCGATTTCAGAAAGTACTCGTAGCAGACCCAGAGCGCGGCCTGCAGGAGGTACGCGTGACGCGGAAAAAGGGTGTCGGCCAGCTTCAGCGCAGGCAGCGTGACCAGGAAGTAGGCGGCATAGATCGGGGGAACGACGACGAGCGTGAGCGGGTGGAATTTGCCCAGCCAGTAGTTGAAAAGCGCATAGGAGATATAGCCGAAAAAAAGGCCGTAGAAGGGAACCGCCGGCCAGGAGGCACGGCGCGCGACGGCAAAGACGGGCGCGAGGCAGAGGAAGCCGAGAGGAAACCAGCCGGACACGGAAAGAAAACTGGGAAAGGAAAGCGCAAAAAGAAGGGCGGAGAGACAGAGCAGGCCGAGGTCCAGGAAGACGCTCCGCGCAGGATGGGTGGCGGCCTTCGCAGGCACCTCAGCTCCTCAGGTCCCAGACCTTCTGTTTCAGCTCGCGGCCGGGGCGGAAGTGGGCGACGCCGTGATTGCGGATCACGACGGAATCCCCGGTCTTCGGGTTGCGTGCCTTGCGCCCCTTGCGTGTGCGGATTTCGAACGTGCCCAGACCGCGCAACTCGATGACCTTGTCGCCTAGAAGACCGGCCTTTATCTGGTCGAAGAACAAGTCGATGATCCGGTGGATATTCTTCTTGCTCGTCTTGACGAGAGGGTAGATGTTTTCGACGATCTCGGCCTTGGAAAGCTTTTCCCGGGCCACGGATCCGGTCCGCTACTTCGACAGCCCGCTGAGCAGGGTGTGCATCCTGGATTTCTTGCGGGCAGCGGTGTTTTTGTGGTAGACGCCCTTGGAGACGGCCTTGTCGAGAAATGAGGAGACCTCCGCGAGCTTCGCCTTCGCGTCGTCCTTCTTCTTGCCGTCGACGAGCTCGACGAAGTCCTTCACGAGGGTCTTTGCCCGGCTCTTGATCATCTTGTTCCGCAGACGCCGCTTTTCGCCCTGGCGGTCGCTTTTCTCAGCCGAAAGATTCCTAGCCAACGGTGGATACCTCCGCGCAATCCAAATACAGCAGTTGCAACAATTTATGAACCTAACGAAAGCGCCCCCATCTGTCAAGGGGGACCACGGCTTTCTGGGACCACGGCATTCGCACGCGGAGCGGGAAGGCTGTTTGCCATTCGGACGCCTTTCCTGTATCGTTGCAGGTGAGGCTCATCGAGGAAGGAGGCGCGGCGTGGCGAATGCCCCGAAGGTCTATGACTTTCCGCTGGAAAAGGTGGAAGCACAGGTCGTCACGTTTCTGAAGACGAAGCGCGGATCGTCCACCGTTGCGGACATGATCGCCGGCACCGGCCTGCCGAAGTACCAGGTGGAGCAGGCCGCCAAGGCGGCGCTCGACGAGTATGCCGGCCGGCTCAAGGTGACGGAATCCGGCGAGCTCCTCTACTATTTCCCCGACGGCATGCGGAGCACCGTGCGCGGCGCGGGCCCTTCCCTGCGCAGGTTCTGGAAGCGATTCGTCGGCATCTCCGCGCGCGTGCTTTCCCTTCTCTTCAAGATATGGATCGTCGCGATGCTCGTGGGGTATTTCGTGGCCTTCGTCGCCCTGATCGTGCTCGCCATCGTCGCCTCATTCGCCGCGAGCGCCGCGGGCAGCGGCAGCAACAACAGCCGCGGCCGGGACAGGGGAGGCGGGCTGGGCGGCGGTTTCCTCATGCTGCGCCTCCTCGACCTCCTGCTGCGGATGTGGTTCTGGACCAGCCTGTTCAAGGGCGCCAGCAACAGCCGCAGGCCGAGGGACCCCAACGGCCGGGCCTTCTACAAGTCGGTGTTCGGTTTCGTCTTCGGCGACGAGGATCCGAACAAGGGCTGGGACGAGCTGGAGCGCCGCCACATCATCGCTTACATCAGGAGTCACAAGGGGGTCATCACGCTGGAGGAGCTCATGACGCTGTCGGGCAGCGAGCCTGACAAGGCGAACGCGCTCATGAACAGGATCCTTCTCGAGTTCGAGGGCGAGCCGGGGGTGACGGAAAACGGAACCGTGATCTACACGTTCCCCGAGCTCATGCGGACGACCGACTCCGGGCAGAGGAGCGTGGGACAGGTGTCCCTGCAGAATCCCGCCACGAAGAGGATCGTGCCGTTCTCCGCGAACAAGCGGCGCACGAATGGCTGGATCGCATTCTTCAATACCTTCAATCTCGGATTCGGGCTGTACTTCCTCCTGATCGGCCTGAACCAGGGCACCGCGGCGCTTGCGAAGACCGGCCCCCTGCTCTATTCCTTCACCGGTCGGCTCCTCATGAGCGCCGGGGTGGGAAACCCGGTTCCCCTGCTCTCGATAGCCCTGGGCATCGTGCCCGTTGCCTTCTCCATCCTCTTCTTCATCGTGCCCTTCCTGCGCCGGTTCCGCCTGAACAGGCAGAATGCGAAGATCCGCGAAGAGGCGCTGCGCGGCCGCATCCTCGCGCAGGTTCTCTCCTCTCCCGCGCGCGTCGACCCGCGCGACGTGAAGCCTTCCGGGCACGGCGCTCGACCCGCGCAATACGGCCGGTGCCGGCAAGAGGATCATGGAAAGGCTCGCCGCCGCCATGCACGCGGAGCCGATCCCGCAGGAAAAGGACGGAGTTTTTGCCTACCGGTTCAGCGAGCTGGAACGTGAGTTGGCCGATCTCGAGGCCTACCGGCGGGGCATCGACCTGAAGCGCTACGACGTCGGCGCCACCGTCTTCGACTCGGGGAGCTGATCTTCGGGTCCCCGCCAGATGCCGCCCGCAAGCCTGCTCCACCCCTGCTCGGTGACCGACACCGGCGGGCGCGGCCATCCCGCGGCGACGCGGGCGCGGGTTGCCTCCCACGTCCTGATGCCCGAGACGGCATCGAGCTCCTCCACGCAGCAGCCGCCCACCGCGACCGCCATGGTGAGCGCCTCCTCGGGCGGAAGCCCCTTGAACACGGAGGCAAGGAAGCCGGCAATCGTCGAATCCCCCGCGCCCGTGGTCCCGCCGACATGAGGCACGCTGAAGACGGGCGTGTAGAGCTCGCGGCGTGACCAGAACGCCGTCGTGGGAAAGACCGGCTGGACCGGTGCGCAGGTATGCCCCCCTGTCGCCCAGCTTGATGAGGACGGCGCGCACTCCGTTGTCGATGGCGTGGTCGGCAAGCCGCCGGAGCTCTGAGAATGCGGCGCCGCGTATGATCGCCTCCCCGCCTCCATCGGCGGAAAGCCGCGCGAATCCGTCCCTGTCCGTCATGAAAAAAAGCTCTTCCACGCTGGGAACGAAAAGATCCACGTGCGGGAGGACCCGCGCGAGATATGCCCCCCAATCCACGCGGCCGGCAGGGCTTTCGGGATCGGGAAGGGCCATGTCCAGCGACGTGAGGGCACCGGCCGCGCGTGCGCGCGTGAGGAGACGCTCCAGGCACTCTCCACCGTCGGAATAGATGCGCTTCATGAGCGGCGGGTAGCCGAAATGGAAAATGGCCGCATTGCGCAGGTGAGAGTCGTCGACGTCGTCGTCCGTGAACGTGTCGTTCGCCCCCGGGCAGTGCAGAAAGATCCGGTCGACGCCCGGCGGGTTCAGCACGAAACTGTAGGATGTTGTCTCGCCTTCCACGGGGCGCACGCCGCGCGTCTTTTCCGATACGCCGCCGAGCTTTTCCAGCGTCAGTCGCGCGAGTGGATCGTTTCCCAGCTTGGCGACCAGGCGCACGGGCAGTCCCAGCCTGTCCAGCGTGAGGCCGACATTGGAAACGGCCCCGCCCGTGGCGATCACCGCCGCGTCCACGATCGACAGACGTCCCGGGCGCGACCAGTCCCGCGCGGTGTCACGTCGAAAGCCAGGGATCATGTCGAGACAGAGATGTCCGCAGACGACGATGCAGGAACCGCCGGTTACGAGCCATTGAGCATGGAGTGTCGCCGTTTTTTTCCGAGCAATCAAGGGTTGGCGGCGCGGTAGCCGCAGGATCTCACGGGACACCCGGCGCAGACCGGCCTCGCACGGCAATGCTGCTTGGCATGCTCCACAAGAAGCGCGTGAAACTCATTGTACAGGGCGTGATCGGGCTGCAGCGCCGCGTGGAAAAGCGCCTGGATCTCGGAATAGCCTGCCCTCCCCGGGATGAGCCCGATCCTTTCCAGAATGCGCCTCGCGTACGCATCGACGACGAAGACCGGCACTCTGAACGCATAGAGCAGGATCGAGTCGGCCGTTTCGGGACCGATGCCCCACTGCCTGAGAAGGGTTTCGCGCGTCGGTGCCCCTTTCAGGGTGAGCGCGCCGGGCGTGCCGAAGAGCCGCGCAATCCCCGCGAGCTTTCGCGCCTTCTGGTTGTAGTACCCCGCGGGACGGATCAGGCCCGCAAGCCGCTCACGTCTCAGCGCGCGGATGTCGGACGGCAGCCCGATTCCCGCCGCGTGCAGGCGCGCGAGCGCTTTCTCCACGTTCGTCCACGCGGTGTTCTGCGTGAGGATCGCCCCGAGTGCAACCTCGAACCGGCCCTTGGAAGAAAGCGGCTGACCGTACATGCCGGGGTGGTATCCGCGCTCGTCGAAACCTGGTCTGCCGGCAAGGCTCGGAATGGGCCACCAGCCCTGCTGCCCGTAGGCCGCGCGCAGCGTCTCATACAGCTCTGCGACGCGGGCTGCTACGGCCTTCGCCAGATGAATCCCCCCACGAAAAGGATCAGCAGGAAAGCTCCGAGCACGGGCGGGAGCCAGTCACCCCACTGCGTGTACAGCGTCTCCACCGCGGGACGGAGGGGGACGTCCACGACGAGGCTCGCCTCCGTGGAGAAGGGGCTTCGCGCAAGGATGCGGCCGTCCGGAGCGATGAGGCAGGTGAGGCCCGACGCCGATGCGCGGGCAAGGGGTCGGCCATTTTCCACCGCGCGGAACGCCGCGTTCGCGGCATGCTGCATCGCCTCGGTGTCCGTGAGCGACCAGTAGTCGTTGGAGAGATTCAGGATCACCTGGGCGCCCTCCGCGACGAATCGCCGTACGTCATCGGGAAAAACGTCCTCGAAACAGATCGGCGTGGAGAAGGAGAATCCGGGAGTCTGGAATACGACCCGCCTGTCGCCCGGCTCCCAGAGATAGGCATCGAAGCTCTGCAAGAGCTTGTAGATGCCGGGGAGCTGCTTCTTGTACGGGAAATATTCCGTGAAGGGAACGAGATGGATCTTGTGATAGGTATCCACCCGCGCGCCAACGGGTGAGAAAAGGACCGTCCCATTGTAGTCGAGGCGCTCCTCGCCCGTCGGCAGCTCGCGGAGGCTGTAGTCGTCATTTCCCGTCAGGAGCCATCGCCCGACCGATTTCTGGTACGCGAGGAAGTCCCGCACGAGCGCGGCGTAGGAGTAGATACTCGGGTCCTCCTGGCTCCATCGACGGATGTTCGGCACGAACGCAGTTTCCGACCAGACGATGAGGTCGGGCTTCGACGGCAAAGACTGGTCGGTCAGCCTGCGCAGCGTGTTGAACGTTGCGCGGTAGTCGTCCTTGCGGGGATCGGAGTTCTGCTGGATGAGGGCGAGCCGCACGGACCGGGGCGCCGGTGCCGCGCGCGCCTCCTGTGTTTCGCGTACGGCGCCGAAGCCCAGCGTAAAGACGAGCACGATGGCGAGAGTGACGCCCGCCGCGGCTCCCGGCCTCTCCCTCGTCAGGGCGGCATGTAGGTACCAGCCGATGGCCGCGTTCGCGAGGACCACGACGAACGTGACGCCCCACACGCCGGTCAGTGAGGCGATCTGGATCACCGGCAGGACCGCGTACTGGGAGGCGCCGGGCATGCCCCATGGATAGCCGAGGAATCCCATCGAACGAACCCAGTCGAAGACCGTCCAAGCCGCGGGAAAGACAAGGAAGCCGAGGCGATCCGCCGGCCGCAGCAGGAGCATTGCGAGCGCCATGAAGGGGATGTATTCCACGAGCGTCACGACGCTGACGAACTGGAGCGTGAGCAGGTTGAATGTGCCCAGCCAGTAGTTGGAAATCATCGTCTGTAAAAGGCCCGCAAGAGTCCCGTAGAAGATGCCCAGCGGAAGCGATGCCTCGCTCAGGGCGAGGAAAAGAGGCACGAGTGCTATCCACCCGAGCGCCGGAAGACCCGCCGTCCGCAGAAAAGAGGGAAAGGAGAAGGCCGAAAGCAGCCCCGAAAGAACGGCCAGGCCGAGCGACCATACGCCTGCGGCGCTCTGGACGCCGAGGGCGGGGCGTATCCTCGACTGCCTTCCGAGACGCGGGATGACGTACCACGCCGCGTCCAGGAGCAGAAGGGGGAGAAATCGAATGAGAGCCGACCGGCGCTCCTGCGTGCTGTTCGGCGCAAGACGAAGGTTGCCGTGCGACGCCATGAATCGCTGGACGTAGTCCATATTCGCGTTGGTTGCATAGATGAACGTGAAAAGGAAAAAGACGGCCGTGATCGAAAAGAGAAGCTCGGGCGCGCGGAGAAGAAGCGGATCGAGCGGCAGCTTGCGGAAGCCGCGTCGGCGGACGAGGCGCACGGCGAACGGGATGATGCACGCGGCGTGCAGGCAGAGCAGACCGATATACAGTATCTCGGAGGTCACTGCTTCGGCCTGTCCAAAGGAGTGCGTCGGCGATGCTCCTCCGCGCGGAACCTGCCGTAGATGCGCAGGAAGAGAGAGAGGACGAGGCAGTAGACCGCCGCACCGGCGCCCGAAGGCACGAGGAAATACGCGGCCGCCGTGGGAAAAGGCACGTCGATGTTCGGGCTCACCCAGTGGGGAATCGCGAAGATGCCCTGGGCCGGGAAGCTGCTGCCGCGGGCGGCCGCCTCCTTGTAGCTCCAGAACATGTAGCCGGCGCCCAGTGCGGCCACGACGGTGAGCGTCAGCCAGAACAGCAGCCAGCGTACCCGTCGGTCAACCGAGGGAAGGCGGAACCAGACGAAATGCGACACGAGAAAGAGCAGCGGATAGACGAGGTAGAGGTAGACCGGCGCGGAGCGCGTCATGGCAAATGCGGCAAGGAAGGGAATGGCGAAGAGCGTGGTGCCGCAGATTTCGAATATCGCCCGCACCGGGTGCACGGTTCCCGCGATCGACGTCACGTATCTTCCGAGATCGGTTTCCCGGAGCCTCTTCATCGCCTCCCGCCTCGATGCCCTCTGCGCTCACGTCAGCCTGATGCGATAATACCTCTTTTTCCGGCCCGCAGGAGGATGCTCCCCCCTTCCGCCGCATCGATGCCGATGCGTGCCTCAATGTCGGTCACGTTCGTGCGGCCCACATAGGCGCCGCCCTGGCTCACGAGCCGTCGTGCGTCGCTTTTCGACGCGCAGAGCGTGGAGCGCACGAAAAGATCCACGACATTCATGCCCTTTTCAAGCTCGGCACGGGGCACGTCCACCGTGGGAACGCCGGAAAGGTCGCCGGGTCCGCCGGCGCCGTCCGTCTCGAATGCCGCGCGCGCGGCGCCTGCCGCGCTCGCGGCCGCCTCCGCGCCGTGCACGAGCGTCGTGATCTCCATCGCCAGCCTGCGTTTCACGTCGTTGATACCCGAATCTTTCGCGGCGCAGAGCTCTTTCACCTCGGCGACCGGCAGGAACGTGAAGCGCAGGAAGAACTGCGGGAGATCGGCGTCGGGGATGTTGACCCAGAACTGGTAGAACTCGTAAGGGCTCACGAGGTTCGCGGCAAGGTAGAGCGCCCCCCCTTCCGACTTTCCCATCTTCTTGCCGTCCGACCGGGTGATGAGCGGCGACGTCAGCGCGAACGCCTCCACGCCCTCCACCCTGCGGATGAGGTCCATTCCCGCCACGATATTGCCCCACTGGTCGTCGCCGCCCATCTGGAGCCGGCAGCCGTGCTTCCTGTAGAGCACGAGATAGTCGTAGGACTGGAGGATCTGGTAGTTGAACTCGATGAAGGAGAGCCCCGTCTCCATGCGCATCTTGTAGGTCTCGAAGGAGAGCATGCGGTTCACGGAGAAATGCCGCCCGATGTCGCGGAGGAACTCGATGTAGTTCAGCGGCGCAAGCCACTCCGCATTGTCGAGCATGAGCGCGCGGTCTTCCGCGAAATCGAGGAACCGGGAGATCTGCGCGCGGAAGAGCGCAGAGTTGGCGGCGATCGTCTCGACGGGCAGGATCTTGCGGCTCTCCGTGCGGCCGGTGGGGTCCCCGATGCGCGTTGTTCCGCCTCCCACCAGGGCGATGGGCCGGTGACCGGCCCTCTGGAGGTGCGCCATGAACATGAGCTGCTGGAGGTGTCCGATGTGGAGGCTCTCCGCCGTCGGATCGAAACCGATGTAAAACGTGACCTTTTCGGTGTCCAGCAGCTTCCGCAGGCCCTCCTCGTTGGAGCATTGGCTGACGAAGCCCCGCTCCTTCAGCGTGTCGAAAACCGAGCTGCGCGGCACTCCGCGCATTTCGCCGCTCATTCCCCGACCCTCCGATAGTCCTTGATCGCCTTCTTCAGCGTTGCGGCAATGTCGGCCATCTTCACGCGCACCTGCTCCATCGAGTCGCGGTAGCGGATGGTGACCGTCTGGTCCTCCTTCGTCTGGTAGTCCAGCGTCACGCAGAAAGGCGTGCCCACCTCGTCCTGCCGGCGATAGCGCCGGCCGATCGCACCGCTCTCGTCATAGAAGGTGCGGAAGTCCTCACACAGCTCGTCGTCAAGCTTCCGCGCGAGCTCGGAAAGCCCGTCCTTCTTCACGAGCGGGAATATGCCGACGGTGATCGGCGCGATACGCGGGTGAAAATGCAGCACGACGCGCTTCTCCCCCTCCACGACTTCTTCGTCGTACGCATCCGACAGCACGACGAGGACCGTGCGCGTGAGACCCGCCGACGTCTCGATGATGTAGGGGATGTAGCGCTCGTGGCTCACCTCGTCCAGGTACGTGAGGTCCTTGCCGGAGAACTCGGTATGGCGCTTCAGGTCGTAGTCGGTGCGGTTATGGATGCCTTCCAGCTCCTTCCAGCCAAAGGGGAACTCGTACTGGATGTCGAAGGCGAGCTTTGCGTAGTGGGCCAGCTCGTCGGGTCCGTGCTGGTGGAAGCGCAGCTTGCTCTTGCGCACGCCGAGGTCCAGGTAGTACTGGAGCCTGCGCTCCTTCCAGTGCTCGAACCACTTCATGTCCTCCGACGGATGCACGAAGAACTGCATCTCCATCTGCTCGAACTCGCACGTGCGGAAGATGAAGTTCTTCGTCGTGATCTCGTTGCGGAAGGCCTTTCCCACCTGCGCAATGCCGAAGGGAACCTTCACGCGGCCGGTCTGCAGCACGTTCTTGAAATTCACATAGATGCCCTGCGCCGTTTCAGGCCGCAGGTAGATCAGGCCCCCGTCGTCCTCCACGGGGCCCATGTGCGTCGTGAACATGAGATTGAACTTGCGGGCCTCCGTGAGAGTGGCGGAGCCGCAGTCCGGGCACTTGTGGGTCTTCATGTTTTCTTCGGGAACCTGGTCGGCGCGGAAGCGGTGCTTGCAGGTCTTGCAGTCGATGAGCGGGTCGGTGAAGTTTTCAACGTGACCCGATGCCTCCCAGACGCGCGGGTGCATCATGATGGCGGCATCGAGCCCCACGATGTTGCTGTTGAGCTGCGTCATCTGGCGCCACCAGAACTCCTGGATCCTCTTCTTCAGCTCCACGCCCATGGGGCCGTAGTCCCAGGCGGAGGCAAGACCGCCGTAGATCTCGCTGGAGGGGAATATGAATCCCCGGCGCTTGCAGAGGGACACCAGCTTGTCCATGGTGACCTCTTCCGCGACGACATCGGCTGCTGCGCCAGGCGCCTTCTTCTCATTCTCCGCCATTCTCAACTCCTTGCTGCGAACTCTTCCAGCACGACACGCGCCTTCTCGGCGCGCCTGCGCGCGGCCGCAATTCCCATCACCCGGATGCTCGCGATGAGCGGCGGGGACACCTTGGAGCCGGTGACGGCGACCCGCAACGGCATGAGCAGGTCGCCCAGCTTCATGCCCAGCTCGTCGGCAAGCCCGCGCAGGCGCGCCTCCGCCTGTTCGTCACTGCCGGAGAGCTCCGGCAGGACGGCAACTAAACGCTTCATCGCTTCCGCCGCCCGGGCAGGCTCCACCTTCTTTGCAAGCAGCTCCTCCGCGGGAGGAACGGCCGGGTCCTCGAACAAGAAGCGCACCATGGCCGGCACCTCGGAGAGCACTTTCACGCGCTCCTGGACCAGCCCGGCGACTCCCTCGAGCATCGTCATGTCGTCCGCCGGAAGCCCGGCCTGCTGCATGAAGGGCTTGATGAGCGCGGCGAGCTGCGTTGTGGTCTTGGCGCGGATGTACATGCCGTTGAACCACTCCAGCTTCTGGTAGTCGAACACCCCGGGGGACTTCGTGAGCCGCGAGATGTCGAAGAGCTCCTCCAAGTCCTTGAGGCTGAAGAGCTCCCGTGAATCGTCGTACGACCATCCCACCATCGCGATGCAGTTCAGGAGCGCATCCGGGAGGTACCCCTGGCTGCGGAAGTCCCGCACGCTGGTGGAGCCCAGTCGCTTGGACAGCTTGTGCCCGTCCTTGCCCATGACCATCGGCAGATGACAGAACACCGGCGGCTCCCATCCGAATGCCTTGTAGAGGATGAGGTGCACCGGGACCGACGGCAGCCACTCCTGGCCGCGCATGATGTGGCTCACCTCCATGAGGTGATCGTCCACGACATTTGCCATATGGTAGGTGGGAAAGCCGTCGCTCTTGATGAGCACGGGGTCCGGATTGATCGTCCTGTTCTCCACCGTGATCTCGCCGAGCAGGATGTCGCGATAGGTCGTGCTCCCCTCCAGAGGGATCTTCAGCCGCACCACGGAGGGCGCACCTGATGCCTCCGCCGCGCGCAGCTCGGATTCCGAAAGATTGCGGCAGTGACGGTCGTACCCCTGGGTGGATTGGTCCCCGGGCGCACCCGTCTTTGCCGCCTCCTGCTGCGCGCGCAGGGCGTCCAGGCGCTCGGCCGTGCAGAAGCAGCGGTAGGCAAGGCCGCGGGCGAGCAGGTCGTCGGCGTACTTCCGATACGTCTCGGTGCGCTCCGACTGGAAGTACGGCGCATGGGGGCCGCCGAGGTCCGGACCTTCATCCCAATGGAAGCCCAGCCAGGCGAACGTGTCGTAGATGTCCTGGAGCGCCTCCGGCACGAAGCGCTTGCGGTCGGTGTCCTCGATGCGCAGCACGAACGTGCCGCCCGTGCGGCGCGAATAGAGGTAGTTGTACAGCGCGGTTCGCACGCTCCCGATGTGCTGGAAGCCCGTCGGTGACGGCGGGTATCGCACGCGAACGCCCACGGGTGAGCCTCCCGAATCGGCCACGGTATCATGCACGGTACCCCGTGCATTTCGTGGCATTTTGCGAAAAGTGTTGAACGATTATAGTTGCGCCCATGGGGAGGGTCAATCCAGTCACGGTATTCCGTGGCATTTCCGAGCGCGTCGAAGGCGCGCGTGCGTGGGCCGGCGCTCTCGATCAGTCCGAGGTTCGGACCTGTCGATCCAGCGCGCTCAACACGATCCCGGGCGTCAGGAGCTCGGGCAGGAGCACGGGCTCGTCGGCATGGGACGGGTAGTAGACGTAGAGTGGAACACTCGCGCGGCCGAATGACGACAGCCCGGCGGCGATCAAGTCGCTTCCCGCGGTCCAGTCCGCGCGCAGCAGGTGAACTCCCAGCGCGGCAAAGCGCTTCATGACGGCATCATTGGCCAGCGCGACCCTTTCATTCACCTGACAGCTCAGGCACCAGCGCGCGGTGAAATCGACGAAAATGGGAACGCCGTCCCGGCGGAGCTGGTCCACGCGATCCTGGCTCCACGCCTCCCACCCTGCGGCGGCCGGGCTCGGCGCCTGCGAGAGGCCGGCCTCCGGCGCAACCTGGAGCGCGCGGCCGTATTCGGCGGCGCCGACCGGACCGCCCACCGCGAGCACGAGCGCACACGCACCCGCGAGCAGCCGCGTGCGACGGGATCGATCGATGCCGCCCCAGCGCCCCCACGCCCACGCGCCGATGCCCGCGGCAAGGAGCGCTGCAAGAAGCGCGATCACTGCGGTGCCGCCCGCAAGCCCTGAGAGAACGAAGAGCATCCAGATCACGGCGGCGAGCATGGGGAAGCCCATGACCTGGCGGAGCGTTTCCATCCACGGTCCCGGCTTCGGCAGCCCCGCGGCCAGCCGGGGCGCCGCCGCCAGAATCAGGTACGGGGCAGCCATACCGATGCCCAGCGCGGTGAAGACACCGAAAACCACGGGCAGTGGTCTGGAAAGCGCATAGCCAAGGGCGGCACCCATGAACGGCGCCGTGCACGGCGTGGCGACGATCGCGGCGAAAAGCCCGCTCAGAAAGGATCCCGCTGCACCTGTCCTTCCGCGAAGCAGGCCGCCCAAACGGGTGAAAGAAATCCCGAGCTGGAAGACGCCCAGGAGATTCAGCGCGATGAGGAAAAAAAGCGCCGCGGCCGCCACCACGACCGCGGAGCTCTGAAGCTGGAATCCCCAGCCAAGCAGCCTGCCCGCGGCCCGCGCCCCTGCAAGAAGCGCAGCCATGACCCAGAATGAAAGGAGCACGCCCCCTGCGAAGAGCATTCCGTGGACAGGCGCCCTCCTGCCCTCTTCTTGCGACTGCCGGACCAGTGAGAGCACTTTCAGGGAGATGACCGGCAGCACGCACGGCATGAGGTTCAGGATCACCCCGCCGACAAACGCAAAAAGGAGCGCCAGCAGGAACCCGGGCAGACCGGGAAAGCCCGCGGCCGATGCAGACGAGGGCGTCACCTGCGCATCGACCAGGACGCCCCGAGGGCTGGCCTGCCCTGGCGCGGTGACAACAAGCACGCCCCGCAACCGGTCCGGGGTCTGCGCGCCGACGTCTTGAAGAAGCCGAAGATCGAAACCCGAGGAAACGCGCGACAGGGGCTGCGGGGTCGACATAGAAAGGACGCCCGGATCTTCGGGATAGAAAGACGCCTGGGCGTCGGCGGGCAACACGAGGCCTTCGGCATGCAGGTCCAGTCGGCCGGCCGCGACCGTTGCATGGAAGCTCGAGCCGGGCGCGGAAACAGGGATGGACGCCCGGGCAGCCTCGAAACGATGTGTCCACGCCGGATCAGGCAATGGATTTCCAACCGTCACCGGCAGGCTCGTCTCAAGAGATGCCGCGCCCGGCGTGCATTCCACCTGGCAGGCAAGCCATTCCGCGCGCGCTTTCAAGACGACCTGTGCGTCGGTGGAGAGCGTGTCGGGCGGCGTGATCTTCGTGAGGAGGAGGACCTTGTCGGCATAGCCGAAGGTGACGGCGCCCGGGGAATCGAATCTCTGCGGCACGGGCCACGAAAGGGGCCCGGCACGGAAACCGGGAGGGAGCTGCCACTCCAGCTTTGTCGGCAGACCCGAATCGCCCGGGTTCTCCCAGTAGACGTGCCAGCCGGGTCTGATTTCAAGCTCGAGGGCGACGGTGAAAGGCGCGCCCGCTTTCACCGAAAGAACCTCCGGCACGAGCCGCGCCTGCACCGGATTCACCGGTAGAGCGCCGGGAAAGGCGGCCTCAGCCTGGATCGGAACGAAAAGCAGAGCGGTCAGGACGATGAAAGCCGATTGTCGGGAGCCGATATTCATGTGATTTCGCCGCCCATTGAGCGCTACCAGTTGATAATATCTAACAAGCGCAATAATATATCTATACGGAGTCGATAAAAGGATGAGAATCACCAGCAAGGGCAGATACGGTCTTCGCGCAGTCATCAACTTGGCGATGACCAACCACAATCGCCCTGTCTCCATCGGCTCCATCGCCGGCGAGGAAAAGGTTTCGTCGGAGTTTCTCGAGCAAATCTTCTTCAAGCTCAAGAAGGCGGGACTGATCCGGTCCGTGCGAGGCCCCGGCGGGGGTTTCGTGCTGAACCGCAAGCCCGCGGAGATCTCCGTCCACGACATCCTTCAGGCCGTCGGGGAGACGCACGGCCTCACGCCCTGCACGCTCCGGCGGAAGACCCTTTGCGACAGGCCCGAGCCCTGCCCCGCGCATGACATCTGGACCGGGCTGCAGAAGACGATGGAAGACTACCTCACGAATGTCACGCTCAAGGACATCATGGAAAAAAACGGCAAGAAGATATTCGCTCACCTGGAAGCAGGCCAGGACTTCCAGATCTGATCATTCACCCAGGGCAGGATTGCCTTCGGCCTCCCGTACGATGGACTCTTCGATGCCCAGCTCATAGGCGAGGTCGAAGCTCGAATAGCGCCGGCGCAGAAGACGGATGCTCCGCAGCGGCAGGAGGACGTTCTCCCGGCGTATGGCGAGATCTTTCACCGTGAAAGGGCATCCGATCTTTTCCAGCACCTTCACCGAGGAAGCCAGCTCCCCGAGCATTTCCTGTCCCTTCTGGATGATCGACCGTCTCTTTTCGACGAAGGTCGAAAGCCGCCCGGCAAGCACGGCCTTGTCGAAGACGCGCCGTGACATCTCCTCTTCGATCTTCGAGAGAAAGGGACGGAGGCCGTTCGCCAGGCCTTCCCGCCATGAAGGCTCCGCGTCGTAGCTCGCGAGCCGCCGCGGCACATCGGGCGTGAATCCTTCCAGCCTTTTGTAGAACGATTCGTAGAGGGGCAGAACAATGCGGCTCGCCGTCCCGACGAGGATGCCGTGCAGATCCAGGTCTTCCCGACCCGACGAATGCGCCGTTTCCCAGAAGTGCGCGAGGGTGTGCTCCGCCGAGGCAGCCGGACGCGACCCGGCAGTTGCCTGCATCGCAAACGATGAGCTCAGCCCGGCATCCATGAGCGTACGCGTGGCCTCCGCCGGCTCATCGTCGAGCCTGCGGGCGGCATCGAGCGCCGCACGCGCCGACTCCAGCGCGGTGTCGGCCGCCAGGGAACAGTAGGCCTCCCCGGTCATCACGGCCGCGAGGTTCCAGTCCATGTGTGCGATGAACTTCGCCAGCAGGTCGCCCAGGCCGGCCTGGAACATCACGCGCGGGGCGCGGCCTATCACGTCCAGGTCGGCAACGATCACTTCCGAGACGCGGCAGGGCACGGCGCCGTGGTAGCCGCTGACGTCGATCGCCGCCGTCGCCGAACCATACGCGTCCACCGAGGGAGCCGTGGCCACGCACCAGTTGGGCACACCCGACAGGAGCGAAACGCGCTTGCCAAGGTCGGAAATGACGCCGCTGCCCACCGCGACGATGAGGTCAACGGATGCGCCGCCCACCTCCCGCGCGAGCTCCTGGGCGAGCTCCTCCGTGGGACGCACGCGAGGCGTGCCCTGCAGGACGCGCGACACGACCCGCGCCGCGCGCACGACGCTCTTGAATCGCGCCCCTGCGGCAGCCTCTGTATTCGTGTCGCTCAATACCCAGAGCCGGACACCGCTGCCCTTGCTCTCCGCCAGCAGCTGCGTCGATTCTTCCAGCGCATCCCCGGAGACGAGGACGGATCGGGTCTGGAGGTTGTGGATGCTGCCGCACGCGCAGGCGAGCCGCCCCTTTGCATCGAAATGGCCGAGGAAATCCCTGTAGATGAGCCTCTTCACGGCAACAGGTATAGCGGAAGTCGCCGCGGACGTACACTCCCGCGCCTCTTCCGCGTGAGAGGCATTTCAAGTAGTGTGGAGCCGGAGGCGTGCGCGTGAGCCGGTTTCCGTCGCTCCTGGTGCTGGACTTCGACGGGGTTATCTGCGACTCCATCGAGGAATGCTTCGCGTCGTCATGGACGGCCTACCATGATCTTTTCCTGCAGGGCGCCGCACCCGCCGCCAGCAGCGAGGCGCACGCCGCTTTCGCCCGTCTGCGTCCTTTTGTCCGGTCGGGTGAGGATTTCGTCCTTATCCAGAAGCTCGTGGACGACGGCGTTTCCATCGGCTCGCAGGCGCAGTTCGACGAAGAGGCGCGACGCGCAGGATCGGGCAGGATGGAGCGATTCATGCATCTTTTCTACGAAGCGCGCGCTTCCCTCCTGAAGGCGGACAGGGACGGCTGGCTGCGGATGAACCGAATCTACCCGCATGTTGCCGCGGGCATCGCCGGTCTCCCGGCGGGCGCGGTTCTTTGCGTCCTTTCAACGAAACGGCCGCCCTTCATCGCCGAGATCCTGGGAGCGCAGGGCATTGCCTTGCCGCAGGAGCGCATCATCCACAGCGAGGGCGAGCCGAAGCTCGCCGCTGTCGAGCGTCTCCGCATGCAGGGTGGATTCGAACGGGCGATTTTCGTGGAAGACCAGATCGATGCCATCAGCGACAATACGAACCCACGGATCATGCCGTATCTGGCCACCTGGGGCTACGTCCAGGCGGAATGGCTCCGCGCGCATGTCGCGCTTCTCACGCCGGATTCGTTCCGGGAGCTGCTCGCGCGGAATTGGCCCCGGACCTGATCAGGGGCGCATCGAGGCGCCTTTCCATTCGAAGGGCCGTTTGAAAAGGGCGCGCACGGTGATGAAGCTGTAGAAAAAACCGAAGAAAAAAAGGTGCGGGAGGAGTCGAAGGTAGTAGGGAACCCGCCTTTTCCCTTCGTAGACTCCGCTTACGACCGCAAGAATGCCGATGCTGAGAAAAGCATTCAGGGAGAGCACGGGCACCCGCCAGTTCAGGAAACCGAGGGGGCTCACGACGATGCTCCCGACCAGGTAGAAAAGCACGACGAACCAGTAAAAGAAGCGGGAGAGGAGGTCCGTGGCAAAGAGCGCGCCGCTGTTCCAGCGCACATGCTGATTGGCGTAGTCCTTCCAGGTCGTCTTGGCCGCCGTGACCGCCGCGGCGCGCGCTGCCGTGCAGACCCTGACCTGCCAGCCCCCCTGGCGGTTCAGCGCCTCCAGGAGCAGCGCATCCTCGGTCACCGCGTAACCGAGACTGCGAAAGCCGCCGATCTCCTTGACCGCTGCCCCCCGGACGGCCATGTTGTTGCCGAAGCAGCCCATCGGCATGCCGAGCCCCACGGCGCCGAAATTGTACTGGTTGATGAGGGGCTGCTCGAATGCCTGGAAACGCGCCAGGAAGCTTTCTCCCTCGGGGAGCTCGATGCGGCCGAGCACCACTCCGACCTTCGGGTCGTCGAAATGGCCGGCAAGCTCCTCCACCCAGGTAGAGGGCACGCGGCAGTCACCGTCGGTGAAGACGAGGATCTCGCCTTTCGCCTCTGTAAAGGCTAGGTCGAGCGCCGCCTGCTTGCCCGTGAGACCGATCGGCTCGTCATGATTGTGGATCACGCGCGCGCGCGGACCCATCGACGCGCAGAACTCGTCGAGGCAGCGCCCCGTGTCGTCCGTCGACCTGTCGTCGACCAGAAGAAAAAGGCAGTCCGCCGTCTGCGCCTGCAGGGATGCAAGGAGCTGGGGAAGCCGCGCCGCCTCGTCGCGCACCGCCACGATGACCTCGGCAACGGGAAGCGCCGCGCCCGTCACCGGCGTGCCCGGGCGCGCGGGGCTCTTTCGGCGGCTTTCGGCGCGCAGGGCGCGCCCGACGCCGGCGGCGAGAGCGACATGGATGGTGAGGATGAGCGCGCCCGCCGCCGCGAAAGCGATAAGAAAGACCGCCATTATGCGGCAAGCCTAATGGAATATCATCCTTTTCACAAGCAAGCAGATTCACTACTATGACGGGCGGTATGGATGTCCGCGGAAAAACCTGGGAAAAAGGCACCGTGCTGCTCGCCGACGGGGCGTGGGGGACGGAGTTTTTCAAACGCGGCCTCATGCAGGGATGCCCGCCGGATGAATGGAATCTCCTCCACCCCGACATCGTCCGTGAGGTGACGCGCGACTACCTGGAGGCGGGCGCGGACATCGTGCTGACGAATTCCTTCGGCGCCAACAGATTCCGCCTGGAACCGCATGGCCTCTCCGACCAGGTGGCAAAGATCAACACCGCGGCCGCCGCGCTCGCACGTGAGGTGATCGGGCGCTCGGCAATCGTCGCCGGCGACATGGGTCCCACCGCGCGATTCATCTCCCTCGGCGAGGTGAGCGCGGCGGAGCTCCACGACGTCTTCGCCGAGCAGGCCGCGACGCTCGCGCAGGCCGGCGTCGACTGGATCGTCGTAGAGTCCATGACCGACGTGGAGGAGATGGCCATTGCGGTGCGCGCCGCCGCCGAGACGACGCACCTGCCCGTCGTGGCGAGCATGTCGTACAACGCCACACCACGCGGCTACCGCACGATGATGGGAAACCCGCCGGAGGTGTGCGTGCGCCGGGCGGAGGAGGCAGGCGCCTCGCTCATCGGCGCGAATTGCGGCGCGGGGATCGAGCAGTTCGTGCCGCTCGCCCCGATCCTGCGCAGCCTCACCACCCTGCCGATCTGGATGAAGGCGAACGCCGGCATCCCGCAGATCGTGGGGGGACGCGTGGTCTACCCCCTGTGCGCCCACGAATACGCCTCCTACGTGCCGCGCCTGGTGCGGGACGGCGTTGACGTGGTCGGAGGCTGCTGCGGGACGGACGCCGGCTTCATCCGCGCGGTGGCCGCCGCGTTGGAAGGTCGAAGGATGCCGCGCTTTGATGGCAACGGCCGCACGAATGTCGCAACTCCGTCCGGAACGGAAGGGAGCACCCGCACGTAGCATGATGGCGGCGTTTGTGGTCCTTTGCGTTCTTGCCATTTTCATTCGGGCGGAGATCCATCTGATCCTCGTGATGATATTCCGCCCCGCGTTCGTCATGGACCTCATCACGCGCTACCAGCAGACGGTTTCCCGGCGGCTGTTCATCCTCGCGCGCATGATGGGCGGCATGAAGACGGAGTTCGAACATTATCGCGGGGCGCTTCCCCCGGTCTTCATGGTCGTCTCCAATCACCAGAGCCTCGTCGACATCCCCGCCCTCGCGCTTGCCTTCCCCCGGAGCGTCGTGCGCTACGTCTCCAAAAAGGAGCTTGGCCGGGGCGTGCCGATGGTCTCCCGCATGCTCCGCGTGGGGCAAAGCGCCCTCATCAGCCGCACCGGCGACTACCGAAAGGGACACGCGGAGCTCCGGCGTCTGGCGGCACTCTCGCGCCAGGGCTACTGTCCCGTGGTGTTTCCCGAGGGAACGCGGTCGCGGACGGGACGCGTGAGGGATTTTCAGGCCGGCGCGGTGCGCATCATCCTGGAAGCGGAGCCGATGCCGGTCCTGTCCGTGGCCGTTGATGGCGGGTACTCGATCTCCAAGGTATGGAAGATACTGACGAATCTCCGCGGCACGCACTACCGCGTGAAGCCCCTGACCCTCTATTCTCCTCCCCGGGGAAAGCGGGCCGTCGTCGAGCTCCTCGGAAAAATGCAGATGGAGATTTCTGCGCAGGTCGATGCATGGCGCCGGGAGGACAGGCAGAAACGCCTGCGCGCGTAAGCTCCACGGCGCGGCGCAAAAAAAACCCATCCTTCAGGATGGGTGGCAATGAAGCGCCCTATGCCTTGAAATCGCTGGGCTTGCGCTCCTGGCGATGGCACTTCTCGCACTCCGCGGTGTTGCGAAGCTTCCCCTTGGCGAAAACGAGCTTCATCTTCACCTCGCCGCCGCACGTGCAGAAGAACTTCTGGGTGACGATTCCCACCCTCGCGTTTTTGCTCAAAACCTCGGCCATTGTGTGTCAACCTCCTTTTCCTGGATTTCCGCCGCGCTTCCTCTGGACTGCGGGCGAAGCGTGCAAAATTTACGGATTGCAGGGGAAAAGTCAAGGCCCCCTGGCCGGTCTGCCGGGCGCCTGCCGCCCACTTGCAACGGGGAGGATTTCCGACCATCATGGGACCCCCGATGAAAAGGTACCGAGGACTCCTGCTCGACGCTGACAACACGCTGTTCGACTATGAGAAGGCAGAGAGCCTCGCGATAGAAGCGACACTCGAGCCGATGGTGCCGGAAGGTCAGCTTCCGCGGGCCGCCGCCGCCTACCGCTCCATCAACGCCGGGTGGTGGAGGAGACTCGAGCAGGGCGCGGTCACGGCTGACGAGCTCAAAGTCGGACGTTTCGCCGACCTGATCGCGCTCCTTGGCCTTCCCTTCGATCCGGCAGCGACCTCCGCCCGGTACCTTGCCGCGCTTGCCTCCCACGCGCCGCTCATGCCTTACGCGCGGGAATCCGTTGCAGCGGCGGCCCGGGTGGCAAAGCTCTGCCTTGTCACGAACGGCCTCACGACCGTCCAGCGGGGAAGGCTGCAGGCATCTGGCCTGGAGGAATATTTCTCCGCGGTCCTCATATCGGAAGAGATGGGCATCGCGAAGCCCGACCCGCGCTTTTTCCTCGCCGCGGCTGCCGCACTGGGCATCGCGCCGGCCGATCTCCTGTGCATCGGCGACAACCCCGCAGCCGACATTGCCGGCGCGCGCGCCGCCGGCATCGACGCCTGCTGGTTTGCGCCCGAGGGATCGGCGTGGCCCGGACCGGGGGAGAAGCCCCCGTACATGCTCCACGATCTGCGGAAAATTGTAAATTTGGCGCAGGGAGTCTACCCATGATGCGCTTTTTTGATATACTCCTGCCACACAGTCAGAGTGAGAGACCGCTGCAGAGCCTGATGGAAAGGAGAACGCCTTGATACAGGTCGAGAACGTCACGAAGAAATATGGCCAGCGTGTGGCCGTCGACCGGCTCAATTTCACGGTGAACAGGGGTGAGATACTGGGATTCCTCGGGCCCAATGGCGCCGGGAAGTCGACCACCATGAACATCATCACCGGGTACCTCTCCGCGACCGAAGGATCGGTGAAGCTCGACGGTCACGACATCCTCGAGCAGCCGCTTGAGGTGAAGAGGCAGATCGGCTACATGCCCGAGCTCCCGCCGCTGTACCCGGACATGACCGTCCGCGACTACCTTTCCTTCGTCTGCGACATCAAGGGCGTCGCCCGCTCGCGCCGCAAGGAGAACATGGAGCGGTCAATGGATGCGACGAAGATCGCCGACGTGCGGGGTCGTCTCATCAAGAACCTCTCCAAGGGATACAAGCAGCGCGTCGGGATCGCGCAGGCGATGATCGGCACGCCCCCCGTCCTCATCCTGGACGAGCCGACCATCGGCCTGGACCCCCAGCAGATCATCGAGACGCGCAATCTCATCCGCGCCCTGGGAAAGGAGCACACGATCATCCTGAGCTCCCACATCCTCCCCGAGGTCCAGGCCGTCTGCAGCCGCGTGCTCATCATCAACAGGGGCAAGATCGTGGCCAGCGATACCGCGGAGAATCTCTCCCGCGGCATGACCGGCGACAACCGTCTGAGCCTGCGCGTCGCCGGCGGCGAGCAGGAGTCGCTTGCCGTCGCGCGGGGCGTGGGGCACGTCGTGAAGGCCGAATGCATCGGCAGCCGGGAGCCCGGCACGGTGGACCTCGTGATCGAAGCGAAACGGGACGTGGACGTGCGCCGCGACGTATTCCAGGCATTCGCGCGGGGCAACCTGCCCCTGCTCATGATGAAGTCCCTCGACCTCACGCTGGAAGAGATCTTCCTCAACCTCATCACGGACGAAAAGGAGGTATCCTGACATGCTTGCGGTACTTCGTCGGGAACTCAAGGCGTATTTCTCCTCCCCCATCGGTTTCGTCTTCGTGGGATTCTTCGTCCTCATCGCGGGGGTCTTCTTCGCCCTGTCCAACCTCCTCACGGGCAATCCGAGCTTCACGGGGGTTCTCAGCAACCTCACCTTCATTTTCCTGTTCCTCGTGCCCATCCTCACGATGCGGCTCCTCTCCGAGGAGATGCGTCAGAAGACGGACCAGCTCCTCATCACGAGCCCGCTCTCCATCACCGGCATCGTGCTGGGAAAGTACCTGGCCGCCGTGGGCGTCTTTGTCATCACGCTCCTCATCACGTTGCTCTTCCCCGTCATCATGAGCTTCTTCTCCCTCCTGGGCCTCGCCTGGTGGGAGATATTCGGAGGCTACATCGGCTTCCTCCTGATGGGATGCGCCTTCATCTCGATCGGCCTCTTCTTCTCCTCGGTCACCGACAATCAGCTCATCGCGGCCGTGGAGACGTTCGCCGCGCTCCTCCTCATCTGGATCCTCGACTTCGTCTCCCAGAGCGTCCCGAGCGACGCGATCTCGGGTCTCGTCTTCCTCGCGGTCCTCGGCGCGGCCCTCGTGGCGCTGGTCTGGTTCAGCACGCGCAGCTTCGTCGCCTCCCTCACGGCATTCGTCCTCGCGGCGGCAGCCGTGGTCCTTCTCTTCGTCTTCTCCCGGCCGTTCTTCACGGGGCTGATCGCGAAGATCCTCTCCTGGTTCTCCCTCGTGAAACGCTACAACGATTTCGGCATGGGGATCCTCGGATTGGGCCCGATCGTCTACTACATCTCGTTTGCCGGCGCTTTCGTCTTCCTCACGATCCGCATGATCGATAAACGGCGCTGGGTGTAAGGGAGGAACGCCGTGAAAAAAATATCGCTCTTCGATTCCCTGAAAAGCCGGAAGTTCCGGTTCGGAGGCTACGCGACGCTCCTCATCGTCGCGGGGCTCGCCGTGGTCATCGCCATCAACGTGCTCGTGGACCAGATCCCCGGCAGGCTCGACCTCACGCAGAACAAGATCTATTCCCTGTCGCCAGAGACCTACAAGATCCTCGACGGGCTGGCATCCGACCTCACCATCACGACGATCGGGAAGCCCGGCATGGAAGACCCGACCGTGAAGGCGATACTGGCAAAGTACGCGGCGCGCAGCCGGCACGTGAAGCTGCAGACGATCGATCCCGAGATGAATCCCGGCTGGACGAAGCAGTACGATCCCACCGGCCAGGGGCTCGCCGCGGGCACGCTGGTCGTGGCGACGGGGGCCAAGTACAAGAGCATCGGTGCCTACGACATGTACAACTACGACACGTCGAACTACGATCCGAGCAATCCCAACTCCCAGCCGCAGCTCACGTCGCTCTCCGTGGAGCAGCGCGTCACGGCCGCCGTGCTGTACGTGACGGCGCAGAAGAACGTGACGCTCTATATGCTGGCGGGGCACGGCGAGCAGACCATCGACTCCCTGGGGCTCACGTCGGCCGTCGCGAATGAGAACTACGAGGTGAAGAGCCTCGATTTCCTCACGGCGAAGGCGGTGCCGGATGACGCGAACATCGTGCTCGTGCTGGCGCCGAAGAACGACCTGACCGCGGATGACGCGAACAAGCTGCGGGCGTACCTTGCCGCCGGCGGACGCGCGGAGTTCCTCTTCGACGTGTTCCAGAACGACAACCAGTATCCCAACCTCGCCGAGCTGCTCAAGAGCTACGGCGTGCAGGTGCAGGGCATCGTCGTCGTGGAAGGCGACACGAACAAGATCGCGACGCAGAACCCCGCCTATATCATCCCGACGCTGGAGTACCACGACATCAACAGCCCGTTGCGGGCGAACAACTACGACGTCGTTCTTGCCTGGTCCCAGTCCATCCAAACGCTGGACCTGAAAAAGAAGAGCCTGAAGATCGAGCCTCTCCTCACCTCGTCGAGCAAGTCATACGGCAAGCGCGACGTCCAGCACGCCACCTCCCCGGACCGCCAACCCGGGGACGTCGCGGGACCGTTCACGCTCGCCGTGGCCATCACGGACCCGGCCAGCCAGCCGGGCGCGCCCGACACCCAGGTTGTGGTCGTGGGGGACATCAGGTTCCTCGCGCAGTCGCTCACCGCGGCCATCCCGGGCAATGGGGACTTCTTCATGAATACCCTGGGGTGGCTGAAGGGACAGAAGGACAGCCTCACCATCCGTCCGAAGAGCCTCCAGACAATGCGGCTGAACATCAGCAGCCTCTGGGCGCTCATCCTTTCGGGCGTCGTGGTCATTCTCATTCCCCTGTTGATCCTCGGGGCCGGTTTCATGGTCTGGATGAGGAGACGTCATCTATGAGCAGGAGGGTCTGGACGCTCGGCGTCGTTGTCGTCGTCCTGGCGGCGATCATCGGCGCCTATTTCATCATTTCGCGGCCGAAGCCTGTGTCGGCTGCCGCCACGCCCCCAACGCCGTCGCTGTCCCAGGGCGACAAGGACAAGATCGTCAAGATCGTTCTTGGCGGCCGGGCCGAAGGAACGCTCACGCTCCAGAAGAAGAACGGCGCGTGGGTGACGGATCCGCCGGTCGTCGGAGCGCTGGACACCTCCAACACGGACGACCTTCTCAGCAGCTTCTCCGCCCTCACGGCGGAACGCACCATCGATGAGAATCCCACGGACCTTGCGAAGTACGGCCTGAACCCTCCCCAAGCGACGGCCACCGCGACCTGGGAGGACGGCACCACGCACACGCTCTACCTCGGGAACAAGACGGATGCCGGCAACACCTACTACCTGCAGGTGAAAGGCGACCTGAAGGTCTATACGGTATGGATGAACAACGGCCAGCACTACCACTGGACGGCGAACGACCTGCGCTCCAAGACGATCGCCCCGGCGCTCAACTACGACGAGATCACGTACGTGAAGCTCCTGCTCCACGACGGGACGGTCCTCGAGGTGAAGCAAAAGACCGCGGACGAGACAAAGAGCTACCAGCTCGGTTTCGGCCAGTACATCGTCACCCAGCCCTACCGGATCCAGCGCGGGCTGGATTCCCAGCAGCAGGACAAGGTCATCAAGGGGACGCAGTTGGTTGCGATCTCCGATTTCGCGGTGGACAATCCGAAGAACCTCGCCCCGTACGGGCTCACGCGGCCCAGCGGTGAAGCAATCGTGCGCGACAAGTCGAACACCGTCGACTTCATCTTCGGCGCCCAGAAAGGGACGCAGACCTATTTCATGATCAAGGGCCAGCCCACGGTCTACCTCACCGACACTTCCTCGGTGAGCTTCCTGGACCTGAAGCCGTTCTCCGTGATCGACAAGTTCACGTTCATCCCGAATATCGACGACGTGGACAAGCTGGAGATCGCCGCCGCGGGGACGAGCCACGTCTTCACGATCACCCGCACGACGAAAAAGGCCGACAAGGCCGGCGATCCCGACCAGGTCGTCGCCTCCTACACCATGGACGGCAGGAAGGCCGACGAGGACAACTTCAAGAAGTTCTACCAGGCCGTCATCAGCCTGCAGGTCGAAGGCGAGGTGGCGCGCAGCGTGCCGGACAAGCCGGAGGCCTCGGTGACATACACGCTCAACAAGGGGGTCGGCAAGTCCGTGCGCGTGGATTACGCCCCCTACGACCGGGACTTCGACGCGATATTCGTGAACGGCGTGAACGAGTTCGCCCTCACGAAAGCGCAGGTGGGCGGCATGCTCGCAAAGATGGATGCGCTCCTGAAGGGAGAAAAGATCACCGACTGAGCGGGACGGCGTTCAGTGCGCGGCGTCGGGCCGCGCCGGACCCGTTTCGGCGGCAGACCCCGACGACCCGACGCGCGGCCGCATTTCCCACGCCTGGGTGGAGGGGTTGCGCAGAAGCGAATCGAATCCGACGTCGATCACCCGTCCGGACTCGCTCTGGAAGCGCACGCGGCGGGCAAGCACGTCCAACTCCGTCACCTTGAACTCCTCCCCTTCGTAGGGGACGCGGGTGCCCATGGAGGGCAGACTCTGGCGCGCCTCCTTGTAGACGTCGAACTCGTAGGAGAGGCAGCAGAGGAGCCGGCCGCAGGGTCCGGATATCTTCATCGAATTGAGCGTGAGATTCTGCTCCTTTGCCATCTTGATGGACACGGGGCGCAGCCGGTCGGTGATGGCATTGCAGCACAGCGCGCGGCCGCAGATGCCCAGGCCGCCCACCACCCGCGCCTCGTCACGCACGCCGATCTGCCGCAGCTCGATGCGCATCTTGAATACCGAGACGAGGTCCTTCACGAGCTCGCGGAAGTCGACGCGGCTGTCCGCCGTAAAGAGGAAGAGGATCTTCTGCTCGTCCAGAAGGTAATGGGCGCTCACGAGCTTCATCTCGAGGTTGCGCGCCGCGATCTTCTCCCGGCAGAGGGCGTACGCCTTGTCCTGCTTCATCTCGTTGTCCTGGACCCGGGAGAGGTCGGCGGCGGCCGCCACCCGCACGATCGTCCGCACCTCCGCGCCGACGTCACCGGAATCCGTTTCCCGGCCGAGCACCTTGCCCAGCTCGTTGCCGTAGCGGGTGGGAACTACGATCATCGTCCCCACCGCGATGTCCATCCCTTCCGGGGCCTCGCAGAACTCCGTGGCGCTGGAATAGAGTATCTTCACGCGCCAGGGCGCGCTGCCTTCCGCGCGCGGTGCGGCGGGCAGCGCCGTCCCCGTTGACGGCCGCGGCTCGTCGTCAACGGGTGGCGCGTCCTCCATGCGGTCTTCCACCCGATCGTCCATCATCTCGTCGTCGTCGCTCATCACACCATGCTCCCTGAGGGGCCGCTCATGACATGAGGTTCACGAGCAGGCCGTTGATTTCGTCGATCTGCGCCAGGAGCGCCAGCTGCTCCGTCTGCGCGGCCAGGACCGATGCCGCAAGCGCCTCCAGCTTCTCGTCGATCACCTTCACGAGCGTGAAGCGCTTCCGCTTGAGGATGTTGGCGCCCGAGGTCGTCTCCTCCACCGCGATGCTGTGACGCACCGCGTACGTCACGAAATCCTTCACCTTCTGCCGGTAGTCCTTGATGGATTCCAGGGTGGGGGATTTCTTCAGCGCGTCGCCCGCGGCGAACACCGCGTCCAGCATCTCCTCGATTCCGCGGCGCCGGTTGCCCTCGGAAAAGTCGTCGGTGGAAGCCTCCCCCGATTCCGCGGCGGATTCGACGAGATCGGAGAAACCGCGGCGCGTCGCCTTCTCCTTGCGGCCGGTCTTCTTTCTGTCGGGGACGGGATACTGGTACGATTCTCCCAGGGAATCGATGCGCGCCATGTGCCCGGCGGGCTCTTCAGTGCTTCTGCGCCTGGAGAGCCACGGCCTCCCTCTGCGGGGCCGTCACGGGCTTCTGTCCGTTCACTGCCGCGGCGCGGGGGGGCTGCTCCGGGGGGGTCGTCACCCGGCAGGAGCCGTTGAAAATGACGCCTTCCTCGATGATGAGGCGCGGTGTGGTGATGTTGCCCAGAACGAGACCGGTGGAAAGGATGATGACCTTCTCCGTGGAGACGATCTCACCGCGGATGACGCCTCCCACCACGACGGTGCCGGCGTTCATCGTGCATTCCGCCCGTCCGTTCTTGCCGACGAGCACCTTGCCTTTCGTGCGGATGGTGCCCGTGAAGTCGCCATCGATGCGCAGGAGGCCGTTGAGATCGAACTCGCCCTTGAATCGCGTGCCTTCGCCAATGATCGAGTTTATGAATGCATCGTCGGTGACGTGCGTATCGCTCAATCGCTGCTCCTCTCGCCGACGCTGATGGTGGGCGCGTTCTCCGGCGCGATGGAGAGGAACTCCATGGGGTTGATGTAGGCGGAGCCCAGACGCACCTCGTAGTGCACGTGCGGGCCCGTTGTGAGGCCGGTCACGCCGATGTAGCCGATGACGTCTCCGCGGCTCACGTGGTCCCCCTTGCGCTTGCCGGCGAAGGCGCTCATGTGCGCATAACGGGTGTAAAAGCCGTACTTGTGGCGGATGGTGACGTAGTTGCCCAGGTCGTCGCTGTAGTTCGTCTGCTCCACGGTGCCGTCCGCCGTGGCGAGGATGGGCGTCCCCAGCGCCCAGGCAAGGTCCACCCCCATGTGCATGTACCCCAGACCCGTGAACGGATTGGTGGTCCAGCCGAAACGGGTCGTGACGATCCCTTTTGCGCCTTTGATCGGCCAGCCCGTCGGGGTATTGGCCATCAGGTCGCGGAACGCCGTCATCACCTTCGTGATGCTGTCCAGCGCATCGGTGGAGCTGCCCAGGAGGCCCGTGAGCGTCTTCAGGTCGGAAAGCTCCCGCGTGTCCTCCGCGGAGTTGGAGGAGTCCTCCGGGAAGCTTGTGAAATTCGACGCGACGGTGGTCGCCGTGACGGGCGTCCCGGTGTCGAGGTTCTGGCTTGCCGCAATGGCGCCGTCGATGCTGTCCTTAAAATGCTTGCCCGCGGTCCGGATGAGCGCCACCTCGTCCTTGAGGCTTGTGAGCGTCTTTTCCAGCGAATCCCGTTCCTGTGTGAGCTTGACGTTCTGCTCATTGGTATAGGTGAAGTGCGTGGACAAAAGGAAGAAGCTTACAAGGATGATGCTGAGCGCCGCGGTGACGAATATGAACGTAAAGAAGGAGATCTGGAAATTGAAGATCTTCTTTTCCGAGTGGGGGATCAGCATGACGGTGAACCGTTGCTTCCCCTTCACCATGATATATTTGAAAAAGTTGCCGATGCCGAGCCAGATGCGCCTGAACCAGTTACCTATTCTGTCGGCAACTTCCTTCTCGGCCTTCTTGTATTGCGTGACAGGCAAGGCGTCTTCCTTCCCTAGGCGATGATCTCAGTCAGATAGTATAAGCGAAACCGTCGAACAATACCACAGGGCGGGATTTTTGTCAAAGGGTGTTGGAATTCGTCGCCGGGAAGGTCTCCGCGGGGGAAAAAACGTCCCCGGAGCGGCAGAAAGCGCCGGAAACAATAAATTTGACTTGCCACTCTCAACGTGATATTCTTTGCGGAAATCGAGAGATGAGAAACGAACTCTTTCGAAAACGCTTCGTGACGGAGATGTATGCGCTATTTCGATACGCACGCACACATAGGTCTTATCACCGAGGACCTTATCGACCAACTCATTGTCGTGCAGGAAGCCCGTCAGGAAGGGGTGCAGCACCTCGTCACGGTCTCGAATAACCTCGTCGACTTTGCGCAACTCTACGAAAACCTGAAAACCGAGACGCAGATCTATCATAGCATCGGCGTTTCCCCCTCCTCCGTGGAGCAGCCGGGCGACGACTGGGAAGCGAAAATCATGGACGGCACGAAGCTGGAGCGCGTCGTTGCCATCGGAGAAATCGGTCTCGATTATTATCGGAAGTTCGGCGATCGGGACTCGCAGGTGGAGCTCTTCATCCGGCAGCTGGAGCTCGCGGAGAAGCTCAACCTGCCCGTCATCATCCACAATCGCGACGCAGGCTCGGACGTGCTGGAGATACTCCGTGAGAGGCTGCCGCGCCGGGGCGGCATTCTCCATTGCTACTCGGAGGACTACGAGTACGCGCGCAAGGCGTTGGACCTGAATCTGTGGATTTCATTCGCCGGCAATGTCACCTACCGCAACGCGCGCAATCTCCAGGACACGGCGAAAAAGATCCCGGTCGAAAGGATGCTCATCGAATCCGAAGCTCCCTTCATGGTGCCTGCCATCCACCGCGGCAAGCGCAACAAGCCGTCCTACATCAACGAAACGGCCGCTTTCATCGCCCAGCTGCGGGAAGTCCCCGTGGAAGGGCTGACCGAGACCCTGTACGCCAACAGCCTCACCGTCTTTGGACTGTCCTGATCCGGGCCCCTACCACCCGGTCCGCGTCTCCTCACTCGACGTGCCCGGCAACGTGTGGCTTGCGCCCATGGCAGGGTACACGGATGCCGCATTCCGCTCGGTCTGCGTGCGTCACGGCGCCAGTCTCTGCTTCACCGAGATGGTATCCGCCGACGCGCTGGCGCGGAACAATGCCACGACGCTCCGCCTGCTGCGCACGGCGCCCAACGAGAAACTGACCGGCTTCCAGCTCTTCGCGTCGGCGCCGACCACGGCCGCCGCGGCGGTGCGCAGGATCGTCCCCCTCGGGCCCGCGATCATCGACCTGAACTGCGGATGCTCGGTCCCCAAGGTCCTGAAGGCCGACTGCGGAGCCGCGTTGATGCGCAGCCCGTCGCTGATCGGGTCCATCGTCGCCGCGATGAGATCGGAGACGGACCTGCCGCTGTCGGTGAAGCTTCGTCTCGGCGACACCTCGTCCTCCCTCACCTACCTTGCATGCGCAGACGCCGCGATCCGGGCAGGCGCCTCGCTGGTGACCCTGCATCCGCGCACGCGCGCCCAGGCATTCTCCGGCACCGCACAGTGGGAGCACATCCGCGCGCTCAAGCAGGCGGCGGCGGTTCCCGTCTTCGGGTCCGGCGATCTTTTCACGGCCGGCAATTGCGCCGACATGCTGAGACGCACCGGCTGCGACGGGGTGATGCTCGCGCGCGGCTGCCTGGGCAACCCCTTCATCTTCGCCCAGACGATCGAGCTTCTGTCGGGAAGCGGCGTCGCCGCGCGCCTCGACGCCGGGGAGCGCCTCTCCACGGCCATGCAGCATCTGCGGCTGCTCGCGGAATCGGTGGGCGAGCTGAAGGCCTGCCGCGACATGCGGAAGCATTTCGTGGCCTACACGAAGGGGATGGAGGGCGGCTCCCTGCTCCGCCAGAGCGTCGTCCAGGCGGAAAGCATCGGCGAGTACGAGGAGATTGTCGAAAGCTACCTCCGGGAGTAGCGGAAGACCGGCAGCCATGCGCTCAAAGTGTCGTGAGGCATCGGCGGACACGCCCCGCGCCGTCTGCGGCGGACGTCCCTTACTCCACCGGCGCAAGGCAGGCGGTGAAGTGGCGCAGGACTTTGGGCTCATGCGTGATCCGCAGGCCCTTGATCTGCGCGCGGCGCTTGTAGATATTCACGAGCGCGTCGGCAACGACGCCAAGGTGATTGTCGGTATAGACGCGCCGCGGAATGGTCAACCGCGCGAGCTCCAGCGGTGACTCTAGCTGGGAACCGCTGAGCGGGTCCCTGCCCAGGAGAAAAGAGCCCACCTCCACTGCGCGCACTCCCGCTTCCAGGTACACCTCCACGACAAGGGCCTGGGCGGGAAACTGATGATAGGGAATGTGGGGCAGGAACTTCTTCGCATCAACGAATACCGCATGCCCGCCCACCGGGCATTGGATGGGAATCCCCGCCTCCTGCAGCCGCTTTCCCAGGAGCTCGACCTGCCCGATCCTCGATTCCAGGTACTGCTCATCCACGACTTCGCGCAAGCCGACTGCCAGGGCCTCCATGTCGCGACCGGCCAGGCCTCCGTACGTGGGAAAGCCTTCGACGGGCACGAGGCTCGATCGCACAAGCTCGAACAGTTCCCGGTCTTCCCGGATACCGATCATCCCGCCAATGTTCACAAGGCCGTCCTTCTTGGCGCTCATGGTGTAGCCTTCGACGCAGGCGAACATCTCGCGGACGATTTCCCCGATGCTCTTGTCCTGAAAACCTTCCTCCCGCTGCCGTATGAAATAAGCGTTCTCCGCGAACCGGGCGGCGTCCATGAAGAGCCTGATGCCGTGCTTCTCCGCGAGCTTCCTGACGGCGCGGAGATTCTGCATCGACACGGGTTGCCCGCCCGCGCTGTTGCAGGTCACGGTCACGAGGATGAACGCGCAGCGGTGCGCGCCCTTCTCCACGATGAACTTCTCCAGCTTCTCAACGTCGATATTGCCTTTGAAAGGATGGTATGTCGTCGTGTCGAAGGCCTCCTGCACGACGAAGTTGACCGGTATGCCGCCGCAGCGCTCGATGTGCGCCATGGTGGTGTCGAAATGCATATTGCCGGGAACATACTGGCCCCGCGCGATCAGGAGGGGGAACAGGACATTCTCCGCCCCCCTACCCTGATGCGTGGGCACCATGAACGGGTAGCCGGTGATTTCGCGGCAACTGTCGTGCAGATGAAAGTAGCTCTTGCTTCCGGCATAGGCCTCGTCGCCCCGCATCATGGCCGCCCACTGCGCGTCGCTCATTGCGCCCGTCCCGCTGTCGGTCAGCAGGTCGATGTAAACGTCCTCCGCCTTCAAGGCAAACACGTTATACCCTGCCTCCGCGATCTTCCTCCGTCTCTCCCCGGCGGGGATCTGGCTGATAGACTCGACCATCTTGATCTTGTACGGTTCGGCTCTCATGGTCATCACTGCTCCTGTCACGGTGCACCCTCCTCCCGGACCGCGCCCCGCCGGCGAGCCTTTCGGCCGACACGCACACTATTCCAACGGCGGATCGCTGTCAATACAATTTATTTTATTTTTTCAAATATATTGTAATCGCTGCTACGCGGACGCGGCGGCGGGCGCCCTAACGGCCCGGGGGGACGACGCTCCCCGCGTTCAGCGCCGCGGCGAGCGCTCTTTTCCACCGCGCGACATCGATCTCCCAGCACACGTCCAGGTTTGCCGGGCGCTTCAGCACGCCAAGCTGATCGACGACCGTCATGCCGCGGGTCAGGTCCTGGTCAAGAGACACCTCGACGAAGCACGAGCTCCTGCGGACGCAAATGGAAGGGTCCAGAGCAACGGCCATGGTCACCGGATCGGGGAGCGGGATGCCGGCGTCGTGGTACTTGGCGCGGTTGCCCGCATAGATACTGCGGTTGCAGTCAAGGGCGAAATCGGCGTACGGCGAGCGAAGTGCCCGCAGGGAGGAAATGTCGGCGTCCATGACGTTCGCTTCCCCGCGGCACATCTCCCACCCGACCATCAGGATGGGCATTCCGGAGTGAAAGACGACATGCGCCGCCTCGGGATCGCACCACACGTTGTATTCTGCGGCCGGGGTGACGTTTCCCACCGTGCAGGCCGCACCACCCATGACGACGCAATGTTTCACCCATAGCGCCAGCCGCGGCTCAAGGCAGAGAGCCGTCGCAATATTGGTGAGAGGCCCCAACGTCACCAGCGTCAGTTGCGCCGGGGGTCTGCTCGAAGGCAGACAGCAGCGCCGACACGGCGTCTGTGCCGGACGCCGGGCGCGACGGCGGCGGATAATGCATCTCCCCCATGCCGTCGGAGCCATGGAAGCTGCGCGCATCACGCGCCGGCCGCACGAGCGGCTTGTGCAGCCCTTCATGAACGGGTACATCGGCGCCGCACAACTCCACGGTGTAGCGGGCGTTGATGCTTCCCTGTTCCACCGGGACGTTGCCGGCAACAATGCTGATTCCTTCCACCCGCACGCCCGGCCAGCGCAGAGCCATGAGAATGGCCACCGCGTCGTCAGATGCCGTGTCGGTATCGATCCAGAAGCGTCGCGTCGTCCCGGGCTCGTGGTACATGATCGTCTCGCCGGCGGCCACGGCCTACTCGATGATGGGCCGGTCGCGCCGTTCCCAGTCGGGGAGTTGAAGGGGCAGATCTGGCCGCGGCAGGCGCTGTGCAACCGGCAGGATCGGCGGGAAGGCACGGTGAGGCTCCGCCTGATACCAGTACGCAACGCTCGCATAGTCGTCCGAGCGATTGTTCGCGTGCCCGTGCTCGATGGTGACGCGGATGGAGCGCTGGAAGTTTATCGGGGATTCCACGTGATAACGGTAGAGGGTCCATTTGCCCGTCATGTTGCGAGGGTCACCGGACAGGGAACAGCCGAAATTGGGCGTGCTGAGCTTGCCCGGCAGGCAGAAGGCAAAACAGAAGTAGTCTTCACTGCCGGTACCATGGATCGACGGGGGAAAGGGCTCGCCGTCGATGAAGATCATCTCATCCCCCTCGCCCCACCACGTGTAGCTCTTGTTGGTGATGTTGTGCACGCTGAGGTTGCAGCCGACAAAATGCCCGCGCCCCACGGCATCCAGGATGACGTAGTTGCCCGCCCCGTCGAGATTCGGCGTGTCCCACAGCGGCTCAGCAGCAGTGTGCGTGCGGAAGGACGGGTACGGATCGGCAACCCCGAAATCACCCCAGCCCTGGCACGGGTTTTCCCGCTGCCACTGGGCGTGAAAGCGCCCCTGATTGGCGTCCAGCGGCGCGTCGTACAATTCGTAGCTGATGTGATAGAAAAACGCCCAGGCGTCCCGGCTGCATTCATTGGTGATCTCGAAACGGGCGGAGCTGGCGAAGGGCATGGGAAAGAAGCAGTTCATTGCCGCACGGTTGTGCAGCGGAGGCTCGGCGGAGACCATCGCAAGCGGCGCTGAAACAAAGCTGGTCACCTGCCCGTGGCCGACGCCGAAAAAATCGCCGAGCGGGCTCTCGATGCTGGGGTTTTCTTCACCGTCCCAGTAGGCGCGGATGATCATCTTGCGCGGATAAAGGAGGTCCTCACACGCCACCGTCATCCAGATGTGGGTGACGCACCCCGGGCCCTTGATCTCCGGCAGCCGATGCGTCGCGCCGGCGGGGATCACGACGAAGTCATGATTGCCCCCCGTCTGGTCCCACGTGGATAGCTTCTTTGATCGATAGTTCCTGAGGCGCGACAGGTCGGCAAGATTGCTCATGCGGTCACCCTTTCAATCCGGTCAACGCGATCCCCTGGATCAGGTATCGCTGGAATATGAGAAAGGCGATGATGGCGGGCATCATGCCCACCGTCGCCGCGGCCATCTGCAGGGCATACTGCGTCCGATTGTTGCCTCCCGAAAGCATCGCAAGGCCCACGGTCACCGTCCGCATGTTCATGCTGTTGGTGACGATCAGGGGCCACATGAAGGAGTTCCACGTCCCGACGAAGAAGAAGAGCGTCAACGTGCCGAGGACGGGCAGGCACTGGGGCATGACGATGCGCCCGAAGATGCGATACTCGGAGGCGCCGTCGATGCGTCCAGCCTCGATATACTCCGAGGGGATGCTCACGAGATACTGCCGCATCAGAAAGATCCCGAAAGGCTTCGCAAGCTGCGGCACGATCAACCCATGATAGGTGTCCAGCCATTTCAGCTTCGCCAGCAAGACATAGACCGGGACAAGGTTCACGAAATAGGGAACCATCATCGTGGCGATGAAGAACATGAGGAGCGCCTGCTGCCCTCTGAACCGGTATTTGGCCAGCGCATCAGCCGGCAAGGGCGCTCAGAAGCACCGCACCGGCCGCAGTCGCCACGGAGATGACGGCGGTGTTCAGGTAGAAGCGGGCAAAGGGGAGCAGATTCCATGCCTCCACGTAGTTCTGGAAACGGAACGGGTGGGGCATCAGCTGCGGCGGCATCGCGATTGCCTGGCCCTCGGTCTTCAGGGACGTGCTGAGCATCCAGAGAAATGGAAACAGTGTCACCAGGGACAGCGCGATCAGAAAGACGTAGACGATCGTTCTTCCGAGAATGGCGCGGGGCGGCAGCGCGGCCTTGACGGAGCTCATTTCTCGAACCTCTGCGCATAGAACCGGTATTGCAGGATCGAGATGACAAGAATGAAGAGGAAAAGGACGATGCCGATGGTGGCTCCATACCCCATCTTGAACGAGCCGAAGGCCATCTCATAGAGATAGTAAACCGTAACGACGAGGCTCTTGGGAGGCGTGCCGACGTCTCCCAGGATGAGTATCTGGTCAAAAACCTGGAATGAGGAGATGACCGAGATGATGACGACGAAGATCGTGGTCGGCGCGAGCAACGGGAAGGTGATGAGACGGAACCGCTGGCCGGCATTGGCCGCGTCGACGGCGGCGGCCTCGTAGAGCTCCATGGGGATTGCCAGCAGGCCCGCCAGGAATATCACCACGTTGTAACCGAAGCATTGCCAGGTGCTCATGACGACGAGCGACGGGATCGCCAGCGCGGGATCCAACGTCCAGAACTGGCGCGAAATCCCCAGTGGCGCGAGGAGTTGGTTCAACAATCCAAAAGCGGGGTTGTAGATCCATTTCCAGATCATTCCCACCGCGATGAGCGAGACGACCACGGGAATGAAAAAGAGGACGCGAAAGACCTGCTTGCCGCGCAGCCACTTTTCATTGAGGAGCAGCGCGACGAAAAGCGAGAAGATGACGGACAAGGGCACAAAGCCGCAGACGTAATAGATCGTGTTCACCAGTGATGCCGTGAAGCGCGTATCCCCCAGCAGCTGGGAATAGTTGCGAAGCCCGTTGAACTTCATGGGGCTGAGCATGTCCCACTTCATGAAGCTCAGCACAACTGCGGCAAGTGTGGGAACAACGGAAAAGACGACCAGGATGATCAATGCCGGCGCGAGGAAAAGAACCACCGCCCGCATCTTTGCCTGCTCAAAAGTCGAATGTCTGTAGGGCTTTGCGATTGACATTGCGCGACAGCACTCCCTGATGAAGGTGACCCCGGGGGGCCACCTTCATCGCCGGGAGTGTCAGCTCCTACTGCAGTGGCGGTGCATCTTGAATGGCCTGCGTGCACTGCGCGGTGGCCTGCTGGAGCAGGGCCTTGTAGTCGGGCCTCGACCCTTTTGCAAGCGCGCTTTCCATGAGTGTGTTGCAGGGAGTGACGACCATGCCCTGGTAGTCGGTCGCGCGGATGGCGCGCGTCCACCCTTTCTGCACCATGTCGAGCAGGACATTCACCTTCGGGCTGAATGCCAGCCGGGCCATGGCGGACTTGTAGGGCGGGAAGCCATAGCCGGCCTTTGCGAGCTGCGGATCCATGTCAGGGCCCGCAAGCCATTTTGCAAGCTCCCAGCCTGCGGCCTTGTTCTGGGCCCCTTTGAGAATGGCGACGCCGTCCCCGTACAGAAAAGCCGCGCGCTTGCCAACGTCCTTCTTGAAGGGAATCGGAGCCATGCCCCAGTTGATGCCGGCGCCATCGACCAGTGCGATGTTGCCGATGTCGATGAACGCCATTGCAACCTGTTTCTGCATCATGGCCGGATGCCCGTGGGCCGGTGCCAGCTCACGCAGGTAGGGTGCAACGTGGTATTTCTGCGTGAGGTCGCCGTAGAACGTAAGGGCCGCAAGCGCCTGCGGACTGTCGAGCAGGCACGTTTTCCCGTCCTCGCTCAGCCAGTTGCCGCCGAAGGTCCACAGGTAGAGATCGAAATCCGAGTTCCACCACCAGGTATAGATGCCCCACTGGACAATCTTGTCGGGATTGAACGCGGGATCCCCGGCGTTCCTGCCCTTGTCATCCAAGGTCAGCTTCTTTGCGGCGGCCAGCATGTCATCCCACGTCCAGTTTGCGGTCGGGTAAGCGACGCCGGCCTTGTCGAACATGTCCTTGTTGTAGCCGAGACCCGTTGTCATCAATGCCACCGGCAGGACGAGCTGTTTGCCGCCGTATACACCCATGTTGCTCAGCTCCGGAATCCAATCCTTTCGATCCAGGCCACTGGAACCGTCAATGTACGCATCGAGGGGTTCAAGCAGACCCTTTCCCGCGAAGGTCACGGCCTGCTCCAGGTACGGGAGCGAAATCACATCGGGGCATTGTCCGCCCGCGATTTCCGCGGTGATTTTGATCCAGAAGTCCGTCTGAGGCATCTCTTCCCTCTTGACGGTGATATTGGGATACTTTGCGGCGAATCTTGCCAGGCTGAGATTGCGGGCTTCCATCACGTTGCCGGTTTCAGTTCTGGCCGCAAAGGTGATGGTCGCCTTGGCTCCGGAACCCGAGGTCTGCGCGACGACAGGCGCGCACAGCAGACACGAGACCAGGAGCACATTCGCCAGAGTTATTACTCTCCCAGAAACCTTCATTTTCTCCGACCTCCTCTGATTGATTTCAACCTTTCGGTAGAACGCCAACGTCAGTTCGATTGAGCGCGACGCGCCTCCGGCCGGCACCGCCGAAACAACCCTGCGCATGATTGTTCGCCCATCATCTTCCCTGCTCCAACCTTTTCGTCCAGACCGGATAGGACCGCGACGCGCCGCCCTTTCCTGTTTTTCGTTCCGTAGAATATGCCCGACGCAATGGGTTGTCAAGACAATTTTGTTGATTGTTTCAAATATTTTGTCTTTCTTGAATTGACGGCTTGCTTTGTGGAAGGCGAACGCTATATTAGGAGTCGGGGGACCGACACATTGGAAAACATTAAAAAACAGTTTTCGGCGGAAGAGAAGTCGCTTTTGAGCAACTATGCAAACATCGCGGTCGGCATCGCGCGCTGTTTCGGGAGCGAAACAGAGGTCGTTGTGCATTCGCTCGAAGATCCGACCCATTCCGTGATCAAGATCGTCAACGGGCATGTGACGGGCCGGAAGGTGGGTGCGCCCCTTACCGATCTCGCCCTGGGGGTCCTGAACGAATCGAAAACCCACGATTCGGATGTTATCGGGCCCTATACCTCAACGGTGTCCGGCGGCAAGGTGGTGCATTCCGTCACCACATGTATCCGCAATCGAAGGGGTAAGCTGATCGGCTTTCTCTGCATCAACTTCAACCTGTCCGGGTCGCTCGTCGACCTCCTGGCAACCTTCCCGGCCATCGGGCAGGACGTGCCGGGCACGAAGATCGCGGAGCATTATTCGCCCACCGCGGAAAATCTCATAGAGAACTCGTACCGCTCAGCCGTCCAAAGGTTCTCCATCATGAGCGGCGTTTCATCGATAGAAAGAAACAGGCGGATCGTCCACGAGCTCTACGTCCAGGGCCTCTTCAACCTGAAAGGCTCCGTGGACGTCCTGGCCAGGAAAATGGGTGTTACGAAATTCACCGTTTACAACTACCTGAAGGACATCCGCAAGGTGAAGAAGAGCTGACCCCGCCGGCGCCGTCAAGCCGGCAGCGCCGTTCTGAATGCCACGGGGTACCGTGGCCGTGTTGACTCGCACCCCCCTTTTGTGTTTCATTCCGGCGTGGAAGACGGCGAATCGCTCCGGCATCACTGCGGCATCGTGGGCATCTCCTCGCGAGAGGAGGTCAACATGCCCGAGCTGCTCTTCTACGGGCTGTTCTCACTCCAGCACAGGGGCCAGGAAAGCGCGGGTCTTGCCTACCAGAGGCATGGACGCATCAGGTCGTACCGCAGCGTCGGCATGGTCACGCAGGCGCTCTCCCACTATCTTTCTGAGACGCACTCATCGCGGCTGGGCATCGGGCACGTGCGCTACTCCACCCAGGGCACGAACAAGCTGGAAAACGCGCAGCCCATCGTCGTGTCGTGCAGCAAGGGCGAAATCTCCCTTGCCCACAATGGCAACATCTCCAATTCAGAGGAGCTGCAGCGGAAGCTGGTCGCGGAGGGCTCCATTTTCCAGAGCACCTCGGACACGGAGCTCCTCCTCCACATGATCGCCCGGTCGCGCCAGCCGACATTCAAGGACGCGCTCATCGAATGCCTGCGGGAGATACAGGGCGCGTACTGCTTCCTCATGATGCATGACGCCAGGATGTATGCCGTGCGCGACCCGTACGGCTTCCGCCCTCTGGTGATGGGCACGCGTGACGGACAGGTCATCATCGCTTCGGAGACCTGCGCGCTGGAAATGTTCGAAGCGCGCGACATCCGGGAGATCGCCCCGGGTGAGCTCGTCACCGTGGACGGGACGACCGTGAGCTCCGAGCGGCTGCCGCACGCGGAGGTCGGGCGCCGCGCGCACTGCATCTTCGAGCTGATCTATTTTGCCCGGCCCGACTCGGTGGTCTACGGCGAATCGGTGCACATGGCGCGCAAGCGCATGGGAGAGATGCTCGCGCGCACCGACACCATCAGGCCCGACATCGTGATCGCCGTGCCCGACAGCGGCAACAGCGCGGCCCTGGGCTATGCGCAGGCTTCAGGCGTGCCCCTCGAGCTGGGTCTCCAGCGCAACCACTACACGGGCCGCACCTTCATCCAGCCCACGGTCGCCATGCGCGAGTGGGGCGTGCGCATGAAGCTGCATCCCGTGCGGGAAGCCATCGCGGGCAGGAGCGTGGCCGTGGTGGACGATTCGCTTGTACGCGGCACCACGTCGCGCCAGATCGTGCGGCTGCTGCGCGAAGCAGGGGCGCGCGAGGTGCACCTGCGGATGTCCTCCCCGCCCATCCGGTTTCCCTGCTTCTACGGCATCGATATACCGACCAAGGAAGAGCTCATCTCCAATCGGCTCGATCCCGACGGGATCGCCCGGGAGATCGACGCGGACTCCGTGCGTTTCCTGTCGCTGGACGAGCTGCGCCGATGCGTGCCGAACCCCGGGGACTACTGCACCGCCTGCTTCTCTGGCTCTTACCCGTGCCCGGTCACTGATGCGCCGGTGAGCAGAAAAAGATAGGACCGCCCGGCCCGCGCCGGTGATATCGCCTTCAAGGAGCGCGCATGAAGACCTACCAGGAAGCAGGGGTGGACATCGACCGCGGCGACCGGTTCGTCGACTTCATCAAGAGCATCAAGTCGAAGGCCGTGGATGCCGGCATCGGCGGCTTTTCCTCGGCCCTGGCCCTGGACACGCTTGGCTTCACCTCGCCCGTCCTCATGACGACGACGGACGGAACCGGCACGAAGCTGCTCGTGGCGCGCGCGCTGGGCATCTATGACACGATCGGCATCGACCTCGTGGCGATGAACGTGAACGATCTCCTTGTCTGCGGCGCGCGCCCCCTGGTTTTTCTGGACTACATCGCCTGCGGAAGGATCGACGAGACGCGTCTGCACGCGCTCATGCGGGGGATCGTGAAGGGATGCGAGCTGGCAGGGTGCAGCCTCGGGGGCGGGGAAACCGCGGAGATGCCGGACGTTTACGACGCGGAGGACTTCGATCTTGCGGGCTTCGCAGTGGGGATCGCGGAGAAATCAAACATGCTGCCGCGCAAGGATGAGATCCGCGCAGGTGACGTGATCCTGGGGCTGCCCTCGACGGGCATACATTCCAACGGCCTGTCGCTGGCGCGAAAGGCGATACCGCAAAGCGACCGGGCCGCCTGGCAGGAAATGCTCGTCCCGACCCGGATCTACGCCACCGAGCTGGGAGCGCTCATCGCCTCCAAGAAGTTGCTCGCCGCGGCGCACATTACCGGTGGGGGGCTTTACGGCAACCTTCAGCGCGTCATTCCGGATAAATGCACGCCGCGCTTCACATTCGACTGGCCCGTACCCCCCATCTTTGAAAAGATCAGGAAGGCGGGCGATGTCTCCAACCAGGAGATGCGCTCCGTCTTCAATCTCGGCGTCGGCATCGCCATGATCGCCCACGCCGCCGATGCCGGCGCGCTGCACGCCCTGGCGCGGCAGGAGGGATTCGAGCTCCTGGACATCGGAGTGCTCGACTGATGGCGCGGCTTGCCGTCTTTGCATCGGGCACGGGGAGCAACTTCGTCGCGCTGGCAGCGGCGCTCCTGCAGGCGCGCCGTCACGGCATCGAGTTCCTCCTCTGCGACGTGGAGGGCGCTCCTGTCCTCCAGCGCGCCACGAGCCTGGGCGTGCAGACGGTGGAGGTGAGCTACAAGGGCGTGGAACGCCAGGTCATCGAGAAGAAGATCGTGCGCCACCTCGAGCGGCGCGGCGTGGACATGGTGGCGCTCGCCGGCTTCATGAGGCTCTTGACGCCGTGGTTCATCGACGCCTTCAAGGGCCCCATCGTGAATCTCCACCCCAGCCTGCTGCCGAAATATCCCGGCGCGCACGCGCTGGATGAGAGCTTCCGTTCCGCCGATGCCGAGCTTGGCATCTCCGTGATCAGGGTCGATGCCGGTGTGGACACCGGGCCCATCCTGCTCCAGAAGTCCTTCACACGTGCGCACACGGAGAGCCGGGAGCAGATCGAAGAGCGCATCCACGCGCTGGAGCACGAATGGTTCCCGCGCGTCGTCCTGGAGCTCCTGGATGGCCTTGACGGGATGAGCGCGTCGGGGGCGCGTCCATGAGGGTGCTCGTGCTCGGGTCGGGCGGCCGGGAGCACGCCCTGGCCTGGAGGCTCGCGCGGGGGAAAAGCATCGAAAAGGTTTTTGTCGGCCCGGGCAATGCGGGAACGGGCTCCTGCGCGCAGAATCTGCCCGACGTGAATCCTGCCCGCTTCGACACGATTGCCGATGCCTGCCGGGTGAATCGCATCGACTGCGTTTTCGTCGGCCCCGAGGGCCCGCTTGCGGACGGCGTCGTGGATTACCTTGCCCAGGAGAAGATCCCGGCCGTCGGTCCCTGTGCCAGCGCGGCGCGCCTCGAATCGAGCAAGTCATTTTCCAAGGCTTTCATGCAGAGAAACGGGCTGCCCACGGCTCTGGCGGAGGAGTTCTCCGATCCTCTCCTGTTTGAGAGCCGCGTGCGCGCGGCGCAGGGCAGACGCCTGGTCGTGAAGAAGAGCGGTCTTGCGGCGGGCAAGGGCGTGCTCGAGTCCTCACGCGTGGAAGACCTCGTCCCATTCGGCCGCGCAATACTGAAAAGTGACGTCCTGCTCGTCGAGGAGTTCCTGGAAGGCTGGGAGGTCTCCATATTCGGCCTGAGCGACGGGAAGGATTTCATGGTCCTGCCGCCCTGCACGGATTTCAAGAAGGCCCTGGATGGGGACAAGGGTCCCAACACGGGAGGCATGGGCTCGATCTGCCCGGTGCCGTGGGTGGACGCCGGCCTGATGGACCGCATCCGCCGGGAGGTGGTCGAGCCAACTTATGCGGCGCTGAAGCGCGAGGGCCTGGGCTATGCCGGCGTGCTCTATTTCGGTCTCATGATCACCGCGGCCGGGCCGAAGCTTCTCGAGTTCAACGCGAGGTTCGGGGACCCCGAGACCCAGGTCCTCATGCCCATGCTCGGTCATGATCTCGGGGAGCTGGTGGCAGCGATGGCGGGCGGGACGCTGGCGGAGCATTCAGGCCGGGCTGCATCGCCTGCGGGCGCGCCGGGCGCCGCGCTCGGCGTCGTTGTGGCGAGCAGGGGCTACCCCGACAACCCGGAAAAAGGCGCGCGGGTGGCGCCTCTCCCTGATTTCGCCGGCACCGACGCGGTGCTTTTTCACGCGGGCACGGTCAGAGGCCCTGACGGCGACATCCGCACGGGCGGCGGAAGGTGTTTCACCGCCGTCGGGACGGGCCGCGACCTCGTGGAAGCTTCCCGAAATGCCTACCGGGCAGCGGAACGCGTCAGCTTCGACGGGGCATGGTTTCGACGCGATATCGGGAGGAAGTTTTTCGGAGGAATGCCATGAAAGATGTGCTTGTCATCATCGGGTCGGAATCCGATACGCCGGCGATGGAGCCGGGGCTCGAGCTCATGTCGGAAAAGGGAATGAGCTTCGAGCTCAAGGTGCTCTCCGCGCACCGCAACCTCGAGCAACTGGTCGATTTTCTGAGGCAGGAGGCTGCTTCCTACAGGATCGTCATTGCGGCTGCCGGTCTTTCGGCGGCCCTGCCGGGCATTGTTGCGTCACTCGTGGAGCTGCCCGTCATCGGCATACCTTTGGTGTCGGGCTCGCTCTCCGGCATCGACGCGCTTCTCTCCATCCTGCAGCTCCCCCGCGGCGTGCCCGTGGCCACCATGGGCATCGGCAAGCAGGGAGTGCTCAACGCTGTCCTGCTTGCCGAGCGCATACTCCGCACCGACCGGGAGTGAGTGTTGTCGGCCCCGGCCCGCGCCTATGCCTGCGAGCCCTGCCGCCGCAGGAGGATGCCCGCCACCCGGTCGTACAGCCAGCCGAATCCCAGCTCGACCCACGGAAGGACGCTGAACCTGCGCGGCACGTACACGGCGCGCCGCGGCCTGCGCAGCAGGTTGACGATCGCCGCGGCCACCACCTCGGGACGGACGGATGAGCGTCCGACGGGTATCGATCGGCCCTGCGATCTCTGCGTGACGGCGCGGTAGAAGTCCGTCACGACAGGGCCGGGCCGCACCGCGGAGACATGCACGCCCGTGCCCCGGTGCTCGCGATAGAGCGCCGTGGAGAGCGAGTCGATGAAGGACTTCGTTGCCGAGTACAGCGCCGCCCAGGGGCTGGGGAAGCCGCCGACGATGGAGCTGACGTTGATGACGTGACCCTGGCCCCTGCCCCGCATGAGCGGCAGGAACATCATGATGAGCTGCGCAAGCGCCTCGTTGTTGACCTGTATCATCTCCCGCACGATGTCGGCGGGCATGTCCGAGGCGTACCCGTACCAGCCGAAGCCGGCATTGTTGACCAGGACGTCTATTCCCTCGCCGCGCTCGATGACGCGGTCGTAGACGGCGCGGACGCCTTCGGGGCGCGCAAGGTCCACCGCGAGAACTTCCGCCTCACCGCCGGCCGCCTCGATCGACCCCGCGACCCCCTGGAGCTTCTCCCGGCTGCGCGCCACGAGCAGGACGCGGTAGCCGAGCGCGGCAAGACTCTGGGCCGTCACCGCCCCGATGCCGCTGGAGGCACCCGTCACCACGGCGACGCGCGGCCGGCCCTTCACGACGGGACGGGCAGCGACGGACGCCGTGCGCGGCGCGGGGGCCGCGACCTGCATCGGCTGCTCGGGATTGTCCGCCAGCCAGCGGACGGTTTCCGTGACCGTCTCAACGATGGGCCGGGGCACATAGCCAAGCTCACGCGCTGCCTTATCCCCGCAGATGTCCGAGTTGCTCGCCAGTGTTTCCAGCGCGTATCGGGTGAAACGAACCCGGGTCTTCCACAGCCGCGCATGGATGGCGGAAAACGATGCGCCGAAAAGCGCAAGGCGGAAGGGCACGAGGATGTCGACGCCTTTCCGGCCGGTGACCTGGCGCACCATCCTCAGGAGATCCGCCACGGAGATGCGCGCGCCTCGAAGGATGTACGCCTCTCCCTTCCTGCCGCGCGCCGCGGCCAGTACCATGCCGCGCGCGACGTCCCGCACGTCGACGAAGTTGAAATGCCCGTTTATCGTGAGATGCCATCCCGGCTTCATCCACGTGCGCATCTGGCTGCTCATAGGGGAGCCCCCGCGGTAGTGGTACGGCCCGATGATGCCCGTGGGGCATACGATCACCGCATCCAGACCCTTCTCCACCTCGGCGAGCACCGCGAGGGATGCTTCCGCCTTGGTCTGATCGTATTCTCCTGCCGCGTTGTGCGGATCGAAGTGGACGCCTTCCGTGATGGCGATGCCCTTGCGGGGCCGGGACAGGGCGTGGATGGAGCTCACGTACACCATGCGCCGGACACCGGACTCGCGCGAAACCCGCGCCACGTTCGACGTGCCGACCACATTGACCTGCCGCATGCGGGCGTTGCGCCCCGGCATGATCGAGATGATGCCGGCAAGGTGATAGACGACGTTGATGTCCGCCATCGCGGCGCGCAGGGATTCCCTGTCCAGGACATTGCCTTTCACCACTTCAAGCGGGATGCCATTGAGACTCGAGATATCCTCGTCGGGAAGGACGAACACGCGGACCTTCTCTCCGCGGCCGACCAGCTCCCGCACCAATGCCGTTCCCACATGGCCCGCGGCCCCTGTCACCAGAACCATAGCCTACCTCCCCTCCTGCGTTGCCGCAGGGGTTGATTTCGATATTCCCGTGAGAAGGAAATGAACCGCATCCCTCATCACCCGGTCCCACGAAGCGCCCGTGGGATCCACGACGCCCTGGATGACGATGCCGAGGGCCAGCGCAACGAGCGTTTGTCCCGCGGCCTTCGCGTCGACTCGCTTGATGGAGCCCTCCGCGATCCCCTTCTCCACGATGCCGGCAAAATAGTCCTGGTAGCGTCGATAGGGAGCGATGAACTCCTTCCAGATTTCAGGGTCACGCCGCGCCTGGTGCCAGAACTCGAAGAAGAGCTGTATCCTGGCGTCCGCGCCGCTGAACACGCCCCGGGTCTCTCCCGCCATGGCGGTCAGCCCTTCCGGCACGCTGCGTGCCTTGCTCATGACAAGCCCCAGCTCCACGTCGAGCCCGTTGAGCCAGTCCCTCAGCAGCTCGACGAAGAGCGACTGCTTGCTGGGAAAGTGGTGATAAAAAGCGCCCTTGCTGACCTCAGAGGCATCGCAGATCTCCGCGACGCCCGTTGCGTCATAGCCCTTGTCCGCGAAGAGCTTCACGCTGCTCTGGATTATCTTGTTGCGCGTCTCTTCGCTTCTGACTTGCATTTTTCCTCTCTCCAGCGAAAACAGACCGACCGGTCGGTTTTAATGTAGCACGGTATCGTGCAACTGTCCAGTACTTTGGGAAAAAAATTATGCGTTGATGTGCGGAAAACCCTGCTGGCGGCGCGCTTCGAAGAGAAGGATCCCGGCTGCCACCGAAACGTTGAAAGAGTCCACGTGACCCGCCGCGGGAATGCTCACGAGGAAATCGCATTTTTCACGCACGAGTCGGTGCAGCCCTGCCCCCTCGCTGCCCATGACGATGCACACCTTCCCCTTCAGGTCCAGGCCGTCGGTGAGCTCGCCTTCCGCATCGGCGCCGAAAATCCAGAAGCCGCTCTCCTTCAGCATCTCAAGGGCCGCGGCGATGTTCGGCACGACCGCCAGCGGGATGTACTCGCTGGCGCCGGAGGACACCTTGCTCACGGTCTGGTTCTCCTGCGCGGAACGGCGCGAAGGGATCACCACGATGTCGACGCGGAACTGGTCGGCGGACCTGAGGATCGCGCCGAGATTCTGCGGGTCGGTGATGCCGTCCAGCACGAGCACGAGAGCCGTCTCCCCCTCCACGCCGCGCAACAGATGCTTGAGGCTGGATTTCTGGGACGCGGAGGGCCTTTCGATGACGAGCAGCGCGCCGCGGTGCGCCTCCGATCCGCAGAGCCGCGTGAGCTCGCCGTCCTCCACCTCGGAGATCGGCACGCCTTTTTTCTCCGCGAGCTGGCGTATCTGGCCGATACGCGGGCTCTCCCGGGAAAGAAGGAGCGTGGAGGTGCCGGCGCTCTTCTGCAGCGCCTCCTCTATGGAATGAAAGCCGAAAACATGCTCGGGCAACGATCAACCCCCGTTGAATGTGCGCACGAGGTCCGGCTTCCCGTCCCCGTCGGTATCCCGCTCGTAGCGCTGGACGTACTTCCCATCGAGCAGGTAGACCCAGATATCTATCTTGCCGGTGTTCTTCGAATCGATCTCGACCCTTTGGAGCACCCCGCTTTTGTAATAATAGAATGTATCCATTTTGCCGTCGAAGTTGAAGTCCATCTCTTCCCGCGCAACGACTCCCGCCTGATCGTAGATGACCCGATAGTCGATTTGCCCGTCCCCGTTGCGGTCCAGCTCGACCACGCCGTTCGGCGGGCCCTTGGTGTCCACTGATGGCGTTGCCGGCACCAGCGGGGCCGTCTGGGCGCCGACGGACAGACTGAGGACGAACGCCGCGACGGCGACGGTGAGCATATGGCGGATGGTCATCATCCTTCCATCGACAGGCGGGTCCATAAAGTTCAGTTCGCGGCATTGGCGCCGCTGGAGGCTGCCGCGCGCCGTCATTCCTTGCGGAACACGAGTATGTTCTGGTGGATCAGCGAAGGGATGTAGGAGTACTGGTAGCCGTAGAGGTGCAGCTTCTTCGACACGTCGTACCAGACGAGGTTTGCCTTCCAGACAAGACCGGGAATGGCCGACAGCGCCCCTGCAAGGTCGGCGGAGAGGCAGTGGTAACAGTTGTCCCGGTACATGTCGCCGATGAATGTGAGCAGGTACCCACGCATGCGCAGCATGCCCGCGGCGAGCGTGAAGACCTCCGCCATCGCCTCCAACCATTCGGCCTTGCTGCCATAGGGGGTCCCGAATGACGACAGCTTGCTCGCGCGTACGGGCCGGGCCTCCTGGCCCACCTTCTTGTACGTGCCGCGCGAGCGCGAGGCGGTATCCATCGTCCAGTACGGGACGTCGGTGAGGATGCAGTCGAATGACTGGCCCGCCATTTCCCGCAGGGCCACGCGCGCGTCGGCCTGGATGACCTGCTGGGGTGCGAGGGCTTCCTTCGCGCAGACCTCCCCGTAAATCTCGATCCACCGGGGATTGATCTCCACGCCGACCGCGCCGCATCCTGCCAGGCTCGCACCGAGCAAGCACGCCGCCCACGCCCATGAAAGGATCGAGCACCGTCTGCCCCTTTTTCGTGAAGACGCGCAGGAGGTCCGCGCAGAGCTCGGGCGGCTTCTGGCCGCCGTGCTCGCTGCGCAGCTTGTGCTGCATGTTTGGCGGATACGGCTTCGTGATGACCGAGCGCGTCCAGAAGACCCACTCGCGACCCGTAAGGTCATTGACCGCGTTGTCCTCGGAATAGTAGCCGCGCGACTTTCCATCGGCGTCGACCAGCTCCCTCTTGGCCCTTCTCATGAGGCCGCGCCTTTCACGGAAAGATGGAAGAGGAGCTCGGTGACCGTGCGCCGGGCAGACACCCCGGCTCCGTTGCCGAAGACGGGGTAGGGAATTTCAGAGCACCAGAGCGTCGCCGCGTGCCGAGAGAATGGCCTCGATCTCCGTCCGCTGCAGGATGCCCTCCGAGCTGTAGGAGAGGAATATGTGCGGAGCGCGTACCCGCGCCACCAGCACCCGCAGCGCCTCGGCAGCCTTGCCGCGCCTTGAGAACGGGCTCTTCAGCCCCGTGCGGTCGAACTTCCGCGTCTTGCCGGAAAGGGGCGGCTTCTCCCAGCGGGCCAGATTCTCCAGCACGTGGTAATTGTCGCAGTACTGCCGGTGATTGTACGGCGGATCCAGATAGGCGACATCCGCCTCGATGTGCGCCGCGGCGGAAAGCATGTCCTCTTCGATGACCTCAACCCCACCGGGCAGCGGATCCAGCGGACGCAGGGCAAAGGCCGTCTGGACGCGCTCGTCCACGACATGCCGCCCGTCGACCATGCTGCTGCCGGCGATGTTTTTCATGAATGCGTCGTATTGCCCGAGCGTGTTGGCAACCCTGTCCGCGGCAAGAAGAAAGCTCGCAAGGAGGATGTCGTGCTCGACCTCGGTGATCTCCCCGCGCGCGGCCATGCTCGGCGATGCCCTCCCTCACCGCGTCCATGCGCGCGCAGTTGGATTCCGTGAAGTAGGTGCCGGCAAAGCCGCGGGTGATATACCCCGACCGCGGGGGAAGCTCATTGAGCGCGCGCATCAGCTCCCCGATCCGGGGGCTCTCCCGCGTGAAGCCGCGCAGGATGGCGCAGTTGGACCGCAGGCTGTCCACGGCCACCACGCGCGGTACGCCGCGTCCGGCCATTGCAATACCCACCGCGCCAGTGCCGCAGAAGCCGTCCAGGAACGAGCGCGGCAGACCCGCGCGCGCGATCATGGTCTGCGCCAGCCAGTCCTTGAGCTGCCGCTTGGAGCCGAGGTATTTCCGCGTGTAGGGATGGAGGGGCTGATCAGCCCTGGTGCGCGTCGTCGATACGCTCAAGGAGCTGGTTGACCTTTTCCGCGAGATCCGCGTGCGCATCGCCCCGGCGCAGACGGACGCGGACGCCGCGCTCGCCCGCCAGCGCGCGGTCGATGTCTGCCTCCATGCGGAACGCCGGCCCCGCGATCCTGTGCGTCATGACGATGCCCACGATGATGAGGAGGATCATGATGAGAAGGTCGTTCACCAGGAGCGCGGGAAGGATGCGGCGGAGCTCCGGTCCCAGAGGGCCCTGCCCGGTGCCGCGCGCCCACAAGGCAATCAGCCCGACCACGACGCCAAAGAGAAGCAGCCCACCGACGATGGTCGCCAGGAGCACGGCGATGATGCGATACTGCATCCTCCCGTCCACGACCTTTGTGCGCCGGGCCTGCCGTGGCATTCCACTTGTCATTTCCTCACCCCTCATACGTTCGGACATCGGTTTCTCCCAGGAGCACCTCCCGCACCCCCATGACGAGCGCCTCCAGCTCGTTCTCGCCGGCAAAGACAAGCACCGGAGCGAGAAATGAGACGCGCTCCGTGATCTCCCGGACCACGCGGCGCGAAAAGGCAAGGCCGCCGGTGAGCACGACAGCGTCCACGGCCCCGTTGGTAAAGGCGGCGAGCCCTGCTATCGCCTTTGACACCTGGTAGCACAGGGCATGGATGAGCTGGTCCGAGCGCGCCGCGTCCAGCGGGCCTTTTCCCTCCGCGGAGCATTCGATTGACGGGAAATCGTTGGTCCCCAGGTACCCCACCAATCCCCCTCTGCCCGTGAGCTTGAGCTGAAGGGCCTCGGGGTCGTGCTGGTGCGAGAGGACCCACCGCATCCAGTCCCCCGCGGGAACCGTGCCCGCGCGCTCGATGGAGAACGGCCCATCCCCATCCAGCGCATTGTTCACGTCGACGACCCGGCCCCGCAGGTGCAGGCCGATGGAGCTGCCGCCGCCGAGATGCGCGACCACCAGCGTGCAGTCGGCATACGGCTTGCCAAGGGATCGCGCAGCCCTCTTGGCCGCGGCCTTCTGGTTGAGGGCATGAAAAATCGACCGCCGAGGAATCTCGGGAATACCGGAAAAGCGCGAAACGTCGGCAAGCTCGTCCACCACGACCGGGTCGACGATGAATGCCCGGACCCCAAGCTCCGATGCGAGCGAATCAGCGATGAGAGCACCGAGATTGGATGCGTGGATCCCGTACCTGCAGGCGACAAGATCGGCCTTCATGCGGTCATTGACCTCGTAGACGCCGCCTTCCAGGGGCTTGAGGAGGCCCCCCCTTCCAACAATGGCTGATATCTCTGACAGGGGTATGCCAGACTCTTGCAGGCCGCTGCGCACGGCGGCCGTACGGTATGCAAGCTGCTCCTGGAGGCGCCGGAAGCGCCCCAGGTCCTCCGGTGCGTGCGAAACCCCCTTTTTCCATGCTTCTTCCGCGTCCCTGTAGATCGCGCACTTCGTGGAGGTCGAGCCAGGGTTGATGGCGAGAATCGTGAGGCCCATCCAGCCTCATAGTATCAGCGGGGGCGCGGGCGTATCAAGGCAAAGATTGCGCGGATGCAGGGTGGTGTTGGTTTTGGAGACGCTGGGTGTTATAATATTGACAAGCACACTAATCCTCCCCGGTCAGGGGAGCGTAGGAGGCAATTTCATGAAGAAGATTTTGGTGCCTTTGGCAGTAGTCCTGCTTCTGGCGCTGGCGGTTCCCTCGGCATTTGCCAGGCCGTCGCAGCTCGAGCTGGGCATGTCGTGGACATCTACGTCATTCCTGCAGAATCAAGCTTCAAGCACTGACTCCATTCTCGGATTTCATGCAGCGTACGACTGGTTTATTCTCACGGGAAGCTGGGACTCGCTGGCGATAAACTCAGCTACCATGAATAGCCTGACGGGCTGGTATGTCCCCGGATTCATCAACTATTTTGACGCGGGGCTAAGATTCAAGCTTAGACCTTTTGAGCTCGCGGCCGAAATTGGCACCAACTACGTCTACTTCTACAACGGCGAAGGGCCCAGCAATGGAAGCTGGGGCGCCAACCTTAGACTTTCCGGAGGCCTGAACTTTGGCTGGTGGGGAGTTGGCGTGTCAGGAACCTCTGCGTTCAGCTCCTTTGAGCTCCTGACTTCGACGATTGGGGGTCTGTTCTCCTCCAGTACAAGAACCAAGGCCCTGAGTGATCTCACCGGCGGTCTGGTTCCGGCCATTTATTTGACCTTCTACTTCTAAGGGAGGCAGGAAATGAAGATCAAGAAAATACTACCCATTCTCGTACTGGCGCTGGCTGCAATGTTCGTTCTTGCAGGCTGCAATCAGATACTCGAGAACCTATTCCCCAACGAGACTGGACATGGAACGACGGTGACGAACAACAGCACCCTGAACGTCCAAGCGTATCTCTGGACCGATCCTAACTACGTGTCGTATCCTTGGGGCTCCGATGGATACAGTAAGGTTGATATCGATCTGATCGACAACAGCAACCATACGGTCGTTGCTCACAAGGAGCAGTACGCCGGCAAGACCACGGGATACCAGCCGGACTACACTTACACCGATATCTACTATCACTACCTGGCAGGGCGATATCCCGTCACTGTCACATTCCCGGCGGTGGCGGACGGGAATTACACGGTCAGGGTTTGGTTGGATACGGATGAAACAGGCGTCTGGGACCCTGCGGAGTTTTATCAGAGCAACCAAGACTACTCGGGCCGCAGAACCGCAGACTTTTATAACAATGGCTGGACCTCCAATATCAGCCTGAGCGGCATGGACAACAAGACTATTGACGCATACATTGATTACTACGACTATGAAGGGGCCGCGGTAGGAATGTACTAGACTAGAGATTCCACCGGCATTAAATCAGGAAGGGGCTGTCCCAGGAGCTATTCGAGGACAGCCCCATTTTTTTACTTCGATGCCATTGGACCAGGGTCACTGCTCGCCGTTCGACGCCGCCGGAAACACAAGACGGAACATGCTGCCGCCCTCAATCGGCCGGTATTCCATCGTTCCGCCATTTGCTTGCACGAGATTGCGGGAAAGATACAGCCCCACTCCGGTGCCGCCTGTCTGGGAGACGCCGGGTCGGAAGAGACGGTGGAGGTGCTCTTCCGGAATGCCGCCCGCGTCGTCGCTCACCTCGATCACCGCCGCATCATTTTGGACCTGGGCGCGCACAGTGATGCGGGAAAGCCCGCCATGGGGTGGATCCCGGCCGGCATCAGCGGCATTGCGCAGCAGGTTGAGGAGCACCAGCTCCACGTCCGAGCGGCGGGCGCGGAACAGGACACCGGGATCGAGCGCGGATTCTATTGCAACCGAAAGCGGGCGGAAGGCGGCCTGGCACATGCGGATGAGCCGCGCCATGTCGCGGGCCGCGTCGATGACGCGCGGCGCCTCGTCGCCCGAGGCGGCGATCCTTTCCAGCACTTCCACGGCGGAGTCGCGGCCCGCCCGAATGTGATCGATGATGAGGCGCAGGCTTTCGTCCTTGCCCTCTGCATCGGGAAGCGTCAAGCCGTGTTGCGCGGCAGCGCTCACGTGAGACAGTGTGTTCTTGAACTCGTGCGCCGCACCTGCCGCGAGTATGCCCGACCCGATGAGCCTGTTCTGGACTGAAAGCGCGGTCTCGCTTGCAAGGAGACGCGCGGAGAGGGCACCGGCGATATCATGCGGCAACACGGCGGGAAGGGCCCCGTCCCAGCCGGGTTGCAGCGGGTAGCCTTGCTGGAAGATAAGCCAGCCCGTGCAGCACGTCATTGCGAGCACCGCCACGGATGAAAGGAAAAGCGGTGCGCTGCCGGCTGCGCGCAGGCAGGTGTCCGCCGCGCCCGCCGCGAGCCACAAGGCTCCCGCCAGAAAAGCCACCAGTGCCTCCGGGGTCCTTCTTTCCCGATGGATGCGCAAAAGAAGCGCGAGCGGCACGGCGGACAGGGACAGGAGGGCAAAGGCGCTCAGAAGAAGGAAGGGCAGCGTCTTGCCAAAGCCCATGACACCGGTGAGCAGGAAGAGCCCGATGACCGCCGCGCTTGCCCCTGACCACAATGCCAGCCCGTGCATGCGCCGCGCCCGCAATAGAAAGCCCGCTGCTGCCCAATCGACAAGGACGAGCACGATTGGACGGGGGAAGCCCGCCGGCCGCATGATGACGGCCGCCGCAAGGGCAGCGCAGAAGAAGCAGAGCAGCAGGTGCTCGATACGGATGAAGTCTGCACGCACGCGGACGATCACCAGGAGCACCTGGGCGGCGAGAAGAAAGCAGATACCGGCCTTCAGGGTCGCCGCGCCGGCGATCCACGGCATCACCGACATTTTGATCTGCACATTCTGAAACGGATTGTATGGCCGCGCTTCCGCCGGGTCAAGGACGAATCACGCCGGCCGCAACGGTGCGCTGCCCTGCGCTGCCGTGGCGCTTGCGGCAGGCGCCGCTACTGCTGTTTCAGCTCTGAAAGGGGAATGGGACGCGGCGTGGCGTCTTCACCATTTGCCGCCGCAAGCTCTTTTAGCAGCTCCCGCATCTTTCCGCTGAGCTTCGTCGGCACGCGCACAATGATCTTGACGTACATGTCGCCGCGACGGCTCGTGGAATGCAGCTCCGGTATCCCCTCACCGCGGAGCCGCAGGATGCGGCCGTTCTGCGTGCCGGCGGGAACGCTGATCTTCACCGTCTTGTCGTCCAGCGTCGGGATCTGGATATCGGCCCCGAGTGCGGCCTGCGTGATGGAGATGGGGATGGCACAGTAGATGTCCTTGCCGTCACGCTCGAAGCATTCGTGCGGCTGCACCTTCAGGAACACGTACAGGTCCCCGTCGTGGCTGCCGTTTGATCCCGCGTCCCCCTGCCCCGCAAGGCTCAAGCGCTTCCCGTCTTCGATGCCGGCGGGGATGGTGATCGTGATGGTGCGCGACCTTCGCAGCGTGCCGACGCCCCGGCATTCGGAGCACGGCCGCTCGATGATCTCCCCTTCCCCGTTGCAGCTCGGACAGGTCGAGGCGATGGAAAAAAAGCCCGAGTTCCGCCGCACCTGGCCGGAGCCGCCGCAGGTGGGACACAGCTTGCGGCCGCTGTCCTTGTCCGCACCAGTGCCCTTGCACGCGTCGCAGCGCTCCGCGCGGGCATAGGTGACCTCTTTCTTGACGCCGAATGCGGCCTCCAGGAAGCTGATTTCCATGTCGTAGCGCAGGTCGGAACCGCGCTGCCCGTTGCCCCGGCCGCCCGAGCGCCGCCGCTGCCCGCCGCCGCCGAAGAAGGAATCGAAGATGCCGCTCACGTCGCCGAATATGTCTTCGAACCCCTGGAAGATGGAGGAGAAATCCTGGGCGCTGGGCTGGCCCATGCCCTTGAGCCCCGCCATGCCGTACTGGTCGTATGCCTGCCTTTTGTGGTCGTCGGCGAGTATCTCGTAGGCCTCCGTGGCCTCCTTGAACTTCTCCTCCGCGTCCTTGCTGTCCGGGTTGCGGTCCGGATGATGCTTGATGGCGAGCTGCCGGTAGGCCTTCTTGATCTCTTCGCGGGAGGCGCCCTTCTGGACGCCGAGCACCTCGTAAAAGTCTCTTTTTGCCATCGATTACTCGACCACCTCGTAGTCGACGTCATCGCCGCGGTCGCTGCCGTCCTTGCGGGCGCGGCGCTTCTGCTTCTCCGCGCCACCGGTCGCGCCGTTGTCGGGGGTCGCCGCTGCCTGCGGCTCTTTGTACACCTCTTCGGCCAACACGTACGCCGCGCGCTGCAGCGCATCCATGCGGCCCTTGATGAGGCCCGGGTCCTCCGATTGCAGTGCCGCGCGAAGCTCCGCCGCCGCGCTCTCAATGGCTTCCTTGTCCGACGACCGCGCCTTTTCCCCGAGGTCGCGAAGGGACTTTTCCGTCGCGTAGAGAAGCGAATCCGCGGCGTTGCGCATCTCCGCCCGCTCCCGCTCCCGGCGGTCCTCCGCGGCGTGCGACTCCGCCTCTTTCACCATGCGCTTGATCTCGTCCTCCGAGAGGCCGGACGAGCTTTCGATGCGTATCTTCTGCTCCTTGCCCGTGCCCAGGTCCTTGGCGGAGACGTGGACAATGCCGTTGGCGTCGATATCGAATGCAACCTCGATCTGCGGGACGCCGCGGGGGGCGGGGGGGATGCCGACGAGATCGAACCTGCCGAGGGTCCGGTTCTGGCTTGCCATCTCGCGCTCGCCCTGCAGGACGTGGATGGAAACCGCGGTCTGGCTGTCGGACGCGGTGGAAAAAGTCTGCGCCTTTCGCGTGGGGATGGTGGTATTGCGGTCGATCAACCGGGTGGACACGCCGCCCAGAGTCTCAATGCCCAGCGACAGTGGTGTGACGTCGAGCAGGAGAACGTCCTTGACCTCGCCGCCCAGGATGCCGCCCTGGATGGAGGCGCCGACAGCCACCACTTCGTCGGGGTTGACTCCCTTGCTTCCTTCCTTGCCGAAGATCTCCTTCACGATCGCCTGGACGGCGGGAATGCGCGTGGAGCCCCCGACGAGGATCACGTGATCGATAGCCTCCGCCTTCAGCGACGCATCGCGCAGCGCCTGGAGACAGGGACCGCGCGTCTTCTCAAAGAGATCGTCCAGGAGCTGCTCGAGCCGGGCACGCGTGAGTGTCTGCGTGAGGTGGCGCGGACCCGTCTGGTCGGCCGTGATGAACGGGAGATTGATCGTGGTGGTCTGCGTGCTGGAAAGCTCTATCTTGGCCTTCTCCGCGGCCTCCTTGAGCCTCTGGAGCGCCATCCGGTCCCGCATCAGGTCGATGCCCGTTTCCTTCTTGAAACCGCCGACGAGCCATTCGATGATGCGCTGGTCAAAATCGTCGCCGCCCAGGTGCGTGTCGCCATTGGTGGACTTCACCTCGAAGACGCCGTCGCCCAGCTCGAGGATGGAGATGTCGAACGTGCCGCCGCCCAGGTCATAGACGGCAATGGTCTCCTCGCGGCCGCCGCGGTCCAGGCCGTAGGCCAGAGCCGCCGCCGTGGGCTCGTTCACGATGCGCTTCACGTCCAGCCCGGCGATTCTGCCCGCGTCCTTTGTCGCCTGCCGCTGCGCGTCGTTGAAGTAGGCCGGCACCGTGACGACCGCGTCCGTGACCGGCTCCCCGAGATAGTCCTCCGCGGTCTTGCGCATCTTCTGGAGGATTGCCGCGGAAATCTCCGGCGGGGAATAGAGCGAGTCGCGAATCTGGACGCGCACGTCATTGCCCGATTCGCTCACCGTGAAGGGGACCCTGTCGATCTCCTCCTTCACCTCGTCGAATCGTCTGCCCATGAAGCGTTTGATGGAGTAGACGGTGCTGTCGGGATTCGTGATCATCTGGTTCTTGGCCGGCTGACCCACCAGGCGCTCGCCCTTGTCCGTAAACGCGACGATGGAGGGAGTGGTACGCTGTCCTTCGGAGTTGGGGATCACAACGGGCTGGCCGCCTTCCATGATGGCGACGCACGAATTGGTGGTTCCCAGGTCTATGCCGATGATCTTTCCCATGCCCGCGCGCCTTACGTCCCTGTCCCGGTCGGCTCGTCCGGAACGTTTTCAGCCGGGTGCTCCGGCGACGCGGCAGCAGCGGGCCCGGTGCCCGGAACCATCACCTTCACGCGCGCGGGACGCAGGACGCGCTCGTGCAGGAAGTAGCCCTTCTGGAAATCCTCCACCACCACGGGCTTTGTCGTGGACGGTCCTTCGACGCGCAGGACTGCCTCGTGCCGGTTGGGATCGAAGCCTTCGCCAACCGAAGAGAAGCGCTTCAGCCCCCAACGGCTCTCCAGCATCTCGATGAACTGCTTTTCGATCATGCTGATGCCCTGGAGGAACGTGGGAAAGTCGTGCGACTCTTCCGCGGACTTGATGGCGCGCTCGAAATCGTCGATCAGCCCGATGATGTCGGAAAGGAGCGCGGCGTTGGAATACCGTGTAGAATCTTCCCTCTCGCGGAGCATCCTCTTGCGGTAGTTTTCAAAATCCGCCTGCTTGCGCAGGAGCTTGTCTTTCAGGTCCGCGGTCTCTGCTTCCAGGGCGGCGATGCGGTCTTCCGCGCTTTCGCAGGGGCCGGCCGAGGCGGCTTCAGACGCCCCGGGGACAGACGTCGCCGCACCGGACGGCTCCGCGACCGGCTTCTGTCCCGCCTTTGCTGCGTCTCCTCCCGCGCTGGCTTTCCCGCCTGCCGCGGAGGCATTCTGCGACCCCTCAGAGACCTCTTCCTGGTCCTTCTTTTTCGACATCAGTACCGCCTGGAGAGAGAATAGGTTTAGTGAAAATGTAAAGATGGCGCCCCTTCAGGTCAAGCACTTTCGGAGGGCTGACAGGAGCTCACGGCCTCCCGTCTTCAGACCTTGGGCGCGAGCTCCAGGATCAGCTCCACCTCGCCCCTGCTCAACTGCGTGACGCGGGATATCTCCTGCACCGACCATCCCTGGTGGGACAGCTTCACCACCGTCTCCCTCTTGTCCATGGGCGGCGCGCCGCGGTCGGTTTTCTCTTTCTTCGTCTCCGCCTTCACGATGCTTTCCAGGAGCCGCACCTGCTCCTGGGCCTGCCGGCCGATCTCCTCGAAGCGCGTTTCCGTGCGCGCCATCCATTCCCGCGAGCTCTGGGCCTTTTCCAGGCGTCCTTCCAGCTCCACCATGATGCTGCCGAGCTTGCCCACGGTCTCCATCGCGGTCTCCGCGTCCTTCTTGTTGCTCGCCAGGAGGCTGTACTCCGACTGCAGGGACATGATCTTGCCCGAAAGATCGAGGGCGGCCTTGTCGGCGTCCTGGAGCGTCTTCTCGATGCCTTCCAGCCTCTGGAAGTTCCTGTCCACGCCTTCCGACGTGATGGAAAGTATTTCCTTCTTCTTTTCCAGCCTTTCGAAACCGCCTTCCACCGCCTTGCCCATCTCCTCGAACTGGCGGACCTTGGCCTGGATCTGCTGCAGGGCGTCGCTGCTGGTGGACAGGGTGTCGAGCTTCAGGTCGACGTCGCGCGAGAGGGCAATGATCTTCTTGAACTCCCCGTCCATGTCCTCGATGCGGCGCTTCTCCGTGAGGAAGCGCGTGAGCTTCCCCGACACCTCGTCGGCCACCTTGCGCGTCTTTGTGAGCTGCACCTCGATCTCCACGATCTCCGCGCGCTCCGCGTTCAGCTTCGCCATTTCCTTCTTCATCTCGTCGATCGTGCCCTCCAGCGCCGCCTTCAGGGAATCGGCGCGCTCGAAAAGGCGTGTCTGCGACATGAAGTTCTTCACCCGCTTGTCGATCTCTCCGATGTTCACCGACAGGAGCCGGTAGCTCTCCTCGATCTTGCCGAAGAGCTTCTCCTGGAGGGCGTCCGACTTTTCCCGCGCGTCGGCGAGCTGCTGCTTGTGCTCCTTGATGCGCGCCTCCACGTCGGTCTGCAGGTCGCGGAGCTTCTTCTGGCTTTCCACCTGGAAGGCATCCATCTGGCCGCGAAGCGACTCCATCGCGGATTCCGTGGACCTGCCCATCTCCGACTTGTAGGAGGCAATAGCCTCTCCCATGTCGGAGAGCTCCTTGCGCAACGACATGCGCTCTTCATTCGTGGAGACCAGGAGGTCTTCCTTCTGCGCCGCAAAGGCGTCGCGGAGCGAGCCGATGGAGGACGATGCATCCGTGGAAAGCGAGGAGATGCGCTCCGCGATGGCAAGCTCCGTCTCGGCGAGCTGCTGCTTCGCCCTGCCCTCCCAGACGGCAACCTCCGCCCGTGACGCATCGAAGAGCTCGGCAAGCTCCTTGCGGCCGGCATCCAGCTCCCCGGAGAGCTCCTTGAGCCCCGCCTCTATCTCGCGGTGCATCTTGCGTGTGCCCGATTCCAGTGTGTCCCGCACGCCGGCAAGGTCCTTCTCAAACGCGAGCGACGCATCCTTCTTGGCCTTCTCCGTGTCGGCGCGCAGCGACTCGCGCAGCGCGAGCATCGACTCGTCGGCGGCGGCGACGCGTTCCTTGACCTCGGTTTCGAAATCGGCGGCGCGCTTTTCCATGTCCGCCTGCCACGCCACGAGCTTTTCCTGCATCGCGGCGGAGCGCGCGCGCAGATCCACGAAGAACTCGTCTTCGAAGACGGAGAGCTTGCTCTCCACGTCCTGGTACGCGCGCGTCTTCAGCGCCGCCAGTCCCGTCTCCAGCTCGCCCATGCCGGCGCGCAGCTGCTCGCGCGCGGTGGAAGCAGCCGCGATCTCCGAGGTCCAGCCGGCGACAAGATTCGCGCCTAGAGATTTCATCTCCCCGCGGATGCCGCCCGCCATGCGCTCCATCGTCTCTGTAAGCGACGCGCGCATCGCGTCGATGTCGGCGTTCGCTTCCTCCAGCGATTTCACGCGGTAGTCCACGTCACCCTGGTAGTCGGCGACGCGCGCTTCCAGCGCTTCGATGCTTTTTCCGACGGCCGTTTCGTCTTCCGCGATCCGCGCGGTGAGACGGGCGAACACCTCGTCCTCCAGGGACTCGCCCTTCTTCGCCGCCTGCGAAAGCTTGCCGCGCAGGTCCGCATCGAATGCATCCAGGGTTTTCGCCAGCGCCGCGACGCGCTCCTTCTCCGTCTGCTCTTCGCGCGCCTCCAGGCGCGCCATGTACGCGGAGAAGTCCTTCACCTTCTTTTCCGCGTCGACGAGGCTCGCGTCGAGCGCCGCGACCTTCCTTTCCACGACGGAGAGGACCTCCTCCCGCGCGGCTTCCAGGCCGTCCCGGCACTGCTCCGCGAAGCTTTTCTCCATGCCGGGGATGCGCTGCTCGATGGACTCCATGCGCTTGGAAGATTCGCCGATCCGGCGCTCGACGCCGTCGACGAACTCCGATTCATCGCGGATGCGCAGCAGGTTCTTGTCCACGCGCGCGGACATGGCAGTGAGCTCCGCGAGGGTCTTGTCGTATTCCACGAAGCGCTCCTGGATGGCCTCCACGTCCGCGCTACGCGTATCGAGAATCTCTTCGACGCTCCGGGCGCGCGCCACAACGTCCTTGCCCAGCTTGAGGCTCGCCTGGAGCTCGACGGAAAGCTCCTTCACCTCCGCGGTCTTCTCCTGCACGAGCGCCGACAGGTTCTCCGTGATCTTGTCGCTGAATCTCTTCAGCTTTTCGAGGGATCTGTTGCTTCTGTCCAGCGCACGGTAGATGACAAGAATGAGAAGGACGACGACAAGGGTGATCAGGTCACCGATTGAGAAAATCATTGTCCCCTCCCCAGGGTTTTTTCACTTCAATAGTAGCGTCAGGGGACCCCGGATGTCAACGCGTGGGGACGGGAAAATACGCGTGTCAACGAGTCGTGATGACGTAGGGAATGCGCCCGGAGACCGGTGTGGTGGCGGCGGCGTTGAATCTCCAACGGCGTATGGCCTCGATGACGGCGCTGTCCACGTCTGCGTAGCCGGATGAGTTCCACACGCTGACGGCGACCATCGTGCCGTCGGGTTGGACCGTGAAGCTGACGGTGACGGAGAGCCTGAGACCCTGCTCTCCCACCCACGACGGGATACTCGGCGACGGGCGGGAGATGAGTGTCCGGCTCGACATTCACCTCGGGCTTGTCCCAGATCACCTTGGGGCCCGGGCCGCCGGCTCCTCCGCCGGTCGCGGCGCCGGCGGAACCGGCCGTTGCCGCGCCCGCGCTGCCCGTGCCGGATCCCGTGCCGCCCGGGCCGGGCTTTCCGGCCGTGCGACCCGCAAGCGCCTTGTCCACCTGGGTGAGGTCGAGACTGCCCGTCGACGGGGACCCGTTCACGGCGACCGCGCTGCCGCTGCGCTGGGTGGATGCACCGTCGCCCGCGGCGGCGCCTGCGCCGATGCCCCTTCCCGTCTGCTGGGGCGCGACTGCGGGGGCAGGCGCCTGTCCCGGGCATGGACGGCAGCGCACTTGCGGCGCCCGTCTTCCCGCCCGCCTCCTGGAACGCTGGACCCGAGGCGGGTGTGAGCGCGTCAGTCGGTGCAGCCTGCGGCGTGGGGATGACGAAATCGCTTCCGCTGGCGGCGCCCGTGGCTGCGTGCGCGGGCTGGGAAACCGCGGCAACGGACAGCGCGGCGCCGCCCTGTCCGGCAGACTGCACCGAGGATAGATCGGCGGCGGTGGCGGCAGCAACCTGCACGTCGATGGCGATGGGCTCCGGCGGAACGACGCGCACGCCCCAATGAACGACGAAGGCGAGCAGGATGATGACGCCTGCATGGAGGCCCAACGCCACGGCAAGACTCGTCCACGTGCGCTTTCGCTCGCGGCTGCTGTCGGAGATGACAAGGTCGCTCATAGGCTCATGCCGAGGGATCCGGTGAAGCGGAAACCCGGGGTGACATACGGCGCAATGTCCGACCGGCCGCCGGGGATGAGAGGCGAAAGCAGGTCATCGCCATCGATCTGGAGCTTGACTGCGTCCGATATCTTCCAGAACCCCGATATGCGCAAGACCGGCTGCTGCAGCACGTCGGAGGCCGTCGGGCTCACCAGCAGGGAGACGCTGCCGCCGAACCTTCCATTCGGTTCGAGACCGATGACCGCGGCGTTGACGGTGTCCGACGGCGTGAAGAACGGCCGCGGGAACAGGTACTGATGCGTCCAGGTGGCGGAGACGGAGAAGGCCGGGGTGATGCCCCAGTTGAGGCCCGCATCCGTGGAGAGCTGGCTGCCGGCCACTTGCGACACGATGAAAAGCCCGGTCGCGGGGTCCTGCGTCGTCTCCCCCACGGGCATGGCCAGGGAGCTCATGTAGGCAATCTTGGCCGAAAGGGCGAGGTCCCGGGTCAGGTTGAGCTGGACCGACGCGTCGCCGAACCACCCGTGATCGTCCTGGAGGGCTCCGGGGAAGGCATAGGCGCTGGACGCAATGATGTCGTGCAGGTCATAGGGAATGACCTTGTACCCGCCATCCAGCGTGACGGTGAGGAACTCAAGGGGCGTGCCCGTTGCCGAGAGGGAGAAATTGAAGAGGCTCAGCCCGGCGCTGTTCCAGAACCAGCCGCCGACGGCGCTGAACGAATAGGGCGCTGAAAGAGTTGCGCTAAAGGATGCATTGGCCGTGTAGCGCTGCAAGTCCGCGATGACGCTCGTGCCGGCCCGGTATGTGTAGCTCGTATCCAGCCCGAGCTTCACGCTGCCGACATGCGCCTCTGCCGAAAGGGACGGCTTGAGGAGTAACCCGGTGACGCCCAACGGCGCGGGAGTCGTGCTTTCGAGGGTCAGGGAATCGTAGCCGCCGTCGAAGCCCGCGTTCAACGTGAGCCATTCCAGGGGCGATCCGGTGAAGGCCGCGGTTGCATCGAGCCTCCGCGACAAGGCTGCCACAAAAGGTGACTGCCCCTGGAGGCCATTTTCCATTTCAAGGAAGCTGCCCGCGACGTCCGTGTCCACGCCGCCGATCCTGAGCTTCACGTCGCCGTCAAGGCTGTCGTTGCGGAGGTTGAATCCCGATCCCGCCGGTTTGAACGCAAAGCCGTCGAGCGTTTCATGGTGGAACTGCAGGGAGAAGCGCGGGTCCTGGCCGAGCGTCTTCAAAGCCACGGTTCCCATGATCTGGTTGAGCATGCCGGCGCCCAGCTCGACGTCCGTGGAGAGGAAGCGATTGCTGCCCGCCGGCGCGGTTCCCTCCGTGTCCACGGATGCGACGGGTATCTGCGGCTCTCCCACCGCAAGGTCGCCTTCGTTGAGGACAGGGATGGACCTTTCCGGCGGAAGCAGCTCCTCTTCGGGCGGAAGCTGCGCCTCCACCTTTTCGACGCTGAGGTCTTCAATCTGCAGGATGACCTGCGGCATGACCATTTCCGGCTCCCCCGGCCCGACCGGAGGGTTTGCCGGCGCAGCGGACTGCGCCGAGCCTGCCGCCTGCGCGGAAAGGACGCCGGCAGCAAAAATCAGAACAATCGTCAATGCGAGGACGTGCCGCCTCATCGGGCGCCTCCCAGCAGGAGCCGGGACTTCACCGTCCACGGCGAGGTGGGGAAGCCCGACTCCAGTCTCTTCACGAGGGCAGCCACCTGGTCGGGATTCTTCGCGAGCTGCATCATCTCCGCCGCCCGGTAGATCGCCGAGGCGGCAAGATCGGGATCCACGTTCGCAAGAAGCACCACGGCAAGGAACTGCCGCGCCGCCTCCGCGAGGTCTCCCTTGCGGTAGTAGTATTCGCCGACGAGCATCTGCGCCTGCGGCGCACCCTGCGGATTGCCCTCCTTTACGACGGGCACAAGGAGCGCGTAGCCGGCGTCGGCCCTCTTGTCACCACTGTAGATGTAGAGCTTCGCTAGGTCGATGGTCGCCTGCCTCTTCTTGTCGCCCGTCTCGCGCGCGATGATGGCGGAAAGCGCCGATTCGCGGTCGCCTTCGCCGCCTGCCAGGAGCCTGATCTGCTCGGCGCGGATGTCGGCGCGCGCGGCCCGGGCATCGTCGGGAAACTCCTTGATGAATTGCATGTACAGGGCAAGAGCCTGCGGGTACGCCTGCGTTTTCGCATAGGCCTCCGCGGTCTGTTGGAGCGCGGGGCTCCTGAAAGTGCTGTCGGGGTAGCCCGCAAGAAGCTGCTCCCAGAGCAGCGCCGCGGCCATGCCTTCGCCGACGTTCTGCGCCGCCTGGCCGCCCCAGTACAGCGCCGCATCCACGAGCTTGCCCTTGGGGTATCGCGTGCGGTAGTCGTCGAAGGCGGCGCGCGCGTCGGGCCACATGCCGTGCGTGAAGAACGTGTCCGCCCGCCGGTAGAAGGCTTCCTCCCGCAGCGGGCTGTCGGGGAAGGCGTCGGTGAGCTTGCGGTAGGCGGCCGCCGCCTGCGCGGTCTGCCCGAGGTCCGAGAGGGCACCCGCCTCGTCGAACAGCGCATCGGCGGCCCAGGGAGACGGTGGCGTGGCGTCCGCAATGCCCGCCAGCACCGGCACCGCCTGGTCGCGCTTCTTCTCGTTCAGGAGGCTCTTGGCATAGAGATAGAGGCTCTTCTGCGCGAGCTCGCCCTGTCCGCCGCGGCCGGGCACCGCGGCGAAAGCGGCTGCGGCCTGGTCGAAGTCACCGGCGCTGAAGTGGGACCACCCCGCGAGATAGGTCACCATGGACGCGAGCTCATGCGTGGGAAACGCCGCCGCCGTGTCGTCGAAGACCTGGGCGGCGTGGGGGAAATCGGACATCCGCAGATAGGCCCATCCGAGGTAGTAGCGCGCGTAGGGAACGATGACGGCAAGACCGTTTTTCTGCGCGATCTCGGGCGTGATGGATGCGAGGTCTGCCGTCGCGTGCGCGTAGTCCTTCGCGGCGATCAACGAGAGCCCCCGGAGATAGGATACGACGATTGCCGCGTACGGATCCTGTGAATCGATGCCGGGGAATTGCCGGCGCACGGAGTCGGCCTCCGTGACGATCTCGTCATTCTTTTTCAAGATGAAGAGGGCTTTCAGGTAGTCCAGGCGCGACCTCAGGTCCGTGGGATACCGCGTCACGTAGTCCTTCAGCGCGTCGGCAGCCTGCGTGGTCTGTCGCGCGCCGTTGAAGAGCACGATCTGCAGGCGCGCCACCTGCTGGCGCAGCCCGGGATCCACGTCCTGGCGCAGAAGCTCATCCACCAGGCGCGCGGCGTCGTCGCCCTTGCCCTGGCGGAAGAAGCAGTACGCAAGCAGGTAGCCGGCCTCGGGCGCGCGGTGGGAGTCGGGGAAAGCGGTCCTGAACTGCGCGTAATACCCGGCGGCGGTGGCAAAGTCATCGCCCGTGAGGCTGATGTCCCCGAGCCGGATGATGGCGGCGCCCGTGCCGGGCTTTCCCATCGCCAGAAAATCCGTGAGGATCTGGCGCGCCGCCACGGGATCCTTTTTCGCGATCAGGATCTCCGCCAGATAGATGGGCACCGCCTCATTGACCGGCGCGTCCTGCCGGACATTCCAGGCCCGGCGCAGGAACGCGTCCGCGAGGTCAAGATTCCCCTGGCGGAAGCTCTCCGCCCCCACCCGTGTCCACAGGTCGGACAGCACGGCGGTGCGTCCGGCAAAACGGGCCTCCGCGGCCTGCGTCAGGTCCCGCATGCCCTGCAGGTCCTGCTTGCGCTGGGCATTGGAGAAGAGCCTTTCGTAGGCAACGAGCGCGACGTCGTCCGCCGCGCCGACGAGCTGGATGTACAGCGGCTGGGCATCATCCTGGCGACCGGACTGCCACAAGGCCTCGGCGCGCAGGAGGAGGAACTGGCTCTTCCACGGCTCGGGGAAGCCGGTTGCATCCGTCTTCTGCGTGAGGGAGAGAAGGTCGGGGAACGCGGCCTGCTTCTGCAGGAGCGATCCGAGCAGAACCGCGGCATAGGGAAAGAGCCGCGAGCTCTGGTAGTCGGAGACGACTGTCTTCAGGCTGGCAAGGGCGTCTGCATCATTGGAAAGAGCCTCCAGCGCAAGGGCCTTGTGCAGGAGCGCCTGCGGCGTGAACTCCGGGTCGGGCGGCCCGGAAAGGAAGGCATCCAGGCTCTCCACGCTGAGGGCATAGCTCTGCAGCGCGTACAGCGACAGCCCCTTCCAGAGCGGGACATACGCGAAGTACCGGGTCGTGCGGTAGCGGATCTCGATGCCGCCTATGAGCCGGACGGCGTCGCCGTAGCGCGCAAGACGATACAGGCAGACCGCGCGTCGGTATTCCACGTCGGCGACCCGTTCGGACAGCGGGTATGCCGCGAGAAATGCGGTGTACTCCTCGAGTGCCGCGGCGTAGTTCTTGCCCAGGTAGCGGCTCTCGGCTTCCGCGAACATGCTGCTTTCCGCGGGGGCAGCGGCGACCGGTTGCGCGCCGCCCACGAACAGAAGAATACACAGGATGAATGCAACCATTATGTATAGATGATACTCCGGCTCCTTGTGTTATTCAATTTGCGGCGGCGTAAAAGGGCCGTCCGAGTCGACATGGACCAGATGCACGAACTCCGTGCCATAACGACGGCTGAGCGACGCGAGGCTCGTTTCCTTGTTCCGCTCCATGACCGACACCTGGAAGACGCCTTTGCCGTCGAAATACGGGAAGAGCACGATGACGTGGTGGTGCTGGCGCAGCGTCGGCGTCCCTTCTGAAACGGCAAGAGCCGACGGTGCATTGACGGACCCGATGTAAATCTCGCCGGGGTTCTCGCGCGCGAGGAAATACAGCGCGTACTGCAAGAGAGGCACCGGGTAGCCGACGTCGCGCACGTACGGCACGCGGCGCGAATCCCGCACGTCGATCTGTCCGTCAGACGGGGCGCTGCCGGTGCGTGCCTGAACCATTGCACGCGCGAGCCCCCGGCTCCAGTCCAGGCCGAAATACGGGTCCAGCTCCTCCTCAAAGCGGGACGCCCACGGGTGGCTCTTTCCCGCATTGCGCGACTTCAGCATCGCGATGTCGGTGTCCGTCCCCGTAAGCGGCGCGTAGAGGCCGTCGATGACCCACTTCGCGAAACCCGAGCAGTTGAACCCGCCCTTTCCCGCCGGCTGCCCGGTGGCGATGTAGACCATGCGGCCGCTTGCGTCCATCGCCCCATCGTCCATGTCGCGTAAAGCCGGCAGCCTTGCCCGCAGCGTCTGCACCATTGCCTCGATGCGCGCGTCCCCGGACGTGCGCCCCGCCGGGGCGAGCACGACGTTCCAGTCCACGGACGCTGCGCTCAGGTCGATGATGCTGGCCACCGGCGCCGTGAGCAGGCGCGCGAAAGCAGACGGCAGCGCGATGCCCGTCTGGAAGGGCTGGCCGAAAAGGTACACGTCCATCTGCGTGCGGTCGCCGCTGGGAAAGAGGCGCAGATAGCTTCCCGGGCCGTCCTGCACGAATATCTTCGCCTGCACGAACGTGCCGTCCCTCCGGCTCCGCTTGATGATGTACGTGCCGGCGCCGTCCAGCGGATAGCCCCCGGCTTCCTGGTTCGCAAAAATCAGGTATAGAGCGTCGGACTGCGCGTCGTGCTGGAACGAAACGCGCGTGCCGCCGGTCTGGGTGAGGACGGTCTGCCGCGCGCGCGCGACCTCGTCGAGCGGGGCGAAAATCGTGTCCTGCATGGCCTGCCGCGCCTCCCAGTTTTCCGGGAGCGCGGCGGGGGGGACAGCGGCTCCGAGACCCGACGCCTGCGCGCCGCCGACCGAGGCTGCCATCAGGAACAGAAGAGAAGCGAAGCTAAACCAGGAGCGTGTCCTCATCGATGCGATCCTTCAGGATTCCCCGCCGCGCGGCAAGGGCCTCGGGGTCCGGCGCGAAGAGCGGGCTGATCTCGATTTCATGGAGCGGCCGGCCGTCGGCGCCCCGCGGCACCTCCACGCCGACGCGGGCAAGCCATCGCGCCGCCTGCTCCACCTGGCCGCGGCGACAGGACTCGATGGAGTCCAGCCCCTCGCGGTTCTTCAGGGGCGCGAACTCGTCGGCGCGGTCCGTTTCGAAAAAAAGGGCGCTGCCGGCGAGCGGGATCGCGTCGAAGATGAACATTTCCATCTTCACCGCGTCCCTCTCACATATTTCGGCGCCCGCTGCCGTCGGATTGAGGGTCTTCGCCTTCTTGCGGGCGGCGTGCAGCGGCAGCTCGAGACCGGGGCTCGCCAGGAAGGGCACGTCGAGGATGTGAATGGCGATGGAACCCTGGTCGAAGAGAAGCCTTCCGTCGGGACCGCGCGCGTGCATGCGCGCCTCGTCCAGGTCCGAGTACTCGATGACGCACGGCGCCCCGGCCCTCGTCGCAATCACCCCGAGCTTCTCCTCGGGATAGGCCTTCTCGATGACCTTCGCCGACGCGCGCGCCCGCGCGCGCACGTGAAAGCCCAGATACACGGGGTCCGGCACGCGCACGAGCGGGTTGTCCACCTGGAAGTAGAAGAGGTGGCGCACGCCTTTCTCCTGCATCAGCGAAAGGCTGCCGGACCGGCGCAGCGCCTCGATGACGCCTCCATGCCCATTGGGATTGAAGAAGAGCCCACCGTCCAGTGCCATGAGGAGATGGCCCTCGGGAGAGAGGGAGGGAAGCACGCCCTGGGGAAACATACGCACCGTCTCGGCCCGCAGGCCGAACCAGTCCTCCGATTCGAAGTAATCGATCGTCGCCTGGTGATTCTGCGGACCGGTCATGATGAGCCAGGGAATCTGGACCCCGTAGCGCCGGCGCGCGGCAGCGAGCTTTTCCGCGAACAGCGCGAAGAACGAAAGCTTCCGCAGGGGCGTGACCGGGAACATGCCCTTGGGCCCTTCGAATCCCAGTCTCGAGCCCTGGCCGCCGGCAACGGTGAGAAAGGCGCAGCGGCCGCGCCTGATCTCCTCCTCCCCCGCTTCGCGGGCCTCCCGGTCCACGCTGCTCGCCGCGCGCGCGACGTACGGCGCGGGAACGAGCTCTTCGTCTCTGCCGGGACCGCCGGGGGCCGTCTGGCCGAGCCGGGCGCGCAGGTCGGAAAGGGTCCGGGGGTCGAGCGATGCAAGGTCCTCCATGAGCCGCGCGCGCATCGCCTCCGGGCGCGCCTCCCAGAAGTCGAAAAGATGCCCCTGTCCCAGCTCCTCGTAGCGCTCCCGCAGCCCTTTCTGTGCCATCTGCCCATCCTCATCCGGGCGCTCGGCGCGGCCGTGCGCGCGCTTCACCGTCATGAGCGCATCGATCAGCCCCGCGCGCACCTGCGCGAATCGCGCGGCGATGTCGGGATCGCCCGCGCCCAGCTCCTCCCACAAACGTCTCTTTGCCCCTTCGATGGTGAACTTCCTTTCGTAGAGCAGGTCGCGGAAGCGCAGGAGGAGCTGGATTTCCTGCGCGGAATATTCGCGTCTGCCCGAAAGGCTCTTCGGCGGGGAAAGCAGCGGCAGCTCGCTCTCCCAGTAGCGGATGACGTGCGGCCGCACGCCGAGCAGCCGCGCAACCTCGCCGATGCTCCAGGAGCTCATCGCGCCGTCTTCTTGCTCTGCGTGAACTCGATGGACACCGGCACCATCGTGAAGCCCAGGTCCCTGCGGATGCAGTTTTCAAGGTACTGGCCGTACCCCTTGGGGAAGCCGGCCAGGCGGTTGACGAACGCGACGAAACGCACCGGATTCGCGCTCACCTGCGTGACGAACCGTATCTTGTAATTCTTCCCGCGGACCGGCAGCCGGTAATGCTCCACCCACGACTCCAGCGCCTGGTTCAGTTTCCCCGTGCCGACGCGCAGATGGAGCTGGCGCCAGACCTCCTGTGCCGTGTCCAGGAGGCCGTGCATGCCGTAGCCGGTGAGCGCGGAGACGGGCACGATGGGCGCGAAGCCGATGACGGGAAACTGGAACCGCACGTTCTCACTCGCCTCCTCGCGCAGGCCGGGTGTGTCTTTCAGGAGGTCCCACTTTCCCAGCACGACGACGATGCCCCGGCCCTCCTTGACCGCCTGGGCGGCGATCTTCTTGTCCTGGTCGACGATCCCTTCCCGGGCATCGATGGTGAGAAAGACAAGGTTGGCGTGCGCGATGCTCTCGATGGCGCGATTCACGGAATAGTATTCGATCGGATCCTTGACCCTGCTCTTGCGTCGTATCCCCGCCGTGTCGAGGATGCGGAACGTCTTTCCGTCGTGCTGGAAAATGCCTTCCACCACGTCGCGGGTGGTTCCCGGTATCGGCGACACGATGGAGCCCTCCGAGCCGGTGAGCCGGTTGGCGAGGCTCGACTTGCCGGTATTCGGCTTGCCGACGATGGCGACGCGGATGGCATCGGCCCCCGGCGGGCGCGCGGGGCGCGCCGCGGCGGGCGGCCCGGGCGCAGGCGTGGCATCCCGGGCCGCAAGCCCCTCCATCATCGATGCCGCCGTTTCCTTCAGCCTCTCGAGGCTGCGCGCGTGCGCCGCGGAAACGCCGAGCACATTCGGAAAGCCGTGAACGTGCGCGTTCCATACGAGCGTCTCCCGGTCCGGGGTGTCCACCTTGTTCACGACCAGCAGGAGCTTGGAGGAGAAGGGCCGCATAATGCGAATGAACTCTTCGTCCAGGGGAGAGCTCTCCGCGGCGTCGATGACCAGGAGGATGAGGTCCGACTCCCGCGCCGTGCGGAGCGCGCGCAGCCGTACCTCGTTGTCCAGCGCCTCGCCACCCGTGGAATAGCCGCCCGTATCGATGAGAAGCACGCGGCTGCCGCCCATCGCGCACTCTGCCTCCACGGGGTCGCGGGTCACGCCCGGCGTGGAGTGCGTGATGGCGCGCCTCCGGCCCAGGAGCGCGTTGAAGAGCGTCGACTTGCCGACATTCGGCCTGCCCAGGATCGCCACCCGGCGCGGCGGGGCGTCACGCACCGCAGGCGGGGCCGCGCGCGCGACCCTCTGCGCCGGTGCGCGCGGCGTTCGGGGGACGCGCTCACCACGAGAAGAAGTCAAGATGCTCCTCCATCCAGGCATGCACGGCCTGCTCGATCTCGCGGCTTTCGCGCATCGGCATGAGGCAGCGCACGAGCTCCTCGGCTTCCATGATCCCCACGGAGCGCACGATGCGCTTGATGAGGGGGATGCCGATGGGACCCATGGAGAAGCTGTCCAGCCCGAGCCCGAGCAGCACGACAGTGGCAAGCGGATCGCCGGCAAGCTCGCCGCACATGCCGACGGGGATGCCGCGCGCCCGCGCGTTTTCGATGGTCATGCGGATGAGACGCAGCACGCCGGGATGAAACGGCTCATACAGGTAGGCCACCTTCTCATTGCCCCTGTCCACCGCGAGGGTGTACTGGATGAGATCGTTCGTCCCGATGGAGAAGAAATCGGAGCGCTGGGCGAGGATGTCGGACGTGAGGGCGGCCGAGGGAACCTCGATCATGATCCCGACGGGCACGTCCTCCCGGAAGGGATGGCCGTCGCGGGTGAGCTCCGCCTTCACCTCTCGCATGACCTGGTCGATGGCGTCCAGCTCCGCCGTGCCGGAGATGAGCGGGAACATGATGCGAAGCGTTCCGTGCACCGAGGCGCGCAGCAGGGCGCGCAGCTGCGTGCGGAGCACCTCCGGGCGGGCGAGGCAGAACCGTATGGCGCGCCATCCCAGGAGCGGGTTGTCGTCCGCCGAAAGATGGACCCCGGGCATCACCTTGTCGCCGCCGAGGTCCAGCGTCCTGATCGTCACGCTCCTGCCCTTCATGGCGGAGAGAACGGTGGAATACGCGGCCAGCTGCTCTTCCTCCGACGGGAAGCGTCCCGGCTGGATGAAAAGGAACTCCGAGCGGAACAGGCCGATGCCGTCGGCGCCGTGCGCGCGCACCGATTCAGCCTCGTCGGGAGTCTCGATGTTCGCTTCGATGGAGAGCAGCTTCCCGTCCCGGGTCTCCGCCGGCAGGTCGCGCTGCTCTTTCAGCATGACGTACTTTCGCTCCCACTCGCTCCGCCGCGTCTCGTAGCGCGCGCGGGTGGCGTCGTCGGGATTGACGATCACGGTGCCCGTGTTGCCGTCCACGATGATCTCGTCGCCGGCGTGCACGCAGCGGCTGATGTCGGACAGACCGAGCACGGCGGGTATCTCGTTCGCGCGCGCGAGGATGGCCGTGTGCGACGTCTTTCCCCCCCGTCGGCGGCGATGCCCAGGATGTAGGCGCGGTCGAGCCCCAGGGTGTCGGACGGCATGAGGGTGCGGGTGACAAGGACGACGGGCTCGCGAATGTCGCTCAGGCGGATGCGGGTCCGGGCCATGAGCGCGCCCAGGATGCGGTTGCCGGCATCGGCGAAGTCCACCGTGCGCTCCCGCAGGTACTGGCTGTCCGCCTTGGCGAGCTTGCCGCTCATCTCATCCAGGATCTGGAGAAAGACCCACTCGACGTTGCGCCGCGTCTCGCCCAGCAGCGCGTGCACCCGGTCCTTGAGCTCGGGGTCTTCGAACATGAGGAGCTGGGCCTCGAAGAGCGCGCCGTCCCGCCCCGCGACGAGACGCTTCACCTCGGCCGCGGCCGCGTCGAGCGCGGAAAGGAAACGGTCGTACTCGGCGTCGACCTGCAAGGCCGTGATGTCGTAACGGGGGACGGAGAGCCTGTCTTCCAGGAACAGGAAGGCCTTGCCCCGCGCAATGCCGGGGGAAGCACTGATTCCCGCGAGCTCCATCATGCGGGCCCGAGTATAGCGGGAAGTCGGCCTCAAGGTACAGCCCGCCGCGCTTCGGCTCTTCGGCTCACGAGACGTTCTGCCGATCATTGGAATGACGCCATGGCCACCAAGTCCGGCTCTCGGAAAAAATCCAGCCCCCCGCGGCACCGCGGAGCGGGCATCCTCTTCTGGCTGTGCCTGGCCCTCGTGGTCGTGGCAGTCGCAATCGCCGCGCGCGATCCCTTGAAGGCGGCTTTCGCCCAGGTGACGGGCAGGCCGGCGCCCGCCGCGGCAAGGAAGCCTCCGGCGCCGAAGGTCACTGTTGCCCCGCTCTCCCCTGCCGAGCAGAAGCCGACCACTGGGTCGGAACCCGCGACCGGTCCTTCCGCGACGTCTCCCGTCACGTCGCCCGCGACCGCCGCGCCGGCTGCCGCCACCAGGCCGACCTTCCGCAAGGCGCGGCTGTATTTCGCCTCCGTGGACGACACCGGGAAGCTTTCGCTCAAGAGCGTCATCCGTTCGATTCCCGCCAGCGACTCCCCGCTCCACGACACGATCGACAGCCTCCTGAAAGGCCCGACGCCGCAGGAGCTCAACCTCGGGTTCGTCTCGATGATCCCGACCGATGCGCGCCTTCTCAGCGTGGTCATGCAGGGCGACACGGCGGTCATGGATTTCAGCGAGAGCTTCCGGTTCAACGCGCAGGGCATCGAGGCGCTGAACGCGCAGCTGCGGCAGGTCGTCTACGCGGCAACGGAGTTCCCGTCGGTGAAAGCGGTGCAGATCAGGATCGACGGCAAGGTCGTGCAATACCTCGGCAGCGAGGGCATGCGGATCGACGGTCCCCTCACGCGCGCCTCATTCCAGGGATAGGCCGTTCAGGAGCGATTCGACGTCCGTCTTCTCCCCTCCCCCGTCCCGAAGCAAGAGCAGGAACTCGCGGTTGCCCTTCCTTCCGGCAAGCGGCGAGATGCACGCGCGCTGCGCGCAGACGCCTTCCGCTGACAGGCTTTCAAGCAGGGAGGCAAGGATGTCCCGCTGCGCGCTGCCCTCCCGCACGACGCCGTGAAAGTCAGGGCCCGGGTCGCGCAGCTCGAACTGCGGCTTTGCAAGGAATATCCCCCACCCTTCCGCGCAGAGCCCGAGGATGTGGCGCGCGGCGCCCTTCAAGGACCGGAAAGAGAGGTCGGCGACCGCCCGCATCGGCACGGGATCCAGGTCCGCGCGGCTCACCGCCATGATGTTCGTTCCTTCCATCACACGCACGCGCGCGTCCCCGCGCAGCTTCCAGTCGAGCTGGCCCACGCCGACGTCCACCGCGTAGACCAGCGATGCGCCTTTCTGGAGGAGGCAGTCGGTGAAGCCGCCCGTGGAGCAGCCGGCGTCGATCCAGGTCGTCCCGGAACAGGCGACACCCCACGCGTCCAGCGCGTGCGTGAGCTTCTCCCCGCCGCGGGAAACGAATGGAGCGCCGTCACGCATCTCGATGCGGGCGTCCGGGTCGACGCGCGTTCCCGGTTTCACCACCTTCTGGCCGTCAACGGTCACGCCGCCGCGGAGGATCGTGGAGAAAAGCTCCTTCTCATCGCGCGCGGGATGAAGCAATTTCAGGAGGTCAAGCAGAGCGACGCGGGCCGAGGGCATCTAGACGGCGGAAAGCTGGCGCACCCGTTCGATCGAGATCGCTTTCCCCGTTGTGACGTCGATCGAGATCAGGACGCCCTGGATCTCCGCCGGCGAGTTCTGGACTTCCAGCTTCAGGGGCATCTGCGTGAGGCTGCGGCTGATTGCGGTCTCCTTTTTCATTCCGATGACGCTGTCGACGGGGCCCGTCATCCCGATGTCCGTGATGTAGGCGGTGCCGCCGGGCATGATGCGCTCGTCGGCTGTCTGCACGTGCGTGTGCGTGCCGATGACCGCCGAGACGTCGCCATCGAGGAAGAGCCCGAGCGCCTCCTTCTCATCCACCGATTCCGCGTGGAAATCGACGATGACCGCCTTCACCTTCGAGCGGAACTGCTTCACGAGCGCCTTGCCCACCTGCATCGGATCGCGCAGCGGGGACAGGTTCACGCGGCCTTCGAGATTGATGACGAGGACGGGGATGTCGCGGACGGTGACGATGCAATGGCCCTTGCCCGGGATGGCGCCCGCTCCCGGGATCACCGGATAGTTCTCGGGGCGCAGGAGTGTATCGCTCGTCGCAAGGAGCGGGTAGATCTCCCGTTTCTGCCAGATGTGGTTGCCCGTCGTGATGACGTGCACGCCGGAAGCCTTCATCCTCTCCGCGATGTCGGGCGTGAGGCCGAAGCCGTCCGCAGCATTCTCCCCGTTGGCGATCACGATGTCCGCCGCCAGGCGGTGCGCGAGGTCCGGCAGGCCGACGAAAAGGGCCCTGCATCCGGGCTGACCGACGATGTCACCCAGGATGAGGGCCCTCAGTGCGTGCATCTGTCCGGCCTAGCGGGCGTACTCGATGACGCGCATCTCGCGGATGATCGTCACCTTGATCCGGCCCGGATACTTCAGCTCGCTCTCGATGCGCTTGGCGACATTCTTCGCAAGCTCCTTCGCCGCGTCATCCGTGATCTTCTCATTGTTCACGAGGATGCGCAGCTCGCGGCCCGCCTGGATGGCGTACGCCTTGTCCACCCCGTCGAAGTCCTCCGCGATTGACTCGAGGTTCTCCAGGCGCTTCAGGTAGTTGTCAAGGGTCTCCTTGCGCGCGCCGGGGCGCGCCGCCGAGATCGCATCCGCGATCTGCACGATCACGGCCTCCACGGTCTCGGGCTCCACGTCGCCGTGGTGCGCGCCGATTGCATTGAGGACCTTCGGATCCTCGCCGAGCCGGCGGGCAAGATCGACCCCGACCTCGATGTGGTTGCCGTCACCATCGGCCTCCACGCCCTTGCCGATGTCGTGCAGGAGCGCCGCGCGCTTGGCAAGCTCGACGTTGCCTCCCACCTCGGAGGCGATCATGCCCGCAATGAGGGCGACCTCCTTGGAATGGGCCAGCACGTTCTGACCGTAGCTCGTGCGATAGTGCAGGCGGCCGAGGGTCCGGATGGCCTCGGGGCTCATCGTGTGGATGCCCACCTCGAAAAGGACGCGCTCGCCTTCTTCATAGATGGTCTGCGCGATCTCCTTGGTGACCTTCTGCACGATCTCTTCGATGCGGGCCGGATGGATCCGCCCGTCGGAGATGAGGCGGCTGAGGGCCGTCTTCGCGATCTCCCGTCGGATCGGATCGAAGCACGAGATGACCACCGCCTCGGGTGTGTCGTCGATGATGATGTCGACGCCGGTCAGCGTCTCCAGGGTGCGGATGTTGCGGCCTTCCCGGCCGATGATCCTGCCCTTCATCTCGTCGTTGGGCAGGCTCACGGTGGTCACGGTCACTTCGGAGGCGACGTCCGTGGCGAGCCTCTGGATGGTCGTGATGAGGATGTCGCGCGCCTTCTTGTCGGCAGCCAGACGCGCTTCCTGCTCGATGAGATTGATCGTGACCTGGGCGTCGTGCCGCGCCTCATTCTCCAGGCTCTGGACGAGCATCTTCTTTGCTTCCGCCCGGCTCAGGCCCGAGACCCTTTCCAATTCCGCGGCTACCCGCTCGCCTTCCTGCTGCAGCGCCGCCTCTTTCTCGACGGCTTCCCTCTCACGGCTGCTGATCGTCTTCTCTTGCTTTTCAAGAGACTCAACGCGTTTTTCTAGGTTCTCTTCCTTCTGAAGGAGGCGTCGCTCGACGCGCTGGAGCTCGATCCGGCGCTCACGTGTCTCCTTTTCCAGCTGATTGCGCTCCCGCAACAACTGGTCCTTGCTCTCAAGTATCGCCTCTTTCTTCTTCGCTTCCGCTTCTCTCAGGGCCTCGCTGACAATGCGCGACGCCTTTTGCTCGGCCGACGAAAGCTGAAATCGTGCAAACAGCCATCGAATTAACCAACCTAGAATAGCAGCGGCAAGAGGAAGAATGAAGTACATTAATGTGCTCATTTCATTCCTCCACCTACGCTCGAATAATCATTGATAGCTTAGATGAGAATGTTTGCTTTGTCAAGGGAAACGCTTTGCCGTTTCTTGAAGCAGTTGTCTATTTTTCTTGCGCGAAGGGATTTATTGAACGAGCAACTTGGAGAGAAGCGCCCCGGGGGCGATCTCCGTTTCGCTGGAAAACGAAAGACAAAGATAGGCTTCCTGGCCGCGGAAGATCGCCGGCAGGAAAAGCATGTGTCTCATGTACCGAAGATCCTCCTCCTCGAAAAGCTTCTTCAAGAAACGCACCTCCGTGGGATTCTTGTTGATTGCAACTGCTTTGCGCGCCACGAGGAAGGTGGTGTAAAAGGGCTCGGGTGAATCAAAATGGAGCAGCGGAATCGATTTGTCGCTCAGGCCGACCGTGAGATCCATCGCGTACTGCTGCACCTTCTTCAGGAAGACCCCTGCGCTCACGGCGGAGACGCGCCGCGAGACCTCGACGAGCGATTTCATCTGCGTTGTGTGCGTGAACGACCGCGGATAAGAGGCAAGGAACTCGTCGTAGTCGATTCCGTTCCGCTTCAGCCGCAGCGGGATGCTTTTTTCACGATCCGCGGTGAAAGCCTCTTCCGCGGGCGGAGCCTTATCCGTTGCAATGACCTTGGAGAGATCCATGGTATCCTCGTCCCGCAGGAGATCCCCGATCCCCCCCAGGGGCTGGTCGTCGGCTGCGCCTGGAGGGGCCGCCTGCACGCCTGCCTCGTGCTGTATCACCTCCGCAACGATCTCGCGCAAGTCCTGCTCGGCGCGGCCCTCCTTGGCCTTCTCCGCGGCGGTGTAGACTTCCTGCTTGATCCGAAACACCCCGTTTTCCATCACGATCGCCGCGCCGGCCTCGTCCACCATTGCCCGCAGCTCGTCGATGCTCCAGGACACAACGGTACCGGAGGCGACAAGCGCCTCGAGCTCCGCCTCTTCGTCGGACTCGCCTTCGGCCGACTCGGCCGTCGGCAGCTCTTCCTCATCAGCCGCCTCCAGCTCTTCGAAATCGAGGTTTTCCTCCGGCGCCGACGGTGGCGGGGCAGGCGGGATCGGGGCTGAAGGCGCGCGGGACGGTACTGCTGCCGCTGACGCGGCTCCGGCACCAGGCCCCGGTTCCTCTTCCGCCACGCCCAGCTCGTCCGTATCGGGAGGGAGCGCCTCCGGCAATTCGGGCTCATCCGACGTCGTCATGTCTGTCTCCCTCGGTCGGATCCGGCCTTCCTCCTCCGCCGCGGGGAGAAGCTCCAGGCCTTCCTCGACCGGTTCCGGCGGCAGGGGCAGGATCTCCTGCACGGGCTGCAGCTCTTCCAGGAGCTCGGTCGACGTGTCGATGACTTCCACGGGTGCAAGAAGCTCGGGCGCCGGCTCTTTCGGTCCCGGCGATCGGGGAATCCGGATCTGCACGAAGTCGGTGATGGTCCCTGCCGGGACACGCGGCAGCTCGCCCGTCTCCGCGGCTCCATGCGCGAGAAGCCCCGCCGTACGTGCGGGAATGGCGACCTCGTCACCGAGAAGCTCGAGCTCTGCGATTCCAGAGTCCTCTGATCCCGGCGATTGCGCGGCGGTCGGGTGCTCCGCGGGGGTGCCTGCCTCTTCGAGCAGCTCCGCCTCCCCCGGCGCTTCCACGCCTTCGGCGATCTCCCGCATCGTGTCGACAAGGCTGGAGGATGCCGCGGGTGCTTCCGCCTCGACCTCCTCCAGCTCCGCGACGGGCTCGAGGCTGGCCTCCTCCACGAGCTCCGCGGCTTCGCCCTCCTCGACAGTCGCCACCTCCGGCACCAGGCCGATTGCAGGCTCGGCGCTCCGCGGGGACGCCGGCTCCTCCATGGGCGCGAGCTCTTCCACAGCTTCTGCCGAAAGGGCCTCGGCTTCCTCAACCTCCTCGACCGCTTCTGCTTCCTCAACCGTCTCGGCTCGCTCGACTCCCGCTCCCTCGACAGCCTCGGCAGGCGCGGCCTCGGCGACTGTTTCTTCGACCGCCTCAACTTCCTCGACTGCTTCCGCTTCCTCGACGCTTCGCTTCCTCGACGGCTTCCGCTTCTTCGACTGCCTCTGCTTCCTCGACTGCCTCGGCCTCTTCGACTGCCTCTGCTTCCTCAATGACCTCGGCCGCAGCAGCCGGCTCGATGCCTGCTTCCGCAGCCTCCTCGACCGGTTCGGCCTCCTCCAGGGTCTCCAGCTCCTCCACCGCCTCCTCGGACTGCGCGCCTGCCGGGCCCGAAGCCGCCGCGGCAGGCGCGCCGCGGTCCGCGGGCGCCTCGGTGACATCGGCGGCGCTGATCTCCTCCACCTTGAATCCTCGCGCCGGCGCGACTGCCGCGGCGGGCAGGACGAAGCTCGCGTTCTGGAGGGCGCTGCGGATGAGCGATTCGAGGCGCGTGATGTCCATCGCGCCCACCGCGGGTGCCGGCGGCGCCTCGGAACGGCGCGAGATCAGGTCGATGATCTCGCCCCAGCTTTTCGTCATGTAGTCGTCGATCACCGGTTTCTGCCGGCGAGAGACCCGGCCGATGCCCCGCTGGATCTGCCAGGTGATCTCATCCCGACGCGATTCGATCTCCCGGCGCCATTTCGCCCAATCGACGCCGCCGGGGCTCTCCACGAGCTCGGAGATGAGCTGTATCTGGAACCGCTTCACCCGCTGTCGAAGGACCTCCAGCGGATCGGAGCGCAGGTTGAGAAGCAGGTAGACGAGCAGGAACACCGTGAGAAAGAACGTGGCCAGCAGCAGGCCCTTCATGAGGTCCGTCATCTCGAACCGGCCGTTCGGATAAATGGTGCTTGCCACCCCCCCGTTGGCCAGCCGGACGGCGAACACGCGGTATCCCGTCGAGACCCCGTCCGTTCCCGTGAGGACGAGCGAGTCGGTGAAAGAGGCAAGCCCGGGATTCTTTGCCCACAACGTCGCAAGCGCATCGTCCACGGCCGGCGACAGGGCGGGACCGTTCACGAGCAGCCCGCTACCGCCGACAAGCGCGAGGTGGTCGACGAGCAGGCCGCGGGAAAGAACGAGCTGGGCAAAGAGATCCTTCACTGACACGTAAAAGACGAGCGTGCCCCCTGCGCCCGCGGGCGCGCCCTGGGCGGCAACGGCGACCGGATAGACGAATACCTGCCGCGCCCCATCAATGAGAACCTGCTGCTTCTGGGAAGCCGCCTGGAGCACGTCCGCGGGAATCGCGGTATTGTCCTCGTTGTAGTTGTTGAAGGCGATGCTCGTCGCGGTGCGCTGCTTCACGTCGATGTCGAGGAAGCTGCTGTAGAGGATACGCCGCCCGTCAGCCCCGAGCAGACGCACCCCGGCGATGCCGAGCTGGCGCACCATGTCCGACCACGCCGTCACCGTGTCGCTTGCCAGCGTCACGGCGAACGTGCGCGCGACGAAATCTTTCTGCGCCACGGCGGCGAATCGGACCTCGTTCGCCTGCTGGAAGGAGTCGATCGTCGCTCCGACGGTCTGCAGCTCCGCCGTGTAACCCTGCTCGATCCGGGGAAGGAAGAAGCTCGCCTGGAGGATGGTGAAAAGCCCCGAGAATGCAAGGACGGCGAACCCGGCAAAAAGCAGGAGAGACGCGAGGAGACTGATCGCTACTTTGAGGCTCTGTCGCATGGGAAAACGATATACCTTCTCCTTGAGTATCGGCGAAAACGCCCATTCGCCGTAGAAGACCACCCCGTCATGGATGCTTTCGTGTCATTAAAAACAAGCGCCGCGCCGGGCCATATTCTAACCCTGCGCGGCGCAATATGACAACGGTTCCAGGCTTTTTTCAGCCTTCCTTCGCCGCTTCCTGTGCTTCCTTCTTCTTGCGCTTCCGCTCGCGCTCTTTCCTGTCCAGAAGCTCCAGGATCACCATTTCAGAGGCGTCGCCGAATCTGCGTCCCATTTTCAATATCCGCGTATATCCGCCCGGTCTCTGCGCGTAGCGCGGTGCGATATCGGTGAACAGCTTGTCCAAGAGCCGGCCGTCGTCGATGGAACGCGCAACGATGCGGCGATTGTGGACCGAATCGACCTTCGCGCGCGTGATGAGCTTCTCCGCGAGCCGGCGCGACGCCTTCGCCTTGGCGATCGTCGTGCGGATCCTTTCGTAGCGGAACAGCGCCTTTGCCTGCGACCGGAGAAGCGCCTTGCGGTGGGCGTGCGTGCGACTCAGCTTGTTGATGCTGCTTCTATGATCCATTCTCGTCCTTCCCTTCGTCGTCGTCCCCGGCGCTCACCACCGCGGCGCCCGCAACGACCGTCCCCGCCTCCCCGGTGAGCTGCTTCTTCAGCTGCTTCTTCAGCGCGGTGTAGTCCTTCATGCCGAGGTCCAGTCCGCGCGCCTGCAGCTTGTCACGGATCTCCTGGAGGCTCTTCTTGCCGAAGTTGCGCGTCTTCGTGATCTCTTCTTCCGTCTTCTTCGTGAGGTCCCCGATGGTGCGGATGTTCGCGTTGCGCAGGCAGTTGCTCGAGCGCACGGAGAGCTCCAGCTCCTCCACGGGCGTGTCGAGGAGGGCGCGGATGCGTTCCTCGTCCTCGTCCACCTCATCGTCGCCGCCGGCTTCCGCCTCGTCGAAATTGATGAAGATCGTGAAATGGTCCTTGGCGATCTTCGCCGCCTCGGCAAGGGCGTCGTCCGGGGTGATCGTCCCGTCCGTCCAGATCTCCAGGATCAGCTTGTCGTAGTCGGTGCGCTGGCCGACGCGCGTGTTCTCCACGCTGTACTTCACCTTCTGGATGGGCGAGAAGATGGCGTCGATGGGGATCGTGCCGATCACCTCGATGTACTTCTCATTGCGCTCCGCCGGCACGTAACCCCGTCCCAGATTGATCTGGATCTCGAACTCGATGTTCGCCTTCTCCATGAGGGTGGCGATGTGGAAGTCGCCGTTGATCACCTCCACGTCGTTGTCGACGGCAAGGTTCTTCGCGGTGAGCTTCCCGGCGCCCTTGGATTCGACGACGATCGTCTTCTCCTCCAGGTCCCCCGTGAGGCGCAGCTGCACCTGCTTGAGGTTGTTGATGAAGTCCGGCGTATCCTCCACCACCTCGGGGATGGGTTCGTATTCGCTTGCGATCATGTGCGGCGAGCCATCGTCCTTGTAGGTCGTGATCTTCACCGCCGAGACGGCGTAGCCCTGGATGGAGGACAGGAGTATCCTCCGCAGGGTGTTGCCGATGGTGACCCCGTATCCCCTCTCGAAGGGATACGCAACGAAGCGGCCGTAATTGGCCTCCACTTCGCTGTGCTCGAATGTGATGCCCTTGGGCTTCTTGAAGCCCCTTAAGAGGTTCTTGCGGACCATCCCGGACACCTCACTTTGAATACAGCTCGACGATCAGCTGCTCTTTTATGTCGGCGAGATCGGTGATTTCGCTCCGCCGCGGTATCGCGCGAACCTTGCCCACCATCCGGTCGGGATCGATTTCCAGCCAGGGAACGATACCCGAGCGCGAATACTCCTTGAGGCTCTCCTTGATGGCGGTGAGCTTCGTGCTGGCCTCGCGCACGGCGATGGCGTCGTTCTCCCGCACGAGCTGCGACGGCACGGAGGCGCGCCGGCCGTTGATCGTGATGTGCCCATGGAGCACGAGCTGTCGCGCCGACTTCCGCGACGGGGCCAGGTGCATGCGGTAGACGACGTTGTCGATCCTGCGTTCCAGCATCTGGATCAGGTTCTCTCCCGTGATGCCCTTGTGGCGCACGGCCTTGCCGAAGAAGAGGCGGAACTGCCCCTCGAGCATGCCGTACATCCTCTTGAGCTTCTGCTTCTCGTGCAGCTGGACGCCGTAGTCGGAGATCTTCTTCGTGCGGCTGCGCGGGCCCTTGCCGGGCGCGCCTTTCTTGCGGGTGACCGGGCACTTGGGTCCCTTGCACCTGTCGCCCTTGAGGTAGAGCTTGTAACCCTGGCTCCTGCAGAGCCTGCACTGGGGGCCGATATTTCTTCCCACGTCTCGCCTCCCTACACGCGCCGCTTTTTCGGCGGCCGGCACCCGTTATGGGGAATCGGGGTCACGTCCTTGATGGAGCGCACCCTGATGCCGAGGATTCCGAAGGCGCGGATGGCCGCCTCCGAGCCGACGCCCGGCCCTTTCACGAACACCACGAGCTCATGCAGACCCTGCTCGAGGGCCTTGCTTCCGGCGGATTCCGCCGTGGTCTGCGCCGCGAAGGGGGTCGACTTCTTCGCGCCCTTGAACCCCAGCCCGCCCGCCGACGCCCAGGAGATCGTGTTGCCCATGAGATCCGTGATGGTCACGATCGTATTGTTGAAGGTCGCCTGGATGAAGGCCTTCCCTTCAGCAATATTCTTCTTTTTTTCCTTCTTCCCCTTGGTCTTTGCCAAAGTACATATCCTCCCATGGCGCGCCCGCGGGCGACGCCTCGTCGCGATCGGCTGCCTCGCGCGGAAACCCGCGCTGTATCACAGCCGGCTCGAAACTCAGCCCCAGCCCAGAATTGCGCCTCGCCGCCGCAAATGCCTCGGAGTACCGCGGCAGGGCGAGTCACACCAAATGCGCCTGGCCCAAATGCCACGGAAACTGCACGGAATACCGTGCAAGCCGTGGGGCAGGTCCAGTCGCCGCCCAGAATTGCGCCTCGCCGCTTCGCAGCGAGTCACAGCCAAATGCGCCTCGCTGCTCCGCAGCGAGTCACAGACTATTTCTTCCTCTTCCCAGCAACGGTCTTCCGCTTGCCCTTGCGCGTGCGCGCGTTCGTCTTCGTCCTCTGGCCCCTCACCGGCAGGCCGCGGCGGTGGCGGATCCCGCGGTAGCAGCCGATGTCCATGAGCCGCTTGATGTTGAGGGAGACCTCCGTCCGCAGGCGCCCTTCCACCCGGTACTCATTCTCGATCACCGTCCGCAGCTTGTTCACTTCATCCGCGGTGAGATCGTTCGTCCGCTTCTCCGGGTCGACGCCCGTGGCCGCGCAGATCTTCCGCGCGGATGTCACCCCGATGCCGAAAATGTAGGTCAGGGCGACATTCACATGCTTGTTCGGAAGATCCACGCCCGCAATACGTGCCATTCAACTCTCCTTTGTGCTTCAGCGGCGCCCGCCAATGCCGCCGCTGCATGCCGCGGCCCGGGCGGTCGCCCTCTTACCGCTGGCGCTGCTTGTGCTTGGGGTTGCTGCAGATGATGCGTACGACGCCCCGGCGCCGGATCACCTTGCACTTGTCGCAAATCGGTTTCACGCTCACGCGCACCTTCATGTCATGGCCTCCGTTTCAGCCTTCGTCATCCAGTCTCCCCTAGAGGTTGCGCGACCGGATCTTGCCCCGCTTCACGATACCGTCGTGGTGGTGCATCCGCAGGTATCCTTCGATCTGGGACATCGTGTCCAGGTCGACGCCGACGAGGATGAGGAGCGAGGTGCCACCCATCAGGTAGGCGATCGCCTGGGGGAAATTGAACAACCCCTGCACCACCGAGGGGATGATCGCGATGAACGCGAGAAAGAGCGACCCGGGGAGGATGATCCGGTAGAGGATCCGCGACAGGTACTCCTCCATCTTCTCCGAGCGGATGCCCGGGATGGAGCCGCCGTTCTCCCGGATGTGCTTGGAGATTTCCACCGGGTTCAGGGTGACCTGCGTGTAGAAGTATGCGAAGAAGATGATGAGCAGGGCGTACGCCACCTCGTAGGGGAAGCCGTTCGGCCGCAGCCAGGAGGCGAAACGCGACAGCCAGGCGATCTGCGACCCGAGACTCTGCGCGATCTGCACCGGGAAGAGAAGAATCGAGGAGGCGAAGATCACGGGGATGACGCCCGATGGGTTCACCTTGAACGGCAGATAGGTATTCTGCGCGCCGTACATGCGGCGCCCGACCACTCGCTTGGCGTAATGCACGGGGATCTTTCGCTGCCCCTGCTGCTCCATGATGACCAGGCCGATGACGACGACCCACAACGCGAGGACCAGGATCACGAACACCGGGTTCAACGTGCGCTGCTGGATCAGGGTCACGAGATTCCACAGCGCGCCCGGAATGCGGGCGACGATGCCGGCGAAGATGATCATGGAGATGCCGTTGCCGATGCCTCGCCGCGTGATCTGGTCGCCAAGCCACATGAGGAACATCGTCCCCGTCGTGATGGTGAGCATCGCGATGATGGCAAAGGGAAGCCGCCCGATGTTGATGGCGTCCGGGATGCGGTTGGCGTAGATGGTCACCGTGTAGGACTGGATGAGCGCGACAACCACCGTGCCGTAGCGCGTCCAGCGGTTGATCTTCTTCTTGCCGCCCTCTTCCTCCTGGATCTTCTTCAGCCTCGGGATGACGACCGTGATCAGCTGCATGATGATCGACATCGAGATGTACGGCATGATGGAGAGGAAGAAGATGGAAAAGTTCTTGAACGCTCCTCCCGCGAAGAAGTCGAGGAAGTCCTCGATTCCCAGCGCCCCCGCGCTTCCCTGCGCGTCGAAATAGAGCTTCACCGCCGCGATGTTGATCCCCGGCACGGGGAGAATCACGCCCAGGCGGTAGATCACGAGTATGCCGATCGTGAAGAGGATCCGATCGCGCAGCTCCTTGACCCTGAATATATCGACAAGCGGATTGGCCATTACTTCGCCTCGTCAGCGCCAGCCGCCCCCGTGGAGGCCTTCGCGCCTTTCCCCCCGCTCGCGCGGGACTTTTCCCTCGCGCTCTGTCGGGGCTCCCGCCCCGCGATGGCAGGGAGATCCTTGACCACGCCGCCGACGGCGGCGATTTTTTCCCGTGCGGACGCGGATACCCGCACCCCTTCGACCTGGAGCTTTTTCGTGAGCTCTCCGTTTCCCAGGATTTTCACGGGCACGTTCTTCTTGTGGGCAAGGCCGAGGGCCGCGAGACTGGTCGGGGTCACTGTCTGCCCGTCGGCGAAGCGGTTCAGATCGGTGATATTGACGACCTGGAACTCCTTCTTGAACGGGTAGTTGGAAAAGCCACGACGGGCGACGCGCCGGAAGAGGGGCATCTGGCCGCCCTCGAATCCCAGCCGCACGCCACCGCCCGCGCGGGCCTTCTGACCCTTGTTGCCTTTTCCCGCGGTTTTGCCGTGGCCGGATCCGACACCCCGTCCCAGGCGCTTGTTCTTCTTCTGGCCTTTCGGCGCGCGGATATCGAAGCCTTCCATGGTTAGTTTTTCTCCTCAACGTCCAGCAGGTACGAAACAGCGCGCACCATCCCGAGGATGGAGGGGGTCGCCTCGTGCTCGACGACCGCATTCAGCTTCCGCAGGCCCAGCGCCTTCACGGTCGCCCGGTGAGCCGGCACGCAGCTGATGGGGCTGCGGACGAGCTTGATCTGAAGAATCTTGGCCGCCATTGCCTACCCCCACATGTCTTTCAGGGTCCGGCCCCGATTGGCGGCCACGACCCGCGGATCCATGAGCGAATCCAGGCCCTGGAACACCGCCTTGACGGTGTTGATTGCATTGGAGGAGCCGATGGACTTCGACAGCACGTCGTGGATGCCCGCGGCCTCCATCACCGCCCGGACGGGTCCGCCGGCGATGACGCCGGTGCCCGGTGCCGCCGGCTTCAGGAGCACCTGCGCGCTCTTGAACTTGCCGATGACCTGGTGCGGGAGCGTGCTCTTCTTGATGGGAACCCGGACCATGCTCCGCTTTGCCTTCTCGATGCTCTTGCGGATGGCGTCCGACACGTCGTTCGCCTTTCCGAAGCCATAGCCCACGCGCCCGGCGCGGTCGCCGACCACCGTGAGCGCGGAGAACGAGAAGCGCCGCCCGCCCTTGACGACCTTGGCGACTCTATTGAGCTTGACGAGCTTTTCTAGAAACTCGCCCTGGCCCCTGTCCCGATCCCTGTCATCCATTGCCACTCGCTGTCTCCCCTGCGCGCTCTTGCGCGCATTTCACGCCTGCGCGGTATCTCCGCGCATTCCTTCACCGCGCGATTTCCCGCACGGGACCGCCTTACAGGCTGATGCCGGCCTTCCGGGCGCCGTCCGCGATCGCCTTCACCTTGCCATGATAGCGGTAGCCGTTCCTGTCGAAGACAACGGCCGTGATTTTCTTTGCCTTCAGCCGCTCCGCGATCAGACCCCCAAGCTTCTCCAGCGCCGCCACCTTGTTCCCCATGTCGCGGTGCTCCTTTTCAAGATTGGAAGCCGCGGCGAGGGTGGCGCCGGCCAGGTCGTCGATGGCCTGCACATAGGTGTGGCTGTTCGACTTGTAGACGGTGAGCCGGGGCCGCTCCGGCGTGCCGCTGATCTTCTTGCGGATGCTCGCCCTTCTCTTCAGCCGCTTGCGCGTCTTATCGATGATCTTCTTCATACCGTTCCCCCGTCGTGGTATCCCCACGACATTTCCGCGCTCCTGCGCGCCATCTACTTGATCCCCGACTTGCCGACCTTGCGGCGCACGTACTCGTTCTCGTACTTGATTCCCTTGCCCTTGTACGGCTCCACGGAGCGGAAGGAACGGATCTCCGAGCAGATCTGCCCGACCTGCTGGATGTCCGATCCCCGCACCGTGACGCGGGTATTGTTCTCCACTTCCATCGTGATGCCGTCGGGAACGGGGTACTCGATGGGCGTCGAATAGCCGAGCGTGAGCACGAGCGATTTGCCCTTCACCTCTGCCTTGTAGCCCACGCCCGTGATCACGAGCGTTTTCGAGAAACCCGTCGAGAGCCCGATGATGGCGTTCTTGATCAGGTTGCGATACAGCCCGTGGAGGCTCTTTGCCGTGCGCGTGTCATCCGCGCGCGTGACGAGCACCGAGTCGCCCTCCACCTTCACCGCCACTTCGGCGCTGTACGCCTGGCTCACCTTTCCCTTCGGGCCCTCGAGCAGCACGCGCCCGTCCCCGATGGTGACCTTCACGCCCTTCGGTATCTTCACCGGCAATCGTCCAATTCGCGACACGGCTTACTCCTTGCCTACCAGATGGTGCACAACAGCTCGCCGCCCGCCTTCCGCTCCAGGGCTTTCTTGCCCGTGGTGACGCCGAGGGAGGTGGTGACAATGAGGGTCCCGAAGCCGTTGAGCACCCGGGGAAGCGTGCGGTAGCCGGCGTACATGCGGCGGCCCGGCGTCGAGATCCTCTTCAAGCCGTGGATCACCGGCTCGTTCTGCCCGTTGTACTTCAGGAAGATGCGGATGAGATTGCGCCCATCCTGGGTCACCTTCTTGAAGGTCTTGATGTAGCCCTCGTTCTTCAGGATCTTCGTGATCTCCAGCTTCAGCTTCGAGGTAGGAATATCGACGCTCTCGAAGCGCGCGCTGCTCGCGTTCCTGATCTTCGTCAACATATCAGCGACGGGGTCTGACAGACTCATTGTCTCAACTCCTACCAGCTCGATTTCGTGACGCCAGGAAGCTTGCCTTCGCTGGCCAGATTGCGGAAGCAGATGCGGCACAACTTGAACTGCCGCATATAGCCGCGCCGCCGGCCGCAAACTTTGCACCTGTTCGTCCTGCGCGTCATGTACTTCTGCTTGCGCTCGGACTTCTCTATCGCCGCTTTTCTTGCCATTGTCCTCTCCGCTCCAGTTTCCGCTACTTGCGGAACGGCATGCCCATGCGGGCGAGAAGGCTCCGCGCCTCCTGGTCCGTGCGCGCCGTGGTGACCACCGCGATATTCATGCCGCTCACCTGCTCGATCTTGTCGTAGTCGATCTCGGGAAAGATGATCTGCTCGGTCACACCCAGCGAGTAATTCCCGTGGCCGTCGAATGCATTGGGGTTCGCGCCCCGGAAGTCCTTGATGCGCGGCATGGCGACATTGATGAGCCTGTCGAAGAACTCGTACATGATGTTGCCGCGCAGCGTCACCATGAGGCCGAGATCCATGCCTTTGCGCACCTTGAAGTTCGCGATGGATTTCTTCGCCTTGGTGCGGACGGGCTTGCGTCCGGTGATCTGCGTCATCTCCGCCGCCGCCGAATCCAGGAGCTTCTTGTTCACGATCGCCTCGCCCAGGCCGGTGCTGACGACGATCTTGGACAGCCGCGGGATCTGCATGACGCTCTTGTAGCTGAACTCTTCGCGCAGGTCTTTTGCCACCGTCTCCGCGTAGAGAACCTTCAGCCGCGGCTTGTAGCCGGGGGGGTCCGCAACGGGGGCGCTCTTGGGCTTCCCCTCGCCGCCGCCCTCCTTGCCCTTGCGGGCTCCGTCCTGCTTCTGCCCCTTCTCCTGTTTCTGCCCCTTTTCCTGCTTCGGGGCCTTGTCCTGCTTCTGCGCCTTCTCGGGCTTCGCGCCCTTCGCGGGAGCTTCCCCGGCAGCGGCGGCCACGGGGGTCTTCTCCACGCCTTCCATCTCCTTGCTCACAGGTCCCCTCCGCACTTGCGGCACACCCGCTTCTTGGTCTCCCCGTCGATGACGTAGCCGATCCGCGTGGGCCCGCATTTCTTGCACACGATCATGAGCTTGCCGACCGGAAGCGGCGCCTCCACCGACGTGATGCCGGCCTTCTGGTTCTGCTTCTTCTGCTTGACGGCCTTCTTCACCATGTTGAGGCCTTCCACGACCGCCCGCATCTTTTCACGCTCGATGCTCACGATGCGGCCCGTCTTGCCCTTTTCACGCCCGGCGATCACCTTCACGGTGTCGTTCTTCCGCAGCTTGATCCTTCCCGCAGTGGCCATGTCCGGCATCCTCCTACAGCACTTCCGGAGCGAGGGAGACGATCTTCATGAAGTCCTTCTCCCGCAGCTCCCGCGCCACCGGCCCGAAGATGCGCTTGCCCTTGGGGTTGTTGTTGGCGTCGATGACGACACAGGCGTTGTCGTCGAAACGGATGAACGTGCCGTCGGGGCGGTGGAACTCCTTGCGCGTCCGCACGACGACGGCCTTTTCGATGCCGCCCTTCTTGATGGCGGCGTTCGGCAGCGCGTCCTTCACCGCGACGACGATGATGTCGCCGATGTGCGCGTACTTGCGGCGCGTCCCGCCGAGGACCTTGATGCACTGGACCTGCTTCGCCCCGCTGTTATCCGCAACGTTGAGAAGCGTTTTCATCTGTATCATGCCGGCACCCTCACCTACTTCGCCTTCTCGACGATCTCCAGGAGCCGCCAGCGCTTCTCCTTGCTGAGCGGCCGCGATTCCACCACGCGCACCGTGTCGCCGATGCCGCATTCGTTCTTCTCGTCGTGCGCCTTGATCTTCTTCGTGCGCATCAGGTACTTCTTATAGAGGGTGTGAAGCTTGCGCTGGACGATCTCCACGACGATCGTCTTCTGCATCTTGTTGCTCACCACCCGGCCCTGGAGGACCTTTTTCGTCTTTCTCGCCTGTTCTTCCACGTGCCGTCTCCTCAGTCGCTCCCGGCGACCTCTACCGCTTCCTGATTCCCAGCTCGAACTCGCGGATGACGCCAGTCACCCGGGCGAGTTTCCGCCGCGCGGTCCGCTTGGAGAGCGGGTTGTCCACGTGGCCGATGATCATGTTCGCGCAGATGTCGCCATACTGCTTCTTCAGCTCCTCGCGCTTCGCGAGCAGCTCGGGATACGTGAGCTCCTTGAACGAGTCCTTCATATGCTACTCCACGCTCGCGCGGACCAGGAATTTGGTCTTGATCGGCAGCTTGCTGCCGGCTCGCTTCATGGCCTCTTCCGCCATGGCCCTGTCGACGCCGCCCAGCTCGAACATCACGGTGCCCGGCTTCACGGGCGCCACCCAGTACTCGGGGGCTCCCTTGCCCTTGCCCATGCGGGTTTCCGCCGGCTTCTTCGTGAAGGGCTTGTCCGGGAAGATCCGGATCCACACCTTGCCGCCGCGCTTCACGTGGCGCGTGATGGCGATGCGGCAGGCCTCGATCTGGCGGTTCGTGATCCATTCCCTCTCCAGCGCGACAAGACCGAAGTCGCCGAAGGAGATCTCCGTGCAGCGGGTCGCCCTGCCCTTCATCTTCCCGCGCTGCTGCTTGCGGTATTTCGTCCTTTTGGGGCTCAGCATGCTCGCTACTCCTGCACTCTGTCGCGGCCGCGGTCACGCCCGTCGCGGCTATCCCGGCTGTCGCGGCCGTCACGATCGTCACGGCCCTCGCGGCCGCGGCGTACGAGCAGACCCGCGTCGTCCTTCTTGGCCTGGCCGTAGACCTCGCCGTTGAATATCCACACCTTGATGCCGACGCAGCCGAATGTCGTGATGGCGGTCGCCGTTCCATAGTCGATGTCCGCGCGGAAGGTATGCAGCGGGATGCGCCCTTCCTTGAACTCCTCGCGGCGGGCCATTTCCGCGCCCGAGAGACGTCCCGCAATCTTTACCTTGATGCCCTGCACGCCGGTCTTCATCGAATTGAGGATCGCCATCTTGCAGGCGCGGCGGTAGGAGGCGCGAGCCTTGATCTGGCGCGCGATGTTTTCCGCGACGAGCTTCGCGTTCGTTTCGGGGCGCTTGATCTCCTTGATGCGGAGCTGGATCTTCTTGCCGATGCTCTTCTGCAGCTTGCCGCCGAGCTTCTCGATGTTCGCGCCCTTGGCGCCGATGAGCACGCCCGGCCGGCCGGTATGGATGATGACCGTCACGCGCTGCGGATGGCGGATGATCTCCACTTCCGCGATGTCGGCGCCCTTGGTCTCCTCCGCGTCGAGGATGGTCTTGCGCAGACGCAGGTCCTCATGGAGGGTCGCCGCGTAGAGCTTGGGATCCACGAACCAGCGCGACGACCAGGTCTTGTTGATCCCCAGCCGCAGCCCTATCGGGTTAACCTTTTGACCCATTCCCCACCCCTTCTTTTGCACCGATCTCGTCGACGACCACGGAAATGTGGCACGACCTCTTCAGCAGGCGGTCTGCGCGGCCGCGGCCGCGCGCCCACATCCTCTTCATGGTCGGGCCGACGTCGACCAGCAGCTCCTTCACGTAGAGCATGTTCTCGTCCAGGTTCTTGTTCTGCGCCAGCGCGTTTGCCGCGGCGGACTGGATGAGCTTCCGCAGAAGGCGCGCGCCTTTGTGCGGGAGCACGTCCAGGAGGGCGATGGCCTCCACGTACGGCTTGCGCCGGACATTGTCGGCGATGCGGCGTACCTTCGTCGCCGACACCCGCTGGAAGGGCACATTGGCACGGTAGCCCGTGGTGATCTTCCGCGGCGGCCGCTCCTTCTTCACCGGCTTGCTGCCCGGTTCGCGCGCCGCGCCTGCCGCGGCCGGCTTCCTGGCTGCCGGCGCGGTACCCCGCGCATTTCCTGCCGGCGCGGTACCCCGCGCATTTCCGGGTGCGTCGCTCATTTCTTCACCACCTTCTTGTCGGAGCCCGAGTGCCCCCGGAACATGCGGGTGGGGGAAAACTCGCCGAGCTTGTGGCCGACGAGGTTCTCCGTCACGTACACGGGCACCCAGGTCTTGCCGTTGTAGACGGAGATCGTGTAGCCGACCATCTCGGGGATGATCGTGGAGGTTCGCGAGTAGGTCTTCACCATGCGTTTCTCGCCGCTTTTGTTCATGTCGGTGACCTGCTTGTACAGGCTCTTGGCGATGAACGGTCCCTTCTTGATCGATCGTGACACGCCCGGTCCCCCCTATTTCCTTCTCTTCACGATGAAACGGCTGGTCGTGTTGCGCTTCTTGCGCGTCTTGTAGCCCTTCGTGGGCTGGCCCCAGGGCGTCACGGGATGCCGTCCGCCCTTGGTCTTTCCCTCGCCGCCGCCGTGCGGGTGATCGACCGGATTCATCGCGGTGCCGCGCACCTTCGGCCTGCGTCCGAGCCACCGGCTGCGGCCCGCCTTGCCGAGGGATACGTTCATGTGGTCCTTGTTGCCCAGCTCGCCAATGGTGGCGTAGCAGCGGCCGTTCACCAGGCGCATCTCCCCCGAGGGGAGCCGCAGGGTGACGTACAGCCCTTCCTTGGCCACGACCGTCGCGCTGGTGCCCGCGGAGCGCGCCATCTGGCCGCCCCTGCCGAGCGTGAGCTCGATATTGTGGATCTGGATGCCGAGCGGAATCTTGGCAAGGGGCAGCGCATTGCCCGGCTCGAATGCCGCGTCGGGCCCGCTCACCAGCGTGGTTCCCACCTTCAGCCCCTCGGGGGCCAGGATGTAGCGCTTCTCTCCGTCCTTGTAGACGACCAGTGCGATGAGGGAGCTGCGGTTCGGATCGTACTCGATGGCGCTCACCCGGCACGGGATGCCGATCTTGTCGCGGCGGAAATCGATCTGCCGATAGGAGCGCTTGTGGCCGCCGCCCTTGCGGCGGACGCTGATCCTGCCGCCGGCGCCGCGCCCCGCGTGCTTGTTTTTGCCCTTCGTGAGGGCCTTCTCCGGATGCGTCTTCGTGACCTCGTCGAAGGTGAGGCTCGTCTTGAAACGAAGCGACGGAGTGAGCGGTCTGTATTTCTTGATTGGCATGATGCTTCCTCGCTCTTCCTACACGCCTTCGAAGATGGCGATCTTTTCTTCCGGGGCGATCGTGATGATCGCCTTCTTCCAGGACGCGGTCCACCCCAGCCGGTAGCGCACCCTCTTGGGCTTTGTCGAAGTGCGCAGCACGTTGCACTTCAGCGGATGCACGTTGTAGAGCTTCCGCACGGCGTCCATGATCTGGTATTTGTTGGCCCGGCTGTCGACCTTGAAGACGTACTTGTGCGATTCCCGCATGACGTTCGTCTTTTCGGTGACCACCGGCTCGATGATGATCCTTTCGATGGTCATGCCGTTGTCCCCCCGTTGCCGTAGAACTCGTTCAACTTCGTGGCCGCGGTTTCGAGGACCAGGAGCTTTTGGCAGTAGAAAAGATCGTGCGCCTGGAGCCTGTTGAAGCTGAGGAGGCTCAGCCAGGGAACGTTCCGGCCGGCTCGGCGCACCATGGAATCGTCATCCTTGAGGATGATCACCGTGCGCTCGTGCGCCGCGAGATTTGCAAGCAGGGTGACGAGGTCCTTCGTCTTGCCGCTCTCCACCGTGAAGTCGATGACGACGCGCAGCCTGTCTTCCTTCGCCTTGAGGGAGAGGAGGGAGATGAGGGCGAGCCTCTTCACCTTGCGCGGCAGTGTATAGCTGTAGTCGCGCTGGCGCGGTCCGAATATCTTTCCGCCGCCCACCCAGACAGGGGAGCTCCTCTGACCCGAGCGCGCACGGCCGGTGCCCTTCTGCTTCCAGGGTTTCTTGTTGCTGCTGTGCACTTCCCCGCGGTCCTTGATCTTCGCCGTGCCCAGCCGCTTGTTCGCCAGCTCGTTCCTGATGGCGTGGTAGATCGAGCCTTCGCTCACCTCGCGGCCGAACACGTCGTCCGCGAGCTCGATCTCCCGCATCGCCTTTCCATCCATTCCATAGACCTGCGTTTTCATGGTCCCCGCCCTATTTCTTCTTCGCTTTGAGCACGACGACCATGCCGCCACGCCTGCCCGGCACCGCCCCGTTGATGAGGAGGAGCCCCTTGTCCTTGTCCACGCGGAACAGGCGCAGGTTCTGGACCGTCAGGCGCTCGTTGCCCATGCGACCGGGCATCTTCGAGCCCTTGACGATCTTGCGGAAGGCACCCGTGCCGACCGAGCCCATCTCCCGATGGAACTTCGATCCGTGTGCGCCGGGACCGCCCTGGAAGCCGTGTCGCTTCACGACGCCCTGGAAGCCGCGGCCCTTCGTCGTGCCCCGCACGTCCACGAAGCTCACCCCTTCGAATATCTCCACGCCCAGAGAATCGCCGACCTTGCATTCCCGCTCGAAGTCCTTGAACTCCAGCAGGTAGCGGGTGGGGTCGGTCCCTTTCGGGAACTGCCCGGCGAAAGGCTTGCGCACGCGCGACTTCTTCAGCGCGTCCGCACCGAGCACCATGGCGCTGTACCCGTGCTTGTCCTGCGTGCGCTCCCGCACGACGACATTCGGCTCGACTTTGATGACGCTCACGGGCACAAGCGTCCCCTCGTCGTTCCACAGCTGGGTCATGCCGATCTTCCTGCCGATTAAAGCGAGCATTGCCTGCCTCTCGACGCGGTACCCCGCGTCATTTGCGATGCGGTACCCCGCGTCGCTCATTGCTTGATTTCGACGTCCACGCCGGCCGGGAGCTCCAGCCGCATGAGGGCGTCCATCACGGCCGGGGTGGGCTCGAGGATGTCGATGAGACGCTTGTGGGTCCGCATCTCGAACTGCTCCCTCGACTTCTTGTGCACGTGCGGCGAGCGCAGCACGGTGAACTTGTTGATCCTCATCGGCAGCGGGATCGGGCCCGAAACCTGGGAACCCGCCTTGAGAACCGTCTGCACAATGGATTTCGCGCTCTGGTCGATCAGCTCGATGTCGAATCCCCGCAAGCGCACTCGAATCCTTTCCCTGGCCATCTCTTACCTCATGCTCCTCTGGAAATGCCGGCGCGTTGCCCGCGCCGGCGCGCGCCGCGGCGTCCTATTCGATGATTTCCGTAACCTGACCCGCCCCGACGGTCTTGCCGCCCTCGCGGATGGCGAACTGCAGCCCCTTGTCCATTGCGATGGGGTAGATCAGCTCGACCTGGAGGTCCGTGATGTGGTCGCCGGGCATGACCATCTGCTTGCCTTCCGGCAGGGTCACCGACGCGGTGACGTCCGTTGTGCGGAAGTAGAATTGCGGCCGGTAGCCCGTGAAGAATGGCGAGTGCCTCCCGCCCTCTTCCTTCGTGAGCGCCACGACGGTGCACTTGAACTTCTTGTGCGGGGTGATGGAGCCCGGCTTGGCAAGGACCTGCCCGCGCTCGACGTCGTCCTTTTCAATGCCGCGCAGCAGGGTCCCGATATTGTCACCCGCCTGACCTTCGTCCAGCAGCTTGTTGAACATTTCAACACCCGTCACGACAGTCTTGCGCGTATCCTTGATGCCGACTATCTCCGCCTCATCCCCGACGTGGATAACGCCGGTGGCGACGCGGCCCGTCACGACGGTGCCACGACCGGAGATGGAGAATACGTCCTCGATGGGCATCAGGAAGGGCTTGTCCACGGGCCGCGGAGGAACCTGGAAGTAGGTGTCCATGGTGGTGAGAAGCTCTTCGATGCACGCGGCATTCTCAGGAACCTCGGGATGCTCCATGGCCTTCAGCGCGGAGCCTTTCACGATGGGGATCGTGTCGCCGGGGAACTGGTAGAACTTCAGCACGTCGCGGATTTCCACCTCGACCAGCTCGATGAGCTCCTTGTCGTCCACCATGTCGACCTTGTTCATGAATACGACGATGGCGGGCACGCCGACCTGGCGGGCAAGAAGGATGTGCTCGCGGGTCTGGGGCATGACGGAGTTGGGGGCGGAGACGACGAGGATCGCGCCGTCCATCTGCGCTGCGCCGGTGATCATGTTCTTGATGTAGTCCGCGTGTCCCGGGCAGTCGATGTGGGCGTAATGGCGCTTTTCGGACTGGTACTCGACGTGTCGCGTGTTGATGGTGATGCCGCGCGCCTTCTCCTCGGGAGCATTGTCGATGTCCTCGTACTTCATCAGCTTGTCACCGTACTTCTTCGCGCAGTACATGGTGATGGCTGCCGTGAGCGTGGTTTTGCCGTGATCGATGTGACCGATCGTGCCCACGTTGATGTGAGGCTTGGACCTGACAAATTTCTCCTTCGCCATAAATCTCCTCCTTCTCTGTCGCCCCTGGCGACATTTTCGGTCGCTCCTGGCGACATTCATCAGTCGCTCAAAGGCGACAAAAGTCCGGTCGCTTCCCTGCGACTTTTTCCGAATATCCGCGTTCACCCCCGGTCGGGGCGGCACCGGCCGCCGCGCCGCGAAACCTCGCGCGCCCCGGCACGCCTGTCGGCACCGCGCGGGGGAGCTATCGCTTCTGGCCGCGCGTCTTCTCGACGAGCTCTTCCTGAATCGATCGAGGGGTTTCCTGGTAATGGGAGAATTGCATGGTGTGCGACGCACGCCCCTTCGTCATGGAGCGTATCGACGTGACGTACCCGAACATGGAACGCAGGGGTACGAGCGCTTTCACCACCTTACTCCCAGGCCGATCTTCTATTCCCTCGACGTGGCCCATGCGCGCCCCGAAATCGGAGATCACGTCTCCAAGATGCTCTTCGGGAGTTGCGCACTCCACCGCCATGATCGGTTCAAGGATAGTCGGTTTGGCTTTAGCTAAGCCCGACTTGTATGCCATCGATGCCGCGACCTTGAAGGCCATTTCGCTGGAGTCCACGTCGTGCGAGGACCCGTCCAGCAGGGCTGCGCGGAAATCCACCATGGGGTAACCGGCCAGAACGCCGTTTTCCATGGCTTCGCGTATCCCCTTCTCCACCGCGGGGATGTATTCCCGCGGCACGCGGCCGCCGACGACCCTGTTCTCAAAGACGAAACCCGTTCCCGCGGGAAGAGGCTCGAAGGCCATGATCACGTGACCGTAGGCGCCGTGCCCGCCGGTCTGCTTGATGAACTTGCCTTCCGCCTCGGAGCTGCCCCGGATGGTTTCCCGGTAGGCAACCTCGGGCCGCCCGACGTTCGCCGCGACGTTGAACTCGCGGAACATCCGTTCCACGAGCACCTCGAGGTGCAGTTCACCCATGCCGCGAATGATCGTTTGCCCGGTCTCCTTGTCGAACTTCACCTTGAAGGTGGGGTCCTCCTCCGAGAGCTTGTGCAGGGCCGAGGAAAGCTTTTCCTCGTCGTCCCTGGTCTTCGGCTCGATGGAGACGGAGACAACCGGGTCGGGAAAGACCATGGATTCCAGGATCACCTGGTTTTCCTCGTCGCACAGCGTGTCGCCCGTCGTGGTCTTCTTCAGCCCCACGGCCGCGGCGATGTCGCCGGGATACACGGCCTTGATCTCTTCCCGCTCGTTGGCGTGCATCCTCAATATCCGCGTCACCCTCTCCCGCCGGTCCGCGGTCGAGTTGTAGATGTACGAGCCCGAGCTGAGCGTTCCCGAGTACACGCGGAAGAACGTGAGCTTCCCCACGAACGGATCCGTCATGATCTTGAAGGCAAGCGCCGCAAAAGGCTCGTCGTCGCGCGGCGATCTCTGGATGTAGTCCCCCGTGCTGGGAACCGTGCCCGTTGTCGGCTTGATGTCCGCCGGCGACGGCAGGTAATCCACCACCGCGTCCAGGAGGCTCTGGATGCCCTTGTTCTTGAAGGCGGACCCGCAGACGACGGGGTAGATCTTTCCCTGCACCGTTGCCGCGCGAATGGCCGCTTTCATGCCGTCCACGTCGACGTCCTTGCCGTCGAGGTAGGCCGCCATGATGACGTCATCCGTTTCGGCGATCTTTTCCACCAGGTGCGCCCGGGCCGCGGCAGACTCCTTTGCGAGCTCCGCGGGTATCTCGACGTCGCGGAACTGCGCGCCCAGGACGTCTTCGTCCCAGATCAGCGCCCTCATCCGCACGATATCCACGATGCCGGAAAACGCTATTTCGTTCCCGATCGGGTATCTGGATGGGCACCGCGTTGGCCCCAAGCTTCGCGTGCATTTCCTGCACCACCTCGGGGAAGCGCGCTCCGACCCGGTCCATCTTGTTGATGAACGCGACGCGGGGAACGCCGTAGCGGTTGGCCTGCTTCCAGACGGTTTCGCTCTGGGGCTCCACGCCTTCCACGGCCGAGAAGACCCCGATTGCTCCGTCCAATACTCTCAAAGAACGTTCCACTTCGACTGTAAAGTCGACGTGTCCCGGCGTGTCGATGATATTCACCTGCACGTCGCGCCATTCACAGAAGGTAGCGGCCGCCGTAATGGTGATGCCGCGTTCCTTTTCCAACTCCATCCAGTCCATCTTGGCTTCGCCATCGTGGACTTCACCGATCTTGTGCGTCCTGCCCGTATAGTACAGGATGCGTTCTGTCGTTGTCGTCTTCCCCGCGTCAATATGGGCCATGATCCCGATATTGCGGATGGACGCCAGGGGAAATCGCGATTCCATCGGAAGAGCTCCCTGCCCGCCTTACCAGCGGTAGTGGGCAAAAGCCTTGTTCGCCTCCGCCATCTTGTGGGTGTCTTCCTTCTTCTTGATCGCAGACCCCGTATTATTGTAAGCGTCGATCAGCTCGGCCGCGAGCTTTTCACCCATCGAACGGCCGTGCCGGCTCCGCGAGAAGCCGATGATCCACCGCATCGCCAGCGCATCACGGCGCTCTTCGCGGATCTCCACGGGAACCTGGAGGGTCGCCCCTCCCACCCTGCGAGACTTCACCTCGAGCAGGGGCTTCACGTTTTCAAGCGCCTTCTGGAAAACCTCGACCGCGTCCTTGCCGGCCACCTTCTGCGTGATGATATCGAGCGCGCCGTAAATGCTGCTGTAGGAAACGCTCTTCTTCCCCTGCTCCATCATGCGGGCGACAAATTTCCCAATGACGGGATTTTTGTATTTCGGATCCAGAAGGATCCTTTTTTTGCGTATCAGCTGCCCTCTCGGCATCGCTCTTCCTCTTCCTTTTCCTAAGCCTTCGGTCTCTTCGTGCCGTACTTCGATCTGGCCTTCTTGCGGTCTTCCACGCCCAGGGTATCCTTTGCGCCGCGGATGATATGATAGCGGACGCCGGGGAGGTCCTTCACCCTGCCGCCCCTGATCAGCACCACCGAGTGCTCCTGCAGGTTATGGCCGATGCCGGGGATGTACGCGGTGACGTCGATTCCATTCGTCAGCCTCACGCGCGCCACCTTGCGGAGCGCGGAGTTCGGCTTCTTGGGCGTGACCGTCATCACCCGTGTGCACACCCCCCTTTTCTGGGGGCAATTCTGGAGCGCAGGGGCTTTCGTCTTCTTCCGGATAGCCTTTCGCCCCATCCTCACCAGCTGGTTGATCGTCGGCATAAACCGTTCTTTCTACCTTTCCTGCGTTGTGCGTACCGCGTCCCCGAGCCGAGACACGCGAATATCTACGCTACTCTTCGGCCAAAAAAAAGTCAACCCCCCGCCCACGGCACCTTGCGCGGTGCGCCGCGCAGTTGCCGTCGCATTTGCGCCGCGCTTCCCGTCCCGATTCCGGGGCTGCTTGAGACCACGCTGACCCGTTCGCCGTCCTGCGACGGATGAATCGTCCGCCGCCTCCGAAACTAGGTCACTATACCCGTCCGCCCCGGTCGTGTCTACCCCGGCCACGGGCTCGCTTCCGTGCATCCAACTCCGCCAGGAGCGGAAGGCACTCGCTCGCCCTCGGCATCCTGCCTACGGTACGCCGTGGCATTTGCCAGCCACGACCTACCAAATGCCACCGGGTACGGTGGCCGGCCTTAGTCGACGGCCAGGACCGATTCCGCGGTGGGCAGCTGCGCCTTCTCGGCTTCCATCAGCGCCTTCAGCTCCCGCTCCTTGCGCTTCTCCTCGATGATGCGGTTCACCGATATATCGAGGTCTTCCATGTTCTCGTCGTACAGCTTGATCTCGCGGTACTTCTTCATACCCGTTCCCGCGGGGATCAGGTGCCCGATGATCACGTTCTCCTTCAGGCCGCGCAGATGGTCCACGCTGCCGGAGATGGAGGCATTCGTGAGCACGCGCGTCGTCTCCTGGAAGGAGGCAGCGGAGAGCCACGAGTCGATGTTGAGCGACACGCGCGTGATGCCCAGGAGGATCGGGCGCGCGATGGCCGGCTGGCCTCCCTCGCGGAGCGTCTTCCTGTTCTCCTCGTGGAATTTGAACCTGTCCACCTGCTGGCCGAAGATGAACGGCGTGTCCCCCACGTCGACGATCTCCACCTTCTTCATCATCTGGCGGATGATGACGCCGATGTGCTTGTCATTGATGCGCACGCCCTGGAGCCGGTAGACCTCCTGGATCTCGTTCAGCAGGTAGGAGTGCAGCTCGGTCTCCCCGAGGATCTGCAGGATGTCGTGCGGATCCTTCGGCCCGTCGCAGAGCATGTCCCCCGCGCTCACCTCGTCGGCTTCGCGCACGATGAGATGCTTGCCCATGGGCACGAGGTGCTTGAACTCGCGGCCGAAGGGATCGGTGACGACGATGACGCGCTTGCCCTTCACGATGCCCTTGAAGGAAACCCTCCCGCCCACCTTCGCGAGCACGGACGGGTTCTTGGGCTTGCGCGCCTCGAAGAGCTCACCGACGCGCGGCAGACCGCCCGTGATGTCGCTCGTCTTCACGCTCTCCCGCAGCAGCTTTGCGATGATGCGGCCGGCCTTCACCTTCTCCCCTTCCTCCACGTTGAGGTACGCGTTCCCGGGCAGGAAATAGGTGGCCAGCTCGTTGCCCTTGTCGTCTTCGATGGCGATCCGGGGCTGCAGCGTCTCCAGCGTGTATTCGGTGATCTTCTTCTCGATCTTCCCCGTGTCCTCGTTCACCTCCTCTTTCAAGGTGGTGCCCAGGACGATATCGGAGAACTTCAGGATGCCTGTCGCCTCGGCGATGATGGGCTCCGAGAACGGGTCGAAGAACGCGATGGTCTCCTCCGCCGGGACCACGTTGTTCTCCTTGGAGATGATCTCCGCGCCGTTCCTGATATCGATGACCTGCGGCTGCGCGATAAGGAGCAGCCGGTTGGGGAGGAGCTTCACGTAGCAGATCTCCGATGAGTTGATCGTCTCACCCTTGCGCTGGATCACCGGCTCCGGCGTGTGCTTCAGGAGGCGCTGGCCGTCCTTCACGAGCACCTTGTCGCCCCGCTCCAGCTCGTAGTTGGCGAGTATCCGACGGACGGTGACGGTGCCCTTGCGCGTGAAGAGCATGTTGCCGTTTTCGATCTTCACGACGCTGCCCTGGATCTTCTCCACGAACACGGGATACTTCAGGTAGATGCGGTTTTCCTCCGAGATCTTCGTCGCCGCGCCGCCGATGTGGAACGTCCTCATCGTGAGCTGCGTGCCGGGCTGGCCGATGGACTGCGCCGCGATGATCCCCACCGCCTCGCCGATCTCTATCGACTTGTAGGTGGCGAGGTTCCGCCCGTAGCAGCGGCCGCAGACCCCGTACTTCGAATCGCAGGTGAGAACGGACCTGATGCGCACGCCCTCGATGCCCGCCTCCTCGATGGCCAGGGCAATGTCGTCGTCGATCTCCTGGTTCACGTCGACGATCAGCTCGCCGGTGATGGGGTGCTTCACCTTTTCAAGGGAGAAGCGGCCCGAGATGCGGTCATGGAGGTGCTCGACGATGTCTTCACCGTCCTTGATGGCGCGCCGATCGATGCCGTTGATCGTGCCGCAATCCTCCTCCGCGATGACGACGTCCTGCGCGATGTCCACGAGGCGCCGCGTGAGGTAACCCGCGTCGGCGGTCTTCAACGCCGTGTCGGCAAGACCCTTGCGCGCGCCGTTGGTGGAGATGAAGAACTCGATGACCGAGAGCCCCTCCTTGAAGTTGGACCGGATGGGAAGCTCGATGATGTCCCCCGACGGCTTCGCCATGAGGCCGCGCATGCCGGCGAGCTGGCGGATCTGGCTGCGGCTTCCGCGCGCGCCCGAGTGCGCCATCATGAACACGGGGTTGAACCCGTCCTTGTCCTTGCGCAGCTCGTCCATGAGCTCGTTCGTGATCAGCTCGTTCGTGGAGCTCCAGACCTCGATGACCCTGTTATAGCGCTCCTCGTTCGTGATGTGGCCCTGGAGGTACTGGCGCTGGATCTCGTCCACCTTGGAGTTCGCCTCCTTGATGAGGACCTTCTTCGCGCCGGGGATCACGATGTCGTCCATGCCGATGGTGGCGCCGAACCGGGTGGCATACTTGAACCCGAGGTCCTTGACCGCGTTGAGCATCAGGACGGTGATGGCGGTGCCCTTTTCCTTGTAGCACTTCGCGATGAGGTTCAGGAGCTCCTTCTCCCCCATCGCGTAGTTGAGGTATCCCATGTCGTGAGGGATGTTGTCGTTCAGGATGACGCGGCCCGGGGTGGTTTCCATCCACTCCCCGTCCACCATCACCTTGACCTTCGCCTGGTAATCCACGCCCCGTGCGTCGACCGACAGGATGCATTCATCCTTCGTGGAGAAATGGAGGCCTTCGCCGTGGGCGCCCGGGCGCTCGCGCGTCAGGTAGTTGATGCCGAGCACCATGTCCTGCGTCGGCACGGCAATGGGGAAGCCGCTGGCGGGATTGAGCAGGTTCTTGGAGGCAAGCAGGAGCGTCCAGCACTCCGTCTGCGCTTCCGGCGTGAGGGGAACGTGCACGGCCATCTGGTCGCCGTCGAAGTCCGCGTTGAAGGCGTGGCAGACCAGCGGGTGCAGCTTGATGGCCTTTCCTTCCACGAGGATGGGCTCGAAGGCCTGGATGCCCAGGCGGTGGAGCGTCGGCGCGCGGTTCAGCATCACGGGATGCTCCTGCACGACCTCCTCCAGCACGGCCCAGACCTCGGGGCTTTCCTGCTCGACGAGGCTCTTCGCCTTCTTGATGTTGTAGACGACGTCCTTCTGCACGAGCTTGCGCATGATGAACGGCTTGAAAAGCTCCAGGGCCATTTTCGACGGCAGCCCGCACTGGTGGAGCTTCAGGTCGGGGCCGACCACGATGACCGAGCGGCCCGAGTAGTCGACGCGCTTGCCCAGGAGGTTCTGGCGGAAGCGGCCCTGCTTGCCCTTCAGCATGTCGGAGAGCGACTTCAGAGGCCGGTTGGCGGCGCCCTTCACGACCCTCTTCTTCTTGGAGTTGTCGAACAGCGCGTCCACCGCTTCCTGCAGCATGCGCTTCTCATTGCGGATGATGATGTCGGGCGCATTCAGGGCGAGCAGCCTCTTCAGGCGGTTGTTGCGGTTGATGACGCGCCGGTAGAGATCGTTCAGGTCCGAGGTGGCGAAACGGCCGCCGTCGAGCTGGACCATGGGGCGAAGCTCCGGCGGGATCACGGGGATGACCTCGAGAATCATCCATTCGGGCTTGTTCGTGGAGGCGCGGAACTTCTCGATCAGCTCGATGCGCTTCAGGAGGCGCTTGTCCGCCTTTGCCCCCTTGTCGATCATCTTGCGGCGCAGCTCTTCGGCCAGCGCGTCGATGTCGACGGACTCCAGCAGGGTGCGGATGGCCTCGGCGCCCATGCCGGCAGTGAAGGACATGCCGTAGCGTTCCCGGCCTTCGATGTACTCCTCCTCCGTGAGGATCTGCATGCGCTTGAGCTCGGTGTCGCCCGGGTCGATCACGATGTACTTCTCATAGAAGAGGATGGACCGCAGCGCGGCGATCTGCAGGTCGAGGAAAAGCCCTATGCGGGAGGGCACGGAGCGGTAGTACCAGATGTGGGCCACGGGCGCGGCAAGCTCGATGTGGCCCATGCGCTCGCGGCGGACCTTGAAGTGCGTGACTTCAACGCCACAGCGGTCGCAGATGACGCCCTTGTAGCGGATGGACTTGAACTTCCCGCAGTAGCACTCCCATTCCTTGGTCGTGCCGAATATCCGCTCGCAGAAAAGGCCGTCCTTCTCGGGCCGGAGCGTGCGGTAGTTGATCGTCTCGGGCTTCTTCACCTCCCCGTACGACCATGCACGGATCTGGTCCGGTGAGGCGAGCTTGATCAGTATGTGATCGAAATCCTGAAGGTCTCTCATTTCCTGCCCCTTCTTTCGCCAGCGCGCAGCTGCCGCGCGCCGCTTCGCGACGCGCTCCCGCTAGCGCGCTTTCGCTTCTGGCGCCGTCTTCGACGGCGCGCTAGAAGCGAGACATCTGCCTGTCGATCAATTCCTCGTCGCGCTCGGTGAGCGCGATCTGCTTGTTCTTCACGTCGAAGATGCTCACGTCGAGCGCCAGCCCCCGCATCTCCTGCACGAGCACGTTGAACGATTCGGGGATGTCCGGCGCCGTGGACACCTCACCCTTGACGATGCTTTCGTAGATCTTCGCGCGGCCGATCATATCGTCGCTCTTGATCGTGAGGAGCTCCTGGAGCACGTTGGACGCCCCGTAGGCCTCCAGCGCCCAGACCTCCATCTCCCCGAGCCGCTGCCCGCCGAACTGGGCCTTCCCGCCCAGGGGCTGCTGCGTCACCAGGGAATAGGGCCCCGTGGAGCGCGCGTGCATCTTGTCGTCCACGAGGTGGTGGAGCTTCAGGATGTAGATCGTGCCACAGGTGATCTGGTTCTCAAACGGCTCGCCCGTGTGCCCGTCGAAGAGCGGCACCTTGGACGACGTGGGCAGGTTGGCTTCTTTCAGCTTCGACTCGATCATTTCATTCGAAGCGGACTGGAAGACCGGGGTCGCATACCATTCGTCGAGCATCGTGGCGGCCCATCCCAGCTCGGTCTCCATGATCTGCCCGAGATTCATACGCGAAGGGACGCCGAGGGGATTGAGGATGATGTCGATCGGCGTGCCGTCTTCCATGTACGGCATCTCTTCCAGCGGGAGCACGCGCGCGACGACGCCCTTGTTGCCGTGCCGCCCGGCGAGCTTGTCGCCCTCCTGCAGTTTGCGCTTGGCCGCGATGAGCACCTTCACGACCTCTTCCACGCCGGGATCCAGCTCGTCGCCATTCGTCCTCTTCAGGCGCTGCACGTCGATGATGGTGCCTTCCACGCCGTGGGGAACGCGGAGCGACGTGTCCCGCACCTCTTTCGCCTTCTCACCGAAGATGGAGTTCAGGAGCTTGAACTCGGGCGTGGAGTCGGTCTCGCTCTTGGGCGTGACCTTGCCGACGAGGATGGACCCCGCCTTCACGCTCGCGCCGACCCGGATGATCCCCTCCTCGTCGAGCTGCTCGAAGGCATGCTCGTTGGTGTTGGGGATGTCGCGGGTGATCTTTTCCGGTCCGAGCTTCGTCTCCCGGACCTCTATGGAGAACTCCTTGATGTGGATGGAGCTGAACGCGTCGTCCTGGACGACCTTCTCCGAGATGAGGATGGCGTCCTCGTAGTTGTAGCCGTTCCACGGCATGAAGGCGCACAGGAGGTTCCTGCCCAGCGCGAGCTCGCCGCGGAATGTCGCCGGCCCGTCAGCAATCACTTCCCCGTCGTCGACGTGCTGCCCGGGGAGAACGATGGGCTTCTGGGTGTAGCAGGTGTCCTGGTTCGTGCGCTGGTACTTCAGGAGCGTATAGACGTCCTCCTCCCGCTTCGCCTCGTCGGGCTTGATGCGGATCTCCACCGACGTGACATAGGAGATCGTGCCGCCCCGTTTCGCGATCACCACGACGCCCGAATCGTAGGCCGTCCTCCCCTCCATGCCCGTCCCGACGCGCGGCGGCTCGGGGGCGATGAGGGGCACCGCCTGGCGCTGCATGTTGGATCCCATGAGGGCGCGGTTGGCATCGTCGTGCTCCAGGAAGGGGATGAGCGACGCGGACACCGAGATGATCTGCTTCGGGGAGACGTCCATGTACTGGATGTCCTCCGGCGGCCGGGTGATGTAATCCCCGCCCTTGCGCACGGAGACCTGTTTCTCCTGGAACTCCCCCTTCGGGGACAGGGGCGCGTTGGCCTGGGCGATGTAGAAGCGCTCCTCGTCCATGGCGGAGAGGTATTCGATGTCGGTGCTCACCTTGCCGTTCTTCACCTTGCGGTACGGCGTCTCCAGGAAGCCGTACTCGTTCACGCGCGTGTAGTTCGCAAGCGACACGATCAGGCCGATGTTCGGACCTTCGGGGGTCTCGATCGGGCACATGCGCCCATAGTGGGTGTAGTGCACGTCGCGCACCTCGAAGCCGGCGCGGTCGCGCGAGAGACCGCCGGGTCCCAGCGCGTTCAGCCTGCGCTTGTGCGTGAGCTCGGCCAGGGGGTTGACCTGGTCCATGAACTGGGAAAGCTGGCTGGAGCCGAAGAACTCCTTGATCGTGGCGACGATCGGCTTGATGGAGATCAGGTCCTGCGGCTTGATCGTGTCCGCTTCCTTCAGGGACATGCGCTCCTTGGCGATTCTCTCCATGCGGGTGAAGGCGACCTTCAACTGGTTGGTGAGGAGCTCCCCGACGGACCGCACGCGCCTGTTGCCCAGGTGGTCGATGTCGTCAACGTTCATCTCGCCGATGTAGACCCGGATGAGCCAGGTCATCGTGTTGATGATGTCTTCCTTGATCAGCGTGTGGGTCTTCACCTGCTCCTTGTAGTCGAACTTCTTGTTGAGCTTGTAGCGGCCCACCCGGCCCAGGTCGTAGCGGCGGCTGGAGAAGAACATCGAGTGCAGGTCCTTCTCCGCGTTTTCGATGGTGATCGGTTCTCCCGGCTTGATGACCGAATAGACGCGCAGGATGGCATCGTCCTTGGAGATCTCGTCCTGCTCGGGCGCCTCCTTCGTGAACTTCATCTCTTCGCGCTCGAAGCAGTTGAGGATGATCGGCGAATGCAGGGAGCTTTCGTGCTCGAAGTCGATGACGAAGATCTCTTTCACGCCCGCGTGGACGAGCTCTTCCATGTCGTGCGGGTGGATCTTGTCCCCCGCGCGGTAGAGCTTCTTCTGCACCTCCCCGTCCTTCACGGTGACGCCCCGCGCGAAGTTGCGCCCGACCAGCCGCTCCTTGTCCTCGCGGGTGTCGCTGATCTTCACCTTCTCCACCTTGTAGAAAAGCTCGATGATGGATTCGCGCGTCTCATAGCCCAGCGCGCGGAGGAAGATGGTGGCGAGGATCCTCTTCTTGCGGTCGATCTTCGCGTAGATGAGCTCCTTCTTCTGGTCGATCTCGAACTCCAGCCAGGAGCCGCGGTAGGGAATGATGCGCGAGGAGTAGATGCCCTTCTCATGGGAGAAGATGACGCCGGGCGAACGGTGGATCTGGCTCACGACCACGCGCTCCGCGCCGTTGACCACGAAGGTGCCCTTGTCCGTCATGATGGGGATGTCCCCCATGTAGATTTCCTTCTGACGGATCTCGCCGGTGTTGAGGAAGATGAGATTGATCTTCGCCTTCAAGGGGATGGCGTACGTCAGTCCCTTCTGCTTGCACTCCTGCTCGCCGAACTTGATATTCGGCTCGTCCAGCGTGTAGCCGCAGTATTCCAGCAGCATGTCCCCGTTGGGGCTCTCGATGGGGAACGTGGACTGGAAGACCTCCTCCAGCCCCTGCTTCAGAGGGGGCTCGCCCTTCTGCATCGTTTTTCTCTGGAGGAACCGCTCGTACGACGAAAGCTGGATGTCGACCAGATTGGGGATCTCCATGACATCCTCGTAGCCCCTGCCGAAAAGGATGCGCTTGATCTTGCGGTTCTTGTCCAGAATCATTCAGTCCCCCTCACTCCGTGCCCTCGCGGACGCCGAAAGCGCCTGCGGGGAGAACGCGTACCCATATGCAAAGAACAGACCACCGGGGCTCCCCCCGGTGGCGTTCTCACGAGACAATTGAATTGGACGGGATCGCGCCGACGCGGTGCGCACCGGGTCGGCCGTCCCGTGGCCCGTGCGGGCGTTACTGGATCTCGACAACCGCGCCGGCCGCCTCGAGCTGCTGCTTGATCTTCGCGGCTTCCTCCTTGGAGATGTTCTCCTTGAGGGTCTTGCCGCCCGCCTCCACCAGGTCCTTCGCCTCCTTGAGGCCGAGACCCGTGATGCCGCGGACTTCCTTGATCACCGGGATCTTCTTCGTCTCGTCGAAGCTCTTGAGGACCACGGTGAACTCCGTCTTTTCCTCCGCCGCGGGTCCTGCCGCTGCCGCGGGTCCCGCCGCCATTGCCACGGGCGCAGCCGCGGTGACGCCGAACTTCTCCTCCATCGCCTTGACGAGCTCGGAGACCTCGAGAACCGTCATCGAGGCGATCGCGTCGAGAATCTGATCTTTCGAAAGTGCTGCCATTTATCTTCTCCTTCCTGTTTTTTTACGGTACCAGCTGGCGTGTCGTGAAGACTGGTGCCGTTATTATGCCGTCTTTCCTTCGCCGCCCATCTTGTCGGCGACCGCCGCGAGGGTGCGCACCAGCTTGGATGCGACGCCGTTCATCGCGTACATCATGTTCCGAAGGGGCGCGTTCATCGTGCCCATGAGCATGGCCAGGAGGTCCAGCCGTCCGGGGAGCCTGGAGAGCGCCTCCACCTCCTGGGCGGTGAACATCTTGCCGCTGATCACGCCGCCCTTGATCTTCAGGGGCGCCGCCTTCGTGAAATCCATCATCACCTTCGCCGCGGGGCTGGGGTCCTTGCCGAGGAACGCAAGCGCCGTGGGCCCTTCCAGCATCGCGGAGGCGTCGGGAAGCCCGACCTCCTTCATGGCGATGCGCGCGAAGGAGTTGCGCACGACCCGGTAGGACGTGCCCTTCTCCGTGAGCTTGTTGCGCAGATCGATCATCTGCGGGAAGGTGAGACCGCGGAAATCCGAGAATATCAGGTCCGGCGTCGCGCCGAAGTACTCCCGGAGCTTCGTCACGGCATCCGCCTTGTACTGCTGGATCTTCTTTGTCGTCTGTGCCATGTCATTCAGCTCCTTATGCGACGAAGGTCTTGTCCTTCGGGGACAGGCGGATGCCCGGCCCCATGGTGGACGAAAGGACGATGGACTGCACGTAGTCCCCCTTCAGGTCGCTGGGCCGCTTGCGGACCACTTCCTGGATGAACGCGGCCGCGTTCGCCGCGATCTGTTCCTTGCCCATGGAAAGCTTCGCCACCGCAAGGTGCACGACGCCGCCCTTGTCCGCCCGATATTCCACGCGCCCCTTTTTCAGCTCGTCGAGCGCTTCCTTGATGTTGAAGGTGACCGTCTGGGTCTTGGGGTTGGGCATGAGGCCGCGGCGGCCGAGGATCTGGCCGAGCTTGCCGACGTCCTTCATCATGTCCGGGGTGGCCACCGCGATGTCGAAGTCCAACCAGCCGCCCTTGATCTTCTCAATCAGGTCCGCGTCGCCCACGTAGGCGGCGCCCGCCTTTTTCGCCTCCTCCGCCTTGTCGCCCTTGGCGAAGACGAGGATCTGCTTCTCCTTGCCGAAGAGGTGCGGGAGGGCCATGACGTCGCGGATGGTATGCTTGCTCTTGATGTTGAGCTTCATGGAGACTTCCACGGTCTCATCGAACTTCGCGAAGGCGAGCTCCTTCACGAGATCCACGGCCTTGTCCAGCGTGTAGGTCTCCGCGCGGTCGAACTTCTCAACCGATGCGCGGTACTTCTTTCCGTGCGTCATGGGTCAGCCCTCCACCGTCACGCCCATGCTGCGGGCGGTGCCGGCGATGATCTTCATCGCCGCGTCGATGTCCTTCGCGGTGAGGTCGGGCATCTTCTGCTCCGCGATGGCGCGCAGCTTGTCGCGCGTGAGCGCGCCGACCTTCGTCTTGTTCGGCTCGCCGCTGCCCTTCTCCAGCCCCAGCGCCTTCTTGATGAGAACGGCCGCCGGCGGGGTCTTCGTGATGAAGGTGAAGCTCTTGTCCGTGTAGATCGTGATGACCACCGGAATCAGAACGCCTTCTTCCTGCTTGCGGGTCCTTTCATTGAACTGCTGGCAGAACTGCGCGGCCTGCACGCCGTGCGGTCCCAGTGCCGGTCCGACCGGGGGGCCGGCGTGGCCTTGCCGGCAGGTACCTGCAGCTTGACGATTGCCTTGACTGTCTTTTTCGCCATCTCGCCTCTACCTCCGTGGTGCAATCGCCCTTCAGGCCGCGGCCTTCCGCGGTATCCCGCGGTGTTTCAACCGCGCTGAAGAGCTCCCAATCGGGCCCTGAGCGGCGCCCCAAGAGGGTTTCAGTATCTCAAGGCCGCGCCAGGCGCGGCCCGCATAGCGCTCGACCGAGCGCCCTCCTAAATCTTTTCCACCTGCAGGAAGTCCACCTCCACGGGTGTCGACCTGCCGAAGATGCCGACCATGACGCGGAGCTTTCCCTTCTCCGTGTTCACCTCTTCGATGCTGCCCGTGAAGGAATCGAAGGGGCCGTCGATGATGCGCACCATCTCGCCCACCGAAAAGCTCTGCCGCGGCTTGAGGAGACGGTCCGCCTTGATCTCCCCCGCCTTCTGGAGGATGCCGCGCGCCTCGTCCTGCGAGATGGGCTGCGGCTTCTGATTCCGATTGGACCCCACGAAACCGGTGACGCCCGGAATCTTCCGTATCTCCTGGCATACCTCTTTCCACCCGAGATCGGGCAGGTCCATTTCCATCATGATGTAGCCGGGAAGGAACTTCTTGGAGGACACCCTCTTGTGCCCGTCCTTCACCTCCACGACCTCTTCCGCGGGCACCTTCACGTCGAAGACATGCTCCTTCAGCGTGCCCTTGTCGACGAGCATCCGCACGTGCTTCTGTACTTTATTCTCATACCCCGAGTAGGTATGCAGGACGTACCAGGCTTTTGCCATGCAGCCTCGCGCCTAGAAGATCCAGTCCACGATCTTGAAGAGCAGAAGATCGACGACGCCGAGCATGACCGCGATGATGATGGTCGACACGAGAACGACCTTCGTCGACGAGACGGCCTCCTCCCTGCTGGGCCAGGTGACCTTCTTCAGCTCCGCGAAGCTTTCCTGGAAAAACGTGATGATTCTTCTCATGTCCTCCGTCCCTCGGCTCTTCCCTTCCCCGGTTCAGGCCAGGCAGGACTCGAACCCGCAACATCCGGTTTTGGAGACCGGCGCTCTACCATTAGAGCTACTGGCCTATGCGTCCTACTTTACCTTCGCTTCCTTGTGCAGGGTGTGCTTCCTGTCCCACTTGCAGTACTTTGAAAACTCCAGCTTGCCCTGGGTATTCTTGCGATTCTTCGTCGTCGTGTAGTTGCGCCGGTCGCATTCCGTGCACTGCAGAGCTACAAGTTCAAGGTTTTTCGCTTTGCCTTTGGCCATCTGGGTCTCCCTGCTGGTAGTTGAACGGCAAATTTACACATTTCGCCGCCCTCATGTCAAGTGCGTTGACGCGCCTACACTATAACGGGCCCGGGGCGAGTCCCCCCGAAACCGTTCGACAAAAGCCCTCGACCGGATTTGAACCGGTGACCCCGTCCTTACCAAGGACGTGCTCTACCAGCTGAGCTACAAGGGCGAGCACGACCGCATGTCGTGCGAGCGGGGCCCCATGGCGGCAACTGGCTGCCTTCCGCACGGTCTACCGTGCTAGGGCAGGCAGCGGGAGCCATGGGGAACGGCTTGCGCACCTGTGGGCGATTCGGCGCATCCTATCAGCGCTTCGGAGGAGCGTCAAGCCGCACCTTCAGCCTGTTTCCCCCGTCCGCCGGAAGAAAAGGAGGAGCGACTGTCCGTACTCCCTGCGGTCCACGAGCGTGAGGCCGCGGCGCTCCTCGGAGAGCTTCTCCGCCGAGTGCAGGTGCATGATCGCAAGGCCCCCGGGGGAGAGATGCGGCGCTTCACACGCGGCATCGAGGACGGCTCCCTTTGTCTCGTAGTCGAATGGCGGGTCGAGAAAGATCACGTCCCAGGAGCGCTGGTTTGAGCGGAGGAAGCGCTCGACCGGGGCCGTGATGAGCTCGACGGCGGATTCGACGAAGCTGATGTTTTTCAGTATCGTCTGCCTCTTGCGCGGGTCCTTTTCCACGAGAAGGACCGGGGCGGCATTACGCGACGCGGCCTCCACGCCGAGTATGCCAGAACCGCTGAAAAGGTCGAGAAAGCTGATTCCGTCAAGGTCGCCGAGTATCGAAAAAAGCGACTGGCGCATCCTGTCCATCGACGGCCGGATCACGCCCGGCGGACAGAGTATCGTGCGACCGCGGTACAGACCTCCCGTGATGCGCAGCTTATCCTCCTTCGCGGGGGACGAACATGCCCCCTGTGCCGTCAGAGGCGGCAAGCGCCAATGCCCGCGCCACCGCCGCGTTCCCCGGCTGGAGAAGGCCCGGGTCCTGCTGGAGAAGCGCCTTCGCGTCATCGCGCGCCTGAAGAAGCAGGGGTCCGTGGACGAGAAGATTGGCGACTCTGAAGCTCAGGAAGCCGCTCTGGCGGATGCCGAGCAGCTCTCCCGGGCCTCGCAGGCGGAGGTCCCGTTCGGCGATTGCAAAGCCATCGCTTGTCTCCTTCATGATCTTCAGCCTCTCGATCCCCTCCGGTGTGAGCTTGCCCCCATAGACAAGGAAGGCATAGGACTGGTCGCTGCCGCGGCCCACCCGGCCGCGGAGCTGGTGGAGCGTCGACAAGCCGAAGCGCTCCGCGTGCTCCACGACCATGCACGTGGCGTTGGCGACATCGACGCCCACCTCCACGACGCTCGTTGCAACGAGAACCTTCACCCTCCCCGATGCGAAGCCCGCCATGGCCTTCTCTTTTTCTTCCTCAGGGACGCGGGAATGGATGAGAGCAAGCGGCAGCCCGGGGTAGACCGATTTCTGCAGGGTGCGAAACGCCGTCTCGGCATCCTTGACGGATAGCGATTCCGACTCTTCGATGAGCGGATAAACGAAATAGGCCTGTCGGCCCTTGTCCAGCTCCTCGCGCACCCTGCGGTAGACCTTCTCCTCGTTGCCTTCGCGCGCGAGGTGCGTGACGACTGGCCGTCTGCCGGCGGGCATCGTCCTGATCGTGGAGACGTCCAGGTCGCCGAACGCCGTGAGGGCCAGCGTCCGTGGAATGGGCGTAGCGGTCATGAGGAGAAGGTCCGGGTCCTGCCCCTTTTTCAGCACCGCTTCGCGCTGCAGGACGCCGAAACGATGCTGTTCATCGACGATGACGAGCCCCAGATCGTGGAACGCGACGTCTTCCGAAAAAAGCGCGTGGGTTCCGAAAAGCAGGTCGATTTCTCCGGCCGCGAGGGCCGCCAGAAGCAGGGACCGCGCCTCCCCCGTGACAGAGCCTGACAGAAATGCAATCCGCACGCCCAGCGGCTCCAGGAGCAGGGCGGCATTCTCCGCGTGCTGCCGGGCCAGGAGCTCCGTCGGCGCGAGAAAGGCCGCCTGCTCCGCCACGGCGATTACAAGAAGCGCGGAGGCGAGCGCCACCAGCGTCTTCCCGCAGCCGACATCGCCCTGGAGGAGCCGCGCCATCGGCACGGGCGACAGGAGATCAGCCTCGATCTCGGCCACCACCTCGGTCTGGTCCTTTGTGAGCGCAAAGGGCAAACGGCCGACAAGGGCATCGCGCAAGTGGGTGTCGGACTTCCTGGTGCGGGGGCGCGCGGCGGCAAGGGACCTTTTCCGCCGCAGCACGGCCAGCTCGAACTGGAAGAGCTCCTCATACGCGAGCGCCGCGCGCGCCTCCTCGGCTGATGCAAGCGACTCGGGAAAGTGAACCGCCCGCAGGGCGGCGTCAGGCGGGGGAAGCTTCCTGCTCCGCGCGAGTGCGGAGGGAAGGCCGCTCTCCAGCGGGGGCAGAGATGCGGAAAGCGCGTGGGACATGATACGGCGAACGGCGGCCTGGGTGAGCCCTTCCGTGAGGGGATAGACGGGAAGCACCTTGCCGAATCCCGCCGGCGTCTCGCTCCACGGCTCCAGCTCGAAGTCGGAGCACTGCAATTCGCCATGCTTCGTGTGGAAGCTGCCCGCCGCGTAGAACCTGCTTCCTGGCACCAGCGTGCGGCGCAGGAAAGGCCTGCCGAAGCAGACAAGCGATGCTTCGCCGGAGTCGTCGGTGACGTATGCCTTCAACGTCTTCGACCTCCCCCAGCCGATGTCGGTGACGGCACCCACGGTGACCAGGACGCAGGCCTTTTCCGTCCGCGCGGCCTGTGCGAGCGGCACCACCGCCGTGCGGTCCTCGTAGCCGCGGGGCAGGAAAAGCAGAAGATCGCGGAGGCTCCTCACGCCCACGCGCTCCAGCCGCGACGCCATGGCAGGACCCACGCCGCGAAGTGTGGAGATGTCGGTCGTCAGCTCTGACAGGAGCACCCGGGGGAACCTTCGGTCGGGGCTAGATCGGCAGCATCTGGAGGAGCGAGACGATCTGCCCGACGAGCACCTCCCCCAGCAGCCATGCCACGAAAAGGAGCCCCACCGTGAGGAGGAGGTGCTGCGTGTATCCCGACCTGCGGCCGAGACGGAAGATCTTCATCGACCCAGGTGACAATGGGCTGCATGATGGTGTCGACCACCCGCCAGAGGCTCGCCCCCGCGGTGGATCGGAACGCGAGCGGTACGGTGCGCAGAAGCCCGACGATGAGGAAAAGCAGGAGCAGGAACCGCGCGCCCGACCAGGCTGCGGAGAATACCGAAGCGAGAAAAAACCCCAGCGTGATGCGGCCGTAGTAGAGGATCTTGTTCACGAGGTCCAGGACGACCACGAGCGCCAGGATGGCGGCAATGGGAGAGAAGTCGAACAGGTTGCCCCGGAGAAATCGTATCCGGGCGAAAAGCCCCAGGTAGGGGTCCGTGGCTGCCGTGAGGATGTCCCAGGCGCGGCCGAGGGCCCGCGGAGCGAACCAGCCCAGGACAATGCGCATCGAAAGGATGAAGAGATAGGCGATCAGGAGGATGTTCACGATGGTAAGCACAATCAGAAGCATGGAGGCCTCCTTTCCTGCAGGGTGTGGTCAGGTGAAAAAGGTGGAGGGGACGAGCTTCTCCACGAGGGAGATCATCGTCTTGTTGATCCGCTCCATCTCCTCGGCCGTGAGACCGGAGCCGAAGGCCACCTGCTCGCGCCAATGCGGCGTGAGGATGTCGCCGGGGGCATGCGCGTCGGAGTCGATGACCATGGGCGCCCCCGCCTCGCGCGCCAGCGCGACGATCCTGCCATTGCCCAACCCGTGGGAGGAGCGCGCCGAGATCTCCAGGTGCACGCCGTTTGCCGCGGCAAGGCGCACCTCCTCCTCCGAGATGAGCCCCGGATGGGCCAGGATGTCAACGCCCGCCTCGATGCCCGCGCGATTCGTGCCCAGGGCAACGGGCTCGCAGATCGTTTCGCCGTGGAGCACGACCAGCCGGGCGCCCAGCTGCCGCGCGCGCCGCACGAGTCCCGCGATCTGGCCGGGCGGCACGTGGGTGAGCTCGACCCCCGGGACGATGCGGATCTTCAGGTAGGGCTGCGTCTCGCGCACGAACTGAACCGTGGCGGAAATCAGGTCGTCGAGATTCGATGCGTCAGCATGGTCGGTGATGCCAATGGCGCGATAACCCGCGTGCTCCGCCCGGCGCACGAGCTCCGCGGGACCGAGCAGCCCGTCGCTCAGGAATGTATGCGTATGCAGGTCGATCATGACTGCCCCCCCGCCGGACTCGGCACGATCCGGAAGTAATGGGACGCGGGCTGGATGCCGTCCGCGGCGGTGATGCGGGAGAATGCCAGGCGCACCTGTGATTCCTCGGCCTCGTCCACCAGGACGTAGAGGTCGGAAGGCTTGGACTTGTCCTCCCACTTCTGATGCACGCTTTCGATATTGATGCCCGTCTCCGCGCAGACACCCGTGACCAGTGCCCAGATGCCCGGCCTGTTCGCCGTCACGAAATGAAAATAGTAGCGGCTGCGCATCCGGCCCTGCGGAAAGACGCCCGCAAGGGGGAGCGCCCCCGCGAAGGGTCGGCGCACCTGCTTCGAAAGGATGCCCTTGAGCAGGTCCCCGAGGTCGGACGCGACGGAGGAGGCCGTGGGATTGCCGCCGGCTCCCCTGCCCTCATACATGGAGGGGCCCAGATAGTCCGAGTCCACGAGGACGCCGTTGAACTCGTCGCGGACGCCGGCAAGCGGATGGTCCAGGGGCACGAGGGCCGGGAAGACCGTCACCAGCGGAACGCCGTCCAACATGCGCGCCTGCGCGACGAGCTTGATCTGGAAACCGCTCGCCTGGCAGAACTCGATGTCCTTTTGCTCGACGGTCGTGATTCCCTCCGTGAGGATGCAGGAGGGATCGATCCAGCAGCCGAAGGCGAGGCTCCCGAGAAGCCCGATTTTCTGCGCCGCGTCGCCGCCGCTCACGTCGAGCGAGGGGTCGGCCTCCGCGAAGCCTCTCTTCTGCGCCTGGGCGAGCGCATCGGCAAATGAGAGCCGGTCCTCCGTCATGCGCGTGAGGATGTAATTCGTCGTGCCATTCACGATGCCGACGATGCTGCGCACCCTGTTTCCCAGGAGGCTTTCGCTCAGCACCTTGATGATGGGGATGCCGCCGCAGACAGCAGCTTCAAATTTCAGCTCCACGCCGTTCTCCGCGGCAAGGGCAAGGAGCTCGCGGCCGTGGGCGGAAAGAAGGGCCTTGTTGGCCGTGATGACGTGTTTTTTGCGGGCAAGCGCCTCGCGGATGAGCGGGAGCGGTTCCTCGGCGCCGCCGGCAAGCTCCACCACGATCGGCACGTCCTTGTCGTCCAGGATCGCCTGCCAGCCCTGGACCACCCGGGTCCCCGGGGCGACTTTGCGCGGCCGGGAAGCGTCGCGCACGGCGAGCCATGGCACGTCAACGGCGACGCCCAGCCGCCGGGCGAACTCCCCCGCGTTCGCCGTCAGGAGACGGTAGAAGCTTTCCCCCACCGTGCCGAAACCGACGAGGCCGATCCTTACTCGGTCCATACGTCCGCCACTTGCGGGTACGCGCGAAGCCCCGCGAGCACCTCCTGCGAGCCGACGACGCGGATCTGGGTGGATGCCTGCACGACGATCTCCCCGCCCCCGTTGCCGGATCCCACGTGGAAGTACAGCGAGCAGCCTCCCCGCCGATCCAGCAGATATTCCCGCATGGCGTGCAGGCTTTCCTCGGTCCCCACTTCATCCCTGAGTCTCACGTGCACCGCCTGCGCGGCCCTCTGCGGCAGATGTCCCGGTTCCATGATGTCGACCACCTTCACTTTCGGGTCCCCGCGCGTCGTGTCGATCGTGCCCTGCACCCCGACGATCGCGTCATTCGCGATCAGGGACCGCTTGCTGTCATAGATATCGGAGAAAAGGATCAGCTCGATCGATCCATTGAAATCTGCAAGCTGCGCGAAGGCCATGCTGCGCCCGTTGCGGGTGCGGATCTCCCGCAGGTCGCTCATGATTCCCACGAGGGTGCAGGAACGGTCATTGGAAAGGGACTCCTTGCGCGAGAGGTCCACCGTGACGGCGCGTTCCATCAGGCTCCGCCAGGGATCCAGGGGATGCCCTGAAAAGAAGAAGCCGAGGTTCTGGCGCTCGGACTCCAGGAGCTGGGCCGGCGGAAGCTCGGGCAGCCGCTCCAGCTCGGGGGCAACGGAGGGCACGTCTGCGGCCCCCTCGAAGAGCGAGACCTGGCCATAGCGTTTCGCCTCACGGGCCTTGGAGGCGGCCTCCAGCACACGGTCGAGGTTGTGCAGGAGCGTGGCGCGCGTTTCGCCCAGGCGATCGAAGGCACCCGTGATGACGAGGCCTTCCACCATCTTTCGGTTGACCTCGTGGGAATCGACGCGGTCGAAAAAATCCAGGACGCTCGTGAAAGGCCCGTGCTCCTCGCGCTCCCTGATGATGGCATCCACGGCCCCCGAGCCCACGTTCTTGATGCCCAGGAGGCCGAAGACGATCCTGCCGTTCTCGACGGAGAACTCCTTCTGCGAAAGGTTCACGTCGGGCGGCAGCACCTCGATGCCCATGTCGCGCGCCTCGCGGATGAGCTGCGCCAGGCGGTCGGTGTCGTTCATGTCGTTCGTGCAGTTTGCCGCAATGAATTCCGCCGGATGGTTCGCCTTCAGCCAGATGGTATGGTAGGCCGGGATGGCGTAGGCCGCCGAATGGCTCTTGTTGAAGCCGTACCCGCTGAACGCGAAGAGGAGCTCGAAGATCCGCTCCCCCGTCTTGTGGTCGTAGCCCTTGGCCTTGGCGCCCGTGAGGAAAAGCTCCTTCATCTTGAGCATTTCCTCGGGCTTCTTCTTCCCCATGGCGCGCCGCAGGATATCGGCCTGCCCGAGGCTGAAACCTGCAACGACCTGCGCCATTTGCATGACCTGCTCCTGGTAGACGGGAACGCCGTAGGTCTCCTTCAGCACGTTTTCGAGCTCGGGAAGCGGATACTCGATGGCCTTCTTGCCCGACTTGTTCTGGATATAGGTGTCCAGATGCTCCATGGGGCCGGGCCGGTAGAGGGCGTTGAGAGCGATGAGATCCTCGATGCGGTTGGGTTGCGCCTTCTTCAAGACCCCCTGCATGCCGGAGCTTTCAAACTGGAAGGCGCCCGTGCTCTTCCCTTCGCAGAACATCTTGAATGTCGCCGGGTCGTCCTCGGGGATGGTCTTCAGCTCAATTTGCACGCCCTTCTTCCGCACGAGCGCCAGGGCATCCTCGATTATGGTGAGCGTCTTCAGGCCCAGGAAGTCCATCTTCACGAGGCCGCATTCCTCCAGGTAGTCCATCGTGAACTGCGTGGAGACCGCGCCGGTCTTGGGATCGCGATAGAGCGGCACGTAGCGCGTGAGCTGCTCCCGGCCGATGACGATGCCCGCCGCGTGGGTGGATGCGTGTCGATGGAGCCCCTCGAGCTTCAGGCTGATGTCCAGGAGCTCCTTGTACTGGGGGCCGCGGCTGGTGGCCTCCACGAGCTTTGGGTTGTCCTTCAGCGCGGTGTCAAGATCGATCTTGGGGCCTTCTGGCACGAGCTTCGCGATGGCGTCCGCCTCGTCGTAGGGCAGGTCGAGGACGCGCGCGACGTCACGGATGACCGCGCGCGCCTTCAGCGTCCCGAAGGTGATGATCTGGCCCACCTTGTCGGCGCCGTACTTCCGCGTGACATACGTGATCACCTCTTCACGTCGGCGGTGGCAGAAATCGATATCGAAGTCAGGCATGGAGACGCGCTCGGGGTTGAGAAAGCGCTCGAAGAGAAGACCGTACTTCAGCGGATCGATGTCGGTGATCGAAAGGCTGTATGCCACGAGCGATCCTGCGCCCGAACCGCGCCCGGGACCCACCGCAATGCCGTGCTCTTTCGCGAAGTGGATGAAGTCCCACACGATGAGGAAATACCCGGTGAAGCCCATGGAGGTGATGACCGAAAGCTCGTACTCCAGCCGCTTCGCGGCTTCCGGCGGCACGGGAGAGAAGCGCTCCGCGAGTCCCTTGCGTGCAAGGTCGGAGAGGTACCCCTCGGGGGTGGAGCCGGGCGGAACCTCGTAGAGGGGAAACTGCGGGCGCAGCGCGGGCAGCTCGAGATTGCACGCCTCCCCGATGCGCACCGTGTTCGCCACGGCCTCCGGCAGCGCGGAGAAGCGCTGCGCCATCTCGTCACCGGACTTGAAGTAGAACTCGGGATGCTCGAACTTCATCCGCTTGCCCTCGGAAACCTTCTTGCCGGTCCCGATGCAGATGAGCACGTCCTGCGCGCGGGCGTCCGCCCGGTCGCTGTAGTGGATGTCGTTGGTGGCGACGAGCGGGATGCCCGTCTCGCCGGAGAGCTTCAGGAGCTCCCGGTTCACGACCGCCTGCTCGGGGATGCCGTGGTCCTGCACCTCGAGGTAGAAGCCGTCGGGTCCGAAGAGCTCGCGGTAGTACAGGGCGTGGGAGCGCGCCTCCACGGCCTGCCCATTGAGGATGGCAGAGGGGATGGCGCCCGCGAGGCATGCGCTCAGCGCGATCAGGCCCTCGTGGTGATGCTCCAGGAGCTCGTCGTCGATGCGCGGTTTGTAATAGAAGCCTTCGGTGTAGCCCCGGGAGCTCAGCTCGATGAGATTCGCGTAGCCGGTCGTGTTGCGCGCGAGCAGCACGAGGTGGTGATGGCGCGTCCCCTTCTCGCTGCCGCTCTTCTCCAGGCGTGACCCCGGGGCCACGTACGCTTCGGTGCCGATGATCGGCGTGATACCCTGCGCACGGCATTCCTTGTAGAACGCGAGCGCGCCGAACATGTTCCCATGATCGGTGAGGGCCAGCCGCTCCATCCGGAGCTCTTTCGCTTTGGCGACGAGAGCCTCGATCGACGACGCGCCGTCGAGGAGGGAAAAATCGGAATGGCAATGCAGATGCACGAACGGTGTCACGCGGCGCGCCCCCTCCCCCAGGGAGGATGATAGCCGGGAGCAGTGGATCTGTAAATATGGGGTATTTCCATGCTACGGTGCACGAAACAGAAGCATGGAGGGAGGCATCATGGCGTGGTACGCAGGCAGGGCGTGGAAGAGGGCGGAGCTCCTGGCGCGCATTGGAGACCCTCTCCAGGCCGCGGGGGTACGCGGCTGCATTCTCACCGACGGCAAGGCGGACGGCGTCCGCGCTTTCGACGTGGAGACGGGCGGCGGTCTTCGGTTCACGGTCCTTCCCGGTCGAGGCATGGACATCCCCTTCGCCTCCCATCGGGGCACCTCGCTGGGCTTCTTTTCCGGCACGGGCATCACTTCCCCTGCCTACTATGAAGAGCCGAGCATGGGCTGGCTGCGCGGCTTCTCCGCCGGCCTCCTCACGACGTGCGGCATCACCAACGCCGGCGCGCCGAGCACGGACCAGGGCAGGCCTTTCGGTCTCCATGGAAGGCTGTCGAATGCCGCCGCGGAAAACCTCTGCGTGGAGCAGGAATGGGAGGGCGATGAGTTTCTCATCCGTCTCAAGGGCACGATGCGCGAGACGGAAGCGATGGCGGAAAACCTGACCCTGACGCGCTGCATCGAGACGCGCCTGGGCGCCGCGGGTTTCCGCATCCGCGACACCGTGGTCAATCGCGGCTTCACCGCGCAGCCGCTCATGCTCCTGTACCATTTCAACTTCGGATTCCCCCTCCTGAGCCCATCGGCGCGCATCGTCGGCCCGATCCTCAAGACGGAGCCCCGTGACGAGAACGCACGCGCCGACCGAGGCCTGGAGGAATGCCTTTCCTGTCCCGAGCCCGTGCCGGGCTGGGAGGAGAAGGTGTTCTTCCATTCACTCGCGGCGCGCCCCGACGGGGCGACATTCATGTCGCTCCTGACCCGTGACGCCGGTGGCGGCCAGCCGCTGGGCGTGGTCCTTCGGTGGAACCGCAGGGAGCTGCCGCACTTCACCCAGTGGAAGATGCCCCGAAAAGGTTTCTACGTCACGGGGCTCGAGCCCGGGACCGTCACACCCGTCGGACGCGGCGTTCTACGTCAGAAGGGTGAGCTGCCCATGATCGACGGCCAGGCGACGTACACCGTGACCATCGACGTCGAGGTTGTGGATTCCGTGGAGAAGCTCGAAGGGGTGGAAAAAGAAGCCCGGGCGCTCGCCGGTCGATAGCCGTTGAACTATGCCCGGAACGCGGCGCCGACCTCGACCACTGCCTCGATCACCTGCTCCACGTCCTCATCGGTGAGGGACGCGGAGAGCGGGAGGCTCACCGCCGCCTGGTAGCATTCCAGCGCGACAGGGAAGTCCTCAGGCTTCAGCCCATAGCGCTCGCGGTAGTAACTCATGGTATGGAGCGGGATGAAGTGGACCGACGCGCCGATGCCGCGGCGCTGCAGCTCCACGATGAACGCGTCTCGGTCGATCGAGAGCGCCGCGGGCTTCACGCGCAGGATGAAAAGGTGCCATGCGTGGTTTTCCACCCAGCCCGGGAGGGAGAGGTAATCGAGCCCATTCAGGGCCGTGAGGTAACGACGGACGATCGACCGCCGGCGCTCCCAGAAGACGTCGGCCTTGCGCAACTGCACCCGCCCTATGGCCGATGCCATGTCGGGCATGTTGTACTTGTATCCCGGGGCAACGATGTCGTATTTCCACGAGGCGCCGGGCTCCGCGTACCGGTTCCACACCTCGCGGTCGATGCCGTGCAGGCGCATGACGCGGACGCGCTTTGCCACTTCGTCGCGATCGGTGACGACCATTCCCCCCTCGCCCGTCGTGATGGATTTCGTCGGATAGAAGGAGTAGACCCCGGCGTCCCCGAGGGTGCCCGCGAATCGCGCGCCGTGTCGCACGGGGAACGCATGCGCCGCGTCCTCCACGATCGGCACGCCGTAGCGAAGGGACAAGTGGCCGATCGCGTCCATGTCGCAGGGAAGCCCTGCCACGTGCACAGGCATCATGGCGGATACCTTGCGGCCGGCCTTCAGCAGGCGTTCCAGGGTCGACTGGAGGAGTGCCGGGTCGATATTCAGCGTGGCGCGGTCGATGTCGACGAAGACCGGGTCGGCGCCGAGATAGCGCGCCACCTCCGCGGTCGCCGCAAAGGTGTAGGGCGTCGTGAGCACGACGCTCCCCGGGCCGACTCCCAGCGCCTCCAGCGCGAGATGGAGACCCGCGGTGGCGGAGTTGACCGCAAGCGCATGGCGCGTGCCGACCGCGGCCGCGAACTCCTTTTCGAAGTGGGCCGTCACCTCCCCCGTCGTGAGCCAACCCGAGCGGAGGACCGCCAGGACGGCTTCCTCCTCCTCGGCGGCGATGGACGGCCGCGCAAAGGGAACGAAATGGGTCTGCGGTCCTGCCTGGTCAGGCGCGGCCCTAGAACTCTGGTTCTTCATGAGTGGGTCCTATGCCGGGGATGACCTCTTCGAGTATCGAGCGCAGCGCCCTGCGGTTGCGGAACACGGCCGGGCATTCCGGGTCGCGGTAGCAGATGGGACGCAGCCTTTCCAGCACGGAGACGATCCTGCCGTTGATGAGGGTCTTTCGGCGCAGCTTGAGGATCTTCGGGTGCTCCGTGGGCTCAGGCGTCTCCGACTCCGCGTGCAGGTTCTCCAGGAGCTTTTCCCCCTTGCGAAGACCCGTATAGGCAATGGGGATGTCCACACCAGGCTCAAAACCGTAGAAGCGTATCATCTGCTCGGCGAGCTCCTTGATGGAAACGCTCTCCCCCATGTCCAGGAGATAGACCTCGCCGCCGGCGCCCACGCCCCCCGCCTTCAGCACGAGAGAGGACGCCTCGGGTATCGTCATGAAATAGCGCCGCGTCTCGGGATGCGTGACGGTGACGGGCCCACCGGTGAGGATCTGGCGTCTGAACAGGGGAAGGATGCTTCCGCGCGAGCCCAGCACATTTCCGAAGCGCACGACAAGGTAGTGGTGCCCGCCCTTTCCTTCGCGCAGCACGATCTCTTCTGCCAGCAGCTTGGAGGCGCCGTACACGCTGCGCGGGTCGACGGCCTTGTCCGTGGAGATGAGCACGAAGCGCTCCGCGCCGCCCTTCTTCGCCGCCTCCACGATATTCTTCGTGCCGAACACGTTGTTCTTCACGGCCTCCACGGGATTGGACTCCATGAGAGGCACGTGCTTGTGGGCGGCGGCGTGGAAGACGACATTCGCCCGCGTGCGCGACAGGATGAACTGGAGGTAGTCCCGGTCCTGCAGCTCCCCGATGATGGGGACGATCGTCGCCTTCTCCCCCACCCCTGCCCCCTGGAGGAGGCGCAGCTCGCGCTCGATCTCGTAGATGCTGTTCTCGCCGTGACCGAAAAGGTAGAGCCGTTCGGCGCCCCCTTCGAGGAGCTGCCGGCACAGCTCCGACCCGATGCTCCCCCCCGCGCCCGACACGAGCACGCGCTTGCCGCGCAGGTACGCGAGGCTCTTTTTCAGGTTCACCCGCACGGGGCTGCGCGCGAGGAAGTCCTCGGGATCGATCTCGCGCGCCTGGATGAGGTGCGCCTCGCCGTCGAGGACCTGTGAAACCTGCGGCACGATGCGGATGCGCGCGAAGCGCGCCCGGCGGAGGGTGGCGTAGATGCGCGCGAGCTGCTCGCGGGTCGCCCCGGGAATGGCGATGATCGCCTCGTCGGCCGGGGTTGTCGTCAGGATGCGGGCAACGGCCTCGATCGGCCCGAGCACCGGGATGCCGTCGATCTCCGAGCCGACCTTGGCCGGGTCGTCATCGAGAAAAGCGACGACGTGACCGAAGACCCGCTTCGCGCGTATCTCCGCGGCGATCGTGGTTCCCGTGAAGCCGGCGCCGATGATGTAGATTTTCGTTCGCGATTCGTCCGCCACTACAATGAATGTCGGATCGATTCGCGCGCTTCATGACACGGACGACGGGGGGCGGGGGGCCGCGTCGAGGGCCTCGAAACCGAAGTCCACCTCGAAGGAGTCCTCGTACAGCTCCAGGCGCACGCGGGCCCTTCCCTTGCGCCGGTCCACGCGGACGATCCTTCCCTCGAGATTCTTCAGCGGACCGGCCACGATGCGGATGCGGTGGTTTTCGTCGAAGAAGGCGGTCGATTTCTTCACGATCTCCCCGAAGCTGAGGAAATGTCCCAGGAGGTCCTGGTCCGCGCGATCCATCGGGGCAACCGCGTCATTGGAGGGAAGGAAACGGACAAAGCCGGGGGTCCTCTTCACATCGGCATAGAGGGAAGGGGTGACCTCCTGGGTCTGCAGGAAAAGGTAACCGGGAAATATCGCGGCAACCGTGTCGCGCCACGTCCCCGCCTTGCGGATACGCAGGCTCCTGCGCGGCCAGAACACCTCCGCCTCGTGGCCGGACAGCCATCTCTCCGCAAAAGCGCGGAACCGATCCTCATTCCCCGTCCAGACCTGCAGCGCGTAGAAGGCCATCTGGGTCCTGTCGGCGGGCGCGTCCTAGCGACGCCTGCCTTCGCCCCGGAACGACGCGCGGATCGCGGCGAGCTTTTCCGCTTCCACGGGGTCGCGCCGTGCGCGCTCGAAGTACTCCGCGACAAAAGCCGCGAGCACGGCGATGAAAAATCCGATGAGGGTCGCGATGATCTCGGTCTTCGACCGACTCGGCGCCGAGCGCACTTCCGGCACCTCGGCCTTTTCCACCACCTGGAATGTCTGCGAGGTATCCATCTCCTCCAGCTTTGCCGTCTCGTATTGCTGCTTCAGCACCGTCAGGATCGCCTGTTCACCTTGCACGTCGCGCTGGAGGTTGAGGTACTGTACGGACAACTGGGGAAGACGCGACAAGGTGACGGCGCCGCCGGCGGAGGAATCCCCCGCAACGCCCTTCATCTGCTCCAGCTGCTTCTGGAGCTGCGCGATCTGGTCCTTGAGAAGGACGATGTGCGTATCCGTCTCGGGGAGATACTTGCGCTGCAGGTCCAGGTCCATCTGCCTTTGCACAAGCTCGGCCTGCACGTTGGCATACGCCGCGATATTCGACTGTGCCTGCGCGGTCAGATCGTAGATCTGGTATTTGTTCTGGAATGCAACGAGCTGGGCGGACGTGGCGGCCGCTTCCTTTTCCGTCTCCGCGACGGCGTTTTCAAGGTAATCCCTCTTCGTGATCACCTTCTCAAGGGTCAGCCGGCGGAACTCGTCCTGCAGCCGATCGGCGACGTCGTTGATGACGCCCGTCGCGAATACCCGGTCGATGTCCTCATAGCCGATCTCGAGGATGCCGCTCTTGTCATCGTATTTCACCTTCAGAGAGCTCTCGAAAATCTTCCGCGCCGACGTCTTCGGATTCATCTTGATCTTGTAGCGGTTGGCGAAGTCGAACTTCTCCGCGACGCCATCCTCGACGATCTTGCTCTTCAGCAATGCCTGGGCAAGATCCGCGCTTGTGCCGTGCGTCGCGAGACCGCTCGATCCGAGCAGCCCGGAAAGCGCGCTCAGCCCCGACTGGTTCAGCGCCGATGCGAGGCTGCTGGATGCGGAAGAGTCCTGGACGAGGACTTTCACCGTAGGCTTGAACTTGGTAGGAAAATAGTTCCATCTCGACGTGGGGGGCAGGACAATTGACGCAACCAGCACGCCTAGTGTCACCAGCGCAACAATCGCCGTGATGATGATGATCATCCAACGCCGTCTGACGACGACCGCGATGAGATCGAGCAACGAGATGGTGTCATCCGGGCGCTCGGGGCCGGCGCGGTCGTTGTTGTTCATATCATTCATAAGTATACCAGAAACGTATCATCGTGGGGGTGCTTCATCAAGCCCACGGCGTATGGGTGGCGATGCCGACAATGGTATGCATGAAGGGAGTGCGCATTTTTCTCTTTGCCGCGATCTTCGCCGCATCCTGGGGCGCAGCGGTTCCCGCCACGGCGCAGACGATACTGCTTGCAATTCAGGAGACCGTCGGCGGGCACCCCCTCAGCGCTCCCCTGCCCCTGGGCGAAGGCCTTGCCGCGCGCCTCTTCGATGCCGGCGTCATTGTATTCGACCTTCCGGGGGTCACTCCGGCCGCGAGCGGGCCAGAGCTGTCCCGACTGGCACAGAGCGCCGGCGCGGACCTGATTCTCACGGCGCAGGCCGACTACACGGACACGCCGGCCGGCGGGACCACCGGGATCGCGGTGCATGTCACCTGGAGCCTCGTCGCGACGGGCACCGGAGCGGTGATCGTTTCCGGGTCGCGCGACGGGTCAAACAACGGTCACGAGCGTGACATGGACAGGGCGGCGCTGGGAGCGGCGATCGCCGCTCCCATTGCCGAAGAGGTCAGCAATGCCCTTGCGGCCCGGGTTCCGTCCCCATGACGGGCGAAAAGATCGCTCTCGCTTGCGGCCCGAAACTTTGCTATCATAGAAGAGTGGTGACCATGCGCGGGGAAAAATATGGTCAGACCCTTCCCTTTTTGTCCGATCATAAAGGGAGGAGAACTATCGTATGAAGAGATGGATCAGCCTCTGCCTGCTCCTCGTCCCTGTCCTTGCGTCCGCGGCGAGCTTCTGGGACGGGAACGCGGCGCTTCAGAGGGGCGATGCCACCTTCGAGGGCGGCATGTATGCCGCTTCGAACTCCTTTCCGCAAGACACCCAGATCGCCATCGAGAATCTCGATTCCGGCAAATCGACGACTGCCACGATTACCAAACAGATCGACGGCCAGCCGGACATCCTCGTCCTCCTCTCCCCCATGACCGCCGCGGCTTTGGGGATCAGCCAGGGAACGCTCGCCCGTGTCCGTGTCACGATTGCCGCGCGCGCCCCGGCCGCGTCAGCCGCCGGCACCGGCGAGCAGACGATCAGCATGGACCCCGACCTCAATCCCGGGGCCGTGTATGGCAACGTCACCCAGGCCGCCTCAAGCACGGCGAGCGGCGCGGCGCAGTCGACCCAGGCGGCAAGCAGCCAGGCCCCGGCAACCGCAGCAGCCAGCCAAGCCGCCCCGGAAACCCCGGCTCCGACGAGCCCCTTGCCTCCTGATGCGACCAAACAGCCCGATCAGGCCGCGGCACAGACGCCCCAACCGGTCGATGCCAGCCTGCCCGGCCCCACGGCACCTGCAACTCCTGCCGCTCCGCAACCGCAGTTGAGCGCGCCCGTCGAGCCTGCGCCGGCGCCGCAGCAGGCAGCGCCCCCCGCGACCCCGGTGCAGACCCCCGTTGACACGGCCGCGATACAGGCGGCGGCGCAATCTGCAGCCCAGGCTGCCGCGCAGGCCGAAGCGGCGCGACAGCAAGCCGCTGCCGCAGATGCCCAGAATGCGGCGATTGTTGCCGCGGCCGCCGCGCGGCTCCCCCAGAAGCAGGTATTCCAGCCGCCCCGTGAGGACCAGAAATTCGCCTATAAGAAGCCCGCGGAGACCACCCAGACGGCAGTCGCAACCGCTGCACCGCAAAATACGCAGACCCCCGTGGCGACGCCCGCGCAGCCCGCGCCTCCCCAGATCACCTCCGTCGACGAAAAGCCCGCCCCTGCACCGGTCGCCGCAGAGCCGACAATTGCCCTGCCCGATGCATTGGCGCCCGAGGACTCGCAGCCGCTGGAGATCGTCGGCACCAATCCGACCTCCGCACCCGCCGCACAGCCCTCCGCCGAGGTTGCGCTTGCCGCACCCGAGCCGCTGCCGGAGACTCAGGCGCCTGCCGTCACGGAACCCGTCCAGACCGACGTGAGCGACCAGCCGGCGGCGCCGCCTGCCGCGGCTCCCTCTGCCGTGGCGATGACCGACGCGATTGCGCCCGACGAATCGCAGCCGCTTGAGATCGTCGGCACGGATACCACGGCGGCCGCCGGCGCCGGTACGCAGAGCCCCGCGGTTGCGCTCGCCGAGCCGGCAGCCCCGGAAGAGTCCATGGCCACGGAGATCGTGGGCACGGAGGCAAACCCGCCCGCGGCGCAGCAGCCGGCCGCCATCGCCCTTGCGGCGCCCGAACCGGCTCCCGAGCAGCAGGCGCCGGTCGTGCCCGAACCGGTCCAGACGGACGTGACAGATCCCGGCGTGCTCCCGCCGTCGTCCCCGGCGCCGAGGCTCGCAATGGCGGCTCCCGAGCCGCCGCCGATACAGGTGCCCGCGACGGCCGCCGTTACGAGCCCCGTGGCAACGACAGCGTCCACAACCGCCACAAAGACCCCCGCGGCGGCAACGACCGTTGCAGCGGCGGCGGCTTCTTCCGCCGGCACGGCAACACCGGCGGCGCCTCCCGTCACGGTGGTCGCATCCCTCCCGCGCAGCGGCAAGGCCGATACGTATTTCCTGCAGCTCGGGGCATACGCCGCGGAGAAGATGGCTCGCGACCTGGCGGCAAAGCTGGCCGCCACCTACCCTGCCCTCGTCCAGGGTCCTGCGGGCTCCGGCACGCCGATATTCAGGGTCGTCATCGGTCCGCTCAACAGGGCCGAAAGCGGGACGCTGCTCACCTGGTTCCGCTACCGCGGCTTCCCTGACGCATTCCTCCAGCAGGAGTAGCGGAACCCGGCCGCGGCGGAGATGACCCACCGGGAAGCGGACGCGCGCGTCAGAGAGCTCTCACGCCTCCTCGAGCGCTATCAGCACGCCTATTTCGTGGAAAGCAAGCCGCTGGTATCCGATGCGGAATACGACGGGCTTTTCGACGAGCTCTCCGCGATCGAGCGCGATTACCCCGACCTCGCCCTGCCCGATTCGCCGACCCGGCGCGTCGGCTCCGACATCACGCAGGAGCTTCCCGAGGTGGCGCATACGATTCCCGTCCTCAGCCTCGACAAGTCGTACACGACGGAGGATCTCACGGCCTGGATGGCGAAAACGGAGCGGAATGCCGGCCGCCCGCTTTCATTCGTCTGTGAGGAAAAGATCGATGGCGCCTCCATGGTGCTCTATTACGAAAAAGGCCTGTTGTTGAGAGCGGTGACCCGTGGAAACGGCATCGTCGGAAACGACGTGACCGGCAATGTCCGGACAATCGGCACCGTGCCTCTCCGGCTCACGCGGCCGGTGACGGTGGCAGTCCGCGGCGAGGTGTTTCTCGCCCGCAGTCTCTTTTCCACGATCAACGCCACGTTGGAGGACCCCTACGCAAACCCGCGCAATCTCGCTTCCGGCACGCTGCGCAGGGTGAAAAGCAGCGAGGCAGCCGGCATACCCCTCAGCATCTTTGTCTACGAGGGTTTTTTTGCCGACAAGAGGGCGACGCATACTGAAATCCTGGAGGAGCTGAAAGACCTGGGGCTCCCGCTCAACCCGCGGACGGCATATTTCGCCGACGATGCGATCCGCGCGGAGGTCGCCCGACGGCACCCGGCCTGGAAGACGGGCGCGCTCGGAGAGATCGGCACCTTCCTCGAGGCGGAGCGTGACGAGAGGAAGGGCCTGGACTACGAGATCGACGGCATCGTGGTGAAGGTCGATGAGATCGCCGTCCGAGAAAGCCTCGGCTACACGGGTCATCACCCGCGATGGGCCATCGCCTACAAGTTCGAGTCCCCTGAGGGAGTGACGACAGTGAAGGCAATCGAGGTCCAGGTAGGCCGCACCGGTCGCGTCACACCGGTCGCGCGGGTGGAGCCGGTGAAGATCTCGGGAGCCACCATCTCCAACGTCACGCTGCACAACCAGGAATACATCGACCTGCTGGAGCTCGCCGTTGGCGACCGCGTTGCCGTTTCCCGCCGCGGCGATGTCATCCCCGCGGTGGAGAGGGTGCTGGAAAAAAACGAGACGGGGGAGACGACCTGGAAGCTGCCGCCTGCGTGTCCGACCTGCGCGACCGGCCTCGTACGCCAGGGTGCGCATCACTTCTGCCCGAACGCGGATTGCCCCGATCAGGTCAAGGGAAGGCTCGTGTTCTTCGTCGGCAGGGGCCAGATGGACATCGAAGGCATCGGGCCGGAGACCATCGAGGCGCTGATCCAGAACGGGCTGGTCCACAACGTGGAAGATCTCTATTCCTTCGATCCGGAGAAGCTGCGGGAGCTGCCCGGCTTCGGCGACAAGAAGGTGGCCCAGATCGAGGAAGGCCTGCAGAAGAGCAGGGAAAAGCCATTCCACGTCGTGCTTCCGGCCCTCGGAATACCGGAGATCGGTCAGAAGGCGGCTGAGATCCTCATCGAGGCGGGCTTTTCCGACATCGACTCCCTGCTCGCCGTGTCCGACGCGGGCGACCCTGCCCCCCTGCTCGCCATCCGCGGCGTGGGAGAGCGGACCGCAGCGACGCTCATCGAAGAGCTGCGGCGCCCCGGGGTGCGGACGCGCATTCAACGCCTCCGGGAGGCCGGCATACAGATGAAGGAATCGGGGCGCCGCACGGCCGACGGCCCTGCCCAGATCTTTTCCGGTCAAACGTGGTGCATCACGGGAAGCTTCGAGGGATTCTCCCCGCGCGAAAAAGCCATGGAGGAGGTGGCGCGCCGGGGCGGCAAGGTGACCTCTTCCGTGAGCGCAAAGACCACGCACCTGCTCGCCGGCGCGGGTGCCGGCAGCAAGCTGGAAAAGGCGCGCAGCCTCGGCGTGCGGGTCGTGAGCGAGGCAGAGTTTCTTTCCCTGCTCGGCTGAATAGCCCCTTGGCGCATTGACAGGCGCAGATGCCCACCCTACAATGCACGGCGGAAAAGGGGGCAGAAGGACAAGATGCGGGTCGCCCTTGACCGATGCGGCGTCGCCGGGGCGGTCGGGTGCGGTTCTGGTTGCTCCCCTATTCCTGAAACGATCAAGGAGGTTCCCATGAGAAAGGTTTCAATCCTTTCACTCGCGGCAATCGTCGTCTGCGTGTTCCTCGCACTCGGCGCCGCGTCGACCAAAGCAGCGGCGAGCTTTGTCGCGGGTGAGGTGACCGATACCGGCGGCATCGATGACCGCTCATTCAACGCGTCGGCGTGGCGCGGGCTGCAGCAGGCGCAGACGGACCTGGGCATCCAGATCCAGTACCTCGGGTCCACCAACCAGAGCGACTATGCCCCGAACATCCAGCAGTTCGTGACGAAGCAGGCCGATATCATCGTCACCGTCGGCTTCCTGATGGGCGATGATACCGCGGCGGCCGCGAAGGCCAACCCGAATCAGAAGTTCGCCATCGTCGACTATGCCTACGACCCGGCGCTGCCGAACGTCCTTGCCCTCACCTACCAGACCGACCAGGCCGCGTTCCTGGCAGGCTATCTGGCCGCAGGCATGTCGAAGACCGGCAAGGTGGGATCCTTCGGCGGAATGAACATCCCGACGGTCACCATCTTCATGAACGGTTTTGACGCGGGCGTGCGCTACTACGACCAGAAGAACAAGGCCAAGGTGCAGGTGCTGGGATGGGATTCCAACGCCGCCTCGGGGACCTTCACCAACGACTTCACCAACCAGGAAAAGGGCAAGACGGTGACGTCCGCTCTCATGAACCAGGGCGCAGACGTGATCCTGCCCGTGGCAGGGTCAGTCGGCCTGGGCGCGGCCGCGGCGGTGCAGCAGCACAATCAGGCCAGCCCGAGCAAGCCCGTGTACCTGATCTGGGTCGATACGGACGGCTACGTGTCCGCGCCCCAGTACGGAAGCCTGCTCCTCACCAGCGTCATGAAGGGCATCGATGCCTCGGTGAAGGAAGCGGCCACGGAAGCCCTGAACGGCACGTTCAAGGGCGGCAACTACGTCGGGACGCTCGCCAACAAGGGCGTGGCCATTGCTCCGTACCACGACTACGACAGCAAGATCCCGGCAAAGCTGAAGGCCGACATCGAGACGATCAAGGCAGCCATCATCGCCGGTACGATCTCCGTCGATCCGAAGAGCTACCCGAAGCCGTAGCGAAAATCGCGACGATGCGGCTGGAGCTTCAAGGGATCTCGAAGAGGTTTGGAGACCTTGTGGCCAACGACCGCATCAGTCTCACAGCCGAGGAGGGCGAAATTCATGCCCTCCTCGGCGAAAATGGGGCGGGCAAAACCACCCTGATGAACGTGCTCGACGGGCTGTACCGGCCGGACGACGGTGTCATCCTGATCGACGGCGCGCCCGTTCATTTCGCCAATCCCGGGGAGGCCATCAAGGCCGGCATCGGCATGGTGCACCAGAACTTCATGCTGATCCCCGTCTTCACCGTTTCCGAAAACGTCATGCTCGGATTCGAACGGACAAGCCGCCTGGGGTTCCTGGATCAAAGGCGCGCGCGCCAGGAGATCGCCGAGCTGTCGCGGCGCTTCGGCCTCGAGGTGAATCCCGATGCCGTGGTGGGGGAGCTTTCCGTCGGGCAGCAGCAGCGCGTGGAAATCGTGAAGGCGCTGGCGCGGGAGGCGCACCTCCTGATCCTCGACGAGCCGACCGCGGTTCTCACGCCCCAGGAAACCGACGAGCTTTTCGCCGTCATGCGAAGCCTTCGCGTGTCGGGCCGCACCATCCTCTTCATCACGCACAAGCTGAAGGAGGTCCTTGCCATCGCGGACCGCATCACCGTGATCCGCCAGGGCAGGGTGATCGGAACGACGACCCCCGCACAGACCACGGAGCAGGACCTCGCCTCGATGATGGTCGGCCGCGGCGTCGACCTTCAGGTGAAAAAAGGCGTGGCGCACCCCCGGGAGCCGATCCTGCAGGTGCACAACCTGACCGTCCTCGACAAGTCCGGGCGCATCGCCGTCGACGGGCTCAACCTCGAGGTGCGGGCCGGGGAGATCGTGGCCGTGGCGGGTGTCCAGGGAAACGGCCAGACCGAGCTCTCGGAGGGCATTACCGGCCTTGCGCTGGTCATCGGCGGATCGGTCCGCATTGCCGGCCGCGACCTGACGGGGGCATCGCCCAAGGCCATTTTGCGTGCGGGCGTGGCGAACATCCCCGAGGACCGTCAGCGTGACGGCCTCGTGGGGGATTTCGAGATCGCGGAAAACATCGTCCTGGACGTGCACGACGAGGTCCCGTATTCGCGCGGGGGCGCTCTCCGCTGGCAATCGATCTTCGGCGTCGCAAAGGAAAGGCTGAAAGACTTCGACATCCGCGCGCAGTCCGTGCATGCGCCGGTGAAGACGCTCTCCGGCGGCAACCAGCAGAAGGTGATCGTCGCGCGCGAGCTGCCGCGGGACATCCGTCTCATCCTCGCCGCGCAGCCGACCCGGGGTCTGGACATCGGCTCCATCGAATACGTGCACAACCGGCTGGTGGCGGCGCGCGATGCAGGGGTGGCGGTGCTCCTCATCTCATCCGAGCTGGACGAGGTGATGGCCCTGGCGGACCGCATCGTCGTCATGTACCGCGGCCGCCTGACCGGCCCGTTCGAGGCAGCCAGCCTGAGCCGCGAGCAGATCGGGCTTTTGATGGCGGGAAGCGGGCCGGCGACACACGGGGGGGAGACCGCATGAGCGGGAATGCAACGTCTGCAGCGACGGGAAAGGACCCGCGCCGCCCGTCTCTCCGCCGGGCACTCGATTTCATCGTGAGCGGCAACACCTTCACGGTGACATTCCTCGCGTTCGTGAGCGCGCTGGTCGTCGGAGGGCTCATCATCATCCTGGCCACGCCGGCGGCAACACGCGCCTGGCATGAGTTCGGGCACGCGCCCGGCCAGGCCTTCCTCCAGAGCTGGATGGCCATTGCCAATGCATACAGCTCGCTTTTCCTGGGCTCCATCGGCAGCCCGCGCGGCATCGTGGAGGCGCTGCGGTCCGGGAACGCAACGGCCGTCGTCGCCGCCTTCATCCCCCTTTCGGAAACCCTCGTGTCAACGACCCCGCTGATGATGGCAGGCCTCGGCATCGCGCTGGCGTTTCGCGCGGGACTTTTCGACATCGGCGGCCAGGGCCAGCTCGTGCTGGGAGCGATCGGCGCGACCATCGTCGGCTTCTCCTTCCCCTCCCTTCCCGCGGTCCTTCATCTTCCGCTTGCGATCCTCGGGGGCGCGGCCTTCGGCGCGGCCTGGGGATTCATCCCCGGCGTGCTCAAGGCGCGAACAGGAGCGCACGAGGTGATCACCTCGATGATGCTCAACTACGTCGGCATGAACCTCCTCACGTGGCTCCTGACCACCGGCTTGGTGCAGGCGCCGCCCCGCAACCAGGCCATCTCCAAGATCGTTGTCGCCGCCGCGCGGCTTCCGTCCATCACGGGATCATCGCTGCGCGTCAACCTGGGCATCGTCCTGGCCGTGCTCCTTGTCCTGGGAGTCGGCTGGCTCCTGAACCGCAGCACACTGGGGTTCAGGTTCCGGATGCTGGGCGCCAATCGCGAGGCGGCGCGCGTTGCCGGCGTGCAGATCGAGCGGCACTTCACCATCGCCATGACCCTTGCCGGCATGCTCGTGGGGCTGGGCGGCGCCTTCATGGTGCTCGGCGTGGACTTCCGCCTGTCGCCGCTGTACAGCGGAACCATCGGCTTTGACGGCATCACGGTGGCGATACTCGGCCGCGGCACGCCCCTAGGAGTGGGGCTTTCGGCGCTTCTGTTCGGGGCATTCACCGCGGGCGGCCGTACGATGCAGGTGAACACGAGCATTCCCCTGCAGCTCGTGCAGGTGCTGCAGGCCGTGCTGGTGCTCTTCGTGGCTGCTCCGGGCGTCATCCGCACCATCTATCGAATCAGGCTCACGCGAGCCGGCGGCCGCGTGTTTGGAGGGTGGGCAGGATGAGCGATACGGTGAACGGAGGAGCGCGCAGCGATCCGGCAAGCCAGCAGGGCGAGTTGCGCCGGGACGTGGCGGCGGCGCGACGGCGCGGGTTCGGCATCGCCCTCTTCGTGCTGGCGGCCATCATCCTTCTCCTTTTTGCGCGCGGAACCACTCCGGATGCGCGCACGACATTTCAGTTCTCCGCGCCTCCCGCGCCCTCCTTGCCGCCCCTGCCCTTCCGCGCTCTTCCCGTGCTGTTGGGGCTGGGCATCGTCTGTGCGCTCCTGGGCGTGCTGCAGATCCTCTGGAAAGGGAACAAGCGGATATACCTCCTGCTGGGCATTGGGCTCGCCCTGACGGGCGTGGCATTTCTCGCCTGGTCGGGCAGGGGCGCGACGGTCGACGTCGAGGGCCTCCTGATGACGTCGCTCATCGAGGCCGTGCCGCTCACCCTCGGTGCCCTTTCCGGTCTCCTGTGCGAGCGTGCCGGGGTCATCAACATCGCCATAGAAGGCCAGTTCCTCGTCTCGGCTTTCCTCGGGGCCCTGGTCGGAAGCGCAAGCCACAATCTGTACCTTGGTCTCATTGCCGGCGCCACGGCGGGCGCGCTTGTGGGGCTCGTGCTCGCCGTGTTCACGATCACCTATGCCGCGGACCAGATCATCGTGGGCGTCGTGCTGGACGCGTTCGCGCTCGGTCTCACGAGCTTCTTCCTGCAGAGCCTCCTCGCGCCCCACCAGGACACGTTGAACAGCCCCGCCGTGTTCTCCCCCATCCCTCTGCCGCTGCTGGACCGGATTCCCGTCGTCGGGCCGCTGATCTTCAACCAGAACATCTTCGTCTACCTGACGATCGCCATCCTCGTCGCCGTGCAAGTGGCGCTTTTCCGCACGCGCTGGGGCCTGCGGGTGCGCGCCGTCGGCGAGCATCCCCGCGCCGCCGACACGGTCGGCATCAACGTGCAACGGGTCCGCTACCGCAACGTCATCCTCGGCGGCATCGTCGCCGGCATCGGCGGCGCGTCATTCACCATCGGATCGACCGGGCAGTTCGCGCCGAACATGACCTCGGGGTTGGGCTACATCGCCCTTGCCGCCATGATATTCGGCAGATGGCGCCCGCTGGGGGCGCTAGGCGCGGCGCTCCTCTTCGGATTCACGGACGCGCTGCAGTTCGCGCTCTCAATCCTGAATGTCCCCATACCGTCGTCATTCCTGACGATGTTCCCTTATCTCGCCACGATACTTGCCGTGGCAGGACTGGTAGGAAAAGTGCTGCCGCCCGCCGCGGACGGAAAACCCTATACACGAGAGTAAGGCCGGCGGGCTCACCGCCGGCGCTTCGGATCCCTGGAGCCCTCGGACCGACCGGCCGATGCCGGTGGCAACTTGTCCGTCTTGCCTTTGCGCCTGACAACCGATGTCTTGCCCGCTGCCTTCTGCGGTGACTTGCCTTTCGTCACAGGGACCGCCGCCGCGTCCCTTTTTTCCCCGGCCTGCGCGGCCTCTCCCTCGCGCTCACCGGCCGCTCCTGGCGGCATTTTGCCGGCCGCTTCCCCGCATGATCCTGCTGATGCCCGGCACCGCCTCGAAGAAGAGAGGCAGGAGGAAGGGCCTGTTCTCCTCGACCGGTCTCTCCATGACCCGGATGCGCGGAATGATGAGGAAACAAGTCGTGAAACGGAGCGCCGAGGAGATGATGAAAAGGAGGGGGAAAGCGCTGACGACGAGACCGAATACGCCGAAGGAGCGGCTCCCCATCGCGCTCACGAACAATCCCGCGGCAATCGAGCCGAATCCGCCCGCGATGCCCCCGACGGTCGTGGACACGGCCATGTACATGGAGCTCTCTTCCGGCCGGCGAAACCTCGTTACCAGCTTGATGCCTGCGTTGTTCGCCGCCGCGGGGAACACACCGCCCACGAGGCTCGCGAGGCCCACCCACAGGATGGCCGTCCGCGGCGTCGCCAGCAGCCAGATCAACGGCAGGGTCGACCAGAACAGGTACCCCAGCATGAGCATCCGCTTGATGCCGAGACGGTCGACCATGCGCCCCACGCGGCGCGCGCCGAGGAGCGTGCCGACCAACCCGACCCCGTTGATGGCGATCATGCCGCCCAGCAGGTCGTTGTTGAAGCCCAGGTTTTGCATGAAGTACAGGGTGCACAGCGCCCCGGCAAGGGACATGGCGAAGTTCCAGGAAGCGGTGAAAACCAGCCACGGTCGGAAGCGCGTGTCGCGCAATGGATTCATGATGTTCGAGAGCGACCCGCGCGCGGGGCTGGTCTCGTGCGGCGGCTCGGGGATGGTACCGTGGATGATCAGGTCCGTGAAGCCGATGAAGCTGGCGGCCACAAGGATGGCGAAGGCGGCATCGAGCTTTCCCGCCTCCGGGATCAGGTCCATGAGGAGACCCGAAGGCAGCAGCACGACGACCGTCGCCAGCGCGATACGGCTGTCCCGACGTCCCCAGAACGTGCCCTGCACCTGCTGCGGGATGATGGTGGCAAGCCAGCCGTACCACGGGCCGTTGGCGACTGTCCCTATCAGCGTCCCGACGCAGATTGCCATCATGAAGACGAGATAGCCGGCATGGTTTCCCGCGCGCCAGATCATATACGCGAAGGCAATGCCGATGAGCCGTACGACCCGGTCGGCGATGGCGAACCAGAACCAGACGACCTTCCGCGATTTCACCCGCTCGCCCAGGACCGCACCGAATACTTGCGCGGCCACGACCCAGGAGCTGACGCCGCCCAGGATGCCCCACTCGAGCTGGGTCATGCCGATGGCATTCCCGAAGTAGATGTAGATGATGCCCGTGATGAGGTTGGCCCAGATCGCTCCCAGGCAGCCGCTCAGGATATGTTTGTTCATGAGCGAGGGCAGCTCGCCGGGTCGGACGGGGCGAAGAGAAAAATACCCGGCACGCTCCGTTCTCGCGAGCCTCAGTGTGAGGTTCTTTTCGGCCATTTTAATCCCAGTTCAGGATGGGATGATCGCCCGGCCTTCCGGGATTGTCAATACGACGCGCCCGCGGAAGAAGGCTGCGGCGCGCATCGGCCTTGAAAAGGCCCCATTTTTCCCGCTATCCTTCCGTCACTTTGTGTGGAGGTACAGAATGAGCTCTTCGGTCTACGTTGACCTCATCCGGCCGACGCGCCGCAGCATCGCCGTGCTCTACGATGCGTCGCTCATCGCCGGATTCTCCCTTTTGATCGCTCTTTGTTCCCAGGTCGCCATTCCCCTGCCCTTCACGCCGGTGCCCGTGACGCTCCAGACGTTCGCAATACTTCTGGCGGGCTGTCTGCTCGGCAGCGGCCGGGGAGCCCTGTCGGTCGTGGCCTACGTTGCCGAAGGCAGCATCGGTCTTCCCTTCTTTTCCGGCGGCACGTCGGGTATTGCGCACCTTCTCGGTCCCACGGGAGGCTACCTGCTGGGCTTCGCTCTGTGCGCTTTCATCGTCGGGCTGTTCGCCGAGCGCGGGCTCTGCGTGAAGTGGCCGGGAAGGCTCCTGGCGCTTGTCGTCGGCGACCTCGCGACCTATGTCCCGGGCGTCGTGTGGCTCGGGGCATTCACCGGCATGAGCAAGGCAATCTCCCTCGGCCTTGTTCCCTTCATCGTCGGGGATGCGTTGAAGATCGCCGCGGGGTGGGGCCTGCTCAGCGTCGTTGCCCTGGCAGCCGCAAAGCTCCGCGGGCGCGCCGCATAAGGCCGGATTCCGCGCGCCGCCCCGCGCGCCACCGGCCGCTTGCGGACGCCGTCCGCTCCCGCGGGCTCCACGGCACTCATGCCTCCGCTCTTTTCCAAAATGTCGAGCTTCGATAGAATGTGCCATGGAAACAGTCCTCACCGTCACAAACCTGCGGAAAACTTTTGTCGCGCGTAAGAAGAATGCCGCCGGCCGGACCGGGCTGCTGCGGGATTTCTTCGCCCCCCATTATCGGACCGTGAACGCGGTCGTCCTGGCTCCATATTCCAGGGGCCCGCGACAATCCTTCTGCACACGCTTATCCCGGCCGCGCTGATCGCCTACATCCCCATGGCGCTCTGGAAGTCGTTCGATCCGCTCCGGCTCCTGGTCCTCGTCGGCGCCGATGCAGTCGTCGCGCTTGTCGCCTGGGGGACCTTCCGCCTCGGCCTTCGGGCCTATGAATCGGGAAACAGGATGGGCGCGCGGCTGTAGGCGAGGGCCGCCCCGGCACGGCCCGCCCGTAGGCACGGACGGCGCTAGAATTGCTGCAGGATGTCCCGCGCCGGGAACACTGCGGGAATGAGCCCCAGGGAGGCAAGCTCGGCGATTGAGCGCGCGTACCGCTCCTGGTCCAGGTAGCCGTATCCATGGGCACTGGGGAAAAGCTCGCACGTGGCGTCCAGACGCTGTCGGAAAAGCGGCTCGTCCTCCTTCTTCACGTTGCCCACGTTGCGAAGCGCGATCTGCGCCGCCTCGTCGCGGTGATCCATGGTATATGCCATGGCCTTCTGCGTCGCCCGCACGAAACGGGCAATCACATCCCCCCGCGCGGCGACGATCGCCTTCGAGCTGATGAAGGACGCGCCCACCATGTCGCTGAAGTCATTCACATTCCACTGGCGGATGGCGACCCCTTCGGATCGGAAGACCACGGGCTCGTTGTTGGAGAAGCAGACAACGGCATCCGCCTTGCCGCTGAGGAGCGTTGCCTCCTGGGTATAGCCGATCTTTTCCACCTGGACGCTGTCCGTCAGGCCGTACTTGCGCAGGAAGAGCTCCAGACCGATGTAGGAGCTTCCCGACATCTCCGGCGTGCCGATGATCTTTCCCTTCAGGTCGCCCGGGACCTTCACGGCATCGGCCTTTGCGACGATTGCCACGGGATACTTCTGGTAGTACTGGAAGATCGCGCTCAGGCCCATGTTCTTGGCGCCGGAGAGGATGAGCTGGTCCGAGTCCGACAGCCCGATGTCGATCTTGCCCGCGGCCAGGAGCGAGAAGACGTCGTACTGGAAACCGAAGCTCAACTCCAGGTCGATCCCCTCGTCGCGGTAGAATCCCTTGTCGATGCCGACGTACAGCGGCGTGAACTGGACGTGCGGGATGTATCCGATTGCCAGACGCACCTTTTCCGCAGCCGCGGCGCCAGTGCCGACAGCGAAAAGAATGACAAGCAGGGAAAACAGGAACCTTTTCATCGGAAATCCTCCTATCGAAGCGAGCGTGCCACCAGCCTGTGGGCAAGGCCCGCGGCCGCGTAATACGCAAGGCCGAGCAGCACGAGCCAGATCAAACCCACGAACATCAGCTCCACGTCAAAATTGGCCTTCGCGATGCTCACGAGAGCCCCCAGCCCCCGATTGCCCGCGACGAACTCCCCGACGACGGCGCCGATCACCGAAAGCGTGATCGACACCTTCACACCGCTCGCGATCATCGGCAGGGAGGCAGGCAGCTCGAAATACGCGAAACGCCGCAGGCGGGGAGGCCGGAAGAAAGAAATGAGCTGGCTCATCTCCCGCTCGGCGATGCCGATCGCGGAAATCGTGGTGACCAGCATCGGGAAGAAGATCACGATGGCCGACGTCACGATACGGGGAGCCGCCCCGAAACCCAGCCACAGCACCAGGAAAGGTGCAAGCGCAATGGTGGGGATGGTGTTGGCCGCGATGAGGTACGGCATGAGGAGGCGTGATGCGAGACGCGACTTCGCGATGCCGTAGCCCAGCACGAGCGATGCGGCGAATGCGATCCCGAAACCGGCGAGGGATTCATAGACCGTCATGCCGACGTCGGGAAGTATGGTGCCGCGCCACAATGTCGTGGCAAAGCGCGTGAGCACGCCCCACGGATGCGGAAGGATGTAGTCGGGAATGGGAATGCGCACCTTGAGGAAGACCAGCACGAAAAAGATCGCCGCGAGCTCCGCGGGCACCAGCACCCAGCCGTAGTGGCGGCGGAGAAAATCTCGCCCCGTCGCGCGACCCGCGCCCGTTTCTTCCTTGTCTCGTTTCTGCAAAACGACCTTCTCAAACGGAACCGTCCAGAGCGCATTTGCATTCCTGCGGACGTCCTCTGCAACACCCCTCTCCGTCCGGGAGAGCAGATAATGGGCCGGAAGCTCCTCTCCATTTTTCGACAGCTCATGGGCCTCGATGATGCGGGCAGGGGCGGAGGAGAGCACGAAGAGGCGGTCCGACAGAAAGCATGCCTCTTCAACCGAATGGGTCACCATCACGACGCTTCCGCCCGTCCGCCGGTGAAGCGCGCGGACCATGACGTTCAGTCTTTCGCGCGTCATGATGTCCAGCGATGAGAATGGCTCGTCGAGGATGAGAAGCTCGGGCTCCGTCACGAGCGCCCGCGCAAGCTCCACGCGCTTCTTCATGCCCCCCGAAAGCTGGGACGGGAAAAGCTCTTCACTCCCCGCGAGGCCAAGGTCCGCAAGGAGGCGCATGCCGCGGCCGCGAAGCTCGTCGGATGCGGGCAATCCCAGCAGGTCAAAGGGAAGGAGCACGTTGGCGATCGACGAGCGCCACGGCAGCAGCGTATCGTTCTGGAAGACGAAGGAGATCCGCGAAGGGTTGACGCGCAGCTCGCCGCGCGACGGGTGGAGGATGCCGGCGATCAGGTTCAGGAGCGTGCTCTTCCCGCAGCCCGACGGGCCCAGAAACGACACGAAGCTCCCCGTCTCCACGGTGAAAGTGAGCGTGTCCAGCACGTCCATGTTCGGGTAGGAAAATCCGAGGCTTCGCGCCTCGATCAACGGTTCCGGCATGTTCCTTCCTTCTCCCATCCAGACTGTACTGTCGGCAACGGAATCACACCGTTTCCACCTTCACGCGCCGCGCGCGGTCGCGATCCAGGTTGCGGGCTCTACCGCCGGTCGGGAAATGCTCCCTGCCTCGAAGAAAAGTATGGATATAAGAATGCGATAAATCGGTCGAAAGTCAAGTCACGGCAGGGTGCCCTGCCGCCGGCGCCGGCGGCCCGTGGCGCCTCGCCGGCCGAACCCGGCGCCTGCGGGCCGTGCGGCGCCCCGCGCCATGGATGAGCCCCGCCGCTTGTGTTATGCTGGGCAACCATGATCCTCGCCTACGACATCGGCACGACGTACTTGAAGGCGGCTGTGGTGAGCATCGACGGCAAGATCCTGGCCAGCGCGCGCATCCCGATCCGCATGGTGGAGACGAACGATCCCGCGCGCCGCGAATGCGACGCGAATACGTGGCTGTCCGGAATCGCCATGACCACGGCGCAGCTGCGGCTGCGGGAGCTCGGTCGCATCCGCGGCGTCGTCGTGAGCGCGAACGGGCCGACCCTCGTGCCGGTGGACCGCGACGGCGAGCCGCTGGACTTCGCCATGACGTGGATGGATCGGCGGGCGCAGGAAGAGGCCGATATCGTGGCGGAGTTTTCCGACACCCCGCTGGACGCCTCCTTCTACCTTCCCAAGGCGTTCTGGATCATGCGCCACAAGCCGGACATCTACGAGCGCACGCGGCATTTCCTGCCCTGCGCGGAGTATGTCTCGTATTTCCTCACGGGCAACGCGGTGCGTGTCGTGCCGACGCAGGTGTTCAAGGACTTCTTCTGGAACGAGGCCGCCATCCCGCACCTGCGGATGGACCAGGACAAGTTTCCGCCGCTCGTGGAGATCGGGGACCTGCTGGGAACCGTGCGTGCCGAAGCGGAGGAAACACTCGGCGTGCCGGCAGGGCTCCCGGTGATCGCCGGCGGGCCCGACTACATCATGTCCATCATTGGCGCGGCAAGCACGCAGCCGGGCCGCGTCTGCGACCGCGCCGGCACCTCCGAAGGCGTGAATCTCTGCTGGTCGGCGCCCGTCAAGGACAAGCGCCTGCTCTGCTTCCCGCACGTCGTACGAGGCGCCTACAACATCTCCGCAATCATCTCCTCGTCGGGCTCGGCGCTCGACTGGGCGGTGCGCACCTTCGGGGCGCCCGCGGAGGGCATGGAAGAAATCCTGGAAGAGACGGCCGCGGTCGCGCCGGGCGCAGGTCGGCTCCTCTTCCTGCCCTTTCTCACGCCCGAGCCCTTCCCCATCTGGGACCCCCACATGCGGGGCGCGTTCCTCGGGCTCACGATCGAGCACGGCAGGCGCGAGATGATGCGCGCGGTGCTCGAATCAAGCGGTTTCGCCGTGCGGTCGGTCATCGCGCTGATGGAGGACGCCGGCTGCCAGATCGCGGACCTGCGCGTCACTGGAGGCCTCGCGCGATTTCCCCGCTGGTGCCAGGCCCGGGCCGACGTCACGGGCAAGAAGGTCCTGCTGCCCGAGCAGGAAGAGGCCGACCTGGTCGGCAATGCCTGCGTCGGCTTTTTCGGCCTGGAGGAGTTCGACAGTCCGGCGCACGCGGCCGACCACCTCGTGCGCTTCCAGAAGGTGTTCATGCCGAATGAGCGCACGCGCGACGCCTACGACGAGCTTTTTCGTCTCTTCATGAAGGCATGCGCGGAGATGGGGGGGACATTTCGCGGTCTTGCCCTGTAGCGGCCGCGGCGGTCCTCTGCGGCGGCGCCGGGCGCGGCGAAGCGCGTGCGGCCCGCGCTCAGGAGCGCGGCGGGGGCGTGATGCTGATGACGTGGGCGGGGGATTCCCGCAGCGGCTCCGTGAGCCGGATGTGCACGTCCTTTCCTTCCTGGAACCATGCCACGTAGCCGATCGAGCCGATGATGCGAAGACCCGCGTAGGGTAGCAGCCGCAGGGACGGGAGAACGATCGTGCGTCCGGCGGGCGTGCCCAGGAGTATGGCGTAGGTGGTCATGCCGCGGGTCGTGAACCGCAGCTCGATGCCGTCCTCCGTGGCGCTTTCCCCGGGCCCCCATGGTCGCGAGCCGTAAATCGCCACGCCGTTCTGGGAAAGCCACTTCCCGAGGCCCTCGAGGCGCGTTCTCTGCAGCTCGCCCAGCGAGCCGTCCGCGTTCGGGCCGACGCCGAGGAGCAGGTTCCCGCCCTCCGAGACGACCTGGACCAGCAGCCTCACGAGCGACGTCGTGGACAGCATGTGCTCGTCGGTCTCTTCCGTGTTGAGAGCAAACGAGCGCCCGAGGGCGCGCACGTGCTCCCACTTGGTGGTGCCATCGCCGGGCGCGAGCTCGTACTCGGCGGTGGTAAAATCGGCATGTCCCTGCTGCAAGCCCGCCTTTGCGCGGGCAGGCGTGCGGCCGCCGCGAAATGCGCGCAGCGCGGCGCGCACCGTGCGCTGCACGAATCCACCCGCGTCGGCGAAATCCGTCTGTCCGAACCGGTCGTTGACGACGCCATCGGGCACCGCCGCGTAGTAGGTGGAGAAAAGACCGCGCACGTCCAGGCCGGGAGGACACCCGCGATCGTTCCACAGGATCGAAGGCTCGTAGCGGGCAATGAGCTCGCGCCAGTGAGCGTTCACGTAGCCGGCGTAGGCGCGCGTCCGCGGCATGGCCGCGGCCAGGTCCTCGTGGCTCCTGATCGTCGCGCCGCGGAACGTCCAGTCGAGGCCGCTGGAGTAGTACAGGCCGAAGCGGAGGCCGCGGGCCCGCACGCCAGAGGCGATCTCACCGATGAGGTCGCGTGTCACCTGCCAGCCGCGCTTGCGGGGATGCCGGCTGCGCGCGTTCCAGAGCAGGAAGCCGTCGTGGTGCTTTGCCGCGAGGATCGCGTAGCGGGCGCCGCTTGCGGCAAGGGCGTCGAGCAGCGGCGCCGGATCCCATTCCTTCAGACCCTGACGAAAGGTGCGCCCGAACGTGTCGTAGCGCGTGAGCCGGTGCCAGGAGGCGCGGTGATGCGCCTGGGTGGGACTGCCGGGAACGGCCATGCTGTTCGCGTACCATTCGGCGTAGGAATTGTGGGAAAACCAGTAGTCCCAGCCCTGCTCGGCGACGACCCGCGGCATCTCCCCGATCGCCGGGGCCCACGCGGGCACCGAGTACGGACCCCAGTGGACAATGATGCCGAGCTTCGCATCGTCGTACCAGGAAGGCAGGGCGCGCGCGTGGTCGGGCGTATCGCCGGACTCCGCGCCGCGCCCGGGGGCGGACGTCATCCCTGCGGACGATCCGCCAGGTACTTGTAGAAGGAGTAGCGCTCCTTTGCGTCCTTGCGCGCAACTTCCAGCAGCTCGGCAGCCCGCTCGGGGCCGGCCTGTTTCAAGGCGCGGAACCGGATCTCGTTGTACATGTAGTCGCCGATGTCCGCCGTGGGCTCCTTCGAATCGAGGATCAGCGGGTTCTTGCCCTCTGCCTTGAGCTTCGGATTGTAGCGAAAGAGCGTCCAGGCTCCCGAGTCCACCGCGAGCTTCTGCTGGCTGATGCCCTTGCGCAGATCGTAGCCGTGATTGATGCAGTGGCTGTAGGCGATGATGATCGCGGGGCCGTTGTACTCATCGGCCTCCGAGAATGCCTTGATGGTCTGCAGCCGGTTGGCGCCGAATGCAACGCGCGCCACGTACACGCTCCCATACGCCATGGCCATCATGCCGAGGTCCTTCTTGCCCATGGACTTGCCGCCGGCGGCAAACTTTGCGATGGCGCCCACGGGCGTGGACTTGGACATCTGCCCGCCGGTGTTGGAGTACACCTCGGTGTCGAGCACGAGGATGTTCACCTTCCTGTCCGAGGCGATGACGTGGTCGAGGCCGCCATAGCCAATGTCGTATGCCCAGCCGTCGCCGCCGAGTATCCAGACGGACTTTTTGATCAGGTAGTCGGCAGCAGACAGCAGGCGTTTCTCAAGGTCGCTCGCTGACTTTGCAAGCGCCTTCTTGAGATCGCCGACCCGCGCGCGCTGCGCCTCGATTCCTTCCTGTGTCGACTGGTCGGCCGCGCGCAGCTGCTGGAGGAGCGCCACGGGCGCCGTGGACTTGCCCGTCGCCACGATTGCATCGAGCATCTCATTGGCGAACTCGAACATCTTGTCCGCCGTGAGCCGCATGCCGAAACCGAACTCCGCCGCGTCTTCGAACAACGAGTTCGACCACGCGGGGCCCCTGCCGTCCTTGCGCGACGTATAGGGCGTCGTGGGGAGGTTGCCGCCGTAGATCGAGGAGCATCCCGTGGCATTGGCGATGATTGCCCTGTCCCCGTAGAGCTGGCTCATGAGCTTCACGTACGGCGTTTCCCCGCAGCCCGCGCAGGCTCCGGAGAACTCGAACAGGGGCTGGATGAACTGCGATCCCTTGATCGTATTCCTCTTGATGAGCTTGGCGTCCACCTCGGGAAGCGACAGGAAGAAAGTGAAGTTCGCGGCCTCCTGGTCCTTGAGGGGGAGCTGCGGGGCCATGTTGATGGCCTTCTTGTCGGTCTTTTCCCCGTTCACCTTCTTGAATGCCGGGCAGGCGCTCACGCACACGCCGCAGCCGGTGCAGTCCAGGGAGGAGACCTGGACCGTGAACTTCATGCCCTCGAACTCCTTGCCCTTCGCGTCCACGGACTTGAAGCTCGACGGAGCGCTGCTCAGGAGCGCGGGGGCGTAGGCCTTCATCCGGATGACGGCATGAGGACAGACCATCGAGCATTCCCCGCACTGGATGCATGTCTCGGGATCCCAGACGGGTATTTCTTCGGCGATGTTGCGTTTCTCCCACTTCGTCGTTCCCGACGGCCATGTGCCGTCAACGGGAAACCGGGAGACCGCGAGGCCTTCGCCGCGGCCCGCGATGATCTCCGCCGTCACGGTGCGGACGAACTCGGGCGCCTCCTTGGGAACAGGCGGCAGCATGTGGAGGGTGCCATTCGCGCTTGCAGGATACTCCACCTTCTCCATGCGGGTGCGGGTCGTTTCCACCGCCTTCATATTCATCTCAACGATGTCCCGGCCCTTGTTGCCGTAGGTGTCTTCGATGGCCGCCTTGATGAGCTCCAGCGCCTTCGTCTCCGGTACGACTCCCGAGATGAGGAAGAATGCCGTCTGCATCGTGATGTTGATCCTGCCGCGCAGTCCCACCTCGTCGGCGATCTTCGTGGCGTTGATCACGTAGAAGCGGAGCTTCTTGTCGATGATCTGCTTCTGCACCTCCACGGGGATCTTCCCCCACACCTCGTCCTTGCCGAAGGGCGAGTTCAGGAGGAACACGGCCCCTTCATCCGCCTGGGAGAGCATGTCGAACCTCTCCAGGAGGCTGAACTTGTGGCAGGCAAGGAAGCTCGCCTTGGAGATGAGGTACGTGCTCTTGATGGGCTTCTTGCCGAAGCGCAAATGGGAGACGGTCGTGGAGCCCGACTTCTTCGAGTCCAGCACGAAATAACCCTGGACGTAGTTGTCCGTTGCCTTTCCGATGATCTTGATCGAGTTCTTGTTCGCCCCGATGGTGCCATCCGAGCCCAGGCCGTAGAACATCGCGCGGTGGACGCCCGCCGGCTCCGAGGAGAAGGCCGGGTCGAACGGGATGCTCGTGTGCATGACGTCGTCGTTGATGCCGACGGTGAAGTGATTCTTCGGCGTCTTTTCCTTCAGCGCGTCGAACACGGACTTCGCCATGGCGCCGGTGAACTCATAGGAGCCCAGGCCGTAGCGGCCGCCGACAATCACGGGGTAGTCCTTCATGGAAAGAAGCCCGCCCGACATGCATTCCCCGATGGCCGTCCGTACGTCCTCATAGAGCGGCTCGCCGAGCGCGCCCGGCTCCTTGGTCCTGTCGAGCACCCCGATGACCTTCACGGTCCGCGGGAGCGCCTTGGCGAAATGCTCCAGGCTGAAGGGGCGGAAGAGGCGCACCTTCAGGACGCCGACCTTCTCCCCCTTGGCGGTGAGATGGTCGACGACCTCTTCCGCGGTCTCCGCGCCATTCCCCATCATGATGATGACGCGCTCCGCGTCCGGCGCGCCGACGTAGTCGAAGAGGTGGTAGTGCCGGCCGACGATGCCGGCCAGCTTGTCCATGGCCTTCTGCACGATGCCGGGGACCGCGGCGTAGTACTTGTTCACCGTCTCGCGCCCGGCAAAGTAGACGTCGGGGTTCTGCGACGTGCCGCGAATGGTGGGCCGCTCGGGGTTGAGGGCGCGCGCCCGGTGCGCGGCAACGAGCTCATCGGTGACCATGGCGCGCATGTCGTCTTCCGTGAGCTGCTCGATCTTCTGCACCTCCATGTAGGAGCGGAAGCCGTCGAAGAAGTGCAGGAAAGGGATGCGCGATTCCAGCGTCGCCGCCTGGGCGATAAGGGCGCAGTCCATGATCTCCTGGGCATTGTTCGAGCAGAGCATCGCCCAGCCGGTCGAACGGCAGGCCATCACGTCCTCATGGTCGCCAAAGATCGAAAGGGCGTGCGTGGCCAGGGCGCGGGCCGCGATGTGGAACACCGTGGAGGTGAGCTCTCCCGCGATCTTGTACATGTTCGGGATCATCAGGAGCAGGCCCTGCGAAGCGGTAAACGTGGTCGTCAACGCGCCGGTCGTGAGGGCGCCATGCACGGCACCTGCAGCCCCTGCTTCCGATTGCATCTCCACGACGGACGGGATCGTGCCCCAGATGTTCTTCCTGCCCTCCGCGGAGAACTCGTCGGAAAGCTCTCCCATCGTCGATGAAGGGGTGATCGGATAGATCGCGATGACCTCGTTCGTCGCATGCGCGACGGTTGCGGCGGCGGTATTCCCGTCGATGGTGACCATCTTCCTGGCCATATGTGAAACCTTCTTTCGTGAAAGGGTGTTGAGGACTTTGACAGGGATACTATCGCAAATCGCCGGTTGTGACAAGAAACCCGGCGCCAGCAATTCTCAGTATGGTGACTGAATGATGCAGTTCTCATTTTGTCCCTTAATGAAAGGCCGTTTTCCAAGTCTGCATACGTTCCAGACCTCAGAAAGGTCCAAAATGAGACAATATGAAGTGCCCCCAGGTGGTTGCTACAACGTGGATCGGCCGTATCATGAGATTGGCGTCTCGATGCGGCACGCCACAAACAACGCACAAGGGGGCAGTCATGGGTATTGTACATTACGTTGGCATGGACGTCGACAAAGAAAAGATCGCCATAGCGATCCTGAGCGGGCGCGATCAGAAGCCGAGGGCCGAGACGGTGATTCGCAATGAAAAGAGCGTAATCCAGGCCTATTTCAAGAAGCTCCAGTCCGCGGGGGACCTGGTGACATGCTACGAGGCGGGATGTCTAGGGTATTCCCTGTATCGACAATTGACGGAACTGGGTGTGCCGTGTGCGGTGCTGGCTCCGTCTCAGATTCCACATCGTCCGGGAGATCGCATAAAGACCGATAGAAGGGACGCTGTGATGCTTGCTCGCGCACTTCGGAGCGGGGATGTGAGTGCCGTTCATGTACCCACGCGGGAAGACGAAGCGGTTCGCGACTATCTACGAATGCTGGAGGACATGAAGTCCGATCTGCGCAAGGCCAAGCAGCGCGTGCTGGGTTTTCTTCTGCGGAGGCGGATACGTTATGAACAAGGAGCCACATGGACGCAGCCGCATCGAGCATGGTTGCAGGCTCTTGAGTTGGAGGATCCGCTGGAGCAGTTGACTCTCACCGAGTACCGCTGCCAAGTCGACGAGCTGGAGGAGAAGTGTCGGCGGATCAAGGCGGGCATCGAAGAGATCGCGGCACGTAAAAGCTATGCCGAACCTGTAGCCAAGCTGAAGGCGTTCAAGGGCGTGGAGACGCTGATCGCCTTGTCGCTTGTTTCGGAGATCGGGGACTTTCGGCGCTTTGCAGGTGCGGATCAATTCATGGCGTTTTTGGGGTTGGTGCCCTCCGAGCGATCCAGCGGAAACAAGAGGCGCTTGGGAGGAATCACAAAGGCGGGTAATTCCCACCTGCGCAAACTTCTGGTGGAGGCCGCCTGGCAATACCGCAGCTACCATCCCAGTAGCACTCGGTTGATGAAACGACGCGAGGGTCTTTCTCCATCCTTGGTCAGCTATGCCAACCGTGCGTGCAGGCGGCTAAACAAGAAATTTCTGCGTCTGCTTTTTCGCGGCAAAGCTTCTCAGACCGTGGTGACGGCGGTGGCGCGAGAGCTCTCGGGGTTCCTGTGGGGCGCGATGGTTGATCGGGTGGCTTGAGGAGGCTGCGTATGCAATCGAGGCAACCGGGACGGATGGGGAAGGTTCGTGGCGAACGGAGAATCCTCGAGCGGTTCTGCAGGCAGACTATGGTCTGATCCTGGTAATGAGACGGAGGCAAGCTCCTGACGATCACATTGGCCTGCGGTAACCAATCCACGCATATCAGACTGGTCGATCGTCGGTTATGCCCTTCTCCATCTCTTCGGGTTGGCCTCGATGTTCAGAAGGAGTTCTAAAGAAAAAAGGAGGCTTTTAGAGCTTGACGGGGGCACATCATATCAGAACTGCTGACCCGGCGCGCCCGCCCGTCACGCCAGCGCGTGCAGGAGCGAGAGAAAGAAATCCCTGTTGTCCGCCGGGAGGAAAGCCAGCGTCCCGCCCATGCGCGCAAAGCTCTTGGCGTAACGCAGGTAATAGGCGGGATTGTCGGCCGGCGGCTCCCCGTCCCTCTTCCAATCCCAGGCGGATTCGGCAAGATCGACGACCAGGATGTAGTGAGTGGTGATGGACCTCCCCTCCTGGCGCGCGATGTTCTGGGCCATGGAGAGGGATTTTTCGAATATCATGGGCGACATGACGGCCGAGCCCACGGAAAGGTAGACCCCGCCCTCGATCCTGCTCACCGCCTCGGCGTACAGGAGGAAATCCCGCAGCGCCGTTCGGCCGACGGCGGCGCCGCTGTTGAGCGGATGCGTGTAAATGATGTCGTGGCCGATCATCGGGTGGCCGGTGAATGGCACGCCCCGCGCGTATGCCGCGGCCTGCGGGCTCGACGCGCGGAAGGGATGCGGCACCTCCAGCCGGCCGCCGGGATGTCGAAATCCTGCACCGCTGCAAGGAGGTCCGCGGCAGCGGCCGCCCTTTCAGGATCGGCGTCCAGAAGCGCGGCGGCCTGCCGGTGCAGCTCTGCACGGGACGGTATGTCGAGGCCCTGCGTCGCGATCAGCGCGCCGATGGATTGGCCGTATCCTTTTGCCTCCGCGGCGCCGACAAGCAGCGCAAGGTTGATGTACCGGCCCGTTTCCTCCCAGATCCCGAACTCGCCGCGCGCGACATTCACCCGCACGTCTTCGCTCGTGCGTCCCTGGAAGGCGAGCTCCCAGTCGTGGATGATACCGGCGCCATTTGTGGCCAGGTGCGTGATCCACCCGTCTTCGATCAGCCGGATGAGAACGGGGCCCAATCCGTTCTTGATCGTGTGCGCGCCGAACGCGCAGATCACGGGTCTTCCCCCGGCACGGGCACTCCTGATCTTCTCCACGGTGTCGGCGAGCGTCTGCGCGGCTTTCACTGAGAGCGCGGCGGGCACGGCGTCGGGTGAAATGGCATTCTCCGGGAAGCGCACCTTGTTGGCGCGCTCCGAAAGGGGCCTGAAGACAAGCCGCTTCCTGTCGAAAAGTGGAAAGCTCATTGTCCCATCCCCAGCACGCCGATCAGGGCCTGCCACTGGGAAAAATCCGGCACGACCAGGTCCGCCCCGGCGCGGATCAGCCGCGCGCGCTTCCTCATGTTCCACCCGAACCTGCGCAGCTCGTCGCTTGCCACGCCCACGGTGAAGCCTCCGCGCCGCCCCGTTTCTCTCATTTCCAGCGGGCCATCGCCAAACGTGACGAATGCGCCGCGGCCCGCGCTCCCGGCTTCCGCAAGGATCTTCTCCAATACGATTTTCTTCGCCTCGACCTTCACGTCGCCCACGGCCCCGCGGATGTGCCCCTTGAAAAGATCGACATAGCCCAGGGCGCGCGCCTCGGCGATCACGTCAGGTTCGTCTGAGCCGCTTGCGAGGTGCAGCGTGACGCCCGCCGCGGCCAGCGCGCGCAGGAATGGCAGGGCGCCCTTGACGGTGAGGTCGTCCACGCACAGCTCCCCGGCTGCAAGCTTCGCGATGCGCCCCGCGACGAGGGCCAGGAGCTCCGTGTTGTACTGCTCCTTGTAGCCCGCGGCGTCCTTCACGTCCGATGCAGGAACGATGCCGAACTCCTTTACCATCTCCACGAGTCCGTGCATCTGCACGAGTGTCTGCACGCCGGTGGTCCTGTCGATGTAGGCATACACGCGCCCGCTCACCTGGTCGTAAAGACCCCGGTTCGCGGTCTTCCAGTCGCTGCCGAGGATGGCGCGGATCATGACGGGCGCCATGATTCCTTCCCACCCCTCGCGCAGCGTGGAGATGGTGCCGTCGTTGTCGAATATCGCGTGCAGGAACCGGGCGCGCGGCGGTGCGCTCACGACCTCGATGTCCGCGCCGGGGAGAAAGCGCGCCGCGCGCGGGTCGTCGGCAAGCTCGGGGTTGAAGACGTAGTCCGGTTCCCGGCCGATCGCCAGGACCTCCTCCGGTGTCGCGGTGCCCGTGACGAAGAGCTTCTGCACCGTCACGCCGGCCACGAAGTTGCCCAGCGTCGCGGCGGTGACCGGGTCGGCTGCCCGCGGCGAGCGCCGCGGCGATGCCGGCGAGCGCGCTGTCCCCTGCGCCCACGGTGTCCGTCCGGCCGAGTACCTGGAGCCCGGGCACGCCATGCGCGCCGCGCTCGTCGCGTACGAGGATGCCCTGCTCGCCGCGCGTGAGGAAAAGAGGCTTCTGCCAGCGGGCGTAGAGGGCGTCAGCCGCGCGTTCGGCATCGGCAAGCCCGATGGTGTCCCCGGCCTCCCCCTGTGCGCCGCACAGCCGGAGCGCCTCCCGGCCGTTCAGCTTGCGCAGCGCCCCGTCGTAGCTGTCGCTCCAGGTCCTGCTGTCGCAGACCACGGGGATGTGCGCCCCGCGGATGACGGCGGCAAGACCCGCGCGCACGGCTTCCGTGTGGATGCCGTGCAGGAGCTGCTGGTTGACGATCAGCGACGTCGAGCTCCGTGAGGGCGGTGGCCGCCATCGCAACAAGCCGGGCGCCGATTTCAGGCCAGAGCACAGTTGGCATTGCCGAAATCGATACGGCCCTGCTCGACATCGCCCTCCATGGGCTTGAGATACACCGGCGTGTCCCAGCCGTCGTCCTGGACGAGCATGCCGCTCATGTCCGCGCCCCATTCCCCAAGTATGCGCAGCACCTCGCGGCCGAAAGGATCGGGCCCGATGACGCCGAGAGCCGCGATACGCGCGACACCCAGCGCGGCAAGATTCGCCACGACATTCCCTGCCCCGCCCAGGGAGTAGCGCTGCCGGCGCACCGACCGGGTGGCCCGGCCCGTCTCCACGGAGATTTCAGAGAGCGATGTATCGATGGTCCAGTAGCCATCGAGGCAGAAGTCCCCGATCACGCCGATGCGCGCGCGCCGGATGTCGGAGAGAAGCCGTTCGAGCCCGGTGGCATCCATTTCTGCGCAGTGTAGCCTCCGCCGTGCATGCCTTCAACTGCGCCCGCCCGTGCTCTGGAAAGACCCGAGCGGCTTCCCTATACTCCGGGGTCGTCACGAGGAGGCCTCATGAAGCACCAGGATATCGTCAGCCGGACGAAGGCCATCGCGTCGAGCCCCGTGCGAGGGCTCCACCCGGAAAAGAAAAAGGCCGCGCTTGCCGACATCACGGCGCGCACGACACGCTCCGCCCGTCTCTTCGAGCAGGCGGGCAAGGTGATTCCGCGGGGGTGCGGCCACGCATGGGCACCCAGTTACCCCTACCCCCTCTTCATGGAGCGCGGCAAGGCGAGCCGTGTCTGGGACGTCGACGGCAACGAATATGTCGACTACATCCTCGCGGGCGGACCGCTCATCCTCGGGCACAACCACGAGGGACTGCGGCGCAGCATGCTCGATGTCATCGGGAAGCGGACGTATTTCCACGGCTACTGCGACGAGATGGAAGTGAAGGCCGCGGAGAAGATCGTGCGGCATTTCCCCGGCATCGACCGGGTCCGCTTCACCTGCTCGGGCACGGAGGCGGCCGCCGCCGCGGCGAAAATCGCGCGGTCCTACACCGGAAAGAAGCGCATCGTCAAGTTTCTCGCCGGCTACCACGGCTGGAGCGACCAGTTCCTCACGGACCTCGAGGTGCCGGGCAGCGGGCGCTTCATCTCGTACGGCGTGCCCGACGAGGTCCTCGATCTTCTCGTCCTGGTTCCGCCGAACGACCTGGACGCGCTGGAGAGAGCCTTCGTGGAGCACGATGCCGACGGGGGAATCGCCGCGGTGTTCTGCGAGCCGATGGGCGCGGAGTCGGGCCTCGTGCCTTTTGCCGATGGCTTCCACGCCGCCGCGATCGACATCGCGCATCGTCACGGCGCCCTCTACGTCTTCGACGAGGTGGTGACGGGTCTGCGCATGGGGCTTGGCGGGGCGCAGGCGGCGCTGAACGTGACGCCGGACCTCACGCTTCTGGGCAAGGCGCTGATGGGGGGATGGCCCTCTGCCGGCGCCGTCGGCGGCCGGGCGGACGTGATCGACACGGCAACCGTGGGGGTCATACCCGACGGCAAGCCTTTCGCCTACATTGCCGGCACGCTGCCGGGCAATACCCTGTCGGCTGCGGCCGCGTATTACACGATCCTGGAGCTCGAAAAGCCCGGCGTCATCGAGCGGATGTTCGCCGTCGCCTCGGACTACGTCGACAAGCTCAACGGCATGTTCGCCGCCCGCGGGTGCGGCTTTTTCGCCTACAACTTCGGCGGCATCGTCCGCATCGAGATGACGGCGGCACACGCGGTGCCGATCGTCGGCCCCGAGTCGATGCAGGAAATCCTGCACCGCCGCGGACTCCTCGAGGAGTACTCGATGATGGTGCACGCGCAGGGCGTTCTCACGCGCAACGGGAGGGACATGGTCTCCTGCGTCCACACCACCCGGGACAACGACGCGGCGGTCGCGGCTTTCGGCCGGCTCGTCGACGCGTTGGAATAGCGGCACACCATGGCATACGGCAGAGTGCTCGTTACCGGCGGGTCACAGGGCATCGGGCGGGCGATCGCGGAGGGGATGCTCGCGGAGGGATGGGGGGTCGTGGCGACCTGCCGGGCTCCGGAGAAGCTTTCCCCGGCCGACAGGCTGGATGGCGTGACGTATCTCCCCTTCGAGGCAACCGATCCGCAGTCCACCGCCGAGCTCGCGCGGCAGGCGGGCGAGGTCGATGTCCTGATCAACAATGCCGGGGCGAGCCCCCTCGGGCCCGCGGAAGAGGCGGGCCCGGAAAAGGTGCGCGAGCTTTTTCAGCTCAACCTTTTCAGCTCGATCCAGCTCACGCAGGCGGTGCTGGCGGGCATGCGGGAGAGGCGCCAGGGCACGGTGATCTTCATCGGATCGATGCGCAGCGAGGCCCCCTCCCCCTTTTCCTCGCTCTACTCCGCGAGCAAGGCCGCCATCCGGGCCTTTGCCGAGTGCCTCAGGATGGAGGTCGCGGAGTACGGCATCAAGGTCTGCGTCGTTGCGCCGACCTTCATCCGGACCGGGCTCGGCCAGACGCTCGTCATGAAGCCCGACTCACCGTATGCGGCGGCGGTGGCGCGCGTGGGAGCGAGCCGGGCGCGCCAGACCGCCGCAGCTTCCGCCCCCGCGGTCGTCGCGCGCACGGTGCTCTCCCTCCTGCGCGCGCGCAACCCGAGGCCGCTCTCTTTTACCGGACGATTCGCACGCGTGCAGGGCTTTCTTGCCCGCCACCTGCCGCGCGGCGTGGTGGCGGCGATCATGGCGCGGAGATTCGATCTCGCGGGCTGAAAGGGAGACGGCTATGCGATCTCCGTGAGCGTGTAGGCGCGGTGCCCCCAGCCCAGCTTCTGGAGCTCACCCACGATCACAAAGGGGTTCTTGCCGTGCACGCGCTCGAAAAGGTGATCCCCCGGTCGCAGCTCCCAGCCGGCGGGCAGGGAGCCCGGGATGAGCTTCTCCGTGCGCACCATGTCCAGCGATGCCTGCTCCATTGCCACGATGTCCCTGCCGGCGAGGATGCCGACGTCAGGAACGAGCGCCGGCGTCGTCATGCCCCAGCAGTCGCAGAACACCGTGATATTCATGAGCATCGTGATGAAGAGCTGGTTCTCACGGGGGAAATGCTTCAGCACGACGTCGGCGGCGAGCGCGAGCCCCTTCTGGAAATCGGCAAAGGCGCCGCCGGTCATCGTGATGGCCTTCTGCGGACAGATGAGGGCGCAGTGCTGGCAGAGCTTGCAGTTGTGATAGAAGACCGTGAAGGTGTCTTCGGGGAAGGAGATGGCCTTGTTCGGGCAGTTCTCCTCGCACGTCTTGCACAGCGTGCACCCCTCGGCATCCCACTCCAGCCCGCCCTCCAGCGAATGCAGCACGCTGCGCGTCTTTTCGTTCACGCATCCCATGGAGAGATTCTTCGCCGCGCCGCCGAAGCCGCAGGAGCCGTGGCCCTTCAGGTGGGAAAAGTCGATGAGGGCCTCCGCCCGCATGATCTCGGCGCCCAGCGAGATGCCGGAGAGCGCGCGAAAGGCCGGTTCCACGGGCAGATTCACGAGGTCGGTGTCGTCCGGGCCGGACATGGAAAGGATCGGACACCCGAGCACTTCGGCGGTGTAGCCCCGGTCGATGGCGCTCTTCACGCCGGAATGCGTGTCGGTGACGAAAACGTCGCGCGCGCCGGCCTCCTTCACGGCCGCCACGAGGCTGCGCATGAAGTAGGGATGGATGGTCGTGAATCCCGACCCGCCGCCCAGGTGGACCTTGATCGCCGTCCGCTTTCCCCGCACGACCCGGGCCAGGTCGAGCCCCGCCAGGAGACGCGTCCACTTGGCGCCGATGGAGTTCTTCGGCTCGAGCGTCGCGGGCAGATAGCTTGCAAAAAGTAGTTCCGTGCTCATCGGTCGGTTGTCATAGCAGCATCACGCGAATTGCGCAAGGGCCGGCCCGGCCGTATACTCAGCCGCATGAAAGCGCTCATGAAGAGGCGCTCCGGTCCGGGACTGGAGCTGGTGGAAGCGCCGCTGCCCCGCATCGGAGGCAACGACCTGATGGTGAAGGTCACGAAAGCCGCGATCTGCGGCACGGACCTCCACATCTGGAACTGGGACGAGTGGTCGCAGCGGACCCTGAAGCCGCCCCTGATCACGGGGCACGAGTTCGTCGGCATCATCGTGGACAAGGGCGCGAACGTGAGCGGGTACCAGATCGGGGAGCGCGTGTCCGGCGAAGGGCACATCGTCTGCGGCGTCTGTCGGAGCTGCCGCGCCGGGCGGCGCCATCTCTGCACGAACACCGTGGGCATCGGCGTGAACCGTGACGGCTGCTTCGCGGAATACCTCTCCCTGCCCGCGTCAAACGCGTGGCACGTGCATCCGAAGATTCCCTCGGAGATCGCCTGCTTCCTCGACCCGCTGGGCAATGCCACCCATTCGGCCCTCTCCTTCGACCTTGTCGGCGAGGACATCCTCATCACCGGGGCCGGCCCCATCGGCATCATGGCCGCGGCGATCTGCCGGCACTGCGGCGCCCAGCGCATCGTCGTCACCGACGTCAACGACTACCGGCTCGCGCTCGCCGCAAAGATGGGGGCGACGCTGACGGTAAACGTGCGCCGGGAGAGCATCGAGGAGGCGCGCACGCGGCTGGGCATCATCGGTTTCGACATCGGCCTCGAGATGTCGGGCAATGGGACGGCTTTCGAGACGATGCTGGAGAACATGCACCACGGCGGCAGGATCGCGCTGCTGGGCATCCTGCCGAACTCGACGGGCATCCGGTGGGGACCAGGTCATCTTCAAAGGGCTCGTCATCAAGGGAATCTACGGGCGGGAGATATTCGAGACGTGGTACAAGATGCAGACGATGCTGCAGAGCGGTCTGGACGTGCGGCCCGTGCTCACCCATCGCTACCCGCTTGAACGCTTCGCGGAAGGATTCGCCGTCATGCAGAGCGGCGAATGCGGCAAGGTGATCCTGGAGCTCGCCGGGGAGGCCGACCATGTTTGACGAGGAATCCCGGCATCTGGTCGCGGCGCGTCTTGCCGAGATCCACGCGGCCGGCACCTACAAGGAAGAGCACGCGATCGCTACGCCCCAGGGGGCGCGCATCCGGGTCCGACCCGATCGGGAGGTCCTCAACTTCTGCGCGAACAATTACCTCGGGCTCGCGTCGCACCCCGCCGTCGTCGCGGCCGCCCACGAGGCGCTGGACCGTTGGGGATACGGCATGGCATCCGTGCGCTTCATCTGCGGCACCCAGGAGGTGCACGAAACGCTTGAAAAGCGCATGGCGGCATTCCTCGGCACCGATGCATGCATCCTTTTCTCATCCTGCTTCGATGCCAACGGCGGGGTCTTCGAGCCCCTGCTGGACGGCGACTGCGCCCTCATCACCGATCAGCTCAACCATGCGTCCATCATCGACGGCACGCGGCTGTGCAAGGCTGCGCGCCACATCTACGCGCACGGCGACATGGCGGACCTCGATGCGAAGCTCACCCTCGCGGCGACGGCGCGCCTGAAGCTCGTCGTGACCGATGGCGTCTTTTCCATGGACGGGGATATCGCGAAGCTCGCGGAAATCTGCGGTCTCGCGGAGAAGCATCACGCGCTGGTCATGGTCGACGACAGCCACGCAACGGGATTCATGGGGAAGACGGGGCGCGGCACGGCCGAGCACTGCGGCGTCATGGGCAGGGTGGACCTCATCTCCACGACATTCGGCAAGGCCCTTGGCGGGGCCACGGGCGGCTGCGTCGCCGGGCGCGCCCAGATCGTGGAGCTGCTGCGGCAGCGCAGCAGGCCCTACCTGTTCTCCAACACCCTCGCGCCCGTGGTCGCCGCGACGAGCATCGCGGTGATCGACCTGCTCTCCCGGAGCACGGAGCTTCGCGACACCCTGGAGCGCAACACGGCCTTTTTCCGCCGCGAGATTTCCGCGGCAGGCTTTGACATCAAGCCCGGCATCCATCCCATCGTCCCCATCATGCTGTACGACGAGCGTCGCGCGGTGGACATGGCGCGGCAGCTGCTTGACGAGGGTATTTACGTTGTCGGGTTCAGCCATCCCGTCGTGCCCAAAGGCCAGGCGCGCATCAGGGTGCAGGTCTCCGCGCTGCACACCGAGGACGATCTTCGGGCGTGCGTCGGCGCATTCACGCGAGTCGGCAAAAGGCTCAAGGTCCTCACATAGGGTCGCCCCGACGGGCGACTCCCGCGTCCGGGCATGCCAAACGCTGCGAAAATTTCTTGACCGCAATAGTCAGCTATGTTAGGATCGTTGGGCAATTAACCTGATTTTCGCGCATTTGAAGAGGCAGGCCATGGAAGATACGGTCGTCAAGGTCATTCGCGCCGTCGCCGCTCGTCAGCCGGACAAACCGGCGCTCATCAGCAAGAATAAAAGCGGCGCATGGGAAACCGTCACTTATGCCGAGTTTGCGGAGCTCTCCGCGTGCTTCGGTGCCGGTCTCCTCACCCTGGGCGTCAAGCGCGGCGACCACGTCGGCATCATCGCGGACAACCGCAAGGAATGGATCATCGCCGACCAGGGCATACTGGGCATCGGCGCCGCGGACACGCCGCGCGGAGCCGATACCCTGCCGGAGGAAATGCGCTACATCCTGGCCCACGCCGAATGCGCGCTCGTCGTGGCGGAAAACGCCGAGCAGGTGAGAAAGATATTCTCCCAGAAGAAAGGGCTTCCGGCCTTGAAGTCCATCATCGTCATGGACGGCGAATTCGCGCCCTCACAGTTCACGGAAGCCACGGCCGGCGTGATCCTCCATGCTTTTGCTGACGTGATGGAAAGGGGAAAGACAGCGATCGCAAAGGATCCCCCGGTCTACATGCGGGAGGTGGAGAAGGGAACGCGCGACGAGCTTGCCACGCTCATTTATACCTCGGGCACCACGGGCGAGCCCAAGGGCGTCATGCTCTCCAATGAGAACTTCCTGCACAACCTGCGAACCACGGTTCCCCAGTGCATTACGGTCGACAACAGGGACTGCTTCCTCTCCGTGCTGCCGGTCTGGCATTCCTTCGAGCGGATCGTGGAGTACATCGTGTTCCGCAATGGCGCTTCACTTGCCTACTCCAAGCTCATCGGCAAGGTGCTCATGGCCGACATGATCGACGTGCGGCCCACCGTCATGGCGGGCGCCCCCCGGATCTGGGAGAACGTCAGCGCGGGCATATTCCGCAAGATCCGGGAAGAGGGTGGGATCAAGGCTTCCCTGTTTTCATTCTTCGTGAAAGTGGGAGAGGCGCACACCATGATGCGCGCGCTCGTCCGCGGATGGGCCCTGCAGTTTCGCCGTCGTTTCCGCGTGACGGACTTCCTGATGGGTATCATCCCCTACCTGCTCCTCAGCCCCTTCAAGGCGCTGGGCAATGTCCTGGTATTCAAGAAGGTGAAGGCGCTTTTCGGCGGGAAGTTCCGCTTCTCGGTGTCCGGTGGCGGTGCGCTGCCGCCCTACGTCGACCGCTTCTTCCAGGCCGTCGGTATCCTTCTCCTCGAAGGTTACGGGCTCACGGAGACCGCGCCCGTGGTTTCGGTCCGACTGGAGAAAAGGCCCGTCGTGGGGACCATCGGACCCGCGCTCGACGAGATGCAGATCAAGCTCCTGGACGCGGACACCGGAGCCGAGGTCGGGCCGGGGAAAAAGGGCGTGCTCTTCTGCAAGGGCCCCAACGTGATGAAGGGCTATTACAAGAGCCCCGACAAGACCGCGGAGGTTCTCTCCCCGGATGGCTGGCTGAACACGGGCGACGTGGGCATGATGACGCACCGGGGCGAGCTCCGCATCCTCGGGAGGACCAAGGAGACGATCGTGCTCCTGGGCGGTGAAAACGTCGAGCCGGTTCCCATCGAGGACACGATCCTCCAGAGCGAGCTCATCGACCAGGTCATGGTGGTCGGACAGGACCAGAAATTCCTTGGCGCCCTCGTGATCCCCAATATCGACGCGCTGGAAAAGTACGCGAAGGAAAACGACATCGACTGGGTGGCCCGCGAGGACCTCATGGCCAATCCGCAGATCCTTGAACACTACTCTGACGAGATCAACTCACGGGTGAACGAGAAGAAGGGCTTCCGCCTCTTCGAGCGCGTGTTCCGCTTCACCCTCATCCCGCGGCACTTCGAGGTCGGCTGCGAGCTCACCGTCGGGACGCTGAAGCTGAAGCGCGACGTCGTGAACGACATGTACAAGAAGGAGATCGCGGCCATCTTCGCGAAATAGGCCGGCCGACGGTGCCGTCACGGCTCTCGCCGTCCGCGCGCCTTCGGCGCACGACGCTTCCCTGGCTATGGACTCGCTCCCGTGCATCCCTGCACTCGCTCGCCCTCGCCTTCCCTGGCTACGGCGTGATCGCCTTCTTCGTCGTCAGGTCCGCCTTGTTCAGGACCAGGATGTTCTTGTCCTTGCCGTTGATGTACACCAGGTCGTTGAAGAAGCTGATGAAGGAATCCGGGTCAACCTCCTCCTTGGAGATGGCCGCGAGCTTCATGTCGGAGCTGAACTTGCCCAGGTAATACGAGTTGTCGCGCTGGACGACGACATAGGTGAAATTGTCGCGCGTCTCCACGAAGCTGCGGAAGAAGACCGCTTCGTCGCTGATGGCCTTGCGCTGGAGCGTATCCAGGTCGAGCAGCGTCAGGTAGTGGCCTTCATTGTGGTTGGTCTTGTACGTGATCACCACGACGCCGTTGGTGAAAAGGTCGAACTTGCGGCCGCAGATCTGCGCCTCGGTGGACTTCAGCAGCACCGCGCCCGTGGCGGCGTCGATGACGAGCATGTCGTTGTTGTAGTGCCCGCCCGTCAGGTATTCCTTGATCTTCAGGTAGTAGAGCTTGCCGGCGAAGATCGCCTGGTCGGTCTGCTTGTTCTTCAGCGACTGCTCGGCGGCCGCGACCGTCGCTTCCCGCTGCGCCACCTGCGCCTGCTGCGCGGCGAGATCCTTCTGCGCCTGCGCGGGGTTCTGCGCCGCGCTCTGCGCCGTCTGGTCGGCGGCGATGTCCTTCTTTTCCTGCTGGACTTCCTGCTGCTTCTGCTGCACGGCGGCTTCCTGCGTCGCGATCTTCTGCTCCGTGGCCTGCTGCTGCGCCTGCTTCTGGTCCACCACCTGCTGCTGCTGCGCCACCTGCTGCTGCGCCGCCTGCTTCTGCTGGTCGGTCGTTGCCTGCTCCGCCGCCTTGCGGGCGGCATCCAGGGCTGCCTGGGCCTGCGCGGTCTGCTGCTGCTGGTCGGCGAGCTTCTTCGCCTCCTGGTTGATGACCGCCTGGCCCTGGTTCACCTCCTGCTGCTTCAGGGTGTTGATGGCCGTGCGCTCGGGGATGCCCTTGTTGTCCTGCGCCTTGAGCTGGTCGATCACCGCCTTGTTGGAGATCTCCGAGGAGTTGAGGGCGCCGAAGATGTCCTTCGTCGCGCTCTCATTGAGGGGGATGACGATCTGGGTCTTCCCGGGCCAGTCGAAGTACTTCGTGGAAAGCCCCACCTTGTCCGCGGTGAGGTGGGAGAGCACGACGTTCTTGTACTTGCCGGTGAAATAGGCGAGGATGCCGCGGTTGGCGGCATTGTAGTAGGACACGAAAAGCGCCAGGAGATCGGAGTCCCGCCGCGGGTACTGGTAGAGCGAAGAAAGGTACGCGGAGACGACGCGGCGCACGTTGTCGATGTGGTCGATCTTCGCGTCCTTGTCGAAAGAGATGATGTCCGCGCTCAGCTTGTCAGGCTCCGCCGTGTCGGTGGCGTGGATCGCTGAATACTTGGTCCAGAAGCTCGCGACGGGCTGGCCGCCGTGTATCTGGCGGGCAAGATTCATGCCGATGCCGCGGATGTCCAGGTCGGTGTCGAATATGTTCACGGACCCGGTGTAGTTCACGAAATCGATCTTCGGGGCCGTTTTCAGCTCGTTCGTGTCGACGCCGAGCGCGGCGGCGGAGGCCGATGCCGCGGCAAGGAGAGTGAATGCGAAGACCGCGGGGAGGATCGCGAAGACGGGGCGGGTCAGCTTCATGCTCCTAGTATAATGTGCAGCCGGGGGAAATCAACGGCAGGCGGCGGGGGTGGAGCAGGGGCAAGATTGCCTCTGCTCCGCGCTTTGGGTAGGATAGTGGCATGGTTCAAAGCATCTCCCTGCGCGACATCCCCTCCACGACCGGTCTGTACGCCGGATTCTGGGAAGCGCGTCCCGACGTGACGGCCCTCCTGCCGCATCACTTCCAGGACCCGGGGGTCTTCGAACGGCAGGCGCGCCGGGTGGATGCGGCGACGTACGACAGGAGGTCGCTTTGTGGCATCCTGCGCGATCAGAATGGGGGCGCGGACGCCGACACGGCGGTCGGGGAAAACATCGCCCGCTTGGAGCAGCCGGAATCACTCGTGGTGATCGGCGGCCAGCAGGCAGGTTTGTTCGGCGGGCCGCTCTACACCATTCACAAGGCGGCCACGATCCTTTCCCTTGCCCGCAGCCGGGAGAAGAAGCTCGGCCGGCCCGTGATACCGATCTTCTGGATCGCCTCGGAGGACAGCGATCTGGAGGAGATCAATCACGCGTGGATCACGGACCGTGACGGTGCGCTGCAGGAGCTGCGCATGCCTGGTGGAGGCGCGGCAAAGATTCCCGTTTCCCGCGTCACGCTGGGCGCGGAGGTCGACACCCTGATCGACGGGCTTTCCGCCGCGCTGCCGGAAGGTGGATTCTCCGCCGAGATGATTGCCGACCTGCGCGTTGCCTACGCTGCCGGACGCACCTACACCGAGGCTTTCAAGGCATGGATGAAGCGTCTCTTCATCGGCACGGGGCTCGTGCTCGTCGATCCCTCGGATGCGCGGCTGAAGAGAATGGCGATGCCCCTTTTCCGGCGGGAGATATTGGAGAAGAGCCCCGTCACGAATGCCGCCCTCGAGCAGACCGCGCGTCTGGAGAAGGCCGGTTTCCACGCCCAGATCGAGCTGCGGCAGGGCTTCCTCACCCTTTTCCACCAGGCCCCCGGCCGCGACGCGATCCTGACTGCCGGCGACGGCTACCAGCTCAAGTCCGCGGGCAGGCGTTTTTCCCCGCGCGAGCTTGCGGACCTGTTCGAATCCGATCCCGACGCATTCACGCCGAACGCGATGCTGCGTCCCCTCTTCCAGGACGCGGTCTTCCCCACGCTTGCCGCCGTGCTGGGGCCGTCCGAGATCGCCTATTGGGCGCAGCTCACGCTCGCCTACGACCGCATGGGCATCCCCATGCCGATCATGATGCCCCGCTCCTCCTTCACCCTGATGGACGAAAAGATGGGCCGGCTGCAGGCGCGGCTCGGCGTGAGTCTCGTGCAGGCGCTGCGGCGCGGCGAGCGCGTGATCGACGACATTCTCAAGCGGGAGATCCCCGCCTCCCTCACCTCACGGATGGCGCAGAGCCGCGCAGCCGTGGAGGAGACGTGGCGCGGGATCGTGGGAGAGATCGACGGCCTGGACGCGACGCTGCACAGGACCGCGGAGCTTGGAAAGTCGCGTTCCCTGTGGCAGCTCGACCGGCTGGAAAAAAAGATCGCACAGGCCGCGCGGAAGAAGAACGTGATCCTGCGCGGCAAGGTGCAGAGACTCGTGTCCACGCTCGCGCCGCGGGGCGGCCTGCAGGAACGGACTCTTTGCGCGCTGCCCTTTCTCGCGCGGCACGGCGACAGGATCGTGTCCCAGCTGATCGACTGCGCGGACCCCTTTGCACCGGAGCACCGCGTGCTGGGGGTGGACGCGGCGACTCTCAGTATGGTGACTGAATGATGCAGTTCTCATTTTGTCCCATGAGGGACGGCCGTTTTCAAAGTGTGCATACCTGTTCCAGGTCTCCGGAAGGTCTAAAATGAGAACTGCTTTGGTGGACGCATGAGCCTGGACATCCTTGCATTCGGCGCGCATCCCGACGACGTGGAGCTGGCCGCCGCCGGCACCCTCATCCGCGCCGCGCGCGCCGGCGCGTCCACGGGCGTCATCACGCTCACCCGGGGTGAGATGGGCACCCGGGGCACCATTGCGGCGCGCGCGGCGGAGTTCGACGCGGCCGCGGCGATCCTGGGGCTCGCCCATCATGGCATGCTCGGCCTTCCTGACGGGTGGCTCACGCCGGACCGGGAGTCCAAGCTCGCCGTGGTGCGCGAGATACGCGCGCATCGCCCGCGGATCGTGCTTCTCCCCCACGATGAGGACCGGCACCCCGACCACCCCGCCACCGCGCGCATCGTCGAGGAAGCGGCGTTCCTTGCCCGGGCTTGCGAAGATCGATACGGGCCAGGAGCCCTATCGGCCGGCCCAGCTCGTCTCCTACATGTCGACCTGGGAGTTCGAGCCGAGCTTCATCGTGGACATCAGCGCCGTGATCGACGAGAAGCGCCGTGCCCTGCATGCCTATTCGTCCCAGGTTTTCGTCGCCGGCACGGCATCGAGCGGGCCTCCCACCTTCATTGCGAGCGAGCAATTCCAAGAGCTGCTTTTTGCCCGCATGGCGCACTACGGGCATTTGATCGGCAAGAAATACGGCGAGCCGTTTCGCATCCACGGCGTCATGGAAGTGGACGACCTGGTGGCAACATTCGGCGGCCGCACGATGTAGGGCGGCCACGGTACTCCGTGGCATTTGTAGCGGCGACGGGGTGCGCTACAGCACCCCGCCGTTGCTGTCGATCACCGACTGGTACCAGTGGGCGCTTTTCTTCCAAGTGCGCGCGAGCGTGCGATAGTCCACGTGCGTGATCCCGAAACGCTTCGCGTAGCCCATTGACCATTCGAAATTGTCCATGAGCGACCAGACGAAATAGGCCTCGAGCTTCACGCCGTGTCCGATTGCGCGGCGTGCCTCGCGCAAATGGCTGCCGATGTAGTCGATGCGCGCGTCGTCCTGGACGATGCCGCGCTCCACCACGTCATCCGCGAAAGCCGCCCCGTTTTCCGTGATCATTAGCGCGGGCCCGGCGTAGTCGTTGTGGATCCGCAGGAGCAGGTCGTGCAGATCGGGGGCTGAAATCTCCCACCCCATGGCCGTGCGCCTGCAATCCCTTTTTGCAGCTTCCTTGTAGCCCAGCATGCCGCCTTCGTCGCTTGCATAGACGTGCGTGGGAAAGTAATAGTTCACGCCCACAAAGTCGGCGCGCTGCGCCGCCAGGAGCGCAAGGTCCTCCGCCAGCACCTGCGGGGCGACGCGATGCCTGGCATACAGCGCCAGGAGGTCGGCGGGATACGTGCCCCGGAGCACCGGGTCCAGGTACCACCTGTTGTCGACCTCGTCGGCGCGCTGCGCTGCCTCCACGTCCGACATCCCGTCGGTGAAGGGATGCACCGGGTGGAGGTCCAGCGCGATGCCGATGCGGTGCGTCGCCGGGCCCAGCTCCCGAAAGGCCTGTACGCCCCGGGCGTGGGCAAGAAAGAGCACGTGGGAAGCCTGGACGGCCGCGGCATAGTCCGCCAGCCCCGGCGCATGAATGCCCAAAGCGTGCCCGAGGAAGGCGGAAATATGCGGCTCGTTCAGCGTCATCCAGGTCTTCACCCTGTCTCCAAGATGCGTGAAGAGGCAGGCGGCATAGTCGGCAAACCACAGGGCGGTGTCGCGGTTCGTCCAGCCGCCCTTGTCCTGGAGCGCCTGCGGCAGGTCCCAGTGATAGAGCGTCACGGCAGGCTCGATGCCGGCGGACAGCAGCGCGTCGACCAACGCCTCATAGAAGGCAAGACCCCGCTGCTCCATCCTCCCGTGCCCCTGGGGAAAGAGGCGCGGCCATGCCACGGAGAACCGGTACGCCTTCAGCCCCAGCGCGCGCATGTTCTCAAGGTCGTCGCGCCACCGATGGTAATGGTCGCAGGCGACGTCGCCGGTATCGCCGTTTTCTATCGCGCCGGGCCGGCGACAGAACCTGTCCCAGATCGATTCGCCGCGCCCGTCGTCGTGCACGGCGCCTTCGATCTGGTAGGCGGCAGTGGCGGCGCCCCAGAGAAACCCCTTCGGAAACTCCGTTGCGGGCATGCTTTGCTCCTGATGTGGCGCCATTGTCGTTGAATGGCATTTCATTGTCAAAGGGGCCGCCGCGGCTGCCGATAATATCATGAGGCCAGAAAATGGGATCGTCGCATCCAACCAACCCCCACCCTTCCCCCTCCCGGAGAGCTCCCTTTATCCGCATCTGCATGTACTGCGGCAGGGTGAGCGATGGCCAGGGGGGCTGGCGGGAAAGGGGTGCCGTGCACGCGGCGATGCCCGTACGGTCCTTCTCCCATGGCGTCTGCCCCGACTGCACGCCGCGGCTGATTGCAGACATGACCCCCGACAAGCAAACGGATCCAGCCGCAGAGGTTTGACCGGATCGAATCCGGATCGTATCTTCATCTGTAAAAGAACTTCCCGGAGACAAAGATGAGATACGACAAAATGACGCTCAAGGCGCAGGAGGCGCTGCAATCTGCGGATTCTCTTGCCCACAGCCTCGCCAGTCCCAGTCTCGACGTCGAGCACCTGCTGCTCGCGCTCCTCGAGCAGGAGGGTGGCGTCGTCCCGCCCCTCCTGGAACGCATCGGCGCGGACCCCTCCGAGCTCACCGCGGCTCTTCGCGCGACACTGAGCCGCCGACCGAAGGTGACCGGAGACGCCGCGCAGCTCACCATGACGCCGCTGGTTTCGAAGGTTCTGAACAAGGCGGAACAGGAAGCCGACGGGCTGAAGGACGAGTTCACCAGCACCGAGCACCTGCTCCTCGCGATGCTCGACACGGAGTGCGAATCCCGTGAGCTCTTGCGCGCCCGGGGCGTCACCCGCGAGGCGACGCTGGAAGCCCTGAAGTCGGTCCGCGGCAATCAGCGGGTCACGGACCAGAACCCCGAGGCGCGCTACCAGTCGCTTGAAAAATACTGCCGCGACCTCACGGAGCTCGCGCGCAAGGAGAAGCTCGACCCGGTCATCGGGCGCGACGAGGAGATCCGACGCGTCATGCAGGTGCTCGCCCGCAGGACGAAGAACAACCCCGTGCTGATCGGCGAGCCCGGCGTCGGCAAGACCGCGATCGTGGAAGGGCTTGCGCGGAGGATCGTTTCCGGCGACGTGCCGGATTCCCTCAAGAACAAGCGCCTTCTCTCGCTGGACCTCGGCAGCCTCATCGCCGGCACGAAGTTCCGCGGCGAGTTCGAGGAGCGCCTGAAGGCGGTCATCAAGGAGATCATCCAGAGCGATGGCAAGATCATCCTTTTCATCGACGAGCTGCACACCCTCGTGGGGGCGGGCGCGGCGGAAGGGGCGATGGACGCGTCCAACCTGCTGAAGCCTGCCCTTGCCCGGGGGGAGCTGCGCGCAATCGGGGCGACAACGCTCGACGAGTATCGCAAACGCATCGAGAAGGACGCCGCACTGGAGCGCCGGTTCCAGCCCATCTACACCAAAGCGCCGTCCGTGGAAGACACCATCGCGATCCTTCGCGGGCTGAAGGAGCGCTATGAAGTGCATCACGGCGTGCGCATCCGCGACGAGGCCATCATTGCCGCGGCAACTCTCTCCGACCGCTACATCACCTCGCGCTTCCTCCCCGACAAGGCCATCGACCTGATCGACGAGGCGGCGAGCCGGCTGAAGATGGAGATCGAAAGCCAGCCCACCGAGCTCGATCGCGCGGAGCGCAAGATCCTTCAGCTCACCATAGAGAAAGCCGCGCTTTCCAAGGAAACGGATATCGCATCCCGCGAGCGGCTCGCCACTCTTGACCGGGAGCTCTCCGTGCTGGGCGGAACGCGGGACTCCATGAAGCTGCAATGGAAGAATGAGAAGGGAATCATCGAGCAGATCCGCTCGCTGAAGGCGTCCCTTGAGGAGCTTTCGATGGAGGAGGCCCGCTACGAGCGGGACGGCAACCTCGCGAAGGCCGCGGAGATCAAGCACGGCAGGCTCCCCCAGATACAGCGCTCGCTGGATGAGAAGAGCAAGGAGCTCTCGAATCTCCACGGCGAGACGCGACTGCTGCGGGAAGAGGTGTCGGAAGAGGACATCGCCCGCATCGTCTCCAACTGGACGGGAATTCCCGTGGCAAAGATGCTCGCCTCGGAGAAGACGCGCCTCCTGAAGCTGGAGGAGATACTGTCGCGGCGGGTGGTCGGCCAGCAGCAGGCCATTGCCGCCGTGGCGGATGCCATCCGTAGAAATAAGTCCGGGCTTTCCGACATCTCGCGGCCCATGGGCACGTTCCTCTTTCTCGGACCCACCGGCGTCGGCAAGACGGAGCTCGCAAAGACGCTCGCCGACTTCCTCTTCAGCGATGAGAAAGCCGTCACGCGCATCGACATGAGCGAGTACATGGAGAAGCACACCGTCTCCCGGCTCATCGGCGCGCCTCCCGGCTACGTCGGCTACGAGGAGGGCGGTCAGCTCACGGAGGCGGTGCGGCGCAGGCCCTACTCGGTCGTGCTCTTCGATGAAATAGAGAAGGCGCATCCGGACGTGTTCAACGCGCTCCTCCAGCTCCTGGACGAGGGCAGGCTCACGGACGGTCAGGGCCGCATCGTGGATTTCCGCAACTGCCTCATCATCATGACGAGCAATATCGGCGGGGACCTCATCCAGGCCGCGGCGAAGCTCGACGACGTGAAAGAGGCCATCAGCGAGCTGCTCAAGGCCACATTCAAGCCTGAGTTCCTCAACCGCATCGACGAGACGATATTCTTCAACAGGCTGGGCAAGCCCGAGATCCTGAAGATCGTCGACATCCAGCTCGAGCTGCTGAAGAACAGGCTGCGGGAACGCAAGGTGACGCTGGAGGCGACCCCGAAGGCGCGCGCCTACCTCGCGGAGACCGGCTACGATCCCCTCTATGGCGCGCGTCCGCTGAAGCGGACGATTCAGAGCCTCGTGCAGAACCCGCTCGCGAAGAAGATGCTCGCGGGAGAAGTTGCCGACGGGGACACCGTCACGCTGGACAAGGGAACGGAAGGGATCACGTTCAGGAAGACGTAAGACTCCCGCCGAGCCTCCGCAGTGCCGCTTCACACGAAAGCGGCGCGTGGAACACCTTGTGAGGAGAGGCCGCACCCATGCGCAGGCTGACGCTGTCGCGGGGGACGCCCAGCGCACGGGCAAGAAGCCTGGTGATTCCGTCGTTCGCTTTGCCCTTCTCCGCGACGGCACGGACCGCCACGACCAGCTCTCCCGCGCGGATGCCAAGAAAAGCGTCCTCTCTCGCTCCGGGCCTGGCGTGAACCCTGACCGAGAGGAGCTTTCCGTTCGACGTGAAGAAATCGCCTCCATCCATGACTCACGGTATCATCGAGCCTAGCGGACTGAAAAGGATACCCTGTCGCTCCCGTCCGGGCAGGTGACGACAACAATATGGGCTCCGCGCACCAGGGGCACCGCGATCGAGCCGGCCGCGCCGGGCGAAACCCTCACGCCGTCAAAGGTGACCGAAGCATTCTCTGCCCGTCGCGCGGCGAATGCAACGGGGATGCTCTGGACACCGGCCCGTAAGGTCTCGTCCCTGTAGAAGGATTGGCCGGGCACCGGAAAGAGGATGCGCACGGCCTGGCCTTTTGCAAGGAAGGCATCGTCCAGCAGGGCCTGGTCGCTTTCCTGCCGCGGATGGTAGAGGCAGTCGGGCGGCACGTCCGCGAGGCTGCGGAAATACTCCGTGCGCGTGGAGGGGCACTCGGGTGTGGCCTGGCCGCCGGAGACGGTGCAGATGCGTGCGGCGATCGTGCCGGGCGGCTGTGGAAAACCGCGCGCCGACTCGTTGCTCCCGTCCCGCGATTCCAGCCACGTGAGGAGGTCCGACACGATCTGCGTGGGCACGATGCTCCCCGTCTTGTTGATCACGGCCCTTCCATCGAAGTTGCCGGCCCATGCGCCCACGGTGTAGCGCGCGGTCGCCCCGACGCACCAGAGATTGGTGAACTCACTCGAGGTGCCGGTCTTGAACATTGCAGGAACGGGCGTGCGGAAATAGGTATGCGTGCCAAAGCCTGTCGCGCGCGCCGAGGGGTCCGAAAGGATGTTCGCGACGATCCACGCGGCAAAGGGATCGAATATCCGGCGACTCCTCGCTGTCCGGCCCCGCTGGACAACGAGATCGGAAAGCACCCCCCGTCGCGGAAAGACGGAAAAAGCGTGGACCAGCTCGGCAAGCGATACCTCCGCGTTGCCAATAGCCGTTCCCATGCCGTAACGTGCGGCGGCGTCCGCGGGCAGGGTGAAACCGAGGCTTCTCAGGGTGGAGAGGAAATCCGAAAGACCGACGTGGGACAGCGTGTACACGGCGGGGACATTCAGCGAGCTCGCGAGCGCCGTCCTTGCCCGCACGACGCCGTGGCTGCGCTTGTCGAAGTTCTCAGGGCTGTAGGATTCCTCGTCCGCGGCCCCGAACACGAGCGGCAGGTCCGGCAGCAGCGTGGCAGCGGTCCATCCCTTCTCCATGGCGCGCGCGTAGAGAAATGGCTTGAGAGTCGAGGCGCTCTGCCGGCGGATCAACGCGCCGTCGATCTGACCGGAATGCGTCGCGTCTGAGAAATCGCGCGAGCCGACCCATCCCACGACGGCGCCCGTGTCGTTGTCGATCGCCACGACTGAGGCGTTGGTGATGCGGGCTGCCTCGTAGCGGGCCAGGACGGAGCTCATCCGTGCCTCGATATAACGGTTGACGGAAAGATCCAGAGTGGTGGCGACAACGCCGTCGACGGGCGTGACCTTGCCGGCCTGTGCGAGGCCCGCCACGTAGCGGGTGAAATGAGGCGCATCGCCCTCGGGCCGGCCCTGCCTCGCGCCGCGCACGGCGGCCTGGACGTCCGCGGGGTCGATGCCGAGTCGATACCGTGCGGCAATGTCGCGCGCGACGGCGATCAGCCTGTCGGGGTTCGTGAAGGGATCGTAGAGCGTCGGATTGCGCGGAATCACGCCGAGGACAAGGAGCTGCGCGCGCGACAGGCGGCCGAGCTCCGTGCCGAAGTACGTCCACGCCGCGGCCCCGACCCCGCGGGTGTTGCGGCCGAAGGGCACGTCGTTGAGATACGCGACGAGGATGCCGTCCTTCGTGAGCCTCGCTTCGATGCGGAGCGCGTTTGACGCCTCCACGAGCTTGCCACCCGGGCCGCGCGCGTGCGGCGCGACGAGCCTTGCAAGCTGCATGGTGATCGTGGAGGCGCCCGAACGCGCTCCCCTGCCGGTGACGAACGCGACCATCGCCCTCGCCGCGGCAAGCAGGTCGATGCCGGGATGAACGCGGAACCGCGCGTCCTCCAGCCGTACGAATATCTCGCCGCAGGCGGCGGGGATCGCGGACGGCGCCTCCTTGAGCTGAAACGTGTCGCTTTCGCCGGGCATTGCCCCGAGGAATGCGCCCGCGGCATCCGTGATGCGGGTGCCGGCAGGATCGGCCACGAAGCGGTCCAGCCGCGGAAAGGGAGAGAGCAGGAGGGCGGTCGAAAGCAGCCAGGGAATGCCGATCAGCAGAGCGACACGACGCGCGAGACGCGGACCCGCTTTCACCGCGTCGGCTTCCTTCGCAGCACGAGGCCCTCGACAGGCTCCACCGCGACAAGGTAGATCGTGACATAACAGGCGACAATGAGGGCCGGGTTTCGCTTTTCGGCTTCGCTCACCGCACCTTTCTATCATTTTTCGGCTCACATGGTCTCGACGCGCGCGCCTCCCATTGACAACGCTCCCCCGCTCCCCGTACCTTGGGGCCATGACGGGCAACGAGCTTCGGCGCGCATACATCGATTTTTTCAAGGGAAAAGGGCATGCAGAAATAACGGGCAAGTCCCTCGTCCCGGAAAACGACCCCACGGTGCTCTTCACCACGGCGGGCATGCATCCGCTGGTGCCATACATCCTCGGTGAGCCGCACCCGGCGGGCAAGCGCCTGGTCGACTGCCAGAAATGCGTCCGCACGGACGACATCGAGGAGGTGGGCGACGCCGCGCACTGCACGTTCTTCGAGATGCTGGGCAACTGGTCCCTCGGGGACTACTTCAAGAAGGACGCCATTGCGTACAGCTTCGAGTTCCTCACCTCGCCCCAGTGGCTGGGCTTCTCCCCTGACCTTCTGTCGGTGACCGTCTTCGGCGGTGACGCGGAGGTGCCGCCCGACACCGAGGCGGCCGAAATCTGGAAGACCATCGGGGTACCGGCCTCCCGCATCCATTTCCTCGGCCGCAAGGACAACTGGTGGGGCCCTGCGGGACAGACGGGTCCGTGCGGCCCGGACACGGAGATGTTCATCGACACCGGCGCCCCCGCCTGCGGGCCTGACTGCAAGCCCGGCTGCCATTGCGGCAAGTACATCGAGGTCTGGAACGACGTCTTCATGCAGTACAACAAGACGGCGGAGGGAAAATACCTTCCGCTCGCGCAGAGGACGGTGGACACGGGCATGGGCGTGGACCGCACCCTGGCCATGATCCAGGGCAAGAAGACCGTCTTCGAGACGGAGCTTTTCTGGCCGATCATCGCCCGCCTCCAGGAGATCTCATCGAAGAAATACGGCGCCAATGCCGCCCAGGACGTCTCGTTCCGGATCATCGCGGACCACGTGCGCTCGGCCGTGTTCATCATCGGCGACGAGCGCGGTGTGACCCCCTCCAATGTCGGGCAGGGCTACATCCTGCGGCGTCTCATCCGGCGCGGAATCCGCCACGGCCGCAAGCTCGGATTCGAGGGCAGTTTCCTCGGGGCACTGGCCGCGGAAGTGATCGCCATCTACGAGGGCTTCTATCCCATCCTGCGCCAGAATGCGTCCTCCATCGCATCGGAGCTCGCGGCGGAGGAGGAGCGCTTCTCCGACACCCTCCTGAAGGGTGAAAAGGAGTTCGAAAAGCTCCTGCCCAATCTCCTCAAAAACCCCCAGAAGACCATCCCGGGAAGGGTCGCCTTCCGCCTCTACGACACGTACGGCTTTCCCATCGAGATCACGGAGGAGCTTGCCAAAGAGAACGGCATGGCCGTCGACCGCAAGGGATTCGACGAGGCGTTCGAAAAGCACCAGGAGCTTTCCAAGGCGGGAGCTGAAAAGACATTCAAGGGCGGGCTCGCCGACCATTCCGAGATGACGACGAGGCTGCACACCGCCACGCACCTCCTCCACCAGGCGCTGCGGACGGTGCTGGGTCCGCACGTCGCCCAGAAGGGCTCGAACATCACCGTGGAGCGGCTGCGCTTCGACTTCTCGCATCCCCAGCCGATGACGGAAGAGGAGGTGCGCAAGGCGGAGGCCATCGTCAACGAGCAGATCACGCGGAATCTCCCCGTGAGCATGGAGATCATGACGATCGAGCAGGCCCGCGCCGCGGGCGCCATCGCGCTGTTCGGCGAGAAGTACGAAGAAAAGGTGAAGGTCTATACGATCGGGGATTTCTCCAAGGAAGTCTGCGGCGGCCCGCATGTCGAGCGCACCGGCGTCCTGGGAAAGTTCGTGATCCAGAAGGAACAGTCGTCATCCGCCGGTGTGCGGCGGATTCGGGCGGTGCTGGAGTAGCCTAGCCAGGGAGGGCAAGGGCGAGCGAGTACCTTCCGTTCCTAGCGGAGTTGGATACGGCAACGAGCCCGTGGCCGCGAATGCCACGGAGTACCGTGGCCGCGAATGCCACGGAGTACCGTGGCCGCGAATGCCACGGAGTACCGTGGCCGCGAATGCCACGGAGTACCGTGGCCGCGAATGCCACGGAGTACCGTGGCCGGGCTATCCTCTCTGCAGCTTCTCCAGCAGCTCGCCGATGCCGAGGTTCTTGATGCCCATGCGCTGGGCGCGCGTGAGCACGTCGAGCGCCTTGTCCTTCTTGTCCAGGGCGAGCCAGCTCTGCGCGATCTCCAGGTACAGCCGGGGATTCTTCGCGTCGTTGACCAGAAGCCCGGAAAGGCTTTCGATGGCCTCGAGGTAATTGCCCTTCTCCTTGTTGATCAGGGCCAGCCCGAGCACCGCGTAGCTGTCGAACTCGATGTTGAGGGCCTTGCTGTAGTATTCCCGCGCCGTGTCGAGATTGTTCATCGCCCGGTGCGAATCCCCGATCCGCGTGAGGATCACCTTGTTGTCGGGATCGGCATCGAGGATCTTCTGCCAGTAGAATAGCGATTCCTGCGGGTCGTTCATGCCCCGATAGCAGTCGGCCAGTCCGAAGAGGGCATAGAAGTTGCCGGGCTGTATCTCCAGGGCTTTCTTGAAATAAGGGATGCCCTTTTCGTAGGTCTTCAGCTTGCGGTAGCAGTTACCTATTGACGTGAGCACCCAGATATTCTTGGGGTCCTTCTCGTGCATCTTCTCCCAGTACGTGAGCGCCTCGCGGTACTCCTTCAGATCGAAGTGCAGGTAGCCCAGACCCGTGAGCGCGTAGGGGTTGCCCGGGTCGATTTCCAGGATCTTGTGATAGATCTCCTTTGACCGGCTGAAGTCGAGGACTTTCCGGTAGGCATCCGCGATGCGCGTGAGCACCGTCACGTCGCTGTCCCCCTGGGCAAGGTACTTCTCCCAGATCTCGATCGCCCGGTGGAACTGCTTGAGCGAACGGTAGCTGTCGGCGAGGCCGACGAGCGCGTACTTGTTCCCGACGTGGTAGCCCAGGCATTCCTCGTAGTAGCGGATTGCCTCGTGGTAGGACTTGCGTTTGCGCGCCGCGTCCCCCATGCCCACGAGGGCGTAGTTGTTCTGCGGTTCGATGGTGAGGATCCGGCGAAAATTCTCCTCCGCCTCCGCGATATGCTCTTCCTTGAGCAGCTGGTAGCCCCTCTTGGAAAGCTCCGAAATGGAGACGGGTACGGGCTCGGACATTTTCTCCTCGCTGCTCATTTCGTTTTCGTGTTCTCCTCTGAAAGCCATTGTTTCATCACCTGCGCGATTTGCTCGACGAGCACCGCGCTCTTATCCGGCGCCGGCGCAAGCCAATACGCCTGCAAGGCCTTGAGCGGCTGCCCCTCTTTCCGGTATCGGTCTCCCACCCTGATCAGCCCATCAGAATATCTGGTCGTGACGAAAATCTTCTCCGCGAGCGCGAAATCCCCCTTGTTGAACAACTCATTGCCCTTGCGGATGAGCGCCACTCTCTTGTCGCTGTCGAGCGATGCAGGAATCTCGCCCTGGATCTTCAAAAATCCACCGGAAGGCAACTTCTTCAGGATGTCCTGCGCACTCATTTGCCCTTCCACTGCCGCGCGGCCTCGTCTGCGCTCTCCCCGACGGTGATTTCAAGATACTTGATTGGCGTTCTAGAGTAAACACCTTGCTGTCGGATGAAAGTCGGCCATTGCGAGGAGCTATCCGATGCGCCCCTTCGAAGACATCGCGCGGTCGTCCCGTGCGTAGGCGGCGGCGAGCGCCCGTCCGAGCGCCTTGAACGCGGCCTCTGCCATATGGTGGCCGTTCTCGCCGCGCCGCACGTCGATGTGAAGGCTGATCCGCGCCGATGAGGCAAGCGCCGTGAAGAACTCGCGCAGGAGCGAGAGATCGAATGTGCCCGCCCACAGATGGACGAAGACCGCGTGCAGGGCGAGCGTCGGCCTCCCGCAGACATCGACGGTGACCTCCGCGAGCGCCTCGTCCATCGGGATCACGGCATGGCCGAAGCGCGCCACCGCGCCGCCTTTTGCCAGCACGTCCGCGAATGCCTGCCCGAGGACAAGGCCGACGTCCTCCACGAGGTGATGGGGGTCGACCGCGATGTCACCGGTGGCCGCCACCATGAGACCCAGCCTTCCGTGAAAGGACATCGCCGTGAGCATGTGATCGAAAAAGGCGAGCCCCGTGGCGATGCCGCCTTCCACCGCCGCGTCCGGGTCGAGGGCGAGGCTGATCTGCGTCTCATGCGTCGCGCGGGAGAGCTGTACGAGGCGAGATGACATTGTGGCCACCTTTCGCAATCGGCAGTCCGTGCCGGCCACGGCGTCATACACGGTCCCCCCGTGTGACTCCGCGGCATTCGCGCTATTCTAACCGCGCGCCGCGGAACGTCAACACGCGAAATTCCCTTCTGCGCCTCCGCGCCTCACCCCCCGCTGGCGAGCATGCGCTCCACCATCGACGCGAGGATCGGCGCGCGCACGGGCTTCAGGAGATAGGGCACGCCGGATTCCTCGAGGAAGAGCCGGGTGGCGGGATTGAGGCTGTCGCCGGTGATGTAGATGAGCCGTGAAAGCAGGTTCGGCCTGCTCGCCCGGATCCAGTCGTAGAGCGCGCGACCGTCGCGGTCGGGCATCTGGAAGTCCGAGATCACCAAGGCATACGGCGCGCCGGCCGCAAGGAGGGCGACCGCCTCCTGCCCGTTTGCCGCGGGGTCGACCGCGTAACCGAGGCTCTCCAGAAAATCGTGGGCGAACTCCCGGATGGCCGTCTCATCCTCGGCAACCAGGATGCGTCGGGCCGCGGCAATCGCGGGTCCCGCGGGGCGCGCCTCTCCGGCCTCCCCGGTGCAGGGCAGCTCCACCCTGAAGAAGGCGCCTCCCGCGGGTCGATTCGCCGGCCTTGATGTCGCCGCCAAAGGACTCCACGAAACCAAGGGAGAGGGCGAGCCCCAGGCCGGTGCCTTCGCCGGGCGCGCGCGTCGTGAAGAAGGGGTCGAAGAGCTTCGGCAGGTTCTGGGCGGGAATCCCGGGGCCCGCGTCCTCGATCTCGACGCAGGCCCGCCCCGCGGCCTGCCACGACCTGATCCACATCTCGTGGGGCGAAGCGCCCGGCATCGCCGCGACGGCACGCTCCGCGTTGTCGATGATGTTGTGGAATACCTGGCGGAGCTGCCCGGGATTGGCGACGACGAAAAGCTCCCGGTCGCACAGTGCGACGTGCGCCGCGATCCCGCTGGATTCCCATCGGCCGCGGCGCAGCCCGATCACGGCGCGGAGCGCGTCGTGGAGGCCGCAGGAGACATTCGCGGCCCCCGTCGGCGCCGAGGTGCCCAGGAGCCCTTCCACGATGCCCTGCGCGTTGCGCGCCTCCGAAAGCACGCGGTCCAGGTCATCGGCAAGGGCTCCCTGCCCGCCGCGGTCGCGTGCGAGCTCCATGGAGGCGGTGATCCCCGCGACGGCGTTGCGCAGCTCGTGCGCGACCTTGGAGACGATCTCGCCCAGCGCCGCGAGCTTCTCCGCCCTGCGGAGCTTCTCCTCGATGCGTCGACGTGCGGTGACGTCGCGCGCAACGCCGAAGACCTGGACCTCCCCCGAGGGGAGACTCATCGTGATGCTCGTGTATTCGAGGATCACCTCGCCGCCATCCGCGGCCATGGCGCGCACTTCCCCCGCCACGCCGGACGGCCGGGCATCGGCGATGAACCTCCGCAGCTCCCGCTCCTTCCTCACCCTTTGCGACGGGGCGATGAACTCGATGAAGGGTCGGCCCATCATGTCGGCCACATGGCGCCCCAGGATCGTCTCGACGCGCGTGTTGAGGAAAAGGAAGCAACCGGCGGCGTCCATCGAGTAGATGATGTCCCAGACGCTCTCCGCCACGCGCCGATATCGGCTCTCCGACTCCTCCAGCGCGGTCGTGCGCTCGCGCAGGCGCTCCACCATGTCGTTGAACGCATCGGAAAGGACGCCGAACTCGTCCCGGCGCGTCTCGTCGATCCTGTAGGAGAGATCTCCTTCCGCAATACGGGCCGTGCCGAGGAGCAGGGCGTCCAGGGAGCGCGCGTAGAGCACCGCGAAGGCGCCGCCGAGCAGCACCGCCATGGAGAGCCCGGCCAGGAAATAGACGAGTGAGCGGCGGACCATCTGGAAGACGGGGAGGTAGGCCTTCGCCGCGGGCTGCTCGATGAAGACCGTCCACTCCAGGCCGGGCACGACGCTGCTCACGATAAGCGGCGGGGCGATGCCCGGGGCGCGGACCTGCGCGGGCTTCTGGCCGCGGATGATGACCGCCTTGTCGGGATAGGCCAGGAGGGTCCCCTCCGCGGAAACCAGATAGGCAAATCCGCCCGGGCCCGCATCGATGCCGTCGATGAGACTCCAGATCTTCTGCAGGGGCAGACGCGCAATGAGGGCAATGTCCGCGTCCACGGGCGTGACGAACGTCATGACGGGAAGCTGGTGCGCGTCGATGCTGACGGGAGACGTCCAGCCGGCGCCCGTCTGCGCGCGCCGGAAAGCCTCCGCGGGAAAAGAGGTGATGTCGGGCGCCCCGATGCCGCTGTCGGCGACGACCTGCCCCGCACGGTCGACCGCGATGACGGACTCGAAGAGCCTCGCGGACATGACGTGATTCTTCAGGAGGACGTCACGCACCCACGGCGTATGCGACACGAGCTGCATGAAGTCGGAGGTGGAGAGCAGGTCGCGCCGCGCAACGTCGATGAAGGAGCCGATCTCGTTTGCCGCCTGCGTGGCGATCTGCCGGTTGCGCTGGAGGAGCGTGCCGCGGAGCTCGTCGGTGGCAAAGCGGACGATGAAACCGGCGGTGAAGGAAACGGCCAGGAGCACGAGGCCGCTCCCCGCAAGGGCGAGCTTGACCGCCATGCGGCTGAAGAACGGGACGCGCGCCCGAAGAATGTCGCCGGCCGGCGCTGGACGAACGTGCATTGCCCCGGAGTGTGACGGTGGCGGTGTATGAAATCAAGGCCGGGGCACGGCCGCTACTCCCTCTCGTGCAGCAGCACCTTCAGCTGCTTGATCTCGGTCACCAGCTTGTCGCGCGTCATGTCACGGAAACGCCGGGGGACCATCTCGCGGCTCGTGCACTCGAGCACGGCCACGAGGTTCTGCAGCTCGATCTCGTGCGGATACGCGGGAGGCATGAAGTCCTGAATTGTCTCCTCCAGGTCTCCCTTGGTGATGAAGACATGGTTGTTCATCGCGGAGAGGAACTTCGCGCGGATCAGGACGGATTCAAGGTCGGCTCCCGAGAAGTCGTACTTGTACCGGCGGAAGAGCTCGGCCACATTCGTTTTCTGCATGCGCAGGGCGAGCTTCTTCACCAACGTCGAGAAGAGGTCCTCCTTCTCCTCGATGGTGTCGGGGTAGAAGAGGGCGAGGTGCTCCTCCGCCCTGCCCTGGCGCTTCAAGTCGATGGGCAGGAGATCGGGCCGACAGGTGATGAGGAACCAGATGATCTTGCCGCGGTATTCCGTATTGCCCATGAAGGAGGCGATCTGGGCGAAGATGCGGTTGCTCGTGCCGGAGTCGCCATCCTGGTTGCGGTCGCCGAGGAACGCGTCCGCCTCGTCGATCATGACTCCCACCGGAGCCATTGCCTTCAGGATGTTGAGGATCTTTTCCAGGTTGCTCTCCGTGACGCCCTGCCACTTGGAACGGAAGTTGCGGAACTTCACGATGGGGATGCCGATTTCTCCGGTAAAGGCGGTGACCATGAAGCTCTTGCCCGGTGCCAACAGGCCCGGCGATCAGGTATCCCATGGGCAACACGTCGAACCTGCTCTCGCGGATGGCCTTTGCCGCGCTGCGGAAACGCTTCTTGACGAAATCGTGGCCGGACACCGCCGCCAGGTCGTGCTCGCTCTCGATGAACTCCAGCAGCCCCACGGCCTCGGCCTCGATGATCTGCTTTTTCTTTTCCTTCAGATAGCCGAGGTTGATCTCCCGGTCCTCCTGGAAGCTCTCCGCGGCGAGCTGGTTGAGGTTCACCAGGTTGAGACCGCTCGTGATGCCCGCGAACTCGGGGATCGTGAGGGATTGCTCCAGGAGCAGCTTGCCGCTCCTGTCGAGGAAGTGCAGGAAGCTTTCCCGCACCCTTTCATCGGGGATGGGGATGTTCACCTTGATGGCGCTCGGCGAGCGGACGATGGTCGGGTTGATGTCGGAGAGATTTTCCGTGAGGAGGAGGATGGAGACGTCGCCCTGCGTAAAGATCGGGTCATTGGCCCAGCGGTTGAGGGTCACCAGGCAGTAGCGGTCCTCGTCGGTGTAGCGGGAGATGTCGGTGTTCGGCACCACGGTCTCCGAATAGTCGATGATGAGCACGATGCGCTTGTTGTTCTTGATGTTGGCGTAGAAGTACCTCTCGAGATTCGCCAGCGCCTTCACGGGGTTGCGCGACAGGAGCGAGCCCGGCGTGGCCTTTGGCGCGAGCTGTCGCATGTGCATCAAGTAGTCTTTCTTCATCTCGGGTTTGCAGAAGCTCACGCCCGAGGAGCGGTCGTAGAAGCAGATGATGTCGCGGTTGCCGAAGAGGACCTCGGAGACGTAGTCCTGGATCTTCACGAAGTTGAACTCGCCTTCCTTCATCTTGTGCGGCATGAAGTCGCGGATGTTGCCGGACAGGAGATAGAGGTTGGCGGTCTTCGAGCAGTACTTGTACGAGAGCTCCTGTGCCCAGGCAGGAAGCACCTTGATGAAGGGCAAATTCTTGAGCAATGAGCTGTTCGGCCATCGTTCCCCTCCCAGAGAATGACGAGCTACCAGGAAGTATAGGCGCAATCAGCCGGCCGCCGTCAACGTAAAAAGACGCCCGCCGTGGCGGCCTTTCAGGCCGCTATTCGTAGCGCAGCGCGGGGCCTGGGCTCCCGCCGTTTCTACGAAACAGCTGCCGCCCTCGTTGAGGCCAAAATGTCGCCAGGAGCGACCGCGTTGCGCTATTCGTAGCGCAGCGCCTCAACGGGATCCATTTTTGCCGCGCGGCTTGCCGGATACAGGCCGAAGATGAGACCCGTCACGAGGGAAAGGATGACGGCCAGCTCGATGACGCTGAGGGAAATAACGGCGGGCCATTTTGACAGCGATGCGACGAGCTGGATGGCGGCGACCGCGAAGCCGACCCCGAACAGACCCCCGCCGCCGCAGAGAATGAGCGTCTCCAGCAGGAACTGGTTGAGCAGCGATGACTGCCGGGCGCCCAGCGCCTTGCGCACGCCGATCTCCCGGGTGCGCTCCTTCACCGAGACGAGCATGATGTTCATGATCCCGATGCCGGCCACCAGGAGCGCGATGCCCGCGATGATGGAAATGGCGGTGGTGAGCGTGCTCGTGGCCGTGTCGATCATCGCGAGCACCTGGCCCATCTCCTGCACGAAGTACTTCTCCACCGTGCCGCTCCACTTGCCGTGGCTCTTGTCCAGGATGGCCATGATCTGCTGCTTCGCCTCGTCGATGCGGTCTTCGGACACCGCCTCACCGATGAGGAAGTACACCTGCGAGCTCCCGCCCACCCGCTCGATGGCGGAGGACGGGACGAAAAGGCGGTTGTTGTTGGACGTGTCGAAATCAGAGACCGTGGAGATGAAGGATTTTTCCTCCTTCTCCAGAACGCCGATGATTTCGACCTCGACGATATTGTTGATGCGCACGTATTTGCCGACGGGGTTGTCCGCGCCGAAAAGATTCTGGGCAAGATCGGCGCCCAGCACGCCGACCTTTCTCATGAACGTGTCGTCATCGGGATCGAGGAAACGACCCCGGCGCAGGGAGAGCTTGCTCGCGGAGAGGTACTGGTGCATGGTGCCGAAGAGCGTCGCCTTCTCCGTGGTGTCCCCGTACTTCACCTCGGCATCCATCTGGATCTGCGGCGTGACGCCGCGGACGGCGGGCGCGCGGGTGTTGATCGTCTCGATGTCGTCCCGCGAGATCTCCTCGAAACGGAACTTTCCCTTGCTCTCGCGGATGGCGGTGAAATTGGGCGCCACGATGATGGAGGTGGACCCGAACTGCCCGAGAAGGTCCCCCACGACCCGCTTGGCTCCTTCACCGACGCCGACCACGGAGATGACCGAGCCGACCCCGATCACGATGCCCAGGATGGTGAGGGCGGTGCGGGACCTGTTGGTCCGTATCGCGAGCCACGCCTCCTCGAAGAGGGAGATCAGCCGCACCGCCTACTCCTTCGTCAGCGCCACGACGGGGTCCAGCCGGGCCGCCTTCAGCGCCGGGTAGATGCCGAAGAAGAGCCCGATGCCGATGGAGACCCCGAGCCCGAGCATGATGGCGGCCCAGGGAAGAAGGTACTCCCATTTCTGGGCCACGGAGATGATCGCGGTGATGCCGATGCCGAAGAGGATGCCGACGCCGCCGCCGATGAGGCAGATGATGATCGACTCGATGAGGAACTGGGCGAGGATGTCGCGGCGCTTGGCGCCCAGCGCCTTGCGGATGCCGATCTCGCGCGTACGCTCGGTGACCGTGATGAGCATGATGTTCATGATGCCGATGCCCCCGACCACCAGAGAGATGCCGGCGATCAGCGTGATGACGGTCGTGATGATGTCGAAGACCTTGTTGGTGGTCTGGATGCTGTCCTCCGCCTTCTTCACGACGAATCGGGGCTTCCCTTCCACCTTGCCGTACTTGTGATCGAGGTACTGGTCGATCTGCCCGGAGACGAAGTCGAGGTCCGCCATGTCATGGACCTTGAGATAGATGCGCATGATCCGGGGGCCGCCGTACTGGTCCCAGTTCGTGACATCCGACAGTATCTCGTAGGGTACGTACGCGGTGTCGTCGTCGGAGCCGTCGTCCACGGGGGACCTCTCCTTCTTCGCCATGACGCCGATCACGGTGAAATCCTTGCCGGCAAAGCTCACGCTGTTGCCAAGGGCGGCGTCCTCGGTCTGAAAGAACGCGCGCGCGGTGTTCATGCCCAGGACCACGACGCGTCGGCGCTGGTCCACGTCCTCCTTGCTGATGGAGCGTCCGGCCTGCAGCGCCCTCCCCCACATGCGCTGGTAGTCCGGCCATACGCCGTAGACGGAGGACATCTCCTGGTCGCCGCGGTATCCCATGGAATAGTTCGCGCGCAGGTTGGGCGATATCCATGCGTCCTGCACGATCGTGGCGAGCGTCGACAGGTCCACGGGCTTCAAGTAGGTGATATCGCGACCCGTGGGGTAGGAATCCCGCGCCGCCTGCACCCAGAGGAGGCTGGAGCCGATGTTCTCGATGCCCTTCATGATGGCACCGCGCCCCATGAGACCCGTCGCCATCACGGCGATCACGGAGGCGACGCCGATGTTCATTCCGAGCATGGTGAGGATGGTGCGCAGGCGGTTGTGGCGGATGGTGTCCCAGGATTCGCGGAAACCCTCGGTGACGTTCATGACTCGAAGCCGCCAACGGAGTGCAGCGTCCGGTGCGCGACCGGCTCGTCGCGCGTCACGAGGCCGTCGCGAATGGCGACGATGCGCCGCGCGCAGGCCGCGATGTCCGGCTCGTGCGTGACGAGAATGATGGTGGCCCCCTGGTCGTTGAGGTCCTGGATGGTTGCCATGATCTCCTCCCCGGTCTTCGAGTCGAGGTTCCCCGTCGGCTCGTCGGCAAGGAGGATGGCGGGACGATTGATGAGCGCGCGCGCAATGGCCACCCGCTGGCGCTGGCCGCCGGAAAGCTCGTTCGGGCGGTGGAGCGCGCGGTTCTCCAGGCCCACCTGTTTCAGCGCCGTCATGGCCCTGTCGCGGCGCTCCCGCTTGGAGACGGCGCTGTAGATGAGGGGGAGCTCCACGTTGCGCAGCGACGTCATGCGGGGGAGGAGATTGAAGGTCTGGAAGACGAAACCGATCTTGCGGTTGCGCACCTCGGCGAGGTCATTGTCGGCCATGCGCGAGACGTCGATGCCGTCCAGGACATAGCTGCCCTCCGACAGGCGATCGAGACAGCCGATGATGTTCATGAGCGTGGACTTGCCCGAGCCGGAGGGTCCCATGATGGCGACGAACTCGTGCTCCTCCACGCGCAGCGTGACGCCGCGCAGCGCCGGCACGTCCAGCTTGCCCATGTGGTAGACCTTCGTGATCGCCTCCAGCTGGATCATCGTCAGTCCTGACGGAGCGTCACGAGGATGCCGTCCCGGATCAGCTTCAGGTTGCCCGCGACGATGGTGTCGCCCGCGGCAAGACCCTTTGTCACCTCCACGTTGTTCACGTCGCTCGCGCCGATCGTCACGTCGCGCTTCGTGACGAGGTAGATGTCCTGGCCGGCCGGGGACGTGCGGCCCGTCGACGTGAGGAGGAACACCGAGTTGACGTTCTCTTCCGCGAGAAAGCCCGAAAGCGGGATGAGGAGCGCGTCTTCCGTGATGCTCGTGGTGATGCGCGCCGTGCACGACGCCCCCGAGCGCAGCGTCACGGTCGCCGGGTTGAGAATCGCGCGGCGATCGATGCGCAGGTCGACGAGGCTCACGCGGGTGGACCCGAGGCTCGTGATGGTCGGCGCGATGGTCTCCACGGCGCCGTGCAGCGTGAGGCCGATGAGCGAATCGCTCGTGATCTCGGCGGGCTGGCCGAGGTGGATCTTGCCGATGTCCACCTCGTCGATCTGTATCTCCGCCTGCATGTCGCCCAGGTCCTCCACCCGAACGAGCTGGGTATTCGGCGCGACCATGTCGCCGACGGACGGCATCACCTTCGTGACGGTTCCCGCGACGGGTGAGGTGATGGTGCAGCGCGCCACGCTGTCCTCCGCCGAGCGCAGGGAGAGCAGCGCCTGCTCCACCTCGGGTGACGCCTCGATCACCTGCGCATCGTGGGAGCCGTCCAGGGGCGGTTCCGCGTCCAGCGGAAGATCGCAGCGCAGGTCGAGCTGCTCGCGCGCCGATTGCCAGCTCACCTTCGCGGTGGCAAGCGCGTCGGAGGAGTGCTGGTAGACCTCTTCCGAAATGGATTTTGTCGCGAAAAGCTCCTTGTTCTTGTCCAAGGTGCGCTGGGCATCGGAAAGAGATGAGACCGCGCTCCTGTACTGGGCCCGCAGGGTGACCAGGGATTGCTGGATGCTGCGGCGCGTGGAGTCGAGCGACGCCTTCATCTTCTGCACGGAGAGGGCATAGTCGTCATCGCGGAGGGTCACGAGCACCGTGCCCTCCTGGACGATGGAGTTCTCATCCACGGGTATGGTCTTCACCTCGCCCGAGACCTGCGCGACCACCGTGACGGTGCTGCGGGCCTTGAAGGTGCCGTCGCCGCTCACCCGGTCCTCCAGCCTCCCCTTTGCCGCCACGTAGCCGCGCACCGGGATGGCCGTATCGTACTTGCTCCCCTTCAGCGTGAAGTTGAGGATCACCACGGCGGCGATGAGGACGATGATTGCACCGATCACATACAGGACCCGTCGTCGTTTCATTTCCCGTTTCCTTGGACGATCTTCGCCACGTCATCCCCCGTGAGGGAATGCAGGTCCAGAATCGTGAGATAGAGATCCGCCCGCGCGCGCCACAGCTCGTTTGCCCCGGCATCGACGTCGGCAGCCTTCGACTCCACCGCAAGCTCGGTTGACTTGCCCAACGCGAGCAGGCTCTGCTCCGTCGAGAGCCGCCGCTCGTCCAGCCGCGCCGATTCTTCCAGCAGCGCCACCTTTTCCTGGAGACTCGCCATTTCCAGGAGGTCCAGCTCCACCTGGTCCTGCACCTCCTGCCTCTGGGCAACCAGACCCTGGTCCGCGGCCGCACCGAGCGCCGCCTGGCCCGCGAGACCCTCCCTCTGGCTGCCGCCATCATAGAGGTGGATCGTGAGACCCGCGGCGAGGGAGTAATCGTTTCCCGCGCCCGTCTTGAACAGATCGGAGAACGACGAGTTGAAGTCCGTCATGTACGGCGTGTTCGTGGTGAAGGGGTAACGGGGCGACCAGGAGAATGAAAGGGACAGCGTGGAGGCATACTGCTGCCCGGCGAGTATCGTGTCCAGGCGCCTTTCCTCCGCGGTGAGCCCCTTCTGACGGAGGAGCGGGTGACCGCTGAAGGCCCGCGCCACTGCCTCCTCGCGGCCGAGGCCGAAGGCGAGCGGCGGGATGTCCTCCGAGAACACGACGGCTGCAACGTCGGTCCTGCCGATTGCGTGTGCGAGCAGGCGCTCGGTCTTCGCGAGCGTGGAGGAGAGCTCCAGGAGCGCCTGCTTCTGACGGGAAAGGCCGATGCGCGCGTCCAGCAGGTCAGGCTCCGCCACGAGCCCCAGCGAGTAGTTCTTCTCCATCACGTCGAGATTGCCCTGCGTCACGTCGATGCTCTTCTGCGTCTGGGCGACATTCCGGCGAAGCTGGATGACCGCGAGATAGCTCTGCACGGCCTGACCCACGAGCTGGTTCCTCTGCGCCATGTCCGCGGCGTCCTGCTCGAGATAGCCCAGCTCCGCCTTGCGGAGCGTTGCGGGAAAGAGGTCGAAGTCGATCAGCTTGCCATTGAGGAGAAGCGGCTGCGTGAGGTTGAGGCTCACCTTCGGCTTCTCGCTGAACTGCGTGTCGGCCGTGGTCACGGCGATGCCGTTCACCGTCTGGCTGCCGACGGCGCTGATCGTCATGCTGTTTTCGAGGCTGAAGAAGAGGTTGCCCGCCGTGGGCAGGAGCTGCGACAGGGAAAGCTTCGTGTCCAGGAAGTGATTCCCCTGGTCCTGCGTCTTCGTGTCGTCTATCCCGAAGCCGTACGGGGGGACTCCGAGGCTGATCGATTCCGACTCGTACAGGGGCGTATAGGCGAGGGAATAGTTGGAGGTGAAGTCGATCTGGGGAAGGGCCTGCGCGATGGCTCCCCGGTAGGTGTGGAGGGCGAACTGCGTGGTCTGCGCCGAGATCGCGGCGCCCGTGTCGTGACCGAGCACCAGGGCAGGCAGATCGCCGAGTGAAAGAGTCTGCGGCGTCGCCGCGTCGTCGGCAAAAAGGGCCGGCAGCGCAAGCGCCGCCGCGATGCACGTCAAGAGGACACGTTTCATCACAGCAGTTCTGATATGATGTGCCCCCGTCAAGCTCTAAAAGCCTCCTTTTTTCTTTAGAACTCCTTCTGAACATCGAGGCCAACCCGAAGAGATGGAGAAGGGCATAACCGACGATCGACCAGTCTGATATGCGTGGATTGGTTACCGCAGGCCAATGTGATCGTCAGGAGCTTGCCTCCGTCTCATTACCAGGATCAGACCATAGTCTGCCTGCAGAACCGCTCGAGGATTCTCCGTTCGCCACGAACCTTCCCCATCCGTCCCGGTTGCCTCGATTGCATACGCAGCCTCCTCAAGCCACCCGATCAACCATCGCGCCCCACAGGAACCCCGAGAGCTCTCGCGCCACCGCCGTCACCACGGTCTGAGAAGCTTTGCCGCGAAAAAGCAGACGCAGAAATTTCTTGTTTAGCCGCCTGCACGCACGGTTGGCATAGCTGACCAAGGATGGAGAAAGACCCTCGCGTCGTTTCATCAACCGAGTGCTACTGGGATGGTAGCTGCGGTATTGCCAGGCGGCCTCCACCAGAAGTTTGCGCAGGTGGGAATTACCCGCCTTTGTGATTCCTCCCAAGCGCCTCTTGTTTCCGCTGGATCGCTCGGAGGGCACCAACCCCAAAAACGCCATGAATTGATCCGCACCTGCAAAGCGCCGAAAGTCCCCGATCTCCGAAACAAGCGACAAGGCGATCAGCGTCTCCACGCCCTTGAACGCCTTCAGCTTGGCTACAGGTTCGGCATAGCTTTTACGTGCCGCGATCTCTTCGATGCCCGCCTTGATCCGCCGACACTTCTCCTCCAGCTCGTCGACTTGGCAGCGGTACTCGGTGAGAGTCAACTGCTCCAGCGGATCCTCCAACTCAAGAGCCTGCAACCATGCTCGATGCGGCTTGTCTCATTTTGGGCCTTCTTGGGTTTGGAACGTGTACGACACACATAGAAAGCGGTCATTTATCATGGGACAAAATGAGAACTGCATCATTCAGTCACCATACTGAGAGTCGCTGGTTTCATCATTACAGCTCCCACTGAACACCGATGCGCCCCAGAAGCGCGCTCTGCAGCCCCAGGAGAACGACGAGAACCGCGGTGAGCATCACCGCGCTCCGCAGCGGCATATGGTAGACCTCCCTGCCTCCGAACCAGAGGATCGCGAGCGTCCAGAGGAGAAAGGGATCGGTCGCCATGGTCGCCACCGCCGTGAGGAATGGCCCCACGTTCGGCAGATGGAGGAGGGAGTACAGGTCGAAGCGGACGGCGCTCAGCTTCCGATAGTCCGCAAGCGTCAGCGCATTGGAGGCGGCATCGGGGCTGCGGGCCGCCATGATGACGCCCGCCAGGAGCCTTCGCAGCGCCAGGGGAAACCATGCCACCACGAAAAGCGTGGCAGATGGGCGTCCCCTGCCCGTCTTCTCCTCCTGACCGCCGAAGAACTGGCACGCCACCGCGCTCACGATCCACGACTCAAGGAGCACGAGAAGAAAGCTCACGCCGGCGGAAACGATGCCGAACGCCGTCATCATCGCGCTGCGGCGGCCGAGTATCGAGTCCAGCATCTGGTCGCGCGCCTGCCGCTGCACCTGGGCGGGGGCGTTCTGGAGAAAGCCGCCCATGCGGGAATCCACCTCCAGGAGCGCCAGGGTCTTTGCATGCTCGTTCTGGTAGTAGCCCTGGACGAGACGCTCACCGGCAATGTAGAGGACAAAGAGGGAGAGAACGAGGATGACTTTTGGTATCGCGTAGATCTCGCGGCTCGCAAAGGTCCTGTCGGGCCTCACGAGAGCCGCGGGAAAAGAAAGACGGAAACGCATCATTGGCTTTCCAGAAGAAAGTCCCGATTTTCGCCACGCGAGTCAAGAGTGAGGGGCGCCATCACGATGGCTGTAACCCCACGGACGGAAAAACGTGTCACACGAGCTTTCTTTCGCGCGCCTCGTCCATGATCATGCGGTTCCATCGATTGCGCCAGAGAAAGGAGCTTCGTTCGGCTGGGGCGTCGATGCGCGAAGCGCGTTCCTGGAGGCTCTTCAGGCTCTTGCTGAGGACGGTGACCTTGTCGTCCACCTCGTCCGCGCCGGCCTCGGGCAGGACCTGCGAGTAGAGGTAGTTCAGGACGAAAACGCCGGGATCCTCCTCCACGGCCTTCTCACCGCGGGTGAGCTGCCGCAGCTCGCGTATCGCCTCCTCGCGAAAACCGCGCAGACCGAGAAGATAGGCGCGAAGCCCGCCCAGGGTGCGCCGCAGGTACGCGTCCCCCCTGCTGAGACGGAAGCAGCGGCCTTCCGCGCAGGCAAAGCCATCCTGCCAGTGGACGCCCTCCGGCGCCGGAAAGCGCGATGCCGCGGAAAGCCCGAGCCCGCGCTCGACATAGAGGGAGGCATTTTCGAGGTTGCCGGAGAAAAGGCAGCCCTCCGCCTGGAAAAGGAGGACCTCTTTCGTCTGCCGCGAAAGGCTCTCCAGGAGACGCGTGCCGGACGCCGACTCACCCTGGTGCAGAAGCGTGCGTCCCAGCCACGCGCGCAGGACGGGAAGCGCATCGTCGCGGCCGTACAGGGTGGCGAGGCAGAGACAGGCCTGGAGGCACAGCGAGCACTCTTCATAGGAGCCGACCTGGAAGAGCACGCGCGCGCGCAGGAACTCCAGGAAGAGCTCCACCTCGCGGCGGTAGAGGGCGTGCGCCTTGCGCAATCCCTGCTCGAGTACGGTGAAGCACTGGGTGTAGCGTCCCGCGATGAAGCAGCTGTCCGCCAGGTACACGAGGGTCCAGAGCAGCCCCGGGGCGTCGTCGGCCTCCTGGCACAATCTCTGTGACATCCCGAGGTATTCCACCGCTTCGCCCAGCCGTCCCTCGGCGAGCATCGTGGCACCCAGCCAGAGATAGAACGGCCGATCGCCCTTCTCCGCCCCCGCGGAGTCCGCCGCGTCGCTCCGCGACTCCTGGCTCAGGAGAAGGCCCTTCTTCAATTCTTCCAGCGCGGCGCCGGAGTTGCCGGTGGAGAGAAAATATTTCGCCCGCTCGACGCCCACCTCCCCGCGCAGGGGGACCGGCGCATCGGTGGAAGCCCACTTGCGGGCCTCGGCCTGCGCCGCCTCGGCAGCGGGTGCATCCTGGCGCATCAGCGCGGCGCGCAGGCGTCCCAGCGCCACGACGGCGGCGAGCTCGCGCGCCTGCTCCGGGGTGGGCGGCACCGCGAAGTCGAGCGAGCGCAGGTCGCAGAAGACAACGGCGCCGGCGGGATCGCACTCGTCGAGCTTGCGGCGGATGATGTCGGGCAGGATCCGCAGCGCAAGGTCGGTCCTCCCGTTGCGCGCGAGAAACGTGAAGAGGAGCACGGGGTGACGGTAACGTCCGCCGGTCCAGAGCGCGAACATGTGGGCGATGAAACGCTCGCGCAGGCTCACGCCTTCCCTCCCCAGCAGCTCTTCCAGCTTGCGGCGCAGGGCGGGGAAAAGCGGGATGAGCTCGGGCTCGTCGGCCATGAGACCGGAGGCTGCCAGATCGGAAAAGGACCGGGAAATCGTCGCCGCGTCGAAGCCCGCCTCGGCCAGGAAGTCCTGGAAGCCGTGCCGGTCGAGCAGACCGGCCGCAAGGTAGAGGGCGTAGAGAAAGAGAAAGGTGTCCGAACGCAGGTCCCGGATGAGGAACCAGGACACCGAGAGGGGGTTGGCGGGGATGACGAGCGTCTCCTGCGCGTCCTGCACCCAGGCGAAGCCGTCGCCGCGGGCGACAATGCGCCCGGTCTTTGCAAGGTAGTGGAGGTAGGAGACGACGGAAACGGAAAGCCCGCCGGATCGATGATGGAGGATCCGCGCGAGAGAGGCGGGAACCGCAAGACCCGGAAAGACATGCCGCGCAAGGGACCGTATCTCGCGCTTGCCCAGCGGATGCACGTGGAAAGGCACGAGGGAGAGCCCGGCGATCTCGTCGGGGGCCCGCACGGAAGACGTGGTCACGACGGGAAGGAAACCCGGGCGCGCAAGCAGCTCGTCGATGAGCTGGCCCACGATCCTGCGGGCGGCCGGATGATACGCGTCGATGCCTTCACAGACGAAGATCGCGGGAGCCAGGGTCCTTTCCGCCGCGCGTATCCAGGCCAGGAGGTACAGCCTGTAACCGAGACAGAAGTCCTCCAGGATGTGATCGGGTAGCGGCCGTATCACGCCCCGGGATTCCCGGCCGGCAGGGTCCTGCAGCCAGGCGAGCAGCCCCCCGACGTCGGACCAGACCTCCCTCTCGGGACCGCGCAGCGAATCCGGCACGGCGTCGATGAGACCGGGGAGAAGCGTCGGCAGGAAGGGATGCAGGGGCGAGCGCCTCTTGAATATCGTGCGCATGCGCAGCCACGGCGTGTCGGGGTCGCGTTGCAGCCGCGCGGCGATCTCCCCTACGAGGTCCGTCGTTCCCACGCCGCGAGGTCCCCGCACCCAGAGGACGTCGTGCGATTCGCCGCTGTTGATCCTGCCGCTCATGAGGTCAAGCGCGCGGTCCACCAGCGCCTCCCGCACCCAGGGCCGCGGCGCGTCCGGCTGCGTCTCCTCGCGCGGCGCCGGCCGGCGCAGACCCGTCACCTTGCAGACGGCGCCGCCGGCCTCCCAGGCGAGTGCATCCGCGAAAAGCTCCGCGCACCCGCGCGCGATCCAGAGCTGCTCGTCCTCCTCCGCCGCGTCGAGCAGACCGCGGAGGGCCGAGGAAGGGGGTGTATCGGCATCAAGGGCCGCGATCAGCACCGCGAAGCCGAAGAGCTGCCCGCGGAGGGAAAGAAGAAGGTCGCGTATCCGGGCCGCGCCGAGGGCGGCGGACGCAGGGTCCATCTCGGCTTCCTGCCCCACCGCGGCCGTCCAGACGCCTGGACCCGCGGCCGCGGGCCGGGCGAGGTGCGTGTCAAGGGCGGCAAGGAGCGACCCCTCCAGGCTCGCGAGGTCTTTCGCCCTCAGGCGCACGAGCTGCCGGTAATTGCGCAACTCCGCGATAACATATACCATTCCCGCAGTATCCACGAATGTCGGAGAGAGGAAAAGAGACGGACGACATGGAACCCGCGCCCGCACTCAAGATGAACGGTCTGCAGAGCAGGACCATTCGTCTGTCCATCGACCCCCATGCGGACTTCCGTGAGGTCATCCGCATCCTCGACGCCATCGTCATCCCCCCGTCACGGGTGAGCACCGAGCACATCCGGTTCGCCATCCTGGAGCTCCTCAACAATTCCATCCGCGCCCACCGGGAAAAAGGGGAATCGCGCGACATCTGGATCGACCTGAGCGCGCTCGACGGCCGGTTCATGGTCTCCGTGCGGGACTTCGGCGGCGGCTTCGACACGAAGAATCTGCCCTACGACCTGTCAACCGACCCGCGGACGCTCGACCTTCACTCCGCGTCCTTCGATGCCTACCAGAAGCAGCACGAGTACAAGCGCTTCGGAATGGGGATCTATGTCGCGCGGAAGACATTCGACGAGTTCCGACTCGTTTTCCTGGACGAGCGGGATCGGCCCATGAGCTTCCATCCGGGCAAGACGGCCGGGACGCTCATCACGCTCGCCGTGAGCACGGCCGGGGACACGCGCGGAGCAAGCGCGGCGGAGGCAGGCAATGGGAACTGAGCAGCGCAAAGACCCCCGCGTCTCCAGCTACGCCAAGGCGATACTGCTCACGCCTCCCGCCCCCGGCTACATCCGGGACCTGAGCCGGACCGGCTGCCAGGTGGCTTTCATGCAACCGGTGCCCGCCGCCGTCGGAGACGTCATCACGCTGCGCGTGATCGCGGAGCACGATCCGAGCATCACGCCCTTTCCGATCACGCTGCGGGTGCGTTGGCTGAAGCAGGATGCAATCTGGTTTGCCCTGGGCGCCCAGATCGAGCAATTCGATGACCCGGCCGCGCTTTCATCATTCGAGAAGCTCGTGGCGTACTACAGCGGCAACGGGGTCTAGCGTCGATGCATTGTTTCGCTGGCGGAGCGCGGTGAAAGGCACGCGGTCGGCGCGCCGCCCCCTACCAGTGGTCCTTTCCGGAGATGAGCTTCAGCGATTTCCGCGGCGTCGGTTCGGGCACTTCATTCGCGTAGCCGACGAGGATGAGCAGCACGATGCGCATGGAGAAGGGGGCGGTGAGCACCTCCCGCACCTCCTGCTCGTCGAAGGTCGTGATGCAGCAGGTCCCCAGTCCCTCGTGGACGGCCTGCAGCACCATATGGGAAGCGGCAAAAGCAAGATCGATGGGGTATGACGCCTGGCCGTTGGGCATGCGGTAGTCGATATTCGTCGTGCACACGGCAATGATGAGGGGGGCCTGGCCCACGTAATCCTGGCTGAATGCGGCCTCCATCATCTTCTGCCGGGTCTCTTTCTTCTGGATGTAGATGAAGCGCCATTCCTGCCTGTTCTTGGCGGACGGGGCGAGCCGACCGGCTTCGATGATGCGCTCTATCTGTTCCTTTTCGACAGGCTGGGAGGTGAACGATCGCACACTGCGGCGCTGGACGATCTCCGGCATGACTTCCATGGCTTCGATCAAGAGAGTAATGAAATCACCTGCGCAATTCAAGATTCGGCCGCCGCGATTGACGGCCGGCAGGGCTTCTCCTATGCTGGGCCCACCATGATCGTGGCGCTCCTGCTCGCGTGCCTGCTCGCCGCGGCTCCCCTCCACGCCGAGGCGACCGCGACGGCGCCTGCCGCCTCCCTGGAAGACACGCTGCGCGCCGTTGCCGCGTTTGCCCCGCGGCAGGAAGGCTCGATGGCGGAGCGTGCCCTGCTCGCGTGGATCGAGCAGAGCCTCGGCGCCCGGGGCATCACGTCCGCCCGGTTCGACTTCAGCCAGGCGGAAGCCGGGCATTCCTTCTCCACGTGCCTCCGGGTCGACCTGCCCGGCGCTTCGCGCGACACCCTGATCGTGGCGGTGCCGTTGGACGCGCCGCCCGACGCCGATGCCGCTGCCGACGGGTCCGTGGCCGTGGCGATCGCCGTGAACCTCATCGAGAGCCTCCAGGGCAGCACGCCGCCGACGGGCGTCACCGTGCTCTTCCTGGGAGCCGAATACGGGGACACGGACGCATACCCGATGGGGAGCAACCTGTTCCTGCGCGACTTCCAGCCCAACTACCGGGCGGCGGTGGTCTACCTGAATCTCCACGCCGTGCCTTCCCGGGTCATCGTGAGGGGAGGCGGGAGAGGCATCGTGAGCCCGTACTGGCTGATGAACAGGTCGGTGGATGCGCTGCGGGAGGCGCGTGTCCCCTTCCTTCTGCCCGGCGAGGAAACGCAGATCTTCCGCATCGGCGCCACCGATGAAAGGACCCTCATCGAGCCCTGGCTGAAAGCGGGCTATCCGTCGGTGGGCATCGAGGGCGAATACGGCGGGACCGACACCCTGCCCGGCGGACCAGAGGCTTGCAACGCTCGCCTCTTTCCTGCGGGCGCTGGTGCGGGACGGCGTCTCCGGCATCCCCGAGGATTGGGACCTGCACTACCTCGAGGCCCAGGTGGGCGGCTTCTCCGTCATCATCGGGGAGCAGGAGTACGTGCTTCTGATCTGCGCCGTCTTTGCCGTTGTCCTTCTCTACGCACAGCTTTTCCGAAGGGGCTTGAAAAAGTACACGCGAACCCTGGTCCGCCACATCCTCGTGCTGGTGCCGGCCGTCGCCTTCCCGTTCGCGTTCCTCGCGGCGGGAACCTACGTCCTGGAGGGCGTGCTCTCCCTGCGGGGCTTCCCCGACCTGTGGACGCTCGTGCCGCTTCCCTTCCTCGCGCTGAAAATCTGCACGGCGGCCTTTCTCGCCGCCATCCTGTACATCCCGCTCCGGCGGCTGCGCATCGCGCGCAGCGGAAGCTTCTATGCCGCCGCCGCCCTTTTCGTGCTGCTCGTCAACGTCGTCGTGGTGGCGGTCTTCGACATCTCCTTCACGTTCTATTTCCTCTGGGCCTTCCTCTTCGTCTTTCTCTCCACCCTCATGCGCAACCGATGGGTGAAGACGCTCTTCATCCTTCCCGCGCCGTTCTGGGGCGTGAAAGGGGTGATCTCCGTCTTCCTCGCACCGGCGCTCCCCTTCTGCCGTTTTCTGATGCTCTCCCCCCTGTGGGGCAATCTCCTGGTCGCGGGGGCATGCCTCCCCATCGTGCTCGCCTTTCTGCGCGTCGGGCTCCTCTTTCGGGGCAGGGGCATCCTCCGCCGCGGCAGAAGGGAGCTGGTCATCGCGGGCGTCTTCCTCGCCGCGGGGGCGGCGCTTGCCGTGCATCTCCTGACCTTCGCTCCGTTTTCCCCGGCCCACCCCCAGCAGGTGACGGCGACCCAGACGCTGGTGGTCGACACGCAGGGCCGCACGACCTCCACCTATCTCTCTCTTGCAAGCGCCGCGCCGCTTGGGAAGCTTTCCGTGAGCGACGGGGACGGAGGGCTTGCTGTGCCGTCGAATGCGAACCGCGCAACGCTCGCCCTGCCTCTTGCGGCCTCCCCGGTCCAGGTGAGCGTCACCTCGGGACAGTTCCTGGGGGAGCGGACGGTGACGCTCGACGTGCGCATGCCCCTCCGACCAAGGCTCTTTGAGGTCACCCTCACCTCCCTGAGCGATTTCATCCTGTACGACAGCTCCTTTCCCGCCGTGCGGGTGAGCCCCCGGGAATACCGGCTGCAAGTCGGAGCCTTTGCCCCGGACCCGCTCGCGCTCCAGCTGACGCTGCCCGTGGGCGGCGAGTTCACGCTCTCCGTTTCCGCGGAATTCGATTCCCCCCTCATCGGCGTGGACGTCGGGACGCGTCCCGACCTGCGCGTGTCGACGCGCGTGCGCGTGATCAACGGCCTGGACCTGAAGACGTGAGCGACCCATCCGTCCGTCCCGTCGTCTTCCACGTCGACCTGGATGCGTTCTATGCCTCCGTGGAGCAGCGCGACGACCCCTCCCTGAAGGGAAGGCCGGTGATCGTCGGTGCGGCGCCGGGCCATCGCGGCGTGGTGTCGGCCTGCTCCTACGAGGCGCGCCGTTTCGGCATCCACTCGGCGATGCCCATCAGCCAGGCCTATCGGCGCTGCCCGCAGGGTGCCTACCTCCCCGTGCGCATGGAGCGCTATCTCGAGGTCTCCCGCCAGGTCATGGAGATCCTCGCCGGGTACACCCCCCACATGCAGCAGATCTCCGTGGACGAGGCATTCCTCGATCTTTCCGGCACGGAGAGGCTCTTCGGGCCCGCGCGGGACACCGGGGCGCGGCTCAAGGCGGAGGTGAAGGAAAAGACGGGCCTGGCGATTTCAGTGGGCATCGGGCCGAACAAGTACCTCGCGAAGCTCGCCACGAACTCCGGCAAGCCGGACGGGCTCGTCGAGGTGCGGGAAGAGAACGCCGTGGAGTTCCTGGACGGCATCAAGCTTTCGGATCTCTGGGGCATCGGGGAAAAGACGCTCCAGCGCCTCACGGAGCTCAACATCACGTCGGTGCGGCAGCTTCGCGCCATGCCGCAGCCCCAGCTCGCGCGCCTGCTCGGACAGGGCGCATCGGGCTTCCTCTCTTCCGTCACGCGCGGCGCCGACCCGGGAATATTTGCAGAGGAGCCGCACAGCAGGTCGCTTTCCACGGAGACGACATTCGAGCACGACCGCAAGGACCGCGCGGGCATCGAGCGGACGCTGCTGGAGCTCTGCCACCAGGTGATGTTCCGGATGCTTGAGGGGAGCTGGAAATCGAAGACGGTCGCGCTGAAGCTGCGCTACCACGACTTCACGACGCTGTCGGCGCAGAAGACGATCAAGCACTGGGTGACGTCCACGGAGGAGCTCTACGCGGTTGCACGGGAGCTGCTGGACTCCCGGTGGACGGGGGGCACCCCGATCAGGCTCATCGGCATCGGCTTTTCCAACCTGACGCCGGTGGAATCGCAGGATCAGCTGGAGCTTTTTGCCGACGGATTCGCGCGCAAGAAGAAGGTGGAAGAGGCCGTGTTCCGTCTCCAGCGGAAGATGGGAGACGGAACACTCACAAAGGCAAGCCTCATGAAAGGGGAAGGCCGGCGCAAACCCCCTACCACCCCTTGAGCAGGTCGACTGCTTTCTGCAGATCCTTGTTCTGGTCTGCGTTGCGGTTCGCCACCTTCTGCAAGTCCGCCACGACCGCCTGCACGAGCGCCTTCGCCTCTTCGCGATCGGACATGTTCTTCAAGGTCACGCTCGCCTCGTAGTATGAACCCATGTCCAGCGGGGTCGTCGCGGCAGCGAGCTTCTCCGTCTTGTTCTTCTGCTCGGCGAGCCTCTTGTCGGCGCTCCAGTTCCTCTTCCAGAGGGTCTTCGCAAGCTCGTTGGAGAAATTGTAGACGAGCTCCTTTGCCGTGCCCGCCTGGAACTGCGCGGCGCGCAGGTCCACCGACTTGCGTCCGAGGGAAACGGCGGCGTCGATGTTGCCGAAGGATACCGGCCAGCCCGGAAGCTCGCGGTAGAGCTGCCCCAGCACGTAGTAGGCATCGGTGCGGTTGACGTTGAGGGAGAGCTCCTTCACGAGGAGATCCTTCATCGGCCCGGCCTTGAAGAGCGAATTGAGAATGCCTTTTGTCTGCCCCCAGCGCCCGATATTGGACGATTTCCAGTAATAAGCCAGGTCGTTCTGGGGATCGGCGGCGATTGCCTTGTCGGCATAGCCTTCCCCCTCGGTGAACAGTGCGAGGATGTCGCCCTGCGGCTTTTTCGCATCGTCGGCGTTGTCGCCCAGGTTGAGTGTCTCGCGTGACGCGCGCCAGTACAGCTCCGCCTGCTCTTTCGCGTTCGCGGCAGCCGGGACCGCGTCGAGTGCGAGCGTGCGTGCCTCCGCGTAGGAGCCTTTCAGGTCGAGCGCGTCAGCCTGCGCGATGACCTGTGCGGTGTCGGCAAGGGCGATGGATGCGGGCACGATGAAGAGTGCAAGCACGAGGATGCGACGCATGAAAGGCCTCCTTTTTTCAGAAGCCCATAGTAAGGTCGCCCGGAGCTGCTGTCAAGATTTCTGACCGGAAAAGGAATATTTGCCGAAAAAACCACGGGGACGAATGTCCCCGTGGCGGAATGCAGGCTTACTGGTCGGAGGCGACCGCCCTGACCTTCATGTCGAGCGCAAGCTCGATGATGTAACTCATGCCGGATTGAACCGTGATGTCGCCCAGCTGCATGGAGAAGGAGCCCGAGGAGATGCGGATGCGATGGCGCCCGGGGGCGATCGCGATCCTTGCGAGCTCTCTGTTCGGATTGACCAGCCGGTTGTCGACGTAGATCCGCACGACGTCCGTCGGGTCGCCCGGCTGCATCTGGGGATCGCGGAAGACGGGCGGGATGACGAACGTCAGGGTCGAGGGCTGGGTGACCGGCTGCGGCATCTGCTTCAGCGGCGCCGTCATCGTGATGGCCCGATCCAGCGCGACGCTCGCGATGTAGTCGTAATACCCGGCGGCGGAAACACGCACGGTGTAGCTGCCGGGGGGCAGGTACTCGGAATAGGGAACCGCGCCCTTGGCGAGATTGTTGATGATGACGGTCGCGTCAGGAACGTTCGAGTTGACGGTGAGCAGGAAGCCCGCGGCCTGAAGCGGAATGTCGAGGGTGACGGGGGCGGAAACGTTGATGACCGTATTGTAGTCCTGGAATCCCGGCGCCGTGACCTGCACCGTGTGCGATCCCGTCATGACGGAAGGGGTCGAGCCGGTGACGTTGTTGCCGTCCAGAAACACGCTTGCATTCGGCGCCGCCACCCGGATGGTGACGGGGTAGAGCAGCGGGTTCAGCCTTACGCCAAATTGCATATTGTCCCTGACCGTGACGGTCTGGGCGACGTCGGTGTAGCCGTCCGCGTGGACTCTGATGTTGTGGACACCGCCCGTCACGCGCGCGGCATTGCCCTGGATCAGGGCGTTGTCGACGTAGATCGACGCGTTGGGGACGTTCACGTTGATCGTCAGTATCCAGATCTTGCTCGGCAGAAGCCCCTGGGCGAAGACGGCCCCTGCCGCGAGCGCGATCACGACCGCGAGCAGCGCTGTTTTCCTCCGAATATCATTCATCCCTTCCTCCTCACTATGCTCAGATTATAACCGGCCGGGCGCCCTTTTTAAAGCCCGCGTCCCCCGGCGCGATCGGGTCCCGGGAGAACGAAGCGGACGTCGTCCCTTGACACCGGGGAAAAAATCGGCTTTCCTTCGGCTCGATCCACGCCGCCGAGAGTCCCCATGGCTTTGCGGATGCGCATGCCGATAATGATGATATGCCCACACTGTGCGCGAAAGGAACTCCGCGACCGATGAAAAAAGCCCGGTGGCTCGCCCCCGTCCTGCTTGCGTTCCTGCTCGCCGCCTGCGCGGCGCCTCCGCAGGCCCAGATCGATGCGGCAAAAGCCGCGCTTGCCGCCGCCCTGCAGAATCCCGATGTCATCACGTACGCCCCGGATGCCTTGCGCGCCGCGCAGGACCGGATGGACGCCCTGGACGCGGAGCTTGCCGCGCAGGCGAAGCGATCCGCCCTCTCGCGCAACTACGATCTCGCGCGGACCCTCGCCGACCAGACGGCCGCTGACGCCCGCACGGCGGGAGAGACGGCCGCAACGTCGAAGCAGCAGGTGGCCCTGGAAGCCTCCGCGCTCGTCGACGACGTGACCGCTGCCATCCAGCCATTCGAGTCCCGGCTGTGGGCGGCGAAGCGGGTGCCGCGGATCAAGATGGACGTCATCACGCCGCTGCAGCAGCTTCCCGACCAGGCGCGCGCCACGGTGGCGGACGCCCAGAAAGACATCGCCGCCGGGGCATTCGCCGAAGCGAAGGCAAAGCTCACCACGGTACGCGACCAGCTCAGCGAGTCATCGCAAACCATCACCGAGCAGACCCGCATCGCCCGCAGCCACTAAGCCGCTGACGGCGCCCCATGGGCAGCGCACGGCCGGCGCGGACACGCAGCCGCGGCCTACCGCATGAGCGCCCAGGCGAGCAGCGCGCATCCCCCTCCCACGATGATTCCCGCGGCGATTTCCGCGGCGCTATGGCCGAGGCGGAGATTGATCTTTCCCGCATCGACCTCGGGGTGGACGGCCGCGAGCGCAGAGAGGATCTGCGCGTGGTGCTGCACCGCCCCGCGAAGGCGCAGGGCATCGTACATGATGATGATGGAAAAGACGCACGTCACGCCGAAGAGGTCGGTATCGAAACCGGCCCAGAGACCCACCGAGACGGCAAGTGAGCTCACGAAGGCCGAGTGCGCGCTAGGCATGCCGCCGGCGGAAATGAACCAGGAAAGGGACAGGCGGCGCGTGCGCAGCGAATAGTAGACCACCTTGAAGAGCTGGCAGAGCAGCTGGACGGCCACGGCCACGAGGAGACAGGCGCTGAGGGGCAGATGGACCCGCATGCGGTCATTGTAGGAGATTTGGCGCGCCTTGACAAACTCACCGTGTCCGCCCCATTTTCAATGCATGAGTCAGGCCGCGGCAAGGGAACCGCCCGATTTCCTCGACAATATCGTGGAAGGCATACTCGGCTCCTACCGGGAGCTCGGGGGCATCAATCACATCGAAGGCGCGAATCTCCCCTCGCGGCAGAGCGTGGAACGGATCGTGGAGGAGCTTGCGTCCCTCATCTTCCCCGGTTTCCGCGCGGAGGAGCGCCTGGAGCTGTCGGGCATGCGTTACGCCATTGGAGAGAAAGTCGTGAACGTCGCCCGGGGGCTCACGATCGAAGTGGAAAAGAGCCTGCGCTACACGTGCAGGATGATGGACGACTGCGACCGGCACCAGAACTGCACCGGTGAGGCGGAAGACATCGTGCGCGCGCTGCTGGAAGGGATACCGGAGATCCGCCGCCGCGTGAGCCGCGACGTCCAGGCAGCCTTCCGCGGAGACCCGGCGGCGCGCACCTATGAGGAAGTGATCCTCTCCTACCCCGCGGTGGAGGCCATCCTCGTCCACCGCATTGCGCACGAGCTGTACGAGCGCCACGTCGCTATGATTCCCCGCATGATGAGCGAATACGTGCACGGCCAGACGGGCATCGACATCCACCCCGGGGCGACGATCGGGGATTCCTTCTTCATCGACCACGGCACCGGTGTCGTCATCGGAGAGACGACCGTCATCGGCGACAACGTGAAGCTCTACCAGGGCGTGACGCTCGGCGCCCTCAGCGTCCGCAAGGAGCTCGCCAACAGCAAGCGCCATCCCACGATCGAGGACGAGGTCACCATCTACGCCGGGGCGACGATCCTTGGCGGAAAGACGGTGGTCGGCCGCGGATCGATCATCGGCGGCAACGTATGGCTCACGGAGAGCGTGCCCGCCAACAGCAGGATCTATCACAACCCCAGCCAGATCCGTCACGCGCGTGCGGACGATCCCGATGCCTGGGACGGCGGGCTGTGACGCCGACCCCACCAGGTCCCCTCACCGGCGACGCCGCCGGGCCCGGCCCGGGCCACGCGGAGCCGGCCTCCGAGCGGCACATGCGGATCGGCATCTGCTGCTATCCCACCGCCGGCGGAAGCGGCGTGGTGGCAACGGAGCTTGGCAAGCACTTGGCGGAGCGCGGGCATTCGGTGGCCTTCATCAGCTACGCCAACCCGCTTCGTCTCGGCGAGCTCCCGCCCCGGGTCTGCTACCACGAAGTGGACCAGGAGAATCACGCGCTCCTGAAGCAGTTTCCGCACAGCCTCACCCTGACGGCGAAGATGGTGGAGGTGGCGCGGACGCACAAGCTGCAGGTGATGCACGTGCACTATGCCATCCCCTTTGCCGCCGCCGCCATCATGACGCGGCAGATCGCCTCGGAGCTGAACCTGAAGGTCGTCACGACGCTGCATGGCACGGACATCACCCTGGTGGGATCGAGCCCGTCCTTCAAGCCGGTGACGCAATGGTCCATCGAGCAATCGGACGCCGTCACGGCGGTCTCCCGCTACTTGCGGGATGAAACCTACCGGCAGATCCCGATGAAAAAGGAGATCCAGGTCGTCTACAATTTCATCGACCCGGATCGGCACGAGGTGCGCGAGCCCCGCTGCATACCGGAAAAGACCTCGGAGCGGCAGGTCACGCTCATGCACATCTCGAACTTCCGCCCCATCAAGCGCACCGACGACGTCGTGCGGATCTTCGCGCGGGTGCGGGAATCCATGGACGCGCGTCTGGTGCTCGTAGGCGACGGCCCCGAATACGGGAGGACTCGCGAGCTCGTGGATTCCATGGGGTTGACGTCGGTGGTGCGCTACGTGGGCGTGGTGGACGAGGTGGCGCCGCTCCTGAAGGCGGCCGACGTCCTCCTCCTGCCCAGCGAGACGGAAAGCTTCGGCCTCGTGGCGCTGGAGGCCATGGCGAGCGGCGTGCCCGTTGTGGCAAGCGACGTGGGGGGGCTGCCGGAAGTCGTGGAGCACGGGGTGACCGGATTCCTCGCGCCGGTCGGCGATATCGATGCGATGGCGGGTTACTGTCTGCAGCTCCTGGAAGACTGCGGAAAGGCCCGACGCTACGCGGCGGCGGCGCGCGCACAGGCCAGACGATTCGACTATGCGGCGATCATTCCGCAATACGAAAAGATCTACGAACAGGTCCTGAACGGCTCCTGAGGGGGAGCCTCAGTTTGTCGCAGGTCGCGTCACGGTGACCTGCGCGATAAAGCTCGTTTCCAGACCCTGGACCTGCTTCACCTCGGCGAGGAATTTCTCCGCATCGCCCTTGTTCGGATAGGGACCGATGCGGACCCTGTAGTAGGTGTCCGTCTTTGACGTGTAGGAGAAAACCCTCCCGGTGAGGCCCTTGCCCTCCAGCAGCGTCACCAGCTCCTCCGCCTTGCCCTGGCTCTTGTAGGAGCCGGTCTGGATCCAGAAATCGATGCCCTTCTGCGGCTTTTTCACGGCAGCCGGTGCCGATGTGGCCGGCCGGATGGCGGTTCGTGCCGGGCTCGCCTGCGGTGCCGGCGCGACCGGCTTCACTGCGGGTGTCGTCGTCGTGGGGGACGTCTGGGCCGGTTGTGCGTTCTGTCCGTCGCCCTCTCCGATGTAGAAATGCATGGTCTGCTGGTCGCCGGGCTTCTGGCCCGTTTGCGCGGTGCCGGAACCAGACGGCTGCGCACCCTGCGCGGCGGGGGACGTCGGGGGGCTCTGGTACTCGTAGACCTGCGTTCCCGTGCCGGACAGGGGGCTCACGGTGACCGGCGCGGTGGTGGAGGACTTCTGGCGAAGGAGCAGCACCCCCACGACCAGCACGATCACGACGAAGACGCTCACCGAGAGCACGACCCAGAAAATTTTCTGCCGTTCCATCCCTTCCTATCCTCTCAAGAGCCGGTCGAGCTCTGCGACGCGACGCTCCAGCGAACGCATGCTCCCCCTGTTTCGTACAGTATAAGTATCGACAGGGGAATCATTGAATTGAGGCGTTCCGCGCCCCGATGCCGACAATCCGTGGCGCGTTCCGCGCCCCGATGCCGACAATCCGTGGCGCGTTGCGCGCCCCGATGCCAAAAATCCGTGGCGCGTTGCGCGCCCCGATGCCAAAAATCCGTGGCGCGTTCCGCGCCCCGATGCCAAAAATCCGTGGCGCGTTCCGCGCCCCGATGCCAAAAATCCGTGGCGCGTTCCGCGCCCCGATGCACAGACGTCTCCTTGCGAACGGATCCTCGCAAGGGCAGCGCCGAATGAAAGCCTGTCCCGTCGCATCGCGCGGAGCACCCGGGCCGCAAGCGGCGCACGCACGCAGATGACCGCGCGGCAAAGGGTGTGCAGGCCCATGTGGCGGAGGATCGCCGCGTTGATCAGGACATCTCCGCGCGCGGCCGACGCCCTTTTCTTCACTTCCTCCACCATGACGGGATGCACGATGGATTCAAGCCGCGCAAGGGCCGCGGCATCCGCGAAGACGATTCTCCCCAGGGCTTTGCGGTCGATGCTGCCGTCGTCGCGGCGCACCAGCCGCCCGAAAGCCGCGATGACCTCTGCCGCCTTCTCCCGAAGCGCGTCGTGCCCGAGTGCATCCACGTCGATCACGGCGAAGCCACGGCCCGCAAGCGCGCGGGCGACAACGTCCTTACCCGCGCAGTATCCTCCCGTCAGTCCGACGACCACGCCCAATCTCCGTTTTTTTCCGCTTGACACATACTATACACTTGTATAGTTATTTGTCTTTCAAAGGAGCATCCGTCATGATCAGCCTCTACATGAAAAACAGGCCCTGGAGCGGCGAGCCGCGCTGCGATTTCCTGCGCGTGATCTCGGAGAACCCCGCTGTCGTGAGGGGCTACCGGATGGACGGCGCAAGGCTTTCCCCCGAGCCGGTGCCCGACGGCTACCTCCGTAAGTTCAGAGGCTGGTACCACCCCGCGACTGCCTGGGAAATCGAAGAGTTCCAGAGAATGGGCGGGGGCGCATGAAGTGCGCCGCACGAAGCGCAACGCCACGCGGCCTCCTTTAGTGGAACGCGCCCCAGCTGTCGCCGGATTCGCAGGAGACCTTCAGCGGGATCGCGTGGTCGGTGACATGCTCCATCACGTCGTGCACGGCGCGCTCGACGGCCGGCACCTCGCCCTCCGGAGCCTCCAGGATGATCTCGTCGTGCACTTGCAGAAGAATTCTTGTCGAAAGCCCTTCCTGCGCAAGGCGGCGATGCAGCTTCACCATCGCCATCTTGACGATGTCTGCCGCGGAGCCCTGGATGGGAGAGTTCACCGCCACTCTCTCCGCTGCCGTCTTCTCGGTACGGTTGCGGCTCGTGATCGCGTTGATCCTGCGCCGGCGCCCCATGAGCGTGCGCACGAATCCCGTCTCTTCCGCGGAGCGTATCGTTTCCTTCAGGAATCGATCGACCCCTTCGAAGCGCTGGAAATAGGTCTTGATGAACCTGTCCGCGTCGGCCCGGGAGATCTTCAGCCCCTGGGCAAGGCCGAAGGCTGACATGCCGTAGACCACGCCGAAATTGATCGTCTTTCCGACGCGTCTCTGTTCGGGCGACACCGCCGCCTCCCCGACGCCGAAGATAAGCGCGGCCGTCTGCCGATGGATATCCTTGCCGTCCTTGAATGCCTGGAGCAGGATGGGGTCCTTGGACAGGTATGCAAGGATGGCGAGCTCGATCTGCGCGTAATCCGCGCTCACGAATTTCATGCCCGGCGCGGGCACGAATGCGGCCCGCACGCGCCGTCCCTCCTCCTCGCGGATGGGGATATTCTGGAGGTTCGGGTCCTTGCTCGCAAGACGCCCCGTCGCCGCTCCCGTCTGGACGTAGTGCGTGTGCAGGCGTCCCGTTTGCTCGTTGACGAGCAGGGGCAGCGCATCGACATAGGTCGACTTCAGCTTCGACAGCTTGCGGTGAGCGAGGATTTTCTCCGGCACCGGGTCTTCCGCAGCGAGTATTTCCAGAACGTCGACGTCGGTGGAGTAGCCGGTCTTCGTCTTCTTCACGGGCGTGAGCTTCCGCCAGGTGAAAAGGATCTCCGCGAGCTGTTTCGTCGAATTGATGTTGAAGGAGCGGCCGCAGAGCTCGTAGATCTCCGCCTCCAGGCGCGAAAGGGAGCTTTCCATTTCGCGGCTGTAGGCGGCGAGCTCGGCCGAAAGGATCCTGATGCCCGCAAGCTCCATCTCGGCCAGCACCGACACCAGCGGCATCTCGATATCGTAAAAGACGAACTCCAGGCTTTCGGATTTCAGGTCCTTCGACAGGAGGGCGTGCAGGCGCAAGGTGAGATCCGCGTCCTCCCCCGAATAATCCGTCGCCTGTTGAATGGGCACCTCGTCGAGGGTCTGGCCCTTGCCCACCACCTCCGCATACGGCTTGGCGCGGAAACCCAGGCGCTTTTCCGCAAGGTGATCGAGGCCGAAGAACGCCTCGTCGCTTTCGAGGACCCAGGCGGCGATCATGGTATCGAAGGTGACATTGGCCGGGCGCACGCCCCAGCGGCGCATGACCTTGTAATCGTATTTCACGTTCTGCCCCACCAGGTGCAGGCCGGGATTTTCCAGGAGCCTCGCGAGCCTGCTTTTCACCGCGTCGTCCGGCAGGCAGGCGACACCAGGGGCCCGGAGGGGAATATAGCAGGCCTTGCCCTCCTCGAAGCTGAAGGAGAATCCGAGAGGCCGGGCGCTCATCTCATCGATGCCGTCCGTTTCCACGTCGAAAGAGTACGTGCCCGCGCGGCGCGCCTTCTCCACCCAGAGGTCCAGCTCGCTCAGGGAGGTGATCGTGGTGTAGGTGCCCCTCTTCATCTCGACCGCCGGCGCCGCCTTGGTGTCGGCGACTGGCTCCGGTGCGGGGGCGGGCGCCACCGGTGCCGCGGCGCGCGGCGCGGCCGCCGCATGCGCGATGCCCCGCATCTCCGTCACCAGCGTCTTCATGCCTTCGCGCTCGAAGAGCGGAGCGCCGGCGTCGACATCGAGACCGGGAAAGGCGAGCGAATCGATCTCCGGCATGCCGGGGACGTCCCGCCGGAGCGTCACGAGCTCGTGGGACAGGAAGGCAAGCTCGCGCCCCGTCTCCAGCTTTTTTCGAAGCGATTCTGGCGTGACCGAGGAAAGCTCGGCATACATCTTTTCCAGGCTCCCGAACTGGGCCAGCAGCTTCTGCGCCGTCTTTTCCCCGATACCCGCGACGCCGGGGACATTGTCGGATGAGTCGCCGGTGAGGGCGAGGTAATCGACGATCTGCTCGGGGTACACCCCTCGTGCCTCGAACACCTTCTGTCGGGAGTACTCGACCAGATCGCTTCTTCCTTTCTCCTGGGCCATCAGGCGCACGTTGCCGCCGATGAGCTGGAGGATGTCCTTGTCACTTGAGAGGATCCAGCACGGGACGCCCATCTTGCGGCAGCCTTCGGCGAGCGTCGCGATGACGTCATCGGCCTCGAAGCCGTCCGCCCGGATGCTGGGCACGTGGAGGGCCGCGAGGATTTCCTCGATCACCGGCACCTGCGCGTGCAGGTCGCCGGGGGCCTTTTCACGATTCGCCTTGTACTGGTCGTAGCGCACGTGGCGGAAGGTGGGCACGCGCGAATCCATCGCCACGACGATGGCGCCCGGGGCCCTGTCGCGAATGAGCTGGAAGAGCGTGCGGAAGAAGACGAAGACGGACGAGGAGTTGCGGCCCTGCGGATTGAGGAGCGGCCGGTTCAGGAAGGCGAAATACCCCCGATAGATGATGCTGTAGCCGTCGAGGAGGTACAGCTCCCGACTCATGTGGTGATGTCGACGAGATTCGGCGAGACCGTGGAGAACTGCGGGGCGGTCTTCGGCCATGCGTGCAGCGCGTTGATCTCCTGGCGCAGCTCCTGCATGCGGTCGCGGAGCATCTGCCGGTTGCGCGCGTTGTGCGCCGCGATGGTCTTGCCCATCGTGTCCAGGGTCGCCTGGAGCTGCGGCACGGTGTCTTCCGTCCCCGGGTAGGCAGCCTGGTAGAGCGCTTCCAGCGGGGCGATGACCTTCCGCAGGCTCTTCACCTCCGCGATGATCGACCTCTCCATCTCCACCTGCTCCAGAAGCCTGCCGGTGTCCCTTTCGTCGATGGCGTTCTTCTGGCGCTCGAGCAGGCGCAGGTAGGCATCGAACCTGTCCCTCTGGCGCGCGAGCATCTCGCGCAGGCGCCTGAGGATGGCGACATTCTGTTCATTTTCGCTCATGGGGCCCCTCCCTTTTGTCCGCGTCCCGGCTATCCGGCGATATTCACCCCGCTGGCGGGTGTCGCATTCCCCTCCAGGCCCTTGCGCGTGGAGATCTCATCCCACGCCTCGCGCAGCTCACCCATCAACTTGCGCACCTCGGCGAGCGGAGCAGGGTCCTTTTTCAGGTTTCCATCCAGAAGCCGTCGATTCATGAAGGAGTAGAGGCTGAAGAGGTTGCGGGCGAGCACGCCCCCCTTCTCGAAGTCCAGTGACGCCATCAGCTCCGAGAGGATGTCCTGCGCGGCGATGAGGTGGCCATTGATCGCGTCGTAACGCTTGTGACCCTCGGCGAACATGTCGAGCGCGAGGTTGATGTGCTTGATCGCCCCGTCGTAGAGCATGACGATGAGCCGGATCTGGTTCGCCGTCTTGATCTGGATCTCGCGGTAGGCATTCCCTGGATCGTTCGCGTTCACCGCAGCTTCCCCTTTCTTCCCGTTGCCGTTACCGCGCGTGCTCGATCAGCGTCGAGACCGGCACGATCGTGTAGCCGCGGCGGAAAAGCTCGTTGATGAGGATGTCGAGCTTCTGGAACAGGTAGTCCTCCCGCCGCCCCTCACCCGCCCCCACCTGGAGGGGGATGATGGAGCCGGGCTTCTTCTGCGCGATGATGCGTTCCACGAGGTCGGCCGCGCGCATGTAGATGCCGCGCGCCTGGTTGCTCTCCGTGGACGTCACCCAGTCGTAGGAATCCAGGTCACGGCCGGCGTAGGTGTAGTTCATCTCCGCCGCGGCGGAGAGTATCTCCGAGTTCACGATGTAGTAGGGGGCGTGCCAGAGCAGGGAGAGCTCGCGGCCGGTGGCGGCGTAGTAGTCGTCCTCGTTGCGCGCGAGACCGGCCTTCACGAAGTCGTGGTCCACGGTGAAGCGCGAATCGGTCATGTTGAAATAGGCATAGAAGAGCGATCCCACCTCGTGACCCGATTCGGCGATCTCCTTCACCGCGTCCGGGTAGCGGCGGATGAACTCGCCGTTCACGAAGAACGTGGCGCGCACCTTGTACGCCGACAGCGTGTTGAGGATGCTCGTGAGGCCCTCGGCGGAGTCCACCGCGTTGAAGACGAGGCTCACCTCGCGCCGGCGGATGCGCGATCCGTGCGACACGTTCGTGAAGTCCATGGGATCGTCCGCGACCGGGAACGGCTCGTAGAGGACCGTCTCGGGCGGGAAGAGCGGCGTCGTGCCGAAACCCTTCGCGTCGCGGACCATCACGAGGTTCGCGTAGCTGCCGCGCGCCGACTGCTCCAGGTACACGCGGAAGGCATCCGATGCGACGCTCTTGTCGCGGACGGAAAAATCGATCGCGGGCACCCAGGCGCCGGCCGTCTCGTCGAAGGAGAACATCCTGTCGCGCGTCCGGTCCAGCACCGCCTGCCCGGTCTTCGCATGCCCGAAATCCCCCGGCTGGGACAGCGCCACCAGGGAGCTCGTCCCCGCCGTCACCGTATAGCGCTCGATGAAGTAGGCACCGGCGACGAGCATCTCGTCGTCGCTCAGCCACAGCACGTGCAGCGGCGAGGGATGGCTCATCCTGCCCTGGTCCTTCCAGGTGACGTAGTCCTTCCACGACACGCCGTCGGCGGTCATGAGGGCGGCGCGGCTGCCGTCCGGCGACAGGGTGATGTCGAGCACACCGACGTCGTCCATGCGCGTGAAGACCCCGTAGGTCCCCTTCGCGTCCTGGGTGAGGCGATACACCGCCGTGCCCTGCACGCCGCCGGCGCGGCTCGCGCACAGCATGGTCACCACGTTGCCGGTGGACCAGATCACTTTCTGCACGGTGGTGTCGCGCGGCAGCGCAAGGTACGGCAGCGTCAGCGGCGTCGCCGATGCATGGAAATCGTCGAGCGTGAGGTAGTAGAGGAAGATGTTCCGCCCGCCCTTGTTGAGGAGCAGGTTCTTCCCGTCCGGCGAGACCCACAGGGAATCGAAGTTCGGGTCGAACTCGAAGGGGATCTTGCCGACGACCGTGCCGATCTTCAGGAATCCCGCGTAGAGCGCGCGGGTGAAAAGCTCATTGGGATCGATGGCATAGACGATGACGCCTGAGACGTAGTACAGGGTGCCGCCATTTCCCCACTGCACGTTCGCGATGGTCCCGTCGCCCATCTTGCGCAGGCCTTCCGACAGCACGCGGTTGTCCTGCAGCTGCTCCACCGAATAGTAATAGAGCCCGGACGCTTTCGTGTAGACGATGAAGCGGGAGTCCGGCGACCAGACGGCCGGCAGCCCCTGCAGCGACAGCTCGACTTTTGGGGCGACCACGGTGAGCTCGCCGGTGGCGACGTTCAGGAGCGTGAGGTCCCCGTAGGCGGGGGACGTCATGCGGAGGAAGAGCAGGAACCTGCCGTCGGGTGAGGTCTGCATCGGCGAGACAGTGCCCGCCTGGACCTGCCCGCCGGCGACGAAAGAGGGGAACATGGCAAGCGGGGCAATGTTGCGATAGTCCGGACCGGAGCGGAAGACGCCGAAGCGGTTCTGGATCTGCAGGACGTCCTTATCTTGCAGAAGCTGCACGTCCTCGGGAAAGAACGTGAGCTGCCGCATGGCACGGCTCTTCGCGTCGGCGAGAAAAAGCGTGTCAAAGGTCCCAAATGCGGTTGACGGCGTGCGCGCCGAGAAGAGAAGCCTGTCCGTGGAAGACAGGTCCAGGCCGGAGAAGCTCACCTGGCCGAATGCGGCAACAGCGACCAGCGAGATGCCAAGGAGGAGTAGTATTTTCCTCAACGTATCCGTACCTCTTCTTTTCCTGTTACGTACAATAATCGGCATTTACAAGAGCAAAATTGCAAGAAAAAGCGGCTGCCTCCCCTTGCGTTCCATATTATACCTTCCGCCCGGCATGAGCGGCCGACAAAAAACGGCTCGCCTTGACCCCTGCGACGCGGCGATGCTACAGTCGGGGCATGAAAATCCTGGTAACGGGCGGGGCGGGATTCATCGGATCGCACGTCGTCGACGCGTATCTCGCGGCCGGACATGAGGTTGCGGTCGTGGACGATCTGAGCACCGGCTCCGAGGCCAATCTCCGCAAGGGTGTCCCTTTCTATCTCATGAGCATCGACGCCCCTCAGCTCGCCCGTGTCTTCCAGATCGAGAAGCCGGACGTGATCAACCATCATGCCGCCCAGATCAGCGTCGTCGTCTCCGCGCGCGACCCGGTCTTCGACGCAAAGGTCAATGCCCTGGGTCTCCTGAATGTCCTGGAATGCAGCCGCACCGCCGGCGTGAAGAAGTTCATTTTCGTCTCATCGGGCGGCGCCATCTACGGGGAATCCGAGGGAGCCCGATTTAGCGAAGACCACAATCCTGTCCCTGTTTCTCCGTACGCCATCCACAAGCTCCTTGGGGAGCACTACCTGCGCTTCTACGGCATACAACATCACCTGTCGTGGACAACTCTCCGCTACGCAAACGTCTACGGGCCGCGGCAGAATCCCCACGGAGAAGCGGGGGTCGTCGCCATTTTTATTTCGAAGGTCCTGGCCGGGGAAATCCCGTCCATAAACGCCTACCCCGAAGAGCCGGAGGGCATGGCGCGCGACTATGTCTACGTGGAGGACGTCGCGCGGGCGAATCTGCTCGCCCTGGACAAGGCGGCAGGCGAGGCGGTGAACATCGGGGCAGGCAAAGAGGTCCGCACCCGGGAGATCCTGGCCGCCATTTGCCGGATCATGGGCAAGGAGCTGCGCTACACCCGGGCCGGCCCGCGGCCCGGAGACCTCCACAGGAGCTGCCTGGACAACGGAAAGGCTGCCCGGGTTCTCGGCTGGAAGCCGAGCTTCAGCCTCGACGAGGGGCTCGCCCGCACTATTGCGTATTTCAACGCAGCCGCTGCTGGCGGCATTCCGGCAGCCGCTCCTGGCGGCATTCCGGCAGTCGCTCCTGGCGGCATTCCGGCAGCCGCTGCTTCCGCTCCTGGCGGCACTCCCGCGGCCTCCCCTAACGCTTCCGGCGCGACAAATAGCCGCTCATGCCTGACGCCAGCCAGTCGGAGATCGGCATCCTCCCCTGCCCGGGAGGAATGGTGTTCGCCCAGTCGGTCTACGCGCACCTGCAGACCATCACCATGGACAAGATGGAAGAGCGCGCCCGTGCGCTTTCGCGCCTCTATGGCCTCCCGCGCGCAGAGGTCATCCGACAGATCAATCTGGCAAGCGACATGAGCTCCCCCATCGGAGAGCGGGACGAGCCGGTGGACCAGCACCGCACGCGCAATATGCTCGTGCCGGCAAAGTACACAAGGTTCCCCAACGGGGAGTTCAAGACCGAAATACTCTCCTCCGTGCGCAACACCGACATCTACATCGTGCAGGACGTGGCAAACCGCTATCCCCTCCAGCTGCAGAAAGCGGATGCACCCGTGATCCACTCGGTGAACGACCACATCTTCTGTCTCCTGATGACGGTGGACGCGGCGCTCCAGGCGGGCGCTCTGCAGGTCACCGTGATCCTCCCCACGTTCCCCTACTCGCGGCAGCACAAGAAAAAGGGACGGGAGAGCCTGTCGGCCGCCCGGCTGGGTCAGATCCTGGAATACTTCGGCGTCGCGCGCATCATCACGCTCGACATCCATTCCAAGGAGATCGAGAACTGCTTCAACCACCTCCGCCTGGAGAATCTCCACGGCGCCTACCAGATCCTGAAGACCCTCGGCAGCGTCACGGACCTGAAGGATGAGAGCCTTATGGTGGTCGCGCCGGACACCGGCGCCGTGGAGAGGAGCAAGTTCTACGCTTCCATCCTCGGAAAGCCCCTGGGCATGCTGTACAAGGAGAGGGACTACTCCCGCGTCGCGCAGAGCGCGGAGCGGGGCAACATCACCGATATGCGGCTGCTGGGGTCCGTGAAAGACAGGACCGTATTCCTCTGCGACGACATGCTGGGGACGGGCGGCACGCTCATCAAGGCGATGCGCGTGCTCAAGGAGGCGGGCGCGCGTCGGACCATCTGCGCCGTGAGCCTGCCTTTCTTCACGACGCCCGAGACGGTGGGGTCGTTCCAGAAGGCGCACGACGAGGGGCTTTTCTCAGAGGTCATCGGAACGAACGCCGTCTACCACGACGGCTCGCTGCTCGAACGCGACTGGTACCGCAGCGCGGACATCACGAACCTTTTCGCGCGGACGATCTACCGCGTGCATTACAATCGAAGCTTGAGCTCGCTGCTGGATGACAGGAGCGTGATCAAGGACCTTTTGAAGAGGTCCTGATGATGAGGTCGAGCTCCTTCTCCATGTCGGCCAGGAGCTCCTGAAGGGTCCGCAGCCGCAGGAGGTAATCCTCCTCCCCGTCCACGGGAGGCTCGCCGGCAACCTCTTCCAGGAGGACGGGAAGGTCTTCGCCCTGCCCGAACTCGTAGCCGCAATGGGGACAGTACTGGAATGCGTTGTCGACGTTTTTCCCGCAAAAAAGACAGGATTTCTGCTCCCCCATGGGCTCAAGTATAGTCGGCTGCCCGGGGCGATGCAAAAATATTTCAGGGCGCACCGATCGGCGCGCCCCATTCACGCGCTATTTCAGCGAGAGGATTTCCTCGATGGCGTGCAGGAGCTCGTCGATGTCGCTCATCTGCAGATCGCCCATGTGGGCGATGCGGAATGTCTGCTCTTTGAGCTTGCCGTAGCCGTTCGACAGGTTGAGGTTCCGCTTCGCAAGCTCCTTGTTCAGGTCGCCGACGGAGATGCCGCGCGTGTTCTTGATGCACGTGACGGTCTTCGACGCGTACTTCTCCACGGGATAGAGCGCGAAGTGCTTCCTGGCCCATTCCTGGACGCGCTGCGCCATGGCATCGTGACGGGCGAAGCGCGCCTCGGCGCCCTCTTTCTCGATGCGCTCCATCTGCGTATCCAGCGCGAAGAGGTGGGAGATGCTCATCGTGGACGGGTACTGGAAGTTCTTTTCCCGGATGAACTGGAGGAGCTGGAGGAGGTCGAAATAGAAGCCGCGGTTTTTCACCGTCTGCGCGCGCTTTTCCGCCTTGGCGGAGAACGTGGCAAGGCTCAGGCCCGGCGGGAGACCCAGGCACTTCTGGCTGGAGGTCACCATCACGTCGATGCCCAGGCCGTCGACGTCGATCTTCACGCCGCCGAACGACGAGACGGCGTCGATGCACCAGAACAACGTCGGGGTAACGACGGAACACCGGCGCCATTTCTTCGAGATGATTCATGACACCGGTTGATGTCTCGCTGTGCGTGAGGGTGGCGCAGTCGTACTTCCCGGTGGAGAGATATTGCTCGACCATGTCGGGCGTGAGGCCCTGGCCCCACTCCACTTCGTGCTTGTCCGCCGGTACGCCATTGCCCTGGGCGATCTCGAACCACCGGTTGCCGAATGTGCCGACGGAAAAGACGATGGCCCGCCGCGCGGTGCAGCAGCGGATGGCCCCTTCCATGAGCCCGCTCCCCGAGGAGGCGGAGAACAAGATGGGGTTCGCCGTGCCGGCGAGCTTCTGCACCTTCCCGGTCAGGCGTTTCTGCAGCTCCGAGTACTCGCCGCTCCTATGGCCGATCATGGGCGTCGCCATGGCTTGGAGAACTTCGGGGTGGACCTCGGTGGGGCCGGGAATGAACAACTTCTTGTGCGGCATTGAGCGCTCCCTCCTGTCAAGCGGATGCATAACTATACGTGGAATGAAAGAAGAGTCAAGGAGTATATCGTGAATGCATTCTCAATCTATTCCTTCCTCAAGGCCTGACCGGCATTCCGACGGATAGTATTGCCCGGTGAAAAGCCTGAATTGCTCCATGGCCTGGTTGACGAGCATCTGCCTCCCATAAATGACCCGACACCCCGCCTTTATCGCGCGACCAAGGAAGGGGGTGACACGCGGGGCATAGATCAGCTCATAGACGATTTCTTTTCCGCTGAACGACAACTCGGGCGCAGGATCGCGGTCCGCCAGCGGGTCCATGCCGACCCTGGTGGTCTGCACGACCAGGTCGCTGAACTGCCGCGCAGCCGTGAATCCGGCCGCATCCAGCCCGCCGAATGAGGCTCCCACGGTCTCCGCCACGGCGCGCGCGCTCTCGGAGCCGCGATTGAGCACGAGAATGCGCGCCCCCAGACCTGAAAGGGCATGGACCACCGCGCGCGCGGCCCCGCCGGCCCCGACGACCGTGGCCGCAAGACCTCGGGGCACCGTGCCCGCGAATGCTTCCCGCAGCGGCCCGAGGAAGCCGGCAACGTCGGTATTTGTTCCCTGCCAGTCGCCCGCCGCTTCGGAGCGGGTTATCGTGTTGCAGGCACCCGAGGCACGGACAAGCTCGTCGGCGCTGGACAGGCGCGGGATCACCGCATTCTTATGGGGAACGGTCACCGACAGGCCGCGCACGGCCAGGAGATCGGCAACCTCCCAGAAGCCCTCGAGGTCCGGGACGGCGAATGGCAGGTAGACGGCGTCCAAGCCGCATGCATCGAAACCCTTGTTATGGATGAGCGGGGACCGGGAGTGCATGACCGGGTCCCCGATGACGCCGAAGACGGCGGTGTCGGGTCCGATCGAGCGGAATCGGTAGACATCCTCGAGCATGGCCGGGTCGATGTGTCCGGGTGCCGCCTTGTCGCTTTCCGGCGACGTATAGCACCAGGGAGCGCCGAGCTTCGACGCAAGCACCCGTGTCGGGAAGCCCACCGCGCCCATCCCAAGGACCAACATCGGCGCGTTGCCCGGGACCCGGCTCCGGTCCATGACGACGCGCAGCAGACGCGCGAGGTCGGCACAGGAGCGCGGCGTCACCGCGGCCTTGGGGATCTCATGCGGTCGCTCCGAAATCCTATCCAGCCGCTGCGGGAAATCCGCGGGCACGCCGGTGAGATCGTGGAAAGACCGGATGATTTTCGTGCCTGTCTCTCTCAGACGGGCCTCCAGCGCCGGAGCCTGCAGCCCGTCTTCCAGATCGACATAGGCGAAGCCTTCCCCGGCGCAACGCTGCAGAAGCGCCAGTCTTTCCCTTTCGTCACCATCGAACATCCCGCCGTCGTTGCGGCGACGCACCGTGAGGATGACCGGCGCGTCCGCAAGATGCGGCAGTCGACCGGCATGCGCGCGCTCGGACGGCGTGAGCCTGTCAACGCGCAGCTCCAGGAGATCGAAGCGCTTCCCATAGCGGCGCGCGTGCGCCAGGTCGGCCTCAAGGGTTTCGGCGGCAAGGCAGAGACAGATGGATGCCCGGCTGTTCAGAAATCGCTCCTGTAGACGTAGACGTCGGAGAGACAGCCGTAGGCAAAGACCAGCCGGACGCGCACGGGGTAGCCGGCGGTGTCGACGTCGAAGTACAGGGAATCGTCGAGCGGCAGCAGGGGCCGTGAAAAGTCCGCCTGGATCTGCTCCCGCGGCGTGCCGAGAGTGACGCCGAAGACAGAGCCGCTGAAGCGCATGTCGTATCTCACCTGCCAGACGCGGTCGTGGAACCAGAAGAGATAGACATGGTTGCTGTAGTAGAACACGACGTCGTCGCGATCCGCCGCGCTGCCCCGAAAGGAAAACATGCTCTGCGGAAGCCCGAAGGAATCCGTGGCAGTCTTCAGGTCCATTCCGACGATCTTCATCGGATCCGTCTCCTGGGCCCAGACCGCAGGGGCGCTCGCCAGGAGCAGGACTAATGCAACGATAGGGAACTGCGCTCTCATGACTGCGGAGAGCTTAGGTATTTTGCCTGTGGGAGACAAGCCCGGCCACGGTATCCCGTGGCATTCGGTCCGGCCACGGTAGCCCGTGGCGACCTGCACCGCTTCCCATGACATGCGAAAAACGGATAGATTGAGCACTCATGGTAGCGGTCGTCGTGAACGCAGTCGCAGTCATCGTCGGATCCCTGATCGGTTTGCTCTTCCGCACCCGGATCAAGGAGTCGTTCAAGACCGTTGTCTCCGTGGGCGCAGGGATCACGTCGGTCGTCATTGGCGTCCAGATGGCGATTTCCAGCTCGAAGATCGTCTATCTCGCTCTGTCGCTGATCATCGGGGGAATGCTCGGGACGTGGTGGAGGATCGAGGAAGGCGTCCTTGCCCTCGGGGAAGTGCTGAAGCGGACCTTTGCGCGCAAGGATACCGGAAGCCAGTTCGCCTACGGGTTCCTCACCGCATCGATGCTATTCTGCGTTGGGGCCATGTCGATCGTCGGATCGTTCAAGGCCGGGACCCAGGGGGACTACAGCCTCATCTTCACGAAGTCGGTGATGGACGGCTTCATGGCCATCGTCTTCACGGCCGCCATGGGCATCGGCGTGGCCTTTGCCGCGCTCTCCGTCCTGGTCTACCAGGGCCTGCTCACGCTGCTTTCGGTGTGGCTGGCGCCGCTTGTGACCGACCTCTTGCTAAAGGAATTGACGGGCGTGGGCGGCGCGCTGGTCATCATGATCGGTATCAATCTCCTGGGACTCGCGAAGCTCAAGCTCGCGAACTTCCTGCCCGCGCTCATCCTGATCGTGCTGTTCGTGGCCGGTGAAGGCTTCGCCCTCTCCCATCACCTGATGGGGCTGTAGCACGAGGCCTTCTCTCAACCCCACTTCACCAGACCGGGCAGGAAGGGATGCACGAGCGTATCGTGCTTCGGCAGGATGCGGATCGTGTAACCCTGCCGGCCCGTCCTGTCGCACGCCACCTGCGCGCAGTACAGGGCCGTGCTGCCCTCGACGCCGCACGGCACCATCTCCATCCTCCGCGGCTCCTCGATTGCCCCCTTGGACGACAGCGCCCCGTAGTACAGCTCGACGCCCAGGTCCCCCGCGGACAGCCCGGCGAGGAAGATGCGCGCCTTCACGGAGATGGTATTGCCGATGGTGAGGATCGGCGCCGCGTCGGACGTGAGCTCCTCGATGCGAAGCTCCGCCCAGTGCTCCCGCAGGCGTGAAAGATATGCCGCCACCTCCTTGCTCTGCGCGTATCCCTTGGCGGCAAATGTCTTCGCGTTGCGCACGGCCGGCGCGTAGAAGGTGTCGGCGTACTGCAGCAGCATCCGGTGCGTACTGAACTTCTTCCCCACGTCGCGCATGGATTCCTTCATCCGGCGGATCCACTCGCGCGGGAGCCCGTCCATGCCGCGCGTATAGAAGAGGGGGATGATCTCGCGCTCCAGCAGGTCGTACAGCGCCTTGCCTTCCACCTCGTCTTGTAGAACGTGATCCTCGTATTCCTCGCCCCGGCCGATCGCCCAGCCGATGCCGGCGGTGTAGGCCTCATCCCACCAGCCATCGAGGATCGAAAGATTGAGCGTTCCGTTCATGGCGGCCTTCATGCCGCTTGTGCCGCTCGCCTCCAGGGGCCGCCGCGGCGTGTTCATCCAGAGGTCGCTCCCCGAGACGAGGTAGCGCGACATGTTCATGTCGTAGTCCTCGAGGAACACGATGCGGCTGGCGACCCGCGGGTCGCTGGAGAAATGGACGATGCGCTTGATGATCTCCTTGCCCGGCAGGTCGTGGGGGTGAGCCTTGCCGGCGAATATCATCTGCACGGGCCTTTCCTTGTTCGTGAGAAGGCGGATGAGCCGCTCGGGGTCGGAGAGCAGGAGGTCCGCCCGCTTGTACGTCGCGAAGCGCCGCGCGAAGCAGATCGTCAGCGTATACGGCGACAGCGCGTCCGCTCCGCGCGAAAGCTCGGAGTTGGTGACCCCGCGGCGCTCCAGCTGCTGAAGGAGACGCTGGCGCGCGAAGGCGACAAGCCGCTCCCGCCGGCGCTCATGGGTGCGCCACAGCTCCTCGTCGGAGATGCGGTCGATGCGGTTCCAGATCTCCAGGTTCGTTGGCGTGTCGTGGAACTCCGGGCCGAAGAACCTGTCCAGCAGGTCGATCATGTCGTGGCTGATCCAGGTGCGCGGATGGACGCCATTCGTGATGTGCCCGATGGGCACCTCCTCCACCGGGAGCGACGGCCAGATGCTCCGCCACATCGTCCGGGAGACCTCGCCGTGCAGCCTGCTCACGCCGTTGTTGAACGCGGACAGGCGCAGGGCGAGCACCGTCATGCAGAAGTCCTCCCCGTCGTTGTTCGGGTCCTCACGGCCCAGCGCAAGGAAGTCCTTCCACGAAAGCCCCAGGTCGTGCGCCGTGCCACCCAGGTACTTTTCCATGAGCGCCGGTGAAAAGCGCTCGTTGCCCGCGGGAACCGGCGTATGCGTGGTGAACACGTTTGTCGACCAGACGAATTGCGCCGCATCGGCATAGGACAGCTTGCTCTCCTGCATGAGGGAGCGCATGCGCTCCAGGCAGAGGAACGCCGAATGCCCCTCGTTCATGTGCATGCAGGAAGCCGAGATTCCCAGCGCGCGCAGCGCGCGCACGCCGCCGACGCCCAGGAGCATCTCCTGCTGTATCCTCGTCTCCTTGTCGCCGCCGTACAGCGACGCGGTGATGAGCCGCAGCTCGGGGGTGTTGGCGTCGATGTTCGTGTCCAGGAGGTAGAGGGCGTTTTTGCCCACCGCCACCCTCCAGATCCAGGCCGTGGCAACCGACGGTCCCATTTCCACCTTGACCGCCAGCGGTGTGCCCTTTTCGTCGCGGCAGAGCGTGACCGGCATGTTGTACCAGTCGTTCTCGGGATACGATTCCTGCTGGAACCCGTCCAGGTTGAGGTACTGCTGGAAGTAGCCCTGCCGATACAGGAGACCCACCCCCACCAATGGAAGCCCGAGGTCCGAGGAGGTCTTCAGATGATCTCCCGAAAGCATCCCCAGACCGCCGGAATACACCGGCAGCGCAACGTCGAGCCCGTACTCCATCGAGAAATAAGCGATGGCGGTGTTCTGGGCACCCTTGTACCAGCGCTCCGCGCCGAGGTAGCGCGTGAACTTCGACCAGACCGCGTTGAGCGCCGCAAGGAACGAGTCGTCGCGCGCCGCGGCCTCCAGCTTGTCCTGGGCGACGAGGCCGAGCATGCGCACGGGACTCTGCCGCGCCTCCAGCCACGTGTCGTAGTCCAGGCGCATGAAGAGCATGATGGCTTCGAAGTTCCAGCTGATCCAAAGGTTGTGCGCGAGCTCCTCGAGCGGTTTCAGCCTCTCAGGAATATTCGGCTTGATGATGAATGCCAGATGTCCCATAGTCTCAGCGTAGTCAAAAACGGGCGCGCTGTACAGGCGGCCACGGTAGCACACACGGTACTCCGTGTGATTCCGTGGCATTGCGGCCACGGTATTCCGTGGCATTTATGCGGCCACCGTAGCCGGTCGCGTTCGGCGGCCGGACGCATTTGCCGCGACGGCTCCTCCCCTGCTACTATCGCCACATGGGAATCTTCAAGTCCTACGATATTCGCGGGGTTTTCGGCAGCGAGTGGACGGGCGACACCGCCTACGCCGTCGGCAGATGCCTTCCCGGCCTCCTGGCCGCGCGGAGCATCGGCGTGGGTCGCGACGTGCGCACCTCTTCGCCGGAAATATTCCAGATGCTCACGGCCGGCATAATCGAGGCGGGATGCGACGTCGTGGACATTGGGCTTTGCGACACGCCGGCGGTGTATTTCAGCACGGCCCACTACGCGTTCGACGGCAGCGTGATGATCACCGCCTCGCACAACCCCCCGGAATACAACGGCCTGAAGGTGTCGCGCCGTTGGGCGGTGCCTGTCGGCTTCGATACGGGACTCGCGGAGCTGGAGCGCGCGGTCGCCACGCGCCCATTGCCCGCCGCGGCAGCAGCAAAGGGGGTCGTCCGCAGCATCGACATCCGCGCGGATTACGTCGCGCATCTCGCGCGTTTCCGTTCGGACCTCTCCCGCCTCTCTGCCGTCATTGACTGCTCGAACGGCATGGTGGGCGTCTTTCTCCGGGACGTGCTTGCCGGCACCGGGCTGCGCTACTCGCTTCTCTTCGACGAGCCGGACGGCACCTTCCCGAATCATGCGCCCAACCCGCTGGTGGAGGAGAACCTCGCCGCCCTGAAGGCGCGCGTCCGCGGGGACAAGGCAGACTGCGGCATCTGTTTCGACGGCGATGCAGACCGCGTGATGTTCGTCGACGAGACCGGCCGGTTCATCTCCCCGGACCTGATCATCGCCCTCCTGGGCCGCTCCTACTTCACGCTGCACCCCGAGAGGCTCCTTGCCCCCGGTGTCCCAATGGGCGAGGCGGCAGCGCCGAGCCGCGTGATGACATACGACATCCGCTCCTCCCGCAGCGTCGTGGAGGCACTGCAGGCGCTGGGCGCGGTGCCGACCATCTGCAAGGTGGGGCACTCATACGCCAAGAAGCTGCTGCGGGAAACGGGGGGGATCGCGGGCGGGGAGCTCGCGGGGCACTATTACTTCCGGGAAAACTTCTTTTGCGACTCGGGCATGATCGCGGCTCTCGTGGTGCTGGAAGTGCTGGCGCGGTCGGGGCTCCCCTTCTCCCGACTGATGGCGGAGATCGACAGGTACCATTTTTCCGGGGAGCTCAATTTCACCGTTTCCAACGGGGCAGAGATCGTCAGGCGGGTGCAACAGGAATATTCCGATGGAAAGCTCACGGACCTGGACGGCATCCGAATAGACTACGCAGATTGGTGGTTCAATCTGAGGGTCTCAAACACCGAGCCCCTCCTCCGTCTGGTGGTCGAATCCGCGACGGAAAAGGGGCTCTTGCAACGGAAAGAAGAGCTGGTCCAGAAGATCCGGCGGTACGCAGGACCTGTCGGAACCTGAACGAGGTCCGTCTCTAGTTCGGCGGAATGACGAGCTGCCAGCCCGGGAATATCAGGTCCGGGTTCTGGATCAGCTTGCGGTTCCTTCTCCAGATCGTGGGCCACTTGTACGGATCGCCATAGATGTCCCCGTATTCGGCGATCCTCCAGAGGCAATCGCGCCGGTCCGGGATGAGGCGGACGGTGTAGACGCCCTTCACCGCGTAGGACTTGTAGATGTCGATGTAGCGCTGCGCCTCCGCGAAATAGTCCTGGGCCTTGCCATAGTTGCCCGCCTGGTTTTCCTTGAGGCCCTGGACCCACAAGTCCCGTGCCTGCTGGAGGAGATTGGGCGACGATTCGTCGGCCATGACGGCCGTGCTCTGGTCCTGCGGTATCAGCATCGACTGGTCGTCGGACGAGTTCTTCTGCTGCTGCTGTTGCTGCTGCTGCATCATCTGGTCGATCTGCTTCAGGAAGTCGTCTTCCTTCCAGTTCTGCGGCTTGATGACGGTCCCGTCCTCCGTCACCACCGTGAGCGCCGAGGCATCCTGGAGTGCCTTCATCACCTGCGCCTGCATCGCCTCGGCCTTCGCCTTCTGGGCGGCCTGCGTGGTGTCCTGCGCGTCCTTGGCGATGCGGATGGTGTCCCGCGCCGCCTCCCGCGCCGCGCCGAAGTTCTCCTCCGCGGAATCCAGCTTGTAGGTCGAAAGAGCGGTGACGCCGTTCACGTACAACGTGGTGACCTTGTCCTTCTGGCCGGGCGCATAGGTGTACAGGTCCGAGTCCTCGATCTGCTTCATGAGCTGCTCGGTGTCGCTTTTCAGCGTCCGCACCCCTGCAAGCCTGCTTTCCAGCGTATTGGCGAGGTCCGTCATCTCCTTGAGCGCCTGGTAGCCGCGTGCGCGGGCATCAGCGTACTTGTTGTCGGCGAAGAGGGACGCAGCCTCATCGATGCCGGCCGTGGACTTCTGGTAGTCGTCGGGGAGGAACTTGTCCGCCTCCAGCGTGAGAAGGCGCTGCTTTACCGCATCCATTGCGCCAGCCATGTCCTGGGCGGCGCGCTGGACGGAATTCGTGAACGCCAGGTCTGCCTTCTCCTTTGCCGTATCCAGGCGCTGCCGCGCAGTGGCCGGGTCAGAGACACGCATGCTGATGCCGTCGTCAAGGGCGCTACGCGCCGCATCGTAGTTGTCGGGATCGAAGAAGTCCGCGTCCACTTCCTTTGCGCGCGCCAGCGCGTTGCGTGCGTCGGTGACCTCCACGTCGGTGATGGGCTCGACGGCCGGGGTCGTGACGGTCTGGGCGACATTGATCGTGAAGGTCGCGCTTGCGATCGCGGAGCTTTCCCAGGACTGTTTCACGCCGATGGCCTTGATCGTCTGCGTGGCAGAAACGGAGACCGGCCCCGCGTAGAGCGTGCCGTTCGCGGCGGTGGGATCGGAGCCGTCCGTGGTGAAATAGATCTGCGCGCCATCTGTGTCCGTGCTGAGCGTGACCGAGGTGGCGGCATCGAAGCTTCCGGCCGCTGGGCTGAACTGTATGTCGGCGACCTTGCCCGTGATGGTGAATGTCGCACTCACGACGGGAGAATCGTTCCAGCCCGTCTTCGCGGCGATGGCGCGAATGGTGGTCGTGGCCGACACGGCGATGGCGCCTGAGTACGCGGTGCCTGTCGTGGCCGTGGGCACGGTGCCGTCCGTGGTGTAGCGGATGCTCGCGCCGTCCGTGGACGTCGCCAGCGTCACCGATTGGCTGGACGCGAACGTGCCTTCCGCCGGGGTGAATGCGGGCGCCGCGACGGTGTCGAGGGGCTTTTTGGGCGTCGATGGACAGTTCATGAGGACAATGGAGAGACCAACAATCGCCGCACAACGGATCAATCGGGCCATGGCAGCCTCCCTCATGGACATTCTTCCTCCCCGCCGGAGAGGTGCACAACGAACGGTAAAAGCTTACCAGCAGGAATATGGGTTGTCAACTCAAACTCGAATTGGTAAAATGAATTACGTCGCACTTCGAATGAGGAGGCTGCGCATGAGGAAAAAACTCTTTCTCTCCGTGCTGATCCTGCTCGCCGCTTCGGGCCTCGTGTGGGGACAATTCTGGAAGACCTATACCGATGCTCAGCGACAGGCGGTCGGCGAGGCGTACTGGCTCGCCGGGAAGCAATACCAGGCGGTCGGTGAGAAGGACAAGGGTGCCGATTACATGACGGTGGCCCGGCTCATCTACCCGCAGCTCGACCCCGCCGCGATCAAGGATACGGCGCTGCCTTCCGCCGCGGAGCTTCTCGCGCAGGGGCGCGCCACCACCATCGGGTCGGGTGCCGGGACGGTTCCCACCGCGGCCATCAACTCCTTTTTCCTGCGCTTCGTCGGCAGCCTCGTTGCCGAGGATGCGGCAGGCGTGGTGAGTTTCCTCGACGGCTCCGTCTATTTTACAAAGCTGGGGGCCGACGTGACGAGCGCCGACGCGCTGCCGGCCCTCCAGAGCTTCTTCGCCGCCGCGCCCCTGAAAGGCATGGATCCGGCCGCCGTCTATGACCTGGACAGCATCGTCGTCGCCGCCGCGCCACAGGTGGAACAGGCGGCCTGGGGCGACACCTACACCCTCACGGTGAACGCAAAGCCGGACTTCTCCTCGTCCCTGAGCGTCTGGGAGCAGAAACAGCAGTTCTTCATCCATCGGGTATCCGGCGCCTGGTCCATCTTCGCCATCGGCCAGACGCCTCCTCCGCTCACGTGGGCCCCGCAGAAGGCAACGGCCGTGGCCGCCGTTCCCGCCATGATGCTTTCACAGGCGGACGCGGGCAAGCAGATCACCGACGCATACACCGGCTTCATGACTGCGATCTTGAAGAAGGACGCCGATGGCGCCGTCGGATTCACCAGCCCGAGCATCCGCTTCCTGCGGCTGCGTCAGACGGTGACGCAGGATGAGCTGAAGACGACCCTCCAGGGCTATTTCGACAATCCCGATTTCGGCAGCCCGACACTCGCCGACGTGGTGGATCTGGACAGCGCGTTCGTCCAGCCCGCGGCAAGCCCGGTGGACGGCGTCACGGGAACGATCTATGTGCTGAACGTCAAGGCAAAAACGGATCTCTCCGCCGGCATCCCGTTCTGGTCGATGTACCAGAAATACTATTTCGTGCAGGAAGGGTCCGCGTGGCTGGTGTTCGCCCTGCTCTGAGCCGCCGACACGCGACGGGCTTCCTGCTCGTCGCGTGTCTCCTTCTGTCGGCGCGCGCATACGCCGATGACAGCATGGGGAGCGTCACGTACATGGAGGGGGACGTCTCCATCGTGCGCAACGGCGACGACGTCTCGGGCGTTGCCATCGGCTCCGACGTGCAGAACTTCGACATGGTGAAAACCGGCGCCGACGGCCTGGCCGAGCTTTCCCTCGACGCCCCCTCCGTGCCGCACATCACGGTCAAGCTGAGCAGCAACACGCAGTTCTCCCTCGAAACCTCCACGCTCCAGGGAAAACAGCAGACGACAATCGGCATCATCGGCGGACAGATTGCGCTGAAAGTGGCGAAGCTCACGGGAGACCAGGCGGTGAGCGTGAAGAGCGACTCGGCGGTGATGGGCGTTCGTGGCACGAGCTTCACGGTGACGGCGCCCGAGACGGGCGACATCCTCGTCACGTGCGACGATGGCGACGTTGCGGTCACCGACGACCAGGGCAAGGAGCTTCACGCACAGCCGGGCACGGTGGTGGAGAAACAGCCTCTGGTTCTCTTCAGGGCCTCGGCTGTTGCGGCGGCCGACCTGGATACATACCGCGGAACGTGGTCGACCCAGCGCGCGCAGTTTCTCCAGCAGAACGCCTTCCGGCTCATTCAGGCCAATGCCCGGCTCTACAACCGGCTCGTCCGGGAGCTCGACACAGAGAATGCTGAGCTCCTGCGCAGCCAGTCCATCCTCAGCAAGTGGGCGGACGAGGACAGGCGCGGCCGGATCGGCACGCGCGGGGAGGTCATCCGCGAGCGCCTGGCGATAGGCGGGCAGCTTGCCCGCATGCGCCGGACGCAGTTCCAGCTCGAACGGGTGAGCTTCCGGCTCCCGCGCCTGCAGGCGCTCCACGACGCGGGAACAGGCGTCGGCACGATCGACCCTGGCCTCACCACGGCGCAATTCTTCGCGCAGGTGCAGAGCCAGCGCCGGGACGTCGCGCAGAAGCTCGCGCTGACACGCTACGTCGCCAAGCAGTACGCCAAGAGGAACAATGGCGAGTTGCCCTAGACACGATGTCGAGGGCGAGCGAGTGCCTTCCGCTCCTGGCGGAGTTGGATGCACGGGAGCGAGCCCCTAGCGCCGTACCCGGCGCGGGGGCGGCAGCTGGACCGCCGACACCGGAGGCGGCGCGCAGGACAAAAAAAGGGGCTGCCCTTTTTGGACAGCCCCTTTTTGATTCCAACGACGGACTAGAAGGTGGCTTTCTCCGTTTCCAGGTCGAAGAAGTGGATCTTGGAAAGGTCCGGCACCAGATGCGCGGTGTCGCCGATGTGGAACGTGTACTTCGGCGCGACCTTCGCGACGAGCTGGTTGTTTTTCGTGCTCACCCAGAGATGGATTTCAGATCCCAGGGGCTCGATGACTTCCACCTTGGACGGTATCGAGTTTGGTTTTGAGCCGTTCTCCGAGTACAGGAGGTCTTCCGGCCTGATCCCGAATATCGCATCCTTGCCGGCGTAGTTGCGCAGGGATTCCGTCTGCTGGGGCGTGAGCTCCATACGGAAGGTTCCTTCGTCCGCGAGCAACTTGCCGCCTTCCATCTTCAGGCTCACCTTCATGAAGTTCATGGGAGGCGACCCGATGAAACCGGCGACGAATCTGTTCACCGGCGTATTGTAGAGACCAAGCGGGGTGCCGATCTGCTGGATGAGCCCGTCCTTCAGGACGACGATCCGGTCCCCCATGGTCATGGCCTCGATCTGGTCGTGCGTGACGTAGATCATCGTGGCCTGGAGCCGGTGATGGAGCGCCGAGAGCTCTGCCCTCATCTGGACGCGGAGCTTCGCGTCGAGGTTGGACAGCGGCTCGTCGAAAAGAAAGACCTTCGGCTTGCGCACGATTGCGCGGCCGACCGCCACGCGCTGCCTCTGGCCGCCCGAGAGGGCCTTCGGCTTGCGATCGAGCAGCTCTTCAATGTCGAGGATCTGCGCCGCCTCGTGGACGCGGGCGTTGATCTCCGCCTTCGGGTACTTGCGGATCTTCAGCCCGAAAGCCATGTTGTCGTACACCGTCATGTGGGGGTACAACGCGTAGTTCTGGAACACCATCGCGATGTCGCGGTCCTTCGGGGCCACGTCGTTCATGAGCTTGCCGTCGATGTACAGCTCGCCCCCCGAAATTTCCTCAAGACCTGCGACCATGCGGAGCGTTGTCGTCTTGCCGCAGCCCGACGGGCCGACGAGGACGACGAACTCCTTGTCATTAATTGTGAGGTTGGCGTTGTCGACCGCCTTGACGCCCCCCTCGTAGACCTTGGAAATGTTCCTCAACTCTACTGTCGCCATAGGCAACCTCCCTGGGTGGATTATCTTATGCGGCGATCATAGAGCAGATGGGGGCTGCTGTCAATGAAAAAGTCCCCAGGGAGCCTCCGGCCCCCTTCCGGCCTCACTTTTTCTGGGCATTTTGCCATTCATCGAGTTTTTTCTGCAGTGTTTCCGTCTCCTGACCCCGAGCAGTGGCGACGATCCAGGGGTCCATGACATCCCGCACCCGCAGCCACGAATCCGGCAGCATGTCGGGGAAGACGAGGAGGTTTTCCTGCGGCACATGTCCCAACAGGAGGGGGTATTTCATCGGGAGGTCCTTCTCATTGATGCTTTTCAGGGCTGAGAAGCCGTTCGTGATCCCGAACACCCCGATCCTCCGGGACTGATTCACCGTGATCAGGTTCTGCTGAACCCCGAGGGAGCAGAACCACTGGAGGAAGGCGCGCGCGCCGCCCTTGTCGCGGGCTGATCTCTGGATGCCCGCAAAGAGGACGTTGTCCAGGACCGGAATCACCCCGTCCTGGGAAAGCCAGCGAAAATCCAGGTCGCGGCGCTCCTCCTCCGGCAAGGCAAAGAAGTCCGTGAATGATGCGAACCCGAAAAGGGCGCGCGGCGGGTCCGCGAGCAGCTTATGCCACGCCCACGGCTGGTTGAGGACGTAACGGGCGGCAAAGCTGCCGTCAGCAGCGCCCCCGTTGTTGTCGGCGACCCATGAGGTGACGAAATCCACGGTCTTGCGAAGCCCGCTTTCGTCCCACGATGGCATGCCGTTGCGACCCGGGCGCAGGTGGGTGCCGAAGAGGAGCGCCGTGGACGTGAGGAAATCGGGGCTCCACGTGGGAGAAAAGCCCACGCTCGCCGGCGCTCCGGCCTTGTCGGTCTTGTTGAAGGCCTTGCTCATCTCGCGCAGCGTGTCCAGGGGCATGAACATGGTCGGCAGGTCCGCGGGGCCTCGCACGTAGACGATCGCTGGAAGGGAGAAGGAGAGCGGGACGAGCACGGGCCGGTTGTCGCGCGAGCCCATGGCAAGCAGCCGGGAATAGAACCAGGACGGGTCGATCTTTCCGGGCTTCACGATGTCACCCAGGCCGTCCATTCTATCCATCACCGCGGGGCTTGAAAGCCACTCGCCGATCACGACGTCCCCAGCGATCCCGTCGAGCACCGCCTGCGCTGGCGTTTCCTGGTAACTGATCTCCACCTTCACGTCGGACTGCACGGCATTGAACCGGTCCACATAGGCGGCCATTTCGGGCCTGTTCGTGACCAGCTGGACGGTCGGCTCCAGACCGAGGCCGCACCCGGCGAGCAGTGCGCAGAGCGCCGCCGCGGCGGGGAAAACGACGACCAGCGCCCGTCTCTTTCTGCTTTTCGTGAGGCACGCCATCGCGTGCACTGTAGGAAGAGCGATTCTTGTTGTCAATGGCGGCCATCTGCTATCGTCAGGAGTCATGCCGGTTTCGCAGCCCCCTTACCTCACGTATGCCCGCTACCTTCGTGAAAGGCACGGGTGCACGGTCTATCGCGTGGCGGTGGACGCAGGGTTCGGCTGCCCGCATCGGCGCGGCGGCAGGTCGGGATCCGGATGCACCTTCTGTGCCGAGGACGGGTCGCGGGCACCCTACCAGGAAGCCTGCGGCCGGCCATTCCTTCCGTTGCCACCGCACGGTGAGCTGCCAGACGGCGAACCGCTTGCCGCGCAGGTGCAGAATGCCGTGTCCTTTCTGACGCGCCGCTACGGGGCCGAAGCGTTCATCCTCTTCTTCCAGGCATACTCCAACACCAACGCGCCGGTGGAGACACTGCGGCGCGTCTATGACGCGGGGCTCGCCCTCGCGCCCTTCAAGGGCCTCAACGTCGCCACCCGGCCGGACTGCATCGATGCGGAAAAAGCAGACCTGTTGGCGTCCTACCGCGAACGCGGACTGGAGGTATGGGTCGAGCTCGGCCTCCAGACCGCGAATGACGAGACGCTGAGGCGGATCGGGCGCGGGCATACGGCCGCCGACTTCCTCACCGCCTACCGGCTCCTCGCCGACCGGGGTCTGAAGGTGGCGGTCCATCTCATCTTCGGGCTGCCGGGTGAAGGAGCGCCCGAGGTTGCCGCAACGGCGCGCTGGGTCGCTGCCCTGCGGCCCGATGGGGTGAAGATCCACAACCTTCACGTGCCGCTCAAGACCCCGCTCGCCCGCGAGCTCCTCCAGGGCGAGATCACGGTGCCCGGCACCAGGCGGCACATCGAGTACGTGATCGCCGCGCTGGAGCTCCTTCCCCCGCAGACGGTGATCATGCGCCTCACGTGCGACACGCCGCGGCAAAGACTGGCGGCGCCGCGGGCATTCCCCGGCAAGCAGGCGTTCATCGCGCTTCTCACACGGGAGATGCGCGCCCGCGGGGCGCGCCAGGGCCGGCTCTGTCGGCCCGACCCGTGAGGCGCTTTTCGCCGCGCCTTGACCGGATGCGGTGCGACGCGTACCCTCCATCCTGAGAGGCGCGAAAGGTGACAATCAAGGACCCGGATGTTTTCAGGATCGTGGAGAAAATCGGAGAACACTTTCTGAACAATGTTTCCAACCGCTTCATACGCAAGGCTCTCGTCGTCCTGGAGCTCCAGCAGGCCGAATGGGACAGGCTGGAGAACCTGACGAACAAGTCCGAGTACTACCTCCAGCAGGGTTTCCAGTTCGACGAGCTCTACGAGATGGTCCTCGCCGCCGCGCACTTCATCCACGAAGCGCGGGCAAAGCTGGTGCCCAATCTCCGCGCGATGCTTGCGCAGGGGAGCACGGACCAAGAGAGGGTGCTCCGCGACATGGCCGCGCAGAACTTTCCCGTGAATCTCGCGATCCTTTCGGACCTGATCAACGAGCTGTACCTGAAGGTCACGGCGCTGGACCGCGCCGCCCACGACAAGAAACGCCCCGTCTACGAGCGCATCACCGAGCTGAAGGACCTCGGCAGGCTCCTGGTCAACCAGTAGGAGCCCGCCGCTTTTCCCGGGCTCCCGCCGCGCCGGATCTCATGGAGCGGCTGACGCGGCGAGCCTTTCGTGCCTATGCGCCCGGCTGGGCGCCACTCATCGCGGAGCCCCCGGACCGCATTCCCCCTTTCATCATGAAGCCCTGTCCCCTGCCGCGGAGACGGTTGCCGAACATCGTCCGCAGGTGCCATGCATAGACGCGGAAGTTGTCGTCTCCCATGATCTGCCGCAGTTGCACCCGCGCGCCCACCACGGTCTTCTGGATGTCGGTCCGGGTCTGCGCCTCCTGGCCGATGAGGTCATTGACCGCGGTCATGTCCGGCTTCGCCGGGAGGAGTGCCTGGGCCAACTGCGCGCGAAGCAGCTGGAGATGCACCGCGTCCTGCCGGACCGCGGCCATGGTCTTGCTCTGGATGTCCATGACCTGCGCGATTTTCGTATCGTCGAGACCGAATTGCTTGAGCATCTTGTTCTCGGCGGTCTGCTGGCTCTGCGCGAACAGGGCAGCGGGAAGAATCAGCAGTAAGAGAAAAGGAATCATTCGCTTCATCTTTTGCCTCCGCTTATCATGGTCGACTGCGCGCGACGGCAAATCCATAAATGCGGAATGAAGGGGGAGAGAAAAAAGCGTTTTATAACAACCGGCGGCCAGTCTACCGCCCTCCTCGCCGCGCGGGGCGCTACGCGTCCCTGCCTACACTGCCTCCGCGGCGGCGTAAATCGTATCGTAGAGCTCCTCGAGTTTCTCCACGTCCACGCTGGAAAAGGCGACCCGCAGGCAGTGTTCGTCGATGGCGATGGTGCCGATGCCGCTCTTGGCGAGCAGAGTCTTGCGAAGCTCTTCCGCGCTGCCCTTCAATAGCTTGAAGGCCATGAAATAGCCGGAATTAAACGGCAGCGGCTCGATGGCGGAGCTTTTTTTCCGAGCCAGGATCCCCTTCACCTTCAGGTAACGTTCGCGGAGCATCTTTGCCGCTTCCTGCTTCTGCGCGTCACGATCCGGACTCTGCATCGCGTGGAGGATGAGGCTCTGCGCGAGGATGCTGGAGTTGGAAACGGTGGAGCGCACGGCACCCATGAGCTTGCGCGTGAGGGCGTCGTACTGCGCGGGTGTGATTCCCTTTCCGCCGAATGTGATGAAGCCGGTGCGGAACCCCCACGTGAGGTCTTCCTTCGTGGAGCCGTCCACCTTCGCGGCGAGCACGTTTTCATGCAGGCTGCAGAGGCGCGCGAAGAGGGACTGGCAATAGGTGTCCTTCTCATAGAAGAGGCCGAAGTAGGCGTCGTCCGTGATGACGAGACACTTCGCGCCGCCCGCCGCCACGTCGTGGATCGCGGCGGTGATGGCGTCCGCCTCGGCGCGCGTCGGGGAATAGCCGGTCGGGTTGTTGGGGAAGTTGAGAAGGAGGAGCACCTTCCCTGATTTCGCCGCGCGGGCGAGGGTCGCCCGAAGCGCGTCGACGTTGAAGCCGCCGGCGGCGCTGAAAAACGGGAAGGTGGCGATGGTCGCCTCCCGCCGGGTCTCGAAGATCAGGGGGTAATTGTCCCAGTGCAGGTCGGGCAGCACGAGCGTGTCGCCCGCGTCGGCGAACAGGTCCGCGAGAGTCGAGATGCCGCAGGTGAGACCCGCCACCACGAGGGGAAGGGAAAAGGCGGCACTGCCGATGTCGGGATTCTTCTGGACGATCTCCTTCTTCCACAGCTCCCTCAGCTTTTCCACCCCCTGGGTGGGCGCATAGGGGAAGATCTCGTCGGGCTCGAGCCCGGGCACGAGCGAGCGAATAGCGTCAAGGAAGACGGGCTTGCCCTCACGGGTGGCGATGCCGATGGTCGCGTTGGCGCGCGTGGCGCCCTTCTTGGCCTCCGCGGACTGCGCGACGATGCCCTTGGGGAAATAGAGCCTCCGACCGAGCGGGGACAGCAGTGAGCCCGCGACGCTGCCGGAGAGAACGGCATTCAATTCCTGTGCCAGTGGGTTCATGCATGGTTTATACGGGAGCCGGCAGGCGCTGTCAACAATTGTCTGCCGGATCTCCTGCGGCGGGCGCATCATGAAGCGAAGGGAGAATCACGGGGGCGCCGTCTTCCCTTGACACGGCGACGGATAGGCGCTACATTTCTGTATCTTTCAGACAAGATTCATACATTATTGTGGCCGCAACGGAGGCACCGATGTCCACGGACAAAAAAAGGAGCGCGACGCCCGCCGCCGAGCCGTCCATTCTCTTCGAGATCAGCCAGATCCTCGACTCCAGCCTCGACCTGCGGACGGTCGTCGAGCCGGTCCTCGAGGTGATCACGCGATCCCTCGAGATGAAGTTCGCCACCCTCACCCTGCTCAATCGCGCGACGGGGGAGATCTCGATCGAATCCGCCTACGGGTTGTCCGCCAGCCAGAAGAAGAAGGGCCGCTACAAGCTGGGCGAAGGGATCACCGGGCAAGGTCATCCAGACGGGCAAGCCCGCCATCGTGCCGCGCATCTCCCAGGAGCCGGCATTCCTCGACCGCACGGGCGCGCGCACGGCCCCCGATGCCGGCGAGCTTTCCTTCGTCTGCGTTCCGATCAAGCTGGGCCGCGAGGTGATCGGGGCCCTCAGCGCCGACCGACCGGCGACAAGCACCGCCATGCTCCAGACGGATGCGCGCATCCTTTCCATCATCGCCTCGCTCATCGCGCAGGCCGTCCGCCTTCGCCAGTCCGCCCAGGAGGAGCGGGAGCGGCTCGTGGAAGAAAACCTGCGGCTCCAGGACGAGCTGAAGGACCGGTTCCGGCCGTCGAACATCATCGGCAACTCCAAGGCGATGGAGGAGGTCTACCAGCTCATCGCGCAGGTCTCGGGCAGCGATACGACCGTGCTCCTGCGCGGCGAAAGCGGCACCGGCAAGGAGCTTGTCGCGCACGCGCTGCACTATGCGAGCAGGCGCGCCGCGAAACCGATCGTGAAGGTGAACTGCGCCGCGCTGCCGGAGGGCGTCATTGAGAGCGAGCTCTTCGGCCACGAGAAGGGCGCCTTCACGGGAGCCGTGGCCGCGCGCAAGGGGCGTTTCGAGCTCGCCCAGGGCGGCACGCTTTTTCTCGACGAGATCGGAGACCTGTCCGCGGCCATGCAGATCAAGCTGCTGCGCGTGATCCAGGAAAAGGAGTTCGAGCGTGTGGGCGGGACCGCGACGATCAAGGCGGATGTGCGCCTCATCGCCGCGACAAACCGGGAGCTGGAGAAGCTGATCGAGAAGGAGCAGTTCCGGCAGGACCTCTACTACCGTCTGAACGTGTTCCCCATCCACATCCCTCCCCTGCGCGAGCGGCGCACCGACATCCTCCTTCTTGCCGATTTCTTCGCGGAGCGCTACAGCAGGCAGAACCACAAGAATGTGCGCCGCATCTCCACCCCCGCCATCGACATGCTCATGGCGTATCACTGGCCCGGCAACGTGCGGGAGCTTGAAAACTGCGTCGAGCGCGCCGTTCTCCTGAGCGACGACGACGTCATCCACGGCCATCATCTCCCCCCCACGCTGCAGACCGCGGAGGCGAGCGGCACGGTGCCGCGCGGCACGCTGCGCGCCACGCTCGAGCGCGTGGAGAAAGAGCTGCTTGTCGAGGCGCTGAAATCATCCCGCGGAAACATGGCCGCCGCTGCCCTGTCCCTCGGGGTCACGGAGCGAATCATGGGGCTGCGCGTGCACAGGTATGGCATCATGTCGAAGAGGTTCCGAAGTCCTTGAGAGAAGCGCGGGGACGCCCTCTTCCGACGCCTGCTGCCCCATTGACAGCGGGTATAAAATCCTCTTTTATCTTACGAACCTGCATAAATATGCATCTCTCTGCACCGCCGCAACGACCGCGCCGGTGGACGAATCGGGCGCGGGGTCGTTCGAAGGAGAAGGACATGCTGGAGCTTTCAAAAGGCATCGACATCCTGACCGAGGTCGGCGGGGTCCACACTCTCGCCGATGCGAAGAAGGTTTTCGCCGTCTCACTGGACGCGGCGGAGGGATCGAAGCTCCATGCCATCCGCACGAAGGGCGCCCTCATCCGCATCGCGAATGCCATCGCGATGTGCGGCCCTTCCCGCGTGTTCGTCGTCACCGCCTCCGCGGAGGACGTGGCGGCATGCCGCACCATGAGCCTCGACGGGGGGGAGGAATGCCCCCTCGCGATGAAAGACCACACGCTGCATTTCGACCTGCCGGAGGACCAGGGCCGCATGGTCGACCAGACCTACTACATCGCAAACGAGAACGAAGAGGTGAGCGTGCTCGCCAAGAAGATGGTGCGCGACGAGGCCCTCGCCTACATCCGCGAGACGATGCGCGGCATCATGAAGGGCAAGACCCTTTTCGTCGGCTTCTACAACCGCGGCCCCATCGGGGCGCAGGCATCGATCCCCGGTCTCATGATCACGAGCTCCGCCTACGTCATGCACAGCGCCAACATCCTGTACCGGTCGGTCTTCGACCGGTTCGACGCCGAGACGAAACGGGCCGGCGTCTTTTTCACGAACGTGCACAGCCAGGGCACCAACAGGTCGGAGGACATCCCGAAGGCCCGCATCTTCATGGACAGGAGCTGGTTCACGACCTTCAGCATGTACTGTACGTACGCCGGGCAACACCCTCATGCTGAAAAAGGGAAACCACCGGTTCGCGGTCGATCTCTGCACCTATTACCGCCGGGAGAAGGAGCTCTCCGAGCACATGTTCATCACGGGCATGACCGGGCCGGGCGGCAGGAAGACATTCTTCGCCGGTGCCGCCCCTTCGGGGTGCGGAAAGACGACAACCGCCATGGTCGGCACCGATTATGTGGGTGACGACCTTTCCCAGATGTGGATCGCCCCGGACGGAACCCTCCGCGCGGTGAACCCCGAGATCGGCATCTTCGGCATCGTCGAGGACCTGAACAAGGAAGGCGACCCGTACCTCTACCGCTGCCTGCGGGAGGAAGGCACGGAGGTGATCTGGTCGAACGTGCTGGTGGACGAGCACAGCATTCCCTACTGGACGGGAAGCGGCGAAGCGCTTCCGACAAAGGGAAAGAACTTCCAAGGCGACTGGTGGCCGGGCAAGACCGACAAGAACGGCAAACCCGTGCCCGTCTCCAACCCCAACGCGCGCATCACCCTCTCCAACACGGCCATCGCCAATTTCAACGCCACGGTGGCAAACGATCCTGCGGGGGTCCCCATCAGCGTGATCACCTACAGCGGGAGGGACAGCGACACGATGCCGCCGGTGTGGGTGGCGAAGAGCCCCGACCACGGCGTGGCAATCGGCGCCTCCATCCTTTCCGCGGCAACCGCGACGGAAGTCGGCGCCAAGGGAGTGAACCGGCAGCCCTGGGCGAACTCGCCCTTCATCCCCTGCCCCCTGGGGGACTACATGGAGGCGCAATTCATCTTCTTCAACTCCAAGAAGTTCTCCCGCGCGGGACGACCGCTCATTGCGGGGCTGAATTATTTCCTGCTCGACTGCGAGCGCGGCGGCGACATGAAGAAGCTGCTGGGAGAAAAAAAGGACGTGCGGGCGTGGCTGTCGTGGCTGGAGCGCTACGCGCACGGCGAGGCGGGCGGCATCGAGACGCCGATCGGCTTCATCCCGCGCTACGAGGACTTGCGAAAGATATTCGAGGACACCATCGACAAGCCCTATCAGAAGAGCCTCTATGACAAGCAGTTCTCCTTCTACGTCGACAACATCCTCCAGCGCATCCAGCTCCAGGAGGATGCGTATCGCAAGGAGAAGAAGATGCCGCCGCGCATATTCGAGGTCTACGCGGAACAGCGCCAGGGTCTGCTTGCGCTGAAGGAGAAGCACGGCGCCGTCGTGCCGCCGGATAAGTTGTAGAGGGGGATCCGGGCGCGGCGCCGGCCGCGAAGCTGCGGCCTCCGGCCGAACGAATGCCACGGAATACCGTGGCCAACTCCGCCACCGGTTACGGTGGCTGTGTTGCCGCGGACCCGCATTTCCTGTTTAATAACGGCCAGTGGAGCAGATATCGAACGAGATACGCGTCGGCTTCGCCGATCAGCGGATCAACGGTCTTCTCGAGTCCATCGGCACCGAACAACGCCCTTACCGGCGCCACTTCAGCCAGAGCGAGGACTTCTTCCTCCATCTCGAAGGTCCCCTTTCCGTCCCGCATTTCCGCATCCACCACGACGTGCGCCAAAGCGAGCCGTCGTCCGATTACGCGGCGGCCCTCACGACGGTCACCGCGCAGGTGGCGCGGCTTGCCCCGCAGCTCCTGAAGGACCTCACCTATTTCTTCGACCCGGCCGAAATCCTGCGCCCCTGCTTCTACCACGTCTATCGCGTCGACGAGAGCCTGTACCTGTACCTGTTACGCATCGATCTGATGATGCGCGCGACGGAGTCCACTGTGCAGGAAAAGGGGACGAATGACCTGACCCCGGCCTATGCCACCCAACGGCTCTTTCTGGAGCCGATCGTCATCCCCCTGGAGGAAGTCGTTCTTGCCAACGGGAGAGTGAAGGGATTCCGGGTCCACCAGACCATTTCCCAGACGTGGATCGGGGAGTTCGGCCGTGGATATTTCCAGCAGGGCATATGGATGGACGCCGACCTCACGAAATTCTTCAGCAGGCTCTTCCTGCCGGCCGGACGTAAGACCTACCCGTACTATCCCTACCACTGCAAATACAAGACCGTCTGCCAGTCCCTTATCGGTCTCAGCCCCGCCCAGCGGGCGGCGTCGGTGCCGCAGCTGCATCGAAGCCTCGGTTTCCTCCTGCCCTCCATGGAAAGAATCCAGGCGGAGATGGAGCGCAGCAGCTTCTCGGAAGAGATGCCCGTGTTCCTGGAGCTCAAGAAGACGGTGCCGGCCGAATGGTACGACGCATGGTCCACGATCCGGGTCCAGTCCTACCTGAACGAGGCGGACATGAAGGAGTTCCGCATTGACGATTGATCCCGCCTCTTTCCCCGGCATGAAAGTCACCGTCATGGGTCTGGGCGTCAACGGCGGGGGTCTTGCCTCCGCCTTGTTTTTCGCCCGCCGGGGCGCACGAGTCACCGTGACGGACCTGCGGTCGGCGGCCGTGCTCAAAGAATCGATCGACAGCCTGCGCGATCATCCCGTCCGCTACGTGCTGGAGCGCCACGAAGAGGCGGATTTTGCCGGCGCGGATCTCGTCATCAAGAACCCCGCGGTGGCGCCCGGCTCGCCATACCTGGCAGCCGCGCGCGGCAGCGGCGTGGCGATCGAGACCGACCTTTCGGTCTTCCTCTCCCTTTCGCGCAACCCGATCCTCGCCGTGACCGGGTCCAAGGGCAAGTCCACGACCGCGTTGGCGATGGCGAACGGGCTCTCCCGCGTCTTTGCCGGTACGCGCCTCGGGGGAAACATCACGGTCTCCCCGCTCAGCTTCATCGACGAGCTCGCGCCGGGCGCTCCCGTCGTGCTGGAGCTTTCCTCGTGGCAGCTCGGGGACCTGCACGGCCGCGGGCTCCTGCATGCCGCGGTTTCCGTGATGACGGTGATCCTCCCCGATCACCTCGACAAGTATCCCGGCATGACGGAGTACGTCGAGGACAAGAAGGCCATATTCCAGGAGCAGGAGCCGGGGCAGAAAGCGGTGTTCAATCTTGACGATCCCTGGCAGCGCGATTTCCCGGCGGAGACGCGCGCGTCGCCATACTTCGTCTCTGCTTCGCCTCTTCCCCCCGAGCGCTGCGGCGCCTGGCTGGAGCAGGGAGACGGGATCGCGCGTCTTTCGCAAGACGGCCCGACCTGCCGCATCATGGCGGAGACGCTCCTGCCGGGCGCGCACAACCGGATGAATTTGCTGGCAGCCGGCCTCGGTCTGCGTCTTTTCGGCCTGAAGCCGGAAGTGATCCGCGCGGGCCTTTCGACATTCCCCGGCGTCGAGCACAGGCTGGAGATGTTCCATGCCTGGGAGGGCATCAGCTTCTACAATGACTCTGCCGCGACGATCCCGCACGCCACCGCGGAAGCGGTGCGGTCTCTGACGAGTCCCCTCATCTTGATTGCCGGCGGCACGGACAAGAACATCGACTTCTCACCGCTTGCGGAGGTGGCGCGCGTGCCGCGGTCCATCCTCCTGCTCGCCGGGCAGCGGCACGGAAAAGATTCGCGCGCTGCTGGCGGCGCAGGGCATCACCTATGAAGGCCCCTTCACGGACCTGGAAGAGGCGGTGCGTATGGCAATCGCGCGCGCCATGGAGGCGGCCGCTCAACTCCGCGCTGCAACGCGGACGGGCGGCCTCTCGGCGGCTGGCTCGACCGGCGCGTAGCCGCGCCGCGGTGCTCTTCTCCCCGGGCTGCACGTCATTCGGGATGTTTCGCGACGAGTTCGACAGGGGACGGCGCTTCAAGGAGACGGTGCGCGCGCTGACGGGGCAATCGCAAGTGCCGCAAGCTCGCGGCCGGTAGAGAATGCCGCAGGCTCGCGGCCGGTAGAGAATGCCGCAGGCTCGCGGCCGGTAGAGAATGCCGCAGGCTCGCGGCCGGTAGAGAATGCCGCAGGCTCGCGGCCGGTAGAGAATGCCGCAGGCTCGCGGCCGGTCTAGAGGGTCTTCTCCATGAAGAGGGCGCCGGGAATCGGATTGAAGATGTAGGCGGGTATCTCGGTGAAACCGAATGAACGATACAGCGAGACCGCGCTTTTCATGGACGGCAGCGTGTCCAGACGCATCGCCGCGTAGCCGCGGCTGCGCGCGGCCGCGATGATGCGCGTCACGAGCTCCGCGCCCACGCCATCGCCCCTGCTCGCGGGGCGCACGTACAGCCTCTTCATCTCGCAGGTGCGCGCGTCGATGCGACGCAGCGCCACGCATCCACAGGCCGCGCCGTCCTGCCGCGCAATGATCACCGCACCGTCCGGCGGCGCATACGCGCCGGGAAGCGTCGCAAGCTCGCGGTCGAAGCCCTGGAATGAGAGATCGATGCCCAGCGATTGGCCGTACTCCGCGAAAAGCTCGCGGACGATGGCGATGTCCTCCGCGCCGGCATCGGCATAGCTGATCATCGCGTCGCCTCCTCGCCGGGAGGACCGTGCTTCTTCCTGCGCGCCGCGACCCGGCGGTTGTCCCATTCCACGACCACGAACTGGCCGGCGGAAAAGCCCGTCTTCAGGGCAGCCGTCATCCACCGCAGCTGCGCGTCACCGATCGCCTTGCCTTCCGCGTGGGACGCGACGGAGACGAAGACGATCCTCCGGTCCGCCCACAGGATGAGGTCCCAGCAACCCGCCTTGCTCTTGTCGTTGTTGTCCGCAATGCGCGCGATTGCCTGGTTTGCATAGGTGTCCAGCGAGATGCCCTTGCTCTGGTTGGGCATCCGGTCGAAGTACTTGCGGTGGGCGTTGTCGGACCACGCCCCCTGCCAGCCATTCCTCTGGAAAAGACCCAGGAGCGCGATCTCGGGAAACGTCGCCTGCTTGTCGACGAGCACGAGCCGCTTTGCGGAGTACAGACGGTCCAGGCTGATGGTCGGCCTCTCCATGCAGGGCGTGAAGAGCACCTCGTAGCGGCGGACGGACGCCTTGCGTCCCGTGGTGAGCACGACCTCCATGTCGTCACCGGGCGAAAGCTCTTCGGGCAGGGTGAGGGGCTCGTCACGCATTGCAGGGCTGCCGCCTGCGAGAATAGGCGAGTTGGGCGCGGTCCATCAAGAGAGCGTACGGGCGGCCGCGTATTTCAGGTAGGGCACGATCACGTCGTTGCGATACTGCCCCGTGCCGTCGTAGGTGATGCTCACCACCGGCACGCCCGTGAACCGCTCGATGTCCTGCTTCATCGCCTCGGTCACCATGGAAGGGCAGCAGAAGGCGGGACTGGCCTGGACGTAGAGGGCCAGGCGCGGATGGACGCGGGTCATGTGGAGGATCTTCAGGAGATTCTCGAACGATTCCCCGTTGTGCTCCGTCCGCAGCCCGAAACGCCGCAGGAAGCTTTCGTCGTCGCTGCCGTCGGGAAGCGCCTCGGGCTCCAGGAAGCGCGCGAAATGCCGGCGATATCCGCGGCCCATGGTGTCGACCAGCTTCCAGACCAACCGGTAGCGGGCAGCGCCGAGATGGTCGCCGGCAAGAGCAACCTGGCGGAGCACCGCGTGGACGATGATCGCCACGTAGTCCGTGTAGGGCGTCGTGATCGCCTCCCCGCCGGCGCGCTCTATCGCATGGATCAGGTCCTGGCTCATGACGTCATTGTCGCGCACGTACAGGTCGCCGAATATCGCCACTTGCGGCCGACGCTCGCCGCTCACGGGGATGGAGTCGAAGAGGGCCGCGGCGGCATGCATGGCAGCCCCGCGCGAGCTTCCCGTCTCGAATGCCGAAGCCAGGATGCCAAGGGCGCGCGCGATGGCAGCGTCGGTGGCACCGGGCTCCGTCTCGTAGGGCCTGATGCGGCAGCCCACCCGGCGGAGAAGCCCACCCGCCAGGAATGCCTTGTACGCATTGATGGTCGCGCGGAGCGAGATGTCGGAATAGTAGAAATTGCCGTTGTAGACCTCGACGTTCTCCATGCCGCGGCCTTCGGCCTGCAGCAGGCTCTTCATGAAGGGCACGAACATTCCGAGGTTGCAGGGCAGGATGCTGAGGGGCAGCCACACGGCGGTGCGCGCCGGATCGAGGCCGTGTCGATCCACGTAGTCGATCGTCTCCTGCGCGATGATGTTCAGCGGGAGGCATTGGCCCGTGTTGTGCCGCATGGCGGCGCGGATGGAAAGATCGTCCTCGTCCAGCAGCCTCGCGTCGACGCCCTCGCGGCGAAGATTCGCCACCAGGAGCGGATTGCACAGCGCGTCCCAGTTGGGGAAGAGCAGCGTCCGGCTGCCGAGTCGGCTCAATCCGTGCGGCACGATCGAAAGGGCGCCTTCCATGCGTTCCCGCGCCGCGTCGCGGGCGTGGCCTGTCCCGGCGCGACCGGCAACGCGCCAGGAGCGCATGGCGAATGTCGCCTTCCGCGGTACCCCGCGGAGTTGCTCGCGACTGGCAACGCGCCAGGAGCGCCCAGCCGCAAGCTCGCGACCGGCAACGCGCCAGGAGCGCATGGCATGGTTCCTGAACGATGCCACGCCCGCCTCGATGCGCGTCTCGTAGCCGAGCGTCGAGTCGTGGTCGTCGAGCTGGAGGATGAGGTACGGCTTGTTCCGCGCATCGAGGATGCGCTTGAAATACTCCAGCGCAAAGCTGTCGGGCGTGCATTTGAATGACGTGACGAAAACCGGGTAGAGATTCGGCGTGCGCGCCGCGACGCAGGCCACCTCGAGTATCTTGGCCGCATTCAGCCAGTGCACCATGTCCAGCAGGGGCGCGATGGATTCGACGTCGGCAGGCTCGTAGGGCACCATGTCCTGGTAGAACACCTTGACGCCAAGGCTCGCGAATATCGCGGGAATGCCTTTTCCCATCTCGGGGCTGAGAACGGTGTACGGCCGGCCAAGCAGCACGACGGATGGAGACGTGGCAGAAGCCATTTCCTCGCGGAACCTGTCCTGGAGCCGGCGCAGCGCCTTGTCGTGCTCGGCACTCGCCTGCTCGAAGGCGAGCGAGACTGCCCAGCGCGGAAGGTACCGCATCCCTTTTTGCCGCAGGGCGTGATACAGCTCCCTTTTCGTCCTTCCGCGCCAGCGCGTCCAGCTTGCCTGCGGCATGAGACAGCGGTCGCGCAGCCTCTCGTCGCTCACGCCGGAAACGAGCGCGGAGCTGTACTGCGTGTAATAGCAGTGCAGGAGCGCACCCTTGCCATTCGGCCGCGCCTCCTCCAGGAGCACGGGAAGGAAGATCCAGTCGGCCTTGTCCCGCAAAAACTTCACGTGACCGTGGAGGGCGGCAAGCGGCGCGCAGAACTCGGCGCCCTGGACTTCGCGGCCCGCATCGATGCTCCCTTCCAGGCCCTCCGTCGTCACGGTGGGGATGCCCAGGAGCGCGAAGAAGCGCTTCCAGAGAGAAAGATGGCCGTACAGACCCAGCGCCGCGGGTATGCCGATCACCGGTCCATCGGACGGAATCGGTGCCGCAGGTCTCCGCCGCAGACGCGAATGCCGCCCGTCCTTTCCCTCAGGAGATCGAAGCCCGAGCTGTTCCTGTCGACGAATCTGCGCTGATCGTAGTCCCTGCCGCAGAGGAAGCCGTAGGCGACCGTCTCCCCGCCGACGGTTGCGATGCGCAGCCGACAGTGGTTGCCGCAGAGCGTGCAGGTCTCCGCGCGCACGGGAATCGGCTCCCGCAGTGCCGCAAGACCGAGGAACGTGGAGGCTGTCTTGCCCGCCTCGCCGAGCAGCAGGGCCGCTCCGAGTGCGCCGGTGAGGTGGCAGTAGCGCGACACGCTGAGCGGCTTTCCCAGGCCCTCGCTGAACGCGGCGACGAGCGCCTTGTTGCGCGCCGTGGCGCCCTGGAAGGCGACGTGGTTTCCGATGGCCGCTCCGCGCGCCACCTTGCCCATGTAGTTTTCCCGCACGCTGTGGAGCGCCGCGAGGAGTATCTCCTCGGTGGAGAAACCCTGGGCCATGAAGTTGTTGATGTCGCGCTCCATGAAAACGGCGCACCGGTCGCTGGACAGCGGGGCGCGCGCGCCGCGGACCCTCTGCTCGTAATCCGCAAGGCCGCAGCCCAGCCTCTCCGCCTGCTCTTCCAGGAAGCTGCCCGTGCCGGCCGCGCAGACGGTGTTCATGTGGGAAAAGGTGACCATGCCGTCGCGCACCGTGGTGAACTTCGCGTCCTGGCCGCCGATCTCGATGATCGTGTCCACGGCGGGATCGAGCTCGTAGGCGGCGCGCGCGTGGGCCGTGATCTCGTCCACCACGAGGTCGGCCTTCACCAGCGACCCGATGAACTTCCTGCCCGCCCCCGTCGTGCCCACGCCGAGGAAGCGAAGTGAAACGGACAGGCGGGTCTGCATATCCTCCACGGCCTCGCAGATCGCCTGGACGGCGGTGAGCGGGGAGCCCAGCGTGCGGGCGTAGAACCCGGCAACGGGCTGGCGCGTTTCGTCTATCAGGATGGCCTTTGTCGACGTGGAGCCGACGTCGATGCCCATGCGGACGGGAACGGGCCCCGCGGGCTTCGAGTAGATTTCCACCTCCACGGGATGCGCGGCGGAGAAGGCACCGGCGCTGAAGATGCGCGTGCCGTTTTTCGCTTCTCCCGTCGGGCCGGGGATGGGCAGAGGCTGGTAGTAGTAGCTTTTGGCGTCGCCTTTGCCTGCGCACAGCGTGTCGGGGCCGAGCGTGATCGCCGCGCCTCCGCCTTCTTCCGCAAGGCACAGCGCCGCGCCGGCTGCGCCGAATGCCTGCGCCTGATCGTGCCGGAGCAGCGGCATGCCGAGTATGTGCTCCAGGTGGCGCCGCACGGATTCGTTTCGGGCAACGCCGCCGGCAAAGACGACGGGCCCCGTGAGCGGCTCGCCGCCGCGCAGCGTGTCGGCGATGTTCTGGGCCAGCCCCCGGCAGAGCCCGTCGCAGATCTCCTCAAGGCTATGGCCCGCCTGCTGCGCATGCACGAGGTCCGTGCGCGCGAAGACGGCGCAGCGGGTCGATATCTTCGGCGCGGGCGTCGTGCTGGCCAGCGCCCTGCGGACGAGCTCGTCGACACCGGCGAAACCCAGCCGCCGCGCCTGCTGGTCGAGGAAGCTTCCCGTGCCTGCCGCGCACGACGAGCTCGTCCGCGCCCCGCGGTACGCGCCGGTTTCGCTCAGACGGATCAGGCCGAACTTCTCTCCCCCGACGAATACGATGGACCGCGCGCCGGGAAAAAGGCGCGGCAGCTTGCGATCAGGGAACACTGCGGATCGTAGAACCTCGCGCCTTCGATCGAGAATGAGCCGGACGAGGTGCAGGCGATCCCTGCAAGAGGAACGGGCCCGATCTCCGCGGCAAGACAGCGCAGCGTCTCGTCGATCCTGCCCTTGTGGGTCCGGTGGAATGCCTTCTCCATGCCCGCCTCCGGACGGAGGAGAGCAGCAGAAATGGCGACGGAGCCTATGTCGACTCCGAGGACCGGGCTAGAGAGCATAGGCTGTCGTAGTGCCCCGTGTGGCAGAAGTCAAGGACGCCCCCGGCGGCTCTCGGGCAGATGCCCGCCCCGTCCGCCGAGGGCTTGGGAATGCTCAATAGTTCTCGGCAAGAACCTCGTAGAAGGACTGGGGATGCCGGCACGCCGGGCATTCTTTTGGAGGCTCGGTGCCTTCGAAGACGTAGCCGCAGTTGATGCAGTGCCACTTCACGGCCGTCTTCCTCTTGAAGACCTCTCCCTGCGCGACATTGTCGATCAGCTTGCGATACCGGCCTTCATGGAACTTCTCCACCTTGGCGACCTGTTCGAAAGACCGGGCGACCTCGGGATACCCTTCTTCGCGCGCTATTTTTCCGAAATCCGGGTAGAGCGTCGTCCACTCCATCTTTTCCCCCGCGGCAGCGGCCTCGAGATTCGCCTTTGTCTCCTTCACTGCACCCGCGGGATAGGAGGCGGTGATCTCCAGGTCTCCACCTTCGAGGTGGGAAAAGAACACTTTTGCATGCTCTTTTTCGTTGTCCGCCGTCTCCTGGAAGATGTTGGCGATCTGCTGGAAGCCCTCCTTGCGCGCCGCGCTTGCAAAATACGTGTAGCGGTTTCGCGCCTGCGATTCCCCGGCAAACGCCTTGAGCAGATTTTGCTCGGTCTTCGAGCCCTTGATCGACTTGGCCATATGCTCCTCCTGGATGCAGACATGGTACGCGCGGGCCTGTCCTGGTGTCAACAAAAAAGGGGCGCAATGCGATCCGCAGACGCGACGCCGGTGTAGGAGATGTCAAGGAGATGATCGAATGCAACAGGCTGTTTTCAAGGATTCTGCCGGCCGGACGCTGAGACGCGTCCTGCTCGGTCTCGGGCTCTTTCTCGCCGTCGCCGCGGCCGCCTCGGCCCAGGCTGCGGACGACGGCAGGCTCTTCTTCATCCAGGTTTCCGATACCCACTGGGGCTTCAACAATGCCAAGGTGAACCCGGACTATGCGGGGACGCTGAAAAAAGGCATCGCGGAAATCAACGCCTTGCAGGGGGACCCGGACTTCCTGATCTTCACCGGCGATGAGACCCATACCACGAACGATCCCGCGGTCAGGCGGCAGCGCATGGCGCAGTTCAAGGACATCATCGCCGGCCTGAGCGTGAAGAACGTCAAGTTCATTCCCGGCGAGCACGATGCGGCCCTGGACAACGCGCAGGCTTACCGCGAGTACTTCGGCGAGCCGCACTATGCCTTCGATGTGAAGGGCGTCCACTTCATCGTGCTGGACAATGTGTCGACGCCGGATGGCAGCCTTGGCGATGCCCAGCTTCAGTGGCTCGCCGGCGTGCTGCAGACCTTCGACAAGAGCTCCCAGATCATCGTCTTCGCCCATCGGCCCTTGATCGACGTCTACGCCGCGTGGGACTGGCGGACAAAGGACGGCGCGAGCGCACTGGCCCTCTTCAAGCCGTTCAAGAACGTGAAGCTCTTCTACGGCCACATCCACCAGGTGCGGGAGGACGACGGTGACGGCTTCACGCAGTACGCGGCGCCCGGCATGATGTTCCCCCTGCCGGCGCCTGGTTCGGTGGCAAGCCCGAACCCCCTTCCGTGGGACGCGGCGCACCCCTACCGGGGGCTGGGATTTCGCACCGTGAGCATCGATCTGAAGACAAATCAGGTCACGATCAAGGAATACGCGATCAGCCCGGACGGTCTTCTGCCCGCGAGCTGAGGCTGGGTGAAAACGGGGGAAACCAATCCCTGGTTTCCCCCGTATCTTTCAGGGAAGGTGATGCATGAAGAGATTAACGGCGATATTTCTCATCCTGATGGCTTCCGTGGCGGCATGGCCGGTCCCGAAAGTGGACGGCACGGTCATGCCAGGCGAATACAGCAAGTCGATGTCGCTCGATTACGACGCCATCACCGTCTACTATCAGGCGGATTCCAATGGCGGGCTCACCATCGCGGTGACCGCGCAGACGACCGGCTGGGTGGGCATCGGCCTGGGTTCCGTGGTCATGGACGGCGCCCACATCTTTATGGGCTACGTCGCCGACGGGAAGCCCGTTTTCAGCGAGCAGGTCGGCTCGGGGCACAGTCACCAGGAGGCTGCCACCCGTCTCGCCGACAGCTTCGCCGTGGGCCAGGCGGGTGGCACGACAACCGTCGAGCTCCACGTCCCTGCCGGCAAGCTGCCCGTCGTCGGCGGGAAGCTCGATTTCATCGTCGCCTATGCGGGAGCGGCTGACCTCACCACCTACCACGACGACAATCACGACGGCGGCACCATCGATCTTTCACAATAGACAGGCGCAAGGTGCATGAGATCCTCCACGCCTAGCCGGTAACCAGAATGCGCCGCGGAATTGCGGCCGTCAGATTGTTCCATGGGCGTGGAACAGTTCGAGATTTACAAAGCCAGGCGCGTCTATCCCTTCCCCCCTCTCACTTGACGGTCGCGGTGCTTTGGGGATATTCCTTCCGAAGCAGGTAAGAATCAGAACCAAGATTTTCCACCTATTTTAAGCCACAAAAGAGGAGATAAGCACATGGCGGGGGCACAATTCGTCTATTTGTTCGGAGGGGGAAAGGCCGACGGCAATGAGAAGATGAAGAACCTTCTCGGCGGAAAGGGCGCGAACCTCGCCGAAATGGCCGGTCATCCCGACTTGCGGCTTCCCGTTCCAGCGGGTTTCACCATCACCACCGAGGTCTGCAATTATTTCTTCCAGAACAAGGGAAAATACCCCGCGGGCCTGGATGCCAAGGTGAACGAGGGACTGCGGCACATCGAAAAGATCATGAGCCACAAATTCGGCGATGCCGCCAACCCGCTCCTGGTCTCCGTGCGGTCGGGCGCGCGCAAATCGATGCCCGGCATGATGGAGACGGTGCTCAACGTCGGCCTCAACGAAAAGACGGCGCAGGGCATCATCGCCCTCACGGGAAACCCCCGATTCGTCTACGACGCCTACCGCAGGCTCATCCAGATGTACTCCGACGTGGTCATGGAGAAGGCGGAGGGCATCGAGCCCGCCGAAGGCATGGGCATCCGCCAGCAGCTGGAACGCGAGCTGGACAAGATGAAGCGCGCCCGCGGCGTGAAGCAGGACACCGAGCTCACCGCGGACGACCTGAAGGCGCTCATCAGGACGTACAAGGCCAAGGTGCGCGAAGTGCTGGGCAAGGATTTCCCCGAGGACCCCATGGAGCAGGTCTGGGGCGGCATCCGCGCCGTGTTCCAGAGCTGGAACGGAAAGCGCGCCATCTCCTACCGCCGCATCGAAGGGATCCCCGACGAATGGGGAACCGCCGTCACCGTGCAGTCCATGGTGTTCGGAAACATGGGCGATGACTCCGGCACCGGCGTCGCCTTCACCCGCAACCCCGCGACCGGCCAGAACGTGTTCTACGGCGAATGGCTTCCCAATGCCCAGGGCGAAGACGTCGTGGCGGGCATCCGCACCCCCTACCCCATCAACGAGGCGGGAAAGACGGAGCACACGGCCGGTCTTCCTTCGCTGGAGAAGCAGTTCTCGAGGATCTACGGCGAGCTGCACGCCATCGAGCTGCGCCTGGAGAAGCATTACCACGACATGCTGGACCTGGAGTTCACCATTGAAAAGGGCAAGCTCTGGATGCTCCAGTGCCGCGTCGGCAAGCGCAACGGGCCCGCGGCCGTCCGCATGGCCGTCGACATGGTGAAGGAAAAACTCACGACGCCGGAAGATGCCGTCACGCGCGTGACCGCGGCGCAGCTGGACGAGCTGCTCCATCCCATCATCGACCCGGCGAAGGAGAAGGATACCCCGATCCTCGTGAAGGGTCTTCCCGCCGGTCCCGGCGGCGGCGTCGGGCAGGTCGTGTTCACCGCGAATGACGCGGTGGCGTGGACGAAGCAGGGCAAGAAGGTCGTGCTCGTGCGCGAAGAGACCAACCCCGAGGACGTGGAGGGGATGCGCGCGGCGGAGGCCATCCTCACGGCGCGCGGCGGCATGACCTCGCACGCGGCGCTCGTGGCGCGCGGCTGGGGCAAGTGCTGCATCGTCGGCGCGGGCGACATCCGCGTGGACATTCCCGCGAAACAGATGAGCGTGAAGGGCAAGGTCGTCCGCGAGGGCGAGTTCATCACGCTGAACGGCAGCAAGGGCACCGTGTACGTCGGGGCGCTGCCGCTCATCAAGGCGGCGGGAGAGAACCCGGACTTCGTCGGCTTCATGGCCATTTGCGACAAGGTGAAGAAGCTCGGCGTGCGCACGAACGCCGATACGCCCCAGGACGCCAAGAAGGCGCGCGAGTTCGGCGCCGAGGGCATCGGGCTCTTCCGGTTCGAGCACATGTTCTACGGCGAGGGCGCCGACAAGCCGCTGTTCCTCCTCCGCCGCATGATCGCCTCCAACACGGAAGCGGAGCGCCGCAAGGCGCTGGAAGAGCTCTTCCCGTACATGAAGGACGACGTGAAGCGGACCATGGAGGTCATGGACGGGTTGCCCGTGACATTCCGCTTCCTCGATCCCCCGCTGCACGAGTTCGTCCCCACCCGGCCCGACGAAAGGCAGCGACTCGCCACGGACCTTGGCATCTCGCTGGACGAGTTCAACAAGCGCGCCGATGACCTGCATGAAAACAACCCGATGATGGGCCATCGCGGCGTCCGCCTGGGCATCTCCTACCCCGAGATGACCGAGGTGCAGACACAGGCCATCCTGGAGGCAGCGGCGGAGCTGATCCAGGCAGGAAAGAATGCGCGCCCCGAGATCATGATCCCCGTCACCTCGGTGATGACGGAGATCGTCGACCAGAAGAAGATCATCGACAGGGTCTACGAAAAGGTGCTTGCCAAGTTCGCGATGTCGAAGGCGAAGCTCGTCCTTGTCGTCGGCACGATGATCGAGATACCGCGCGCGTGCGTCACCGCGGACAAGTTCGCGAGCGTCTGCGAGTTCTTCTCCTTCGGGACGAATGACCTCACCCAGATGGGCTTCGGCTTCTCCCGCGACGACATCGGCAGCTTCCTGCCGCACTACCTGGAAAAGAAGATCCTCCCGGCCGACCCGTTCCAGACAATCGACCAGGACGGCATCGGGGAGCTGATCAAGATGGGCATCACCAAGGGCCGGGCAGTGAAGCCCACGCTGAAGATCGGCATCTGCGGCGAGCATGGCGGTGACCCGGAATCCGTGAAGTTCTGCCACCGCGTGGGCATGAGCTACGTGTCCTGCTCGCCGTACCGTGTTCCGCTGGCGAAGCTCGCCGCGGCCCAGGAAGCCGTTGCAGACCTTGCGAAGCCCCCGGCGGCAAAGAAGGTCGTCGTGAAGAAGGCTGCGGCGAAGAAGCCCGTCGCAAAAAAGCCTGTCGCGAAGAAGCCTGCGGCAAAGAAGGCCGTTGCCAAAAAGGCTGTGGCGAAAAAGGGCGGCGGGGCCGCGAAGAAGGCGGCCGCAAAGAAACCGGTGGCGAAGAAGGCTGCCGTGAAAAAGGCGGTCAAGAAGACCGCGAAGAAGAGCGGCGTCGCGAAAAAGAGCGGCAGGAAGTAGCGCCCGATCGCAGAAGATGTGGCCCGCCGCTTCACGCGGCGGGCTTTTTTTTGCGTCGGCAAATGACGCGGCCTACCGCGTCGGCAAATGACGCGGCCTACCGCGTCGGCAAATGACGCGGCCCACCGCGTCGGCAAATGACGCGGCCCACCGCGTCGGCAAATGACGCGGCCTACCGCGTCGGCCTAGCGCGAGCTCAGGATTTCCTTCACCCGGGCGACGAGCTCCGCGGGCGTGAAAGGCTTCGCCAGGAATGCACCATCCGGCAGAAGGCCTTCCGCGCCCGAAACGAGCTGCTCCGAGTAGCCCGACATGCAGAGCAGCCGCGTCGGCCGCGCGTCAGATAGCACGTGCCGGGCGATGTCGATGCCGCGGACGCTGCCCGGAAGGACAAGGTCGGTGATGACGAGGGGGACCCCGGGGTGCCGGGCGAGCAGCTCCATGCCTTCCGTGCCCGTATCCGCCGTGACGACATTGTAGCCCGCGCGGGAGAGGGTGCGCCGCACGATGTCGCGGATGGACGGATCGTCCTCCACGACGATGATGGTTTCGCCGGCCGCGGCGGTGGGAGCCGCGGACGGGACCTGCGCCGTCTCCGCGGGAAGCTCATCCGTGGCGGGCAGGTGGATGACGAACACGCTGCCCTGGCCGGGTGCGCTGCGGCAGGTGATGTGGCCTCCGCTCTGCTGCACGATGCCATACGCGGTGGAGAGGCCCAGCCCGGTGCCCTTGCCCTTTTCCTTCGTCGTGAAAAAGGGCTCGAAAAGCCGTGACAGCACCTCGGGTCCCATGCCCGTGCCGGTATCCGTGACCCGCATGACGCAGTAATCGCCCGGTGAGACGCCCGGTGCGCCTTCCGTGTCCACCACCTCCAGCGTGACGCGTTCCGTGAGGATCTCCAGCGTTCCCCCCTCGGGCATCGCGTCCCGGGCGTTGACCGCGAGGTTCATGATCACCTGCTCCATCTGCGACGGGTCGGCACGCACGCGCTGCGGGACCGGGGACAGGCGCGTCTCGAGCTTCACGTCCTCGCCGATCAATCGCCGCAGCATATCGCGCATCTCTGCGATGAGGCCGTTGAGGTCGACGATGCGGAGCCGCAGGACCTGCCGTCTGCTGAAAGCGAGGAGCTGCCGCGTGAGGTCCGACGCCCGGCCGCTCGCCCGCAGGATTTCCGCCACCTCGGCGCCGCGCGGGTCGCTGGGGTCGAAGCTTGCCGCGAGCATGTCGGCGTACCCCATGATGGCGGTGAGCTGGTTGTTGAAATCATGCGCCACCCCGCCCGCCAGGCGTCCCACCGCCTCCATCTTCTGGGCCTGGAGGAGCTGCTCCTGCGTGCTGCCCAGGTCCTTCACGCTCTGCTGGAGCTCGCGCACGAGATGCGTCTTTTTCCACGCCGCGGCGATCTCGTTCGCGAAGACCTGTATCGCCGGCACGTCCTCGCCGCTGAGCTCGGCCGACTGGACGGTGAGGAATCCGAGCAGGCCGTCCTCGAAGAGCAGCGGCGCGGTGATCGTTCCGTCGGAGAAGCTCGCGCGCGCGTCCTGCGCCGCGAGGAAGACGGCCTCGTCCTTCGTGTCGACCGCCACGCCGTGGATGCCTTCCACGGCGAGCCGGGGGCTTGCGTAGGCCCGAATCAGCCGACCCCCCGCCTCTTCCCGGAGATGGAGCGCGCACAGGAGGCCCGCCTTTTCAAGCTCCACGCCGACGGTGACCAGGACCGCGTCCGGGAACGGCGCCTTTTGCATGGCAAGACCCACGTCGTTCAGCACGCGCAGCAGCTTTTCCGTCCGCCGGCGCACGGCAAGCTCCTCCTGCAGGGCGTCGTAGAGCCGGGCGTTCTCCAGGGCAACGGCGAGCTGGCCCGCGACGGTCTGGAGGGTAAAGACGTCGAGCTCCGTGAACGAGTCTTCCTTTTCGCTCTGCGCGTCCAGGACGCCGCTCACCAGCCCCTTGAGCATGATGGGCACGGCGAGCTCAGACCGGGTGCGCAGCTCCGCGTCCATCTCATAGCGGTAGCGCCTGTCCTTGCGCACGTCGGGCACGTTCAGCGGCACCCCGCTCCCCGCCACCCAGCCGATGATGCCCTCACGACCGATGCCGAGGCGCAGCTTCCCGACGCCTTTCTGCAGCTCGGGCAGGGTGGTTGCAGCGCAGAGCAGGTCGCTGCCCTCCACGAGGAATATGCTCACCATGAAGTACTGGAACGATTCGCGAATGACGTAAATGGCGCTTTGGAGGAGCTCCGCCGGCGAAAGGATCGCGGTGGTCCGCTGCCCGATGTCGGCGATCAGCTGGAGGCGCGCCGCGCGCTCGTGGTCGACCCGATGGGCGCGCTCGCGGTCCTCCACCAGGCGCTGAAGCTCGCGCGTGCGCTCCTGCTCGTCCGCCGCCGGCATTTTTTCGTGTCGCGGTGTCACAATCGTAACATCCTACGGGCGCGGCTTGAAGCCGTCAAGCCGTTCCCTTCAACGCCCCGCCGGGCGCCGCGGTCGACCGCTTCTCGCTCGTCGCGCGGCCGTGCTATAGTGACCGGGAGGTTCCCGTTGAAAGCAAGAGCGTGGTTCACGGCGCTTCGCGCGCACTTCCTTACTGCGACCGTGGCGCCGGTCCTCGTCGGGACCGCGGCGGCATGGTTCGCGGCGGGAAGCTTCTCCTGGCTGCCGTTTCTCCTGGCCCTTCTCGGCTGCGTCCTGATCCACCTCGGGGCCAACATGTCCAATGACTACTTCGACTATCGGTCGGAGACGGACGCACTGAACCAGAGCGGCAGCGCGTACAGCGGCGGAAGCAGGGTCATCCAGGATGGCCTCCTTCCCGCGCGTCAGATCCTCGCGGCGGCGGTTTCGTGCCTCGTCGTAGGCTCTCTGATCGGGCTGTGGCTCGTCGTGACGCAGCGCAACCTTCCCCTTCTTGCCATCGGCGTCCTGGGGGTCTTCTGCGCCTATTTCTATACCGGCGCCCCCCTGCGTCTGGGTTACCGGGGGCTCGCCGAGGTCCTCAACGGGCTCTCCTTCGGACCGCTCGTGGCGATGGGAGCCTTCGCGGTGCAGGCGCCGCTGTGGTCGACAACCGCCTTCATTGCATCGGTGCCGCCGGGAATCCTCCTGGCCGCGCTCCTCCTGATCAACGAGTTTCCCGATCATGACGCCGACAAGGCGGTGGGCAAGCGGACGCTGGTCGTCATCCTGGGAAAGCCGCGCGCGCTCGTGGCATTCCAGGGCGCGCTTGCCTTTTCCTACCTTTGGGTGGCAGCTTTTGTCGTTGCCGGCGTCCTGCCCGTGTGGGCGCTCCTCGCGTTCCTGAGCGCGCCCTTCGCCGTCGGCGCATTCCGGGTCTCCCGTGCGCATTACACGGACGACAAAAAGCTGGTGGATGCCAACATGAACACCTTCTTCCTCCACCTGTCCTTCAACCTCCTCCTGGCGCTGGGGCTCTTCCTCGGATGAGGGAGAAACGCTATCCGCCTGTCTCGACCCTGAGCCCCGATGCCCACAAGGCGGTGGTCCGGGACATCTTCAGCACCGTTCATCGGCGCTACGACCTGATGAACCACCTCCTGAGCTTCCGACGCGACGTCGGCTGGAGAAACGCGGCGACCAGGGCGATGAGATTCGGGCCGTCAGGCAGTTTCCTCGACGTCGCGACGGGCACGGCGGACCTCGCCCTTGCCGCCGCGCGCCGTCACGGCGGCATCGCCGTGACGGGTGTCGACACCGCCGCGCGCATGCTCCGCATCGGGACGCGCAAGGTGCAGGAGGCGGGGCTGTCGGGCAGGATACGCCTGCTTGCAGCGGACGCCCTGTCCCTCCCCCTGGCCGACCATTCATTCGACGTTTCCGCCATCGCCTTCGGGCTGCGCAACATACCCGACAAGCTCGGCGCCCTGCGGGAGATGGCCCGGGTGACAAGGCCGGGCGGCCGGGTCATGGTGCTCGAGATGACCTACGATCCGTCCGCCTTTTTCCGACCGGTTTACGGCTTCTACTTGCGGAAGGTTCTCCCGCGCATGGCGGCACTCCTGCAGCCCCGCACCGGCACCTACCACTATCTCGGCGACTCGATCATGCATTTCCCCGCCCCCCGGAGACTTGCCGCGCTCATGGCGGACGCGGGTCTGGAGGCGGTCCGGTTTCACCGGCTCACATTCGGCACCGCGTACCTGCACGTCGGGCGCGTGCCGGGGGGGACGGCTCATCATCGAGGGGGCGTCTGAATGGATCTTGCGCGCATCTTCTCACCTGTCTCGGAGGAAATGAAATCGGTGGACGCGGGGCTTCGCGCCCTGATGAAGCGGGTGGCCAGTCAGACGGCCGCGGCCAGAGGCAAGGCCCACATCCTGGAGGGGATCGTCCAGCACCCGTTCGCCGTCCCCGGCAAGAGGATACGACCGGCGCTCGTGCTCCTCACGGCGCGCGCCGTGCAATCCACGCCCGGGGCGCATGCGCCCGACCAGGAGTCGCTCATCGCATTGGCCGGCGCCGTGGAAGTCCTCCACGCGGCCTCCCTCGTGCACGACGACATCATCGACAACGCGGATTCGCGCCGCAACCAGGTGAGCCTGAACCGCAAATTCGGCAACCGCGTCGCGGTGCTCGCCGGCGACATCCTCTACACCCATTTCTTCTCCGTGATCACCGGGCATGAGCCGCATCCCGCCCGCCGAGCGTTTCGCGCTCCTGGACATCTTCCTCGACACGACGAAGGCGATGTGCATGGGGGAGATCATCGCGCAGGAGGTCGCGGCGGCGCACCGCCCCCTCACGCTTGCGGAATACATCGAGATCGCCACCGACAAGACGGCCGTGCTCTTCGCCGCCTGTTGCCGGACGGCCGCGCTGCTCTGCGGCGTGCCGGCCGCCCAGCAGGACTGCATGGGGCAGCTCGGGCTGGATTTCGGCCTCGCGTTCCAAATGGCGGACGACCTGGTCGACAAGGACCACGGCCTTGACGAAAGGATCGACCTGCCGGCGACGACCGCCGCGCATGCCGCCCGGGCCCGGGAGCTCATCGGCACGCTGTCCGACGGTCCCCACCGCGATTCCCTCCACGATCTGGTGGAATACGTGATATCTCCCACGATTCCTTGACTCCCCGCCCGGCCTTCGATAGATTTGACACCGGCCACAGGCGCCGGGAGCTTAGATGAGCGGAATTGTTTCCTTGGCCGTCTACCTTGGATTGGTCATTGTCCTCGTCGGCGTTCTCATGGTGGTGACCCACCTCTCGGGTGAGCGCCATTTCGATCGCGGCACGGGGAAACCATACGAATCGGGCGTCCCCATCACCGGCTCGGCCCGTCTGCGGCTGTCAGCCGACTTTTATCTCATCGCGATGTTCTTCGTCATCTTCGACATCTCGGCGGCGTTCCTGTTCGCCTGGGCCGTTGCGGCACGGGAGCTGGGCTGGCCCGGCTACGTCGCGGCCCTGGTCTTCATGGCGGAGACCACGGCGGGCCTCGCCTACCTCTGGCGCCGCGGCGCATTCAACAGGGGAGCGCAACGGCTGCGGGAGCACCGGGAAAGGCATGGGATGAACAGTGCAGGCTAAGAAAACGACACTCCCCCGCGGCGCGCGGTTGCAGTATCCGGTTTCGTCCGGCAACGACGTATACCTTGCGAAGCGTCATGACCTCATCGCCTGGGGGAGAAAGTACTCGATGTGGCCGTTCAACTTCGGCCTGTCCTGCTGCTACGTGGAGATGGCAACGGCCATCACGAGCAAGTATGACATCGCTCGTTTCGGCTCGGAGATCCTCCGCGGCTCCCCGCGCGAGGCCGACGTCATGGTCGTGGCAGGCACCGTGTTCAAGAAGATGGCGCCCCTGGTGCTCCACATGTACGAGCAGATGATGCAGCCCCGCTGGGTGCTCTGCATGGGCTCGTGCGCGGGATCCGGCGGCATGTACGACATCTACAGCGTCGTGCAGGGCGTGGATTCCTTCCTTCCCGTTGACGTCTATGTCCAGGGCTGCCCGCCGAGCCCGGACGCATTCATGCGCGGCCTCGTGCTCCTCGGTGAGGCAGTGGCAACGGAAAAAAGGCCGCTTTCCTGGGTCGTGGGACCGCAGGGCGTCGTGCGGACGGTGAAGCCGTCCCTCCGGGACCAGATGCGTCCCGAACGCCAGAAGCAGACGGACCTGCGCTCGCCAGACGGCATCTGACCGATTTTCGGGTCGCGGGAGATGGGGAGATGATCGCAACGACAGACATGCTGCTTGAGCTCTCCAACCGTTTCGGCGCGGACGCCATCGTCGTCCAGCCGACGCAGGACCTCATCCCCACTCTCTGGGCCGGGGCGGACCGGTTCCGCGACGTGCTCGCGTGGCTGAAAAGCCCTGCCGGCGGCGCCCATGCGATGCTCCTGGACATCACCGCAATCGACGAAAGGTTGCGCGCGCACCGCGAAGGCCAGCCGGCGGCCGACTTCAGCGTCATCTATCACCTCGTCTCGCTGGAGCACAACCAGGACGTGCGGGTGAAGGTCGCCCTCCACGGAGAGCATCCTTCCATCCGCACCGTCACCGACCTGTGGCCCAACGCGAACTGGTACGAGCGCGAGGTCTGGGACATGTTCGGCATCACGGTGGAAGGCCACCCCCACTTGAAGCGCATCCTCCTTCCCCCGTGGTGGGAAGGGCATCCACTGCGGAAAGAGCATCCCGCGCGGGCAACGGAAATGGAGCCTTTCCACATGACGTCGGAAGAGGCCCAGAAGATGCTCGCCACCCTGGAGTTCAACCCCGAGGAATGGGGCATGAAGCGGGAGAGCGGGGACCGGCAGTACATGTTCCTCAACATCGGGCCCCAGCATCCGTCGACGCACGGCGTCATCCGCCTAGTGGTCCAGCTCGACGGGGAGGAGATCATCGACCTGGTGCCCGAGATCGGCTTCCATCATCGCGGCGCGGAGAAAATGGGGGAGCGCCAGACCTGGCACACGTACATCCCGTACACGGACCGCATCGACTATCTCGGCGGACTGCTGAACAACTTCCCCTACGTGCTGGCGGTGGAAAAGCTTGCCGGCATAAAGATTCCGGACCGCGCGCTCGTGATACGCGTCATGATGGCGGAGCTTTTCCGCATCATCAGCCACCTCGTCTACTACGGCACCTACACGGCGGACATCGGCCAGATGTCGCCGGTGTTCTGGATGTTCACGGACCGCGAGCGGGCATTCGACATCGTGGAAGCGGTCACGGGCGGCCGCATGCACCCGGCGTGGTTCCGCATCGGCGGCGTGGCGCATGACCTGCCGGAGGGCTGGGACACCATGGTGGGGGACTTCGTGCGCTACATGCGGAAGCGGCTCAAGGACTACGACGGCGCCGTCATGAAGAGCAGGCTCGTGAAGGCACGGACCGTCGGCATCGGGCTTCTCTCCGCGGAGGAGGCGGTGGCGTGGGGCGCATCGGGCCCGATGCTCCGCGCGTCCGGCGTGGATTGGGACCTGCGCAAGAAGCGGCCCTACGGCGGCTACGAAAGGTTCTCTTTCGACTCGGTCACCGCGACGCACGGTGACAGCTATGACAGACTCGTCGTGCACGTGGAGGAGATGCGCCAGAGCCTCCGCATCATCGAGCAGTGCCTTGCCAACATGCCGGCCGGTCCATACAAGTCGGACCATCCCCTGGCGACGCCGCCCCGCAAGGAACGGACGATGCACGACATCGAGACGCTCATCACGCATTTCCTCGGCGTGAGCTGGGGACCGGTGATCCCCCCCGGCGAGGCGTGTGCCGTGGCGGAAGGCTCCAAGGGAAATCACATGTACTACCTCGTGTCCGACGGCGGCACCATGAGCTACCGCACGCGCATCCGCACGCCGTCCTTCGCGCACACGCAGATGGTTCCGCTCCTGAGCCGCGGCCTGACCGTGCCCGACCTGGTCGCCATCCTCGGGAGCATCGACTACGTCCTTGCGGACATCGACAGGTGAAAGAGAGGCGGCATGCTGAGCGAGCGTGAGAGGGAGAGGATCGATGCGGAGGCGGGGCTGCACGAGCAGCGCAGGGCCGCCGTCTCTGAAGCGCTCCTCATCGTGCAGGAAAGCCGCGGCTGGGTTTCCGACGAATCCATCGCCGACGTCGCGCAGGCACTCGGCATGAGCGTGGCGGAGGTTGAGGGGATCGCCACCTTCTACGAGCTGATCTTCCGCCGCCCCGTGGGAAAGCACGTCATCCTGCTCTGCGACAGCGTGAGCTGCTGGATCACCGGCGAGCAGAACATCCTCTCCCATCTCTCCCGGCGCTTGGGGATCGGCTACGGGGAGACGACGAGCGACGGCCGTTTCACGCTCCTCCCGATCGGCTGCCTCGGAGCCTGCGATGTCGGACCTGCCATGATGATCGACGGAAAACTCTACGACCATCTCACGCCCGACCGGGCGGACGAGATACTCGACGGCCTGGCGCCGCGGGATGCGGAGGGGACAAGGACAGATGCTCACACCGCTCACGGCTGACATACGCCCTGACCGCGCGGCCCTGCCCCTTGCCGCCTACGAGGCGGTGGGCGGATACCAGGGTCTGCGCAAGGCGCTCTCCATGACGCCCGTGCAGGTGCAGCAGGCGGTCACTGCCGCCGGTCTGCGCGGCCGCGGCGGCGCGGGATTTCCCACCGGCATGAAGTGGAGCTTCGTGCCGATGGTGACGAGCGTCGGGGTCGACCCGACGGGGCATCGCTACCTCGTGGTGAACGCGGACGAAAAAGAGCCGGGCACCATGAAGGACCGGTGGCTCATGGAGGGCAACCCCCACCAGCTCGTGGAGGGTCTCCTGATCGCGGCATGGGCGGTCCAGGCGGACATCGCCTACGTCTTCCTCCGCCGCGAATACACCCAGTGCGAAAGGGCGATCGTGAAAGCGATCGCGGAAGCAACGGAAAAAGGCTACATCGGGCAACGCATCCTGGGCACGCCCTGGAGCATCTCGGTGCGGATGCACCTCAGCGCCGGCCGCTACATGTGCGGGGAAGAAAGCGGGCTTCTCAACGCGCTGGAGGGGCGTCGTCCCACCCCGCGCAACAAGCCGCCCTTTCCCCAGGTGAGCGGCCTGTGGGGCCGGCCCACGGTGGTCAACAACGTGGAGACGCTCTCCAATGTGCCGCACATCCTGCGTGAGAGCGCGGAATGGTACAAGGCGCTCAGCGTTTCCACGGACGCAGGAACGAAGATCTACGGCGTGAGCGGCAAGGTGAAGAAGCCCGGGCTCTGGGAGCTTCCCATGGGCACGACCATCCGCGAGCTCCTGGATCTTGCCGGCGGCATGCAGGACGGCTGCACGCTTCGCGGCCTCATCCCCGGCGGCGCCTCCACGGATTTCCTCTCCCCGGCGCAGCTCGACGTGAAGCTCGATTTCGATTCCGTGGCAAAGGCGGGCAGCCGCCTGGGCACCGGCACCATGATCGTCCTTGACGATCACACCTGCCCCGTGGGCATGGTGCTGACACTGGAGCGGTTCTTCGCGCGCGAATCCTGCGGTTTCTGCACCCCCTGCCGGGAAGGCCTCCCGTGGGTGGCACGGACACTGGAGGCGCTGGAGCAGGGCAAGGGCGAGGCGAAGGACCTCGAGATACTGGAGCAGCACGTCGGCCTGCTTGCCCCCGGCCGCACATTCTGCGCCCTTGCCCCCGGCGCCGTTGAGCCGCTGGGCAGCGCGCTGAAGCTCTTCCGCGAAGATTTCGAGCAGCACGTGCGTGAGAAGAGGTGTCCCTGGAAATGAATACATTCACCCCTGCGACCGCGAGAGCGGGCGCGATTCGTCTTTCCATAGACGGCCGGCAGTACACGGTGGAAGCGGAGGGCAAGAACCTCCTCCACGTCTGCCTCTCCCTGGGCCTGAATCTCCCCTACTTCTGCTGGCACCCGGCCCTGCACTCCGTGGGCGCCTGCCGGCAGTGCGCCGTGAAGCTGTTCAAGGACGACGCGGACACCCGCGGCAGGATCGTCATGTCCTGCATGACGCCGGTGACCGACGGCATGCGCCTCTCCATAGAGGATCCCGAGGCCCGGGCATTCCGCGGGCAGGTCACCGAATGGCTCATGGTGAATCATCCGCACGACTGCCCGATCTGCGATGAAGGCGGGGAGTGCCATCTTCAAGACATGGTTGTGATGACCGGGCACAACTACCGCCGCTACCGGTTCACGAAGCGCACGCACCGCAACCAGGACCTCGGCCCGTTCCTCACCCACGAGATGAACCGCTGCATCGAGTGCTACCGCTGCGTGCGGTTCTACCGCGACTACGCGGGCGGCACGGACCTGGAAGTGCTCGGCGCGCACGACACCGTCTACTTCGGCCGCAAGGAGGACGGCGCGCTGGAGAACGAGTTCAGCGGCAACCTGGTGGAGGTCTGCCCCACGGGGGTCTTCACCGACAAGACGCTGAAGTCGCACTACACGCGCAAGTGGGACCTGCAGACGGCGCCGTCGGTGTGCGTGCACTGCGCGGTGGGCTGCAACACGGTGCCCGGCGAGCGCTACGGCATGCTGCGCCGCGTGCGCACCCGGTACAACGGCGAGGTGAACGGCTACTTCCTCTGCGACCGCGGCCGCTACGGCTACGAGTTCGTCAACGGGGAAAGCCGCATCCGGCAGCCGCTTCTTCGCTCTTCGGGAAGCCAGGGCGAGGCGACGGCGGAGGAGGCTCTGGAGCGCGCCGCGGAGGCGGTCGGAAAGGGAAGCGTCATCGGCATCGGGTCGCCGCGCGCATCGCTTGAATCCAATTTCGCGCTGCGCAGCCTCGTGGGGCCCGACCATTTCTTCATCAACGTGCCGGATGCCCGGCTGGAATTGCACCGGCTCATGATCCGCGTGCTGAAGGAAGGACCTGCCCCGAGTGCCACGCTCCGCCAGGCGGCGGGCGCGGACGCGGTTCTGGTGCTTGGCGAAGACGCCTGGAATACGGCGCCCATTCTTGGCCTCAACCTGCGGCAGGCAGCCGCCAACGCGCCCGCCGCTGCCGCGGTGAAGCAGAAGAAGCTCAACCGCTGGGACGACGCCGCGGTTCGGGAGGCCATCCGGTATGAGAAGGGCCCCTTCTTCGTGGCCACGCCGGAGGCAACGAAGCTCGACGAGGTGGCGCGTGAGACCTTCCGCGCGGCGCCGGCCGACATCGCGCGCCTGGGTTTTGCCGTCGCGCGTGAAATAGACTCTTCCAGCCCCGCCGTCCCCGGCCTCGCGGAGCCCTTTCAGGCCGCGGCGCGAAGGATCGCCGAAGCGCTGCGCACCGCCGAACATCCGCTGGTGGTGAGCGGCGGCAGCCTTGCCTCCCCCGCTATCGTGCAGGCAGCGGCGAACGTTGCGCGTGCGCTGAAGAAGGCCGCGCGTGACGCGCGCATCAGTCTGGTATTTCCGGAGGCGAACAGCGTGGGCGCGGCGATGCTCGCCGCGGGCGGCATCGAATCGGCGGCCCACGTGTCGACGTCGCTGCCGGGCGCAGCCCTTGTCGTGCTGGAAGCCGATGTGTACCGGGAAGTCGGGTCGGCGGCCGCGGAGAGCCTGCTCTCCTCCGCCGCCCACGTCATCGCCATTGACCACACGGCCACGCCAACCAGCGCCGCCGCCGAAATCGTGTTGCCCGCGGCGAGCTTTGCCGAATCCTCCGGCACGCTCGTCTCCAGCGAGGGCCGGGCCCAGAGGTACTTCTCCGTCATGCCCGCGGTCGGGACCATGACCGATTCTTGGCGGTGGGTGGAGCGTGTTGCCGTTGCGTCGAAGCGAAAGGCCGCCGCGTGGGCCCGTCTCGACGAGCTGATCCAGGCGCTCGCGGCCGAGCTGCCCGAGCTGGCCGGCATCCGTGACGCCGCGCCGGGCGCCGACTACAGGCTGCATGGCCTACGCGTGCCCCGCAAGTCCATCCGGGAAAGCGGCAGGACCGCTGTCACCGCCAACCTGAGTGTCCACGAGCCGCGTCCCCCCTTGGACCTGGACTCTTCGCTTGCGTATTCGATGGAAGGCGCCTCGCGCGGCGCGCCGGCAAGCCTCAACGCGCGCTTCTGGTCGCCGGGATGGAACTCCGACCAGTCCCTCAGCAAGTTCCAGGCGGAGGTGAGCGGCCAGCTCGTGGGCGGGGACCCCGGCGTGCGGCTCTTCGAGCCTGCCGACACGGATGCAGGCGCGTGGTTCGCCACCGTGCCTGCCGCCCACGCCGCGCGGGAAGGCCAGCTTCTCCTCGTTGCCCGGCACAATGTGTTCGGGTCTGAAGAGCTGTCGTCCTTTGCACCCGGCGTCGCGGCGCGTTCCACCGGCCCTCGCCTTTCACTCTCTGAGCCGGACGCACACGCCCGCGACCTTGCAAACGGCCAGAAGGTGCTCATCCAGATGGAAGGCGGCGCAACGGTGGAGCTGGTCGTGCAGATTCGGGAGATGGCCGCGGGCATCGCTTCCCTGATGGCAGGAGACAGCGCGGGTGCGGCTCTGCCGGTGTGGGCGCGCGTCACGGGAGGCGGACGATGAGCTCTGTCGGTCTTTCCATCATCGTCATCCTCGGCGTCCTCATCGGCGCGCTCCTCTTCGCCGCGGGCATCATCTGGTTCGAGCGCAGGCTCCTCGGCGTCTTCCAGGAGCGCTACGGACCGAACCGCGCGGGTCCCTTCGGCGTTCTACAAGTCGTGGCCGACATGCTCAAGATCTTCACGAAGGAGAACTGGATCGCCCCATTCGCGGACAAGGCCATCTTTGTGATCGCCCCCGCGATCATCATGATCACGACGCTCGCCTCGTTCGCCGTCATCCCGATTGCCCCCGCAATACTCGTGTCCGACATCGACATCGGGCTCCTCTATTTCCTCGCCATGTCGTCGTTCGCCGTCTACAGCGTGGCGCTCGCGGGGTGGGCCTCCAACAACAAGTACTCCCTCCTGGGCGGCATCCGCGCCGTGGGCCAGATGGTGAGCTACGAGGTGTTCATGGGCCTCTCCCTCATGGGCGTCGTGCTCATGGCGGGCTCCTTCAGCATGCGGGACATCGTGGAGGCGCAGGCGCGGCTGTGGTACGTCGTGCCACAGTTCGTCGGCTTCGTCGTGTTCTTCATCGCGGGTCTGGCGGAAACGCGCCGCATCCCCTTCGACCTTCCCGAGGCGGAAAGCGAGCTGGTGGCCGGTTTCCACACCGAGTATTCCGGCTTCAAGTTCGCCATGTTCTACGTCGGTGAATACATCGGCATCACCCTCATCTCCATGATGATCGTGACCCTCTTCTTCGGCGGCTGGCAGGGTCCGTTCCTGCCGCCCTTCATCTGGTTCATCGTGAAGACGCTGGCGTTCATCGCTTTCTTCATCCTCGTGCGCGCGGCCCTCCCGCGGCCCCGCTACGACCAGCTTCTCTCCTTCGGGTGGAAGCTCATGCTTCCCCTCTCTCTGCTCAACCTCGCTGTGACCGGCGGCATCGTGCTCGCCGTGGGAAAATAGCCGGCAGCCCCCGATCGGCGCCGACGCCGCCCTTCAGCGGTTTGCCGCTGAGGTGAGCGGAGGGGCGGACGGGGGGCGCCCAAGGAGTGGAACCTATGTGGAGCATCCTTCGGACGCTCTGGATCACATTTCGTCACGCGTTCCACGCGCGCGTGACCGTCCTCTATCCCGAGAAGAAGCGGAGGCTTCCCGCCCGCTGGCGCGGACGGATCGTGCTCACGCGCGACCCCGACGGGGAGGAGCGCTGCGTGGCATGCCACCTCTGCTCCGCCGTGTGCCCCGTCTCCTGCATCGCGCTGCAGGCCTCCATCGACGAGAAGGGGCGGCGGAAACCGGATTTCTTCCGCATCAACATGTCGCGCTGCATCTACTGCGGCCTCTGCGAGGAAGCCTGCCCGACATTCGCCATCCAGCTCACCCCCGACTACGAGATGGCCGAATACGAACGGAAGAACCTCGTCTATGAAAAGGAAGACCTCCTGATCTCGGGGACGGGCAAGTACCCCGGCTACAACTTCTACAAGGTCTCCGGCATGGAGATCAGCGGGAAGGGCAAGGGGGAGGCGGAGAACGAGGCGCCCCCGGTGGACCTGCGGAGCCTCCTGCCATGAACGCGGTGTTCTGGGCGAGCGGCCTGGTGGCAATAGCGGCAACGGTGATGGTCATCACCCGGCGAAGCGCCGTGCACGCGCTGCTCTACCTCGTGGTCTCGCTGCTCGCGGCCGCGGTGATCATGTTCGTGCTGGGGGCCGCCTTCGTCGCGGCCCTCGAGGTGATCATCTACGCCGGGGCCATCATGGTGCTTTTCATATTCGTGATCATGCTCATCGGACCCGAAAGCATCCGGGTGCCGCCCCGGACGTGGATCGGACCTTCCCTGCTCGGCGCCATCCTGCTGGGGCTGCTTGCCTGGGCGCTCGCGCAGGGCTCCTTTGCGCCGCAGCCGACGACGGAGATCGGCCCGAAACAGGTGGGCATGGCCCTCTTCGGGCCGTACATCCTCGGTGCGGAGATCGCCGCCTTCCTGCTCCTGGCGGGGCTCGTGGGGGCCTTCCATCTCGGACGTCGCGCGTCGACGTCCGAGGAGAGGAGGAACTAGATGGCGTCCATCCCCTTCGAGTACGGATTGATCGTCGCCGCGGTGCTTTTCTCTCTCGGCCTTGTCGGCCTCATCGTGCGGCGCAACCTCCTCTTCATCCTCCTCTGCGTGGAGATCATGCTGAACGCCGCGGGGCTTGCCTTCATCGTCGCGGGCGCGCGCTGGGCGCAGGCGGACGGCCAGGTGATGTTCATCTTCCTCCTGGCCATGGCAGCGGCGGAGGTCGCCGTGGGACTCGCGCTTCTTCTCCTGCACTTCGGCCGCGGAAAGACCCTTGACGCGGACGCCATGCGCGCCCGGGGAGGATGAGGGGGATGAACAGCCTGAGCTGGATCTGGTGCATTCCCGCGTTGCCCTTTGCCGGCTTCCTTGCCCTGGCCATCGGCGGCGGCCGGTTCTCCAAGGCCGTCTCCGCGCTCATCGGCGCGGGCTCCGTGGGGCTTGCCTTTGCCGCCGCCGCGGTGGCATCGGCGCTTTTCGCCTCCTCACCCCCGGCCTCGGGAAGCATCACGATCGTGCTCTGGCAGTGGATCAGCGCGGGGGGATTCAATCCCGGCATCGCCTTCACCGTCGATGCCCTGTCCGTGGTCATGATGCTCGTGGTCACCGGCGTGGGCTTCCTCATCCATTTCTACTCCATGCGCTTCATGGCGGATGAGGAGGGCTACAGCCGGTTCTTTGCCTACATGAACCTTTTTGTCGGCTCCATGCTCCTCCTGGTCATGGCGAGCAATCTCCTTCTCCTCTACCTCGGGTGGGAAGGCGTGGGCCTGTGCAGCTTCCTCCTCATCGGGTTCTGGTACAAGGACCCGGAAAACGGCCGCTCGGCGCGCAAGGCCTTCATCGTCACCCGGGTCGGTGACGTGTCGCTTGCCATCGCGCTCTTCCTCATCGCCACGAATCTGGGCACGCTCGATTTCGCCGGGATCGCAAAGCAGGCTTCCGCGCAGTGGCAGATCGGCTCCACCATCGCGGTGGCGGTGGCTGCCCTTCTCCTGGGCGGCGCCGTGGGCAAGTCCGCGCAACTCCCGCTGCAGACGTGGCTCCCGGACGCCATGGCAGGACCGTCACCCGTGAGCGCCCTGATCCACGCCGCCACCATGGTCACGGCGGGCGTCTACCTGATCGCGCGCACGAACGTGCTCTTCTCCCTGGCGCCGGCCGTGCAGCTCGCCGTGGCGATCATCGGCATCGCCGGCGTTCTGGTCGCGGGCCTGAGCGCCACGGTGCAGAGGAATATCAAGCGCGTGCTCGCCTACTCCACCATGAGCCAGCTCGGCTACATGTTCCTGGCGCTGGGCATTGGGGCATGGTCCGGGGCGATCTTCCACCTCGTCACCCATGCCTTCTTCAAGTCGCTTCTCTTCCTCGGCGCGGGTGTCGTGATCCTCGCCATGAACCACGAGCACGACATCTTCGCGATGGGCGGCATGGCGAAAAAATCGCCCTTCGCCTTCTGGATGTTCCTGATCGCCGCGTTCGCCATCGCGGCCGTTCCGCCCACCACGGCGGGATTCGCGAGCAAGGACCTCATCCTTGCCGACGCCTGGCAGGCGGGCGGTGCGGGCCGGATATTCTGGGCGCTGGGAATCGCGGGGGTCTTCATCACGTCGGTCTACATCTTCCGTCTCGTGTTCGTCGTCTTCGGCGGCGCACCGCGCGAGGCTGCTGCCGCGCCGCACGCGCCTGACGCCGCGCACGCCGGCCACGCCCCCGGCACCGGGCAGGCGGAAGGAAAGAACCGCATGCAGGCGGGCGCCATCATGGGCATCCCGCTTGCCATTCTTGCCGCGCTCTGCCTCGTCGGCGGCTTCCTCGGGTTGCCGGGCAATGTCGGCGGCACCCCGTACCTGCTGCGCTTCCTCCACACCGCGCTGCCCACGGAGACCATGCCCGAGCCTTCGGCGCGCCTCGAGCTGATCCTGCAGATCGTCTCGGAGGCGGCATCCCTGCTGGGCATCCCCGTGGCGTGGCTCATCGCCCGACGCGCGCGCAAGCCTCTGCCCGCCCGCCGCGCGGCCCCGATACGCTTCCTCCAGAACGGGTGGGGCTTCGACTGGCTCTATGACACGCTGCTCGTGCGTCCCTTCGTCTGGATCGCGCGCGTCAACGTACGGGACGTCGTGGACAGGCTCTTTGACGGCATCGGCGCCCTCCTGCTGCTCCTCTCGCGGGCATTCCGCTGGACGCAGAGCGGCAAGGTGCGATGGTACGCGGCGGGCATCGCCGGAGGGGCCGTCCTGGTCGTCGTTGCGGTGGTGCTGCTATGACGCTCTCACTATTCATACTGTCCCCGCTGGTCCTGGGGCTCATCGGTTGGATGCTCGGCAGGGCCAACACGGGCTGGTCCCGCTGGCTCACGCTTGCGGCAAACGCCATCAATCTCTGTCTCGCAGGGGTGCTGTGGGGAGCCGCGGCGGGAGCGTGGAGTCTTCCCTCCGTGCTCTCGACGGGAGGCACGACCTGGCTTGCGGAGCTCCACGCGCCCTGGATCCCGGGCCTGGGCATCACCTTCTCCCTCGGCCTGGACGGGCTCTCCCTCACGCTGCTCGCCCTCACCGGCTTCCTGGGCATCGTGTCGGTGATTGCCTCCTGGAAGGGCATCACGGAAAAGGTTGCATTCTTCCACTTCAATCTGGCGCTCGTGCTGGCGGGCGTCAACGGCGTCTTCCTCGCCACGGACCTCTTCCTCTTCGCCTTCTTCTGGGAGCTCATGCTGATCCCGATGTATTTCCTCATCGACGTCTGGGGTCACGAGAACCGGCACAAGGCGGCCGTCAAGTTCTTCCTCTTCACGCAGATCGGCGGCCTCTTGATGCTCGTCTCCATCATCGCGCTGGTGGTGATCCACGGCATGGCCACCGGCACCTGGACATTCGCCTATGACCAGCTGATCGGCACGGTCATGTCGCCCGTGGTCGGCACGCTCGTCATGCTGGGCTTCTTCGCCGCCTTCGCCGTCAAGTTGCCCGCCTTCCCGCTGCACACGTGGCTGCCGGATGCGCATACCGAGGCGCCCACGGCGGGCAGCGTGATCCTCGCCGGCCTCCTGCTGAAGACGGGCGGATACGGGCTCATCCGTTTCGCGCTCCCCCTGTTCCCGTCGGCCTCGCACGCCTTCGCACCGGTCGCCATCGGCATGGCCGTGGCGGGCATCATCTACGGCGGCATCATGGCCTTCAGCCAGACCGACATGAAGCGCGTCGTCGCGTACACGAGCGTCAGCCACCTCGGCTTCGTGCTGCTCGGCATCTATGCCTTCACGCCGCAGGCCCTGTCGGGTGCCATCCTCCAGATGGTGAGCCACGGCATCAGCACGGGCGCGTTGTTCATGCTCGTCGGCGCCCTGCAGGACCGCATCCACACGCGCGACCTGACGCGCATGGGGGGCCTCTGGTCCCAGGTGCCGCGCATGGGCGCCGCCGCGCTCGTTCTTTCCATGGCGCTCGTCGGTCTGCCCGGGCTCCTGAACTTCGTCTCTGAGTTCCTGGTCCTGGTCGGCACGTGGCAGGCAAGCGGCGTGGCGACCGTTCTTGCGGGCGTCGGGCTCGTCATCGCCACGATCTATGCGCTGCGCCTGTTCCAGACCGCGTTCCACGGCGCGCCGCGGGAGACGTGGGTCCTGCCGGATCTGTCCACCATTGAGACCGTTGCGCTGTTCGTCATGATCGCTGCGCTTGTCGTCTTCGGCTTCTATCCCCGACCGCTGCTGGACATGGTGCAGAGCGTCGTGACGGGCGTGCTCGCCGCCGTGCAGCAGGGAGGGATGTGATGAGCGGGATCGATCTCGTGGGGCTCCTCCCCCTCGGCACGCTGGCCGTCTTTTCCCTGATCGTGCTCCTGGCGGCGGCATTCACGCGGAACCTGGCCGTCTGCTTCTGGATCACGCTCGTCGGGCTCCTGGTGGCTTTTGCGTCCGTTCCCTTCGCCTGGAACGGGGCGCCTGCCGCGCCCGGCGCGCTCATGGTCTTCGATCGATTCGTCCTGTTCGGCCTCCTCCTCCTCATCGGAGCGACGGTATTCGCCGCCATCAGCTCCTGGTCGTACCTGCGCCGGCGCGACGACGAGGGCGGCGACTTCTTCTTCCTCCTGCTGCTCTCCGCGCTGGGGGCCTGCATCCTCGCCGCGGCGAACTCCTTCGCCACGTTCTTCCTCGGGCTGGAGCTCATGAGCGTCGCCCTTTACGCGATGATCGGCTGGCGGCGCGAACGGGCGCCGTCCACGGAGGCCGCGATCAAGTATCTGATCCTCGCGGGCGCTTCCTCCGCCTTTCTCCTCTTCGGCATGGCGCTCATCTACGCCGACACGGGGAATATGGTCCTTTCGCAGCTGGCGACCGCCGGCGGCAACCAGGGTGCGCTCACCTCGGTGGGTCTTGCCATGATGCTCGTCGGCATCGGTTTCAAGCTCGCCGTCGTGCCCTTCCATCTGTGGACGCCCGACGTCTACGACGGGGCGCCGGCGCCGGTGACCGGCTTCGTCGCCACGGTGTCCAAAGGCGCCATGGTCGTCGTGCTGGCGCGTTCATTGGGCCGGCTCTCCTCGGTCCCGGCGGCGGGCTCCTCGCCTCGGGTTCGGGGACGATTCCGGCGTTCCCGCTCGTCTTCGCGCTGATCGCCGGTCTGTCGATGTTCGCCGGCAACATCCTGGCCCTGCGTGAATCGAACGTGAAGCGCATCCTCGCCTACTCATCGATCGCTCACCTCGGCTACGTGCTCGTGGCATTCCTCGCGGGCGGGGGCGAGGCCCTCCGCGCCATCGCCTTCTACCTCGTGGCCTACTTCGCCACCACGCTCGGCGCATTCGCCGTCATCTCCGAGCTTTCAACGCCCGATCGCGAGGCGGACGCTCTGGAGGATTACAAGGGGCTCGCGGCACGTCGTCCCTGGCTTGCCGCGACGCTCACGGCGATGCTCCTCTCCCTGGCGGGGCTCCCGCTCACGGCGGGTTTTGTCGGGAAGTTCATCATCCTGCGCGCCGGCGCGGGGGCGGAGCTGTGGGTGCTCGCCGTCATCCTTGCCGTGAACGGGACGATATCCATTTTCTACTATCTGAAGATCGTCTCCGCGATGTTCCGAGGCCTGGCGGAATCCGCGCCGACGACGGGACGCGTCATCGCGGTACAGGCCCCGTTCCTTGCCGCTCTGGCCCTGGCCGTGCTGACGATCGGCATCGTCGCCCTCGGTGTCTATCCCTCTCCGTTGCTCTCGTTCATCGGCTCATTCACGGTGGGCGGGCTGTAAGCGGGACCCACGTCGACGCTCTTCCGGCCAGCGCCCGGCGGATCGCGGCAGCGACACCGCCCAGAATTATCTTCCAGCGTCGCGCCTCTGATTGCGCGCGCCGGGGACGGACCATAGTCATCGGCCGGGGAGGCGATCATGAACGTCAGGGAACGTTTCCGCGAGGTCATGGAAGGCTTCTCCGACTCGGTGAGCCCGCCGAAATGGGAGTTCGGTTACTGGGGCGCCAACTATGCCAACTGGTACCGGGAAGGCCTTCCCCGCCACCGCACGCCGCGGCCGCTCACGAAGATCACCACCGCCACCGCCTCCCTCTACATCCCCTGCTGGAACGCGCTGCCGCGCGGCGAGCTTGCCGCGGGCATGGCCGTGCTCGGCGGCGGCCTGTACTGGCCGACGCAGGGTTTCGCGCTGGACGACGACGTGCGCCGGGAATGCGCCATGGACAAGGGGCAGGTGCTTGTCAACGTGGACCTCCTGTTCAGCCCGCGCTTCGACGTGAGCATCCTCGAGGAGACGGAGGATTCCCTCCTCTACGTGGACGTGGACGGCGTGACGCGCAATTTCTCCAAGCACACGGGTGTGATCCCGACGGCCGTGGAGAACCCCATCAAGGACTGGCCGACGTGGAACCGGCTCAAGGAGGAACGGCTTTCCCCGCGGGACATCACGGCAAGGTTCCCGGCGCATTGGCCCCGGCTGGTGGAAAGCTACAGAAACCGCGACTATCCGCTGGCACTCGGCGGATACCCCCACGGCTTCTTCGGCACGCTGGCCCACCTCATGGGCTACGAGCACCTCTTCTACAACTACCACGACCAGCCCGACCTGATACACGACATCGAGCGGACATTCACGGACCTGTGGATCGCCGTCTATGAGGAAGTGCTCGCCCAGACCGACGTGGACCTCTTCGTGATTTGGGAGGACATCTCGGCAGGCACCGGTTCCATGGTCGCTCCGGACACGATGCGGGAGTTCATGCTGCCGTCCTACAAGCGCCTCACCGGCTTCCTCAAGGCGCACGGGGTGAAGACGATATTCGTCGACACGGACGGGGAATGCACGAACCTGATCCCCTTCTTTCTCGAGGCAGGCGTCACCGGTCTCTATCCAATGGAGGCGAGCTGCGGCGTGGACATCGTGAAAGTGCGCACGCTCTATCCTCGGCTCCAGCTCATGGGGGGAATCCCCAAGTCGGAGATCGTGAAAGGCCCCGCGCGGATTGAGCAGATCCTTGAGCCGGTCAAGGCCGTTCTTGCCACCGGCGGATACATCCCCTTCGGCGACCACCTCATCCCGCCCGAGGTGCACTGGAAAGAGTTCAGCTACTATCGCAGAAGGCTCAACGAGCTGATCGACGGCCGCGGCTGAGCGCTACCAGAGTCGCGCGGCGGCATCCTGCCGGGTCGTGGGCTTGCCGATGTGCCGGGCGGCAAAAGCGTAATTGTCGCGCGAGCCCAGGAGGATGCACCCGGTGAGCAGGCCGTCACGCAGCAGGTACTTCTCGTAGCGCGGCAGCGCGGCGTCCACTTTCTCCACGACATCGTACGCGGCTTCTTCCGCCGGGTCCACGGTGACCGTCCCGAAGCTCGTGAGGGTCATGCCGGCAACCTTCAGCGTGTTCTGCGGGATGGTCTGGTGATAGACCGACGGCCCCCTGCCGAGGATGTTCGCCGCCACGACCGGCGCGTGATCCATGGCCGCGGGAATGATGCCCCACACGACGCCGTGGAACTCGGCAAGGTCCCCGGCCGCCCAGATGTGCGGGTCGGACGTGCAGAGATGCTCGTCCACGATCACGCCCTTGCGCACGGCAAGCCCGGCGTCGCGCGCGATTCCCACCCGGGGGCTGATGCCGGCGGAAATAAGCGCCGTCTGGACGGGAAGCTCGCTGCCGTCGGCAAGACGCAGGCCCCGCACGGCGCGTTCCCCGGTGAACTCCGCCACCTCGACGCCCAGGCGTATGGTGCAACCCTGCCGTTCGATCACTGCCTGCAAAAGCCGGGATCCGGTCTCGTCGAGCTGACGCGGCAGGAGGCGCGGCATGATCTCCAGGATCGTCACGCTCTGGACGCCGGGGCCCTGCAGAAATCGGGCAGCCTCCAGCCCGAGCAGGCCGCCGCCGACAACGACGGCATCCCGCGTGCCGGCGGTCAGGTAGCTGCGGATGGCATCCGCGTCGCCGTATTCGCGGATGGTAAACACGCCGCTCAGGTCGATGTTCCTGGATGGGCGGCCTGAAGCTGTCCGCGCCCATGCAGAGCACAAGCGCGTCGTAGGGCGTCTCGACGCCGCTGCGCATCGCCACCGTGCGCTCCGCTCTGTCGATGCGGACGACCTCCTGGTTCTTGAAGACGCGGATCCGCTTCTCCTCGTACCATCCTGTCTTGTAAATGGCGAGGTCCCCGGCGTTGAGGCCGGAGGCGAAAACCTCCGGCAGGCGTATGCGCGAGTAGTATTCGAACGGCTCCCGCGTGTAGATCTCGATCTGGAGCTTTTCGGCGTCAGGCTCCAGCGCCCGCAGCTTTGCCGCGGTCATGATGCCGGCAATGCCGTTGCCGACAATCGCGACCTTGAAGGGCGACGCCACGGCGCTCAGGAGACGCCGGTTTCGGAAGGCCCGAGCATGGTGGAGGGGTCCAGGATCCTGTCCGCTTCCGCTTCGCTCAGCACGCCTTCCGCGATCACGATCTCCCGGATAGTCCTGTTCTGTTCCAGGGCCTTGTGCGCCAGCGCGGCAGCCTTGTCGTAGCCGATGGAAAGCGCGAGCGGCGTCACGAGCGCGAGGCTGCGCTCGACCCACTCCCGGCTGCGCGCCGCGTCCGCGGCGAGCCCGTCGATGCAGCGCACCGCCAGCGCGTCGCAGGTTTTCTCCAGCAGCGACAATGAGCTGAGCGTCTCCCACGCGATGAGCGGGAGCATCATGTTGAGCTCCAGCGGGCCCGACTGTCCGCCGATGCTCACAGACAATGCGGAGCCCATCACGCGCGCGGACGCCTGTATCGTCATCTCGAGGATCACGGGATTCACCTTGCCCGGCATGATCGAGCTTCCCGGCTGGAGGGAGGGCAGCACGATCTCCGCAAGGCCGGTCCGCGGGCCGCTTGCAAGCAGGCGCAGGTCGTTGGCGATCTTGGCAAGGCTCACGGCCGCCGCATTCAGCGCGCCCATGAGCTCGACCTGGGAGTCCCGGGCGCCGATGGCCTCGAAACGATTCACCGCCCCGCGGAAGGGCACACCCGTCTTTTCCGCGATCGCGGCGATTGCCTGCCGCGCGAAATCGGGATGCGTGTTGATCCCCGTGCCGACGGCCGTGCCGCCCAGCGCGAGCTCTTCCAGCGCAGGGGCGCAGCGCAGCGCGAGGGCCCTTGCCTTCTCCACCTGGCGCGCATACCCCGAAAGCTCCTGGCCCAGGGTCATGGGCACGGCATCTTGCAGATGGGTCCGCCCGATCTTCAGCACGCCCGAAAGCTCGGCCGCCTTGCGCTCCAGGCTCTTGTGGAGCTTCTCCATGGAGCGCGCAAGCGGATCCAGCAGGAGCCTGTCCGCGATGGAGATGACCGTGGGGATCACGTCGTTTGATGATTGGCCGCGGTTCACCTGGTCGTTGGGGTGCACGGGCTTCTTCGAGCCGCGCGGCGCGCCCAGCAGCTCGTTTGCCCTGTTGGCGATCACCTCGTTGGCATTCATGTTCCACGACGTGCCCGAGCCGGTTTGGAAAACATCGATGGGAAAATGCGCGTCCCAGGCTCCGTCCGCCACCTCCTGCGCCGCGCGCGCAATCGCCCCGGCGATACGCGGCTCCAGCAGTCCGAGCCTGCCATTCACCGTTGCGGCCGCCCCTTTCACGATGCCCAGAGCGCGGATGAGCGGGACCGGGATGCGCAGGTCGGAAACGGAGAAGTTCTCCACCGCGCGCTGGGTCTGCGCCCCCCAGCATGCCCAGGAGGGCACCTTCACCTCGCCCATGCTGTCTGTTTCGATGCGGAAATCCTTGTCGGTCACCGCGTGCTCCCTACGGCTCCGGAACTTCCGTCAGCATTTCCAGGTTGGCGCGGGACCTCTTGTCGTCCGGGTTGATCTCCAGGGTCTTTCGGAAGCTGCCGATGGCGTCCATGTTGCGGTGCAGACCCATGAACACCATGCCCTTGAGGTAATGCACCTCCGCGAGATTCGGCGTGGCAACAAGGAGCTCGTCGAGCAGCTCGAGGGCCTCCTTGTACTGGTTGTGTTTCAGCTTCAGTTGCGCAAGGTAGTAATTGGCGATCAGGGACTGCCGCGATTCCTTCCGCAAGACACGGAAACCTTCCTCCGCCTTGTCGTCATTGCCGAGCAGCTGGTTGATGAGGCCGAAGAAGTAGCTGGCCATCGCGTGCCCCTGGCCCTTCATTTCCAGGAGCTTCGTGAAGCACTGGAGGCTCTTCTCCAGCTCGCCCTGGCGGTGGTAGCAGACCCCCATCTTGTAGTAGGCGACGCCGAAATCCGGCTTCAGGTCGATGGCATCCTGGTAGTGCCGGACAGCCTCGTCCAGGAACCCGAGGGCGTACTTCGTCTCCCCGAGAAGGTAATGGAAGAAGAAGTTCTTCCCGTCCTTCTTCACAAGGTCATTGAATGCGCGCAGGGCGCCCTCGCGATCGCCGAGCAGGTGGAACTGTATGGCCTCCGCGGTCTGGGGATTGGAAAGGTCGAAGAGCTGGGTCACGCCTTTTTCCTTCACGTCAGCCTCCCTTGGTTGATAACGAAAATATCCGACCGCCTTCCCGCATCGTCAAGCAGCGCGGTCATGTGCGCCGGCGCGTCCGCGTCTTCTGCGCCACCTTCAACTGGAGAATGGCGCGCTGCAGGTCGCGCTCGACCAGAAGGATTTCGCCGCGCTCCTTCTTCTCCTCCAGGAGCTGCTCGGCGCGCGCCTTGGCGGCTTCCACGCGCGCGATCTCGATGCTGTCGGATTGCGCGGCGAAATCGGAAAGCACGGTCGCCTCCCACGCGGCAGGGCCGGCCTGCGGCGCGCCCGCCGTCTGCACCGAAAGCGCGCGCTGCGCCGCGGGCGCGGATGACGGCGTCTCCACGGAGGAGAGGCCTCCCGTTTCGAGAAAGCCCCCGGCGATGGCGATGGAGACCACACGGTCTCCCGTCTCGATCAGCATCTCCCCGTCGGAGAGCACGGAGACCATGGGCATGTGACGGGCCAGCACGGTGATCTCCCCGTCCGGCGTCGGCAGCGTCACCGATCGCGCCGGACCGGCGAAGGCGGTCCCCATCGGCGAGATCACGCGGAGGTTGAACAATGCCTCAGCCATGGGCCACCGCCTCCTCGATGGGGCCGATGTTGTAGAAGGCGCCCTCCGGCACCGCATCGTGTTTCCCGTCGATCAGCTCCGCGAAGCCTTTCAGCGTGTCCTCCAGCTTCACGTACCGGCCTTCCTTGCCCGAGAATGTCTCCGAGACAAAAAGCGGCTGCGTGAGGAAGCGCTGTATCTTGCGTGCCCGCGCCACCAGGAGCTTGTCCTCGTCGGAAAGCTCGTCGATGCCCAGTATTGCGATGATGTCTTGCAGATCCTTGTAGCGCTGCAGGATCCGCTTCACCTCCAGGGCAAGACGGTAATGCTCGGCGCTCACGACATTCGGGTCCAGAAGGCGCGACGACGAGGTGAGCGGGTCCACCGCCGGGTACAGGCCCTGCTCCGCGATGGATCGCTCCAGCGTGATGGTTGCATCGAGGTGTCCGAATATCGCAACGGGCGCGGGATCCGTGTAGTCGTCGGCAGGCACATAGATGGCCTGCACCGACGTGATGGAGCCCTCCTTTGTGGAGGTGATCCGCTCCTGCAGGCCGCCGATGTCTTCCGCAAGAGTGGGCTGGTAGCCGACGGCGGACGGCATGCGGCCCAGGAGCGCGGAGACCTCGCTTCCCGCCTGCGCGAAACGGAAGACGTTGTTGATGAAGAGGAGCACGTCCACGTGCTTCTCATCGCGAAAATACTCCGCCATGGTGAGCGCCGTGAGCCCCACGCGCAGCCTGTTGCCGGGGGGCTCGTTCATCTGGCCGAAAACGAGCACCGTCTTGTCCAGGACCTTCGACTCTTCCATCTCCATCCAGAGATCCGTGCCTTCACGGGACCGCTCACCGACGCCGGCAAAGACCGAATAGCCGCGGTGCTCGATGGCGATGTTGCGGATGAGCTCCTTGACGATGACGGTCTTCCCGACGCCCGCGCCGCCGAATATGCCGATCTTGCCGCCGCGCGTGAACGGCGCAATCGAGGTCGATGACCTTGATGCCGGTTTCCAGCATCTCGGGGCGCGATTTCTGCTCGGACAGCGCCGGCGGCTCGCGATGGATCGGACCGCGCAGGACATCGGCGCCGGTGAGCTGCGGACCGTCATCAATCGTGCGACCCAGCACGTCGAAGATCCGGCCGAGCGTTTTCTCCCCGATGGGCACGGAGATCGGCGCGCCGGTGCGCACGGCACGGTCCCCGCGCTGCACCCCTTCGGTGGGACCCATGGCGAGCGTGCGCACCTCCCCATTGTCCAGGATGAACTCCGTTTCCAGCATGAGCGTTTCGTTGCCCTTGCGCTGCAGGCGCAGCGCCTCGTGGATGCCCGGCATTGCGCCGTGGAACTCGACGTCGATGACAGGTCCCTGGACGCGGATGACGACTCCCTCGCCGAGTGCCTGCGTAGTCTGAGCGCTCATCTCTTTTTCCCCTTGTTGGCAAGATCCAGGATCTCGCTGGTGATCCTCTCCTGCCTGGTCTTGTTGTACAGCAGCGTGAAGGCTTCCGCGATGTCCAGCGCGTTCGACTTGGCGTTCTGCATCGCCACCATCCGGGCGGCATGCTCGGCGGAAAAGGCCTGGACCACGGCGTCGAAGAGCCGCACCTCCAGGAAATGCGGCAGGAGCGCGGCCAGAAGTGCGGTATTGCCAGGCTCGAAAGCGGGCGGCACGGCAGCGCCTGCAATGGCAGTGGTGTCCAGGGGCAGCAGGCGCTCGATGGTCGGCACCTGGGAGAAGTAGGAGACGAACCTGCCGTACAGGACGTCCAGCGTGAATGCCCGGCCCGCGAGCACCTGCTCGTTGATGACGCGCACCAGCTCGAAGACCAGCGAGTATTGCGGCAGGCGCGCTCCCATCATGAAGGACGCCAGAAGCCTGTCACCCGCCAGGCGCGCGCCGGGCCTTTCCATGCGCTTGCCCACGGTGATGAGGAGCGTGTCGTCGTCGATGGCATCTGCCAGCTTCCGCACGAGATTGCCCGTAAGGGGTCCACAGAGGCCCTTGTCGGGTCCGATGGCAAGCAGGATGCGCGCCGGGCTTTTCGCGCTTCCAAGGTAGGCATGATCGCGCTGCTCCGGGGAGAGCGAACGGAGCGTGGTGGCCGTGAGCGCCGTGATCCGCTCCGCGTAGGGCCGCACGGTGTCGGCAAGACCGCGGGCGCGGCGTATCTTCGACACGGAGACCATCTCCAGGGTCTTTGCGAGCTGGCCGATGTTCTTTGCCGTCCTGATGCGCCCCTTGAGGACGCGGAGATTCTCCGGCATCGCCTGCCTCCTACAGGAGGGTCCGGGCGAGCTCCGTGATGGCCTCACCCAGCTCGCGCAGCGTCTCATCGTCCATCCGCGCCGCCGTGGCAAGCTTCGCGCAGAGCGCCGCGTGGCCCGTCCGCAGGTGATCCATGATCCGCCGCTCGAACTCGGCCACCCTCTCCGCCGGCACGGTGTCCAGGAGGCCCGCTCCCGCGGCGTGGATGCTCACGGTCTGGGCGAGATCCGGCATCGGGGAGAACTGCGCCTGCTTGAGTATCTCCACGATGCGCTTGCCGCGCGTGATGCGCTTCTGCGTGGCCTCGTCGAGGTCGGAGCCGAACTGGGAGAAGGCTGCGAGCGACTGGTACTGGGCGAGCTCCAGGCGCAGAAGGCCCGATACCTGCCGCAGCGCCTTGGACTGCGCCTTGCCCCCGACGCGCGAGACGGAAAGACCCGCGTTCACGGCGGGACGCACACCCGAGTTGAATAGATCCGACTCGAGGTAGATCTGTCCGTCCGTGATGGAGATGACATTCGTGGGAATGTAGGCCGAGATGTCGCCCGCCTGGGTCTGGATGACGGGAAGCGCCGTGAGCGACCCGCCCCCATTCGCCTTGGAAAGACGCGCGGCGCGCTCCAGGAGCCTCGCGTGGAGGTAGAAGATGTCCCCGGGGTATGCCTCGCGGCCGGCGGGTCTCCCCAAGAGGAGCGAGATCTGCCCGGTAGGCCCACGCGTGGCGCGAGAGGTCATCGTAGACGACCAGCGCGTCCCGGCCATGCTCCATGAAGTACTCGCCGATGGCACAGGCGGCAAAAGGCGCAAGGTATTGCATTGCCGCCGGTGTCGACGCGCTTCCGACCACGACCACGGAGAATCCCAGCGCTCCTTCTTCCTGGAGCTTTGCAACCGTCCGTGCAATGCTGCCGCGCTTCTGCCCGATCGCGCAGTAGATACAGATGACTTGCGGCAGGTCGAGGTCTTTCGCGCGTTGGTTGATGATGGTGTCCACCGTGAAGGCGGTCTTTCCCGTGTTGCGGTCCCCGACGACAAGCTGGCGCTGGCCCCGGCCGATGGGCGTGAGGGCGTCCACCACTTTCACGCCCGTCTTCAGCGGCACCTCCACGGGTGCCCGTTTCGTGACCCCCGGCGCGATACGCTCCAGCGCCATGGCGGTTCCGTTCGTCACGGTGAGCGGCTTGCCGTCCAGGGGGGCGCCGAACGGGTCGATGACCCGGCCCAGGAGATCTTCCGACACGTCGATGGAAAGGGGCCGGCCGGTGCTCTTCACCTCGGAGCCCTCCGCGAGGTCCGTGTTCTCCGACAGGACGAGCACGGAGGCGAAATCCTCGTCGAGATTCATGACAAGCCCGCGACGGCCGTCCTCGAATTCCACCTCTTCCCCGAAACCGGCGCGGGATAAGCCCTCCACGCGCACGATGCCGTCCGCCACGCTTGCGATGCGGCCGACATTGGCGACGCCCGGCTCCGCCTTGACCTTCCCGAGCTTTCGCTCGATCTCCCGGACGAGATCTTCAGCTTTCATGTGCCCTCGAGCTTTTCGATGATGTCTTTGATATATCCGCGGACGCTCGCGTCGACGATGTCGTCACCCGCCCGCACGCGCACGCCCGCGCCCATGCTTTCGTCGCGCTCGATGGAAAGCGCGCGCCCTCCGTAGCTGCCCGAGATCGATTCGTCCATGCCCGCCGAAGCCTCTCCGGCAAGGGTGACGAAGACCCGCCGCTGCTTCAGCTCCCGGCGCAGCGCCGCGAGGAATCGCTTCAGATCGGAGCGCGAAAGGCTTTCCAGCACGCGTGCGGCGACATCGTCGCGGACCTCCCCGTCCGCGTCCAGCGCGATGTCGATGAGGCGCTTCACCTGCCGCCTGCCTGCGCGATGCGCTGCACGCCGCGCGCGACGATGCGCGCCTTCTCCTCGTCGCTGAACAGGCCTTCCATCGCGCTTTCAAGGATGCGCCCCGACAGCTCCAGCGACAGCCCCTGGATGGCGCGCTCCATGTCGCGCCGCTCCAGCTCCATGGCGGCGCGCGCCTCCGCAATGAGACGGTCCGCGTCCCTGCCCGCCTTTTCCAGCGAGGCGGCGCGAAGACGCTCGGCCTCGTCGCGCGCGTTTTCCAGCAGCCGGTAGGCGTCCGCGGAGGCCTGTTGGAGGATCTTCTCCCTCTCCGCGGCCGCCTGTGCGAGCGCCGCGCGCGCCGCGTCGGCATCCGCCAGCCCCTGCGCGATCTTCTCCCGCCGCCTCTTCATGGTCGCCATGACGGGGCGCAGCAGGAAGCGCCAGATCACGAATGCAATGACGAGGAAGTTGACCAGCTGGGCCGCGAACATGATCGGGTTGAGGCCGAACCGCCCGAGCGCGTCCATCGCGTGCCTTTCCGCCTAGCGCAGGAAGGCGAAGATCAGCGAATAGATCGCGATGGATTCCGCGAAGGCCATGGCGAGGATCATGATGGGAACGATCCTGCCCGACGCCTCGGGGTTCCTGCCGATGGCTTCCATGGCCTTCATGCCAATGAGGCCGATGGCAAGACCGGGAAGGGAGCCGCCGATTGCAACGATGAGCCCGCCTGATACGCTGAGTGTGAAGTTCATGTGTGTGATTCCTCCTTGCCGTGTGATTCCGTGAGTATCGTCATGAACGCGAGGGTCAGGAGCGCGAAGATGGCGCCCTGGATGACCGCAACGAGCAATTCGAAAACGAGGAACGGCATGGGGACGACGAACGCCCCGATGGCGGACATCGTGCCCAGCACCGCTTCACCCGCGGAGATATTCCCATAGAGACGGAAGGAGAAGGTGATGAACTTGGTGAACTCCTGCAGGAGCTCCAGCAGCCCGACGAAAAGAAGCATCGGATTGATGGAGAAGAACCGCTTCAGGTAGCCGCCCAGTCCGAGCGTGCGGATGGAGAGTGTGTTCGACGCAACGACCGAGACAACGGCGAGGGCCAGGGTAAGATTGAGGTCCGAGGTGCTCACACGCAGGAGCGGAACGAAGCCGTCCGGCCGGTGAAAGCCAATCGTCCCAAAGCCGGGAAGAAGACCGATGAGATTTGACAAAGCAATATAGATGAAAAAAATCGCGACCCAGGGGAATATCATGGCGGCCCGGGACTGCGCGACCTGCTCCGTGGTGGTGTGCAGGTAATCTACTATTCCTTCCACGATTGACTGGAGCCGGCCGGGACGAAGGGAGAGGCGCCGCCGAACGCCGAACACGAGGAGAAGAATCACGACGTCCACCAGGAGGGTGGCCAGGAGCGTATTTGTCACGCGAAATCCGGCAAGGCTGAAGATCGTCTCGGGCCCGGAGGTCGCCATGGCAAAGCAAGTATAATAACGCAATCCGGTGCAGTCAATGAATACTCGTGCACGAAATCGCGTTTTCCTTCCGCGATCGTGCTCGCTTGCGTTCGCGACTTTCTGTATATTATTTTGGAGTTCAATGAGGCATGGAGAACGCAATCGTCGGCGCCGAATCCCTTCTGGCTGCCGCGTTGTTTGACGTCGCTTCGCGTACGGACGCGGAAAGGTGGTGTCCATGGCCTGGGTGAGCATCGTGGGGGGCGGCAATGTGGGCGCAAATGCCGCTTTTTTCATCGCCGAAAAAGGCGTCACGGACGTGCATGTCGTGGACATCCAGCCCGGGGTGTCGCAGGGAAAGATGCTGGACATCATGGAAGCGGCACCCATCCGCCGCTACCGCAACACGCTCACCGGCTCGGAATCGCTGGACGACATCAAAGGCTCGCGTCTCGTCGTCGTCGCGGCAGGCGCGATCCGCGCGCCGGGCATGCGGCGCGAGGACTTGTTCACGCGCAACGCGGGCCTCGTCAGGAGCCTCGCGCCGCAGATTTTCGCGCGCGCCCCGGAAAGCACCGTCGTGATCGCCACCGAGCCGGTGGATTCGCTCACCGCGTTGTTCGTCCGTGAATCGGGCATGCCGCGCACGCGGGTGGTCGGCCTCGGGGGCATCCTCGACTCCACCCGTCTGCGGGCGCTCATTGCCCGGGAGCTCGACGTCTCCATGGAGATCGTCTCGGCGATGGTCATCGGCCGGCACTCCGACGACATGATCTGCCTGCCCCGCTACTGCAGCGTCTCCGGCGTCCCGCTCCCCCATCTCCTCGCCCCCGAGCGCATCAGCGCACTCGTGGAGGAGACGCGGACGGCGGGTGACCTCGTCGTGGAGATGGCCAAACGCTCCAGCTCCTACTACGCGCCGTCGGCGGCCGTCGCCGAGCTTGCGGATGCCATTCACATGAACCTCCATCGCATCTTCCCCGTCTCCGTCGCGCTGGACGGGGAATACGGCGTCCGCGATGCGGCGCTCAGCCTCCCCGTGGTGATCGGTGAGACGGGCATCTCGCGCATCCTCACGCCCGTGCTCACGGACGAGGAGAAGGCCGTCTTCGTGGAATCCGCGCGCAAGGTGAGCGCGGCCGTGAAAGGAGCGGCGGCATGAAGGTGTCGGTGATCGGCGCCGGCAACGTCGGCGCAAAGGCCGTCTACTACATCGCGGAGAAGAATATCGCCGACATCGTGATGGTGGACGTTGCCGAGGGGCTTGCCCGGTCGAAGGCGATGGACTTCCTGCATGCCGCCCCGCTGCGCGGCTACGAGGTGCGCATCCGCGGCACGACGGATCTTGCGGAGATAGAAGGCAGCGACGTCGTGGTGATCACGGCGGGCATTGCGCGCAAGCCCGGCATGGATCGCATGGACCTGCTCAAGGTGAATGTGGGCATCGCGCGCCAGACGGCGCAGGAGATCGCGCGCCGCGCCCCCTCCGCCGTGGTCATCGTCGTCACCAACCCGCTGGACATCATCGCGATGGTCGTGCTGCGGGAAACGGGCTTCGCGCTGCGCAACGTCGTCGGCATGGCAGGGGTCCTCGACTCCACCCGGTTCCGCCTTTTCATCGCGGAGACACTCGGCGTCTGGCCGGGCGACGTGCAGGCGATGGTCCTGGGCGGCCACGGGGACGACATGGTGCCGCTTACCAGCTACACGTCCGTGGACGGCATCCCGATCTCCGAGCTCATGGACGCCCAAACGATAGAAAAGCTCGTGAAGCGGACACGCACCGGCGGGGCGGAGATCGTGTCGCTCCTGAAAACGGGAAGCGCCTATTACGCACCGGGCGCCTCGGTGGCCAAGATGGTGGAGGCCGTGATCAAGAATGAAAGGCGCCTTTTCCCCGCCTCGGCGTATCTACGCGGGGAGTACGGTTTCCGCGATATCTATCTCGGGGTGCCCGTCATCATGGGACGCCACGGCGTGGAAAAAATCGTGGAGCTTCCCCTCACCGACGCGGAGCGCGCGGCGCTCGCCGCGTCCGCAGAGTCGGTGCGCAAGGGGATCGCAGAGCTGGAAGGTCTGTAGGGGGGCGGCATGGTGCACGAATATGACGCAATCATCGTTGGCGCCGGGGGCGCGGGGCTGTACGCGGCGCTGGAAGCAAGCGGCGCCGCGCGCACCGCCGTGCTGTCAAAGCTCTACCCGATGCGCAGCCACACGGGGGCCGCCCAGGGCGGCATCGGGGCGGCGCTGGGCAACGTGGAGGAGGACCGGCCGGAGTGGCATGCCTTCGACACGGTGAAGGGCGGCGACTACCTCGTCGACCAGGGCGCCGCCATCCTCCTGGCGGAGGACGCGGTGCGAGCCGTTTATGACCTGGAGAACAGGGGCCTGCCCTTCAACCGCACGCCGGAGGGCAGGATCGACCAGCGGCGCTTCGGCGGGCATACGCGCAACTTCGGCGAGGCGCCGGTGCGTCGTTCATGCTACGCCGCCGACCGCACGGGCCACATGATCCTGCAGACGCTCTACCAGCAGTGCATCAAGAACGGGGTGGAGTTCCACGACGAGTTCCACGTGCTGGACGTCATCCTGGACGGCAGGACCTGCACGGGGGTCGTGGCGTTGGAGCTCGCCACGGGTGAAGTCCACACCTTCAAGGCAAGGGCGGTCCTTTTCGCAACGGGCGGCTTCGGCCGCATGTTCCGCGTCACCTCCAACGCGCACGCGAATACCGGGGACGGACCCGCCGTGCTCGCGCGTCGCGGCGTGCCGCTGCAGGACATGGAGTTCTACCAGTTCCACCCGACCGGCATCCGGGGCCTGGGCATCCTGATCACGGAAGCCGTCCGGGGCGAAGGCGGCATCCTTCGCAACAGGTCGGGGGAGCGCTTCATGGAGCGCTACGCGCCCACGCTCCTGGACCTTGCGCCGCGAGACATGATCTCGCGCGCGATCATCACGGAGATCCGCGCCGGAAACGGCGCCCGCGGTGACGGCCGCATCGACGACTACATATACCTTGACGCAACACACCTGGGCAAAGACGTGCTGGAGAAGAAGCTTCCCGACATCACGGGCTTCAGCCGCACGTATCTGGGCGTCGACCCCATCGACAAGCCCATCCCCATACAGCCGACGGCGCACTACGCGATGGGCGGCATCCCCACGGACATCGACGGCCGCGTGGTGGACGACAAGGGCGCCTACGAAGGGCTGTACGCGGCCGGTGAATGCGCCTGCGTGTCGGTGCACGGCGCAAACAGGCTGGGCACGAACAGCCTCGTGGACCTCGTGGTCTTTGGCAGGCGCGCGGGACGGCACATCGCCTCGTACGTGAAGAGCGCAGGAGCGGCGCACGCGCCGGCGGACGCGGACGCGCAGGCCCGCGAGACGATTGCCCGGCTTCGCGAAAAGAAGAATGGCCCGCGGCCCATCACCCTCCGTGACGAGATGGAGACGGAGATGATGGAGAAGGTCGGCATCTTCCGGAATGCCGCGGACCTCGCCGCCGCCGTGGAGAAGGTGCAGGGGCTGCGCGAGCAATGGAGCGAGCTGCGCGCCACGGACAAAGGCGGGCGGTTTAACAGCAACATCCTGGGCATCCTCGAGCTGCAGAACCTGCTCGACCTATCCCTGCTCACCGCGGTCACCGCGAAGGAGCGCACGGAGAGCAGGGGCGCCCATGCGCGCGACGATTTCCCCGCGCGCGACGACGCGCATTGGCTGAAGCACAGCCTCGCCTGGCTTTCCGGCGCAGGCGTCAAGCTGGGGGAAAGACCCGTGGACATCTCCACCTGGAAGCCGAAGCCGCGCGTATACTGAACAAAGGAGTGTGAATGAAGCTGCACGAATATCAGGCAAAAACTCTCCTGAGGGAATACGGCATCCCCGTTCCTGACGGCAACGTTGCCTCGACGCCCGCGGAGGCGCGTTCCATCGCACAGAAGATCGGCGGCGCCGTCATGGTAAAGGCCCAGGTGCTCGTCGGCGGCCGCGGCAAAGCCGGCGGCGTGAAAATGGCAAAAAGCCCCGAGGAGGCGGAAGCGCGCGCGCGGGACATCCTCGGCATGAGGATCAAGGGCATCGAGGTGCAGAAGGTGCTCGTGGCCCAGGCCGTGGACATCGCCTCCGAGTTCTACGTCAGCCTCACCGTGGACAGGTCGACGCGCAGCGTCCAATGCATCGCCAGCGCATCCGGCGGCATGGAGATCGAAGAGGTGGCGGTGAAGGAGCCGGAAAAGATCGTGCGCATCGCGCTGGACCCCGAGGCGGGGCTCGTGAAGGCGCGGCATTTCGATGCACTGGCCCGGGCCTTCTCCGGCAAAGGCGTGGCCGAGCAGGCCTGGACCATCGTGGCGAACATGTACCGCCTCTTCTCCGAAAAGGACTGCTCGCTGGTGGAAATCAACCCCTGCGCGCTGGACCCCGCGGGGAAGCTCATGGCGGCGGATGCCAAGGTCATCTTCGACGACAACGCGCTGTACAAGCACCCCGAGCTGGAATCGTTTCGCAGCCCCGAGGAGTACAGCGCCGACGAGATGGACGCGCGATCCAACGGGCTTTCCTACGTCGGGCTGGACGGCAGCATCGGGTGCATCGTCAACGGTGCAGGACTCTCCATGGCGACCATGGACCTCATCAAGTTCGCTGGTGGAAGCCCCGCCAATTTCCTCGACGTGGGCGGCAGCTCCAGCCCCGACAAGGTCTTCCACGCCTTGCGCATAATATTGAAGAATCCGCGCGTCACGGCGGTGCTCATCAACATATTCGGGGGCATCACGCGCTGCGACGACATCGCCCGCGGCATCCTCATGGCGCGGGAGAAGCTCACGCTGTCGGTGCCGCTGGTGATCCGGCTCGATCGGCACGAATGAGAAGGAGGGCCGGGAATTGCTGGCATCGGCGGGCATCGACGCGTATGACGATCTTTCCGAAGCGGTGAAGGGCGTCGTCGCCCGCGCGGGAGCGAAGGCATGAGCATACTCATCGGAAAAGACACGCGCATCATCGTGCAGGGCATCACCGGCCGGGACGGCTCCTTCCACGCGAAGTCGATGCGGGAGTACGGATCGAAGGTGGTCGGCGGCGTGACGCCCGGAAAGGGCGGCCAGGAGGTGGAGGGCATACCCGTCTTCGACACGGTCGCCGAGGCGCGGGACAAGACCGGTGCGGACTGCACGGTGATCTTCGTGCCCGCGCGCTTCACGAGCGCCGCGCTCCGCGAGGCGGCGGATGCGCACGTGCCCCTCGTGGTCTGCATCACGGAGGGCGTGCCGGTGCTGGAGATGATCGGAAACATCTCGTATCTGTCCGACCATGGGTGCAGGCTCATCGGCCCCAACTGTCCGGGGCTCATCACACCCGGCGGGGCAAAGGCGGGCATCATGCCGGGGCGCATCCACAAGGAAGGCGACATCGGGGTGATCTCCCGCAGCGGCACCCTCACCTATGAGGTCGTCTGGGCGCTCACCCGCGCCGGCATGGGTCAGTCCACGTGCGTCGGCGTCGGCGGCGACCCGGTGATCGGCACGGGTTTCGTGGACCTCCTGCGTCTTTTCGAGGCAGACCCGGGCACGGCGGGCGTCGTCCTGATCGGAGAGATCGGCGGAGAGGACGAGGAGCACGCGGCTGATTTCATCCGCTCGTCCATGCGGAAGCCCGTCGTCTCCTTCATCTCGGGCCGCACGGCGCCACCGGAAAAGCGCATGGGGCATGCAGGTGCCATCGTCTCGGGCGGACGCGGAACCGCGGAGGCGAAGGTGGCCGCGCTGCAGGCGGCCGGCGTGCCGGTGGCGGACAGACCGGACGAGATCCCCGGTCTCCTGGCGGCACGGCTTTCCGCGCGGGGCGGCCGCCGATGAGCAGGGACGGATCGCCGCTCTCTCCCGCCAATCTCCCCTGGCTGGAGGAGCTCCAGGCGGAGTGGCAGCGCGACGCGCAGGCAGTCGGGGAGAGCTGGAAGGAGTTCTTCGAGGACCAGGAGAGCACGAGCAGGCTGCAGGACGCCACGGTGCAGCCGGGGGGCCCGCAGCTCGTTCCCTCCGATACCGTCTACAAGCAGAGCCGGGTCGACAGCCTCATCTGGGCCTACCGCGACGTGGGTTACCTGTATGCGCACCTGAACCCCCTCTCCGCCGCGAAAGGGGAGCTCAAGAATTTCTACGCGGAGCCCGAGCATTCCTACGAGCAGCTCACGCTCGCCGAGTTCGGGCTGTCCGAGCAGGACCTCGACCGCGAGTTCTCCCCCGGCCGCGTGCTGTCGTCCGGCTCCATGAGGCTCTCCGCCATCATCCGGGCGCTGCGGGAGACCTACTGCTCCACGATCGCCGTGGAGTTCCTCCACATCCAGAACAAGCCGATGCGGCGCTGGCTCATCCAGGAGATGGAGTCCACGCGCAACCGCCCTTCCTTCGACGCCGACAAAAAGCACGTCGTGCTGGAGGACCTCATCCACGCGGAGGAGTTCGAGCATTTCATGCACACGGCCTTCATCGGGCAGAAGCGCTTCTCCCTGGAGGGCGCCGAGGTCGTCATCCCGGCGCTCCACCACGTCGTGGATGCCGCTCCGTCGATGGGCATCAAGGAGATCATCCTCGGCATGACGCACCGGGGAAGGCTCACGGTCCTCAACCGCATCCTGGGAAAGCCGCTGGAGGACGTCTTCTCCGAGTTCGAGGGTCACGAGGACCCGGGCGATTATGGCGGCGGCGGCGACGTGCGCTACCACCTCGGGTACAAGATGGACCACGCCGGCCCGAACGGGCAGTCCGTGCGCGTCAACCTCGTGGCCAATCCCAGCCATCTCGAATCGGTGGGACCCGTCGTGCAGGGCATGGCGCGCGCGATGCAGAAGGAATGGGACGATACGGAGCGCAAGATGGTCGTCCCCATCGTCCTGCACGGGGACGCGGCCTTTTCGGGCCAGGGCATCGTGGCGGAGACCTTCAACCTTTCCACCTTGAAAGGGTACAAGACCGGCGGCACGGTGCACGTCGTGATCAACAACCAGATCGGTTTCACGACCTCCACCCGCGATGCGCGCTCCACGTTCTTCCCGACGGACGTGGCAAAGATGCTCCCCGTTCCCGGTCTTCCACGTGAACGGCGACGATCCCGAGGCGGTGGTCTTTACGATGGATCTCGCCCTGCGCTTCCGCCAGACATTCGGCCGCGACGCGGTGGTGGACATCTTCTGCTACCGCAAGTACGGGCACAATGAAGGCGACGACCCCTCCTTCACGCACCCGCTGATGTACCGGATCATCGAGGGCAAGAAGAGCCCCCCGACGATCTATGCCGAGAGGTGCCGCGCGGCGGGCATATTCCCGCAGGAGCGGGAGGAAGCGATGCGGACGGACTTCCGCACGCATCTGAAGAAGGCGCTCCAGGCGTCGCGCGCGCCGGCCGTCGCAGCCGGCGCACCCGAAAAAGAGCGCAATGCCTGGAACTGGAACGAGAGGATACCGGCCCCGCCGGAGGACCGGCTGCGGCTGATCGCGCGCGCCCTGACCGCCGCGCCGGCGGGCTTTCACATGCATCCGAAGCTCAAGCGCATCGTGGAGGAGAAGGCGGCGCGCCTGGAGCGCGACGGCACCGTGGACTGGGCGTTCGCGGAATCGCTCGCGTTCGGCTCGCTCCTCCTCCAGGGCACGCCGCTCAGGCTGAGCGGGCAGGACAGCGCGCGCGGCACATTCTCCCAGCGCCACCTCGTCTGGTGGGACTCCGAGACATTGCTCCCGCAGCCCTATCTGCCGCTGTCCAATCTTGCCCCGGACCAGGCCCAGTTCTCCGTCTACGACAGCCCCCTGTCGGAATACTCGGTGCTGGGCTTCGAATACGGTTTCGCGCAGGGCAGGCCGAAAACGCTCGTCATGTGGGAGGCGCAGTTCGGTGATTTCTCCAATGGCGGCCAGGTGATCATCGACAATTATGTCGCCGCGGGCGAGGCCAAGTGGGGGACCACGAACGGGATCGCGCTCCTGCTCCCGCACGGTTTCGAGGGCCAGGGACCCGAGCACTCGTCGGGTCACATGGAGCGCTTCCTCATGCTGTGCGCGCGCGACAACATCCAGGTCTGCAACTGCAGCACCCCGGCGCAGTATTTCCACCTCCTGCGGCGCCAGGCGCGCAGCTGCGTCCACAAGCCGCTCATCGTCATGACGCCGAAGAGCCTTCTCAGGAATCCCCGCGCCGTCTCGCAGTTCCGTGAGCTCTCGGAGGGCGCCTTCCAGGAGATGCTTCCCGACCCCGCGGCGCCCCGCGCGCCGCAGCGCCTTGTCTTCTGCGCGGGAAAGATCTTCTACGACCTGGCGGCTGCGCGGGACAAGCAGAAGGATGCAGTCACCGAGATCGTCCGCATCGAGCAGCTCTACCCGTTCCCCGAGGCGAAGATCGCCGCGCTCCTGGAAAGGCATGCGGGCCTCATCGAGGCGACGTGGGTGCAGGAAGAGCCGCGGAACAGGGGGGCCTGGCTTTTCGTGAAGGACCATTTCCAGCGTTCCTTCCCCGCGCTCGCGCTCCACTACGTCGGCCGGGAAGAAAGCGCGAGCCCCGCGACGGGCTCTCACGCCCGCCACGAGCGCGAGCAGGCCGAGATCGTCGATGCGGCTTTGTCGGCGGACCGGGTTGCGGCAGTCGGAAAGTAAGGAGACAGCGGTGAAACTGGACATCACGGTGCCGTCGGTCGGCGAGTCTGTCACGCAGGGAATACTGGCCGCGTGGCTGAAGGCAGAAGGAGACGCCGTCTCCGAGGGAAGCGACCTGTACGAGCTGGAGACGGACAAGGCAACAGTCACCGTTCCCGCCCCTGCGTCGGGCATCCTTTCGATCTCCGTGAAGGCAGGAACCGAGGTGACCATCGGGCAGGTGGTCGGCGGCATCGAGCCGTCGGAAGCGGCCCCCGCGGCGCCGCCCGCGCCGACTGTCGTCGCTCCCCCGAAAGAGCCTGCTCCCCGGCAGGCCCCGCAGCCCCGGCCCGCGGCCTCCGCGCAGAAGGCCGACCCGCGTCCCGCAGGGCCGCAGACGGCTGCGGCTCCCGCCCCGACCCCGCGCGCTCCCGCGCCGCGGCCCGAGCCGCTTGAGGGTGAGCGCCGGGTGCCGATGACGAGCCTGCGCAAACGGATCGCGGAGAGGCTCGTGCAGGCGCAGCATGCCAGCGCATCGCTTTCCACCTTCAACGAGGTGAACATGCAGAAGGTGTCGGACCTGCGCAGTCGTTACAAGGATGACTTCGAAAAGGCCCACGGCGTGCGGCTGGGCTTCATGTCCTTCTTCGTGAAGGCATGCTGTCTCGCCCTCGCGGAGATGCCCATCGTGAATGCGCGGATCGAGGGAGACGAGATCGTCTACAACGCCGCCCCTGACATCGGCGTCGCCGTTTCCACGGAGCGCGGCCTTGTCGTCCCCGTGGTCCGCGACGCGGATCGTTTGAGCCTCGCGGAGATCGAATCGGCCATCGCGGACCTTGCCGCCCGCGCGCGCGACAGGAAGATACTCCCCGACGAGCTCGCGGGCGGCACATTCAGCATCACCAACGGCGGCGTCTTCGGCTCGCTCCTTTCCACGCCGCTCCTGAACTACCCGCAGTCGGCAATACTCGGCATGCACACGATCCAGCGCCGGCCGATCGCGGAGCCGGCCGCGGACGGCAAAGGGGAGCTGGTGGTCATCCGCCCGATGATGTACGTTGCACTCACCTACGACCACCGCCTGATCGACGGGCGAGAGGCGGTGAGCTTCCTCCGCCGGGTGAAGGAGCTGGTCGAGGATCCGTGGAGGCTTTTCATCGAGGCGTAGCACCCGATCGCGGCAAGGAGTCATTGATGAGCGTGGAGACTGGCACGTATTCCAAGGGTCTTGAGGGCGTCATCGCGGACGAGACGGCCATTTGTCGTCTGGACGGCCCGAAGGGGAGGCTCTTCTACCGGGGCTACCCCATCGAGGAGCTCGCGCGCAAATCCGACTTCGAGGAGGTCACCTACCTCCTGCTCAATGAGAAGCTTCCCACGACCGCGGAGCTCGCGGAGTGGCGGACCCGGATGCGCGCCAGCCGCGACATCCCTTCACCGGTCCAGGGCATGATCCATGCATTCCCCGCGGGGGCGCATCCCATGCAGCTCCTGCAGTCGGTGATCGCCTACATCTCCAGCTACGTCGAGCACACCATCCACCACAGCGCCACCTGCAACTGCCGCCAGACCCTGCACCAGGTGGTGCAGTCCTCCAGCGTCGTGGCCTCGTATCAGCGCTTCCGCGAAGGCCGCGGCTATGTGCGGCCCCGCGCCGATCTCTCCCATGGCGCAAACTTCCTCTACATGATGCGCGGCACGGAGCCCGAGGAATACGAAGGAAGGATCATGGACTCCTGCATGGTCTTGCATGCAGAGCACGAGTTCAATGCCTCCACCTTCACGGCGCGCGTCGTCGCCTCCACCATGTCCACCTGCTACTGCAGTATTTCCGCCGCGATGGGCGCTCTCTTCGGTTCGCTCCACGGCGGGGCGAACGAAAAGGTGCTCGACATGCTGGAAGAGATCGGAGCTCCGGGCAAGGTGAGCGCGTGGATGGACAAGGCAATTGCGGAAAAGCGCAAGGTCATGGGCATGGGCCACCGCGAATACAAGGTCAAGGACCCGCGCTCGTACGTGATGGAAGAGCTGCTGCAGGAGATTTCTGCGAAAAAGAACGATCATCGCCTCTACGACATCCTGAAGGAAATCGAAAAGCAGTTCCGGGCCCGCATGGAGGAAAAGGGGAAGCCCCTCTACCCGAATGTCGATTTCTTCTCCGGCGCGGTCTACACGCTCCTGGGCATCCCCAAGATGCTCTTCACGCCCATTTTCGCCATGGCGCGCGTCTCCGGCTGGCTTGCCCACATCTTGGAACAGCGCGAGCACGGCAACCGCCTCTATCGTCCCGAGAGCCTGTACAAAGGCCCCCCGGAGAGGCCCTACGTGCCAATTGCCGACCGGGTTGAATAGGCGCCGCGCGACAGGACCTTCATTCCGCCTTCCGGCAGGCCGCCGCATACATGCGCCGATGGAACCTGCTTGGCAGCGAGGCGACGATCCTGCACCCGACGAGACCCGCGCAATCTGCGACAGCAGGCATCTGCGCCGCCGGCACGGGATACGGGACCCAGGGGTTGCCCGAGCGCACGTCGTACTCGACGATCAGGAGCATGCCTCCCGGGCGCAGCCACTTGGAGACGTGTAAGAGAGTGGCGCAGGGATCCGCCTGGTAGTGCAGGGAATTGGCCATGATGATTCCATCAAGGGGAGGGAGGCTCAGCGGAGCCGTAAAATCCCCCTCCACCTTCACGACGGGACAGTCAGGAAAGGCGGCGCCCAGCTCCCTTTCCAGCTCGCGAAGGGCCTGGACGTCCCTGTCCACCGCATAAATGCGCGAGCCCCGCCCGAGCAGGGACGCAAGGGCCGAGCTGAAAGCCCCCTCGCCTGCCCCGAGATCTGCCCACGTGCCGCGCGCCCCCTGCACCGCGCCCTTGATGAGCGCCTGTCTTTCCGTCGCTGTCATTGCCTGTCGATCTCCCGTGCGGAGAGGTATATTTTATAGGTACCAAAAGACGGGCAAAAAGTGAAGGAAGGAGACTCAACGCGATGCTCTCTGAAATCCGCAACGCGAGGCAGGTCGAGGGTGAAGGCTTTCGACGCTGGTTCATGGATGACTACTTCGATCTAATCGTCTGGTACGACGACGAGCAGAGCCTCGTCGGGTTCCAGCTCTGCTACGACAAGCAGAAGCGGGAGCGGGCAATCACCTGGACCCGCGATCATGGCTTCCAGCACAACCGCATCGATGCGGGGGAGACTCCCGGACATTCCAAGATGACGCCCATTGTCGTGGCCGACGGTGTCTTCAGCCGGGATCCGATCATCGAAAAGTTCCACGCGGCAAGCGCGGGCATACAGCCCGAGATCGCGCAGTTCGTGCAGGAGACGCTTCGGCAGTATCCGTCGCCAGGGGCTGCGTCGCCGTCCTGATCGAAAGCGCGCCATCGGCTTCAGCCCGTCGGCTGTCCTCAGCCACGTCGGCTGTCCTCAGCCCGTCTTCAGATGCTTGAATGCCTCCGCGTACGGAAAGGCCGCGCCGGCTTTGCGGGCCGTTTCACGCGCGTTCTTGCGGATCGTTGCCGTGTAGCCTTTCCTGTCCTTGCCGGTCTGACTTACGTGCAGCATGAGAGCACTGATGCGCCGGCCGATGGAGAGCGTGATGTCCTCAAAATGGTCGGGTGAGTCGGTCCAGAACAGGTAGACGTCCTTCACCCGCCACGGCTCCACCCCCGCGACGAGCTGCTCCGCAAAAAGGTTGACCTCCTTTGCGGCATAGACCGCATCGAGGGCGGCCATGCCCGCCGCCCGGTGATCGGGGTGCGTCTGGTAGTGGTGCCACGGGTCGATGGTGAGGACGATATGAGGGCGCGCGGTGCGGATCGCTCCCGCCAACTCGCGCCGCAGCGCCATGGTGTTCTCCAGCATCCCATCCGGATGCCGCAGAAAGATGAGGTTGCCCACCCCCAGCTTTCGTGCCGCTGCGGCCTGCTCCTTCTCGCGAAGCGTCGCCAGGGTGCCGGGTCGGATGCCGGCGTCCTTGCTTCCCTTGTCGCCGCTGGAGAGGAGCAGGTAGGTGATGTCCCTGCCTTCCGCGGCCCAGCGCGCCACGGTGCCGGCGCAGCCATATTCGGCGTCATCAGGATGCGCGGCGATCATCATCACTCTGAGGGGAAGATCCTTTTTCGGGGCCATGGGATGACGCTACCACGACCGCGCGGGTCGTGAGAACCGGGCATGAGCTTCGAGCCCCGCCGCGGTTCGCATGGCGATTGGTGAGATGATTCACCCGCCTTGCCCCGGCGGGAACGCGCGGGGATCCGCGATCAGTGAAGGACGGTGATGGCGTCCACGACGTTGCGACCCGCCGCGTGGAGGTGCGCGAGATGGCCGATCTTCGTCTTGTCGTCGTCGGAGCGCACGCTCCCCTTGAGGTAGACGACCTCCCGGCCACCCTTCCAGAAGCTCTGCTTTTCCACCGTGACGATGACGCGGTTCGCGTCGTGGATCGTAGGATCCTCACCGATGACTTTCTGGATCTCCGTTTGAATCTTTTCTGCTTCCGACATGCCCGCACCTCCTCGTGTCGAGCCACTCGATTGGAAGCCACGCCCTGTGCCGCCATGATAGGTCACGGCTGGGGCATTGTCAAATCAAAACAGAACGCGGTCTTCTAGAGCGCGGGGGGCTCGTCGGAGAGCAGCCTTTCGGCGCGGGTCATCTCGAAGACGTCGCGCAGGAGCGTGGCATCTTCCGCGTTCTGGTGGATCCCGCGGCGCTCGAACATCCTCTTCTGCACGAGAATGGCCTGGTCAAGCGGGCACTCGGTGATCTGCCCGAAGGACCGGGCGTAGTTGCAGAAGCTGGGGACATTGGAGCCGATGAAACCGTAGAGCATGCTGGAAACCCCGATGATCTTGCCGGTGAAGATGCTCGTGTTGATGGCGCTCTTGGCGTAGTCGCCGATGATGCAGCCGAGGAACTGCATGCCCGTCTCCACGCGCCGGTGGGGGTATTCCAGCCGTACCTCGCCGTAGGTGTTCTTCAGGTCGCTGTTGCTCGTGCCGGCCCCGAGGTTCACCCAGGAGCCGACCCAGGAATGACCGAGGAAGCCGTGGTGCTGCTTGTTGGTGAAGCTTTCGATGATGCTCGCCTCCACCTCGCCTCCCACCTTGCAGGTCTCCCCGATGCAGACGTGCTCCTTCAGCGACGCCCGCTCGATGATGCGCGAATGGGCGCCCACGTGCACCGGTCCGACCAGGTAGGTGAAGTCCGCCACCTCCACGCCGGTCTCCAGCACGACCGGCCCGTCCTTCGTCTTGAACACGGCGGAATCCGCGATCGAAACGTCGGCGGCGGCGAACACGCCTTTCTTGATCTCGTGGTAGGCCCTCGTGCCGATGCGATGGGCGATGTTCTGCGCGAAGAGCGGCTCCAGGTGCTTGATCACTTCGAACTGGTGGTCGAGGGTCCGAAAGCATTCCTGCTCGAGCAGGGGCAGCTTCAGCTCCAGCAGCCACGGCGTGACGGTGTCGGAGGAGAGGGGCCGGGGGGCCTCCGTGCCGGCCGGTAGGAGCGCAGCGGAGACACGGCTTCCCGCCGTGGCGATGAACGGCCGCCCCGTCTCGATGAGCTCGCGGATGTGACCGGCGTAGCGTACGTCGGGGACGAGCGACGCATTGAGGAAAAGCCACGGACCGCTCGGGTCGTAAGAGACGCGGGGATAGCGCAGGCCCACGGTCTGGCGGAGATAGTCGCGGACGATCCAGCCGACGTCGCCGCCCGCCTCGCGGGCGATGTCATAGAGCGTGCAGCAGGCGCACGTCACGGCAAAGGCCGGACGCGTGAGGGCGATGGGGCTCATGTCGCCCAGCAGATGGTCCTCGAAGAGCATGATCCGTGTCTTCATCGCTACTCCACCGTGACGCTCTTGGCGAGATTGCGCGGCTTGTCCACGTCGCAGCCACGCTCCACGGCGATGAAGTAGGCAAGGAGCTGGAGCGGGATGATGGCGAGCACCGGCACGAGCGGATCGAGCGTCTTCGGGATGAATATGGTCTCCGTGGCAAGAGCGGCAAGCTCGTCATCGCCTTCCTGCCCGACGGCGATGACCGGACCCTTGCGCGCGAGGATTTCATGCGTGTTTCCCAGCATCTTGTCGCGGATCTCCGCCTGTGCGGCGAGCACGACGGTGGGCACATCCGCATCGATGAGCGCGATGGGGCCATGCTTCATCTCCGCTGCCTGCACGCCCTCCGCGTGGATGTAGGAGATTTCCTTGAGCTTCAGCGCTCCTTCCATCGCCGCGGGATACTCGTAGAGACGGCCGACAAAGAGGAAGTCCCGACACCGGGCATACCGCCGGGCGAGCGCGGCGATCGACTCCTTCCGCGCCAAAAGCTGCGCGGCCTGTTCGGGAAGCCGCTCCAGCGCGTCGAGGAAAAGGAGGCCGGCGCGCAACGACATGCCGCGCATGCGTCCCATGTGCACCGCGAGGAGGCTCAGGACCACGAGCTGGCTCGTGAAGGCCTTCGTGGAGGCCACCCCGATCTCGGGTCCCGCGTGGATGTAGATCCCCTTCCCGCACTCGCGCGCGATGGTGGAGCCGACGACATTGCAGATGCCGATGGTTTCCGCGCCCATGAGCTTCGCTTCCCGCACCGCCGCCAGCGTGTCCGCGGTCTCCCCGGACTGGCTGATGGCGACGACGAGCGTATCGGCCTCCACGACCGGGTGCGCGTAGCGGAACTCCGCCCCGAATGTCACCTGGGTGGGGATGCGCGCGAGATTCTCCATGAGGTACTTGCCGATCATGCCGGCATTCCACGAGGTGCCGCAGGCGACGATGTGGCACCTCTTCACCTTGCGCAGCAGCGCCTCGTCCACGCCGCCAAGATGCGCCGTACCCTCCGCGCGCACGATGCGGCCCCGAAACGCGTTGCGGATGGACTCGGGCTGCTCGGAGATCTCCTTCAGCATGAAGTGGGGAAAGCCGCCGCGCTCGATGTCGGGGAGACTGAAGGCGATCTGCTGGACGCGCTTGCTGACGGGGGTGCCCTCCAACGTGCGCGTCTCGAAGCCGTCGCAGTGGAGGATGGCGGCCTCCCCGTCGTCGAGATAGATCACATCACGCGTGTGCGCCACCAGCGGCGCGGGGTCGCTCGCGACCAGCGTCCTGTTCTTGCCCAGCCCCAGGACGATGGGGCTCCCGTGCCGCGCGACCCAGATGGAATCGGGGTCCCCGGCCCACAGGCAAGCGATGCCGTAGGCGCCCACCAGGAGCTTCGTGGCAGCAAGGAATGCGGAGGTGAAATCCGTCTCCGACTTCAGGAGCTCCTCCACGAGGTGGGGAATCACCTCGGTGTCGGTCTCCGAGAGGAAATGGTGTCCCTGCGCGATCAGCTTTGACCGCAGCGCGGCATAGTTCTCGATGATGCCGTTGTGGATCACGGCAATCCGGCCGGCGCAGTCGACGTGCGGGTGCGCGTTGGCCTCGGTCGGGGCGCCGTGTGTCGCCCAGCGCGTGTGCGCCAGGCCCGAACGCGCCTTGCCCGTGCCAAGATTCAGCTCCGCGGCATCGACCCCGCCGATGCGTCCGACACGACGCAGAATCGAGAGCCTGTCCTCCCGGGCGACGCAGACGCCCCACGAGTCGTAGCCGCGATACTCCAGGCGCTTGATGCCTTCGATCAGAACATCGGGATTCGCGTCCGGTCCCGCGTAGCCGAAGATTCCGCACATCGTGCAACTCCTCAAATGTTTCCCGGGTCGCGCTCTCTTCTATCAGATGCGGCGCGAATAGGCAAGCTTGCGAATGGAAGCTCAGAACGAGACGTCGAACCGCGTGTAGGAGCCCGTGGGCGCACCCCAGGTCACCGCGACCTCGCGCACGTGCGCCCCCGGCGGTCCCTCGTGGAGCCATGCGAGAAATCGCTGCAGCCTCGCAAGGTCCCCTTCCGCATGCACCTCGACGCTGCCATCGTCAGCGTTGGAGACGGTGCCCCGGACGCCGTAACGCCGCGCTTCCCGCACGGCGGAGTAGCGGAAGCCGACTCCCTGGACGCGTCCCGACACGAACGCGTGAAATGCGGCGTTCGTCTCCCCCGCCACGGCCCGTCCTATGAGCCCTCCGCGAGGGTGGCGCGGATGAGCGTCTCCAGCTCCGAGTAATCGTACGGCTTGTAGACCACCGTGTAGGGAATGGGGAATTCCGGCTGGAGGAAGCCGCTCGTGATGATGACCTTCTTGTCCTTGCAGAACTCGCGCAGGAAACGGATCCAGTAGTCGCCGCCCAGGATGTCCATGCGGTAGTCGGTCACGACGAGATTGACGGGATGGTCGAGGATCTGTTTGATCGCGCCCACGCCGTCGGAGGCGACAATCACCTCGTGGCCCTTCTTTTTCAGGTAGTCGCGCAGCGTGAGACGGATCGAATCCTCATCCTCGACGATGAGGATCAGGGGACCGCCGCTCATCCCGCGCCCCCTCCCCCGACGCGCGCAGCAGAGAGCGCTCCGATCGTCTGGTACAGGTTCTCGAAATCAAGCGGCTTGCGCCGGAACGCATCGGCGCCTTCCGCAAGGACCGTCCCCTCTATGTCCTCGTCCGTGAGACCCGTGATGGCGATGATGATCGGCCCGCCGAGCGACGGATCCTCCTTGATGCGCCGGCAGAGCTTGTGCCCGTCGATGCCGGGGAGATTGATGTCCAGCAGGATCACCCCGGGCCGGGACGCGCTGATGAGCTTGCCGGCCTCGAAGCCGTCAAATGCCTGGATGACCGTCCACGATGGGGAGCGCCTGCTCAGGTAACGCGTCAACAGCGTGTTGATGTTCTCGTCGTCATCGACGATGAGGATGCATTCCCAGTTGGGTCCGTCTTCGGCCGCCTCGGCAAGCTCTTCCGGAATGCGCATGCCGCGCGAAGAGAGAAAATCGAAGAGGTCCTCCGCGTAGACGCGATATTGGCCGCCGGGCGTCATGAAAGCCTTGAGGAAGCCATTTTTAATCCAATTGATTGCTGTCTGGTTGACGACGCCGCAGATATCTGCAACTTCAAGGGCCGAAAATATGCGAACCTTCTTTTCCTTTTTCGCCATTGCTGCTATCCTTTCGGTCGTGCGCGGCGACCAGGCCATTTCTCAATATTATACAGTATACCAATTATATCCATAATGTCAACCAATAATTTCCGCGACGCATGCAACACCTATCGATTTCTCAGGAATAAAGGATATCCCGAAAAAGCATCTCTAAAACTTGTCGGCGACAGGCACGGGCTCACGCGGCTTGAACGCAACTGCCTGTTTCGCAGCATCGTCGTCGATGATACAGCATCGAGCCGCAGGAAGAAAGTCCTCCTTTCCGCTACGGGAAAAGCACTGGGCATCGACTGGTACAATGTGCTGATCACGGTCGAAAGCTATCTGGCAGGGCGCAGGGTTTTCCTCGCCGACGACGGCGTACTTCGCGATGCCTCGGCAACCCACGGCAGCTACAGGGTCAGCGAGCTCACCGGGCGCGCAATGCCGGCCATCGTGCAGACCTTGCGGCGGTCGTCCCCGGTGCGCGCCGATGTGTGGCTCGATGCGCCCATTGCGTACTCGGGACGCATGGCCGAGGAGCTCCGCGTGCGCTTCCAGCCCCTTCCCTTCCCCGTGCTGGTGGACGTCGCGCAGAGCGCCGACTACCCCCTGAAGACATATGACGGCGTCATCGCATCGTCAGACTCCGTGCTGTTGGACAATGCGCGGGAGGTTTTCGACCTCGCGCGGCGCGTGCTGGAGGACGGATTCCATTTCATTCCTCGTCCCGTTCTCGATCTCTTCCCTTGAGCTGACGGAGAGCAGCCGCAATGGCGCGCGCGCGAAAGCCCCTCCCCGTAAGCCGACGGATCGCCGCATCCCGGGACAGCCCCTGCACCAGCTCGAGGGCAACTGCCGCCTCGTCGTCCGGCAGATACAAAGCCGCGAGCGCCTCGTCGGCCAGCGGTCGCGGGACCCCGCGCGCGATCAGCCCGCGGGAAAGCGCGAGCAGGCCGTCCTTGCGCATGGCGAGACGCGACCGCAGCCACGACTCGGCAAATGCCTTGTCATCGAGGTAACCGAGCTCCACCATGCGCGCGACCGCATGGCGGACGGCGGAAGCGCTGAAGCCGCGTGCGGAGAGCTTCCGGGCAAGACCGCGACGGGTCTGGCCGGCGTGGGAAAGGAGAAGGAGCGCGCGGTCACGCGCCATGAGCTTCTCCGAGCGCAGAAGGAGCTCGGCCCGGGCATCGACGTCCAAGGGTGATCCCGATGCGAGCTGCGTGCGCGCGAATACCTCGGAGTGGAGGATGAAGAAAGAGCCGTCGGAGAGGTGGATGCGGACCGCCTCTCCGGCGGCTCCCTTGAGCTCGACGGAAATGACAGAAAGGGAAGACGCGGGGTCTTCCCCCTCTGGTCTATCTCTTGGAGAACTGGAAGCGTCTGCGGGCGCCGGACTGTCCGTACTTCTTCCTTTCCACCATGCGCGAATCGCGCGTGAGGAAGCCATTGGCACGGAGGGCAAGGTGGTTCGTCGCGTCGTAGGCGTTCAGGGCGCGGGCAATGCCGTGCCGGCAGGCCTCGATCTGGCCCGTGATCCCACCGCCCTTCACGGTGATCAGGACGTCGAACTTCCCCGTGGTGTTGGTGACGTCAAACGGGGCGAGCACGCTGTGCGCGTTGGGAAGACCGGCAAAGTATTCGTCAACCGTTTTTCCGTTGATAATGACCGCGCCGGCGCCGTCCCGGAGGAAGACGCGCGCGATTGAAGTCTTGCGCTTGCCTGTCGCAACCGTCAGATTCTTTACCAAGGTATTCTCCTTGCTTCTTTCAGGAAATCTCGAGCTTGATGGGCTTCTGCGAAGCGTGCGGGTGCTCGGGACCGGCGTAAACCTTCAGTCTCTTGAAGATCTTGCGGCCCATGGGACCCTTGGGCAGCATGCCCTCGATGGCCCGTTCGAGGGGCCACGCAGGCTTGCGCGCAAAAACCTTCTCATAGGGCTCCGCGCGGAATCCACCGGGGTATTTTGAATGGCGGTAATAGAGCTTCTGCGCGGGCTTGCGGCCCGTCACCTGGATCTTTCCGGCATTGATGATGACCACAGAGTCGCCCATGTCCCAGTGCGGTGTGTATTCAGGCTTGTTCTTGCCGCGGAGTATCGCCACGACACGGGACGCCAGCCGTCCCAGCACCTTCCCCTCCGCGTCGATGAGGTACCACTTGTGCTCGACCTCGCTGGGCTTTACAAATATCGTTTTCATCGCTCTCCAACCACTCCCTGATCAGGAAAAACGCGGCATGGCTGCCGCGGAAAGCTACAGTCGCATGCCCCGGGGGGGAATGTCAAGTGGCTCCCTTGGCAGGCTCGTCCTTCTTCTCCGCCTTTTCCTCCGCCTCTTCCTTCTTCGCCTCGATCTTGTCCTTGATGTCCGCCACGCCGACGAAGAACGCGATCAGACCGATGAAGACGGCGAGAATGGGGGCTCCCCCCTTGAGGAACTCGAGAACGGGCTGCCACCAGTTCAGGCTCCAGGAAAAAGGAAGAACCGCGTAGACGGCAAAAAGCACGAGAACGACGCCGATGATGAGAGCAATCATGCGCTGCCTCCAGTGGTATTTCTCTGCCAAGGATAGCGAAAAACCTGCTTTAGTCAAGCAATACCGCTCCCCGGCTGCGCCCCGGGTGCCCCCCGGGGCCGCGCGATGGCCCGATCCTTGAAAAGCGATGGCAACTGGGGTATGGTGGTCCTGCCTGCCGACGAACGCGGCACGGTGAGAAATCACATCAGGAAGGAGCGGACGATGAAGGTGAGGATAGACGCCGACCTGTGCACGGCCTGCGGCCTGTGCACGGACAGCGTGCCCCAGGTCTTCAAGATGGGCAAGGACATCGCAGAGGTCATCACCCCCGAGGTGCCCGCGAATATGGAAAAGGCCGTTCGGGACGCCGCCAGCGACTGCCCGGCGGAGGCGATCCTGGTCGAGTAGGGCCGACCGTTCCATTCTGCCGCCCGATGCGGCAGACAATAAAAGCCCGGCCTTGGCCGGGCTTTTTTGCGCCGCCGGTCGCTACCGCGCCGCCGTCGGCGTCGCCGCCAAGGGCAATGAGCCGGCCGAGTCCCCGCGCACGTCTTCCCGGTAGAACAATTCCAGCCATGCATCCAGGCGCGGCGGTCGCGCCCCGAAACCCGCCAGCTCCGACTCCGGCACCAGCGCGGACCGCATCCGCGCGAGCGACTCTGCCGCCACGTCGTAGGGGGTGCGCGCCACCTGCGATTCGTGGGCGCGGATGGCCTGCAGCTTCCGCTCGAAAAAAATGCGCGGGACGGTGACGATGGCGTTGAACTCGCCGCGGTTGAAAAGCGCCCAGGGCCCCTCGTACTGCCAGCATTCGATGGACCGGGCGGTGCCGGCGAGATGGCGCTTCAGCGCCTCCTTCACGACGGCGCGCGTGGCGATATGCGCGGGGTGGCTGTCCTTCTGGTGAGGCATGAAGATCCAGTCCGGGGTCAACGTGGCAAGCAAAGCGCCGAATATTTCCAGGTCGCGCTCCGCGATCTCGTAGTTGGCATCATAGAAGGGAAGCCGCAGGAAACGCGGCTCCACGCCGAGGAAGCGCGACTCCTTCTGGACCTCGGCCTCGCGGATGGCGATGCGCTCGGCGCGCTGGGTGCCATAGATGAAGGAGCGATGCCCGGTGGTCATGATGGCGGTCGTCACGGTATTCGCCTGGCTCAGCATTGCCATGGTGCCGCCGAGGCTGATGGGCGCGTCGTCGGGGTGCGGCGACACCACGAGTATCCTCCGCCCCGTGGGCGCGGAGCGCGCGTCCATGATGAGGAACCCCGAGTAGAAGCCGTGGATGCGCTCCTCGCGGGCGACGAGGGAGAGGGCGCCGGTGTCGGCAACCAGCAGGACGTCCTCGTGATGCTGCAGGACGGAGATGGGAACCGAAGGGTCGAATGTCCCCTCGGTCAGACGGCGCACGATCTCGGCGAGGTTGCGTCCCGCGGCGAAAAGCAGGATGCGCGACGCCTGCGCGAGGTCTGCAAGCCCGAGGGAAAAAGCCTCCACGGCGCCCCAACGCTCGCGGTTCTCCACTCGCACGATTCCCGCCTTCGAGTCGAGATCGGAGCCGTTGACGTGGAACCCGATGTGGCCCCGGGAATCCACGGAAAGGAGCGCAATGTCGATGCCGGCCACCGCCAGATGCCCCGCGACCCTCGTCGTCTCCGCCTCACGGTCGTGCGCAAGAGAGAAGCAGATCACGTTGTCCGCCGGTATTCCCAGTGGGATGAAGAGCCGCTCGTCGAGCGTGACGCGAAACGGGCCGCGGTCGCCCATCTTCTGCGCGGCCGCCGCCGGCAGCAGCTCGTCGAACACGACAAAGCGGACGCGGGAGAAATCGACCACCTCGGCGCGCGCCCGGTCCACCAGAAGCCTGTAGACGCCAAATGCCGGTGTGCCGGCGAACACGGAAATAATCGAGTCCGGCTTTTCCTGGACCGCGGCAAGGAGGAAGGTGACGACCTTCTGTTCGATGTTCGCCTCGTCGCGTGCGGGGATGACACGGATGCGGGCCATGGTCAGGGCAACCTCCTGCGGGAGACGGCGATGAGAAAACCGATGCCCATGAAGAGGAGCGGCAGGTCGGAGAGCGCGATCTGGAGCACGGGCACGCCGCGGTAGCGGAGAAGCTCATCGCCGAGGATGCCGAATGCCCGCAGCGTCGAAAGCACGATGTCGGCATAGGAGACGATCGCCCCGATGATCACGAAGGTCCACGCCAGGTCGCGCGTGCGCGACCAGAGGAGGATGGCGCAGAAAGTGGCGAATGCTCCCAGCACGAGGTGCGAGGCATCCTGGGTGAAGCTCACGACGTCCATATCATCCTCCCGGGATCCCGGCGAAAAGATCCGCCAGGAGCCTGTTTTCCCCCGGGGAGCATTCCCCGGGAAGCACGCTCGGCCCGGGATAGCCGGGATGGAGCAAAACACCGGCAGCCAGGAACTCCGCATGCACGCGCGGGTAGTCCGCTTCGGGAAAAACGGCACGCACGTACGGCCCCTGGCGTTTCCAACCGGGGGCCCGGTCTATTGCGCGCTCCGCTGCCGCGATGCCGTCCGCAAGTGGCATCCCGGCAGGACCCGTCACGGCCGCAAGACCGCGCACGGCAGCGGCAAGGACAAAGCCGGGCATGGCGTCGGAAGGCCTGATCTTCCCAGCGGCCGTTGGAAAACAACACACGGGCACAGGGGCGCCGCAGACGGTGACGGGGAGCTGAAGAAGGAGCACGTCGCATGCCGCTGGACAGGGGAGAAGCGGTCTCCAGAGCGCCGCCGGAACCTGCGGCGCGGGGGGCAGGGCCTCTCCGGCAAGGGCGGGGTCAAAGACCTCCGCCGCGGTCAGGGTGGTGTGGAGAAGGTCTCCGGCTGCCTGGAGGGCGCGATCGAGCGACGCATACAGGCGCACATCGGCGGCACCGGGGATCATCTTCCTCACGGCAGCCAAAAGCCTCCCTTCCCACGCCGTGGGCAGCGCAGTGGAGAGCCCCTGTGACAGGACGGATTTCATGACCGTGAGAACGCCCGCGGCCCGGTGCCCGAGCAGGGCGCCATCGCGGTACAGGTCGAGATAGCGGCGTCCCTCCGTGTCGTAGAGACGGAAGCCGCGGGCCCGACGGATCCGGGGGACGCCGGCCGGAAGGCTCCTATCCTGCATCGAAGCTTTTTGCAATGACCGCATAGGCGCTGTGATTATGAATGGACTCGAAGTTTTCCACCTCGACGATGTGGTAGCGCAGGCCGGGGAGGGACTGGAGGCGGAGGGCGACCTCCCGCACGACGTCCTCCACGAAACGCGGGTTTTCGTAGGCGCGCTCAGTGACGTACTTCTCGTCCTCCCGCTTCAGGAGGGCGTAGAGGGGGCTGGAGGCGGCGTCTTCCGCGATCTGGATGATGTCTTCGATCCAGATGAACTTCGTCATGCCCACGGTGATGGCGACCATGCCGCGTTGGTTATGCGCGGAGTATTCCGAGATCTCCTTGGAGCAGGGGCAAAGGGTGTGCACGGGGACGTCGACCCGGGTGGCGATCTGCATGTGCGCCCCGTAGGTCGCCTCGATGCGGCAGTCGTAGGACATGAGGGATTCCATGCCCGAGACGGGCGCCTTGCGGCGCAGGAAGAAGGGGAAGGCAAGCTCGATGTGCGACTCCTCCGCCTGGAGCGTCCTCTTGATCTCGATGAGGATGCGATCCAGGTTGTGGTAGCTCACCTCGTTCTTGAAACGATCGAGCACCTCCACGAATCGGCTCATGTGGGTGCCCCGGTTCGTGTGCGGGAGATTCACCGACAGGCTCACGTTCGCCACTGTCTGCTGGGTATCCCTGCTCTTGTCCCGCACGGTGATGGGGTAGCGGATCTGGCGGATCCCCACCTTCTGGATGGGCATATTGCGAAAGTCGGGGCTCGACTGCACGTCCTTCAATCGTTGCTCCATTCTCAGTCTCCGATGTGGATCCGCTCCAGCCGCGCGTATTTCGGGAGGAATTTCCCCACGCGACCCGACTCGAAACGGACCTGCACGAGCACGGCGCCATCACTATACCACGATCGCTCGACAACGCCGGGACCATATTCCTCGTGATAGACGCCCGACCCGACGGGGAATTCCGTCTCGGGCCCGGTGTCCCCCTCCCCGCCCGTGCGCGCGATGCCCTCGGGCAGCTCGTCGAGAAAGCGCGAAGGGGACATCTCGGTCGTGCGGCCGAAAAGCCTCCGGCGCTGGCACCACGTCATGAGGAGGCGCTCCCGCGCGCGCGTGATGCCCACGTAGAAAAGGCGCCTCTCCTCTTCCACGTCTTCGGCGCTGCCGCTGCTGGAGTCGTGGGGGAAGATGCCCTCCTCCAGACCGGTGATGATGACGCGGTCGAACTCGAGGCCCTTCGTGTTGTGCATGGTGATGAGGGTGACCTGCACGTCCTCCGCGTTCGTCTCCCCGTCCAGGGGGCTCGCAAGTGCGACGCTTTCCAGGAAGGCCGTGAGTGCCGCGGGCCCCGCGCCGTAGGAGGCCATGTCGCTCACCATTTCCTCGAGGTTGTCCGTCTTGGAGGTTTCCTCCGAGGTGTCGCGCGCCTTGTACATCTCGTACAACCCCGTCCGTCCGAGCATGAGTCGGGCGAGCTCCGCGATGGGCATCTCATTGGCGCGCCGCGCGAGCTCGTCCATGGCAGAGAGCAGCGCCGCGAGCCCCACCCGCGCGCGGGCGGAAAGCCTGCCGGAGACGCGTCGACTGGCGCGCAGCAGGTCGAAGTCCCTGCCGGCCGCGGTCTCACGGCGCCACTCGTCGACGATCTTGTCGACGCTCGCCGCCCCGATACCCCGGCTGGGCTTGTTCACGACGCGGCGGAACGATACCTCGTCGTTCCCGTTCATGAGGAGGGAGAGGTAGGCGATGGCGTCCTTCACTTCCTCACGCGAATAGAAGCGCACGGTACCCACCAGCCGGAATCTGATGCCGTCGTCGCGGAAGCGCTTCTCGAACGGCAGGGACTGCGCGTTCATGCGGTACAGGATCGCCGTGGTGCCCTGAAAACCGTCAAGCACGATACGGCTGCAGAGCTCCGCCTCCTCCTCCTGGTCGATGCAGCAGACCACGCGGGGAGGCTCGCCGCCCGGCTTCTCGGTCCAGAGCGTTTTGCCCAGCCGACCCACGTTGTTGCTCACCACGGTGGACGCCGCATCGAGTATCGCCTGGGTGGAGCGGTAATTCCGCTCCAGGCGCACGATCTGCGTGCCGGGAAACACCTTCGGGAAATTGAGGATATTGCCCACCTCCGCCCCGCGGAAACGGTAGATGGACTGGTCGTCGTCGCCCACGACGCAGAGATACGTCTCGGGACCCCAGAGCTCCCGCAGGAGCTCGAACTGCGCCTTGTTCGAGTCCTGGTACTCGTCGACCAGCACGACGCGGAATCTCTGCCGCGTTCGCTCGCGCAGCTCGGGGGTATGCATGAGGAGCTGGAGCGGCAGGAGGATCAGGTCGCCGAAGTCGACATTGCCGGTGGCGCGCTTCGCCTTTTCATAGGCGCGGTAGACGTCACAGGAGCAGCCCGCGCGTGTGATGACCTCCTCCGGCTCGTCGGGGCCGATGCCCAGGTCCTTCACCCGGCTTATCTCTTCCAGGCTGCGGCGCAGGGAGCCCCGGTCCTCCGTCGTGCCGAGTATGTTCTTCAGCAGGGACACGGAGTCGTCATCGTCATAGATGTGGAAGGACGGGGCAAGGCCCGGCGAGCTTCGCGTTCCGCCGCAGGAACCATGCCCCGAAGGAGTGGAAGGTCTTCACCATGACCTCCTCCGCGTGGGGCACGAGCGAGACGACCCGCTCCTTCATCTCCTGCGCCGCCTTGTTCGTGAAGGTGACGGCGAGTATGGAGCGCGGATTCATGGCGTGGTGCTCGATGAGCCAGGCGATCTTGGTCGTGATGACGCGCGTCTTTCCCGACCCTGCGCCGGCAAGGATGAGGAGCGGGCTGCCGGAATGGATCACGGCCTCGCGCTGCTCGGGATTGAGCACCGCCATGTACGCCGGCTCAGCGCCCAACGACGCCCCCCTCCAGGTCAACTCCATTGCGTCTGTCGATGCGCACCCGCACCATGCGGCCGGCATCGAAGGTGCCGCGCACGACCACGAGGCCGTCGACGTCGGGCGCCTGCAGGTAGGCGCGTCCCAGCGACAGCTCCTCGCCCTGCACGCGCTCTTCCACCAGCACGTCAAGCGTGCGCCCGACGTACCGGTCCAGCGCGCGGTCGGTGATGCCCGTCTGGCGACGCTCCAGCTCCTCCTTCCGTTTCTCCGCGACGGCCTTGGTGACGCGACCGCCCATTTCATACGCGGGGGTCTCCTCCTCCCGCGAGTACGTGAAGGAGCCCAGCCAATCGGGACGCAGGCGTTCCTGGAAATCGAGCAGGATGTCGAAATCCGCGTCAGTCTCGCCGGGAAAGCCGAGGAGGAACGTGGACCTGATCACGGCGTCGGGAAGCCGGGCGCGGATTTCGGTCACGAGCCCGACATTGCGCGCGGGATCGTTCCGCCGACCCATCGCCAGAAGGATGTCAGGCGCTGCGTGCTGGAAGGGCAGATCGAAGTACGGGAGAAACCGGGCGTCCCCGGCCATGAGGTCGAGCAGCCCCGGGGGGAAATGATCCGGATGAATGTACAGGAGCCTGACCCAGAAATCGCCGGGCAGACGGGAGAGATCCTCCAGCAGATTTGTGAGCCGGGCCTCGCCGAGGTCCCTGCCCCACGATCCGAGGTCCTGCGCGATCAGAACGAGCTCGCGCGCGCCGCGGTCCAGGAGACCGCGCGCCTCATCGATGATCTCCGCCCGGCTGCGGCTTGCAAGCTCGCCGCGTATCAGCGGGATGGCGCAGTAGGTACAGCGATTGGAGCAGCCTTCGGCGATCTTCACGTACGCGCTGCCGGGATAGGACAGGAGATGGGCCCGCTCGTACGGCCTCCCTCCGGCAGCGTCGACGGGAACGCGGCCTTCCACGACGTCCACGATGGCCGCGGGGTCGCGGTTGCCCAGGAAGGCGTCGATCTCGGGAAGCTCGCCGCGCGAGCTCCTCCCCGTAGCGCTCGGAGAGGCAGCCCACCATGATCACCTTCCGTCCCGGGATGGCGCGCCTTCATCTCGAGGCTCGTCTCGATGGATTCCTTTTTCGCCGCGTTGATGAAGCCGCACGTGTTCACGACGATCACCTCGGCGTCGTCGGGTGAATCCGCCAGACGCCACCCTGCCCGCTCGAGTGACGCGATCATGAGCTCGGAATCCACCTGGTTCTTCGCGCATCCGAGACTTTCCACGTGGAAACTGCGATGGGGCGTGGCGCTGCTGGCGGGGGAAATCCTTCTGCGGATGCGGTCGTCGCCCTCAGTACTGCGGCGTGATCTCGAGGACATACCCGCCCGCATTCGTGTCCTTGCGCCAGGCGATCTTGCGGGTGGCCACCTCGCCGAGGTCTCCCAGCTCGAAGTCCCTGCCCTGGACGCGCATGCGGGCCGCCCCCGCGTTGGAGAGCCAGATCATCACCTGGACCTTTCCCGTGTCGATGGTGAACTGCTCCCCCTTCTGGAAGAAGCGGTCCTCGCGATCCTTGCCATCCACGAGGTAACGGAAGAGGCAGTCATTCTTGAATGTGAAATCCAGGGTGAAAAGACCCGACTGCGGCGCGGTGAGAATCGCCAGGGTCTTGAACGTGTCGGTGCGGATCGGCGGCGTGGAGGACGCGGACGGCGCCGCGGCCAACGCCGCCGTGGAAGAGGCATCCTCCACCGTGGAGGTGACACCGGTGGCAGCCTGCCCCGTCGTGCGGTAGAGGCCGAGATTCACGCGCTTCAACGAGGAGCCGAGGTCCACGTCGTTCCAGACGATGCGCATCTCCGGCGTGGAGTCGGCGTCCAGGTCGATGTAGCGCTCCTTGCCCAGCCCCATGTCCACGGTGCCGCCGGGCACCTTGAGGGTGAGCGTGTCGCCGATATTCGCGATCACGATCCGGTAGGTCTTTCCATTGTACGGGATGGAGATGCCGTCTCCCTGGTTGAACCACTGCGTGCTCACCTCGTCCTGGAAGACGAAGTCGCTCGAGGAGCCTGACGGCGCGCGCTGCGTGGCGGCGGCGCCGCCCCCCGCGTGGGTGGTGGCCCGGTAGATCAGGTAGCCGGCGGCAGCCAGGACGAGCACCGCGGCCGCGATGAAAATGATCAGGCGCAGGGGGGGAAGCTTGGGTTTCGTCTCCAGCAGCTCGTTCATCGGCAGCGGCTGCTCCTGGATCTTGATGTTGCGGTAGATGCCGACCAGCTCGTCCGGGGAAAGACCGAGATACTCCGCGTAGTTGCGGAGGAAGCCCAGGGCGTAGGTCTCGCCGGGGAACGTGGCGAAGTCCTCGTCTTCCAGCGCCTTGAGGAAACGCTTCGCGACATGGGTCTCCCGCGCGATCTGGTCGATGGTCAGGTTGTTGCGCTCGCGCGCCAGTCGAAGCTTCTCGCCGATCGATTCCATATTACCTGCTATTGCGTCGAATCGAAGAGCCAGTCCTGGATCGTGTTCACCGTGACCGGTGCGTCATACGCGAAACGCGAGTCGGGAACCCCCTGGTTCGTTCGGATATTCGCATAGTCCATGACAACCTTGTCCCCGCCTGCCATGGTCCCCTCCACGCGGCGGATGAGAGAGTCCTTCACCGACAGGATCATCTGCGTGAAGTTCGTGGTGCCGCGCGAGACAAGCTTCAGCTTGACCACCATCTCGTGGGAGCCGTCCTCCAGCGGGACGGGCGCGGGGCCCGTGAGGTAGGCGATGGAGAAATTCCGCTTCCAGAGGGCGAAGCTCTGATTGCTCGCCATTGCCTCCGTCTGGCCGGCGCCGCGCTTCTTGTAGTCCTGCTCGAGCACCACCGCGTTCTGCGGCGAATACCACTGGAGCTTCTGGCCGTCGAAATTGAGCACCATTTTGGGAGGGTCGTCGAAGTCGATGCGCAGGAACAGGGGCGACTTGTACGACAGCCGGCCGTGGTAGCTCGCCTTGCCGTTCGTGATGCTGATGTCGGCGACATAGTCGTTCACCGCGCTGAAGCTCGCGGAGAGCGTATCGAAATACTTCTCCGCCGAAACGAGCTCGTTCGACTGCCCGAAGGCGAACGCGGACAGCAGGATACAGAGAATGGCGGGAAAAACGGCTTTTCTGTTCAAGGCTGACCCCAATGTAACCATGCAAACGGCTTTGTCAAGGCAAGAAGCCTTTCGCGGCGGTCCCGGAGCGCTCCGCCGGGCCTTCGATCGCGCGCGCAAGAAGCCATTTCAGCGCGTCGTCGGAGTGCTTCAGCGGCTCGCCGCAGTCCGGGCAATGGAAGCGCATGTTGCGGATGGTTGCCGATGCGCAGCCCACACAATAGACCTTGCCGCAGCGCGGGCACCTTCCCGCCGGGGCGTCCGCCGGGGGTTCCCCGCGCACACGGATGCCCTGCTGCGGCGGAAGCTCCCGGGGAGCCCACCACTCCCGGCCGCAGAGCGCACAGGAGATCCCTCATCTCGTGCTCATTGCGGATGCGCTGGAGAAGCGCGCGCGCCCGTTCGTGCCCGGGGCTTCGGGCAAGGAGCGCCAGGAGCAGGTCGCGCGCCTCGTCGTGCTTCCCCCGCTCGTTCTGCACGAGGGCGAGATTGAGCGTGAGATCGACGTTCCCCGGGTCGCGGTCGAGGCCGGCCTGGTAGGCCAGGACGCCGCGCGCGCGCTCCCCCTTCAGCACCGCCACCTGCCCGAGCAGGTTGTAGACCGATGCCGAGGGATGCTCCGGCTCCACCAGGGCGAGCAGCTCTTCCGCGCGGTGCACCATGTCCAGCTCGAGGCACGCCGCGGCGCAGTTCTCTTTGTAGACGGGGGCCGCGGGATCGAGGCGGATGGCTGTCTCATATTCGCGCACGGCGCGCTCGCGGTCACCCTGCCGCGACGCGAGGGTCCCCCGCTGGTTGGCCAGCCGCGCGTTGTCACCGGCCGCGGCGGCGACATCCTCGATGACCCGCATCGCATCGGCCTGCCTGCCCGTCAGGGAAAGGGCCTCAGAAAGGTTGATGGCGATGTCCACTTCCGCCGGCGCCGCGGCGTGCGCCGTCTCCAGGCAAGGGATCGCGCCTGCCGGGTCCTGCGCCTCCAGGCGCAACTGGCCGGCCAGGTTGTTCGCCCAGGGATCCGACGGCGCAAGGGCAAGCGCCCTGTCCAGCGCCTCGTGGGGGTCCCGGCCGAGGAAGTGCTGCGTCTCGGCAAGCCGGAACTGGTAGAGGGGGAAATCCTTCTCCAGCTCCGCGGCGCGCATGAATCGCGTCAAGGCGTCGGCCTTGCGGCCCTTTGCCGCCAGGAGCAGCCCCAGGAGATAGTGCACGGCGCTGTCGTCGCTTCCCTCGTTCTCCAGCTCCCGCAGAATGGCGAATGCCTCGTCGCTCTTGCCTTCGCGGTAGAGCATCTTCGCTTCCAGCGCATGGACCCGCGGGTCGTCCGGGGCAAGGGCGAGCACCCGCGGAACGATGAGGGAAAGCTCGTCGAATGCTTCCTCGGAAAAAAGGATGCGCGCGGATTTCAGGTAAAGGTCCACGGCCTCGGGGTCCCGGGCGGCCATTTCCATGCTTCGCGCGGCGTTCTGAAGGAAAAGCGGGTTCTCCGGTTCCCCCTCCACGGCCTTCCGATAAGCTTCGATCGCCTCATCCCAGTTGCCCAGCGCGTACTCCGCGTTGCCCAGGAGATTGAACGCGTCTGCCTCCCGTTCGATCGTGCCGTCGGCAAAGCCCGCCCGCAGGGCATCACGCGCCTCCAGGATGCGCTGTGAGAGGTAGAGGATATTGGCCCGTTCGCGGGCCGCGCCCGGATAGTCGGGCTGGAGGGCCCGCACAAGGTCGATCTCCGTCAGGGCGTCGGCGTGGAAGGAAAGCCTGAGGTAGCATTCGGCCAGGAGCGAATGCTCCCGCGGCGTGCCGGCGCGATCCTTCAGCGCCTTCCGGAGCTGGACGACGGCGGAGTCGAACGCCCCGGACCCGGCAAGAGTCTCGGCCAGGCGCACGCGCGAGGCCGGTGAAATGGGGGCGTAGTAGCGCCAGCGGGTATGTTCCTTTTCCACGACGAGCGGCCGCGCGTCGACGAGAAGACGCCGCAGGTGGAAGCTGCCCGGGGTCGCGCCGGCAAAGTTCTGCGCCGCGAACCCGACGCCGCCCGCCGGAAGCGTCTCGTCCTCCAGCTCCGCCACCCACTCGTCGTCGACGTGGAAGGAAAAGCGTGAGCCGTGCGCGACGATCTTCACCCGCCGCGCGGCGCCGCCCGCTCCCCCCGGGTCGTCATCCGGCGCCGGCACAGGCGTCCAGTCCACCAGGCGCAGCGGGTGCCTGTTGAAAAGGAGGTCGATGCGGAAATTGCCCCGCGTGGAGATGAGGAAGGAGTAGAAGTTCTCGTCGTCGACGCGGCGGAAGAGGAGGCCGATCGCCGAATGCCCGTTCGCCGGTCCAAGCTCGATGTCCGCCTCCACGACGACGTCGGAGAATCCCTCCGTGCCGCCGACCGTCTCCCACGCGAAGCAGCTGTCCTTGTGCAGCACCAGCGCGTAGCTTCCCTTCCCGTACCGTGCGGAGTAGGACGGGGATTCGATGGCGGCAAGGGGGCGCGGCTCAAGCCAGCGAAAGGAGGTCGCGATCCTTTCGGGGGGACGACGGGGACCGAAGAAAAGCATCGGCGTGGGCTCAGGACACGAGGATCACGGCAAGGAGCTCGACGGCCTCGGTGCCCTGGTTGGAGATGGCGTGCCCCGCGCCCCCGCCGGTCAGCACGGCGTCGCCCGGACCGACCGTCGAGGTGACGCCCTGGTCGTTCACCGTCGCGGTGCCCTGGAGGATGTAGTACACCTCCTCCTCGCCGTCATGGGTGTGATAGCCGATGGAGCTGCCGGGCGCGAGGCGCAGCCGCGCGAAGAGACGCGTTTTTGCCGCGAGCTCCTCCTTGCGGTAGATGTGGAGGAGCTCGACGGCGCCCGTGCCATCGCGCATGCGCTCGCGCACCTCTCTCTGCATGTCGCTTTTTCTCTTGATCATGGGGACGCTCCGGTCGCCAGAATAGCAGGACGCGGCAGGAGGGGCAAGCGAGGATGGAGCCGGTACAAGGCGCTCCCGCGCCCTATTCCTCCGTGTCCCGCAGCACCTCTCCCGGGTCGTCGTCGTTCACGTCGAGCTGCCGTATCCGGTCACGCAACGAGGCCGCTTTCTCGTAGTCCTCGTCGTCGATCGCGGTCTGCAGCTCTCCTTTCAACGCCTCCAGCGGGGAATCCTTCTTCTCGTGGATCTGCTTCAGCGTGGCCTTCAGGTAGTTCAGCGAGCGCACCCGCTCGAACTGGAATGCCGGCGTGTCGATTTCGTGCATGCCTTCAATTGCGGAGATCGCCGTTGCAAGGATGTCTTCCGCCGTGCTCTTCATCTCTTTGTGCAGGGAGATCATGGCGCGGGCAATCGCGTTCATGCGGACGACGTACGGCTTGTACTGGAGAAGCTCCCTACGGTCGTCGTCGTTCTCGATGAATCTTTCCACGAGCGCGAACAGGGCGAGATTGTGCTCCGTGTCGCGCGCGGTGCGCGCAAAATCCCCGATCTGGAAAAGCACGAGGTAGCGGAAATAGAAAAGCACACCCTCGCCTTGGAGGGCGGCGAAATCCTCATGCGAGAGGGTGAAACCTTCGTCCCCGCCGTGGGCCTGCGTGTAGCTCTCCAGGCGCGACTGGAACTCCTCCAGCGCCGAATCGCGGCCGAAGGGCTTCTTCCCGTCCGGCCTTCCATCCAGCTCGTACTGCTCGATGCCCATTGGCTGACGGACCTGAAGCACCTGACGGCCGTCCTCCGCCTGGATGATGCGTATCTGGTTGTCCGAGTCGAACTCCCAGTCTCTCAACAGATCCGTGATGTCAGCGCTCATGGCTCCCGCCCCTCAAAGCAATGTACCCCCGGCGGGATTTTTCGACAAGAAGGGGCGTGCCGGGCGCAGGAGAACCGGCCGCCGCGGCGACGCCGAGCCCCGCCTACGCCTTCACCGCGTTGACGATTTCCCCCCGGGTGAGATAGGCGCCGATCTGCCGCGCGATCATCACGGAGACATTCACCTGCGCTTCACCCGTGGTGGCGCCCAGGTGCGGCGTGGCGATCACCTTCGGATGCCGCGCGAGGCTCCACTCTTCGGGCGGCTCCTTGTCGAACACGTCGACGCCGGCGCCCCGCACGGTGCCGTCGTCCAGGGCCGCGATCAGGTCCTTCTCCACGACGATGCCGCCGCGCGCGCAGTTGATGAGGAAGACGCCCTTCTTCATCCGCGCGAATGTCTTCGCGTTGAAAAGCCCCCGCGTCTGTTCCGTGCGCGGGGAGTGAATGGAGACGAAATCGGCAATGCCGATCACCTCGTCGAAAGCTGCAAGGCGGAAGCCGAGGGCTGCGGCCTTCTCTTCACTCACGAATGGATCGCAGGCCACCACCTTCATCCCCAGGGCCCGCGCGTGCTTCCCGACGATGCTGCCCACGTTGCCGATGCCGACGAGACCCAGGGTCTTTCCCAGGAGCTCGATGCCGCTAAAGCTCTTCTTGTCCCATTTGCCGGCCTTCATCGTCGCATCCGCCCGCGCGAGGTCGCGCGCCAGGGCGAACATCATGGCAACGGCGAGCTCACCGGCCGCCTCAGCGTTCCCGCCGGGCGTGTTGAGCACGACGATGCCGCGCTCGGCGGCCGCCTTCACGTCGATGTTGTCCACGCCGGCGCCGGCCCTCCCGATGACCTTCAGGCTGCGACCGGCGGCGATCACCTCACGCGTCGCCTGCGTCGCCGAGCGTACGACGAGGCCCGCAGCGTCCCCCACCTCCGCCATCAGCTTGTCCACGGGAAGGCCCGTCTTCACCACGAGGTCAAGACTGGGGAACCGCGCGAACTCCTCCATGCCTTCCTTCGCCAGGGTATCGGCGATGAGAACCTTTGTATTTACCATGCAGGACATATAAACCGAGATGCATGCTTTTGCAAGTAATGCATACCGCAATGGGGCGCACGCCGTGCCGCTGGCGGGGCCTCCCCGTATGTTCTATAGTAGGATCATGTCCGACAAAGTCACGGTCATTTCACTCGGCGGCTCGATCATCGCGCCCCGGGGCATCGACCCCGCGTTCCTGAAGGCGTTCCACGACCTCGTGGGAAAATACCTCGAGAAGGACGGCGAGCGCAGGCTCATCATCGTCTGCGGCGGCGGGAGTCTCGCGCGCGACTACCAGGCAGCGCTCCGCGAGGTGACCACGGACGCCCGCGCGGAGGACCTCGATTGGGTCGGCATCGCCGCCACCCGCGTGAACGGCGAGCTCCTGCGGCGCATCTTCCGGACGTGGTGCGTGGAGGACCTCGTCACGGACCCCACCGCGGTGGCGGTCTTTGCCGGTCGCGTCCTCGTCGGCGCGGGATGGAAACCGGGCTTCTCCACCGACAATGACGCGGTCGTGCTTGCGCAGCGTTTTTCGGCGTCCACGGTGATCAACCTGTCGAATATCGCGCAAGTCTATTCAGCCGACCCGAAGATCGATCCGTCCGCCCGACCTCTGGAAAAGGTCTCCTGGGCCGGGCTTCTCTCCATTATTGGTGACGATTGGACGCCGGGGAAAAACACCCCATTCGACCCGACTGCCGCGCACGCCGCGGCGCGATCCCGGATCCGCGTGATATTCGCCGAGGGGCGCAACCTGGAAAATGTCGCGCGCATCCTCGATGGGCAAAGCTTCGTGGGAACATCGATCGGTCCAGACTGAGGTTTCGGGGCGCCAAGCGTTACGGACTACCGTGGCCGCGTGAATGCCACGGGGTGCCGTGGCCGGCATGAATGCCACGGACTACCGTGGCCGGCATGAATGCCACGGACTACCGTGGCCGGCATGAATGCCACGGACTACCGTGGCCGGCATGAATGCCACGGACTACCGTGGCCGGCATGAATGCCACGGACTACCGTGGCCGCGCTAAGTGTTTTCCACGTCCCGGATCTTGTCGCGGATACGGGCGGCTTCTTCGTAGTTTTCTTCTTCGATTGCAGCATCCAGCAGCTTCTTGAGGTCCGTCATTTCCGCGTCAGATTCGATGACCGCAGGCTCCGTGAGCTGGGGGGCCTCTGAAGACTCCCGGATCGCCCCCGGGACGTCCGACTGCTTCAGCTCGCGGTTCTTCTCTTCCACCATCTTCACGGATATGCCCGCCTCGTCCACCACGGCTTCATCGATGTAGATGGGGCATTTCACGCGCACGGCAAGTGCGAGGCAATCGGAGGGCCGGGCATCCACCGAGATCTCCGAGCCCGAGGATTCTAGAATGAGCTTTGCGTAGTACGTGCTTTCCTTCAGCGAGGTGATCTCCACACGGTTCACGGACGACTCGAGGCTTTCCAGGACGGAGATGAAAAGATCGTGCGTCAGCGGTCGGGGCATCTTGACGCTCCCGAGGCCGATCAGGATGGACTGGGCTTCAAGGGGAGCGATGAATATGGGTACGGCGACGTCCAGACCGAGGGGTCGGACGAGTACCGCATTGCCTTGCTCGGCCTTGGCCACTGTCCAAACCTCTGCGGGGACCAGCATCTTCTGCGTTCTCTCGAGTTCAATGATAGAGCAATTGTGCGGGATTGACAAGGCGTGGCAAGGGATGGCGAGGCTCCCGCTGCGCGAAGCCGCGCTGCTGCCGCCCAGGGGGCGACAATCCGCGGGCCTGACCGAATGAGGTCCGCTCATGTATATTCACCTACAAGGAGAAGGAATATGGCACATGCGGAGCCTGCAATCGAATGGAGCATATTGAAATCGGCGATGGGGCGCTTCCAGTACGCCAGCCTGCCTCGGCTGGAAGCACGCGGGCTGGGGAAGGTCTCCCGCATGCCATTCTCCATCAGGATCCTGCTCGAATCGGTGTTGCGCCAGGTGAACGGCTTCGACGTCCGTGAGGAGGACGTCCAGGCGTTGTGCGCCTGGAATGCACCGGACGCGGGGACGCGCGAGTTCCCGTTCAAGCCCGCACGGGTCGTGATGCAGGACTTCACGGGCGTGCCCGCGATCGTGGACCTCGCGGCCATGCGGGACGCCATGCAGGCGATGGGAGGCGATCCCCAGCGCATCAACCCCATCATCCCGGTCGACCTCGTCATCGACCATTCCGTGCAGGTCGACCTCTACGGCTCCACGCGCGCACTGGCGGGCAATGCCTCACTCGAGTTCCGGCGCAACCAGGAGCGCTACGAGTTTCTGCGCTGGGGATCGCGCGCTTTTGCCGACTTCCGCGTCGTGCCGCCGGCAACCGGCATCGTGCACCAGGTCAACCTCGAGTACCTCGCGAAGGTCGTGCAGGTGCGCCGGCAACCGGGGGCGAAGCTCGCCACGGCATTTCCCGACACGGTGGTCGGAACGGACTCCCACACCCCGATGATCAACGGCATCGGCGTCCTGGGCTGGGGCGTCGGCGGGATCGAGGCGGAGGCTGCGCTCCTGGGGCAGCCGCTCTACATGCTCATCCCCGAGGTCGTCGGGGTGAAGATGAACGGCAGCCTCCGCGAAGGGGTCACCGCGACGGACCTCGTGCTCACCGTCACGCAGATGCTCCGCGCGCACGGCGTCGTCGACAAGATCGTCGAGTTCTTCGGCCCCGGGCTCGCGTCTCTCAGCGTCGCGGATCGCGCGACCATCGGAAACATGTCCCCCGAGTACGGCGCCACGGCAGGCTTCTTCCCCGTGGATGAGAAGACGCTCGACTACCTGCGATTCACCGGCCGGAGCCCCGAGCTGGTCGACCTCGTGGAAAGATACTGCAAGGAGCAGGGTCTCTTCCGGGGCGCGGACGCGGAGGAACCTTCCTATACCACGACGCTCACGCTGGATCTTGCCACGGTGGAGAGCTCTCTCGCCGGTCCGAAGCGGCCCCAGGACCGGGTCCCGCTTTCCCGCGCCAAGGACTCATGGCGCCAGGCAGGGACGCCCGCAAATGGCACCCCGCGTGAAGTAGAGGTGCAGGTGGGCGGCACCCGGGAGACCTTGCGCGACGGCGCGGTGGTGATCGCCGCCATTACGAGTTGCACGAATACGTCCAACCCGGCGGTGATGCTCGCCGCGGGGCTCCTGGCGCGCAAGGCGGTGCACCTGGGACTGCATGTACCGGCATCCGTGAAGACGAGCTTCGCCCCCGGATCCAAGGTCGTGACACAGTATCTCGACCGGGCCGGGCTCAGCCCGTACCTTGAAGCGCTGGGCTTCCACGTCGTGGGGTACGGCTGCACGACCTGCATCGGCAACTCTGGGCCTCTTGCATCGTCGATCAGCGCCGCCGTCAAGGATTCCGACCTCACCGTGGTCTCCGTGCTGTCGGGGAACAGGAATTTCGAAGGACGGATACATCCCGAGGTGAAGGCGAACTACCTCGCCTCGCCGCCGCTCGTCGTCGCCTACGCGCTGGCGGGCAGCATGGACATCGACCTTGCAACGCAGCCCATCGGCCGGGATCACACCGACGCGCCGGTGTACCTGCGCGACATCTGGCCTTCCCTCGCGGAGATCGACGAGGCGCTGAAAGAATATCTCACGCCCGAGATGTTCCGCACGGTCTATGCGAATGTTTTTGACGGGGACGAGGCGTGGAAACATGTCACGATCCCCGAGGCGCGGCGCTACGCGTGGAGTACTCAGTCCACCTACATTCGAAAGCCTTCCTTCTTCGAGGGCATGACGACCGCACCTGCCGGCGTCCCGAAGATCGCAGGTGCGCGTGTGCTTGCGGTGCTGGGAGACTCCGTGACCACGGACCACATCTCCCCTGCCGGCGCCATCCCTGAAAAGAGCCCGGCCGGGCGCTGGCTGGTGCAGAACGGCGTGAAGCCTGCCGACTTCAACACCTATGGCTCGCGGAGGGGAAATCACGAGGTGCTCATCCGCGGCACATTCGCGAATATCCGCATCCGCAACCGGATGGTGCCCGGCGTGGAGGGCGGCTACACCCGCCACCTTCCCTCGGGCGAACAGCTTGCCATATTCGACGCCGCGGAGCGCTACGCGGCGGAAAAGGTGCCGCTGGTCGTGATCGCGGGAAAGGAATACGGCTCCGGCAGCTCCCGCGACTGGGCAGCGAAAGGCCCGCTTCTCCTCGGCGTACGCGCGGTCATCGCGGAAAGCTACGAGCGCATCCACAGGTCGAACCTCGTCGGCATGGGCATCCTGCCTTTGCAGTTCGTAAAGGGGGAAAGCGCACAGAGCCTGGGGCTCACGGGTGAGGAGATCTACGACATCGCGCCGGCGGAGAAGCCGGGACAGACGCTCACGGTCACGGCACGCGGGCCGAGCGGGGAGAAGAGCTTCGCCGTGACGGCACGCATCAACTCGGAGGTGGAGCTCTCCTATTACCGCAATGGCGGCATCCTTCCCACGGTGCTGCGCGCTTTTGCCGCTCCGGCGGCCGGAAGGTAGCTATGCAGATCATTGTTCTCAGCAGCAGCCCCAACAAGGATGGGCTCACCGCGGCCTGCGCGCAGTCTGCCCTCGAAGGCGCCCGCAGCTCAGGCGTCGACGCGCGGGAGATCCGCATCAACGATGCCGGCGTCGGCAACTGCCGCGCGTGCAATGATGGCTGGGGCACCTGCAACAAGACGCACGAGTGCCAGGTGGCGGACGGCTTCCAGGCCGTGCACCGGGACATTTGCGCCGCCGATGCCGTGGTGCTCGTGACGCCCGTCTACTGGGGGGAGATGAGCGAATCGGCAAAGGCATTTACCGACCGCCTGCGCCGGTGCGAGGCGACCGCGGGAGAGCACAGCCGGCTGGCGGGAAAGCCATTCCTCCTGGTTGCAGCGGCGGGAGGCTCCGGGCAATGGCGCGGTGAGCTGCCTGGCGAGCATGGAGCGGCTCACCCAGCATGTCGGGGCGCGTCGTTTCGACATGGTGTCGGTGAACAGGTGGAATCGGGAGTACAAGATCAAGGCGATACGGGACTCAACTGCCGCAATGGCGGGCGAGCTTGCCCGCATATAGTGTGGCCGCCCCCTTCCGCTCCGGGCGGAGTTGCGGGGCGGCCACGACAGATTTGACCGTCTAGATGCCGGACCACCTCTGGTCAGGCATGTCTTGATCGTTCTTCACCACGCACCTCCTTTCCCTGCTTTCGCAGGCTCGTGGATTTCCGCCCGCGGACGGAGTGCCCGTGCAGGCGTGCCGCAACGCGGTGAGCCCGCACGGGGAAATAAAAAAGCCATCCTGCACTGTATACCGTGGCAGCGATGGCTTGCTTTCAGTTTCGAAGCGCCACCTCTGCCAGCGCACAATTCGCGCGTTGGCGACGAGATCAGAGAGGCGGCTCCAGAACAATCAAATCTGGCAGGAGATTATCACCGAACGGCGCCGGTGTCAAGCGGAAGCACAAAGCGCCATCGCAAGCCGTGGCAACGCCTCACCAAGCATGGCATCGATGCGCACGGTGGCAACAGGATCTCCCCGCGTGGGGCCGTTGTTGACAATTGCCACAGGCTTTCCCTCGTCCACGGCGCGCACGACGAAACGATAGCCTGAGAAGACCGCCAGAGACGAGCCGACGACGAGCAGTACGTCCGCCGAGGCGAGCATCGCAAAGCCGCGCTCCACCCGCTCGCGGGGAACACTTTCGCCGAAGAACGTCACGTCAGGCTTCAGCATGCCGCCGCATTGCAGGCAGTCGGGTATGAGGAACGATCCGTCCGCCGGCGGCTCCACCCGGGCATCGCCGTCCGGCTCAGCCGATGCAGCGCGATGGACGCCGACCGCCCACTGAGGATTCAAGGCAAGGACGCGTTCCTGGAGGTCCGACCGGGCCTCGACGGCCCCACAGGCGAGGCACACCACGTCCGCAAGGCTGCCGTGCAGCTCCAGGACGGTGCTTCCCGCCGCGTGATGGAGCCTGTCCACGTTCTGCGTGATCACGCCGCTGAGCGCGCCGGCGCGCTCCAGACCAGCCAATGCCACGTGACCCGCATTGGGCCGGGCAGCAGCCACCGTGGGCCAGCCGACCGTGCTGCGTGCCCAGTACCGGGCGCGTGCCGTCGCGCTCTCCACGAACTCCTTGTAATAGATGGGTCGCGTGCGCCGCTGCATCGAGCGGGGCCCCCGGTAGTCGGGGATGCCGGACTCCGTGCTGAGCCCGGCGCCGCTCAGCGCAAGGACATTCTTCCCCTTCATGAGCGCGGCCAAGCGCTCCACTCCCCCTGACAGCTCGTCGCAAGATGCCATTTTCTGAATAGCGAGACGCGGGGAAGGCCGTCGGCCTTCCCCGTCTGTCTCTCACCTCTTCGGAGACTGGTCGAAGCTTACGGACGCCGCGGTGAACGAGCCGTCAGCGTTGGCTGATCCGCGGATCAGGACGTGGAGCCCCACGGTCAGGCTCGCCGTGGTCAGGGCCACCAGGCGGTGGATCGGGACCTCGTCCGGCACGCTGATCGTGGAGACGCCCTCGGTCAGCTTCATCGTGAGCGTGCGGCCCTGCACGCCCTTCACCGCCTGCGCCACGACCGCATTGGTCATGGTCTGGCCGTCGGCCATTGGGAACTGGCCTTTGCGCACGATGTCCCACATCTGCGGGGCGAAGATATTGATATTCGTCGCCACGAGGGCGTTGCTGTCCCGGCGCGCGGCGATTCCCACCGCGTCACCCGCCATGATCCCGTCCAGGGTGGCGACCTGCCGCGCGAGCACCATCGTCGTGCCCTGCAGCTTCACGGACTTGCTCGTTCCATCGGCGAGGGTGAGGGTCACCATCGAGCCGGAGACGGCCGAGATCGTGCCGTCGACGGACGGGGCCACCGTGCTGCCGGACGAGGCGGCCTGTGCGAATCCCTGGGCTCCAAAGGCCGCCACGGCGGCGAATACAAGGGCGGTCAAACGGGCCGCCCGGTGAGTCTTTGCCAATGCATCCTCCTCTTCCGCGCCGGGGAAGGCGCGACACTACACAAGGTACGGTCGCCGGTGCCCATCGTCCACAGCCAAAGCCCGCCCTCGGGACGCGCAAACAGAAATCGCCGCGCTCTCCCGCCAGTTGTGGGGGCCATGCCGCGGGGCTATACTTCCCGGCATATGAAACAAGCACCATCCGTCCCTCGCTGCGGCGCAGCCGCCGCGCTCGCAATAGCCCTGTTCATCCCCGTGTCACTTTCCGCCATCGCCTGGGACGCGCCAGCCTTCAGCCTCGCCGCCCCGGACATCGCTGCCGCCGCGGCCCAGGTCCAGGGCGCCGGGAGCGACGACGTGGTGATCATGCACGAGGAGGATTCCTTCACATTCGACACGGCCGGCGCGGCGGTGCATACCTACCGGGTCATCTACAAGATCGCCAACCGGGACGGGATCTCGAAATGGTCGACCGCAAGCTCCTGGTGGCAGCCGTGGCGGCAGGAAACACCGCGCATCCGGGCGCGCGTCATCGGCAAGGACGGCCGGGAGTCCCTGCTCGACCCGACGACCGTCGCCGACAGCACGGCGAGCTCAGACGAACCCGACGTCTACTCCGACTCGCGCGTCCTCAACGCGCCCCTGCCGAACCTGGAGCCGGGATGCGTCGTGGAGTACCAGATCGTCATGACGGACAAGGCGCCGCTGCTGGGTGCCGGGAGCTCCGAGCGGGTCTGGTTCGGGCACACCGACATCGTTCTTTCCCGCCGGCTCCTGATCGACTGCCCGACGGGAATGGCGCTGCGCTACGCCGTGCGCGGCACGCAGGCCCTCGCCCCCGTACGCCAGGAGGCGGGAGGCCGTCTCACCCTCCGTTTCGACGCGACGAACATCGCGGGCCTGAAGGAGCAGGAGGAGCTCCTCACGTCGGACACGCCGCCGGTGCCCTGCGTGGATTTTTCCACGGGCGCATCGTGGAAGGACATCGCGCGGGCATACGCGCAAATGACCGACCCCCTGCTGGACGGCACGTCCCTCAAGGCCTATGTCCAGAGCATCACGGGCGGAACGCCCATGAAGACGGATGCCCTCATTGCCGCCATCCTTTATCGCGTGCGCAAGGACGTGCGCTACACGGGCATCAATTTCGGCCAGAACGCCATCGTCCCGCACCCGCCGCGGGACACCCTCACGCGCGGCTACGGAGACTGCAAGGACCAAGCCGTCCTGCTCGCGGCCGCGTTGCGGGCCGCCGGAATCGACGCGCGCCTGGCCCTCCTGATGGCGGGCGATGACTTGGACGTGGCCCCCCAACTTCCGGGATTCGGCCTTTTCAATCATGCCATCGTCTACCTGCCCGGCGAGGGGATGTGGATCGATCCGACGGCGGACTTCGTCCCTCCCGGCGAGCTTCCGCTCATGGACCAGGCCCGACGCGCGCTCATCATCACCGCGGGCACCGCGGCCCTCTCCCTCACGCCGGATCCGCCTCCGTCCCGCAACTGGTTCCGCGAAGTTCGGGAGTTCAGGCTCGCGGAGTCCGGCCCGGCCGCGCTCACGGAGACGAGCACCATGGGCGGCAGCTTCGAGGCGTCCTATCGCGACAGCTTCGAGCGGAGCAGCTCCACGGAGGCCCACGACCACCTGGAAAAGTACGTGAAGAGCGAATACGACGCGGAAGGGCTCGCGCGCTTTTCCACGAGCGACCCGCGCGCGATGGACACTCCCTTCACGATGACGGTGGAAGCGACGGGCACGAAGGAGGGCGCCACGGATGACAGCTCGGCCGTCGTCTACGTGCGCGCCGGCGGACTCCTGTCGTACCTGCCGGATTTCGTCACGCAAGCCGATGCCGCCGGCACCACCTTCGCGCGAAAAAACGACCTGCGGCTCTGGGAGCCTTTCGTCTGCGACTACGTCTACCACATCATCCCGCCCCCGGGATTCCGGGCAGCGGCACTCCCGCCGGACCAGACGGTCCCTCTCGGCCCGGCGATCCTCAAGAAGACGTTCACGCTCGAGCAGGACGGCTCTGTCACCGGCGTCCTGCATCTGGACAGCGTGCGGCGCGTGTACACCGCGGCGGAGACCGTGGCCCTGCACGAGGCGGCGCGTGCCTTCCTCGCCGGCCAGGCGAGCGTCGTGAGCTTCGAGCAAGTCGGCGAATCCCTCCTGGCGGCGGGCAGGTATCGAGAGGCGCTGGACGAGTTCAAATCGCTGGCCGCTCTTTACCCGGCCGAGGCATCCCACCGCGTGCAGATCTCGCGCGCGCTCCTGGCCGCCGGCTTCGGCGAGGATGCGCTCGCGGAGGCGCGCGCGGCGGTCGCCCTGCAGCCCGCGCTCGCCCTCGCCCACGGCAACCTTGCCTGGACGCTCCTGCACGACGCCTTCGGGCGCATCCTCACGCGCGGCGTGGACATCGCCGGCGCGCGGGCGGAATATGAGAGCGCGCGCAAGCTCGATCCCTCGGATTCGTCCTTTACGCGCAACCTTGCAATACTGGACGAGTACAACGACGGGCTGGTCCGCTACGGGGCCGGTGCAAAGCTTGATGATGCGGTCACGCTGTACCGCAGCATCGAGAAGGACATCAAGGATAGCGACTTCTGGCCGAATCTCTCCATCGATCTCCTCTATCTCGGCAGGTTCCAGGAGATCAAGACGACGCTGCAAGAGGGTGCGCCGACGGCGACGCTGCAGGCGCTCTCCGTGGCGGCCTCCGCGGCGATTGACGGCACGGCGGCGGCGCAGAAGGAGGCCGCGCGCCTGGTCGCCTCCGCGGACGACCGCCGCAAAGTGCTGGGCTCCGCCGCCCAATACCTCCTGGACATACGCCGTTACCCCCAGAGCGCGGAGCTCATGATCGCCGGCGCGCGCGGCACGTCGAATCTCACGCAGACCATGGCTTTCGCGGACCTTTTGAAAAACCTCGCGCCGGCGGATGCCAAGGCCCTGGACGATGCGACGCCGACGGGACTCATCCTCCACTTCATGAGCCTCCTCCTGCAGGCGGACGGCACGACACCGGCGCTGGAAGCCCTCATGGCGTCCAGCGTCCGCGCCGCGCTCGTCGACCCCAGCGAGCAGGAAAAGACCGAACGCACCATCGATGCGATGCGCGGCGCCGTCTCCCGGATGGCCGTGCCCGCGGACACCATGCTCGACCTCATGAGCCGATTCATCAGTGTGAAGGTCCTGAACGACGGCGTCGCCACCGCGGCGCTCGTGACCTTGCCCGCCTTCCCCGGCTTCACGCCGACTGTCTTCTATCTCACGAAGGAAGGAAACGTCTACAGGATCGTGGACACCGCGGCGGACAGCGCGGGCATCGCAAGGGAAAGCCTTGCCCTGCTCGACGCGGGGCGCGTGAATGACGCCCGGTCCTGGTATCACCTCCTGCGTACGCAGCACGAGAAGACCGCCGTATTCCCCGACATCTCAACCGACCCGCTCTTCACGCTCCTGCCTCCCGACGGGGCGGGTCCGGATGCCCTGCGCCTGGCGGCGGGCGTTGCCCTCACGCGATCCTCGTCCCCCGCGGATGCGCGGCTGGGGGCGACCTTGGTCATGCCAAAGTGGCGCACGGAACAGGACGCGGCACGCCGGCTCGTCATCGAGACGTCCCTCGCGCAGGGGCTCCTGACGGCGGGGATGCTCACGGAGCTGAAAGACGTCGCGGCCGGGTACCTCCGGGATGCGCCGGACAACACCGTGGCACTGGGCCTGCTCTGCATCGCCCTGGAGCACGCCGGCGCGCCCGCCGACGCGGACGCCCTCATCCGCACGCGCCTTGCGGCGAAGCCGGGCGACATCGGCCTGCAGCGCTTGCTTGAGGACCGGCTCGCCAACGCGGGCCGCTACGCCGAGGCCATCGCGGTCGCGGGGTCCATCCTCGACTCCGGGACGGCCGAGCTGCAGGACTACAACAACTTCGCCTGGTACGGACTCTACACGGGCGCGCCGGACCCCGCCGTGATGGAGCAGCGGCAGCTCGTCCAGCGACTCGTGGAGGGAAACGCCGCGGAGCTGCACACGCTCGCCTGTCTCCTGGCGGACGCGGGACGTTTCCTCGAGGCGCAGGAGGTTTTTGAAAAATACCTCGACCAGAGCGGCGAGGCGTCGCCCAGCTCCTCTGCCTGGCTTGCCTACGGCATACGGGCCCAGCGCTTCGGCCTCGCCGACACGGCGCGCTCCGCCTTCGCACGGGTGAAGATGGAGGACCCTGAATCCGTGGACCCGGGGATATCCTCCTGGGCGCTCGCGCAAGTGCACGTAAAGCAGGAAGGTACGGAGAAAAAATGAACGTCATCCAGAAGGCGATCCTCAGCGTCACGCTCATCGGTCTTGCCAATGGGCTGCGTTCGGTGCGCTTCGCCTGGCGACGCGACAAGCGGGATGCCGCTCTGCGCAAGACAAATGAAAAAGGCGCGGCGGAACGCGTCCCGGGCCGACTGATGGCCACGACGCATTCCGCGTCGGGGGCGACATACCGGTTCGAGAATGCGTCGCTCGTGGTGCGCTTTCTCCTGACCGATCTGGCGTTTTTCTCCTGGGACGGGGCAGGCATGACCCCGTCGTGGGCCGTCGCCGTGGAGTCGCCGCCGGCCGTGCCGGTCGACGTCAGCGAGCGCGAGGGTTCCTCCCGTCTCCGCACAGCGGCAATGGAAGTACGCGTCCTGCCGGACGGTGGGCTGTGTATCAGCAACGCCGCCGGCCTCACCGTGCGCGAGGAGATGCCCCCTTCATGGTCCGGGGTGGAATGGACGAGCCGGTGCAGGCTGTCGTCCGAGGCGGTGATCTGCGGAATGGGAGAGAGGGCGGCGCGGCTGGACCTGCGGCCCGGGTCCTATCGGTGCTGGAACAACGATCCGGGCGGAAGCTACGGCCCGGGAAAGGACCCGCTCTACATCTGCATGCCGGTGTACCTCTGTCTTCAGCGCGGCGGCTCCACGCTCGCGTTCTATGACAACCAGTTCGAGTCCTCCGCGACATTCGGCGAAGAAGCGGTGATGCGTTTCACGGGCGGGCCATCACGCTGGTACTGCGCAGCGGGCGCGCCGTCGGTCCTCCTGGAAAGGCTGTCCTGGCTCACGGGCAGACCGGCACTCCCGCCCCGCTGGGCGCTGGGCTACATGCAGTCGCAGTGGGGATGGGGCGATGAAAAGGAAATGCGCCGAGTCTGGGCAGGCTTCAAGGCGCACGATCTGCCCATCAGCGCGCTCGTCATGGACATCGACCATCAGCGGGGCCACCGCACGTTCACCATCGACGAGACGCGCTTTCCCTCCATCGCCGGATTCTCCGCGGAGCTCGCCGCCTCGGAGGCGCACCTCGTGGCCATCGTGGACCCCGGCGTGAAGCGGGAGAGAGGCTACGACGTTTACGATACCGGCAGCGCGGTGGACGCCTTCATCAAGGATGAGGACGGAAAGCCCGCGACCGGCGTGGTCTGGCCCGGGGTGTGCGTCTTTCCGGACTTCACGTCCGCCGCGGCCCGCGACTGGTGGGGCACCCGGTACGCGCCGCACCTCGCGGCGGGTATTGACGGCTTCTGGCATGACATGAACGAGCCGTCCGCCTTCACCGCATGGGGGGAAATGACCCTGCCGCGGGGCATGCGGCACGACATGGAGGGCGCGGGCGGGGACCACCGGGGCGCGCACAACATCTACGGTCACCTCATGAATCACGCGGGGTACGAAGGCCTGCGCAGGCTTCGACCTGACCGGCGGCCCTTCCTGCTTTCCCGTTCGGGCTGGGTGGGGATGCAGCGCACCGCCTGGACGTGGACGGGAGATACACAGACCTCCTGGGAGATGCTGCGCCTGACCATTTCCACGGTGCTCGGGATCGGCCTGAGCGGCCAGCCATTCGCCGGCCCGGACATTGGCGGCTTCTCGGGACGCCCATCCCCCGAGCTTTTCGCGCGCTGGTTCCAACTCGGCTCGTTCATGCCATTTTTCAGGACGCATGCAGCCTTCTTCCTGCCGCGGCGCGAGCCTTGGGAGCTCGGGCCCGAGGTGCTGGAGGTCGCGCGCGGCGCGCTGAAGCTCCGCTACCGCCTGTTGCCCTACTGGTACACCACCGCCTGGCAGGCGCATGAGACGGGCGCGCCGCTGCTGCGGCCCCTTTTCTGGCTGGACCCTGCGGACGTGGACCTCTGGAAGATCGACGACGCGTTCATGGCGGGGGACTCGCTTCTGATCGCACCGATCCTTGCGGACGGCGCCCGGCAGCGCACTGTTCGCCTTCCGCCGGGGACATGGTTCGAGTGGGAGACCGGTCTCCCGCTCGCCGGGCGGCCAGACGGCGGCCCTCGACGCGCCGCTTTCAAAGATCCCCTCCTCGTGCGGCAGGGCGCCGTCATACCCGACGTCACCGGCAAGACGGTCACGCTTCACCTCTTCCTGCCGGATGCGGGCGCGGAACGGGTGAGCCTGCTCTATTCCGATGCCGGTGACGGCGACGGCGAGAGGCGGATCGACCGCTTTACGTTCCGCGGGACGCCCCGGCAGGCGGAGCTTTCCTGGGGACATGAAGGCGGCTATGCGTGGCCGTACGAATCGATCGCGCTCCAGCTGCACGGCGCCGCCGTGGAACGTGTTACCATCGACGGCGTCGCGATGCCCGCCAACAATGACAGGATCGTCGTGCGGGCTTTCACGCGGCTCACCCTGGAGCGCGCGCGCTGACGCAGGCCCCCCCTTGCGCGCCGCGCGCCCATGCGAAATGATGCGGTTTAGGGGGAACCAATGTATTCCGCGCATACGCTCCATGCCGCGCTGGACAGCCCACGCGGCACCGGCGAGCTTCAGCAGCTGTATGGAAAAAGGCCCGACATCCTCGCGCACCAGAAGAAGCGCTACGCGAACCTTCTGGACCGGTTTGCCGCGCTTTTTCCGCTTGACGGGGAGCCGCGCATCTTCAGCGCCCCGGGCCGGACGGAGGTGGCGGGCAATCACACGGATCACAATGCCGGCCGGGTGCTCGCCGCGGCAGTGAACATGGACGCCGCGGCGGTCGTTGCCCGGAGCGACGACCGTCGCATCATCGTGGAAAGCGAAGGCTACAGCCGGCAGGAGATCGTCCTGGACGAGCTTGCCTTCCGGGAGGCGGAGACCGGCACGACCCAGGCGCTCACCCGCGGCGTCGCCGCGCGCTTTGCCGCCCTCGGGCACACGGTGGGCGGTTTTCACGCCTGTGCCATCAGCTCGGTCCTCAAGGGATCGGGGCTCAGCTCCTCGGCCTCCTACGAGGTATTGATCGCCACGATCCTCAATACGCTGTACAACGGGGGACGCATCGAGGAGACCGAGATCGCCCGGATCTGCCAGCACGCGGAGAACCACTATTTCGGCAAGCCCTGTGGGCTCATGGACCAGACCACCAGCGCGGTCGGCGGATTCGTCACGATCGATTTCCAGGATTTTCAGAAGCCCGTCGTGCGCAGTGTTCCGTTCGACCTTGCGGCGAGCGGTTTCTCCCTCGTCATCGTCGACACCGGCGGGAGTCACGAGGACCTTACGGAGGACTACGCCGCGATCGAGCGCGAGATGAAGGGCGTCGCGCGCGCACTCGGCGCGCGGGTCCTGCGCGAGGTCACCCGCGACCAGGTTCTTGCCGCGACGCCCGAGCTGCGAAAGAGGGTGAGCGACCGCGCGATCCTCCGGGCACTGCACTTCTTTGCCGACGACGCGCGCGTCGTCGAGCAGGTCGCGGCGCTGGAGCAGGGACGATTCGGGGATTTCCGAAGGCTCGTCGTGGAAAGCGGGCAAAGCTCCTGGATGCTTCTGCAGAACTGCTATTCGAACAGGTTCGTGGACCAACAGGGAGTCTGCATCGGGCTCGCCGCCAGCCAGGCGATCCTGGGCGGCATCGGCGCCTGGCGCGTGCATGGGGGCGGCTTTGCCGGGACCATCCAGGCATTCGTTCCGGCTTCCGCCCATGACGCGTACATCGCGGCAATGAAGGCGCTCTTCGGTCCCTCCTCCTGCCACGACCTCATGATACGCCCCGTCGGCGCCCGGGAGCTCGTGCTCCTGTAGCGCCGCGCGGAACCCGGCCGGGCTATCCGGCGCGTCGTGGCGCGTGGTATCTTCCGCCTATGAAAACCGGCGTCGGAATCGGCAACTACCACACGCATACCCATCACTGCGACGGCAACGGCGCGCCGCAGGACTACGCCGCGGCGGCGATCAGCAAGGGAATGAAGTGGCTGGGATTCTCCGGCCACAATGTGCTTCCCTTCCCGACCGACTGGACCATGCCGGAGAAGAACCTTGAAAGCTACCGGCGGGAGGTGCGCGAGGCGGCGGCGCGCAACGCGGGAAGGCTCGAGGTATTCCTCGGCATCGAGGCCGACTACATCCCTGGGGTGACCTCACCCGCGCATCCGCGGATCAAGGAGCAGGGCTGGGACTTCGTCATCGGCTCCGTTCACTTCGCCGAGCCCGTGGGGGGAGACCATCTGTGGACGGTGGACGGATCCCGGGAAGAGCTCGAATCCGGGCTGCAGAAAGTGTACGCGGGGGACGTCCGCGCGATGGTCGAGCGCTACTATGCCCTTGTCGCGGCGATGGCGGTCGACACGAAGCCCGACATCATCGGGCACTTCGACGTCGTGAAGAAGAACAACAGGAATGCCGACTACTTCCGCGAGGACGAGCCGTGGTATCGTGCCGCGGTCCTCGCGGCGCTCGATGCGGTGGCGCGGTCGGGCAGCATACTGGAGATCAATACCGGTGGCGTCGTGCGCAACACCAGCGGCGCCTTCTACCCGTCAGAGTGGATAGTGAAAGAGGCGCGCGGCAGGGGCATCCCGATGATGGTGAACGCGGACGCGCACAGGCCCTCGGACATCGACGGCTGTTTCGACCAGGCAGCGGCCCTGCTCCGCGCCGCGGGCTATTCGTCGCAGCGCCAGCTCACCTCGGGCGGCTGGATGGATGTGCCCCTGCCGGACTAGCTCGCGCGGCGGGTAGCGCCCCCTTACTGCCGCGCAACGACGCTGAAGGTACAGGAGCCCGAGCGGCCGTGCTCGTCGGTGGCGCGCAGGACGGATCACAGGGCGGCGTAGACGCGCGCCAGCCTCTCCATGCCCTGCTCGATCTGGGCCACGTCGCAATTGGAGAAGTTCAGGCGCAGCGTGTTCTCCCCGCCGCCGTCGGCAAAAAACGCGCTGCCCGGCACGAAGGTCACCTTCTGCGCCAGCGCCTTCTCGAAGAAGGCAAGCGCCGACATGCCCCGCGGGAGCGTCATCCAGAGAAACATCCCGCCTTCGGGCTCGGTGCAGACGACCTCCTTTGGGAAAAGGGAGTGGACGGCGCCGACCATGGCGTCGCGCTGCGTGCGATAGGCGGCGCGGATGCGCGCGATGTATCCATTCACGTCCGCCGTGCAGAGGTAGCGGTGCACGATCCTCTGCGTGAGCTCATTGGAGTGCAGGTCCGCCGCCTGCTTGGCGACCACGAGGTTCTCCATTATCTCACGGCCGGCGCAGATCCATCCCAGACGCATGCCCGGTGAGACGATCTTGGAGAACGTGCCCAGGAGCACGGCCCTTTCCGCGCCCGTCGCCTCCTCCGCCATGCAGGTCCATAGGGAAGGCAGGTCACGCCCCATGAACCTGATCTCTCCATAAGGATCGTCCTCCACGAGCACGGTGGAGGAGCCGGCGATCGCCCGTGCCGTTTCGCGCCGCCGGGCTTCCGTATAACTGATGCCCGAAGGGTTCTGGAAATTGGGTATGGCGTAAAAAAACTTGGGGGAGCCGGTACGCAGGCTGTCGGAGAGCGCCGCGATGGAGACTCCCTCGGCGTCCAGGGCGAGCGGGCGAAAATGCGGCTCGAACAGGCCGAAGCATTGCAGTGCCGCCAGATAGGACGGGCTTTCCACGAGGATATCGTCGCCGGCATCGATGAAGATTTTTGCCGCGAGATCCAGCCCCTGCTGGGAGCCGTTGAGGACAAGAATCTCGTCGGCCGAGACCTTCGTTCCCCGCGCCGCGTAGCGCTCGGCGATCTTTTCCCGCAGCGGCGGATAACCCTCCGTCGTGGCGTATTGCAGTGCCGCATCCCCGTCATGGGAGATCACGCTCCGCGCCGCCTCTTCGAGCTCGCGGACGGGGAAGAAGCGCGGGTTGGGCAGGCCGCCGGCGAATGAAATGATTGACGGGTCCACCGCGGCCTTCAGGATCTCGCGGATGAAGGACCTGTGCACGCTCGACATTCTCTGTGCGAAATTGATCATGGAAAATAATGCATGACGGGGCGTACGTCGCGCAAGGGGTGCCATCAGGAGCGGGGCCGTCCGGCGCGCCCGACGCCTCAGTGGACGGGTTGCTCCAGCGAGGGGTGGTCTTGCGGCTCCGGTGGCGCGCGTCGCACGGCGTCGACGACTGCCTCCGTGACGGGAGCGTCGGTGACCCCGCGGTCGAAACGCCGGTCGGGGAAGAGTATCGAGAGGGCATCCAGCACCGAGTCGGCAAAGTGGAAATCCAGGGCCTCCAGCACCTCGGCGGGTATCTCCTCAAGGTCTTTTTCGTTCCGCTGGGGCAGCAGCACGCGCGTCATCTTGTAGCGGTGCGCGGCAAGGACCTTCTCCTTCACGCCGCCGATGGGAAGAAGGCGGCCCGTGAGGGTGATCTCTCCCGTCATCGCGAAGCCGGGGGTGACGGGCACGCCGGCAACGGCAGAGAGAAGCGCGGCGGCCAGCGTGATGCCCGCCGACGGCCCGTCCTTCGGTATGGCGCCTTCGGGAACGTGGATGTGGATGTCGCGGTCCTTCGTGAACCCGGGATCGATGCCCAGCGTCGCGTGATGCGCGCGGAGGAAGGTGAGCGCCGCCTGCGCGCTTTCCTTCATCACGTCACCGAGGCTGCCCGTCAGGGTGAGCTCGCCCTTGCCGACGACAATGGCCACTTCAACGGGAAGGAGCTGGCCGCCGAGCTCGGTCCACGCCATGCCGTAGGCAAGACCGGGCTTCATGTCCTGGGAGAATGTGCTCTCCTGGAACTTTTCCTTGCCGAGGTATTTCTCCACCGTGCGCCCGGTGACAACGACCTTGAAGGCAGGCTCGACAGGCGCGGGGGCGGCCGGGCTTTCCGTCGGCGCGAGGATTTCGGCCGCGGCCGGCTCCACGGAGGCGGATGCCGGGCCTTCCTTCGCGGCATCCTTGCCCGCGCCCGGCGCCTCCGTCTTGGCCACGGGCACCGCGGCCGGCGGCATCAGGCCCTGGCGCACCGCCTCGCGTGCGATCTTCCGCAGAATGTTGGCGATCTCGCGCTCGAGGTTTCGCACGCCTGCTTCCATCGTGTACGACCGGATGAGACGCATGATGGCGGACTTCTGGAACGTGATGGCGGCCCAGTCCAGGCCGTTCTCCTGGATCTGCTTGGGCACGAGGAACTTCTCCGCGATGTTTTCCTTTTCGAACTCGGTGTACCCCGAGATCTCGATCACCTCCATCCGGTCGCGCAGCGGATAGGGGATGTTGTGCGTGGAGTTGGCCGTCGTGATGAACATCACGTCGGAGAGGTCGTACGGCACCTCCAGGTAATGATCCATGAAGGTGTGATTCTGCTCGGGGTCCAGGACCTCCAGCAGAGCGGAGGCCGGATCCCCACGCCAGTCCGAGCTCATCTTGTCGATCTCATCGAGCAGGAAGACCGGGTTCGTCGATCCCGCCTTCCGCATGGACTGGAGGATCTTGCCCGGCAGCGCCCCGACGTACGTCTTCCTGTGGCCGCGTATCTCCGCCTCGTCCCGCACGCCGCCCAGCGACACGCGCACGAAGTTGCGTCCCAGGGAGCGCGCGACGGACCTGCCCAGCGAGGTCTTGCCCGTGCCCGGAGGCCCGATGAAGCAGAGGATGGGTCCCTTGATCCGGCTCTTGAGCTGGCGCACGGCGATGAAGTCGAGTATCCGCTCCTTCACCTTTTTCAGGTCGTAGTGATCCTCGTCCAGTATCTCCCGGGCGCGCTCGATGTCGCGGTTGTCCGGCGTTGTCTCCTTCCACGGCAGGTCCGCCATCCACTCGAGGTAGGTCCGCAGGAGCGCCGACTCCGGCGACATCGGCTGCATCCGCGCGAGCCTCTTGAGCTCCTTCTGGCATTTGTCGGAAACCTCGGCGGGGAGACCTTTTGTCTTGAGCTTGTCCTCCAGCTCGCGCGCACCCGTCGGGTCGTCTCCCTCCGTGCCCAGCTCTTTCTGGATCTCCTTGAGCTGCTCGTTGAGGAAGTAGTCCTTCTGCGTTTTTTCCAGCTTCTTGCGGACCTTGCCGGTGATCTCCTGCTCGAGACTCATGAGCTCGATCTCCGCGCCGAGTATCGCCGCGCAGCGCTCCAGGCGCGCGGAGGCATCCTCGATGGAGAGGAGCTCCAGCTTCTCCTCGAGCTTCAGCGGCACGGTGCCCGCCACGAGGTCCACGAGCACGTCGGGGAGCACGGCGGATTCAATGGCCGTCACCGCCTCCGGGGCGACCTTCTTGGAGATCTCGTTGAACTGGGTAAACTGGGAGAGCACGGTGCGCATGAGCGCGGAGATCTGCGGGGTGACGTCGTTGTGCGGCGGGATCGTCCGCACGATCACCCGGAAGCAGTCCTTCGTCTCCGTGTAGCGCCCGATGGCCGCTCTCTCCTGGCCCTCGATGAGGAGGCGCAGCTTGCCGTCCGGGAGCTTCATCATCTGGAGCACCCTCGCGATGGTGCCCACGGTGTGCACGTCGTGCTCCCCGGGATCTTCCACGACGGTCTTTTTCTGCGTCACGAGGAAAAGGGACTTGCCGGTCCGCGCCGCCTCTTCCACGCTGCGCACCGACCTGCGCCTGCCGACGAAAAAGGGCACGACCATGCGCGGAAAGACGACCAGGTCCTTGAGGGGGACCATGAACAGCTCGTTGCGCTTGAGCAGTACCCTCATGGGACGCGCTTTTTCAAGCCGTCTTTTTCTGACCGGAAAGGACAATTTCGGGTCTTTCGTTGCTGAGGACGACTGATTCCGTGATGATCACTTTCTTGGCGCCCTTGATGGAGGGGATGTCGAACATGATGTCCATCATGAGCCCTTCCACGATCGCACGCAACCCGCGCGCGCCGGTCTTGCGCTCGATGGCCTTGCGCGCGATGGCGTCGATGGCCCTCTCCTCGAACTCCAGCTCCACATCATCCAGCTTGAAAGAGGCCTGGTACTGCTTCAGCACGGCGTTGTGCGGCTCCGTGATGATGCGCCGCAGGGCGACGTAGTCCAGCTCTTCCAGCGGCACAACGATGGGCAGACGCCCGACGAACTCGGGGATGAGGCCGTAGCGGATCAGGTCATCCGGCTGAAGCTGCGAGTACAGCGCGACAAGATCCTTCTCCCCCGCCCCTTTCGGATTGGAGCCGAAGCCCATGGGGTGGACGATGGTGCGCTGCTCCACGATGCCGTCCAGCCCGACGAAAGCCCCGCCGCAGATGAAGAGGATGTTCGTGGTGTCGATGCGGAGCATCTCCTGGTTGGGATGCTTGCGGCCGCCCTGCGGCGGCACGGAGGCGACGGTTCCCTCCACGATCTTCAGGAGGGCCTGCTGGACTCCCTCACCTGAGACGTCGCGCGTGATGGAGGGGTTGTCCCCGCTCTTGCGCGCGATCTTGTCGATCTCGTCGATGTAGACAATGCCGCGTTCGGCGGCGGAGATGTTGTTCCCCGCGTTCTGGATCAGCTTCAGGAGGATGTTCTCCACGTCCTCACCGACGTAGCCGGCTTCCGTGAGCGTCGTGGCGTCGGCGATGGCGAACGGGACCTTCAGCTTCCGCGCGAGCGTGCGCGCCAGCAGGGTCTTTCCCGTCCCGGTGGGCCCGATGAGGAGCACGTTGGATTTTTCCAGCTCCACCTCGCTCTGCACCTTGTGGCCGAGCGCAATACGCTTGTAGTGGTTGTACACGGCGACAGAGAGGACCTTTTTCGCCTGCTCCTGCGAGATGACGTACTGGTCGAGGTAGTCCTTGATCTCGCGGGGTTTCGGGATGTCCTCCGTGAACTCGATGGAGAGGTTTTCCTCCTCCTCGTCGAGGATCTTCTTGCAGACATTGACGCATTCGTCGCAGATGAACACGCCGGGGCCGGCGATCAGCCGGCGGGCAATGTCCGCGCTCTTGCCGCAGAAGGAACAGACCTTGAACCCTTCATTTTTGGGGGTTTTCGCCATTTTTCCCACGCTTCAGGATCTTGTCGATCAGCCCGTATTCCAGCGCTTCTTCCGCGGACATGTAGTAGTCCCGCTCCAGGTCCCGCTCCACCGCCTCCGGCGCCTTCTGCGTATGTTCGGCGAAATAGGAGACGATCAGCTTCTTGATCCGCACGAGCTCGCGGGCCTGGATGCTGATGTCGACCGCCTGCCCCGACACGCCCCCCCAGGGCTGGTGGATGAGGATGCGCGATGAGGGCAGCGCGACCCGCTTGCCGTGGGTTCCGCAGGCCAGGAGCAGCGCGCCCATCGAGGCGGCCTGCCCGAGGCAGATGGTCTGCACGTTCGGCTTGATGTACTGGATGGTGTCATAGATGGCGAGGCCCGCGGTCACCGTCCCACCGGGGGAATTGACGTAGAGATGGATGTCCTTCTCGGGATCCTGGGACTCCAGGAACAGCAGCTGGGCGACCACCATGTCCGCGTTCACGTCGTAGATCTCCCCGTCCACGAAGACGATCCTGTCCTTCAGCAGCCGGGAGTAGATGTCGTACGACCGCTCTCCACGGCCCGTCTGTTCGATGACGATCGGAACGAGGTTCGTGTCCATCTCATCCATCGCGCGCCGTCCTTGCATCCGTCATGATCATCCTTAATGGTACCTAATTACCCTGGAGAATGTCCAATACTTTCCTCTTCTCCGCCGTGCGGATATTCGTCTTGGAAAGGAGGTAGTCGTAGAGCTTGTCCGTGCGCAGGTTGCTGCGCATGTAGTCAACGAGGTCGTTCTTCGCCAGGTTCGCCTTCAGCTCCTCCGGTGTGACCTTGCGCTCCTCCGCCATCTTGCCGATCTCCGCGTCCAGGTCGCTTTCCTCGATGCCGATGCCTTCCTTCTTGGCGATCTCCGAGACGACAAGCTGAAGCCGCGCCCTCTTCTCCGCCCCCGGGGTCCACTCCTTGCGCACGTCCTCCACGGATTTTCCCTGCTGCTCCAGGATGGCGGCCAGCTGCTTCTCATCCACGCGCAGCCTGTTTGCGTATTCCTGCCACATCGCTTCCAGCTGGTAGTCCACCATGGACGCGGGGAGCGCGATCTTCGACGTCTCCACGACGGAATCCAGCACGCGTGTGACGGTCTTCGAGCGCAGCGCCGACTTCACGGCGTCTTCCAGCTTCTTGCGGATGTCCGCCTTCAGATCGTCCAGGGTCTGGAATTTCTCGCTCAGGTCCTGCGCGAGCTCGTCGTTGATCTCCGGGAGCTTCTTCTCCTTGATGCTGTTGAGCGTCACGCGGAGCATGACGGTCTTGCCGGCGAGCACCTTGGTCTCGAAATCCTCCGGGAAGGTCTTTGTGACAAGCTTCGTCTCCGCCTTCGCCATGCCGATGACCTCGTCATCCAGCTTGTAGACATTGTACCCCGTGCCCACCTCGAAGACGAAAGCCTCCCGCTTCGTGCCCGGGCGCTCCGTGCCGGCAGACTCGATCTCGACGTAGTCGATGTTGACGATGTCGCCCGTCTCCACGGCACCGCTTTCCTTGTCGGTGTAGAGCGCGTTCTGCTCCTGGAGGCCCGTGAGCTCGCGGCCCATGTCTTCGTCGGTGATCTCCCATTCCGGTTGATCCACCTCCAGGCCGAGGTAGGGACCCAGCTCGATTGCGGGCCACGTGTCGTAGACCACCTCGAAGCTGAAGTCCTTGCCCAGCTCCAACGCCTCCTCCGACTTGATCTCGGGCGTGGCATAGGGGATGGGTTTCTGCTCCACGGTTTCGAAAATCTCGGACAGGGTCTTCTCCAGTACCTCCGCCCGGGTCTGATCGATGAGCGACGGCCCGAGCTTGCGGATGACGACGTCCGCAGGCACCTTGCCTTTGCGGAAGCCCTTGAGGTGGGCGTTCTGGCAATACTCCTTGACGATGCTGTCGTATTCCTGCTTCACGTCCGCCGTCGGCACGTGCACCTTGAGCTTCACCTGTGAGTTCTCGAGGAACTCCACTTCCTTGGTCGCATTCACCTTTGATGACCTCTTTCCGAAACGGTATTGGCCCTGCCGCGTTGCCGCGCACGGACAGTGCGGGAGGCGCGTGGCATTCTGCAGCGGTAGCGAAAAAAAAGCGACCCGGACTGCCCTCCAGATCGCCTTCTCCGTGAGCGGGAAACGGGACTTGAACCCGCGACATCCACCTTGGCAAGGTGGAGCTCTACCAACTGAGCTATTCCCGCGTGCGCTCTCCCACTGCGAGAGAAGGGATTTGAACCCTCAAGCCTTTTCGGCACCAGATCCTAAGTCTGGCGTGTCTGCCAAATTCCACCACTCTCGCCTGGATAGTAACCACGACGGCCGGGACTCGTCAAGACGCGGTGCCCTGGCGATTCCCTTTCATCGTATTGAGCCGCGCAGGACTCGAACCTGCGACCCGAAGATTAAGAGTCTTCTGCTCTACCAACTGAGCTAGCGGCCCGTCATGTCAAACCCACAGTGCGGCCACGGTAATCCGTGGCATTTGCGGCCACGGTAATCCGTGGCATTTGCGGCCACGGTAATCCGTGGCATTTGCGGCCACGGTAATCCGTGGCATTTGCGGCCACGGTAATCCGTGGCATTTGCGGCCACGGTAATCCGTGGCATTTGCGGCCACGGTATCTTGCGCGGTGCCCGCGCAGTTTCGTGGCACCTTCTTTTCAATCGCGTCCGGCAGGACTCGAACCTGCGGCCTACGGGTTCGAAGCCCGGCGCTCTATCCAACTGAGCTACGGACGCTCGAGTCCATGTTACCTTCCCGCTGTGGCCCTTCTGCCGTTGCGTGGCAACGGCTGTCGGGCTCGCGCGGCCTACCCGCCCTCGCGCGCCTTCGGCACGCTATGGGTGGGTGATGGGTCTCGAACCCACAACTTCCAGATCCACAGTCTGGTGCTCTGCCAATTGAACTACACCCACCGTGCGCGAGAAATATGACCAAAGAGGCTTCTTTTGTCAACACTTTGAGCCACCCGTTCGTTGAAACAGGCCCGCCGAACCTGCTACTATCGTGTTTCTCCATGGAGGCTCCGATGAGAAAGGCGCTCCCCGCGGGCCGCGAAAGCCGCGGACTGCCGCGGAACACCGTGGCGGCAATCGCCGCCCTTTTGGCCCTCGCGCTGGGGGCATGCACCCCCTCCCGGGTGGGCCCCGTGCGACCGGGCCCGCGCCCGCAGGTCCCCACGGTCCTTGCCGCCCTGGGGACGGGTTCGGCGGAAGGGGCGTTCGCCGTGGACGACGTGGGGCCCACGGGAACGGTCGCGCATGAAAACCTCGAAGGCGGCGTGTGGGTGCTTTTCAACAAGCCTGTCGTTGCCTTGAAGACGCTGGAGAAGCCTGCCACCTCGTCGGGCATCCTCGCCATCTCGCCGCGCGTGGACGGCATCTACCGCTGGTACGGCTCGCGGCTTCTTGCATTCGAGCCAAAGAGCCAGCTCGCGCCTGCCACGGAATACACGTTCACCGTGAGCCCGTCGCTGCGATCTCTCGCGGGCGAGCCGCTCACGGGCACGACGCGCTTCAGCTTCCGCACCGAGCCTCTTTCCATCGTCTCCCTCTTTCCCTCGGGTGATGACGTCGAGCCTGCATCCAGCGGTGAGCTTGTCGTCACCTTCAATTTCCCCGTGGATCTTCCGACCATCCTGCCCTTCATCCGCATCGAGGCTGACGGTGACCCCGTGGCATTCAAGGCCGCGCGGCCGCAGATCTCGAGCCGCCTCCAGCTCGGGCCGTACGAGGACGCCAACAGGCTCGTTTCCCTCACGCCGGTGAAGGCGCTGCCGCGCGACGCGGACATCGTCGTGCGGGTGCTGAAAGGGGCGAAGCCCCTGCCGGAAAACTACGGCACCGACGACGATCTCACCCAGGGCTTCCACACCCTCCTGCCCCTCGCGGTCGACCAATCCGACGTCAGCATGGGGCGTGCGAGCGCGACCGCGGAGCTCCAGTTCAATCATGACCTGAAAGAGGAGACGGTTGCCGCCAACATCCAGCTCCCTTTCCCCGGCTATGACGTGGGCAGGAATCTCGAGGTGTCCGGCTCGTGGGTCTTCCTCCACAACGTGCCGGTCGATTTCGAGTCGACATTCGACATGAAGTTGGGCGCGGGCATCGAGGACACCTACGGCCAGACGCTGGGCAAGGACCAGGTGGTGAAGCTCGAGGTGGGACCGGCGGAAGCATACGTCGATTTCCGCAGCACGGGCCAGCGCATCCTCGAAGCGCAGTTTCCCCCGCGCGTCGCCATCGAGATGGAGAATATCGACTCCGGCAGCTACGTCATCGGACGGCTGGACAACCCCTCCGCGACCCCTCCCAAGGGGCCGGTCGTGAGGGTCGACGCGAAAAAGATCCCGCGCAACACGCGGCACTTCCAGGTCTACGATCTTTCCCCGTACCTCAACGGCGCCGGTCGGGGCACGGCATTCCTCTCCTGGGCATTCAAGGGCCTTTTCTGGGGAAGTGACACGGCGCAGGATGCCGACGATCAGCTCGTTGTGCAGGTCACCGACATCGGGGCGTCCGTGAGCGTCGGCTACAATTCAATCCTCGTGCTGGCAAGCTCGCTCGCCACGGGGGCGCCGATCGCCGATGCAACGGTCACGCTTCGGCGCGACGGCAAGGCCCTGGCATCCGGCCGCACGGACGCGAAGGGTCTTGCGGCAGTCTCGCTGCCGCCCGGCGGTCTCATGGCAGGCTTCCAGGGAAGCGAAGAAAAGGCGGAGATCGAGATCGCCAAGGGCCAGGATCGCCTGGTCCTGCGTCCCCACGAGATTCCCGGCCGCTCGTGGAATTCCGAGGCGCCCTATGCGGCGGAAAACGCGAAACCTCTCACCTACATATGGTCGGATCGGGGCATCTACAGACCCGGGGAGACGCTTTCCTTTGCCGGCATCGACCGCAACCTGACGCTCGGCCGGTTCACCGCCGTACCGGGAAAATTCCGCGTGGACCTCGGCAATGGCTCGGAGGACGGCACGGCGCTTGCCTCCGCCACGGGAACGGTGTCGGCGTCCGGGAGCTTCTCAGGGCAAATGGCCCTTCCGAAGACGCTGGAGCCGGGCGACCTGCTTCTTTCTTTCCATCGCATCGCAGGAAAGGAAGACACCCACACGGGAACGGCCTCCGTGCAAGTGGCCAATTTCAGACGCGTCACGTTCGGCGTGGACCTGACGGTCCCTGACGACCGCTTCTTCATCGGCGGCAGCATCGACGCCCGATTTACGGGAACGTACCTGGCGGGCGGGACGATCGCAAAGGGCACCTACACCTGGTTCTGGACCCGGCGCGAGACCTGGTATCAACCGCCGGGAGACGAATGGGAGTCGTACACATTCGGGGACGTGGAGAAGGGTTGGGCGGAGGACCTCACCTCCGATTCGGGCTCCCTTCCGTCGAACGGGATTGTGGAGGCGCCGCAGAAGCTCGGCGATGCGGAGAAGGGACGCGTCTATACATACGAGATGGTCGCCACGGTCCAGGACATCGACCGGCAGGCAATTTCCACCCGCGACGCGCGCACCGTCTTCTCCTCTGCCCAGCAGCTCGGCGCGAAGCTCACGGCGGATGCGAAATCGGATGACGCGCTGTACTTCGTCACAAAGGCCGTGCCATTCACGCTCAAGGTCGTTTCCGTCGATCCTGACGGCGTGGCCTACCCGGCCTCGGCGGTGAGCGGCGCCCTGATCCGTGAAGAATGGAAGCTCGTGCGGGAGGCGGCAATCGGCGGAGAGGTGGACACGCGCTATGAGAAGCAGGACGTCGTGGAAAAGACCTTCACCGTCAACCCGAAGGGATCCGCGGCGGCGCTGCAGCTCTCCACGGAGAAGTCCGGCTCCTACCGCATCGAGCTGATGGGAAAAGACCAGAGCGGACGGGAAAGCTTCACGAAGCTCTCATTCTACGCCACCGGCTCGGACGAGATCGCCTGGCAGCGCACCGACGAGAGACAGATCGAGATCGTCCCGGACAAGAAGGTCTATTCGCCGGGGGACGTCGCCCACCTCCTCATCAAGAGCCCCGTCGCCCGGGGCACGTATCTCGTGAGCGTGGAGCGCGACGGCGTGATCGACAGAAAGACCATGGATCTGGCGGGCGGCGCCCCAACCATCGACATCCCCCTCACCGCGGCGCACATCCCGATCGTGTACGTGTTCGTCGCAACGGCAACGGGTCGGACCCAGCCGCCCGCGGCCAGCCCCGATGAACCGGACTTCGGCACGCCGCGCGGCTATTCCGGTCTCGTGGAGCTTCCCGTGGAGGCGTCGTCCAGGACGATCACGCTCGAAATCTCGAACGCGCAGGAAAGCTACAGGCCGGGCAGCCAGGCCACCGTCACCCTCACGGCCACCATGAACGGGCAGCCGGTGCAGGGCGCGGAGATCGCGCTGGTCGCCGCGGACAGGGGCGTGCTGGACCTCATCGACTACCGGGTCCCCAATCCCATGGATTTCTTCTACAGCCGGGACAACTTCCCCGACAAGGTCGCGCACTACGACACGCGCGACATGCTGATGGACCCGGTCACGTGGAAGGCGAATGACCTGCCCGGCGGCGACGAGAAGCTGGAAGAGGCCGCGGCGGGACCGGGCGCGTCGGTGCGCCGCGACTTCAACCCCACGGCCGTGTTCCGCACGGGTCTTGTCACCGGCAAGGACGGGAAGGTGAGCGCGACATTCAAGCTCCCCGACAGCCTCACGCGCTTCCGCTCGACCGCCGTTGCCGTGAAGGACGACGCCTTCGGGATCGTCGAAGGGGAGATCGTCGTCCAGAACCCCCTCAACGTGCGCGCGGCGCTTCCCCGGCAGATGCGCGTGGACGACACCGCCACCGCGGGCGTCGTGCTCACGAACATCGACACGATTGCGCATACCGTGGCCGTGACCCTCTCCGCGCAGGGCCTGGACCTCACGGGACCGCAGAAAAAAAGCGTCACGCTGCAGAAGGGAGAAACGGCGGAAGTCGCGTTCGACATGAAGGCGACCTCCCCGGGAACGGCGAAGCTTTCATTCGGCGTGGACTCCGACGTGCTGAAGGAGAGGCTGGATGAGACGCTTGCCGTGGTGGAGGAGCACCTGAGCGAATCCTTCACCATCGTCGGAAAGACCAACGACCTTGCACAGGAAGGCATCACGGTGCCGCCCGCCTTCCTCGGCGTGCCGGAGGAAGGGCTGTATCTGAGCCTCGATTCGACGATCGCCTCATCGCTTGCCGGAGCCATCCGGTACCTCGACGTCTATCCCTATGACTGCCTCGAGCAGGTGACGAGCAAGCTCTTCGCGCGCGTTCTCTTCCCTTCCATTGGAGCCGCCGATCTCTCCGTTCTCAGCCGTTTCGCGAACCCCGATGGCGGCTTCTCCTACTGGGACGACCCTGCGCCTCGCAGGTCCAACTACTACGTTTCGCTTCGGGTCGCCCACCTTCTTGCAGCGGCAAAGACGCACGGTATCGCAATACCGACGGACCTCGACAGGGACGCGCTTCTGTCCTATCTCGACAACGGATGGGCCGACCAGGACACCTACCTGCAGGCCTATGCCCTGTACGTCCTCACCAGTGACGGCAGGATCGAACGGGAGAAGGCGGCCGCGATCGCCGCCCTTGCCGACAAGGCGGGTGTTTTCGGCTACGGATTCCTCGGGCTTTCCTACGAGGCGATGGGAAACCAGAAGTCCGCCCAGGCCGTGCTGAGCCGGCTCAAGAGCTTCATCCGTGTCGGCACGCGCACCGTCACCCTCGTCGGCACCGTCAACGACTGGCTCTGGTACGGAGGCGATCTCCAGGCAAAGGCGCTGCTTCTCATGCTCTTCACGCGCCTGCAGCCGGACTCACCCCTGGTGCTCGGCCTTGCCAACGACCTTCTGGCCGCGAACGGCACGGGGCACTGGGAAAACACGAGCAATGCCGGATGGGTGCTCCAGGCATTTGCAGAAGTCATTGCGGCCAACAGGGAAAACCAGTCCGACTTCACCGCGAGCGTGAAGCTGGGCGGAACCGAGATTGCCGGTGCTCGATTCAAGGGTCCCTCCCGGGCGCCATTCGCCCAATTCATCCCGGCCTCAAAGCTCGGCAGCGCGGGTGCGCAGCTCCCGCTCACATTCGGCCTGTCGGGCAAGGGCACGTTGTACTACGCGGCGGAGCTGCGCGACGCGCTTTCCGCTTCCGGCGCGGACCCGCGCGATGAAGGCATCGGCATCGAGACGGAAATACTCGACGACACGGGAGCCGCGGTTTCCGGAAACGACCTCACGCTGGGCAAGGTGTACACGATGCGGGTCGTCTTCTATTCATCGAAGGACAGGACCTACTTCGCGCTGCGGGCGCCGCTGCCCTCCGGCGCCGAGCCCATCGACGGCTCGCTCGTCACGTCGCAGGTCGTGAAGCCACCCGCGGACAAAAGCTCGGAGGACACGGACGTCGCCGCGCTCGACGAGGCCCCTGACAAAGGGTACACGAGCCGGATCTACGACAGCGAGGTGCGTTTCTTCTTCGACCAGCTCGACCGGGGAAGGCACGACGTGAGCTTCCTCTTCCGCGCGACGACTCCGGGGGTGTTTCCCACGCCGCCCGTCCAGGCGGAGCTCATGTATCAGCCGGAAGTCTTTGGCAGGACAGGCGGCACCGTGTACCGCATCGCGCCATAGGGAGGCATATGCCGGAAACGGAAAGGCGGCGCGTGCACGTGATCCCGCAGACCCGCGGTGATGCGGGGCTCATCCCCGCAGGCGGGGACGGCGTCGAGGCCGGTTTTCTGCGTATAGAGAGCGCCTTGCACGCACTGGGTGAAGATCGCGCCGCCACGTTCGCGCTGGACGGCGCATGGATTCTCATGGCCTATCTCCAGAGTCATCCCGAAAAAAAGCCGGCTCTGATGCGCTTTATCGGGGAAGGACGGCTCACCCTCGAAGGGGCGATGCTCGTGAGCCCCGACCTCGACATGCCCTGCGGCGAGTCGTTCATCCGGCAGGTGATCGAGGGAAGGGCCTTCTTCGAGTCGCTGGGAATCGATGCGCGATGCGCGTGGACACTCGATGCATCCGGTTGTCACCCCCAGATGCCCCAGGTGTTTGCCGGCTGCGGGTTCGACTGGGCGATCATCCCGCGCGGGACGCCTCCAGACGCCGCGGCCGACTTCCTGTGGCAGGGGATGGACGGGACGCGCGTCTTCATCCATTGCATGCCGCTGGGATGCGACGTGTTCCGTGGCGCTCCGTCGACCGGGGAGCTCCGTCGATTCTTCGACGAGCGCCTCGCGCTTCTCCAGAAAAACTGCGAGCAGCCGGGGCTTCTCGCGCTCTGCGGCCCTGACCTCACGAGATCCGCGACGCTGGATGCGTACAACAAGACCCAGGAATGCTATGAGGCGGTCTTCTCCACGCCCGCGCGATATTTCGAGGAAGTGATGGACTACGGCATGCTTCCTGCCATCGCGGGTGACTTCACCGGGGCATTCCGTGGATGCTTCAGCGCCAGGATCGCGGTCAAGCAGAGAAACAGGGCGCTGGAAACGAGCCTCCTGGACTGGGAGAAGCTGGACGCGGCCGCTTCGTTCGCGACATCGGTCGAGGCTGCGCCATCGCCCGCGTCCCTGGCGACTGCCTGGCAGCCCGTGCTGCTCAACCAGGCCCCCGACATCATCTGCGGCACCCACGTGGACGAGTTCTACCGGGCCGCGCTGGAGAGCTTCGCATCGTCTGAGGAGCAGGCACGCCTCGGAATCGCGCAGGCTGCGGCACGGATCGTGGAGTCCGTGGACACTCGCGGCGAGGGGATGCCCGTGGCGGTTTTCAACACGCTGGGGCACGGCCGCGCGGACGCCGTGGAAACGGATTTCACCGTGGCAGGCTCCGGCTGCTTCGAGATCGAGGTGCGAAACGCGGAGGGAATCGCGGTTCCTTCGGATCTGCTCTCCGTCGAGCGCGATCGGCAGGGCGCGATCCTGCGCGGGAGAGTGCTCTTCATCGCGCGCGACCTTCCCTCGTTCGGCTACGAGGTCTACAGGATCGTGCCGCTCCCCGCGGGTTGCCGGCCCGGCGGGAACGCGGCTTCCGACATCATCGCCTCTGAGGCGCCGGAGGCATTCCTGGAAAACGCCAGGGTCCGGGTCTGCCTCGACGAGCAAAGGGGCATCATCACCGGCTTGATCGAGAAGTCCACGGGATGGGACGCGGTGTCGGGCAGCCGTCGGTGCGGCAACACCATCGCCCGCGAGCGGGACGACGGTGACTTGCGGCAATTTGACGACGCTTCGGGTCTGTGGCCTTTCCCCGCGAAAGACGACAGCGCCGCTCTCTTCTTCCCCATGGTCCCCGTCGAGGGGAAAATACGGCACGGCAATGCCTTTGCCGAGCTTTGCATCGATAGCCCCTGGGGCACCGGATCGGTTGCCACCCGGGTGCGCATCTATGCGGGGCTTCCGCGCGTGGAGATCGCCACGACGATCGTGAACAACGACGAGCGTTGTCGCTACAGGGCCGCCTTTCCCACGTCAATTGCCGGCGGCAGGATCACGCACGAGATACCGTTCGGCGCGGTCGAGAGACCCGCGGGAGAGCTGCCGGCGCAGACCTGGATCGACTACGGCGCGCGCGATGGCAGCAGGGGCGTGGCGCTGCTCAACCGCGGCCTGCCGGGGAACAACGTGGTGGATGGCGTGATGATGCTTTCGCTGCTCCGGTGCACGGCGCCGTCAGCGGACTCTGCGCTGGCACGTGAGAAAGGCGTGGCGCACACGTTCCATTACGCGCTGTACGCCCACGCCGGTGACTGGCGCGCGGCGCGCCCGTGGGAGGAAGGTCACGATTTCAATACCCCGGTGATCGCCTTCCCCGCGGAGCCGCACGGGGGTTCCCTGCCCGCCCGCTATTCCTGGTTCGCGGCCTCCGACCCGCGCATCGTGCTCTCCGCCGTCCGCCGCAGCGATCGCGGGATCGTGATCCGCGTCTACGAGGCCACCGGCGCGAAGATCGCGGATGCGCGGCTCATCCTTCCGTTTGCTCCGCGGGCAATCGTGGAGACCGATCTCGCGGAGAGAAACCCGCGGCCGATGGCGGGGTGCGACGGGCGCACCCTCCCGCTCACGCTCGACGGATGCCAGATCCGCACATTCCTGCTTCAATAAGGAAGACAACATGGCGAACATTTCCCCGCAAGACGTTTTCGACTACCACCGCGCCGGCCGACCGGGCAAGATCGAGGTGCTTCCCACGAAGAAGCTCGACACGCAGCGTGACCTGTCGCTCGCCTATACCCCGGGCGTGGCGGTCGTCGTGGAGGAGATCCAGCGGCGGCCATCGGCCGCCTGGGAGTACACGGCGCGCGGGAATCTCGTGGCCGTGGTGACAAACGGCACGGCCATACTGGGGCTGGGCAACCGGGGGCCGCTTGCCGCGAAACCGGTCATGGAGGGGAAAGGCATCCTCTTCAAGCGTTTCGCCGACATCGACGTTTTCGACATCGAGCTCGACGCGCGGACGCCGGACCAGATGGTGACGGCGGTCGCCGCCATGGCACCGACATTCGGGGGCATCAACCTGGAGGACATCAAGGCTCCGGAATGCTTCGAGGTGGAGCGCCGCCTGCGGGAGATGCTCGACATCCCGGTTTTCCACGACGACCAGCACGGCACGGCAATCATCACCGGTGCCGCGCTTCTCAACGCGCTTGAAATCACCGGCAAGTCGATCTCCGCCATCAAAGTGGTCGTCTGCGGCGCCGGGGCCGCGGCAATTACCTGCGCGGAGTTCTACGTCACCATGGGCGCCGCGCGCGGCAACCTGCGTCTCGTGGACACGAAGGGCGTGGTCTACAGGGGAAGGCGGGAGAACATGAATGCCCACAAGGAGCGTCTTGCGGCGGACACCCCTGAGAGGACGCTCGCGGATGCCGTGCGCGGCGCCGACGTCTTTCTCGGCCTTTCGGGAAAGGACCTCCTCACCCCCGCGATGCTCGAGAGCATGGCGGCGCGCCCGGTCGTCTTCGCCTGCGCCAATCCCGATCCCGAGATCCGCTACGAGCTCGCCCGCCAGACGCGCGCAGACGCCATCGTGGGAACGGGGCGAAGCGATTACCCCAACCAGATCAACAACCTGCTCGGTTTCCCCTACATCTTCCGCGGCGCCCTCGACGTCCGCGCGCGGTCCATCAACGACGAGATGAAGCTCGCCGCGGCGCGGGCGTTGGCCGCGCTGGCGCACCAGGACGTGCCCGCCTGCATGCACGACGCATTCGGCGCGGGCCCGATCTCCTTCGGACCGGACTACCTCATCCCCAAGCCGCTCGATCCGCGCATCCTGTTCTGGGAAGCCCCCGCCGTGGCCCGGGCAGCGATGGACACGGGTGCGGCCACCGTCACGGTGGATATCCCCGCGTACGTGAAGCAGCTCGAGTCGCGACGGCAGCACTGTCATCGCAAATGCGAGCTGAAGGATGCCTGCTTCGAGGACTGAGGGGGCGGGAAAGCCTCCTGCCTAGGCCTGCGGCGGGTTCGGATGGGTATCCACGACCACCACGTCGAGGATCCGGGAGGCAAGCTGCTCCCCCCCGACGTGGAAAGAGACGATGTGGGTGCCTGCCTCGGGAAAGACGACATTCGGCACGGGAATCACCAGCTCCACGACGCGGCGCGGCTCGTCCACCCGCAGGGTTCCGCCGGCGGAGAAGATGACCTGCTGGGTCCGGTCCACGACGAGATTGACGGAAAAGGGATGCTCGCCTTCGATGTTCGTGAGGGCGGCATAGATGAACCATGGCGGCAGGCCGGCAGGCACCTGGCGAACGGAGAACTGCGTGAAGGTGCCGATGATGGTCTTCTTCTGGTTGTCTTCCGTGATCACCCGGTCGGCGAGCAGCAGCGCGACGAATACCGGCTCGGTCATGCCTTCTTCCTCCGTGGATGCGACAGTGTATCAAAGGCGCCTGAAAGAAGGAATGCGGCAGCGCGGGGCGCGGAATTCATTGACGCCGCTCCGGGCGGGTGTTACTGTTTCCCCATGGGAAGCATCCTGATCCGCGCGCTACCGGACCCGATTCACAAGGATTTCAAGAAACTCTGCCAGACAAAACAGACGAGCATGGAAAAGGAAATCGTTCGGCTCATCTCGCGGGAAGTGCTCAAGGCCCTGCGGAAGAAATGACGCATGTCCGCCCGCGCCCCGGAGGGCGTGGTGCGGATACGCACCGCGGGGGCGGCCTAGGAGGCGGGAACGAGCGCTTCCGCTTCCTTCTGGAGCTTGCCGTGGCCGATGGAAGCCTTGCAGGTCTTGCAGACCTTTATCGTCTTGTCCTTGACTTGAACCTCGAATACGACCTTCACCGCGGTCCTCTTGCAGACCGGGCATTCGTTCCGACCCTGGCGAACCTGATCCTTCAGCCCTTTGCCTCGATGGGTCTTTCCCATTGCGCCTCCCGTGAAATCGAGCCCGCATCATAGCGGCTGGCGGGGTGCGCGTCAAGACGACATGCAGTCTTCATCGTCGGCGCGCGACGCCGTTCCGGCGCGGCCAGCCACGCCGCCGGGATCACCCCCGGCAGCCGTTGAAATGAACGATGACGGTCTGGACGGTGAATGGCGCGACCTCGATGCGGACGGTGGGGCCATCGAGGATCACTTCACCGTCGGTTTTCCGCTCGTTGATGTCGACGCGCCACGCGGAGGACGGCGCGCAGAAGAAGCGAAGCTCCGCCGTGGTCTTCTTCCCATCGGTCTCATACAGGCGCACGAGAAGGCTTCCCCCGCCCTCCTCCTCGGGCATCTTCACGGCAGAGACCGCCACGGTGCCGGCCGCAAGGGTGAAGAAGCCCTGCGCGAGAGGAAGCGATCCTGCGTGCGCCGTACCGGAAAGCGGCGCGAGGGGATGCGCCCGTTCGGAAGCGGAAGCGGCAAGGCGTGCAGCGGATGAGCACTCCACCAGTGCAATCGCAAAGCCGAACCTATGCACGCCCAGCTCCGGATAGGGGTCCGGATCGTAGGAGCTTCGCAGGAGCGTGAGGGAAAGGGAGTCGTCCACGCAGCGGAAACCATGCTTCTGGTCGGCGTTCAGCATGACAGACGTCCTGCCCGGTTTCTTCGGCAGGCCCAGCGCCCAGCCGTTGGCAGGAAAGTCCTGGTCCGCGGGCGGGCGATCCAGGACACCGAAGGGCACATCGGAGCGGTACGCTTTCATCTCGCCGGCGAGCGGGAGGAAAAAGCTCAGCTGCGGAACGCCGGCGCCCTTGCGCCCGATCTCCATCCAGTCGCACTCGGCGCTCCAGGAAAGCGCCGGGGAGCCTCGGTCGAGGGAGACCGTGACCGACAGCCGCGAGGAGGCGAAGTGTGCTTCGAAGGAGAGCCACTGGCGCAGGCCGCCCGTGCCCGGGGCGGCGGTGAGGCGCACGTCATCGTGGATGCTCCGCGCCGATTTCCACCTGCCGACCGTCCACGCCGTCATCCCCTTCGCATCATCCTCCATGATGAGGCGGAAGATGCCCCCGCCCCGGCTCGCGTCCACCATCTGGTCGCCCGACGTCTTGTCGACGAGCGAGACGAGCGCCGCGGTGTGCGGGTCGAACTCGGCGCGGAGGCGCTCATTTTCCAGGACGTATTCGTCCCGGCGCTCGACCCGGGGATAGTCCGGCTCCTGCACGGGCAGCTCCTGGGGAAGCGCCTCCGAGATCGCGTACGTCGCGTAGCCGCAACCGGGCGCCGAGACGGGAAGCAGGACGCGCAGGTAATGGTGGTCCCAGTAGCCTTCGCCGAAGAAGGGGTGCTGCGGGTTGGGCAGAATCTGATGGTCGATCGGGGCGCCATTTCCATCCCTTGCCTGGAGACGCGCCGGGTCCCCCTCCCAGTCCCAGATCACCGCCTCCACGTTGCCCGTCCTCTCCCAGGGAAGGGGGTTGAAGACGTGCACGATACGGGTCCTGCCCCTGCCCCGTTCAACCAGAGACAGGCGGAAGTCCGAAACCCCGTAGCCGGCGCCCGCGCCCTCCGACACCGTGGCCCGCGCGTCCTCACGCGGATCCCCGAGCGTGGAGGTGTCCACCAGCGCGGCGATGCGGCGCAGCGCGAGCGATGCTTCGGTGCTCGCCGCGGCCATGACTGACTGGAACTGGCCGAGCGCGTAGTCGCGCGTGTCAGGCACGCCCGAACCGGTGACGATGTCGTGGAACTGGTTGAAGAGCGCCGCCTCCCATGCGCGGCAGAGATGCGCCGTGCGGTACGGGGAGGACGTCACCACGGAGGCGATGCTCGAGAACGTCTCCGCCTCGATGAGCCGCTGCTCCGCCATCCGATTTGCCGCCTTGATGCGCGCCTGCGAGGTGTAGCAACCGGTGAAGATCGGGTTGAGCTCCCGATTGACGACCGGCAGCTTCCCCGTGGCCTGCTCGGCGAGCGTGAAGAACTCGCGGAACGTGGAGAAGCGGACCCGGGGGAAAAGCGGCCAGCCGTCCATGTCGATGATGCGCTCGATGTCGCGGCGCGTCGGGCCGCCGCCATGGTCGCCCACGCCGTAGACGCGCATCATGGCGGAGATCCCGTGCTTCCGGCAGAAGTCCGGGACCATCGCCGCGAAAGACGGTCCCGCGGCGGCGTTGTACCAGGCCGGCTCCCGGTAGGCGAGCACCTGCGCGCCGGAGGGCGCCTGCCACTTGTAGAGGACGTGCGCGTCGTCCCCGCGGCAGTGGTAGTACCAGCGCACGCCGGCGCGCGCGAGGATTTCCGGCACGTTGCGGCTGTGACCGAAGGTATCCGGCTCGAAGTCGAGAAGGAGCGTATCCGGGTCGATGTCGAGCAGGCGCGACAAGGCGCGCCGTGTATAGAGCGTCTGCCGCGCAAGGCTCTCCCCGCTGGGCAGATTCTTGTCCGCTTCGACCCACGTGGAGGCGGTCACCTCCCAGCGGCCCTCCTTCACGCGCTTTTTGATCTCCTTCAGCATCTCGGGGTCGTACTCTTCCACGACCCGGTAGACGGCGGCCTGCGACTGGGAGAACGTGAATCCGGGGTATTCGGTCATGAGGGTGAGCATCGTGCGAAACGTGTCCAAGGTGACGGCGACCGTCTCGTCGAATCGCCAGAGCCAGTTCATGTCGATATGCGCGTGCGCCGGGCACAGGATGGTGAGACTCTTGGCCTCCTCGGCGACGTTGGCGAGCTTCGCCTCGGTCTCTTCAACGATGTCGCGCGTGATCGCGCCCAGCGACGATTGCGCGGACGCGAGGCTCTCGATGGCGGCGCGGATGAGCGCGTCGTGGCGCCGCCCCGCGCCCCGGGACAAGTGCACGGCGTACTCGAGCTCCGCCACGATGCGCTCCGCCCAATAGCCGCGTGTTTCCGTCTTGAGGGAGAAGAGATGCGCCAGCATATCGTTCATGGAAGGCCCGCTCCTTTACGCGGCGCGCGCATGCCCGGTGCGGCGAGCCGCGAATGCCTCGTTCACCGGCGGCGCGCGGCGTGCCCCCGGGAACCAACCGGCCTGAGTGTGCTTCCATGATTGAAGCTTGGTCAAGTACGGACGCCCGTCCGCGGTGCCCCGCGGCGTCAAGAGGCCGCGCGCGCCTTCAGGTACGCGTCACGCGTCACCACGCCCACGAGCTTGCCGTTCTCCACGATCGGGACGTCGAAAACCGTGTGGGTGAAGAACAGCGCCTCGATCTCGCGCAGCGACATCGCCGGCGTGCCGAGAACGACCTGGCGCGCCATGTGGGAACCGACGGGCGCGGCCATTTGCCCGCCGCGGCGCGCCTTGGCGACGTCGCGGAGGCTGAGGTAGCCGCAGAGGTGGAAGTCCGCGTCCACCACGGGCACCCCCGTGCGGTCGTGCGTCTCCAGGAAGAGCGATGCATCCCCGAGGGAGACATTCACGTCCAGCGCCGCGAACTCGCGGCTCATGAGGGTCTGCGCGGTCGCCGCCTCGGCGAGCATCGTCTTCAGGCATGCCTGGAGGGCATGGAATGTTGTGCGACCGGTGACTCCCTTGACGAGCGCGGAGGAGGCCTGGTGATGGCCCCCGCCGCCGAAAGGGGCAAGGATCTGCGCGACGTCGATGCCCCGTTCCTGGCTGCGGGCGATCAAGAGTGTCTCATTCTGCCGGAGGAAGGAGAACACGGCGAATGTCGCGTCCGGGTTCTCCACCTCGTGCACTTTCTCGACGACGGCGGCGAGACCGCCCACCTGGCGGTCCATCTCCATATATCCCGTGACGAGCAAATGACCGTGGATGGTCTGGTAGGTGAGGCGGTTGAGAAGCTCGTGAAACAGCGTGATCTGCGATTCCTCCTTCAGGGTCTGGAGGAACGACTTCACGAGCACGAGCGATGCGCCCTGCCCGGTGAGCCACGCGGCAGCGTCGAAATCGGCGTGGCGCACGTTCTCGTGCGTGAAGTTGCCCGTGTCGGCGAAGATGCCCGTGAGCGCGATGGTGGCATCTTCCGGAGCAAGATGGACGCCGCGACGCATCGCCTCACGCGCGAGCAAGGTGGTGTTGGCACCCACCGTGTCCTCCCGGACAACCGCGCCGGGGATGTCGGATGAATCGGCCGGATGGTGGTCCCACACCTCGATCGACGCGGGAAGGGGGTTCATGCAGGTGAGAAACTCCTTGATCCGCGCAGCCGACCTGGTGTCCACGACGACCATGGCGTCCACCGTTTCTCCCGCGAGGTCCTCCAGGGAAGCCATGTCGAGCCTGTCCGCATAGAGGTTGTAGAGCGTCCGGGCAACCGGGTGGATCAGCCTGCTGCGGACGGCGCGGTAACCGGGATAGAGGAGACGGGCCAGCGTGAGGGAGCCGAGGCAGTCGAGGTCCATATTCGTGTGGCCGACGATGATCCTCATGGCGCATCATAGACCCTCGCACGCGGCGGTGCCAGCATCGCACGCGGCTTCCCTGCGCCTCGCGGACATCGCCAGCCAACGTATGGCGGATTTTCGAAAAATGGACTATACAATGACGCCGTGTTGAATACCTTGAGAACGGTTGGTGCCACGCTTGCGTGCTATATCCTGGGATATGCGCTGACGATCGTGGGGGTCATCCTCGGCTGCCTGGCAGCCCTGGTGAACTGGAAGGCCTTTATCCGGGTCGGCTGCCAGGTGTGGGCCCGTCTCCTTTTCTGGACGCTCGGGCGACACCCGCGCATCAGCGGCCGCGAGCACCTGGAGCCCGGCAAGGCCTACCTTGTCGTCGCCAACCATTCCAGCATGTATGACATCCCCGCCCTCATGGCCGCGGTGCCCGGCATCGCCATCATGGGCAGGGATCACCTCATGCGGATCCCCCTTTCGGCCGGCTCCTGAAGATCCTCCACTATGTGCCCATCGACACGACGAGCGCGCGCAGCGCCCGGGCAGGCTCTGGCCCTGGCGGCAAAGGAGATACGCGGTGGCGTCTCGGTGGGCATCTTCCCGGAGGGGACGCGCACGGTGACCGGGAAGGTGCAGCAGCTCAAGAGGGGCTTCGTCGCGGTGCTCCGGGAGAGCGAAAGCGACGTTCTTCCGGTTTCGATCAGCGGCACGTTCGCCTTGAAGCGCAAGGGAAGCGTCGTGCTGAACCCCCGGGAGCCGATCCGGATCGGCATCGGCGCGCCGCTTGCCTACAGGGCGCTTGCCGGCCTGCGTGATGAAGAAATAATGGAAAAAGTGCGATGCCAACTTCAAGAAATGGGAGAAAAAACGACGTGACGAGCCACTCGGACGAAAAAGCCCCCCGCGGCGAGCGGGAGCGGCCACAGGAAAGCGGCACCCGGGCCGGAAACAAGGAGGGACGGCCCTGGGTCTTCATCGTGAATCCCGTGGCGGGAAACGGGTACGGCGCCCATTGCGCCGGCACCGTCCGCCAGATGATGGAGCGTCACGGCGCCACCGGCGACGTGGTGCTCACGCGCGCCAAGGGCCACGCGACCGAGCTCGCCGCCGACTACGCGGCGAAGGGTTACCCGCTCATCGTCGGCGTGGGAGGCGACGGCACGCTGGGGGAGATCGCGCAGGCCCTCGTCGGCAGGAAGAACGTGACATTCGGCGCCGTGGCGGCGGGCACGGGCAACGACTTCATCCATATCCTCGGATTCCCCGACCGATTCGGCGACGCGCAGTGGCAGGCCCTTTTCGACGGCGCGACGCAGGACATGGACGTCGGCCGCTGCAATGGGAGGTATTTCATCAACGGCATGGGGCTCGGTGTCGACGCGCAGATCGCCGCGGAGAATTACGACCGTGTCGAATGGCAGGGTCCGGGGCGGCAACAAGGCCAAGTACACATGGCACATCGTCAAGAACATCCTCTTCTATCGCGAAAAGCCGATGAAAATCACCCTGGACGGCAAGGTGGAAGAGCACAGGACATTCCTGAACACGATCGCAAACGGCAGGAGGCTCGCGGGAGGGCTGCAGGTGACGCCAAGGGCAATTGCCAACGATGGCCTCCTCGACATCTGCACGACGCTGCCGATGGGGCTTTTCAAAAGGTTCGGCATCTTCGGCGAGGTGAAGAAGGCATCGCACCTGAACAACCCCGCCGTGAGGTATTTCCAGACCGCAAGGATAGACTATGAATACCGGGAAGAGGCCCCGGCGCACCTCGACGGCGAGCTGATCTTCTCCACCCGCTTTGCCGTGGACCTGCTGCCCGGTGCGCTTCGCACGATCTACGATCCAAAAGGGCCGCACTATTTCCGGGTATGACATGACGGGAGAGACGGGACAGGGTGGAAGGGTCAGAATAGCGAAGCCCGCGCACATCCGCTCTACACCGGCGCGGCGTCGCTGCCCAGCAGCTCCAGCACCTCCTGGCCCTCCTCGCGCTCGTGGCGGAACTGCCGCGTGTACAGCTCGTAATAGTGGCCTCGCGCCTGGATGAGCTCGTGGTGCGTGCCCATCTCCGCGATTGTGCCGCCCTGAATCACGACGATCCTGTCCGCGCGGCGAATGGTTGACAGCCGGTGCGCGATGATAAAGCTCGTGCGTCCGCGCATGAGTGCTTCCATGCCCTTCTGGATGAGGCTCTCCGTAAGCGTGTCCACGGAGCTGGTGGCCTCGTCCATGATGAAGACGTCCGGGCGCGCCAGGATCGCGCGTGCGAGGCTGATAAGCTGCTTCTGGCCCACAGAAAGGCGATTGCCGCCCTCCCCCACCTCGGCGTCGTAGCACTTCGCCAGGCGCTGGATGAAATCGTGCGCCCCTGCCTGCGCCGCCGCTTCTTCCACTTCCGCGTCGGCGGCATCGAGCCGCCCGTAGCGGATGTTTTCCCGCACGGTGCCCGAGAACAGGTGCGGGGTCTGGAGGACCATGCCGATGCGCGACTGGATGGCGTGGAGGGGGATCGTGAGGTAGTCCCGCCCCGCAAGCCGTATGACGCCACCCTGCGGCTCATAGAAACGGCACACGAGGTTCACGATCGTCGACTTGCCGCCGCCCGTCGGTCCGACCAGCGCGATCGTCTCTCCCTGACGGACGTGCAGGGAGAAGTCCGTGAGCACGGGCTTTCCCTCCTGGTAGTGGAAGTCGACGTGGTCGAACTCGATGTCGCCGGAGAGGCAGGAGCCGGCCGCCGCGGAGGGGGCCGCCTCCGGTCCGTCGACGATCTCAGGCACCGCGTCGATGAGGGAGAATGTCCTCTCCGCGGAGGCGATGGACTGCTGCATGTCGGCATAGACGCGGGCGAGGTCCTGGATCGGCCACATCATGAAGGTGACGTAGCCGAGGAACGCCTGGATCCCGCCGACGCTGATGAGCCCGCCGCGCGCCTGCAAGCCTCCGAACCACGCAATGGCGCCGATTGCCACGGCACTGATGATCTGCACGAGGGGCAGGAAGAGCGCGGAGAGCCACGCCGCCCGGAAGCCTGCCGCCCGCATGTCGCCCGTGAGACGGGAGAACTCCGCGAGATTCTTCTCCTCGCGGCAGAGGGCCTTCACGACGCGCACCCCCGAGATGCTTTCGTTGTAGGCGGCGGTGATCTTGGAGTTCAGCCGCCGCACCTTGCGGTATTCCCCCACGATGCGGTTCTTGAACTGCACCGCCACGATGACGAGAAAGGGGATGGTGACGAAGATGATCGCCGCCAGCCTCCAGTCGATGAGGAACATGAAGACGGTGGAGGAGATGATGTTCGTTATCGCCCAGCAGACGTCATTCAGACCCCACGTGATGAGATTGGCGATCCGGCCCGAGTCCGAGGTGACGCGCGCCATGATCCATCCCACCGGTGTGCGGTCGTAATAGGAGAACGACAGCTCCTGGAGGTGGTTGAACATCTTCTTCCTGAGGTCGTACTGGACGCGCTCGCCCAGCGTGCCGGCAAAGAACACCATGCCGAACACCGCGAAGGCCTGCCCCGCCATGATCGCGCCGAACAGGAGCGCAATAGTCGCCAGGCGCGTCGTGTCATGCGTGACAATCGCCTCGTCGATGATCCTCTTGTTGAGGTAGGTGAAAAGACCGTCGCCGACGGCCACCAGACCGACCAGGCAGCAGAAGACGAGCACGCGTGGCCAGTATTTCCGCAGCTCGCCGAACATGCGGAGCACCGTCTTCCCGTTGAAGCCGGTCGTGAACTCCTCTTCGTCGTGCATGAAGTCAGGCAAGGCTGATCTCCTCTTTCAGCTCGGTCTCGATGCGGGTCTGCAGGTCGAAGATCCGCCTGTACATCCCGCCCGCCGCCAGGAGCGACGCGTGCGTGCCGCGCTCCACGATGCGCCCCTTGTCGAAGACAAGGATGAGGTCCGCCTTCATGAGGCTCTGGATCCTGTGGGCAATGATGAATGTCGTGCGGCCCTTCATCAGGATCTCCAGCGCCGCGCGGATGGCGGCCTCCGTCTCGGTGTCCACCGAGGAGGTAGAGTCGTCGAGGATGAGGATGGCGGGGTCCTTGAGGAGCGTGCGCGCAATGGCGACCCTCTGCTTCTGGCCGCCGGAGAGCGTGACACCCTTTTCCCCCACCATTGTGTCATAGCCCTTTGGGAAGGTGAGGATGACGTCGTGGATGGCAGCCGACCGGGCCGCCTCCTCCACCGCCTCATCGCTCACGTCGCCGGCCACGCCGTAGGTGATGTTCTCCCGCAACGAACGGGAGAAGAGGAAGGGCTCCTGCTCCACGATGCCCACCTGCCGGCGCAGGTCGTGCCGCGCGTACTCCGCGAGCTCCCGGCCGTCCAGCGTGATGCTTCCGCCCGTGTAGTCGTAGAAGCGCGGCACGAGGTTCACGAGGCTGGTCTTTCCCGATCCCGTGGAGCCCAGGAGCGCAATGGACTGTCCCGAGGAGCAATTGAAGCTCACCCCGGACAGGATGGGCTTCGCGGGGTCATAGCCGAAGGAGACATCGTGGAAGACCAGGTCCCCGCGGAGGCGCGGTCCGAGGATCGGGATTCCCGCAGCAAGCGGCTCCTGGGTCTCCATCATCACGGTCATGACGCGCTTGTAGGAGACAAGGCCGCTGGAGATGTCGACGATCAGCCTGCCGAGGAAACGGATGGGCCAGATGATCTGCGCGATCATGGCGACGAACGCCATGTAGGTCCCCACGCTGATCGTCCCGCGGATGGCGAGCACGGCCCCGAAGAGGAATCCCCCGACCATCTGCAGCGCGCAGATGATGTCCGTGAGGGGCCAGAAGAGCGCGTTCATCGTGACGAGCCTTCGCCCGCGACGATACTTCTCGACGTTCACCGCCTCGAACCGGTCCGTCTCAAACGCCTGGCGCGCGAACGCCTTCACGACCCGCACGCCCGTGAGATTCTCCTGGAGCGTCGTGGACAGGATCGCCTCCTGCTCCTGATACTTCTCATAGCGTTTCGAGATGGCGGTGAAGAAGATCACCGACACGACGAGCACGAAGGGCAGCACGATGATGGACGCGAGGCCCAGCCGCACGTTCATGCTCAGCACGGCGGCGAGGTTCACTCCGAGCATCAGGACGATGCGGCCGAAGCCGATGGCCTGGTCCGCGTAGAATCGACGCACGGCGTCCATGTCGGAAGTGGCCCTTTCGATGAGCTCCCCCGTCGGGGTCCTGTCGAGATAGGAGAAGGGCATCTTCTGCACCTGGTCGTAGAAGGCGTCGCGCAGCCGGCGCGTCGTCCCTTCGGCGGCGCGCGCGGCGAGGCGCCCCGCGAGGAATGAGAACGTGCCCTGGAATGCCGCGAGCCCGACGAAGGCCGCGGCGACCCCGATGAGGGGCGCCAGGGCGCGCGACGGAAGCGCGACGTCGATGAAGCGCCGCAGGAGGAGATACGTGCCCGTCTGCGAGCAGGTGGCGAAGCCCGTGCAGAGAATGGCGACGACATAGCCCGGCCGGTAGCCGGTCATGAGACGCCACAAGCCGACAAGACGATTCTTCGATGCCGCGGTGCGCGGGTCGAATGCTTTCATCTCTCTAGTTCCTTACAGGTCGGGGAAGGTGACGATCGCCTGGAAGCGAAAGGCGAAAGAGCCGAGCGAGACGGGACGGTGGACGGTCACACCAATTGATTCATGAGCCGAGTCAAATGATTTTTACAGGTATTGTCAAGAGCGTCTTGACTTTCTCCGGGATCGGGGCTCCGGTGTCCGTCATGCGTCATGCCGCGCCGATCATTCTTGTGAATGCGCCCCTTGAGGCCGCGCGGGAGAAAAGAATCCTTGCCCTCGCGCCCGGCGCGCGCATCCTCCGGCAGGAAGAGCTTGCCGCGGACCCCGGGCTCGTCGGGAAGATCGAGGTCTGCTATCCGTCGCTGCCGGCCCCTCTCTGGAAGGAGGCCGTCCGCCTGCAATGGCTGCAGACGGGCTTTGCCGGGATGGACGGCGTCCTGCGCATCCCCGAGGCCCGCGCGCACGGCGCGATCTTCACGAACGTGCACATCCACGCCTCCGCCATGACGGAGCACCTCTGGGGAATGGCGCTCATGCTCACCCGCAACCTGCATCGCGCCGTGCGCGCGCAGGTGGAAGGGCGATGGGACAGGGACGCGATGGTGCAGGGCCTTGCCACGCTTGCCGACAGGACGCTGTGCGTGGCGGGCCTTGGCGTGATCGGCGCGCGGTGCGCGGAGATCGGCCGCGCCTTCGGCATGCACGTGATCGGGATCAGCCGACACGCCCGCGCGCATGACGCCGTGGAGGAGGTGTTCGGCCCCGATGAACGGAGGGCCGCCTTCGCGCGGGCGCGCATCATCATGCTCGTGCTGCCGGGCACGCCGCTTACGCGCGGCTTCGTCGGAAAGCCGGAGCTGGATTCGATGCAAGGGGCATTCCTCCTGAACGCGGGGCGCGGAAACAGCATCGACACCGACGCCTTGATCCCGGCGCTCACGGACGGGCGCGTGCGCGGCGCCGGGCTGGACGTCACCGATCCCGAGCCGCTCCCGGCCGGGCATCCGCTCTGGGGCATGCCGAATGTGATCGTCACCCCGCACTATGGCGGGAACCATCCCGGCTACGACGAGGAAACATTCGATCTCTTCTGCCAAAACCTCGCGCGTTACGTCGCGGGAGAGCCGCTCCTGAACGTCGTGGACAAGGAGGCGGGGTATTGAGAGAAGCATGGACGAGCAGCGGAAAATTCTGATCGGGACGAGCGGCTACTCCTACGACGACTGGGTCGGTCCCGTCTATCCGCCCCAGACCCCGAGGTCGGACTTCCTGTCCTTGTATGCGCGCGAGTTTCCAATCGTCGAGCTCAACTTCAGCTACTACGCGCAACCCCGCGCACAGACCCTGCAACACATGATCGATGCAACGCCGGAAGGCTTTCTCTTTGCCCTGAAGGCGCACCGGAGCATGACGCACGAGATCGGGCAGAACTGGGAGAAGGAGATCGAAACATTCCGACAGGGCCTGCAGCCGCTCGTCGATGCAAAGAGGCTCGCCGCCGTGCTCCTGCAATTCCCGTACAGCTTCGGCTATTCGCCCGAATCGCGCGCGCGCCTGTCGACCCTCTGCTCTCTTCTCTCAGGGTTGCCGCTGGCAGTGGAGTTTCGAAAAAGCGACTGGCTGCAGGACCGGGTCTACGAGGGCCTCAGGGAGCGCGGCGTGGCACTCGTAAGCGTTGACGAGCCGGACCTGCCGAAGCTGCTGCGGCCGTCCACCGTGACGACGGGGAGCTTCGGCTACCTTCGCTTCCACGGCCGCAACAAGGAGGAATGGTGGACCGGCGACAACGCCTCACGCTACAACTACCTGTACAGCCCCGCGGAGATGGAGGAGTGGGCGGACCGCATCAGGACCATCATGCAGCGTGTGCCCATGCTCCTGCTCTTTTTCAACAATCACTGGAGGGGAAACGCCGCGAAGAACGCCCGCGAGATGCGCCTGCTCCTCCAGCAGGCCGGCATCACGTGAACCACTTGCTGGTCGACGCCGGCGGGCTGTAGTCGCGGATGTAGGCCATGGCCTCCGCGGGACTCCCGACAAACGGGCAGGTGGCCCGAAAGGCCGGCTTCGCGAAGCGGCGGTCGTAGAATACCTCAAAAAACTCCGCGAGCCGATCGTAGAAGCCGTTCACGTTCACGGCGACGAGAGGAACCTTCAAGAAGTCGAACTGCTTCTGCGTCATGACCTCCGACATCTCCTCCAGGGTCCCGAAGCCGCCGGGCAGGACAAGAAAGGCCTCCGCCAATGCCATCATGCGCGCCTTGCGCTCCTGCATGCCGCGCGTGTAGAGAAGCTCGTCGCACTCTGTGTACGGCACCCCGGGCTTGTTCATGAACGTGGGGATGATGCCGACCACCTTCCCGCCGCCGGCGTGCACGGCGCGCGCCACGGCCCCCATGAGCCCCACCCGTCCGCCGCCGAAGACCAGGGAATGCCCGCCCTGCGCGATGAGAGTGCCCGCTTCCGCGGCGGCATCGAGATACACCGTGTCCACCGCGTCGCTGGAAGAGCAGAAAACACAGATCCTCATGGGCCGCACTATACGGGGTGCGCGCCGCGGTTTCAAGACGCCGCCCCCCCTTGACCCTTCCGGCCCACGACCGTATAATTATCCAATCGAGCAGGATAAATATGCAATGAGCGACATACGGACGAAAAAGGGCGGGCATGGCGGCGCGGGACGCCCCCCCAAGGGGAGGGGACACGGGGCGTCGCCGACGCGCGGCGTGCGCCTGGAGGCCATCCGCCGGATCGTGGCGGACGCCGCCGTGGACAGCCAGGAGCGCCTGACGGAGCTCCTGCGGCGCCAGGGTTTCGAGGTGGCGCAGGCCACGCTCTCCCGCGACCTGAAGCGCTTGGGCATCGGCAAGGCGCCCAGCGCGAGCGGCGGATACACCTACATGCTCTCCGACGCCGAGGTGCGCCCCGGGACGGACGCCACGTACGTGCAGGACTTCATGCGCGGATTCCTGTCGCTGGAGTTCTCGGGCGCCTTCGGCCTCATGCGGACCCTGCCCGGGCACGCAAGCAGCGTCGCCTCGGCGTTGGACAACCTGCGCATCCGCGAGGTGCTGGGCACCATCGCGGGCGACGACACGATCCTGATCGTGCCGCGAAGCGGCGTCATGCCGTTTCGACTCGCGCGTGCCATGCGCGCGCGCATTCCAGGCTTTCCGGGAGGAGCGTGAATGAAAGCAGCCGTGCTCGGTGCGACAGGCTATACCGGTCTCGTCCTTCTGCGCATCCTGGCGGAGCATCCCGAGGTCCGCCGCATCCATGCGGTTTCCTCGTCCCAGGCGGGCGCGCCTGTGCGCGCGGCGGATCCCGGTCTGCCGCCGTCGATAGAAGAAAAATTCCCGGGGGGCTGCTGTGCACCGTTGCAGAGGCACGGCGGGCAGCGGAGAGTCACGAGCTCGACGTCGTCTTTTCCGCCCTCCCGCACCTGAAATCCGCGGAGATCTGCGCGCCCCTGTTCGGAAAGGCCGTCGTCATCGACCTTTCGGCGGACTTCCGCATCCGCGATCCCGCTGTCTTCCTTTCCGCCTACGGCTCCCCCGTTCCCCGGCCCGACCTGCTGCCGCGCGCCGTCTACGGTCTTGCCGAATGGCATACCGACGCCCTGCGGAGCGCCGACCTCATCGCCGCCCCGGGATGCTACCCCACCGCCACCCTCCTGCCGCTCCTGCCGCTCGCGCGGGCAGGGCTTCTCACGGGGACGGTGATCGCCAACGCGATCTCGGGCATCTCGGGAGCGGGCCGCAAGGAAAGGGTGGACCTCCTGTACTGCGAGCGATCGGAGAATGTCAACGCGTACAACCCCGGCACGTCGCACCGGCACGCGCCCGAGATCGCACAGGAGCTCCACCAGGCACAGGAGACGCTCTCCCTGCTTTTCACGCCCCACATGGCGCCGCTGCGCCGCGGCATGGCCGTGACGACGGTCGCCGAGCTTTCCGGCGATCCTCCGGCCACGGGCGCCGGCAGCATCGAGGCGGCGTTCCAGGCTGCCTATGCCGGCCGGCCGTTCATCGGGCTCGCCGGCGCGCGGGTGCCGCAGACGCGCGAGGTCTGGGGCTCCAATCGCTGCGACATCGGGTGGAGGCGGGAGGGCCGGCACGTCATGCTTTTCTCCGTGCTCGACAATCTCGTGAAGGGCGCATCGGGCCAGGCCGTGCAGGACATGAACATCCGGTTCGGCCTCCCCGAGGCTGCCGGCCTGCGGTCAGGGGGGGAGCTCTAAGGTGGCGGCCATCGTCCTGAAGATCGGCGGCCGGGCCGCGGAGAGCAGGGATTCCCTCCTGGCGCTTGCCGATGAGATGCTCGACCTCTCGCGGGACAACAGGCTCCTGCTCGTGCACGGCGGCGGGCCCGAGGTCACCGCGGTGTCGAAGCGCTTCGGTATCGCGCCCGTCTTCCGCGACGGCATACGCCAGACAACGGCAGAAGAGATGGACATCGTCGACATGGTGCTCGGCGGCAGGATCAACGCGCATCTCGTGCGGCTCCTGCGCGCGCGGGGCCTCGACGCCGTGGGCGTGACGGGAACGGACGGCGGCGTCATCAAGGCCGAGCGGCGGGGCGGCTCCCCTGCAGACACGCGCACGGGCGACGTCACGGACGTGAATCCCCGGCTGCTGGAGCTTCTTCTGGCGCACGGATTCCTCCCCGTGGTCGCCTCCCCCTCAATGGATGCAGCGGGAAACGCGCTCAACATCAATGCGGACACGGTGGCGTTTCGGATCGCCGCCCGGCTTTCCGCGCACGCCTTGATCTTTTTCTCCGACACGCCGGGCATCCTTTGCGACGGGAGCATCGTGCAGGCACTCTCCGCCGAAGAAGCGCGGAGCCTCATCGCGCGCGGCGTCATCACGGGCGGCATGGTGCCCAAGGTTTCCGCGTCCCTGGAAGCGATGGAGCGGGGCGTGGACAAGGTGATCATCGGCCAATACGACGGGGCGGGCTCTCTGGCCCGGCTCATGGAAGGAAAGCAGGGAACACGACTATGGAAGTGAAGAAGGCTGCACTGGAAACGGATCTGCCTTTCCCTCCCCAGTACGGGAGCGAGCTCCTGGTGGTGGCGCGCGGGCATGGCGTCTGGCTGGAGGACACGGGGGGCCGCCGCTACCTGGACTTTGCCGGGGGGATCGCCGTGAACGCGCTGGGATACGGCCGCGCCGACCTTGCCCGCACCGCCATGAAGCAGATGCGGAAGCTGAGCCACATCTCCAACCTGTTTACGACCGAGCCCGCCCTTGCCCTGGCCCGCGCGATGCTGAAGACGGGGCCCTATCCGTTCGCATCGGTTTTCTTCGGCAACAGCGGTACTGAGGCGAACGAGGCAGCCTTGAAGTACGCGCGGCTGCACTCCCTGCGCACAAAAGGGCCGGGCCACGAGAAGCTCCTCTGCTTCAGCGGCGCCTTCCACGGCAGGACGTTCGGCTCGCTTTCCTGCACGCCGTCGCCGAAGTACCAGGATCCCTTCTTCCCGCTCATCCCGGGCGTCGTGGTGGCGCCGTACAACGACCCTCAAGCGCTCGCGCGCGTTCTCACCGACGAGTTCGCCGGCGTGATCGTGGAGGTCGTCCAGGGCGAAGGCGGCCTTGCACCCATGACGGAGGAGTTCGCGCGGGCGCTGAACGAGCAGTGCCGGCGGTCCCACGCGATCCTGATCGCCGACGAGGTTCAGACCGGCATGGGCCGGACCGGCACGTTCTACGCCTCGGAGGGCGTCGGGCTCCAGCCGGATATCATCACGCTGGCAAAGCCGCTGGCGGGCGGACTGCCGCTGTCGGCCGTGCTCATATCGCCAAAAATCAACTGCCTCATCCACGCGGGCGACCATGGCACGACATTCGGCGGCGGGCCGGTGACGACCGCCGTGGCCTCCCAGGTATGGAGGATCATCAGCCAGCCGGCGTTCGTGGAAAGGGTGAAGGAATCGGGGATCGCGCTGCGCGAAGGTCTTTCAGCCATGCGGATACGCCACCCGCAGAAGGTGGGCGAGCTGCGGGGAAAGGGGCTCCTCCAGGGATTCCGCTACATTGACGGGGATCTGAAAGCCCTGATCGACCGCGCCCGGGACGGCGGGATCCTTCTCCTGCGCTCGGGGGCCGACGTCGTGCGTCTTGCCCCGCCGTTGATCATCAGCCGCAAGGAAATAGAGCAGGGAATTCACTTGATAGAGGAGGTACTGGAGTGAGCGAAGGCACCGGGGTCCCGGACGGGACCGTCAAGAAACAGATCAGGAAGATCGTCCTTGCATACTCGGGAGGGCTGGACACGTCCATCATCATCCCGTGGCTGAAGGAGCGCTATCCCGGGACCGAGGTCGTGGCAGTCTGCACCGACGTCGGACAGAACGAGGACCTCTCGGGACTGGAGGCAAAGGCAAAGAAGTCCGGCGCCTCGAAGCTGTACCTGCTGGACCTGCGCGAAGAGTTCGCGCGCGACTATCTCTTCCCGATGCTGAGGTCCGGCGCCATCTACGAGGGCAAGTACCTCCTGGGCACCTCCATCGCCCGGCCGCTGCAGGCCAAGGCGCAGGTGGAGATCGCCCTCAAGGAGGGCGCGGATGCGGTTGCGCATGGCTGCACGGGCAAGGGCAACGACCAGGTGCGCTTCGAGCTCGCCTACAAGGCCTTGGCGCCACAGCTTGCCGTCATCGCACCGTGGCGGCTCTGGAACATACGCTCGCGGGAGGAGGCCATCGACTACGCGGGAAGCCACGGCATCGACCTCGGCAGCATCTCCAAGAAAAACATCTATTCGCGCGACATGAACGCCTGGCACATGAGCCACGAGGGTGGGGACCTGGAGGATCCGTGGAACAGGCCCCAGGAGCAGCTCTTCCAGCTCACGAAGTCGCTGAAAGACGCGCCGGACCGGGAAACCGAGGTCACGATCGATTTCGAAAAAGGCTTTCCCGTCGCGGTCAATGGAAAGAAGGAGACACCATTCAAGGTACTGTCGCTCCTGAACCAGATGGGTGCGGAGAACGGCGTGGGCAGAACGGACGCGGTGGAGAATCGCCGGGTGGGCATGAAGAGCCGCGGGGTCTACGAGACTCCGGGCGGGACGATACTCTATGCCGCCCTGCGCGAGCTGGAGATGCTCACGCTGGACACCGACTGCCTCCACTTCAAGCAGAATGTCGCTCAGACCTATGCGGACCTCGTCTATGGCGGGAAATGGTTCACGCCGCTGCGGGAATCGCTGGAGGCATTCATGGAAAAGGTCTCCGCGTTTACCACGGGCACCGTGCGTCTTGCCCTGTACAAGGGCAATATCGTCATTGCCGGGCGGAAGTCACCCTACTCGCTCTACCTGAAGGACCTGGCGTCTTTCGGCGCCTCCAGCTACGACCATGCGGATGCCACGGGTTTCATCAATCTGTACGGCCTGCCGGCGATGGTCGCCTCGCTGGTCCACGCCAAGAAATAGCCTTTTAGCGCTGCCGGGCAAAGCCGGCAGCGCTTCCCTTGCCCGGCGCGATCGTCGAACAACGGCGTAACGTCCACATAACAACTCGTTAAAAAAGTGCTTGCGCCCTCAAAAAAACCGGTTTAGAATCAGCCTGCTTTGGTCACGACCCTAGGTGCTATTCGAGATGTGTGCCCCCTATCGTGTCCCAAGATCCCCCGTTTTTCGGAAAAGGAGTGTGTATGGCTGTGAATCTGTACGTAGGGAATCTTCCCTACCGGATTGACGAGGATTCCCTGCGTCAATTGTTCACCCCTTACGGCAATGTCGAAACGAGCAAGGTGATCAAGGATCGACAGACCGGAAGGTCCAAGGGCTTCGGGTTCATCGAAATGGCCACGCAACCGGAAGCCGAAGCTGCGATCAAGGCCCTCAATGAGACGCCGCTGGACGGGCGCAACTTGAAGGTGAATTTCGCAAAGCCCAAGGAGCCGCACAGGGGCGGGTACGACGACCAGTAAGGGCTGGCTCGTCGGTCAAAGGAGGCTGCTTTCTAGAGGCAGCCTCTTTTTTTTCGGCAGGACGTCGACCACGAGCACGATGAGAAGGAGCGCGAGAATTGCCCACGCGAACCAGTCCCCGAACCGGGCATACACGGTAAGAGTGGCTGCCCGATAGATCGGCACGTCCACCACCCGGTAGGTTCGCTCGAAGAGGGGCATGCGCGATCTGATCTCCCCCCACGGCCCCACCACGGCGGAAAGGCCGCCATTCGTCGAGCGGACGAGCACCCGCCTGTTTTCGATGGCGCGGAATCGTGCAGCCTGGAAGTGCTGGATCTCCGCCGACCACGTCTTCGACCAGGAGTTGTTCGTGATGTTCACGAGCACGTCGGCGCCGCGGTCGACAAAGCTGCGGCAGACCTGCGCAAAGGCATCTTCGAAACAGATCGGTGTCCCGAAGCTCATGGTCCCGCCGCGCGCAAGCGGCGTCGAGTAGATGGTGAATCGATTGCCGCTCACCCATGGGTTCTCGATCCCCACCACCCTGCGGAAGAAACGCGCCACCCAGTCGACGTCGAAGAAGGGGATGCTTTCCGCGAACGGCACGGGATGCGTCTTGCCATAGGTATCGACGATGCTCCCGTCCTTCGCGACGAGGATGGAGGCATTCATCGCCTGTTCCTTCTGCCGGTCCAGTATCACCACGCCGCCGAAAAGGATCGGGACCCCGCCCGCCTTCACTTCGTCCACGAGCTGGTTCTTCTGCGGCGCAAACTGTCCCTTTTCCACGAAGGGGCTGTAGACGGAGCTTTCACTCCACACGGCGAGATCCGGCAGCGTCGGCGTATTCCTGATGCCCTCCGAGGTGAGATCGAGATTGACGCGCAGGCTCTGGTCGATATTGCGGCCTTCGTCCCACGGGTCCATGTTCTGCTGGACGAGCAGCAGCGTGGCCTCCCCCTTCTGCGGGATGGGCGTGGCCAGGCGGATGACGCCATAGACGAGGGCGCATGCCACGAGCACGACGAGGAAGGCCGCCTGACGGCGGAAGAACGGCCGCCACCCGGCATGGGCGTACTCGGCGACAAGCGCGTTCACAAGCGCCATGAGGAAGGACAGCCCCCATACGCCGGTGACGTCGACGAACTGCACGAGGGGCAGGAAGCCTCCCATGGGATAGGCGATCAGGCCCCACGGGTATCCCAGGAATCCGATCGACTTGAAGTACTCGTAGCCGCACCATGCCGCGGCGAGCAGGAAGGGTCGGAAACGACTGCTGATGCGCGCGAAGCCGCGCAGGAAGGGGAAAAGGAGCGCGTTATACCCGATGTAACCGACGATCACGCCGCCGTACGTCCAGACGGAGAAGCCCTGGAAAAACATGAGCCAGAAGTTGGAAAGCGCCGTGGAAACGCCGCCGAAGATGACGCCCAGGAGGGACGCAAACCCGAAGGTCGGCGCGAGGCTCACCGCGTAGAACAACGGCGCGATGGCGACGATTCCGAGGACGGCATTCCCCCAGGAAAAGCTTTCGCCCGCGGAAAACCCGAGTGTCCTGATGGCGCCGCCGAAAAGGTCGTTCGGCAGGGCGAGCGGCAAAAGCACCGCGGAGATGAGTGTCAGCAGAATGAGCCAGAGCTTGCGCTGTGCCGTCATGCGGAAAAAGTATCGGAAGCAGAGCGTCGCTTCAAGCCACGCGCGCGATGCCGGGCCGGTGCGGAGCACGGTCACCGCGCGGGATGCGCAACGCAGCTTTGCCGGTCTCGGTTGAGGCCAGGCCAGAGGATTCCGGTGAGGGAGGCAAGCATAAGATAGGTAGTCAATAAATGACTACATCAGACATTGGTCAAAGCCAAGGCCCGCATGGAGGCCTTTGCCGCCCTGCCACGCGATCCGCGTGGGCCGCCGCGCGCGCCGCAACTTGACATGCCCCGGTGCGGGTGGTAGATTGCAGGCCGAAATCGGGCTGTAGCGCAGTTGGTTTAGCGTACTTGCTTGGGGTGCAAGGGGTCGGCGGTTCAAATCCGCCCAGCCCGATTCCTTAATCCCGCCGCTTGAGAACAACCTGTCTTTTTCCCGCAATCAGGGCATCGCGCGCCAGACCAATGAGTGATATAGTCCCCGCAGACAGTTCCATCAATGGAGGTATCAATGAAGCGCACGACATCCGCCTGCGTGTTGGCGATCCTTCTGTGCCTTGGCGGCGCCACCGCGTTCGCGCAATCCACGACCCCCACCGGAACGTGGACATTCACGGGGTATGGACTCTATGCCTATTGGCTGGATGGGTTCGTGCCCTCAGGCGCGAGCATCGACATCCTCTATGCGGGCATGCGGCTGATACCGGGGCTGGACACAATCATTGAAGATGACCCGGGAGCCGGTTGGCAGTCAAACAATTTCTACGTCAATCCCGATGGAAGCCACTACACGGGCCCCTTTACGGGAGGAAACACATCGGCGAGCTACACGCAGACCGGTTTTGTCAACATCCTGGGCCCGACGAGCGGGGGAAACTCACCGACGACCTACGATCAGGCCGAGTTCGTCAATGACATTGGCATCCGTCAAGGCATTTTGTGGAACCCGGGCCAAAAAAGAAACCTCCTGGAGGGCTTTCTTTTCTACAGGGTCCACTACGACTACAACTCCGTATCGACAGAATGGGGCCAGCAGTCTTCGCTTCTCAACGATTCCACCTTCCCCGACAAGACCCAGATCCTTTCCAACGCGCTGCTTGCCGGCCTCTCGCTGAACACGGTTGCCGTCGACCCCGTTCACAAGACGGAGCAGGGCATATACGGCGAAGCGTCCGCGGAATGGGGCCCGAGCTTTTTCTTCAACACGATCGGAGGCTCCGACTACTATCGCTTCAATGCGACGCTCAAGTTGTATCAAACGCTGTTTGCCAAATCCACCGCGTCTGACCCCAACATGAACCTTCTAAGCGGGTATCTTGCCGACTATGTCGGCGTTGACTATGCCGGCGGGAGCTCGGTTCCCGTCTTCGTCTTTGAAAGCTTTGGCGGAAGATACGTGCGCGCAGGAAACAGCACGACGATTCATGGACTGGATGACGGAAACTACGCCACCGGACTGAAATTGATCAACAACCTGGAGCTGCGCGTCGTGGGCCCGGCGATCGTATGGCGGGACCTGGAGCCGGCACTATTTGCCTTTGTCGATACCGCCTACTACAATGGCTATCTTCAGGAATCCAGCAACACGGCCAGCGGCTTTCTCGGGTCCACCGGAATAGGAATTTACATAGATGTTTTCGATCTGGCGGACCTCAATCTGTACTTCGCCTATCCTTTTTCCGGAACAAAGACGAGCGGCTCCCCTTACACCATCAGCGCCGCTTTTGACCTCGCCTTCTAGGCGTCTGCGGATCACGGCTCGTTTGGCCCGGGAAGCATCGGCGGCGCTGACGCCGCCTTTCTCACCCGGGCCGGATTTGGAGTGCCCGAAACGGGACGGCAATGGTATTCTCGAGACATGAAAACGAACATGAAGATCATTCAGGTTGTCAACATCATCTCTTTCCTGGCTGTCCTCGTCGTGAACACGCTCGCATCGACGGTCGGAATCAACGGTCGGCTCACCGGCGCGCTCTCTGATAGCATCCCCAATCTCTTTGTGCCCGCGGGGCTTACTTTCTCGATCTGGGGCGTGATCTACCTCCTGCTCCTGCTTTTCACGATTGCGCAGGCGCGCGGCCTGTTTTCTGCCGGCCAGGCCGTCCCCGAGGGGACCCGGCAGATCGGCTGGCTGTTTGCTCTGTCATCGGCTGCCAATGTCGCATGGCTTCTGCTGTGGCACTATCAGTTGGTCGGGGTGTCGGTCCTGGCGATGCTGGTGATCCTTGCGTCGCTGCTCGCCGTCTACGTGAGGCTGCGGACGGGCCGCACGCGCGCCGGCGGAGCGGAGAGGTGGTTCTTCCGAGTGCCCTTCAGCATCTACCTCGGATGGATAACCGTTGCGACGATTGCCGACGTGACGGCTTTCCTGGTGAAGGCGGGCTGGAACGGTTTCGGCCTGCGGCCGGAGGTATGGACGGTTGCGGTGATTATCGTGGCGGCCCTCATCACGGTTGCAGTCCTGGCGACCCGGCGGGACGTGGGCTACAGTCTGGTGGTGCTTTGGGCTCTGGCGGGAATCGTCCTGAAGCGATCGGCTGACGCGACCCCTGCAAGCCACGTAGTGTTCGTGGCGGCGGTCGCCTGCGGCGTGGTGGTGGCAGCGGCCATCATCGCCTCGACGGTGCGCAGCGCCCTGAAACCTCTCAAGGCCTGACGCGTCCCGGATCCCGCGGACCGGGGCGCACCGTCTTCACGTGAGCCTGCCCGCGCGGTGGTGACTTGCTCTTCTTTCCTGCCATTTCCGCACCGGCGAAGTATTTTTGAGGGACATGACTTTCGCGTGGCCCGGGATGCTCTGGCTGCTCGCGCTCATTCCCGTCCTGGTCATTGCCTATCTGCTTGCCCGGCAGACGTCGGGCAAGGATCGCGCGGCGCCATGCGACATTTGCCGATGTGAAGGACGCGCAGGGACGGGGACCCGGATTCCGCCGGCACGCGCCTCCCGTGCTGTTCCTGCTTGGCGTGACGGTCGGCATCCTTGCCCTGTCGCGGCCCTCCCTGACCATCACGCTGCCCGCGAACCGGGGGACCGTGATCCTGTCGATCGACGTGTCGGGGAGCATGAGGGCGAGGGACATCAGGCCCAACCGCATGGAAGCCGTGAAGGATGCCGCAACGTCGTTCGTGAATGGCGAGCCGCGCGGCGTGCGCGTCGGCATCGTCGCCTTCAGCGGATCGGCGTTCCTCGTCCAGCCGCCGACCACGGACAAGACACAGGTCCTGGAGGGCATCGACAGGCTGCGTCCGCAGATGTTCACGGCGATCGGGAGCGGGATCATCACCGCGCTGGAGGCGCTTTTCCCAAAGCCTTCGAGCGATGCGGCGGATTCGGCGGACGCGCCGCTGGTCGCCGCGACGGATCAGCAGACACCGGCCGTCGCGCCCGGCAGCGACAGGAGCGCGGCAATCGTCCTCCTGAGCGACGGCCAGAGCAACCAGGGTCCGGACCCTCTCGACGCGGCCGAGCAAGCGGCCAATCTCGGGGTGCGCGTTTTCACCGTCGGGGTCGGCACCCGTGGAGGCGCCATGGTCGGTTTCGAAGGATTCTCGTTTCACGCCATCCTGGACGAGCCGACGCTTCGAAAGATCGCCCTGATCACCGGTGGCAGCTACTACAAGGCGAGCAGCGCCGGGGAGCTTCGCAGCATCTACCGGTCGCTCGGCTCGCGGCTGGAGCTGGAAAAGTCGCAGACGGAGATCACCGCGCTCCTCACGGCGGTGGCCTGCGGCCTGCTGCTCATGATGGCGCTGCTCTCGTTGTCGTGGTTCAACCGCGTCCTGTAGCTGACGGGGCGTCGGGGATCCGATAGCAGACGACCGTGTCGTGAAGGCTCTCCGGTGCCATGGTGGGAAAGCCCCAGTAGTCGGAGACGATGCGCGCCCCGGGTGAGAGCTCCCTGCGAACCTTGGCCTCCAGTCTCTTCATGATGAAGCTTCCCTGAAAGACGGTGAGCACGTCGAATCGTGAAAGGTCCGCGCGCCAGAAGCTCCTCCAGTGGATGAAGGCCCTGCCGCGCAGACCGGCGCGGCGGATGTTCCGCTTCGCAATGAGCACAAGGGCCGGGTTTATCTCGAATCCATGCGCCTCGGCGCCGCTTTGCGCGAGCGCAATGACGACCCGTCCGTCTCCTGCGCCCAGGTCCGCGGCCCTCTCCCCGGGCAAGACCCGCAACAGTGTCACGAAGAGGAGGGTCTTCTCGGGGGTGCTGGGAAAGTAGATGGCACCCCGCCCGAGCGGAAAAAAGACGTAGAAGACGAGGTAGAAGCCCGCGAGGATGGAGGCGATTGTGAGAACAGGCGCGATCATGGCGTCAGGAACCTCCGGCCGCCGCCGGCGCGCTCTCCGGCGGTCACGGGTTCAGAATGAGCTTGTAGCCGAAGCCGCGCACCGTAATGAGGTGCCGGGGGAAATCCTTTTCCCCGAGCTTCTGCCGCAGCCATCCAATATGCACGTCCACGGTCCGCGTCGTCGTTTCCGCGTCGTAGCCCCATGCTTCTGAAAGAAGCGTGTCCCTGCTCAGCACACGGTCAGGGTGCCGGAGAAAAACGACAAGGAGGCGGAACTCCTGCACGTTGAGGGGAATCAGCTCGTTGCCGCGGAGGAGCTGCATGCGCTCGGTGTCGAGGCTGAACTCCCCGAAGCGCAGCACGCCCGGTTCGGCAGCGCCTTCCGCCTCCCCGCCGGAAGGCATCGCGGCACCCGTGGAGCGGCGGAGCAGCGCCTGGACGCGCGCCAGGAGCACCTGCGTATCGAAGGGCTTCGTGAGGTAGTCATCTGCGCCGAGGCGCAGTCCCATGACGATGTCGATCGTCGTGCCGCGCGCCGTCAGCATGAGGATGGGAATCCGGACGCCCTCGGCGCGAAGGTTCTGGCAGACCTGGAATCCGTCGCGGCCGGGGAGCATCACGTCGAGGATGAGAAGGTCGTGGCGGCCCGTCGATGCCTCGCGCTGGCCGCTCACGCCGTCCGTGGCGGCGCGCACCTCGAAGCCCTCGCCGCGGAGGGCATCCTCCAGGGCGAGCACCAGGCCTTCCTCGTCTTCGACCACGAGGATGCGTGCGCGCGGCCGCGCCGGCCTTTTCGCGGTCGCCGCGGGGCGGCGGGTTGCAGGTTTCCTAGTCGCCACGGCTCGGCTCCTCGAACGGCAGGCTCACCACGAATCTGCACCCGCCCTGCGCTCCCGACCGGTACGGGCTCTGGAGGCTCACCTTCCCCCCCAGGAGCGCGGTGACGCGCTTGACCAGATGCAGCCCGAGACCGCTTCCCGGCTTCTGGTCGCGCACGCTGCGCTCTCCGCGCGTGAACGGCTCGAAGACACGGGACTGCTCGCGCGCCGGGATACCGGGTCCATCGTCCTCAACTGCGATCACCAGGATGCGTCCCTCCGTCGCCGTGATGCTCACCCGTATCTCGCCCGGATCCGCATGCCGGATGGCATTCACCACGAGGTTCTCCAGTATCAACCCGATTGCCACGCGGTCGGAGCAGATGCGGGCCGGCATGCCCGCGGTATCCAGCTTCACCCGGGAGCCCCGCTCCTGGGCCAGGTACCACAGGGGCTGAAAGAGGTCCTGAACGAATGTGGGGAGGTCGATGTCGGACAGGCCGGGCGGCCGCCCTCTGCCCGACTGGAGCCCGGCGTAGAGGAGGATGCTTTCCACCATGCCCGACAGCCTCCTGATCTGGCCATGAATCACCTCCGCGTAGCGCTGCTGTCGGGCGGGGTCGCTCACCACGCCGCGCGCAAGGTTCTGCGACGTCGCCTGGATGACGGAGATGGGGGTGCGCAGCTCGTGACTGATGGAGGCGACGAATTCCTGCTCGCTCGCGCGGAGGCTGAGGCTCCGCCGGTACAGGCGCCAGAGCACGAGCATGCTCACGATGAGCAGGGACAGGATGCCGAGGCTGATACTGATGTTGAGCGCCTGGCGCAGCTTCATCGTGGCATCGAGGCTCGCCTTTGGGTAGAAGACCTGGAGGGTGGCCTCCGCATCACTAGAGAATCCGATGTCCGGCGGCATGACCCGGGCGCTTTGGGCTCCCGAGGCCCTCTCCAGCCACAACTGGAGGAGAGGGTCGACGGAAATTGAGCCGTTCGAGCCCGCGCCGGGGGCGGCGGGCACCTGCCCGTGAAAGGGCCCCCCCAGCACGGGCAGGCTGCTCACGCCCACGGCGGTCTCGGGCTGCCGGTTGGTGAAAGGGCCGCTGGACTCCGCGAGAACCGTCTTGTCCGACGCAACGATTCTATAGAGGAAATCACCAAGGTCGACGGCGACGAAGTACGGCAGGACCTTTTCGTAGAACACGCTCGTGTCCAGCTCGATGATGACGAAACCCGCTGACGCGGCGCCCTGGTTGTCCGCGCCGGGTACGGGAAGCGCGATGATGCGTCTGTTCGCCTCGAGCATGACGGAAGGCCACGATCGCTGCCCTCCGTTGGACCGTGCTCCGGCGGACTGCGCCTCGGAAAGCACCTTCATGACATCGGCGGGCAACACCGAGGCAACCAGCCGGGCCTGGGTCCGGGAATAGGTGCGCACCGCCGATGCAGGAGAGTCGGTCACGATCGAGAAGGCGCGCAACAGATCGGGGAAACGGGCGTTTGCGTACCAGAGGCCCAGGCCCGCCTCGATCTGGCTCCAGCTCTGCGTCTCAAAGTCGGCGGCAGAGATCCGCGTCAGGGACAGGATGACCCGGACCTCTTCCTCCGCATCCCCTGCCGTCTGTACAGCCCCGAGCTCCAGCGCGCGACGGAGGCGCTCCTCCTCCGCGCGGGAGGCGATGCCGACCCAGCGCACCTGCAGCACGCCGAGCGTGGCGCCTCCTGCCAGCAGGAGAATCGCGATGAGGATCGGCGCGGACCGCTGCATGACCCCTTTCGTCATGGTCCCAATGTACCCTCGAGGGCTCGATGCGCAAGGGCATGGGGCCGTGGTTTTGCACAGTTTACGAAGTCTTTACCCGGGTTTCACAGAGCTTTTGCCCCGACTTCATCAACTCTGGAAACGACCCCGCTACATTCTGACCATGACGAAGACGACACATGGTCTCTTCACCGCACGCTCGACGCAGGGGGTGAGGGTCACGACTCTCGTGGTCGTCCTGATGCTCTTCTTCTCCCTTCCGATATTCGCGGACAGCCTGACCCTCACCCAGTGCGTCGATCAGGCGCTTGCCAACGGACCCGATATCAGGGCTTCCCGCGCTGCCCGGGGCAGCGCGCAGGCGACATACGACGCCGCGGCCGCCGCAAACTCGTTCAGCCTCAGCGGAACCGGCGGCGTGAGCCATTCCGAAGCCGGCACCACGCGCAGCAACGGCACGATCGCCGGCAGCCCGTACGACACGGCGGATGCAGGCGTCGCCGCGAGCGCCCCCCTCTCTTCCACATTGAGCGCCAGCGTGTCGCAGACGCTGCTGGAAGATTCCGCGCTCGACCAGTCCACGACGCTGCACCTGGGAGCGAGCACGACCCTCTGGGATGGCTACCCCAGGGGCAGCGGCAGCGCCACCGTCCAGCAGGCTTCCCTTGCCCTGCAGGTCACGCAGTCCAGCGAGGATGCAAACCAGAAGACGATCGTCTATCAGGTGAAGCAGGCCTACTACACGCTGCTCGCCCAGCAGAGGCAGATCGACATACTGAAAAAGTCACTCGCGCAGCGGGTGGAAGAGCTCCGAAAGACCCAGGCGCTCTACGACGCGCAGAGCGCCAGCCAGATCGACCTGAGGCAGGCCCAGATCAACCGGACCCAGGCGGACCTCGACCTGCAGAAGGCGCAGGACACGCTGGGCATCGACCGCGAGCTCCTGTCCGCCGTCGTGGGCTGGCCGCTCGATCGGCAGTACGACGTTGCCGAGGTGGGGGACGTGGCCGTTCCCACGATGGACGTCGCGGAGGCGGTGAAGAAGGCGCTGGCGCAGCGATCGGAGCTGAAGCAGTCGGCGCTCAACATCGCGTCCGCTGACATCTCCGTAGCACGTGCGAAGGCCCAGGGCGCGCTGGTCGTGAAAGCCAACGGGTCGGTGGATTTCAACATGAGCTGGGCGAGCCCTGTCTCCACGAGCACGGGCTGGGGGGCGGCGCTTACCTTAAGCCTTCCCATCCTGGATGCGGGGGCCACAGCAGCGGCGGTGCAACAAGCGCAGCTTCAGAATCAGGCGCTGAAGATCCAGCAGGACAAGCTCGTTGCCAGCATCAGCACGGGCGTGAAGAACGCCGTCTCGTCGCTGCGCGACCTGCGGGCCCGCGCGGATCTCGCGCAGGCGAGCATGGAGCTGGCGCAGAGCCAGGACGACCTTGCCCAGCTCCGGTTCGCCAACGGCGTGCTTTCCAACCTGGACGTCCTGACTGCTTCCGTGGCGTTGACCACGGCGCAGGTCAACCTGGCCAATGCGAAGAGCGACGCGCAGCTGGCCGCGCTCGCCCTGGATGCGGCGCTGGGAAACTAGATCATCAAGGAGGAAATCATGAAAAAGCGGGGTAAGGGGCTTCTGATCGCGGCCTGCGTACTGGTCGTGGCAGGGGTGGGACTCTGGTTCTTGCGGGGAACGCTCTTCCCTTCCACAGGCGCGGCGAAGACCGGGTCGACGCAGGCTGCCGTGTCGACGGTCAAGGTCACGCGGGGGGACATCCAGACCACGGTGAGCGCATCGGGTCAGCTCGAGCCGGCCACCCGCATCACCATACGGCCCGACTCCAATATGCCGACGCGCAAGATCGTGAGGCTGTTCGTCGCCGTCGGCCAAAAGGTGGCCGCGGACCAGCCGATTGCGGAGATCGATCCCACGGGTCTCGATCTTGCCCTCAAGAGCGCCGAGGCGACGTACCAGTCGCAGCGTGCCGCGCTTGTCGAACCTTGAGGCGAAGCCCGCGGGCCTGGACCTCGCGGCGGCAGAGGCAACGCTCGCAACGGCAGAGGCCGCCGAGGCGAGCGCGCAGGAAAGCTACGACAGCACGAAGGCGTTGACGGACAAAGGACTTGCGGCAAAGAGCACGCTCACGCAAGCGGAACGGGCGCTCGCCACGGCAAAGGCCGAATGTGAATCCGCCCGTCTTTCCTACGCGAACGTGAAGGCCCAATCGACCGCGGCAAGCCTGCAGGCACAGGAGGCGGCGGTCGCCACGGCCGACTACAACCGGCAAGTGGCGAAGATCGTCCTCGACTCGACGGTCATCCGCTCACCCCGGGCAGGCACGGTCGCGGAGCTCGACGTGGAGGTCGGCGATATCGTCACCACGGGCACCGCCATTGCCTCCATCATCGACCCGAGCCCCATGCTGCTCGTTGCGGCGGTGAATGAGAACGACGCACCCTCGGTCAAGATCGGACAGCCGGTCTCGGTCACGCAATCTGCCTTTCCCAACATGGAGTTCAGGGGCAGGGTGAAGTCCATGGATCTGAAAGCGACGACGTCGAGCAATGTCTCCACGTTCGCGGCCACCATCGAGGTGCCGAATCCCGATGGCGAGCTCCTCTGGGGCATGAATGCCGATGCCGATATCGCCGTGGTGTCCCTCACCCACGTCCTCACCCTCCCCGCCTCGGCAATCAAGACAACAAACGGAGAGAGCACGGTGACGATCATCGACGGGGGCAAGGCCGTGGCGTGGGATGTGCAGATCGGCGCAACCGACGGGTCGAAGACCCAGATCATCGCGGGACTCGACGAGGGTCAGGAGGTGGTCACGACGAAAAAGAGCGCGGGCACCGCGACGAGCACGAGCACGCAGGCAGCGCAGCAGACCGGGGGCCCCGGCGGCCCCCCGGACGGCGGGCTCGGCGGGATCCTCGGTCCGATGATGAGATGAGGAGAGCAACATGGGACGCCCTTTGATCGTGACCGAGAACCTGACAAAGACCTATGACACGGGGACCGTGGAGGTTCAGGCGCTGAAGGGCGTCTCCTTCACCCTGGAGGAGGGGGAGTTCGTGGCGGTCATGGGACCGTCGGGCTCGGGCAAGAGCACCTTCCTCAACCTCCTGGGCTGCCTCGACCACCCCACCAGCGGCAGCTACGTCCTTGACGGCACCGACGTGTCCACCATGAACGACGACCAGCTCGCCGCCGTGCGGAGCTGCTCCATCGGCTTCGTCTTCCAGGGCTTCAACCTCCTGCCGCGCACCAGCGCGGAGCGCAACATCGAGCTGCCGCTCATCTACACCGGCGAGCGGCGACGGGTCACCCCCGCGCACGCGCTCCTGGAAGCAGTGGGCCTTCCCCTGCGGGGGCACCACACTCCCAGCGAGCTCTCCGGTGGCGAGCAGCAGCGCGTCGCCATTGCGCGCTCGTTGGTGAACTCGCCCGCGCTGATCCTGGCCGACGAGCCGACGGGAAATCTCGACAGCCGCATGAGCGACGAGATCATGGACATCTTCCTGAGCCTCAACCGCGCGGGGATCACGATCCTGATGGTGACGCACGAGGAGAGCGTGGCGGCCTATGCGCGGCGCCTGGTGAAGTTCAAGGACGGTGTGATCGTTTCCGACGAGGCGATCCCCGACCCGAAGCAGATCCAGGGCGTGGGGATCGACGTGGGCAAGATCCAGCGCGCCACGGCGCACGGCGAAAGAAAGAGGCGCGGCGTCTTCAGCCCCGGCGAGCTCTGGGAGAACGTGCGCTCGGCCGCGCGGGCCCTTGTCCAGAACAAGATGCGCGCCGTGCTCACGATTCTGGGCATCCTCATTGGCGTCGGGGCGGTGATCGCCATGGTCTCCGTCGGCCAGGGCGCGACGGCGGGCGTCACCCAGCGCATCCAGGGCCTGGGCAGCAACTTCCTCACCATCACGCCAGGCAGCACAAGGGTGGGCGGCGTGCGCGCGGGTTTCGGCTCCATGAGCACGCTCACCGTGGATGATGCGACAGCAATCAAGGCGGGCGTGGCGAACATCTCCGGCGTGGAATCCGAGGTGAGCGTCCGGGAAACCCTGAAGTATCAGAAGAACAACTGGCAGACATCGGTTGTCGGGACCACTGCCGACTATTCGCTCGTGCGCAACTGGACGGTGGAGAACGGCTCCTTTTTCACCGAGGAGGACTACCGCTCCAGCCGCGCCGTGGCGGTGATCGGCGTCGACATTGTCACGAACCTCTTCGGCGACGAGGACCCGGTCGGCAAGACGATCAAGATCGCCGGCGTGAGCTTCAAGGTCATCGGCGTGCTGAAGCAGAAGGGAGCGGGGGGTGGGTTCTTCAGCGAGGACGACACGGTGATCATCCCCTTCACCGTCATGTACGCCCGATTCCGCCACCAGAAGGACACGCGGAGCATCGGCGTGACCGCGGTGGACAAGGACCACCTCGATCAGGTGAAGGCCGACGTCACGGCGCTTCTGGAACGCCGGCACGGCATCCAGCCGGGAGCCGACGACGACTTCTCCATCGTCACGCAGCAGGACGTGCTCCAGACCGTGCAGGAGACATCGCAGATCATGACGCTGTTGCTGGGCGCCATCGGCGGAATCAGCCTCCTGGTCGGCGGCATCGGCATCATGAACATCATGCTCGTGTCCGTCACGGAGCGCACGCGCGAGATCGGCATCAGGAAATCGCTCGGGGCGCGGCGGCGGGACGTCATGGCGCAGTTCCTCGTGGAGGCGATCATCCTCTCCGGCCTGGGGGGCTTGCTGGGGTGGGCACTGGGAGCAATCGCGGCACAGCTCATCAGCAAGGTCGGCGGCATGGCCGTGTCCGTCACGATCGGCACCGTGGGCCTCGCCATCGGGTTCTCGATCGCCGTCGGGCTGTTCTTCGGGATCTACCCGGCGCGCAAGGCGTCACGCATGGATCCCATCCAGGCTCTGCATTTCGAATAGCGGCAGGGGAAACGGGAGACGACACGGAAAGACCCGGGTCGTCGTGCCTGTTATTCGAACCGGAGGGCGTCAACGATTTCCAGGGCGGCGGCCTTTCGCGCCGGGATGATTGCGGCAAGGGCCCCGAATACCAGTCCGATCACAACCGCGGCGATTACTCCCGCCGCCGGAAACACGTACGGCGTTGGGAAGCCGGCCGACGCCATGCCCCTGACCAGGAGATACCCGAGGTACACGCCGGCAACCAGTCCGAACAGGGTGCCGAGGGCCGCCAGCAGCAGCGATTCGGCGAGCACCGTGCGGCTCACCTGCCGCCGGGTCGTGCCGACGGCGCGCAGCATCCCGATCTCGCGGGTGCGTTCGATCACGGAGATCGCCAGCGTATTGAGCATCGTGAGGAGTGAGGGCAAGGCGAGGAATGCAAACAGCACGTACAGGGCGGTGAAGATCACGGTGAAAAGCCCGCTCATCTGCGTGTAGTAGTCCTTGCCCTGGACGATGGAGAACTGGGGGAATTGAGCCCCGGCTGCACGGATGGCCGCCCCGGCAGCCGCGGCATCGGCACCGCGCTTCAGGTTGAGCTGGATGAGAACGTCCTCGGTCTTGTGGAAGTCCCGGGCGAGGCTCGCCTGCGACACGAAGGCGGCGGCAATTTTCGCATCGAGAAAGTCCGTGGCGATGCCGACGACCTGGTAGTCCTTCCTGCCTTCCGCCGTGTCCAGTGAAACGGTGCCGCCCACCTTCAAGCCCAGCGACGCGGCGAGCATGGGATTGGCGATAATGCCCCGCCCGTCCGCAAGGGCGGCAAACGCCTTTTCCGACGAGCCATCGGTAAACGCCAGGGAGGAAACGAGCGGGAACTCCTTCGGCTCGATGCCGAGGAGCGCGGCGGTGTTGCGGGTTGCACCGGAATCGAGGATCGTGGAGGCGTAGCGGAGGGTGCTCACGTGGTCCACCCCGTCGATTTTTCGCAGGGAATCGGCGAGCGAGCCGGAGGCGCCGACGTCGTTCTGCCAGACCGCGACGGCCGGGGGCACGAAGAGGTAGTCGCTGCCCAGGCTCGTGCGCAGGATCTCCAGGAATCCCGCGGAGACGCTTGCCATCATGCCCCCCATGGCCACGATGATGGCCAGTGCGATCATGGTCGTGCTTGCCGTCACCGCCGCGCGGGAGGGTTGGCGCGCGAGGTTCTGCTGCGCGAGGGTTCCCGTCCCCTGCCGGGCAAAGAGGCGCGCCAGCAGCGCACCGAACACCAGGGAGAGCGGCCGCACCAGCGCGGGCGCCAGGAGCACGATGCCCACCATGAACATGATCATGCCCAGCGCGAGGATGCTCATGGAGCCGGAGGCAAGCGCCACGAGAGCCAGAACCACGAGGACGATGCCCGCGATGGCGCTGCCGCCGATTGCGCGGCGGTAGACCGCGGCATCCGTGGAGGGACGCAGCGCCTCGATCGGCGTCACCTTGCGCGCGGCGAGCGCGGGGAAGAGGCCTGCCGCGAGCGTCACCCCGATGCCCACGACGACGGAGACGATGACGATGCCCGGGGAGACGATCGGCAGCCCCATCGTCAAATGCACGTACTGGCTAAGCAGCGGGCCCAGCGACGCGGTGGCCGCAAGGGCGAGAAGGTAGCCGAAGAGCATCCCCAGCGCCGTTCCCAGGACACCCTGGATCAGCCCTTCCAGGATGAAGATCCCAACAACGGTGCGGTGGCTTGCGCCGATTGCGCGCAGCATGCCCATGTCACGGCGGCGCTCGGCCACGATCGTGCGGAAGGTGTTGAAAATGATGAAGGCGCCCATGAAGAGTGCGAGGATGCCGAACGCGGTGAAGCCGATTCGCGCTGCCCCCAGCGATCCATAGAGGCTGCTCGTGTCGGAAAGGGTACCGAGCGTGAACGAGCTTCCCAGGGCCGCCTGGACGGCGTCCTTGATCTGTGCACGGCGCGCCGCATCGGTTGCGTCATAGTTCGCCTCGATGGTGTTGATCTGGCCTTCGGCAGAAAGGAGCTGCTGCGCCTCGGGCAGCGTCACGAGCACCTCCTCGTTGCCGGGCACGGCGCGCGGGGCACGAAGCCCGACGACGGTGAGCTGGACGAGTCCCTGCACCGTCGGCAGCGCGAACGAGCCGCCCAGCGAGATGCCGAGCGACTGCGCGAGACTGGCGGATATGACCGCCGCCGCTCCGTCCGTCGGTTCGAGGAAGCGGCCTCCGCTCAGGGGGTACGGCCGCACGCCGCGGGCGCGCGCCGGGTCGATGCCGATGAGGGACAGCACGGACACCTTGTCGGGCGTGGCAGGATTGTGATCGAAGAAATCGGCGGGAAGATTCACCGGCCGCTCCAGGATTCCCTGCGCGGCGCGCACGCCGCTCACCGCCCGGACCTTGTCCACAGCGGCGGCGGCAAATGATTCACCCGTCGTGAGCGTCGCGGTCACGTCGACCTGGTCGGAGGCGGCCATCATGGTGGACTGCACCGCCTGCATCATGGTCGGCACGATGATGTTCATGCCGAAAAGCACGAGGACGCCGAAGATGACGGCAAGGGTCGTGAGAATTGCGCGAAGGCGGCGGCCCGCGAGGTAGCGCGCCGCGAGTGTCAGTTGTATACCCATGAACGTCTCCTATCGTGCCAGCCGGTCGACGCGGGCCTTCACGGCCTGCGCGTCCCCGCCGCCCTTGAGCGTCGTTTCGTCCACGATCGTGCCGTCTTTCAGGAACACGATGCGGTCCGCGTACGCCGCGATCCGCGGGTCATGCGTCACCATCACGACCGCCCGGCCCCATTCGTCGGCGACCTTGCGCAGAAGCGCCGCGATCTCGTCGGAGGAATGCGTATCGAGGTTGCCGGTGGGCTCGTCGGCGAGCACGAGCGACGGCGCGGCCACGAGGGCGCGCGCGATGGCCACGCGCTGCTGCTGACCGCCGGAGAGCTGGGACGGACGATGCTTCGCCCGGTCGGGAAGACCCACCTTCTGCAGCCACTCGGCGCCGCGGCCGTTCGCCGTCGATGCGCGCACGCCGTCCAGCAGGAGCGGGAGGGCGGCGTTCTCCGTTGCGTTGAGCACGGGGATCAGGTTGTAGAACTGGAAGACGAAACCGATTTTCCGCCGCCGCAGCTCTGCGAGCGCGGTGTCGGGGAGGCCGGTGAGCTCCTCTCCGTCGATGGCCACGCTGCCCTCGGTGGGGCGATCCAGCCCTCCCAGGAGGTGCAGCAGCGTCGACTTGCCGCAGCCGCTGGGGCCCATGATCGCGACAAACTCACCGGCGTCGACCGACAGCCGCACGTGATCCAGCGCCGTGACGGCAGCTTCCCCGGTTCCATAGATCTTTGTGAGGTTCTCCGCTTTGACGAGTGACATACCGGCTCCTTTTGCAGTTTTCCGCTTACGATGATTTTCTGGGTCTTCCGCGCGGCCGCGCGGCGAGCGGGGCCGCGGCCTGGCGATCCATGTCGTCCAGGCGCGCCTCCACCATGTCCAGCCACCGCAGGTCCGCCTCGATGTGCATGAGGGTCTTGTCCAGGAGGAAGATGGTGGCAAGCTCGCGTTTCGGATCGGCCTTCGTGCGCCGCGCCGTCAGGTCGTGCATCTCCTGGTACAGCGTGCCGCGCTGCGCCTGGATCACCGCGACGGGGTTTGCCCCTTCCGCGCGCATGCTCAGCATGAGCTTGACAAAGAACTCGTCGCGCTGGCGCTCCTCCTCCACCCCTGCGGCGAACCAGGATGCAAGCTCCTTTTTTCCTTCCGGGGTGAGGGAGTAGACGCGCTTTTCCGGCCCCGCGTCCTGGTCGATACCGTCCTGCCGGACGAGCCCGCTTTCCTCAAGACGCGCGAGGGTCGTATAGATCTGCGCAGGCTTCACGTCCCAAATTTCCTCGCCGCCGACAAGCGACTCGAAAGCGGCGCGTAGCATGTAGCCATGCTGGGATTTTTGCGAGAGAAGACCGAGAATCGCATTTCGTACCGACATCGTTTTCTACTCTACAAGTTAGTAGTTATTTAAAATATACGACGAGTTACTAGATTTGTCAAGGGTCGCCGAAAAAAGCGAAGCAACCGGAAACGCCTATTGCGCGGGTACGTGGTCGGGGCAGTAGGTGTGGGAAAAAAGTACACCCGTCCTGCGCGTCAGGTAGTCGGAAAGCGGCAGCCATTCCACGGTGCTGCCCGACGTCACGCGGATCCTGTGGCAGATCGAACAGACAGGCAGGATGAGCTCCGCCTGTCGCGAAAACTCGTTCAGCATGACGAGATCCGTGACGTCGCGCGCCACGCCCTGGGTTCCCAGCGCGCCGCCCGGCTCGCCGCGCGGCTGCGCCCCCAGCCTGTTCGACCCCAGGCCGACCGCCGTCAGGGAGATGTAGATGAAATCAAGGTCATAGCGCCGCTGCCGTCCCGCGCGGGTGAGGAAGCGCAGGCGGAGGTTGCGCGTCGCGCGGTCCGCGTGGCGTCTTTCCCGCAGGGGCCAGTACGCCTGCTGGCGATCGTCGGGATGGACGAGCTCGATGAGATCATTGCCGATGATCTCCCTTTTTGAATAGCCGAGGAGCTTTTCCACCGTGTCGTTGATGAAAAGCACGCGCGCGCGCTCATCGAGCACGTAGATGATGTCGGGTGAATCCTCCACCAGACCGCGGTAGAGCACGTCCAGGCGGTCGAGATGCTCCTGGAGCTGCACCTTCAGCGTCGTATCGCGGAAGATGAGCAGCCAGCCGTCGGCGCCGCGCCGGGGCACCGATGTCACCTCCGCCGGCACCACCCAGCCGAAGCTCGTCTGCAGGCGCACGGGGAGACCGGGAAGCAGCGATCCGCTCCTCTCCACCGTGAGGATCTGGTCGAGGAACTGGCGCGACTCTGGGGCTATGACGGCATCAAGGTGATAGCCGATGACGTCGTCGTGCAGGAAACCGGTGATCTCCTCGCCCGCCCGGTTCCAGGACAGGATGATCCCGTCCCTGTCGCACGCGACGACGATTTCCTGCAGGTCGTCCGGCTCCAGCCTGTCGTTGCCGCGCGCGTCTGCCCCGTCCATGGAGTCCACGCTACCATGAAAGCCGCGCGCGCGGAAGGGCGGGCACTGCGCCGATGAGGGGCGGGGCCCCGGGCGCGACGCCGTCGGGGAACCGTCCTTCGCGGTGATGGCTCACACGACGGGCCGCGGAAGCAGCGTGGCCGTCTGGACGATCTCGCGGACCTTCTGCTCCCACTCGATTGCCATGATATGGATGCCGGCCACGCCCTCGATGGCGCGCAGCTGCTCGATGATCTCGGCGCAAATGGCGAGCCCCACCTCGGCGCCCTTGCCCTTGGGGGCCGCGGCCAAGCGCGCGATGATCTCGGGCGGGATGATGATGCCGGGGACCTGCTCGGCCATGTAGCGCGCCATGCCGGCCGACTTCAGGGGCGTCACCCCCGCCAGGATGCGGCACTTCGTGTGGACGCCGAGGTCGCGGACCGCCTTCATCCATTCGGCGAACATCTTCACGTCGTAGACGCACTGCGTCTGCACGTAGTCCGCGCCCGCCTCCACCTTTTTCGCAAGACGCAGGGCGCGGAACTCGTACGGCTTGGCAAAGGGATTGGCCGCACAGCCGATGAACATCGGCACGCTGCCGAGGATCTCTTCATCGCTGCCCAGGATCTTCCGCTCGTCGCGCATGCGCTTCACGATGGAGATCAACTGGACGGAGTCGACGTCGTACACCTTCTTTGCGCCGGTCTGGTTGCCGAAGGCCTGGTGGTCCCCCATGAGACAGGTGAGGTTGCGGATGCCCAGCGCCGAGGCGCCGAAGACATCGCTCTGCATGGCGATGCGGTTTCTGTCGCGGCACACCATCTGCATGACCGGCTCGATGCCCATCCCGACCAGCAGCGCCGACACCGCGAGGCTGGACATGCGGACCACGGCGGTCTGGTTGTCGGTGACATTCACCGCGTCGACGGCGCCGCGCAGCAGCTCCGCCTTCTTGGCGACGAAATCCACGTCGGCGCCCGGCGGCGGGCCGAGCTCCGCCGTCACGGCGAAATGCCCTGCCGAAAGCACCTTTTCCAGATTGCTGCCCGACTTCATTGGGCATCCCCCTCAGCCCGTTCTGGCGGCGTACCGCGCCTTCGTAGCCCTTCTGGATGAGGGTCCGCACACCCCGGTCGACCCACTCCATGGGAGGCCGCACGATGAGCATCTGGGAAAGACGCCCCTGCGCTTTCAGCCTGTCATATATATCGTGCCAGGCGCAGCGGATGCCGTCGGCAAGCTCGCAGGAGCCGTCCTCCCGTGTGCCGCCGCAAGGCCCGTTCAGGACGCCCTTGGAGCAGCGCGTGACCGGGCATATCCCTCCCGTGTCGCCCAGGACGCAGGTGCCGCAGGTCCTGCAGCGCTCCTCGTAGAAGCCCACGTCGCGGTCCACGCCGACGAACATCGTGTCCAGGCCGGGGAACATCGGAAGCGAAGGGAACGCGTCCGCCAGGAGCCCCGCACCGGCCCCGCACGCCAGGGAGATCAGGCAGTCGCAGTTGGCGGCCCGCTCCCCGATCTCGTCGACGAACTCGGCGTTGCACTGCCTTTCGGTGACGAACGTCGCGTACTGCTGGGGCACGCGCGCCGCGCGCGCACAGGCAGAAAGCTCGTCGGCGAGGGCGAGCGACTCGCGCTGTCCCCCGGCAAGGCAGACCGAGGTGCATCCGCCGCAGCCGACGATCAGGACGCGCCGGTAGCCCTTCACCCTGTCGAATATCTCACCGAGCGGTTTTGGTTTCGCTTTGACCATATTCCCCCCTGCTCACCTGTCCCACGCGTGACAGTCGCCGCAGTCGCGCGGACCGGTCACCTTGCCCTGCGCCTTCGCGGTGTCGTGGCAGGTGATGCACAACTTGTGAAAGGACGATTCAAGGTCGCGCGGGCTCGCGTGGCACGTCTCGCAGCGTATCGCGGGATTGCCGACCGTGAGCTGGGCGAGGTCGAGGACGTTTTTCCCGTCCTTGTACACGTGATGGCACGTGAGGCAGCTCACCCCCTGGATGGTGCCGTGGGCGCCGTGCGTAAAGCGCACCGCGGGCCTGCTGAGCGAGCCGAAGACCTTCGCCTTTGCGAGCATGAGAACGGCGGGGGGGTCCGCAAAGATCGCCGGCGCGCACGTTCCGAGTGCGAATGCGAGAAGCACGAAAAACGCCCTTCTTCCCTTCATGCGTTCCTCCTTGTCGTGTACCAGCGGTGCACCCCTTTCTCTCGACAGGCGCTGCGCGCCGCGGCGATGAGGGAGGGAACGCTGATGCCGATGGGGCAGTAGCAGCGCATGCAGAGAACGCATTTGTCCCAGGCAAGCTCGCGGATCCGCTCGTAGGCATCGTCCGAAAGCCTGCCCCTGCTTTTTGCGATCTTTCCGATCGTGTTGATGGCCTTGTACGCCGGCGTGTACGTCGGGTCCCCGCCGCTCTGGCGGTACAGGAAGCAGCTCTCCGCGCACAGCGAGCAGTGGACGCAGGCCTGGAGCGAGAGGCGGATCATGTCCTTCTTCCCCTCCACGACCCGGGAGATCCTCTGGAGTGTCTTCGCGTCCACGGAATGTCCGCTCATCTCCACCTCCGCTTCCCCGGTCTCCAGGAGTATTCGCCGGACACGAAAAACCGGGCGAAGATCAGGAAGGGCATGTGCCCGAGCTTCGTGAAGGGGATCAGCGCAATGAGTATTTCACCGACGATCATGTGCGTCACGAGCACCGTGCGGTAGTCCAGCCAATGGTGGTAGGCCATGTATGCGGTGACGAACGGGGCGGCAACGAGCAGGAGCACGAGGTAGTCGCGTAGGGTGCTGAGCGCCCGTATCCGGGGGGAGAAGATGCGGCGCGCCAGGAAGAAGACACCGATCGCCAGAAGCCCGAGTGTGGCCTTGTCCATGAAGGGCTCGGGGAGCGTGGGCAGGCTCACGCGGAAGGTCAGCGCGAAGAGGATGTTGTGCGCCGGAAGAAGAAGGGGCAGAAGCACCAGGAGGAGGTGGAAGAGGAGGCTCACCACACCCATGACGGGATGCGTGCCGAATATCGTACCGCGCACCCAGCGCCGCAGCCGCGCGAAGAAGCCGCGATCGTTGGCGGCGCCGCTCCACTCCGCGGAAACCGACGGCAACGGCGCGGTGAGGCGCGAACGGGTTGCGCGCGTGAGACGGCTGAACTGAAGGATGCGCCACGCGAAACCCAGAACGAAGAGCGCCCACGCGGCGATGAACAGCGGCCCCCGGACGACGTCGGAAAGCTCGAAGCGGTAGACGCCGGCAAGGCTCGTCTGGCGCGCCGTATGGCAGTCGTTGCAGCTCACCGGGCCTGAGCCTGTGCGCTGGTGGCAGGTGATGCATGCCGCGTGCATGACGTCCACCGCCGCGGCTCCCTTGTGGCACGAGGCACAGGCGGGCGCCTGGAAGCCCTGCACGCCGGTGTGGTGGCACTGCTCGCAGCTCACGCCCGCGGCGGTGTGGCTTCCATGGGAGAAGACGACAACCGGCGCGTCCGCGTCGGAGAGGACGGTGCCCGAGCGAATGTCCCCCGCCGTCACGAAATCATCGACCCTGTGCACCCTTGTCCACGCGGGAGTCTTCGAAGAAGGGGCGGTCGGCGCCGGCGCCGACCTGGTGGAGGCCTGCGACGAGGCCGCGGACGTGGCATCGCTCTGGGCATACGACGGCAACCCCAGGACAATGAGCGTCATGGTGATGCCGCAGAGCAGAACACGCCTCGCGCGCAACATCTGGTGGATCCTGACTCCTCGAGGATTTCGGAAGGTCAAGTTCTGATATATCACAAATCCGGACATAACTCAACCGCGGCTCATTCGGTCACGACCGTGGTCTTTCATCGGCGACCCATGGCGCTTGACCTTGCCGCTCCGTTCGCTTATGAAGGAAGAAACACACATGATCGGAAAACTCGATGCGGCAAGCCGCCGCCTCTACGTCCTCTTCCTCGCGGGCTTCATGGGCTTCGGCATGATCTTCACCATCGCCGGCGCCTCACTCCCCCAGCTCATCCGCGACTATCACTGGTCATACACGGTCACCGGCATCGTGCTGGCGGGAAGCGCCGTGGGGTACCTGCTTTCGGCATTCCTGAGCGGCGTCATCATCCAGCGCGTCCCGGCGAAGGTCGTGATCGTGGTCGGCCTTGTCGCCGGGGCCATCGGTGTCTCGCTGTTCGGCCGCGTCCCCTCCCCCTGGCCCAACCTCGCCTTCGCATTCGCGATCGGTCTCTGCCAGGGCTCCATGGAGGTGACGGCGAATCTGGAGATCATCCATATCGAGCGAAACGGCCAAAGCAGGCTCATGAACCTGCTCCACGCGGCGTTCTGCGTCGGGGCGATCATCGGGCCCGCGGCCGTCGGCTACGTCTCGGGCGCGGGTGTATCGATGCTCGCCGTTTTTCTCGCCGCGGGCATCCTCCTCATCATCATCGCGGTCCTTTTCGGGATCGCGCATTTCCCGCACCCCGGCCGGTGAGCGGAAAGCGAAAGGAGCCGGGACTGCGTCTCGTGCGTGAGCCCCTCCTCATCATCCTCATCCTCGCGCTCTTCGTGTACGTCGGCACGGAGATCGGCGTCTTTTCCTGGTCTTCCGTGTTCTTCGTGCAGGTGCTGGGATCCGCCGCCTCGCAGGGGGCATACGCCGTCGCCGTGGTCTGGGTGGGCCTGCTCGTCGGCAGGCTCGCGGTCTCTTTCTGGTACAAGGGCAGGCGGCAGGAAATGCTGATGCTCGGCCTGACTTCGTTCTCCGCGGCCATGCTCCTCATCGTCCTGCTGGTCCATTCCGCGGTGGCGGTCATCATCGCGTTTTTCTTCACGGGCCTGGGCTTCTCGGGTTTCTATCCCCTGTTGATGACGGTCGTGGGGCGCTACTACAAGACCGGCGTCGCCGTCGGCTCCGTCGCAACCGGTGGCGCGGCAGGATCCATTGTCTTCCCCTTCCTGATGTCGCTCCTTGCGCAGACTGTCGGCATTCACGGCGGCTTCTGGTTCTACCTCGGCCTCAACTGCTTCCTTGTTGTCCTGACGGTCGTCACCGTCCGCCTCGTCCGCAACCGGAGGCCTGCGGGCGACGCAGGAAGCTGATCCGCGCCGCCCTTTTGTCCCTCAAGGATCGAAAATCTGGACAAATCTGACCGAAAAGCTCATACTTGGGCGTCTTCGCCCGCGGGCGGGGGCAATAAATAGCCGGCATCTGAGCCGGAGAAAGCGGGGTGTCATGGAAGTCGGGGCCGTTCGGACGTACGGTTATCGGTGGCTGATCCTGGTTGCTTTCATGTTCGTCATGGCCATGAACCAAGGCCTCTGGATCACGTTCGCTCCCATCACGAGCGACGCGATGAAGTTCTATGGGACCTCCGACATCGCCATCGGCCTTCTCTCCCTGATCTTCATGGCCGTCTACATCCTCATATTCCTGCCCAGCGCGCTCCTCATCGATTCGTGGGGATTTCGCCGCTCGGTTTCCCTCGGCGCGGCGCTCACGGCGATCTTCGCCGTCACCCGCGGCGTGTTCGCGAACAACTTCACGCTTGTCTTCATTTCGCAGATCGGCATCGCGGTGGGACAGCCGCTGATCGTCGGGGCGATCACGAAGCTCTGCGGTCGATGGTTCGCCGCGGGCGAACGGGGCACCGCCGTCGGGCTGGGCACGCTGTCGATCTACCTGGGGATACTGGCCGCGCTCATCGTGACGCCCATGCTCATGAACGCCTATGGCATGCAGGAGATGCTCCTGATCAACGGTTTCGTCGCGGTGGCAGCCGCCGTGTTCTTCATCATCGTCGCGCGCGAGCACCCGCCGACCCCTCCCGGCCCCAAGGAAGAGGAAGCGCGCGCGCTCGTCTTCGACGGGCTGCGGCACATGATGAAGCAGAGGGACTTCATCCTCCTGCTCGTGATCTTCTTCATCGGGCTGGGCATGTTCAACGGCGTGACGACCTGGATCGAAGAGATCGTCGGTCCCCGGGGTTTCACCACGGCGCAGGCGGGTCTTGCCGGCGGCATCATGCTGATCGGCGGCATCATCGGGGCCATTGTCATTCCCCTGGTCTCCGATTCGATCCGCCGCCGCAAGCCATTCATCATCCTTGCACTCGCGGGGCTGTTGCCGGGGCTCATCGGCCTCACATTCGCCACGACGTGGTGGCTGCTGCTCGCCTCGGCGTTCGTCTTCGGGCTGTTCCTCCTGAGCGCGGGACCCATCGGTTTCCAGTACGGCGCGGAGATGACGCTGCCGGCCCCCGAGGGAACGTCGAACACCCTCATGGTCGTCATGGGCCAGATCTCGGGCATCGTGTTCATCTTCGGCATGGACGCCTTCAAGGCGCCGTCGGGCTCGATGAGCGGATCGCTCCTGACACTGGCGGGCCTGACCGTTGTTGCCGTTATCCTCGCGTCTTTCCTGAAGGAGTCGCCGATCCGGGCCCAGAAGAAATAGCCCGGGACGCGAGGGTCACCTGCATGCAGGCGTTCATGACCGGCACCACCTCGGCGAACGCGCCGAGGATGCCCTGCACGAGATCGAAGCCGCTGGCGGCGCGCACCTCGGATTCCGGCATCGGATAGTACACGTCGAAGCCGCTCCAGGCGTCGCGGGGAGCCTTGCGCGCCGCCTCCCGGATCTGGCGCGCCGAGGTGAGCTCTTTGCCCGTCCAGGTCCTGCCGCCGGCGCCGACAATGGCCGCCGTGAATCCTTCGCGGTTGACCAGACGGCGCAGCTCGACGTCCACGGCCGTGCCGTCAGCGCATTGCTTCATGAGCCGGTGCCAGTCCCAGTCCGGCTGCAGGAGGATGCCCGGGAACGAGGGTGTGCCGCCGGCGAATCCCCGTTCGACGGCAAGACCGCATTGGAAGATGCGCAGCGAACGATCGACCGAAATGTAGAGCTTCGCGCAGCCGAAGTTGATCGTATTCGATACAGGCTTTGCCTCGCGGTCAGCGCGCGGCAGCCAGCAGATCCACTGCCAGTAAACCCCGCGGCCCCACCGGTCCGTCACGAAGCCCGTGCCATGGTCGTCCTCCAACCGGTGCTTGAGGATCTGCGTGATGCGCTCATGCGGCTGGAGATTGCCCACGCGGATGCCCCGCTCGAAATCGATCCACTCCGGGCGGAATGCCTCGCCCGTCGGGACCTCCTGCGCGCCCCTGCGTCCCCGTGCAAGAGGGAGCCAATCCCTCGACGTGGCCCTGCTTTTCATTTCACGTCTTCGAAAAAGCCCTCCGCCAGCTCGGGGGCATAGCGTGACACCATCTCAGGGGAGATGCCGTCCGCCTTGCAGATTCTCGGCATAGAGGCGGGCGGATTTTCTCGGGGTCCGCACGAGGGTTTCCGGGTCCATCGCGTACAGCCCGAACCTGTGCGTCCAGGCCCGTTCCCATTCGAAGTTGTCGATGAGCGACCAATGATAGTAGCCCCGCACGTCTCCCCCCGCCTGGATATGACGCCAGACCTCCCGCAAATGGCCGAGGATGTAGCGCGGCCTCATCGTATCCTGTCTGTCGCCAAAGCCATTCTCCGTAATGTAGATCGGAAGGCCCAGCGTTCGCCGCACCCAATCCAGCGACCACGCAAGCCCGGCAGGGTAGTACGCGAACTCTCCTGCCTCGTCCAACTCTGCTCCCGGGGGAAATGCGCGGCTTCCGAAAAGCTGGCCCGGCTTGCGCAGGTCGAAGGTGATGACATCCGCCGTGTAATAGTTGAGACCGAACCAATCCATCGTCCCTTTCGCTTCGGGCACCGCCGTTGAGCCGAGGATGCCGCGGACGCGTCCCGTGCGGATGGCATCGGGAAAAACCGAGCTGAAAAGGTCAAATTGCTTGCGTGCCACCCATCGGTCCAGGAAGAAAGATCGCGCGGCCGTGAGGGGACGGAAATGGATGGGAAGCCCGACCTGCGCATCCGGCTGCAGCTCATGGATGGCCCGGTAGCAGGCGGCGTGGGCGCGCAGGATGTTGCGCGCGACCTCCATCGCAAGCCCGAGCTTCTTCTTGCCGGGAGGGTGGCTTCCCTCCACCCAACCAGAGAGCATCAGCACGTTCGGCTCATTGATCGTACACCAGAGCTTCACAACGTCTTTCAGCGCCGCGACGACCTTGCGCGTGTAGGCCTCGAAGAGCGGCACGATCGCGGGAGACTCCCACGCCTGACGCTCCATGACCCAGCGCGGGTTCACGAAGTGATGGAGCGTCACCATGGGCTCCATGCCCCGGTCGCGCAGCCCGACGATCATGCGCCGGTAGCGATCCAGGGCGTCCATGTCCCATTTGCCCGGTTCGGGCTCGATGCGGCTCCATTCCACCGACAGCCGGTGCGTGCGCTGCCCGTCGGCAGCGGCTCTGTCAAAGTCCTCTTTCCAGCGCTCGCCCGACCACCAATCGCAGGCGCGCCCCGACTTCTGGCCCGCAGCGATCCTCCCCGGCTCATTCTCCCAGTCCGTCCAGTCCGACGTGGTGTTGCCGCCCTCGACCTGATAGCCGGCGGAGGCCGTGCCCCAGAGAAAGCCAGGGGGGAATGAAAGCATCGATCCTGCCATGATCACGTTCTCCTTTCGTCAATCGATCCATTGGGAGCTGTTGCTCCGAGCCTGTGGAGGGTGTTGGAAGCGGGCTCACCGTGCATCGTCTCCCATGTAGACGAATGGTATCAGGTCTTCTTCGGTCTTTTTCAGCTCATCGTCCCGCCAGGAGGTGCTACCCGCTTCGACGAGCGCGGCAGCTTCTTCGAGATAGCCTTCGAACAGCCGGACGAGGTCGGGCTCCGGCGCGTCATGCGCATCTTCGGCCCGCGCGCCGTCAAGGGCAGCCTGGATACCGAAGGCCCTGGGGGCCGGCACACTGCCCACATGCCGCCAGGTGCCGGTGTGGACATCGAACTTGTAGAAGGGCAGGAAGCGCTTCCCGTGGTCGGCGATGAAAAGTATCGCATCGCAGATGAAGTCCACCTCCGCGTCGTCGTGGAGGAAATGGAAATTGACGCGCGCCCAGCCCGGCTTCAGGCCGACATTGCCGCGCATGATGGAGCGGCGAAGCTCCTGGGAGGTGCGCGTGTCGATGTGGAGGATGCGATGCCCGTACGGGGCGGCGCAGGAGCATCCTGCCCTGCTCTGGATGCCGAAGAGGTCGTTCAGGAGCGTCGCCACGAAACGCGGGTGCAGCCACGAGGTGCCCACCCGGATATTGAAGGAGAATATGGGCAGCCGATGCTCGGGTGCCACATTGCCGATCAGGTCGATGGCCGGATGCGCCGAAAGCCGCGCGTGGGCGCGCCGGCACAACTCCTCCTCCCGCCGGGCGATCCGCGCGGGGTCGAGCGCTTCCTTCAGCTCCATGGCGAGCGCGGCTCGGAGCGTCTGGAGGATGCCCGGCGTGCCGGGTTTTTCCCGGACCTCGATGTCGGGGCTGTAGGCCTGGCCGTCAAAGTTCACGAAGTCCACCGTGCCGCCGGCCCCGACGGTGGGCGGAAGGTCGGCGCGGTAGATGCTTTCGTGGATGATCAGCACCCCGCAGCTCCCCGGCCCCCCGAGAAACTTGTGCGGCGAGAAATAGACGGCGTCCAAAGGGCCGCTCGCATCGCTCATATCGACCACGTCATACGGCGCGCTGGCGGCGAAATCGAAGAATGCAAGCGCTCCTGCTTCGTGCAGGATGCGCGCGACCTCGCGGACCGGCGTCCTCACCCCTGAGACGTTCGATGCCGCGGAAAACGCGCCGATCTTCCGCCGCTGCGCGTAGACCGGCCGCGCCACCTTGGCGCGCAGATCGTCGAGGTCCACGAGCCCGCCAGCCGTGAGCTCGATCTCGACCACCTCAGCGAAGCACTCCCGCCAGGAGACCTCGTTCGAATGGTGCTCGTACGGGCCCACGAAGACCACGGGCCGGGCCGCCTCCAGACGCTCGCGCAGCAGCGCGCCGTCCGCGGCGGGAAGGCCCGCCTTCAGGAGCTTGTCGAACATGTCCCTGCCCGCCGGCGGCAGGTAGATTCCCAGTATCTGCTGGAGCTGATGGACGGCGGCAGTCGTCCCCGCGCCCACGCAGATGATCTTGTGCGCGGGCCCCGCGTGCACGAGACGCTTGATAGACGCCTCCGCCTCGCGCAGCCTCTCGGAGGTGATGGTCCCGGTGGCGTCGTCCTCCGTGTGCGTGTTTCCGTACTCGGCCAGGACGTCCCGTATGTAGTCCTCGATGAACGTGACCGCGCGTCCCGACGCCGTGTGGTCGGCATACGTGAGGCGTCTTCTTCCGAACGGTGTCAGAAGCGATGCGTTGCGGCCGATGACGCTTTCACGGACCCTGTCCCAGAGATCCGGGCTTGGCGAATTGCTGCCGCCGCGCGTGCCGCGGTCCGTTGCGTGCGCTCTTGCATCGCCTGCCTCCTCACCCGTATGACTGTAGCATGAACAAGCCCGAAATGCGCACCGCCATGACGGCGGCGCTCGCCGCGCTTTCTCCCGCCGCGCGTGCCGAACGGAGCGCCCGCGTCGCCGCGCGCCTTGCGGCGACTGGCGAATGGGCGGCGGCAGACCTCGTTCTCGCCTTCCTGTCCATGCCGCGCGAGCTGGACACGGCGCCCCTCATTGCCGCCGCGCGCGGCCAGGGCAAGGCTGTGGCCGTGCCGCGCATCGTCGGTGACGATATCCGTGTTCCTGATACTCCCGCCTCGCGCCGTCGAGCTTCCCCGCGACCGTTGGGGCATCCCCGTGCCCGACCCGTCGTGGCCGGCGATGGATCCATCGCGCGCGGCGCGTCCGCTGGTGGCAGCCCCGGGGCTCGCCTTCGACCGCGACGGCAACAGGCTGGGGCGCGGCAAGGGCTACTACGACCGATTCCTGCTCGATGCGCGCCGGGTTTCCCCTGCGATTGCCGTCATTGCCGTCTGTTTCTCCTTTCAGCTCGTGGAGGCGGTGCCGCATGGGCCGAGCGATCAGCGCGTGGACGGCATCGTCACCGACACTGAGACGATCATGACACCACGCGCGCGGGGCCGGGCTTGATTCCTTGCGATGCCCCGGGTACATTTCTTTCCTGACAGGGAGTGAAAACATGGGAACGATAAAATCGGCGCTTGAAATCGCCATGGAAAACTCGAAGGATATCGAAGCCAACAAGGAGCTCCTGGAGGCGAATCGTCTCCGCGACGAGGGCAAGAAGCTCGCCTTCAAGGTGCTCGACGACCCGGCCTTCGACCTGAAGCCGGCGCTGAAGGCATATGAGCCGGCCACGGGCAAGCTCGTCCGCGAGGGCCTCATGCAGTCACTCCTCGCCAACCTCGTGCTCCCGGTGGACGACTTCGGCGCAAAGGACACGAAGCGCCTGGGCGATGCCATTGCCTCCGCCGTGACCGACGCGAAGAAGGTGGGCATGATCTTCAGCCAGCTCGACGGCTTCTTCAAGGAATACCTCGGCGAGCGCAAGCGGCTGGTGGAAGCCATTGAGAAGCAATACGGGCCGAAGCTCCGCAAGAAGGAAGAGGATCTTTCCCGGCAGATGGGAAGACAGGTGAAGATCAACCCCGCCCAGGACCCCGAGTTCCAGAGCATGGTGCGCCAATACCTGTCCCAGCTCGACGTGAAATACGGCGAGGTGCTGGACGGCGCAAAGGAAGAAATCAGGACGATCTTCGCAAAGAGCGTATGAGGCTCGTCGCCGACCTGCACGTGCATTCCCGGTATTCCCGGGCCACGAGCAGGGAGGCGGACCTGAATGGGTTCCATCGTTGGGCCCGGGTCAAGGGAATCGACATCGTCGGCACGGGGGACTTCACGCATCCCCAGTGGTTCGCGGAGCTCAGCGAATCCCTCGTGGAGCGTGACGGTCTCTACGTCCTGAAGGATCCCCCGCGGGATTCACCGCTGGAAGGCGCCGCACCGGCGGACCGGGACGTGCGCTTTCTCCCCACGACCGAGATCAGCTCCATCTACAGGAAGCACGGCGTCGTGCACAAGGTGCACAGCCTCATCGGCGTGCCGACGCTGGAGGATGCACGGCATCTTGCCGCGAAGCTCGCGCGCATTGGCAACATCGCCTCCGACGGCAGGCCGATACTCGGGCTCGATCCAAAAGACCTGCTGTCGCTGCTCCTGGAAACAAACCCGGACTCCTTCCTGATACCGGCGCACATCTGGACGCCCTGGTTCTCCCTCTTCGGGTCGAAGTCCGGCTTCGACCGCATCGAGGACTGTTTCGAGGAGCTCACGCCGTACATCTTCGCGCTGGAGACAGGCCTCTCCTCCGACCCCGCCATGAACTGGAGATGGAGCGCGCTGGACCGTTACCGGCTGGTCTCCAACTCCGACGCGCACTCGCCGCCGAATCTCGGCCGGGAGGCCAATCTCCTGGACACCGAGCCCAGCTGGCGCGGGGTAACGGATGCGCTTCGCACCGGGCACGGATTCCTGGGCACCTGCGAGTTCTATCCCGAGGAAGGCAAGTACCACCTCGACGGCCACCGCACGTGCGGCATCTGCTGGGAGCCCGCGCGCTCGCGGGAGGCGGGGGGGATGTGCCCGGTGTGCGGCACGCCCCTCACGATCGGCGTGCTGAGCCGCGTGATGGCCCTTGCCGACCGTGCGGCACCCGCGCCGCCGCGACCCGGCGAAGGTTTTCATTCCCTCATCCCGCTTGCCGAGCTTCTCGCGGAGCTTGCCGGCGCGGGGGTCGGCTCGCGCGCGGTCGTCTCCGCCTACGCGCGCATCGTGGGCGCGTTCGGCAGCGAGTACGGCCTCCTGCTGGACGCACCGGTCGAGGACATCCGACGCCGACACGGCGCCCTGCTGGCAGAAGCGGTGACCCGCATGCGGGAAGGCAGGATCGATGCGCGGCCCGGCTACGACGGCGAGTTCGGCGTCATACGGGTGTTCGGCGACGATGAGCGGGAACGGCTGCGCGGCCAGGACGAGCTTTTCCCCGCAGTCCGGCGGTCCGCGCGCCGGGTGCAGGCTGCCGTGTCGCCGCGCGGCGACGCAGACCGCGCCGCGGGACGCGGACCTGCAACTTCGGTGCCTGTCGATGCACTCGACGCGGCGCAGCGCGCCATCGTGGAAAGTGCGGCGCCGCGCATCGTCGTGAGCGCGGGGCCCGGGTCGGGAAAGACCCGGCTCCTCACCCACTGGCTCGCGCAGGCGAGCGGGCGCGGCGATGGCGGCAGCGGCAGGGGCCTTGCCCTCACCTTCACGACCCGAGCGGCCGGAGAGCTTTCCGAAAGACTCGCCCGGCTGGCGCCGGCCCGTGCGGCCGACGCGACCGTGGCAACGTTCCATTCATTCAGCTGGTCGCTCCTCCGCGAGCTCGATCCTCTCCTCACCCAGCGTGGTCACGCCCGCGCGGCGGCGTGCGCATCTGGAAATGCTTTTTCCGGCCGAGCCAGCCACCCGCATCCGCGGGCTTTCCACCGCCATGGAAAGCGCGTGGGAGGGTAAAGCCCTGCCGGACCCCGACCTGGCGGCGGCGATTGCCGCCTACGAGACGGAAATCGCCGGGGCAGGCTGCGTCGACATCGCGGGCCTCGTGGGAAAGCTCGTCGGTATTCTCCGGGCAGATTCGTCCCTCTGTGCATCGATCGGCCGGCGCTTCTGCGCCGTTGCCGTGGACGAGCTGCAGGACATCAATACGCCGCAGTTCGCGCTGCTGGAGCTTCTCGCGGCGCACGTGGGGGCCGTGTTCTGCATCGGCGATCCCGACCAGGCCATCTACGGATTCCGCGGATCGGACCGGGAGCTCTTCCAGCGTTTTGCCCTTCTCTCACGGTCGGAGTCTTATTCCCTTGGACGCAATTACCGGTCGAGCGCTTGCATCGTGGAGGCATCCGCGGCCGTCATCGCGAGGGATCGCGGGCAGGACGGCCCTTTGCTGTCGGCGGTCCGTGGCCCGGGGCAGGCGATACGCGTCGCCGCGGTGAGCGACCCGGAAGAGGAAGGACGCTTCATCGCGGGTGAAATTCGGGGCCTCGTCGGAGGAGTGGACTCCGTCTCCGTCGACGCCGCACGCGGGCGGGAAGCGACCGGGTATGCCTTTTCCGACATCGCCGTGCTTTTTCGCACCCGCGCCGTCCGGGATGCCTTGCTGCCGTCCCTGCAGGAGGCCGGGCTTCCTCTTGCAGTCGCCTCCAATGCGCCGCTCGCCGACGATGAACCCTTCGATGCCCTGATCGCCGCGCTCAATCTCGCCGCCGACCCGGCGGACGCGGTGGCGCTCCACATCCTCCGCCGGCACGAGAAGCGCACCGGCACGACGGGAGCCCTGGACGCGATCCTGGCGAATGGCGCGCTGATGGCCCGCACCGCGGCGGACGCCGGAATCTGCGCGGCGCTGGACCTGGTGATGCAGACGGCCATACCGCTGGATCGGACGGTGCCGGATATCACCCTCGGCGAAGAGACCATCAGGTCCAGCGCCGCGCGCTTCGGGACCGACCTGCCCGGTTTTCTCTCACACGTGTCTCTGTGCGCACGGGAGAGCGAGGGGCCGCGCCCCGCGCAGAAGGTGACGCTCCTCACGTTCCACGCGGCGAAAGGCCTGGAGTTCCCGGTCGTTTTCATCGCGGGAGCCGAGGAAGGCATCACCCCTCTGCCGGACGACCTGGCAGAGGAACGGCGGCTCTTCTACGTGGCCATGACGCGCGCGGGCGACCGGCTCTTCATCAGCCATTGCGCGAGGCGCCGCGTGTACGGCCAGCTCCGTGAATGCCTTCCGTCGCGTTTCATCGGCGACATCCCCCTCTCTCTCCGCAGCACGCTGCCGAATCGGCGACGCAAAAGCCGACAGCTCCCCCTCTTTTGAAGCGCGCCATTGACCAGCAACTCTCGCAATGGTGACCGAGGGATGCAGTTCTCATTTTGTCCCACGATATGCGGGCAATTTCAGAGCGCCCATGCAGTTTCGTATCCATAGGAAGGTCCAAAATGAGAACTGCTTGCCATTGACCACGCCGGCCGCGGGGTCTATTCTCCAACCGCATGGACGCGGGAACCGACAGCCGTGATACGCAGACCTTCCTGAAAAGCCTCGGTTTCCCCGAGGTGAAGGTGCACCATTCCTTCAACCATTTCGATTTCTCCCGGCCGTCCCGCCGGATCCTCGTGATCGGCTCCATGGGATCGGGCAAGACGGAGTTCTCGGCGCGCATCTGGCGGGATTCCGAGGTGGCCCGGCGCAAGACCGGCGCCGCCGCCGAGCAGACGCGCACGGACGGGGCGGACAGGCGCATCGTCTTCTTCATCCGCTCCGCGCTGGACGCCAAGCGTTTCCCCGACTACCCTCCCGACGCCCTGCCCTACCGCGGCGGCTACGTCCGCTGCGGCACGAACATCGCCGAGATCGCCAACTCCTTCGACCTGGAGCGCGTCATGGCGGAACACCCCGAGGCAGGGACCTGGGTGATCGACGAGGCTTCCTTTTACGAGGAGCGTCTTGCCTACGTCGTGCAGAACGCCTCCCGCGCGCGCGGCCTCTCCTTCATCTTTCCGTCGCTCGTCCTGAACTTCCGCCGGGAGATATTCAACACGACGGCGCGCCTGCTCCTGGATACCGCCACCGACGTTTTCCCCCTCACCGCCTACTGCGAGCATCCCGAGTGCCTCCAGGATTCCTTCTATACCTACCGCTTTTATACGGTGGACGGCTACGAGTGCCCGGCGCTCTATTTCGATCCCCTGCTCGTGATCGGCGGCGACCGGGCGAGCGACGATCCGCGCGAGCCGAACTACTGCACGCGATGCGACGACCATCACCACCTGCCCGGCAAGGAATACACCTACCTGATCCTGAAGCCCCTGGGCGAGCAGGCGTCGCGGGGCGAGCCGCACCAGTTGCGTGAAGAGCTGGGCCTGGTGAAGTGCAATCTCCCCCGGTCCCGGTTGTACGCGCAGTTTGCAAGCTCCTACGACGAGATCGGCATGAACTCCCTCCGCGTCTCCTGTATCGCGGAAAAGGCGCTTCTCTTCCTCTTTACGGAGCAGAATCTGGTGCCCAATGAGCTTTTCCTCCAGCTCGTGAAGGACCTCGAGCTCGACCACGACTACCTGCGGCGCCGGCTCTCCGACTGCCGGCGAACGGCGGTCCTGGAAGGCCTGTGAAGCGACCAGTCCTGCTCGGCGTCATTGCAGGCGCGCTTCTGACGTGTCTTGCCGTCCTGGCGGGATGCTCGGGCAAGCCTCCCGAGCTTTCGCGCGTCTACGGCCGGGTGATCTACACGCACGACCCGGCCACGGGCGTGAATGCCGAAACGCTCGGCGTCTTTCTCGTGGCCAGCGATCCCGACGGCATGGAAAACCTCAGCGCATTCTACGTGATCAACGACGACGCCGAGCTTTTCTGGAAGGTGGACAGCACCGCCTGGGTAAGCGCGGTGGCGGAGGGCGAAAACTGGATCGGCAGCACGTCCATCGCCATGCCCGGCACGACCCCCTTCCCCAGCGGGGACTACCGGGTGGTTCTCCAGAACAGCGGCGGCGACACCGTGGAGGATACGCTCACCGTGCCGGCCCGCACGACGTTCGCCGCGAATGCAAAGTATCCCACCGCGCGCGTGGAGAACGGGCTCATCAACGTGACGGGGGCAGGCAAGAACGCGGAGATATGGGTCTACGGGAACGATGGGAAGTTCATGGCCGCCTATCCCCTCGGGGCCTCCAATGCGCCGCTTGCCGTCTCGTCGATCGCGGCAAGCTCCCCGGCGTTCGCCGGCGGCTTCCAGTTCCGCGTTTTTGTATGGAACGCCGATGCAGGCTACGGCGTCCTTTCCGGCCCCTACCCGTCCGCGCCCGTCGCCCGCTGATCGCGCAAGCGGCAAGGCACTGATATACTGAGGGCATGCGCAACTGCATCCTCGCTCTCGACCAGGGCACCACCAGCTCGCGCGCGATCGTCTTCGACCGGGAGGGGCGCCCCCTGGGCATCTCCCAGAAACCGCTCACCCAGCACTATCCCAAGCCGGGATGGGTCGAGCACGACCCGATGGAGATCTGGGAGACGGAGCTTGCCGCCGCGCGCGAGGCGGTGGCACAGGCGCGCGTGGAGCCCGGCCGGATCGCGGCCATCGGCATCGCCAACCAGCGCGAAACGGCCGTCTTCTGGGACAGGGCGACCGGCGCGCCCCTCTGCCCGGCGCTGGTCTGGCAGGACAGGCGCACGACCGAGATTTGCCAGGCCCTGCACGCGCGCGACCTGGAGCGGACCATCACCCGCCGCACGGGCCTCCTCCTCGACCCGTATTTCTCCGGCACGAAGATCATGTGGGCCTTGCAGAACATTCCCCGGCTTCGCGAGAAGGCGGTGGCCGGCGATGTCTGCTTCGGCACGGTGGATTCGTGGCTCGTCCGCATGCTCACGGGGCGGCACCTCACGGATCCGTCCAACGCGTCGCGGACGCTCCTCTTCGACATCCACAAGGGCTGCTGGGACTCCGAGATTCTCTCCTCCCTGGAGGTGCCCGCCGCGATCCTCCCCGAGGTGACCACGTCCGCCGGCGACTTCGGCGTTGCCCCGGCGCAGCTCTTCGGCACCGAGATACCCGTCCGCGGCGTGCTCGGCGATCAGCAGGCCGCGCTGCTGGGCCAGGCCTGCCTGCAGCCGGGTGCCGTGAAGGTGACCTACGGCACCGGCTGCTTCTGTCTTCTCTTCACGGGCGGCGCACCCGTGGAGTCGCGCAACCGGCTCCTGACGACGATCGCCTGGGACCTCGGCAGCGGCAGGGAGTACGCGCTGGAGGGCTCCGTGTTCATCGGCGGCGCGGTGGTGCAGTGGCTGCGCGACGAGCTGCGCATCCTCTCCAGCGCCGCGGAGTCGGACCTCATGGCGCGTGCCGTGGCCGATACCGGCGGGGTGTATTTCGTGCCGGCATTCGTCGGCCTGGGCGCGCCGCACTGGGACCCCGATGCGCGCGGGGCGCTTTTCGGCATCACGCGCGGCACCCGGCAGGAGCAGGTGGTGCGCGCCGCCCTTGAGAGCATCGCCTACCAGACCCGGGACCTCGTGGAAGCGATGGAGGCGGACGCCGGTCAGAGCATACAGTCGGTGCGGGTGGACGGCGGCGCGTCGATGAACCCGTTCCTCATGCAGTTCCAGGCCGACATCCTCGACATGCCGCTCGTTCGTCCCCGCAGCTTCGAGACGACGGCGCTGGGCGCGGCATTCGCGGCCGGTCTTTCAAGCGGCCTGTGGACGTCGCGGGAGGAGCTGTCGACGATCTGGCAGCCGGACGCTGTCTTCACCCCCGCGATGGACGGGACCACCCGCGCGGCGTTGATCGAGGGATGGAATGCCGCCGTGAGCGCCGCGAGGATGTTCGGAAAACGGGTGTGATTTCTGCCGGTCAGGGAATTCTGCCGCCGATCGGAATCGAACCGATGACACACGGATTTTCAGTCCGTTGCTCTACCGTCTGAGCTACAGCGGCGATATCGGCACATACTATCGGCGGGAGACAAAAAGTCAAGTGCCGCGTGCGTGAAAGGCACCGGCGGCCGTGGTAATGTTGACTGTATGCCCTCCCATTTCGCCCACCTCCTCTTTGCGGAGGAAGCTCTTCGCGGCGCGCTCGGCGATCGGGGGGAGGAGATGCTCGCGGCACACGGCAACCTCTTCAGATTCGGCGCGCAGGGGCCGGACTTCTTCTACCACAACCAGCGCACCATGCCGACGGGGCTGCGCTACGGGGTGGCGCTCCATCGGCATGGCTACGGCACATTCGTGCGGGAGCTGGCGCGGGAGGCGCTGCGGCTGTCCGCCGGTCCCGGCTCGGAGCTTGCCGCTTACATACTCGGTTTCGCCACGCATGCGCCGCTGGACCGCAAGGCACACCCCTTCATCGGCTACTTTGCCGGGGCGGCCAGCGCGCGGGAAGAGGCGAGCAGGAGGCTCTACCACGCCCACCCATTCCTGGAGAGGATACTCGACGTCCTGGTGCTCCAGGAACGATTCGGCAAGGCGCCGGCGGACTTCGACTATCTCTCGCTCGTCCGCTGCGGCGTGAATCTTCCCTACCCCGTCATCAAGACGCTCGTGAAGGCGCTGAACGCCACCTACCCGACCTACAACTACAAGAGCCGCGACAGGCTGCGCATCCAGAACGCCTACCACGATGCGATTTACTTCTACAAGATGACGAATCACCTGAATCCCGATCTCGTTCCCCTGGCATACAAGCAGGACCGCAAGGACGGGTTCAAGATGCGGCGGCTGGGGCTTATCCATCCCCGCACCGTTCCCGAGGGTTTCGACTTCCTCAATCTCGGGCACGCCGGGTGGTGCCACCCCTGCAGTGAAGCGGATCGGTCAACGGCGAGCTTCCTCGACCTCTACGAGCAGGCGCTCCAGGAGTGCATCGTCATGCTCGGAACGCTCTCCGCCGTTCTTGCCGGTCAGAAGGCGCTGGACTGCGTGCCCGACGCGGTGGGAAACGCGAGCCTCGACACCGGGCGGGAGGCGTGCGCTCCCCTGTACAGCCGGCCCCTGCCGCTTGCGGAAATACTGGAAGACATCTACCGGCAGGTGGAGAAGGAGATCGCCGCCGAGCCGCCGGAGCCCTCAGTCGACAGCGAGCCCACGTACCGCTAGAGATGGGTCGGTGGCGGGGAGCGAGCAGGTGAAGTCGCGGCAGACGTATGCGGTCGCCCTGCCGGCAACCTGCCGCAGGGAAGAGGTGAACGGAGCCAGCCGATCCAGCAGTGCATCACCGGTGGCACGCTTCACCATGATGACGGCATTCGGGGCATAGACGCGTCGGAAGGCTTCGCGCATGGCACGCGTGTCCGTCGCAGCGGGGTCTCCGACGATCACCACTTCCGCCGTGGGGCCGGCCGCGTAATCGGCTGCACTGAGCAGGTGGGAGTAGGAGATCGATGAGTCCACGGCATCGCCCGGCACGCAGCGCATGAGCGCGTCAGCCTTCTCCTGGTAGTCCGACCTTCCCGTGATCCGGTTGAGCTTCACGAACAACATGAGGGCGACCGCGTTGGCGGAGGGGATCACGCCGTCGGTGAACGACTTCATGCGCGCGATTCCCTTTTCGACGGAACCGGAGGTCTGGAAGAAGGCGCCCGTCTCATCGTCCCAGAATCCGGCGATCAGCGCGTCCGTCAGATGCACGGCTTCCTCCAGCCACGCGGCATCGAAGCCTGCTTCGAAAAGCTCGAGCATTCCCCAGGCCATGAATGCGTGATCGTCGGCGAATGCCGGGATGCCCGCCACGCCGTCCCGGTACCGGTGCAGGAGCGTGCCGTCTTCGCCCGTCATGCCTCCGCGCACGAAGCGAGCGGCGGCCGCTGCCGCCTCCACCAGGGACGGCTCGTCGAAGAGCCGGCCCGCGCGCGCGAGGGCGGCAATCATGAGGCCGTTCATGTCGGCAAGGACCTTGTTGTCGCGGAGGGGCCGCACGCGGCGCGCGCGGGCCTCCCGCAGGGCCGCCTCGCGCGCATCAGGGGGCGCGTCGTCCGACGGGAACCGGTGGAGGATGATCTGCGCGTCGGCAGGCTCCCGCAGGATGTAGCGCCGCGACAGGAGCTCGAAATCGCCGTCACCTAGCACCGATCGCAGCTCCTTCTCGGTCCACGCGTAGAACCTGCCCTCGACCCCTTCGCTGTCGGCATCCTCCGCGGTGGCGAACGCCCCTCCCGGGAGGCGAAGATCGCGCAGCACGTAGGAGCAGATTTCCAAGGCGGTCCGCCGGTAGAGATCCTTTCCAACGGCCTGCCATGCCTCGGTGTACGCCAGGCAGAGCAGCGCCTGGTCGTAGAGCATCTTCTCGAAATGGGGAACGTGCCAGCGCTCGTCGGTGGAGTAGCGATGGAAGCCGAAGCCGACCTGGTCGTAGATGCCGCCGCGCCGCATGGCCGCAAGCGTCCGCTCCGCCATGGCGAGCGTTTCCGCGTTCCCGCCGCGTCGCCAGGCGCGCAGCAGGAGGCCGATGAGCGTCGGCATGGGAAACTTGGGTGCGCCGCCGAAACCGGCATTCCTGCCGTCGAAGCGCGCCGAGAGGGACCGGGCCGCTTCCACAATGACGGAAGGGCCGGGCGAAAAGTCGCCTGGCTCCTCCGCATCCGGACGCGCCAGCGCGGCCATGATGGATTCCACCGACTCATCGATGCTTTTTCTCTGCGTCGTCCAGAGCTCGCGGATGCGCGGGACGAGCTCCATCATGCCCATGCGCCCGGACGAATTGTCGCGGGGAATGTACGTGCCGGCGAAAAACGGCTTGCGGTCCGGGGTCACGATGACGGTGAGAGGCCATCCGCCGGCGCCGGTGAGCATCTGGCAGACGCGCATGAAATGCGCGTCCAGGTCGGGTCTCTCCTCCCGATCGATCTTGATGGAGACGAAGGCGTCGTTCATGAGAGCCGCGACTTCAGGGTCTGAAAATGATTCGTGCTCCATCACGTGGCACCAGTGGCAGGTTGAGTATCCGATTGAAAGGAAGACCGGCTTGTCGTCCCGACGCGCCGCCGCGAATGCCTCCTCCCCCCAGGGGTGCCAGTTCACGGGGTTGTCGGCGTGCTGGAGCAGGTAGGGGCTCAGCTCCCCGGCAAGTCGGTTCACGGTGATGAAAGGTAATGCCGGCGGCGCGCGCGGGCAACGCGCCGCTTCGAGTCGGCGTTCAATCGGCGCGTTCAGCTCGCCTCGGGGAAGATCACCTCAAGCCCGGCAGCCGCGGTTTCCAGCGCCTGTTCGTCCGCTTCCGCCAAGGGTCCGAGCTTTTCCGCCGCGTCGCACATCCAGCGGAAGAGCTCGATATGGCCGGGACTTACGCCGGCGGTCACCGGCATGGAAAGCGTGAACCGGGTGGCCACCTCGGCTTCTTCATAGGACTCCACCGGCTTGTACCAGCATTTGGGCCAGTCCTTCTCCTCACCGTCGCGCCATTTCCGCTTTGCCAGCGTCTTCAGCGCCAGCCGCGCGAGCCCCTTTTCCCTGGCGCGCTGGAGGACCGGCCGCCCGAAGCCTCCCTTCAGCCAGCATGCCCAGTTGAACGGGAAGAGGATGCTGTCGAAATCGAACGCGTCCATGAGCAGGAGGGCGGCCTCCTCCGAATGCGCGGAAAAACCGAGATGGCGCACGAGGCCCTGCGTGCGCGCCTTCTGGAAAGCCTCCAGGGCGCCGCCCGGACCGAGTATGGTCTGCACCTCTTCCCGCGTCGTGACGGCGTGAAGCTGGTAGAGGTCGAAGCGGTCGGTCTTCAACCTCCCGAGCGACGCCTCCAACTCCTGCCGCGCGCCGGCCGCGTCGCGCTTGCCGGTCTTGCACGCAAGGAAGACCTTCGCACGGTACGGCGCAAGCGCCGGGCCCAGCTTCTCCTCAGAGTCCCCGTAGCTCGGGGCAACGTCGAAATAATTCACGTCCCGATCGATGGCTTCGCCCACCATGCGCGCGGCCGTTGCCGGCTTTTCGTCCATGACGCAGATCCCGCCGAATCCCACGACCGACAGGCTCTCACCGGTCCTGCCATAACTCCGATGCTCCATGCAACGCTCCCTTCATCCTCTGCCGGTCAGCGGCAGACGGATGCCGTTGATCGTCGCCGCTTCCGGCGAGCAGAGATACATCATTGCCTTTGCAATCTCGGCGGCGGGGGTGGCCTTTCCATACGGCTTGCGCGCTGCCGCACCGGCGCTCTCCGGCGGCTCGATCGAATCGACGACCACGAGATTCGCCGTTGCCCCCGATCCCCGCAGCTCATCTGCGAGCGCGAGCACCAGGGCATCCGACGCGGCCTTTGCCGCTGCGTAAAGCGCGCTTTTCGCCGTCGGCGCCTGCGCCTTCAGGGAGCTGACGGCAACGAACCTTCCCGCGCCGCCCGCCTTCAATGGCCCGGCGAACGCCCGCACGACGCTGAATGTCGTGAGCACGAGCATCGATTCGAGCTTCTGCCAGTCGGCCATTTGCAGGTCAGAAAGCGCGCCGCCGCCGGCATAACCGCCCACCAGGTGAAGAACGACGTCGACCCTGCCGAATCTTTCCGCCACGGCCGCCGCCCACGCGCGCGCGGCCTCCGGATCGGCGAGATCGGCGGCTGTCGCGAGCCTCCGCGCGGGTGGCGCCCCGATATCCTCGAGCATCTGCGCGAGCCGCGACGCATTCCGACCGGCAACCGCCAGTGTCGCATCCGCATCGAGGAACGCGCGCGCGACGGTCGGACCCAGCCCTCCTGCCGCACCGGAAATCGCCACGATTTGCGCCATTCGGCACTCCTCCGTACGGTAAGTATCAATGCGCCGGCGGCATTCGGCAAGCGACCGACGGCGTTGTGGAAGTGGCGCCGGCGACGGCGTTCGCGGCCCGACCTATGGCGCGGGAGCGGCGCTGGACGATGCCCGCGAAAGTTGTTTCCTTATAGCGTATGGAAACAAATATGAATCTCACGTCGACCGTGCGTCTGAACAATGGGGTGCAAATCCCCTGGGTCGGGCTGGGCGTTTTCAAGTCGCCGCCGGGAAAGGAAACCGAGCATGCGGTGCGCTGGGCGCTGGAGATCGGCTACCGGCACATCGACACGGCCGCCCTGTACGCCAATGAGGCGGACGTGGGCCGCGCCCTCAGGGACAGCGGCGTGCCGCGGGACAAGGTCTTCATCACGACAAAGGTGTGGAACACGGACCAGGGCTACAAGGAGACGCTCGCGGCATTCGACGCGAGCCGCCGCTTGCTGGGCGTCGACGTCGTCGACCTGTATCTCATCCACTGGCCCATCAAGGGAAAGTACAAGGACACCTGGAAGGCCCTGGAGAAGCTGCTGGCCGACGGCAAGACGCGCGCCATTGGAGTAAGCAATTTCCTCACGCATCACCTGGAAGACCTGAAATCAGGTTCGTCCATCACGCCGGCCGTGAACCAGGTGGAGTTCCATCCCTTCCTCGTGCAGAAGGACCTGCTGGACTACGACCAGAGAACGGGGATCCGGCACGAGGCATGGTCTCCGCTCACCCGGGGACGCAGTCTGGACAACGCGGTGTTCGCGGAAATCGCGCGCAAGCACGACCGGACACCCGCGCAGGTCGTGCTCCGCTGGCACCTCCAGCTCGGCGTCGTCATCATTCCGAAGTCGGTGCACCGCGAGAGGATCCTGGAAAACAGCAAGGTCTTCGATTTTTCACTCGATAATTCGGACATGCAGCGCATCACTGCCCTGGACACGGGCACCCGCATCGGGCCGCACCCGGATACCATGACGGCGTAATAAGGCGGCCACCGATGACGGTGGCCGCCGTGGTCCGCATTGACCTCCCCCCGGCCTGCGGGTAGTATTGCGGCCATGCCACGGGGAGCCGACGAATACCGCAAGGAGCAGAAGGCCGCGAAGGGCAAGCTCGACCCGAGTCTGCGCGGTTTCATCAAGGAGACAAGCCGGGACGCGGGTTACCGCAAGGCGGCCCAGTTCCTCATGCTCCTCGGCAAGGACGAGGCGGCACGCGTCCTGAAGCACATGTCCACCGAAGAGGTGGAGGGCATCACCCGGGAGATCGCCCGCACCCAGCGCATCGACCAGAAGGACGCCTCCAAGATCATGGAGGAGTTCGGCTACATCCGCGAGACGAAGGATCTCATCGCGAGCGGCGGCATCGAGAAGGCGCAGGAGATGCTGGAAGCGTCCGTCGGCGCGGAGAAGGCGAAGGAAATCCTGGACAGGGTCCGCAAGGACATGGCGCCCCCGCCCTTCTCCTTTCTGCAAGACATCGACATCCACCAGGCCATCGCGCTTCTGCGGGAGGAGTCGGTGCCGGTTGCCTCGCTCATCCTCGCGCACCTGGAGCCCAAGCTCGCGGCGCGCATCCTGCAGGCCATGAGCCCGGAAGCGCAGCGCGAGATCGTTCCCCGCATCGCGAAGACCCTGACGGTGGACGCGGACGTCATCCGCGCCACCGAAGAGGCGCTGCGCGGCAAGGTGCGGAAGGTCGCCGCGGCGGTGACCGAGGAGCTGAACGGCGCCTCCGCCCTCACGGAGATCCTGCGCTACATGGACCCCGCGCGGGAGCAGGCGATCCTCTCCGAGCTGGAGCCGAACACGGCGAACCAGATCCGCAAGATGCTCTACACAATAGACGTTGTCTTCCAGCTCCCCGACAAGGATCTGCAGAAGGTCATGCGCGACTATGCCGACCGAGAGCTCGCGCTCGTGATCAAGGGCGCGGAGGAGAAGACGCGCCAGCGGCTCCTGTCCGCGGTCTCGGATCGACGCCGCGAGCTGATACGGCTGGAGGAAGAGGCGATTGGCGCGATCAGGAAATCGGACCTCGACCGCGCGCAGCAGGATTTCCTGGAGTACATCCAGCTTCTGGAGCAGAAGGGCGAGATCGTCGTCCTTCGCGAACGCGAAGAGTTCGTGTGACACCCGCGCCCGCCGGGCGCCCCCGAGGAGAACCGAATGGAAGTGGTATCGATCGCCGACATCGGAATGCATGTCGACCGCGAGGTCGAGATACGCGGATGGCTCTACAACATGCGGTCCAAGGGCAAGATCGCCTTCCTCCAGCTTCGCGACGGCACCGGCCGCATCCAGGGCGTGGCGGAGGAGTCCGGCTGCGGGCCGGAGACATTCGCGCGCATCACGGGCCTGAAAATGGAGGCGTCCGTGATTGTGCGGGGCACGGCGCGACGGGACGAGCGCGCGCCTTCCGGCTTCGAGCTCACCGTGAGCGGCGTCGAGATCGTGCAGAACCCCGCCGACGACTACCCCATCTCCAAGAAGGAGCACGGCATCGATTTCCTCCTGGAGAATCGGCACCTGTGGCTGCGCTCCACCCGGCCGACCGCCATCATGCGCATCCGCGACCAGGCGATCATGTCCTTCCGCTCCTTCTTCCACGAGCGCGGGTTCCTGCTCATCGACACGCCGATCCTCACCGGTTCCATCGGGGAGAGCGCGGGGACGCTCTTCACCGTGCCCTACTTCGACCTGGGCGATGCCTACCTCGCGCAGACGGGCCAGCTCTACCTCGAAGCGGCCTGCATGGCGTATGGCAAGGTCTTCAATTTCGGGCCGACATTCCGCGCCGAGAAGTCGAAGACGCGGCGGCATCTCACCGAGTTCTGGATGCTCGAAGCAGAGGTGGCCTACGCGGACAACGACGACAACATGGTGTTGCAAGAAGACATGGTGAGCAGGGTGGTCTCCGACGTGCTCGCTTCTTGCGGGGAAGAGCTCAAGGCAATCGAGCGTGACATCGAGCCCCTGAAGAAGGTGACGCCGCCCTTCATCCGCATGGACTACGGCGACGCCGTGAAGACCCTCCAGTCCAAGGGCAGCGCCATCCAGTGGGGCGACGACCTGGGGGGGGAGGACGAGACGATCATCACGAAGATGCACGACAAGCCGATCTTCGTCATGAACTATCCCCGCAAGGCAAAGGCCTTCTATATGAAGGAGAATCCCGCCAATCCGCAGACCGTGCTCTGCTCCGATCTCCTGGCCCCGGAAGGCTACGGCGAGATCATTGGCGGCTCCCAGCGCGAGGACATCCTGGAAAAGCTCCTTGCGCGCATCCACGAGGAGAAGCTCCCTGAATCCTCGTACGGCTGGTACCTGGACCTCCGCAAGTACGGCTCCGTGCCTCATTCCGGCTACGGCATCGGGCTGGAGCGCACCCTTGCCTGGATTTGCGGCAGCCAGCACCTGCGGGAATGCATCCCCTTCCCGCGCACCATCTCGAGGATCTATCCGTGAAGATCGCCTTCGAGGAGATGTTGCACTTCCCCACGTGATCAGATGGATGCGGCGGCATCGATGAGCCGCATCAGCACGCCACCCGCAATCGAGGCGAATCCTTCCGGCAGGTCGCGCCCGACGCCGGGCATCTCGTGAATCACCAGCGGAACGCCCGACGACTCAAGCGATGCAATCACCTGCCGCACTTGGTCCCGGCCGTCGGCTTGCGCGGCCAGGATGAACCCTGCAGGAATACGACCCGGCAGGGACGTGAGACGCGACACGTCGTATCCGGCGGGAAAAGAAGGAAACGCGCAGAGCGCCGGCACGCCCGCCTCCGTGGCGAGCTCCAGGGCAAGATGCGCTCCCTGCGATGTCCCTGCCATCACCATGCCGCCGACGTCGATGCCGCGCAGCCGCCGGCAGTCGTCCAGGTGCGCGCGTATCTCGCGCCGGGCCAGCTCCGTGTCGTCCCAGCAGAAGCCGCCGGACGCACACGCCTGCGACGAAACCGGCGCGACGAGCGTCCATCCCTCGTCCACCAGCGGCCTCCAATGAGCGATAAAGCCGCGCGCCGTGTCGCCGCGGCCGTGGAGGAGGAGCAGGGACCGCTGCTCCCAGACCGCCCCTGCCGGTGACAGCACGATGCATGCACGGCGCGCTTCGTTGTCGCTCATCGTCCATCCATTCCGCGGTTCTTCCTGAATGTGCCGCTCACTTGCATAAACATGCTTTCCCAGTATACACCGTCATTCAGTTCATTTGTGGATGCAGACTGTATGCCGAGGAGGAATCCGCACGCAGGTGCGGTCATGCATGTACTGGGATTCGACCCTGGAAACCCTGAACCGACCGGAGCTGGAGCGGCTGCAGCTTGACCGTCTTTCGACCGCGCTGCGGGGCGCGGCGAATGCGCCCTTCTATCGGGCGCTTTTCGACGGAAAGCCGCTGCCGGAAGTGAAGCAGCTTGATGACGTCCGCCGCCTCCCTTTCACGACGAAGGAGGACCTGCGCAGCAGCTTCCCGTACGGATTCCTCGCCGTGCCGCTGGAGAAGGTCGTGCGGCTGCACTCCTCCTCCGGGACCACGGGAAACCCGACGGTGATCTACCACACGCGGGAGGACATCGCCGCGTGGCAGGACCTCGTGGCGCGCTGCATGTACATGGCGGGCATGCGTTCCACCGACGTCTTCCAGAACATCATGGGGTACGGGCTCTTCACGGGAGGCCTCGGCTTCCACTATGGCGCGGAAAAGCTGGGCGCCATGACCATCCCGGTCGGCCCGGGCAACAGCAAGAGGCAGATCTGGTTCATGAAGGAGTTCAAGACCACCGCGATCCACATCCTTCCCAGCTATGCCCTGCGTCTTGCCGCGCACGTGAGCGAGATGGGGCTCGACCCGGCGCGCGACCTTTCGGTGCGCATGGCGTTCGTCGGCGCCGAGCCGCACACCGAGGAGACGCGCCGAAGGATCGAGCAGACCTGGAACATCAAGGCGTACAACTCCTACGGCCTTTCGGAGATGTGCGGGCCCGGCGTGGCCTTCGAGTGTCCCGCGCAGTCCGGCATGCACCTCTGGGAGGACAATTTCCTCGCAGAGATCGTGGACCCGGCAACGGGGCTGCCGGTGGAGGAAGGGGAATGCGGCGAGCTCGTCCTCACTTCCCTCAACAGGACGGGCACGCCGCTCCTGCGCTACCGCACGCGCGACCTCACGCGGTTCATCCCGGGCGTCTGTCCGTGCGGACGCACCCATCGCCGCATCGACCGGATCCAAGGCCGGTCCGATGACATGATGATCATCAACGGCGTGAACATCTTCCCCCTCCAGATCGAGCAGACCCTGCTCCGCATCCCCGGCATCGGCGCGAATTACCTCATCGAGATCCACGAGGAAAACTACATGGACAAGCTCCACATCAGCGTCGAGCTTGAGAGCGACCAGTTCCAGGGGACCCTCTCTCACCTCGAGGCGCTCCAGGGCAGGGCGGTCGCCGCGCTGCGGGATGAGATCGGGGTGACGCCCGTCGTGCGGCTGCTGGAGGCGGGCAACCTGCCCGCGACGGAAGGCAAGGCGGTGCGCGTGATCGACCGCCGGACCCAGTCCGGGAAGGGGTGCTGAGATGGCATTCCACCTGTCGATTTTCGTCGTCAACGAGCAGGGAAAGCTGGAGAAGATCACCCGCGTGCTTTCAGACGCGGGTCTCAACATCAGGGCCGTGTCGATGGCGAGCACGGGCGAGTTCGGCGTCGTGCGCGTCCTCGTGAACGACCCGGACAAGGGGCTTGCCGCGCTGAGAGAAGCGCGCTTCACGGTGACGAAGCGGCGCATCCTCGTCGCGATGATCGACGATGCCCCCGGGGCGATGCACCGGCTGCTCGTGAATCTCTCCGCGGCGCGCGTGAACGTGGAGGACTGCTACGGATTCGTGATCGAGGAGGGCAGCAGGGCGGCCATCGTCTTCGAGGTGGAGAAGTTCCCCGAAGCGGAGCGCGCACTGGAAGGCTCGGGGATACACCTGATCTCGGACGCGGAAATCTACCGCCTGTAGGAGGAGTGCGATGATCTGGAACGGCTGGACTCCACGGCACCTCTATCCTTAGGAGGAAAATAAAGCGATGATCTTGATTCCGAATCGTTGTCGCCGTGGCTCTCGCGTCGCACCACGGGGAGAAGCTCGGGCGCCTGGTGGACGTGTTGTACCGGCGCGTGCCCTTCTATCGCAAGAAGATGAGCGATGCCGGCGTGAAGCCGCAGGATATCCAGGGCATCGCCGACATCCGCAAGCTGCCCTTCACGACAAAGGACGAGATGCGCGAGGTCTATCCCTACGGCCTCCTCGCGGTGGCACTAAGGGAGATCGTGGAGATCCACACCTCTTCCGGGACCACGGGCACGCCGGTCGTCGATGCCTACACGGCAGGCGACATCGAGGTCTGGGCAGAGGCCATGGCGCGCACGCTTGCCGCGGGGGGAACCACGCGGCACGACATCGTGCAGAACGCCTACGGCTACGGGCTTTTCACGGGCGGCCTGGGGGTGCACTACGGGGCGCGGAAGATCGGCGCCACGGTGATCCCCATCTCGGGCGGCAACACGAAGAGGCAGCTTGCGATCCTGCGGGATTTCAAGTCCACCGTCCTTGCCTGCACGCCCTCCTACTCGCTTTTTCTCGCGGAGGCGGCACGGGAGGAGGGCCTGGACCTGGGGTCGATCGGGCTGAAGGCGGGTTTCTTCGGCGCCGAGCCGTGGAGCGAAAGCATGCGCACGGAGATCGAGGCGAAGCTGCACGTCGTCGCCATCGACATCTACGGCCTCACGGAGATCATCGGCCCGGGCGTCGCCATGGAATGCGAGCATCAGAAGGGCCTCCACGTGAACGAGGACCTCTTCTACCCCGAGATCATCGACCCTGCCACCGGCCGCGTGCTCCCCGACGGGGAGAAGGGGGAGCTGGTCATCACGACCCTCACGAAGGAAGGCACGCCCGTGCTCCGCTACCGCACGCGCGACATCACCTACCTGGACAGGAGCCCCTGCGCATGCGGGAGGACCACGGTGCGCATGCACCGCGTGCTCGGCCGCACGGACGACATGCTCATCATCCGCGGGGTGAACGTGTTCCCCTCGCAGATCGAGGAGATTATACTCAAGGGAGAGGGCGTGGAGCCGCATTACCAGCTCATTGTGGAGCGGCGCGACCAGCTCGACGAGCTGGAGGTGCAGGTGGAGATGAACGAGGCGCTGTTCTCGGACGAGATCAGGAATCTCGAGGGAATGGAAAAGAAGCTGGAAGGCGACCTGTACGCGTCGCTCAACATCCATACCCGGGTGAAGCTCGTGGAGCCCAAGAGCATCGCCCGCAGCGAGGGAAAGGCCCGGCGCATCATCGACAAGCGCAAGATCTGAAGACAGTCCCCCGGGGCGCCCGCCCCGATCCTCACACCGCAGGGAGGTCACGTATGCCCGTGAAGCAGATTTCCGTCTTCCTGGAGAACAGCAAGGGGAGGCTCGCCGAGGTCACCCGCACGCTGTCCCATGAAAAGATAAACATCCGCGCCCTGTCCCTGGCCGACACGGCGGATTTCGGCGTCCTGCGCATCATCGTCGACAACCCCGACCGCTGCCTCGCCGTGCTGAAGACCCGCGCATTCGTCGCGCAGGTCACGGAGGTGATCGCGGTGGAAGTGGAAGACAAGCCCGGCGGGCTTGCCCGCATCCTGGAGGTGCTCGACCAGGACAACGTGAACGTGGAATACATGTACGCGTACGTCGAGAAGACGCGGGAGAATGCCATCGTCATCTGCCGCATCGACGACCGCGAGCGCGCCCTGCAGATACTGGAGAAGAACGGCATCGCGACCCTGAACGCAGAGGCGCTGAAGGCGCTGTAGGAAGCGTTCAGCGCGGGCCGCTCACGACACCCAGGAGAAACTTCTGCCCTGGGTGATCAGCTCCACACGCGCGGAAAGCGCCTCCTCCCGGCAGGCCGCCAGGAAAGCAGCCGGATCCCCGCCGTGCTCGACGAAGGTCCAGAAGTGGCAGGGGATGGCAACGCGCGCGCCCGTGTCGCGGGTCAGGGCGGCGGCATCAGCCGACCCCATGTTGCCGTAGGCGCCGTTGATCACCGGGATGATGACCTGCGGGCGGAGACGCATGACCTCTGCCATGGAGGCCGGCCGGTAGGCGGTATCGCCGGTGATGTAGACTCGCACGAAGCCGAAATCCAGCACGAATCCCACTGCATCGGGCGCCAGCGTCCCATGGTCCGCAAAAACCGTCCGCACCGTCACGCAGCCCAGATCCGTGACGCTTCCGGGACGGACCTCCGTGATGCGATCCGGCGGCAGGCCGATCTCCCGCAGCCTCTTCACGCTTTCCCCCGGGGCCACGAAACGCGCCTCGGTGCGCCGCGCGACGACGGGCAGCGCGTCGATGTCCAGGTGATCCTCGTGGTGGTGCGTGATGAGCATCACGTCCACCGCGAGGTCCTCCGGCGCCATGACGCTCGCCATGATCCGGCGAAAACCGGCAAGCCTCTCCACGCTGTCACTGAGATAGGGGTCGACGCAGACGATACTGCCCGCGGGGGTCTTGAAGAGAAAGCCTGCCTGCCCGAGCCAGAAGACGGCGAGGCTGCCCGGCGCCACGCGGGCGTCACGGACGGAAGAGGCAGTGTCGGGGATCACCGCGGCGTCCCGTCGGGCTCGTGTATCTTCTGGTAGATGTTGATGAGAGCCGCGTAGTCGATCTGCAGGTGCCGGGAGAGATTGTTCTTCGCCGTCTCGTAGTCCTGGCGCTCGATCGAATCCACGAGCTCCGCATGGGAAGGCGATGCTTCGCGGAAGTTTTCCAGGGCGAATGCGTTGCGCGAAAAGATCAGGAACCAGATCTGGGGCTTGATGCTCTGCCACATGGAAAGGACGCGGTCATGCCGCGCGGAGCGCACGAACTCCTCGTGGAAGCGCAGGTCCAGAGTCCACCGCGCGCTCAAGGGTGAAGCTGTCCTTGAGGCACTCATCAAAAAGGCCGATGACCGCGTGGAGCCGCTGGAGATCGTCCTCCTGGGCACGGTCGATGGAGTAGCGCAGCGCGAGCACCTCCAGGGACTGACGCAGGCTGCAGACCTCCTCCACGTCGTCCACGGTCATGCTCGCGACGACGGCGCTCCGATTCGGCTCCCGCACCACCAGCCCCTCGTGCTCCAGCCGTATCAGCGCATCGCGCACCGGGCCGCGGCTGGTCTGCATCACCTCGGATATTTCCTGCTCGAGGATGCGCTCGCCGGGCTTGATGTGACCGGTGAGGATCTCGCGCCGCAATTTCTTTGCCACTTCCAGCGCGAGGGAGCTGCGAGGGACAGGCGTGAGTGTCGCGGTGCGGTAATGAGGTTTCACGGACGTACTGATGGCCGCCCTCCCGCCATTCAATCTATCCCCCGGCTCACGCGGTGTCAACGACGCTGAAAAAACGGCTGGTGGAGAGGGAAAAATCCTGCGCCAGGCCGTCGAGGCTTGCCACGACATCGGCCGGCAGGAGGATGCCGTCACGGAGCGCCCTCTCCCGGTTGTCCCATTCCTTTTCACCGGGCAGGTAGATGCGGTCCGCGTTGACCGCCCGCGGCGCGCCGCGGATGCCGCGAATCAACGCATCCATGCGGCCGCCGAAATCCTCCCGCGGCATGCCCATCGAAACGTCGATGGCAAGGAACGCGAGGGACTGGTTCACCGGCGCGGGGCCATTCACCCAGCTCACGATGTTGTCCCGGACAGCCCCCCCGCACAGCACTCCCGTCAGGACCTCGATCATGAGCGCGATGCCGTATCCCTTGTGGCCTGCCATGGGCATGAGCGCGCCGACGAGGGGGTAGCCCGCCGGGTCGGTGGTCGGAAGCCCGTCCTTGTCGATGAGCCAGCCCTCGGGGATGGGTTTCCCGGCAGCCTGCGCGGCATACACCTTCCCTGCCGCAACGACGCTGGTGGCAATGTCGAGAAAGACCGGCTTCTCTTTTCCTGCCGGAACCGCATACGCCAGCGGGTTCGTCCCCAGGACGGGTCCGCGGGAACCCGGCACGGCAACACCCGGGTCGACATTGCACATGCTGAGCCCGAGCATGCCCTCCTGCGCTGCCATGTTCGCATAGTATCCGGCCGCGCCGAAATGCCCGCTGTTGCGCACGCCGACCCATGCAATACCCGTGGCGCGGGCCTTCTCGATGGCCGTGCCCATGGCGCGCTTCGAGGTCACCATCGGCATGGACCGGTGCCCGTCATACAGGGCCCACGACGTGCCCTGGCCAACCAGCTCCGCCGATGCGGCAAGGTCCATCTTGCCGTCGCGGAAGTTCTTCAGGAGCGCCCGCAGCTGTTTCGTGCCGTGGGTGTGAACACCCCACGTGTCGGTGGTCACCAGCACATCGGTCGTGATCGCGGCATCCTGATCCGACAGACCGGCTTTCCTCATGGCGTCCCGGCAGATCGTTTCGAGATCCCGGACGCGAATCCTCCGCGGGCCAGCACTCATCGTGGTTCTCCTGGGCCAACTGTCGAGTCTCCCGTGCCGGTTGTCAATCATTGACGGTGCCCGCGCAACTCTTTTGAAATGTCCTCTCGGCGACCTTCGCGCGCGCCCGCTTTCCTACGCGAGCTTCGGGTCGCCCCGGCGCTCGGCCACGGCGGAATAGACGGCCAGCACGTTTTCGATGGGCGTGTCCGGCTGCAGGTTGTGGCTGGGAGCGAGGATGTACCCGCCGCCGCTGCCCACCTCGTCCATGAGCCGGTGCACCTCGCTTCGGATCATGTCGGGCTTCGTGTGCTGCAGCCATCCCTGGACATCCACCGCCCCGTGCAGGCAGATGCGGCCGCCGAACTCCGCCTTGAGCGTGTAGGGGTTCATGCCTTCGGCGCGCGGCTGTATCGTCTGGATGCTGTCCATGCCCAGCGCAATGAACCGGGGGAAGAACGCGCGGCTGGATCCGCAGCAGTGATGCGTGACCTTCGCGCCGTGGGAATGGACCATGTCGAAGAACTCCTTCTTGCGCGGCGCGAACAGGGTGTCGAAGGACGTCGGGGAGATGAGCGTGCCGCGCTGACTGCCGAAATCATCGCCGCAGAGGACGAGGTCGATCCTTCCCTTTGCCGCCGTGAGTATCCTGTCGATGTGCTGGAGGGCGAAACGGTGCCTTTTCTCCACGATGAAGAGGTACACCGGGTCATCGAGGGCGATATCGAGAAGCACCTGCTCCACGCCGCGCCCAAATGCGGTGCCGTTGATGAAATCCTGTATCCCGAAGCCGCCGACCGCCACGGCACGATGGGGATAGCGCGCGCAGAGGGCGGGCATTGCAGAATAGTCGTACCAGTCCGGGCTCGGCCAGGGAAAAACCGCGGCCTCCTCCACCGTGGTCCAGCCCGCATAGGGAAGTCCCACGGGCTCCGCATAATCGCCGTAGTCGTTCGGCATCGGCTTCTTGCGGATCCCCCATATGTCCGTCTCCGAGCCGTCATCGTAGGAGGGAAGCCGCGGTCCCGTGTAGGGCGGCGCGACGTAGCGGATGTCCACCCCCAGCCGGTCCAGCAGCGCCTCCTCCGACGAGACACGCAGGCGATCCAGGAGACCGCGCTGTATCTCCGGCGTGGAGAAATAGTCGCAGGGTGTGACGTCCGGCTGGACGTGATGGAGCGCGGAAAGGACCCTTTCGCGCGAAGTCATGGAGGCCTCCTCCGGGATTTCCTGGCCGACTCTTTAGAATTGTCCCTTGCGTGGGCAAATCGCTTTGGCTACCTTAGCATTGTTCCGTCACCGAGCATACAATACGCGGAGGTACACCATGGCGCGCACGGTACTGGACATGTTTGACTTACACGGCCGCGTCGCCCTCGTCACCGGGGCCGCATCGGGCATGGGCCAGGCAATGGCGATGGCGTTTGCAGAGGCGGGGGCGGACCTGCTCCTTCCCCGGCACAGCAACGTGGCGGGCATTGCGGCGACTGCCGACTATGCGAAAAAACTCGGGCGCAAGGTGCTCGTCGTGCCCGGCGACATGACAAAGGTGGAGGACATCAAGGCGGTCTACGCGGCACTGGACAAGGAATACGGCCGCATCGACATCTGCGCCGCGCTCGTCGGCCCGGGCTACCGCTGCTCGGCGGAGGAGATCGACCTTGAGCACTACCAGCAGGTCGTCATGGGTCTCACCGTTGCACGCTTCTGCTGCGCGCAGGAGGCGGGTCACCGGATGCTGAGACAGGGCAAGGGCAGCATCATCATGATGGGCTCCATCGCGAGCCTCACCGCGCTGGGCCGCGGCAACTTCGCCTACAGCGTCGGCATGGGCGCCGTCGCGGAGATGACCCGGGAGCTGAGCACCGAATGGGCCGGGCGCGGCGTCCGCGTGAACGCGATCCTTCCCGCGCAGGTCACCAACGCCGGCCTCCAGGGCTTATGGGCGGCGAATCCGGAGATCGAAAAGCGTATGCAGGAGGGCATCCCCATAGGCAGATTCGGGCAGCCGGAGGACGTGAAGGGCATCGCGCTGCTGCTCGCGTCGGACGCATCCGCCTGGATCACGGGCGTCCTCTTCCCCTTCGACGGCGGCAACACCGCCATGAACGCCGGCGGCCAGGCCGGCGTCACGAAGATCAACTGAAATCTGCGGGCACGAAGCCCGGGAGGAACGCCGGAATGGCCAAGAAAAAGATACCCGCTCTCACCAAGGAACAGATGCTCGCCCTGTACCGCACGATGCTCGTCCTTCGTCGCTGTGAAGAGCAGCTCGTGAAGATGTATGCGGCGGGCAAGCTGTACGGCGGCGTGCACACCTACATCGGCGAGGAGGCGGTCGCCACCGGGGTCTGCGCGCACCTGCGAAGCGATGACTGCGTATTCAGCACGCACCGGGGCCACGGGCACGCGCTGGCCAAGGGCGTGCCGCCGCGCGAGCTTTTTGCCGAGGTGCTCGGCAGGGCGACCGGCTGCTCGGGCGGCCGCGGCGGGAGCATGCACATCTTCAAGCCGGAAATAGGGTTCATGGGCTCCAGCGGCATCGTCGGACCCAGCATCACCCTTGCCGCGGGCACCGGCTATGCGGCGAAGATCCTGAAAATCGACCGCGTCGGAGTGGCCTTCTTTGGCGACGGGGCGACAAACAATGGCTCCTTCCACGAGGGCATCAATCTCGCCGCGGCGTGGGACATCCCCGCCGATCTTCGTCTGCGAGAACAACATGTACGCCACCGAGGTGCCGTACAAAAAGGCGACGAAGAACACCAGCGTCGCGTCGCGCGCCGCGGCCTATGGGCTTCCCGGCGTCGAGGTGGACGGCAACGACGTGCTCGCGGTCTGGCAGGCGGCCGGGGAGGCGGTCCGGCGCGCACGCGCCGGAGAGGGTCCGACCCTCATCGAATGCAAGACCTACCGCACGCGCGCGCACTCTGAAGGCATGCGCGACGCCGGCTACCGCACGCAGGAGGAGGTCGCGGAATGGAAGAGCCGTGACCCGATCGGGCTGCTGGGGGCGAAGATCGTCGCCGGCGCGGTGGCCACGAAGAAAGAGCTGGACGCCATCGATGCCGAGGTGAAGCAAATGGCGGAGGAGGCGGCTGCCTTTGCGCTGGCGAGCCCCCTGCCCGAGCCCGGATCGGTCATGAGTCACGTGTACGCCGAAGGATGAGATGCAGATGCGCGAAATGAGCTTTGTCGACGCGGCCCGCGAGGGTCTTGCAGAGGAAATGGCCCGGGACTCCCGGATCTTCGTGGTGGGCGAAGGCATCGGGGCGCGGGGCGGCAACTTCAATACGACCGTCGGCCTCCACGCCCTCTATGGAGAAGAGCGCCTGCGCGATACCCCCATCTCGGAGCGCGGCTTCACCGCCCTGTGCACCGGCGCGGCGGCAAGCGGCGCGCGGCCGATCGTGGATTTCATGTTCATCGACTTTCTCACCGACGCCTTCGGCGACATGTTCAACCAGATGGCGAAGCTCCAGTGGATGAGCGGCGGGCGCCTGAAGATGCCGATTGTCGTGCGCGGATGCGTCGGCGTCGCGCCCTTCAACGCGGCGCATCACTCGGGCAACTACTACCCCTTCTTCATGCATGTGCCCGGCTTTCGCGTCGTCATGCCGACCACGCCCGCCGACGCAAAAGGGCTCCTCAAGACGTCCATCCGATGCGACGACCCGGTCCTCTTCCTGGAGCACAAGAATTTGCTCAACCTGAAGGGGCCCGTGCCGGACGGCGAGCACCTCGTGCCGTTCGGAAAGGCGGCGGTTGCGCGGGAAGGCACGCATGCAACCGTGGTCGGGATCGCCTTCATGGTGAAGAAGGCACTCGAGGCGGCTGAGGAGCTTTCCAAGGAAGGAATCAGCATCGAAGTGATCGATCCGCGCAGCCTCGCGCCGCTTGACATCGACACCGTCCTCACGTCCGTGAAAAGACGGGCCGGCTGCTCGTGGTGGACGAGGACTTCGCTCCGTGCGGCGCGGCGGCGGAGATCGCCACGCAGGTGATGGAGAAGGGTTTCGACGACCTTGACGCGCCGGTGGCGAGGCTCACGGGGCTCTCCTGCCCCGCTCCGTACAGCCCCTCCCTTTTCCAGGACGTGGTTCCGGAGACACGCACCGTGGTGAAGGCGGTGCGCGACCTGCTGGCCGAGTGATCGGGGGCATGGGATGGCATTCGAAATCGTGATGCCCCGCCTGGGGTGGAACATGGAGGAGGGGGCGCTCGCCGGCTGGCGCAAAAACGAGGGCGACACCGTCACGGCGGGAGAGATCCTCTTCGAGGTGGAGAGCGACAAGGCGATCCAGGAGTGTGAGGCTCTGGAAAGCGGCATCCTCTATATCCCCCCGGAATGCCCTCCCAAGGGAAAGGCGGTGCCGGTCGGCACGCTTCTGGCCTATCTGCTCGCGCCGGGTGAAGCCAAACCGAAGCCGGCGGGCGCGCCTGCCGCCACCGAAGCCCCGGCGGAAATCGCTGTCCCCGCGCCCGCCGCTGCCGCGCCTGCGGCCGCCCCAACCGCCGCGGCGGCAATACCGCGCGCCGCCCCGACACAGACCGGGCGTCCCGCCATCAGCCCGCGCGCAAAGCGCGTCGCCGGGGAGTTGGGCGTGGCCTGGGAGACACTCGGCGGTTCGGGCCGGACGGGCCGCATCGTGGAACGCGACGTGCGGCAGGCCGCGCGGGCCGGCGCGGACGTTGGGGCTGCCGCAGGCCCCGTGCCCGCAGCCGCAGCGCCGATCAGCGGCCCGCGCCGGGTGATCGCGCAGAGGATGGCCGCAAGCGCGCAGACCACCGCGGCGGTGACGCTCACCACGGAGGCGGATGCCACGGAGATGGTACGGCTGCGCGCGATGTTCAAGAAGGAAGGCGCGCCCGTCGTGCCGACCTACAATGACATGCTCATCCTCATCGCGGCCCGCGCGCTGCGGGAGCACCCCGCGTGCAATGCGCGCCTCGAGGGTAACGAGATCGTGCGGCCGCCCGAGGTGAACGTGGGGCTCGCGGTCGACACGGAGCGAGGCCTCCTGGTCCCCGTGATCAGGTCGGTGCAGGGAAAGAGTCTGCGACAGATCGCTGAAGTCTCCGCGCACCTTGTGGAGGCGACCCGAGAGGGCCGCGTGGCGGCAGAGGACCTGCGCGGCGGGACATTCACAATCACGAATCTCGGCGCCTACGACATCGATGCATTCACACCGATCATCAACCTGCCGGAATGCGCCGTGCTCGGCGTGGGGCGCATCGTCGCCCGGCAGGTCGTCACCGATGCGGATGCGGGAACGGTCGCCATACGACGCATGGTCGTGCTGAGCCTGACATTCGACCACCGCCTTGTCGACGGGGCGCCGGCGGCGCGCTTCCTGCGGAGTGTGAAAGACTCCATCGAGAAGCCGTATTCCTGGCTGGCCGGCACCTGAACCGGAGCCGCCGCTACAGCAGCACTTTCACAACGACTTTGCGCACCGGCAGGGGCCGGTCCACCGACGTTCCCGGCATGTGCGCGTCTCCCGGCCACAGGATCATGAATGACCCCGGCGGCAGAAGCACGAAATCGCCGTCACCGGCATAAAGTGTTGCATCCGATTCCCCGTCGTAGGGTGTGACGACCGACAGCCGCGACGGGGGAGCCCAGCCGATGCGCTCGACGCCGTCCACCACGTACTGCACGTCGACATATTTCGGATGCGATTCCCACTCCCCTTTTTCCCGCGGTTTCGTCGTGTACATCTGGACCATGTAGAACAGTGACGAACCATCCACCTCGATCCTGCCCGGCTCCATGGAACGGAAATCTTTGCTGCCCAGGACATCCAGGGCGCGGGCGATGCGCCCGCCGAGGCCCTTGTACAATCCCGCGTTCGCAAGCGTGTCGGCGATCATGCCGGTCTCCTTTCCCTGCCCTCACGCATCCCGGCATGCCGCGCCGCGTGGCGGCCGGGACCGGATTACGTATCTTGTCCATGGGGCCCGCGCGAGGGCCGTTTGGAGCCTTTCGAATGTCGACGAATGCGGAGCAGCTGTCAACACCGTGGAATGCGGTGAGCTGCCTGAACCAGAGGGACATTTCTATAGAGTGCGGGCGGGCCGTCCGTTGACATTCGGGGCTGTTGGAATAGTGTACCGGGGAATATCTCAGCCGGTGTCATGACGACGGAGGCAGCATGAAAATCTCACGCATTCGAACGGCCAAGGGCGCGGTAGTCCACGCGATCCTGGAGGGCGACAAGGCCCAGCCCATCGCCGGGGACATTTTCGGCAACTGGAAAAAGGACGGCCGCCCCTTGCCGATGGCGGACGTGAAGCTCCTGGCGCCCCTCATCCCCGTCAATCTTCTTTGCTTCGGCAGGAACTACAAGGCGCACGCGGCCGAAGGCGGAGAGGCGCCCCCGACGGAACCGCTGCTCTTCATGAAGTCCTCCTCCTGCGTCACCGATCCCGGGTCGCCCATCGTCCTTCCCCACGTCGCACCCGGCCAGATCGACTACGAGTCCGAGCTCGCCGTCGTGATCGGAAAGCCGGCGCGGAACGTGGACCGCAAGGATGCGCTGAAGTACGTCTTCGGCTACACCTGCGCGAACGACGTGAGCGCCCGCGACGTGCAGAACAAGGACGGCCAATGGTCGCGGGCAAAATCGTTCGATACCTTCTGTCCCCTTGGTCCCTGGATCGAGACGGAGCTCGATCCAACGCATCTCCACATCCAGGGGAGACTCAACGGAAAGACGATGCAGGACGCCTCCACCGCGGACCTCATCTTCGACGTCGCCTTCCTGGTGAGCTACCTGTCCCAGGGAATGACGCTCCTGCCGGGCTCCGTCCTTTCCACGGGCACCCCGGCCGGATGCGCATTCGCCCAGACGCCGCCCACGTGGTTGCGGCCGGGGGACGTCTTCGAGGTGGAGATCGAGGGCATCGGCGTGCTGCGCAACCCTGTCGTGGGAAAGTGAGAGAAGAAACATGCCGATCGTCGCCGTGACGGATTATGGTTTTGACGTCCTGGACATCGAAAAGGGAATACTGGAGCCGCTGGGCTGCCAGTTCACCTCGCTGAAGACCGGCAAGGAAAAGCCGGGCCTCGTTGCGCTGGTGAAAGACGCCGACTACGTGATCACGCAGTTCGCTCCCGTCACCGCGGAGGTGATCGCTGCGATGCAGAAGTGCCGCGTCATCGTGCGCTACGGCATCGGGGTGGACAATGTCGATCTCGCCGCGGCCGCGGCGAAGAAGATACCCGTCTGCAACGTGCCGGACTATTGCACGAACGAGGTTGCCGATCACGCCCTGGCGATGATCCTGGAGATGACGCGGCGCATCAGCCAGAACGCGATGCGCATCCGCGCGGGAAGCTGGAGTCTCGCGGTGGACATCAAGGACATGCGCGCGTTGAAGGACATGACCGTCGGCATCGTTGCCTACGGCCGCATCGGCCGCGAGGTGGCTCTCCGCCTGGCGCCGTTCAAGTGCCGCGTCATCGTGGCCGACCCCCACGTGGAGGCGCGGCGCATCAAGAAGGACGGCTTCATCCCCGTGACGCGGGAGGAGCTCTTCGCGCAGAGCGACCTCGTGTCGCTCCATTGCCCGAGCACGCCGGAGACGCGGCAGATGATAAACGCGCAGTCCATCGCGAAGATGAAGCGCGGCTCGCTCCTGGTCAATGTCTCCCGCGGGACACTCGTGAAGACGGACGACCTTGTCGCCGCGCTGCAGAGCGGTCACCTTGCGGGGGCCGCCCTGGACGTCACGGATCCCGAGCCCATCCCGACGGGTCATCCGCTCGCGAAGCTCGACAACGTGCTCATCAACCCGCACTGCGCCTCCGGCAGCCCGACCTCGGGTCTGAAGCTCCGCACGGACGTCGCGGAGACCGTGGCCGTCATGCTGCGCGGGGGCAAGCCGCCGAACGTCGTGAATGGCGTCAAAGTCTGACGGGGCTACCGCCGCCCTGGCCGCGCGGCTGGCCGAGGCAGGCAAGCCCGCCGAGATCCTCCGTGCACCGGACGGCGCACGCGTCGTCGTGCTCCCCCATGGGGCGCGCGTGCTGGGCGTCTTTCCCGGAACCGAGGAGGAGGGCTTCCTCTGGAACAATTCCGCGCTGGACCGGACGGACAGCGCGCGCCGTCTCTTCGAATCAGGCGCATGGTGCAATACCGGCGGTGACCGCACTTGGATTGCACCCGAAGCGGATTTCTTCCTCCCGCGCTACCCAAGGGAGGAAGGCTACTTCCAGCCCCGCGTATTCGATCCCGGCAGCTTCACCTGCCGCCGGGAGGCGACACGCCTGGTCATGTCCACCTCCTTCTCCCTCCACTCGTTTCGCACAGCCGAGGATGTCGGGCTGTCGCTTTCAAAAAGCGTCGAAGCGATGGACCCGGATGCCGTGCGCAACGATCTGCCGGTGCAGGGGATCCTGTCCTGCGGCTACACCCTGCGCTGCACCCTCGAGGTCACGCAGCTCGCGCCGCGCACCCCCGTGGGGCTCTGGAACCTCCTGCAGCTTCCCCACGGCGGGGTGATGCTCTTCGGCGTGAAAGATCGCCCCGAACCGGTCCTTTTTTTCGGTCTCATCCCCGCGGAGGACGTGGGGCGGCAGCAGGCGCTCGTCCAGTGGGCGATGCGGGGACAGGGAGACAAGAAGATCGGGCTGCCCCCTGAATCGGTCACGGGTCGCGTGGGCTACCTGCACGGGAACGGCGGGCGCGCCGATCTCATCGTGCGGGATTTCGCGGTGGACCCGGGTCTCCTCTACATCGACACGCCGCGATCCGGTCCGCCCGCCTGCGCCGTGCAGGCATGCGCCGTGAACAATGCGGCCCTGGGCAGCTTCAGCGAGCTGGAGTATCACGCGCCCGCCATCGGCGGGGACACCGGCAGAAACCGGTACGACGACGTGAGCACCGTGCGATTTTTCCGGGGACCGCGAACACCCATCGAGCACCTCGCCGCGCGCATGATGGGGGCATCGCCGTCCCTGACACGAAAAAGAGGAGATCGAACACCATGAAAAAGGCTTCCCCCCTCACGAGCAGGGAGCGCATCTCGAGGATCCTGAAGCATCAGCCCGTGGACAGGGTGGGTCTCTTCGAAGTCTTCTGGCGGGAGACGGCCGACACGTGGTGCGCTCAGGGCTGGTACAAGGCGCCTGAGGACGTGAGCGATCATTTCGGCCTGGACGTCCGTCGCACAAGCGGGGAAATCACTCCCATGCCGGGCAATGTGCTGGAGCTGGTGGCCGACCTTGACGCCGGGCAAGCCGTCGTGGAGGAAACGGACACGGCAAAGCTGATCCGCGACGGAAACGGCGCCTTCCTGCGCTGGCTGAAGAACGGGTCGGGCGCTCCCGAGCACGTTGACTTCACGGTGCGCGACCGGGCGGGGTGGGAGGAGCACATCAAGCCGCACCTCACGAATCTCAGCCTGGATTCCCGCCGCATCCGCTCCGACCGCTACCGGCAGATGAGGGAGAAATGCGCCCGGCAGGAGCTCTTTCTCTCCTGCGGGGTCGTCGGCGCCTTCGACCTCATGTCACCCATGTGCGGGCACGAGTACCTGCTCATGGGGATGGCGCTCGACGAGCCATGGGTAACCGAGATGGCCGACCTCTTTGCCACGGTCACGATCCGGTTGCTTGAGCAACTCTTCGCGAAAGAAGGCCTGCCCGATGGCCTCTGGGTGTGGGATGACCTGGGGTTCAAGAACAAGCCCTTCATGTCTCCCGCGATGTATCGCCAGATCGTTTTTCCCGCGCACAAGAGACTCTTCGACTTCGCGCACAGCCGGGGGCTTCCCGTGATCCTCCACTGCGACGGCTTCGTTGAAGCGCTGCTGCCGTCCCTCCTGGAGGCGGGCATCGACTGCCTCCAGCCGATCGAGACGAAGGCCGGCATGGATCTGCTGAAGATCAAGAAGGACGTGGGGGACAGGATCGCGCTGATCGGCGGCATGGATGCGCGGACCCTGGAGACGAATGACCTTTCCGTGGTCGATGCGGAGCTTTCACGCAAGCTTCCCGGAGCAATGGCCGGCAGCGGGTACATCCTGCAGGTGGACCACAGCGTGTCGAGCCTTGTCGATTACCCCACCTACCGGCACTTCGTGGACAAGGGCCTTGCCATGGGGACCTACTAGGCCGGCGCGGGGAGAGGAGACACAAATGGGCATGACGTCGCGCGAACGCGTGGCGATGGCGCTGAATCACGAGGAGCCGGACCGGGTCCCTCTCTTCATCGGAACGTCGGGTGCCACCACGGTCCTGGGGCCCGGCTACCCGCGTCTTGCGAGGCACCTTGGCATCGAGCCGGGTCCCCTGCGCTGGATATCGCGGCAATTCCAGTACACGTGGATGGACGAGGCGGTGATGGAGCGCCTGGGCTCGGACGGCCGCCCCTGCGTGCCCGGTCCCGCGGCATCCACGCTTCGCCGCGACGTCTCGCCGGACGAGCTGGTCGACGACTGGGGCTGCACCTGGACGCGCAACCCGGGCACCGGCTACTTCGAGGTGATCGAGCCTCCGCTGCGCAACGCGCGCATTGAGGATCTGCCCCGTTACCCCTGGCCCGATCTGTCGGCGCCGTCCCGTTTCGAAGGCCTGGCCGCGCGCTGCCGGGCGATCCAGCAGTCCGGCAAAGCCTGCATCCTCATGACGGGCGTCACTCTCTTCGAGCAGGCATACCTCATGCGGGGCCTTTCCGAGTGCCTGATGGATCTGGCGGCGGACGAGGACTTCTTCCTTGCGCTCATGCACGAGTTCAAGATCCGCATGATCCCGTATCTCCGCGAGCTCTTCCGTCAGGTGGGAGACTTTGTCGACATCGCACTCACGGGCGATGACCTGGGCACGCAGGACTCGACATTCATGGCGCCCGCGCTATACCGACGGCTCGTCAAGCCCCACCAGGCGGAGACGCTCGCGGCGATTCACGAGGGTACCCGCGCGAAGGTCTTCTTCCATTCCTGCGGCAACATCTATCCGCTCATCGGGGACCTGGCCGATGTCGGTGTCGACCTGCTGAACCCCGTGCAGGTCTCGGCAAAGGACCTCGCCGACACCGCCCGTCTGAAACGGGAGTTCGGCGGCCGGCTCTCCTTCTGCGGCGCCATCGATACCCAGACCGTCCTTCCCCACGGCAGCGAAGCTGACGTGCGCGCCGAGGTCCGGCGCCGCATCGGCGATCTTGCCCCGGGGGGCGGCTATGTCGCCGCGGCCGTGCACTGCATCCAGCCCGATGTGCCGCCTCAGAATATCGTTGCCATGTGCGACGAGGTGAGGAACGCGGGGCGATACCCGCTTTCGTCATGATGCCGGCGCGCCCGGTCTGAAGCCCGGCGCTCCAGGGAGGTTATCGTGGACAAACAGTCTCTGCATGGCGTCGTCGTTCCCATCATCACACCCACCAATGCGCAGGAGCGGGTGGACGAGCAGGGGCTGCGGTCCCTGATACGCCGGCTCATCGCCGCGGGTGTGCGCGGGATTTTCGCCGGGGGCACCGCGGGTGAAGGACCCCTCCTCACGTTCGCGGAATGGCAGCGCTTGGCGGAGATCGCATACGACGAGTGCGGATCGAAAACGAGCCTCGTGACGGGCGTCATGGAGACGTCGGCCTCCCGCGTCATCGAGAAGGTGCGCGTGCTGCGCCAGGTCGGGTGCCGCGGCTTCGTCCTGACACCAAGCTTCTACATTGCAGCCAGGAGCGCCTCCGAGCAGCTTCGTCTTTACGCCGCGGCGCGCGAGGCGGCCGGCGACATGGAGATGATCGCCTACAACATCCCCCAGAGCACGGGTGTCGCGCTGGACGTGGGAATGGTCTGCGACATGGCGCGGCGCGGATGGATACGGTACTGCAAGGAAAGCTCGGGCGACGTCGCCTATTTCCGCGATCTCGTGAAACGCGGCAAGGATGTGGGACTTTCCGTGCTTGCCGGTGACGAGGTCACGCTGGTGGAAGAGCTGAAGGCAGGCGCCGCGGGCATCGTGCCGGGGACGGCCAACATCGCCCCTGCGCTGTTCGTGCGGCTTTTCGATGCGGCCACACGGGCGGATTGGGAGGCCGTGACGCGGCTATTCGCCAAGTTGCAGCCCGTGCGCGCGCCGCTTGTCGGCGGGCCGGCGAGCTGGGTAACGGGCTTCAAGCACGCCGCCTCGCTCATGGGCATCGGCGCGGGCAAGGCGCTCGCGCCGCTGGAGCCCATGGGCCCCGAGCAGGCGACCGAGATCAAGCGGGCGCTCACGGCGAACGAGCTGTTGTAGAGATCCGACAGTGGCGGCAGGCCTGACGCCTGCCGCCGCCACCCTACATCCCCGGCACGTAGCCCTGGCCCAGGCGGTACTCTTTCGGCGCACGGCGTCGGAACTGCTCCCCGAACGGCATCCACGAGATGGTGCCGCCGTCGACCACGATGGTCTGTCCGACGATGAAGCGCGCTCCCTCCGACGCGAGGAATACGGCGACCTTGCCCATGTCCTGCGGCGTTCCAAGCCTGCCGACGGGTATCCCCCGGCCCTCCGCTTCGAGCTCGGCGCTCGACGCGACCTTCCGATGGCTTTCCACGTTGGTCGATCCCGGGGCGATGCCGTTCACCCGTATGCCGAGCGGTGCGAGCTCGATGGCGAGCTCCCGCGTGAAAGCCAGGATGGCACCGCGCGTGCCCGCGTAGACGGCGTACTCGGGGGCGCCCTCGTAGGCGTGGATGGAGCTCAGGTTGATGACCGACGCGTTCTTCGACTCGCAGAGACGCGGAAGGAGCGCCTGCGTGAGGAAAAAGGGCGCGCTGACATTCACGGCATAGAGCAGGTCGAACTGCTCGCCGGTGACCTGCTCGAAGGGCAATGTGAGGGACACCCCGGCGTTGTTGACCAGGACGTCGATTCCCCCCAGGAATGAAAGCGCGCGCGCGGCAAGCCCCCGCACCTCGTCGCGTCGGGAAAAGTCCGCGGGCATCGCCTCCGCCTTTCCGCCGGCGGCAACGATGGCGTGCGCCGCGGCGATTGCCCCGGCCGAGCTGTGCGAATAATGGAGCACCACGGTTGCCCCTTCGTGCGCAAACTCTTCCGCGATTCCCTTCCCGATCCCCGTGCCCGCCCCTGTCACGAGGACACGCATGCCTTCCATCGAGCCCATTGGTTTCTCCTCCCCTGCCGTCAGCGGCCGGTGCCTTTAGCCCATGGCAGGCTTCGAGCCTGCGCGGTGACCCCTTTCATCTCTGCACCCTTCCCGACGCTTCACCGGCGATCAGCGCCTCCACCTCCCGGACGGAAGCGAGATTGAAGTCCCCGGCGATCGAATGTTTCAGGCAGGATGCTGCCGCGGCGAAATCGACGCTGCGTTGCAGGTCGTAGCCCGACAGGAGCGCAAAGATGAGACCGCCGGTGAAGGAGTCGCCGGCGCCCACCCGATCCACGATTGGGGCGATCTCGTAGCGGCGGCTCGTGACATGCGTCGTGCCGTCGGACAGCATGGCCGCCCACCCGTTCACGGACGCGGAAACGCTCTCCCGCAGGGTCGTGGCCACCTTCTGGAACCCGAAACGCCGCACGAGCTCCACGGCGACGTGGCGATAGGAGTCGCCGACGATCTTTCCCTTGCCCACGTCGCTGCCGGGCGCCGCGATGCCGAATACCTTCTCCGCGTCCTCCTCGTTGCCGATGAGCACGTCGACGTGGCGCATGAACCCGGTCATCACGCGCTGGGCCTCGGCCGGCGACCATAGCTTTGCCCGGTAGTTCAGATCGCAGCTGACCGTGAGCCCCCGCCGCCGGGCGACGACCAGGCCGTCCTCCAGCACCCTCTGCACCCCCTCGCCGAGCGCCGGCGCGGTGCCGGAGAAATGAAACCAGTCCTTGCCTTCGCAGATGCGCTCCCAATCGTAGTCGGACGGTGTTGAATCGCGGATGGCGCTGTGCCCGCGGTCGTAGATGATCTTCGAGGCGCGCTGGGCCGCGCCGGTCTCCAGGAAGAAGATGCCCAGCCGCTCCCCGCCGCGCGCCACGTGGTCCGTGTTGACCCGGAACCGGCTCAGGTAGTTGATGCAGGCCTGGCCGATCTCGGTGTCCGGCACCTTTGATACGGCATAGGCTTCCATGCCGAAATTGACGAGCGACACACCGGCGTTCGCCTCGGCGCCGGTGTAGCGGACGTCGAACTCCTCCGCCTGCACGAACCTGTCGACGCCTTTCGGCGCCAGCCGCATGAGGAGCTCCCCGAAGAGGACGACCTTTTTTGCCATCAGGTGCGGCTCCGCGCGTCCTGCACGAGCCGTCGGAACGCGATGGCATTGTCGGTGATGACCTTGTACTGGCGCGCCGCCATGGCGCGCGGGTCGACGAGCGCTTTTCCGACGCCGACGGCAACCGCGCCCGCCTTGATGTACGCGGGCGTCGTCACGACGTCGACATTGCCCGTGGGCATCATCCTCACCTGGGGGAAGGGGCCCTTGAGGTCCTGGAAATACTCGGGGGTGCCCACCCGGCCGGGGAAGATCTTCACGACGTCGGCGCCCGCCTTCCACGCCGCGGCGATCTCCGTCGGCGTGAGGCAGCCCGGCATGACGGGCGTGTCGTAGAGCTTGCACATGGCCACGACGTCAGGGTCAAAGCTGGGCCCGACGACGAAACGCGCGCCGGCGAGTATCGCCATGCGCGCGGCAGCCGCGTCCAGGACGGTGCCGGCGCCGATAAACACGGCATTCCCGAGCGATGCGCTCACCGAGGCGATCAGCGCGAGAGCACCGGGGACCGTCATCGTGATCTCCACCAGGCGCACGCCGCCCGCGCACAGGGCGCGCGAGACATCGGCGAGGCCCTCGGGGTCTTCGACCCGGATCACCGCCACGACACCTGTTTCCTCGAGTGCCGCGAGGACTTCCTGTGAGCGAATCGCCATTTTCGACTCCTTGGACTGGTATTTCTACATTGCCAGACGATCGATGCAAGGTTGCGCCGGCCTGGTCTCGAGGAAGGTGATCTCCCGCCCCTGGCAGAGGATGTGCACCGATCCGTCGAGCCACTCCGAAACGACGACCCGCTGAAGATGCCTTACGCCCATGGCCCCCCCGTTCATGATGCGGAATCGCCGGTGCCCGAGCTCGACGATGCCCTGCGCGCTGACGCGGCACTCCTGGTCGACGCAGAGGAACCTGCGCAGGTCGGTGCCATCGACAATCGGCACGTGGTAGTCGTCCGCCTCCGCATGGCCTGCCGCGAACCTCCCATTCAATTCGTCCGCTGCCGCTCCCAGCAGGAACGCCGTGGTCTGCTCGATGCCGATCGCGCCGCTGCGCGCCACCATCGCCTTCATGGCGTCGAGGAAGGGCAGCATGTCGTTCAGGATGGCTTTCGTCTGTGACGGGGACAGCGTTCCCGATTCGATGCCCAGCCGATCGAAGGACCGGCTCAGCGCCGTGAGGGCGCCGCCGCCGCAGAGCTGCTGCTCGAGCGTCGGGTGGCGGTTCTCCGCGAAGAGGAAACGCCTCTGGCAGCGGATTCCCGCGGGAATGCCGTGGCGCTCGATCCATGCCCGAAGGAGGCGCATGGCGGTCTCACTCGTTTCGTCCCTGCTCGCGGAGCAGAGTGTGTAGCCGGTCGCCTCATCGCGCAGACAGACCAGGAAGCAGGGTGCGACGGTCTCCCCGAGCCAGCACCCGTGGAAGGACACGAGATTGAGGAGCTCTCCGAAGCCGCTCGTGCGCACTTCCACCGGCCGCACCGCCCTGTTCCGCGAAAGCTTCCAGGCGCCGTTCTGCAGCAGCCAGCGCCGAAGCGTCTCATGGTCGACAAAGATGCCTTCAGCCGCAAGGCGATCCGAGAATTGCGTCGGCCCCAGGCCTTGTCCCACGCGGGCGTACTTCTGCAGAATGTCGCGCTTGAGCTGATCGACGAATGCCCTGTTTGAAGGCCTACCTTTGTTACGATGAGCCAGACCCGTCTCGCCTTCTTCGCGGAAACGCTTCCAGACCCTCTTCATCTGCCTATAGGAGAGATTGAGGATCTGCGTTGCCTGGTCGAGCGACATGGCGCCGCTCACCACACCGTTGAGAATCATTGCACGCATGTTCTCGTTCTCACTCACGGCAACTGCCTCCCCACGGACATCCGTGTAAAAAGGGAACTTGTTCAATCGAGGAAGCAGGATAAATCATTAACTGTCATCTGTCAATTGTTAACAAGATTATTTTCGAGAGATTCTCACTGTTTTTTCACGAAATATCTTTTAATTATAGGCAAAACGTCGCCTTTTGGCGCCAGAAAACTTATTTCAGCGCTGTATTCGGCCCGATGCATCGCCCTTCATGAGCGCGAGCACTTCGTCAAAGGTGACGAGGTTGAAATCGCCGGGAATTGTATGCTTCAGGCACGATGCAGCCGCGGCGAACTCCACGCTCTCCTGGAGGTCCTGACCCGTCAGGAGCCCGTAGATGATGCCCGATGAGTAGGCGTCTCCGCCGCCGATGCGATCCACGATGTGGTCCATGTGGTACGTGCGGCTGGTGTAGAACCGCGCGCCGTCGTAGAGCATGCCCGACCAGTTGTTCGCCGTCGCAGAGATGCTTTCCCGCAGCGTGATGGAGACATAGCCCAGATGAAAACGCTCCTTGAGCTGTACCGCGACGTCCTCGTATCCATGCGCCGAGATGGTGCCCGCTTTCACGTTGCTGCCCCGTGCCGCAATGCCGAATACCGTCTCCGCCTCCTCCTCGTTCGTGAAGAGCACGTCAACGTATTCCATGAGCCCTTCTATCACGGCGCGCGCCTTCTCCGGGGACCAGAGCTTGCGGCGGAAGTTCAGGTCGCAGCTCACCGTCACGCCCGCCGCTGCCGCCGCCGCGCAGGCCTCGCGGGTGATGTCGGCGACGCTGTTTGCAAGCGCGGGAGTGATGCCCGTGAAATGGAACCAGCTCTTGCCCTGGAAGATGCGGGCCCAGTCGATATCGCCTTTTCGCAACTCCGTGATGGAGCTGCCGGCCCTGTTGTAAAGGAAGGTGGAAGGCCTCTGCGCAGCCCCCGTCTCCACGAAGTAGATGCCGAGGCGGTGGCCATTGCGGCGGACGTGCTCCAGGTTGAGACCGAACTGTCGCATGTAGTTCAGGCAGGCCTGCCCGACGGGGTTGTCGGGAACGCTCGACACCATGAAGCTTTCCACGCCGAAGCCGGTGAGGGCAACGCCGAGATTCGCCTCCGCGCCGCTGTAGATCACGTCGAACTCGCGCGCCTGCACGAGCCGCTCGTGCCCCTTCGTGGACAGGCGCATCATGAGCTCGCCGAAAAGCACGACCGTGCGGTCCGTTGCAACCTGCTTCATCGGCCTACCCTTTCCTCGCCTCGCGCACGATCCGGGCGAGCTCGCGCGCATTGGCGGTGATCCGATCGTAGTCCCCCGCGGCAATAAGCGCCTTGCTCACCAGCGCGCCGCCCGCCCCGACGGCAAAGGCACCTGCCTTGATATAGGCCCCCGCGGTGGAAAAGTCGATGCCCTTTGTCGGCAGGAGCGATATCTGGGGAAGCGGCTCGCGCACCGTCTTGATGTAATCCGGACCGCCAAGATCGGCCGGAAACACCTTCACGACGTCCGCACCGCCCTTCCAGGCGGAGAGGATCTCCTGCGGTGTGAAGGCGCCCGGCATATTCATGACGCCGTACAGGGCGCACGTCTTCACGATCTCCGGGTCGAAGCCGGGACCCACGACGAACCGGGCCCCCGCGATGATGGCCGCCCGCGCGCTCACCGCGTCGAGCACCGTGCCCGCCCCGATGAACACGTCGATGCCGGAGAGCGTGGCGCAGGCGTCGCGGATGATGTCCAGCGCGCCGGGCACGGTCATCGTGATTTCGACGCAGCGCACCCCGCCGGCGTGCAGCGCACGCGCCACCGCCGCGAGGTCGCGTGGATTCTCCGTGCGGATGACGGCGACGACGCCGCTTTCGTGCAGGGCGTCCAGGACGTCCCTTTTCATTCCCATGATGTTCCCCCCGATCGCGTCGTGACGCGGAAGCTCGGCTCACCTTAATGCCGGAGGCTCGCCGTCATCAAGAATCGGCGCGCGGACTCGATTGAAATGTCCTTCCCGCGCGGCGCGCGCGGAGCGCGAGGGGACATTTCTATCGAGTGTCTGGCGAAATCTCAGTTGACAATGGGGGGCGATGATTTAGGATTTGCACTGGCATCTCGTCTCGACGAGGCTTGTGGCGGCCTGTTCGACGATCAGGCCGGCCGCGGGGAGGTGCCGGGGAAAGGAGGGAGCCGGCACGGAAGAATGATGTGCGCAATGAAGCACCGTGTTTTGCACGAATGGTCGTCCTGGACGACCGTAATATCAGAAGGAGGTAGTCTGCCGTGAAAAAACTCGTCACCGCTCTCTTGGTCCTGCTGTGCCTTGTGACGCTTTCCGCCACAGTCGGGGCGCAGGCACAGGGAACCACAAAGAAGGTAAACTTCAGCTACATGACTTTCATCGGCCGGGAAACGGACATGGTCGGGGTGACACTCGATACCTACATGAAGAAGTACCCCAACATCTCCGTCGATTACCAGATCGTGGACCACGACACCCTGCAGCAGAAGCTTGAGATCATGGCCCAGTCCAACTCCATGCCCGACATGTTCTGGGACAACGGAACCCACCTAGTCGACTTCCTCAACAGGACCACGTCGGTCGTCGATTGCACTCCCTTCTATGACCCGGCCTTCAAGGCAACCTTCGTGGAAGGCGCCTTGACCAACCTCACCAGCGCGGGCGGCAAGATCGCCGGATTCCCCACCGAGATGCAGGTCCAGGGATGGGTCTACAACAAGGCCCTCTTTGACAAGTACGGACTGAAGATACCGACCACATTCGATCAGCTCAAGAACTGCGTCGCGACGTTCAAGAAGAACGGCGTCGTGACGATCGCGTACGGATCCAAGGAAGGATGGGCGGTCTGGGGCTACCAGGCGTGGCTCATGCAGTACGGGATCTGGGAACAGGCCAAGGCGGTGTTCAAGGACCACACATTGAAGGCCGTCGACGCCGATTTCGGCCAGGCATACTACCGCGAGGCGGAGCTGCGCGCCCTGGGGGCCTTCCCCGAGGACAACGCCACCATGAGCTTCGACCAGATGTGCGCCATGTTCAACGCCGGCAACGCGGCGATGATCACCCTTCCCTCCGATCAGCTGGGCAAGATCATCGGCCAGCCGCTGGAGAAGAACTACGTGTTCAACTTCGGCTTCGCCTTCACCGACCCGGTGGCGAAGAAGTACAACCAGAAGCGGATCGTCCGGTCGGTCGGGAACGCATTCGGGATCGGCGCGACTGCCGCCAGTGATCCGGACAAGCTCAAGGCCATCGTCGCCTTCAACAAGTGGCGCTACAGCTCGGAAGGAGCACAGCTCGCACTGAAGGTCGGCACGATCATGCCCGTGAACGTGAAGATCGACATGTCGGGCCTCGGACCGATCATGAAGCAGCAGGTTGCGATGATCCAGGATAAGTCCTATACAGGTCTTATGAACTCCGACTACGCGCCCTACTGGCAGTGGAGTTCCAACGGTGACCTGTGGACCCAGGGCTGGGGAACGATCCGCGGCAACCTGGAGAACAGCCTCATGAACGGCTCCATGACCGCGGCCGACATCCCGGGCGAGCTCGCCAAGATGGATGCCGCCATCGACGAGGTAATCCCCAAGCTGCCGAAATAGTCCGGCATCGGGGTTCGATTTGATGAACGAGAGCCGAATCCGCAAGGATTCGGCTCTCTCGCGAATGGCCGCCGCGGGAGAACAGAGGAGGACATCGGTGTTCATGTACTGCAAGCGGTGGATAAAGCTCCTCCTGCTCCTTCCCTCCCTGGCATTTTTCTGCGTCTACGTGCTGTATCCCATCGTCTACTCGCTGGCCATCGCATTCACGGACAAGTCGAGCTTCTATCCCGGCAAGTTTGTCGGGGTGGCCAACTTCGTATCGATGGCAAGCGACGGCCACCTCTCCATCGCGCTGAAGAATACGCTCATCATCACCGTGCTCGAGCTTGCCCTCATCCTCCCCGTTTCATTCCTGCTGGGGCTCTTCATCAACAGGGATTTCCGGGGAAACGGCGTCGTGAAGCTCCTGGTTTTCACGCCTTATATCCTATCGCCCATCATCACCACGCTCGTATGGTTCTTCGTCGTCGATCCGGGGATCGGCCTGCTCAACATCTTCCTCAAGGCCAATCACATGGGCTTTCTTGCCTTCAAGTGGATCGGCGGGCCGACATTGACACCCTACACGGTGGCCGTCATCGAGAGCTGGAAAGCGTTGGGCTTCTATTCGGTGCTCTTTCTTGCCGGTCTCAAGCTGATACCGACCGAGCTCTATGAGGCGGCGAAGATGGACGGCGCCTCTTCGGCCCAGAAGACCCGCTACATCACGCTGCCGATGCTCAAGGAGACATTGAAGATCGTCGCGGTGTACGTCTTCATCAACGCCATCCAGAGCATGCAGACCGTCTATATCCTGACCAACGGCCAGCCGAACTTCAAGTCGCACAATATCGGCACCCTCCTGTACGACATATTTCTCGCCGAGCGCAGGGCGGGCTACGCATCGGCCGTCGCGCTGCTCATGTTCCTGGTCATGATGGTGTTTTCCATTGGATTCCTGCGGATCACCGCGAAGCGGGTCGAGGCGTAGGAGCAGAACATGTCGAGTGGCACCACAATCCCGACGCGCCTGCTGCTGATCCTCGTTTCCCTCATCATCTGCGCCTTCATGATCTTTCCCTTCGTCTGGGGCTTCATCCTCTCCTTCAAGGGAAACACCGAAATCTACAACGCGCCGCTCAGCCTGCCGAACAAATGGGACCTCTCCCTCTACGCCGACACCTTCTCGAAGTCCCATATGCCCACGCTGTTCAAGAACAGCGTGATCGTGGCCTCCCTCACGACGATCGGCTGCATCCTGATCAACTTCCTGAGCTCGTTCGCCATCGCCCGTCTGCACCACCGGCACGCCGCATTCGGCAACTTCTTCTATTTCCTCTTCCTGATGGGCAATGCGGTTCCCCTTTTCATTGTCCTTTTCCCGATCTACCTGCTCGCGCTCAAGCTGAAGCCAATCGGCCTTGGCATCGACAGCATCTTCGGCCTCCCTCTTCCCTATATCGCGGGATCGCTGCCCTTCAACACGCTTGTCTTCGTCGGCGGTCTCAAGTCGGTTCCCCTGGAGCTGGAAGAGGCCGCGATCATGGATGGATGCCGCCTCCCCAAGCTGATCTTCGGGATCGTCGCCCCCCTGATCGCGCCGGTGATAACGACGCTCATCATCTTCAATTTCATCTGGGCCTGGAACGAGTGGACGCTGGCATCGGTCATCCTGAGCAATATCAGGAATTTCACGATCCCGCTCGCGGCGGCCTTCTTCAAGCAGCAGTACGGGATGGACGTGGCGGCCGTCATGCGCGCGGTCATCATCGTCCTGATCCCCCAGGTCATTTTCTACTACATATTCCAGAGACGGATCATCCAGGGAATGGCGACGACCGGCCTCAAGGGATGACGCCGCCTACCAGATCGTGTAGCCGCCGTCCAGGGTGAGGATGCTCCCCGTCATGAATGACGAGGCATCCGACGCAAGGAAGACCAGCGCGCCGGAAAGCTCGTCCAGCCGCCCGTACCGGCCCATGGGGGTGTTCGCCACGTTGCGCGCGTAGACCTCGGGTATCTTCGCGCTCGCGGCCGTCTGGTCGGTGAGGATGTACCCCGGGGCGAGCGCGTTCACGCGGATGCCCTGCGTCGCCCATTCGGCGGCCATGCCGCGCGTGAGCTGCGCGACGCCGGCCTTTGCCACGCAGTAGGTGACGTTGTGGCGCGGCGCGATGTTGCTGATGATGAAGGAATTGATGGAGCCGATATTGATGATGCTGCCGCGGCCGGCGGCGCGCATGCGCGCGGCGACGCGCTTGCCGACGTAGAACATGCTGGAGAGATTTGTATCCACGATCTTCCGCCACAGCTCATCGGAGACGTCCGACAACGAGACGCCCTCCGACGGCATGGCGGCGTTGTTCACGAGGATGTCGATGCGCCCGAACCTGCGCATCACCTCCTCGACGAAGGCATCCAGCTCCCCGCCCGCGGTCACGTCCGCGCGCCCGTAGAATGCGTCCCGCCCCATCGCGGCAAGCTCCGCGCGGGTCCGCTCGCCTGCCTCATCCAGCAGGTCGCAAATGGCGACGCGCGCCCCGGCCTCCGCGAGTGCGCGCGCGTGCTGTCTGCCCAGGCCGCGCGCCCCGCCCGTCACGACGGCCACCCGGTCGTCCAGCCGGAACTGCTCGAGCACGCCCATCTCAGGCGCCCGCGACCGGCCACGTCCGATCGGCGAAAACCTTCCGCCAGTCGTCCATGAAGCCGCGCATGCGCTTCTCCGTGAAAGGATGCTCGTAGAGAAGCGTGAGGAACTCGAAGCGCATGGTGCAGATGTCCGTCCCGGCCACCGCGAAGTCCCCGAAGGATCGGGGGTAGCGTCCGCACGAAAGTATCTTCGTTGCGAAGCCGTAGTTCGCGTACATCGTGCGCACGGGCGCGACAAGGTCCACGTCCTGGTCCAGCGCCTGCTCCAGCGGCCCATTGAATATCGCCACGATATCCGCGCCCGCCTTTGCCACGAGGTACGCCTGGGCGATGGATGAGACGAGCGTGACGGCGATCTTCATGCCCGGTGATTCCCGCTTCAGCTTCTGGACCGCCATGATGCCGGCCGGGCTCATCGGGAGCTTCACAATGATGCGGTCGGAAAAGGCGTGCAGCCAACGCGCCTGACCCGAAAGTGAATCAGGATCGTCCCACCCGATGGCCTGGCAGAGCACGGGTCCCGGCGATGCATCCAGCACGGCCCGCAGCGTCTTCTGCATGTCGGGGCCGGCGCGGGAAATCAGGGACGGGTTGGTCGTCACTCCGTCAATGGCGCCCCATGTGCGCGCCTGCACGATCTCCCGAGGGTCTGCGCTGTCCAGAAATACCTGCATGGCCTGCCTCCTAGGAATTGAAGAGGTCCTCCGCGAGCATGCCCAGGTGGGCCGCGATCCTCTCCTGGTAATCGGCATAGGTGTCGGCCGGCAGCGTGTAGAATGCCTCGCGGTTGATGAAACGCCCCGCGCTGTCGCGCCGACCGGGATAGGCAAAAAAGAAATGGCGGAAGACGTCCTGCGTGGGTGACGGCGCCGCCTGCGCGGGGAGCTGTGCAAGACATTCCGCCGCGAATGCGGATCCGCGCTGGGCTTCCTCCATGGCATAGGCCCGGCAGTCCTCCCACCAGCGGCGGAAGAGATCGGGATGCCTGTCGCGCACGGTCTCGGCAAAGATGAAATGGAGCATGGGGGAGATCTTGAAGTGCATCCTGCCCCCCGTGGCGCCACGGATCGCGCGCCGCGCCTCGCCCGAGAGGTCGTCGGCCGAATGCACGTCCAGGAGAAAGCCTGTCTCCTCGGCGATGCGGAAATGCGACGCCACGCGCGTCGAGAGTCCCGCATAGCCGTCGGCAAGGCGATAGTCGAAGCCCTTTTCGACCCCGAAATTCGGCGCGATATGCGTCACCGGCAGGCCGCGCCTGCGGATTTCGCGGGCGACGAATGCCACCTCCTGGTCGCTGCTGATGCACGCCGGACCCGCGATTTCGGGCGGGTGCTCGTCGAACGCGAACTCCAGGTCGAAGCCCGCCGCGCCCCGCAACGCTGCGATGTGGTCCGCAAGCCGAGCGGCGGCATCGAGCGCCCTCCAGAACTTCCCCACGCATCTGCCGATGAGGTCCGGATCGTCTCCGGAGGCCTGGCGATGGAAAGAAAGCACGTCGCGCCGCTCTTTGTCCGCCGGGATGCTCTGACGCAGAAGCTCGTCGCCCGCACCGGTTCGACCGATGGCGTCGTAGGCCAGCACGTCGGCCACGTCGAGCGTGAAGAACGTGTAGTACCGGGCGGCATCGACCACGCGCCGCGCGCGGGCAAGACCGGTGTCGGCGCGCTTGACCTGGATGTGATCCGCGTCCGCCCCATAGGTCAGGGGATGCGCGTACTCCAGGGCCGCCAGGACTCCCGCCACCCAGAGGCCCTCGAATGTGCTTCCCGTGTACCCGCTTTCGATCGTGCCGAAACCGCTCGCGTAGTTGCGCTCGGGGGCGGCTCCGCTCGTCAAATCCGAAAGAAGGTTCAGCTCCCGCACGGAGTTCTGGATGGCATTCGCTGCAAAGCCGTGCCGCTGCATGGCGGCGAATATGCCCGGCCAGAGCCGCGTCGTCATGCGCGTGCCGATTCCCAGCCTCGGCGTTCCACCGAGTGCGCGCGGCCCGTTGGAAAGCGCAAGCGTCGTGCAGAAACGATCGATCACCGCCGCGTCCGCGGGGTAGGCGGCCAGGAGGAGTTTTTCGCGGAGCTGGAGCTGGAAGAAGGGGCGCCCGAGATCGCTGCCCTTCGAAAGTCCACCGATCTGGAGGAAGACCCGCTGCCCGTCGGAAAGGGCGGCAAGCGCGATCACCTCGCGCGAGGACCCGGACACCTTGATGACGGTCGCCTCGGGTGTTCCCGGTCGACGCGAGGTGGCGGCATCCCCGACGGCATCCGACAGGGACGCCCAGCGCTCCCGGTGCCGGTGTATCTCCGCCGCGGCAGCCGCGCGGTCCCACGTGGCGGTATCGAGCACACCGGGAGATGTGGATGGATTGATGTCAAACTTTCCGAAGAGCATGGCCCCGGGAAGTGTAGCAGGGAGGCCGGGCCGTGGGGAGGGGATACTCTTTAGAAATGTCCCTGCCCGTTGCGCGCCGCTCGTCGAACGCTGACCGGACCCCATGCCGCCGGATTCGGTGGCCGGCGACATCCTTGACATTTTTAGTAATCTATACTTTTCTTGGATAATTATTCAAAGCAATCATCGATAAAAAGGAGTCTACAATGTCCAGGAAAAGTGTTTTTGCCTTGGCGCTTCTTTGCGCGCTGCTGTCTGCCGTTCCCGCATTCTGCGCGGATGCGATGCGGATCGGTGCGCTCTTCGCGGTGACCGGGCCGGCATCCAACCTCGGGCTTCCCGAAGCGCGGACCCTGCAGATGCTCGTGGACGACACCAACGCATCCGGCGGTGTTCTCGGAGAGAAGATCCAGCTGATCGTCAAGGACACGAAGGGCAGCACGGAGAACGCGGTATCCTTTGCCAAGCAGCTCGTCGAGGAGAACCAGGTCCTCGCGATCATCGGTCCCACCACGAGCGGTGAAAGCATGGCGGTCAAGGCGTATGCCGATCAGAACGAACAGATCCTCATCTCCTGCGCCGCCGCCGAGACGATCGTCAACCCGGTTGCGAAATGGGTCTTCAAGACCCCGCAGATGGACAGCTTCGCTGCGCAGATGATCTTCACGACCATGAAGAAGCTCGGGATCTCCCGCATCGGCGTGGTGGTGAGCAACTCGGGCTTCGGGCTTGGGGGAAAGGCGCAGCTGGAAAAGCTCGCGCCGGCGAACGGCATCACCATCGCGTCATCGGAGGTTTACGACACGGCGGCAACGGACCTCACGGCCGTGCTGTCGAAGGTGAAAGCCGCGGGGGTTCAGGCGATCGTCAACTGGTCCATCGAGCCCGCCCAGTCCATCGTGCTGAAGAACATGAAGCAGCTCGGGTTCGACGTGCCTGTCTTCCAGAGCCACGGCTTCGGCAACATCGCCTTTGTCACGGCCGCAGGCAAAGCCGCCGAGGGGGTGATCTTCCCGGCCGGGCGACTGCTCGTGGCGGACGTGCTTCCGGCGAGCCATCCACAGAAGCAACTCCTCACGGCGTACGCGAAGGAGTACGAGGCGAAATACAACGAAGACGTGAGCACCTTCGGTGGACATGCCTACGATGCCCTCCTGGTCCTCACGCAGGCGATCAAGAAGGCAGGAAGCACGGACAAGTACAAGGTGCGCGATGCGATCGAAGGGCTCAAGGGCCTGGTGGGGACTGGGGGCATCTTCAACTTCTCCCCGACGGACCACAATGGGCTCACGATGGATGCCTTCGAGATGCTCACGGTCAAGGACGGCGCATTCGCGCTCTACGGCAAATAGGGAAAAGGAGCGCAGACGCGCTGACTTGAAAAGCGCCGGCTTGACAGACGGGGGCGTTTGCGCTTCTCATGTATAAATATCCAATCGAAAGCTCCGGGAGGACACCATGGCAGGGAGAAAGTTCCTGTTCGCTTGCGCAACCGCTCTCATTCTGGCCGGCATCCCCGGCTTCGGCGCCGAGGCGGTGAAGATTGGCGCGATATTCTCGATCACCGGCGGCAACGCGAACCTGGGGCTTCCCGAAGCGCGGACCCTGCAGATGTTCGTGGACGCGGCGAACGCGGCCGGAGGCATCGGCGGAAGACCCGTGAAGCTCATCATGAAGGACTCGCAGGGCGACGCAGAAAAGGCCGTCTCATTCGCGAAGCAGATGATCGACGAAGAGCAGGTGCTTGCGATCATCGGCCCGTCCACCAGCGGGGAAAGCATGAAGTTGAAGGGCCTTTGCGACGACGCGGAGACGATCCTCCTCTCCTGCGCGGCCGCCGAGACAATCGTCAATCCCGTCGCGAAATGGGTCTTCAAGGTCGCGCCGATGGACAGCTTCGTCGCCCAGATGATCTTCGCCACCATGAAGCAGAGGGGAATCACGCGCATCGGGGTGATGTGCAGCAACTCGGGCTTCGGCCAGGGCGGCAAGGCGCAGCTTGCGAAGTACGCCCCCGACGCCGGCATCCAGATCGTCATCGCGGAGGACTACGACAAGGACTCCACCGATCTCACGAGCGTCCTCACGAAGATCAAGGCCCAGAATGTCCAGGCGATGGTGAACTGGTCCACCGAGCCCGCACAATCGATCGTGCTGAAGAACATGAAGCAGCTCGGTTTCGACGTGCCCATCTTCCAGAGCCACGGGTTCGGCAACATCGCATACGTCGAGGCCGCGGGCAAGGCGGCGGAAGGCACGATATTCCCCTGCGGCCGCATCCTCATCGCGGATGCACTGCCCGCGGACAACCCCCAGAAGAAGGCGCTCGTCGGGTACCGCACGGCCTACATGGCGAAGTTCGGCGAGGAGCCAAGCACGTTCGGCGGTCATGCCGCGGACAGCTTTTCCCTCATTGCCGAGGCGGTCGCTAAGGTGGGAATCGATCGCGCGAAGGTGCGCGACTACATCGAGGGCATGAAGGGTTTTGTCGGCATCTCGGGCGTTTTCACCTTCTCACCAACGGACCACAACGGGCTCACGCCGGACGCGTTGGAGATGCTCACGGTGAAGAACGGCCGGTTCGCGCCGCTCGGGAAATAAGGCCCCTGCATGGGGGCGCAGCTCCTCCAGTACCTTCTCTCGGGCGTGACCACGGGAAGCATCTATGCCATCGTCGGCATCGGCTTCACCATCATCTACAACTCCACGGGCATCATCAATTTCGCCCAGGGGGAGTTCCTCATGCTCGGGGGAATGATCTCGGTGTCGCTCAGCCACTCACTTCCCCTTGCCGCCGCCGTTGCCGCGGCGGTGGTGATCACGGGTCTCATCGGTGTCCTCCTCCAGCTCGTGTTCATCTCCTGGCTGCGGTCTCCCGGGGTCCTCCGCATGATCATCATCACCATCGGCCTCTCCATCCTCATCCGGGAGGCCGCGCTCCACGTCTGGAATGAAAAGGTGCGGGCGCTCCCCTTCTGGACCGGCGACGAGACCTCCTCTCTGGCCGTGCTGGGGGCGCGCATCTCGCCCCAGGTGCTCTGGGTGCTCGGGGTCTGCGGCCTCATGGTCGCCGCGCTCAGCATCTTCTTCCGTTCCACCCTCACCGGCCGGGCGATGCGCGCCTGCGCCTCCAACGCTAACGCCGCGCGGTTGTGCGGCATCCGCACCTCCGTGCTCGTCACGCTTTCTTTTTTCATCGCCGCGGCGATGGGGGCTCTCGCGGGGTGCGTCATCTCGCCGCTCACCCAGACGCAGTACGACATGGGAACGTCGCTCGCCATCAAGGGTTTCACCTGCGCGGTCCTGGGCGGCCTGGGGAATGTCACCGCCGCCGTGGCCGCGGGGCTCCTGATCGGAGTGCTGGAGTCGGCGAGCATCAGCATTTTGCCGCTGGCGTACAAGGACGTCGTGTCCCTTGCCATCATGCTCGCCATCCTCTTCTTCAGGCCCGAGGGGCTGTTCGGCGGCAGGCCCGCGTCGCTCCTGGGCACGCGCCGGGCATAGGCGACGATGAGCCTTCTGCGCCGCTACCTTCCCGTTCTTCTTCTCGCCGCGATTGTCGTGCTCGTGCAGGTCCTGCTTTCCGTCTTGAAGCTGGAATATCTCCTCACCCAGCTTACGATGTCTGCGTACTACACCCTGGTGACACTGGGCCTCTGCCTGCTCATGGGATACGCGGGCCAGGTGTCGCTGGGCCACGCCGGATTCTTCGCCATCGGCGCCTATACCACGGCGGTGCTGTCGACGGCCGGCGCGGGGCTCCTGCGCTTTGCTCCGTGGCTTTCCCTTCCCGCCGCGGTCGTGCTGACGGCACTCGTGGCGGTCGTGATCGGCATGCCCGTGCTGCGTCTCCGGGGCCACTACCTCGCCATGGCGACACTCGCCTTCGGTTTCATCGTCTCACGCGTCATCCTCGGCACGAGCCTCTTCGGCCAGGCGGACGGCATTTCTGACATTCCGGCGATCCGTCTCTTCGCGGGCCTCGTGATTTCCGGCAGACGCACGCTGCGCGTGCAGAACTACTACATCGCATGGACCCTCGTCACGCTCGGGCTTTTTGTCGCGGTCAACCTCGTGGGCTCCCGCGTCGGCCGCGCCCTGCGCGCCATCAACGGCAACGAGGAGGCCGCGGCAGCCATGGGCGTGAACGTCAGCCGCTACAAGCTCGCCGTGTTCGTGACGAGCGCCGTCTACGCGTCGGTGGGCGGCGCATTCCTCGCCCACTACAATGGCGGCATCGGCCCGGGCGAGGCAGGGGTCATGAAATCGGTGCGCTACGTCGCGCTGGTCGCCGCGGGCGGCATGGGAAGCCCATGGGGGACCGTGGCCGTCGCCGCGCTCCTCACCTTCCTCTCGCTGCGCGGGGCATTCGGGCTCTTCGATGACGCCGTCTTCGGCGCCCTGCTCGTCGCGATCATGCTCTTTGCTCCGAACGGTCTCTTCGGTCTCCTGCCGGGCCTGCGCCGGGGTGCCGGACGACTCACGGGTCGCGCGGGAGGGCAGCGTTGAGCGCACCGCTCCTGGAGGTCCGCGGGCTCCATCACTGGTTCGGCGGGCTGCACGTGATAGACGGCGTGAGCTTTTCATGCGCGCCGCTGACGGTGAAGGCGATCATCGGGCCCAATGGCGCGGGAAAGACCACGCTTTTCAACCTCGTGGCCGGCGCGCTTTCCCCCGTGGGCGGCAGCATCATTTTCGATGGCAGCCCGACAACGGGCCTGCCGCCCCACCGCGTCGCGGCGCGCGGCATCTCGCGCACATTCCAGGCGACGCGTCTTTTCCCGCGCATGACGGTGCTCGAAAACGTCATGGTCGGCATGCACGGCCGCAGCCGTCACGGATTTCTAGCAGGCATGGCAGGCCCCGCCGTCACCCGGCGCGAAGAGGCGCGCGTTCGCGCGCTCTGCATGGACGTGCTTTCCAGTCTGGGGATCGCAGAGCTCGCCCATCGGGACGCGCAGGACCTGCCCTTCGGCCGACAGAGGGTCGTCGAGCTTGCGCGCGCCCTCGCGGCCGGTCCGCGGCTCCTGCTCCTGGACGAGCCCGCCTGCGGTCTGAACCCCCGGGAGACGGAGGAGATGGCCGCGCTGATCGGCGGGCTGCGCGGACAGGGCATCACGGTGCTCGTCGTGGAGCACGACATGTCGCTCGTCATGGGCATCTCCGACGAGGTGCTCGTCCTGAGCTTCGGCCAGGCAATCGCGGAGGGAAGCCCCCGGGAGATACAGGCGAATCCCGACGTGATCCAGGTCTATCTCGGGGCCGACGATGCTTAGGCTGAGGAGCCTGCACGCCGGTTACGGGAACGTGGAGGTCCTCCACGGCGTTTCCCTGCACGTCGACGTGGGGGAGATCGTGACCATCGTCGGGGCAAACGGCGCGGGCAAGAGCACGCTCCTGAATGCAATCGCGGGCGTCGTGCGGCCGTCGGCGGGAACGGTGGAGTTCCGCGCGGAGGAGATCACGGGCCGACCGGCCGAATCCGTGGCGGCCCGCGGATGCGTGCTCGTGCCGGAGGGACGCCAGATATTCCCCGACATGAGCGTGCGGGAGAATCTCCAGCTCGGCGGCTACCTGCGCTGGCGGCGTCATGGCAGGGCATCGGTGGAAAAAGACGCGGAGGAAATCTGCGCGCTTTTTCCCATACTCGCAAAAAGAGGGACGCAGGAGGCGGGCACGCTTTCCGGCGGGGAGCAGCAGATGCTCGCTCTGGGCCGCGCGCTCATGGCGAAGCCGCGCATCCTGATGCTCGACGAGCCGTCCATTGGGCTTGCGCCGCTCGTCGTGCGGGAGATCTTCGACGTGATCGCGTCCTTGCGCGGCCGCGGCGCGACGATCCTGCTCGTTGAGCAGAACGCGCGCGCGGCCCTCTCCATCGCCGACAGGGGCTACGTCATGGAGACGGGACGCATCATGACGGAGGGAAGCGCGGCGGAGCTCTCGGACAATCGCGACGTGCGCCGCGCCTACCTGGGCAAGGAATACCGGCGCATCAACGACTGAGAGGGGGAAAGCGTGATCTGGAGCCCGAAATACGAATCCATGGCACGGGACTCACTCACCCAGGTGCAGCTGGAGCGGCTGCAGGCGACGGTGAACCGTGTGACGCGCAATGTCGCCTTCTACCGCGCCTCCCTTTCCGCGGCCGGCGTGGGCGGCGAGGACGTGCGCGGTCTCGACGACCTGACGCGCCTGCCCTTCACGACGAAGGACGATCTCCGCCGCAGCTACCCCTACGACATGTTCGCCGTGCCCCTGCGCGACGTCGTGCGCATCCAGTCCACCTCCGGCACCACGGGCACACCCGTCGTCGTCGGCTACACGCGCAATGACCTGAAGACGTGGTCGGAGTGCGTCGCGCGCCTGCTGGCCGCGGGCGGCATGACGGAGCACGACGTCATGCAGGTCGCCTTCACCTACGGGCTTTTCAGCGGGGGCTTCGGCCTGCACGCCGGCGCGGAGCGCATCGGGGCGTGCGTGATACCCGCCTCCACCGGCGGCCTGGAAAAACAGGTCCGCATCATGCGCGACTTCAAAACGACCGCGCTCGCCTGCACTCCAAGCTACGCGACGGCCATCGCCGCGACCGTTGCGGAGATGGGCGTGCGGCACGACGAGCTTTTCCTCCGGGTGGGGTACTTCGGCGCCGAGCCGTGGACCGAGGAGCTGCGCCGGCGGCTGGAAGAGTCTTTGGGCATCACGGCGCTGGACAACTACGGCCTCACGGAGGTGCTCGGACCGGGCGTGTCGTACGAGTGCGAATGCCGCGCGGGTCTGCACGTGAACGAGGATTGCTTCATCGTGGAGGTGATCGATCCCTCCACGCTCCGGCCTCTTCCCCGGGGCGCCGAGGGGGAGCTCGTCCTCACGACCATCACCAAGGAGGGCTTTCCCCTCCTGCGCTACCGCACCGGCGACATCGGCTCCGTGACGGACGAGCCCTGCGCGTGCGGGCGGACGCTCGCGCGCATGTCGCGCGTGCAGGGCGGGATCGATGACCTCATCAATCTCGGCGCCGTGAAGGTCTTCCCCTCCCGCATCGAGCAGATCATCCTCGACATCGACGGCCTGGGGCCGCACTACGAGATCGTGCTGGACCGGGCCATGGGCATCGACACGATGGAGCTGCGGGTGGAGCGCGCGGCCGGCGCGGCAGCGGATGAATCAAAAAGCCCCGAGAAGCTGCGGGCCCGACTCCTCCGCGAGCTGGAGGGCTCCATGGGCATCACGGCGCAGGTGAGCCTGGTGGAGCCGCGGGACATCGCCCCCCCGGCCGAAGGCAAGGCGCGGCGCGTGGTTGACAAGAGACAGCTCTAGGGTTCCATTGGTCGCCGTGCCGGAGCTGCCCGACCTCGAATACATCGTCTCCGTCCTCCGACCCCGGATCCGGGGACGGCGCATCGACGAGGTGACGCTGAAGGAACCCATCGTCACGCGCATGCTTCTGCCGGATGCCGGTGGATTCGCGCACGCGCTCGCCGGACGCACCATCACCGATCTCCGACGTCACGGCCCTTTCCTGGATTTCTCACTCGCGCCCGACGCGGAGCTGATCGTGCACTGCATGCTCGCCGGGCGGCTGCAGATCGCCGCGGCCGGGGACAAGGCTGTCGCGCACCTGTGCATGGCCCTGCACCTGGACAACGGGGAATGGCTTCGCTACGGCGACGACAAGCGCATGGGCAAGCTCTACCTCACCGCGGTCGACGGTTGTGCGGCGATCCCCGGGTATCTCGACCAGGGCATCGAGATACTTTCCCCCGCTTTCACCCGCGCGCGCTTCGACGCGATCATCAAAGGGCGGCGCCACCAGGTGCGCGTTTTCCTCATGGACCAGACGGCGCTGAGCGCGATCGGAAACGCATACGCCGATGAGATACTCTTTGCGGCGGGCATCCACCCGAAGGCCTCGTGCATCAGCCTCACGGATGAGCAGCGCGGGAAGCTCTACGACAACATACGATCCGTCATGACGTGGGGCATCGACATGGTCCGGGCGGCGGGCCAGCCCATCGAGGTGAAGGTGCGCGACCACGTGAAGGTGCGCAACAGAAAGGACGAGCCCTGTCCCGTGTGCGGCACGAAGATACGGCGGGCGGGCGTGCGCGGATACGATTCCTTCTTCTGCCCCCGCTGCCAGCCCGCGCCGTGGGCGGCCGGGACAGGGGCAACACCGCCGCGGGCCTCGGCGCGGCGCAACCGGGAGATACCATGGGAAAACGGAAAGACGCGGGAATAAACAGGGCCCGGCTCCGCCGGCCGCAGTCCCTTCTCCTCTGCCTGCTCGCATACGCCGTGGCAGGCGTGGCAGCCGTCGCCGTGGCACGTCTCCTGCGCGGCATCAACCCCGTCTGGTCGGCGGGCGTGGCGGATCTTGCGGCAACGGTCTTTGTCTTTGCATTCAGCGTCGCCCTGGACAACTCCAGCGTCTACGATCCGTATTGGAGCGTCGCGCCGGCCGTCCTTGCCCCGGTATGGCTGCTTCGCCTCGGCGGCGGAGGTCTCTCCTTCCGCCAGGCCGCGCTGCTCCTGCTCGTCCTGCTTTGGGCGACGCGCCTGACGGCAAACTGGCTGCGGCGCTGGCGCGGTCTTGCCGACGAGGACTGGCGCTACGCCGATTACCGGCGGCTGGGTGCGGGCTACTGGCCCCTGAGCTTCCTGGGATTCCACCTGATGCCCACCGTCATCGTCTTTGTCGCCTGCGTGCCGATGTCATTTGCGTTCGCCGCGACCGGGCGACCGATCGGGCTGATGGACTGTGCCGCCGTGACGGTCACCGCCGCGGCCATCCTCATCGAATCGGCGGCGGACCAGCAGCTCAGACGTTTCCTCACCTCGCCGCGGTCACCGAAGGACATCCTTTCCTCGGGGCTCTGGGCCCTGTCCCGTCACCCCAATTATTTCGGCGAGGTGCTCTTCTGGTGGGGCATCTGGCTTTTCGGCATCGCCGCGCATCCCTCGTCATGGTGGACCGTCGCGGGGCCTGCCGCGGTGACGGCGCTCTTCGCGGGCATCAGCGTGCCCCTGATGGACAAGCGCATGCTTGCGCGGCACCCGGGCTATGCCGCGCACATCCTGGAAAGGTCGGGCCTCATCCCGTGGCCCGCCCGGAGGGGCACATGAGGGGGACACGCGCCCGGTTCATCGCGATCATGATCATTGTCGCCGCCCTGACGCTGGGTGCGCGTGCCGCCTGGGCCGATGACGGCGCGGACGCGGGACAGCAGGTGGTGGCCGCGTACACGATCGTGAAGGGAGCTGCCCGCCCGGATCCGGGCGTGAGCGTCGCGGCGAGCCGGAAGAAGCTGTACGACCTGGCGGAATCGTACATCTGGGCGGCGATCCCCCCGGACTGCAAGACGCTCGTCTCGCGCCTGGAGCTTTTTTCGACCTCGTCGAATGCGGAGGATGCGGCGGACGGGACCGCCACACCGAATGACGACGGCTCGCGCTGGACGCTCAGCTTCGACTGGACCGAGGCGGAAAGCGCGGTCGTGGAGCAGGACCCGGACGGTGAGACGGTCTTCGACGAGGTGATCGCCCACGAGCTGGGGCATGTCCTGTCGCTGAAGAGCGACCAGTTCACGGATGATGACAGCCGGGGCACCTACAGCGATTCGGACGGCACGTTCAGGAAAGCCGCCTATCTCAACGCCTTCTATGAAGACTTCTGGAAGGACAGGTATCCCGGCTGGACGGACAAGAACGGGGACCAGGAGCAGGCAACCGCGCTGTACGACGCGCACACGCAGGCCTTTGTCACGGAATACGCCGCCACCGATCCCTCGGAGGATTTTGCCGAGTCATTCGCCTCATTCGTGCTGCAGGTAAAACCAGCGGCCGCAACCGAGCGGGCGAAAAAGATCCGGTTCTTCTACGCCTACCCCGAGCTGGTCAAGGACCGCGACTTCCTTCGGCACTACCTGGACAGCGCGAACTAGACAGGCGCGCTCCGCGCCGCGCATGCGGTCCACCGGCGGGCGGCAGAGCGGCCCGCGCGTCGACCCGTGACCTCACGAGAGCCCGCGCCGCGTCACCGCCTCTTCCACCATCGCAAGGTAATTGGCAACGGGAATGTAGCTGGGAATGGAGTTGCCCGATCCCACGGCGTACCTGCCCCGGGGACCGCAGGCATCCATGAGCCGTCCCGTCTCGGCCCTCACATCCGCGGGCGTGCCGCGCGTGAGGATGTTGATGTCCAGACCGCCGAGCGCCGCGACGCGTCCGGCGAATCTCTTCTGGAAATCCTGGACCGGCATGATGGTGTTCTCGAAGGAATGCTTGCCGTCGATCTTCACGTCGTCGATCAGGTCGTCCATGATCTGGAGGAGATTGCCGCACGAGTGGAGAAAATAGGGGCGCCCCGCGTCGTGCGTCATGCCGGCGAGCCTCTTCTGCCATGGAAGGCAGTAGGTGCGCAGCATCTTGGGCGCGAGCAGCGTGCCGGTCTTGAAGCCCATGTCGTCGCCCTGGAAGATGGCCACGACGCCGGGAAGGTCGAGGAGGTGGCGATAGAACTGCACGAGCAGCCCGCCGATCCTGTCCGCCACCGCCCTCACGAGATCGGGCGCATCGAAAAGCGCGAGGCACAACCCTTCGTAGGACATGATCCACGACAGGTGCTCGTAGACGCCGCCGCCGTGACAGGTGATCATGCCCATCCCGTCCGGCAGGTGGGAGCCCAGGTAGTCGAATGGGAAGAAATCGAAATCCTCGACCTTCGGCCACGCATAGCGCTCAAAGTCGTCCCAGGTCCTGATGGAGCCGCCGTGCGGATCCGCCCATGCCCGCTGCTTCGAGGACCCGGGCGCCGTGTCGGCGAGCTCCAGCCGGGACTCGGGGAACCCAAGGTCCTGCTCGAAGCGGACGAAGTCGTACCCCATCCGCAGCCAGAACTCGACGAAGGTGTCGAGGTACGCCTTCTGCGCCTCGCGCGCGGGCGCGGAACGACGCATCTCGTGATTGGTGCCCGTGGAGCCCGCGGGCTGCCACGGCCGGCCGAGCAGGTTTTCCACGATCGGCTTCATCACGACGTCGTCCACCAGGTATTCGACGAGAGGGGGAACGTCGACCGCGCGGCCCATCACGACGTCGAGAAAATGGCGCGCATCGGGCCGGGGGTTGTGGAGGGGAAGCGCGGGCGTCACGCGATGGATCCGCGCCACCGCGGCGTGCCCGTGAGCGCGACGATCTGGCCGAAATACATGCGGTGGTAGTCCTTCTTCGGATAATGGGTTTCGATGGCCGGGTCGAGAAAGCGCGCGGGATCGAAATCGCTCCAGTAGATCTTTTTACATTCGACGATCAGCTCGGCCTCGTCGAACCCGGGCGACCGTATGGAAGCGCAGGGTATCGCCGTGAGACCGGCTGCGGCCGCCTTGTCCCCGTCGCGTCCCGAATGGCTGCCGCAGTAGGAAAGCTTCGCGCGGTGCTCTTCCGTGAAGGCGGAAAGGGAGAAGCTGTCCGCGCGCTCCATGAACTGCCACGTGTGACGGGTCGGACGCACGACGACCATCGCCATGGGCATTCCCCACATCACGCCGAAGCTGCCCCAGCCGACGGTCATGCAGTTGTAGTCCTTGCCCGCAAAGTCACCGGCCGCAAGGAGGAGCCCTTGCTGCTCCCACGTTTCTGTGACGGGAACGACGAATGACTCGACAGGGATGTTGCTGCGGTTCAACGACGGCCTCCTTTGCATATTCTGTCGTCCAAGCCTGCCCACCACGATCTTTGCTTGACTTTTTGCGGGAGTGACGCATCTAATGGAAGCACATGAAACAGCACGTATGCAAGGGAGACCACCAGGGACACCTCTGCGTCCTGGCGAGCCAGGGACAGCTCCAGGCCGTCATGCAGCTCGCGCGCGCTCCCCGGTTCATCTGCTTCAACTGCGGGCGGGTGGCCGACTGCGAGGCCAATCTCTGCAATCCGATGCCGGTGGATTCCTGAAGGGTCTCTCGCCCCGCCTCGCGCCCGTTCGATCTGCAAATTGACAGGGTGGGGTCCATCCTCTACCCTTGCAGAGAGGCGATATGCGATTTCCCCCGTTGGACCGGTCCTTCACGGGCATCTCGATTCCCGTGGCGGCCCTGCGCACCGCCGCAGGCTGCGGCGTCGGGGAGTTCGCTGACCTGCCGATCCTCGCGTCGTGGTGCCGGAGCGTCGGGCTGGACGTTGTCCAGCTCCTTCCCGTGAACGACACGGGCGCAGACAGCTCCCCCTACAGCGCGCTTTCCGCGTTTGCGCTCCACCCGCTCTACCTGCACCTGCAATCGGTGCCCGGCGCGGCCGCACATGCGGCCGCCATTGCGCAGTTCATGGCGGAAACCTCCACGCGGGAATCGGCGGCACGGGGACGTTTTGCCTATCGCGCCGTGCGCGATTTCAAGCTTTCCATCATGGACCGCATCTACCAGGACAATGCCGCCGCCATCGGGTCCGACCCGGCGTTCGCCCGCTGGCGCGCGGAGAATGCCTGGGTCGTGCCGTACGCGGTTTTCACGGCGCTCAGGAGGCAGAACAACGCCGCCGCGTGGTCCACCTGGCCGGCGATGACGGCGCCGCGCCATGAAGAAATCCAGGAGTGGTGGGAATCGAATCCTTCATTGTGCATGCCTTCCGCATGGGTCCAGTTTCTCCTGGAAAAGCAGCTTGCGGAAGCCTCCCGCGCCATGGAGGCCATGGGTGTCTTCCTGAAAGGCGACGTCCCGATCCTCATGAGCCCCGAAAGCGCCGATGTCTGGGCGCATCGGAGTTATTTCGACCTGGGCGCACGCGCGGGCGCCCCGCCGGACATGTTCTCCCCCGACGGCCAGAACTGGGGCTTTCCCGTGTACGACTGGGAGGCCATTGCCCGGGACGACTATGCCTGGTGGAAAGCGCGTCTGCGGCAGGCAGGCAAGTTTTTCCACGCCTTCCGCATCGACCACGTGCTGGGCTTCTTCCGCATCTGGCGCATCCCCCGCGGAGAGCTCACCGGCCTGCTCGGCCGGTTCTCCCCGTCGGCAGGGATGACGGACGCCGATCTTGCCGCAATCGGTTTCGACAAGGCAAGGATGCGCTGGCTCTCGCTTCCCCACGTGAGCGGCGGTGAGCTTGCCGCCGCGCTCGGGATCGAGGCGGCGCGCGTCGCAGGGCTCCACCTGAAACGGGTCGGCACGGAAGACCTCTACAATCTCCGGGAGGAGATCGATGGCGAACGGGCAATCGCGGCGCTCGATGAGGCCCCCGAAGTAAAGAGCTTCCTGCGAAGCTGGCATGCCAACCGCACGCTCCTTTCGGACGCCGGCCTGCACTATCCCGCGTGGTACATGGAGCAAAAGAAGGGCTTCCAGAGCCTTTCCCCTGCCGAGCAGGAAGCCCTTCGAATGCTCGTGGGCCGAAAAAGGGAGGAATCGGAGCTGGATTGGGAGCGACGCGGGGAGGACCTCCTGCGCACCCTCCAGACGGCCACGGACATGCTGGTCTGCGCGGAGGACCTCGGCGACGTCCCGCGCTGCGTGCCGCGTGTGCTCTCACGGCGGGGCATCCTGGGCCTGCGCATCGTACGCTGGTCCCGCGCCTACGATACGGCACCGGCGGGATCTCCCGCGCCGTTCATTCCCCCGTCGCGTTACCCGCGTCTCAGCGTCTGCACGCCGTCGGTCCACGATACCTCCACCATCCGTGGGTGGTGGGAGGAAGACGCCGCGGAGCGCGCGCTCTACCATGCATCGCTCGCCACCGGCGAAGAATGCCCGGCCCGCATGACCCCCGCGCTCCTGCGGCGGATTTTCTCGCACTGCCTCGACGCGGCAAGCGCCCTCGTCATGTTCCAAGTCCAGGACATCCTGGACCTCGACGAAGACCTCTGGTCGGACGACCCCCGCGCCGACCGCATCAATGTCCCCGGCACGTTGAATGATGAAAACTGGACGTGGCGGATGCCGCTTTCCACGGAAGCCTTGTGCGGCCGGCAAGGACTTTCATCCGACCTCCGTGCGCTCATTGAAAAGCGGCGCGGCACCGCCGCGGGAAAGGAACGACCATGAGCGACGCAGCGGGCGTGTATTCCTTTCCCGTCCGACTGGCCGCGCGCCGACGCTACGGCGTTGCCGCGGAGCCGGGCGCGACGGACGCCGTCGTCCTGGACCTTCATGCCGCGAGAATGCTCACGCAGAAGATCGAATGACGCGCGTCGCGTGGAAGGGTCTCCCGCGGAGGCCGTTCTTCGCGCCGGCGACCTGAACGCCATGGGCCTGATCGACGAGATCCTCCACCACGTGATCGGGCTGTACGCCCGCCGCATCGACCCCGCGGTCTTCTCCCGGGCGGAGAAGTCACTCGGGGAGCATGTCGGTGAAGAGGCCCTGCGCACCGGGGAGGCGCGCTTCGGCGAGGTATTCCCCGACGCGGCGGCCGTCCTCCCGCATATGCTCCTGGTGTCGCATGCCAACGCCAACCCCGCCTTTTCCCCTTTCGGCGAGCTCTTTGACGACGCGGAGCTCGCGCGGACGCCTTACCGGCAGATCGTCGGCCTCCTGGGAGGATTCTTCGCCGGCGAGCCTCCGTTCGGGCCGGACAACCAGGACCTCGTCACGATGCTGGAAAGCCCCATGCGCGCGGCGCCCCATTCGCTGAAGGGGCAGCTGGAGTACATCCGCGCGCGGTGGGCATCGCTGCTGGGGGACTTCCTCCTGCGCCTTCTCACGGGCCTCGACATCATCCGCGAAGAAGAGAAGATGCGCTTCCGGGGGCTCCCACCGGGCCCGCCCGAGGTCTACGAATACGCCGGCCAGGCCGGCGAGGTGGAGGCATTCAGCGCGGACAAGGACTGGATGCCGCGCGCCGTCATGATCGCCAAGAATGCGTTGGTGTGGCTGGACCAGCTTTCGCGCGCGCACGGCCGCGATATTCGCCGTCTCGACCAGGTGCCCGATGAAGAGCTGGACCGGCTGTCGCGCGCGGGTTTCACGGCGCTCTGGCTCATCGGCGTCTGGGAGCGCAGCGGCGCATCGCGCGAGATCAAGCGGCGCATGGGAAACGCCGACGCGGAGGCATCCGCCTATTCGCTGTTCGACTATGTCGTTGCCGCGGAGCTGGGCGGCCAGCAGGCGCTGGACGACCTAAAAGCACGCGCCTGGCAGCGCGGCATCCGCCTGGCAAGCGACATGGTGCCCAACCACACGGGCGTGGATTCCCGGTGGATGGCGCGGCACCCCGGCCGCTTCCTGTCGTGGCCGCACCCCTGGCCGCCCTTCCCCTCCTACACGTTCAACGGGCCGAACGTCTCCCGGACACCAGGCGTCGGGGTGTACCTCGAGGACCACTACTGGGACAAGAGCGACGCGGCCGTCGTGTTCAAGCGCGTCGATTTCGCCACCGGCGACACGCGCCTGATCTACCACGGCAACGACGGCACGCACATGCCGTGGAACGACACGGCGCAGCTTGATTTCCTGAATCCCGAGACGCGCGAGGCGGTGATCCAGACCATTCTTCACGTCGCGCGGTCCTTCCCCATCATCCGCTTCGACGCGGCCATGACGCTCGCCAAGAAGCATTACCAGAGGCTGTGGTTCCCCGAGCCCGGCAAGGGAGGAGATATCCCGTCACGGGCCGGCAACGGCATGAGCAGGCACGATTTCGACCGTGCCATGCCCGCGGAGTTCTGGCGGGAGGTCGTGGACAGGGTGGCGCGGGAGGCGCCGGACACGCTCCTTCTCGCAGAGGCGTTCTGGCTCCTGGAAGGATTCTTCGTCCGCACCCTCGGCATGCACCGGGTCTACAACAGCGCCTTCATGCACATGCTGAAGGATGAGGACAACGCCGGCTATCGGCAGACCATCTGCAACACGCTGGAGTTCGATCCCGAGGTGCTGAAGCGCTTCGTGAACTTCATGAGCAATCCCGACGAGCAGACCGCCATCGAGCAGTTCGGCGACGGCGACAAGTACATCGGCGTCTGCACGCTCCTTGCCACGCTGCCGGGCCTGCCCATGTTCGCGCACGGCCAGCTGGAAGGCTTCAAGGAGAAGTACGGCATGGAGTTCCGCCGCGCCTACTGGAATGAAGCCGTCAGCGCGGGACTGGTGGAACGGCACGAGCGAGAGATCTTCCCGCTGCTGCGCCGGCGCCATATCTTCTCCGGCGTGGAAGCCTTCCTGCTCTACGATTTCTGGCAGGAAGGCGCCGTCAACGAGGACGTCTTCGCATACTCCAACCGCAGGGGCGACGAGCAGGGCCTGGTGCTCTACAACAACCGCTACGCGCGCGCACGGGGCTGGGTGCGCACCTCCGTCGGCTATGCGGTGAAGACCCCCGATGGGAAGACCATCGTGCAGAAGCAGCTCGCCGAAGGGCTCGCGCTGCCCAACGATCCCTCGGCGTTCCTGGTCTTCCGCGAGCACCGCTCGGGTCTGCAGTTCATGCGCAGCTGCCGCGAGCTGTGGGAGAAAGGGCTGTACGCCGAGCTGAGTGCCTACCAGTGCCAGGTGTTCCTCGACCTCGGCGTGATCCACGACGACCCGCAGGGCCGCTGGTCGCGCCTGGCGCATGAGCTGGAAGGCCGGGGTGTACCCAGTCTCGATGCAGCCCTTCGAGAGCGGGAGCTTCGGCCGCTCATCAACGCCTTCAAGACCGCGCTGTGGCGTGCGGCGGATTCGCCGCGCGCGGAGAGTCTTCGCCTCTACGCCGGCTTGCTCGACGCGATCGCGCCCCACGCGCGCGGCCGCATCGACGCCGCCGCTGCCCTGAAGGAGTTCGAATCATTTCTGACCGCACCCGCAGGGACCGGCGTCAAAGCTGCGCGCACCGTTCCCCGTTCCGACGCCGCGGCCAAGTCCGCGATTGCCGCCATTTCCAACCCGCCCGTGGAAGCCTTTCTTCAGGCATGGAGGATCCTGCGGCCCCTTGCCGGCCCGTCGCCTTCAGAATCGCCGCTTCCGGCCTTCATGCAGGAATGGATGCTCGCCGCCCCCCTTGCCGAGTTCCTGCAGCATGCCGGGTGGGACGCGGAAGCGAGCAGGGGAGCCATCTCCCTGGTGGAGCTGCTGCTGGATGCCGAATCGCGGATGGCGCCCGGCAGCCGGGATCGTAGGATCACGTGGGCGGCCATCCTTGCCCTGCCGTCAGCAGAGAGCGCCTTCGGCGTCAATTCGTTCGAGGGAGTGCGCTGGTGCAGGAAGGAATCCCTGCTGGTCGCCGTCGACTGCGCGGCCGTCGCGCTGCGTGCCGACGGCCTGAGCGTGCAGGACCCGGCAACGGTGCGCGCGGCCGCCGAAGCGCATGGGTATCGCTGGGACCGCTTGCTCCAGTCGCTTTCAGAGGCAGGCCATGAGCCGGATATTTAGTGCCGCAGGACCCTGATGCGGGGGGGAAGGACCTCCATGGAGAGGGGGAAATCGGCGGGCGTGAGCCACGCGAATTCCCCGTCGAGCTGCATCGGAATCCGGCCGCGATAGCCGATGTCGATGCGGGACGCGGTAAAGAAGCGCGCCTGCGGCAGCTCGCCGTGCCGACCGACGTAGAAGAGCTTCTTGTTGCGGATCTTCTCCAATACGGTCATGCTCCCGACGATGCAGAGATTATCCGCGCCCGGCAGCACGGGCATGTGCCCGCCGTAGGTCCGTCCGCCGCTGATGCCCATGGCCACCATGGAGGGGACGAATGATGGAAGCTGCTTCGTGACCCCGTTCCCCGTCACCGCGATGTCCATCGGCAGCGGCTTGATCCTCCGCTCGTAGAACAGGGAGCCGATGTCCACCATGAGCTTGTAGGCGTCCCCCGGGATCACGCGCTTGAAGTTGTTCGTGAGACCGGCGATGAAAGCATCCAGACCGATGCTCCCGATATTGAACGAGTAGCGCGGCGGCGCCGCCGCGGCGGTGACCCGGAGGGCTCCCGTCTTCGTGGCCTCCCTGGATCCGAGTATCAGGTCATATGCGTCGGCGAAGGTGGGCGCGTCGGCGACGTCATTTCCCGTGCCCAGAGGAAGGCGCAGGAGCTTCATCTGGTCCAGGATCGGCGACTCCGCGCCGACAAGGGCCGTGCAGATCTCGTTGCTCGTGCCGTCCCCGCCGCACGCGATCAGGAGGCGTTCGATGCCCGACGTTGTCCGCGCCTCGTCGTCCAGGATTTTTTCCGTGATCAGCCGCGCGTGACCCGGGTGCTCCGTGAAATGCACCGTGTTCACCTCGATCTTCCGGCGCGGGGCGCGATGCCGGAGCTCCGCAAGCTTCATATCGAGCTCGGCGATCAGCTTCGACACGGTGGACAGGCGCTTGAAGAAGCCTGCGTGGGGGTTGACGATGACGTCCACGATCAGCGGGAGCTGTTCCTGCTTGAGCGAGAACTTCGTGAGCTCCGACACCCCGTTTGCATACTCTGCGATCAGGTCCATCAACATTCCTCCGCCACGGTACTCCGTGGCATTCGGTCCGCCACGGTACTCCGTGGCATTCGGTCCGCCACGGTACTCCGTGGCATTCGGTCCGCCACGGTACTCCGTGGCATTCGGTCCGCCACGGTACTCCGTGGCATTCGGTCCGCCACGGTACTCCGTGGCATTCGGTCCGCCACGGTACTCCGTGGCATTCGGTCCGCCACGGTACTCCGTGGCCGGCCAAATACCTTAGAACGTCAGCGCGAAGCAACGCGAGCATCCGTCGCGCAGCTCGCCCCCGGTGGGACAGCGTGTCCTTCTCGGTATCCGAAAGCTCGGCCATCGTTCGCTTCAGGCCGGGAAAAAGGAAGAGCGGGTCGTATCCGAAACCATTCCTGCCCCGGGGCGCATCGGCAATCACCCCTTCCGCGGTCTCCTGCGCCACGAGAAACCTGCTCTCCCCAAGCACGACCACGAGGCAGCATACGAAATAGGCGTCCCTGGCCTGCTCCCCGCGCATGCGTCCCAGCAGGTACTCGTTGCGCGCGGGCGTTTCCAGGGGTTTCGCGCCGGGCGCGACGCCGTAGCGGTTGGAATAGATGCCCGGCTCCCCGCCCAGGGCCGGGACACAGAGGCCGGAGTCATCGGCGATGACGGGCATGCGCGCCGCCTCGAAGAGCGCCATTGCCTTGCCATGCGCATTCGCGAGGAACGTCTCTCCATCTTCCTCGAAATCGAAGGAGAGGCCCATATCCCGGGGCATCTTGACGGTCACGCCGGGAAAGAGGCGATCGAGCTCGAGTCTTTTGTGTTCGTTATTCGATGCAAGCAGCAGCTCGGTCACCATCATGCAGTCCTCAGGCCTTCAGGATCATATACCGACGTCAGTTTCTTCTTCAACCAGAAAAGTCCGGAGTCGACGGTGCCCTTGGGAATGCCCAGAATGCGCGCGATCTCGAGATTCGTCGGTGAAACGCCCACTTTTGCCATCCGCGCGGCAGAGCCGGCCGTTCTGCGGCGCGCGCGGTGCAGGGCGATTTGCAGCGATTCTATCCTTTCGGGGGCGGTCTCGGCCTTCAGCTCCGCCTCGATGAGCCGCGCCTGTGAGAAAGCCTTGTTTCGCCTGCAGCGCAACGTCTCGAGCCGCGCGAGCCGCGACCGTCGCATCTCCCGAAGCGCGCTTGCCAGAGAGAGCAACGCCTCCACGGTGACCCCGGCGATGGCCGCAAGCGGCCGGGCGCTTTCCTCGTCGAGCACCCGCGCGCACTTCAGGACCAGGAACAGGAAATTGCGCCTGTCCGCGCCGCTCCGCAGGACCTTCCCAAGACGGGCATATGTTCGCAAGGCGCCGGCATCGTCCTCTTCATCCGCGTGATCCCGCGTGACGAGGTCCCCCGGGTCAATGCGGAGCGACACCTGCCAGGCACGCTCGGACCGCCTGCGCTCGCGGGCGAAGTTGCGAAGCTGCCAGCCCAGGACGGCCCAAAGGTAGGACTCGAAGGGCTTGCCCTGGTCGCGGAACCGGTCCAGGAGACGGACGATGCGCGGGTGGATGAAAACGTAGAAGTCACCGCATGCGTCCTCATCCCAGCCCATCGTGCGCCGGGGGAACTGGTAGACGCGCGGGGCGATCTCGTCCATGAGCGTGCGCAGGCCTTCGCGCGATTTCTGGTACTGAAGGACTTTTTCCGTGAGACTTTCCATTCTTTCCTCCTCGATTGCGATCGGGAGGAGTGCAAGCCTCGTGCCAGAAAAGGGGGAAAAAGGAGTCCCGAACGGGCCCAATCCTTACATTCGCTTACAAATGGTCGAGCAGCGGGAAGAGCACGTGCACGAGTGTCTCCTTCACGTGGGAAAGGCTTCCCGCAATGTCGAATCCCGCTGCCTGCTTGTGCCCGCCGCCGCCGAATGACGCGGCGATCGCCCCCACGTCCAGGGCGTTCGTGGAGCGAAGGCCGACGGAGAAGCGGAGCTCGCCTTCTTCCTTGATGAGGGCGACCACGACGTTGCCCTTGATGGTCTGCAGGAGGCGATACACGTCGTCTTCCCCGCGTTGGTGCGCGGAAAGGCGATCCCGGTCCTCCCGGGTCTGCCAGGTGATGAGAAGCCGATCGTCGCGATGGCTTTCCGTCCGCAAAAGCATTTCCGCCAGCAGCTTGCGCGCCGAAAGCTCGCGCCGGCCGTACACCATCATGAAGATCTCCGACGTGGAGGTGCCCTGTTCGACAAGGCGCGCGACGGTGCGGAAGGTCGACGCGCTGTTCCTCCCCAGGTGCCGGAAGAAACCCGTGTCGGTGCACAGCCCGAAGAGCATGAGACGGGCCGTGTCGGCATCGTAGGCGATACCGGCGTCGTCGAAAAGCCGCTGGATGAGCACGGTCGTGGAGGGGGCCGCCGCGTCCACGAATCGGGCATCGCCGAAAGGCTCGCCGGCGGAATGATGGTCGATCACGAGGCAGGGAAGCCCTTCCAGCCGGCTGCCGAGGGCTCCAGTGCGATCCGGCGTCGAGCAGTCCACGATCAGCGCCGCGCTGCCCTTGCGTCGGGAATCGGGTATGGTCGCCGAAAATGAGCCCTCAAATTCGGCGATCTCGGGCCGATCGAATGGTCCCGCCGAATGGAGCGTCACCTCGGCGCCTAGCGCGCGCAGGAGCGCCGCCGCGGCAAGCTGGGAGGCGACGCAGTCCCCGTCCGGCTCCTTGTGCCCCACGACGACGAAGGAGCGGTGCGCGCGCATGAAGGCAAGCGCCGGAGAGGAATCGATCAACGAGCTCACCCGAGGGTCAGGAGCGCCGTCTGACGCGGTTGGCCAGTCACCACGGCGCGGCCGTCGTGGATGAGGCAGTCGATTTCGGTGCGCATGCCGAAGTCCTCGCCGTACAGGCCGGGCTCGATCGAGAAGAGAGCCCCATCGGTGAGCGTCCGTTTGTCGGGGAACTCCACCGAATCGAGATTGACGCCGAAACCATGCACGCGCGCGCCGATGCTGTGCCCCGTGCGATGTTTGATGAGCTCCGCGAACCCCGCCTCTACCAACGCTGCGCGCGCGGCGCCGTCCACGTCCGCGCCGGTCACGGCTGCCCCGTCGGAAAGGCGGCGCTGGAGCAGGGCGAGGGCGGCTTCACGCGCCTGCACCACCGCGTCGAAGAGCCGCTTCTGCTCGGGGGTGGGCGCGGAGGCGCAGACGCCCAGCCAGGAGATGTCCGCGTACACCGCGCCCGGCGTCTTCATCTTCGCCCACAGGTCGAATTGCACGACGTCGCCCTGCTCCAGCGCCGCTCCCCCGGCCTGCACGCCGAAATGCGGATCGGCAGTATGCACACCCGCACCGACGATCGGGGGCGCATCGCTTTCCATGCCGGCAGCTTCCAGCGCCGCCAGTATCCCGTCCCGCGCCTGCCCTTCGGTCACGCGACGGCCCTCCGCGAAGGCCGCCCGGATGCGCGACCAGGCATCGGCCACGGCAGCATAGAGCACCTGGGCCGCTGCTTCGTGCGTGCGACGGCCCTCCGCGCTCAGACCGCCCAGGCAGCGCGCGACCAGGCTTTCCGAGGGGACGAGAGCCGCGCCGAAGGACTGGAGGAGCAGCGCCGTGCCGTGGTCGAGAAACGAGCCGACAGGGATGCCCGGGCTGTAGTTCACGGCAAGAGCAGCCGCGCGGGGCAGCGCCCGGCCGATTGCCTCCAGGAATTCCTGCCTCGTGTAGTAGAGGATCTTCTCGCCGGGAATGTGATCGAGGATGGATGCTTCGATGCGATGGACGATTTTGATCGCCGCGCGCCCGGGGCAGAGCACGCAGACCCAGGGTCGGGAATTGCTGCGCGACTGCGGCACCTCCAGCAGCGTGTCGGCGATCTCGTCACGATGCCAGATGTTGAAGAAAAGCCATCCGGAGAGCTGCTGCTCCCGGATGGCCTCCAGTATCCCTTCGATGTCCGGCATGAGTCGCGCGGCTCTCAGAAATCCTTTGGTACGTCCTGCACGTTGAACTGGCTGGAGAGGTCCGTCGCCGACTCCAGGACGCCCCACGTGAGGGAGTTGTAGTTGTTCAAAGCGTAGATGTCGATATGGTCGAATTTCCCGTCCACCCAGTAAATGGCGAAGTACGGGTAGTGGGGCTCGTTCCCATAGAAGATGTCGGCCTTGGAATCGGATCCCTTGTTGAACCAGGTGAGGGGGACATAGATCTCGTTTACCGTGGACTTGCTGCTCCAGAACTGGATCTTGTATCCGAGCTGATGGCTCCAGATCTTGATGATGGGCATCTCTTTGTAGTACGCGTCCTTGGGATAGGCCTGCGCCTGGGCAATCGCCGGCACGCTTGCCAGCATCAGGAGCGCGGCAGCCAGAACAAAGCCCGCCTTCTTCATCGAGCCCTCCTCAACCACATCCTTGCCACATCCAATATAATAGCGGTTTCGGCGCTCATTTCAAGGTGATTCGCCCGGCCACAGAATCGCACGGTACTCCGTGCGATTCTGTGGCATTCCGCGAGCTCCGCTCGCGCGTCAAGTCACAGGGTCGCGAGCATGAGCGCCTTGATCGTGTGCTTGCGATTTTCCGCCTCGTCCCAAACCCTGGACGCCGGTCCCTCGATGACGGCTTCGGTGACTTCCTTGCCCTTCACGGCAGGGAGACAATGGAGGAAAATCGCGTCTTTGTTACCGGTTGCTGCCATCAGCGCGTCATTCACCTGGTACGGCGTGAGAAGGGCGATGCGTTCGCCGCTTTTCTCCTCTTCTCCCATGGAGACCCAGACATCCGTATAGACGGCATCGGCGCCTTTCACGGCCTCCCGCGGATCGGTCATCGCGGACACGGTGCACCCCGTCCGTGCGGCCATCGCCCGCGACCATTCCATGACGTCGACGGCCGGTTGCAGCGAGGCCGGAGCCGCGATCGTCACGTTCACGCCCATCTGGGCGCAGCCGACGAGCAACGTGTGCGCCACATTGTTGCGGCCGTCTCCCACGAACACGAGCTTGCGGCCTGCCGCCGTGCCAAAGGCCTCTTCCAGCGTCATGAGGTCCGCAAGCACCTGCGTGGGATGCCACTCATCGGTGAGCCCGTTGTACACCGGCACGCCGGCATACTTCGCGAGCGTCTCCACGGTCGACTGCTTGAAGCCGCGGAACTCTATCGCATCGAACATGCGCCCGAGCACCCGCGCGGTATCCTCCAACGCCTCCTTCACGCCGAGATGGATGTCCAACGTGGACAGGAAGACCGGGTGCCCGCCCTCTTCGCCGAAGGCCGTCTCGAATGCGGAGCGCGTGCGCGTGGAGCGCTTTTCGAAGAGCAGGGCAAGCGTCCTTCCCTGGAAGCGCTGCTTGCGGCGGCCGGCCCTGCCCTCCTTCTTCACGCGGTGAGAGAGATTCAGCACCGCGCGCACCTCGTCGGGGCTCCAGTCCTTCAACGTGAGAAACGACCTGCCTTTCATGTCCACCGCCATCACAGCCTCGCTTTCAGGATATCCGTGAGATTCGGGTTGCCCAGCTCCTGCAGCTCGTAGCGCACCCGGAGCATGGGCTTGTCGATCGCGATGATGCGCGTGAGATCCACCGGCGTGGCCACGATCACCAGGTCACACGGGACCCGGCGGATCGTCTCCTCCAGGTCATGCACCTGCTCGTCCCCGTAGCCGAGCGCCGGCAGGAGCGGCCCGATATTCGGGTAGCGCTCGAAGGTCCGCTTGATCTTGCCGGTGACGAAGGGCCGGGGATTCACGACCTCCGCGGCGCCGAACTTCTCCGCCGCAACCATGCCCGATCCATAGGTCATCTCGCCGTGTGTCAGGGTGGGGCCGTCCTCCACGACGAGGACGCGCTTCCCCCTGATGGCGTCCGCATTGTCCACGAATATCGGTGAGGCGGCGTCGACCACCTCGGCGCGGGGATTCACGGCGCGGATGCTTGCGCGCACCTTGTTGATGCCCTCCGGCGTCGCCGTGTCGATCTTGTTGATGACGATCACGTCGGCCATGGCAAGGTTCACCCTGCCCGGGAAATAGGTGAGCTCATGCCCAGGACGGTGGGGATCGACGACCGTGATGTGGACGTCCGGAACATAAAAGGGAATGTCGTTGTTGCCGCCGTCCCACAGAACGACGTCCGCTTCCTTCTCCGCCTCGGCGAGGATGGCCGCATAGTCAACGCCCGCATAGACGACGAAGCCCTGGTCGATGTGCGGCTCGTATTCCTCCATCTCCTCGATGGTGCACTTGTGCCGCTTCATGTCGTCCAGGGTCGCGAAACGCTGCACCTTCTGGGCAGAGAGGTCGCCATAGGGCATAGGGTGACGGATGACAACCGGCGTACGGCCCATGTCTTTCAAAATGCGCGCGACCCGTCGCGTGGTCTGGCTCTTGCCGCTTCCCGTGCGCACGGCGCAGACGGCGACCACGGGCACGCGCGCCTTGATCATGGTGGGCCGCGCCCCGAGGAGGCGGAAGTCGGCGCCGAGTGTGACAACGCGGGACGCCTGCTCCATCACATGCTGATGGGAGACGTCCGAGTAGGAGAAGACGGCCTCATCGATCTTCTGCTTTTTAAAGAGCTCCTCCAGGTCGGATTCCGGGATGATGGGGATCCCCCCGGGATAGAGCTTTCCCGCGAGGTCGGAGGGATAGCGGCGGCCGGCGATGTCGGGGATCTGCGTCGCCGTGAATGCCGCGACCCGTACGTTTGCATCGTCGCGGAAGACGCAGTTGAAATTGTGGAAGTCCCGTCCCGCGGCGCCCATGATGACGACGCTCCGTTTCTGCATGGTGGATCCTCTTTCTGTTGGCGCGCCGAACGTCGACTCAGTCGCCCCGGCGCGCTCCGGGTGACTCTTCCGTCGCGCTTTCGCTGCCATCGCCGCAACTGCCATGGACAAACACTTCGCCGCGGCCGCCCCGCTTCACCGTGGCGTGGCCGCCGAACGTGGGCGGCAGAAGCTCGGGGCGCGCGGGATCGTACTGGGCACGGATCATCCCGCTAATCTATCGGGCCTGGCGCAGGTTGACAAGTCTGCCCGGATTTTATGGAAGAAAACGTGCGGAAAACTCGCGCGACCGCAGGGCGGCAGCTCGCGGCCATTGACATGAATGAAGCCGAATTGCTATAGTCCGATTCTACCCGCTGCGGTGGTGAAATTTGGTAGACACGCTAGCTTGAGGGGCTAGTGCCCGAAAGGGTGTGCTGGTTCAAGTCCAGTCCGCAGCAAAATCCATACGAGCCCATTCATGCCGATGTGCCGACGTCCGAATCGGCGCCCATGCGCTCAAAGCGTCGAATTAATGATTCTGCAATCTCCTCTTAAGAGCATGGCAAACCCGCTGTCATAGGCTGAAGACCTGACAGGAGCCGCGCGATGAGGTGGACTCTCATGATCTTTCTGCCGTCCGTGTTCTTGCCCGCCATGATTCTGCAAGCCCTCGGTTGGGGGATGCTGGTTCTGGTCCTGTGGTTCCTGCTCGCTAGATTATTCGATCGTGCGCCCTCTGGAGAGGACAACAGAAGATGAATCCAACGAAATGCAGCCTTGCAAAACGGACATCGTCCGTGCTGGCCCCGGTCGCACTCTGTCTGTCGATGACGGCGTGCAGCGTCCTGAGCGCCGTCAGCCCGCAAGCGTACCTGGACAATCTGAGCGTGAGAAGCGTGAATCTTGCGGCAGTGGCCCCTGGCACCTACACGGGGGACTATACCCTCGCGCTGCCGCCGGGCATGTACGCGAAGAACCGCCATTTCAACGTCACGGTCACGATCACTGGTGCTCAGGTCGTCACGGTGACAAAGAACGAGCCGACATCTCTCTCTGCCGTCGGTGCGTCCGCGACGGACGAGCTGAACGCAAATCTCGACGCCATGATCGGCAGGATCGAGGCGGCAAAAGCAATTCCCGTGGACGATGTGAGCGGTGCGACCTACTCGAGCAGGGCGTTCCAGAAGGCCGTTGAAAAGGCGGTGACGCAATGACGCGGAAGGCAATTCTTCTCGGGCTCGCCATGGTGCTGGTGGCGGGACTGTCGGCAGGCGCTGCGCCCGTTTCATCAGAGCGGACGGCTGTCGGCGCCGATATCGGCGCAACAGCGGCCGGTGCATTCGTGGGCGCTCTCGCCGTATCTCTCTCCGTGGAGCTGCCGCTGTCTCGCGGGTGGGCCATCAACCTGGAGCCTTCGTTCTATGCGGCAACGGGCACGGACACGTCGATCCTGCAGATCAATGCCGAGGCGCTCGCACGTTTCTATCTCACGTCGCTGTTCGTGGTTGACGCGGCGCGGCCCGTGCAGTGGGGTCCCTTCGTCGCGGCGGGAGCCGTTGCCGCGTGGGAATACGCGCAGGGAGACTCGGCGATGTCCGTCCTTGCGCTCGGACCTGCCGTCCGGGCAGGCTACCGGGTCGTTTTCGGTGACACGGGATTCTTTTTCGAGCCCTCCCTCGGATTCATGGCTCTTGTCTCTTCCCGCACGAACACGGGAGTGACGCTTGGCATGACCGCCGGTTGGAGGTTTTGACTGCTGCGGGTGTGCCGGTGCCGTTTAGGACGGACGCCCTCCTCCGTGACATTCGCTTTACTGCCTGCGTACGATCGGCGATTCCTTCAACGTGAACATCAGGATACCGCTCGCCGCCAGCAGGATCGCGAGACCGATAAATGACGGGATGTACGAGTTGTTGAATGTGCCGCGCAGCGCGTCCATGAGCACGATGAGCAGGCCCGATGCCTGGACCATCAGCGCAAAGACTCCATTGCTCGTTCCCTCGGGTGCCGGGTGGGTGATCTCCGCGCCGTACTGATAGGCGACAGGCGTGATGCCGGTCACGCAGAATCCCAGGACAAAAAAGACGATCGTCTCAAGGACGAAGCTCCTGACGAGCGCGAGCACCAGGGTGGCGACCACACCGAGAAAAAGGCCCGCGAGCAGCACGGGCTTGCGGCGCCTGATTCCGTCAGAGACCGCGGGTATCACGATACTCCCGAGGATCCCCCCGAGCAGCAGGAGCGAGGTGAGGACGACGCCCTGGTCGACCGTCAGGGATTTTTCCTTTCCAAATCCGTCGATCAGCGTGAATATCGCATTCACGATCCCGCTGCCGAAAACGAGCGCGAGGGAGAGCACATAGACGTCGCGATTCCTCAGGATCTGTTTCAAGCCATCGAACATGAGAGCCCGTACGTCTTCTCCGGGTGGGCTCGCCGGCGTGGGAGGCTTGGCCCGCGCGAAGATGAGAAACAGGACAGTCGCCGCGGCAGCGGCGATTCCGTAGACAAGCTGCATTCCGTTGAATCCTCGGGCGGCCACCAAAGAGGGGCTGATTGATTCACCCAACCCGATGCCGAGAAACAGCGAGAGAAATATCACGCCGGTGATGGTGGCGCGCTGTTTCTGCGGGAACCATTCGGCGGCAAGCTTCGTAAAAGCGGTGAGGAGGAACGGCTGCCCGATGGAGATCCCGATCGTCCCGGTGAGGGCAGCGGCGTAGCTGAAAGGAAAAACCGCCCGAAGCAGTCCGAACACAGCCATGAGGATTGCGCCGAAGCCGACAGCCTTTTTGAACCCGAACGTATCAATGGCCCATGCCGCGGGAAAGGCAACCGGCAGATAGATGAGCAGGAACAGGTTGGCGAGCAGGTCGACATCGGCTCTCTGCACGCCATAGGAGATTGCAGCAAGGGATGCGACCGGCGCATAGCAGATCCACAGGACCTGCACCATCACGTTGATCAGCATGAACGTTGCGAGTACGATCCAACGGTAGGGATACAGTTTCACGTGGGAATCGGCCACAGCCACACCTCCGTCAACTCGTCATTTGTTGCGCAGCGTTGAAAGTACCTGAAACTGCCCGCCATCGTAAAGGACCATGGCAGGAGTCATCTACATCGACAACGATCCCCATGCGCGGTAAACGCTCCGGGCTACGGCAAGCACAGGCGTTCCAGGGGACCTTTCTCTGGGCAAACGCCAGATCGCTGAGACGGGACGATGTGCGTGTGCTTCTCCGGTGGCGCGAGATTTCCGCCTTTGGCTTCATCGAAGCCTATCGTGCGCTCAGCCCCGCTGCGTCAAACAACTTCCTTGCGGCGGCTACGTGATCGGCGAAGCAAGGAAACAGGCGGAATTCGATTTCGAGCATGAGAAGGCCGTCATACCCCGTCCTGGCAAGAGCGGTCAACGCCGGCTCCAGCGGGGCGATTCCGGCTCCCGGAGGCAGGTGAAGATCCCCCCTCCCGTACGGGAGGCGCTGGATATAGGGCTCCCCCGCGTCAGGTTTCCCGAAGTTGTCGTGAATGTGCGTGTGAATTGCATGCGAGGCCAATACTCGAACGGCATCGAGGTAGTCGAAATTGAATCGCACCGACGAAAGGTAGAGATGGCCGAAGTCGAGGGTGATGCCGAGATTCTTCCGGCCGATCCGGGCAACGTGCGCGGCAAGCTCGTCGGGAAAAACGCCATAGCTGTACACGCGAGCGATGTCATAGCGAACGGGATTCTCCACGCCGATCGACACCCCGAGCGTTGCGGCTTCATCGGCCATTCGAGACAGAGTCTCCGCGTCCTCAAGGAGAAGCGCACGCCAGATCTCCTTGCGATCCTTCCTCCTCCGCCGGCCGGAGGAGGAACCCTCCGGCCCCGCGCGGGAAAGATCGGCCGAGCTTGCATGGTAGACGACAATCGGAATCTCCAGCTCCGAGGCGAACCTGAGGCCGGCGCGAAATACCTCCGCGAACTCCCCTTTCCTTTCGTGGTCGAGAAGGTTCAGCAGGTACGGCAGATGCAACGAGAAGCGCAGGGGATATCGCGCGGCGATCCGCCGGATCTTCCCGAGCTGGACGAGGTCCAGGCTGCCGTTGACGACGACATCCAGCCCGTGCAGGATGAGCTCTGCGCAGCGTGCGCCGGAGCCCGCGATATGTCCCAGGTGCTCATCGAAGCGCTCCAGGGAGCCATCGATCATGTCGGCGTTCATGCTGATGCCGATCCGATCCTCGATCACTGCGGTCTCCTCGGAAAGAACCGGCATTTCTCGATCCGCACTGAAATCCGCGTCCCTCGGGGAATGCGCTCCTTTGCGTCGATTGTGAAGAGGGTGCCGTCGGCGAGGCTGGCGGAGAGCTGAACGGCGTTGCCGAGATACGTCGAGCCGGCCACCTCGAGCGGAAATCCCGTGTCGCCTTCGGCGACGATGATGACGTTCTCGGGACGGAAGCAAAGAATGACATCGCCCTCCTTTTCGGCGGAAGGCACGGGGAGGGCGATCCCCGACGCGGTGACGAACCGACCGCGCGTGACGGTTCCCTCCACGAAGTTGCTCTTCCCGACGAAGCCGGCGGTGAAACGATCCGCCGGTTGGTCGTACACCTCCACGGGGCTGCCCGTCTGCCGGATCCTGCCCTCCTCCATCACCGCGATCCGATCCGATATCTCCAGGGCCTCCTCCTGATCGTGGGTCACGTAAACGCTCGTGATTCCGAGCCTTTTCTGCAGGTCGCGGATTTCATGGCGCATCCTTTCGCGAAGCTTCGCGTCGAGGTTCGAAAGCGGCTCGTCGAGGAGGAGGACGCGCGGATTGAAGACCAGAGCCCGCGCAATGGCCACCCGCTGCTGCTGGCCGCCCGAGAGCTGCCCCGGGAAGCGCTTTTCGATGCCGGGGAGATTCACCGTCTCCAGCACCGCGGCGACCCGTTGGGTCGTCTCCCCGTGCGGCACTTTCCGCATTTTCAGGCCGTAGGCGATATTGTCGAAGACGCTCAAATGCGGCCACAGCGCGTAGTTCTGGAAGACGAACCCGACGTGACGCTGCCATGGCTTGAGCGTGGTGATATCCGATTCGCCGAAGAAGATCCTTCCCGCGTTCGGCTCCTCGAAACCCGCCATGCACCGCAGGAGCGTCGTCTTGCCGCAGCCCGATGCGCCCAACAGAGTGAAGAACTCCCCCCGGTCGATCTCGATGTCGATCGCCTTCAGGACCTCGACGCTGCCGAAGCTCTTTCGAAGCTGCTGGATGCGGATCCGCGTGGACGACTGCCGCTGTGTGCCGATCCACTCCTCGACGATATCCATTCTAGAACCCCCCTCCGTAGGCGAACCCGCGGGTCTTCCTGTTCACCAGGGTCAACGGGACGTAGATGCAGATCATGAGAACCACGCCCATCGCGGCGGAGATCCCGAAATCGCCGCCCGCGGTCAGGGCGTTCTGGAAGATGACGATGGGCATCGTGATCCACGGCACGCGATAGAGGATGATCGTCGAGCTGAGCTCCGTCATGATCTGGAGAAAGGAGAGGGTGGCTCCCGAGATCACCCCACCGATCATGAGACGGAAGGTGATGTCGGCGAAAGCGCGCAGCGGCCGCGCCCCGCACATCATGGCGGCCTCCTCCAGAGCGGGATGGATCTGGTAGAGGGATGCCTCGGCGCTCTTCACCGAGAAGGGAAGCTTGCGGATGAAATAGGCAAGGACGAGGATGAGCCACGTGCCGGTGATGAGGATCGGCGGCCGGTTGAACTGGATGATGAAGCCCACCCCGAGCACGATTCCGGGGATGACATAGGGGATCATGATGATGAAGTTCAGGAAGGCCGAGGAGAACCGGAAGTGCTTCTTCGCGATGAGATAGGCAATGCCGATTCCGAAAACGACGTCAAGGGCGGTCGCGGTCCCGCCGAGGAAGAAGCTCATCCAGATGGGAGAGAGGCTGTTTCGGACAAGGCTCGAGTAGTTGGCCCACGTGAAGGCGGGCAGCAGGACGCCCCACTTCCATTTCATGAAGGAGATGATGAGAAGCGTCACGTGAGGCAGGAAGGACAGGACGAGCACGATGGTCGCAAGGAGCGTCGTGATGATGCGCGCGCCGCCGCGCGGGCGCGGCAGGCGGATGAAACGGGTCTGCACCGACGCGTAGGACCTGCTGGCCAGCGTGATCCGTTGGCCGACGAGGGCGACGGTCGAGAGCACGATCATCACGACGCCGCTCGTGGACGCCATCGACAGGTTGCCGCCCATTTCGCTCACGAACTCCCCGTAGACAAGGGTCGGAAGCACGGGGAACTCCCCACCGATGATGGACGGGGTTCCGAAGTCGGAGAAACCGGCAAGCGCGGCCATCAGGAGCCCGGTAATGAGCCCCGGCGCGGCAAGGGGAAGCTCGATGCGGAAGAAGGTAGCCAGCCGATTCCCGCCGAGGCTCATCGACGCCTCGCGATGCGAGGGGTCCTGACCGGTGAACGAATCGTAGGTGAGCAGGAAGATGAGGGGGAGGACGAGCCAGGTGATCACCCAGATCACGCCGTTCTGTCCCCGCAGCGTGAGCACGATGTCCTTCCCGAGGACGAGAAAAATGAGCCTGTTCAAGGCCCCGTACCGTCCGAGCAGGAGCACCCAGGCATAGGCGCCGAGGAAGGGAGGCGCGGCGGTGGCCATGGTGATGAGCGTGAGGATGACGTTCTTGCCGCGCACGTCGTAGCGGGAGAGGAAAAACGCAAGGGGCAGGGCGAAGAGAGTGGCGAAGACCGTGGAGAAGAACACGACCTTCAGACTGTTGAACAGAGCGACGAGATACCGCTTCTTGGTGAAGAAAAGAACGTAGTTGTTGATGCCGGCGCCGCTCGCGCCGCTGAAGGAGGAGAAGGCGATCCGCAGGAGCGGGAGCACGATCAGGACGATCGCGATGACGATGCAGAGGAGCGAGAAGAATATCCAAGGATCGCGCAGCCGCGACAACAACCTCTGTCCTGACATTCCATCCTCCGGCAGCTCCCCGCGCGGCGGAGCACCTCCGTGCCGGCGGGCGGCCGGCACGAGGTGCATCACATCCGATGGAGAGGTGCGAATCCGATTATGTCCCGCCTCGGGCCTTTTCGAGCCGGGCGTTGAAATTGGCCGAGATATCGTCGCGCGTGCGAGGCTGCATCTGCACGAGCTTGTACTTGCCGAGATCGATCAGGCCGGGCGGCGGGGTCATGTCGGTGCGGCAGGAACGGCGCAGGATGGGATCCCGCAGGATCTGGTGCGCCTCCTTGGACCCGATGTAATCGATAAAGAGCTTTGCGTTGTCCAGGTTTTTGGCCCCCGCGATGATGGCAAGGGCATCAAGGGTGTTGGTGATGCCATCGGCGGGGAAGATCATCTTCACCGGGAGACCCATGCTTTCCCACTTGGCGCCGAGGTCCTCGTTCATGAAGCCGATGGGGTTCGCCCCGTCCTTGACCGCGGCGAACATCGCGTCGGACCCGGGGAGATCTCACAATTGGCAAGGAGGTTCTGGACGAAGTCCCAATCGTACAGCGACGCGAAACCGTTCACGAGCGTCGCGCCGGTTCCCGACTTGTTGGGGTCGGCAAGGGCGATCTTGCCGTACTTCTTCCACTTGGGGTCCGCAAGCTCCTTGATGGATTTCGGCCACTCGGCGGGGTTCTTCATCAGGTTCGTGTTGATGAGGATTGCCTGGGGCATGAATGACCACAGGTGCCAGCGATTGTTCGGGTCCTGCCGGATCATTGCAGCGTCCGCGGACGAGCGGTAGCCCTGGAAGAGATCCGCGTTCGTGTCGAAGATCAGGGGTTCCCCGCCCCACAGGATGTCGCCGCCGGGATTGCCCTTCTCCGCCTTGATGCGGGCAAGGAGCTCGCCCGAGCCTGCCTTGACGATCTCGACCTGGATGTCGGGATAGTGGCTCTTGAAGCCCGCAAGGAGCGGGTCCGTGATCTCGGTGCCGTTTCCCGTGTACAGCACGAGCCTGCCCGGCCGCGAACAGGGTGGGCGCGAGGATCACGACGAGCGCCACCGCCGCCATCGAGCACAAGAGACGTTTCATACTTGCCCTCCTTCGAATCTTGATGCCTGATCCCCCTCCGAGCCCATACGGGACGGCTGCGGGGGCTTCAAGCCGCTTGCTCGTGTTCGACGAAAAGCTCCCGTATGCGGGAGCGGTCCCCGGGTGTCTTTATGGCGCGGCTGCGCTCTGCGACATCCAGGAGGCGCCGCCGAAGAACTGTGGAAGATACGCTTTCTCCGCGGCAAGGTAGTCGTCCAGCAGCTTTCTGGCCACGCGCAGGTCATCGATCATGGGGTCCAGGGCGAGGGCCCGGAGGGCAAGCTCGCGGTCTCCGCGAACCGCGGCTTCCACCGCCATCTCGGCAACCGCGATTTGACGCCGGCACATCTCCGCGGCGGGCGCGGGCAGGTCACCGACGCCGATGCCGTGGACGCCGCTGGCGTCGACTTCCGCCGGCACCTCGACAATGGCGCCCTGCGGGAGGTTCTGGATGTATCCCTTGTTCGGAACGTTCACTGCCAGCTCGTAGGAGTGCGCGTTCTTGAGCGTCGATGCGATGAGGATCTCGGCGCGCTCCGTCTGCGCGCTCCTGAGGTGATCGATCGGGCTCTCCCCTTTCGCCATCGCCTCGATGTCGCGCCACATCGATTCGCGCGCCTTTTCCGCGGTGCGCAGGGGATACATCTGGATGTCGTACGCCTCCCACGTGCCCCGGCTCGCCGTATGGGTGTACGGCAGGTACTCCACCATGTGACAGTCCCCGGGCACCGGGCAGGTGCCGAAGACGCGGAACATCTCGCGCGTCAGGGGCTCGAAGTCCGCGTTCCCCGACAGGTAGCGTTCGTGGAACAGTGGATACAGGTCGCGGCCCGTGCCCTTCTCACGGATGGCGAGCATCCACGTGAAATGGTTGATTCCCGCCGCCAGCAGGTCGAGCTTCTCCTCTCCTTCCTTTTGGAGAAGCTGGTAGTAAGGATCGTTGCGCTCGTCCCACCAGCGGAATTTCACGTCGTCAGGAACGTCGATGCCCAGCTCCCGCGCAAGAACCCTGGCCACGATGAAGTAGCCGAAGAAGATCTGGTGGCAGATCCCCACCATCCTGACCCGCGTGAATCGAGCGGCTGCAGAGCAGATGCGCGGCACGGGGTTGGTGAAGTTCAAGACCAAAGCATCCGGGCAGAGTCTCTCGATGTCCCGCAGGATGGGCATGATCAGCGCGATGTTGCGCGCCGCGTGCATGAGCCCGCCGGGACCCCCGTTCTCCGCATAGTGCATGATGGCGTGCTTCCGCGCGATCTCGTAGTCCATCTCCCAGCACGTCTCGCGATCGATCGCGACGGACAGCACGACGAAGTCGGCGTCCTTCAGCACCGCGGTCCTGTCGGTGGAGCTCCGCAGGGAGAACCCGACACCCCACTCGCGGTTGATGCGCTGCGCAAGGAGCGTGATCAAGGCGAGACCTGCCTCGTTCACGTCGACAAGGCACAGCTCGCTTCCGGAGAGCTCCGGTGTGCGAAGGATGGCTCCCAGATTGGCCAGCCCGAAGGAAGCGCTCCCCGCTCCGATGACGACGATCCTGGTTCGTTTCATTCTTTCCTTTCTGGTCCGGCCGATTCCACGCCCCCGCGCACCGTGGAGGCCCTCGGCACGAGACGGACGGGAACGCTCACAGCGGGGAGCAGCCGGGAGGGATCCTCGATCAGCCTGATCATCTGCTCGCCGGCAAGCTCACCCAACCGCCGGTAGGAGAGCGCGATTGTGGAGAGAGGCGGGGTGAGCATCGATGAGGCGGGGATGTCGTCGAACCCGATGAGAGCAACGTCTTCGGGAACCCGCAGCCCCCGTGAGCGTATCTGCCGCAGGGCGCCCATTGCCAGAAGATCGCTCGTCGCAGTCATTGCCGTGGGCCGCTCGGGAAGATCGAGGATTTCTCCCATTGAGCGAAAGCCGTCCTCGGTGGAGCAGGAGCCGTCACCGCGGATCCATTCCGGATGCACCGTGAGCCCGCGCTCCTGAAGCACCGTCGTGAAGGTTTCGATGCGATCCCGATCGGCCAGCGACTTCGGGTTTCCCTTGAGATGCCCGATCCGCGTATGCCCCAGGTCGATGACGTGCGTCGTCGAGAGCCGGATGCCCGCCTCGTCGTCCACGTTTACGACCGCGCACCGCGCGAACGGCAAGGCCGCGTGGTTGTAGACGACGAGAGGCACGCGCACCTCGGCGATTCGCTCGATGATGGGATCGTCGATCAACGGATTTTCAACGACGATGCCGTCCACGCGGTGACTTTTCACAAATGCGACGAGATCCTCCGCGTGCCGCTCGCCGTCTGGCACGGGATACGTGAGGTGGTAGTAGCCCCGAAGCGCGAGGTAATCGATGAGCCCGGAGGTCTTCCCTGCCAGGCAGGGATCGGCGAACATGTCCTGGGGCTCGTAGTGCAGGAGGAGCTGGGCAATGACGTGCGTTTTCTTGTTTCGAAGCCCGCGAGCGGTTGCGCTCGGAACGTAGTCCAGCTCGCTGATTGCGTTGAGGACTCTTTCTCTTGTCTCCTGTGGGATGGAGATCGGCCGTGCATTGATGATGTAGGAGACAAGAGTCGTTGATACTCCCGCCTGCTCAGCAACGTCCTTGACCGTGACGGCCTTGCGCTCCGACTTTCCCACTTTGCTCACCTATTTAATCGATTCATTGAATCGATTGAACGATTTTAGGCTCAACATTGGCAGTTGTCAAGAAAAATCTGGCACGGTGACCCGGTGCGCGCAGACCACCGCGATCGGGCCGGGTTATTTCCGCAGCTGGTCGTATTTCTTTACGGGAGGTCGAAATAGTCGCACGCCACGAATGATTGGAAGATCCAGCCTACTTGGCTCTTGAAGGATATCTTCACCCAGCAGGCCTCAACACCGTCGATACTGTCACGCTTGTAGGTCGTGGCGAGGACTTTGAAACTGTCGCCTTTCATCAATTTGCCAAGAACCGTCCCTTGGAGGCCGGGATCCGATCTCAACCTGACGTTGTCGTCATTGCAGCTACCGTCCTGGGGGTTCTCCAGGGTGTACACGGTTGCAACGTGCTTGGAAAGCAAGAAGGCGTCCATTCCTTTGCTGGGCGATACCGTGAAGAGGTTGGCGGGGTACGTCCCATTGCGTGAGCTCTTCACGCGATCCGTATTGATGTCTGCTCCCGCGTCCAAAAAGGCCTGAACCCAGAGAGTGTCGTTGTGGACAACGGCGGTCGCAACGGGCTCCAGATAGAAAGTCTCGGCATCGCAGTCAGACATGCGGACCAACTCCCGATCCAGGGCGAGCAGTCTCTTGACCAGGTCGAATTGACCGGCTTCATAGGCAAGGTTTATCGGGTTGATAAACCGCCAGCCACCCAGGCAGTACTTGGTTTCCGGCGCCGTATCGTGGAGCGCCTTCGCGAGCTGATATACACCCTCGTAGCGTTTTGCCTGCATGAGGCACTCGAAAGGTTCCCAGTCAAACAACGCCGTTGTCGACCGGGTTCCCAACACGCCGTGCACGTACTGAACGTAGGCTTCATAGGTATCGGCGGAGGGATAGGGAGGCGCGGCAGGCTTGTCTTGGGCGACAATGCTCGCCGCGGCCAGAAACAAGAATCCAATGGAGACGATCGATCGACGAGCGCAAACCATATTCTACCCCCAAAAGATGTTGATGCGCGCGGCACTCTTTTTCACCAATTCCTCCGGATCCTCGACTCCGCCCCACTTGGTGGTAAGTGATAAGCGCGTTTAGTCCCCGCTCCCTAGTAAGAAGCGCAACGGAACAATGGCAAGGAGAAGCTCTCCGGGAACAAACAGCCCGCGTCGACGAAGGCGGACAGGAGAGCATACACCCGCGGTCAAGAATAAGAAATCGGAAAGCGGGGGCGTGAGCGATGACGGGGCGCATTGACTATCATCAGTTGCCGACCGCCACCAGCAGCTTCCGATCACCTCGATGCGCCGATCGAGATCGTCGCGGGGCTGACGAAGCAAAAAATGTCATGCGGTCACGGGCGAGGTGCGCCATCACTTGTTGAGTCGACAGTGTCCATGCCCCGGAGCGCCTAATATGGGCACGATACTCCGTTGAAATATCTCTTGACTCCCGGATTGAAGTGACTAAGATGCAGGACAGACAAACAGTGCGCGGGCGATGCCACTGAAATTCAACGTCAAGCGCAAGATCGCAAATCGCATCATGAGGGAGAGAAAAAGGTACCGGCCTGCATTGTTGCCTGCAAACTGAAAAGGAGATTGAAACATGAATGCTCTCATGATCGTTGGAGTCATTCTCAACGCGTTGGTGGGAATCGCGTACAGCCTGGCAAAGGATTACATCGGGATTCTCGTCATCGCGCTGATCGCTGTCGGCATCTCCCTGGCAGGGATGATTATGATCGCCACCGGTCCAAAAAGGGCGGGTGCCATTCTTGTCATCATCGGGGCAGTTTTCTTTGTCCCCCTTGGGTTGCTCGCGATCTTTGGAGCAAAAAGGGTGCTCGACCAAGTGAAGGCGGAGAAGCATTCTCCCTCTGTGCCAGACGCGGCTGCACAAACGGTTCACGCTTCGGATGCAGAGCCAGCGGAAACCTCCTTTCATTCTGTCGCCACGTCGACATGGATCAGTCCCAACGCGCTTTTCCGGCACGCGCGGCTGTCGTTATCGATCGAGAACTCACGAGTTCCTGGATTCCTGGAAAACCCCAAATGGCGGGCCATGAGCTCCTGGATAAGCCTGATGTTCGCAGCGTTTGTCCTCGTGGTCCTGCTGATTTGTGGCCTCGCTGTCAGCCCACTGTTTTTCAGCGCACGAAACATGCACAACGTCTTGACGCAATTCCTGCCCATTTGCCTCATGGCATTTCCCATGGCGCTGATATTCAGCAACGGAGGAGTTGACCTTTCCATCGGAGGCGTGATCAGTCTTTCCGGAGTACTCATGGCTGCTACAATGCAAAATGCTGGCAGCCCCGCGGCACCCATCGTTCTCGCTTTGGGCGTCGCGCTCGTCATAGGCCTGGTCAACGGCCTTATGGTAGGCGGTGCGGGGCTGCCCGGTTTTTTGATTTCACTTGCAACAGGCTTCATGGCACTTGGGGCATCCATTGCGATCTCCAATGGCACCACCCAAGTCTTTAATAGCGATTGGAGCGGAGCAGGCACAAGATATTTTGGATGGGTGCTGCTGGTGATTTTCGCAGTACTCCTCATCCTGTGGATCCAGTACCCTGCATTTGGCCCCCGAGCGAAGGGCAAGAGTGCTCAGAAACAGTCGGCCTTTGGACGAGCGTGCGAAATCGGCGTCCCTTTTCTGATCTCAAGCCTGGCAGCGGGATTTGTCGGCATCTGGCTGGTTTTTTATATCCGCGCTGGAGTGCCAACCATTGGAACGAATTACCTCTACGACGTGCTTCTGGCAGTGGTGTTTGCCGGGATGTATCCTGGGATGAGGTACGGAAATGTATTTGGCATTATCGTGGGGGCATTCTTCGTCGAAGCCCTGCGTAATATCCTCAGCATGGCAAACGTGAATCCCGCCGCTGGACAAGTCGTCCTGGGCGCGATTTTTGTATTCATGCTGGCATGCAGCTTGCTGCTCAACGCCATCATGGTCGGCGTGTATCGCAGGAGGTATCAAGGAGGCCCCGCTTCCCAGCCAGCCACCCCCGTCGCGGGACAGTGAGGGCGCCATCCCGCTGCTTCACCGACGCGGCGCAACGGGGAAATAAACCGAATAGCTCTCGTATCCGATCTCGCGAAGGGGGATGAAGCGGATGCCTGGATCCTGGCCGCGAGTCTTGAAGCCCTGCGTCCATCTGCTCCATTCCCTCTCATCGTCGGAGACCAGGTTCCTCTCCGGCGCCGTGGGGTCGTCGCAGTAGAGCGTGCGTTCCGCGGAGCAGAGGCCGGCGAGGACATCAGGGCCGTCCATGAATGCGTACAGATCGCCTGAGCCGGCCAGGCGCTCGGAAGCGAGGCGCTTGGGAAGCTCAATCCTGATTCGATCATCCTTCCACGTACGCTGCATCTTGAGGAAGGACGCGGGATTCGTCTCGATCCGGAGCTCCTCGCCGTTCACCATCAGCTTCGCCTTGCCCGCGAGCCACCACGGCAGCCTGATCGACAGCTCGAACACGGTCGCGCGTGGGCAGGATACCAAGACATCGAAGGCATGGCGGTCGGGAGGGGCGGGATTGCCGACAGCGACGCCGTCTATCCGTGTCATGCCGCCCGTGAGGTCGACGCGCCGGATCTCGACAGTGGCTCTTTCGCCTTCGCGATCCCACGAAAGGCGTGACTCGATCAGCTGACAGATGGCGAGCCCCGGGCCTGTCTTGTAGTAGATGCCCCCCGTATGCGCCGCGTTCGCCTGCACGTTGGATCCGTGGCAGCAGAAGAAGTGATCGGTTTCGGAAGCCCAGAGCTTCACCGAGCCGGGGCGCAAGGGAAGGAAGTATGACACGAGCCCGGAAAGGGGATGATCGACCGCCGCTCCGTGCGTGAGCCTGCCCTGCCAGAAACCCTGCGCGAGGACCCCATTGCGCAGGTTTCGCTCCCAGTAGTCGGCATAACGCGCCTCGCCCGTGTGCCTGAGAAGAAACTCCGCGAGGCGCATCATGTTGTAGACGGTGCAAAGCTCCTGATTCTTGTCGCCGAGGCGATGGGGAAGCCGTCCCTTGGGCACCCATATCTCGCCAGCAGTGCTTCCGCCCGTGATGTGGCGCGGCAGTCTCTCTGCCGCCAGCTCCCAGTATGCCTTTACGATGTCGAGCCAGGACTCCTCACCCGTGACCTCGTAGGCGCGTGCCGCGCCGAGGATTTCAGGAATGGTCGTGTTTGCGTGCATGTTGGAAAGCGGGTCAGATCCCCCGAGGAGGGCATGGAAGAGGCTGCGGCGCGTGTAACGGTCCATGAGCTCGCGGTATTCGGCCTTGCCCGCAACGCCGAAAAGCTCCGCCCAGATCTCGAGCATGCCTCCGGTCTCGATGTCCATGATCGAATCCATCGTCTCTTTCGAGAAGGACGAAGTCCACCGATGGAACCATCTCGCCCAATTCTCCGCGAGATCGAGAGCCTTGGAATATCCCAGGTAGCGGTAGGCATCCATGAGGCCCATGAAGGTCTTATGGACAGTGTAGTGCGGCGCCCAAACCAGGCGACCGGCGGCGATGAGCTTGAGATACTTCTCGGGAATGGAGCCGAGCCACTCGCCGCCATTCGCCTCCTGGCAGAGCGCGAGGCCGTCGACAATGGCTTCCGCTTTTCCCCGCATCTCGCGATTGCCCGTCGCGGCAGCGTATATTGAAGCCGCAGAAAGCCAGTGACCCAAAAAGTGGCCGCGCAACTGGCTTGTAGGCGATTCCCAGCCCCAGTGGATTCCCTCGGGCTTCCCCGCCTCTGACCAGAGTCCAGCCTCGAACCTATAGGGCCTGAGAAGGTTGTCGCTCGAGAGCTTGAGCAGATAGATGCGATCGGACTCACGCTTCTGCAACAGCTCGGCATCGCGCAGCTCGATATCAGCCAGGGGGAAAGACTCGAACGTCGGCACCGGAGGACCTCCGTGTTCGAAGCATATCGAATGCTTTGCGAGTTTCGGAAGGCGCCTCCTTCCCGTGGCAAGACCAGGACGACGAGCGCATATCGGCCGCCCGCATCCTTTTTCGGCGCGTTTGACCGAGGCTCATCCCGCGATTTCTCCGTCGATGAGGGCCCGGGGCTTCCTTGACCGTCTCTCGCTTTTTTTGCAGCTTTGTCGATGACGCTGGCGAACCTGAAGGACGCTGAGCGGATGGCCGTCGGCGACGAGGCGATCCTCTTACATGCTCGGGGAGAAGGACGAGGAGCAGCGGCGGACACAACTATTTGAACTGGAGCACCAGAAGCATATGACGTCTCCCGACGCAAACAAGGCGAGCACCTCCGAAAGCACTTCCTCTCACGGTACCGTGCTTCCCATCCTCATCGCCATCAGTATTTCCCATTTGATCAACGATTCTCTGCAGTCTTTGATACCAGCGAGTTATCCGATCATCAAGGAGTCTTTCCAGCTGGATTTTGCACAGATAGGGCTGGTCACTTTTGTGAACCAGATTACGGCATCCCTGCTCCAGCCGATTGTCGGTGCGTTTACCGATCGGCATCATCTGCCATTTTCACTGGCCGTCGGGATGGGCTTCACCTTGATGGGGCTGGCGCTCCTGTCATTTGCTCAGAGCTTTGGAATGCTGCTGTTTTCGGTATCGCTCGTCGGCGTCGGTTCCTCGGTGTTCCATCCCGAATCATCCCGGGTCGCCCATATGGCCGCGGGCGCCCGGCGCGGGTTCGCCCAGTCATTCTTTCAGGTCGGAGGCAACGCCGGATCCGCTCTCGGGCCTCTTCTTGCCGCGCTGATCATTGCCGAGAAAGGCAGGTCGCGGGTTCTCTGGTTCATACCTCTTGCGGTGGTGGGCATGGTGCTTTTGACTCAGGTAGGCAAGTGGTACGCCGCCAATACTCATCGCATCCACGCTTCGGCAACAGGGAAAGTCATGGGGAGCAGCCCCCGGCTGGCGCGATCCACAGTGGCATTCACCGTGGGCATTTTGCTCGTATTGATTTTTTCCAAGTATTTTTACCTGGCGAGCATCAACAGCTATTTCACGTTCTACCTCATCCAAAAGTTCAGCTTGTCGATAAAGAGCGCACAGCTTCGTCTCTTCCTGTTTCAGTTTGCTGTCGCCGCGGGAACACTCATTGGAGGCCCCGTGGGAGACCGCATCGGGCGCAAGTACGTCATTTGGATCTCAATCCTGGGTGTGGCGCCTCTTACCCTTCTGCTTCCTCACGCAGGACTGACGGGAACAACCGTGCTATCGGTCTTTATCGGCGTCATTCTTGCCTCGGCTTTTTCAGCAATCCTCGTGTACGCTCAAGAGCTTATCCCGGGCAACGTTGGCATGATCGCGGGGCTGTTCTTTGGTTTTGCGTTCGGGATGGGTGCGCTGGGCTCTGCGGCGCTTGGGAAGCTCGCCGACTTGACGAGCATTACCCATGTCTATCGGCTTACGGCATTCCTGCCTCTGCTGGGGATGATAGCGGGTCTCCTCCCGAATATCGAAAAAAGAAACAGACGGCAGCACGCCTGAGGGTGCGAACAGGTGCTTTCTTCGGTGTCTACGGTCGGGGCAGTCCCTGTTGATCGAGCAGATGCCCTAAGTCCGATATTCCCCACGCCTTTTCCCATGAGTCGCTAAAGGCGACCTCTTCCAAGCCCTTGCGCTGACGCGAGGCGTGCTCGCGCAGTCTTTGGCCCTCGTTCAGAAGGGCGTCGTCTCCCGGCTTTCCTACGATGACGAGGCTAAGCGGAACAAAATCTTCTGGAAGCCCTGCTGCCTTTGCCACTTTCGACGGAGTGTAGCCCGCGATGGGATGGGCATAGAGACCTTCACGCGTGGCTTGCAGCATGAGGGCAAGAGCCGCCATGCCCAAATCGAAGTAGGCGTAGTCCCTTCCCGCCTCCAGACGCATGTCCAGGGACGGTTTGGTCGCCATCACGATAATCAGAGGCGCTCTCGTCGCCCATTTGTTGCCTTCACTCAATGCCTGTCGAACTGCCGAAAGGCGCTCGCCCGTGACGGCAACAATACGCCACGGCTGGGTATTGGCGCAGGACGGCGCGAGGGTGGCGGCACAAAGTAATCGCTGTATCTGCTCGACAGGCAGCGGGTCTGCGGCAATGCCGCATCGAGCGCGGCGGGCAACAAGCTCTGGAAGAATGTCCATGAAATGCTCCTGAGCCCAAAAACGGATTCTAAAGCATACGTCTGGCTCGCAGCAGGTTCAATACCAAGGCGCGGCCGAGACGACAGCCATGCTACGACGAGTGGCTGCAAATGCACCGCTTCGACTATGACAACCGCAACCTGCCGGGCAATCGCTCCTGAAGGAGCCGCCGCCCGGCGCCGGGCCGCCATGTCTCGCGCGGGCTCGGCGATCAGGTCCCGACGCCGGTCGGCCGCGGATGCGGCGCGTAATTCCGACTCATCAGGAAGTCCCACAGGCGGTCCGACGAGAATCGACGTATCGCGAGGAGGAGACGCCCCGAGGCAGTAACCACGGTGCGCGGGCGCAGATGCCGCTTTGCGACGCCTCGGACGATGACCTTTGCCACCGCGTCGGGTCCGCCGCCGAGCCTGATCAGCAGGCCCTTCTCATACGCGCTCCTGGTGGCGCGGAATACCGACTCGTTGAACCGGTCGTACGGACCGGTGCCCGTCGGGGGATCCGCCCGCTTTTCAAAGATGCTCGTTGCCGCGGTGTCGGCAAAATTGGTGCGGATGAGACCAGGCTCGATCAACGCCACCTCGACGCCGAACTCGCGCAGCTCGAAGCGCAGGGCGTCAGACAGCGCTTCCACGGCGTGCTTCGCCGCGTGATAGGCGCCGCCACCGGGGAGCGTCAACTTTCCGGCGATGGAGCCGACGTTGACGACCCGGCCCCATCGCTGGCGTCTCATGCCGGGCAGGACCAGTTGGGTGAGGCGCAAGAGCCCGAAGACATTTGTCTCGAACTGGCGCCGGATCTGCTCGAGATCGATCGTCTCCAGCGCTCCCGATTGGCTGTCAGCCGGCGTTGTTGACCAGGACTCCCACCGCGCCGTGCGCGCCTTCTATTGTTTGGACCGCGCCGCGCATCGACTCTTCACTCGTGACGTCCAGCGTCATCGTCCGGCAACCCGCCGAAGCCAGGTCGGAGAGTGTCGCGGCGTTCCGCGCGGTCGCGTAGACGGTCCACCCGGCCCGCACGAACGCTTGCGCCGTGGCCTTCCCGATGCCCGACGAGCAGCCGGTCACCAGCACCACCTTGGATACATCCTGCGATTTCTTTCCCTCATGCATGATCTGCTCCTTCTTTTCGATCTCTGAAACGCACTTGCAACCCGGCAAACAATGCGAGGAGGACCTGCTCGAGCTCTTCGAAATAGTCGAGCCGCAGCGGCGTGAGCTCTGCGCCCGAGAGCGCCTCCGCGACCCGTGGCCCGGGCGCGGCAATCTGATAAAGCCCCAGAATGATCGCGTACGTCCGCAGCAGGAGCCGGGCGCCATCGCCGACGGCCGAAAGCCCCAGCGCGGCCTCGATCTTTCCGCCGCTCCTTCGAAGCCTGGCGAGCAGACCGATCTTGAAAGTGCGAAGGGCATCGACACCGACATTGCGTTCGAGCACGCTGTGCAGGATGGCGAGGATCCTCAGGAGCGGGCGCCGCTCTCGAAGCGTGGAGGTGATCGCCCGGACGAGGCCCACGCTGTCGGGAAGAGAAGCCCCATCGAGCTCATCGAGCCAGTCACCCAGCGCGATCATGCTCACGCCGAGGAATAACTCCTCCTTGGTGGCGAAGTACAGATACAGCGTTCCCTTGGCGAGGCCGCACGCTTTCGCGACCTCCTGCATGGTGATTTCGTCAAAGGGACGTTCCTCGAACAAACCGCGCGCGGCGTCGAGAATCGTCTCGCGTCGAACCTGCTTGTCATCGGCATGCCGCGCGCGCCGATGGCGTCTCTTCTTACTGACCACGAGTCATATAATAAATGACCTCAAGTCATTTGTCAAGATGCAGCCGACAAGGAACTCTGACAAGAGCTGCTTGATGAAAATTCGGGAATACCTTATTGTGACCCAAGGTCATATATTCGGAGGCATAAATGAAACCCCACTTCGATCTCCCAACAGAGCTGTTCGACAATGAAGCGGATTTCAGCCATCCCTTCTTCGCGCAGCTCAAGGTGAAACTCGCGAAGGAGCCCCTCCTCCTGAACGGCAAGCCCAAGGAGTACCTCTTTCCCACCCTCTACGCAAATGTGCGCTGCGCCCAGGGAATTTTCCATTGCGACTACAAAGCGGCACGGAAGCTCCTCGCTGAGCTCCTTGACGCCGAGGCCGTTCCGCCGCGAATGCTGGGCGGACGGAGCATCGTCGCTATTTCCTGTTACGAGTATCGCAGCGTGCGGGGCATACGGCCGTACAACGAGCTCGCCATCGCCATGCCCCTGCGTTTGGACGGGAAGGCAGGCTTCCCCGTGCTGGGCGCCTTCGCCAGCGGGCCTGACGCCGGCTATTGCATCGCGTTCATGCCGGTCACCTCTGAAGAAAATCGTCTGCGGGGCAGGCACTTCTGGAACCTGCCCAAGATCACGCGGCGCATCGACTATAGGGAGACTGCTGACAGCATCCGGTTCGAAAGCTATGCGGAGGACGGCGCGACGCTGGATCTTTCCCTCGAGGTGCCCACACGGGGAAAAGTCAAGACCCTCGATGTCAGGTCCTTCCTCGCCACGAAAAAGGACGGAAGGCTGCGGAGAAGCCCTACTGCCTTTGCCGGGGACTTCTGCGTTGCCCTTCACGCGGAGAGCCTTTTCGGTTCGCACCGGGGCAGGGAAGCTCTCATGCTCGGTCGCGGGGAGGCTTCAGATGTCCTCCGTCGGCTGGACGTGGAGACCCGGCCGCTCCAGACGCGCTACGCGGCATCGATGAACTCGTATTTCGATCTTCCGCTCGAGGACGACAAGGAGTAGAAAAATGGCAATCGGAAAAATAGCTTTCGTCGGAGCAGGGGCCATCGGCGGCAGCGTCGCGGCATGGCTTGCCGAAAATCGCAGCGAGGTCTGGTGCCACGACAGGCCCGAGGTCCTGGCAGCCATCGAAGCGAACGGCATTTCCCACTATGACGGCGCGAACGGCCCCGCCTCGGCACGTCGCGTGACGGTCGGAGTCCTCAGAAGTCTCGACGGGCTCGGGGAAGACGACCTGCTTGTTTTCGGCGTCAAGAACTTCAGTCTCGATGCCGTGGCCGGCGCGGCAGCAGCCGCCACCAGGGGCAGGCCCCTTGCGCTGTCGATGGCCAACGGCCTCGACAACCAGAACATCCTGCCGAAGCACTTCACGCGCTGCCTCTACGCGGTCGTCGGCTACAATGCGTGGCTTGATTCGCCGGGGGTGATCGGCTGGCAGAACCGCGGCCCGTTGGTCATTGGCACCCCGGACAACTCACTGCGGGCGGAGCGCGACGCTATTGCATCCGAGCTCACGAAAGGGCTCCCGGTGGCCGCCACGGACAGGCTGGGTGACGCCGTTCATTCGAAGATCGTCGTCAATCTTGTGAACACGATCACAACCCTCGTGGGCCAGGGCTATAGGGAGATCGCAGATCTTCGCTCGATGCAGCGCCTCGTCTCGAAGACGCTCGACGAAGGCGTCCGCGTCGTGCAGGCTGCCGGCTACCGCGAGTACCACGTGGGCAATATGCCCGGCTTCGGCAAGATACGCGCTTCCGCCGTCCTTCCCGCCCCCCTCACCCGCGGGATGTTCAAGGCGAGCATGGCGAAGATGGTGCGCTCGAGCATGAGCCAGGACGTCCTCCTCCGCGGCGGTACGGCAACGGAGCTGGAATCGCTCACGGGCTACATCGTCAGGCTGGCGGAAAAGAACGCCGTACCGACGCCGTGGAACGCCGGCCTTTACCGCATTGCCCGGGAGGCCTTTGCAGCGCCGGGCTTCAAACCGTTCGAGCCGGCGGCGCTGGTGACGGCGATCGAAGAAGGCGGCATGCCCCGGTCGCGTCGGACGATCAGGGCTCGCAGTCGAAGAAGCGTTTGAGCAGGTCTTCCAGCATCACGAGGGCCTCATTGTCGTCCGCAATCCTGCCCTGCACGAGGCGATAGCTGCAAAGGTCCAGGGCAGCGCCGACAATGAGCTCCGAATATGTCTCAAGGTCGCGGACCGCAAAGCGGCTGTCACGCCGGTAATAGCGCGCCGTCAGCGGGACAAAGGCTCCCCGTGCAAGCTTCACGAAACCGTAGCGCAAGCGCCCGCGATAGGCGGTGCGCAGCTCAGAGAGAAAAAGCGCGCGGGTGGAAAAAAAATCAAGAAGGCCGCGGGCAATGGCTGCGATGCGGAGCCGGGAGCCGTCCCCGGCAACCAGCGCCAGGAGCGCTTCTGCGTCGGGACGAAAAAGGGCGTCCACAAGCGACTCTTTCGAGGGGAAATAGTGGTAGAAGGTGCCCTTTGCCGTGCCCGCAGCCGACGCTATCTCCGCCACCGATGAAGCTTCGACGCCATGCTCCGTGAACAGCGCGCGCGCCGCGGCGATGACGGCTTCCTTCGATGTCTTTCTGGGGGCGCCTCGCATCGCTGGAATAGTAGCCGCTCTCACTTCGGCCCGCAAGACACCAGGTTTTAGCGCTATCGCGCTGCAAGGCGCAGGCACATTCATTATTCTACATTTTTCTTGGTTGAACACCTAAAAGATGTTATATTTCACTTCGAAGGAGTAAATACCAAATGAAATCACGATTAATGGTTGGAACCATTGTGATTGTGGCAATGTTTCTGTCCGGCCTTGTTCAGATTCCCGCCCAGGAAAACGTATCTTTCGTCCAGATTGTTCCGCATGCTGAGTTCGGTGCCCTTGCCGTGCTATACCATACTTACCAGGCTGGCGCCAGCGGAACCAACTTCAACCTCGTCACGCAGGGCGGCCAGGACATACTTTTTCCCTACCAGCGCTACTCAGTCGACCTGGTCCTTGGCGGTCACAACCGTTTCACGTTCCTCTACCAGCCCCTGACGCTGAACACGCGCACCGTCGCTGACCGCAACGGCAGCAATGAAGGCCAGCCCGTCGTCATCGACGACGCCTCTTTTACGCCGGGCACTCCCATCGACATCACCTACGGCTTCGACTTCTGGCGCCTGAGCTACCTCTACGATTTTTCAAACGATCCATCGACGATACTCGGGCTCGGGCTCAGCCTCCAGGTGAGGAATGCATCCATTGTCTTTACTTCCGTGGACCAGACCCCGGCGGTGCGGGCCGTGTCGCAAAACATCGGCCCGGTGCCCGTTCTGAAGGTGCATGCCGCCCACTGGTTCTCCCCACTTTTCGGCCTGGATTTCGAGGCTGACGGCTTCTACGCTTCCAGCGCCTTTTTCAACGGCTCCACCCAGCAGTTTACCGGCTGGATCTGGGACGCAGCCCTCAGCGCAAAGACATCGTTCATGCGCGGGGCAACCGCGTACGCGACCATTCGAAGCGTCGGCGGCGGCGCCATCGGCAACAACGCCTATTCGTACACGTCGGCAACGACGCAGACCGCCGCAAACCCGTACACCCAGAATGTTCTGGCGACCGCGGCCCTCACCCTTGGGGTTTCCATAGAAAGGTGAAAGCTGTCCGTCCGACAGGGGTCGGGCGCCGCCTTCCGCTTCATGGGCAAGGAAAGGGTCATCATCGTCGGGGCCGGCTTCGGCGGGCTCACCCTTGGCGCGCTGCTCGCGCGCCAGGGCATGCGGGTGAGCATTCTCGAAAAGAACGAGCAACCGGGAGGCCGTGCACGGGTGTGGCGCTCCGAAGGATTCACATTCGACATGGGCCCCACGTGGTACCTCATGCCGGAGGTGTTCGACGATTTCTTCGCGCTGTTCGGTCGTCGTCGCGAGGAGCTCTATCGTCTGGTGGCACTCGACCCCTCCTACCGGGTGTACTTCAGCCCGGAGGAGGTCGTGGACATCGTGCCCGAGCGGAAAGCGAACCTTGCGACATTCGAGCGCCTGCAGCCCGGCGGCGCCGCCCTTCTCACAGCCTACCTTGCGGAGGCGCGCCGGAAATATGACATCGCGTTGAAAGAATTCCTTTACCGGGACGCCACCTCGATTTTCCAGTTCCTGAACCGGCGCACGATCGTCGACGCCGCGCGACTGAACGTCTTCCAGAGCCTCGATCGCCACACCCGGCGCTTCTTCTCCGACCGCAGGGCGCGGCAGCTCCTTGAATACCACATGGTCTTTCTGGGCAACGACCCGTCCCGCGCTCCCGCGCTGTATTCCCTGATGTCGCATGCGGATCTCGACCTCGGCGTGTTCTATCCCCTGCCTGCGGGAGGCGGGACCGGCGGAATCGGGGCGATCGTTGACGCCCTGCTCGACGTCAATCGGAGTCTCGGGGTGGAGATCCTCACGGGCCGCGAGGTGGACCGCATTGAAGTCCGGGCTGGCGCCGCCCGTGGCGTTCACCTGAAGGACGGCGGTGGGATGGCAGCGGACATCGTCGCCGTCAACGCCGATTATCACCACGCGGAGACCGCCCTTCTTGCCCCCGCGCAGCAGAGCTACGGCACGCGCTATTGGGAGCGGAGAACGATCGCCCCGTCCATGTTCCTGCTTTACCTCGGCCTGGATCGGCGGCCGGGCGGCCTCGCGCATCACAACCTCTATTTCGCCGAGGACTGGAACATTCATTTCGCGGCCATCACGAAGCGCCCCGCCTGGCCCGAAAGTCCCTGCTTCTACATTTGCGCCCCTTCCCGCACCGATCCACGGGTCGCGCCCGCCGGTGGCGAGGCTTTGATGGTCCTCGTGCCCATTGCACCGGGTCTGCCGGATACCGCCGAGATTCGTGCGGCGTATCGCGAGAAGCTGCTCGACCACGTCGAAGCCGTGATCGGGCAGCGCATTCGAGGCACGATCCGCACGGAGCGCATCTTCACGCTGAATGACTTTTCCTCCGCCTACCACGCCTACAAGGGAACCGCCCTCGGTCTTGCGCACACGCTCCGGCAGACTGCCCTGTTCCGACCCGCGCACAAGAGCCGTACTGTTGAGGATCTCTGGTATACAGGTGGGTACACGCACCCGGGTATCGGCGTGCCAATGGCGTTCATCTCGTCGCGAATCGTGGCGGAAGAGATTGCCCGGCGCCATCGAAGATGACGCAGGAGATCGTGCGCCGACGGGTTTACTCCGTCACGGTCCCCTGCTCCGTCCGGGACGGGTCGGCGCCGGGGTCCTGGACACCAAGAAGCTTGTCTGCCTCCCCGACGGCGCCGACGGCCGTCAATGCCGTCCCGTCGGCACCCAACTCCTGCCACAGGTGGGGCGCCGTGTGAAACACGCGGCCGCCCACCATGAGCTTCATCTCGCGCAGCGCCTTCTCCCCCCGGACGGCCGCAATGAGGTCTTCCGCCGCCCCGAGGTGCTGGGCAAGGGAGACGGAAAGCGCCAGGAGATGAGCGGGCCGATCCAGGAGAGCGCGCATCGCGTGTCGTGTGGAGAGGTTCCCGCCAAGATGATCGACGTCCCAGCCGTCCATCTCGAGGAGGTCGGACACCATGCGCGCCCCGATCACGTGGGCCTCTCCGTAGACGGCGAAAACCACGGCGTGGAGATTCCGCTTTCTGCGCGCGGCGGTCTCGATGGCGGAATGCAGGCGTGAAATAAAGAGCTGCGTTGCCTCCGAAAAGCCGTGCTCTTCCGCGACCGGGACTTCCCCCGCGGCCCACAGTCGCCCGATCTCGCGCAGGCTTGCCTCGAAGACGTCCTGGTAGAGCTCCGCAACGCTCGCGCCGCGTGAGAGAGCTTCGCGTACCAGGCGGAAAGCGCCGTCGCGGTCGCCGGATCGCAGAACATCAAAGTACTTCCGCGCGAGGCCCTCAAGGGGGGTCTCCGCAATGGACTTCGCCTGACGGACATCCGCGTCGACATCCGCCCTGCCCAAAAGGTAGTCGAGCGACGCGCCGAAAAAATCGGCGATCATGCCAAGGGTCTTTTCGTCCGGAAAACGCATCTTCTGCTCGTAATTCGCGATCGTGGTCTGCGCAAGCCCCAGGGAAACCGCAAGGTCTTTCTGGCGCAACCCGCGTTTCTTTCGGAGCTCGTGAAGTCGTGACGCGAAATCAGCCATGGTGTTTTCCTCGCGAGGGATGCGTCATGGTAGCAAATGCAGGGGGCAATTTCCACCCGCTGCTTTTCTTCATGCAAACAGTCCCTTTTCCGGCACGGAGAACACCGGCTCTTCCCGCACGCCTTCAGCTTCCAGAACAGCGTTCGCGGCAATCACCGCCGAGGTGCAGGCAGCCTCCATGAGCATGGCCGGGGGACGGATCTTCACCCAGTCTCCCGCGAAAAAAAGGCTGGCCACCCTGGTCCGGGTTCCCGGTCTGTCGGCATGCATGTCCACGTGAAACGCGGTGAAATCGTCGCGCACCTGCAGGTGGGAATGCACCGCGCGCGCGCCCCGCAGCTCCGGCAGGTATTCCTTCATCTCCCCCATCAGCCCTTCGCGTATCGCCTCGTCGCCGGGTCGATCCCGGGGAAGAGCGTAGGAGTGCAGCTCGACGACGGAGCCGTTGTTCTGCGCCGCCCAGTCCGCCGACGCGCGGTCTATCCGGTGAAAAAAGCTCATGGAGTCGAGGAGCCGGCGGCGGTCTGTCGCGAGAAAAGGCGGACCGTCCCAATGCACCGGCGCGTCGAGCCACAGCCGGAGGACCGCGTAGCCCTGGGACGCGCGCAGGCGTCCAAAGCGCGCGAACGCCGCCGGGTCCTCCGCTTCGATGAAAGGGGATCGTTCGACGATCTGCCGCGTGGATCGTGCATCGGCGGCGCACACGACGTCGTCGACCTCGAGCCCTTCAACGGCCAAGGAACGGCCCCTCCTCTCGATCCGCCGCACGGGTCGTCCGGTGAGAACGGTCACCCCGAGCCTTTCCAGGCAGGCGCGGGCGGGAGCGAGCAGCGCATCCTCGTAGTCACCGTCGAGGTAATCGAACAGGAGCCCGAGGTCATTGCTCAGGAAGTAGAAGTGGAAGCTCTTGATCACCTCGGCGGTCGACATGAGCGTGGGATCGGCGAAGAAGGCGCGGCTGAAGGTGTTGAACATCATCCGCATCGGCGCCGGAATCCGTGCGGCCTCGGCGAACGCGTGGAATGAAACGCCATCGAAGCGCGCGAAGGTCTTTTCCGCGTCATAGCGCAGGAATGCAAGCAAGCGGCGCGCCTCAGGGTTCCGCACAACGTCTCGCAGGCGGTACAGGCCCGTCTTTGACAGCGAAAGCATGTTGAGAAGGGGCGTCGTGCTGACCCTTTTAAAGCTGTAGCTTCCCTGTCGCAGAGTTGCAATCCTGTAGTCCCCGATCGGCACGAGTCGGTGTGACGCTCCCCACCGCTGCATGAGCCGACGAAGGTTGAAATACTGAGGGAAGAATCCGTGGAAACCATGATCGACCCGGGTCTTGAATCCGTCTTCCAGCACCGCCTTCCAGAAGCCCGTCTTGCCGCCGAGGTACGCGTTCTTTTCCATGAGCGTGACGTCGAAGCCTCTTTCGGCAAGAATGGTCGCGGCGGTGAGACCTGCAATGCCCGCCCCGATGACGGCGACCTTCTTGCGCCCCCCGATCCGGGCGGGCAGGTTCTCGTGGACCGTGTTTGTGCGGATGCAATTCCCGCCGAGTCTCGCCATGATTGCCTTGCGAATCATCGCCGCCCCCTAGACGAAAGCCGCTACCGGTTCGGGCAAGACAAGAGGAATTTCTCTTTCCGCGGACGCCGTCCCATCACCAGCCTCTGCGTACACGCGATAGCCATCCTCTCTCACCGCGCTGAGAAAGAATGAATCCGGCGGGACGGTGGATCCCGGGGAGAGCTCCGGTCCGGATGACCCGGACGCCCATCGCGCGTACTCATCGAAGTCGGCGTTCCGCGCCGAGTCGAAGATACGCGCGAGGTTCCAGCGAGCGATCACCCGCGGCGCGGAAGGCATGATCCGCGCGAAAAAAACGATCGTCGTGTTTCCGGATCCGTAGGAGGCAAAAAGGATTCTTTTGCCGACGATGCCCGTCCCCATCGCACGATAGCGGTCTTCCAGGAGGAAGGCCAGCGCCGCATAGATCGATCCCGTGTAGATGTTCCCTATCCGCGCGAGGGCATCTATGGAAGGAAAGAATCCGCGTCCACGGAGGAACTCCCGGGACTGGTCGGCGTCCATGCCCAGCCGGCGCTGCAAGAGCTTCTCCAGGGCGGTCGCGGGCATGTTCCTGAAAGGAGTGTGGAGGACAAAGAAGTCGTTTTCCCGAAGGGTCTTCTCCGGATCCTGCCCGCTTCGTGCGCAGAGATCCAGGAAGGCTTCGTCCAGGCCGTCCGCGTAGCATTTCATTGAGTAACCGCCATTGACCCGGGCCGTCGAAGAGCCGATCGGCCGGAAAAAATCATCCGTATCGCGGGAATGAAACCCGATGCTCCCGAGATCTATCTCCAGCAATCGGGGAGCAAGCTCCACGTGCAGCGCCACCGCCCCTGCCCCTTGCGTCATCTCCGCCGTGGAGCCTGTCTGGTAGCGCGCGACGTCGGAAGCGATCACGAGGCCCCCCTCGCCGCTGCGGCCTCCCGCAGCCAAGAGACCCGCGACGCTGAGAAGGGCCACGGTGCCACCGGCGCACGCGTGCTGGGCCTGGAAGCTGGAAAGAGAAAACGGGAGCGCCACACCCGCCCGCTGCAGCATCCCCTGCACGTACGCGGAGACCGGCTTCGAATGATCGACGCCACTCTCCGTCCCGACGGCAAGATGCCGAATAGATGAAGGGTCCACGTCGGGGTTCTGTTGCACGAGATTCCGCGCCGCTTCCGCCGCAAGAGTGGCTGTATCCTGCCAGCTCTCGGGAAAGCGGATCGCTTTCTGTCCGGTCACCCGCCAGGCCCTTTCAAGGTGCCTTTGCATCCTGGGGTTTTCACTTACCCGCCTCGCGACAATTTCCTGCAAATCGATCATCGGTGGGGGCACATAGATCCCGATATCGCTTATGCCAACTGTGTCACGCCTTTTTTTCACCGGCAAACCCTCCAGTCGAAATATAACTCATTTTGTGTCCTAATTCAACACTTATTGCTTGATTTATTACAATTTGTGTTTTAGCTTCACTATGAAGGGGACAAGATGAACGCAAAGAAGATACATGGGGCGATATTCAAGAACGGGAGCAAGACCTACTTCACAAGCAGCCTCTTCTTTCCACCGGAGATCAAGCGGCAGGTCTTTACGCTTTATGCGTTCGTACGGACGGCAGACGATTTCGTTGACGCGCAACCCCAGGACGGCCGCGGATTCACGGCGTTCAGGCGCACGTATGAGAAGGCGCTTGCCGTCGGGCGTGTCGGGGACCCGATTGTCGATCCTTTCGTGGACCTTCTCAGGGAAAAGCATTTCGATCCCGGCTGGGTGGCGGCATTCCTCGACTCAATGGAGACAGATCTCAGCAGGAAGGAATACCGCACGGTGCAGGAGACTCTTGCCTACATCCACGGTTCCGCGGAAGTGATCGGGCTCTTCATGGCAAGGATCATGAACCTCGCCGAGGAATCCCTTCCCTACGCGGCGATGCTCGGGCGCGCCATGCAGTACATCAATTTCATCAGGGACATCGAAGAGGACTTTCGTTTGGGGAGGCGTTATCTGTCGCTGGAGGGCACGGGGCTCTCGTCGCTGGACCCCGACGACGTGCAGGAGCGCCCCCGGGAGTTTCGCGCCTTCATCGACCGGCACATCGGCCTCTACCGCGGCTGGCAACGGGAGGCGGAAAACGGATTTGCATTCATTCCCCGAAGATACCGTCTCCCGATCAAGACGGCTTCGGACATGTATGCATGGACCGCCCGGCGGATCCAGAACAGGCCGATGATCGTGTTCGAGCGCAAGGTGAAGCCGAGGAAATCGAGAATCTTTCTCCAGGCGTTCGCGAATGCAATCACATAGGACGGAATGAATCTCTACCTTGCGCTCGACATCCTGATCGCGGCGCTCCCCGCTGCCTTGTCCTTCCACGGGAAGGTGCGCTATTTCCGCAAATGGCCTGCCGCGTCGCTGGCGGCGGTGCTTGTCGGCATCCCCTTTGTCGCCTGGGATGCCGTCATGACAAGAAGCGGCGCGTGGAGCTTCAACGCAGGGTACGCTGGAAACCTCCGCATCCTTTCCCTGCCCCTGGGCGAGCTCTTCTTCTTTCTCGCGGTACCCTTCAGCTGCCTTTTCATCTACGAAGCGGTCGGGGCGTACAGCCGGGAGAAGACAACGGGCGGCAGGTTCCCATGGCTGGCGGCATCCGCGGCGTGTGCGGCCGGGGCAGTCCTGCTGCGGGGCAGGCTCTACACGTCCACGGTGCTTGCCGCGACGTGCGCATTTCTTCTGCTGGCGGCTTTTCTTTCGCGGCTCCTCTCCAGCAGGCGGTTCTGGCTTGCCATCGGCTTGTCGTACGCGCCCTTTCTGCTTTTCAACGGCATCCTGACGGCACTTCCAGTCGTCTCCTATGGCAAGATGGCGATCATCGGCGTGCGGGTCGGTTCCATTCCTGTTGAAGACTTCCTCTACAGTTTCTGCCTCCTGGGCTTCACGATCCTCGCGTACAGCCATATCACGCACGCGGCCTCCCCGCACCCATGACACTGCAGAAGACGGATCAATCGCATATACTCCGTGCATGGCCGGCCCCGAGGAAAGCTTTCGAGACGCGCTGAGGCAATGGTTTCTACCGGGAGCGGTGTATACGTTCGTCGGCGCCGGTGGAAAGACAACCGCCATGAAGCGGGTTGCGGCCTTTCTTGCGGGCGCCGGCATGAAGGCACGCTTGACGACAACGACCCGGGTTGGCATCGAGGAGCTCCGCGGCATTCCCGTCACTTTCGTGAAACGACCGGAGGACATGCCCCCCGCTCTTGCGGGAGAGGCTCCCCTTCGGCTCCTAGTTGCCGGGGTCGTGAGTGACGTGGACAAGTACCTGGGCATCGACCCGGCTCTGATAGAATCCCTCTCCCTGCCCGGCGACACCGTGCTGCTCGTGGAGGGGGATGGATCCCGACGATGTCCATTGAAAGTGCCGAGGGACCACGAGCCGGTCATCCCGGCGAACACGCGCACGGTTTTCGCACTCATGGGCGCGAGCGCCATTGACGAGCCCATCGACGAAATCCACTGCTACAACCATCAGAAGGCCCTTTCGCTCATCGGCAAGGCGGATGGTTCTTTCGATCCCGAGGTGCTCGCCACGCTCTGCGCGGACCCCCAAGGGTGCCGCAAAGGTGTGCGGGCAGGAATGGACTTCCGTTTTCTCATCAACCAGGGGATCTCGAAATGAAGCGTGCATCCGCAATCCAGACGATACGCCTGGCCCGTGAGGGTCACGGCATTGCCGGGGCGCTCGTGTCCCTGCGGAAAGGGGTGCTGTACGCACGGACCGACGACTGACGACAGGCCGCTTGCCATCGTGAAGGGCGCCGGTGACCTGGCCACCGGCGTGGCGCTGTCGTTCACGGCGGCGGGATTTGCCGTCGTCATGACCGAGATTCCGTACCCCACCGCGATACGTCTCACGGTCTCATTCGCCCAGGCTGTCTACGAAGGCAGCCACGACGTGGAGGGAGTCCGCGCCGCGCGCGCGACCCGGGAAGACTGGCGAAAGGTCCTTGGATCGGGCGCCGTGGCGGTGCTCGTGGATCCGCGCGCGCAGATCGTCGAGACGGCCGGCGCGGTGGTCATCGTCGATGCAATCATGGCCAAGGCGAACACGGGCACGGCGCGGAAGGACGGCGTCCGTGGTCATCGCCCTGGGCCCCGGCTTCACGGCCGGTCGGGACGTGGACGCGGTGATCGAGACCGCGAGGGGCCACGCGCTGGGCCGGATCATCCGCGAGGGAAGCGCCCTGGCCGACACGGGGACGCCGGGCGAAATCGGCGGCAAGACCGCGGAACGCGTCCTGCGGGCTCCACGCGACGGCCGCGCGATTCGCGCGCGGAGCATCGGGGACATCGTCGGCAAGGGCGAGGTGGTGGCGCGGGTCGACGGCGCGCCGGTGATCGCGCCATTTGACGGCTGCTTGCGGGGACTGATCCACGAAGAGGTCATCGTGCGCAAGGGAATGAAGATCGGCGACGTCGACCCGCGCGGAGAGGCGAGCTACGCGCACGCGGTCTCGGACAAGGCACGCGCGGTCGGCAGGGCCGCGCTGGAAGCGGCGCTCTCCATCGGCCGCGATCGGGGAATCGTGCGGGTGCAGGGCTGAGCGCAGCCACGCGTCACTTCAAAAAGCCGCCTGATTGTCAACAAAAGGCTCCGCCCTTATACTTCGATTCTCACATGCGCGCGCCCATCGATATCGAGGAAGCCATCAGCATCGTCCGCAGCGAAATGCACGCGCGGGCCCCCACCCCGGCGATCACCGTCGCGCTGGAGGCTGCCCTGGGGAGGGTCACGGTCGGCGACGTTCTTTCACCGATCGATTCACCCCCCTTCGACAAGTCCACCCGGGACGGTTTTGCCCTTGCGGCTGGCGACGACGGCACGGAGTGGGCCATCATCGAAACGATTGCCGCCGGGGATGCGCCGGGGCGCACGCTGTCGCCGGGCGAATGCTCCCGGATCATGACCGGAGCACCGCTTCCCCCCGGCGCCACCAGGGTGGCAAGCAAGGAGTGCGTCGTTGAGACCGCGGGACGCGTGCGCCTCCTGAAAAAGGAAACGCTGGATAACGTCGTGCGCCGCGCCGCGAACATCGCACGGGGACAGGTGGTGCTCCGACCGAAGGTGCTTGCCGCGCAGGACATCGGGATACTGGCAGCGTCGGGTTTCTCCGAGGTAAAGGTGGCTGTTCCGCCATCAACGGGAATCCTGTGCACGGGTCCCGAGATCCGCGCTCCCGGCGGGCCGCTTGGCGCGGGACAAATCTACGACTCGAACGGGCCGCAGCTTGCCGCCCAGCTTGCCGCAATGCGCTGTCCGGCGCGGCAACGCGGCATCGCGATCGATGATCCCGACATCCTCACGGATGCACTCGGCCGTGCCCTCGATGAGCACGAGCTGGTCCTGATTTCCGGCGGCGTGTCCGTGGGTGACTTCGACTACGTGCCGGGCTGCCTGGAAAAGTTGGGGGCAACGGTCCTCATGCACGGCGTGGCGGTGAAGCCGGGCAAGCCGACACTCTTCGCCCGCCGCGGCAGCTCATGGGTCTTCGGGCTGCCCGGCAATCCCGTGTCCACCTTCGTGATATTCGAGCTGCTCGTGAAGCCCTTCCTCTACGGCCGCATGGGCATCGACTGGGAGCCTCCCCTTTTTCACGGCACCCTGAGCGACGCCATTCATCGAAAGGATGCCGAGCGGACCGAGTACCTTCCCGTCCGCGTGCGCGGGGGCAACATCGTGCCGATCCCTTTCCACGGATCGGCGCACGTGAACGCGCTGGGGGATGCGGACGGGCTGATCCGCATCGAGCGGGGCGTGTGCGAGCTCGCCCGGGGAACGGAGATCGATGTTCGACCGATTTGAGCGTTCCATCACGTATCTGCGCATGTCGGTGACCCACGCGTGCAACCTCCGCTGCGTCTACTGCGCGCCCGCGGAAGGGGTGCCGCACGCGCAGCGCGCGGACCTGCTCAGCCGGGAGCAAATGGCGGAGGTGGCGCGCGCCGCGGTGCGGCTGGGCGTGACGAAGATCCGGCTCACCGGCGGCGAGCCCCTCATGCGGCGCGACATCGTTGACCTCGTGGGGATGCTCGCTGCCATCGAGGGGCTCGCCCACATCGCCATGACGACGAACGCCACTCTCCTCGCGCCGTTGGCGTTGCCGCTGCACGATGCCGGCCTCCAGAGCGTCAATATCTCCCTCGACACCCTGGACCCCTTGCGCTACCGGGAGATCACCCGGGGCGGCGACCTCGCCGCGGCCCTTGCCGGCGTGGACGCCGCGTGCGCCGCGCGTCTTGCGGTAAAGATCAACATGGTCGTGCTCGGCGGCACAACCGAAGGGGAGATTTCCCGCATGAGAGACTTCTGTGCGGCCCACGGCGCGCGCCTCCAGCTCATCGATCGCTTCGATATTTCGCAGCAAAAGAAGGAGCGCGCCTCCAACGACCGGCCTCCATCGTGCGGCGGATGCAACCGCATCCGGCTCATGGCGGACGGGATGCTCAAGCCCTGCCTCCAGACGAATGACGAGATACCGCTGGACTTCTCCCGGCTGGAAGAGAGCCTGCGGGAAGCGATCCTGTCAAAGCCGCGCCGCGGCGGGGCCTGCACAAACCGCGTCATGTCGCAGATCGGGGGGTAGCATGGAGCTGAGCCACGTCGACGACGAGGGACGCGCTGTCATGGTGGACGTCTCCGGCAAGCAGCGCGTCCGCAGGACGGCGCGCGCGGCCGGCGCGATCCTCCTGCACGCCGAAACGCTGCGCCTGATCAGCGAAAAGCTCATCGAGAAGGGGGACGTGCTGGCCGTCGCCCGGGTGGCGGGCATCGCCGCGGCCAAGCGCACGGCGGAGCTGATCCCGCTGTGCCACAACATCCGCATCGACCACGTGCTCGTGGATTTCCGCCTCGGCACGGATCGTATCGACATCGAGGCATCGGCGATCTGCACGGAGGCCACCGGTATCGAGATGGAGGCGCTCACGGCCGTCTCCGTGGCGGCGCTCACCCTGTACGACATGTGCAAGGCCGTGGACAAGGACATGCGCATCAGCGACATACGGCTCGTTGAAAAGACAAAAGCGGAGACGGCGTGACGGGCGAGTTCGCGATCCTTTCAATCAATATGTCCACGCGCAAGGGCGAGCAGAAAACTCCCGTGGAAAAGGCCACGTTGCGTGAAGGACACGGGATCGTGGGGGACGCGCACGCGGGCACGGGGCATCGCCAGGTGTCCCTTCTTGCCGACGAGGACATCGAAGGCATGCGCGGCCGCGGCGTGGACCTTCCCTACGGCGCCTTCGCGGAGAATATCACCACGCACGGCATCGACGTGGGCTCCTTGAGCGTCGGTACGCGCCTTGCCATCGGGCCGGCCGTGCTGGAGGTCACGCAGATCGGGAAGGTGTGCCATCGCGGCTGCGCCATTTCCGCTGCCACCGGCGACTGCATCATGCCCCGGAAAGGCATCTTCGCGCGTGTGCTCGTGGGAGGAGAAATCGATCGTGAAAGTCTCTGTCATATCGATCTCTGACCGCGCGTCGCGGGGCGACTACGAGGACCTCGCGGGCCCGGAAATAGAGAAGACGCTGCGGCTGCGTTTTCCGCGCGTTGCCGTGGGGAGGACAATCGTCCCCGATGAGGAGGAGCGCATCCTCGCGGCCCTGCATGACGCGGCAGATTCCGATTTCATCATCACCACGGGCGGCACGGGCATATCACCGCGCGACATCACGCCCGAGGTGACGGCGCGATTCTGCGAAAGGGAAATCCCGGGCATCGCGGAGGCCCTCCGTGACGCGTCGCGCAAAGAGACACCCTTCGCCATGCTTTCCCGTGGGCGCGCGGGATCGCGCGGTCACTGCATCGTTGTAAACTTTCCCGGCTCGGTGAAGGCCGTTCAGCTCTGCATGAAGGTGATGGAGCCCATCATGGAGCATGCGGTCCAGATGCTGAAAGGTGAAGGCCACGAACCGGCCTGAAATAGCCCGTTTCTCTTGACGAAACGAGGCAATCCGGCCAGCATACCTTTCGTAACAGTACAAAAGGAGACGAAACGGTATGAAACGAGGCGCGCGCATGTATCGTTATGATATTTTTTGTCGTGTCATAGCTGCCAAGTAGCCAGGAGAAGGTCAGTGTCGCGGCAGCGGCAAATATCAGCTCCGTGGCCGATCCCCTGCAGGCCGCCTTCATGAAGGACTATCCCGGCGATAAGATCGAGTTCACATTCGGCGCATCGGGCGCGTTGACGACCCAGATCATGAACGGCGCGCCGTTCCAGGTCTTCCTGTCGGCCGACACGAGCTTTCCGCAGAAGCTGGTGGACGCAAAAATAACCGCGGGCCCGACGAAAATCTACGCTGTCGGCAAGCTGATCTTCCTCACGACGAAGGCGCTCGATCTCTCGCGCGGTCTCGCGGTGCTCCTGGATCCGTCCGTTACGCAGTTCGCCAACTGCAATCCGGAAACCGCGCCTTACGGGAGGGCGGCCCAGGAGGCGCTCGTGAACGCCGGCCTCTTTGACAAGGTGAAGAGCAAGCTGGTCGTCGCCCAGACGGTGACGCAGGCGCTGCAATTCACCCTGACCAGCACCGACGCAGGTTTCGTGAACAAGTCCGCGCTGTACGCGGCTGAGATGAAGCCTTGGAACAAGGAGGGCACGTACTGGTTCGACGTCGATCGCGAAGCTCTATGCGCCCATCGAGCAGGGCTTCGTCGTGATGAAGTCCGCCGCCTCGCTTCCCGCGGTCGACGGCGTTCTCCACGTTCCTCCTGTCGCCGGACGCCCAGGCGGTCTTCGCCGCGTATGGATATGGAAAGCCTTGAAGTTTGATCCTGTCCCGTTCTGGGTCTCGTTCCACCTGGGTCTCTGGGTCACCGTCCTGCTCCTGCTGATCTGCTTTCCCCTCGCCTGGGTCTTTTCCCAGGCACGGGGGAAGTGGGTGCCATGGGTCGAGTCGACCACGTCCCTTCCCCTTGTCCTCTCACCGACGGTGCTCGGTTTCTACCTGCTCATGCTTCTCTCGCCGCGCGGAGCCGTCGGGCAGTTCTTCCTGTCGGTCTTTCACGTCCGACTTGCGTTCTCCTTCCCCGGCATCGTGATCGCCGGGTGCATCTCCTCACTCCCCTTCATGCTCACCGCGCTTCGCGCCGGTATCCTCGCGCTGCCTCCGCATCTCCTGGAGGCCTCGTACACGCTGGGGAAAGGAAAAGTGGAGACGATACTCAGGATCGTCATCCCCAATATGAAATCCGGCATCATCGCGGGCATCGTGAACACCTTCGCCCATACCCTTGGTGAGTTCGGCGTGGTCCTCATGGTTGGGGGGAGCATTCCGGGGGTGACGAAGGTCGTCTCCATCGCGGTGTACGAAAGAGTGGAAAGCCTGGACTTCAGCGGGGCGCACCTTTACGCCGCAATCCTCGTGGTCGTGAGCTACCTCGGCGTGCTGCTCCTTCATCGCCTCCAACGCCAGGAGCGGAGGCGCTGAGGTGCTGCATTTCTACGTGAAGACGCGACTGAGCGCGGGAGCCCGTTCATTCGACCTTGAAGTGGAGTATGCCCTCACGGCGGGGGCCTTCCTGGGCATTCGCGGCCCGTCGGGAAGCGGCAAGACGACACTCCTGCGCTGCCTCGCCGGCCTGCAGCGACCCGACGACGGAAGCATCCAGCAGGATGGCGACATCTGGTTCGACAGCCGAAGAGGCATCTTCATGCCACCGCAGAAAAGATCCGCCGGGCTCGTGTTCCAGGACTATGCCCTTTTTCCCCACATGACGGTGCTCGGCAACATTCTCTACGCGGCGCCTGACAGGGACCGGGCCCGGAGGCTGCTGGAGATCACGCGCCTTACCCGGGAAGCGCACCAGTTTCCGCGGGAGCTCTCGGGCGGCCAGAAGCAGCGCGCCGCTCTTGCTCGTGCCCTGGCACGGCGACCATCGCTGCTCTTGCTCGATGAGCCTCTTTCGGCCCTGGACGAGGACCTGCGCGGCTCGCTTGCCTCGGAGATCTCGCGCATCCAGCGCGAGACCGGCATCACCGCGATACTCGTCAGCCACTCCCGGACCGAGATCGCCAGCCTCTGCACGGAAGTGCTCGAGCTGAACGACGGCCACGTGGATGCCGGAGACCCGGGGCTTTTTTGAAGGCGATCAGTCGACGCCGACGATGACGCTGGACGCCTTGATGACCGCGTACGCGTCCTTTCCTTCCTTGAGCCCGAGCCTCTCCACGGAGGCCTTTGTGATGACCGAGGCGATGAGCGTGCCACCCGGGATCTCTATCGTGACCTCGGCGTTGACGACGCCCATGACGATGGCCTTGACCTTGCCCTTGAAGACGTTCCGCGCGCTCAGCTTCATGTCCGCATCTCCTTCTTTCCGCCGCCGCGCCAGCGCGCGTGCATGGCAGGTTCGCGCAATGGTATACTCCGACGATGCCGCAGATGCACAGCCCTCGACGTGACGCCCTCACACCCGTGGAGGTCGCCGACCTGCTCAGGATCACGCGGAATACCGTCTATGAGCTCATCAAGCGCGGCGAGCTCCCCGGGTACAGGGTGGGCAAGAAGTTGCGCGTCGATCTGAGGGACGTCGAAGCCTACAAGAGGCGCGATCGCGCCCCTTTTGCCGGTGCGCAAAAAGACGAGCAGCGGGAGCCGTCGTCCCGCAGGAGCTTCGTGATTGCCGGACAGGACGTGATGCTGGACATACTGGCGCAGCAGGTGGAGGCGTCTTCGGGCATTCCCGTCCTCCGGTCGCACCTGGGAAGCTACAACGGGCTGTTTGCGCTTTACCAGGGACACGTGGACGTGGCAACTGCGCATCTATGGGACGCCGAGACGGACACGTACAATGTGCCGTTCGCGCGGCGCATGTTGCCCGGCATCCCGGTGTTTCTGGTACATTTGGCCAGGCGTCCGGTGGGTCTCTATGTCAAGAAAGGCAACCCGAAAAAGATTCGTGGATGGATGGATTTTTCGCGGCCCGACATTGCCATGGTGAACAGGGAGCCCGGCAGCGGCATCCGCGTCCTCATCGATCAGAAGCTTCGGCTACAAGGGCTGGACACCCGGGGAATCGCCGGGTACGAGAAGATCGTCCCGTCTCACGTGGGAGCCGCGACCGCGGTGACACGAGGCGACGCGGACGTGGCGACAGGCAATGAGAAGGCTGCTTCCCAGGTGCAGGGCGTGGACTTTCTTCATCTGCACGACGAAAAGCTGGACATGGTCATAAAGGCGGCAATACGGGATGATCCCGAGGTCCAGCGCATTCTCGCCGTGCTTCGATCAGCCGAATACCGGTCTGCAATCGAGTCACTAGGCGGATACGATCTTGCAGAGCTTGGACAGGAAGTCGAGGAAGCATAGATTCCGCAGGACCCGCCGGTCCCCGGTCGATCAAGTCGCTTCCGATCTATTCGGGGGGCAGCATGAACTCCATGCAGAAATGCGCGACGCACGTCAGGGATGGCTCCGGAAACTTGCGCTGAAACCAGGCGGGTGCCGTTTCGGCACGATCCCTGGATCGCACGCCGGTCCCGGCAGACGCCCTCCCGTTCAAGCGCCTCGGCATTCGCCTCGGCCGACATGACCATGAACGGTCCCCCGCCGACTCCCGGGCCGTCATCCCTGCCTGCCAGAGATGACGCGCAGGTAGGCCTGCCAGGGTCCCACCTCATCCGCGTACTGCCGGGCCATGACGCGCGCGATCTGCGTCACGTGGTCGAGATCGTGCGCCACCCAGGCGGCCAGGAGCTGGCGCAGCCTGACCACCCCCAGCGATGGGTGCAGGCCCGGCCGATCCAGCGCGGCGTCGATCGGCAGCGAGGCGAGATCGCGCAGGTTTGCATCGCGCGCGCGGGCGAACTCGTCCAGCAGCTCGTCGACCGACCTGCCGATGAAATCGCGAAACTGCGCGAATCTGTCGAATGGCTCGAAGGCGAGCGAATCGCCATGCTCCAGAATGCGGTGGACGCGCGGAATCCAGTCCGTGCGCTCGCCATGGATGAGGTGACCGAGCACATCGATCGGGCTCCACGTCTCGCCGCCTTCGTGTGCCAGAAGCCACCCCTCGGGCAGACCGCGGAGCCAGGCGTTCAGGACTTCCGGCGTACGGGCGAGCAGCGTCGTGGCCTCAGACAGCGCGAAGCGCCTCCGTGTGCGGTCACTCCGACCGGGGTCTTGTCCCGCTTTTTGTTCCTTCGCCTTCATGCGCCCGTCCTCCCTGATGCAAACGTAGCGATTCCATGCGCCGGATTCAATTTTGCTGCGTCTTTGCCGTTGTTGTTTTGATGGGTCTTTCATAGTATGTTGAATGCAGCGATCGCGGTCGCCGCAACGCAATATCCAACAAAGAATGTCCGTCGAAGCTGAGGCTCGTCACATCGGGACAGGAGAGGACGTCATGAGGTCGGACATATCCCTGGAGCTGCTCGTCGATGGCAACGTGCTTTTCGAAAGCGCGGGGAAATGGCTGCACCCCCTGTTCGAGCTGGAACGCTTTCTGATGGGGCGACAGATCGACGTCTCCCGGGCGGAAATTCACGACAAGGTCGTCGGCAGAGGGTCCGCTTTCCTGATCGTCAGGCTGGGCATCCGCAAGGCTCACGCGGGGCTGCTGAGCCGGCTCGGGAAGGACGTCTTCGACCGCGCGGGAGTCGCCTGCACGTGGGACGTCCTGATAGACGAAATCGCGTGCAGCACGGAGAACATCCTGCGCACGGTCACGGATCCCGAGGACGCCTACCCCATTCTTTCCGAGCGCGCGCGGAACAGCGCTTCCCTTCCCCGGGCAGCCCCCGAGTAGAACGCCTCCTCCATCCGGAGGCGGGGACGGTCCGCGCCGCTGCGGCACGAACAAAAAGCATTGCGCCATTCGCTCTCCGGGAGTATGATCCCGCCGAGTGTGTGAAGGGCTTGGCGCCCCTCCCCTCTCATGCGACTCTTGAATTCTTCCCGTTCTGCAATCGTCGGGGAGACGGGTCTCCCCCGCACAAAGGGAGGTCACATGCACTTCGACACCGGCAATACTGGTTTCATGCTCATCGCGGCCAGCCTCGTCATGCTGATGACGCCGGGTCTCGCATTCTTTTACGGCGGCTTGGTCGGGAGAAAGAACGTCCTCACGATCATGATCCAGAGCTTCCTCTCCCTGGCGGTGGTGGACGTCATCTGGTTCGCGTTCGGCTACTCGTTGTGCTTCTCAGGGGGAGCAGGGGCCGTGATCGGTGACTTGCGGATGGCTTTCCTCAACGGCGTGAGCCTGAACACGCCGTTCGCCGACGGACAGATACCGCTCTTTGCTTTCATCGTCTACCAAATGATGTTCGCCATCATCACCCCGGCCCTCATCACGGGCGCATTCGCCAACAGGGTCAGGTTCACGGCGTACTTTATTTTCCTCATCGTCTGGCTCATCTTCGTCTACTTCCCCCTGGTCCACATGGTGTGGGGCAACGGACTGCTCGCGCAATGGGGCGTCCGGGATTTTGCCGGGGGGATCGTCGTGCACGCATCGGCGGGATTCGCGGCGCTCGCGTCCGTCTTCTTCGTCGGGCCGCGGCACGTGAAGGACCGCGGTCCCCACAGCATTCCCCTGGTCGCCCTTGGCACGGGCCTCCTGTGGTTCGGCTGGTACGGCTTCAACGCGGGAAGCGAGCTGCGGGTGGACCAGATCACGGGGCTTGCGTTCCTGAACACCGATCTTGCCGCCTCCTTCGCGGCGGTGACGTGGCTGATCCTCGCGTGGATCTTCGAGAAAAAGCCCAAGTTCCTCGGGCTGCTCACGGGATCCATAGCGGGACTGGCCTGCATCACTCCTGCCGCGGGCTACGTGACGCCCGGGGCAGCCATCCTCATCGGCGTCCTTGCCGGTTGCGTCTGCTACCTGGCGATCACCTTCAAAAACAGGGTGCATCTGGATGACGCGCTGGACGTGTGGGGCGTGCACGGAGTCGGCGGACTGCTCGGCATTCTCTGCCTCGGGGTTTTTGGAAGCGCGGCCGTGAATGCGTCCGGTTTCGACGGCGCTCTCCGCGGCGGCTGGGTATTTCTTGGCAAACAGGCTGCCGCCGGTTTCGGAGCTGCCGCTTATGCGTTCCTTTTCACCTATGGCGCCTTGTGGGTGATCAACAAGATCACTCGGGTCCATGTCGCTGAAAATGAGGAAGAAAAAGGCCTGGATTCGGCGGAGCTGGGAGAGAACGCCTACTTGTAAGGGCTTCGACCGACGCGCGGGATCTTCTTGACCGTGCACGTTTCGTGCCGGACTTGCCATGACGGCGTCGTGTCTCTACCTTAGACAATGATGACCTCCCATGCGCGTTGGGGCGTGTTTCTCGCGGCGTGCGTGCTCTGCCTTCCCGCAATATCCCTGCACGCACAGGGCGCCGCATCGGCATTCGACGACATTGGCATCGAGCAGAAGCTCGGGGCAACCATCCCCCTGGACACGTCTTTCGCCGACGAAAACGGCGATCCCATCACCCTGCGGCAGCTCGTAACGGCGCCGACGATCCTCGCGTTGGTCTATTACCGATGTCCGAATGTCTGCGATTACCTGATCACGGGGATTGCCGGCGTGCTGGGTCCCCTCCCCGCCGAGCCGGGCAAGGACTACAATGTCGTCACGATAAGCATCGATCCATCGGAGGCGCCGGCGGATGCGCGCAAAGCAAAAAGGATCGGGCTGGAGACGATTCAGAAACCGTTCCCCCCTGATTCATGGAGATTCTTGACCGGCAACGAAAAAAATATTCACGCGGTGGCGGAGTCGATCGGCTTCCACTATCGGCAGAATGGAAACGGGTTCGATCATCCCGTCGCCATTTTCATCCTGTCCGCGCATGGAGAGATCGTGCGGTACATGCTGGGGGCGGACTTCCTTCCCGCGGACCTGAAGCTCGCGCTCATGGAGGCACAACAGGGGAAAATCGGGCCGACGATAGCAAGGCTTTTTCGGATCTGCTTCCGGGTGGACCCGCAAAGCCACACCCTTGTTTTCATGACGATGAGGGTGGTCGCCTCCGTCACCATTTTTCTTGCGGGCGCGCTCGCACTCTGGCTGATCGTCGCGGGTCGACGACGCAAACGCCGGCTCGGCAGCCCGTGAGCGCGCGCGCATCGCGCGTGATTTCCGAGGGATCGAGCAGGCACAACAGAAGACCGGCACGTTGACTGGCCGGGAGCGTTTGAATATCCTGTGCAGGGAGTATTGCAAGATTGCTGATTTCGACGCGGAGCCGTTATGGGCTGAAGTTGATGTACGAGCTTGCGCTGAAATACGGAGCACAGCCGGTGTTCCTCAGGGACATCGCGAGCATCCACAACATCTCGGAGAAGTATCTCAGCAAGCTCGTCATTTCGCTCCGTGGGGCAGGCCTGGTCAGCTCCTTCCGTGGCGCCCACGGCGGCTATGCCCTTGGGCGGGAGCCGAGCTCCATCACCGTCAGGGAGATCGTCCAGGTCATGGAGGGCATGTTCGCTCCGGCCACGGGACCCCGTTGGCGGCAGGGGATGGATGCTGCGGATGCACACCCCGTGGAAGCCGTCTGGACGCTTCTGGACAAGACAGTGCTGGATACCCTTGAAAAAGTGACGCTGGAATCTCTCGTCCAGGCCGGACAAGAGAGTACCCTCAACTATCAGATCTGACCGCCGCGACGCCCATTCCCTGACTTCGCCTATACTGCGGTGAGGTCCCGCCTTCTTCCCGATCGCGCGAGCACTGCAAATCCCTCTCGAGCAAGATCCAGGCTCAGCGCACAGTCCCAAAAATCGAAAAACAGGATCCACTGTTCAGGGTTCTCCTGGATGGCATTTTCGAGGACCCTGACAATTTGCAGGCGGAGGTCCTCCAGAGTTGTGTTCGAGGTGGGGACGATCGGCGGATAAAAGCGCAAGTCGTAGCGACGCCCGGGGCGGCGCAAGACGAAGAAGGGAACGACGGGAGCCCCGGTCTTGATGCTGAGCCGCGCCGGGCCGACGGGAAGGCGCGCCTCCGCGCCCATGAAGAGCGTTCGATCGTCACGCTGGGTGTAGTCGATATCGCCGAGGATCGCGACAATGCCGCCCTTGCGCAAGACACGCAGGCTTCCCCCCGCTGCATTGCCAAGGTGAATGACATCGACGCCGCGACGCGTCCGTTGCCGCGCGAAAAGGGAGTTGGCACGCGGATCTTCCCACGGCCGGACGATCTGGCTGGGGCGATAACCGCTTGGCAGTCACGATCAGGGCGCCCATTTCGAAGGCCCCAAGATGGCCTGACGTCATGATCACACCCTTTCCGAGTGCCAGCGCGTCATCGAGGTGGTGGAGACCAGCCGTCGTGAAGAGGCGTCGGCGGGCGCCCGGAGCGATTCGTATGAAATGAAAGAAGTCGATGAAGTTCCACGCCAGGCCGCGGAATACTGCGAGGGCAAGACGATTGATCTCGGGGGCTGCCGGCCTGCGCTTGTTGACGGCATATATCCGCCGCAGATTGCCGGCAACGGCGCTTCGGGCGCGCGCGTCCCATTTGAAGTAGAGCTGGGCGACCGCGTCTCCTATGCGGTACATCACGCTGCGCGGCAGCAGCCGCGCAGCGATCTGGATCGTCTTGAATTGCCTGTACTGTCTTCCCATTCCTCACCGGTCCATGTTTTCGGCCCCGAACGTAGCGTGCCGCACCCGTTATGGAGACACTTCTAATTCCCATGCGTCCAAGTCGGTACAATTTCAACCAACAGGAATCGTTTTGTAGTGTTTTTTCCGAATCCATTCAAGCGACACATCTCTTTTTTACTGGCCGGTTTCTTCTGGTGCAGCTCCGGCCCTGCCGCCGGCTCCGTGACGGTTGCAAGAAGACGAAAGCGCCAGCTCAGCTTTTCATGAGCGCGCGCATGTCGTCCGCGATCTCGGAGGGTTTCGCGTCGGCGTCCAGGAAAACACGGATCCTCCCTTGCCGGTCGACGATCCAGAAAGGCGCGGCGTGAGAGACGTCGTACCCACCGCCGAACTTGACGGCAACGGTTCGCGCGAGGTCGGCCTCTGCGGGAGAAAGACCCTCCGTGGGCTCGGGCGCGTCAACCGCGCTACCGCTGTCCGCTGCGTCGTCTGACTTCTGAATGTCCACCCCCACGCCATATTTGAACCAGACGTCCTTGACCGCGGTCATGGGTCCTGTCAGGAAATGCCAGGAGTCGAAGAACCCGACGGCCTGGCTGTAGGCGGCGATGACCTTTTGCGTGTCGCGATCGGGGTCAGTAGTAACGGCCACGAAGATGGCCTTGTCTGCGTCCTTGCCCAGAAGATTTTGCGCGCTCTTGAGCTTCATCGTGATGAACGGACAGAGATCGGTGCAATGGGTGTAGATGAAAGAGATCACCACGACCTTGCCCTTGGCGTCCGCCATGTGGAACGGGAGCCCGTGCTGATCGCTCAAACTGAAATCGGGAGCCGCCGATGGATTCGGGATGACGTTCCCTGCCAGCGTCACGGGCCGCTCGAATATGCCGAGTGAAAATGAGGAGACGGAGACCGCGAGCCATGACACCAGGAGAAGGCCGATCTTTTGGCTATTCATGGAAAGAAATTACCGCCGGACAGGCAAGGGTGGCAATGGCCGGGCCGTTGGCACCGGAAACGCATATATTCAATTCGTGACGACGTTTGGCCGGACGCGGCACGGCGACCATCAGGTACAGGTGCAAGTCCGCCGATACCGGATACGTAGGGAGGGGTTACCTCAACTGACCGTGATTCGTTTTCGCCCGCTTTTCCTGGCAGTGTCAATCCTGGCACTCCCCGCGACCGCCCTGGCTACGCCTGCAACGCCGGCGCCCGTCGTCAGGTCGATCGGCGATCCTATTCCCGCGAGCCTGCAACAGCTCATGACGACCCCCATCCGCGCATGGCATTCTCCGGCGCTGGAGGTGTTCCGCTGGGACCGTTTCCCCGACATCATCGTCATCGATGCAATCGACTTTCACGTTCAGGACCGGATGTTCACGCGCCTGGCCTACTTCGTCGAGAAGAAGGGATTCCGCGGGAAGCTTATGACAAATGCAGAGCTCGCCGGTCGTCATGGCTGGAACGCGCACGACTACGGTCCTGACGGGCTCGCCGCATTCTACAATGCCGCTTCCGCGCAGGGCTTTCCGCTGAACCCCGAAGAGAAGGCTCTGGAGACACTTGCCGTGCGCGAGGGAATCCTGATTTCCGCCGGAGACGAGGTATCACCGGGCACGGGCGGCGTGCTGGGCATCTCGCGCGCCTCATCGGAGATCGAGCGGAGATACCTCCTGACCCACGAGTCCTTCCACGGCATATTCTTTTCTTCCGCAGCCTACAGGGACTACTGCTTCCAGCTCTGGGATTCCCTCCCCGCGGACGAGCGACAATTCTACATTGACTTCCTTGATTCCCTGGGTTATGACGGCGGCGATCGCTTTCTCGCCGTGAACGAGTTCCAGGCCTACCTGATGCAGCAGCCGCTGAAATACGCGTCCGCGTACTTTCAACGCTTCCTCGCGCGCTTTGCAGCGCCGGGAACTGAGACCGTCGGCCTGACAGCGATGCTCGGCGATACGGCGAGAACGCTGGACGCTTTCCTCCAGCAGAACTTCGCCATTCAGGCAGGTGAAACAATCCTGCCTTCAAATCCGGAGGCGCCAGGACAATGAGGCGCGTCATTCTCGGCCTTGGCATGGCGCTCGTGATGGGCGCGATGCCCGTCTTCGCCCATCCACACGTCTTCGTGAACAACCGCACGACGGTGGTCTTCGATCAGGGAATGCTGCAGGGGATCGATTTCACGTGGACCTTCGATGAAATGTTCTCAAACATGATCCTGACCGACTACGATCCGAACCACACCTTCCAGTTCGACGCCGCCCGGGCCAAGGCGCTGAAGGCGGGCGCTTTCGACAACTTGGAAAACTATCACTACTTCATCGCGCTGGTGGTCGGGAAGAAGGCAGTCAGTCACTTCACGATAGAGCAATTCAGTCCGAGCGTCGCCGATCAGACCAAGCTCGTCTACAGCTTTTTCATCCCGCTGAAGATACCCGTTGAGTCTTCAGAAAGTACCGTGCGCCTCACGGTCTATGATGACAGCTACTACGTCGCATTCGATCTTCTGCATCTGAGCGACGTGACCGTGAAGGCGGGCGCGGACGTCGCCTGCGACCTCGCGATCGAAAAGACAAAGGTGAAGCCGCTCTGGCCCGGCCAGTACATGCCCGATCAGCTCGTGATCAGATTCAAGAGGAGCTCATGAGAAGAACCGCCCTTGTCCTCGTCGTCTTCATTCTTGCCGTCCCCTGCTTCGGCCAGGAAGGATCCAATCCCTTCACCGCGAAAAGCTCCGGTGTCCATACGGAGAGTTTTCTCCACGTGATGACCTCGGGCTTTTCCGCGTTCCTGTTCAACGCCATGGCCCCCATCCAGAAGACCCTGAACGAGAGCATGGCCTCCATCACGCGCTCCCTGCAGGGTTCGCGGTCCCTCGCGGGGCTCCTCTTCGTCATGTTCGTGTCGCTGGTGTACGGAATGTTCCACGCGGCCGGCCCCGGCCACGGAAAGACGATCGTCTCGTCGTTCTTTCTTGCCAACGATGCAAAGCTCCGCCATAGCATTGTGATCGGCTATATGATCGCGGTCGTTCACGCGTTGGCGGCACTCGCCGTGGTTCTTATCCTCTATTACGTCATTCGCGGCCTTTTCTCGGTCGGCATCGAGCAGGCCGATCACTACATCCAGCTTGCGACCTTCGGGATCATCGCCATCCTCGGCGCCGTCATGCTTTTCGGACGCATAAGGGGAAAGGCTCACCACCACCATCTCCATGCGGAGGAAGCCACCCGGAATCTGTCGATGAGGAGCCTGATCGGAATCGCGGTGCCTGCCGGCGCGATTCCCTGCCCGGGGGCCGTGGCGGTGATCCTCTTTGCCCTGTCGCTCCACATGCTGGGAGTCAGCGTGTTGTCGGTGATAGCGATTTCAGTCGGCATGGGCACCACGATCGCCATAACCGGCGCCATCGTGATTCTTGCCAAGACGGGGGTCGTGCGGGCGCTGGCGGGAGGACACGAGGAGCGGGACTCTGTTCTTCGCCGTGTCATCGAGATCGGCGGCGCCGCGATCCTCTTTCTCTTCGGCCTGGTGCTTTTCCTGGCGCAGTTCTAGTGCCGATGCGTCACGCGGGCCGGGTTTTCCTCAGTGCCTCCGCACTGGTCGCCTGTGCCTTGATTTCGGTCGCCGCAGCTGCGGCGGCCAGCCGGATCATACCCGAGTTCTCAATCTCCCCGGACGACCTGCGCCAAATGACGGCAACGCTCCCCGCGGAGCTTCGCGACGGCATCATGGCGCGGCCGGAGGATTTCCTGCGCCTCCTTGCCCAGGTGCTGGACCAACCGCCGGACTTTTTCGTGCTGGTGGACAAGCAGCATGCCCTGAGCATGGACTATGTGCCACCGGATCTGGTCGCCCTCAAGGACTACCCTGTGCGAACGTCGTGGCCGCACCTCATGCTCCGAAAAGCAATCATGCCCGCGGTGCTCGAGATGGTCGAGGCAGCGAAGAGGGACGGTGTATCCATCACATTTTCCTCCACCTATCGTTCCTACGACTACCAAAGAGGCGTCTATGAACGCGAGGTGAAGATGTACGGCAAGGAGGTCGCGGACCGGGAATCTGCGCACCCCGGCCTTTCCCAGCACCAGCTCGGCACGGCAATTGATTTCGGCACGATCAGCGACGGCTATGAAAAGACGCAGGAGGGAGCGTGGGTGGCAGCACATTCATGGCAGTACGGCTTCACCCTTTCATACCCTGCCGATTTTGAGCAGGTCACCGGTTACCGCTATGAGAGCTGGCACTATCGTTACATCACCCGACCCGGCGCGCTCATGCAGCGGCAGTTCTTCGGCGACGTGCAGCAATACTTCCTCGAGTTTCTCAACGAGCATCGGCAGATCATTGAGCGGATGCGCACGGGAAAGAGCTGAGCGAAGGCAACTGAGTGGCCCATCAACCCCGCACGCACGCCGTCGACCGCTTCACTATCCGATGATTCGGATTCCTTTATTACCGGGTCGTTTGGACCTCTGTCCTGTCCAGAGGAACCAGCATCAGCGGCGCTTGAATGCGAGCCACAACACGCGCACCGACGCTTTCTGCCCAGAATGCATCCGCCCCCGCCCGTCCGTGGGTCCCCATCACCACAAGATCCGCCGAGAGGCGGCGCGCTGAGGATATGATGGCGCGGGCCGGGTCTCCGCGGGAGGTTTCATGGTCCACCAGGACACCTTGCCGGCTCAGCTCTGCCGCGCGCCGGTCGAGGTACTTTTGTGCGTCTTCACTTTCGACCTCTAGATTGAATCGAGTGGCTCCCGGCAGAAGGAACGAAGTCGCGGCCCTGGAGCCGGTCAAATGACGCACGTCTGGCACCACCATGAGGAGATGGAGCCGGCTGTGGAATGCCCGTGCGATCTCCGTTGCCAACGGCAGGCCCTTCTCGTGGCCCGGGTTGCCATCAGTAGGAGCAAGAATGGTTCGAAAATCTCCCGTCGTTCCGACGAATTGCGGCCCCTTCGAAGGACGCACCATCAGCACCGGAGTTTTCCCCAGCGAGATGACTTGCTGCGCGATAACTCCGAACAGGAGTCTCCGCGCACCGCCTCTGCCGTGCGTGCACATGGCGACGAGGTCAGGCGCCAGCTCGGCGGAGTGCTCAGCGATGCTGCGCGCGACATCGCCTACCTCTGCTGTGTGCACGTGCGTCTCTACGCGCAAACCTGACAGCGTGGGGCGACGGGAGATCTCCTGGAGGTAGGTGTCCGCCTCTTCCGGGGTCACGAGGTGCCTGTCGCGATGGATTTCTGAAGGTGCGTTCTTCTCGATGATGTGGACGAGGGTCACTTGTGCGTCCATGGCTCTGGCGAGCCATACTGCCGTGGTGAGGGCAGATTCGGCAAGCCGTGACCCATCCAAGGGGAAGAGGATGTGCCGGAATACTCTTTCATCCACCGTTGTGCCCTCCCACACTGACCTGCCCGCCGAACGTTGTGTACAATAATACGATGTTCAAGGAGAGTATGACCACGGCACAAACGATGGCGAGGATCGTCGTCAGGCGTCGATTCACAAGGGATCCCATGATCGTTCTATTTCTCGTGAACATGATCAGGGTGATGACGGGAATAGGCAGGGTGAAGCTTAGGACCACCTGGCTTATGACCAACGTTCGTGTGGGATCAAGCCCCAGAGCGATGGCGATCAGCGCGGGAATCATCGTGGCCATTCGCCGGATCCATATGGGGATTCGAAAACCGACAAACCCCTGCATGACCACCTGACCCGCCATGGTACCCACGTGAGAGCTGGAAATCCCCGAGGCAATCAGCGAGATCAAGAACACTGCGGCAGCACCTCCTCCAAGCAGGGGAGTGAGGGTTTGATACGCGGTCGTGATTTCTGCCACATCCGCGTGCCCCGTGAGGTTGAAGACCTTCGCGGCCATGAAAAGCATCGCCATATTGACCAAACCCGCGACGCCCATGGCCACGATCACGTCGATCTTCTCAAAATGGAATATCCTGCGTTTGTCCTGGTCACTGTGCGGAACGATGCGATTCTGCGTAAGACTGGAGTGCAAATAGATCACGTGAGGCATGACGGTGGCGCCAATGATGCCCACCGAGAGAAGAACGGCGTCATTACCCGGGAGGCTCGGCACAAAGGTATGAATGAGTATCTGGTTCCAATCGGGCTTTGCCAGAAGGGTTTCTACAACGTAGCACAGTGCGATCACCCCGGCGGCGGCGCCGATAAAGAGCTCCAGGCCGCGAAAACCTCTCTGTGTCACCGCGAGAATGGCGAAAACGAGTACCCCTGTCAGGGCTGCTGCCAGCAACAGAGGAATGTGCAGCAACAGATTGAGACCGATTGCCGCACCGAGAAACTCCGCAAGGTCGGTCGCCATTGCCGTAAGCTCCTGTGTAATCCACAGGACGTAGCATACCCATACGGGGAAGCGAACGCGGCACATCTCCGCAAGATTCTTTCCGGTGGCAATGCCCAACTTGGCGGAAAGGCTCTGCAAGAGCATTGCCATCAAGTTGGCCAAGAGGACCACCCACAGCAGGGCATAACCGAACTGGGCACCCCCTTGGACGTTTGTTGCGAAGTTGCCAGGGTCTATGTAGGCGATGGAGGCAATAAAGGCGGGCCCGATGAAAGGCAGGACGGCCGTCAGCCCCCTGCGCTGTCCGCCAATGGCTTCACGAGCCGCCGCCTGCAGCTTGGGATGAGACTCAGACATCTCGTTCTCCCTTGAGCTTTCGCACGATGACTTGGCTGGCCGTGGTCTGCCCTAGCACATGTTTCCGGCCCTCCACCAGTACGGTGATGAGGCCATCAATAGGTTCGACCTCAAGAACCTGGAATTTGGCATTCACGCCAAGTTGCATTTCATCGAGGCGCGCAAGCAAAGCAGGCTCCCGGTCGTTCACCTCGACAACTTGCGCTGAGGTTCCCGCAGGCAGATCGGACAAACGCAATCTGTCGGGCTCTTTGATCGAACCGTCGAGGGCCGGTATGGGAGAACCATGAGGATCAATTGCGGGATGGCCTAGGTACTCATCGATGAGGCCTTCCAGGTATTCCGAGAGCACGTGCTCCAGCTTCTCGGCTTCCTCGTGAACCCTGTCCCATGGGACGCCAAGGGTTCGAGTAAGAAACGTTTCAAGGAGCCGATGGTGTCGAATCACCTCCAGGGCGGCAGCCCTCCCCAACTTGGTCAGAGTGACTCCCTGATACGGTTCGTAGCTCACCAGTTTTCGACCGGCGAGCTTCTTGATCATGCCGGTCACGCTTGGAGCTGCGTGGCCGGTGCGATCGGCAAGCATGGAGGTGGTGACCTGATCGTGCTCCAACTGAAGGGTATAGGTCTCTTTCAGATAATTTTCTTCAGCTTCGCTTGGCACTTTAAAGCCCCCAATCTATTATTTAGGCAAGACTAAATTACTCACCACCTTGGCGCCCGTCAAGTGGAATCGCACTCATCGGATGGGGACAGGTCGGCCGACGGCGAATCGGTGTCTTCCCGTGGAAGATAGGGGAAGGATTGCGGCCGTATTTGAGATGCTCAGAGGCGCGCGCACCGAGGGGGCGTGGATTCCCTGAACTTCGCCCGGGATCTCACCCGCCGCGGCAATCCTTGCACAACCCGAAAAGCGTGATTGCGTGGTCCTGGATGGAAAAGCCCTGCTGCCGCGCAATCGCGGCAATCTGCTCGTCGTCCATGCAGAAGTTCAGCTCGACGACGCGATGGCATTTCGTGCATGCAAGATGGTGATGATGAGTGTCGCTTCCACAGAGACGAAAGAAATGCGTGCCATCGACAAAATCGATACGATCCAGCACCTTCATCCGCACGAGCTTTTCCATGGATCGATAGACAGTCGCGCGCCCGATGTGGGGATGCGACTTGTGCAGCCTCTTGATGAGATCCTCCGCGGAGAAGACGGCGCCCGACCTGCCAAGTCGAATCAGGATCCGCGCGATCTCCTGGCGCGGCTGCGTGCTGCGTTCGCTGAACTCCTCGAATGCAGTTGTGATCCTTTTTTCGACGTCCATCTGACGATATCCACGAAGAACCGAATCATAACCCACTTTTGCTGATTTGCCCAGCGCTTTCGGCCCGGGAGAAGTCCTCATCTGATACTCCCGTTGCTGCGCACCTCCCGGTCCAGGTCGACCGGCGGGACCCGCCGCGCGCGCCCGCGCCGCCCCACGATCGTCGCCACCGCGTACGCAAGGGCCGCGAGCGCGGAGATGGAAAAGCCGATCGGCGGGTGTCGCCAGGGGCCCATGAATGACGCGAGCAGGCCGACCCACATGATGAGAATGCCGAGCCCGAGCGAGAGCAGGATCGCGCGCGGCGGCCGGTCGGTCACCGCGATCGCCGCCGCGGCGGGAGCGATCAATAGCGCGGAGGCAAGCAGCACACCCACGACAAATGTGCACGCCGCGGCCGCGAGCGCGAGCACGATGAGGAAGACAACCGACAGTGCGCGAACGGGGACCCCGCGTGCGCGAGCAGACGCCGGGTCGATCGACGCAAAGAGCAGCGGCCTGTAGATCGCCGCCAGGACCACGAGCGCCACCGCGCCGCAGGCGAGCATGCGGACGAGGTCCGCGGGTTGCACGCTGAGGATGGAGCCGAACAGGATCGAGACCCCCGCATTCGAGTGGGACGCGCTGCTGCGCGTGTAGAGGCTGAGGAACAGCACGCCAAGACCCAGGGCGACGCTGAGCACCATCCCGATCTCCACGTGTCGTCCCCGCGCGCGATCGCCGAGCGCGCCAAGTCCCAGGGCCGAAAGCAGGGAGAAAGCGATCATCCCGACCAGCGGAGACTGGCCGAGCAGGGACGCGCCGGTTGCCCCGGCGAAACAGATATCCATGAAGGCCTCCGCCGCGAATGCCTGGACGCGCAGGATGAGGAAATAGCCGACAACGCCGGCCATTGCCGCGGCAGCGGTGCCTCCCACGAGCGCGTTTCGAAAAATGTCCGACGACAGAAGGTCGAGCATTACGCCGCCTCTCGACCCATCGGCGACAGCAGCCTGACGGGGAGATAGACCAGGAAGGACAGCGTGGCAATGAAAAAACTCACCGGCAAACGACCGCTTGCGGCGGCGAGCAGGATGCCGAGCCATACATAGGCAAGCCCCAGTCCGATCGAGACGAGGATCGCCGCGACCGGGCCCTTTACCAGGCGCGTGGCGGCGGCAGCGGGCCCGACGAGCAGAGTGAACACGAGCAGGGCGCCCATCACCTGGATGGACAGGGAAACCGTCACGGCAATGACGGCCATGAAGAGGACCGAGAGGAGCTTCACGGGCACCCCCCGGGCCTCGGCGGCGGGAGGATCGAAGGTGCTGAACAAAAGCGGCCGATACAGAAATGCCAGCACCACAAGGATGGCCCCGCTGGCAATGCCGGTTACCACGACCGCCGAGGAGCTTATTCCCAGGATGTTCCCGAAGAGGATGCCATACACGCGCGCGGCATAGCCGGAATAGAGCGCCAGGAAAAGAAGCCCCAGACCGAGGGCGAAGGTCATGACGACGCCAATGGAGACATCTCGCTCGCGGATGTCCTTCCCAATGAAGCCCACCGCCACCCCGGAGGCGATGGTGAATGCGAAAAGTCCATAGACGGGCTCGATGCCAAGAAGCACGGCGCCCGCGGCGCCGGCAAAGCCGATATTGGGCAGGGCGTGGCCGGCGAATGTCAATCCGCGGGAAACCAGGAAGTAGCCGCTCACCGCGGCGACCACCGCTGCGAATGATGCGGTGAGGACGGCATGGACGATAAAAGGAAGCCGAAGGACATCCAGCATCTCAGATCTCCGCTCCGACGACGAAGATCCGGCCGAGCGCCTGCACCACCTCCACGGGGGACCCATACAGCGCGCTGAGGCATTCCCGGGTGATCACCTCCTGCGGCGTCCCGATTGCGCTATGGCCGCCCGCCAGATACAGCACACGATCCACGGAGGGGAGCAGGGGGTTGATGTCGTGCGTGACGAACATCACCGCGACACCCCGTGAGCGGCAGATCCGCCTGACCAGGGCAATAATTTCCTGCTCCCACGAAATGTCCAGACTCGCGAGCGGCTCGTCCAGAAGCAGCAGGCGCGGATCGGTCAGGAGGGCTTGGGCGATGAGAAGCCTCTGCCGCTCCCCACCCGAAAGACGTCCGATGGGCTGATCGGCCAGCTCAACGGCGTCCACCTCCTGCAGCACGTGGTCGATGCGCGCGCGTCGGGCGCGGCTCGGCCATCCCGGGCCCCACAGGTGGCCGTCCAGCCCGAAGCGGACCACTTCGCGGCCGCGAAGTGTCATGTCTGATTCGATCGCCCGGAACTGAGGCACGTAGCCGATGCGCGCATTTCCTTTTCCCGGCACTCCCCCCAGCACGCTCACCTGGCCCGTTTCCGGGCGGATGAGACCGAGCAAGACCTTCAGCAGGGTGCTCTTGCCCGCGCCATTGGGACCGAGGACGGCGATGAACTCGCCGTCCCCGATCGTGAAGCTCATGTTGTCCTGAATGGTTTTGCCCCCAAGTTTCAGCCGCACTCCTTCAAGGGAGACAACGGTTGAAAGAGCGGGCTGCGCCTCGTTTCCCATGCGTCCTATTTCCCCAGCGCCTGATCGAGCGCCGTGAGCTGGCTCAGCATCCAGTCCTGGTAGTTCAAGGCCGACGGCATGGTTTCGGTTACCGGCACCGACCGGTATGCCCGCCGCCTTTGCTTCGTCCTGGAGCTTGGTCGTAACAGGCGATATCGTCTGCTCGTTGTAGATCAAGGCCTTGATCTGTTTGCCTTTCACCTGGTTCTCCGCGGTCACCACGGTATCGGCGGGAGGATCGTTGCCCTCCGCAATGGCTTTCTGGAACTCGAACGGCGTGAGGACCGACAGTCCGAGCGGAACCGCCTGGTAGAGAAAGATCGTTTCCGTGAGGCCGACGGGCGTTCCCTGACGTTTCTGCTTGATCTGCGTGATTCTCTGCCGCACGCGCGAGAGGGAGTCACCAAAGGTCTTGAGGTTGCCGGCAAAGACGGCTTTGTCGCTGGGGTCTAGCTTGCTCAGACTGTCGGTCACCGCTTGGGCGATCGCCTGGGCATTGTCCACGTTGTACCACACATGCTCATTGTCGGGCAGCTTCGTCGGGGCGATATCAAATCCCTTGAGGAGGACGCGTTTCGCATTGGGGGACGCCGATAGGAGCTTGTCCATCCAATCGTCGTATCCCCCGCTGTTTTCAATGACGAGATCCGCCACGGCAATGGCCCTCGCATCATCCACGCTAGACTCGTATTCGTGCGGGTCCACGTTGGGGTCCGAGAGAATGCTCGTGACGTTCACCTTCACGCCTCCCAGCTGCGTCACGATGTTCCCGTAAAAGTTCTCAGCGGCGACAACGTTGATCCCAATGGGGGCGGCGCCCGCCGACGCGATCGGGATGAGACACGCAAACAGCGCGGCGAAAAACGCCCCGCGCCATGAATGGTTCGACATGCGATGATTCATCGCTACCCTCCTGAAAGATAACCGATTCTTCGTCTCAATGCAAATGAGACGGGATATCTGTAAAGAATAGTAGTCAAAGCGGAGCGGATCGTCAATGAGACATTGTATCTTTAAGTGAAGTAGACGCGCAATCTGTTTCACGATACTTTTGACACGTAGCGCGCATGAAATCCCTGCCACGCCCGAGAACACTTGACATTCGGCTGCTGACGCTCTTCCCCCTAGCCTTCGGCGGGATACTTCTCCTCTTCGTCAAGGACGTTCTTCTGGGCCACGACCTTTCCTCGGTCCAGAGATTCTCCACCATCGCCTTGAGCCTTACTGTCGAGGCATTGCCGTTCCTCCTGGTGGGGAGCGTCCTGTCGGCGTTGATCCACCTCTACGTCTCCGAGGATGCCCTGGCCCGGCTGGTGCCCCGCAACAGGCTTCTTGGCGTGCTTCTGGCGTGCGTCGCGGGTATCGCGCTTCCCGTCTGCGATTGCGCGACCGTGCCGATTGTCCGTCGTCTGCTCGCCAAGGGCGTTCCCCTGCACGTGGCAGTCACGTTCATGCTTGCCGTTCCCATGGCAAATCCGCTTGTGATTTTCTCCACCTGGTTCGCTTTCTATCAGCATCCGCTGTTCATCGTGTATCGCATCGGGTTCGGTCTGCTCATTTCGGTCGTGATCGGGCTCGCCGTCTCCATCCTCGATGGCAGATATTGGGTCACACCCGACATCCTGGTCGCTGCGCCCCGCGCAGACGGGCCTGCCAGTCCCACACCCTCCGCCTTCTTATCCATTCGGGCGCTTGCGGAACACGCGGCGGAGGACTTCTTCGTCATCGGCAGGTACTTCCTGGCCGGCGTGCTTCTTTCCACCTTCGTGCAGATCGTGGTTCCAGTCGCGTCATTGGCGGCTATCGGGCAAACCCGTTTTCTATCGGTCATCGTGATGATCGCCGCCGCGTACTTCCTGTCCGTCTGTTCTCAGGCGGACGCCTTCATCGCGCAGGGATTTCTTTCGCAGTTCACGCCCGGTGCCATCGTCGCTTTCCTTGTTTTTGGCCCGATGATCGACATGAAGAACACTCTCATGTTGACCTCCACCTTCAAGAAGCGGTTGATTCTGCTGCTCATCGGCTTGATTGCAGAGTGTACATTTGTTGTCGGCGCGATTATTGTTCCAAAGGCGCTGTGAGGGAAAAAGGGACATGCGCAAAGAACGACAACGCATCTCGGGCCAGGAGCTTCTGTGGGGGCTCCTTCTGGTCTTGTATGGCGGCCTCTTCGGGTACCTGCTTCTCTCCGGCCGCCTGCGCGAGCTCATGCACCCCCGCATGACGGTCTTTGTCATCATTGGATTTGTCCTTCTGCTTTTCCTGGCTGGCTTCCAGTTGGCGCGCGCGCTTCGCGGAGACGAAGTGCGGAGCGGGCGCCCGGCGGTCGCCCTGTTTCTGCTCCCTTTTGCTGCCGTTCCTTTCTTCCTGACCTCGTCCAGCACGACCCTTGCGGCAACCGGCCAGCTCTCCCTTTCGCGCGGATCAACGGCTGCCCGCCCGGCGGCGCCCGCTGCTGGCGCGACGGCTCGGATACCGGCAACGGGCGACATCGTGCTGGACGAGGACAATTATTACGCCGTCTATAATGCAATTTACGACGACCCGCAAAAGTACGCGGGTCGAAGGATAACAGTAAGCGGTTTTACCGACCGCGATGCGCCGGGCCTGGCGGCAGGGGATTTCGTCACGGCGCGGGAGCTCATGTGGTGCTGTGCGGCTGATGCGAGCACCATTGGATTCATCACCCGGCTGCCCGAAGGAACGCTCCCCGCCCGCGACGATTGGGTCCTTGTCAAAGGCACTTTGGGCACGATCGACTTCAGAGGGCCGAATGCCACCAGTCGATCCACGGTGCCCCTTCTCACCGTGGACACGCTCCAGCACATGGAAAGTCCCGATTTCGCTTTTGTTTATGCAGCGTTCTGACGCGCGACGGGAAGCTCGTGGCGCGTTTCGCGGCCGGGCATGCATCCTTTCCTTTACATTTGGCCTGCTCTGTTCTGCATGCTTTTCCGTGTGGGCAGGGCCCGATCGGCAAGAGCCCGGATTCATCGGGTGGAGCCAGGTACGGACCGACCATTTCGTATTCGTCTATGAGGAGCGTGACGAGGAGGCCGTGCGCGAGCTGTTGTCGTTCGCGGAAGACGTCTATGCCGACATGACGCTCTTCATGGACTCCGCGCCGCGGGAGATCTGGGTCGTCGTCAGGGGTCGAGTCGATGAGGCCAATGGGTACACGGCGGCCTCGCCGCCTCATATCGTGCTCTATCTGGCCCCGCCGTCGGAACCGCTCATCGGCCTGGAGGCATCCAGCTATCTGCGCCTGCTCTTCGCCCATGAGCTCACGCATTACTTCAATTTCCAGGACGACAAAGGCATCCTGCGGGTCGGTGAGAGTCTTTTCGGTCCCGGCGTCAGGGAAGCGGACGGATTACTATATGGACCTGCCATGATGGAAGGGATCGCCACGGTGACCGAGACCCTTTTCACCGATGGCGGACGCGGCCGAAACCCATTCTTCGAGCTGGAACCCCGCGCCCTCGCGCTGGAGCATTCATTCTTTTCCCAGCGGAAGGTCTCCTACGGGTCGAGCTTTCCCCCTTACGATCGGGTATGGCTTGGCGGCTTTCTCTTCGCGCAATTCCTCCTGGATCGATACGGCCCGGACGCGATGAAAAAGGTCCACGCGGCATTCGCTGCCTCTCCGTTGCGCGGGCCCTGGGCCGCCGTGCGCAGCGTGACGGGGCAGGACGCAAAGGCGCTTTTCACGCAAATGGTCCAGGGCCTTGAGGAACGGTACGGGCAATCCGCCGCGATACCGCCGGGCCGCCAACTGAGCCCTGCCGGGAACGGCGACTATTTTCTCCCCGTCGTGACGACTTCCGGCTGGTATCTCTACCGCCGCACCCAAGGCCTGCCGGGAGCCATCGTCCGCTGGGACGCCTCGTCGGGCAAGGAAAGTGTCCTTCTTGTCACGCCGGTCACTGACGCGTCGTCGCTCGCGGCGACGCATGATGGATCGAAGATCGTATTCGCCACCACCGTGCAGACGGCGGGGAAGAGCGGCCCGTTGCTGCTCTCCGATCTTTTCTCGCTTGACCCGATGACACGGTCGGTGCGAAGGATCACCGAGGGCGCTCACCTGTGGCAACCCCGTCTTTCTCCTGATGGCTCGACGCTCATCGCGGTGCAGGCGGAAGGCAATCATTCGCGGCTGGTAAGGGTGGACCAGGATTCCGGCGCTGTGACGGTTCTTTACGCCCGCGCCGACGCCACGTTGTGCACACCCGCCTTTTCACCGGACGGCACGAGGATTGCTTTTGTCGTACAGGCAGGAGGACGAGACGACATCATGCTGCTTGCATTGCCGCCCGACGGCACGGCGGCGACAGATTCGCCGATCGAAGATGTGAACGTCGATGCGGCAACGCCGCTTCTTTCGCGCGGACCGGGTCGAGAATACTACCCCTGGTTTGTCGACAACGAGACGGTTGCTTTTTCCTCGGACGGGAGCTCTCATCTGGCCCTCTATGCGGTCCGCGCGGAAGGAGAGCCAACCCTCCTGTGCGACGATCCCGTCGGCGCCTGGGCAGGCGAGGAAATCGACGGGAAGATCCTCTATGCGAGCTGGCGATCCGCCGGATTCGCGCTGTTCCAGAAAGAGGCGGTCGCCGAGCCCAGTCCCGCCGCAGAGGAAAGGCCGTCCATTCCCCGCCCCGCGCTTCTCCCAATGCCGCCTGCGCGCGGTTATCTCGACCTGCCTCGATTCCTTTACTGGGCGCCAATTCCGATCTACCTCTCCAGCGTCGGTGGGAATGGGCTCGTCCTTGCCCCCGGCGTTCTGTTCGGCGCCCTTTCAAACCTTGAATCGAGCTCGGTAGTCGGCTCTGTCAGCTTCCGCACCGACTGGCTCCAGCCGGCGGCGCAGCTTGACTTTGAGACCAGCATCGGGCGGACCCAGGTCTCTTACCAGCTCGCGGAAGGGTTCTCCACAACCGGCACGGGAGAATCCACGGAGACGCTTCAACAGCTGCTCGCCTTTTCGATTCCGCTGGTGAACGAGGTGGCGTTCCGGACCACAACGCAATTCATCGCAAGCACCGGCGTGACGGATTCCGTTCTTGTCGGCGGCTCGCAGCCCTTCACGTTTCTTAACGGTCTCCACGCGATAGGGACCGATGGCGTCGCGCTCAGCATCGCTCACGACATTGGTCTTGCCGTGGGATTGTCATATGCGCGATCCATCGCGGGAAGCGACGCCGACTTTTTCTCCCGGAACGCGCTGGTCGTTTCCGGATCGTCGGTGTTGTATCCCGCGGGTTTGTCGGCCACCGGAATGGGAGCCGTGGCGCAAGGCCTTGCCTCGGTCGCATTTCCCTCGCCCTTTGCCCACCAGGTGATCAAGATAGGAATGAAAACCAGTTACACGACTTTTTCAGAGGCGTTCATCCAGGTCACCAACCCACGCGGGGACTTCGATCCGGTCACCCAGTCCCTGCCCGGCAGGACGCTCCTTTCACTCGACTATCAGTTTCCCATCGCGCTGACGGATGCGCCGCTCGTCTACTCACTCGGGCTCGTGGCGATTGGAGCCGGCGTGCACGTCGAGGCAGCCGCGGATTGGAGCCCCGCGCAACGTTCACTGCTTTTCGACCCCTATGTCTACACGGGAGCCGAGGTGCTCTTCGTGCTGTCCCTGGGGGAAAGCAATGTGCCCGTCCTGGCCGGCGTAAGCCTCAGGTTCGATCCTCGCTTCGCGACGCCGTTCGACTGGGCCACGGACATCCGACCCTATGTTGCATTCTCCACCGACAGCTTCGCGGGCGCCGGTCTCGCGCACCCGGCCGCGGGCGCACCGCAATACATCCGCGCGCCGTCGGCGCCTTGAACGTGCCGGGGATGAAGGGCATTTGGAGCATTCTTTCCGTCGCGCCGGTTGCCGGCGATCTTTTTTCCATGGGCCGCACGCCTGCCATCGTTACCTTCTGCCTCCTCGGAGCTTTCGGCACGTGCGCGGCGCAGAGCGTCCTCGACCTCGCGGAAAACGGATCTCTGGCTGACGTCCGTGCGGCAATTCAGGCAGGTGGGTACGTGGAAGACAGGACTCTGGACGGCAGAACACCGCTGATGATCGCCGCGCGCTCCAACCCCGATCCGGGGGTCGTCAAGGCAATCCTCGACGCCGGCGCGAAGATCGACGACGCGACGCCCGACGGGGCGACCGCCCTCCTGTATGCGGCGGGATCCACGCAGAATCCGCTTGTCATCTCCACCCTCCTGGAGGCAGGCGCCAGGATCACTGACCGGACGCCCGACGGGTGGACCGCGCTGATGATCGCCGCTTGGTCGAACCCAAACCCACGGATCATTTCGCGTCTCCTGGAGGCGGGCGCAGATATAAAAGACGCAACCGTGGACGGCAAGACCGTCCTGATGATTGCCGCCGGTTCCAACCCCAATCCGTCAGTCATCTCAACCCTGCTGCACGCCGGCGCGCGGGTCGACGAGCACACCATGGAAGGGTGGACCCCCCTGATGTTCGCCGCGCAGTCGAATGAAAACCCGCAGACGATCACCGCCCTCGTGCGGGCAGGAGCCAGCGTCAGGGCCCGGACGTCAGATGGCTATTCGCCTTTGCTGGCCGCGGCCCAGTCGAATCAGAATCCTGAGGTGCTTGTCACGCTCTTGCAAGCCGGCGCGAGAATCGATGAAAAAGCCTCCGATCGGACCGTCCTGCATCTTGCCGCCCAGTTTAACCGGAGCCCCGGCATGATAACCGCTTTGATGAAAGCGGGCGCGCGGATCGACATCCGCACGGCAGACGGAAGGACGCCGCTCATGCTCGCCGCCCAGTACAACGACAACCCGCAGGTCCTGGGCGCCCTGGTGCATGCGGGAGATTCTGTGCTTGCCCGTACTCCGGAAGGGAGAACCGCGCTCCTGATCGCCGCCCAATCCAACCAGAATCCCGACGTGGTCTCCACTCTCCTCGCCGCCGGAGCCGTCGTGAATGAAAGCCTCCCCGACGGCCGGACGCCGCTCATGCTCGCTGCCGAGTACAACCCGAACCCGACCATCGTCAGGGCGATTCTTGCCGCAGGGGCGGACCGAAGCCGTGCGTCGCGCGATGGAGAAACGGCGGCCGATTACGCACGGGAAAACCCCGCGCTTTCAGGGTCAAAGGAATACATGGACTTGCTGAACGCCAGGCCTTGAAAAAGTCCGCCTCTCTGTCGACGGAGCAAAATCGAAGAGATATCTTCTAGACGATGAAAGTAGCAATTGCGTTCGTGGCGGAGTACCTGTACATCGTCATCGTTGCGCTCGAATTGCTCTATCTGGCCGTCTTTCGCCGCACGCGCTGGAAGGAGATCCTGCGCGCCGCCGTCTGGATCGGGCTGATCGCGCTCGTGCTTTCCCAGGTCGCGCATCAATTGATCCAGGATCCGCGCCCGTTCCTGCAATCCGGCGCGTCGCCCCTGATTCCGAGCTCGAAGGACAATGGGTTCCCATCGGATCACACCCTGCTCCTTGGCGTGTCGGCGGCGATTGTCCTGACCGTCAGCCTGCCAATGGGCGCAGTCGGACTGCTGGCGGCCCTGGCAGTCGGCATGGCCCGCGTCTATGCGGGTGTTCACCATACCGCGGATATCCTCGGCAGCCTCCTGATCGCCCTGATGTCATTCGGGGTTTCACAGTTGTCGGCGTGGGCCTGGAGCAACCGCAAGCGCCGCATCCAGGGGCCCGGCACGTTAGAATGAAAACGCTGGTGGCGCGCGCGTGTTTCTGCGTCGCGTTCCTGGTTTCAGGAGCAGCCTCTGCGCTCGCCGCGGACCTGTTCGGTCTTGTTCCGACCGGCACGCCGAACGCCATTCAGGCGGCGATTGCCGCCGGCGCAAACGTCAATGCGCGTGACAGGAACGGCCTCAGCGTCCTGATGTGGGCAGCCTTGAAGAATCCGAGCCCCGACGTCGTTGCCGTGCTTCTCGAGGAAGGCGCCGATATCAAGGCCCGCGATTCGAACGGCTGGACGGCCCTTTCCTATGCAGCGGCGGCCGCGAAGGACGCGCGTGTCATATCCCTGATCCTGAAGGCCGGCGCACGTATCGCGGAGCGCGACAGGTTCCTCACGACGCCGCTCATGATCGCCGCGGCCTACAACCCGAGCCCCGACGCGGTCAGGACGCTCCTGGAATCAGGGGCGGACCTGAAAGCCCAGGACGCAAACGGCCTGACCGCCCTCATGCATGCGGCCAAGTTCAATCAGGATCCTGACGTCGTCAACGCCCTCCTCAAGGCGGGCGCGGACGTCAATGCCCGGACACCAGACGGCTGGACTGCGCTGCTGTTTGCGGCGGGAAGGAATCAGAACCCGAAGGCACTTGGTCCGCTCCTGAAGGCGGGGGCCCAGTTGGAGGCCCGCGATGCAGATGGATCGACCCCCCTGATGATTGCCGCCGAGCTCAATCCAAATCCGCAGGTCGCAGCCGCGCTGATCGCGGCAGGCGCGCAAACGGCCGCGAAGGACAACCAGGGCAGGACGGCATTTGACTACGCCCAGCGCAATCCTGGCATGAAAGGAACGAGCGTCTACCAGAGGCTGGGCGAGTCTCCCTGAGGGTCGAGGGATGGGGTCGTCGCCAAGGAATCAGGGATAGATCTGGCGCCACGCCTGCGGGGCACCCTCCGGAATGATCGCCGGGTCGTGAAACGTGAACAGCGAGACGTCCGGCTGAGCGGCGAGGGCCTTGAACTCGCGCAAGGCCTTCATGTTCTTGACGGGGTCCACATAGGTCCCCACGCCCCGCAGCTTCTGCCAATTCTCTGGGAGGTAGGCTTCATCGCCCGTCAATATAATCGTGCGGTCTTCAAGGTTCAGCCTGACGTAGCATGAGCCCGGCGCGTGGCCTTCCACCGGGATGACCTCCATGAAAGGAAGGGGCTCGATCTCTTTCGTGAAGAGGTTGAGCCGGGCCTTCTTTTTCATTGCATCGGCGAGCGGGATCGAGAAAGGACCGTTCACAAAGCTCTGCCAAGCGTTGGCATGGATCCAGAGCGTGGCATTCGGGAACCTGTCGATGTTGCCGATGTGGTCGAAATGCGCATGCGTCGCAACGATGTCCGTCACGTCCTCAGGCTCCACACCGATCTTTTCCAGGAGCTCGACGGGGTCCTGGAGCGTGACGCCGAATCTCCTTGCCATCCCCGGATCGGAGAACCCGCAGTCGATGAGCACGACGCGCGTCGGCGTGCGCAGAAGGTAGAAGAGCCAGTGGAACTCTATCGGTGACCGGGCCGTGTCGTCGATGAAGATGTACTCGCTGGAATAGTGCGACATGCCGTAGCGCACCGCCGTGAGCGTGACATCCTGGGAAAAGAGGCCACCGGCTGCGAGGGATAAAAGCGCGACCACGACGGTTCTCATCGATCACCTGCCGTCCTGAAAGATAACAATTCGGCGGAAGTGTCGGTAGGGCCGCATGCTTGATGCGGGGAGCGGTGCGGCATATGCTCGCGGGGTGAAGTTTTCCTTCCGCTACTTCTTCTGGGGGCTCGCCGGCGCCGTTGTTTTTGTCGCCGTGATCCTGGTCGTCCTGCACTTCCAGCCAACGAGCGTCGCGGCGCAGGTCGAAGCGAGGGCGCGCCGCGAAGAGGTCGTCAACCAGCTGCAGTTCCATCTCGCGTCGGCCACCGAGGCTGAGAAAAGCGCCGTGCTCGCCACGACGGACAAGGATTCCGAGGTCTTCGCGGATCAGGCGCGCGCGGAGACGGCGACGGTGGAAGGCCTGCGCGCGGATTTCGGCACGCTTGCACAGACGGGCAGGGAGAAACAGCTCCTTGCCGATTTTTCAAAGGCCTTCACCGAGTACCAGCAGATCGACGCGCAGCTCCTTGACCTCGCCGTCAAAAACACGAACTTGAAAGCGTACGCCCTGGCATTTGGACCCGCGGCCGCGGCGATCGACGACATGGACGCGGCGCTCTCCCGCCTGATCGCGCAAGGGGAAGGCTCCGCGGCTGCAAATGCCCGACAGGTGATGTTTCTGGCGGCGGGCGCCGAGGCGGCCGCCCGACGAATCCAGGTCCTCCTGCCGCCGCATATCGCCGAGGAGAGCGACAGCAAGATGGACGAGCTGGAGGCGCGCATGACGGCGGAAGACCAGCGGGTCGCGAATGACATGAAGGGTCTCGCGGCGCTCCTTCCCTCGAACCAGAATGTCGAGACGGCGTCGTCGCGCTATGCCACCTTCTCGGACTTGCGGAGACAGATCATCGCCCTTTCGCGCGCCAATACGAATGTCAGGTCGCTGACGATCTCCCTGAACCAGAAGCGAGCGGTGACCGCCCTCTGCCAGGATGCCCTCCTTGCCCTCGAGAAGACCATCGAAGAGGAATCCATCCCCGGCGAAAACGTCGTCAACCCCCGATAGGGAGCGTCGAGCGGGCCCGTGCGCGGGGGGGCACTTTCTTACAATTCCGTATCTTTCGCTTGCTGTTTCCTACACTTCTGTAGGGACGGAGACCCTTCGTTGCAGACAGCGAGCTCACCAACGGGCGCCCGGCCCGTGCTTCTGCCGTGCGAGGTGCGAAATGCCCGCGCGCAAGGCAGCAATCCTGACATGGCACGGGAATTGCTCAATCTTTAGGCGTCAAAACCCACGGCAAGGAGTGAGCGATGGCGCAGATAAACAGTGGGGACACCGCATGGGTGCTCGCCTCCACAGCGCTGGTCATGATGATGACAGCGCCGGGCCTCGTCATGTTCTACGGCGGGCTCGTTCGACGGAAGAATGTCCTTTCCACGATGATGCACTCATTCTTCATCCTCTGCCTGATCAGCATCCAATGGGTGCTCTGGGGGTACAGCCTCGCCTTCGGCCCGGACGCCGGGCACTTCATCGGGAATCTCTCCTGGATCGGGTTGAGGGGAGTCGGCCTGGCACCGAACCCGGACTACGCTCCCACGATTCCGCACCAGCTTTTCATGGTTTACCAGATGATGTTCGCCGTCATCACCCCGGCGCTCATCAGCGGCGCATTCGCCGAAAGGCTGAAGTTCTCCACCTTCGCGGTGTTCAGCCTGCTCTGGGCGACCATCGTCTATGACCCGGTCGCGCACTGGGTGTGGGGAACGAATGGCTGGCTGCACAATCTCGGCGCGCTGGATTTCGCGGGCGGAACGGTCGTGCACGTCTCTTCCGGCATTTCGGCGCTCGTCTTTGCCCTCGTGCTCGGCCGACGGAAGAACTTCCCGCACATCGCCCCGCCTCCGCACAACATGACGCTCACGCTCGTCGGTGCCGCGCTGCTCTGGTTCGGATGGTTCGGGTTCAATGCCGGCAGCGCGCTGGCCGCAAACGGGCTCGCGGTGAGCGCCTTCCTCAACACGAACACGGCAACGGCCATGGCGGGCCTTTCGTGGCTGTTCATCGAATGGGTGGTTGCCAAGAAACCAACGGTTCTCGGCGCCGCAACGGGCGCGGTGGCCGGCCTTGTCGCGATCACGCCGGCGGCGGGATTCGTCACCCCCATGGGGGCCATTGCCATCGGCATCATCGTGGCAGCGGTGTGCTACATCGCCGTGACCGTCATCAAGACCCGGCTCGGGTATGACGACGCGCTGGATGCATTCGGCGTTCATGGAGTCGGGGGGACCGTCGGGGCGCTGCTGACCGGCGTTTTTGCAAGCAAGATGATAAATCCCGCCGGAGCGGATGGATGGATATTCGGGAATCTCCGGCAGCTCGGCATCCAGGCAATCGGCGTGGCCGCGACGATCGCCTACGCGGCGGCGGTGACGCTCATCCTCACGAAGGTCCTGGACCGGGTGATGGGTCTGCGGGTGACCGCGGAGGATGAAGCGATAGGGCTCGACAACACGCAGCACAAGGAAAGCGCCTACACCCTCATCGACTGAGCGCGCAAACGGGAGGAAGCAATGAAACTGATCATCGCCATCATACAACCGCACAAGCTCGACGACGTCATGCACGAGCTGGACGAGAAGGAGATATACCTCAAGACGGTGACGAATGTGCTGGGGTGCGGTCGGCAGAAGGGCGTGACGGAGATCTATCGGGGCGTGAAAGAGGTCGGCACCCTCCTGAAAAAGACGCGGCTGGAGATCGCGGTGAACGACGAGTACCTGCCGGCCGCGGTGGATGCCATCGTGAAAGGCGCGCGGACGGGCAACATTGGGGACGGCAAGATATTCGTCCTCCCGATGGAGGACTGCATCCGCATCAGGAGCGGCGAAACAGGCCACGTTGCCATCGGTTAAGCCTCAGCCTCCCACGTGAGCCAGGGCCTGCGCGGTCGTCCAGCTCTCGTGCACGAGGCCGACCATCGCCTCCACCATGGCTTTCGTCTTCCCATGCTGCCAGATGTTGCGCCCGATCGCGATGCCGTAGGCCCCTGCCTGCAGGGCATCGTGCACGTCGCGGAAGACCGCTTCCAGCGTGTCGGACTTTTCACCGCCGAGGATCACGATGGGCACGGGACACCCCTCGACCACCCTGCGGAAGCTCTCCTGGTCGCCCGTGTAGTAGGTCTTCACGATGTCCGCCCCGATCTCCTGGGCCGCACGGGCCGCCAGCGTGATCCCCCGCGGATCGCTCGCCTTCATGTCCTTCGTCTCTGCCATCGCCTCGATCATGAGGGGCAGACCCCATCGCTCGCAACTGTCGGCGACCAGGGAGGCGCGCCGCGTGAGCTCGCCTTCCCGCTCGTGTCCGAACTTCACGGTGACTGCCGCTGCCGATGCGCCCATGGCCAGGGCCGCCTCCGGGCTGGAGATGATCTCCTCCTCGAACTTGCCCCCCAGCACGGTGAAGCCGCCCGTGAGACGCAGGATCACCGACATGCTCCTGTCCCATTCGCCCTCCGACGCCGTCACGACGCCGCGCGTGGCGAGGATGGCGTCGGCGCCGCCCTCGCGGCAGGCCCTGACGACGTCCGCCGGACGCTCGATGCCCGCGATGGGACCCGCGATGCCGCCGTGGTCGAGCGCCACGATCACCGTCCTGCCGGTGTCCCGCCGAAAGATCGACGTCCGCCGGATGCTCTTGCCGATTGTCATGGCCCGCTCCTTGGCGTGGAGAGTTTTGCAAAGACGGAACGGAGGCCCGCGTAGGACTCCCGATAGAGCGCAAACATCTCGTCGTAGACACGGGCCCTGCCGGCATCCGGCTCGAAGAAGGCGCCCATGGTGACGATGGCTTCCGCAGCCGCCACGAGAGAATCGAATTGCCCCAGGCCGAAAAGGGCGAGACACGCGTCGCCGACGAGGTCGGCGTCCTGCTGCGCGGGGACAAGGATGCGCCGCCCCGTGACGTCAGCCTTGATCTGGTTCCACAGGGCGCTGCGGGAAGGGCTGCCGGTGATGCGAAGGTCGTGCACGGACACCCCGGCCTCCTCCATGACCTCCACGACGTCGCGGATGGCATATGCCACCGCCTCCACGACGGCGCGGGTCATCTCGCGCGTGCCGTGGTTCAGGGTGAGGCCGATGAATGCGCCGCGGGCGGAAGGATCCCAGATCGGCGCCCTCTCCCCCGCCAGATACGGCAGGAACAGGAGACGCTGGGCGCCCGCGGGAACGACCGCGATGTCGTCGAAAAGGCTTTCATAGTCGGCGTCGGCCCGGCCCGTCGCATTCTTGAACCATTCAAGGGCCTTGCCAGACGTGGAGATCACACCGGAAATGTTGAAGAGGCCGGGGGCGACATGGCTCACGCTGAGGAGGCGCCGATCACGGGTCTCCCGGGGCGAGCAGACATTGATGCCTTCTGACGTGCCGGATCTGATGCAAGCGCGGCCGGGCGCCACGGTGGCCGTGCCGAGCAGGGAGACGATGAAGTCCGGGGCACCGGCGAAAACACGGACACCCGCGGGGACGCCGGTCGCCGCTTCCCCCGCGGCCGTCACGGTGCCGACGGCAGCACCCGGCGCGACAAACGCGGGGAACTTATCCGCATCCATGCCGAGCGCCCGCACGGCCTCCGCGTCCCACATGATCGATTGGGTGTAGGCGGGAGTCGGGAGGAAGGTAACGGCATTTCCGGTGAGGACGAACGTGACGTATTCGGGACAGGAGAAGAAGAAGCGCGTGCGCTCATAGACCGCGGGTTGATTGCGCTGCACCCAGAGCGCCTTGGGAAGGGTGAAGGCCGCATCGGTGGCGCGGCCGCGCGTCTCGGAGACGATGCGCGCCTCTTCCACGCCGCGCCTGTCCATCCACGTCATCGCCTTGGAAAGCGGCGTGCCGTCCCCGGCAACGGGAACCAGCGTGGGGCCATTGCCGCTCACGACGACCGCCTCCACGTCCGCGGCCCTGGCAAGCCCCAGCGTCACGGAGAGCGCATGCAGGGCGCGGATCCATTCCCGGGGATCGACCTCATGACGGACCGGATCGGGATGCGGCGAAAGAGTGATCGGCGCTTCGGCGCGGGAGACGAGGGCCCCGCTCGTGCGGAAAAGGGCGGCCTTGAGCGCCGATGTCCCCACATCCACCGTGAGTATCATCAGGCGCCCTCGTGCTTCAGGAGCACCCGGTAGGTGCCGCCCGCCATCGCTGCCCTGATGCCCGCCTCCAGGTGCGGGAAATCCACCGTCCCGCTGATGAGGGGCTTCACGTCCACCTTGCCGAAGGACAGGAGACGCACGGACTGGAGGAAATCCTCCTCCGTGCGGCCTTCGCTTCCCGTGACGGTGAGCTCCGTCGCGTGGAGCGTGTTTGCATCCACGGGCAGCGGCGGCGTGTCCGTGTAGGAGGTGTAGATGTTGACGCGGCCGTTCTTGCGCACCGCCTCGAACGCCCCGCGAAGAGCGGCGTGGGCGACGCTCGTGACGACGCAGGCGTCCACCCCGCGGCCGTCCGTGTGCTCCTTCACGATCGACGGGGAGCTCTCCGTCGAGGGGTCGATGGTGAGAAAGGCGCCCATTTTCTTCGCCGTCGCCAGACGCGCGCGGTCGGGATCGGACACGAAGACGCGCGCTCCCATGCAGAGAGCGGCCTGCAGGTGCAACTGCCCCATGGGCCCGGCGCCCAGGATCAGGAGGTCTTCCGCGAGGTGGAGGCCGACCTTCTTCAGCGAACGGATGCAGCAGGAAAGCGGCTCGGAGAAGGCTGCCTCCTCGAAGGTGAGCGAATCGGGTATGGGGAAAGCCTGTGTCGCGCGCACGGCGATGTATTCGCCGAAGCCGCCGAGCACATTCGCGTCGCGCGCGAACCGGTTGAGGCACATGTTCGACTGGCCGGTGCGGCAGTAGTAGCACGTGCCGCAGCGCTCCACCAGGTCGAGCGCGACGCGTGCGCCCGGCCTGATCCCCGACAGCACGTCGGGACCCACCTTCACCACCTCGCCGGACGCCTCGTGGCCGGGGATGAGCGGATAGCGAATGCGGACCGCGCCGGTGAAGAGCCGCTGCTCCAGGGTGCAGATCCCGCAGCTTTTCAGCTTCACCAGGAGCTCGGTGCCGGCGGGCGCGGGGGTCGCGACCTCCTGGATCTCGATCCTTTCCGGGCCGGTGAGGACTGCTGCTTTCATGCGAAACCCCTTTTCCGTCGATTCACGGCCCTCGCCTCTTTCGACGGGGATTCTACACAGGTAGGGATCGACCTGCTACTATGTCCCGCGTGACGTCCCGCCCGGCCCTCATCTACCTCGACAATGCGGCGACGAGCTTTCCAAAGGCGCCCGGGGTGCCGGAGGCTGTCGCGGAATCCCTGCGGCAACCCTATGGAAGCCCGGGCAGGGGCACGCACGCCGCGGTCCATTCGGCGGACAGGCTCGTGTATGAGGCGCGGACGGCCACGGCTGCCTTCTTCGGCTTCCCCGACAGCTCGCATCTCATCTTCACACCGGGCACGACGGCATCCCTGAATCTCATCGCGCGCGGCATTCTCCAGCCCGGCGACACGGTGGCGGTATCCGGCATGGAGCACAACGCGGTCATGCGTCCCCTGCGGGCGCTGGAAAAAGAGCGGGGCTGCGCCGTGCGGCCTTTCGCCTGCACGTCGCGCGGGTCGCCGGACATGGATTCGTTCCGTGAAACCCTTGGCGCGCGGCCGAAGCTTCTCCTCTTCATGGCGGCAAGCAATGTGACCGGCAGCCTTTTTCCGTTCCAGGAGATGGCGGAGCTATGCGCGCGTCTTTCCCCCGGCACGCTCGTTGGAATAGACGCCGCGCAGGCCGCCGGTGAGGTGCCCATCGACCTTGCCTCTTTTCCCTGCGATTTCTTCTGCGTCTCCCCCCACAAGGGGCTGCTTGCCCCCGCCGGCCTGGGGCTGCTCTTCCTGGGGCCGCGCGCCCGGCCTGCCCCGCTTGTCTACGGCGGCACGGGAAGCCGCTCCGACTCGGAAGAGCAGCCCGACTTCCTGCCCGACAGGTATGAAAGCGGCACGATGAATCTGCCGGCACTGGCCGGACTTCTGGCGGCGATCCGTTTCGTGGAGAAAGAAGGCCTTGCGGAGCTGGCGACACGCAGGAGACAGGCGGCGGAGATATTGCGCCGCGCCATCTCTTCGACACCCGGCTTCGTCATGTACGGACCCGAAAGCCGGGAAGAAAGGCTCTCCCTCTTCTCCATCACGCACGAAAAAATCCCGGTCGACGAGCTTGCGCGTCTTCTGGACGAGCGTGGCATCGCGTGCCGCATGGGATTGCACTGCGCCCCTGCCGCGCATCGCGCGATAGGCACGCGAGAAAGCGGCGGCACGATCAGGGTATCGCCGGGGCCCTTCACGCGGCCGGATGAAATCGACCGCGCCGTGGCAGCCTTTCAGGAGATTGGAGCAATCACGTGAATCTCACATCATTTTCCCGGTTCGCCGGGTGCGCTGCAAAGCTGGGCCCCGGTCTGCTGGACGAGGCGCTCTGCGGCCTTTCCCAACGGGAGTACCCCGATCTGATCGCCGACTTCAGGCGCAGCGAGGACGCCGGCGTCCTGCGGCTCAACGCCCAGCAGGCCCTTGTCCACACGATCGACTTCTTCCCCCCCATCGTGGACGACCCCTTTCTCTATGGAAGGATTGCGGCTGCCAACGCGCTGTCGGACGTCTACGCGATGGGCGGAAAGCCCTGCACGGCGGTTGCGGTGGTGGGCTTCCCCGTCGGGTCGCTGGATATCGCGGTGCTGCGGAAGATGATGGACGGAGGTCTTGCCGGTTTGGAGGAAGCCGAATGCCCGCTTGTCGGCGGTCACAGCATCGACGACAAGGAGCTGAAGTTCGGCTACGCCGTGACCGGTATCGTGCACCCCGACAGGGTGTGGTTGAACAACGCGCTTGCCGGGCGGGGAGAGCATCATCCTCACAAAGCCGATCGGCACGGGAGTCATCACGACAGCGGCACGGGGAGGCCTTGCCTCCGCGGAAGCGCTGACGGCGGCGTGTGATGGCATGGCCGCGCTCAACAGAAAGGCATCGCAGATCCTCCAGCGCCACGACGTGCACGCCTGCACGGACGTCACCGGCTTCGGGCTGCTCGGTCATGCCTGCGAGATGGCGGCAGAAACGGCGTGCAATGTCCGGATCTTCGCCAATGCGGTGCCCTTTCTCCCGAACGTGAGGGACTACGCCGCAATGGGCCTCGTCCCGGAAGGCACCTACCGCAACAAGGACTTCCGACTGCGCTTCGTCCTCAACACGAGGGGTTGCGGCGAGGATGACATGAACCTCCTCTTCGATCCCCAGACTTCCGGCGGCCTTCTGGCGGCGGTCGCGGCGGACCAGGCCGATGCCGTCCTTGCGGAAATGCGCGACGCGGGAATTGCCGCCGCGCTCGTCGGCGCCGCGGTGGATGGCGCGGGAATGGTGGAGCTTGCCTGAGCTGCTGGTCGTCTTCGAGGGCATTCACCAGACGCTTTCCGCCGAAGGGCTCCTGAAAGGCCGCGGCGTCCCGGTGGCCCTCGTGCCGACGCCGCCTGGCGTCAGCCGGGGCTGCGGGTTTTCGCTTCTCGCCGCGGGAGGCGCTGACGCCCTTCCCGCGTGGTGGTTCGCGCTGGAATCCCGGCGCGTTGCCTATCGCGTGGTCCTGAAGGAGGGGCGCAAAAGCTATGAAGAAATCGATCGATGCGAAGGGTCTTGCCTGCCCCCAGCCGGTGATCCTCTGCCGCAAGACGATGGCCGTCGGAGGCCTCAGTGAGATGGAAATCACCGTGGACAACGACGCGGCGCGGGAAAACGTCGTGCGCTTCCTGAAGTTCACGGGCGCCGCGGAGCCGCGCGTCGTGAGCGCCGGCAGCGTGCACACCATCAGCGCCGCGGTGTCGCCCGCCATGATCGCAAAGGCGGGAGGCGGCGAGCCGGCCCCCGCGTGCGAGGAGGAGCCGCAGATCGCCGCGCCGCAGCTCGGCGGAAAAACGCTTTTCTTCTCCGCCGATCAGATCGGCCGCGGCGACGAGACCCTGGGGAAGCTCCTCGTGAAAGGGCTCCTCTATGCGGTGAGCGAGCTTTCACGACCGCCAAAGACCCTTGTGCTCATGAACTCCGGCGTCCGTCTGGCGGCCGAACGCGCGGAGACCATCGAGCTTCTCAAGACCATCGAAGCAAAGGGGACGGAAATCCTCGTCTGCGGGACGTGTCTCGACTATTACCACCTCAAGGAATCGCTGGGCGCGGGACGGGTCTCAAATCTCTACGAAATAACGGAGAGGTTCCTTGCCTCCGCGGACGTCGTCACAGTGGCGTAAGGGAATGAGCTTGGTGCTGGGAGACGAAGGCCATCGTGCCAAGGCTGCCTTTGTACATAGGTTGACAGAGTAGGCAGCCGATAGTAGCCTGCCTCCGACCGAGGGAGGCAGATGGCACATCGAAAGACTGGCTCGAAGCTGCCGCGGAAGAAAGGTTTCCCCGAACGCTACGGCCGCTGGGCTCTTGTCGCCGGCGCGTCACAGGGTCTGGGTGCGGCATATGCGCGGGCCTTGGCGGATCGCGGGATGAATCTCCTGCTGGTCGCGCGGCGCAGGGAACTGCTCGACAGCCTGTCGGAAGAGATGCGCCGGCAGCACGGCATCGAGACCCTCTGTCTCGACGGAGACCTTGCGTCGCCCCTATTCACCGATAAGCTCCGCGCTGCGATCTCCGATCTTGACCTGGGGCTTCTTGTGTACAACGCCGCGCATGCTCCCGTGGGCGACTTCGCCGCGGCAAGCGACGCCGACCTCCTGCGCGTGGTGGATGTGAACGTCCGCGGACCGGTGACGCTTCTGCACATGGTCCTGCCGTCCATGGTCGCGCGGAAGCGGGGCGCCATCGTCCTGATGTCTTCCCTTGCCGGCGACCAGGGCTCGCCGCGGCTCGCCGCCTATGCAGCGAGCAAGGCCTTCAACAGGGTGCTGGCGGAAGGCCTTTGGCGGGAGCTGAAAGGCAAAGGGATCGACGTGATCGCCTGCTGCGCCGGGGCCATCCGCACGCCCGGCTACGCCGCTGCCGCGGGCCGGGATGCGCCGGGCACGCTCGATCCATCGGTGGTTGCCGAGCGGGCGCTGCGCGCGCTGGGGCGCGGACCGCTTTCCATTCCCGGTTTCGTCAATGGCGCGGCTCACGGGCTCATGAGCCGCCTCCTCTCCCGCCGCGCCGCCATCGGCATCATGGCGGGATCGACGAGCAATCTGGCTCCGGCAAAGGAGGCAATGCCATGATGGACTTCATTGCGGGATTCTTCGCGCCTTGGATCATCTACGCCCTCATCCTGATCGTGCATGTCGCCCTTCCGGCCCGCCGGGTCGTGGGATACGTACGCGACGTCCAGACCGATGAGCCGCTCACCTACCGGCTGAACGGCCCGCTCGTTCTCCTCATCATGATCGCGCTCTGGGCGCTCGCGGGACGCGCGGGTCTTTTCCCCTGGGACTGGCTGTACCTCCATCGCTGGGCGGGCCTGGCCGGCTCCTGCGCCCTGGGGCTCGCCTTCAGCTTCGTCATGGTCCTGTCGGCACGGGGCAACGGCCGCCCCTTCCCGGCCGAGCTGTATCTCGGGCGGACGGAGAACCGCCAGTTCCTCAACAGCCGCGTCGATGCGAAAATGTTCCTCTACCTGGTGGGCGCGACGATGCTTGCCCTGAACATCCTTTCATTCCTGGCCCACCACATCATCACCTTCGGTTCGCACCTCTCGCCGGGAACGGTCGTCTACACGTGCCTCTTCTTCTGGTTCGTGGTGGACTACCTGGTGTTCGAGCGCGTGCATCTCTACACCTACGACATCTTCGCGGAACGCGTGGGCTTCAAGCTCGTCTGGGGCTGCTTCACCTTCTATCCCTACTTTTACCTGGTGGGGCTGTGGGCGACGACGGATCTGCCGGATCCCCACACCGCGTCATGGCTCCTCGTGATCTACAGCGTCGTCTTTTTCGCCGGCTGGACGCTGTCGCGCGGCGCCAACATGCAGAAGTTCTTCTTCAAGACGCATCCCGAGCGCGCCCTCCTGGGCATCATCAAGCCGCGATCGCTCCGCGACGGGGAGCACGCGCTTCTGTGCAGCGGGTTTTGGGCGGTGTCGCGGCACGTGAATTATCTCGGTGAAATACTCATGGCTGCCGGTCTGACCCTGGTCCTGGGCTGGCCCGGCCTGTGGGTGGTCTGGCTCTATCCGGTGTACTACCTGGTCCTGCTCATCCCGCGCGAGCGGGCAGATGAGCGCCGCTGTGCGGCCAAGTACGGCGCGCTGTGGGCGGAGTACGTCCGGCGGGTCCCGCGGAGAATCGTTCCCGGTCTCTACTGACCGTCTGCCGTTTCCGGAGCCGCGACCGTGCGCAGGGCGACTCCCGCGCGCTCGGATCGCCGGGCGGTCTTGTCCCTGTACATGGCCTCGTCGGCCTTGCGGATCGCCTCCGCGAAAAGACTGGCGTCGCTCACGGCCTCTTCGCGGCGCGAAGGATCGAAGATGAAGGTGCCGATGGAAAAGTCCAGCCGATAGGGCTTGGACGACGCCGCGTTGCACGCGTCCAGATTCATGCGAATCCTCAGGCGGAGGACGTCGGAGCCCTGCTCCGCGGTGTCCACCGCGAGCGCCGCGAACTCGTCACCCCCGTAGCGGCAGAGGATGTCGCTCGTGCGGAAGGTCTTCTGCAAGACGGCGGCCGCCGTGCGGAGGGCGCCGTCCCCTTCGGCGTGGCCGTGGGTGTCGTTGATCGCCTTGAAGCGGTCCAGGTCGATGAAAAGGAGGGAGAACCTCTGGCTCTGTCGGCGCGCAATGCGCATGTACTGCTCGGCGATCGCGAGGAAGCCCCGGCGATTGCGGAGACCCGTGAGCTCGTCGATGAGCGCCATCTCCCGCAGCCGATCCTCGTCCCGCTTGCGCGAGGTGAAATCCTCCGCGATTCCCAGCACGCGCACCGGCTCCCCGTCCTCCGCGCGCTCGAGCACCGTCTCGCGGCTGCGCAGCCATCGCCATTCGCCGCACGCGTCGCGCATGCGGTACTGCACGTCGAGCTGCTCGCCGTCGCGCAGGGTGGAAAGCCGCGCGTGGAAGACCGGGCGCAGCGCAACGTCGTCCGGGTGCATGAGCGTGGGGAAAAGGTTGTCTCCCCATTGCTGGATGTGCTGCCAGGGATAGCCGAGCAGCAGCGCGATCTCGCTGCTGATGAACTCCAGGCGATCCTTCCTGACGTCCAGGACGTAGACGATGTCCTGGATCCGGTTGAGCATGCGCTCGCGCAGCTCCCTCTCCTTTTGCAGCTCCGTCGAGAGGAACAGGAAGCTCTTCATGTCGGCGGTCGGTTCTGCGCCTGCCTGCCAAATTTCAGGATCCATCTGATGCACGTACGCTCCTTGTGATGATGCGGCGCGCAGGGCGCCGGCCCATTCGAGAAATAGCAATATTTGTGCCAATTATCCGGCTGAAATATCACAAGAAGCTCCAATACTTGCCATTGAAATTAGATACTATTGAGTTATTACGTCCCACAACTTTCATTGGAGCGGATCGATGTTCCAGACAAGTGGATCACTTGGAGCACATTCATGGAACACCTTTGCGCGGCAGCGCCCGTCTTACCGCGTTTATTGGTTTCGCGAAGTCCGCATCTCCTTTTCCCCTTTGAGGCCCGTAGCGTCCTCGAGCGGGATGGCGCAAAAAGCGGAAAGGCGCTCGGCGGATCTCCTCATGTTGCGCACGGAGCCGCCGTTCACCATGTCCAGCCGATGCAGGCGATCATCGCGGTCAACGACGGAAAGCGTCACGGTCTTGCGCGCATTCCACCGAAGAAGCGCGGGCGGGTCCACCTGCTGAAACGCCGGTCCTTGCAGAAGGACCTTCTGGAGCGCATCAAGGGGTGCCCTTTTCCTTGCATGGAAAAAGAGAAATCCGACGTCCTTTTCGAAGAGATTGGCGTCCTTGTCGAAGATCCACCTCTCCCGGAAAAGGGCGGCGAAGAGACAAATCCCGGCGATGACCAGGGAGAAGATATTCGACCGCGCAAAGAACGATCCCCCGGAGACCGCGACGATGCTCAGGACGATAACGATGGCGGTGGCGAACAACATGATGCGAAACGCGACGGAGGTCGCATAGACCAGCCTGCTTTCACCCTGTGCGCGCAGAACCGGGCTGAACATCCTTCACACCTCTCCGACGGCCGTCAGCGACTCATGAGCGCGCGGATGTCCCCGGCGATGTCCGACGGCTTTGCGTCCGCGTCGAGCATGGCCCGGAGCCTGCCCTGCCGGTCGATGATCCAGAACGGCGTGGTATGCGAAACGTCGTATCCTCCCCCGAAATTAGCCGCCACGCTGCGCGCCAGGTCGGCTTCCGTCGGCGCGAGCCCCTGCGTGGGTTCCGGGCTGTCCTCCGCGCTTCCCTGCGTCGCCGCCGCATCGGCCGGCTTCTCGATGTCCACGCCGACGCCGTCGTTGAACCAGACGTCCTTGACGTCGGCCATCGGGCCGGTGAGGAAATGCCAGGAGTCGAAAAGGCCTACCGCGCGACTGTAGGCGGCGATCACGTCCTGCGTGTCGCGCGCGGGATCGGTCGTCACTGCCACGAAGACCGCCTTGCCGGCGTCGCCGCCGAGGAGGCTCAGGGCGCCTTTCAGCTTGACGGAGATGAAGGGACAGAGGTCGGTGCAATGGGTGTAGATGAACGACATGACGACGACCTTCCCCTTCGTGTCCGCCATGTGGAACGGGTCGCCGTGCTGGTCGCGCAGGGTGAAATCAGGCGCGGCCGGGCCATGGGCGATGACGGTGCCGGCAAGCGTCACCGGACGCTCGAAGGCGCCCAGCGGAAAGCCGAGACCCCGCCCGGCAAAAAGGAGAACGAGGAGCAGGCCTGAGACGCGCATGCGAAGAACGTACTCCCGCGCGGTGAACGCGACAAGGCCAGGACCAAAGCCCGCGGAAAAGCTTACATTAAATGCACCATGCGAAAGATTTCGGCTCCACTCCTCATCGCCGTCGGCGCCGTGGCCGCCTTCTCCCTCGGGGCGTTGTTCGACCGGTACGCGCTGTCACGACCTGGCCGCACGGCGCCGACGCCCGCCGCGACGCAGCCCGACTTCGCGCTCATCCGCGAGGCATGGGACCTCATTGATCACGAGTACGTGGACCGGCCCGCCCTCGCGCCCGTTGCCCTGACGCAGGGGGCAATTTCCGGCATGGTGGACGCGCTGGGCGACACCGGGCACAGCGGCTTCCTCTCTCCGGCGATGGTCAAGGACGAACGGGCGCTCCTGCGCGGCGACTACGTCGGCGTCGGCCTGGAAATAGAATCGCGAAACGATGCCGTCCAGATCGTCGCGCCCCTGGATAACTCCCCGGCGATCGCCGCCGGGCTGCGCGCCGGCGAGCAGATCGTGAAGGTCGATGGAGAAAGCGTCGCCGGCATGGACCTCACCCACGTCGTCGCGCGCGTCGACGGCCCTGCCGGAACGACCGTGACCCTGAGCATTGCCGACCCTGCCGCGCACCGGCAATTCGACGTGACCCTGCGGCGCACCCGTATTCACTTCACCTCCGTCTCGTGGACCGCGATCCCCGGCACCAGGGTTGCCGACCTTCGCATCGCGGATTTCAATCCCGGCACGGACAGGGCGGTGAAGGAGGCCCTGCGGGGGATCCAGGCGCAGGGCCTGCGGGGCGCCATTCTTGACATGCGCAACGATCCGGGCGGCGTCCTGAACGAGGCCATCGCCGTGGCGAGCGAGCTTCTCCGCGGCGGCGACGTGCTATTAGAGAGGGATTCCCACGGCGCGATCGAGCACGATGCGGCCAGCGGCAGGGGCGCCGCGACAAACCTTCCCGTCGCGGTGCTCGTCAACCGGGGCACGGCGAGCGCCGCGGAAATCGTGGCCGGCGCGCTGCAGGATGCCCGGCGCGCGACCGTGATCGGCGCAACGACATTCGGCACGGGCACCGTGCTGAGCGATTTCCCGCTCTCCGACGGCTCCGTCCTGCGGCTGGCGGTCCGGGAATGGCTCACGCCGAAGGGACGCAGCATCTGGCATACCGGCATCGCTCCCGATCTCGCGGTCACGATGCCACCGGATGCGGAGCCCCTCACGCCCGCTTCCCTCAAGGGGATGTCGCGCGAGGCCTTCGATGCAGCGAGCGACCCGCAGCTCAAGCAGGCGTTGGGGATTCTGACGAACGGGACGGGCGCGGCGGCTGCCGCGGCGCGGTGAGGGGGGCGCCGTCCCCCGTAGCTATTTTCGCAGGCGCAGTCGCATGACGAAGGAAATGGCAGCAAGCGCCAAACCGACGACAAGCGCGACATAGATGAAGCCGCCCAGCGTGTATGCGCTGACGAGCCCCAAGACCCACAGCGCGACGAAGACGATGCCGATGATCAACAGGAGATTCATGATCGCGCCTTTCCGAAAACGCCGAGCGTCAACAGCAGGCCGAGAACGGCCGACGCAATGCCGCCGAAGATGTACCACATGGTGCTCTTCGTGAAATGCCCGACGAAAAAGTTGCTCACATTGTCTGCCAGGGAACGTGATGCCACGATGCCGACGATGATGAGAACGACGCCCGCGATCAGGAGAACAACGCCAAAACCTTTTGATATGCTCATCCTTGGAATGTACGGATAACGCCGGGCTATTGCCATCCAATTCGGCGCCGGGAGCCGGCGGGGGCCGGGCCGGAATGGGGCGCCGCCCGCGCTTCGTCAGCGCCGGTCGATCCGCAAGGAGCTACTTCTTCTGGCGCGCGCCGAGGACATAGCCGGTAAAGGCCGCGCAGAATGCCGCAAAGCAGACAAGGACCACCGTCCGCACCAGATTCTCCGCCGGGCTCAGGAGATTCAGCACGGCCGTGAAGACCACACCGATCACGAGCCCGATGAGACCCACGAAAATCGCGCGGACAATCAATGAGCTTTTCATGACGTCGCCCCCCTTTGGATTGACGGACCGAGCAGGTCCCACTTGTTGCCATAGAGGTCGCGAAAGACGGCGACATGCCCGTACGGTTCCATTCGCGGCGTTTCGAGGAACTCGACGCCGCGCGTCCGCATCGCTTCGTAGTCGCGCTGAAAGTCGTCCGTGTGCAGGAAAAGAAAAACGCGGCCCGCGGCCTGGTTGCCGACCATACGCGCCTGCTCGTCGTTCGCCGCCCGCGCGAGCAGGAGTGTCGCCCCATCTCCGCCCGCCCGCGCGGCAGGAGATGCCGGCGGCGCAACGACGACCCAGCGCCTGCCCGGCCCCCGCGCGGTGTCCTCCCGGAGCGTGAAGCCGAGCTTCTCCGTGAAAAAGGCAATCGCCTCGTCGTAGTCTCTGACCAGGAACGCCACGTGCGCGATCACGTGGCAGGCTCCTTCACGCGTTGGTCACCGGCGGCCGCAGGCACCGGGTCTTGTGACGGCGCACCCATGCACACGATGATATCATGCGTGATCGGATCAGAGGCCAGAGGGATGATGCGCTCTTCAAGGCGTCGACCGTCCATGACGATCCAGGACACGCCGCGCTCGCACCCGTCGGGGTTGTCGACTCGGATGGCGTAGAGAGCCTTGCCGTGGCGATACTGCACGCGGAACCCGCTCCACCAGCCCGGGATGACCGGATCGAGCCGCAGACTGTTCCCGCGCACTTTCAGGCCGAGCACCTCCTCGACCCAGACACGGTACATCCACGAGGCAGAGCCGGTGTACCACGACCATCCGCCCATTCCGATCCGGCCCGGCAGGCTGTAGACGTCCGCCGCAAGAACGTAGGGCTCCACAGCGTACCGCCCGACAGCTTGCGGATTGCGCGCCTGCTCGATCGGGTTGAGCAAGCGCAAGAGCTGTGCGGCGCGGGTTCCATTCCCCTGGCGGGCAAAAGCCATCGCGAGCCACAGGGCGGCGTGGGTATACTGCCCCCCGTTCTCACGGACCCCCGGCGGGTAGCCCTGGATGTAGCCGGGCGACGGCACGGCCTTGTCGAAGGGGGGGGTGAAAAGGAGCGCCAGTCCCTCCTCCTCCCGAACGAGCTGTGTCCAGGCCGATTCCAGCGCCCGGCGCGTTCGATCGCCGTCGGCGCCGCCGCAGAGCTGTGCCCAGGCCTGCGGCAGGGAGTCGATGCGCGCCTCGGCATTCACCGCCGCGCCCAGCAGGGTACCGTCATCGAATATCGCGCGGATGTACCACTCTCCGTCCCACGCCGCCCTTTCGACGCGCGCCGCAAGCGCGTCGCGCTTCTGCAGGTAGTCGGCGCTCAGGCCGGGCTGTTCCCGCGCGATGGCCATTTCCGACATGCCCGAAAGAACATCCACGAGGAACCAGCCCAGCCAGGAGCTCTCCCCTTTGCCGCCGACCCCGACGAGATTCAGCCCGTCATTCCAGTCCCCCGTGCCGATGAGCGGCAGCCCGTGCGGCCCCTCCGTGAGCCCGCGCGCAACGGCCCGCCGACAGTGCTCGAAAAGGGTTGCAGTCTCGGGTGAGGTCGTCGGCGTGAAAAAGGCCTCATGCTGGTCCTCTCGCAGAAGCGGACCGTCCAGGAAGGGGATCATTTCGTCCAGAATCCCGGCATCACCCGTGACCCGCAGGTAGTGGGCCACGACGAATGGCAGCCAGAGGAGATCGTCGCTGATGCGCGATCGTATCCCCGCGCCGCTCGGAGGATGCCACCAGTGCTGGACATCGCCTTCACGGAACTGACGGCTTGCCGCGAGGATGATGTGGTCGCGCGCGAGGCCGGGCGCGGCATGCAGGAGAGCCATGACGTCCTGCAGCTGGTCGCGGAATCCGAACGCGCCGCCGGACTGGTAGAAAGCGGAACGTCCCCAGATCCGGCAGCTCACGCACTGGTACAGGAGCCATCGGTTGATCAGGAAGTCCGCGGCCAGCTCGGGGGTGTGCACGTCGACCGCGCCCAGGAGATCGTTCCACCATGCGCGGGTGTCGTCGAGCGCCGCATCGACTTTGCCGGCAGAGCGGAGCGTTGACAGCAGGGCATGGACGGCTTCCCGGGATTCCGCCTCACCAAGAAATACCGCCACCTCCGTCGTCTCGCCGGGCGCGAGCGTGAGCGTCGTGCGCAGAGCGCCGCAGGGATCGAATCCCGCGCCCGTGCGCCCGGAAAGAGAAAGCTCGCGCAGGGCCGCGGCTGACTCCAGGCCGCCATTGCGGCCGAGGAACGACGTGCGGTCCCCGCACCAGGATTCCACGGGAACGCTCAGAGCCGTGAAAGCGACACGGTCCCCGAGCTCGGGGTGGAACCTGTTTCGGGCAATGAGGGCATGGAAGTCGCCGTCCCAACCGGTCACAACGTGCATCTGGGCGCTTTCGCGATTTTCGCCGAGCACCCATTCCACGTAGAACGTCAGCGACAGGGTTCGGGTTCTCTCCGAGTCGTTCTTCAGCCGCAGCCTCTGCACCTTGACCGGCAAACCGCCCTTGCCATCCATGGGCACGAACACCGTGAGCTCCTGCTCGATGCCATTGCTGTTGTGCTCGAATACCGAATAACCGGCCCCGTGCCGCGCCCGGTACGCCGCCTCCTCGCGAATGGGTGCCGCCGTGGGAGTCCAGCAGGCGCCCGTTTCCTCGTCCCGGATATACAACGCCTCGGAGGCGGGGTCGGTGACGGGATCGTTCGACCAGACGCTGAGACGGTTTCTCTGGCTGTTCCCGTTCCAGGTGAAGCCGGCGCCTGTTTCGCTCACGAGCGTCCCGAAGCCCGGATTGGCCAGCACATTCACCCAGGGGGCGGGGGTGTGGGTTCCGGGCAGCAAGATAGATCGCGTATTCACGGCCGTCCGGGGTGAAGCCGCCCAGACCGTTGAAGTAGGGAAGCTCGAGGAAGGGAAGCGGTCGTGACCTGTCCTCCGGCGCCCTTTTCCACGCGGGTCGCGAAGCGGGATCGGGTGACTCGCCGGGAATGCCCACCTGCTGGGACAGCGGACCGCGCGCGCCGACGAGCACGACGCTCGCCGCGGCATGCAGGAGGGTCAAGTCCCCTTCCGGCATCTGGTCGGCGCTGCGCAGGTACACCCCGCCCGGCTTGTCCCTGCCCGTCTGCGTCGCGTGCGCCTGGATCAGGGCCTCCAGCCTCTCGTGCACGGGCCGCTCGTAGCTGCTGGACTCCTCCGCGAGGATCACGAGGTCCACGGCGAGCCCGTGCATGCGCCAATAGGTATGGGCCTGCAGCATCTGGCCGATCAGGCCGACGTCCCGCATCTCGCCGATCGTCACCAGGGCGATGGGCAGATCGCCCGAGATCCCATAGGGCCAGAGACCGGCCTGGCCTTTGACGTTCTCCGCGATCCTCTCCCCGGCGGACCGCAACAGCCGGTTGGGGTAGATCAGGGCGCTGGCAAGCTGCTGGAATCGACGCGCATCGTCGGGCTGGATGCGCAGGACGCGGAGCTCGAGCTGCGCGGCCGCCCATGCGAAATCCATGGCGCGATTGAGGGCATGCGCGTCGGCGTATTTGCTCATGAGATTCACGACATGATCGCGACTGGAGCCGGCCGCGATCACCAGAGAGAAGACGGCACGCTGCCCGGGAGAAAGGCGGAATGTCGTGCGCAGACTCAGGATCGGATCCAGGACATAGCCCTCGCTGTTGTGCGGCTCCTCCGCGCTTCCCCGGGGGTTGGCAAGGGTACGTCCCCTGCCGATGAACACGCGCCTGTCGGTCTCGAAGCGAAGGGGCTCCTCGACGCCGGTCTCCAGGGTGACACGGTGGGCCACGTACAGCCGCGGCGCCCCTTCCCCCCGCGGACGCCGACTGGCCAGGAGCGCGTGGACGGCGGGGAGGGACTCCGTCTGGATGAACATCTTGTTGAAGGCCGGGTGCTGCATGTCGGCGGCGTGCGGGGCCATCGACAACTCCACATAGCTGCTGCATTCGATGCGCCGTGTACGGAGGGATCGGTTGGAAAGAGTGATGCGGCGGATCTCCACGTCGTCTTCGGGTGAGACGACGATCTCGGTCGCCGTCTGGATCCCATTGTCGACGCGTCGGAACGCCGCGCGATCCAGCGCAAAGGAGACGGAGTACGGCTCGGCGGGTGCGCCGCAGGGCTGGAAGGCGGCGGACCAGATCACGCCCGTTTCCGGCTCGGCAAGATAGAGGAACGTTCCCCACGGGTCACGCGTCCCGTCGGAGCGGAACCGCGTGATCTCATCCGCGCCCCACTGACTGTAGCCGCCTCCCGCGTTGGTGAGCATGACGCTGTAGCGGCCATTGCTGAGGAGCTGCGTCTTCGGCGTGCGGGTATGCGCCGTGTCGAACGTGCTCGTGGAGGGCGGCGCCTCCCCGATACTGTCGGCGCTCGGCGCGCGCTCCCGGGTCGAGATGTGCTGCACGGACGGCAGGCCGGGGACCCGTTCGTGCAGCAGCGGCTCGGCGGCCCGGACGCGTCCGTCGGCATGGAACCGTCGTCTGATCGCCCCGTCGAGGAGGAGATTTGCCAGGGAAAGAAAACCCATGCCCTGGTGATGCGCCATGAAGGCCTGCACGATCACGCCGCGCTCGCCGATGCGCCCGTGCTGCCGGCTGAAATCGATGGCCTCGTAATAGCCGTGGCCCGCGAGGAGGCCCAGCGCGGCCAGGTGTCGCAGGTTGCGAAGCGCCTCCCGCGGTGCAATGACGGCCGCCAGCATCGTGGCATAGGGGGACACGACGACCTTCTCCTCGATCTCGCGCTTCAGCCCCAACGCGGGAACGCCGAAGGCCCTGTATTGATAGATGCGGTTGAGGTCGAGATCGGAGAAGGCGGATTCCGAGATGCCCCACGGCACGTGATGCTGGCGGCCGTATGCGATCTGCACGGCAAGGGCGCCGCGCGACGCCTCGTCCAGCAGCGTGTGCGGCAGGGAGCGCTGGAAGATCAGCGGCATGAAGTATTCGAACATCGTGCCCGTCCAGCTCAGGAGCACGCGATGGCGGCCCACGGCGGAATAGGGCCGGCTCAGGGAAAACCAGTGCTCGAAGGGAACGTCGCCCCGCGCAATGGCCACGAAGCTGCCCAGCCGCGATTCGCTGGCAAGCAGGTCGTAGTACGCCCCGTCCCGCCGGCCCTCGGAGACATTGTGGCCGATGGAGAAGAGCCGGCGATCCGCGTCGTAGAGGAAGCGCATGTCGATCTGTTCCGCGAGGGTCCGACATGCATCCATCAGGCCGTGCGCCTGGGCCAGGATTTCGCCGGCGAGCCAGCGCGAGGTGGAGAAGGCCTGCAGCACACGGTCGCGCCACGCGGAGAGCGGGCCGTCGGGCGCCGCGTCCGCGATCTTCTGCAGAAGGCGCATGCTGCCGACGTCTCCCCCGGCGAGCGCGACGAGCGATGGCGCCCGGCGTGTGTCGACCCTTACCGCGTCGACCACCTCGCGCCCCAGCACCGAAAGCTCCACCTCGGACTTCTCCGCGAGTATCTCGATCCAGGCAAGGTAGCGGTCCGCGATCTGCCGCGCGGCCGCCGTCTGCGCCGCCAGCTGCGCCGCCCAATACGTCCGCTCGTCGCCCTCACCGGTGAGAGACGCCATCGCCTTGTCGCCGCGCCGCAGAAGACGGAGCGCGTGGGCGAAGCGGTCCGGCGCGCTTCCCCACGCGCCCAGGAGACTGGCGAGAGCGCGCGACGAAGAGCTCGGCGATCTGTCACGACCGAGAATGCGTCGAAGGATCCTGCCCGTGTCGCGGAGACCGGAAAAGACGCTGCCGTCGAGCACCGGCTCCCGGATGAGCTCCTCCAGGCCGTGCGTGAGCGCCACCAGGCTTCCCAGGAGATTTCCGCTGTCCACGGTGGAAACGTAGCGGGGCTCCAACGGGGCGCGCGTCCGCAGATCGTACCAGTTCAGCAGGTGTCCTTCGAAACGCTCCAGACCCTGGATCGTCTCCAACGTCCTTGTGAGCCTTTCGACGACCTGGTCGAGGGTCTGGTAGCCGAAATCGCGCGCGGCGAGCAGGCTCACCATCCAGAACCCGATATTGGTGGGACTCGTCCGCAGCGCGAGCTCGTTCCGTGGAAACGCCTGGTAGTTGTCCGGCGGGAGCCAGGAGGAGTCGGCACCGACAAAATCGTCGAAATACCGCCACGTCCGTCGTGCGATCTCCCGCATGAAGCGCGCATCCGCCGGCGGTATTGGGAGAGGCTTCTCCTGCGCATGCGGCCTCAGATTCAGCAGCCCTGCCGCGACGGGTGAAAGAAACCACGCGGCCAGCCACGGAGCGGCGTTCGCGAAGCCGATGGGATTTCCGCGCGCCAGCAGGAGCGCGGCCGCGACGCTCGCGAAGCTGATGACGCACAGGGGGACCAGCAGCACGGTCGCTCCCCGCGTGCCAACGCCGGGCAGCGCCTGCGCGGAGCTCCACTGCAGCATCCTCCTGTGGGAAATGAGGCTGCGATATGCCGTGCGGACGATGGCATCCACGGCGAGCGCGGCCTGGTGGGGAAGAAGGGCGGCATCCGCGAGGGCGCGCGCGACATCGTGGGCGATGCGGGAAAATGAGAAACCCTTCAGGCCCTTGCAGGAGGTCATCATGGTGAAGGGCTGCGCCAGGGGCCGGAAGAGGAGCTGCCCGGCGACGATCGCCGTCGCGATCCAGCCCGCCCGTGGCGCGACGAACCAGCAGGCGGCGAGCGCCACCACGCTTGCCGCGGGGACGAGGCTGCGGCGCAGATTGTCCAGGAGCTTCCAGCGGTCGAAAACAGAAAGGGGATTTCGCTCGCTGCCGCCGTCCCGCCGCGGAATCCGGCCCGTCACCCATCGCGCGATCTGCCAGTCGCCGCGTATCCAGCGGTGCTGCCGGCCTGCATACCCGGCGTACCCCTGGGGGAACTCGTCATAGAGCTCGATGTCGCTGGCCAGCCCCACGCGGACATGAGCGCCCTCGATCAGGTCATGGCTCAAGAGGCGCTCATCGGGGAATCGTCCCGTCAGCACACGGTCGAAGGCGCGCACGTCATAGATGCCTTTGCCGTAATAGGAGCCCTCTCCCGTGAGGTCCTGGTGGACGTCGGAAACCGCGTGCGTGTAGGGGTCGATGCCCACGGCATCGGCGAAAAGCCGGCTGAAGGGAGAGGCGCTCGCGCTGGGCAGTGATGGGCTCACGCGAGGCTGGATGATCGTGAAGGTGCCGGCCTCGACCCTTCCCGCCGGATCGAAACGAGGGCTGTTCAGGGGATGGGCCAGGGTTTCAATCAGACGACGCGCGGCGCCCGGGGGCAGCTGCGTGTCGCTGTCGAGGGTGATCACGAATCGCACGTCACGGAGGCTCGCCGGATCGCCCACGTGCACGAGACGGGCGGATTCTTCCGGGCGGGAGCCGGCGATCAGCCCGTTCAGCTCCTCGAGCTTTCCCCGCTTGCGTTCCCAGCCGATGAACTTCCGCTCGGTGTCGCTCCAGACACGCGCGCGGTGAAAGAGCAGAAAGCGCCCGCCGCCATGACGGCCGTTCAGCGCCTCCAGGCCGTCCACCACCGTCTGGAGCAGGCGCGCATCGTCGTCGCGCCGCACGACGTCGGAGTCGCGGAAATCGGTGAACAGGCTGAAGAGCAGATTGCGCTCCATGTTGGCAAGAAAGCGAACCTCCAGCTTTTCCACCTCGGCGCGAATGGATTCTTCGTCGCCGAGAAGCAGGGGCACGACGACGAGCGTGCGAAACATGTCCGGGACGCCGGTGGTCTTGAAATCCATCTTCGGCAGGCTCCGGGGCGGGATGAAACGGGTGACGAGGTAGTTGAGGAGCTCGATGACGAGCTGGCTCGCAGGAAGCAACAGGAGCGCCGTCATGACGAGCTGCGCGGCAAGGACCTGTCCGTCCAGGACGGAGAGGGATATCCCCAGGGTGGAAGCGACGGTCAAGACCGCGATCGCGGGAAGATAGAGCGCCGATGCGTGGCGACGGACCCACAGGAGGCGACGCGCGCGCCGACTTTCGCGGCAGCCCAGCCGCGCGAGCAGCTCGGGCCTTGCCTTCCCGATCAGCCAGGTGCCGACGTGGCGCCGACGCTCATCGAAACCGGGGCCCGGCGTTTGCGCCGCGGCGAGCTCGATCAGCTCCCGAGTGACCTCGATCTCTGAACGGTGCGATCGCCGTGACAGCTCTTCGACCGCTTTTCGATAGCGATCGCGCGTGTCGAAATCCATGTCGGGGTACGTGCCCGCGGGGTCCGTGCGGAGAAGCTGCTCCACACGGCTCAGCCGCTCGAAGATTTGCCGCCAGTCCAGCAGCGCGAGCTGCCGCAGGCTGGTGAATGCATTGCCGACGGAAATCTGGTCCTTTGCCTGACGATTCTGGTCCCGCTGGTGGATTTCGTGCAGGGACTGGTGGAATGCGCGCTCCAGCCACGCCTGCACGAGCACGAGCACCGCTTCCTCGTCGTAGAGGTGGTCCACCAGCTCGCCCGCGAGATAGGGCCCCGGGGCGGGCAAAGCGACCGCGAGCGCGGCGAGCGCGGCAAAGAGCTGGTCGGCGCCGCGCCGGTTGGCGCGGATGAGCCTGTTTGCCCAGAATGCGGCGATTTCCCTCTCCCGCAGCTCGGTGGAGGCGCGGAGGGCGAGACCCCGAATGCTCGCGATCAGCGCGAGACGCAGCATCTGGGGGAGGGCCCAGAGCTCCCCCGTGGTGAGTGGGCTCGCCGATTGATAGGAGGCGGTGAATGCGAGGATGTTGTCCCGGTCCACGCGCAGCTCGTGGTCCGCGACGAGCTCGCAGGCCAGGTCGTAGATCCGCGGCAGGCCGGCGGATCGCCCGGCGCTCAGGCTCGGGAGCTGCCGACAGAACTGCACGGACAGGTTCACCAGGACGTCCCGCGCGTTGCTCTCGAGAACATATTCGTTGTCGAGTATCCACTCCGCGGTGGGCGGCGTCCCCTGCTCCAGACGGGCAGCCTGGGTGAGATCGATGCACACCTCGTGCACTTCCCGGCGCGCGTTCTGCAGACGCGCACGCAGCTCGGCGCCGACCCGTGCACCGGGCTCCGTGCGGTGATCGAAGGCCAGCCGCTCGGCGTGCTCCCGGAACTGCTCGGGCAGGAGCTGCACGAGCGGGCTCGCAACGTCGCCCCCCGCAGGGCGCCGCTCCGGATGGAGGATGAAAACCGCCGGCGGGATGTCACCGCCTTCCCGCAGCAGGGAAACGGCCAGGTGCAGGATCTGGACGGGCGCCTGGAGGACGATCACCGTCTCCTCCGACACCAGCCAGCGCGCATGATCCCTCAACAGGCGGTGCGTGACGCCGCGGCGTGAGCGCGGATACGACAGCCAGCCGACAAGCAATCCCGCGCAGGCGCATCCCAGGATCGCCGGAAGGAGCGGCCATCCAAGGAGCAGCGACGCTGCGATCGAAATGCCGCAGAGAGCCAGGGCGGAGAGCAGGGCCGCGAAACCGCGACGCACGGGGAAGGGATCCCACGTGCGCACCTCCCCTTTCGCGGACTTGTGGAGGAGTGCAATCCGGCGGAAGCCCCGCCTGTTCAGTTTCGCGCGGGCTGCAAAAGCTTCGTCGCTTTTCGCAAAGAAGGCGGTGAGAGTCGCGTTCGCTTTTTGTCCTACGGGCGTGTGCGACCCCTCTCGGGGGCAGGCGGGCGCAGAAAGAGCGGAAACGTCCTTGCTATGCTCACCCAACCATCATACACATCCTTCTCCGTCTCGGACATGGCTCGATTCGCGATCTTGCGGCCGCGCGCAGACGATGTTTTGCATTTGACGCCGGCCTTCTTATCTGTTACTTTACACATATAAGTCTGTCGTTCCCCCACAACTGGAAGTGAACCCCCAATTCAGTTTCTAGCTCAAGGGAATATGCCCTCTCTGCAAGGGCGAGGAGGATTCCATGTACTATCTCATTGCGCTGGGCATCGTGGTCGTTCTGGTGATTTTCTTTTCCGGCATGCGGGTCGTGCGCCCGACAACGCGCGGGCTCGTGGAAAGACTCGGCAAGTACCGCCGGTTTGCCAACCCCGGCTTCAACTGGATTGTCCCGGCCATCGATCGGCTGTTCAAGATCAATATCACAGAGGTCATGGTGAATGCCGAGCCGCAGGAGATCATCACCAGCGACAAGCTGAACGCGAGCGTCGACGCCCAGGTCTATTTCAAGGTGAAAAGCGACGAGGAGAATGTTAAAAACTCGCAGTACGCGGTCAACAACTACAAGTACCAGATCGTCAATCTTGCGCGCACGACGCTGCGCAATATCATCGGCACGATGACGCTGAAGACGGCCAACAGCGAGCGCGGCATGATCAACAGCGAGCTGCAGAAGACGCTGCGCGCCGAAACCGGGCACTGGGGCATCGATATCGTGCGCACCGAGCTGAAGGAGATCGATCCGCCGGAAGACGTCCAGGCGACGATGAACAAGGTCGTGAAGGCGGAAAACGAAAAGGTGGCGGCCATCGATTTCGCCACGGCGACCGAGACAATGGCGGACGGTGCACGCCGTGCGGAGATCAAGAAGGCGGAAGGCATCCGTCAGGCCAAGATCCTGGAGGCGGAAGGCGAAGCGCAGGCCATCAAGCTCGTCAACGAGGCCGCGGACAAGTATTTCGTCGGCAACGCGCAGCTCCTCCGAAGGCTCATCGCGGTCGAGGCTGCCCTTTCATCGAACGCCAAGATCGTCGTTCCTTCCAACACGGAGCTCGTGAATGTGATCGGCGAAATGGCAGGCATCCTGCCCTGGAAACAGACCCCGGCTCCCGTTCCGCCGTCGAAATAGGGTCCTGAGCAGGCCGGGCCTTGCGCCCGGCCGGCGGATGAAAGGTGACCGGCTGCGGCAGCGGGCCGGTCAGCGCACGTCGGGGTTCGGGATGAGCTGGTCGCGGACGATGGAAACAAGACTGTCGACCGCCTGGGAAAACTGGCGCAGGGTTCGCAGTGTGGGCCCGTAGGAATCGAATTGTTCCTTCTGCATGCCCGTCTCGTCCCACGCCTTGTGAAAGTCCTCGAACTTCGCTTCAAGCTCCCGAAGGACGGCTGCGTCCACCTGCTCGCCGATGCGCGGCCGCACGTCCACGTCTGAGGCATTGTAGCGCAGCTGCCATTCATAAGGGGGTGAGATGATCAGGTCTCCCCCGATCAGCTCGGACCAATGCCGGTGGTTGCGGAAGGCGGCGGAGAGAAGCCGCAGCCGGTAGCCGCGCTCCCTATAGATGGCGTACGCCTTCTTGAAGACTGCCACGCCCGCCCAGTCGAAGACGTCAGGATTGGCGATCACATTGTCCCGTTCCGCGACGACCCTCAGCCAGTCGTCCAGCCTTCCTACCATGAGCGTGCAGACCGGGCCCATGCGGGATACGTCCAGGCCTTGCTTCTGCCGGCGGGTGAGCCCGCGCTCGACGGCTTCCGCGACGGCGATCGCCTGCGGCAAGGTGAAGCTCACCGTGGCGTTGATGCTCACGCCGCGGCAGGTCGCCTCTTCCATGGCCGCGATACCCGCGTTCGTCGCGGGATCTTCACGATCATGTTGGGAGCCAGAGTCTGGAAGTGGAGCGTTTGCGCGAGGATCGCCGCCGGGTCGCGGAAGAGCGCCGGGTCGGTCTGAATGGACAGGCGGCCGTCCCGGCCCGATCCTGCCGCGAAGATCGGCTGGAGCAGCGCTGCGGCGGCGACTGACATTTCTTCCACGAGCCGCCAGGCAATCTCGCGCTCGGTGGCCGCCGGCATTTCCCGGATCAGCCTGCGGATGGAATCCCGGCTGGCCTGCATCTCCTTCTTCACCACGTTGAGCACGATGGAGGGATTGCACGTCGCGCCCACCGCGCCATTGCCGTCAATGGAGGCCCGCAGCTCCGCCAGGGAGCAGGAGTCGTTCCACAAGGCGGTGGGCGTCGTGCGCGTCATCAGGTGAAGCTTGCTTTCAGGCTCCTGTCCCGGCATGGTCAGACAGCAAGAAGCGGCGCGAGGAGTTTCATTGACCGCCGCAGCTCCTCCACGAGGTTCCCCCCCGAGTTGCCTTCAATGGCAAGCCGTCCCGCATAGCCCATGTCTTTCAGGTGCCGGATGATGCGGGAGAAGTCGATGGCGCCGAAGCCCGGGTAGCGGCGATTGTTGTCGGAGAGATGGAGCGACACGAACCGGGACTTCCATTTCGTGAGGCTTCCGAGCATGTCGGCCTCTTCGATGTTCATGTGGAACGTGTCGGGAAGCACGCAGGCGTGGGCGGGGTCCAGCCCTTCAAGGAGCCCGACGGTGTCCTCCAGCGTGTTTGCCACCGACGATTCGTAGCGGTTTGTGGCTTCGACGAGCACCGGCGTGGATCGTGCGGCAGCGGCAGGGATCACCTGGACGAGTGACTCCCGGAATCGCGACCGCGCCCCGGCGAGGTCCGGGGAGACTCCGCCCTTGAGAAACCCGATGATGAGCCCGGCGCGAAAGGCGGCCGCCCAGTCGATCATCTCCCGGCACATGGCCACCGAGCGCCGCCGCACATCCTCGTCGGGATCGGAGAGGGACAGGCCAAAACGCTTGGCGGTCAATCCGGTCGCGAGCATCGACAGCTCCAGGCCGAACCCGGCCAGGAAGCTCTTGACCGTCTCGGGCCGGATGCCGCGCGGGTCGCCGACATTGAGCTCGACGCCCCAGAAGCCCAGATCACGCAGCGCGCCGAGGAGGGACCGAAAACCCGCATCCGCCGAGAAATCGTCGGGCAGCGCGGTCTGGAATGACAACGCAAAACGGGGGCTTGCCATGAGCTCTTCCTCGGCCGCGGCCGCGGAATGTACCGCGGCCTTCAGCCTATCTCGGAAACCTTGACCGGTCTCTTCTTGTCGTACGAGAGCCGGGCAGCCTTGGCGATCTGCACCGACACCCTGCCGTCGTACCCGGTTGCCTTCGGCTCCGTTCCCTCCTGCAGGCACTTGATGAACTCCCGCATCTCCAGGCAGTAGGAATCCATGTAGCGCTCCAGGAAAAAGAACAGCGGCTTGTCGCCGGTCACTCCCTCGGACCCGCTCACCCGCGTGGCGGTCGGGGTGAGGTTCTCCGCCTGCACCATGCCCTTTGAGCCGAAAACCTCGGCCCGCTGGTCATACCCGTAGACGGCCTTGCGGCTGTTGTCGATGGCGCCGATGACGCCATTGGCGAACTTCAGGGTCACGATTGCGGTGTCGAGGTCTCCCGCCGCGCCGATGTCGGGATCGACCCGGACCGCGGCCAGCGTGTAGACCTCCTCCACCTCGCTGCCGATCAGGTAGCGCGCGGTGTCGAAGTCATGAATGGTCATGTCGCAGAAGATCCCGCCGGACACCTTCACGTACGCCATCGGCGGGGGTCCCGGGTCCCGGCTGGAGATGCGCAGGATGTGGACGTCTCCGACGGCTCCCTCCTGCACCAGCTTGCGGATCCTGAGATTGTTGGCGTCGAAGCGACGGTTGAAGCCGATCTGCAGCTTCACGCCGGCTTTGCGCACGGCCTCCAGCGCGTTGTCGATCGTCGGCAGGTCCAGTGCGATCGGCTTCTCGCAGAAAATGTGCTTCCCCTTCGCGGCCGCGTCCATCATGATCTGCGCGTGTGTGTCGGTGCTCGAGCAGATCAGGACCGCGTCGATCTCCTTGTTCGCAAGGAGCGCAAGGTAGTCCTTCTCCACGGTGGGGATACCCGAAGTCGGCCGCGCATTTCTGCGCGGCCTCCATAGCAACATCGGTGACCGCCACCAGGCGGGCCTCGGGGATGCGATGGGCGAGGTTTTCCGTGTGCAGACGCCCGATCCTCCCCGCGCCGATCACTCCCACTCCGATTTTTCTATTCACTGACGTGCCTCTCAGCCTTTTGTGAACGGCCCGATGTAGGGCAGCTCGAAGACCGACTTCCAGCCCGGGCTGAACGGTTCCTTGAGGAACGGTTCCAGCTCCTTGGGGTCGCGCAGCGTGATCTTGTCGATCGGCGGGAGCTTGCCCGACGGGAACGCGTCCATGATCTGGTTCACCGTCAGGGTCAGGTACGACAGGATCGCCGCGATGGGCCGTTTCGCCTTTGCCGCGGTCGAGCGGGACGGCTCGCCCACCACGCCTTCCGGTGTTCCCTTGCGCTCGATGGCCGACTGGCCTTCCCCTTCCGACCAGCGATGCGGCCGCCTCCACGGATCCACCGACTTGTCGAAGTGCCCGTCGGGAAGGAAGCTGGGTCCCCAGGAGTCCTTCACGTACTTCATGTCGATCATCTCGGGGAACATGAGCAGGCCTACCGAGGTCTCACTCTCATCCGCATGGATGAATGTGGTCTCAAGCGAATCCTGCCTGTCGATGGGGATCCAGAACTCCCGCACGGCCCTGTGCCAGTCGAGCACCTGGAAGATGCCCGGCAGCTGGAAGCGCTTCAGGAACTCGTGCAGCGCCGTTTCCAGCATCCAGAGCTGGCCGTGGTTGTTGATGATGATCTGCTTGCGGTAGCCGTCATTCCACAGCCCCAGCATCACCCAGATGAGGTTCTCCACCACGACTTCCTGGGCCACCATGATGGTGCCCGGCATGCCCAGGTGATGGTACGGGTGACCGCCGTAGTTCAGCGGGGGCGCCGCGAGGCTGATCTCCCGCCCCTTCTTCGCGGAGTAGCGGCGCACCGCCTCGCAGATCTGCGTGACCATGAAGTTGTCCAGACCGCTGTTGGAATGATCGCCGTGATTCTCCGTCGTGCCGACGGGTATGAAGACGAGGTCACACGTGCGGCGCTTTTCATTCTGCCGCGCCCGCGGCGTGTTCTGGATGTAGGCGCCCGGCTTGCCCAGCTCGGACGGCGACGGGACCTCGTATTCCTTGAGGATCGCATCGATCTCCGACATGGGGGCGTCGAAGATCTTCTTCTTCAGCCTGCCGACCTCGCTATCCTCGAAGATGATGTGGGGATAATCTGTTGTGAGAAAGTTCGGAACATTGCCCGCTTTTATCGCCATGTTTTCCTCCGCCTACTGTCCGGGATTCACGCAGCTGATCTTGGATTCCTTCTTGTCCGTGCGCAGGGCCACGATGTCCGCAGGCACCTGGTCCAGCTTCACTTCCTTGGTGAGCATGGGCAGCATGTTCATGCCGTTGGCCATCATCTGGATGACGTGCGGGAATGTGCCGTCGCCCGAGTGCCCCTGCGTGCCCACGATCTGGGCGCGGCGCACCTGCAGGACCTCACCGGTGACCGGTATCTTCGCATCGGCGCGCGCGACGATCACCACCGTGGCGTTCAGCGCGCGGCCTTCCCAGATGCAGGCCTCGATCTGGGGATAGACGACCGTGGGAAGCCCGGTGGCTTCAAGGTAGAGCTTCGCGCCCATGCCGTGCGTGATTTCCATCACGCGTTCTTTCAGGTTTTCCTTCAGAGGGTTGATCACCTCGTCGGCGCCCAGCTTCTTTGCAACGGCCGCGCGCGCGGGCTCCGGCTCCGAAAGGATGACCTTTGCGCCGCCGGCGCGCTTGAGAATGGCGATGGCAGCCAGGCCCACGGGGCCCGAGCCGCAGATCACGACGTTGTCGCCCGGCCGGATCCCGCCGCCCCTGACGATCACGCCCGTGTAGGCGACGCTGCACGGCTCCACCATGCTTCCAAGGCGGAATGTGTCCTGCTCCGAATGATCCGCGCGAAGCGGATCAAGGCTCCAGATGGTCCGGTCCGGCACCACCAGGTATTTCGCAAACCCGCCGTTCACGTTGAAGCCGATCTCGTCGAGCCGCTCGCAGTGGTTCGGGAACCCGTCCGCGCAGGGCGTGCACGAGCCGCACCAAAGCATCTCTTCCGTGCAGACAAGCTCTCCACCCTTGAAGGGCTTGTTCGTCACCTTGTCCAGAGCGCCCGGGCCCGAGTCCCGAACGATGCCGGCAAGCTCGTGTCCGAGGGTGCAGGGAAAACCAGTGAGGCCGGGGTAGAAGATGTACCCGTCGTTGTCCATCTGCGCCATGTGCACGTCGCTGCCGCAGATGCCGCACTGCTTCACCTCGATGAGAACTTCCTTGGGTCCCGGCTTGGGGATGGGAACGTCCTCGATGACTATCTTCGCATTCCGCCACACCCTGCTGCCAAGGTATGTCTGCTTGTGGTCGATGTCCTTGGCGCCGAGCTTGAAATCAGGCTTCGGCTGCCAATCCGCGTGAAGGCGTACTGCCCTCATTTTCGTCTCTGCCATTGATCTCTATCCTCCTCTCCGTTGATTGTTGCAAACGTTTGCAGTAAAAATCTCAACCAGACTCTAAACGTATCTGCCATTTTGTCAAGGGCTTCGCAAGGGAGCTTTCTCGCGCCTGCACCGACCACGTGGGACGGAGCCATGCCCCCGGGAAAATCATGCCACACTCGTCTTGCGCACAATGAGCTGGGGCTCGAGAATCAAGACCCTGCGGCCATCGCCCTCTTTCTCCGGATGTGCCTTCGACTCGGATCGACGGGCGATCTCTTCAAGAAGGATCTTCACCGCGGCCTTGCCCATGTCGTATTTCGGCTGCAAGACGGTGGTCAATTGAATGAACTGGTAGGAGGCGATGGGAATGTCGTCGAAGCCGACAACCGCGATGTCCCCCGGCACGGAGAGCCCCATCTCCCGCACGCCCTGGATCACGCCGAGCGCGACGACGTCATTTTCCGCGAAGACGGCGCGGGGATAGTCATGCTGCCGGATCATCTCCTGGATGAACGCGACGCCGGATTCCTGCTTGAAATGACCGATCTTGATGTAGCGCTCGTCGATCGGAATGCCGTAACGCTCCATGGCCATGCGGTATCCTTGCAGGCGCTCATCGATGGGCAGCGACTGCTCGACGGCCCCGATAAAACCGATGGTACGATATCCCGCTTCAATAAGGTGCTTTGTTGCGATGAAACCGCCCCGGACGTTGTCGATCACGACGTAGCTCCACCGGGTGGAATGAGGCGGCCTGTCCACATACACGACGGGAATGGATTCGAACAGGGCTTCCTGCTCGGGATCCGGAGCCTTGAAGACCGACGCAATGATGAGCCCATCGACCCTCTTTTCCGCCAGGAGCCTGACATACTGCGATTCGCTTTCATGCTCCCAGTTCGTGTTGCAGAGGAAGATGCTGTACCCCTCCTCCTTGGCTCCCTCTTCTATGCCGTGCGCAACCTCCGGGAAAAAGGGGTTGGTAATGTCGGGAATGATCAGACCGATGGTTTTCGTCTGCTTCAGGACCAGACCCCGCGCCAGTCCATTCGGGGTGTAATTGAGGCGTTTGGCGATTTCGAGGATCCTCGTCCTCGTCTCAGGCTTGACACTGCAGGTCTTGCTGAAGGCGCGCGAAACAGTCGCGTAGGAAACATGCGCTTCTCGAGCGATGTCTTTGATCGTCACCTTCAATGCTGGCTCCGCGTGTCGCTACATCTTGGCAAACGTTTACAGCCATGTCAACCAGTTGGCACCCCAAGGAAAACTGCGAATCGCGAGGATTGACAGTTCCCGGAAATGGCTGCTTCATTTTGGCGGGGGGAGAAAATGAAGTCAAAAACCGCGTTTTTCTACGGGCCACACGACCTGCGGATCGTGGAAGTCGACGTGCCGGCCCTGAAGGCACACAAGGTGCTCGTGAAGGTAGGAGCGTGCGGGATATGCGGATCGGATATCGAGTGCCTTGAAGGCAACTCGAAGGAAGGTCGATACGATCTCGGCCCCTACACGCCCGGCCATGAATGGGGAGGGCAGGTCGTCGAAATCGGCAGCGAGGTGCGCAGCATGCGGCCGGGGTACAAGGTGACCGGCGATTGCGTGATGCAGTGCGGCGTATGCCGCAACTGCCAGGAGGGGCTGATGCCGTCGGCCTGTCTCAACATGCGGGAGGCGGGGTTTCGTCCGGACTCGCCCGGGGGAATGGCGGAGTACATGGTCATCGAGGAGCAGTACCTCCACCGCGTGCCTGACGGGTGGGGCTTCGAGGACGCGGGCTGGGTGGAGACCTTCTCCATCGGTTATTTCGGAATCTGGGGCAACGGCGGATACATCGATGCCGCGGATACCGCGGTCATCCTGGGCGCCGGCCCGGTCGGCCTTTCGGCGTGCATGGTCGCGCGGACGTCCGGCGCGAAAACCATCGTGGTGGATCCAATCCCAACGCGGAGGGAACGTGCCACGAAATACGGCGCCGAGCACGTGATCGACCCGGGGGACCGGCTGGTGAGAAAAATCGAAGAGCTCACGGACGGACGGATGGGAACGGTGGTTGTCGAGTGCTCGGGAAACGACGCGGCCATTGCGTCTCTTTTCGATATCAGCGGCCACGGTGCAAGGGTCCGCCTCATCGGCCATTCGATCGGGAGAAAGGTCCCCGTGGAGATCGGAAAGACCATCTGGAGGACCCTGGCGATCTCCGGCGCCGGAGGCACGAAAAACTTCGCCCAGCGAACCATCCGGTTCATGGATCGCGTCCGCACAACGTATGATTTTGCCGCGCTCAACACGCACCATTTCCCGCTCGAAAGAATCCACGAGGCGTTCGAGCTGGCGACACATGACAAGGAGCACGCTTTCAAAGTGATGTTGAATATCTGACGAGAGGCCGCAGCCGCGGCGCCACAATCAATCGTCGCCCCGCCGCGCGCGGGAAAACGCGGCCCGGGCCGCCAGATCGCGCGGTGGACGGCAACAGGAGCTGGCCATGGACAAGGTGAGATTGGGAGTCATCGGGTTGGGCCGGTTGGGCCGCAAGCACGCGGAAAACATCCATGACAGAATTCCCGGCGCGGAGGTGACGGCCGTCTGCAGCATCGTCCCGCAAGAGCTGGATTCCGTATCAGCGGAGATGGGCCCGAAGCTGGCGACGGGGAATTATCGGGAGGTGCTGGAGAATCCCGACCTTGATGGAATCGTCATCGCCTCATCCTCCCCGCAACATGCCGCAATGATCTGCGAAGCGGCGCAGATCGGGAGAAAGAACGTCTACACGGAAAAGCCGATCGGAATGAGCATCGAGGAAATCCGCAAAATCAAGGCTGCCGTCGATGCCAACACCGGCATGAAGCTGCAGGTCGGGTACAACCGTCGCTTCGACAAGTCGCTCCAGCGCGCGAAGAGGGAAATTGACAAGGGTTTCATCGGAAAACCGATCCAGGTGAGAATGATCAACCGGGACCCGGCATCCATGGCGGAGTTCATCATCAAGTTCAGCCCGACCAGCGGCGGGCTGGTCATGGACATGCTGACCCACGATTTCGACTGCGCGCGCTGGCTGATTGGCTCGGAGGCGAAGAGCGTTTACGGCCTCGGGGGCGTATTCGTCTATGACGGACTGAAGGCGGTGGGAGACATCGACAACTGCGCGGTTCTCACGCAGTTCGAAAACGGCGTCATCGGGCAGATCGAGACGAGCAGGAACTGCTCCTATGGCTACCACGTCGAGACCGAGGTGTATGGCAGCAACGGCTGCATCCGCGTGGGCACGACACCGGTCAGGGATCGCGTGACCTATATGAATGCGGACGGAGTGGTCGTGAAATGCGCGGAGTGGTTCTTTGAATATTGGGAGCCGACCTTCCTCGCGGAGATGCAGGATTTCTGCAATTGCATCATCGAGGACAGACAGCCTTTTGTGGGACTGGAGGACGGATACAAAGCCGTGGAATGGGCATGCGCGGCCACGGACGCGGTCAGGAACGGGAGAATTGTCCAGCTCGGGAGGTAGCAATCATCGAGATGCGTTTTGCCGTTGGTCGCGCGATCAGGCGCGGCCTGGAGCCGGCGGACAGGTTACGTTTTGCCGTCTAATTTAGCAATATCGGTGTAATTTTGACTATTCTCTCCCGGACAGACAGGACTTGGCAGGTACAGCCAACTTGCGAAAAATCGAAACTTTCGAAAAATCGGCCTTGACAACTGTCATTTGGTGCAAGTAATACTAGGGGCACGTGCTACGGCACGCGTCTTTGTCTGCAAGCGTTTGCATAGCAAACGCGGAAAACTTTCGGAGGAGGTGTGTGTATGAGAAAGGTTCTTCTCATCGCGCTCATCGCGCTCATCGCGATGCCGCTCGTTGCGTCTGCGGCGCCAAAGAAGCTGAAGATGGGAGTGACCATCGAGGACTTCAACGATGTTTTCATGCGCTATGCTCTTGACCAGCTCACGGACGAGGCGAAGAAAAGCAACATCGACATCATCGCCGCCGACGGGAAGCGCGATCCGAACGAGCAGATCAAGCAGATCGAGAACTTCATCACGCAGGGCGTCGATGCAATCATGATTCACGTCATCGACCAGACGATCGCTCCGCGCATCACGAAGATGTGCCTCGATGCGAACATCCCGCTTGTCTATTTCAATCGCAAGCCCGACGACTCGGCGCTCGTCGCCGGCAAGGTCGTCGCGGTGGCCTCTCCCGAGGTCGTCGCGGGCAATCTCGAGGCGGAGTTCGTGGCGAAAAAACTGAACGGCAAGGGCAATGTCGCCATCCTCATGGGATCCATGGGAACCGCGCCGCAGATCGGAAGGACCCAGGGAACCAAGGACGTCATCGCGAAATATCCCGGCATGAAGGTCGTTCGCGAGCAGACGGCCAACTTCGCGCGGCCCGATGCAGTGACCGTCGTGGAGAACTGGCTGGCAGGCGGAGAAAAGATCGACGCGATCATCGCCAACAATGACGAGATGGCGATCGGCGCCGTCCTGGTGCTCGAAGAGAAGAAGATGAAGGACCAGGTCGTGGTCACCGGCGTGGACGCGACGTCAGACGCATTGAAGTTCATCGCCGACAAGCGCCTTGACATGACCGTGTTCCAGAACGGCGGAGCGCAGGGCCGGGGTGCCGTGCAGACTGCCCTCAAGCTCATCAACAAGCAGAGCGTGGCGACTTTCACGGCGATTCCATTCGAGCCCGTGACATTTGACAACTACAAGCAATACATGAAGTAAAACACGCGCGCCGGGGGTCTGGACATCCAGCCGCCCCCGGCGCACTCTGTGCAATTGCCCGGGAGGATCGTCAGTTGAGCGAGTACATCCTGCAGATGGAGGGCATTCACAAGAGCTTCCCTGGGGTGCATGCCCTGAACGGCGTGCAGCTCATGGTCAGGCCCGGCACGGTTCACGGCGTCATGGGGGAGAACGGCGCGGGCAAATCCACGCTCATGAAGATCGCCATAGGCCTGTACAGGCCCGACGCGGGAACGATCCGGCTGCGCGGCGAACCGGCATCATTCGATAGCGTCCATGATGCCCTCAGCCAGGGCATATCGATGATTCACCAGGAAATGAGCCCCTTGCCGTACATGACCGTGGCCCAGAACATCTTCCTCGGCCAGGAGATCCTCAACCGCGTCGGTCTCATCGACCATCGCGCCATCGACCGCAGGGCCGCCGAGATCCTCGCGGAGCTGAAGATCAACTTAAGCCCCCGTGAGACCATGGGCAGGCTCAGCGTCGCCCAGATGCAGCTCGTGGAGATCGCCGAAGCCGTCTCCCGCAAGGCGGACCTCATCATCATGGATGAGCCCACGTCGGCGCTCACGGAAAAGGAGGTCGCGCACCTCTTCACCATCATCAAGAGCCTGAAGGAGCGCGGCGTCGCGGTCATTTTCATCACGCACAAGATGGACGAGGTATTCGCCATCACCGACGAGGTGAGCGTGTACCGCGACGGGGAGTTCGTCGGACGCGAAGACAGCGTGAACCTGACCCGCGAAAAGCTCATCAAGATGATGGTCGGCCGCACCATCGACCAGTTCTACCAGAAGGAGGAAGCGCCGCTGGGAAAGCCGGCTCTCGAGGCGGAGGGTCTCACGCGCAAAGGATATTTCAACGACATCAGCTTCTCCGTGCGCGAGGGTGAGATCCTCGGCGTTGCCGGCCTTATTGGCGCAGGTCGCACCGAGGTGATGGAAGCCCTCTTTGGCATCACGCCGCGGCAGGCAGGCACCGTGAAAATCCACGGAAAGCCCGTGAAGATCGACAATCCCTACGATGCAATCCGCCTCGGAATGGCGTTCCTGACGGAGGACCGCAAGCGCACCGGTCTCTACCTGAACCTCTCCGTGCGGGACAACATCACGATGCCCAGCCTGCGCAACAATCTCAGCGGGCTCTTCCTCCGGCACCGCGCCCTGCGCAAGCTCTGCAATGAAGCGGTGGGCATGCTTCGAATCAAGACTCCCAGCCTCGACCAGCTCGTGATGTTCCTGAGCGGCGGCAACCAGCAGAAGGTTCTCGTGTCGCGCTGGCTCGCCACGGCGCCTTTCCTCCTCATCCTCGACGAGCCCACCCGGGGGATCGACGTGGCGACGAAGAGCGAGATCTACAAGATCATGTCGAGTCTCGCCAAAGAGGGGAAGGCCATGATTCTCATCTCTTCGGAAATGCCGGAGATTCTTGCGATGTCCGACCGGATCATGGTGATGCACGAGGGACGAAAGGTCGGAGAGCTCTCACGCGCCGAGGCCACGCAGGAGAAGATCCTCCACATGGCCACCGGCGAGCCCCTCAGCACGTTCCAGGAAATCCACTACTACTGAGCCGCGCGGAGCCCGCACGGCACGGAGGTGCGGCACGCGGCACAAGCCCGGAGGCGACACGTGATTGAGATGGAAAAGGCTGCTCCCAGACGCGAATCGCAGGTCTTGAAGCTCATGAGCCGCTACAGCATCCTGCTCATCCTTATTGGGCTCGTGGCAATCATCGCGATCCTTTCGGGGGGGATTTCCCTCAGGATCAACAACCTGCTGAACGTGCTGCGCCAGATCAGCGTCATCGGGATCATCGCTCTCGGGGTCACGATGTGCATCATCACGGCGGGCATCGACCTGTCCTCGGGAGCCATCGTGGCCATCGTCTCGGTCTTCGTCGCGAGTCTTGTGCAGTCCGCAGACGCGATGGACCGCCTCTTCGCGGGCGGGCGCCCCTGGCCGATCGTGCCCGTGCTCCTCATCGGGTTGGCGCTGGGAACCTTCGCCGGCTTCCTGAACGGCGCCATGATCTCCAAGCTGAAGATCCCGCCCTTCATTGCCACCCTCGGCATGATGACATTCGCCCGGGGCTGGGCGTTCATCTACTCCCAGGGCCGTCCGCGCGGCAGTCTGCTCGATTCCTTCCAGGCCCTCGGCCAGGGTGCCGTCCTGGGAATCCCCAACCCCGCCATCATCCTGCTGGTCTGCGTGGCGGTCACCTACGTCATCCTTCAACACACGCTCTGGGGACGCTACACATACGCCCTGGGGAGCAACCTCCAGGCGGCCGTGGTGTCCGGCATCAAGACCAGCCGCTACCTCATCCTTGTGTACACGTACGCCGGCTTCCTCGCCGCCGTGGCGGCCATCGTGCTCACGTCGCGCATCGGGTCGGGGCAACCGGGATTGGGCCTGGGCTATGAGCTGGACGCCATCGCCGCCTCGGTCATCGGCGGCACGAGCCTTGCGGGCGGCCTGGGAAGCGCGGGGGGCACGCTCATCGGCGCGCTCATCATCGGCGTCATGAAGAACGGCCTCGACATCCTCAACGTCTCCGCGGACTTCCAGCAAGTGGCGCGCGCCATCATCATCGTCGTCGCTGTCACGATCGACGTGCGCAAGAACGTGCGGAGGAATTAGGCGCACGCGGCCCCTGTGAAAAGGCCGGGACTATTCGCCGCTCAGGAACTCGATGCTCGTTCGCAGCGCAGCTTCCAGTGTCTGCCGGCTCATTGACTGCACCGCTGAGGAGAACGGCTCGAAGGCGATGTCGCCGCGGTAGCCCAGGGATACCATTCGCGCGACCGTCTGCCGGCTCGCCATGCGGTCCGCCGCGGAGACAAGCACGCGGTGCGCGTCGCGGTAGCTCGCCTTGGGGATGGCGTCTTCCACTCCCGAGACGTGGATGAGACCGGCGAGGCTGGAAGCGAAAGTCGCGTCAATGTCCTTCTCCGTGTCGGGACCGAGGTAATGGTGGAATGTGTCAAGGACGATGCGAAAGCAGGAAAAGCCGGATCGCGTCACCGCCTCGCGGGCGACGACGACCGACGAAAGGGACGACTCGGTGAACCCCAGCGGCTCCACCCAGCCCTGTATTCCCCGCGCGGTAAACAAGGGGCCGAAGGCCGTGAGGGCGGAAACTGTCTCTTCAAGCCTCGTCGGGACGTCACGCTTGTCCTGCGTGTCGTTGTTGGGGCACATCACGATCGCGGTGCAGCCGAGCGCGGAGGCAAGCCCGAGCAGCTTTTCCAGCTCCGCCTTGTTCCTTTCCTGTACGGCCTTGAGGTTGAACTTCTGCAGGGCGTTGATGCTGATGATCCTGACCCCGCGCCGCTCGGCGAGCTCCCGGACCTCCGCCGGCTGTCTTCCGTCGATCACGGCGGCCCCCGGCAGGTCGTTGCGAAGCTCGACTTTCGAAAGGCCCAGATCCACGGTGAGCGCGAAGAAATCCTCCAGGCTCAGAGACGGGCAGGCGATCCTGTTTACTGCAAAGCGTTTTCTTTCGATCATGTGCTGATTCCCCCTCGTTGTGCAGTGTATCGTACGATCTTGCCTTACAATGAACCAGCAAAGCATTCCGTGCAAGCGGGCGTGCGCGCGTTGCCGCTCGCCGGGGCATGTCAATCAGCCCCTTGCTCTTTTTGCCGCGGACGCGGATGATGGGGCACCTTCACTGACAGCGAGGCGGACACGTGCAATACCGAATCATGCAGCACTCGGGGGACAGGCTCTCCGTCCTGGGCTACGGGTGCATGAGGCTTCCAGAAAAAGGAGGCCGCATCGACGAAGCGCGGGCGCAGAAACAGCTGCGGAGCGCCATCGACCGGGGCGTCAACTACGTCGACACGGCCATGCCCTATCACATGGGGGCGAGCGAGCCGTTCGTCGGCCGTGCCCTCCGGGAGGGCTACCGTGAGAAGGTAAAGCTCGCCACGAAAATGCCGCACTGGAGCGTGCAGACGCGGGAGGACATGGATCGTTTCCTCTCCGTGCAGCTGGACAACCTGCAGACCGACCGCATCGACTATTACCTCATTCACAACCTGCAGAGCGCATCGTGGAAGAAGCTGCGCGAGCTCGGTGTGGAGGATTTCATCCGGCGATCGGTGGACGGCGGAAAAATCGGCAGCATCGGGTTCTCGTACCACGGGGGAAAGGCTGATTTCAAAGAGATCGTCGACAGCTATGCGTGGGAGTTCTGTCAGCTGCAGATCAACTACCTCGATCAGGACAACCAGGCGGGGCTGGAAGGCATGCGGTACGCCGCGGCGAAAGGCATGGGCATCATTGCCATGGAGCCTCTGCGGGGCGGTGCGCTTGCCCGTACCTCGGCACCGCAGTTCCAGTCCATCTGGGACGGGGCGCCGGTGAGGCGCTCGCCGGCGGAATGGGCGCTGCGCTGGGTCTGGAATCTCCCGGAGGTGACCCTGGCGCTCTCCGGCATGAACGAAGAGTCGCACATCGACGAGAATCTCCGGGTGGCGGATGAGGCCGCCGCGGGCTCCCTGACGGGGAGGGAGATCGAAATCGTGGATCGGGTCTGCGTCACCTACCGGCAGGGTTTGAAGGTGGGATGCACGGGCTGCCGCTACTGCATGCCCTGCCCTTCCGGCGTCCAGATCGCATCCTGCTTCGCCGCGTACAACGAAGCCTTCATGGGTGCGCCAAAAGGCATCGAAACCCCGCGCCTGCGCTACATCGTGGATGCGTCAGGGCTTTTCACCGGCACCGCGAAAGGCTTCGCTTCCCAGTGCACCGAATGCAAAAAATGCCTCGGCAAGTGCCCGCAGCACATCGCGATCCCCACGCACCTGAAGGAGGTGGCGAAAAAGTTCGAAGGCCCTACGACGCCGCTCCTGGTGTTCGCCGTCGGTGGATTCCTCCGGTTCAGCGGCTGGCGGGCGCGCAGAAAGGCTTCCCGCACGGCGCCCCGACAGGGCTCCGCCGTATGATCGGCGCGCTCCGCCGCGATCTCATTTCACCTCTTCATTTCATGCCTTCCGTGCGAGCTCGAACGACGCCTCCGCCGCCTCGAGCGTCTTTTGCACGTCCTCGTCGGTATGGGCAAAACAGGAATACCAATGATGGCGGGGATGCATGAACACACCCCTGCGGGCCATTTCATTGTAGAAGACCCTCATCGCCCGCTTGTCCTTGTCGGTTCCGGGATCGCCCTTGTTCCATATCAATTCCTGCCACACCGTCATGTGATCGGCGGGGTCGCCGAAAACGAGGAACGGCATGGGATCGACGCCCAGGACGCCCGCCCGGATTTTTTTCCTCTCGATGATCTGTGAAAGCCCGTCGAGAAGATGCTTTCCAATTTCCCAGAGACGCGGCACCACGTTCTTCGTTTCCAGTTCATGCAGCGTCACCATGGCGGCGCGAAACGCCAGACCGTTCATGAAGTAGCTGCCCGAGATGTTCGTCTTCGCCGCGAGCTGCATGTATTCGCGCTTGCCCACGACGGCGCTGATGGGATAGCCGTTGGCGATTCCCTTCGAAATGGTGGTGATGTCGGGAGTGACGCCGTAGTATTTCTGCGCGCCCCCCAGGCTCATCCGCGGCCAGGAGCGGATCTCGTCGAAAATCAGGATGACGCCGTGGCGATCCGCGAGCTGCCGCACGCCCTCGAGGAAGCCTTTCTTGGGCTGCTCGACGCCGAGCGGCATCATGATGATGCAGGCGACCTCGCCCTTGTGCGCGTTCAGGAGCTTCTCCAGCGAGTCCAGGTCGTTGTAATTGAAGGAAAGCGTGTTTTCGGTCGTGGTCGAGGGCACTCCCGGACCCCCGCCCACGGCCCAATCGTGCCACCCGTGGTATCCCCACCGCAGCACCTTGATCTTTTTGGAATAGGCCCGGGCGATCCTTATCGCGGCCGACGTCGCGCCGGATCCGGAGGTGACGAATTGCACCATCTCCGCGCACGGGATCATGTGCGTGATTTTTTTCGCCAGCTCGAGCTGGACGGGCGGCGTCAGGTTGAACAGGAAGCCCTTTTTCAATTCTTCGACGACGGCCCGGTCCACTTCCTCATTGCAGTGGCCGAGTATGATCGGCCCGTAGGAGAGCATCCAGTCGATGTATTCATTGCCGTCGACGTCCCAGATGTGCGCGCCCCGGGCGCGATCCAGGAAAATGGGGAAATCCTCGAAGAACAAATCGGGGCGTCGCGAGCTCTGCACTCCCCCCGGAACGTACTTCAGAGATTCCTCATACAACTCTTTCGATTTTCGATTCGTACCCATGTCCACTCCCTTTCTGCCGATGGGCGATAGAGAGGACATGAACGATCGCGACGATCATCGGCAATGCCGCGATCGCTCCCGTGCGATTGCTCACCTTCCCCCTGCGGATCACCGTCGGAACGGGCGGGTCACAAGAGAAAGGGCATCGTGGCGCGTAGAGTGATTGGATTAACGATGCGCGTCGGAGGGCAGAAACAAGGCTTCAGAAAAATAGGAGAATCCCAGCAGCTCGGAGACGAGCAACATCTCGATTTTGACCTTGAGCTCAACGTTTCCTGAGCGCATATCGTGCGTCACACTATCAGAGGCGGCATGCGCTGTCAAGAAAAATCCAGAAAAAACAGCCCCGCATGCCGCCCTTCATTCGTCAGCGCGCTCCCGCGAGGATGCGCTCCAGGTCCACGACGCTCACGTCTTTCTTCACGTAGTCGCCATACACGTTGCCGTGTCGCACGACAACAAGCCTGTCGGCGATATCATGCACGTGGATCATGTTGTGCTCGATGAGGATGACGGAGACCCCTTTTGCCTTCACTTCCTCGATGATGGCGAAGACCTTCTGCGTCTGCTTGACGGAAAGCGCGGAGGTCGGCTCGTCGAGGATGAGGAGCTTGCCGCCGAAGTAGTACGTGCGGCCGATTGCAACCGCCTGGCGCTCCCCACCCGAAAGGGCGGACACCGGCGTCGTGGGATTGAGGTCCTTGATGCCGATGTCGCGCAGGATCTGGGCCGTGCGCTCGTTCATCTCTTTCACGTCGAGAAAGGCGAGAGGTCCGAGCCGGTGCACGGGCTCCGCGTGGAGGAAGAAGTTGCGCGCGATGCTCAGCGTGTTGACCAGGGCAAGGTCCTGGTAGACGGTCTGGATCCCGAGGGCGCGGGCATGCTCGGGGGATTCCAGCTCGATGGTGTTGTTCTCCCAGAGAATGGTGCCGCCCGAGGGCTTGTAGAATCCGCAGATGAGCTTGATTGCCGTGGACTTGCCCGCCCCGTTGTCGCCGACAAGACCGACGACCTCTCCGGGCCTGCACGGAAAAGCTCACGTTCTCCAGGGCGACGACCGAGCCGAAGCGTTTGGCGAGGTTGCGGACCTCGAGGCGAATGTCATTTGTAGCCTGTGCCATGCCGGTGCCTCCCCTACTTCATTTGCGCGACGCGCCGCGAAATGGAGGTGTTGATGATGACCGCGACGATGACGATCGCCCCGACGAATGTCTGGTACCAGAATGTGGGCGCACCGGCGAGGATGAGCCCGCTGTTGATCATGGACATGAGCACGGCGCCGAGCATGGCGCCCAATATGCTCCCCGCTCCTCCCGTGAGGAGGGTGCCGCCGATGACCGCCGCGGCGATGGCCTGCAGCGCGAGGTTCTGGCCGTACAGCGGCGCCATCGATCCCTGCTGCCCCAGCGTGAACAGCGCGGAGACACCGGCGAAAAAGCCCATCAGCCCGAAGGCAAATAACTTCACGCGGCCCGCCGGGACACCGACGGCGCGCGCCGCGTCGGCGTTTCCGCCGACGGCGAATATCCAGTTGCCCAGCCGGGTGCGGCCGAGCAGCACGATCGCAACAATGCCGATTCCGACCCACCAGAGCACGGACGTGTAGAACTGGTAGCCCATTGCGCCGCCGATCACTGCCATGAGGGGGTCGTTGGCTCTCACCGCCACGAAGTAGCCCTTGCTCAAGGCGAGGGTGAGCCCGAACCACACCAGCCATGTGCCGAGCGTCGTGATGAATGAAGGGATCCGCGTCCCCAGGGTGATTGCCCCGTTGATGAGCCCGATGGTCGTCGAGATCGCCAGGCCGCAGAGAACGGCAAGCCACGTGGGCAGGCCCACCGACGTGCTCAGGAGGCCGATGGCGATGCCGGTGAAGGCGTAGTTGGAGCCGACGGAAATGTCGAACTCCCCCGCGATGATGAGGAAGGCCGCGCCGATGGCGGCGATGCCGAGCTGCGCGGAGGCCGTGAGGATTGCGCCGATGTTGCGCGCCGAGAGGAACGTTTTCGGCGCCATGATCACGAAGCCGATGATGACGACCACGAGCGCAAGCAGGACCATCAGCTCCGGCACCCGGACGACACGGCGCATGAAACTCGAGCGGATCAGCCGCGGGCCCTCGGGTGCGCCACCCTCTTCAACGGTGCTCATGAGAAACCTCCACTTCGGCGTGATTGTAGCCCGGTGGCTGCCCGCGATGCGGGCAGCCATACCGGGAGATCAGATTTTAACAGGCGCGAGAAAACCGCTCAGCCCTGGCCGTTTTTCACGAGGGTGGCCCAGTTATCGATGTTGGACTTGTTGACCCTGCCGAGGCCGGTGTTGAAGACCCCCTGCGGATCGAAATGATACTTGACGTTCATGTAGAGGAGATAGGCGGCGGTCGTCGCGATGTAGTACGGCTGCTCGTTCGCCGTGAATGCCATTTCTCCGCTCTTGATCATCGTGATGGCTTCGGGCGTGATGTCCCATCCAACCAGCCCGATCTTGCCGACGTACCCACCGCCCTCCAGCACCTTGGATGCGGGCAGGTAGCTGAGCGGGCCCATGGTGAGGATTGCCTTCACGCTCGGGTTCTTCGCGATGTAGTTCTGGATCACCGCCTGCGACTGCGCGGGGTCGTCCCCGGGGGTCGCCAGCTCGTCCACGACGACGCCCTTCGGCTCGAGGATGCTCTTGATGCCGTTGAAGCGCAGCGTCAGGGAGACGTTGCCTGCCTCATGGTTGACGACGACGACGCGGTCGCCACTGGCCAGGTTGAATGACGATATTGCCCCCCGTCCGACTTCCTGCCCTGCCTGGAAGCTGTCCTCTCCCACGTAGGAGATGTAGGGGATCTTCGCGCTGGGATTGTCGGGATCGGGGACCGTGTCGAAGGCGACCACGGGGATGCCCAGCTTCTTGGCGTCCAGCAGCGGCGCGGAGAATCCCTCCTCGTCGTCGATGGTGACGCCGATGCCATCCGGCTTCGCGGCGATGGCGGAATTGAGCTGCTTGATCAGCTCGTTCACGTCACCCTGCTTCTGCGGATAGACGTACACGATCTTGACGTTCAGCGCCTTCGCGGCATCGTTCACGCCATTGATGAACGGCTGCCAATACGAGTCGCCTGGCCCACCGTGAGAGACAAAGTAGAAGGTATACTCGGGCTTCGTCGGTGCAGAGCCTTTCTCTCCCTGTCCCGTCGCGAAGATGAATGAAGCTGACGCGAAGGAGAGAACGACGACTGTCAAACCGATCAGAAAAGCTCTTCTCGTCATGACACTTGCCCTCCTTAGGCAGATAGGATACGTAAATTACTACAACATAATTCATTTCGCTGTCAACAGTATTTCTTTTTTTTTCGAATCAAATTGCAGCCAGCCTTGACAGTAATTTGCATGGCATGTTAGGATATTTTACTGTCAACAATCGCGCATTGCAGGAGGTCATGTCATGCCAGGTCCGGGAGCCTATCTGTTCGGTGATGAAGAGCGCAAGGAGGTCATGGACGTCCTGGAGAGCGGCTACCTCTCCCGCTACGGCCAGGAGAGCGATCCGCGCTTCAAGCACAAGGTCGTGACCCTGGAGCAGGAGTTCGCCAAAAAGATGGGCGTCAAGCATGCCCTTGCCACCAACGGCGGCACCAGCTCCTTGATGGCGGCACTGATCGCCCTGGGGGTGGGACGCGGCGATGAGGTGATCGTGCCCGGCTACACCTTCGTGGCCTCCATCTCGGCGGTCATCGCGGTGGGCGGCACGCCGGTGCTCGCCGAGGTCGACGAGTCGCTGACGCTGGACCCCGCCGACGTCGAGCGGCGCATCACCAAGCGCACGAAAGCGATCGTGCCGGTGCACATGCTGGGGAACCCCAGCGACATCGACGCCATCATGGCCATCGCGAAGAAGCACAAGATTCCCGTGCTGGAGGACGCCTGCCAGTCGCTGGGGGCCAGCTACAAGGGCAAGATGACGGGCTCCTTTGGTGCGATCAACGCCTTCTCGCTGAACATCAACAAGACCATCACCACCGGCGACGCGGGCATGGTCACCAGCGACTCCGACGAGCTGTACGAGCGGGCCTTCGGCTACCACGACCAGGGGCACAAGCCGCTGCGCATGGGCCTTGAGATCGGGGCGCGCTCCATGGTGGGCATCAACCTGCGCATCAACGAGCTGACCGGGGCGGTGGGGCTGGCGCAGCTGCGCAAGCTGGACAAGATCGTGGGGATGCTGCGCGACAAGAAAAGCGCAAGTTCAAGGACGCCATCGAGGCGGGGGGCATCCGCAACATGGGCTATCGCAAGATCAACGATGCCGGGGAGATCGCCACGATGCTCACGGTGCTGTTCCCCGACGAGGCGGCCACGCGCAAGGTGGCCACGGTGCTGAACGTGAAGACTGTTGCCGACAGCGGCTGGCACGTATACAACCATATGGAGCAGATCCTGTCCTGGGAGGACGAGAAGGGACGGCGGCCGAACAAAAAGGGCATGCTGCCCAAGACGGATGCCATCCTGGCCCGGGCGATGAACCTGAGCGTGGGGGTGGTGGACCCGGGCATCGGAGCGAACTTCGGCATCACGGTGCTGTCCACCGATGAGGAGATCGCGCGCAAGGCGGAAGAGTTCGTGCAGAAGGTGAAGCCCATCGTCGGCTGAAGCGCCTCACGGCGCGAAAGGAAGAATAGAGATGCAAGCTGCTGTGTTTCAAGGAAATGGAAAGCTGGTGCTCATGGATCGGCCCCAGCCGAAGGTGATGAAGCCGACGGATGTGCTCCTGCGCGTGCAGGGCGTCGGCATCTGCGGGACGGACCTCCACATCCTCCAGGTGCCCCCCGCCCACCCCGCGCGCCTGAACATCATCCAGGGGCACGAGTTCACCGGCGAGGTGGTGGAAGTGGGCGCCGCCGCAAAGGAGTTCGCTCCCGGCGACCAGGTCATCGTCGACCCGCACCCTGGCTGCGGCCAGTGCGCGCAGTGCCGCAATGGTTTTCCCGACCAGTGCACGACGCTGATCGCCGCGTCGGGCGAGCCGGGACACCCGGGAACGATCGGCATCTTCTCCGACGGTGGATTCGCCACGCACGTCGTGGTACCCTTCTACGGCCTGTACAAGCTGCGCAAGCGGGTGCCGACGCATCTTGCTGCGCTTGCAGAGCCCCTCGCCTGTGTGCTTCACTCTGTAGGCAAGCTCGGTGTGAAGCCGGGTGACTCCGTCGTGGTGCTGGGCGCAGGGCCGATCGGGTGCCTCTTCACGGCCGTCCTGCGGGCGGCCGGAGCCTCTCCCCTGATCGTCTCCGAGCCTTCGGCATTCCGCCGCGAGAAGGCGACCCTGTGCGGGGCCACGCGCGTGGTCGATCCCACGAAGGAGGACCTGGCCGCGGTGGTGCGCGAAGAGACGGGTGACGGCGCCGACGTCGTCGTGGAAGCGGTCGGCCAGCTCCTGGTCACCGCGATGCATCTCGCGCGCTTTGCCGGCACGGTGCTCCAGTTCGGCCACGATGAGCTGGCCGAGCCGAAGGTGCCGATGAAGGACATCATCAAGAAGGAGCTGACGATCCGCGGTGGTTTCATCGGGAGACACAGCTTCGCACGGGTGGCGCGGATTCTGGAAAGCGGGAAGCTGCCGCTGGACGTGGTCGTGACCCACCGCATGCCGCTTGCCGACATCCACAAGGGTCTGGACCTGTTGCGGAAGCAGCTCGCGCTGAAGGTCGTGATCGAGCCCTGAGGCGGGCCCGAGGAAGGATTGGGCGTATGGCGGTGACGATGAAGGAGATTGCCGGGGCGCGCGGGGTGAGCATTGCCACGGTGTCCCGCGTCATCTCGGGGTCCGAGGACGCAGTCTCCGAAGAGGTGCGCCGGTCGATCCTGGAGACCGCAGAGAAGCTGGGCTATCGGCCGCGGCGCAGGATCGGACGGACGGTCGCGTTCCTGATCGACAAGGAGATGTTCAACCTCTCCAGCCTCTTCTATACGAACATCATCTCCGCGGCGGAGAAGGAAGTGGCCTCGCGGAAGTACTTCTTCCAGTTCAGCGCCATCGCGCGAGGCGAGCTTCCCTTCAACCGGCTTTCCATACGCTTCAACGACCTGGCGGGTGTGGTGATCGTCGGCACCTACGACCGCGACTTCCTCCTGCGGCTGCGCGCGCAGAAGGTGCCGGTGATCCTTGTCGACTACGCGGTGCCGACGGAGGACATCGACGCGATCCTCGTGGACAACGTGGACGGCATCATGAGGACGGCGAAGCACCTCGCGGAGCTGGGCCACAAGAAGGTCGCCTACATCTCGGGGACCATCGACAGCCTCTCCTCCCAGGAGCGGCGGCACGGGTTCGACCTTGCGCGGGCGGCCTGCGGGTTCGTCGTGGACCCCGAGCTGGTGGAGGAGTGCCCGGAATCGATCTCGGGCGGCTTCGAGGCGATGGAGCGCATCCTCGCCCGACGGCCGTCAAAGCGGCCCACGGCAGTGATCGCCTACAACGACATGGTGGCCATCGGCGCGATGGACGCCATCAAGCAGCACGGCCTCTCCATCCCCGCGGACATGAGCATCGTGGGCTTCGACGACATCTCACTCTCCGCGGAGGTGATGCCGCCCCTGACCACCGCGCAGGTGCCCAAGGAGCTGATGGGGAGACTCGCCGCGGAAACGCTCTTTCACTCCATCGCGGGAAGGGCGCACTACACGCAGAAGATCCTGCTGCCGACGCGCCTCATCGTGCGCGAATCGACGGCCGCACCGCGCGGCTCGTCGGGGTAGCGACGCTTGCGAAACGGTCATTGAGGAGCGATAATCGGGTCATGAAAAGCCCGCTTGTCGCTCTTTTTTTGCTGGCTGCTCCCGTTCTCCTTTCCGCCGGACCCACCGCAGCCGACCGCGCCCTGGTCGACAGGTACAAGGATACCGTTTTTTCCATTGAGAAAAGGAATCCCCGGCAGATCGACGGGGACTGGAAGCTTTACGAGCTGAATGGCGGAATCTCCGTCTGGGTGGACTCGGACGGCTACACGGTCGTGCAAACCCCCGAGCAGGTGACGATTGAAATCACCTTCGAGAAGGGAAAGGAGTACGATCGATCGTTCTCCCTCCCCAGCGGCAGGACGTGCACGGTAAGCGCGGACAAGAGCATCGAGTGGGGAGTCGTAAAAGAGCCGGCCCCCGATTTCACCTTGAGCGTGCTGGGAGGCACGGGACAGAAGGTCAGGCTGTCCGATCTTCGCGGCAAGGTCATCGTCCTTGATTTCTGGGCAAGCTGGTGCCAGCCCTGCATGCACGCGCTGCCCGATACGCAGGCCCTGTACAAGAAATACGCGGCGCGCGGACTGAAGGTGTTCGGCGTCAATATCGAAGGAGACGCCGACCGCGCTGCCCAGGCCGCGCAATCCCTCGGCCTGAGCTTTCCAATCCTGTTGAGCGAGCCTGATGCGCAGGGCGACTACGACTTCTCCAGCGCCCAGATGACTGCCTACCGCATCCACGCCATCCCCGCGCTCTTCCTCATCGACAAGCGCGGCGTGGTCCAGAAGTCGGGCGAATTGACGGCGGCGGACATCGACAAGTACCTGAACGAATAAGCCGGCTCCGCCGTCACGCCGTTTCGCGAACACCCCGCGTCTTGTCGGGGGCCGACGTCCACCCCGCCGTCGGCGCACAGCCGCGAATAAGCTCGATGAAGTAGCGATGCAGCCTGTCGTCCCCGGTCGAGCTCCGGGTGGAATGCGGCGACAAGCATGTGCCCCTGCCGTGCCGCAACGATGGTCCCGTCCGGGAGACGGGCGAGCACCTCTCCGCCAGCCCCCACCGAGGCAATGGCAGGCGCGCGGATGAAGACGGCCCGCATCGGGGGATCGCCCAGCACCGGAATCGGGAGAAGGGCCTCAAAGGACTGGAGCTGCCGGCCGAAGGCATTGCGCCGCATGCTGAGGTCCATCGTCCCGATAAGAGGCTGACGCAGCCCGCCGATATCGCGGGCAAGCACGATGGCGCCGGCGCACGTCCCAAACGTCGGCATTCCCGCCGTGATGCGTTCGCGCAGCGGATCGAGCAGACCGCAGTCCTTCATGAGCTTGCCGATCGTCGTGCTCTCCCCGCCGGGGATGATGAGGCCGTCGATCTCCGACAGCTGCCGCGCCGTGCGAATCTCCACGACGTCGATGCACTCGAAGCGATCGGCGTTCAGACCCCGAAGAATGGCCGCGTGCTCGGCAAAGTCACCCTGGAGCGCAAGGATGCCGATTTTCATCGTCTCACCTGCCGCGGGCAGCCAGAAGCATGTCAGGGGAGATGGCGGATATCTCGAGCCCGGGCATGGCTCCGCCGATTCCGCGGGAGACCCGGGCGATGACCTCGGGATCCCTGAAATGAGTTGTCGCCTGCACGATCGCCGCCGCGCGGCGGGCGGGATCCTCCGACTTGAAGATGCCCGATCCGACGAAGACGCCGTCGGCGCCCAGCTGCATGAGAAGCGCGGCGTCCGCCGGAGTGGCCAGCCCGCCCGCCGCAAAGTTCACGACGGGAAGACGCCCTTCGCGGGCGACTTCCGCGACAAGATCATACGGCGCGCTCAGCTTCTTTGCCTCGGCGGCCAGCTCTTCGTGTGACGCCCCATGAAGACGGCGGATCGCGCCCTGCACCGCGCGCATGTGACGCACCGCCTCGACCACGTTGCCCGTGCCGGCTTCTCCCTTCGTGCGGATCATGGCGGCCCCTTCCGCGACCCTGCGCAGGGCCTCGCCGAGGTCCCGGCATCCGCAGACGAACGGGACACGGAAGGCGTGCTTGTCGATGTGGTGCTCATCGTCGGCGGGGGTGAGCACCTCGGACTCGTCCACGTAATCGATTCCCAATGACTCCAGCACCTGCGCCTCGACGAAGTGACCGATGCGGCACTTTGCCATGACGGGGATGGATACGGCCTCCATGATGTGCAGGATCAGCTCCGGGTCGCTCATCCGCGCCACGCCGCCGGCCGCCCGGATATCGGCGGGAACGCGCTCCAGCGCCATGACCGCGCAGGCCCCCGCGTCCTCAGCGATCCGGGCATGCTCCGTCGTAACGACGTCCATGATGACGCCGCCTTTCAGCATCTGTGCCAGGCCCTTCTTTGTGAGCCACGTCGACTGTTCCATCGTCTTCCTCCGCGGTATCAAAGATACGCATCAAATGGTATTATAAAAGAGCCAATTTATTACCGATCGAATGGGCCATTTTCCATGAGGAACCGGAGGAGGGATCGGGCGATGCGGGCGGAAGACCTCATCATCACGCTGGAAAAAAAGACGACGGGGTCTTCCCGTCCCTGGCACCGGCAGGTATTTGCACAGATTCGCGACGCCATCCGGGACGGCCGTCTCCGATCCGGCGATCGGCTTCCCGCGACCCGCGAGCTTTCACGCAGTCTCGGGGTTGCGCGAAACACGGTCGCGCGGGCGTACGAGGATCTCCTTGCGGAAGGCTACATCAGGGGCAGGGTGGGAGACGGAAGCTATGTGGCGGACGGCCTCGCCGAGCTGCTGTGGGGTTCCGAAGAGAAATGGAAAAGAAGACCTTTGTCGCAGAAGCAGGAAAAGTCCGACGGAGGGCGGCACTTTCCGCGGCAGGCGGGACCGGAAAGCGCAGGGGTCGGGACGTTGCCCATCGACCTGCGGCCGGGCACCCCGGACTGGGATGCCTTTCCCAAGGGACTGTGGCTGCGCCTTCTGGGCAGGGCGCTGCGCTCGAAGGCCGGCGAGCTGCGGACGTATGGCGAGCCCGGGGGACACTATCCCCTTCGAGATGCCATCGCGCGCCACCTCGGCATTTCCCGGGGAGTCACCGCGCGCCCCGAACAGGTCGTCATCGTCAACGGGTCGCAACAGGCGCTCGATCTGATCGCGCGATCGTTCCTCACGCCGGGCGATGCCGTCGCCCTGGAGGATCCCGGGTATCCGGATGCGCGGCGCGTGCTTGCCGGTCCGGGCCAGCGGAAGCTTTTCGTCCCTGTCGACGAGGATGGAATCGACGTGGGCGCCCTGGAGAAGATGACGAGCGCCCGGGCGGCTCCCCGCCTGCTTTACGTGACCCCGTCGCACCAGTTTCCCACGGGCGCGGTGCTGTCCCTTTCCCGTCGCCTCGCCCTGCTGCGTTGGGCGGCCCGGCGAAATGTCCTCATCGTGGAGGACGACTACGACAGCGAGTTTCGCGCCCCCGGACGCCTCGTGGAATCCCTCCAGGGGCTCGACCGTTCCCGGAAGGTTGTCTATGTCGGCACGTTTTCCACCGTCCTCTTTCCGCCCCTCAGGATCGGCTACGTCGTGCTTCCCCCTGAATTGGCGGAACCGTTCATGCGGACCAAGTGGCTCGCCGACCGACAGACGCCGACGCTCGAGCAGCTCGCGCTCACGGATTTCCTGCACGAGGGTCACTTCGAGCGTCACTTGCGGAGGATGCGCCGGCTGGTCTCCGCGCGGCGCGAGGCGATGCGGGCAGCGCTCGACATGCACTTCGGAGACTCCATTGAGGTGTCCGACTCGAGCGTCGGAATGCACGTGATGGTGACGTTGACCGCCGCGCGCCGCGGTGTGTCTGCCGCGCAGATCGAGGGACGGGTGCGCGCCGCGGCGGCCCAGCGGGGAATCGCGGTTTATCCGGCGGGTCCCTGCTATTCCCGACCGCCCCGTCGTCCGATTTTCCTCCTCGGATACGCCGCGCTCAGCGAGGATCTCATCAGGGAAGGAGTCGAGAAACTGGCACAAGCGGTGGGCACCGGCATATAGCTGGCGCCCGCGCGCCGACGATCATCACGTGGTCCTGCCTGCCCGTTTCTTCCTGATCACGAGCAGCAGTATCCCCGCAATCGCGAGGATGCCGGGACCCAGCATGTGCGGAAGCACCGGCCGCCCGCCGATGAGCAGGATGGCACCCAAGACAAGCGCGGCAATCACCATGACAGATCCCATTACTTTTCGAAGCATATTTCCTCCTTCCATCAGCCCCCGTGGAGCATTTTCAGATAACCGACGACGTCGACGCCGCGCAAAAGGCGCGCGGCCAGGATCACCGCGATGACAACGATTGCCGCGACGATCGCCCATGCCGCGACCCTCTTCCGTTTCGTTTTCATGGATGCCTCCTTTCAGACATAGGACAGGGTTTCCCGCACGGTAAGACGCGATGCCTGCCACGCAGGAAAAGCGCTGGCAGCGGCCGAGCCGATCAGGACGACCACGATCCAGCTCGCGAGCGCCGCGGGGGCGACAACCAGGGTCAGGGGAACCCGGGAGAACATGCCGCCGATCAGCCGGTCGATTCCAATCGTCGGCAGCAGGGAAAGCGCAACGGCAACGACGAAGCTCATGAGACCGATGAGGAGACCCTCGCTGATGACGTTGCGCAGAATCGTGTGGGAGGTGGCACCAATGGCGCGCATGACGCCAAACTCGCGCGTGCGCTCGACGACGCTCGTTCCCATGGTGGACATGAGCCCCAGGCCGCCGACAACGGCCATGATCACTGCCATGACGATCAGCGTATAAATGAAGATCAGGACGTGGGCGTCACTTGCACCTTCAAGGATCGTGCGCGGGATGAGCATTTTCACACCGATGGCGGCCGCCTCCAGCGTGCGGCCGATCGTTCCCGTCACGGTGTCGACCGATGCCGGGTCGTGTTTGTCCATGACGATGCGCAGCGCGTTGGCATCGCCGGCGGCGAAGCCCGCCGCGCGGGCGAAGGCATCCGGCGTGACATAGGCGTTTGCAGGCGTCATGATCTGTCGCACCAGCCCGACGACGCGGAAGGCGGCGGGGCGGCCATTGATCAGCACGCGCACGGTATCGCCCACTTTCACGCGCGGAAAAAAAACCGCCGCAAGCTGGTTCAACGCGATTCCATCGGAGTCGCCCGGCAGAAGCCATCGCCCGCTCGTGATCGGCGACTGGAGCATCCGGCTCCCGGGGGGAGCAGCCGTGAGCGTGAAGCTGCCGTGGCCCCCGTCCGGATACGTCCGCACGATATCGAGGCCGTCGGCGCGGGAGACGGCAAGAGGCATGAGACTCCAGGCTTCAACCTGTCGTACCCCGGGGACCGCGGCAACCAGGGAGAGGAGCCCTGCCTGCGGCCGCGCCTGGTTCAGGCGTACCTCCAGGTCGTCGTGACGGTTGGCCACCCCGTCGGCGAGAAAGCGCTCCCAGCCGGCCTTGACGTTGATGCCGGTCATGAACATGGCGCCTGCCGCCGCAAGAAGCCCGAGCGTCAATGCCAGTCGGCCGCGGCGCCGGAAGGTATTCCGGAAGGCGAGTATGAGCGAGCTGTCCGCCCTCCGAGGCCTGCCGCGCCACGGGCGTGCCCTCCGCGACGCGTATGCCTCGCGGCTGGTGCCGTAGTCGTTGAGGATCTTCTGCACCGTGGTGCGGGTGGATCGACGGATCGGGCCCTGCGCAACCAGGAGCGGCACGAGGATCCCCATCAGGAGGAGCACGATGAAAACCCAGGCCGGGACCGCGCGGCTCACGAGTGTGAAGTTCAAGAGCTGGGCGACCACCCCCGAAAGAACGCGGCCCGCGGCAATGCCCAGCGGCAGGCCGGCAACGACGGCGACGAGGCCCAGGACTGCGATCAGGGCGAGATACAGACCGGTGATCTGGCGCGTGCGCGCGCCGATTGCCTTCATGATCCCGATCTGCCGCATCTGCTGTGCCAGGAGACCGCCAATCATGGCCGCGGTGAGTATCGCGCTGAGCACGAGAGCCATCACGCTGAATATCAGCAGGAGGATGAGGATGGAGCTCATCTGGCTTTGGTGGGGATGCATCCCGGGCGGCGGTATGCGGATCTCCCCCACCGTGTGTCCCTGCCCTCCGAGCCACTGCGCGAGCCCGCCCACGGCCGCATCGATCGAGGCGATGCCGCGCGGCTGGTCCGCCACGATCACCTTGAGGATATGCAGCGCGTCCCCTTCTCCCAGCCACGAGAGCGTTGCAGGGGTCGCATACCCGTACACCGTACGCTCCTGCCACGCGGGGGCAAGCCCCGGGTCATGGACCGAGCCGGCGATCGTCATGGAGCGGCGTGGCCCATGCGGCGTCTGGACGTCGAGAGAGTCCCCGACCCTTGCCGCTATCATCTTCAGCGCTTCGCGTTCCAGAACGAGGGATTTTTCCGGCGGCGGCCACGCGCCGGACTCCGGCCTGAATGTGTCGATACGCAGGCCGCGGAAATCCGGAATGACGAAGAGCAGGAGCGGCAGCCACTCGTTCGGCTTCACCTGCGCGCGCGCAACGACCCAGGAGGTGGCTTCCGCGTCCTGAATGCCCGGGCGGCCGCGGACCGCCTGGATGACTGTGTCGTCGACACTGTCAAGCTCGATGAAAGCCGACGCGGGGTTCGTGCCGAGGTAGTTCCTGCGGATCTCCCGCGTGAGGATCGTGTATGCGCTCAGGATTGCGCCCACGCCGATGATGCTCACGGCGATGGCGATGACCATCATGGCCATGCGGCCCCCCGCCGCCTGCAGGTCGCGCAGCATCTTCGTCCAGCGCGGGCTACGCATACGTCCCCCGTCCGTCCGCGACAATGGCACCGTCGGACAGCATGATGGTGCGGGCAAGGTACCTGCTGACGTCACGCTCGTGCGTCACCATGACCACGGTCCTCCCCTCCCCCGCAAGGCCGGCAAAGAGCTGCAGCACGGCATCAGCCGTACGGGAGTCGAGGTTGCCTGTCGGCTCATCGGCGACGATGAGATGCGGGTCGTTGGCAAGCGCGCGGGCAATGGCGGCGCGCTGCTGCTCGCCCCCGGAGAGCGCGGCAGGAAGCTTGTCCGCCTGCGCGGCGATGCCCACCTTTTCCAGCAGCGCCCGCGCCCGGTCGCGCCGCTCGCGCGCCGCGTGGACGCGGCAGAAATCCATCGGCAGGACGACATTTTCCGCGACCGTGAGCGTGGGGAGGAGCTGGAAGAACTGGAAGACGATGCCCACGTTTCTCCCGCGCCAGACCGCGAGCTGCTCCTGGCTCAGGGTATGGACCGCGGTCCTGCCCACGATGACCTCGCCCGCCGTCGGCGAGTCGATACCTGTGATCACGTTGATCAGGGTGGACTTGCCGCTGCCCGATTTGCCGACCACCGCGACGAACTCTCCTTCCGCCACCCGCAGGTCGATGCCCTTGAGCGCCATGAATCTCCCGGCGGCAAGCTCGTATGCCTTGCTCACGCCCCTCAGCTCGATCACCCCTGCGGTGCTCGCCGCCTCCGCGTCCCGGTGCGGGGCGGCACGTGTCCTGGTCTGTGTGAGCATGGGCTCTCCTCCTTTTCTCTTGTCAGGGATTTATGTACAATATGTTTTATTATGAACACGGTGTACTTTTTTACGGTAATGCCTCCCGGGCAGCGGGTCAACAAACAAAGACGCCGTCTTCGTCCGATTCGGGACAGGCGGCAGGCATTCGTTCAGAAATGGAGACTGGGATGAGCCGGAAAAACGTTCCGGACAGACGGGTGCAGCGCACGCGCCGTATGCTGCTGGACGCGCTCCTCGAGCTGATCCTCGAAAAGGGATACGAGGCGGTGACCGTGCAGGACGTCATTGACCGTGCCGACGTCGGGCGCTCGACGTTCTACGCCCATTTTCAGGACAAGGAGCACCTGCTGCTCAGCGGCTCCGAGAAGATGCAAACCGCCTTCGAGGAGTTCCGTTCCCACTCGTCGCGCGGCAAACCCCGGTGGGACTTCAGCCTCGCGCTTTTCCGACACGCCGAGGAACAGCGGCGCGTGTTCAAGGCGATGCTGGGAAAACAGGTGGGCGACGTCGTGGTGGGGCGCATCCGGGAGAGCCTCACCCTGTACCTCACCGAGCATTTCCAGGCATTCGGGACGAGAAAGAAAGGCACGGTCCCCCTCAACGTGGTCGTGCCCTACTGCGTGAGCGCTTTTCTGGGGCTTCTCACGTGGTGGCTGGACAACGACATTACCTTCACCGCGGACCAGATGAACGGCTACTTCCAGGCATTGATCGCCCCGACGCTTCACACCCTGGGAGGCGGCTCGCTCTCCCTCTGAGTGGCGCACATTGCGGGAGCCGCCCCTTGCGTGTAGGCTATGATGCATGGGTGCGGCGGATCGGGACATCACCTCCCTCGTCGAGAGTCACGGGCAGAAGGTTTTCAATCTCGCCTTCCGCGTCACCGGGAACAGGCAGGACGCGGAAGATGTCGTGCAGGAGACATTCCTGCGCGTCTTCCAAGGACTGGCAGCATTTCGGGGAGAGAGCGCAATTGCGACGTGGATCCATCGCATCGCCCTGAATCTCAGCCTCCAGGCAAAGAGGAAGCTCGATGCCGCCTATCTCGATTCACTCGATGAAAAGATCGCGTCATTCCGCGACGATATTCCCGCGGAGGTCCGGGACTGGTTCGACGACCCCGTGCAGGCGGTGTATCTCCAGGCCCTGCTCAACGAGGTGAACCAAGGCTGCCTCCACTTCATGGCATTCAGGCTCACCGACGAGCAGCGGATCCCCTACGTCATGTACACGGTCCTCCGCTTCACCTACAGGGAGATTGCAGAGGCGCTGGAGGTCTCCGCGCCGGTCGTGAAAGCACGGTTGCACCGCGCCCATGCGGCGATGGAGAAGTTTTTCCGCGGCCGCTGCCAGTGGCTCAACCCCGACGATCCCTCCTGCACCTGCGCGTCGCGCGTGGGCTTCGCCCTTGCCTACGATCCCGAGCTCCTGGGCAGGGTTCGCCTCAAGGCGCGCGCAACACCGACGGATGCTGCATTCATCGACTTCCTGCGCGGACAGGTCAAGGAAATCACCGCGCGCTACGGCCAGCTTCCTCCGCTCGTGTACAGGACCGAAGGCCTCATGAGATACCTCGCAGAGCTCGAAAAAAAGGCTGCCGCCGCCCCGTAACCGGAGGGGCATTCCCGGCATCGAATCTTCTGGAAACAAAGGAGATTCGCATGAGCGTCTTTGCAATCGAGGTTGACAGGTCCCTGTGCACCGGCTGCGGCACCTGTGCACGGGAGTGCACCAAGGGCAAAGTGAGCGCCACGCTGGGCACGGGCGACTGTGGGGGGTGCCTCCACTGTTACGCGGTGTGCCCGGAAGGTGCAATCACCGTCCGAAACGGCGCACGACACGATGCCCCCGCGCAGGGATCCCGCATTGGATTCGACGCACTGGAGGGTTTCCTTGCGTCGCAGAGGAGTACCCGGCACTTCCTGCCGGACGAGCCTTCACCGGAGAGCCTCGGCCGACTGATCGAGGCGGCCCGCTACACGCCGTCGGGCGGCAACAGGCGCGCGCATGAGATCACCGTCCTGCCGATGGGAGCAACGAGGGCTGCCCTTCTTGCGGAGCTCACAAACATTTACGCCAAGAGGGGCGCCCTGCTCAACAGTGCACTTTTGTCGATGGTGCTGCGGCCATTCGTCGGGGCAACCACGCGCGAGTTCCTGCGCGACCCGGAGTACGGCGGGAAAATCCGCGCACTGCTGGAAAAGCTGAGCCGCGGCGAGGACCCGATCTTCTACGGCGCCCCGACGGTCCTGCTTTTTCATTCACGAGTGCTCATCCCCACGCCAAGAGAGGATTGCGTGCTGGCAGCATTTGCACTTTCACTTGCGGCCCAATCGGCGGGGTTTGGCACGTGCTTCGTGACACTTGCCCAGAATGCAGTGAATGCCAGCCCGCGGTGCAAGAAAACACTCGGCCTCACACCGGAGGATGCCGTGCACGCCGTGCTCCTGCTGGGCCGGCCCGCGGTGCCTTTCCTCCGGCCCCATCCGCGGCCTCCGATTCCTGTTCACCAGGCGGCGGAGGATCGCGCGGGATATCATTCGCCATTTATTCCTTCAATGCTCCAAGCGCGACGCCGCCGATGATGTACTTTGACAGGGCGAAGTAGAAGATGAAAAGCGGCAGAACCGTGAGAGCCAATGCGAGATAGACTGAACCGTATTCGGTCCTGTAGATATCTCCCCTGAGCAGACTCACCATGATCGGCATGGTGTATTTTCTGCTGTCGGTGAGGAGGATCAGGGGGATGAAAAAGTTGTTCCAACTGAACACAAATGAAAATATGGCCTGCGTTGCCAGGGCCGGCGTCATGATGGGCAAAATGATCCGGTTGAACGTATAGAGCTCCCCGGCGCCGTCAATTCTTGCCGAATTGACGATGTCGATGGACAACGTCCCAATCAGGTATTGCCGCATGAAGAAAACCATCGCCGGTGAGGCAATGGCGGGCAATATCAAGGGCCAGAAGGTGTTCGTCAAATGGATCGCATAGATGAACTTGTAGAAACCGATGGCGGCAACCTGCGCAGGAATCATGAGAACCGCCATGATGAATGTGAAAAAAGGCTGGCGCAATTTCCAGCTGTACGCCACCAGGCCATAGGCGGTCAGGGAGGAAAAATAAACCGCGAGGAGGGTCGCGCTGCAGGATATTATCAAGGAGTTCATCAGCCCGGTCAAGGGGTTGAAGCTTTTGCCAAGGAGGATCCTTAGATTATCCACGAAATGTGACGAGGGCAGCAAAGCGATGGAGCCCTGCTGGATCTCGTAGGTGCCTCGCGTCGCGTTTATGAACATCACCCAGAATGGGAAAATGCTCAGAAGGGCCAGAAAAACGCAGACCACAAAAATGACCGTCTTCGCAGCGCTGCGGGAGATGCCGGCATTCCTTCTCATATCGCTGCGCCTTCCCCGGCCAGTTTCGCCGCGGATTTTGCTTCCCTGCGCAGGGCCTTCTTCTGTTTCTTCAGCAAAATGGCGTCCCTGTCACGCAGAATGTAGAAGACGATGCTTGAGAGAATCGCGATGATGACAAACAGGATCATGCTCGCGGCCGCCGCGCGGTTGTACAGGTAGCTGCCGCTGAAAGCCTGTCGGTAGATGAATACGGCGGCAGTCATTGTCGCCTGGTCGGGACCGCCGAATTGGTAGAGCCAGGGAATGTCGAACATCTGCAGGCCTCCGATGAGGCTCGTCACCAGGGTATAGACGATTATCGTCCGTATGCTTGGCAGCGTTATTCTGAAGAAGGTCTGGAACGAGCTCGCGCCGTCGATCTCAGCGCTCTCAAAGAGCGTCGGACTGATGCCCAGGATGCCTGCAATCAGCACGATCATCGTGTTCCCGTACCAGAGCCAGAATTGGATGAACGACACGACGTACCGAGACGTCCATTTCTGGAGGGGAAAATTGAGGGGAGAGTGGATCCAGCCCAGGCCCAGGAGAATGTCGTTCACCGGTCCTTTTGGGTAGCCAAACAGGGTGTTGAACAGGACGGCGATCGTTGCCGCCGTGATGATGTTGGGCATGTAGATCAGGACCTTGAAGGCACCTTGCCCCTTTACCTTGAGGCGCCGGTTCGTAAACCAGGCGGCGAGCAGAAGCGCGAGGAGGACTTGCGGAACGAAGTTGACGCCCCAGATGATGGCCGTATTGGACAAGGAGAGCCTGAACGCCGCCGTCTGAAGCATTGTTTTGTAATTCAGAAAGGGGTCTGCCAGGAACGCGAAGGTCGTCTTGGCAAGGCCGCGCAGATCCGTGAAACCGATCACAAGCGTATAGATCAGCGGGTAGAGCGAAAAGATCAGAAAAGCCAGCACAAAAGGTATGGAAAAGAAGTAGCCGTACTTTGCGTAGCTTACGCCTTTGCGCCGCATGAGCGTTCACCTCCCCGTGACAGAACGAGCGATTCCGACCTTGGTATTCCTGCGCCGACTTTTTCGCTCCCGGTATGCCTCCGCGGCCGGCAATTCGCCGCGAAACTCAGGCTCAATTAAATTAATCGTCGATGTTCATCTTATTGAGAAAGATTGATAGGCCAGGATGATAATATTTTCCGGGCGCATGGAAAAAAAGTGGGCGGACAGTGTCCGCCCACACCGGAATTCAGGTCAATTTGAGTCGAGGTCGAGCTGGTCCTTGACCTGCTGCTTGAAGTCAATAATGGCCTGGGCACGGCTCTTGTTGCCCGCGGTGTATTCGCGCACCTGACCGCGCCAGATGTTGTTGATGGTTTCGTCATACTGGGTCTTGTTCTTCCCCGTTGCGAACTTGCCCGCAGGGACGAAAACGTCGAACATGTTCTGTCCGCCCAGGAACGGCAGCGTGCCGTTTGACATCTTCATGACGGTTCCGGAGGCGACAGTGTCCTTGGTGCCGCCGGGCCCGTTGAGGGTGCCGTTCGCCCAATAGTACTGCAGACCGGTCTCGGAGCTGTCCAGCGTGATCCACTTGATCATGTCGCCGATGACGCTCTTCACCTTGCTGTTCTTGTTGGCGAGGACCCATGTGCCGCCCCAGAAGAAGCCGATGGGCGGTTCGCACACGGCCCAGTCACCGTAGGTGCCTTCGCCGGGCTGCTTGCCGCCGGAGTTTCCTGCCATGACGTAGTTGATGAGCCATGCGGGGCCGAAGAAACCGAATATCTTCTTCGCGCTGGCATCCTTCATGTCGGCAAACCAGGCGTCAGTCCAGTCCTGCGTATCGTTGTCGTAGCCGCTGTCCTTCAACTTCTTTGAAAGATCCAGGAAGGCCTCGCGGTCCTTGTCGATGAAGAGCTTGCCGTTGACGATCCAGCCCTGCTTGGAGCCGCCTTCGATTGCGTGCCAGATGTCCCCGTCGCCGGAGACGATGCCGTAGCCCTTGGCGTTCAGCGCCGCAGCCGCCTGGAAGAACTTGTCCCAGCCCGGTCCGACCTTGCCTTTGATCACCGCCGGATCGTCCGTACCGAAGACGTCCTTCGCGATGGAGCGGCGATAGATGAACGCGCCGCCCGTGGCCTGATAGCCAAGACCAATGAGCTGCTTCGACACCGGGTTGGTGCCGATATCGATCGTATACTGGGCGATGTCGGCCTTCTTCAGAAGGGTGGCCACGTCGATGCCGAGATCCTTGTAGGGAGCGGCAAACTGGCCAGCGTCGCCCTGCGTGTACTTGAGCACGAACGCGGACTCAGCGGTGTAGATATCAGGTGCGTCCTTGCCGCCGCCCATCAGTGCCTGGTCAAGGGCCGGCTGGTAGGCGCCGTTCGTCGTGGCGACGATGGTCGTCTTGATCTCATACGCCGCATCAACCTTCGGATTCATCTGCATGTACTTCACGAGCATCTTGGGCACTTCGTCAGTGAAGCTCCACAGGTTGATTACCTTCTTCTGTTGTGCGAACAGCGGCATGCTGAAGCTGAACAGCACCAGAAGAGCAATTCCAATTCCCCACCTTCGCTTCATCCAGAGACCTCCTCTCTAGTAAAAAGAAATAGTTGAAAATCGTGTTATCATAAATCATTCATTTTCAGCCGTCAAGAAAAAAAGGCGCGATAGAGAAGCATCACTCACTTCTGAGCGCAACGCTCGCGCCGATTTTCCGACAGCGCTTCCCGTCTTCGGTCAATGCGGCACTCGAAATTGGCAAACAGGAAAGGGACGCTGACGGACGCCTGCGCTAAAATGCACACTCACCCAATATTTATTGGGATATTTTGCGGAATATATGGGATTTCAGGTGAAAAAGGCATTTCTGCTCATCGGCTGTCAGTCACGCAAAGGCGCCACGTGCCGTTCGCGCAAGAACTCATATTTCTGTCCCCGGCCATTTTCTGTTGGCCGCCAAAATCATGGTGCGGACATTAGGGATTTATTCCTATGCTGATGCGCGTCTCGGATTACTGCGGACTCGGACAAATGGCGAATTCGAAAATAGGCGATATTACCTATCCCTGCCGATCCAATTTCGGGGCGAACGAAATCCTACCGTTTCATCTCCGCACCGAGTCTGCGATTTGCCCGCTGACGCTTCGATCTATTCAGTTGTCTATCGTGAGCCAGGATACCATTCCTCTGCGGATAGATGTCGCCGATTTTTTTCACGGGCACCATGTCCACGCGACACCTCCATGAACCGGCGTGGGCGGCCCTTGATACAAATCGCTGTCAGCGCCGCATCAAGGCTTCATCAAAGAAATTGGGCAGAATCGCACAGGAGCCACAAAAGGAACTATTGCCTGTCCCGGCTCTGCACCCACTTCACGGCAAAACGGCGCAACGCGCCGGCGTTCGAGATCTGGAGCTTTTCCTTGATGTGGTCGCTGTAGGCGTTGACCGTTTTCACCGAAAGATTCATGACCTTGGCGGTCTCTGCCGCGCCATAGCCCTGGCCGATCAGATCGAGCACCTCCAGCTCACGGTCGCTCAGGCGCTCCACCGACGGCGCCTCTGTCTCCTCGCGGCGGCTGAACATCGTCTCCAGGAGTCGGTCGCGCATGATGGCAGAGACGTAGATCTTTCCTGAGAGCACGGTCTCGATGGCGTCGACCATGACGGAGGCGGCCTCCTGCTTCATGACGTAGCCCCGCGCGCCGGCCTTCAGCGCCCGTTCGGCGTAAATGACCTCGTCGTGCATGGAGATGATGAGCACGAGCACCTCGGGATGCGTCGCCTTGAGCGTCTTCACCAGGTCGAGGCCGTTCTGGCCGACCAGCGAGATGTCGACGAGCGCGATGTCCGGCACCGCCTTCTCCAGCGCGGCAAGGGATTCCGCCACGGTGCCTGCCTCGCCGCAGACCTGGTAGCGCTCGTCGCTCTTGATGAGAGCCACAAGACCCTGGCGGAACACCGGGTGGTCGTCGACGACGAGGAATGTCACTGGATCTGCCATCACGTCTCCCCCTGGGAACTGTCGATGCGGCACGAGATGCGCGTGCCCCGCGCGAGCCTCTCGATGCGCAGCTCCGCGCCGGCCGTCTCCGCGCGGTACCGCATGATGCGCAGGCCCATGCCGTTGCCGTTGACTGACGTGGGAAGGCCGTCCCCGTCGTCGCTCACTTCCGCCACGAGCACGGTGCGCCGTTCCTCCGTCGGACGCGCGCCCCGCCGACTGCCGGGACTCTGCGGGTCCTCCCGGTAGAGCTTCACCTCGATGCGCGCCGACCGCGAGTGCTTCAGGGCATTGGACAGGGCCTCCTGCACGATGCGGTAGACCTGGAGCGCGCGGTCGGTGCCGGGCATGCGGAAGTCGGGCGCGGCGCGGAGCTCGACGACGGCCGGGTAATTGCGGCGCGCCGCTTCCACGAGCTCCTCCAGGGCGGCCACCAGCCCGTTCTCCTCCAGGCCCGCCGGATACAGCCCCCGCGCGATCTGCTTCGCGCGCGTGATCGAATCGGCGAGGAGCGTGCCGATGTGCTCCACGGCCGTGACGGCGGCGGGCGCGGAGCCCGCGAGCGCGCCGCGGAGCACGGACGTAAGCATCGCGATGCCGGCGAGGTGCTGGCACAGATCGTCGTGAAGGTCCTGTCCGATGCGCTGCATCGTGCGGTCGGAGATCTCGCTCACCTCGCGCTCCAGCCGCATACGCCGCTCCACCTCGCGGGTGAGCTCGGCGTTGGCGCTCGTGAGCTCCGCCGTGCGCCGGGCCACGGCCACCTGCAGCCGCCTTTCGTGCGTGAGCACCTGGTCGAGGAGAAGCGCCCCCTTCAGCGCGCTCGCGACCTGCTCCCGCAGCGTGTCATAGACCGCCGGCTCTTCCGCGCCGCCGGGAAGCAACGTGAAACCCAGCGGTTCGTCCTGGAACACAAGAGGCTCGAGCACCCAGGGCCGGGTGCGCCACGGTTCGGCAGTCACCGAGGGCAGGAGGTGCTTCGTGCGGAAACGGACGCCGCGCGGCGGAAAAGGGTGCGTCTCATCGGCGCGCGGCCCCATGACCAGGCGGGACCACTCGGCGTCGGGCGCCTGGTGGTCGAACAGCGCGATGTAGCCTCCACCGATGCCCAGACGCGTGAGTCCGGATTCGAGGCGCCCGAGCATGACGGGCATCTCGAAGGCGCCGGCGAGCGACGAGCTGATGGCCCGAAGCGTCGCCAGGCGGTGCTCCGCGGCGACGCGGCGCGCGGCCTGGCGCCGCGCCTCCGCCTCCCCGACGAGCACCCGGGCGAACTCGAAGAGCGTTTCCTCCGCGCGCGCCCCGTCCGCGGCCACCGTTTGCGCCCGCACGGCGGTGAGGTAGTTGTTCCACTTGCCGGGCGCTTCCCCGGCGATGGTGGTCGCGGCGAGGGCGCGGGTGAGACGGGCGATGAAGCCATCGGAATCGCCGCGGGCCGCGCACGCGGTCAGTTCCCGCACGGCCTCGAGCTCATCCGGTGTGGCGTCGCGCGGCATCGTGGTCATGTCCGCGTCGTAGGTGCGGCGCGGCGGGCATCCGCAGGATTCGCGGATCACCGGCGTGCAGGTGAGGATGCGATCCCGCCGTTCGACCCCGTCCATGAGCTCCAGGAGCAGGTCCACGGCGGAGGTGCCCAGCTCGCGCAGGGGCTGCATGACCGTCGTGAGCGACGGGGTGACGTACCCGCTTTCCTCGGTGTCGTCGAAACCCACCACTGCGACGTCGTCGGGGACGCGCCGGCCGGCCGCCTGGAGTACCTCCAGGGCGCCCAGCGCCATGCGGTCGTTCATGCACACCACGGCGTCGAACGGCACGCCGGTGTCCAGGAAATGCCGGGCGGCTTCCTCACCCGACGAGCGGAGGAATGTCCCTTTTGTCGCCAGTCTCTCGTCGAAGGGGATGTCGGATTCTGCGAGCGTGCGTCGGAAGGAACGCTCGCGGTCGTCCGCCTCGAGGTGGCCCGCCGGGCCGCCGATCATCGCGAATCGCCGCAACCCATGCTCGCGCACGAGGTGGCGGACGACGACCGCCATGCCCTCCGAGCCGTCGGAGGTGACGCTCGGCACGCCCGGAACGGCAAGCCCCAGCGAGACCTGGGGGATGCCCCGGCGCGCGCTGAACAGCCTGCTCATTCCGTCCCGGTCGAGGAATGTGGCTATGGCGGAGGAGAGGACGATCAGGCCGTCGATATTGCGCCGATCGGCGAGGCCGTAGGCGATGTTGGCCGCAGCCTCCGAGGCAATCGGGGAGGCGATCCTGTGGCCGACGAAGCAGATGACTCCGACGCCGCGGGCGCCGGCGCGCGCCTCGATGCCGCGCCAGATCGCCGTCTGGTAGGCGTCATCGAGCTGGGCGGTAAAGACGCCGATGAGCCTCGGGCTATCAGGACCGCGATTCGGGCCTGTCATGAGTTCTCATGGCAAAACGAGACTGATCTACGCATGGACTCCCCGAGGGTAGACCTTTTACCCGCAAGAGAAAACCATCGGATGCGCGGTTCGGGACTTCGGCGAGCGCACCATGCCCACATCGGGGGAAAGGCGGATGTGCGGTTTGACACGGCAAATGGCCACTGTGCAGCCAATGGCGTGTTTTTGTATCCAGCAACTGGATATCTCGCTATACACATAGATGCCGCGGCGACGCGTCATCGCAGAACGGCCCACCTCCTATCTTTTTACTGGAAAAAGAGTTGCATTAGTTGTCATCCGCCGGCTTGCCTGGCACGCCTATTGCAACTCTTCCAACGGTTGTCAACCACTCTCTCATCTATGCCAGGAGGTTTGTATGAAGAGATCTCTTATCCTTGTTCTCGCTGTGGCACTCGTTGCTCTGATGGCGGTGCCCGTGTTCGCGACCGGCACGGCCGAAACCGCAAAGAAGACCATCACCATCGCGTTCATGCCGGGCGTGGCCGATCCTTTCTATTATACGATGGAGAAGGGCATCCGCGCAAAGGCAAAGGAGCTCGGGGTGAACGTCGTCGTCGGTGATTACCCTGATTCGTGGGGCCCCGACAAGCAGGTCCCCAACCTTCAGGCCCTCATGGCAAAAGGCGGCATCGACCTCCTCCTCATCGCGCCGACCTCCACGACAGCGCTCGTGGCGCCTCTGAAGGCCATCTCCGACAAGGGAATACCCGTGATCACCGTTGACACGTACCTCGGCGACGGCGACTACTCCAAGGCCAGCGACTACAGCTTCCCGCTCGCGTACATCGGAACCGACAACAAGCTGGGCGGCAAGCAGGTTGCCGAGCAGCTGGCGAAGCTGATCGGTGAGAAGGGCAAGGTCTACGTGTGCAACACGAACCCTGACGTCTCCTCGGTCATCGACCGCGGCAACGGGTTCAAGGAAGGCATCGCGGAGTTCCCCAACATCACGCTGGTCGGAATGGACTACTGCATGGACAACCAGCAAAAGGCGATGGAGCTCACCACGGCGGCCCTGCAGAAGGACCCCGACATCGTCGGAATCTTCGGCGTGAACGTGTTCAGCGCGCAGGGCTCTTCCCAGGCAGTGAAGAACGCGGGTCTTGCCGGCGCCGTGAAGATCGCATCGTGGGATGCGACCCAGACCCTCATCGATTCCCTGAAGGCAGGAGACATCGACCTGGTGCTCGCGCAGCTTCCCGGCCAGATCGGGTCACTGGGCGTGGACGCGGGATACAAGTACCTGACCGCGAAGACTGCTCCCCAGAAGAAAATCATCCCGGGGTTCCAGTTCTTCACGAAGGACAACGTCAACAGCCCCGACATGCAGCAGTACATCTATACGAAGTAGCTCACGTGCGTCGTGCGGGCCGGCTCTCGAGAGCCGGCCCTTTTTTCGCCTTCTGATTGCGACTGCATCAATCATGGAGTACTATCGCTTTTCGATCGGCGCGGGGAAGAGGTGACCAATGGGAGACAAGGCTCTGGCAACAGGCGGCAGGGAAAAGGCGTCGGTGTTTTCCGTGCTCGCGCGCAACTGGTCTTTTTTCTTTCTCGTGCTCATCGTCGTGATCTTTTCCTTTACGGGAAAGAACTTCTTCGCGCTGAATAACTTCCAGAGCATCATCCACCTGGCGACGACGGGGCTCCTCCTCGCGTGCGCCGAGACATTCGTCATCATCACCGGCGGCGTCGACCTCTCGGTCGGCTTCGTCCTCGGGCTTTCCGCGGTGGCGTCTGCAAGCACCATGCAGCTTCTCTACGCGGCCCACTGGAGCGCGCCGGCGAGCGTGCTCGTGGGGATCGTCGTGGGGATCGCGGCCAGCGTTGCGTGCGGTCTGGTTGCCGGCGTGATGATCGCGCGCTTCAAGGTGCCTCCTTTCATCGCCACCCTCGGGACGATGGGCATCGCCATCGGCGTTTCCTACCATATCTGCGGCGGCTTCCCGATCGGCTACCTGCCGCCGGGGCTGACGGACATCGGCAACATGTACGTGCTCTACGTGCATCCCGCGAGCGGCGCCTGGAGCTTTTTCGCCCGTCCGGCGAGCGTCGCCGCCAACCAGATCAAGGAGCTGGTGCGGATCGCCCCGATTTCCTTCATCCTCATCTTCGTCTTTCTCCTCCTGCTCTGGCACCTCCTGAAAAACACCCGCTTCGGGCAGCACACGTACGCCATCGGCGGCAGCATGGACGCCGCCGTCCGGGCAGGCATCAACACCCGCCGGCACCTCATCCTTGTCTACGTCCTTTCCACCTTCCTCGCGGGTCTGGCGGGCGTCGTGGACCTTTTCCAGAGCGGGACCGGCAACTTCACGACATTCGGCGCCCAGTTGGAGCTTTTCGCAATCGCCGCCGTCATCATCGGCGGCGCGAGCCTCATGGGCGGCAAGGGGCGGATACTCGCCTCCGCCGTCGGGGTGATCCTCCTGAAGGTGCTGGAGAACGGGCTGAACCTGTCGGGCGTCCAACCCTTTTACCGCTACATCGCCGTCGGGCTCATCCTCATCGTCGCGGTCGTGATCGACCAGCTCTTCCCGGATCTCTTTTGAGCAAGGAGCGGACAATGGCGCGCGCACGCGGATTCACCTCCCTCATCGGACAACGATGGGCCATGCTCTTCCTCCTCATCGAGCTGGTCTTCTTCAGCTTCCTGGGGGGCGGGTTCTTTTCCCTGAACGGCTTCCAGATCGTGCTGTTTTACAGCACGACCCTGGCCCTGCTCGCCACCGCGGAGACGTTCGTCATCGTCACGGGCGGCATTGACCTCTCCGTGGGATTCGTCATGGGATTTGCCTCCGTCGTGTCGGCCAAGCTCGCCGTTCGCTTCGATGTTCTAGGGCTGCCTCCCGAGCTCTCAATCCTCTTTGCCATCCTGATCACTCTCGCGATAGGCCTGCTCCCAGGCTTTGTCAACGGCGTCCTGGTGGCGCGCTTGAAGGTGCCGCCATTCCTCGCGACATTCGCCGTGCAGGGAATCACCTATGGCACCTCCCTGCTGATCACGCAGGGCTCCGCCGCCATCAACGTGCCGAATCTGGCGAACATCATCGGCAACAGCTACTTCATCCACCTGGTCCCCGGCAAGGGTATCTGGTTCTTCGCCCGCCCGGAAGGCGGAGCCGACGTGATCGACATCATCCCCACGATGGTCGTCGTGACAGTGCTCGTGATCGCGGTGGCGGCGTTCCTCCTGAAGCGCACACGGTTCGGCAGGCACACCTACGCCATTGGCGGCAATATCGATGCCGCGGTGCGCGCGGGAATCAACACGAGCAGACACCTGATCGTGATCTACGTCATGTCCTCCTTCTTCGCCACCCTTTCGGGCATCATCTACATGCTGGAGTACGTGTCGGGCAAGGCGGACGCGGGCTCCTCCTTCATGCTCGACTCGGTCGTGGCCGTCGTGATCGGCGGCGCGAGCCTGTTCGGCGGTGTGGGCACCATCTGGCGGACAATCCTCGGTGTCCTCATCCTCTCCATCCTGGAGATGGGGCTGAAGATGATGGGCGTGCAGACCTTCGACAAGTACATCGCGGTGGGGGTCATCCTGATCTTTGCCGTATTGATCGACCAGTTCTTCCCCGAGATGATTCACAAGGAGGACTAGCGGCATGGGATTCGTGCTTGAAGTCAGGAATATCACGAAGCGATTCGGCGGTCTGGTGGCCGTCGACAACGTGAGCCTGGGCGTGCAGGCGGGAGAGGTCGTCGGGCTGCTCGGGGACAACGGGGCGGGAAAGTCCACCCTCATCAAGGTGATCTCCGGGGTGTACAAGGCGGACTCGGGAAAGATCCTGTTCATGGACAAGGAGGTGCAGATCGACTCCCCCATGGACGCGCTGGCGATGGGCATCGAGACGATCTACCAGGACCTTGCGCTGGCGGAAAACCTCAACACCCCCGCCAACATCTTCCTCGGACGGGAGAAGATGAAAAAGATCCTGGGCTTCCTCAATGTCCTGGACCATTCGTACATGCAGACGGAGAGCCGCAAGATACTGGAAAAGCTGGACATCCTCATCCCCTCCCTTCGCAACCGCATACGGGCGCTCTCCGGCGGCCAGCGCCAGGCGGTCGCCATCTCCCGCTCGATCTACTGGGACGCAAAGTTCCTCATCATGGACGAGCCCACCGCGGCCCTCGGCGTGGCAGAACAGAAGAAGGTCATCGACACGATCAACCTGCTGAAGAGCCACGGCATCGGCATCATCGTCATCAGCCACCAGATGCACGACATCTTCCAGGTCGCCGACCGCATGGCCATCATGCGCCGTGGAGAGAAGGTCGCCGAGCTGATCACGAAGGACACCAACGCCGATGAGGTCGTGAGCCTCATCGTGGGGGCGGAAACGGTGGTGAAACAGGACGCATGAAGCTTTTCAGGAAGACATTCCTCTTTTTTATCGGCGTCATTGTTTTCCAGGCCGCGCTCACGATCCTGCTGATCACGAACGTCACCCGAAGGGCCAACCTCGCCGACGCGGGCAGAGAGCTGGGGGATGAGGCGACCGTCCTCTACGACGGCTTCAACTCCTGGAAGCGCCAGATCTGGAAAAGCCTCATCGAGCTCGCGAACGCCCCGCGGGTTGCGCGCGAAGCCCCGGATGCGCTCGACCGCTCCTTGAGGGAGCTCCTGCTTACGAGCAAGGTGGATGCGCTGGCGCTGAAGAACATGCGCGGGGGCGTTTCGGGTTTCGTCCAGACCTTTCCCGGGACCCTGGACATTTCCGATCTGCAGGAGCTCGCCAACTCCCGGGAGTACCCCTACATCCAGTTGGTGAGCATCCGCGGCACGCTCTGCCTCATCGGGGCGACGCGCATCGGCGCCCCGGGGGGACCACGCGCCGATGCCTTTTTCCTCAAGCGCATCGACCGTGACTTCTGCGCCCAGCTTACGTTGAACAGGAAGTCATTCGTGGTATTCCTCCAGGGCACGCGCGTCATGGCATCCTCCCTCGCGCCGGACGCGACGCCCGGCTTCTTCGACCCCGCCGGCATGCAGAGCGCCTACCGCGAGCTGTACGACCAGCGCATGGGCCGGGAGACCTTCAACGCGGCATTCCAGAAGATAGGGCGCCTGTGACAATGGGCAGGAGGGGGACGAGCTCTTTCTGGGGACCTTCCTCTCCAATGACCCTTACGACGCGAAGCTGCTCCTGCTGGACAGGACGATCCTCGCGGTGTCCCTTGCCGGCGCCCTGCTCACCCTGGTGCTCAGCATCTTCCTCTCGCGCAATATCACCCATCCCATCGCCGAGCTGTTCGCCGCGATGAGGCGCATCCGCGAAGGGGCGCTCGACACCCAGGTCCGCACCATCGGCGGCTACGAGATCGGGAGGCTTTTCACGAGCTTCAACGACATGGCGCGCGAGCTCTCCCAGAATCGCACCGCGATCCACGAGGCGCTCCAGGAGACGATGCTCCTGAAGGAATACAATGAGAAAATCGTCGACTCCATCCGGGCCGGCATCGCGATCGTCAACCGCGACCTGGTCGTGGAGAAGGCGAACAATGCCTTCCTCGAATCGTTCCACCTGTCGGAGGCGCACGTGATCGGCGTGCCCCTCACGTACCTCGCCATCGACATCATCGATGAGTCGATCGCGGAGAAAATCTTCTCCATCTTCCGCCGGGAGCGCGAGTTCCATTCGGAAGTGAAGCGCTCGGGGAGGGGCAGGGTCTACGAGATCCGTCTCTACCCCTTCTACAGCTCGGAGGGCGAGTTCCACGAGGCCTCGGGATGCGTGTTCATGGCGGAGGACATCAGCGCGAAGACGGAGCTGGAGCAGAAGATCTTCCAGGCGGAGAAGCTCGCCACCATCAGCATGCTGTCCGCGGGCATGGCCCACGAGATCAACAACCCGCTGGGGTCCATCCTCACGAACGTGCAGAATCTCATCGACGACGAATCGAGCCCCGAGCGGCGCGTCTCCCTGAAGTGGATCGAGCAGGAGACGCGGCGCATCGCGCGCATCGTGCAGGAGCTTCTGAACTTCGCCGCCACCGATTCCGACCGCACGGCCGGCTCCGATGTGAACCAGGTGGTGCGGGAGGTGATCGGGCTGGTGAGCCGCTCCCTCGCCCGGGAAGAGCGGATCCGCATCGACACCCGTCTGGGAAAGGACCTGCCCGCGACCGTCGTGAGCACGGATGAGCTGAAGCAGGTCGTCATCAACCTGCTTTCCAACTCGATTCGGGCCATCGACGGGCCGGGGAGGATCCTCATCAGCACGCGCCGCGTGAACGGCACCGGCCGCGTGGCACTGTCGATCGCGGATACCGGCGGGGGCATTCCCAAGGAGATCGTGCCGCGCATCTTCGACCCGTTCTTCACGACGAAGGCCAACGGGGAAGGCACGGGCCTCGGCCTGTCCGTGGTGTACGGCATCGTCACGAAATACAACGGGGCGATCGACGTGAAAAGCCGGGAAGGCCGCGGCGCACGCTTCTCCCTGAGCCTGCCGTGCAGGCCCGACGGCCCCACGGGCGCGAGGGCAGCATCGTGAAGGGCGCATCGATCCTGATCGTGGATGACGAAGAGGGGATCCGCCACGGCCTGGAGAACCTTTTCCGCAAGGAGGGATTCTCCGTGCACAGCGCAGCCGATTTCGACGCGGCCGTGGCCGCGGCGGGGAAGTACCCGCTGGACGCTGCCCTGATCGACATCCGCCTGCGCGGGGAGCGCTCGGGCATCGACCTTCTGCGCGAATTGAAGCGCCAGGAGCCCGACGTCGTGGTGATCGTCATCACCGGCTTCGGCAGCATCGACAGCGTCATCACCTCCATGAAGGGCGGCGCCGCGGACTATTTCCTCAAGCCCATCGACAACGCGAAGCTTCTGGACGCCGTGCGCAGGAACCTGCAGCTCCGCACCCTCGCGCGGGAGAACCGTTTCCTCCGCGACGAGCTCACGCTGCGGTCCGTGCCCCACACCTTTGTCACGCGCGATCCGGCGGTCCAGGCGCTGCTCGCCACCGCCGACAAGGTGAAGGACACGGCGGTCACGGTCCTCATCACGGGGGAGAGCGGCACCGGCAAGGAGGTGCTTGCGCGCTACATCCACTTCACCGGCGCGCGCCGAGACGGCGAATTCATCTCCATCAACTGCGCCGCCCTCAGCGAAAGCCTGCTGCTCTCCGAGCTCTTCGGCCACGAGCGGGGCGCCTTCACGGGCGCGGTGGAGAGAAAGAGGGGAAAGTTCGAGCTGGCCAATGGAGGCACGCTCCTTCTGGACGAGATCGGCGACATGTCGATGGACACCCAGGCGAAGCTCCTGCGCGTGATCGAGGAGTCCAGCTTCGAGCGGGTGGGCGGCGTGAAGCGGATCAGCGTCGACGCGCGCATCATCGCGGCCACCAACAAGGACCTCGCGGCTCTCATCCGCGACGGAAGGTTCCGCGAGGACCTCTTCTATCGCCTCAACGTCGTGTCGCTCCACCTTTCGCCGCTGCGCGAGCGGCAGGGCGACATCCCCCTGCTCGTCGGGCATTTCCTTGCGAAGTACAAGGAACGGTATACCCGCGCGCCGATCACGCTGAGCGCCGACACCCTGAAGGCGCTGGAAGCGTGGAGCTGGCCGGGCAATGTCCGGGAGCTGGAGAACACGGTGAACCAGATCGTGCTGCTGGGGGAAAAAAGCTTCTTGGCGCCGGGCCGACCCGGAGCACCGCGCGTCATACGGCCCCCCGGGGAAGACACGGCATCGCCCACCGACACCGGCCTGAAAAGCGGCCTGGGAGCGATCACCCGGGAATACGAAAGGCGGCGGATCGCCGACAGCCTTACGCGCAACGACGGCAACAAGTCGAAGACCGCGCGCGAGCTGCACATCACGCGAAAGACCCTGGCACAGAAGATCGCCCGCTACGGATTGTCCGAGGATCGGGGACAATCATCGAGCTGAGGCGCACCGGAGGCGGCGGGGCAAAGGGGTCAAAAATGTCGGGAGGGGCGCCGGTGAGCTTCAGAATCGAGGCTGTCCGGGACGGCACGGCCGTCCGCGTGCATCTTGCCAAAGGACCTGCGGTCGTCATCCTTTACGAGCTGATCACGCCGCGCGGCAGGATCCCGCCACGCACCGTGACCGTGGAGGGCGGTGGCGTGCGCGCCGAAGGACCCTTGGGCACGGTGCGCGACGAGCTGTGCACCGCTGCCGACGGGGCGCTGGAGATCCATCGCGTATGGGAGCTCGCCACACGGGCCCCTGTCCGTCTGCCCTGCGTCGTGGAGCTTGAAGGTACCTTTTCCGAATGGGTGGTGCCCGCGGTCATGGTGGACGGCAATCACGAAGGCGCCGGCAGGTTCCCCCGCGGCGGTCTGGACGTCGGATGGTCCTTTCGAGAGGACCGGTGCCCGATTCCATCCTGCGCCATCCTTGCCGGGGACGCCGGGGCCTGGGCGTTCTTCTCCCTTCCCGCGCGCACGGAGGAAGAGATCGGAAGCATCCGTTCGAAGTCGCGGCAGGGCTTCGTGGAGCTCGAAATCGCCACGCCGTATGAAGAAAGCCCATCGTCCTACCGGGAGAAAGGAGTCCTCATCGGCGGTCTGCACGGGCCGCGCCGCGCGTGGTTTCACCCGGCCCCGGCTTCCGATTCGAAAGGGCATTCATCCTCCTGCACTCCCCGGGCTCCCGGATCCCCTATCGGGAGGTCTTTGCCGCTGCGCGGCGCCGCTGCAGGCCGGAAGGACTCGACCTCTGGGCCGGCGTCGACTGGAATCGTTTCATCGCGCTGAAAACGCATTGGCTGCGGACGCACGCGTTGTACCGGAAGGGCGCAGCGACAGGCATCATGCGGGAGCTGCGCCTGCCGCCCATCCTCCAGCGCTTTTTCGGCGATTTCCTCGGCGGATCTTTCCTTGCAAAAGGCCTGGAAGCGGCGGCAAGTTTCCATCGGCTGGGCCGGGAATACCGCGACGCCGACCTGCCGGCGGCTGCGCGGGAGATTGCTTCATTCATGCTCGGCGGAGAGCTTCCCAGCGGTCTGGCATTCGACGACTACAGCATTCATGCCCGGCGCTTCGGCGGCTTCTTTTTCCCCGGCCGCGGTCTTGCTGCCGTGGCATCCACCCGGTGCATGGGAGAGTCGGCGCAGCAGTATGCCCTCCTCTACGATCGTGCCGGCAGCGGCCGGGATGAAAGGTGGCTCGATCACGCACGGCGCATCGCGGACTTCTTCGCGGCGCATCAACTGCCCGACGGGAATTTCGGCCGATTCTGGTCGCCGACCGGAGAGTTGCTCGATGCGCGCGGCACGAATGGCGCCTACATCATCTGGCTCATGGCGGAGCTCATCCGCATGGGCGACCGATCCTGGCTGCCCGCCGCGCGTCGGGCGGCGGACTACTTCATTAATGCCGCGGTGAAGCCGCAGCGCTTCACCTTCGACACGCTGGACGCCGAGTGCACGGACAAGGAGGCAGGGCACGCCCTCCTGCGCGCCTTCCTGCTCCTCCACCGCGTGACAGGGGATCCGGCGCTCATCGAAGCTGCGCGGGAAGCAGCCGCGTTCTGCCTGGGCTGGCAGTTCACGTGGGACGTGCCTTTCTCCGCGCAGAGTCCCCTGGGGCGGATGGGCTTCCACACGTACGGTGGAACGACGGTGTCAGTCGCGCACCATCACCTCGATCCGTACGGGATGATGATCGCCCTGGACTTCCTCCGTCTTTCCTCGGCACTTTCGGAGCCTTGCTGGGCGGATTATGCGCACGACCTGATGGGTTTCTGCGGCCAGATGATCTCCACGCCCGAGCGGCCGCTCAACTGCGGCCCCGACTTCGTCGGCTACCAGCCCGAACAATATAATCACACCGACTGGGACTACATGCACCACCTGGTGGGGGGCAAGGGCTCCTACGGCAGTGCCGCTTCGTGGGTTGCATCCTCCACCCTGGGTGCGGCGCTGGACATCCGCGAGGAATACCCCGCGCATCTTCCGGGCACCGAGGTCCTTCGCCCGCATGACGGCTCGTGACGGCGCGGCGGACGGCTGAACGCAAAAATCGGTACCTTTACGCCATGGTGACACCTTCCAGAGAGGACGTCGACAAGTTCCACCGCTGGTCGCGCACGTACGAACGTTCCCTCGGGCAGTTCTTCTTTTTCGGCCCCGTGCATCGGGCAGTCCTGAATCTCGTGGAGGCGCAGCTGGACGGCCGGGTGCCGGAGAGCGTCCTCGATGTCGGCTGCGGCACGGGCCGGTTGCTCCGGCGGGCCTCCGCGCGATGGCCGACCGCTCATCATGTGGGCGTGGACCCGGCGGAAGGCATGATCGAGCTTGCGCGGCTCCTGACGCCTTCGGCCTCTTTCCACGTCGGAAGGGGCGAGGCGGTGCCCCTCCCCGACTCTTCCGTGGACGTCGCCTTCAGCACCGTCTCTTTCCATCACTGGCATGACCAGGCGGCAGGCCTGCGGGAGATCGCGCGCGTGCTGCGGCCGAATGGCTTCTTCTGCCTCGCCGATGGCGTCCTGCCGTCGCTCGCGGGAGGCATCATCGCCCACCAGCGCATCCACACGCGCGCCGAGATTGCCGCCCTCTTCACGGGTGCCGGACTGGACATCAGGTCACAGCGGCGCATCGTGGCCGGCGGCGTGCTCGCCACGATCGGCTCGAAAGGCTAGAGCGGACCTACTTCACCGCGTATTTCGCGGGATCGGAATCGAAGGCGCGGGCGCAGCCCTGCGCGCAGAAGTAGTAGTCCTTCCCGTCATGGCTCCGCTTTGCCGCCGCGGTGGCGGCGTCGATCGTCATGCCGCACACGGGATCCTTCACTTTCCCTGTCGATGCTGCCATGTGTTCCTCCTCATCTCTCCAGATAGGTCTCGAGAATCATCGAAATCTCGTCGATCTTTTCCGCGCCCTTGTCGGTGCGGATCGCGTCCTTCACGCACGTGTCCATGTGCTGGCGGAGGATCACGATGTTCGCCTTCTTCAGAAGGGCGATGGTGGCCAGGACCTGTTTCGCCACGTCGATGCAATAGCGGTCCTCCTCCACCATGCGCAGCACGCCGTCCACCTGGCCGCGGGCCGTCTTCAGGAGCGCCATTGCCTTGTGGGATTCATGACTACCGTGATCCATACGCGACCTCCATGCCCCGGTGCGCGGAGAATCGGCGTAGCCGAAGGGCGTTGCTCACCACGGACACCGAGCTCAGCGACATGGCCGCGGCGGCGAAGATGGGGTTCAGGAGCGGGCCTCCAAAAAGGTGGAGGACACCCGCGGCAATCGGGATGCCCAGCACGTTGTAGCAGAAAGCCCAGAAGAGATTCTGCCTGATCGTGCGGATGGTGGCCCGGCTCAGGCGGATGGCCCCTGCCACGTCGGAAAGGTCGCTCTTCATGAGCACGATGTCGGCGGATTCGATGGCGACGTCCGTGCCCGATCCGATGGCGATGCCGATGTCGGCCTGCGCCAGCGCCGCCGCGTCGTTGATGCCGTCCCCGACCATGGCGACCCGGCCCCCGGCTCCCTCGGCCTGGATGCGCCTCACCGCCTCCGCCTTCTGGTGCGGCAGCACCCCGGCGTATACCCTGTCCACGCCGACCTGCCGCGCAACGGCCTGCGCCGTTCTCTCGTTGTCGCCCGTGATCATGACGACCTCCAGGCCCAGTGCGCGGAGCTCTGCGATCGCCGGCGCGCTCGTCTGCTTCGGCACATCGGCAACGGCAATCACGCCGGCGGTCATCCGGTCCACGGCGACGAACATCGGTGTCTTCCCCGCCTCCGCCAGAAGGGCCGCGGCGGGACGCAGGCTGCCCAGGTCGATGCTCCGCTCCGCCATCAACTTTTCGTTCCCCAGGAGAACGGCCTTGCCGTCGATGCGCGCCTCGATTCCAAGACCCGGCAGCGCCTGGAAGCTCTCCAGAGGCAGGAGCGGAAGGTTCCGCCTTTCCGCGCCCTGCACGACTGCATCCCCCAGGGGGTGCTCGGAGCCCTTCTCCGCGGAAGCCGCGAGCTGCAGCAAGGCATCTTCGGATGTGCCGTTTGAAAGGGCGATGTCCGTGACGACAGGCGCTCCCTCCGTGATGGTGCCCGTCTTGTCGAGGATCACGGTGCGGATCCTGTGCGTCTCTTCCAGCGCCGCCCCGCCCTTGATGAGAATTCCCATCTCTGCCCCCCGGCCCGTCCCCACCATGATGGCCGTGGGCGTGGCAAGCCCCAGCGCGCACGGGCAGGCGATCACGAGCACCGCGGTGAAGATGCTCATGCTGAATGCCACGCTCTGGCCGCTCAAGAGCCACGCCGCGCCTGCCGCCAGCGCGACGAGCATCACGATGGGCACGAAATAGCCCGAGACGACGTCGGCGAGCCGCGCGATGGGCGCCTTGCTTCCCTGCGCCTGCTCGACGAGCTTGATGATCTGGGCCAGGGCAGTGTCGCCGCCGACACGCGTCGCGCGGAATGTGATGGTGCCGTTCTTGTTGATGCTCGCCCCGGTGACAGGGTCACCCGCCTTTTTCTCCACGGGTATGCTCTCCCCCGTGAGCATCGATTCGTCCACCGACGTGTAGCCATCCACCACGTCGCCGTCCACGGGCACCTTCCCGCCGGGACGGACCCGCACGAGATCGCCCACCTCCACCTCGGCGATCGGTATCTCGCTCTCCACGCCGTCGTGGATCACCACCGCCGTCTTCGGCGCCAGGCCCATGAGCTTCTTGATGGCCTGGGACGTGCGCCCCTTGGAGACGCTTTCCAGCGTTTTTCCCAGCGTGATCAGGGCGATGATGACCGCCGCAGTCTCGAAATAGAGATTGCTCACCGCGGAGACGTCGCCCGCCGCGATCCTCCAGGTCGAATAGAGGCTGTAGAGCACCGCGGCAGCGGTTCCAATGGCGATGAGGGAATCCATGTTCGGCGCCAGGTGCCAGAGTGCCTTGCCGCCCACTCTATAGAAGCGATTGCCGGCGACAATGGCAGGTATCACGAGCGCCACCTGCACCAGCGCGAAGGCAAGCGGATGCATCATGGGGTCCAGGAACCACGGGAGCGGAAACTTCAGCGCCGGGATCATGTGCCCCATGGCGAGATAGAGGAGGGGCACCGCCACCGCGGCGGCGACGATGAACTTCGTCCACAGGAGGCGTATCTCGGCCGCCTTGCGCGCCGCGTCCTGGTCCACGGTTTCGGTCGCATCGATTTCCCGCGGTGTATACCCCGCGTCGGTGATTGCCTTCTTGATGGCGGAGAGACGGACCGTCTCTGGAGCATAGGTGACGTCCGCCCTCTCCGTTGCGAGATTGACGGAAACCCCGGCGACGCCGTCGAGTCTGCCCACGACCTTCTCGATGCGCGCGACACACGAGGCGCACGTCATGCCTTCGATGGGGATCGTCACGTGCTTCGCCGCTGCCTCTTCGCGAAGGCCGTACCCCGCCGCCTCCACCGCCTTTCGCACGGCGCCCGCCGCAAGGAGCGATTCGTCGTACTCGAGATGCAGCTTCTCCGTCGCAAGGTTCACGCTCGCTTTTGCGACCCCTTCGAGCCTTCCGACGACCTTCTCCACCCGCGCGGAGCACGATGCGCAAGTCATGCCGGTGACCGTGATATCCTGGGTCTTCATGACGCTCCCCCCGTGACCCCTCCCCTCCAGGGGTGGGGTCACAGAAAGAATGTACACCCGCGTCATCATTCGGTCAACATGTCTCTTCCAAGACAGCGCCCCTTACGGACCGGCATGCAAGCGCCGGACCCCTTTTTTCTTGCGCCCTCTCGCCGGCGGGTTTATAGTGGAAAAGAATCACGTCATCTGGAGGATCATCCCATGGCCGGAAACGTCACTGCCACGTCCCGTGCGCCCTCCGAACGCCCGCACGCAATCAAGACCCCTTCCAACCTTTCGCCGCGGATCGCCTGGCTGCGCGACTACTATTTCCGCGGCACGGCGCGCGCATGGAACAACGAGTTCACCTCGTGGACCACCGGCACACCGTGGGACTTCCAGTTCAACGAGCTCACCTTCTATATCGTGCCGGAAACCTATACGTTCTTTCCGACTTTTCGCGCAGCTTTCCGCCAGACCGCACGCCGCGTGGAGCTCGATCCCCACTTCTGGTCGTGGAGCCTGCCGGAGCGCCGCGCCTGGTTCCTGCGGGACGTCATGACGCGCCATGTGCCCTGCGAGCTGCTGCCCGGTGATCTGATCGCCGGTGCGCGATTCAATGTCATGACCTCCACGTGCATGACGCGAAAGGAAGCGGCGGAGTTCGACCGCCTGGTCGTGGGACAAGCAGGCACGCGGCAGGCAGTGAAATGGGCGCACGATCACGGCTACGGAAATGCCGGCGCGACAAGCGGACACCTGATCCCCGATTATCCGCGCATCCTCAAGAATGGATGGCGCGGCGTGACCGTCGAAATCGAGCAGGCACTGGACGCACTGCCGGCCCGGGAGAAAAACGGCAGCCGCGCCGCGCAGCTTCGGGGCATGCTCATCGCCGCCGGTACGGCCCGGGAGCTGGCCGCACGCTACGAGACGGTCTGCCGGGGCCTCGCTGCCACGGCAGAGGATCCCGCGCGCGCACGGGAGCTCAGCGAGATGGCGAGGAACCTCGCCCTTGTCCCCTGGGGCCCGGCGAGCACTTTCTGGGAGGCCGTGCAGAGCCTGTGGCTCACCCACATGCTCGTCATGAGCGACGAGAACTATCCGGGCCCCGGCCTGTCCTTCGGCCGCATCGACCAGTACCTCCTGCCGTACTGGCAAAGGTCCCTTGCCCAGGGAATGGACCGTGAGCGCGGCAAGGAAATACTCAAATGCTTCTGGATCCACTGCAACACGGCCTATGATGCCATGATACGCACCGGCGCGCACCAGGGCATCACGGCGGGCTACGGGCAGCTCCTCTCCCTCTCGGGCCGCGGCCCGGACGGGAGCGATATGACGAATGACCTGACCTATGCCATTCTCGAGGTGATCGATGAGATGTCGCCCATCCTGGAGCCCAAGCCGAACGTGCGGCTGCATCGGGCCTCGCCGGACAGGCTCCTGGACAAGCTCGTCGACATGATCGCAAGCAGCCAGGGCTCGCCGTTCCTCCTCAACTTCGACGAGCGCTCGGAGGCGGGCATGCTCCTGGAGGCGCGTCTTGCGGACATGGAAAAGCTGATCACGCCCCGAAACGTGGCGGACTATGCCTCGGTGGGATGCCTGGAGAACACGATGCCGGGCAACGACAGGTCGGGCACGGTGGACGTGAACCTGAATCTTCTCAAGGCGGTGGAGCTGGCACTGACGGGCGGCCATGATCTGGTGCCTTTTGTCGATCCCATGACGGGGAAAACAGATCCCCGAAAGAGAAGCGGCCCCGACACCGGCGATCCTGCCGCATTCCGCACATTCGACCAGTTCTGGTCGGCATATGCCGCGCAGAACCGCTTCATCACGAAGAAGCTGGTGGACCTCTACGAATCGAGCGAATCCGTGCGCGCGCGGTTCTCGCCGACGCCGTATCTCTCCTGCCTCGTGCGCGGCTGCGTCGACAAGGGCCTCGACGTGACCCAGGGCGGCGCGGAGATAGGCTTCGTGACGATAGAGGCCGTCACATTCGCGACAACGGTGGATTCGCTCCTCGCCGTGAAGTACCTCGTCTACGACCGCGCCGCCTGTACCATGGAGGAGCTTGTCGCCGCGCTCGCGGACAACTGGGTCGGCCACGAAAAGCTGCAGGCCCTGGCGGTCAACAAGGCCCCGAAGTACGGCCGTGACGACGACGAGGCGGACGCCATGGCGCGGCGCGTCATGGAGCTGTGGACGGCGGAGACATGGCGATACCGGACGCGCTCGACGCACCGGCAGTTCAGACCCGGCATGCTGAGCTGGAACTACTGGGTCTCCGACGGTTTCATCCTGGCGGCGAGCCCCGACGGGCGTCCGAAGGGCAGGTTCCTCTCCAACGCGCTGTGCCCCTCCAATGGAGCGGACACGAACGGCCCGACCGCCAATGCGAACTCCGTGGGCAAGGTCCTCGCCGGGGAGGCGGAGAAGGACGGGGTTCGCTTTGCCACGGAAAACCTTCTGCCCAATGGCGGCAGCCACACCATCAGTTTCAACCCCACCATGGCGCGGGACCCCGAGCATCGCGCGAAGCTTACCGCATACCTGCGCGGCTATGCCCGCAACGGAGGCTCGGCGCTGCAGATCAACATGATCGACGCGGAGATGCTGAAAGACGCGCAGGCGCACCCGGAAAACTACCGCCACCTCCTGGTGCGCGTGACGGGCTACAACGCCTATTTCACGACCGTGGGGAAAGAGCTGCAGGACGAGATCATCGCCCGCGAATCGCACGCGCTGAGGTGAGCAGCGTGCAAGCCGAAGGCGAGCCCACCGGTCTCATCCTCCACGTCCAGCGCCTCTCGACGGAGGACGGCCCCGGGATACGCTCGACGGTCTTTTTCAAGCGATGCCCGCTCTCCTGCCGCTGGTGCCACAACCCCGAGAGCATCTCCGGCCAGCCGCAGCTTCAGTGGTATGCCACGCGCTGCATGGGCTGTCATTCGTGTGAAAAGGCCTGCCCGACCCGCTGCATCTCCTTCGGCCCCACTGGATTCCTCCTGGATCGCGCGCGCTGCGACGGCTGCGGCGCCTGCGTCGAGGAATGCCCGACCAATGCGCTGGAGCTCCTGGGCAGACGGGTAAGCGTTCCGGCGCTGGTGGAGGAGCTTTCCAAGGACAGGGCCTACTACGAATCGTCGGGTGGCGGGGTGACGCTTTCGGGCGGAGAGCCGCTTGCCCAGTCTGTTTTTACGACTGCGCTCCTGCGGCGTCTCAAGGAAAAGGGCATCGGCACGGCGCTTGATACCTGCGGATTCGCCGCCGCGGACGTTTTCACGCGGGCGCTGAACGAGGCTGATGTCCTCCTCTTCGACCTGAAGATCATGGACCGGGAATCCCACATCGCCTTCACCGGCCAACCGAACGAGCCCATCCTGCAAAACATGCTCCTTGCGCGAAGGCTCCGGGAGACGGGGGAAGCGGGGGTACGGCTCTGGATTCGGACGCCGTTGATTCCCGGCGCAACGGCGACACGGGAGAATCTCAACGGCATCGGGCGTTTCATCGCGCGGCACCTGGACGGCATGCTGGAGCGATGGGAGCTGTGCGCGTTCAACAACCTCTGCCGGGAGCAGTACCGGCGGCTGGGAATGGAGTGGGCGTACGCGGAAACTCCGTTGTACGAAACATCGCAGCTCGAAGAGATTGCAGGATGGGCGCGGGCGTCGGGCGTGGATCCATCGCGCGTCGCCGTCACCGGCGCCACGCGGCCGGCGCATACCGAGATAGAGGAGACCGTACGATCATGAGCGGAGAAAAGCAGCAGACGACATTCCAGGACGCAGACATCGAAGGGCTCCGGCCGGCGATGAAGATCGGCATGCTTGCCACGGTGAACGACGCCGGGCTCCCCCACCTCACGCTCCTGAGCAGCATCCGCGCGGCCTCCTCCAGACGGCTTTCGTTCGGGCAATTCACCGAGGGCACGAGCAAGGGCAATGTCGGCAGAAACCCCAAGACGGGCTTTCTCGCCATGACGCTCCAGCGGGAGCTATGGCGCGGACAGGCCGTCTATACCCACACGGAGAAGGCGGGTCCCGACTACGACGACTACAACAACGAGCCGATGTTCCGCTACAACGCCTATTTCGGAATCCACACGGTCTACTATCTCGATCTCGTGTCGCACGGGGGCAGGGAGAGCCTGCCCATGGGACGCATCGTCGCAGCCTCCCTGGCAACAGCCGCAGCGCGTGCAGCCGCCGGCGCTTCCCGAGGCTGCAAGGCCCTCAACCCGTGGACGCGTACGCTGCTGGGCAAGATGGGGAATCTGAAGTTTGCCTCGTGGATTGGAGCGGATGGATTCCCGCGCATCGTCCCCATTCTGCAGGCGCAGACGGCATCCCATGACCGGGTCATCTTTTCGCTCCGTGCCTATCGCGAAGAGCTGGAAGAGATACCGGCAGGCGCCCCGCTTGCCATTTTCGGCATGACGCTCAACATGGAGGACGTCCTGGTGCGGGGAACGTACAAGGGCATCCGCCGTCTGGGCGGCTTCGCCTGCGGGTGCGCGGAAATCGACTGGGTGTACAATCCGATGCCGCCGGTGCCGGGGCAGGTCTATCCCGCTGTTCCCCTGGAGGCCGTCACCTCATTCTAGACGCAGGCCGTCCATTTCAGCGCGGAGCTGACGACGCGCCGCCGCATGCCCGGCGCAGCGCCGCCATTGCAGGACCTGTGCCGCACGGAAGGCGATGAAAAGGCGGCGAGGCACGGCCCGGTTTCCGTTGACTGCCAACGCTTCACGTGCCTATCTTACTTTCACCTATGATACAAACCGCTTTGCTGGGGTACCCGCGGATCGGCGCGGGGCGTGAGCTGAAGAGGGCACTGGAGCGATACTGGGCGTCCCAGATCGGCGAACAGGCGTTGCACGAGGAAACGGCGCAGATCCGCGCGCATCACTGGAAGACCGTGCGCGATGCCGGCATCACCTTCGTGCCCTCGGGGGACTTCTCCCTGTACGACCACGTGCTCGACACGGCCGTCATGCTCGGCGCGGTGCCCGCCCGCTACGGGGCGCCCGCGGGGGTCGTCGGCCTGCCGGTGTATTTCGCCATGGCACGCGGGCGCCAGGAAGCGGGCGTCGACGTGCCGGCACTGGAAATGACGAAGTGGTTCGATACGAATTACCATTACATCGTTCCGGAAGTCGAGCCGCGCATGCGCTTCACGCTCTCCTCGACCCGGGTGATCGATCATTTTGTCGAGGCGAGGTCGCTCGGGATCGACACGCGGCCGGTGCTCCTGGGCCCCGTGACGTTCCTCTCCCTGGCAAAGTCCGCCGATGGCAGGTCGAATCCCTTGGACCTGCTCGATGCGGTCCTCCCGGTATATGAAGAGGCGCTGAAGAGGCTCGCTTCCCAAGGCGCGATGTGGGTGCAGATGGACGAGCCCGTGCTCGTCACCGACCTCGATGCACGCAGGAAAAAGGCCTTTGCCGACGTCTATGGCCGCCTGGCAAGGGCGTCATCCGTGCGGATCATGCTCACGACCTATTTTGGCGATCTCAAGGAGAATATGGATCTGGTCCTGAAGCTGCCCGTGGCAGGACTGCATCTGGACCTGGTCCGAGGACCGGGGCAGGCAGAGGCGATCGTCGCCGCGAAACCGCGGGACATCGCGGTGTCGCTCGGTCTCGTGGACGGCCGCAACATCTGGAAGGCGGACCTCGGGGCGGCTCTGCGGACCGCGGAGAAAGTCGCGGGGGCTCTGGGTCCGGATCGTCTCATCGTGGCGCCCTCCTGCTCGCTCCTGCATTGTCCCGAGGACCTCCAGCTTGAAACGGAGCTGGACCCCGAGCTGCGGGGCTGGCTGTCATTTGCGCGGCAGAAGGTCGACGAGATTGCCGTCATCGCGAAGGCGCTCAACAACGGCGGCGCAAGCGTGAGCGCCGCGCTTCAGGCGAACACGCGCGCGCTCCAAAGCCGCGCGGCTTCTCCGCGCGTGACGCGAGCGGCGGTGCGGGCGCGGATCGCATCCCTCACGCCGGCCATGTCGCGCCGCGGCACGCCCTACGAGGACCGCCGCACGATTCAATCCGCCACCATCAAGCTCCCCCTCTTCCCGACGACCACCATCGGCAGCTTCCCGCAGACGGGTGACGTGCGCGCCCACCGGGCCGATTTCCGCCGCGGAAACATCTCCCGGGAGGACTACGAGCGCTTCCTCGAGCAGGAGATCGCGCGCACGGTGCGCACGCAGGAAGAGATGGGCCTGGACGTCCTTGTCCACGGCGAGAGCGAGCGCACTGACATGGTGGAATACTTCGGCGAGATGCTTTCCGGTTTCGCCTTCACGAAGAACGGCTGGGTGCAGAGCTATGGCTCCCGCTGCGTGAAGCCCCCGGTCATCTACGGCGACGTGGAGCGTCCCGCGCCCATGACGGTGCGCTGGTCCGCCTACGCCCAGTCCCTCACTTCGCGGCCGATGAAGGGCATGCTCACGGGACCGGTGACGATCCTCCAGTGGTCGTTCGTGCGGGACGACCAGCCGCGCGCCGCCACCTGCCGGCAGATCGCCCTTGCCATCCGGGACGAAGTGACGGACCTGGAAGCGGCCGGCATCCGCATCATCCAGATCGACGAGCCCGCCCTGCGGGAAGGGCTTCCCCTGCGCGCGGCGGACCGCGCGGCCTACTTGGAATGGGCGGTGGAGAGCTTCCGCCTGGCATCCTCGGGCGTCGCGGATGCCACGCAGATCCACACCCACATGTGCTACTCGGAGTTCAACGAGATCCTGCCTTCCATCGCAGCCATGGACGCCGACGTGCTTTCCATCGAATCGGCAAGGTCGCGCATGGAGCTGCTGGGCGCCTTCAAGAGCTTCCGCTACCCGAACGAGATCGGTCCCGGCGTCTACGACATCCACTCGCCGCGCGTTCCGACGGAGCAGGAGATACACGGGCTCCTCACAAAAGCGCTGGAGGTCCTGCCGGCGGAGCAGCTCTGGGTCAACCCCGACTGCGGCCTGAAGACGCGCCAGTGGAAGGAAGTGGAGCCTGCCCTCCGCGCCCTGGTGGCCGCGGCAGCCGACATGCGGGTGACACACAAGGAAAAAAACGCGGGCGCGGCGGCACGGGCCGGCCGTTCCTGACGCATTCCGCGGAGGAATAATGAAAGTCGATTTTGCCACCCGCCTGGAAAGGCGGGAAACCATCCTCTTCGACGGCGCCATGGGCACCATGCTCTACGAGCGCGGCATCTTCCTGAACCGCGTCTTCGAGGAGGTGTGCCTCTCCGATCCGCGCGTCGTGCTCGGCATCCACCACGACTACCTGGAGGCGGGCGCCGACGTGATCACGACAAACAGCTGGGGCGCCGGCATCCCGAAGCTGCGCGCCGCCGGGCTCGCGGACCGTTTCGCCGCCATCAACGAGCAGGCCGTGCGGCTCGCGCGGCAGGCCATCGAGGAGTCGCGGCGCGCGGACTCCACCTGGATCGCGGGATCCATCGGGCCGCTCGGGATGAAGCTGTCGCCGCTGGGCGCCCTCTCCGTTGAAGAAGCGCAGGAGCTGTTTCGCCAGCAGGCGGGGCACCTAGCGGCGGCGGGCGCGGACCTCATCGTGCTGGAGACATTCGTGGACGTGGCGGAGCTCACGGCGGCCATCCGCGGCGTGCGCGCTGCGTGCAGCCTGCCGCTCGTGGCCTCCCTCACGATCAACGGTGAAGGCACGTCGCTGTACGGCACGGAGCCGGAGGCGTTCACGGCGGCGCTGGACGCCCTTGCACCGGACGTCATCGGCCTGAACTGCACGGGCGGTCCGCGCATCATGCTGGAGACCGCCGAAAGAATGATCCGCGTCGCCCGCCGGCCGCTCTGCGTCCAGCCCAACGCGGGCGTTCCCGTCAATGTCGACGGACGCAACATCTACCAGACCACGCCGCGCTACATGGCACGGTACGCGAAGCGCATGATCCAGACCGGCGTGCTCATCGTCGGGGGATGCTGCGGCACGACGCCGGCGCACATCCGCGAGATGCGCAGCGAGATACGCGCCCTCACCCCCGGCCTGCCAAAGGAGCGCATCAGCTTCGTGCTGGACGATCGCGCGATGGACCCCATTCCGCTGGAAAAGAAAAGCGGGTGGGCGGCGCGCCTTGCCCGGGGGGATTTCGTGTCCTGCGTGGAGCTCGTTCCGCCGAAGGGCTTCGATCTTGAGAAGCTCGTGGCGAGCGCGAAGACCCTGAAAGAGAAAGGCATCGACGCCGTCAATGTGCCCGACAGCCCGCGCGCCCAGGCCAAGATGGGGGCCGTGGCCGCCTCTGCCGTGATCCAGACGCGGGCGGGCATCGAGACGATCCCCCACGTCACCTGCAAGGACAAGAACCTGCTCGCGCTCCAGGCCGAAATACTGGGCGCGCATGCGCTGGGCATACGGAACCTTCTGCTCGTCACGGGCGATCCGCCGAATATGGGCACGTATCCTGACGCCACGGCCGTGTTCGATATCGATGCCATCGGCCTCTGCAACATGGTGAACCAGCTCAACCACGGCTTTGACCTGGGCCACAACCCCGTCGGGGGTCCCATCGGGCTCTGTTATGGCGTGGCGCTCAATCCGAGCGCCCTGAACCCGGAGAGGGAGCTGGATCGCTTCAAGTGGAAGCTGGACGCGGGCGCGGAGTTCGTGATCACGCAGCCCCTTTTCGACGCGGCGCCTCTTTTCCGCTTCCTCGACAAGGCGAGCGGGCTGCGCCGCATCCCGGTCATATCGGGCATCTGGCCCCTCGTGAGCCTGCGGATGGCCGAGTTCATGAAAAACGAGGTCCCGGGCGTCGAGGTGCCGGATTCCATCATCACGCGCATGGGCCTCTGCGACACGAAAGAGTCGGCCCTGGAAGAAGGGGCCGCCATCGCGCGCGAGCTTTTCGAGGCGCTTCGCGGCACCGTGGCAGGCGTCCAGCTTTCCACGCCGCTGGGAAAGACGCAGTACGCCCTGGCGGTCCTGGGTCTCTGAAAGTCATCCCGTTCCTTTACGTCAGGCCGCTCACGCGGCAATTGGCAACATGCTCAGGCGCGGCGCACATGGGTGGGCCTCCTCGTCCGCGCGCCTTTCCCTGCGGGTGGGAACCTTGCGGTACAGGATGAGGAAAAGGCCGTAGACGACGGCCGTCTGCGCGCAGCCAGCCAGGGCCACGGCACGCGGATTGGTGAGAAAACCCATTCCCACGAGACTCAAGGCGGAACCGAGGACCAGGCCGAGCGCGTCGGCCATGTCGCAGCGCCGATCGAATGCCGCGCGGTTGCGGCGATAGCGCGATTCCTTGATCTTCTGGAGCAGATACACGACGCAGGAGGAGAACACGCCCAGGACGAACATCGACACCAGGTAATACGCAACGATGTCGAAAAACGCCACCAGGGCGGCTCCTGCCGCTGCCGCGAGCTCCAGAACCATGACCACCGGCAGAATCGCGTAGAGACGCGCGGAGACCCGACGGCTGCCCAGGAGCGCCCCCACGAGCACGGGGAACGCGGAGGACATGAAGGACCCCAGGGCGATGATCCTGCCGTCAAGACGGGAAAGGATCATGCTGATGTACAGAGGATTCAGAAATCCATAGAAAAAACCCGTGATGAAACCGCTCACCACGAAGACGTCGAGAAATGCCGTTTTTTTCATCATGCTCCACCTCCGATCGGCGCAGGCCCGCCGGGAGATGAAGCTCATCCCCTAGGCGGGCACGACAGGACACCACCCACTGTTGTCGTCGTGTTCCATTCTTTCTCCTGTTCGGAAGCACGTCCGCTTCCGCCATAAAAGTGTAGCACCGCGCGGCGCGAAAGGCAACTCGACCCCTTACGCCCGGGCGCGGATCCGCGCCACCTCCGCCGCGAAACCATCGATTTCATCCCCTTCCAAAACGCTGAGCTCGAGCTCCATCGTGCGCGATTCGCCCGCGGCGAGCAGGGGCAGCCTTCCGGCTGCGCGCAGCGCGGCGCGATTTGCGATCTTCGTATTCACGGGCTCCAGGCCCACGACGTATTCTCCCGGTGCGAGCATTTTCCATTCGCTGAGAAACGGGAGACTGTCGATGCGCCACGCCAGCGCGAGGCCCAGGCCTCCTGCAAGGTCCCGGTTGACGAGCGCTGCGCGCGCAAAGCCTCCTGCATCGGCGGCCGCGGTGTGCAGGAAGTTCATCTCGCGATATGCGGGGTCCGGCTCCTGCACTGTATCGGCCGCCGGGAGGCCCTCTGCCGCATGCTCGTCATAGGGCTCGATGCCCGTGGTGGAGACGTATATCCTGCTTTCCGGACCAAGAAGCGGGTACCCGGGATTCACGTGGTAGAGGATCGTGAAGGGAGACTCTTTCGCGCCGAAGTTCTCCACCCGGTCGAGGATGCGGATGCTCTTCGATCCAAGATGGGTGGTGATGCTGCGCGTCAGGCGCAGCCTGTCACCAAAGAGCACGGCCTCCTCCACGCAGCCAGTGACGGAAAGCACGTACTCGTCCCCCTCCCAGCGGGAGTCGTCGGAGACGCGCGCCGCCGGCAGGGCCGAATACCTTCCGTGCAAACCGAGCTCGGATGCGCCGTCCCGGCCCGGGGCGCCGAAATAGGTGAGACCGCACGTGGTGAGGAGGCCGCCGAAAAAGACGCGCAGCCACTCCGAGCCCGACGGGTCGTGGTAGGAGGGATGCGCGATGCCTCCCGGGGCATGATAGACGAGGTTCACACCCTTGAAGGTGCAGTCGGCTATGTCGAGGCCCCTGTCGGCAACCACCGTGAAGCCGAGCCCCGAGCCCGTCTCCACCTGGAAGCACCGGACGCCCCGCGCCCTGCCTTCCACCAGCTCGATGGGCCGCACGCCACCGATCTGCCGCAGGCTGCCCACGTGGCGTTCGATGTCCTTGCGGCTGAGCTCTCTGCCTGCAATGCGCATGCTGCTACCTCCCCCCGCGGCGGCCGGCCGGCAGGACGCGCAGCTCGTGCACGGGCTGCCGGGGATCGTGATGGTAGAGAAGTGTCTGGCTTCCGGGCTGAAGCTCCCAGGTCCCGTCACTCACGATCACCCGGCAGCCCGCGCCGTACATGCGCCGCGGCAGGAATATCTCCGTCGGTGCGTTCACGACCGGGTCGTGACGGAAGCGGAACGTGAGCCTTCCCCGCCGCATGTCGTATTCCAGGCAAAGGGGCGTGCCCGCGGTTGCAACCGGATACGGCCTTTGAAAGGCGCGGGCTGCGCGGGCACCGTCGTCGGCGCCGGATGAGCTCGATTGCGGGTCGCGGCGGTAGATGGAAAAGTCCTCCCCGTTCCACTGATCGCCCCGCTCGCGGGTGTTGTCCGCCGTGTAGTTCCAGAGCGTGCATCCAAGGAGACGATCTTCCACGGCGCGATAGCTGCGGTCCAGGGCGCGCTCCTGCTGTCGATAATCGCCCGACTGCCGGGCGCGCATGCCGCGCAGGTCGAAGGGGATGCCGAGCTCGCCGAGTATGACCGGCGCGCCCCCCAGCCGCTCGCGCGCCCCCTGCTGAAGCCAGGCGAGCTGGCGCGCGAACGCGCGGCGGATGGCGCGCCTGCCGAGGGCCACCTTGTGCGACGAAAACTCCAGCGCGACGAAGGACAGGTAGCGCCTCTTGGCGAGCACAAGCTCGTCGTACCAGTGGGGCGCAAGGATGAAATCAGCCGCGTCTCCAGCAGCCCATGCAGGCGGCCACGTGAATGCCTCCGTCTCGACGAATATGAGCGCTCCCGGATGGGCGGCGGAAATCGCGCGATGGTATCTCTCCGCAAAAGGCTTGAAGAAGTCCTGGCCGAAATCCAGGGGTCGGCCGTTCGATTCAACGAAATACCGGGGCGCCAGAAGACGCGGCAGGCCCGTCGCGTCCACGTCCCACACGCCGCTCCGGCGCCAGATGCACGCCGTCCCGTCACCCCACGCGCGACGCCGCCCGGCGTTCATCGTCACGGTGCCCACGCGCGCGATGCGGGTCGCACGCATCCGCCACACGCCGACGTCCTGCGGGATCCCGTCGCCGAGCGCCATGCCCTGCAGGCCCGTGGGACAGGTCCCGATCGTGACGAGGCCGCCGGTGCGCTCCAGGTCCTTCCAGCCGACGTAGCCCGGCAGCGGCTCGTTCATCGTCCCATAGCCGACCACGTTCGGCAGATCGCGGAGCCGCCGCGCGACGCGGCAGATGGCGTCGATGTAATGGCGTTGCAGGTAGTCCTGTGCCCGCTCCCCGTCGATGAGGACCGTCGGGGCGAGGATGTTGCCGGCGAAAAAGAGGGTGAACATCGTGGCCGTGGCGAGCTTGCCGGAATTGGCCGGCCACGTCACGCGCGGAAAGGGGTCGCCGTGCCCCTGGTGCGTGAAGGCAGCCCCTGTCTCATCGAGGCTGCCGGGATCGAAGCCTGCCGCCTCCAGCGTCCACCCCGGCGCGCCGTCGCCGCCCGTCCACCTGCTCCACATGTCCTGGTGCGGATCGATGAAAAGCGAGATGCCGTGCGCGGCCGCCTTCTCCACGATGTCGTGGACGTAGGCGATGTAGGCATCATCGTAGATGCCCGGTCCCGCGTGCTCCACTGCCTCCCAGGTGATGAGAAAGCGAAGGAATCGCATGCCCCATGAATGCAGGCGCGCGAAATGCTCGTCTGCCTCTTCCAGCGGAAACGGCCGGCCGATGAAGGAGACGGAGCGATGGTCGAGGAATCCATTCCGCAGATGCGTGGCCCCGTCCGGCACCCGGGGCACCTTGCTCGATCCTCCGAGATTCACGCCCCGAAGCATCAGCGTCCGACCTTGTTCGTCGATGAAGGACGAGCCATTGATCTGCATCATGAGGTGGCCGCCCCGACTATAGGAAGACGTGAGAAGATATGCAACACACGGTAGCCCGTGGCATTGACGGCGCCACGCGCGATGCCCCGGACGACCCCGCCTTGACAAAAGCGGATACTGCCCCCATGCTGTTTTCGCGGAAGATCAGGTGATTGCCGGGCCCGTCGCTTTTCGGCGGGCAGCAGCAGAAGCTGTGGGACTTCCGACTTGCGGCGCAGGGGTGCCGTGAAGAAAGGAGTCCCGAATGAACCGTGCGGCCCGCACGGCGCGGCTTTCCATACTCTCCAATGTCCTTCTCATCGCCCTGAAGCTTCTGGTCGGGATCCTGAGCGGAGCCGTCAGCATCATCTCAGAGGCAATCCACTCGCTCATGGACCTGGCCGCCGCGGTGATGGCCTTTTTTTCCATCCGCATCGCGCAACGTCCCGCCGACACCGAGCATCCCTACGGTCATGAAAAAGTGGAGAATGTTTCCGGCGTCATCGAGTCGATCCTCATATTTGCCGCGGCGGTGCTCATCATCGCGGAGGCGGTGAGAAAGCTGGCGCACCACCAACCGGTCGAGCACCTTGAGCTCGGGGTCGCCGTCATGCTCGTTTCCGGGATCGTCAACCTGGTCGTCGCGCGCATCCTCTCCCGTGTGGCGCGGCAGGAGCAGAGCGTCGCCCTTGAGGCCGACGCGTTGCATCACAAGACCGATGTCTGGTCCTCCCTCGGCGTGGCAGGCAGCCTCCTCATCATCCTCGTGGTCGTCCGCGCCTTCAACCTGTCATGGGCCTATTATCTCGATCCGGCCGTTGCCATCGCCATCGCGCTCCTGATCCTGGTCGAAGCGTGGAAAATGCTGCGGAAGGCATTCGCGCCGCTCCTGGATGCAAGCATCTCGGCGGAAGAGCTTGCCGCCATCGAGCAGAGCGTCGCCCGTCATCCCGATGCCGGTCTGCACGCGGTGCGCACCCGCGCGCCGGCGGCACGAAGCACATCGATTTTCATCTCACCGTGCCCGCGGGCATGAGCGTGCGGGATTCCCACCAGCTGTGCGACATCATCGAAAAAGAGCTGGAAGCCAGACTGTCCAATACCAGCGTCCTCATCCATATCGAGCCTCAGTCGGAGTCGCCCCGGGAGACGCGGACGGAGGGACCGGGCGGGGCGAAGGCTGGAGGCGGCGAGGGATAGCCGCTCAACCGGCGGCGTTCCCGCCCTGCTCTTCGCCTTCCCGGGAGGCCTCGTCATCCGGCCTTTCCCGGCCTTGGCGTTTCGCCCCTTCGATGTCGAGGAATGAATCCTCGGGCCGCAGGCGCGTCCCGGAGCTCGTCCGTGAGGCGGGACCCTGATGCGCGTGCCCGAGCACGGCCGCCACTGCCGCGATGTCGCGGCCCCTCTTGATCTGGATGGCCGCCCAGCTGTGGCGCAGCTGCTGCGCCGTCACCTCGCGTCCGAGTATCCGTAGCGCTTCAAGCTTGATCCTGTTGGTCACGGATATCCGGTTGTATTGCCTGCCCTGGTGCTCGAAGAGGTACGTCGCACCGTGGAAGTATCTCCTGATGCGGTCCCGGAATGCCTTTTTCACGTAGATGGTCCTCTCGCGCGCGCCCTTGCCTCTCACCCGGACCTGGACGAGCTCGCCTTTGACATCTTTGAGATCGGTGAGCTTCAGCCCGAGCATCTCGGACACGCGGACACCCGTGCTCACGAGGAAGGTGACCATCAGCCGTATGGTCGCATCCCGTGTCTTGCCCACCAGCTTCCGCGCCTCTTCGATGTCCAGCACCTTGTCCGACGCCACCGGCACGATCTCGATCTTCTTGAGCCGGACCGCCTTCAAAATGTCTTCCAGGCGATGTTTCCGGCGGAGGCTTCCGGCGAAAGCGCTCTGCTTGAAGGCATAGCGGACCCGGCTGCGCGCCGCGGCTATCTTGCGGTTGATCGTTGCCGGTGAATAAGTCTTGCCGTCATGCTCCTCGTCCAGCCACTGGGCGTATTTCTTGAATCCGTCCACGAGGTGGAGCTTCCGTTCCCGCACGAACCCGATGAACTGCTTCACGTCCGACCGGTAGATGTCGCGTATGCCTTCCAACTCTGCCAGAAGCGCTTCCTGATCCGTCTTCGACACATCGTCTTCCCGCATAGGGGCCACACTCCTTTCGCCGGACCGACAATACATCAGTAATGTAACAGATAAAATCGTCGGAGTCAACGAAGAGGAAGACGCAAAAAAAACAGGGGGCCGACCTGCCCCCTGCCTGTTTGAAAGTTGTGCCGCTTAGTAGCGGTCGCGTCCGCCGCCGCCGCTCCGCGCGGGACGATCCTCGCGGGGCTTGGAAATGTTCACCGTGAGGCTCCGCCCCTCGTGCTGCGTCCCATTGAGCGCTGCGATGGCCTTTTCGGCCTCTTCCTGCGTGCTCATCTCGACGAATCCGAATCCGCGCGAGCGGTCCGTTTCGCGGTCCATCACGACCTTGGCGGATTCAACCGTCCCATGGCTGGCGAAAAGCGCCTGGAGCTGCGCGTCCGTCACTGAATACGAAAGTCCGCCCACGTAAAGTTTCTTGTTCATGTTCTCCTCCTCAGGAGTGTCGGTCCATCATCGCCCTTTGCTCCATACCGCCCAAGGAGCAGAACGTCGCTGGATCTTTCGGAGATGCCGCACTGTCCGGTCGGGTGTTCCTTCAGGGTAGGATTGGAAAGGCCCTAATGTTCAGGCTTCTTTTGTTTCATCGGAATCCACGAAGCCATCTTGTGGTATTCACGGGTACTCTACAGGATCACCGACCCTTTGTCAAGAGGAGCGCCGGAGTACTGCTGTCGCTGCCGGGCAGAAAGTGGCCGCACGATTCTCCCGCGTCATGGCGGCGCCCTGAAGTGAAATATCATCCCTATCGGACCCCGCCATCGGCAAATTGGATATATTTGTGTGTCGAAGCGTTCCGAGAGCGCTCCAGAGGAGGAACGAATGCCTGAAGAAAATCCGGGAGCCGCTCACGGCGCGCCGGCGTCCCCCATCGATACCGCTTTCACCGCAAAAACGCAAAAGCCAGCCTGGGTCAGCGGCCTGAAAAAATTCGAAAAGCCGAACGCGGGCAAGGCGGCCGTGCAACTGATCGATACCCTGATTCCCTACCTCGCCCTGCTGGTCCTGATGTACCTGACCATGAGGTGGGGGCTGCCGTACTGGATCACGTTCCTGCTTGCCGTGCCGGCGGGAGCGCTTCTCGTGCGCATCTTCATCTTCTTCCACGATTGCGGCCACGGTTCGTACGTCGCATCGGAGCTGGGACGGCAGATCATCGGCAACATCACGGGCGTGCTCACCTTCTCGTCCTTTGCGAACTGGAGGCACGAGCACGGCATCCACCATTCGACCTCCGGCAACCTGGACAGGCGCGGCGTGGGCGACGTGTGGACGATGACGGCGGATGAATACGTGGCAAGCACCCCTTTTCGGCGCTTCCGCTACCGCTTGTTCCGCAATCCGCTGATCATGTTCGGCCTGGGGCCATTTTTCATATTCGTGCTCGGTCAGCGGTGGCCGGGGCGCGGCACCGGCAGGAAGCAGATGCTCAGCATCCTTCTGACTGACCTCGTGATCGCGGGGATCGTCACGGCGGCATCGCTCACCATCGGCATCAAGGCATACCTCCTGATCCAGATGCCGGTGATGCTGCTGGGCGGCGCCGGCGGCGTGTGGCTCTTCTACGTGCAGCATCAGTTCGACCCGGCCTACTGGGCGCGCACGGAGGAGTGGGAATCCATGGATGCCGCGATGCAGGGCTCATCGTATTACAAGCTCCCGAAGCTCCTGCAGTGGATATCGGGCAACATCGGGTTCCACCACATCCACCATCTGCGGCCGCGGATCCCGAATTACAATCTGCAGGAATGCCTGAATCAGACGCCGGAGCTCCAGCTTTCAGATCCCCTGCGGCTGTGGCCCAGCCTGAGGTCCGTGCGCCTGAAGGTCTGGGACGAGAAAAGGAAGCTTCTCCTCACCTTCAGGGAGCTCACCCGCCAGCTCCGCCGACCCGGCGCAACCGCATAGGAGAAGTCCCCGACGCGAGCGCAGCCCGCGGGTCCCCCCGGGCCGCGGGGTGCCTCATGCCGGCTCATCGGCGAGCTCCCCTTTGACGCACGCAGCCTCACGTCCGCCGGCGATCCCAGAGCGTCCCGAGGGTCGCCTCCAGCCGGGCCCCCAGCGCCTCGCCCCGGGGCGTCGTGACATCGTTGTCGTTGTCGAAGACGACGGACGGCATGCGCTGCCCGCGGACGATGAGATGCCCGGGGTCGGATCGCGGAAGGTCGTTCCAGTCGTCGAGCCTGTAAAGCCTCTCCAGCTTGTCGTCCGGCAGGGCGTGTTCCAGTATGCTGTCGGGCCTGGCCGCGTTGAAACGGCGGCGGTTCTTCCGCAAAGACTCCTCGAACGACACGGAGACGTAGAGCGCCCCCGCCCTGCGGAGTACGGTGTCGGAAAGCGCTTCCAGCGCCATTGCATAGCCGCCGTGCTCCGTCCCCCGGGAGAACTCGATGATGACCGTGGTCGTCTGGAGAAGCGATGGCTCCCGGGCGCACAGCTTGTCGTACTCCAGACACAGCCGCCTGATGAGCACGTCCCAGAGGTGACGCGCGGAGAAGTATCCATCGGCAGTCGTGTGCAGACGCGGCTTTCCCATGGCCGAAAGCAGGTCGTCCTCCTCGAACCACGCCCAGAGAAGGGGGAAATCGTCCAGGGTAAGGAGACGGCCGATCCTGAAGCGCGCCCTGCGCTCGACGGGATCGCAGCGCTGGAGATAGTCCAACGTCTCGCTCTTGCCGGAGGCCGGCCTGCCCAGGAGAAGGATGACCTCATGGATGTCCGCAGCCATGGCAGGGAGTCTATCCTCGAGACGCGCCGAAGGCAAGAAAAGGGGAATTGCTTGACGCGGGCCGGCGGCTCACGTACTCTAGCGAAAACGTTCACCTACCAAAGGAGGTTTGCATGTCCAGGAAAGTCTCGATCCTCGTGGCCGCCCTGCTTGTGCTTTCCGCCATGGCCGCCATGGCAGCCGACCCGCTGGGAAGCGAAAAGAATCCCATCATCTGGGCGTACGTGCCGTCGGGAGATACATCGAAGGTCTCCGCGGGCGCCCAGAGCGTCGCCGACCTGCTGCACGCAAAGACGGGTCTCTTCTTCAAGACGTTTGTCGCCACGGACTACGTCGGCGTCATCGAGGCGCTGAAGGCCAACCCGCCCAAAGCGCAGATGACGTCTTTGGCAACGGCCGCGTACATCCTCGCCGCCGACCAGAAGGTGGCGCAGGCCGCGCTCGTGTCCCAGAGGAACGGCAGCGCGTTCTACCAGGGCGAGATCATCGCGCAGGCGGGTCTGGGCATCAAGACACTGGCCGACCTCAAGGGTCACACCTTCGCGCGCGTCGACCCCCTGTCCGCCAGCGGCTGGATCATACCCAGCCTCATGCTCAAGGCGGCCGGGCTCGACCCTGAGAAGGACATGAAGGTGATCGACGCCGGCAGCCATCCGGCAGTCGCCACCGCCGTCTACAACGGACAGGCCGACGCCGGCGCGTGCTTTGTCGACGCCCGGGCGAATATCCAGGCGGACCATCCCGACGTGATGGATAAAGTGGTTGTCGTGAAGATATCGGGGAACATCCCCAACGACGGCGTGCAGTTCCATCCGTCGGTCACCGCGGCATTGCGGAACACGATCGTCAACGCGCTGCTCGACATCATCAAGACCGATGCCGGCAAGGCGGCGATCAATACCGCCTACCAGTGGACCGCGCTGGAAAAGCACGACGATTCGTTCTACGACGGATTCCGCCAGGTGCTGCAGGCGGCCGGCGTGACGGCGGACGTCCTTCTTCCGAAGAAATAAGGGACCGGACAGACCTGATCGATTCACAGGGGGCCGCGCGGCCCCCTGTTTGCAGGAAGGAGCGGCCCGCCCATGCTCGAGGTTCAGCACCTTTCCAAGACATACGACGACGGCACCGTGGCCCTCCGCGACGTGAGCTTCACCGTGCGCCCGCAGGAGTTCCTGGTCATCATCGGCCTGAGCGGGTCCGGCAAATCAACCCTGTTGCGTTGCATCAATCGCCTGCACGATCCCACGGAGGGGAAGATACTCTGGGACGGCGTTGACGTGACCGCGATGCAGGGTGAGGACCTTCGCCGCGTCCGGCGGCAGATCGGCATGGTCTTCCAGCAGTTCAATCTCGTAAAGAGGTCGTCGGTGCTCACGAACGTGCTCGCGGGCAGGCTGGGGTACGTCAATACGGCCGCAAGCCTCGTGCATCGCTTTCCCGTCGCGGACCGGGAGCTCGCCTGGAAGGCGCTCGACCGGGTCGGCCTGCGGGAGCAGGCACGCAAGCAGGCGCGCGAGCTCTCCGGCGGGCAGCAGCAGCGCGTCGGCATCGCGCGAGCCCTCATGCAGCAGCCCCGCATGATCCTCGCCGACGAGCCGGTCGCGAGCCTCGACCCGGTGCTCGCGCATTCCATCCTCGGCTACCTCGAGAGGCTCAACAGGGAAGACCACATCACGGTGCTCTGCAGCCTTCACTACCTCGATCTCGTGCAGAAGTACGCGACACAGGTGATCGGCCTGCGGGCGGGGCGCCTCGTCTGGCAGGGCACGGGTGAGGACGTGCGGCGTATGACGGACTCCGAGTTCAAGGACGTCTACGGCGAGGAAGCCGTGCGCACGAGCGCCGGGCTCTCGGTGGAGGAGTGAGCGCATGAGAAGGAAAGGCCCCCGCAAAGAGGTGCTCCCCTCCCTTGTCCCTCCCTGGGTTGCCGGCCTGTGCTCCCTCATCGTGCCGGGCCTCGGCCAGGCCCTTGGACGCGCGGTGTGGCGCGGCGTCCTGATCCTCTGCTCCGCCGCGGCAATCCTCGGCATGCTGCTCTGGAGAGTGGACCTGATCGGCCATTTGCAGACGACCCTGGCGGCAAAGATCGCCAAGGCATTCGAGCTGCAGCCGGGCTTCACGGCGACCCTGCTCGCGTTCACGGCCCTGATCTGGATCTGGAACGCCTGGGACGCCCGGCGGCAGGCAAAGGATCGCCGCGGGGGATTCGTCATGTTCGCGCTGATCCTCCTGGCCTTCTTCGCCCTGGGCTGGCAGATCAGCGAGATCTCTCCCGCGAAGCTCGTGAAGGATTTCCCGCAGGCGATGAAGCCTTTGGGCGAGGTGATCTGGCCGTGGAAGGCCGCCGTCGAGCGCGACCCGATTCTCTCGGTGGCCGGCGCCTCCATCATGGTGCCGACGGCCGCCAACGGGGGACCGGCGCCGGATCCCGTCATGCAGGGCAAGCCGCACCTCGACTCCTCGCCCCGCACGGGCGAGCTATCCGCGCTGGATGACAACAACATGACCATCGTCGGCACGACACTCCACCTGACGGCAACTGGATTCAGGACGGGCATCCCCGTGGAGATGTGGTGGGTCGATCCCTTGGGCAACAATTTCCAGCTCCGCAAGAGCGGCTCCTACCTCTCCGTCATGCCCGATGAGACCGGCGCCTTCACGGTGGACGTCGTGATGCCGTACTCGCTCGGCCCATCGGCAAAGGGCAAGGAACAGCCGCATCGCGTCGAGGCCCGTCAGACCGTGGGATATGCCCCGCTGAAGCCGAGCGAGCCGCTCCTGCTCGTGATCCAGCGCATGGTGGAGACGATATTCATGGGCATGATGGCGACCCTCTTCGGCATCATCCTCTCCATCCCCGTGAGCTTTCTCGCGGCGCGCAACATCATGTCCGGCTCGCCGCTCCTCGTGGGCATCTACTATCTCACGCGCACGATCCTGAACGTCATCCGCGCCATCGAGCCGCTCATCTGGGCGCTCATCGCGGTGGTGTGGGTCGGCCTGGGGCCGTTCGCGGGCATCGTCGCGCTCACGGTGCATTCCGTGGCAGCGCTCGGCAAGCTCTATTCGGAGGCCATCGAGGGGATCGACCCTGGTCCCATCGAGGCGATACAGGCCACCGGGGCAACGCGCCTGCAGACCATCATGTACGCCGTGGTGCCGCAGATGATCTCCCCGTTCGTGTCGTTCTCCATCTACCGGTGGGACGTGAACGTGCGCATGTCGACGGTCATCGGCCTGGTGGGCGGCGGGGGCGTGGGATTCATCCTCGTGCAGTATATCCGGCTCCTGGACTACCGGTCCGCCGGTATCGCGGTATGGTTCATCGCGGTCACGGTGGCCATCCTGGACTACGTGAGCGCGGAGATCAGGGCCCGGTTCACGTAAAGAGTGCCGCGCAGCGGGCGCGGGCTCTGGTCATACCCCGGGCGCCTCCAGCCCCGCTGGCGTGAAGTGCGGCTCGTGGTAGCGGTTGCGCGCGCTCCCCTTGCCCATGAGCTCGAATTGCGTGATGGCGCGGGACGGGCAGAAGTGCATGCACCGAAGGCATTGCTCGCAGGTCCGCGACCAGCGCGGTCGGCTTTTCACCATGCTGATGCTCTGGGTCGGGCAGATGCGCGCGCATTGACCGCAGCCCGTGCATGCGTCACTCGTACGGAAAAAGAACCACAGCCGGCGTATGCCCAGGCGATGGAATGCCCCGTGGAGCATGGCGGAGCGTACGCGGCCCATGCTCCCCAGGTCCAGGGGCCGCACGATGCGCCTGCCCGCCAGGAGCGCGGCAACTGTCTGGCTGATCTTTGACTCCGCAGCCGCAAGTATCTCCGCCGCCTCGGCGGCGGTGGGTACATACGACATTGGCAGCCAGTTGTTCGGCATCTCCACGGCATCGGCAACGACGACGTCAAAGCCCTTCGCGCCCAGGGCCGTTGCGGCCTCCTGCATGGTCCAACCCACGTCCTGCGCGTCACCCGCGGTCGCCAGGACAAATGCCCGGACCGGGGAGGGGACGGCCGGCAAGCTTTGCAGAAACTCGCGGACGATGCGCGGCGCCCCCAGCGAATAGACCGGGCAGCAGAGACCGAACAGGTCGACGCCGTCGAGCACGGGAGCCGCGCCGCGCCTGATCTCGTTCAGGGCCGTCTCATACCCCGCGGCCTCCAGCGCCTGGCGACAGAGATCCGCGGCGCGTAGGCTATTGCCGGTTCCCGTGAAATAGCTGATTTGGGCCTTCATGGATTGCGCTCCTGGTCAGATCGCCCGGTGGACGCGGCGCGCGGAAACGATCTCCGTGTTCATGCCCGCCTCGTGGAGGCCGCCCGTGTACCGGCCATGCTCCATCTTCACGCAAAGGTCCATGACGCAGTCCAGTCCTGCCTCCACGGCGCGCGCCGCCGCGGCCGGGCTGATGACGCGCAACTGCATCCAGACGGCGCGCGCCCCTGCCGCGATCGCTTCCTCCACGATCCCGGGGCATTCGGCCGCGGGCCGGAAGATGTCGACAAGATCGACGGGAGCGGGCACGTCCGCAAGCCGCGGGTAGCACGGGAGACCTTGGATCTCCCGCGCCTTCGGATTGACCGGGATGACCTCGTAGCCGGCGCCGCGCAGGTAGCTTGCGACATACGAGCTTGCCTTCTGCGGGTCGGAGGACAATCCCACGATCACGATCCGCCGCGCCGTATTCAGGATGCGCCGGACGACCTCAGAATCCTGGTAGGCGGCCTTCTGTGCGGCGGTGAGCGCCGAGTTCAGCGTGATGGCGCATGCAATGCCTGATCCAAGTCCCATAACAGGTCCTCCACGGTTTCGATGCCGATCGACAGGCGGATGAGGTCCGGGCCGACGCCGGCCGCCTCCAGCGCTTCATCCGACATCTCGCGATGCGTCGTCGATGCCGGGTGTATCACGAGGCTTCGCACGTCGCCGATATTGGCGAGGTGGCTGAACAGCTTCAGGCGCTCGATGAATCCCTTTCCCGCGGCGCGCGCCGTCTCGCCCGGCCCGGGCTTGATGCCGAATGAGAAGACGGAGCCCGGCCCTCGGGGCAGGTATTTTTCAGCCAGCGCGTGCTGCGGATGGTCCGGCAGCCCTGCCCAGGCGACCCAGCTCACGCGGGGATGGCCGTGCAGAAATGTGGCAATCTTGCGCGTGTTCTCCATGTGCCGTTCCATCCGCAGCGACAGCGTCTCCAATCCCTGGATGAGGAGGAACGCATTGAGAGGTGAAAGGCAGGCGCCGCTGTCGCGCATGGTCGCCATGCGCGCCTTCATGAGGAATCCGTAGTGTCCGAATGTGTCGTAGAAGCGGAGGTCGTGGTACTGCGGAGAGGGCTCCGCGATGGAAGGGAAGCGGGAGTAGTCGAACTTCCCCGAGTCCACGAGCACGCCGCCCAGCGAGCTTCCATGACCGCCGATGAACTTCGTTGCCGAATGGATGACGATGGTCGCCCCGTGCTCGATGGGCCGGCACAGGTACGGGCTTGGCACGGTGTTGTCCACGATAAGCGGGATCTTCCTTGCCGCGGCCAGCTCCGCCAGCCGCCCGAGGTCGAGGATGCTTCCCTGGGGATTGCCGACGGTCTCCCCGTAGAGCGCGCGCGTCCTCGGGGTGATGGCCGCCTCCCAGTCGTCCGGTCGTGTCGGGTCGACGAAGGTGACCTTGTTGCCCATCTTCGGCAGCGTGTAGGTGAACTGGTTGGCGGTTCCCCCGTAGAGGTGCGACGAGGAGACCACCTCGTCCCCGGGCTCCAGCAGGGTCATGAAAACGGCAAGCTGGGCTGCCAGGCCGCTCGATGCCGCAACTCCCCCCGTTGCCCCTTCCAGCGAAGCAACCCTTTCTTCGAGCACGGAGACCGTTGGGTTGCTGATGCGCGAATAGATGTGCCCGTATTGCTTCAGGTCGAAGAGGTCCGCGGCATGGTCCGCGTCGAAGAAGGTGAAAGAGGTCGTTTGATAGATGGGCACCGCGCGGGCACCGGTCTGCGAATCCGGTATGTGGCCGGCGTGCACCATGCGCGTGTCGAAACCGAAGCTCTTTTCTGCTGCCATCGATTCACCGCCGTTTGAATCTGCTGATGCCAGGATCGCGCCGGGGCGCACCGCGCCGATGCAAATGTGTACTACGCGAACGCCGGTTTGACCAGCCCTTCTGAAATGGCGGGCAAGGGGAATGCACCCGGCGTGACGGGGCGCCGGCTCAGAAGCTGAATCGCATCCCCAGGGTGAGCGGAATATCGAGGCTCATGTACGACGTGCCGTCTACCAGGCGATACGCGGGACACAAGGTCCAGCGTACGCCCGGTGCGAAGTACAACGCGAACCGCGGGGTCACGCTCCAGGCTGCTTCTGCGACAGCACCAAGCCCGACAAGAAGGAGAAGCCCCTGCTGAAACAGGGCCGCGCCGGGAGCCGCTTCAAGAAAAAGCGCGAAGTCGAATGGTCGAAGCGCGAATCCGAAGCCTGCGCGCAGCGGCACAAGGATCTGCCAACCGCCGACGATCTGAAGCGATCATCCTCATCTGCGGGTCCCTGATGTGCGGATTCCGGATTCTCTCCATGCGGCCTCACCGAATGATTGGAACATAGACAAAAAAGGAGCGGCATGTGCCGCCCCTTTCAAATCCTTGCCTTCGTGGCTGCGAATTCTCTACCTATGCGCGTAGGCGAAAAGATTTCCAAGGAATGCCTCATTTCCGGTACTGGCTGTGCCGCTTGAAGTGTTGATCGCGGCGTTCAAATCCCAAATCGTGTAGTTTCCGTCATCAGCAATCAAGGCGACATCCCCAAGGAAGATGACTTTCCCCGACGTGTATGACATTTCAAGCACAGTATAGTTATTACTACCATCTATTCCAAGAATTGTTGTATTCGCAGGCACATCGACGAGTGGCCAATATGCAGACATGGAGCCCCCATAGGTATGACCCAAGCTATTTAAATTGCCGAATGGGCCTGTCCAAATTGCATGGCTATTATAAGTTACATATGGAACAGTGTAAGACTCGGCAGAAGTTGCAGTTACTGGAAGGCCAAAGGCATTCGAGACTTGATCGGAGGGGGTATCGTTTGCAGTGATAATCATGACCCCCCCCGTGCTGACCCAATTCGTCATTGCAGTCAGCTCCGTGGCTGAGAAGCTTGCGGGCATTTTCCCAATAAAAAAGACGTCGACATTCGTGAGAATGCTGGCATCGATGGATGCGCTTACGTCGGTGATCACAATCGTTTTCGCATACGTCCCGCTTGGGCCGAAATTCGATTGATTCAGCAGCTTTTCGCGTGTGTAGACCATCGCGCCACCATCGAGAGTCCAACCGCCGTTATTGAATCGCGAGTCCGCAACACTTCCCACTCGAATCGTCGTGAGTGGGTTCGCAAAGGCTGCTGCGCTGACCGTGGAAGTTGTCATGCCGCTTTCATAGGCAACTGCCTTTATCGTCTCAGCCGTTCCCACGTTGACAGCCCCGCCATAGGAAATACCTGCCGTGCTTGAGGGAGTGCTTCCGTCTGTCGTAAAGCGGATCGATGCGTTCGCAGTCGTACAGCTGATGGTCACCGTCGTCGCGCTCGCGTAAGTCCCGGCGGGACCTGCAGGAGGGTTGAATGTCGGAGCCGCAACGGTGCCGCCCGATCGGTCCGCCCAATCCGACCAGTTTCTGATCGATGATCCCCTTCAACGAAATATCGCTGCAACCAGCGATCGCCAACGTCACAACGCAGGCAATGAGGATTTTCAACGTCATTCTCATTTCTCTTCCTCCCACACGACGACGTTGTTGATGTGGCTCGCCTCGGCGGCACGCGTCGATTCATCTCCCTGGAGGTCCAGATAGGCGAACTGGGCCGCCATGTCGGGATCGGCGGTCTTCAGCTCCTGGAAATACTTCTTGACCGAGCCGTAGTTCTGCTGCTCATGATTCACCCGCGCCATGCACAGAAGAACGTTCGGGCTGTGGGGGTTCTGCTTGTAGGCCCGCTCGTAGTAGGTCTGCGCCGTGTCAAAGTCGCCCTTGAGGAAGGCAAGGTTGCCGAGGTTGAGGAGCGCCGGCACGTACTCGTTCTTCGCGATCAGCTTCTGGAACTGGGCCTCCGCCTTGTCCTCCAGGTCATAGCGCGCATACAGCAGACCGAGCGAGTTCGCTGATTTGGAATCGGCGGGATTCTTTGCCACCGCCGCCTTCAGCACCATTTCCTTCGTCCCCATCTCCCGGGTGACCATTGCCAGTGAGGTCCGTTTGGAAATCCGCGATGACCTTGCTTGCATCGGGGAGTTGCGGCTGAGCATCCGAGCCGGGGAAGAAAACCGCCTCGTATGTCTTCCATGCGGCACGCACGGGATAGAAGTCCGCCTGCTTTTTCGCCAGGTTCTCCCGCCATTCTTTCGCTCCCTCCTGCCAGGCAGTGAGGAACATGCCGTCGCGTTCCGTGATTTCGATCGGCACCCATGCCTTCCCATCCTGGAATATGAACTCATCCGTCTTCGTGAATGTCCGGCGCGCCTGGTCCTCGTTCATATCCAGGGCGAATGCCATGAAGATATGGCCCGGAATCGTGATGAATGCCGTTTCGATCTGGACCGATTCGAGCAGCGAGCAATAGAGGATGGAAAGATCGCTGCAATCGCCGGATCGGTAGGAAAGGGTTTCCCGGGGGAACTTCAGCGAATCCACGGCCTGCTTGTCCTGGGAGAAAGCCGCATACGACGTGAGCGGAGGGGACACGTAGCTGATGCCCAACAGGCGAAGCGCGTCATGGAAAATCATGGCGGTTTGCAGGTTCTTGTCCATGACCCGGTTCATCTTGTTCTTCACCATCGCGTTGATGTTGTTGGAGAAGTACAGGATGGCGGGCTCCTTGGGGGTGACGAAAGCCGCCGCCTTCTGGTTGTCGTCCCAGCTCATCGCATTCCGGTCATATACCGTGAGTGTTTCCACCTTGGTCGCCGTTGCCGGCTTCCCGTTCCTCGTGTACGAAACCGATATCTCGGCCGCGACCTTTGTCGTCTGGGTGATCTCCAGGATGTCACTTCTTAGCAGGGCAAGGAGATCGACATCCTGCGATTCGCCGGGCTTCAGCGTGGCAATCGTTCCACAATCCTTCGGCGCGTCCATATATTGCTTGATCTGCAAGGTCACTGCGACGTCAGTCGCGGGCGAGCTGTCCGTGTTGACGAGCGTGATCGTGCCGATCGGATGGGTATCATAGAAAGCATGGAAGATCGGGAACACCTTGTTGAAAGAGATGTTCTGGATCACGATTCCCTTGTTCTTGTCCTCCGGCGGTTTCGCAGGCGTCGCGGGCTGCTCGTTGCTTTTTAGAGGCGTGGGTTTGGCCGGAGTCGGTTCCTTCTGGATGGGGGCGGCCTGGCTTGCGCCCTGAAGGAAGTTGTACGACGCACCCAGCGTGACGGCGATGTCGTTGAACGCCGTATAAGAAATCTCGAAAAGTGGCCCCGAGGCCGATTGAAAGGGCCGGGACAGGGGTCCAGGAGAGCTCTGCCCCCACGGAAGCGAATAGATTCGAGGCTGAGCCGCTCCCATCATTCAGGAAAGCGTACCAATATCCGCCCGCCGCGGTCACGCTGAAGCTGAGGGTCTTCAGAAAATCGAGTCGCGCCCCTGCCACTGCGCCGCCGTTGATCAATGACACGGAAGTGATCGATGTCAAGCGGCACGTAGGAGAATCCCTGCCTCTGCCCCGACAAACAGGAGCGGCAGAAATGGCATCCGGTATTCTCCGCGGAGTGTTCCAGTGGCGCCGTACGAGAACTCTGCGGTGTCACTTCCCACGGGCAAGGTGAAGCTTGGCACTATCGAAAGAGACAGTGGCGAGACCGTTGCGGACTGCGCGAATCCCGCAATCCCCGCTGAAAGCACGAATACCGCTGCGAAGACCATTTTTCTTTTCATACTTCACACTCCTTCACCGCAATCTGAAAAATCCCGCTTCTCTTGCGATGAAAAACAAAGGTGAATGCATTCACTGTATCACAAGAAAGACTGAGATATCTACAAAGAAAAGCGTCATAAACGGCAATTCTCGAACAGGTGTTTGTTGGGAAGCGTCGCATGGCGCATGTTCAAAAAATATCCAGGACCTCGAATGTCGCGCGTCGGCCAGATCCGCTGAGTAGCCCATGCGACGGGGGTCATGAGAATGAGACCCTACTGCTTATTTGTTGTTCTGTAATAAATTAAATTACAACGCACGCGCGTTTGTACTTTGGCCGCGATCGTCGAACAAGGCGCCGCCTGAGGGGATATGCGGCCCTGATAAGGCGGCGTCTAGAACAGCAGCTTTCCGTTTCTCATGATCTCGCGGCGGCCACCGTCGCGGGTGACGGCAAAGAGAGATACCGCGGGCGAGCTGATCATGAAATCCGTATGCACGAGAGAGATGTTGCAGCCGATCCGACGCAGCTCTTCTTCGTCGAGAGATTCCCCGTCCACGATGGCATCGGGATAGCCATTGCCGAGAGCAATGTGGCAGGCAGCGTTCTCATCGAACAGGATGGAATGAAAAACCACGCCGGCCCGGTTGACCGGTGAATCGATGTCCACGAGCGCGATCTCGCCGAGATGCCGGGCGTGGGGGTCCATGCCGAGAAACTTGTCCAGCGCCTCACCGCCTTCACGAGCTTTGAAACCCGTCACGGCGCCGTCGGCAAACTCGAAGCTCACCCCGTCCACCGGCACGCCCAGCACCTCCACCGGCCGGGTGCACGTGACCGTGCCGGTGGTCCGTCTGAAATCCGGGGTCGTGAAGACCTCCTCGGTGGGCAGGTTGGGCATGAACCCTATCCCCTTCTGAGACGTGGCCGAACCGCCAATGAACCGCGAGCGGGGCATGAGACCGATGGTGAGGTCCGTTCCCGGGCCCAGGAAGTGGAGACGGTCGATCCCCATCTCATTGAGCGTCTCGGCCCTCCGGCCGAGCGTGCGGCCGTGCGCGCCCCACGCTGCGACGGGATCGTCGCGGTCGAGACGCAGCGTGGGAATGAGAATCTTCCAGAGCGCTTCGATGGGGTCGCTCCCGGTCGGGCTTGTCCCGAGCACCTTCTCCGCCCACTTGAGGGTCGGCAGGGGAGCCACGCACCACCGAAGCTTGTTCGCCATCACCTGGAGGTTGAAGAACTGGCTCACGGTCGAATGCGCCTTCTGCATGGCGGCAAGCCGGCCCTTGTCGGCGTCGGCGAGCATGTCGGGGTCCTCCGCGCCATCGATACGCAACAGGGCCCAGTCCTCGTCGAGATAGCTCTGGAGCTCCGGGACGACGTTTCCCGGCACGTACTCCAGATAGCGGGCCTCGAGGTGCCGGGAGCGGATCAGGGCATGCCGTTCGTCGTTGTACTGGAGCTTCACGGTCCTTCCGCCCGCGCGATAGGCTTCCTCGGCAAGGATCAGCATGAAATCCCTGTGAATCGGCTCTCCGGAGACGCGGATATTCTGGCCCTGCTGGAGATTGACGCCGACGCGGAGAAGAATCCGTGCATACGTATGGAGGAATTGTCCATCCATGCCGTCACCCTCCAATGCGGCCACTGTACCCAGTGGCATTTGCGGCGTCTCGCGCGGACTATACATCTGAGGCGGCAAATTCTCCAGACTTGAGAGAAATATATTTTTCGCGAACACCGTAATTTTTAAACTTCAGTCTGTCGAAACAAGGAGTGAGGATAGCTCTGGCCGTGTCGAGCCTCCCGCCGCCTTTCTTCCCTTAGTCCCAATTTCGGCAGGGGAAAAAGAGTCGTGAAGGAAAATCGCCGCGGCGGTGAGGGGCTGAAAAATGCCGCCTTTCCACGGTATTCCACGGAGTTGAGCGGCGGATGAAATGCCGCCCTTCCGTGGTAATCCACGGAGTTGAGCGGCGGAGGAAGCGCCCGGCAGTTGATTGACTCCGGAGCGTGGCTGTCAAGGAGGATGACATGATCATCAATCACAACATGAGCGCGATCTTCGCCGATCGTCAGCTGAAACTGAACGACCAGGCTCTCGACAAGAACATGGAGAAGCTCTCGTCGGGAAGCAGGATCACGCGCGCGGGCGACGATGCGTCGGGTCTGGCCGTCTCGGAAAAGATGCGTTCCCAGATCCGCGGCCTCACCCAGGCCAGCGCGAACGCCGCCAACGGCATCTCCTTCATCCAGACCACGGAGGGCTACCTCCAGGAGTCGCAGGACATCATCCAGAGGCTGCGCGAGCTGTCCGTGCAGTCGGCCAACGGCGTCTACACCGACGAGGACCGCATGCAGATCCAGGTCGAGGTCTCCGCCCTGGTCAACGAGGTGGACCGCATCGCCTCTCATGCCCAGTTCAACGGCATGAACATGCTCACGGGACGCTTCGCGCGCGAAGCCGGCCAGAACGTCGTCACCGCCTCCATGTGGCTGCAGATCGGGGCCAACATGGACCAGCGCACGCGCGTGTTCGTCGGCACGATGACCTCCGAGGCGCTGGGCATCCGCAACGTCGGCAGCAAGGCGATCATCTCGCTGTCCACCCCCGACGGGGCCAACAGGTCCATCGGACAGTTGGACGTGGCGTTGAAGACGATCAACAAGCAGCGGGCGGACCTGGGCGCCTACCAGAACAGGCTGGAGTACGCGGTGAAGGGCCTGGACATCGGCGCGGAGAACCTCCAGGCGGCCGAGTCGAGGATCCGCGACGCGGACATGGCCACCGAGATGGTGGACTACACGAAGAACGCCATCCTCACCCAGGCAGCCACCGCCATGCTCGCCCAGGCGAACACGAAGACACAGACCGTCCTTCAGCTCCTCAAGTAGAACCGCGCGTTCCAGAAGAAATGAGGCCTTCGGGCGGTATCACCGCCTGAAGGCTTTTTTGTGTCGGGACCCTTGCCCGGCAGAGCCACTCTCCATTACCTTGCCACTCAATGGCAACATTCATCCTCGTCCTTCAGTCGGCCGCGCTGGGACTCGTCCAGGGGCTCACGGAGTTCATCCCCATCTCCAGCTCGGCCCACCTCGTGATCGTCCCCTGGCTGTTCGGATGGGCGGACCCGGCCCTGGGCGGCCTCACCTTCGACGTGGCGCTCCACATGGGGACGCTCCTCGCGGTCGTTGCATTCTTCGCCTCCGACTGGGTGCGGCTGATCGGCGCGTGGTTCAGAAGCGTCTTCCACCTGCGCATCGACGATTCCCCCGACGCGCGCATGGCGTGGTACCTGCTCCTGGCGTGCATCCCGGGCGGCATCGCCGGCGTGCTGTTCGAGGGGGACGTGACGGCATCCTTCCACGTCGCGCCGATCCCCCGGCTGTCCATGATCCTCATGGCGGTTGCCATCGCCGTCCTGGGAGGGCTGCTGCTCCTGGCCGACTGGTGGGGCAGACAGAAGCGGCCGTTCGCGAAGATCGGGTTCGTGGATGCCGCGTTGATCGGGCTTGCGCAGGCGCTGGCGATATTCCCCGGCGTCTCGCGCTCGGGGGCCACCATCACGGCGGGCCTCGCACTCGGCCTGGAGCGCGATGCGGCCGCGCGCTTTTCCTTCCTGCTCTCCGCGCCCATCATCGCGGGAGCGGGCATCAAGAGCCTTTACGAGCTCGTGAGCGGGGCGAGCTCGGGGGCAATCCCGCGATCGGAGCTGATCATCTTCCCCGTTGGCTTCGTGGTCGCCGCGGTCTCCGGCTTCCTCTGCATCAAGCTGCTCCTGTCCTATCTCCAGAAGCATTCGATGCGCGCGTTCGTCTATTACCGCTGGGGGCTCGCGTCGCTGGTTCTCGTCGTGGCGCTGGTCCGCTAGGAGCCCGATGCGTCCTATTTTCCGGCGCCGCTCTCCGTCGATCTGCCTTTTGCCCGCACCGAGATGATGCCGAAGAGCAGAAGGATCACGAAGATGCCGGCAAAGAGCAGACCGTGCTTCGTGTGGGGCTGGTCCGTCACGACGGTCCCCATCCAGTAGAAGACGGCGAGCGCGGCCGAGCCGAGCGACAGGATGATGGCGATGACGCCAACGATCTTTGATGTAGTCCGATTCATCTTTTGTCCCCCTGGGTCGCCCGCCACCGTGCGGCGGTCCCTTCTATTTGAAAGAGATCGTCACCTTGTCCTGGTTGTCGATCTTCACGCCGGGTATCGCCTTCACCATCTTCTGAATGTCGGTCATCGACTGCGTTTGCGATGACGACAGCTTCTTGAAGGTCGCATCGTCAGCCAGGATTTTCGCAAAATCCATGTCGACGAGGGTCACCGTGGAGCCGTCGACGTAGGCGGCGTTGGTGTTCGTGATCTGCCCCTGGACGACGATCGTGAGCACGATGTGCATGTCGGCATACAGCGGCCGGAGCTGCGCCATCATCTTGTCCTGGTCGGCGCTGCTTGCCGCGGATGCGGCCGGCCGGGAGGCGGGCGTCGGCTTCGGCGAGGCGATCGTGAGGGTGGCGGGAGACCCGGGGGCAAAGGTGAAGGTGATGTTCTCCGCCGGGGCGGTGTCCGTCGTACTGGAGCCCCCGGAAGGCGCGCTGAGACCCGCCGACGGGCTCTGGCTCAGCTTCAGCTTGCCGATGTCCTTGAAGGCATAGACGACCTTGTAGCCGTTTCCCTTGTCGGTCGTGATCTTCTGCGCCGACACGAAGGTGACGCCGCTTCCCATCCGGGATGCCTCGTCCTTGAGGCCCTTCTCATTCAGCATGCCGCTCTCGATCTTCTCCGGTGAGTCCTTGTTGCCCATGCTCGCCATGAACTCGGCGAAGTGCTTGCTGAGAACGATCGTCCGTTCGATCGTCCCGCTGCCGTCCGGCTTCACGGTGATTTTCGTATTCGTGTCGATGCAGCCGGTGAGCACGAGCAATGCGCACGCCGCGGCAATGAAGGCGAGTCGAGATTTCATAGGGCCTCCGTCGATTGCCCGTTATAGCCCTCAGGCGGGGATTGTGCAAGAACTGTCGACAATTCCTTCAATTCCGAATCCGGCGCCCGGGCGGGACTGCCGCGGGCCGCGTCACGGGGAGACTTCACAAGGAAATGAGGGCGACACCGGCGATTGCGACGACGAGACCCGCCGCGCGCAGCGGCGTGAGACGCTCGCGGAAGACGACCATGGCGAGGAGCACCGTCGGCGCGGGGTACAGGGACGTCACGACCGCCGTGAGGGAGAGAAGCCCCTGACGCGAGGCCAGGAGAAAAGCGATATTCGCCCCCATGTCGAGGCAGCCGCAGAGAAGCGCCAGGGGGAGACCCGGCCCCGGTTTCCGCAAACCACCTGTTGCAAGGGCGATACCCCCGACGAGGAACAGGGTCGCGGCGCGGGCAGCGACGAGCGGCCAGAGACCCGAGCCGTGCCCGGTGCGCGAGATGGCGAAGAAAAAGAGGCCGAAGCCGACGCCGGCGGCCGCGCCCAGAAGGAATGCGCGGCGCACCGTCCCGTCACCCTTTTTTCCGGCGCGGCCCGCGGTCAGGAGCACGATCGCGGCGAGGGCCAGCCCCATCCCCACACAGGCAGGGAGGGCCGGCCTCTCCCCGGTCACGACGCCAAGAAGCACGGGAATGCCCGCACCGGTCACCGCGGCAACCGGCGAGGCTACTGCGACGAGCGTCGTGGCAAGCGCCGAGTACAGCGCCGCGAGCCCCGCCGCGCCGCACACACCCGCAATGGCTCCCCACGCAGCGTCGGCGAAGGTGGGCGGTCGCTGTCCGAGCAGCAACGCCCCGCCGAGTGCGATCGCAAGACCGACGAGCTGGGAGAAGGCGAGCACGACGGGGACCGGGCTCCTGCGCGTCGCAAGGCCGCCGCAGAAATCACCGACCCCGTACAGAAGTGCTGAAAAGCCTGCAAGCAAGAGCGCCATTCCATTCTCCCGGGCTCAGAGTCAAACATGGAACCCGTCCCCCTGCAAGACGACGAGGCGCCTTCTATTCCAGAATCCGGCGATTGGCTATAGTGCGGCATCGAGTCGAAAATGCAAGCATAGCGGACGCAACGGCGGAGCCGGTCGACGCCGCCCTTGTCGAACACCGGCACGATTGCTATCGTAGAAAGGGGCGGTGAAGAAATGCGTCAGGGAAGGCCCCGGCGCCGACATGCAAAACCGCCTGCGCACTGTTCGTCGATTCGCTGCGGCGCGGAAGCGGAAAGGAAGCCATGGACTATCCCGTGCGCGCGATACTGACGTCCGCCGATCTGCGGAAGAGCCGGGACCGAACGTGAGGCTGTCGTCGTATTGGCGAAGCATCGCGGCGCGCATCTTCGGCTCCCTGGTCGGCGTGTCCTTCGTCTGCATCGCCGTCTCCGTCGGGAGTCTCTACTTCCAGTCGGGAAATGCGTTGCGGAACACCATCGAGCAGCGCAACCTCGAAATCGCCCAGCAGGCCTCCCGCGAAATCGCCCGCTACGTGACGGACGCCATCGACGAGCTGGACTCCCTGGGAAGCATCCTCGGGCCGTTGCCTTACACGACGTGGGTGCAGAAAACCGTGCTCTCCAACCTTTCCCTGGAATTCCGCAAGTTCCGGTGGATCGCCTTCCTCGATCCGAACGGGAATGTCATCGTGGACAGCCAGCTCCCGACGGCGGGGGACGCGCTCATCGATCCGGAGGTCCGCGACCGCATCCTGGCCGGTCAAAGCATCGATTCCGCGGTGAAGGTCGCGGAAGACTTCACACCGTACGTGATCATCTCGACGCCGGCGCGCACCGCCTCGGGGGCCCGGGGATGGCTCGCCGCGGAGCTGCACCTGCGCAGCATCTGGGATCTCGTGGACCAGATATCGGTGGGGGGGAAGAAGGTCGCCTACCTGGTCACCCGGGACGGGACGCTTATCGCCCACCCGGACAAGACACGCGTCATCGCGCCGTCCAGCGCCCCGGCCACCCCGCCCCCGCCCCGCGACCTCCCGGCCGCCGGGGCCGTTCGGGTGGAAAAAGAGCACGGCATCGACCGGTACCTGACCGCTTACGCCGCGATCGGTCTCCTGGATTGGGTCATCGCCGTGCAGCAGCCCGTGCAGGATGCCTTTCTCCCCGCCAACGTGCTGTGGCGCCAGTCCATCCTCCTGCTGCTCATCGGCATCGCGCTGTCACTCGCGCTGGGAATACTCGTGAGCAGGGCGCTGTCGCTGCCCTTCATCCACCTCCTGGAGGGAACGCGGACGATCAGCAGCGGCAACCTCGACTACCGGATCAGCATCAAGGGTGGAGAGGAGGTCACGCACCTCGCGAACTCCTTCAATGCCATGGTGGAAAGCCTCCAGGCGCGCAGCGCGCAGCTTGTGGAATCCGAGCGGCAATACCGGCTCATGACCGAGCGCGTGAATGACGTGATCTTCACGCTGGAAGAGCATGGGCGCTTCACGTTTGTAAGCCCGCGGCTCCAGCCGGTGATCGGCGCCCCGATCCCGGATCTCGTGGGACGGCAGATGACCGATCTCATGCCGGCCGAGGACAAGGACCGGACCGCCGGGCTTCTTTGGGAGCTTCTGAACGGGACGGGACGCATTGACCGGGAGATGCAGATGGAGGCGCCGCTCACCGGCGGCAGGAAGATCATCTTCGAGCTGCATCTCACCGCGGATGCCGGCCCGTCGGGCAAGCGCCAGGTGTACGGTGTGGCGCGCGACGTCTCGGAGCGCGCGCGTCTGCTCGAGCAGCTCAACCAGGCGCAGAAGATGGAGGCGGTCGGGAGGCTCGCCGGTGGGGTGGCTCACGACTTCAACAATCTCCTCACGGCGATCATCGGCTACTGCGATTATTCCCGGCTCAATCTCGGGGACCAGGACATGCTCCAGAAAAATCTGGACGAGATCAAGAAGGCCGGGGTCCGCGCGGCGGGTCTCACCCAGCAGCTCCTTGCCTTCAGCCGTCGGCAGGTCATGAAGCCGAAGGTGATCGACCTGAACCGGCTCGTCGCCAACCTGGAGAAGATGCTGCACCGGTCTGCTCGGGGAGGACATCGCGCTCGATACGGTCGCCGCGCCCGATCTCGGGGCCGTGCTCGCCGATCCCGGGCAGGTGGAGCAGGTGATCATGAACCTCTGCATCAACTCGCGCGACGCGATGCCGCGGGGCGGACGGATACGCCTGGAGACGACGAACGTGTTCCTGGAGTCCTCGCGCCGCGACAGCCGCATGGAAGTCATGCGCGGGGATTACGTGCGGCTGCGCATCGCGGACGACGGCATCGGCATGGACCGCGAGACACGCTCCCACCTCTTCGAGCCTTTCTTCACGACAAAGGAGGTGGGCAAGGGGACCGGTCTCGGCTTGTCGACCGTCTACGGCATCGTGAAGCAGACGGGAGGGTACATCTGGGTGGAGAGCGTGCCCGGGGAGGGGACGACCTTCGACATCTTCTTCCCCCGCGCGCACGGTGCGGTCGACGCCACGGCCGCGGGCGTGCCGGGCGACGTGCGCGGGGGCAACGAGTCGATCCTTCTCGTGGAGGACGAGTCGATGATCCGCGCGCTGGTGCGCAACGTGCTCGTCAGCAACGGCTATACGGTCATGGAGGCCGACAACGGGGAGCATGCAAAGGAAATATTCCAGGCCAACAGCGCGCACATCGACCTGGTCGTGACGGATGTCGTGCTCCCGGGCATCGGCGGCCGCGACCTCATCGAGCACATGAAGGCGTCGCGGCCCGATCTTCCCACCCTCTTCATGTCGGGGTACACGCCGGACGTGATCGACAACCACGGCCTGCTCCATCCCGGCCTCGCCTTCCTCCAGAAGCCTTTCACCCCCGAGTCCCTCCTGCTCAAGATCCGTGAAGTCCTCGATGCCTATCGGCGCACCTGAGGAGGCCCCTTCGGTGCTCATCGTGGACGCCCGGAGCGACGGGCTGCGGGCGGACGCCTATCTCTCGCGCGAGCTCCCCTTCCTGTCGCGCGGCCGCGTCCGGCAGAAGATCCAGATGGGCGAATCGCTCCTGAACGGCAGGCGCTACTCCACGGCGACGCGGCTGCGCAGCGGCGACAGGATCACCGTCGCGTGGCGTGGACCGCCCGATCTGCGCCGGGCCTCGTCCGTTCCCGTCCTTTTCGAGGACGATTTTCTCCTCGCCCTGGACAAGCCCGCGGGCATGGTGTCGCATCCCGTCGGCCGCAAGCAGACCGGCACGCTCGTGCAGTTCGCACGGGAACGCAGCGCACGGGAGATCCGCGCGAGTCTCACCCAGGGGGACATGAGCCGCTACCCCACCCTCGTGAATCGCCTGGACGCGGGGACGAGCGGGATCGTGCTGGTCGCAAAGACACAAGCGATGCACAAGGCCATGCAGGCCCTCATGACGGGCAGGCAGTTGTCGAAGGAGTACATCGCCCTGGTGGAAGGACGAATGGCGGAGGACCGAGGCCGTATCGAGCTCCCTCTCGGCCCGGACGAGACAAGCAGCGTGCGCCTGAAGATGACCGTCCGCCCGGACGGCCTGCCGTCCGTCACCACCTATGAGGTGCTTTGGATTTACGCCGCGCACAGCCTCGTGCGCGCCTCCCCCCTCACCGGCCGCCAGCACCAGATACGGGTGCATCTGGCATCCCAGGGGCATCCGGTCGCCGGCGATCTTCTCTACCGTGATGAACGGATGTTTCTTGACCACGTGAATGCCCGCGGTGGGGAAAATGAGGCACCGGCCCGGCATTGTCTCCATGCGTCGCGGATGGAGTTCGTCCACCCGGTGACGGGAGCGCGTATCAGAATCCACGCGCCGATGCCGGAAAATTTCCTTTCGATTCTCGCGGCCCTGGAATAGCCGCCCCTCACTCCAGGCGGAATCGTCCCCCGGCGAGCTTCTGAAGGGTGCGCCCAAGCGCCGTCCGCTCGGTCTCGGATCCAAGGCTTTTATTCTCGCTTCGGGAAAGCTGCGTAAAGGCAAAGAGGTCCTTTTCCAGACCCTCCAGGCTTTCTATCTGGAGGGCAGCTGCTTCTTCGATCCAGTGGCGCGCGCGGTCCGCGCGCAACAGCCTCCGCGCCGCGGCGAGCATCTGGAGGAAATGACCCATGCAGAATCCGCGCGACGCGCGAAACCGAGCGGGAAACTCCGCGTCCTTGCTCCACAGGTAGAGGATGGTGAAGGCGTAGCGCTCGCCGTCCGCGCGGAGCATGTCGCAGATGAAGCAGCGGTCCCGCAGCGCGGCGAGCGCCGCCTCTGCTTCCGCCGTGCCCCTCCGCGTCTGGCGGCTCCTGCCGGCCGTCGCGATTGTCTTTAATGCGGCGCGGATCTGCGGGATCTGCTGCTGGAGATGGGTGTGGACGACAAGACCGAGGCCGAGCTTGTCCTCCGCGCGATACAGCTTTCCGTAGTGATCGGGACAGAAGCCGACTGCATTTGTCTGGACGCGCACGTTCGGCTCCATCACGCGGGAGTGCTGGAAGGAGCGGACGTAGGTCGCCTCCGCGGATTCCCTCAGCGCGCACAGGGGACATTCCCCCGGGTCCGCGTAGGCGTCGTGAACCTTGCTGATCTCCAGCTTCGGCATCTCACCACCTTTCGTGATGCACGATCTGTTCCAGCGGCAGCCTGATCTTGGCGACCGGCCCGGTGTCCGCGGGGTAGCCCAGCGGCATGAGCTGGACGACCCGTATCGCATCGGGTATCCCGAGTATTTGCTTCACGAGCGATTCGTCGAATGACCCGATCCAGCACGTGCCCAGGCCTTCCGCGACCGCCGCAAGGCTCAGGTGATCCATCGCAATGGCGACGTCGATGGGGTAGGCGGCCTGGCCGCATCGCATGATCCTCCCGTCGGTCTCGGCGCATGCGGCCAGGAGTATCGCCGCCGTGCCGATAAAGGGCTGCCGGGCGGCCTCCCGCGCGATCCTTTCGCGCGTCGCGCCGTCGCGGACGACGACGAATCGCCACTCCTGGCCGTTGCGGGCCGAGGGGGCAAGACGCGCCGCGTCCATCACGCGGGCGAGCGTTTCGTCTGAGACGGGCCTGTCCAGGAATGCGCGCACGCTCTTGCGGAGCCGGATCGTTTCGTGAATGTCCATGGTGAACGCTCCTGGCGGCTACTGATCGAGCTCACGGAGCCGCTTTTCGATCTCCTTCAACTGCTTTTTCATCCTCTCGATGCTCTTCTCCAGCCTCTCCCTCTCGGCCTGGAGAGCCTCGCGGTGATCCTTTGGCGGCGCCGTGGGTCCATAGGCGGTCTTCACCATGTCCGGGCTGTGCCCCGCGCGCAGCTCTTTCTGCGCCGCCTGCCGGGCGCGATCGTCGCGAATCGTGGCGAGCGTCCGCATGTTCTCGAAGCCGACCGCGGGGTCCAGGTCGAGCGTGTGGGCCTTCATGATGACATTCGCGCTTGTCCGCGGCAGGGCGAGCACCCTGTCGAGGTAATCGGAGAAGCTCGTGCCGTGCTTCTCGCACAGCTCGTGCGCCTGGATGAGGAGCCGGCCCAGCTCTTTCATCGCGGCGCCGCTTTCCGTCAGGAACTTGTCCTTGATCTGCCGCGTGAGCGCGCGGAACTCGTCGATGGCGTCGAAAGGATTCCGGTAGATGCCCTTTGCTTCGGCCTCGAAGAGCAGCGTGTGGAGAAGGTTCCAAAAGGCCGTGGTGTGGGTGCGCGCGGAGATCGGCCGCGCGGCGGTGGTGAATTGGATGTGGTGCGCGTATTCGTGTATTGCCGTATACATGAGCTCGTTGTCGTTCTTGAAGTTCTTGTTGTGGATGATGATCTCGCGCGTCTCCGGCTTGTAGAGGCCGTGCACCTTGCGGCTCTTCTTGCCCGAAAGGATGACGGAGAAATCGAACTCGGTCTTTCGCAGGGAAAGGAGCGTTGCGCGGATCTGGTCGTTGTTCACGGGCGATTCCCTTCCCCTGGACAGAATACGTCGCTCATGATACCAGATTAACGAAAATTAACAATCGACCAGTCAATCCACAATCTGGGAGAGGTATCTTGTGCACAGGAGGAACTATAGAATGAAACATCCCTCTTTGACATACATTGCTTTGGCGGCGCTCGTGCTGCTGGTCCTCGGTCCCGCAATGGCGTTCTCTCTCGGCAGGGCGGAGAAGACCGGCGGCACCGACATCGCCCAATCCTCCTCGCCGTCCGGCCCGGCGTCGAACTCGGCAGGCATGGCGGAAGCCACGAAAAACCTCGCCACGATACAGTACTCGTTCCGCGAGGTGGCGCAGAAGGTGCTCCCCGTTGTCGTGGAGGTGGACATCACGCAGCAGGCGGGCGGCGCGCTGCCCGCAAGCCCCTTCGACTGGTTCTTCAACCAGCCGAACAATGGCAGGAGCCCGCAGCCCCGCGTCCAGCAGGGTCTGGGCTCCGGTATCATCGTGAAGAGGTCCGGCAGCACCTACTACGTGCTCACGAACAACCACGTCGTGGATTCGGCCACGACGATCAAGGTAAAGCTGTCCGACGAAACCGTCATCGGCAATGTGAAAACCGTGGGGACGGACTCGCGGCGGGACCTCGCCGTCATCTCCTTCAGCAGCAGCCGGAGCCTGCCGGTGGCCGAGCTGGGCGACTCCAGCGACCTGGAAGTCGGCGACCTCGTTCTCGCCGTGGGCAACCCCTGGGGTTTTGAGAACACGGTCACGATGGGAATCGTGAGCGCGCTGGGCCGCAGCAATTCACAGCTCAGCTCGAATACCGACTACATCCAGACCGACGCCGCGATCAACGAGGGCAACTCGGGCGGGGCGCTCGTGAACATCAAGGGCGAGGTGGTGGGCATCAACACCTGGATTGCCACGCCCACGGGGGGAAGCATCAGCCTCGGATTCGCCATCCCGATCAACAGCGCGAAGAAGGCGGTGGACGATTTCATCAGCAAGGGAAAGGTGGAGTACGGCTTCCTCGGCATTCTCCCCGGTGACCCGGAGAGTGACACGCTTCCGGGTGTCGGCAGGGACCTGAAGGTCGACAACGTGAAGGGATCGCTCGTTCTGAACGTCTTCAAGAACTCGGCGGCGGACAAGGGCGGGCTCCTGCCGGGCGACTACATCACGACGGCCAACGGCACCGACATCCCCAACACGAACAAGCTCATCCAAGTGGTCGGGGACCTGCTCGCGGGCAGGACCTACGACTTCGAGATCATCCGCAACGGGGAAAAGACAAAAGTGTCCGTCAAGCTCGCCGTGCGGCCCGCCGACGGGTCCGATGAGACGGCGTATTCCAACATGTGGCCGGGCCTGGTGGTCTTCCACGCAAATGACGACGCGCGCCAGCTCCCCGGCTTCAACGATATCGCCAAGGGCGTGGACGGCGTCATGATCCAGGGGGCTTTGTCCGGCAACAACGCACAGGACCAGTCGCCGGCGGCAATCGCGGGGTTCCGTCCCGGTGACCTCATCACGCAGATCAACGGGAAGGACATCCACACGGTGATGGATTTCTACAAGGCGGTGAACGACAGGACGAAGAAGGACATTTCCTTCAAGATCAGCCGGCAGGGCACTGACGTAACGATCGGGATGAGTCGATAGTCAGGAGACGGATCCTGGAAGCCGCCCCTCCCGGGCGGCTTTTTCATGTCCCGCAGCTCACGGCATGAGATAGAATTTCGCGAAGTTTTCCGGCGTCAGTGTCGCAGGACTCGAAAATACGAAATCGCTGTTGCCTTGTGCGGTCTGGATTCCTCCTTCAAGGTCGAACGCGCCGGCGGCCGGGATGATCACGCTCGTGGAGCTTTGCTTCGTCGTTCCGTCTGCTTTGTATGTCACGAACATGATCGTGAGGCTTCCCGTCGGCGGGGCGGTCAGAAGCGACAGCTTTCCATAGAGGCCATTCGCGCTCGTCTTATAGACGATCACAGAGCTTGTGGTCAGCGTCGAAAGATCGATGGGGGCATTGGTCATGCTCGTGCTCTCCGCGGCGACCGACGCCTGCGTGAGCTGGTAGTACCCCTTGCCGATGATGCCCTGCCAGAGGAAGTTCAAGACGTCGCATCCGGAAAGGACCAGGAGAACGGAGGCACAGAGGAGCGCAACGGAGTATCGCTTCATGACATGCATTGTATCACGCGAAAATGCGGCTCGTACAGAATGCGCCGCAGCGCCGGGTTGAACATGTGTCGCTCCTGTGTGAAGCTCGGGGCCGGGAGGCGGCAATGGGAAAGAACGTCGAGGTCACCTGGCTGAGCGAGCCGGAGGAGCACAACTACCCTGCGGCCTTGTCCTACCTCTCCCTTCTTTTCGACGAAAAGACGGCAGCCGCCCATGTCGCACGGCTCAAAAGCGCTCCCCTTGCAAAGTTCAAGGCGAAGGACATCTTTCGGGCATCGGGCCTGTCGCTGCTCGGCGTGAGTAATGCGCACGTGCAAAAGGACCAGGAAAAGATAAGATCCGGGCGCGCCCTCTCACCCCTCCTCCTGCTGCGGGACGCGGCCAACGGCAAGGTCATCATCGCGGATGGCTACCACCGTCTGTGCGCCGTGTATTCCTTTGACGAGGATGCGGTGATACCGTGCAGGATCGCGTGAACCGGGCCGCGGTCGCCGCCGTGGAATGAATCGATGCTCCTCCATCCCCTGAGCCTCTCGATTCCGGCAGCCGTGCTGGTCCCCAACCTGCTCTATCTCCTCTATCCACCGGTGAACGCGGAACAGGGCGCGGCGGCCGACCCGCCCCTCTTCACGATCCTGGAGAGAGTCGGACAGGCGTGCTGCTTCCTGATGCCGATTTTCTTTCCGCTCTCATTCTCCGGGCCATTGGTGGTCTCGGCATGGATCGCCCTGGCGCTTTCCCTGGGGCTCTACTACGCGGGGTGGATTCGCTACATGCGCGGCGGCCGGGACTTCTCGCTTCTTTTCAGGCCGATGTTCGGCATCCCCATCCCCATGGCGGTCTTCCCGGTCGCCTGCTTCCTCCTGGAATCGATTGTGATGCGCTCGATCCTCCCCGCGGTGGCGGCGCTGGTACTCGGTGTCGGGCACATCACGATCACCGCCCGCACAGCCGGCCGGATCGCGAAGGCGGCGACGGGACCATCCGGCAAAGTTGACTTTTCTCCACCCTTGTGGTAGGCATGCTTTTCTCCCCTTCAGCGGAAAGACCTGGCATCGACGGGAGGAGGAAGGCATGCGCGTCGGCAGTCATGATGGTGCGCGGCAGCAATCATTCCCCGATCTCAATCCGAACCCCGTGTTTGAGTCGAGTCTCGACGGGAAGATAGTTTTCTCCAACCCCGCCGCAAGGGCCGTCTTTGGCGAATTCGAGGCTCTGCCGTGGTTGCGGGAGATCGCGTGCGAATACGCCAAGGGCAAAAGGGAGAATGCGACACTCACCGTTCGCGCCGGCCCTTCCCGCTGGTATCAGCTCGAAGTCATTTTCCTGGAAACAGAGAAGGCCGTCCGCTTCTACTGCCTGGACGTCACCGAGCGGAAACGCGCGGAAGAAAAAGCCCTACAGGAAAAAGACCGTCTCGCGGCGCTCGTGCAGAGCATACCGGACGAGGTCTGGTTCGCCGATACGGAGAAAAGAATCGTCCTCGCCAACCGGCCCGCGCTGCACAATTACGATTTGCAGACCGCCGAGGGAGTACCCCTGGAGAGCCTCAATGCGGGCCTGGAGGTATTCTGGCCCGATGGAAAGCCGCGTCCTATCGAAGAGGCCGCGGCGCTGCGCGCCCTGCACGGGGAGGTGGTAAAAAGCCAGGAAGTCCTGGTCCGTATGCCGGCGACCGGTGACATGCGCTGCCAACAGATCAACGCCGCCCCGGTGCGGGATTCCGCCGGCATGATCATCGGTTCCGTTGCCGTCATCCGCGACGTGACGGAGCAGAAGGAGGCAGAAAAAGAGAGGGCGCGCCTCTTTTCCGAAGCGGAGCGGCGTGCCGCCGAGCTCAATGCCACCATCTCCTCGATGGCAACCGGCCTGATCATCTACAACATGGAAGGCAAAGCCGTCTGGATGAACAGTATTGCGGAACAGACATTCACGTCGGAGCTTTTTTTCAACAAGACGGTCGGCGAACGCCAGCGCATCATGGCCTGGGAAAAGGAAAACGGGCAGCCGTTCCTGACGGAAGAGATACCCGCGCAGCGCGCCCTGCGCGGCGACACGGTGCACAACGTCGTCCTGGCGGCGCCTTTTCCCGACCGCACGGTGTGGATATCGGCCAGCGCGGCGCCCATCCGCACGCCGGATGGCACGATGCTGGGCGCCGTTGCGTCATTCGTGGACGTCACGGAGCGCAAGGCGCTGGAGCGTCATCTCGCCGAGATGAACGAAAGACTCGAGGCGCAGGTCCGCGAACGGACCGGGCAGCTGGAGAAGAGCGTTCGGCTGTATCGCATGCTCTCCCAGTGCAACCAGGCCCTGGTCGCTGCCGCCGATGAGACGGAGCTGATCCGAAGCCTGTGTCATTTCATCGTGGCGGAAGGCGGATATCTCATGGCATGGGTGGGCTACGCGGAAGACAACGACGCAAGGACGGTCCGCCCCGTCGCCAATGTCGGCTTCGAGGATGGCTACCTCGAGCGGGCACGGATCACCTGGGCGGACGTCGAGCGCGGCCGCGGCCCGACGGGAACCGCCATCCGGGAGAATCGGGTGTGCGTCGGCGCGGACTTTTTCAATGACGACTCGCTCAGGCCCTGGCGGGACGAGGCCCTCACGCGGGGCTTCCGGTCGTCTCTTGCCCTTCCCCTGGCGAGCCCCAATGGCGCCCCTTTCGGCGCGCTCACCATCTATTCCGGCAAGATCGCGGCCTTTGACAAGGAAGAAATCGCGCTCTTCAAGGAGCTCGCGGGAGACATGGCCTACGGTCTGCAGGCGCTGCGGGCCCGGGCGCAGAGAGACGAGACGCAGAGGACGCTCGAGGAGAGAAATGCACAATTGCACGGCCTCACCGCGCAGCTCACCCTTGCCGAGCAGAAGGAGCGCCGTCAACTGGCGGGCGTCCTGCACGACGAGCTGCAGCAGATTCTCGTCGGTCTGAAGCTGCGCCTGGAGTGCGTCGACGACGCGACGGCAAAGCCGTGCCAGGACCTGCTGGAAAGCTGCCTCCAGATCACGCGATCGCTCACCGCGAAGCTCTGCCCCTCCGTCCTGTACAAAGGGAACATGGTCGCCGTCCTCGAATGGCTGACGCAGTGGGCGAAGGAAAAATACGGCCTGGACATCACGCTGGAGACGGACATCCGCCAGATGAAGCTGTCGGAGGACATCACCATCATGATCTATCGATCCGTCCAGGAGCTCATCTTCAACATCGCCAAGCACGCGCAGACCCGTGAAGGAAAGATCGAAGTGGTGAGCGCGGGCAACCAGATCCAGATCAAGGTGAGCGACGCGGGCCGGGGCTTTGACCCTGCCACGGTTCGCGGGCAATCCGTGGAGGGCGGTTTCGGCCTGTTCGCGGTCCAGGAGCGGTTGCAGAATCGCGGCTGCGGTTTCGCCGTCCAGAGCGCCCCTGGAAGGGGAAGCGTTTTTACGATTCTCGTCGCGACAGCGGAAGCGGCGGAAGCGGCGCCAGCGATACAGAGCGCCGCTCGGTCAAAAATCAGGGTCCTGGTCGTCGACGATCACTCCGTCGTGCGCCAGGCGCTGGCCGCGATGCTCAACCTGAGCGACGACATCGAAGTGGTCGGCGAAGCGGAGAACGGGAGGGTCGCCCTTGACCGCGCCCGACGGCTCCTGCCGGACGTCGTGCTCATGGACATCGAGATGCCGGAAATCGACGGCATCAAAGCGACACGACTCCTGCGTCTCGAGCATCCCCACATGAAGGTCATCGGGCTTTCAATGCACGACAGGAAGGACGTGGAAGCGGATTTCCTGAACGCCGGCGCCGTCGCCTTCATCATGAAAAACTCCCCTTCCGCCGAGCTGCTGCAGGCCATCCGCGCCGTGCACGCGTTGTAGGGAGGTTGCCGCACCTTCCTTGCAGTTCGGACCGGGGTTGCGGCAGGTCGAACGATCGACGTATCCTTGAAGCGGCAGGCAAGCCTGAAATGTCCCCCGTGCATGTGTTGAGCTTGAAGGTCGGCGCGTCGCACGGACTGTGGCAATGCAAGCTTCATGGCACGCACGAGAGGATCATGATGCACACCCTGCGAATGATCCTCGACGGGACGTGCCAGTTGCTCGGTTATGACAAAGCCGATCACTCGGTTGTCTACCTTTTCCATTTCTCCGCTGAATCTTTTGAGGGCTGCCAGGTCTGTCTGGAGAAGATGCGAGAGGTGGCGAACGGCGGCTGCCTCTACAGAGTCAAACTGTCCACCATGGGCGTCTTCGCCGCACGCGGCGTTTTCCCTTCAATCGTCAATGCCAACTACCTTCACAGTTGGCCTGAACGGCTCTATTTCAAGCTCGAAAAGTCGCTGACGGGGGGGATCGTCAGCTGAGGCACGCATGCAGGTTCCAACAAAAGCGAACGAGCGCGTCCAGCCTGACTCGAACAGGCGACCCACAGCTTAGAAGGCTGTTGCTCTATCCAACTGAGCTATGGACGCAGGAGCGACGCGCGGGTCTTTCCGACACGCCCTTTTTTCAGGCTACCATCGCGTCACCGGGGGTGTCAACACGAGCGGGAAAATCGGGATGATTGGATTCGAACCAACGATCTCCTGCTCCCAAAGCAGGCGCCTTAGCCGCTAGGCTACATCCCGAAGGGGCGTACGCGCCCCGCAGGGCGGCAGCCGGCTGCGCGCATGCGCAGACGGCGGGAGCCCGAGGCATGGTACTCCATGCCGAGCCCGGCAGGCGCGGCACTCCGCGCCGGGAGGGCGAACCGATGGTACCCCATGCCGAGCCCGGCAGGCGCGGCACTCCGCGCCGGGAGGGCGAAGGACGCCGCGGCGTAAACGGCCGCGCCCGCGGGCCACGGTTGGAACCGTACGTCATTGCACGACTGCCGGTCAAGCATGAGGGGTCGGCACGGGATGGGACCGCGGGGGGTTGCCGCGGCGGCTATTCGCCCGTCAGCTCCCGGAGGAATTTCGCGCGGTCTGCGCCTTCCTTGAGAATCACGAGCAGGGTGTCATCGCCACCGAGCGTGCCCAGCACGTCCTGTATCTTGAGCTGGTCGATGCCGTAGGCGATGCCCGGCGCGTGGCCCATTTTCGTCTTTACCACGGCGAGATTGCCCGAGAATTTTATGTCCACGATCTCGCGGCGCAGGTCGTCGCGAATGAAGGGATCCTGGGCGGGCTCCTGGGGAGGATCGACCGTGTAGACGTACTCCCCCTGGCCATCCGGCACGCGCGAAACGCTCAGGAACTTCAGATCGCGTGAAAGGGTCGCCTGCGTGACCTCGACCCCTTCCTTTTCCAGCCTCTTGAGGAGCTCCTCCTGGCTGTGAACCCTTTCTGCATGCAGTATGCCGTGGATCAGACGCCGTCGTGCTTCCTGGCTTTTCAGATCCGACCTCCTCCAGAGACGGTGCGGCTGTCTCATGAATGTTTATGTAATGCTTGAATCAGAATGCACCAACCCTGCCCCTGTCAAGGGGCAGGGCGGTATGTGGCGGAAACGGAAAGAGAGCCGCCGTCAACGCGCGGCAATAAGGCGGATCAGTAGACCAGGCTTCCCCCGAGGAAACCCAGGGCGATGACGATTCCCGTGCACACGAAATACAGCACGAGCGCGGCGATGGCACGCGGGCTGCGCCAGGGCCGCTGGTCGGCTTCTTCCGCTTCCCCTTTGCGCAGCCTGCCAAGGAGCAGACCCGCGAGGAGACAAATGAAGAGGGCTCCGGCGAGTATCATCTTGATGATGATCGTCGTGATCCATTGCCCGCCGAACTTTTCCCGCCAGTCCATGTAGCCCAGGAGCACGGTGGGGAAAATGCTCACGATGGCGAGCACCGCGCAGTGGAACGCGGTGAGCTTCAGCCGAACCCGGCGGAAGAGGAGCGAGATGACGGCAAAGGTGAGCGTCCCGATGGTCAACCCGATCGTGATATGCGTCACCATGGGATGCAGCGGGTGGGTATATCCCAGCTTCCCGATAAACTGATAGATGGCGTGTATCATAGTCTGAAAAATTATGCACGGCGCACGGAAAAGGAAAGCGCGTTCGGCATGCGCGCGCCGACCCTCGACATTTTGGCGGCCCGGGCGTAGGATCGCGCGCGGCATGGACGACAAGGGCATCAAGAAGCAGCCTCCACGCCGCGCGCCCCGGGCAAAAACCGCTGCCGCTCGTCCGCGCCTGGCAGGGTCCACGACGGCCCGCCGCGCGCGCGAAATCGCCCGCATCCTTGTCGCGCATTACCCTGATGCACATTGCATGCTCGACCACAGGGATCCCTTCCAGCTCCTCGTCGCCACCATCCTTGCGGCACAGTGCACGGACGAGCGCGTGAACAAGGTGACCCCTGCCCTCTTCGCGCGCTTTCCCACGCCCGCCTCCATGGCAGCGGCCCGCATCGATGAGCTGGAGGCGCTCGTCAGGAGCACGGGCTTTTATCACAACAAGGCAAAAAACCTGAAAGGCGCGGCCGCGGCCCTGGTCCGGAACTTCCCGACGCATTTCCCAGACCGGATGGCGGATCTTCTCACCCTGCCCGGTGTCGGCCGCAAGACGTCGAACGTGATCCTGGGCGTCTGCTTCGCCGCGCCCGCGATCATCGTCGATACGCACGTGCGCCGGGTCGTCCAGCGCCTGGGGCTCGTCACGGATGACGACCCCGACAGGATCGAGGCCGCGCTTGGAGCGCTCCTGCCGGACGGCGCGTGGACGGCCTTTTCCCACGCGGTGACATTCCATGGCAGGCGCTGCTGCGCGGCGCGCAGACCGAATCACGACGCGTGCCCCGTCCGCGCCCTCTGCGATTCCCGCAACCTGTAGGGCGCCCGTCCTCCGGGGGCTCGAGATTTTTCTTGCGCACGCAGTCATTTCCTTCTATTCTGAAGGCCTCCGACATGCAATCGATGGAGGCATTTTGAAATGAATGTTAAAACCATTCTCTGCGCCGCCGTCCTGCTGGCCGCTGCCGCGGGCCTGGCGTCCGCCCAGAGCAGCGGAGACTTGACCCTGACCTCCGCGCTCCCCCGGGTGGACGGGGTTATCGGCCCGAAGGAATATACGCTCACCACCAACGCCGCCGGCATGCAGCTCGGCCTGAGCCTGTCGGCCGACACGCTCTTCGTCGCATTGAGCGCCCCCACCACCGGGTGGGTCGCGGTGGGCCTGGGATCCACGCGCATGGACGGCGCCGTGATGTACATCGGTTTCGTCGGCCCGGACAAGGAACAGTTGAAGGTGCAGCAGGCAACGGGTCATCGGCACGCCGACACGGACGCCGATCCCCCGCTGCAGTATTCCCTCTCCGAATCGAACGGCCGCACGATGATGGAGCTGGCGCTTCCCGCCGCGCGCTTCATCGCGAGCGGTCAGAAGACGCTCGCCCTGGTGATCGCAATGGGCGCGGCGGATTCTTTTGTCTCGATGCACAAGGCCAAGGCGGGGCTGTCGGTCAGCATCGCCCCGTAGGCACGCATGGCGAGGCGATCGTTCCCCATCGCGGTGAAGGTCGATCTCATCATCATCGTGAGCCTCGTCGTGGGCATCGGGGCGGGCATCTCCGTGCTCGCCGTGCGCCAGTACACCGCGCATGCCGAGGGGGGATAGGCGCCGTGTCCGTGATCCACATCGTCGGCAGGCCCGAGACATTCGACGTGAACCTCACCACCTCCCTGCTCAATGCGCTGCTGCGCAACAAGTTCCCCATCCAGACGCTATGCGGCGGCCGAGCCTCCTGCGGCCGCGACCTGATCCGCGTCCATCAGGGGGCGGAGTTCCTGAGCCCGCGGAGGGAAATGGAAATCAAGAGGCTGCGGTCCCTGGCCGATGAGGGCGAGCCTTCGGGCCCCGATATCCGGCTCGCCTGCCAGACCTACACGCGCGGCGACGTCCTCATCGAGATTCTCCACCTGCGCCTGCCGGACGCTTCTTGAATTCCCCCCCCATGGTGATATATTTGCCTTGATGGCCCGCATGCTCGCGCGGACAGTTCCTCTCCTCATCCTTGGTGTATTCCTTGCCGCGTGCGGGGATCAGTCCCTCTTCATGCCGGTCAAGAGCGATTCCTCCGACATGCAGATCACCTCGGCCACCGACGGCCAGGTATTTGCCGCGGGCAAGTCGCTTCCCCTTCTTGTGTCGGGACAGGATACATCCAAGAACGGAACGCTGGAGATAGAGGTCACCCTCACCTCCTCCTCCGGGCAGAGCGTCTGGCATCAGCGCAGCGGGGCCACGCTCAACGACCAGAGCGGAATCGCGCTCCCCGCGGACCTCGCGCCGGGGCTGTACAAGCTGGATCTCGTCCTGTATTCCGCCGGTGAGGTCGTGCAGAGGAAGTCCGCCTCCTTCTTCGTTGCAAAGGACGGCTGGAGGGTGACGGGCATCAGGAGCTTCCCGCCCGTGATCACCAGCCAGGCAACGGTGATGCTGAAAGCAGAGATAGAGACCCCTGACGGGTCCAACGGATACCTGCGATGGACGTGGAAAGGCAAGGTGATCGCCCGCGGCATGGTCGGCGACGGTCTGGACCAGATCCTCTGGGTCGTGCCTGCCGACTCCGGCGTCTATACCATCACGCTGGAGCTTTTCCCCAGCGCGCCTCCCACCGGCACGGACTTCCCCTTCAGCTCGTCACTGTCGCTTTCCACCGACGTGGTGGTCTCCGCAAATGCCGCGTCGGCGCAGAGCGACATGGGCCCCGATTCCTCCTACCTTTCCCTCCTTCACCTGCAGGCCTCCCTGGTCGATGCGGGCGCGGGAGCGATACGGTCGGGAAGGACCAAGGCAGTGGCGGTCGGCACGCCCGCGGTCGTCACACTGGAAGACAGGTTTGGCTACCGGCTGGACGGCAGCTCGGGCGTGCAGGTTCCGTGGCTCGCCCTCCCCCAGCAGGCGGGAACCTTGATGCCGTTCACGATCAGCCTCGGGCTTTCCCTGGACGATCCTCATGCGGCGCACACGCTCGTGAGCGCGGCGGCAGCGGGCGGGGGCTTCAGCCTCAGCATCGAAATGGATCCCCAGACCGGAGGGCCGCAGGCGCGCCTGAGCGGCGCTGGCGGCACGGCCGTCATCCCGTGGTCGGGACCGGCCTTGGCGGCCACGCAGCGCTACCTCGTGTCGCTCAGCATCGTCCCGCAGGCTGACAGTCTCGCCGCGCAGTGGTTTCTCGACGGATCGCAGGTAGGCGTCGCGACCGTCCACGCTCCACCCTATGCCATCGGGCAGGAGGGAAGCCTCACCATCGGCGGGCCGCAGGGTTTTGCTGGTGTCGTGGACGAGTTCGGCGTCTACTCCCAGGACGCGGCGGGCCGCGCCTCCACGGACCCCGGTCTCTACGCGCGAGCGCAGGCGATTGCAAACGGCAGCAGCCTGGTCGTCGCGAACGGCTTCGACGGCATCTATCTCCCCGACGGTTTCGTGCTGACGGGAACGCCGGCCGGGACCGCGAACGGCAAAGGCCAGATCGCCGGCGGCAGCTTGAGCCTTCCGCCGGGCGCGCGCCTCACCCTGCCGCCCCTGTCCACCGGCGATTCGGCGGTATCGGTGACGGCGGATCTCTCCCGGGACTCCGCGCACGCCGCGACACTCGTCATCTCGTGGGAGGGCAGCAGCGCGGCGGCGCTCATCGTCCCGCTCGCCGCCGACTCGTCGCGCCTGCGTTTCCGCGTCGGCCCGCAGGCCTCGTCGATCGTCGTTGCAAGCGGCGGCGCGGAGAAGACGCTTGCCGTTCCCCCCCCGGCCATCCAGGGATCCAATCTCGTTGTCGGCATCGAAAACCCGTCGGACGCAGCGACGGCGCTCGCCCTCACCGACCTGCTGGCGACAAAGGTGAGATGACGGAGCCGGGGTCACCGGCCCCGGTCTTCAGCGGATCATTTTCCTGAGAAGCGGATCCCTCTTCCGCCAGTCACGGTCCACCTTCACGCGGATGTCGAGCTTCACGTTCCAGGGAAAAATCTCCGCGAGCTCGCGCTGGGCCTCGGCGACGATGCTCCTGATGCGCTCCCCGCCCCTGCCCACGAGGATGCCCTGCTGCGATTCGCGCTCCACGCAGAGAAACCCTCGCGCCCAGATCGTCGCCCCGTCGTCGTGCATCTCGACGTCCTCCAGCCGGACGTAGATCGCGTGCGGCACCTCGTCGCGCGTCTGGAGCATCGCTTTCTCCCGCAGTATTTCGGCGATGCGGAACTCGGGCGTCTGGTCGGTGTAGTAGTCCTCGGGATACATCTGCTCGCCTTCAGGAGAAAGGGCGAACAACTGCGCCGTGAGCGTGTCCAGCCCCACGCCTTTCAGCGCGGACACCACCAGGGGGGTGCACGGGGGGAGGGCTGCGGCAATCGCATCGAGGGCCGGTGCCCAGTCCGGGCTGTCAGACTTGTTCACGCACACCACGCGGGGCGGCAGCGACGCGCGCAGCACGGCCTGCAGCGCCCGCTCCTCTTCGCCGGCGGCTCGGGTGCCGTCGACCACGTAGAGCACGACGTCGACCTCGGCAAGGGCGGAGGTGACGAGCTCGGCCATGTAGCGGTTGAGCTTCTTCTCTGAAAGATGGAAGCCGGGGGTGTCCATGAACACGAGCTGGCCCTCCGGCGCGTTGAGGATCCCCCGCACCTTGTTGCGCGTGGTCTGCGGCACGGGGGACACGATGGAGACCTTGCCGCCGCACAGCGCGTTGACGAGCGTCGATTTTCCCGACGACGGCCGTCCGACAACGGCGACGACCGCTGCTTTCATCGCCTCATCCGGGGAACTGGCGCCGCACCTCGGCGAAAAGGCCGTGCACGTCGCGGAAGATCTCGATGAGCACGGGATCGAAATGGCCCGCCCCCTGGGAAAGGATCTCCTCGGTCGCCCTCTCGTGGCTCCAGGCCTCCTTGTAGGGCCGGGCCGAGGTGAGGGCATCGTAGACGTCGGCGATGGAAGAGATCCGCGCGGAGAGGGGGATCTGGTCGCCGATGCTGCCGTGCGGATAGCCCTTGCCGTCGAATCGCTCGTGATGGGAAAGAGCGATGGTTGCCGCGAGCGTGAGGAAAGACTGCTCACCCAGCTCGCGGTCCGCCTTGTGGAGCACCTCCCAGCCGAAGACGGTGTGCTTCTTCATGACCTCCCATTCGTGCGGATCCAGGGGCCCCTGCTTCAGGAGGATGTTGTCGGGGATGCTCACCTTGCCGATGTCGTGCAGCATGCTCGAGATGGAAAGATCGTCGCCGTAGTCGCGCGTGATCCTGAAGGCGTACGGCGAGCGCTCGTGCACCTGAAGTGCAAGGAGGCGCGTGTATTCGCAGATGCGCTGGAGGTGGAAGCCCGTCTCGGGGTCCCGGTATTCGGCAAGCCGGGCAAGGGTGCGGATGGCGGCCCCCTGCGTCCGCTGGAGGACCTTCGTGCCCGCGAGGATGCTGTCGTTCAGCAGCTCCTGGACCTGGAGGGTATCCTTCAGCTCGGCGTTGGCGGCCAGGAGCGCGGTGACGTCGAAAAAGACCCCGACAATGTTGTCGCCGAAAAGCACGGCGGAATCGCGGATGTCCAGGCGGCGGCCGTCACCCGTGGTCACGGCCAGGGGAAAGGACGTCACGGAGCCGAGGGACCTGATGGTTTCAAGCTCGTCGGTCCTGCTGCCGGGGTCGCGGAAGAAGTCCCCGCGCGCGCAGAGGCTTTCCAGGCTGTCATGGATGGTGAGGCTGAGGAAGCCCTGGCTCGCGTAGCGGAACGTGCCCCGCAGGTCGCACATGTACAGCGGAAGCTTCAGGCCTTCGGTGAGAAAGGTGAGCCCCGGCATGAAGCCGGATCCAAGGGTCCCCTCGGACAGGATGTCACCGACGAGCACGTCGCGATCGTGCATCGTGCGGCGGCGCTCGCTTTCCAACTCCTGGCGCAGGAGCGCGCAGAAGGCCTGCATGTCCTCACCCGCCCGATGGACGGCCGTTTCAATGTCCGGGCCCTGGATCACCAGCGCGCTGCGCAGCGTGGCCGAAGGAAAGGGGATGGGGCAGCAATGAATCGTGTCCGCCGCGCCGCCCGCGGACAGGCGGATGGGTCCCGGGGCCGCGGGGACTCCCGCGCGGGAAAGCTCCGCGGCGAGAAGCGGCGCGGGTGCGATCAGCGAGCCCCGCGCGCAGCGCACGTCCAGACCGCCGGAGGCGCTGTCGTCGGCGGTGAGGAGCGCGACGCCTTCCGCTGGAAGACCCGCCAGGAGCCAGTCGACGGCCTTCTCCACCCTGCGGGCTTCATCGCCTTCTCCTTGCAAAAGTCTTTTGAGCTCGCCGATGCCACCCATCGGGGCCTATCCTCTGTCCCAGTACTTGCTGTAAAAGAGCGCGAGCCTGCGGCGGGTTTCGTACGGAATGAGAGCTGGTTCCGTCATGACGGCATGCGCCGCGGCGTGGCGGCAGGAGCAGTCCGCCCGTCCTTTGAGGGCGTCCACCATGCCGGGAAGCATCCGACGCAGCGCCGTAGTGTTGGCCTTCATCGTGGCCATGACCATCTCGACGCTGACACTCTCCTCGCTGGGCTTCCAGCAGTCGTAGTCGGTGATCATTGCCACCGTGGCGTAGCAGATCTCCGCCTCCCGGGCGAGCTTCGCTTCGGGACAGGCGGTCATGCCAATGAGCGCCGCGCGCCATGAGCGGTGGAGGTCCGATTCCGCGCGCGTGGAGAAGGCGGGGCCTTCCATGCAGACATAGGTGCCAGTCTGGTGGTGGGGATGCGCCTGGGAGACGAGGACGCGGCCGAGCGCTTCCCGCATGCCCCCGCAGAAGGGCTCGGCGAATCCCACGTGCCCGACAATGCCGTCGCCAAAGTACGTGGAGGGCCGCTTCACGGTCCTGTCGATCAGGTCGTCGCACAGCACGAACTCTCCCGGGGCATAGCCCTCCGAGAGCGAGCCCACGGCGCTCACGGAGAGAATCTGCTCCACGCCGAGCGACTTGAGGGCCCAGATATTCGCCCGCGAAGGCACCTCTGAAGGCAGATAGCGGTGTCCGCGGCCATGCCGCGGGAGAAAGGCGACCCGTTCTCCGCCGATCTCCGCGACCGTCACGGGATCGGAGGGCATTCCCCAGGGGGTCGGGATGTCCCTCTCCTCAAGCACGCGGATTCCTTCCATCGCATACAACCCGCTTCCTCCGATCACGGCAAGCCGTGTCATCGCTTGACTCCTTTCCGTGCCAACCTGTCCCGTCGATGCGACTTTCGTCGGTTTCCGGTGCCGCCGCCGTGGGGATCGTATCGCCGGAAGCGACGGGACTCCGCCCATTCTGTTGGTTTTAGCCCCACAAAGCAACTGCCTCTCCGCACTATACGGGCGATCACCTGTTGCCGCGTTTTTTTTCCCCGCTTTTCCTCCGATCGGGCCTTTTTAATTGACAACCCCCGGCGACCATGTATAATCGATTCTGCTTCTGGGAGCCTTCCGCCCCACAACCTCCAGTCAATTGGAGGACGGAAGATTGACGGGTGGCCGGGACAGAAATGTCCCGGCCTTTTTTTGTCCTCGCAACAAGTGCCGCCAACTCCGCCAGGAGCGGAAGGAGTGGCCGCGAATGCCACCAAACTCCGCCAGGAGCGGAAGGAGTGGCCGCGAATGCCACCAGCAGTGGCTGCGGCGGCGCGATTGTCATGCGCGGGGTTTTTCCTTATTGTTGTTCTCAGTATGAAACTGCAGGACAAGCCTAATGAGCCAGAGGGCGGTGGACCGCGGCCTGACGACAGCATGCTCTTCAGCCGGATGCTCAAGTCCCGGACCGTTCTCGTGTCGGGGGAGATCAACAAGCCGCTCGCCGAAAGGGTGATCCGTTCGCTCATACTTCTGGAGGAGGAGTCGGCGGATCCCATCAGGGTGTACATCGACTCTCCCGGCGGCGACGCGGACGCGGGATACGCCATCTTCGACATGATGCGCTTCGTGAAGCCGAAGATCACGATGATCGGCATGGGTCTCGTCGCGAGCGCGGCGGCAATCATCATCCTTGCCGCCCCCCGGGAGAGGCGCATCGGCCTTCCCAACTCGCACTACCTCATCCACCAGCCCATGAGCGGAACCCGGGGCGTTGCCACGGAGATCGAGATCCACGCGAAAGAGATCGAGAAGCTGCGGGCGAAGATCAACCGGCTGATTGCGGATGAGACGGGACAGCCCCTGGAGAAAGTGGAAAAGGACACGGACCGCGACTACTGGATGAACGCGGAGGAGGCGGTTGCCTACGGCCTGCTCGCGCGCGTCATCAAGACCCGGGACGAACTGACGCCGTGACGTCCGCGGAGCTTGCGGCGCTGCTCGGCTCCTGCCTGCAAGAGGTAAACGTCCCTGCCCGGCGTTCACGTCACGCGCGGAAAGGTGCGCGACATCGTGGACAGGGGCAGTGAGATGCTCATCACCACGACGGACCGCATCTCGGCTTTTGACCGGGTTCTCACGACGATTCCCTGCAAAGGAGAGGTGCTCAACACCCTCTCGCTGTTCTGGTTCCACGCCACGGAGGACATCATTGCCCACCACGTGCGGGAGGAGGTGTCGCCCCGCACGGTGCGCGTGGCGAAATGCCGCGTTCTGCCCGTGGAAGTCGTCGTGCGGGGATATCTCACCGGCTCCGCCTGGCGCGACTACCAGAAAGGATCAGCCGTCTCCGGCATTCGTTTGCCTTCCGGCATGCGTTTCAACCAGCGCTTTGACCGTCCCCTCCTCACGCCCTCCACGAAGGAAGAGAAAGGCTCCCACGATCGTCCCGTGTCCCGGGAAGAGCTGATCGCAAGCGGGAGGGTGGAAAAGGCCGTGTGGGAGGAGATAGAAGAACGCGCGTTGGCGCTTTTTCAGAGGGGGACGGAGCTTGCCGCGGCCAATGGCCTTATCCTCGTGGATACGAAATACGAATTCGGGATTCTGGACGGCAGGCTGACCCTCGTGGACGAGCTTCACACGCCGGATTCCAGCCGCTACTGGTACGCGGAGACATTCCCTTCGCTCTTCGCGCAAGGGGAGCCGCAGCGGGAGCTGGACAAGGAATACCTGCGGCGGTGGCTCATGAGCCGCGGCTGGCAGGGAGAGGGGACGCCGCCCGCCCTGCCGGATGACCTGCGCGTGGAGGTGGCCGGCAAGTACCTCGCGGCGTGGGAGACCATCACCGGGAAGACATTTGTGCCACGCGCCCGCGGCGCGGCAGAGGAATCGGCGCTCGTCACACGGCTGCTCCTTTCCTGAAAAAGCTCGCGGCCGCAAGGAGGCCCGGCATTGAAAATCTGTCCTGCATCCCTGGTGCTCTGTCTTGCCCTGCTCGTCCCCGCCGCCGCATCGGGCGCCGCGGACCTCACGATCATGAGCTACAACGTGGAGAACTTCTTCGACGACGTGCACGACGGCGGTGAGTATCCGGAGTTCGATCCTGCAAAGGGAAAGTGGAACACGGAGTTTTTCAACATCCGCGTTGATTCCATCGCGGAGGTCGTGCGGAAGAGCGCGGCAGGCGGTCCGGACGTGCTCGTCCTGCAGGAAGTGGAGAATGAGAACGCGCTGCACGCCCTTGTGACCAGGGGGCTCGGCGGCATGGGGTACGCGTGGACCGCTTTCGTGCCCAAGAAGGGATTGTCCGCAAACGTCGCCATCGTGAGCCGCATCCCGATCGTCGCGGTCCACTCCTGGGCCGTGCCGCCGTGGAAGGACGCCACGCCGGTCCGCGACATCCTGGAGGCGGAAATCCGGAAGGACGGCCACATCCTGCACGTCCTGGACGATCACTGGAAGGCGCGGACGGAGGGCGCGCGCGCAACGGAGCAATCGCGACGGCAGGCTGCCTCGGTGCTCGCGGGTCGCGTCCGTGATCTGCTCGCGGAGGACCCGGGCGCCGACATCGTTGCCGCGGGCGACTTCAACGAGAGCCTGGACGAGGACGCGCGCGTGGGAAAAAAGTACGCGACCGCCCTCGTGGAGGATGCAGAGAGCACGGCAAGTCCGCCAGACGCGCAGAGCATCGTCATCTCGGGAGACATTCATCGGCTGGGCATCGCCGGGGACATGTGCGCGCTCTATGATCCCTGGTTCGAGCTGGATGCGGCGCGGCGCGGCTCCTACTTCTACCAGAAAGACTGGCTCACCTACGACCACATGCTCCTCTCCCCCGGGCTTTTCGACGTTCAGGGCTTCGCGTACAAGCGGGGAAGCTTCGCTTCCGTCAGGCTTTCATTCCTCCTCACGCCGGACGGCATCCCGAAAAAGTGGACCGGTCTTGCCGGCCCGCGCGGCTATTCCGACCACGTGCCGCTGCTTCTCACCCTGGTGCTGAAGAAATAGGCCGGCGTCCCGCCCGGACCGTCTTGCAACGGCCCCCGCGCGCAGATATAAGGGACGGGTGGAATCCTTCAGCTCTGAAAACGACTACCTGCGGCATCTGGAGACCCGCGCCTCCCTTCCCGACGGCTTCCGCTGTTCGACGAAGTCCCTCAGCTTCTTCCCGCGTGAAAGGTCCATCGCAGAACCCCTGCCGATGAATCTTTCCCTCATCCTCCTGGACTCGCCGACAGCCGATTTTGGCGCCGTCTTCACGCGCAACAAGTTTCCCGGCGCTCCGGTGCTCATCGGCAGGCAGCGGCTGGGCCGCGCCTCCATGCGGGGCGTGCTGGTGAACAACAGGATCTCGAATGTCTGCGCGCCGGACGGCGAGCGGGATGCCGCGCGCCTGCTTTCAACCCTTGGCGGGCTCCTGGGCGCGACGGGAGAGGACTTCTTCGCGGCCTCCACGGGCATCATCGGATGGGGGCTGCCCGTGGCGGAGATGGAGGCGGCGCTCCCGGATCTCGTCACGGGATGCCGCGGCAGGTCGCTCTTGCCGGTGGCCCGCGCCATCATGACCACGGATGCATTCCCGAAGGTGAGGTCGGCTTCCGTGGGGACGGGCAGCATCGTCGGCACGGCGAAAGGCGCGGGCATGATCGAGCCCAACATGGCGACGCTGCTGTGCTTCCTCTGCACGGACGTCGCCGTGGAGCGGCAGCGGCTGCGGGAGGACCTCGCCTGGTGCGTCGAGCGCACGCTCAATCGAATCTCGGTCGACAGCGATCAGAGCACGAGCGACACCGCCATCATCCTGTCCTCGGGCACAAAGGGACCCGCCGACCCCGGCGAGTTCCGCGCGGCGCTCCTGGCGGTCCTCGCGGGACTGGCCTTCGACATCGTGCGCAACGCCGAAGGCATCGGCCACGCGATGCGCGTGCGGGTGGGACGGGCGCGGGACGCGGGGACGGCGCTGGGCATCGCGCGCGCGATCGTCAACTCGCCGCTGGTGAAGACGGCGGTCTTCGGCAACGATCCGAACGTCGGCAGGATCGTGAGCGCCATCGGAGACTATGTGGGCAATGCGGGCCTTCCGCTGCACGCGGAGACGGTGGCGGTCCGGATGGGAGGGGAAGAGATCTTTGCCGGCGGAAGATTCCGGCTCGATGCCAGGATGGAAGAAAGGCTCTCCGCGTATCTCCGCGACCGCGCATTCGACACGAAAAGGATACCCTGGCCCCAGCACGACCGCACGGTCGACATCGAGGTCACGCTCGACGGCTCATCCGATACCGTGGAGGTGCTGGGCTCGGACCTCTCCTATGATTACGTGAGAGAGAACGCTGACTACAGGTCCTGAGTGCTATTTTTCGCGGTAGATGATGCGTCCGCGCGTCAGATCGTATGGCGAGAGAGCGACTTTCACCCTGTCACCGGGAACGATGCGGATGTAGTGCTTGCGCATCTTCCCCGAGAGATGGGCCAGTATCACGTGTCCGTTCTCCAATTCGACCCTGAACATGGTGTTGGGAAGCGATTCCTTGACCTTCCCATCGACTTCGATGGCCTCTTCTTTTGCCAACAAGCCCTCCTTTTTCAGGGAAGTTTAGTTGCTTTGCGGATGGGTGTCAATCGGAGAGGGCGCGCGCGCCGTTCATTGCGCACGTCGGCGGGCACGCAACGCCTTCCACACATGTCGCCGACGACGCCCGGTGCCTGCGCGCGCGAAAAAACGGTTGGGATTGACAAGCAGCCGGCTTTGTGCATTGATTGCCTTCCTAAAAGGAAACGGTGATGGAAGATGCATTTCTCAAAAAAATGAAAGGCTCGCTCGTCGAGCTGAAAAAGGAGATCCTCAAGAATCTTGCCTCGGAGAGCGAGGATTTCCGCACCATCATCGAAGACATGGATCCCAAGGATCTCGCCGACATCGCCGCTGACGACATCGACCGCAAGACTCTGGAAGCGTTGGGCACCCAGGAGCTTCGGCGTCTCCAGCTCATCGAATCGGCGCTCGCCCGCATCGAGAACAAGAAGTACGGCCTGTGCGCGCGCTGCTCGAAGAAGATTCCGCGCGAAAGGCTGGAAGCCATCCCCTACGCCCTTCTCTGCATCGACTGCAAATCCTCCGAAGAGCGCCGCAACAGGTAATCGGCAGACCGCCACGGCATCTCATGACCCCTCCCGGGCGCACCGATACTCTCATTGGGAGCACCGGCGTGATCCAGGGAGTATCGAACAGCGGTCAGGTGGGATTGGTGGCGCTCACGGCCGTGCGCTACGCGCAGGCGGACGCGCCCGGCATCATCGTGCCCGTGCGCCGCGCCCAGATGATCTACGCGCAATTCGCGCACATCCAGGTCCAGCCCGACTCCCGGCTGCAGGACGGCGTTCCCCTGTACAAGCTTCAGATACTCGACACCCTCATTGACCAGATGTCGCGCGCCACGGGAGCGACACGGGCCGGGGCAGGGCACCCCGCGCCTTCTTCCATCGATGCGACGATCACGGGACTGTCGAATGAGCTGCGGTCCGCCGGCGGGCCGACCGCGGGCTACCGCGCCGCTTTCCTTCCCCCGCCGGGAGCTTTCGTCGATCTCGTTGCCTGAGATTTTTTCTTCGCAGGCGATTTTGCGCCGCGCCGCGTGGCAGCACGGGCCGCGACTTTCTTCACGGACGATTTTCCCCGGACAGCTTTCCGCACCACCGGCCTTTTTACCGCCGGTGGACGCCGCGTCGCCCTCTTCACGTGGGCGGCAGGACGCTTCACGCGGGCGGTCGTGCGCGGGCTGCGCGATGCGGCATTCGCAGGCTTTTTCGCTGCGCCGCTTTTCCGCGGCTTCGCGGGGCGCACCTTCGGCCGTGCCCTTTTCCGGGAGGCGGCGACCGTCGGCGCCGCCACCGGAGACCGCGGTGCCGGTGCCGCCGGAGCGCGAAGGTCGGCTGCGGCAACGGTGGGCATCTGCGGGACGACCGGACGGCCCACCGTGGCGACGGGCGGCCGCGGGGGCACGAGCGCCTCGCGGAACCAGGCGTTGCCGCGCTTTTCCCGCTCCACTGTGGTAAACGGGCCGTGACCGGGGAACACACGGGTTTCCGGCGGCAGCACGGCGATCTTTTTGAGGATGCTTTCCCTCAGCTTCTTGTCGCTTCCCCCCGGCAGGTCGGAGCGGCCGACGCCATCGAAGAACAGCGTATCGCCGGAGAACAGGATCCCTTCCTTCTCCGCGTAGAAGCAGACGCTCCCCGGCGTATGCCCGGGCGTCTCCAGCACGACGAGGTCCATGTCGAAGACACGGTCGCCTTCCTTGAGGCGCACGTCCGCCTTCGGCAGCTCGTCGGGGCCGATGCCGAAGAAGCTCTGCTCGTCCAGGCCGAGCACCTCGAGGCTTTCACGGTGATTCTCGCGGCCGCCGGTGCCCAGGAAACGCCTGTCGGCGGGACAAATGGCGACGGGAAGCCGATAACCGCGCGCGCCGTAGCTGTCGCGGAGCTTCCCCAGCGCCGCGACATGGTCGACGTGCCCGTGCGTGAGGGCGATGCCGATGGGCACCATGTTGAGCACGTCCACGCGGGAGGCGATTTCAGCCTCGCTTCCGCCCGGATCGATGATGATGCATTCCTTCTTGGTGCTGGAATAGATATAACAATTTGTCTTCCACGGCCCTACGATAACTCTTTCCACCATGATATGATTGAGAGTAAAGGATTGCACGGCCTTATTCAATACGCGATATGACGTGGCAGCTCTTCGTGATCCTCTCCCTCGCGTTCGTCTTCTACGCAAGCCTCCCCGCCGTCGGGGCATTCGTCGCCCGCGGCCACTGGAGGCGTTTCCGCCGCATGGTGAACGAGGTCTCCCACTACCCGACGGCGACACCCGCGGCCGTCGGACGGGAGCGCGCGGGCCCGCTGGGCTCCTACCGTTTCTTCGGGACGCTGGAGGCCATCCAGGGCGACGACAGGATCTGGATCACGAACGGCCGTTTCTCCGTGGCGGCCGACCTGCGCAACGTGCATGTGTCCCTCATCCCCGAGGCGGAGGGAAGCGACGCCGATTCCGAAACGACCCCGGGCCGCGCAGGCGCCGCGCTCGGGAGCGTGCCCTGGAGCAGGATATTCTCCCTGCCGGAAGGCACGCCCGTCTTCGTCGGGGGCAGGCTCTTCGCGGAGGAAGGTCGCGGGGTATTCCGCGACGCGGGAAAATCCCGGCTCCTCGTCGTCATCCACGACTGCCCGCGAGAGAGCGTCGTGCGGCGCGCCATCAGCGGCGGAAGACAGCGCAATGAGATCATCAACACCTTCACCCTGCCCTCCGTCGCTGTGGGCTCCCTTTCGCTCCTGCTTTTCGCCTTTTCCCTTTTCGCGCTTCCCGACCGGCTTCTTGCCGTCCTGGCGCTCACCGCCGCATTCGCTCCCGCCTCGCCGTTCCTCCCGCCGGGATTCCCGCTGTATTTCGCCTATCGCGCATACTGGAAAAAGGCGCGGAATCTCCGCGTGCAGCGGGACATCATCCGTCTGCCCCTGCGCTACTTTCCCGCGCAGCGGGAACGGGCGGAGCGTGGGACGCTCCTGCCGGACATGGAGCCGTACCTCATGATTCGGGGAACGTGGGACGCGGCAGAGGGCACGCTCGCCACCGGTGGGGGAGCGCGTCTCAGGCTCCCGACGGAGACGCACGCGATGCACATCACGCTGCCGCGCTGGTGGAGGAATCGCATCGGTGGCGCGTCGGGTCAGGCGGTGGTATTTGCCGGCTACGCGGTGGAGGGCAACGAGCTTCTGCTGCGCCGACCGGAAGACCCCATGGCGGACACGCTGATCGTTCCCGGCGACCCTGAGGCGATCTCCCGCGCGAGCGACCAGGCGGCGAGACTCTACGAGCTCGTCTCAGGAGCCTTCATTGGCGTAAACATCGCGGTCAATCTTCCGCTCGTCTTCCTTCTCCTGTCCCGGCTGATCCGCTGAGGGGACCCGCACCGCGGAGAAAAGGTGGATGGGCTTCTCCCTGCCGGTGAACTTCTGTCCATAGAGGGACGTGAGGAGGTCCTGCGGCGCCTGGGTGTCTGCCAGGCGGAAGCCTCCGTGGAGCGCCACGAGCACCTTCGCCTGCAGGTAGTAATCGAAGAAATCGGTGCCGAAGTGCAGCTCGCCCCCGTCGCACAGCTTGCCGTGCATGAGGGAGAGTGTCTCCATCGTGAAGAAGCGCCGCTTGCGGTGCCGGCTCTTCGGCCAGGGGTCGGGGAAATAGATATGGAAGGCGCGCGCGGAGCCGGCGGGAAGGTCGGGGATGAATCGCTCCGCGGCGGCATGCACGATCGCGATATTCGCAAGACCGCGCTTCTCCGCTTTTTCCTGCGCCTTGCGGCATCGCTTCGCCTTGATGTCGATGCCGACGAGCAGCGTCTGGGGCCTGCCGGGTGCGTAGGAGACGAGGAAATGCCCATTGCCGCAGCCGATTTCAATCTCGCAGCAGCCCTCTGGCGCGCAGCCGTTGAGGAGGTCCTGGAGGGTCACCTCTCCTCTTTCTCTTCCTTCTTTTTGGCGTAGTTGACCGTAATGGCGCGGCCCTTCAGCTCGGTGCCCGTCAGCTTCGAGATGGCGTCTTCTGCCCGGCCGGGGACGATGTCGACAAAGGAGTACTTCTCAAAGACCCGCACGCCGCCGATGTCGCCCTCCAGGAGCTGCAGCTTCTCCGTGAAAAGCTGCGTGAGGTCGCGCGCATAGACGCGCCTGTTGCGGCCGATGCTCACGAAAAGTTGGGCAAAATCGCCGGGCCTCCGCGTCTCCGGTCGCGGCTGCCGGGGACCCTCCGGCGGGCGGGAGGGCCGCACGTCGGCGTCCGGCATATTGCGTCCGAACCGGCCCCGCTGTCCGCGGGGAGGGATGGCGACGGGAGCTTCCGCCGGTGCGAGCGACGTCGGCGGAAGATGAGCCGGGGTGCGTGCTTGGGCCGGCACGGGCTGCTTCCGTCCGACAGACTGCGCAATGGAGGGAAGCTGCCCCTTCAGGAGCGCCGCCATGAAGAGCGACCTCTGGAAGAGCGGAACCTGTCTGCGGATGTGCGCCCGCAGGTGGGCAAGCTCGGAGGGATCCTCCTCCTTCATGCGCTGCACCACCCTGTCTATGGCACCCATGAGAAGGGACTCGTCGTCCGGGATCTCTTGTTTGTTGAACGACACTCCGATTGCCTCCTGCAGCCGTGTGAAATCCCTTTCGCGCCCCTGTTCGACCATTGCCAGGGACCGGCCCCTCTTTGCGAAACTCGGGATGCCGCCGCGGAAGCCCGCGCCCGGAAGCTCGTAGTAGATGACGGCAACCGGAGGGAGCTCCCCGAAGTCGGCGGCGAGGTTGCCCGCGCCGAGGGGAAGGAGGAGCACGTCCAGCGAGCGCCGGGAAAGGGCGAGCACGGCGCCGCGAAGCTCCGCGGAAATTCGCCCCGCGGCGGCGGCGGCCGATGATGACGAGGCGGATGCGGCGCGCAGCCCATACGCGCGCAGCGTCGCCATGATCCGCGCGGCATCGGTCCGCGGGAGATGAAACACGATCACCGGCGAAAGCCGATGGCCGAGGATGATGCGTGCAAGGGCGTCCGCGCGGGGCGTGGCGTCAAGCGCGAAGCACAGGTGCTCCCCCACCGTCGGGGCGGGCGCCGCAACGCTCTTCTCTTCGCGGGGAAGGAGCACCGGATGGTGCAGCAGCCCGAGCAGCTCGTTGTCATCCGTCAAGGGAGAGCGGGAAAGGAGGATGAGCTGCGGCCGATGGCCGAACTTTTCGAATATGAACTGCACGTCCTTGATGAAATCCGCCCGCGCCTCGCTCGGGGGCTCGACCATGACGAACACGGCGAGGTCCCCGAACGCAAGACCGCCGCGCCGGACGTGGTCGATCACGCGCAGCGGCGTGCCGGCCACCACGGTGGACCCCTTCTCCAGCCGCCGCTGCTCGCGGCGGGCATCTTCGATCTCGCCGAGCGGCACGAAGGCGGGGGCATCCTTCACGACGCGCGCGAAACGCGCGTAGACGCGGCCGATTTTGGCCACGTCCTCCATCCCCGGGGCGAGCACCACCGCGTGCGGCGAGAGGCCAGCGCCGCGCAGCCCGAGCATCATCGGCACGACGATGCCCGTCGTGCTCCCGGCTCCCGGGGTGACCTCCACGGCCACATCCCTGCCCCTAAAAAAGTGGGGGATCAATCTCGACTGAAGGGGTGTGAGGGCCTGGAAACCGGCCCGACGAACGGCCTGGAGAACATCGTCCTGTGATGGTACGCTAGCGGCGTGCATGTACTTTTTTCGAGAATAGAGAAACGCGCCCGCGCTGTCAAGGAGAGCGTCATGAAACGAATCCTCTGCCTGTTGGTCGCGGCGCTTTTTGCCGGCGGCGGCGCCGCGTCGGCGGACACCTTCCGCTTCGCCTACACGAAGGGGGAGAAGTACCGCATCGTGTCGCAGATCCGGGAGTCGGTCTACGTGAATGGAAGCTACTCCCACGATTCCGACATCCTGGACAAGATCGCCGTGACGGTGACCGACACCAAGGGCGACGCGGGGCTGCACGACGTCACCTACGAGGACTCGGAGCGCGTCGTCGGTTCCGATGCCCCCTATGACTGGAGCGAGGAATACACCTCCACATTCTGGCGGGATGCCCGGGGCGCCTACACCATCGATCCATCGCTTTTCATGCCCATGGTGCGTGACGTCCCGCTCTTTCCCGACGGTGAAATCAAGCAGGGCGACACATGGCTTGCCCGCGGCAGCGAGGTGGACGACTTCAGGGCCAATTTCGGGATCCCGCAGCCATTTCAATTTCCGATCGACGTGGAATATACCTATACCGGGAGGGAAACCCGTGACGGCGTCGATTGCGCGGTCTTTTCCATCAATTACGAGATCTTTCATCCGGTGACCGCCGCGGCGACGGGGAAGATGTACCCGACGCGGGTTGCCGGCTATTCGCATCAGAAGTTCTGGTGGGACATCGCGGGGCGACGACCCCTTTATGATGAAGAGAGCTTCGATTTCCTCTACTCCTTCAATACGGGCGACCAGGTTGAATACAAGGGCGATTCGAAAGGGACTCTCATACCGTCCGCCCCGCTGGACAAGGTGCAGGTGGCCGGAGACATCCAGAAACAGATAGACGCGCAAAAGATACCCGGCGTGTCGGTCGCGCCGAGCGCCACCGGCGTCACGATAACAATGGAAAACGTGAACTTTCCGCCCGACTCGGATACGCTGCTTCCCCCCGAGCAGGACAAGCTGCGGCGCATCGGACAGATCCTCGCGCAGTACCCTGACAGGGACATCGCCGTGAGCGGATTCACCGCGCGCGCGGCGGGATATACCGAGGAGGACTACCAGACCCTTTCGACGCAGAGGGCCAAGGCTGCGGCCAATTTCCTCCTCTCGATCGGGGCGCGAAAAGCATCCCAGATGACGGTGAGGGGAATGGGGGCCAGCTCGCCCATCGGCGACAACTCAAACGAGGAAGGGCGGAAGAAAAATCGCCGGGTGGAGATCACCATCCTGGAAAACTGAAAGCCGACGCCCCGTCAAACGCCGTCCAGCCCAATTGTTGACTTTTCCGGTCGCGTATGTACCCTGTGCTTCATGGAGGCGCCGACGTGAACATCTATTATGAGAAGGATATCCAGCCCGACTGGATACGCGCAAAGAAGGTCGCGGTCATCGGGTACGGCAGTCAGGGATTTGCCCATTCCAACAATCTCAGGGATTCGGGCGTCCAGGTCACGGTCGGACTCCGCCCGGACAGCGCCTCCGTGAAAAAAGCCACAGAGGCCGGCCTCACCGTGATGGACACCGCAAAGGCCGTTGCATGGGCAGACGTCGTGATGGTGCTCATCCCCGATCACCTCCAGGGGGAGGTCTACCAGACAGACATCAAGCCCGGTCTCACCCCCGGCAAGACCCTGCTTTTTGCGCACGGATTCAACATCCATTTCGGACAGATCGTGCCGCCCGCCGGCGTGGACGTGGCGATGGTGGCGCCCAAGGGCCCGGGCCACACCGTGCGCCGGCAGTTCGAGCTGGGTTTCGGCGTTCCCTGTCTCATCGCCATCGCCCAGGACCCGACGGGCAAGGCGCGGGAGACCGCGCTCGCCTACGCGCTGTGCATCGGCGGGGCAAAGGCGGGCGTCATCGAGACTTCGTTCCGCGAGGAAACGGAGACCGACCTCTTCGGCGAGCAGGCGGTGCTCTGCGGCGGCGTGTCCCACCTCATGCAGGCGGGATTCGAGACGCTCGTGGAGGCAGGCTACGCCCCCGAGATGGCGTATTTCGAGTGCATCCACGAAATGAAGCTGATCGTCGACCTGATCTATGAAGGTGGCCTTTCCCTCATGCGCTACTCCGTGTCGGACACCGCCGAGTACGGGGACTACGTCTCGGGGCCGCGCGTCATCACCGACAAGACCAAGAAGGAGATGAAGCGGATCCTCGCCGACATCCAGAGCGGCAAGTTCGCCAAGCAGTGGATGGCCGAGAACAAGGCCGGCCGCAAGGCTTTCCTTGGCATGCGGGAGGCGGGCGCAAAGCATCAGCTCGAGGAAGTGGGAGCCCGTCTCCGCTCGATGATGCCCTGGATTGCCAGAAACAGGCTCGTCGATAGAAGCAGGAACTCGGAAGCTCCCCGCGCCCGGCCTCCCTCTGCCCCGGCGCCGCCCTTTGACTCTGCGTCCCGCGGCATACTATCCTGCGGCCAAAGGAAGGGACATCCGTGAACGGCCTCCGAAGCACTGGGCTCGTCTGGGTGGAAATCGACGGCTCGGCGCCCGATCATAACCTGCGGCAGATCCGCGCAGGGGCGGCGCCCGGCGTCATGGCATGCGCCGTGATAAAGGGAAATGCCTACGGCCATGGCGCCCTCACCATCGCGTCGCTCCTGCCGTCGGCGGAGTGGTTCGGCGTCAATTCGCTGGAGGAGGGCCTCGAGCTTCGGGCCGGTGGCGTCACCCGGCCCATCCTCCTGCTCGGCCACGTCCTGTTGGAGGCGCTGGGCGACGCGCTGGAGGCCGACCTGCGGCTCACCGTGTACAACGCGGAGACGGTGGAGAAGCTCGCCAGCCTTGCCACCCCCGCGCACCCCGCGCGCGTACACGTGAAGGTGGACACGGGCACCTCCCGGCAGGGCGTGCTCCCTGACGGCCTGGAATCTTTTCTCCGCTTGTTGAAGGGCCGCCCCCACGTCGTCGTGGAAGGCATCTCGACGCACTACGCCAACATCGAAGACACCCTGAATCACGATTTTGCCGCCTTGCAGATCAGGCGCTTCGAAGAGGCCCTTGGGACGGTGGACCGGACAGTGGGGGCGCTGCCGTACGTCCATACCGCGTGCACCGCCGCTGCCCTGCTCTTCCCGAACACGCACTTCACGATGCTCCGATTCGGCATCGGCTTGTACGGCCTGTGGCCGTCGCGGGAGACGCTGCTCGCCGCGCGCGAAAAGGGAGGCGCGGTGCCGGATTTCCGCCCCGTGCTCACGTGGAAGACAAGAATCGCGCAGGTGAAGACGATCCCGGAGGGCAGCTACGTGGGCTATGGCTGCTCGTACCGGACGACGCGCCAGACCGTGCTCGGCGTGCTCCCCGTCGGCTACTCGGACGGCTACGACCGGGCCCTCGGCAACCGCGCGCATGTCCTTGTGAGGGGAAGACGGGCACCGGTCCTGGGCAGGATTTGCATGAATCTCACGATGGTGGATCTCACCGACGTCGCCGGAGCGCACCTGGAGGATGAGGTCGTGCTCCTGGGAAGCTCGGGCGAGGAAAGGATCAGCGCGGAGACCATGGCGGAATGGGCGGGCACGATCAATTATGAGATCGTGACGCGCATCAGCCCGCTTCTGCCGCGCACCGTGGTCTGAATCCGGTTCACGCGGTCAGGGCGCCTCTACTTTGGAGAGGAGTCGGTGCCGCGAAAGATGTCCCCGTAGAGCCTTTCGGCGCATTCGGGGCAGATGCCGTGACTGAGCAATGGACTGCCGCCGGGCGGGATGGTGCCGACTATCTTGATCACTTTCTGACATTCCGCGCACACACAGACAAGGCCTTCCTTCTTCTGCACTTGCTCCACTTTTTTTCCCCCCCCCGCCGATGCGCAGAGTATGGACATCCTGGCGGGTTTTGTCAAACGCCTCTGCCATCCGCGGGCATGTTGCCGTGCTCGGCGACGGCGCGGAAACTGGCGAGGATTTCCTGGGTGAGGGATGCCACTGCCCGCCGCCTGTCGCCCCGGTATTCCTCCCAGCGGCGCGAGACCTCGATGGGCTCGTTCACCACGATGCGCGCCGTCTTGGCAAAAGGGTTGATGCGACCCGAGACATTGCCGCCTTCCAGCCTGTTCACGACGTCCCAGAGATTCGTGATGGACTCCACGAAACGGTCGAATCCCGAGTCCGGTTGCAGATAATCGGCGCGCACGTACTCCAGGACGTCGACGAGCTCCATGTGGCGCAGGCGCAGCCAGCTCTCCTGGGCGATCCTGTCCCCCAGCGCGCGCGCGACGCCGGACAGGGCGTCGACGTCCGCGATGTCGTCGCGGTAGATCCGGGCCAGACCCGCCATGCGCACGGCCTGCACGCGCTGGACGAAATCGCCGCGCGGCCTGACCTGGAAGTAGCTCTCCGCCGTGCCAAGGGCCGCCTCGCACACGCCGCGCAGCCGGGCCTGCAGGTCCGCGGGCCTCTCCTCCTCCTTGGGCGGCGGGAACGCGACGCCGTAGAAACGCCGATAGAAGTCCTCCGCGACGTCGACGAGGTGCCGGCTGATCCGCATGACGCGGACGTGTATCTTTTCCCGCGCCTCGGCATCCGGCGGCATGCGGTCCCGGCGGCTGGCCCGCGGGGTCAGGGAGTCCAGCGGGTCGAGGCCGCATTCCCGCTCTATCTTCGCGAGCAGGGCGAGCAGCCCTTTCCAATCGCGCGGGTCGTAGTGGTAGCTCGTACACACCGGCACGATCACGACGCGTTCGTTGCGGGACTGCTTCTTCATCTCCTCCACGCACCAGAAGGCGAACTGCGCGGTGCCGGATTCCAGCGCCGCGACCCGCTCGTTGTGGTAGGTGACCTGCCCCTCGGGGGCCAGGGCGACCGGGTGCGGCATGTCGGCGACATAGCGGCGTATCGTGTTGATGCTTTGCGCCTCGAAGCGCCCGGGGTACACGGAGATGGCACCGAGCAGGGGCAGCATCCAGGAGAGAAAGCCGCCCGCCCAGAGGGGCACGTCGCGCCCGAAGAGGAAGTACCCCCGCGGCGGTCGGCGCAGCTGGATTCCCAGGCGGCGGGCTTCCCGCCCCACGATGCCGCACATCAGACGGAAGACCACCGTGCCGTCCTCCACGCCGGGATGGCGGAAAGCGACGATGAGACGCAGGGTTCCTTCCTGCATGCCCTGGTAGGCCCGCACAAGGCGTTCGATGCCGAAAAGTTCTTCGCGCCGCACGTGGTTGCCCATGCGGACGTAAAGCCACGATCCCAGGCGGGCCAGCCTCAGGAGCCATGGGTTCTTTGCGGGAAGAAGGAACGGAAGACCGGAGCTCACGCCACGCGGGGTTTTCAACATATGGCAGGGAGTTTATCACGGGTGGACGGCGGATGAAACAAGAATGCCGCCGATTCGGCGGCCGCATCAAAAAGGCGGCACCCCACGGGGAGTGCCGCCTCGGGCGCTGATCGCGTACTAGGGGGCGGAGTCCTGGAAAATCCTGTCGGCCTTGGTCTGCAGGGCGGCGAGCGCCGCATCGGGGTCCCCGCCGTTGAGCACGGCGGTGTACGCCGCGACCACCGCGTCGCGCGCGAGGTCGTACCCGGCATACGGAGGCTCTGTCTTCAGCGTCGCGGTCTTCAGGAGAGACCACGCGGCCGCGAAGGTCGGGTCGCTGTCCAGGAGATCCTTGATGAGCGGCTCGGCGGCCCGGCGGACGGGGAAGTAATGCGTGACGTGGGTCCAGGCGGCCTGCTGCTTCGGCTCGGAGAACCATTTGATGAAAAGCCAGGCGGCGAGCTGCCGCGGGGGCGTGCTCTTCGGGATGCTCACGCTCGCACCGTACAGGTTCATCGCCGGCGCGTTCGTTGCTGTCGCCTGGGGGATCGGTGCGACGGCCCAGTCGAAGGGGCCGTTCTTGTTCGCCTTCACCGCCGCCGCGTAGTAGGCATAGCCGGAGGTCGAACCGGTCGTGAATGCCACCAGGCCGTTGCCGAAATCGTTCTGATCGTCGTATTTCTTGGGGATGAGCCGGGCGTAGCCCTGCTTCACCAACCCGGCGACGTACAGCATCGTCGTCTTCATGACGGGGGTGTTCAGGGTGTACCCCTTCCCGTCGGGCCGGGCAAAGTCGCCCCCGCGCGAGATGAGGAACGCAAAGACGTTGGAGGCGTCAAGATTGTCCACCGCGTAGCCGTAGGTTCCCGTGTCCTTGTTCGTCACCTTCCGGCAGTCGACGGTGAACTCATCCCACGTCTTCGGCGGGGCGGTGATGCCGACCGACTTCAGGAGGCTCATGTTGACGTACAGGACATCCAGGGAGCGATTGGGCGGGAATCCCAGGCGCTTGCCGCCGAACTGGGCGTTGACGTCCTGGTTGATGAAACCGGCGAAAAAGTCGCTGATGTCCGCGCCGAGGCCCCACTTCGGATCCTTCACGTACACGTTCATGTCCGCAAGGGCGTCGTTGACCGCGTAGGTGGCGGCCTGGTTCTGGTAGGCGACGACAAGCTCGGGCGGGTTCTTCGCCGCGATGGCCGCGAGCATCTTGTTGTAGACCTGGTCGTAGGGGCCCTGGTAGGTGCCCGTGACGGTGATCTTCTGGGCGTTGGTCGCGTTGAAGTCGGCGATCATCTTCTGCATCGCGTCGCCGCTCGCCCCGGAGAACTGGAACCAGTAGTTGATCGCCGCCCCTGTCGGGTCCACCCCCGCCAGATCCTTGCCCTGCGCGAAGAGCGCGGACGCCGCGAACAGCAGCGCCGCTGCGAGCAGAGACTTCTTCATGTGCTCCTCCCTCATGATTGCCTGCCTTATCCCTTGCTGCGGGGTTCCGCACGCGCGATCCCCCGCACACAAGATAAGGAAAATCAGCCCTTGATACCACTCCTCGCAATGGCCTCGGTGAACTGCTTCTGCGCGAAGAAATAGGCGAGCACGACGGGCAGCACGGAGATCATCGCGCCGGCCATGCGGAGCTGGTTCTGCGGGCCGGCCTCCGTGACGAATGTCGCGAGCCCCACCGTGATGGGCCTCCAGCGCATGGTCTGCGTGGCGACCAGCGGCCACTGGAGGGAGTTCCAGGACCCGACGAAGGCGAGGAAGGCGACCGTGAAGAGGGGGGGCGCCGACAACGGCAGGACGATGGAGAGGAGGAGCCGGGGATGGCCCGCCCCGTCCATGCGGGCGCTCTCCAAGAGCTCGTTGGGCAGCTGCGCGAGGAACTGGCGCAGGAGAAAGATGGAAAAGGCGCTTGCCATGAACGGAACCGTGAGCCCGGCAAGGGTGTCGTACCAGCCCAGCCGAGTGATGAGGATGAAGTTCGGGATGAGATAGACGCTTTCCGGTATGACGAGCGTCGCGATGAAGATGGAGAAGACCAGAGGCGCACCGGCGAATTGGATCTTTGCAAAGGCATAGGCGGCAAGCACGGAGGTGAACATGAGCCCCGCCACCGTGAGGGCCGCGGTGACGATGCTGTTGCGGAAGAAGAGGCTGAAGTTCGCCGTGGTCCAGGCGGTCGCATAGTTGGACCACTGGGGCACCGACGGCCAGAACTCCGGATGGAAGGGAAATGGATTGACCCTGATGATCGTCTCACCAACGGTCTTCAGTGACGTGCTCAGCATGTAGAGGAAGGGAAGAAGGAAGAGGAATGACACAAGCGTCAGGAGGACGACAACCGCGACGCCGCCGGCGGTGGGGCGTGGATGCGGCCGTGCCGCGTGCGGAGCATGTCCCGTGTCCTCAGTCGCCATAGCTCACGCGGCTTCCCGCCGTGCGCTGCTGGACCACGGTGAGCCCGAGGACGATCGCAAACAGAAGCAGGGAAACGGCGGCCGCATACCCCATGTTCCCCTTGCGGAACGCGGTGAAAAAAATGGACACGCTGATGGGGTCGACGGCCGAGCCGACCGCGGGATTGCGCAGGACGTACAGCTGCGTGAATGCCTTGAAGGTCCCGATGACCCCCAGAAGGGTCAGGAAGTACGTGGTGGGCGAAAGGAGGGGAAGGGTGATGGAGAAGAAGCTCCTGAGCTTTCCCGCCCCGTCCATCTGGGCCGCCTCATAGAGCTGCCGCGGAATGGCGGCCAGCCCGTTGATGTAGATGAGGGCATAGTAGCCGACGAACACCCACCAGCTATAGAAGACGATCGCCACGAGCGCAAGGCTCGGCCCCTGCGCCCAGGCGGACCAGTATGCCGGAATCACGCCAGAAGCGCCGGCCTGCCCTGCGCCGCCGAAGAGCAGGGCGAATATCCCCTTTGGCTCCTCCAGCCATTGCAGGGGGGATATCCCGAAAACCCGGAGGACCTGGTTGGCGAAGGAATCGGGCCGCAGGGAGAAGAGAAGCTCGAAGATGGCAGCCGTGGCGACCGTCGGTGCGATATAGGGCATGAGGCTGATGACCCGGAATGCCTGTCTTCCTCTCATGGGTCTCGAAAGGAGAAGCGCGAGCAGCAGCCCGGCGACGAGCTGCACGGGAACCGTGCAGACGCAGTACCAGACGGTCACCCGCAGCGCGTCGAAAACCTCCTTGTCGCCCTGCGCCGCCAGGTACGGAAGCGCCGCGGCAAAAATGCCAAGAGAGAAGGCGAGCAGAATGGCGCCGACCGCGCCGCGGCCGCGCCGCCGGGCCCCGCGCCGTCGAAGGAGGAATATCGCCAGAGCTGCGCCCGCCACCGCCGCGCAGACGGCAGCCAGGGCAAGCGGGCTTGCTCCGAACAGGGAGACGAAGTTGTCGAAACCGGTGAACCTTCCGCGCGCCAGACGCCACCGGAAGAGACTCACATACGCGGTGAAAAAGAGGGGGAAGATGCCGAAGACGCCGATGATGAGCGCGGAAGGGCTCAGGAGAAGGAAGGCGGCAAGGTTGTCACGTCGACCCTTCAGCGACCGCACGTGAGAAGAAGCCTTGTGTGCCGAGGTCTGCGCGCCGCTCATGACCCGCCGGAACAATAGGAACAGCCCCGCGCGAAGTCAAGTCAAATGCCGCCGCACATGCACCCGGCGCTGACGGCGGGCCCGCGCGGCGCAGAGCCCGCTCGCATTGACAGTCTTCCGGGATTTCCGTATGATAGAAATTCGCCAAGCATGAAGATACTCGTTGTTTCCTCGCATGAGCAGCAGTTCGGTGGGGGCGAAGGGCGCATGAGCTTCGAGTTCGCAGTCGAGCTCTCGAAGCGCCATGACGTCACGCTTCTTTTCCCTGGCAAAGACGCCGGTGTCCTACCCCCGGGAGCATCGCTCAAGGTGTATCCGGTGCGAAGCCTGGACTACACCCTTCCTGCAATGACGGGCGGGGAGATACGCGCGTTGTTTCGTTTTCTCGATTCCTTTCACCCCGACGTCATTCATTCCCACACCCCCTGGTTTCTCGGGGTGATGGTGCAGCTCTGGGCATTCTGGAACGGCGTGCCCTTCTACTTCACGGCGCACGAGCTGCCGTCGAAAATACTCGGCTGGGGCATGATCCGCTACATGAGCGGCTTCCTCCAGAGCTCGCTCATGCGGGTCCTTGCCAGCACGTACATCGTGAGCTTCTGCCGGCACTGCACCGGCGTCGTGGCGCTGAACACCGCCGCGGCGGAGGACATCCGCGGGATCGGCTACCGGGGCCGCCTCTCCATCATCCCCAACGGCCGCACCCTCGCGCTGTACGACGGCCACTCCCCCACCCCGATCAGCAAAATGGAGAAGGTGCTGACATTCGTGGGCGACGTCATCCCGCGCAAGAACCAGAAATACCTCGTGTCCGTGCTGCGCTGCCTGCCGGAGGACTACCGGCTCCTTCTCATCGGGCACGACGTCGACCACCAGTACCGCCGGCGCATCGACGCCTCGATGGAGGCCTCGCTGCGAAGTCGTGTCACCTTCGCTGGCAGGCTCGACCACGCCCAGGTGCCCCGGCATCTCGCGCGGACGTCACTGTGGGTATCCGCCTCCCTGCGCGAGGTGCAAAGCCTCGCCGTCATGGAGGCGCTTGCATCCGGCACGCCCGTGCTGGGGCTCTCCAATGAGACGATCGACCAGCTCGTGGACGATCGCGTCGGTCGGCGGCTGCCCCGGGATGCGACGCCGGAGGAGTTCGCGCGCGCGGTGCGGGAGCTGTGCGAGACCGGGGACGACGCCTACGAACAGATGTGCAACGCCGCGCGCGAGCGCGTCCGCCCCTTCGACTGGGCGCATAACATGGACCTCACGGAGCAGATGTACGCGCGCTCCGCCGGGCGCCGGGGAAATGCACGGCGAGGCACGCTCGCCATTCCCCTGATCCTCGCCCTGGCACAGATGCTCATGTCTCTTCTCATCCTCCGCATCCTGCGCCTGCGGACCGTCTTCGAGGCGCTGGCCGCGGCGCGCCGCGCCCGCGCCTGACAAAACGTCGGAGTCTGGACAGCGAAACCCTTTTTCGCTACTGTTCGGGAAACGTCCGCCCCCGCGGGGCGGCCAGACGGCGCCGTACCCAAGAGGTAAGGGAGAGGTCTGCAAAACCTTTATGCATCGGTTCGAATCCGATCGGCGCCTTTCACGGTCCTTTTCGCGATCCGCGACACGACGATACTGCCGACCCCCAGCGCGATCATGACGACCTGACCGATTCTCATGATGATCGAAAAGATGAGGCTCCTGTCCGATCCCAGGCCCAACAGGGCGAAGACGGTGAGGAAGACCCCTTCCATCGACCCGACGTTGCCGGGAATGAAGCTGAAGATTCCCAGGAAAACGTGCCCGAAAAAGATGATCGTCGCGTCGGGGACGCTGTAGATGCCGAGCACGGAAAGCACGTAGGCGTACTGGAAGAGCTCCACGACGGTGAGAAGAAGCCCCAGCGACATCGCGAGGTAGAACGCCTTCTTGCTCTTGATCAGGTGGGCGACGCTGCGGGTGAAGTCCCGGATGGGACGGATGACCCGGACGGCCACCCGGGGGCGGAAGCGCGTGAGCGGCCGCAGGATGCGCTTGAAGAAGCGCATGATGAAATCCCCGCCCTGGAAGAGCCGCACCATGAGCAGGAAAAAGATGCCGAAGAAAAAAGCGACGAACAGCGCGGAGATGATGACGAGGGGGCGGCTGGGATGCGCGCGGAAGATGAGGAAAGCGAAGCCGAGCACCGCGATGGGGAACTTCGTGAACAGCTCGATGTACTTGTCCACGGCGATGGTCGCGAAGATCCTCTGGTAGCTCATCGTCTCGTCCTTGAGGATCGCCGCGCGGACCGGCTCGCCGCCGAAGTACGCGGACGGGGTCAGGGACGTGATGGCGCAGCCCGACAAGCGGGCCCAGAAGACATGCCAGATGCTCTTGCGGATTCCCGATTGACGCAGGAGGACGGTCCACTGGAGGGCACCGACGATGTGAATGGAGAACTGGAACGCCAGCAGCCCGAGAATGGAAGAGATGGTGATCCGCAGGAGATAGCCACGGAACTGTTTTGGGTCGACGACGACGATGAACAGGATCACGAGGGCGGCGAGGAGCGCCACCTCGATGGCGATCTTCAGGGGGGTGCTGATCCTGCGCTTCATGCGGCACCGGCGCGAAAGCGCTGGAACGACTGCAGGGCCATGACGGTGAACGCGTTCACGAGCTCGCCCGTGCCCATCGCGGCCTCCACGTCGCCGACGGGTAGCAGGCGATGGTCGAGGTATTCCAGGGTGTCAGGAGTCGGAGGGCCATCCGGCGCGAGCTGTTCGGCAAGGAAAGTAAAACAGCGGTTCGTCATGAATGCGGGGTTCGGCAGCAGCGTGGTGAGGAGCACGAGCCGGCCCGCGCCGTACCCGGTCTCCTCGCGAAGCTCGCGACGGGCCGCGTCGCGGGGGTCCTCCCCCGATTCGACGAGCCCGGCGGGGAACTCCATCGTGACCGTCTCCGCCCCATGGCGGTACTGGCGGACCATGAGAAAGCTCTCCTCCCCGCCTTCGCCGCGGAGGACGGGCACCACCGTGACCCAGTCGGGCGCGGCCAGGAACCAGAACTCCCCCATCTGCCCCCCCGGGGAGCGGCGCTCCGCGGCGTAGACATCGAATATGGGGCATGAAGCGATCCGGCGACGAGATATCTCCTCCCACCGCAGGCGGGAGTCTGTCCCATGCATGGTCCCCGGACTATACCAGACCGGGTGCCCCCTGACTACCGGCCCCATTCCGGCGGGCCGGTATCGCCGCGCGTGAAAAGGTCGCCGCGCTTCCGGCGCCCCGCCGCCTGTCCCCGTCACGCTGTTCGCCGGTCCTGGTGTCCCCGTGCATCCCCGCCGGCGGCATCGTGCGGCGCAAGGGGGACTCTTCACATTGACAACGGAAAAACCGATCTCTATACTGGTACCAAGGCAAGACGGTAAACAAGAATGGCGAGCCCGCTCCAGCTGTCGATTGTCAATTTCAACAAGAACTCGTACATCATCGTCGAGGGCAAGCAGAGGGCTGAGTACTTCTACATCCTGCGAAGCGGCAAGGTGCGCATCAGCAAGGAGGTCGAGGTCGTCGAGGAGGAGGGCGGCAACACCCTCGCGCCCGGCGATTTCTTCGGCGTCATCTCCACGATGTCGTCGCACAGCCACATCGAAACCGCGCTCGCCCTCACGGATGTCTCGCTCATTTCGGTCGCCCGGGAGCAATACGGCCTCCTCATCGAGCGGAACACGCCCGTCGCGCTCAAGATCATCCAGTCCTTCTCGCGCAAGATGCGCTACCTCGATGAGGCGCTGACGCGCCTCACCTTTAAGAACACCGCCGCGGGGGATCCGACGCACCTGTTCAAGGTCGCCGAGTACTACGCGCGGCAGAGCCAGTACAACCAGGCCTACTACGCCTACTACCGGTTCCTCCAGAACTGCCCCGCCGACGCCAACGCCGACAAGGCCAAGGAGCGCATGGCGAAGATCCACCCCTATGCGAAGGCGGTCTACCTCGACAAGGGCAGCGACGACTTCACCCGCACGTATCCCAAGAACACGATGATCTTCTCCGAGAACGAGCCCGGCACGGAGCTGTACATCATCCAGAAGGGCGTCGTGAAGATCACGAAGATCGTGGAGGACAACGAGGTTCTGCTCGCCATGCTGAAGACGGGCGACATCTTCGGGGAGATGGCGCTGTTGGAAAACAAGCCGCGCTCGGCCTCCGCGGTGGCCAATGAGGACTGCAGCCTCATGGCGGTGAACAAGGCCAACTTCGAACGCATGGTCCAGAGCCAGCCGCAGCTCATCACGCGCATCACGACGACGCTCGCGGAAAGACTGTGGGACATGTACAAGAGGCTCGCCAACACCCTCATCCAGGACCCGCTGGGCAGGCTCTACGACTCGCTGCTCCTCCAGCTGGAGAAGAACCGCATCCCGATCTCCGCGAAAGGGAAGTACACCTTCCAGCTCGGCCCCAAAGAGCTCCTCAACACCGTGGGGCTTTCCAGCGACAAGGGCAATCCCTATATCCGCAAGCTCTTCGAGAACAAGAACATGGTGCTCGCGGACAACAAGATCGCCACCAACGACGTGGAAGAAATCCAGAAGCAATCCGAGTATTACCGCAAGATGGAGAAAATCGAGCGCGCCCGCCGCAAGGCCGCCTCCGCTCAGTAGGTCCCGATCACCTTCAGGTCCTCGAAGCTCGTCGCATAAGAGCCCAACCCGCCGACCGCCTCCTCGTCGATGCTGAGAAGGTACGGCATGGCGCGGTCCTGCTTGATCGTGCCGGCCGGGTTCATCTGGCTGATCTGCTGCAGCCCCTTCGTGAGGGTGATGTGCTGGTTGTCGAGATTCCCGAAGTAGTATGCGCGGCCGTCAAAATCCACCGGCGGGGCGCCGGGGATCAGGGACTTCTCCGCGCCGAGTGTCGGGTCGACGGGAATCCATCCGACGGTCTCCAGGTAGAGCTCGTCCCAGTAGTGGCGCCGCGCGGGCTGCCCGGGGTCCCCCACGATGTAACCGGCCACCATGCGGGCGGGGATGCCCGTGGCGCGCAGGAGCGCGCAGTACAGCGACGAGAAGGCGAAGGCGTTGCCGCGCTTGGCGCGCAGCCCGACCAGCGGATCGCTCGTGTTCGGGCTGTAGGTGAGCTGGGAGAGGAGCCAGTCATAGATCCTGCGCGCCTTCAGCCAGGGATTCTTTTCCTGTCCGACGGCGTTAGCCGCGGCCTTGACCACGTCGGGGCTCGCCGACGGCGCCAGGGAATCCGGGGCCGTGAAGGCGGCATAGAGCGCCGAGGTGGTGACGTAGGGCGGGATGTCGTACGTGCTCACCTGCGTTTCCACCTTGTAGCGGTCGAACATCCAGCTCATGGACACCTTGTACTTGCCGCCCTTCTGGAGATTCGTGAGGGAATACAGGGACGCCGCCGGGGTGTCCAACATCGGCGCCGGGTCCTGCGCGACCGACTCGATGGAGCGCTGTTCGGGGCTGGCAAGGATGCGGGGCATCCACAGGGAGAGGCTGTTCTCCCCGGAGGCGGCGGAAACGGACACGGTGAGGCCGTATTCCACCGAGTATTTCCGTGGGAGGGTGTAGGTGGTGCTCCCTGCCCCCTTGTTCACGACGAAATAGGCGGCGTTGCTCGTCCCCTTGTCCGATTTCACCATGACGTTCCCGGAGGCCGCCCCCTGGGGCACGCGCAGCTCGATCTCGCGATCCGACCAGGAGAGGTAGTCCAGGTCGTAGTCGCGCGCGGGCACGAGGTTGGCGAGGTCGAGACTCCCCCCGGCCGCCGTCTGGAGGCCCGACCAGGTGAAATACACCTCGGAGTCTCCCTTCTCCAGCCCGAAGTTCATGCCGTACACGGTGATGGTGTCACCGACGCGCGCGACGGAGGGCTGGATGGGAGAATCGCTCAGGATGAACGGATCGCCCGGCCGGGTCGAGCCCGACGCGGGCTGCGGAATGTCGTTCTGGCTGATGAAAAGAAGACCGGCGCTGCGGCCGCTCTTCGTGAGCACGTACACGATTCCCGAGCCCGCCTCCTCGGGGATGCGCATGCTGATGCGCGTGTCCGTCCACTCCGTGTAGTCCAGGGACGTGGGGGAAATGCCGGAAATGCGCACCTCCGAGCCTTCCTGGCTGCTGCCGAAATTGCGCCCGGTGAGGATCATCACGTCGCCCGGCTTCGCCCGCGAGGGAGTGATGGAGTCCAGACGTGGAGGGCTTCCCGCCATGCGGGGGCTCAGGAGGACGAACACCGCAAGGACGATGACCACCACGCTCGGCACGAAGCCCTTCCGGCGGAAGAGCCGCTGGTGCGGTTTGACCTTGTCCTTGTCTTCCTCGCCATCCGTCTCACCCGGACCCGTCGTGGAATACTCCGCCGCGCTCATGTCGTCCCCTGGATGCGCCACGGAAAAGGCCTATTGCTTCTTCTCATAGGGCACGATCTTGATCTCGACCTCGATGTTGAAGATGCCCTTCTCTGGCTGGTCGGTGTCGGAGACGCCGAGGGGAAAGAAAAGGACCGGTTCCCCGAAGGTGACGGGGATCGTGTAGAAGGTATTGTAGAGCTTGCTTTCCTTGTCCGTGGGCTCCGTGAACCAGACCTGCCCCTGCGCGAGGAGAAGGACCGTTCCGTCCTCCTGGACGTACGGCGTGCAGATCAGGGAGATGCGAACGTTGTCCCCGTCCAGCCGGACGCGGATGGCGCGCCCCGAGATCGTGAGCTTCGTGCTCTCCTCGTTCCAGATGGACCCGTCCTGCTCCTCCGCATCGGGCGGCACCACGCGCGCGGAGATGGTGATGCTCAGCGCGTTGGACAGGAGCTGCTGCAGGGCCTCCTTGGGGTCGATATCGGGAGCCTGTGCCTGCGCCGGGGACTGCGCGACCGCGATGGCGAGCAGGAGGGGCACGAGGGTCGCGTGTCTGGTCATCATGGCTTTTTCCTCGGGAACTCGGCGGCCCTTCCCATGCGGGGCTCGCTCACCGGCACGAGCTTCACGTTCTTCGGCAGCGTCATCACCGACTCGATGTTCGCCTCGTTGCCGCCCACCGATTTCAGGAGCGATTCGACCCGGTCATACGGAATGGCGAACTGGTACTCCGTGCCACCGGCCGGGGCCTTGGTGATGCGCACGTAGCCCATGTCGCTGCGGGCGATGAACATGGCCAGTGCAACACCCAGGGTGATCAGGAGCGCCGCGGCGAGCATCGCCAGGGGCGCGGGCACGGACAGCCTCTGTCGCCAGAGGGGGATCCGGCGCGTCAGGGGCACCGTCTGGCTGAGGATGCGCTGGCGGACCCGCTCCATGGGCGCCTTCCACTCCACGGCGGATTCGTCCCGCAGGAGGCGCCGCGTCTCGCGGAGCCCCTTGAGGACCGCACTGCACCGCGGGCAGCCGGCGACATGGTCGTCGATCGCGCGATCCCAGGGGGATGCGATCTCGCCATCGAGGAATGCGGAAAGAATCTCATGGTCAGGACACATACGCGTCACCCTCGGCGAGCGTCTTTTCCAGGCGCTCCCTGGCGCGGAAGATCCGCACCTTCACATTGCTCTCCGTGATGCCCAGAATTGCACCGATCTCCTTGTAGCTCAAGTCGCCATACTCGCGAAAGACCAGCGGCGCGCGCAACGTGTACGGAAGCCCGTCGAGGGCGTGCTGGACGTCCGCCCGGGCTTCTTCGCGCAGGGCCAGCTTTTCGCTCGAATCGGCGGTGCCGGCGGCCAGGCGCGACAGCTTCCCGTACGCGGCCCTCTCACGGCTGCGCCGTTTCTCATGATTCAACGACAGATTCTTCACCACGCGGATGAGCCAGTACTTTGCCTGCTCGAGATTGGGCAGAAGATCGGAGCGCTCCATAAGCTTGATGAACGCCTCATGGCACAGATCCTCCGCGACTCCTCTGTCTCCCGTTACGCGCAAAGAAACGCGATAGATGATGGGAAAGAGCGATTCATAGACCACGTCAAAGGAAGGTGGGTGCGCATATTCCGTACTACTCATTACTAACAACGATTTCCCGCTGATGTTACATCATTATTCTTTTCTTTGACCAGCGGCAATCCGTAGCTTTGGCCCCTTCGGGCTGTCCTGCACCTCGATTCCGCGGGCCAGAAGAAGCGCGCGGATCTCATCCGCCTTCTTGAAGTCCCTGCTCTTGCGCGCAAGCTCCCTCTGCTCCACGAGGACGCGCGCTTCTTCGTCCAGAACCACCTCGGCGTCCCGCGCCTCAGAAAGGCCCAGGTCGAAGATGGCGTCCATGCGCAGCGCCGCGGCAAGCTTGTCCGCGGGCGCAACCTCGGAGTCCCGCAGCAAGGTCCAGAGGTCCGCAAGGCAGCGCGGCATGTTCAGGTCGTCCATGGCGTGCGTGTCGAAGTCGGCCAGGTACCGCAGGGCCTTGCCCGTGGGCGATGCCGGAGTGGCGCCGACCTGTGCCCGGAGCTGGGCGATCTTTTCCACGACACCCAGCCGCCCGGCGCGGGCCGCGGAAAGTGCCTCCCACGTGAACGCCAGCTGGGTGCGGTAGTGCGCGCCGAGGCAGAAGTAACGGTAGTCCAGGGGATCGAAACCTTTCTCCACCAGGGTCGACAGCGTGGTGAAGTTGCCCGCGGACTTGGCCATCTTCTCCTTGCCCATGAGCAGCCACTCGTTGTGCACCCAGTACGTGACCCACGGCTTGCCTGTCGCCGCCTCGGACTGGGCAATCTCATTTGTATGGTGGACGGGGATGTGGTCGACGCCGCCGCAATGGATGTCGAACTGCTCCCCCAGGTATTTCATCGACATGGCGCTGCATTCGATGTGCCAACCGGGGTAGCCCCGTCCCCAGGGAGAATCCCAGACCATGGTCTGATGTTCGAACTTACCCTTGGTGAACCACAGGACGAAATCTCCCGGATTCTTCTTCTCCGCGTCCACGACGACGCGGGCCCCCGCTTTCAGCTCCTGCTGGTCGAGCAGGGCGAGCTTTCCATAGCCGGGAAACCTGCTGATGTCGAAATAGACATTGCCGCCCGCCGTGTAGGTGTAGCCATTCTTTTCGATGCGGCTGATGAGGTCGATCATGTCCTGGATGTGCTCGGTCGCCTTGCAGACCACGGTGGGCATCGCGCAGCGCACCAGAGCGAAATCCCGGAAAAAAGCCTTCGTGTAGAAATCGGCGATCTCCCAGACCGTCTTTCCCTTTTCCCGGGCGCCCTTGAGCATCTTGTCTTCGCCGCCGTCGGCGTCGTCGGTGAGATGCCCGACGTCCGTCACGTTCATCACGTGGCGCACGCTGTAGCCGATGTATTCCAGGGTCTTGCGGAGGATGTCCTCGCAGATGTACGCGCGCAGGTTGCCGACGTGGGCGTAGTCGTAGACGGTGAGGCCGCAGCAGTACAATCCCACCCGCCCCTTTTCGCGCGGGGTGAAGACCTGCATCTGGCGTCCCATCGTGTTCCAAAGCTTCAGCTCCACGACCTCTCCTGTAGACCTCGCTTGGTCCGACCGCTACTATTTCGCCCGTGCACACACTATGGGAATTGGCGCGAATGATCAAGATCGACGGCGACGTGCGCATGGACGAGCCGATGGCGATGCACACGAGCTTCCGCATCGGAGGGCCCGCGGACCTCTTCGTCGTCCCCGGGGATGCGCAGGAGGCGGCCGCGGTGCAGGCGGTGTGCGCCCGGGAATCGGTTCCCTGCTTCCTCCTGGGCGGCGGCACGAATATCCTCGTTTCGGACAAGGGCATACGGGGCGTCGTGATCGACCTCTCCCGTCTCTGCGGCGTGACGGTCGACGGCACGTCTGTCACTGCCCAGGGCGGCACGCACGTGTCGGACGTTGCCGCCGCCGCGCGGGACCATGGGTTGTCGGGGCTCGAGTTCGCCTTTGCGCTTCCCGGCAGCGTCGCGGGTGCGGTATGGATGAACGCACGCTGCTATGAGGCGGAAATCGCCGACGTGCTCTCCTCGGTCGAATACCTCGGCGCGGATTTCACCCCCTGCCGCTACCGGATGCGGAGGAGCGAATGGGCGTATAAGAAATCGCCCTTTCAGGCCGTGCCGGGAGCCATCCTCGCGGCGAGCTTCACGCTTTCCCCGGGAGACCGGGACCGGATGGCGGCCGTGATGCAGGACCACCGGCAGGACCGCGAGCGCAAGGGTCATTTCCTCCATCCCTGCGCCGGGAGCGTCTTCAAGAACAACAGAGCCTTCGGCGCGCCCACGGGAAAGCTGGTCGATTCCCTGGGACTGAAAGGAATACGCGCGGGCGGCGCGCAGGTTGCGCCCTTTCACGGCAACATCATCATCAACGTGGATCGCGCCCGGGCGGTGGACGTCCTCAGCCTCATCGAGACGCTGGAGCGCGAGGTGCGCCTCCGGCTCGGCTTCGAGCTGGAGCGGGAGGTGATACTCGTGGGTGAGTGGAAATGAGACCTTTTTTCGGCTGCCTGCATCCCTCTCAGGGGCATCCCTCATGATCCTCGTGATCGGCCAGAATCTCGCCTGGCAGAAGGCGTGCACCGTGGCGGCAGTCGCGCGCGGGGAGGTGAATCGCGTCCTCGCGATCAGGGAGTTCGCCAGCAGCAAGGGGCCGAACGTCGCGCGCGCGCTGCGGGCGCTCGGCGGAACCGGCGAGGTCGTCTTCTACGCCGGTGGCGCGACGGGTCGGCGGGCCGTCGATTACCTTGTCGAGGAAGGGATGCGCTGCAAGCCCGTCCAGATACAGGCCGAGACTCGCACGTGCACGACGCTTCTGGAGCCGGACGGGACGAGCACGGAGCTGATCGAGCCGTCGCCGCGCGTGACACCCGACGAGCGCGACCAGATGCGGCGCGCCGCGGAGGCGGGGCTGCAGGGTTGCCGTGTCCTGGCGATCATGGGAACCGCCGTCCTGGGCGAGACCGAGGATTGCTACGCCGTGCTGGTCCGCGCCGCGCATGAGAAAGACATTCCCGTCCTGGTGGATTCCGTCTCCGCCGAGGCGCTGCGCGCGCTCCAGGAGACGCCCGAGGTGTTAAAGATCAACTCCCGGGAGCTGGCCTCTCTCACGGGCGCGCCGACGAAGACACCGGGGGAGCGCGTCACCGCCTGTCGGGGCCTGGCGGCCAGATTCGGCATCCGCTGGTTCGTCATCACCATGGGCGCCGCGGGTGTCGAGGCATTCGACGGAAAAGCCTTGCTGCACGCGGCGCCCCCGCGGGTCGATGCCGTGAATGCAATCGGAAGCGGTGATGCGGTGGCCTCCGGGATTGGATGGGTGATCCACGAGGCCCTCCGCGGCCGGGAGAGGGGCCGGATATTCTCCTCAGAGCTGCTCCGCGAAGCGCTTCTCACTGCCGCCGCAATGGGGACGGCGAACTGCATGAATCCGATCAGCGGAAGGGTCGACACCGCCGACTATCGAAGCGTTCGGGAGAAAACGGTCATGACCGAGATACCCTTCACTTGACGTGACCTGCTTTCTGTTCCCTGCTGGACACATCCCAGCCGATGCTGAAACGCAGGTGCTCCAGGAGACTCAGGGAACGACCGTCGAGCTTCACGTCCGCAATCCCCGCCTCAAACGTATACGATCGCCCTTGCGCGCCGAACCTGGCGGTTGCCAGGGCCGTGACGGCCGGCCCCCCCGCGCCGAGACCGTCGATGCCTGCTTCCACGCGAAGGAGATCCGCGGCAAAGGCCGCAGGCTCGCCGTGAGAGTGCCGCCAAACCCGTCGGCGCTGGAGCAGCGCAGCTCCGCCGCAGCGTCGAAGGGGCCGACCGCTGCGCGCGCCTCCACGCGGCACTGCGTGGACTCTTCCCGTTCGGCCGATTCGTCCCAGGCGATGCTTTTGTCGATTTCCAGCGTGCACCGCACCGTGCCACGCCTGCCGACACGGAAGCCGCGCTCCAGCAGCGCATGCAGCTTCTCCTGCGTCGGAAGCGCCGCGGACGGGCTGAAGCTCTCAACGCCCACGGCAAGGTCGAAACCCGCCGAAAGCCGGCAGCGCCCCTCCTGCAGATCTAGGAGCGTCGAGACAAGAAAACGGTCCGTCAGGCAATTCCCTTCGACGGCTCGGTAGGCAGAGTCCACGCCTCCGACGCGCAGGTCCAGCTCCGCGCGCGGCGTGGAGGCGGCGCCTCGGAGATTCCAGAACATGCCCGGCGGCACCATTTTCCCCTCCGACCCGCCCGCTGACGCGACGAGTGAGAGGCCGGGCCCGATCAGCGTCAGCCGCGCCGCGAGGTCCGAAAGTTGACCCCCCGGCCATGGCGCCGCCGACAGCAGCCAATCGGCAGGTTGCGCGTCAGGCGCGGGTGCCGAGATGGACCAGAGCCCCTCCAACCGCAGCCAGGGAAGTCCAGACAGGACAAGAATGCCGCCGCTCTGGTGCATTCCCGAGGCGTGCAGGGCGTCGAAGAGACCGATGCCGGCAGCACCGGGCCGAAAGAAGACGCCCCACGTGTCGCTCTTGGAGGGGGATTCATCGAGCGCGAAACCGGTTTGCTCTCCCCAGACCGTGCTGGACGCGCAAAAGCCGAGCGGATCCGACACCTCCCGAAGAAGCCCCGTGCACCGGAAGGTGCCGGCGGAAAGCCAGGGCAGCTCGACGGCCAGGGCCGGAATGAAAGCAGGTGCGGCCGCCGTTGCCGGGCAGGATTTTGCAGCCGCCGCGATGCGGAGGCTGCCTTCCTGCAGTGTTCCCCCAATCTCAAATGGGCTCCCCGCTGACAGGGAAACCCCCAGGCTCATGTCCGCGGGCCACGCGTCCGAGACGCAGGCGGCGACCAGCAGGAGCAGGAGCGGCAGGAAGCGCATGCCCGTGAATACGCCCGCCCGCCGCCCGGCGCTTGCGCGCCGGGAGAAAGGCAGACGCAATCTTGACCTTGGCGCCGATTCACGGTACTACAAACGGGCACAATGACAACCTGCCGCACGTCCCACCGGGAGGCCGCCCGATGCGCGCCTCCGTCCACGTGCGTTCATAGGACAAGGAGCCCCGGGCAATGGATATCCTCACACTCAACTGCGGTAGCTCGTCCCTGAAGTACCAGCTTTATCGTTGGGAAGAGCGCGAGGTGCTCGCCGCGGGAATCGTGGAGCGGGTCACCGTCGGCGGCTCGTTCATCAACCATTACTCGAAGAAGAGCGGGAAGAAGATCAAGCGGGAGCAGGACTGCCCGCACCACCGGGACGCAATCGAGCTGATCGTCCGGACGCTCCTGGATCCCGAGGTCGGGGCCATCACCGACCTGTCGGAGATCAAGGCCGTGGGGCACCGGGTCGTGCACGGCGGGGAGCGCTTTGCGAAGTCGGTGATCATCGACGATGCCGCGTTGGACGCCTTCCGCGAGCTTGCCGACCTCGCACCGCTGCACAACCCGCCGAATATCACCGGCATCGAGGCGGCGCGCCAGGTCCTGCCGCACGTGCCCCACTGCGCCATCATGGACACGGCGTGGCACCAGACCATGCCCGTGCATGCCTACCTCTATGCGTTGCCCTACCAGTGGTATGAAAACTACCGGGTCCGCCGCTACGGCTTCCACGGGACCTCTTTCCTCTACGTGTCCAAGAGGGCATCGGTGCTTCTGGGCAAGAACCCCTTTGCCACCAACCTCATCTGCTTCCACATCGGCAATGGCTCCAGCGCCAACGCGGTGAGGAACGGCGTGTCGGTGGACACCTCCATGGGATTCACGCCGCTGGAAGGGCTCGTGATGGGCACCCGGGCCGGCGACCATGACCCCGCCATCGGCTACTACATCATGCGCAAGGAAGGGCTGCGGCCCGAGGCCATGGACAGCATCCTGAACCGCAAGAGCGGCGTGCTGGGCATCACGGACAAGTACACCGACCGGCGCGACATCGAAAATGGCGCCTGCGCCGGCGATGAGCGCTGCCAGCTTGCCATCGACATCGAGGGCTACCGTCTGAAGAAATACCTCGGCTCCTACTACGCGGCGCTGGGCCGGGTCGACGCCATCGTCTTCACCGCGGGCGTCGGCGAGCGGGCGCCCATCACCCGCGAGAAGTGCCTCGAGGGGCTGGAGGAGATGGGCATCGTCATGGACAAGCGCAAGAACGAGATTTCCATGACGCGCAACGCGGAGACCGAGATCACGGGGCCCGGTTCGAAGGTGCGCATCTTCGTCATCCCGACCGACGAGGAGCTCGTGATGACGGAGGACACCTACGCCCTCCTGCAGGGAACGTACGACATCCACACGGGCTTCACCTATTCGTTCCAGAGCAGGAACTACGTCAATCGCGCGCGCGAGGAACAGCTCAAACTGGAGCTGGCCGAGAAGCACGCGCTTGCCGAGGTGATAGCGCGTCCGCGATAATGCGGCCACTGTACTCAGTGGCATTTGCGGCCACACCGGCCACGGTATCCCGTGGCATTTGCGGCCACACCGGCCACGGTACCCCGTGGCATTTGCGGCCACACCGGCCATGGTACCCCGTGGCATTTGTACTCAGTGGCATTTGCGGCGCGCTTTGAATTGACTTATGATTCGCGCGTTTCTATGCTTTCTTGAAGGAGGACAGTGATGGGCAGCCTGCAGACGCGTTACATGGGCATCACCCTCGCCAACCCGATCATCGCGGGTGCGAGCGACCTGACGTCGAATATCGACAGCATCAAGAGGATCGAGGAAGCAGGCGCCGGAGCCGTCGTGCTGAAAAGCCTTTTCGAGGAGCAGATCCAGCTCGAGCGTTTCAAGCTCGAAGAGGATCTGAACAGGGGAAGCGAGCTCTACGGGGAAATGGCGACCATCTTCCCGAAGCTGCAGCACGCGGGAGCGAAAGAGCACCTCATGTGGGTGAAGAAATCGCGCGCGGCGGTGAAGATCCCGGTCTTCGCGAGCCTCAACGCCGTGGCCCGCGCCACCTGGGTGGAGTACGCACGGCAACTCGCCGACCAGGGCGTGGATGGACTCGAGCTGAACTTCTTCGCCACGCCCCGCGACTTCGAGCTGGGCGGCGCCGCGATCGAAGAAGAGCAGATGGAGGCGGTGCGGGAGGTGCGCAAGGCCCTGAAGATACCCGTCGCCGTGAAGCTGAGCGTTTTCTACTCCAATCCGCTCAACGTCATAAGCAGGTTCGACCGCGAAGGGGTCAGCGGCTTCGTTCTTTTCAACCGCTTCTTCCAGCCTGACATCAACACGGAGACTGAATCCATCGCCCAGCCCTTCAACTTCAGCATCCAGGCGGACAACCGCCTGCCGCTGCGCTTCGCGGGTCTTCTCTATGGGAAGGTGAAGGCAGACGTGTGCGCGAGCACCGGGCATCGTGAGCGGCATGGACGTCGTGAAGATGCTGCTCGCCGGCGCCTCCGCCGTGCAGGTGGTGACGGCATTCTACCGCAACGGCGTGAAATCGATCGCGACGATGAAGGATGAGATCGGTCGATGGATGGACGGCAGGTCCTACGCGACCATCGACGCGTTCCGCGGCAAGCTGTCGGCAGCGAAGGCGAAGGACCCCTGGGCATACACGCGCGCCCAGTACGCGAAGATGCTGCTGAGCCCCAAGGAGTTCACGGAAAGCGTCACGCCATAAGGCAGCATGAAGCGCAACACCCTCCTGGTCGTCGTCGTCGCCATTGTCGGCTTTTTCCTCCTGTTCAACCCGCTGAAATGGTTCAGCAGGAGCTCGGGTGTCGGGAGCCGACCCGCCGCAAACAGCGCGCTGGTGACCCCGCTCCTGACGTACGCGCAGGCGCACTGGCGCTCGCCGGAGGACTACGTCATCGATTCCTTCAGCCGGCATGACATCGTCATGCTCGGCGAGATGTACAAGATCCGCCAGAACGTGGAGCTGGTTGTGGGGCTCGTGCCCCGCCTGTACGCGGCAGGCATCCACAATCTCGGCATCGAGTACGCCCTTTCCGACGATCAGGCGCAGATCGACGCCCTGGTGACGGCGCCCGCATGGAACGATGCGGACGCGCGGGCCATCACGTTCGACTGGGTCGTGACGTGGGGCTACCAGGAATACCTGGACATCTACAAGGCCGCATGGCGGGTGAACAAGGACAGGCCCCAGGGCGCCGCGCCCTTCCGCGTCGTGGGCCTGAGCGTGCGACAGGACTGGGAGCTCCTGAAGACGGACCGCGACATCACCAATCCCGTCGTGGTTGCGGGCATCTATTCCCACGGCCTCCCCGAGGCGCACATGGCGGACACCATCGACAGGGAGTTCACGCAGAAGGGCCAGAAGGCGCTCGTCTTCTGCGGCACCCAGCACATCTTCACCCGCTACCGCAGCAAGGCATATGAAAAAAATGCCGCTCTGATGAAGCTGGCAGACGTCCGCCGAGCGGGCAACATCGTCTACGGCCGCATCGGCTCCAAGGCATGGGGCGTTTCCCTGCATGCGCCGTGGCCCGACGGCACGCAGAAGATCGGCTTCGGCTATCCCGCTTCCGGCGCGATCGACGCTCTCATCGACGCCCTTCCTCCCGACAAGCAGAGCGCAGGGTGGGACCTTCCGGACACGCCCCTGGGCGCCCTTTCCGTGCGGGAGAGCACCTACGCCGATGGCGCAGCGACGGGAACGCTCGCGGACGTCTTCGACGGCTACATCGTGCAGGGGCCTCTCTCCCAGTATGTCACCGTCACGCCGATCGCGGATTTCATCGCCCCGTCGCAGGCCGATGCGGCGATGAAGAACTTCCCGGGCGTGAAGCCGACGACGCCGCAGACCGCGGAGCAGCTGAACCATCTCATCGCGGACGACGTCGTACAGTTCGCCAAAATTTTCCCGCAGTTCAAATAGGGGGCCCCGAGACGGGGCGAGGATGATGGAATCCCTTGTGGTGCGCTACGAGGATGCGAGCTTCGTGGTGGTCGACAAGCCGGCAGGCCTGCACACGGCGCCGCTGCGTCCCGCCGAGCCGGAGACGCTCCTTGCCATGGTGATCGCCCGGTATCCCGAAGTGGCAGAGCTACCGGGCATCAAGCCCGTGGAGCCGGGGCTCGTCCACCGGCTGGACAGGGAAACGAGCGGCTGCGTGGTCGTCGCGCGGACGGCGGCGGCATTCCAGGCGCTGCGCGCCGCTTTCGCCGAGGGCCGCGCGCTGAAGGAGTACACCGCGGCATGCGCCTGCCCGCCCGACGCGCCGACGGACGACGCGCCGCTCCGCATCGAATCGAGATTCGCGCCGTACGGCGAGGGAAGGCGCAAAGTGCGCATCGTGCTTCCGGGCGGGAAGACGCCGCGGGGCACGGCGCCGGACCTCTACGCGACCGAGGCGCGCGTCATGGCCCGCGCAGGCGACAGCGTGCTGCTGACAGTGCGCATCCGGCGCGGCTTCCGCCACCAGGTGCGCGCGCATCTGGCGCACCTGGGCTATCCCCTGCTCGGTGACGCCCTGTATGGCGTCGCGGCGCCCCACGGATGCGCGCAGCGCATGTACCTGCACGCGTCACGCATCGAGCTGCCGCATCCGCAGACCGGGGCGCCAGTCGTGGTGGAGTCTCCGCTGCCGCAGGCTTTCATAGACCTCTTTCCCGGGTTATCGTCCCTGAAAAGGAGCACGCCATGAGCACGACATTCCGCGACCGCGACATCATCTCCATCACCGATTTCTCCCGGGAGGAGATCCTCGCGCTGTGCGCGGCGGGTCAGCGCATGGCGGAGCTGGAAAGAGAGGGAAAGCGGAACAGCCTGCGCGATGCGCTGAAGCACAGGACTCTCTCCTCCCTGTTCTACGAGCCCAGCACGCGCACACGCACGAGCTTCAACACTGGCATGCGGGAGCTGGGAGGCCGCTACGACGGCTTCTCGGGCACGGAGGGCACCTCCGTCATGAAGAACGAGACGGTGCGCGACACGATCACCATGATGTGCGCCAACCACAACGACGTGATCGTGATGCGCCATCCCCTGGACGGCTCCCTGCAGTGGGCCGCCGACGTGGCGAGCGTCCCTGTCATCAACGGCGGCGACGGCAAGAACGAGCATCCCACGCAGGCGCTCCTCGACGTGCTGACCATCTATGCCTTGCGCGGCGAGCGATTGGACGGCCTGCGCATCGGCTTCGGCGGGGATCTTTCCCACGGACGGACGGTGAGGTCCCTCTCTCTGGCGCTCGCGCATTTCGACGACGTCACCATCCGCTGGGCTGCGGAAGATTTCCTCGGCATGCCGGAGGACCTCGTGCAGCTCCTGAGCGCACGCGGGGTGAGGGTGATTCGCGACGCCAGCGTTCGGGACGTGATGCGGCAGGTGGACTTCTACTACATGACCCGCCCGCAGCTGGAGCGCATGCAGGGGGTGCGGCAGAAGGACGTCGTGGCGATGATGAAGCAGTACCGCATCGACCTGCCCAAGATCGAAGGCGTCGCGGCGCGCCTTCTCCACCCCCTGCCGGTGAATTCAGAGATCGCCGAGATCGACCACCGTGTCTATTTCACCCCCGCGCAGGCCTTCTTCGCGCAGGCCGAATACGGCATCTTCCTCCGCAAGGCGCTGCTCCACGAGATGCTCGGACACGAGGGGTATACGCGCTACAGCGGGAGGCTGCCGGCGGAGCTGGGCGTGGGAAACAACAGGCTCGCGCGGCCGATACGCGCCGGCAAGCAGAGCGGCATGTTCATCGACAAGATCACCAACGGCACGGTGATCGACCATCTGGCCTCCGGCACTCTGCGCGCCGTGAGCGACGCGCTGGACCTGGAAAACCGCGGCTACTCGTGCACGACGGCGACGATCACGGAAAAGCCCAATCCCTTCATCAAGACGAATCTCCGCGACCTGCCGGAGCGCGACCTGAAGCGCATCGCACTCCTCTCCCCCGAGCCGACGATCAACACGGTCGCGGAGGGTCGGATCGTGGAGAAATACGTGTATCTGCTCTGCGCGAATGCCAACTGCATCACGCGCACGATCAACGAGGACGTGCCGCCGCGGTTCTACAACGACGGGGGAGGCATCCGCTGCCGCTACTGCCGGCGCCCGCTCGCCGTCGCGCACCGCAAGGTCACCGCGGATGACGTGCGCGCCTACACGGCCTCCCTGCCCGCGCGCATCCAGCCCGTGGCGTACCCGGACTGACCGTGATCGATCCCCACGCGCACCTGCGCGACTGGAAGCAAGCTTCCAAGGAAACATTGCGCCACGGGCTCTCCGTCGCGTGGCGCGCGGGCCTGGACGGCGTGTTCGAGATGCCCAACACCGACCCGCCGCTCACGACGCGCGACGCGATCCTCCGACGCATCGACGACGCGGACGCAGCCGTCCGCGGCCTGGGCATCGGCATCTTCCACGGTCTGTACGCCGGGATCACGGCCGTGCCGCGCCAGATCGAGGATGCGGTGCGCTGCTGGCGGGAGCTCTTTCCCCGGGTCGTGGGCCTGAAGATGTTTGCCGGCCATTCCACCGGCAACATGGGCATCGTGGACCCGCGCGAGCAGGCGCTGGTCTACCGCACGCTCACGGCGCTGGGATACACGGGTGTGCTCGCCGTGCACGCGGAGAAGGAATCGCTTCTGCGGCCGGGGGACTGGAACCCGACGCGGCCCGTGAGCCACGCGCGCGCGCGTCCCCCCGCGGCGGAGGTCGCCTCCGTGGACGAGCAGATGGGCTTCGCGCGGAAGGCGGCCTTCGGCGGGACGCTCCACATCTGCCACATATCCACCCCGTGGGCATTGGACGTGCTGCGGGGCGCCCACGCGCGCGCGCCCGCGGCGGGCGGCCCTGCCGAAGGCGCGCCGCTCAAACTCACCTGCGGCCTGACCCCACACCACGCGCTGCTGGATGCAAACCTGATGGAAGGGGAGGACGGCATACTCCTGAAAGTGAACCCGCCGCTGCGGCCTCTTCCCATGCCGTCACTCATGCTGCGGCGACTGTTCGACGGCGACATCGACTGGATCGAGACGGATCACGCCCCGCACACCCGAAAGGACAAGACGGAGGGATTCGCCTCGGGCGTGCCGGGCTTCCCCTTCTACCCGCGCTTCATATCGCTGCTCCGGGAACGCGGCATGACGGCCGCCCGCCTGGACGAGCTCACGCACGACGCAATATGCCGCGTCTTCGGGCTTTCGATCCCCGCGCAAGGCCGGGCGCCTGATCTTCGCCTGGCCAAGGAATACGAGCTCGACGCTTTCTCGTTCCTCGACCGCGCTCAGAAGAGATAGTCCGTGTTCACGAAATTCGACGTGCGCTCCCGGAGCATCTCCCCCAGCAGCGCCGTGTTCGGTTGCGTTCCCGGGACGGCGACCATCGAGCGTATGGAGAAGCAGCGCAGCGCGTCGGAGACCGACAGCGTGCCTTCCCCGCTGTCCTTGCGGCCGGCAAAGGGGTAGACGTCAGGCCCGCGCTGGCACTGGGCGTTCAGGTTGATGCGGCAGACCTGGTTTGCCAGCACGTCGATGAGCGGGCCGATCCTGCGGGGGTCCTGACCGAAGATGCTCGCCTGCTGGCCGTAGCTTGACTCCACGATATACCGGAACACCTCGTGTGGATCGTCGAAGACGGCAACCGGGATGACCGGGCCGAACTGCTCGACGTGGTAGAGCTGCATTGCGGGAGTGACGGGATAGACGACCGACGGGAAGTAGAAGGTTCCCTTCGATGCTCCCCCGAACCTGTTTGCCACCGCCGCGCCGCGCGCCACGGCATCCGCGACGAGCGCCCCCATCTTCTGCACCTTGTCGGTGTCGGGAAGCGGCGTGACGCGCACGCCCGGCTCCCACGGCATGCCGAAGGGAAGCGCATCCACGGCGTCGGCCAGTCGCGCCACGAATCGGTCCGCGATGGAGCGCTCCACGAACAGCAGCTTCAGCGCGGTGCAGCGCTGGCCGTTGAAGGAAAGCGCGCCGGTCACGCACTCGGACACCGCGAGGTCGACGTCCGCGTCGGCAAGCACGATGCCGGGGTTCTTCGCGTCGAGGCCGAGTATGCAGCGCAGCCGGTTGGGCTGCGGGTGCAGGCGCTTCAGCTCGTTGGCGGTGCGCGACGTGCCGATGAAGGCAAGCGCGGCGACGTCCCCCGTCTCCATGATGGGCCCCGCGAGCTCGCGGCCGCTGCCGTTCACGATGTTCACGACGCCCCGGGGGAAGCTTTCCGCGAAGCAGGAGAGGAGCGGCATCTGGCAGAGGGCGCCGTAGTGCGGGAGCTTCACGACCACCGTGTTTCCCATCGCCAGGGCCGGGATCAGGGTGGTGAATGTCTCGTTCAGCGGGTAGTTGAACGGGCCCATGCAGAGCACGACCCCCAGGGGGGCCCGGCGGATGTGGGCAAGCACGCCCGCGTTGGCGGAGAAGCGCGCCCCCGCGCGGTCGGTCTCCTTCAACGCCTCCACGGTGTCGGTAATGTACTGGACGGTGCGGTCGAACTCCTTCTCCGCGTCCGGCCTGCTCTTGCCGATCTCCCACATCAGGAGCCGAACCGATTCGTCGCGCACGACGCGCATCCTGCGGGCGAATGACTCCAGCGCCTCCACCCGGCCCGCCACCCGCATCGTGGGCCAGGCGCCCCGGCCGTGGTCCCACGCGCGGCGCGCCGCGGCGAGCGCCTCCCCGGCCGCTGCCCGGTCCTGCCGTGCCGCGGGCCCGATCACGCGCTGGCTCAGCGAGCCGTCTGCGGCGCGCAGGCAGACCGCGGAAAGAGCCTGCACCGTCGCACCCGGCCACGCACCGATGCGCCCGTCGATCAGGAAATCGACGCCACGTTCGTACCTGCCGCCGCCGGCCGCGAAATCCGCATCGGCGGGAATATCGGTCTGTACCGGGAAAAGCGACGCAACCCTTTTTCTGACGTCTTCACTCATGCCGCAACCTTGGCGCCGGCGGAGGACGGTGTCAAGAAGAAGCCCGGTCGGACGGCTCCAGCAGCAGCTCCATGATGCAGACGTCGAGGAGCCGGCCGAACTTCACGCCGACCTCCTTGAGCGTGCCGACAACGAAAAAGCCGAGCGCCGCGTGCAAACGGATGCTTGCGTCATTGTCGGCCGAGATGCGCGCCAGAAGCGCATGATGCTCCCGCGCGCGCCCCGCATCGACAAGGGCTTGCAGGAGCGCCCGCCCGATGCCCCGTCGCCGCGCTTCTTCCGCGACGTACACCGATACCTCGACCGACTTCCCATACGCCGCCCGATCGGACCAGGGGCTGAGAGACGCCCAGCCGTCGACGCCTCGTGGGGTTACCGCAACGAGCACGGGATGGGAATCGTCATGGTGGGTGAACCACGCACGGTGCTCCAGGGGCGTGCGGGGCTGCGTGTCGTACGTCGCCGTGGAGCTCGTCACCTCGTGGTTGTAGATGGCGAGGATCCGGGGAAGGTCTTCTTCGCGCGCGCCTCGTATGGAAACCGACATGTCCTTGAGTTGATCAGAACGCGGCATTCCTTGTCCAGTCCGACCGCCACTCCGATGGAGACCTTGCGGGCATTCGATGGGCACGCGGGAAAAACGTCGCGCTATCAACCGGCTTCTCGTGCGCCGGGCCGCTTGACCCTCCCTTCCCCCGTCACTATCCTGTGTGCGCTTTTCACCATGACAGAAAATATCAATCAACCGATCGCAGGCGACGACCGACCTCACAGGGACGGCAGGGGAACGCCTCCGGCCGCGGGCGCTCCCGGCGCCGCACCGGCCGGCCCCCTCATCGTCCAGGGGGACCGGACGATACTCGCGGAGGTGGCAAGCCCGCGCTACGCCGAGGCGCGCGACGCGCTGGTGCGTTTCGCGGAGCTGGTGAAGTCGCCCGAGCACGTGCACACGTACCGCATCACCCCGCTTTCCATATGGAATGCCTGCGCGGCGGGGGAAAGCGCGGAGCAGATCACCCGCGCGCTCACCGACCTGAGCCGCTACCCCGTGCCAGACCACATCATCACCGAGATCCAGGACTATGCAGCGCGCTTCGGCAGCCTCACGCTCCAGCGCGATGCCGTGGCGCTCGTGCTGCACTGCCGCGACAAGGGCCTCGCGGACCTGATCTCCGCGGACAAGCATGCATCGCTCCTGCTCACCCGGCGCATCACCGACACCACCTTCATCGTGAGCCCCGAGACCCGGGGCCAGCTCAAGCTCGCCCTCATCCGCATCGGCTACCCCGTGGACGACCAGGCAGGGTACGCGGCAGGGGAGACATTCGGCTTTTCCCTGCGTCGGCAAATGGCCTCCCGGCCCCGTCCCTTCGACCCCCGGCCCTACCAGACGGCGGCCGCGGAGGCTTTCCACATGGGCGGATCGGAACGCGGGGGAAGCGGCGTGATCGTGCTGCCCTGCGGCGCCGGCAAGACCATCGTCGGCATGCTCTGCATGAACATGCTCCAGACCTCCACGCTCGTGCTCACCACCTGCATCACCGCGGTGCGGCAGTGGATCGCGGAGCTGATCGACAAGACGGACATCGACCCTTCACTGATCGGCGAATATACGGGCCAGCGCAAGGAGGTGCGCCCGATCACCATCGCCACCTACCAGATGCTCACGCATCGGGGAAAGGCGGCGTTGGAGCCGACCGATCCGACGGTGGACGACGAGATCGCCCCGTATCCCCATCTTTCGCTTTTCAACGAGCGCGACTGGGGCCTCATCGTCTACGACGAGGTTCACCTTCTCCCCGCCCCCGTCTTCCAGGTCACCGCGTCGCTCCAGGCACGCCGGCGCCTGGGTCTCACGGCCACGCTCGTGCGGGAGGACGGCAAGGAAGATGACGTCTTTGCCCTCATCGGTCCGAAGAAGTACGACGTGCCCTGGAAGGAGATGGAGAAGCAGGGATGGATCGCCAAGGCGGTCTGCACCGAGATCCGCGTGCCGCTGCCGGACTCCCTGCGGGCAAGCTACGCGGTTGCCGATGCGCGCACGAAGTTCCGCATGGCGTCGGAGAATCCCGCGAAGACCGACCAGGTGAAGGCGATCCTTGCGGCGCACCCCGGGGAGCCCGCGCTCGTCATCGGCATGTACCTCGACCAGCTTGCCGCGATTGCGCGGCCGCTCGGCCTCCCCGTGCTCACGGGGGCAACGCCGCAAGGCGTGCGCGACAAGCTGTACGCCGACTTCAAGAACGGCACGATACGCGTGCTCGCCGTCTCCAAGGTGGCGAACTTCGCCGTGGACCTGCCGGAGGCAAGCCTCGCCATCCAGGTCTCCGGCACCTTCGGCTCCCGGCAGGAGGAGGCGCAGAGGCTGGGCCGAATCCTCCGGCCGAAGGAGCTCGGCAACCAGGCTTTCTTCTATTCCCTCGTCTCGCGCGACACCGTGGAGCAGGATTTCGCCCTGAAGCGGCAGCTCTTCCTCTGCGAGCAGGGATACGCGTACGCGATACGCGTCGCAGGCGCGGTGCCCGCCCCGGTATGAGGCTGTTCCCCGCGGACTGGGGCGCTTTCCTCGACGAGCTTTCCCTCTGGGGCGAGATATCGATACCGGCCCGCCGGGCCTTTCTTTCCGGGTGCGCGCCGGGTCTCGTCATCGAAGCGGCGCGCGGCGATGCCTCCGACGACGAGCTCCTGGACAGCGGCCTGCTCGCGGTGGCCGACCGCCCGGGCTACCGGGTCGTCCCCGATGAGCACGCCCCGTTCCACCACGTCCTGAAGTCCCTCGAGCGATGCCCGCTGTTCGAGCTTCCCGGCCTTGCCGCGCTGTGCTCCTATCTCGGCGAGCACTACACGTCGCAGGAGAGGTCGCAGCTCCACGAGTCGATGGCGCTGCTGCCGAACGACCTCCCGCGCGTGGCGGGATTCGTCTCGTCGATGGAATGGCTCCAGGCGGCCCTCTCGCGCGCGACGCGCGACGCCGACGCGGCAGAGGGCGCCGCCGCCCGCGCGATGCTCGCCTTCTTCACCGAGCAGAGGGACCGCATCCCGGTCCGCGACCTGGAGGAATACTTCCCCGGCGTCCCCCGGGAGGACCTCTGCGCCGGCGCACGCTACGGCGTGCAGCGCGCGGTGTTCTTCCTCGGGCTTCGCCGCACGGACCTGGAGCCGCTCATCGGCGTATGGCCCGCCGCGGCGCGGCGGCTGCGTAGGCTCTCCGTGGTGCTCGCGCCCGAGCCGGTGAAGGTCACCGACGTCTTCCGTCACCCCTTCCTCGTGGAGGACATGACGAGCCTCCTGATGTGCGCGCTTGTGGAGCCCATCCCGCTGCGGCGCGGCGACGACAAGCCGTTTGCACGTTTCGTCGAGTCGGCAGGCGACATGCTCCTCACCGTGCCCGACTGGCTGGAGGGGGTCACGGAGCTGTCCCTGGAGGGACGGATCGGGCTTGCGCTCCAGGCCCTGCGCATCGTCGGACTCCTGGCGCCCGCGGACGCGGCGGGAGGCGCGGCTCCCCTCGCCCCCGGACCGCAGGCGCAGCAATGGCTGGGCAAGCCGCTTGCGGCGCGCCGAGACGCCGTCCTCACCGCGCTCGCCGGCGGCGCGGGCCGCGCGTCGCGCGTCTTTGCCCTGCTGGACGAGGAGTGGACAACCGCGGGGGAGGCCCAGGAGGAGATACGTCCCTGGCTCGAGCAGGCCTTTTCATTCGTCCCCGTGACGACCTATATCCGTTTCTCCGATTTTGCCGAATACCAGGCGGCCATCGGCTCCCCTCTCGGCACGGCCAGCCTCCCGGCGGGAGGCATGCCGCACGTCGGGGCAGAGCCCGACCGGGTCGCGCCGGCTCTTGCAACCGAGGAGGCGCTGGAGGAGCTTTGGAAATCGTTTCTCGGCATCTTCCTCGGCAGGTGCCTCCTGTCGCTGGGCGGCGCAGAGGCGGGGCTCGACACGGAGGGCAGGCCCGCTTTCCGCATGACCGACGTCGGACGCGGTCTCATCGGCCTGCCGCGTGACGGCCTGCCCGAGAGCCCCGAGCCTGCGCCCCGCCTCCCTGAGCTTATCGTGCAGCCCAACTACGAGGTGGTGTTTCTCTCACGGTCGCCGGCCGCGGAGGCGGAGCTGGGCAGGTTCTGCGAAAGGATCGGCCGTGAGGTAGGCGTGCTGTTCCGCATCACACGGGCGTCGCTGGCCCGCGCCCGGGCGGCCGGCCTGGACGCGGAGACCGTGCGCGCCGCCCTCAGACGCGGCTCCCGCAGCACGCTGCCCTCCAACGTCGCCCACGAGATCGAGGGCTGGATGGGCCCCGCGGCGCCCGCGTCCTCCGCGTCCCTGCCGGCATCCGACCGGGGGGCGAAAAACGGCGCTCCGTAGGCTCATTGCCGAAGAAGCTGATCATGCCATTTTCCCCTTTGACAGACTTCGTCCCCGGCGCCGGCTCTGGTAGAATGCCGTCATGAAAGCGCTGCTCGGCAACTACCAGTCCCTGGCCTCCTGGTGCGAAAGCCGGTCGCCCCGGAACCTTTCCTTCCTGGACGGAAAGTGGAATGACGTCGAGACGTGGAAAATGCGGGCGCGCGGCAGGATTCACGAGCTCCTTGGTTACGATCCGCCGGCCACGCCTCTTGCCGCCCAGTCGCGCATCGTGGACGAGCGCGACGGCCTCGTCACGGAGCTCGTGTCATGGGCACAGCCGTTCGGCCCGCGCACCGAGGCTTTCCTTGTCCGCCCCGCGGGCCGCAGCGAAGGCCTGCCGGCCGTCATCGCCCTGCACGACCACAGTGCCTTCTACTACCACGGCAAAGAGAAGCTCGTGGAGATGCGCGACGAGCCTCCCCTCATGGTGGAGTTCAAGGCGCGGACGTATGGAGGGCTCTCCTGGGCGAACGAGCTTGCGCGCCGCGGCTATGTCGTTCTTGCACCGGATGTCTTTCTCTGGGGCTCGCGCCGGCTCGCGGAAAGCACCGTGCCGGAGCAGTACGTGCAGAAGCTGGAGATGGAAAGACCGGGAAGCAGGGAGTACATCGAGGCATACAACGATTTCGTGGGCAGCTATGAAACGTTCATCACGAAGACGCTCTTCCTCGCGGGGACGACGTGGCCCGGCGTCATGGCGTGGGAGGACAGGCGCGCGGTGGACTACCTGCTCACGCGGTCCGACGTGGATCCGCGGCGCGTGGGCTGCGGCGGACTCTCCGGCGGCGGCCTGCGCACGATCTTCCTCGCGGCGCTGGATGCCCGCATCCGCTGCGCGGTGTGCGTCGGATTCATGTCGACATTCGAGGAGATGCTGCCCGACGTGGTGCGGTGGCATACGTGGATGCTCCACGTGCCGCACCTGCCCGGCTTGATGGACCTTCCCGACGTGGCGTCACTCCACGGCCCCGCCCCGCTCATGGTGCAGGGCGACCGCGAGGACCCGCTGTGGACGCTGGCCGGCCAGGAAAAGGCGAGCGACAAGCTGTCACGCATCTACGCAGCCATGGGCGCGCCGGAATGCTATCGCGGGATGTTCTATCCCGGGCCGCACAAGTTCGACAGGCCGATGCAGGCTGACGCATTCGCCTGGTTCGACCGCTGGCTGTAGCGGGTCGGCTGCGCTGCCGCGAAATGGCGGCCGCTGATACCAGCGTGCCGTGGCATCAGCGGCAGCGCTATCCGAGGTCGCTTGCCCCTGAGGCCGCCTCGTCGATCTTCGCAAGAACCTCGGGGGTAAGCTTTGGCAGGACGTCGAGCGCCTTGAGATTCTCCACGACCTGCGCGGGTCGAGAGGCGCCCGTGATCACCGTACTCACATGCGGGTTGTGCGCGCACCAGGCAAGGGCAAGCTGCGCGGTTGTCGCGCCCAGCTCCCGGGCGATAGGCTCCAGGCGCTTGACCGCCTCGGTGCGCGCCGGGGTGACGGCCTTTGCAAGCCACTCCATGCCGGGCAGCGCCAGGCGGGAATCCTTCGGGATGCCGGAGGCGTACTTGCCGGTCAGGATGCCCGCCGCGAGCGGGCTGTATGTCGTGAGGCCCAGGCCGATGCCGTCGTACAGCCGTGCATATTCTTTCTCCACCCGGCGACGCGTGAAAAGATTGTACTGCGGCTGCTCCATCTGCGGCTTGTGGAGGTGATGCTTCTCCGCGATGCCCCATGCCTCGCGAAGCTGGTCGGCGCTCCATTCGGAGGTACCCCAGTAGAGCGCCTTGCCGGACTGCACCATCATGTGCATCGACCACACGGTTTCCTCGATCGGCGTCTCAGGGTCCGGGCGGTGGCAGAACACGAGGTCGACGTAATCAAGGCCGAAGCGCTTCAGCGCGCCGTCAATGCCCTCCCGCAGCTTCTTGCGGTTGAGGGTGTCCTTTTCGTTTATCCCGTCGTGCATGCCGAAGAAGATCTTCGTCGACACGACGTAACTTGCGCGCCGCCACCCCATCTTCCGCAGGACGGTGCCCATGATCTCTTCCGATCTTCCCGCCTCGTAGGCCTCCGCGTTGTCGAAAAAGTTCACCCCGCGATCCCATGCCTCCTTCATGCAGGCACCGGCCGCATCGGGATCGAGCTGCTTGCCGTAGGTGACCCACGATCCGTAGGACAGCGCGCTCACCTTCAGGCCGGCGCTTCCCAATCGACGATATTCCATTGCGTTGCCCCCTCAGCACATGCGGATAAGATACGGAATTCTCCCGCGCCGGGTCATGGGGGTGCCGGAGGGACAGGGCGCGGACGGGCGATCAGCTCGTCGCGATCAGGCGCGCAAGGGCCGCGATGTGGGCCGGGGTCGTCCCACAGCAGCCGCCGACAAGCCGTGCGCCGCGCTGGATGCAGAGTGCAAGCCCGTCCGCGAATCGCGCCGGCTCCATGTCGAAGACCGCCGCATCGTTCACGAGCCGGGGCTTCCCCGCATTGGGCTGAGCGATCAGCGGCAAACCGCAGGCCCCCCGCAGCACCGTGACGATCTCCGCGGTGTCGAGGGGATCGAGGTCTCCGCAGTTGGCGCCCACGGCGGCGGCGCCTTCGCGGGCAAGCGTTTCCCCGCAGTCGGCTGCCCGGCTTCCCATGGCGGTCCTGCCGCCATCCTTGAGATTCTGGAACGACATCGTCACAAGAATGGGCAGGGTGGAGGCTTCGCGGCACCCGCGCACGGCGCAGACCGCCTCCCGCAGGTCCATGACCGTCTCGATGAGAAAGCCGTCCACGCCGGCAGCAGCGAGAATCCCTGCCTGCTCCGCGAAGGCGGCGACGAACTGCGCTTCGGTGGCATCGCCGTAAGGCTCCAGGAGCTGGCCCGTGGAGCTCAGGTCTCCAAGGACGAAAGCGCCGGGGCCGCGGGCATTCACTGCCGCGCGCGCGAGCGCAGCGCCTGCCTGGTTGACCTCGGCGACGGCGGCGGCCTGCCCGTGCGACTCGAGGAAGATGCGGTTGTCGGTGAGCGTGTTCGTCGTGATCGCGCGCGACCCGGCGGCGAGGTAGCTTTCGTGCACGGCGCGCACGTCGTCGGGATGGAGGAGATTCTGCGTGCCTCCCGGGGAATGACCCCGCGCGGAGAGCTGGGTGCCTGTCGCGCCGTCCAGAAGGATGATGCCTTTTCCTGCAAGCGCCTCACGAAGCGTCATTCCTTGCCTCCTGGAGGGACGAGACTCGGCAGCTGCGCGACGCCCGTCTTCCTCCTCTTGAATACGTGCACCTCGCCGCCCCGCGCGCCGAGGGAGCCGTCCTTTTCCACGACCAGCGCCGTCCCCGACACGATGCCGTAGCCGACCGCTCCGACGGGCTTGAGCGCAAGGGCCGCCTTCAGCTCGGTCCAGTCGTCGGCCTCCCCGTGCGTGTCGCAGATCACCGGCGCGAATCCCAGGCAGGGGAAAAGCTCCGCGGTGGCGTCGTCCCCCGGGTCGGTCCAGCGCACCCAGGCGCGCGCCAGCATGATGCTTCCCGCGGAGATGCCGAAGAAGGGTTTGCCCGCCGCGTGGAGCTGGCGGAGAAAAGGCACGATTCCCTTCTCCTCGAGCACCTTCATGCCCTCCTCCACGTCGCCGCCGGATACGAAAACGATGTCCGCCGCGGCGAGCACCTCCTGCGCGGCAGCCGCGCTTCCCCGTTTGCCGCAGAGCGGTGCGAGCGACACGGTGCCGGCGCCCGCCTTTTTCAGGATGCCGCCGATGAGGAGGCGGAAGGCCGGGTTGTCGCCCGACGCGGCCCCGATGTACGCGACGCGCGGGCGGCGCAGCCCGGTGCGACGGATGAACTCCTGGGCAAGGGGATCGGGACCGCGTAGACGTTCCCTTCCCCTGCCGCCGGCGATCAGGTACGTCGGGCAGCCTGGATCAGACACGTTGCCTCCTGCAAGAGCGAGGGGGACTTCCCGTGATGCCCCCGGAATCGAATCCTACAGCTCTTTCGCGTGCGATGCGAGGTACGTCGCGACGCCCTGGGCGTTGTCCTTCATGCCCGCCTTGCCCTTCGTCCATCCCGCGGGGCAGACCTCGCCGTGCTCCTCGTTGAACTGCAGCGCGTCCACCATGCGCAGCATCTCGTCGATGTTGCGGCCCAGCGGCAGGTCATTCACCACCTGGTGACGGACGATGCCGCCCTTGTCGATGAGGAACGAGCCGCGGAAGGCGCCGCCGCCGGCTGACTCCACGTCATAGGCGCGGGCGAGCAGGTGCCGGATGTCCGCGACGATCGGGTAGTGCACGGGGCCGATGCCGCCCTTCTCCACCGGCGTATTCTTCCACGCCAAATGCGTATGCTCCGAATCGATGGAGACCGCGATCACCTCCACGTTGCGCTTCTTGAACTCGTCGAGGCGATGATCGAAGGCGATGAGCTCCGTGGGACACACGAAGGTAAAGTCGAAGGGATAGAAGAAGAGGACCGTGTATTTTCCCTTGGTGAAAGCCGAGAGGGTGATTTCCTTGATTTCGTTGTTTCCCAGAACTGCCGTTGCCGTGAAGTCGGGTGCGGGTTTCCCCACGAGGACTGCCATGCAGTGCTCCTTTCAGGTTGTATGGGCACGCGAACGTGTGTCGGTAGGAAAGTACTACAACGCTCATTGAGCGGTCAACAGAATACGCCGCGGTTTCCGAGCGCCGCTAGCCGACGCGGAAGCAGCGCATGGAAATCGAGCCGTTCTGCATCCCCACGTGCGTGAAGGTCAGGGGCTCTTCCCCGCCCGCGAGCCCCAGCGCGTAGAGCATGGGCAGGTAGTGGTCGTTTGTCGGCACGGCCTTGCGGACGGCGGGCCCCGCGCTCTCATAGGAGGCGAGCGCCGGCAGGTCGCGGGACTCGATGCGGGCCCCGATCCATTCATCCGCCTCCACCGCCCAGGGGAACGCGGCCGCGTCGTCGCGGAAATCGACGAGGCGCAGGTTGTGGACGATGTTGCCGCTCCCGATGATGAGGACCCCGCGCTCGCGGAGACCCGCGAGGGACCGCGCCACCACCAGGTGACCGCCGGCGGGGAGCCTCGCGTCGAGGCTCATCTCCCAGACCGGAATATCCGCGGCGGGATACATGTGGCGGAGCACCGCCCACGAGGCATGATCCAGTCCCCACTGCCCATTGTCGAGCGTGACCCGCGGCGGCGTGCCGCTCTCCGCGAGGCGCCGAGCTTCTTCCGGCGCGCCCCTTGGCTCGTAGCGCACCGCGTACAGCTCGTCGGGGAAACCGTAGAAATCGTAGATCTGCCGCGGCCGCTCGGCATCCGTCACCCAGGTGCCGTCGGTGAGCCAGTGGGCCGATACGACGAGGATGGAGGACGGCCGCGGGATCGCGGCTGCCAGCACGGAGAGGCTGCGGGTGTACGTGTTGTTTTGCAATATATTCACCGGCGATCCGTGCCCGATGAAGAGAACGGGCATCCTGTCGGCAGAAGCGCCTTCGCGTGGCATGATGGTTCCCCTATCCAAGGTGGAAGGCCATGAGCAGGACGCGGATGAGGATGAGCAGCCAGCCGACCAGGACGATGATCAGGGCGACCTTCCGCGCGGCGGAGGTGAGGATGACGAAGATGGTGAGCAGGGCAAGGAAGCCGATCGGCTCGGCAAGCGTGGAGAGGTCCTTCACGGAAGGCAGGATGTACTGCACGAGCTGGACGATGCCCAGGCCGATGTAGCGGGCGATGGTGCTGAGGAATCCGAAAATCTGGGTGAGAACGTCAGGCTTCGCTACCGGCATGATCGGGATCGAGTATAGCGCGCGCGGACGGCGCCGAACAGTGCCGGCCCGGCCCGCGGCTCAGGCGCGCTTTTCCTGCGCAAGAAACCAGGCGCAGGTATCCCGCACGGTGACCTGCAAATCACGCGGGGCATGGCCGAGATCGCGCGCGGCGCGATCGTGCGCCACGCTGCGGTTGCCGCGCAGGACGGCCAGCGAATAGGCGGTGAACAGCGGCTGGCGCCCGGCGACGCGGCACCAGGCGGCGGAGACCGGCGCCCAGACCTGCGCGAGGGCCATGGGAACCGTGATGCGCGGCGGCTGCCGGCCGATGGCTTCGCAGGCAAGCGTTGCAAGCTCGGCCATGGATGCCCAGCGGCCGCCGAGTATGTAGCGGCTGCCCGTGGCGCCGTGGTCCGCCGCCTCCACCGCGGACCGAACGACGTCCCGCACGTCGACCCAGTTGAAACCGCCGTCGATGAGGAACGGGATGGTGCCCCGGGCGAACGACATGAGCGCCCTGCCCAGGAGTGAAGGCTTCGTGTCGTTCGGACCGATGATGGCGGTGGGGTTCAGGATCACCGCGTCCAGGCCCTCGCTGCACGCGCGTCTCACCTCGGCCTCCGCCATGGCCTTCGACAGCGCATAGGGCGAGCCCGCACTGCCGTTCACCGCGGGCCGGTCTTCGGTCACCGGCGTGTCCAGCGGATAAGGATCGATCGCCTCGATGGAGCTGAAGTGGACGAGGCGCCGCACGCCCGCCTTCCGGCAGGCCGCAATGACGTTGCGCGTCCCGCCGACATTGACCTCCGTGGTCTCGCGGATGTCGCTGCGCGAGATGGAAATGCGCGCGGCGGTGTGGAAGACCACCTCGACGCCGGTGAACGCCGCGATGAGAGACGCGAGGTCCCTCACGTCGCCGGTGACGCATTCGACCGGGAGGTGATCCAGAGCCGCTGCCGTTCCCCGGACGACCCCGCGGACGTCGTGGCCGCGCTCCAGGAGGGCCTGGGCGAGCGTGACTCCGACGTGACCTGTGAGACCCGTTATCGCTGTTTTCATCCGGTGTACTGCGTCATTCTATGCCATAGGCTGACGCAGTATATCGTTGCACACCGGCTGCCGCAACCCGTCGACGGGCAACCTCTACAACCCGACTATCGCCGCGATTGCAAAAGGGGCGACCGCAAGAAGCGCCGCCCACGCCTTTTTGCTCGGCGCCGTCGCGCGGGAGTCCCAGGAGAAAAGGACGGCGGAGAGAACGAATGTGATCAGCGTCGAGCTCAGGAGGACCGCCATGGATCCCCACGGCACACCCTGGCTGCCCGGCATGGCGAGCCCCGCGAAGAGCTTCATGCAATGGCTTGCCGGAAAGAGGGCTGACACCCGCTGCAAGCCGGAGGGCAGAACCGATAACGGAACGGTGATGCCGCCAAGGATGATGGAAGGAATGTAGAGCAACTGGCAGATCAGCGTGGCCGCGGTGTTGTTCGCCGCCGCAACGCCTATCAGGGTGCCGATACCGGCAAAGGACGCATAGGAGAGCACGCAGGCGACGATGAACCCCCCCAGGTTCGACGGGACGACGCCGCCGTAGATCCGCGCGCCGGCAAAACAGATGATGATGGTCACCAGCGCCATGTGCACGGCGGTGCTGATGACGGGGATGGAGACGATGGAAGCCACCGGCACACCGTTTATCCTGTAGCTCCGAAAAACCCCCGCCTCGCGCGCGTTCACCAGGAGCATCGGCACGCTGAGGAGCGACGCGCACATGTAGGCGAAAAGCGACATGGCGGGGAGCATCGTCTGCTTGAACCCGGGGTTAAGCGACGCCATGAGCCCGCCGACCAGCGCGAAAAACACCAGCGGGAAGAGGTAGTACATCGCGAGCTTGGACCTGTCCCGAATGCCCGTCCGAAAATCGTAGGCAAGATGGTGGGCGAATGCGTTCATCGTGTGGCTCCTTGTCTGGGCTCCTGGGTGATCTCCAGGAATCTTTCCTCCAGCGTGGGTCTTTCGACACGCAGGTCGATGAGGGCATCGCCCGACTTCTCGATCCACGAGAGGATCGCGCTCACGGACTTGCCGGGATCCTCCGAGAGGTACGTGCTGTAGCCGTTTTCACGGGCGTGGAGCAGGGCGAAAGGGAAAGTGACATTCTCCGCGGCGAGCTTCCCGAGCTCCGTGGACACGGAGATGCGCGTCCTCCTGTCGCCGGCCGCGGTGAGCTGGCGCGGGCTTCCCAGGGCGACGATCTCCCCGCGCACGAGTATGGCCGCCCGATCGGCGAGCTTTTCCGCTTCCGCCATGTCGTGTGTCGCAAGGATCACGGTGGCACCTTTCTCCCGCAGCTCGCGCGCCAGACTGTGCAGGTCCGTGCGGGACTGCACGTCGAGACCCGCCGTGGGCTCATCGAGGAAGACCACCGTCGGATCGTGGGCGATGGCGATGGCAAGCGCCAGGCGTCGCTGCTGACCGACGGAAAGCTTCCCGTATTGCAGGCGTCTTTTCTCCGACAGCCCCAACCTCTCGATCAGGTCGTAGCGCGCGGCCACCCCGTGGTAGCTGCTGAAGAAAAGGAGCGCCTCCTCCACCGTCATGGCCGGCGGGAGCGCCGAGGTCTGGAGCTGCACGCCGATGACGTTGCGAAGGCGCGCGGGCTGCCGCACGGGGTCGATGCCCGCGATGGAAAGCTTTCCCCCGTCGGGATGACGGATCCCCTCCAGGCTCTCCAGAGTGCTCGTCTTGCCCGAGCCGTTCGGCCCCAGCAAGGCGAATATTTCCCCGCGCTGGACGTCGAAGCTGATGTCCTTGACCGCGATGGTGCTGCCATAACGCTTCGACAGCCCCTTCACGGTGACGATGGTCTCAGTCATTTTTTGTCTCCTTCTTTGACCTTTTCTGAAGCTCATCCATGTAGTAGATCGCGCTTGCCGTCTCCGAGATGAGCGAAGCGATCCTGTCCGTGGGAAGATCGATGACGCCGCTGGAGACGAGAGACGCAAGTCCGTGCGTGAAAGCCCAGCTCTTGAGCACGAGCGGCTCCTTCAAGGCGACGGTGGCTTGATCCACCAGGTCGATCACGCCGCCCAGCTCCTGGACGTCACGCTCCTGGCCCTTTCTTGCGCTTCGGTCGGCAGAGACCGGTCTATCCACGTAGAGGAAACGGAAGAGGTTCTTCTCATCCCGCGCAAAGACAACGTATCCCACGGCCGCATTCAGCATGACTTCGTCGCCGTATTTTTCCCGCTGGCAGCGATGCATGCATGCCTCCGCCCGCGCCCGGACCTCTTTCTCGATCTCCTCCATGGACTTGAGGGTGGAATACAGGGGCATGGTCGACGAGCCGAGCTTTTCGGCGATGGTCCGCGCAGTCACGAAAGCCCACCCGTGCTCGCGCGTAAGCTGGAATGCTGCATCCACGATCATTTCCCTTGTAAACACCGTTCGCTGCGTCATGTGCCCTTCTTTATAAAACAACTGTTATAATAAATAACGAATGTTATTTAACTAGTCAAGAGCTTTGGCGATTATTTTTTTATTCTTCCGGATGACTTATAGTGACCGCGAAACATGAGCCCCATCTCCCGCAGAGCCCCAACAATCGCCCTTTTGCTCTTCCTTGCCGGATCGTTCGCCGCCGCTCAACCGGCGTCGCTTCGGGTTCTCTCCCAGCCCGGCATGCGGATACCCGCGCAGCAGGAGAAGGAGCTTGCGGCGGAGCTGGGCCAGCTCTTCATCATCAATGTCGATGGCTTCGGCTGGTCGGGGACTCTGGCCCTGGATCCCGCATTCGTCGAGCTCGTCACCCGGCTCCAGATCGGCGGGGTCATCCCCCACTACGCGAGCGTGGACTACGAGCGGATCAGGCGCACCAATAGCGCGCTTTCCTCGCTCACCACGCAGCCGCTCTTGATCTGCAGCGACATCCTGACATTGCGCGGAAGCTCGCGGACGGGGACATTCGGCGATGGATACGTCGGCGGCTTCCTGGGCAGGTTCAGCGCGTTGCCGGATGCAGGGCTCGAAACGCTGGCGGGGCTGAACGCATTCGTGCTTGCCGCGGCAGGCATCAACGTCGCCCTCGGCCCCACGGTGGACGCGAGCACGGGGGATCCCCGCACCGTGGAGCGCGCGCGGCTGGTCATCGCGGAGCTCACCCGGTTCGGGCTGATGCCCGTGCTGAAGCACTTCCCCTTTCTTCCCACGACGGCGAATCTCCACCATGCCTCCCCGGATACGAAAGTGCCGCTGGCCGACGCGGAGAAGCGATTCTCCGTCTTCCGGCAGCTCTCCGCGGAGACGGGCATCATCATGACGACGCATCTCTACGATTCGCCCGTGGACAACTCGCTTGCGACATTCTCATCCGTATGGAACGGGTTGCTCCGATCGGAGACCGGCTTCCGCGGGCTCCTGATGACGGACGGCCTCCTCATGCTGCGGCACTACGCGGATCGGAGCGTCCTTGCCGGAGGCCCTTCCGGCCCCGAGATTGCCGGCATCGACGAGACTGCCGTCTGGGCGGCGCGCGCGATCCTTGCGGGGCACGACTTCATCATCATGGAAGGCTCCGCCGCGCAGACCGACCGGGCCTTCAAGGGGCTCCTGGACGCGGCCTGCCGTCGGACGGAGATCGGGGCGCTCCTGCGCGCGCGCATCCATGAATCTGCCGCAAGGATCGCGCGCTGGAAGCAGGCGCACCGCGCCACCCTTCAGCGCCAGGTGGACGTGCCGTCATCGGCCATCGATGCCGTCATCGCCGCCTTGCCCGGCGACCAGGCGGACCTGCCGACGTTCCGCTTCGATGCGAAGATGATGGCAGCGGTGGAGCCATTCCTTACCGCTGCCGCGGCCGTGAAATGATCGGCGAAAAACGGCTCAGAGCAACGGACGGTTCGCCCAGTGGGAGCTGTTGTCGACCGTGAGGACCTTGAGGAATCCTTTGGTCACTGAATGAGTATTGGAGCCGTCACTTGCCGTGCCACTGAAGCTTCCCTCGATCGTCTGGCCGAAAGCCGTACCATACTCATTCACGCTGAATGTGCCGCTGGATGAGGGAGTGTTGAAGCCAATATTCAAAACGTTGCCGGCCCCGTCGTCGTAATTGAAATCGGCGTTCGCTTCGGTATATGAACCCACGCTCGTTCCACCGAAGTCGAGATAGGTGTGTCCTATTGGCCCACCCCCTTGCACCTGCTGGTCCGCGGCAAATGAATCAATATAAGTTGTGGTCGAGTACGTGTACCCGACCGGCCGGTCATTGCCGATCAAGCTGGCGGAATAGGTCTGGCTGGGGTCGACATACCCGTGGGTCATGACGACCTTCGTCGTCCCGTCGACCGTGAAGGACGTTCCATACTCCACGTTGACCGTTACCTGCCACGACGTGACGGTACCGTTTTGCGCCGTGACCGTGAATGTCACTGGCACGCCGTCCTGCACAGGGGCGGTGGTAAGTGTCGCGCCTGCGGAGACCGTGACCGTGGGAGTCAGCGCGGAAATGTCCATCGGCTCAACCGTTGCCACGACCGTGTGTTGCGTCGCGTCGACCGTTGCCGTGCCGACAATGCCGTCAATCGTGAAGCTGGTGATCGAGGCGCCACTGCTGCCAAAGATCGAGTTCCACAGGTCGCACCCCGTCAGCGCGGCGACGATCGCAAGGCTTAGAACAAGCACCTTGATGCGCATTCATGCTCCTTATATATGCAAAAAGTTATATAGAAGATATCGCATTTCCCGGGATTTCGCCAAACGGCGGTTGCGCCCATGGTCAGCGCGCGGCGCCGCGTGATAGCGTTCCTCCGATGTCCCCCTCCACACTATGGGTCGTTTTCTCACTTTCATTCGTCATGGCGCTGAGCGGGGCGCTCATGCCCGGCCCTCTCTTTACCTACACCATCGCCCGGACCCTCCGCGCTTCGCGGGGAGGGTGGCTCGTCGGCGTGCGGGTCATCGCGGGGCACGCGGCCCTGGAAGCCGTCCTCCTGGTCGGGCTCGCCCTCGGCGTGGTGGCGTTCCTGCGCGAGCCTCTCGCGGCAAAGATCATCGGGGTCGTCGGCGCCGGGCTTCTCCTGTACATGGGAATCGGGCTCATCCGGGAGACGGTCCGCACCCGGGGCATCGAGCTTTCCACGACGGACGCGCAGGAACCGGGAAGCTTCATGAGCAGGCTTGATCCCGTGGCAGCCGGCGTGCTGGTCTCGATGAGCAATCCCTACTGGTGGATCTGGTGGGTGACCATCGGCGCGGCCTTTCTCCTCCGTTTCGACATCAGCCTGCGCACCTGGCCGGCCCTCCTGGCCTTCTTCGTCGGCCACGAGCTGGGCGACCTCTCCTGGTACACGGCCGTCTCCACGGCGCTCTCCCTGGGGCGCCGCCGCATCCGCAAGGGACTCGTGAGCGCGATGCTGGGTCTCTGCGGCGCCGCGATCATCGGTTTCGGCCTGTACCTCGGCATCTCACCGTTCCTCCGGCATTGACAGCGGCCCCTTTTCCTGTTAGCACGGGACAGACGCTCACCAATTCCACAACAAAGGAAGACCACATGGCTGCTGAAACAGGGAAAGGTACGCGCTGGCTGATCGCCGCGATGGGCACGGTGCTCATGCTGTGCTTGGGAACCGTCTACGCCTGGAGCTTCTTCCAGGGTCTCCTGGTCCGCGAGTTCAAGGATGCCTTCGGCTGGTCGAACACTGAAGTCGCCTGGATATTCTCCCTGGCGATCTTCTTCCTCGGCGTCACCGCCGCGTGGGGCGGCGTGCAGCTTCCCCGGCGGAGCCCCCGGACCATGGCGATGATCGGCGCGGCGCTTTTCGCCGCCGGCTACGCGATTGCCGCGTTCGCGTTCAGCATCAAGTCGCTTCCCCTGCTGTACGTGGGGTACGGCGTGATCGGCGGCATCGGCCTGGGGCTCGGGTACGTGACGCCGGTCGCAACGGTTTCCAAGTGGTTCCCGGACAAGAAAGGTCTTGCAACGGGCATGGTCGTCATGGGATTCGGCCTCGGTGCGCTTTTCATGAGCAAGGTGCTCGCGCCTCTCTTTCTCGACCTCACGGGGCGCAACCTCGTCACGGTCTTCCTCTGCCTGAGCGGCGTCTTCCTCGTGCTGGGTCTCTGCTCGGCCGCCTTCATGCGAAACCCGCCCCCCGGATGGATGCCGAAAGGCTCGAAGGCCGCAACCGGGAAGGAAGGACCGGCAGACACAATCGACATCACGCCCCGCCGTGCCATTGCATCGGGCCGGTTCATCCTGCTGTGGCTTGTGTTCTTCTTCAACATCGTCGCCGGCATCTCGATCATCAGCTTCCAATCGCCCTTGTTCCAGGACCTCTGGAAGCGCGTCAATCCCGATCTCACCGCGGCGGCCCTTGCCGCGTTCGGCGCGACGCTCGTCGCGGCTAGCTCGCTGTTCAACGGCGCCGGGCGCTTCCTGTGGGGCACCCTCTCCGACAAGGCCGGACGCGCGCAGACCTTCCGCATCATGCTCGGTTCCGAGATCGTCGTCTTTGGCCTGCTCGTGATCACGCGCAGCCCCTGGGTCTTCGCGATCCTGGTCTGCTGGGTGCTCCTCTGCTACGGCGGCGGCTTCGGCACCATGCCGTCCTTCATCGGCGACGTCTTCGGCCCCCGGCTCGATGTCGGCCGTGTACGGCGCCGTGCTCACGGCGTGGGCCGCGGCGGGCGTCGTCGGCCCGCAGATATTCGCCGCATTCCAGGACAGGATGGCGGCGGCGGATGCGTCCTTCTGGTCTTTCATCGTGGCAGGCGGATTCGCCGTCATCGGCCTGGTCCTGTCGTTCCTCCTGTCCAACAAGCCGCTTCTGGATTCGACAAAGGGAGCGGCCGGCGCGCGGTAAATCGGCATAGACAGACCGCGCCCGGGATGTTTACCTTCATCCCGATGCCGTGGTCACCTGCCCTGGCGCCCCTGGGAAATCTCGGGCTTTCGGCCCTCGCGGCCGTGATTCCCCTCGCGGTGCTCTTCGGGCTCATGGCCTGGGGCCGCCTGCCCGGCTGGACGCCCGCGCTCGCGGCTGCCGCGGTCTCCCTCCTGGTGTCGGTCATCGCGTGGGGCATGCCCGTGCCGGCCGCACTCTCCTCCAGCCTCCAGGGGGTCGCGACGGCGATCTTCCCCATCCTCTGGATCGTCGTGTCGGCGCTCTGGGTGCATTCCCTGGCGGTTGCCTCAGGGCAATTCAATGTGATTCGCAGCTCGCTCGCCTCCATCACCTCCGATCGCCGGCTCCAAGCGCTTTTCATCGCCTTCGCATTCGGCGCATTCCTGGAAGGTGCAGCAGGGTTCGGCACGCCGGTGGCCATCTCCGCCGCCATGCTCGTCGGGCTGGGCTTTGAAGCACGGTCCGCAGCGGTCCTCTGCCTCATCGCAAACAGCGCCCCCGTTGCATTTGCCGCGGCGGGCATACCCGTGGCGGTGGCTGCGGGCGTGAGCGGCATCGACGCGCTCACGCTGGGTCGGATCATCGGCCGCCAGGTGCCACTCCTCGCGCTCGTGGTCCCCGTCTGGCTGTGCGTCGTTCTCTGCGGCTGGCGCCGGACCCGCGAAGTGTGGCCCGCCCTGGTGGTGGCAGGGCTCCTGATGTCGGTGACGCAGTTCCTCATCGCGAACTTCAGCGGGCCGTGGACCGCGGGAATACTCTCCGGCATCGTCACGCTGGCCGGGCTCTGGGTATTCCTCAGGATCTGGAAGCCGAAGACGACGTGGGACTTCCCCGGTGCCTCCACCGCGGCCGCCGTCGCCTCCCCGGCCAGCGGGCAGCCTTCAGAAGCAGGCGCGGCGGGAGCACAGCCCGGAGCAGCGGCGATATTCCGCGCCTGGCTTCCCTACCTCCTCATGTCGATCATGGTCCTGCTCTGGAGCCTCGGTCCCCTGGTGCCCCTTTTGAAGCTTGGCGACATCAGCTTCCCGTGGCCCGGGCGGCCGGGCGTGGTCTTCTCCCTCCCCATCGCATCGACGCCGGGCACGGCGATATTCCTGTCCGCCGTGATTTCCACCCTGTTCCTTCCCAATCTTGGCGCGCGCAAGGCTCTTGTCTCCCTGGGCAAGACGATACGCGGTCTTTTCGGCACCATCGTCACCGTCTGTCTCATCCTTGCCACCGCGTTTGTCCTGAACGCCTCCGGCATGAGCACGACCATCGGGGCGGCGCTCGCGGCAACGGGGGTATTCTTTCCGCTCTTCTCCCCCCTCCTGGGATGGCTGGGCGTCCTGGTCACGGGGTCGGACACCTCATCCAATGCCCTTTTCGCGTCCCTCCAGCGCACCACGGCGGAAAGGCTCGGCCTGAATCCCGCCCTCATGGTGGCGGCCAACGGGTCGGGGGGAGTCGCCGGGAAGATGGTCTCCCCGCAGAGCATCGCGGTGGCGACGGCCTCGGCCCACCTGGAGGGACAGGAGGGATGGCTCTTCCGGGCCACCGTCGGGCACAGCCTTGCGATGGCCTTCATCATCAGCATCATCACGCTCATCGAGGCGTACGTCCTTCCCGGCATCGTCCGCTGAAGGCGGAATCCTTGACTTTTGCCTGACCCGGACTTATCGTACATGCCGCACTTTCCGCTCAATCAAAAGGAGAATGAGATGACGACCCTCGGTGTGCTTGTCGGCAACCGTGGCTTTTTCCCCGCGGAGCTGTGTGAGCAGGGACGCAAGACCATCCTCGCGGTGCTGAAAGAGGAAGGGATCCAGGCGGTCGCCCTCACCCCCAAGGACACGACGTACGGCTCCGTGGAGTCCTGGTCGGACGCCGCACGCTGCGCGGAGCTTTTCAAGGCGAATCGTGAGAAGATCGACGGCATCCTCGTCACGCTGCCCAATTTCGGGGACGAGCGCGGCGTGGCGGATGCGCTACGCCTCGCCGGTCTCTCCGTGCCCGTGCTCGTCCACGCCTTTCCCGACGAGCCGGGCCGCATGGGCGTCGAGCACCGGCGCGACAGCTTCTGCGGCAAGATGTCGGCGTGCAACAGCCTGAAGCAGTACGGCCTCCGCTACTCCCTCACCTCCCAGCACACCATGGATCCCGAGGCGCCGGCATTCCGCCAGGACCTCCGCAGCTTCGCGGCCACCTGCCGTGTCGTGCGCGCCCTGCGCTCCGCGCGCTTTGCACAGATCGGGGCACGCCCGGCCGCTTTTACGACCGTCCGCTACAGCGAGAAGCTCCTGGAGCGGGCGGGCATCTCCGTGGAAAGCGTCGACCTGTCGGAGATGTTCGGCAAGGCCGGCACGTTCAAGGACAAGGACTCCGCGGTGCTCTCGAAGCTGGACGAGATACGCGACTATGTGAAGGTGAGCAAGATACCGCGGGAGGCGCTTGTCCGCATGGCGAAGTTCGCCGTGGTCCTGGAGGAGTACGTGAAGGAGCATTCCCTCTCCGGCACGGCGATACAGTGCTGGACGTCGATGGAGGAATACTTCGGCGTGGTCCCCTGCACGGCAATGAGCATGATGAGCAATGCCCTGTGCCCCAGCGCCTGCGAGACGGACATCACGGGTCTTGTCGGCATGTACGCAATGGTGCAGGCGTCGGGCAGGCCGAGCGCGCTCGCCGACTGGAACAACAACTACGCGGAAGACCCCGACAAGTGCGTGCTCTTCCACTGCAGCAATTTCCCACAAGAGCTTCTGGCCAACAAAGGGGTCATGGATTACAACGAGATCCTCGCCGGCACGCTGGGCCGGGAGAATGCCTATGGCACCATCGCCGGCAGGCTTGCCCCGACGGAGTTCACCTACTGCCGCGTCTCCACCGACGACACGGCGGGAAGCATCCGCGCTCTCGTCGGCGAGGGGGAGCTCACGAAGGACCCCATCACGACATTCGGCGGTCACGGTGTCGCGCGCATCCCTCACCTGCAAACGCTCCTGCGCTTCATCTGCGAAAGTGGATTCGAGCACCACGTTGCAATAAACCCGTCCCGCGTCGCCGGTGCGGTGGAAGAGGCATTCACCCGCTACCTCGGCTGGGACGTCTACAATCACGACCATGAAACACAACGGGCGGCCGTCACCGGCACCCGGGCATAGGAGAGCTGCATGGCACAGGACGCTTTGATCATCGGCCTCGATTTCGGCACCGATTCCGTGCGGTCGGTCGTCATCGATGCCACGACGGGCAAGGAGCTGGCGAGCGAGGTTTCCTGGTACCGCCGCTGGGCCGCGGGGAAATATTGCGACCCATCCCAGAACATGTTCCGCCAGCATCCGCGCGACTACATGGAATCCATGGAGGCCGCCGTAAAAGGCGCCCTGGCGCACCTTGGCGCGCGCGCAGCAAAAAATGTGAAGGCAATTGGCATCGACACGACCGGCTCCACGCCGTGCGCGGTGGACCGCACGGGAACGCCGCTTGCCCTTACCAAGGGCTTTGAGGAGAATCCCAACGCGATGTTCGTGCTGTGGAAGGACCACACGGGTGTGAAGGAAGCGGCGCTCTTCAATGAAAAGGCGCGCGGCTGGGGCGGAACGGACTTCACCCGCTACGAGGGTGGCGTGTACTCCTCAGAATGGTTCTGGTCCAAGATCCTCCACGTCCTGCGCGTGAATGCAAAGATGCGCACCGCGGCTTTTTCCTGGGTCGAGCACTGCGACTGGATGCCCGCGCTCCTCACCGGCACGACAGAGCCCCTGTCCATGAAGAGGAGCAGGTGCGCTGCCGGGCACAAGGCAATGTGGCATCCCGACTGGGACGGTCTTCCGCCGGAGGATTTCCTCGTCACCGTCGATCCCCTGTTGAAGGGCTTGCGTGCGCGTCTCTACAAGGAAACGCACACCTCCGACCAGAGCGCGGGCGGGCTCACGCCGGAATGGGCGAAACGCCTCGGGCTGCAGCCAGGCATCGCCGTTGCCGTGGGCGCATTCGACGCGCATATGGGCGCCGTCGGCGGCGGCATTTCTGAAAAGACGCTGGTGAAGATCATGGGAACCTCCACCTGCGACGTCCTCGTTGCGCCGAAAAAGGCCATCGGTGCAAAGTGCGTCGCGGGCATATGCGGGCAGGTGGACGGCTCCGTCCTCCCCGGCCTCATCGGTCTGGAGGCGGGACAGTCCGCATTCGGCGACGTGTACGCGTGGTTCAAGGACCTGCTCTGCTGGCCGCTGCACCAGGCCGCAGCCGGGAAGGGTAAAGGCGCGCCGACGGCGGCGCTTTCCAGGGCATTCGAGGCGATCGAGGATACGCTGATCGACAGGCTCTCCGCCGAAGCCGAAAAGGTCGATCCCGCGGATTCCACGGTCGCGGCACTGGACTGGCTCAACGGCAGGCGCACGCCCTTTGCCGACCAGACGCTGAAAGGCGCCGTGGTCGGGCTGACGCTGGGCACCACCGCGCCGCGCATCTTCCGCGCCCTCGTGGAGGCAACCGCGTTCGGATCGCGCGCCATCGTCGAGCAGTTCCGGGCGGAAGGGGTTGCCATCGCCGGCGTGATCGCGATGGGCGGCATCGCGCGCAAGAGCCCCTTCGTCATGCAGGTGACCGCCGACGTGCTCGGCATGCCCATCAAGGTGGTGGCGTCGGACCAGGCCTGCGCGCTGGGCGCGGGCATGCTCGCCGCGGTCGCAGGCGGCGTGTACGGCACGGTGACCGCGGCGCAGAAGAAGATGGGAAGCGGTTTCGACAGGACATTCACGCCGGACAAGAAACGCGCGGCGCGCTACACGGCTCTCTACGGCCGCTACCAGGAGCTCGCGAAGAGCCTCGCGCCGATGCTGAGCAGCCTATGAAATCGTCAGACAAGAAGCTCCTGCTGCGCCTGCGGGAAGGCGTCTGCGCGGCGAACAAGAGTCTCGTGGACCGCGGGCTGGTGGTGGCAACGTTCGGAAATGTCTCGGGCATCGACAGGTCCATTGGGCTGATCGCCATCAAGCCCAGCGGCGTGGACTATGACGAGCTGACGCCGCAGAACATGGTCGTACTGGACCTGGACGGGAAAAAGGTGGAGGGGGACCTCAACCCCTCGTCGGACACGAAGACGCACGTGCGTCTCTATCGGGAGTTCCCCGACATCGGCGGCATCGTGCACACGCATTCACGCTACGCCACCGCGTGGGCGGAAGCCCGCCGGGGCCTGCCCTGCCTGGGCACCACGCACGCGGATTACTTCCACGGCGAAGTGCCCTGCACGGCGGTGATCTCCGATGCACAGATCACGCGCGACTACGAAGAAGAGACCGCGGTCCAGATACTGGATGCATTCCGCGGCATCGACTATCACGGCATGCCCGCGGTGCTCGTGGCCTCCCACGGTCCTTTCACCTGGGGCAAGGATGCCGCGGAGGCGGTCTATCACGCGTGGATGCTCGAATACGCCGCGGAGATGGCGGCCATCGCCGTCCAGGTCAACCCGCGCATCCGCGGCGTGAAGAAAACGCTGCTGGACAAGCACTACCAGCGCAAGCACGGCAAGGATGCGTACTACGGCCAGGGAGGCGGGCATGGATAGGGTGAAAGTCGGCGTCATCGGCTGCGGCACGATCAGCGACGTCTACCTTTCCAATCTCACGAAGCGATTCTCCAACGTGAAGGTGGCAGCAGTGGCGGACGTCGATGCCGCGCGCGCACGGGAAAAGGCTGCCGCCTACGCCGTGAAATCGTGCAGTGTGGAGGACATGCTCGCCGACGAATCCATCGAGATAGTCCTGAACCTCACCACCCCCCTTTCGCACGCCGAGATATGTCTGGCGGCGCTGGGGGAGGGAAAGCACGTCTATACGGAGAAGCCCTTGAGCGTTTCGCTGAAAGACGCGGAACGCATCATGACTCTCGCGCGGAAAAAAAACCTGCGCGTGGGCGCCGCCCCTGACACATTTCTCGGGGCCGGCATCCAGACATGCATCCGCCTGATCGACGAAGGCGCCATTGGCGCACCCGTGGCCGCCACGGCCTTCATGACCGGCCACGGTCCCGAGAGCTGGCATCCGGATCCCGCCTTCTACTACGCGCAGGGCGGCGGACCCGTCTTCGACATGGGACCGTATTACTTCACGGCGCTCATCGCGCTCCTGGGCCCCGCGCAACGCGTCTCGGGCTCCGTTTCCCGCACATTCCGGCGGCGCGTCGTCGGGACGGGTCCGAAGGCGGGCCAGCTCATCGACGTGGACGTTCCCACGCATGCTGCGGGCACCATCGATTTCGCCTGCGGCGCGGTGGGAAGCTTCATCCTTTCCTTCGACATCTGGCACGCGACGCTGCCGCGCATCGAGATCTATGGCACCGAGGGCTCTCTCTCCGTGCCGGACCCGAATACATACGGCGGTCCCGTGCGCATGCGGGCCAGCGTGGACGAGGAATGGATCGACGTTCCCGTGCAGGAGGCAGAAAATCTGCGCGGCCTGGGCCTCGCCGAGATGGTGGACGCCATGGCTGCGGGCAGGCAACACCGCGCATCCGGCGCCCTGGCGTTTCACGCCCTTGAGATCATGCACGCGGTGCACGATGCCTCGAGCTCCGAGCGCTACGTCACGCTCCGCTACCCGGTCGCGCGGCCCGAGCCCCTTGCGACCGAGCCCCCATCTCTCGCGCCCGCAGAGGGCGTCGCCCAGGAGTGATGGCGCGGCCGCGGGGCGTGCAGGGGAAGCGCCTTTTTCAATTGACGGGCGACCTGCTCGCGCGCTATCGTGACAGGACATGATCTACAGGGAATACGGCAGGACCGGGGAAAAGGTTTCGATACTCGGCTTCGGCGGCATGCGCTTCGGCGCGGTGGATGACCGTGACGCGTGCACGGCGATGATGGTGCAGGCGGCGGAGTCGGGCATCAACTACTTCGACACCGCCCCGGCCTATTTCGGCGTGAAAAGCGAAATCGCCTTCGGCCACGGATTCGCCGAGCTGCGTCGGCGCAACCTCCCCTTCTACAGCTCCACAAAGACGTTCCAGTCCACGGAAAAGGGCATCCGAAAGGAGATCGAGGCGCAGCTCAAGCGACTGGGGCTTTCGACGATCGATTTCTACCACGTCTGGTGCATCACGAGCCTGGAGGAATGGCGCACGCGGCGCAAGGAAGGCGTCATCCAGGTCTTCCGCAAGCTGAAGGAGGAAGGCCTCATCCGGCACGTCTGCGTCTCCAGCCATTTGATCGGCGACGATATCCGCGAGCTTCTCATGGAAGGGGTATTCGAAGGCGTCCTCTTCGGCTATTCGGCGTACAACTTCAACGTGCGCGAAAAGGCCTTTGAAGCAATCACGGCGCATGACCTCGGCTGCGTGGTGATGAACCCGCTGGGCGGCGGCATCATCCCGTCACACCCGTCGCTTTTCTCGTTCCTTTCGACTCACCCCGGCGAAACGGTCGTGCAGGGAGCCCTGCGATTCCTCTTCTCCCACGAAAAGATCACCTGCTCGCTCGTGGGATTCTCCACCGTGGAGCAGGTCCGGGAAGCAGCCACCGCCATCGACGGATTCGTTCCGCTCTCCACGGCCGGCATCGAAAAGATCAAGGCGTCGCTGGGGCCCTCATTCGTGGACCTCTGCACCGGCTGCCAGTACTGCGACAGCTGTCCGGAGGGCATCCCCATTCCGAAGCTCATGGAAGCCTGGAACCACGGCAAGCTCTACGGCCGCAGCGCCGCGATCACGGAGCGCCTGGGATGGCACTGGAGCGTGTCGCCTTCCGAGGCGGCGCGCTGCACGGAATGCGGCCAGTGCGAAAAGCTTTGCACGCAGCACTTGCCCATCATCTCGCGCATGGCGGAGATCGCGGCCCTCCCGGCCCATTAAAGGTAGGGACACATGCAGCTCTGGAGCCGGAGAAAAGAAGAATCACCCGAGGCGTTCTGGCAGGAGACCGCGGAAAAAAGAGGCGGTCCCATTGGCCTCACCAGCTTCGCCACCTTCCTGGGCAGGTCGCACGATGAGCTCGTCGAGCTGCCCGGGCTCCTGTACACCGTGGGGAGCATGGTCTGGTTCGAGGACTTCGAGCACGATAACTGGCTCGCCCGCGTCGTGCGTCCCCGCGGCTCATTCACAAAGACGGAATTCTCCTTTGCCGTGGCCGACGTGCAGGGCGCCCGCCTGGTGACGCGCCGGGGCGCGATGGGCGCCATCGCCGGCGGCGTGGCGTCGGACTCCCTTCGACCCGTCTCGTTTTTCGATCGGGTCGTTGCCAACCCCGTCATGCTTTTTGCGATGAAGGACGGCTCGTCGCTGTTTTTTGATTTGCTGCTGAAGAAGGAATTCCTGGGGCTGTTCGAGGCGGGCAAATAGACCACGATCACAAAAACTGGCCGCTTTGCCCGGTTGAATCTGTCCTTGCCTATTGCGTGCCGATATGATCGGCCGCCGTTTCCGGCGGCCTCTTTCGCTCACGGAAGGCCCGCTACTCCCTGATGCTCACCAGAACGCCGTCCACCACGAGGTCCAGGTTGCTGCCCAGCGCCAGCCACTGCGCCGCGTCGGGGTGCTTCGCCATGAAGGCGAAGTAGTCGGCGCTCGCGAATCTGAGCTGGATCTGCGCGAGCTTTTTCACCGCCTGTGCGGTGGAATCCGTCCAGATGTTGCCGTTCAGGTAGAAGGCGCGGCCGTTCACCATCTGTGCCTGCTGCGCATAGTTGCGCGTCTGGAAGTCGCGATAGCCGCCGGGCGCCGCATTCGGTGACGCAGGCCGCGCAAGCCCCTCCCCCTGGGATGACTGCTGGATATTCGTGCTGGACGTCAGGTCCTGCAGAGCCATGGAATTGGCGACGGCGGGCGCCCCTGCCCTGCTCGCCTCGGACGCTGCCTCCTTGCGCACGGAGTCAAGGCGCGCCTGGACGTCGTCCATCGCCCCCTTGTCCTTTTCCAGGTCCTGGAAGGACCGGATCTGCTCCGGCACGTTGCGGCGCGCCTCATCTTCCACCACGAGATAGGCGGTGTACGGCGTGACGATTCCGAAATCGCGGGCAAGCCGGATCACCTCATCGCGAAGCTCGTCGGATTCACCGTGCAGCCGCATCTGGTCGAGCAGCCAGCCGACGCGCCGGGTCGCCCACATGCGGGGCACGAAGGAATCGGCACCGGTGCGCGCGGGGATCGTCACCTCCGCGCTGAACTCCCTCGGTGCGCCGTTGAATGTGCCCGTGATGCGCGCCGTCGCGGTGCCGGAGCCGGTGTAGCGTCCGAATACCACGAGCATGTCGCCGCTGAAGAGATCCGGCAGGACGGCCGGCTGGAGCTGGGTCACGCGGATGCCGGTGCCGGTGATGTCGAGCGACAACCCCGAAAGCACGGGATCGCGTATCTTCGCATAGAAGCTGCTGAGCTTCACCTCGATGTCTTCTTTCGGAAGGACGTACTGGCTGACGGCCCGGGTCTCGGAGGCGATGCGGTCCAGGAGGTGCGTGTTTACGTCGTTGCCGATGCCGAAGGTGAAGATCCGCGCGCCACTGCCGGCCCGTGATGCCTCCGCGACGAGCGTGTCCTCGCCGGTCTCACCCACCGTCGGAATGCCGTCGGTAAGAAAGATGACGAGGTATGGCCGGGTCCCTCCCGGCGTCCGCAGCGCGAGGGCGCTGTCCAGCGCGTCGCCGATCGCCGTGCCGCCGATGGCGGAAAGCCCGTCCACGAAGCTCACCGCCTTGTCCACGTGATCCTTGTCCGCGGGCACGAGGCTGCCGAAGAGGGGCTCCGCCTCCGTTGAGAAGCGCACGATTTCGAACCTGTCCTGCCTGCCCAGGTTCGCCAGGCAGAACTCGATGGCCTTCTTTGCCTGCCCCATCTTCGCTCCCGCCATGGAGCCCGAGGTGTCCAGCACGAAACAGATGTCTTTTGGCTGCACGCCTCCCGCGTCCGGCACCGAGCCGGGCGACGCAAGGAGCATGAAGTATCCATCGCCTGTCGTCGACCGGACCGCCTGCAGGTCGATGCCGAGCGGGCTCGGGGTGCGGCTCCACATGACGGTGAAATCCGTGTCGGGCCACACGTCCCGACCCTCCCATCCGACTACCGCCCGACGGTCGCCGTCCCGGTGTATCTCCGCCGGGTGGCTGGGGCAATAGACGCTCCGCAGCGGCTGCTTGCCGTCCAGCGTGACGCTCACCGACACGTCCTTCAGCGCGGCGGAGCTGAACCTCTCCGTGTTCAGGGGATACGTGTAGGTGACCAGTCCCCCGTCATTCGTGAGGAGCTGGGAATACGTGATGATGATGCGCTTGCCGGATCGGGGCTCGATCGGATAGATCCGAAGCTGGAAAGCCCCCCTGCCCACGTATTCCAGAAGCGCGGGGTCCTTCATCGTGCGCACGATTTCCTCGTAGAATGCACGGGCCTTGTCGGCAGGAAGGAGCTCCGCCTTCGTCATTGTCCCGTTGATGTCCAGGGAGAAGGAGTCGATCTGCGCGCCGGCGGGCAGCGGGAACATGTAGGTCCCTTCCAGCCTCTGGCTGCCCGGGTTGTAGAACTCCTCGTCCACGGTGGTGACCGCGGCAAGGTCCGTGATCGCCACGCTCACGTGGTGATAGGTGACGGACAGCGGCGCGAAGCTGAAATGCCCCGGCACGGAATCCCCCGGATTCTCCACGATGATGAGCCCGTCCGCGCCCAGCATCGCGGGGGCGGCAATCGCGGCCATAAACGCCGCTCCCACCAGCCATCGACGAAATCGAAACGCTGTTTCCATATGCACCTCCCGCAGTGACACGCAGAGAGCGTGCATCCAACGGAGCGCGGCGTTGTCAGGGAAGAGAAAAAGGAATGTAAAAAGCCTGCAAAAGAATCAGAACCTTACGTCGACCTGTCTGCGCGCGGCAGCCGATTGGACGATGGCGTCGCAGATCACCGCGTTACGATAGCCGTCCTCGAATGTGGCGCCGTACGGGGCCACGTCCTTCCTGTTCACGATGCAGTCCAGGAAATGGTTGAGCTCGTGCACGAAGGTATGCTCCCAGCCGATGATGTGCCCCTGCGGCCACCAGTTGGACATGAAAGGATGATGCGGCTCGGTGACATTCACCTCGTGGAAGCCCTGCGTCTCCCGCGGCTCCTCGTCGACCCAGAAGACCTGCAGCTCGTTGAGCTTTTCCAGGTTGAAGCGGATGCTTCCCTTCTCCCCATTGATCTCGAAGGTGCCTGAGTTCTTGTGACCGGCGGCAAATCGCGTCGCCTCCAGCGTGCCGATGCCGCCGTTGGCGAACTCGAGTATCGACACGAATGCATCGTCCACGTCGACCTTCCCCATTCCCTTTCCATCGGGCAGAGGCCTCTCCGTGACGAAGGTCCGTGTCATCGCGCTCACGCCCGTCACCTCGCCCATGAGGAATCGGGCGAGATCGAGCACGTGGGAGCCCAGGTCGCCGATGGCGCCGGTGCCGCAGTGCTTTTTTTCCGTGCGCCATATCATGGGGACGTGATAGTGCGGCATGATCCATTCTTGGAGGTACTGGGCGCGGAAGTGGTACAGCTTCCCGAGCTTCCCCGCGCGGACGAGCTCATAGGCCTGCCGCACGGCCGGAACGAAGCGATAGTTGAACGCCATCTGGTGCTTGACGCCCGCCTTCACGGCGGCATCGAGTATCGTCTTCGCTTCCGTCGCGTCCCGCGCAAGCGGCTTTTCGCAGAACACGTGCTTGCCGGCCTTTGCCGCTTCGATCGTGGGCTCCGCGTGCATGTCGTTGGGCCCGCCATTGTCGAAGAGCTGGATGCGCGGGTCGCCGAGCATCTTCCGCCAGTCCGTGTAGAACCCCTCGTAGCCGTATCTCTCCGCCGCCGCGGAGACAGCCTCGCCGTCCCTTCCGCACAGCGCGATCAGGCGCGGGATCGCGACCGGCGGGTACATCATGTAAGGGATCTTCTTGAACGCGTTGGAATGGGCCTTGCCCATGAACGCGTAGCCCAGCATGCCGATGCCGATCTCGGGCGCGGGCCGGGCCGGCCGTGATGCGGCCATGGACGTGAAACCTGTGCTTTCTGCCATATCCGTCTCCTGCTGCCTATGGACGCCAGGTGCCGTAGTGCGGGATCATGGGGACATCGGGATTTATGTCCGGGCCGAAGAACTTCAGCAGCACAAGGTCGTCGCGTCCGGTATTCTTCACCGTGATCGGGACCGTGGCGCGGGCATGGGACACGAGGAGCTCGTCCCGCTGGTGGTCCTTTCCTGCCACGTCGCGGCCGTCGACCGTGCCGCTGCCCCGCCAGGCGAAGATGCTGTACACGCCCTTGTCCCGGCTCGTGTAGCTCCCCCCGGGCTTCACGACGAGCTTTTTGCCGCTGAACTTCCGCGTGTTGTAGTAGATCCAGTACTCTTCTCCGCCGGGCTGGCTTCCGTTGGCGACAGGCTGCGGCGAGGTGTGACGGTTCTCATAGAAGAAGGGGTCGCCACTCACCTCCCAGTCGATCTGGTTGAGAACGGCCCGCTCACCGATTTTCTTTCTGTCATCGGGATGCACGTCCTTCCAGAAGAGCTCCTTCGAAATGATTGACCCGGCATTGAGTGCCTGGAGCATCGCGAAAACGTCCGAGTCCTCCTGCAGCTCGATTGTCAGGGCGCTGCCGGGTGCATGGAGACCGCCCGCCGGAAGATGGAAGCCTTCATCGGCCACTTGCAGATAGGCGCGCGCGAAGCGAAGGATGCGATCGTCCTTCCACTCGACGAGATACGGGAGGAGCAGGTCGAATTGCCGGCGCTCCACAAGGGACGGATGCACGCCGAAAAATGTCTCGGGGTGCGGCCCCATCTCGACGCCATCGGGGAAGTAGTAGGCCTCTTCCTTCGACGTCCGCCCCAGCCTGTCCAGGTCCTTCTGCCGCTGGTGAATGTGGTAGGGCAAACGCGCCGCGTAGTCGAATATCTTTGCAAGCCTGCCCAGGCCCTTGTGCGTTTTCGCATACTCATCACCCATGACGAGGTCCGGTGCCGCCTCCACCGCGTCGCGCAACGTCATGCGGGGGCCCTTGCCCGCGATGTAGCTCAGGCCCTCGTCGGGAAGGGCGATCCTGTTGTCCGCCTTTGTCGTGGAGGCAAGCCACCGCTCGCTGATCCACCCGCGCTCTCCCACGTCATAGGCTTCCTCGGGAAGACCGAGCCTGCGGCCCGCGGGAAGGAAGTCCCGGGCCACCCATGCCGGTTCGAGGCTCAAGATGCCATTGCCGGCCGCCAGTGCATTCTCAACCTGCGCGCGTGTTGCAGCCATTCGCCACCTCCGACCGTGATCCTATCCGGAAGCGCACGGCGCGTCCAGAAATGCCACGGACTACCGTGGCCGGGCCGAATGCCACGGAGTACCGTCGCCGGGCCGAATGCCACGGACTACCGTCGCCGGGCCGAATGCCACGGACTACCGTGGCCGGGCCGAATGCCACGGACTACCGTGGCCGGGCCGAATGCCACGGACTACCGTGGCCGGGCCGAATGCCACGGACTACCGTGGCCGGACGAATGCCACGGACTACCGTGGCCGGACGAATGCCACGGACTACCGTGGCGGCCTTGACAACGGCGCCCGTCCGGACGCTGCTAGAGCGCATGAGCCTGCTGGGCATCGACGTGGGGACGACCGGCTGCAAGGCAACGGTGTTTTCAGAAGACGGGCGCGCCCTGTCCTTTGCCTACGACGAGTACGACATGGTGCGCCCGCAGCCGGGATGGCTGGAGCTGGACCCCGCGGAGGTATGGACCAAAGTCCGGCGCACCATCACGCAGGCGGTGCACGGTGTGCGCAGGGACCCGGTCAAAGCCCTCGCCGTGTCATCGATGGGAGAATCGCTTGTCCCCGTGGGCAGGGACCGGCAGATACTGGGGCCATCGCTTCTCATGATAGACAGCAGGGGCGAAGAGTACCTGCCGCTCCTTTCCACGCGAATTGGGGCGGAGAGGCTTTATCGCATCAATGGCAACATCCTGGGCACGCAGTACAGCCTGCCCAAGCTGATGTGGGTGCGCGACCACACGCCCGCCGTCTACGCGGCCGCTTGGAAGCTCCTGCTCTGGAGCGGTTTCGTCTCACTCATGCTCGGGGCAGAGCCTGCGGTAGACTATGCCCTGGCGGGGCGCACGCTTCTCTTCGACGTGGACGGACTCCGCTGGTCCCGTGAGATCGCCGAAGTTGCCGGCATCGACATCGCGAAGCTGCCGGACCCCGTTCCCGCGGGCGCGCGCATTGGCGCCGTGTCAGGACCCCTTGCGGAGGAGCTGGGCCTCGAGAAGGGAACGATGATTGTCGCCGGCACCCACGATCAATGCGCCAATGCCCTCGGCTGCGGCGTGGTGGATGAAGGCATGGGCATGAGCGGCATGGGCACGTACCTCTGCTTCATGCCCGTGTTTGCGGGCAGAAAGCCGCCCGGCCCGATGATGCGCTGGGGGCTGAGCACGGAGTGCCACGCGGCGCCGGGCAGGTTCGTCACCTTCATCTACAACCAGGGCGGCCTTCTTGTGAAATGGTACCGCGACACGTTCGCGCGGGCGGACAGGGAAGCCGCGGACCGCGCGGGAACGGATGTCTACCCGGCGCTCATGCGGGAGATACCACAAGGTCCGTCGAGCGTTTTCGTGCTTCCCCATTTCACCGTCACCGGTCCACCGGATTACCTCACCGACACCTCGGGCGTCATTGTCGGCCTGAAGCTCGACACCACACGCGGGGACATCCTCAAGGGCATCATGGAAGGGGTCGTCTTCTATCACAAGGAGCTTGTCGATTCGGTTGCCGAGGCAGGCATCTCGATGCGGGAGCTGCGCGCAGTGGGCGGCGGGAGCAAGTCCGATGCGTGGCTGCAGATCACCGCGGACATACTGGGCAGGCCGGTGTTCCGCACGCACGTGGCGGAGGCGGGAAGCCTTGGTGCGGCAATGCTTGCAGGAGTGGGCGCGGGTGTCTTTTCGTCCCTCCCTGACGCCGTGTCATCCATGGTCACACTCGGGGAGCGCTTCGAGCCAGATCTCGGTCAACAGGCTGCCTATGCTGAAAGGTATGAAGGCTACCGCGCCCTCGGGCCGCTCATGAAAGAGCACCTTGGAGCCGGGCGCTGAGGAACGGCGCGCGCGACAGCGGAGGGGCGATCCTATCGCCAGAATCCCGGAATGAAGTGCCGCAGGGCAGCCTCCGCGCACAGCCCCACAAGGTACCAAAGGCCGAAAGCGCGCGTGCCCACGAATGCAAGAGGCGCAAAGTACAAGGGCCAGCCTCCCCTGCCCTCGGGGAATCCCGCAGGCCGCTGGGAAGGCCGCGGGCGGAAGAAGGAGGGAAGCGTCTTCCTCAGCGCCGGAAGCGATGCAATTACGACGGCCATTGCCGGAGTGAAGTAGCGCAGATCGATAAGCGCCGCTATTGCGGCAAAAGCCAATGCCGTCATGACGACAATGGACATGCGCGACGCTTTTTCCCCGATCAGGACGGGCAGCGTGTGGATCTTCTTCGCGCGGTCGAGCTGCATCTTGTCGATGTGCTTTCCGAATATGACCGTCGTGACGCAGAGCGCATATGGCGCGCCGGCAAGGAGGATGACCGGGTCGAAGTGCCGGGCAAGCACATAGGAGCCGCCGCCGATCATGATCGGACCCCAGACCAGGAGGACCGAAAGCTCCCCCATCGCTACGTACTTCAACGGCCACGTGTAGAAGAGCACGAAGACCGATGCAAGCGCCAGGAGCAGCAGCACCATGGGGTCCTGCCCGTCCATGAAAAAGAGCGTGACCGCGCAGGCAAGCACGACCGCGGCCGTCACGCAGGCAAACGCAAGAAGCGCGCCCGGGGAAAGGAGCCCCTGCGCGACCGGCTGCGGGCCGTACTGCGTGCGCAGGTAGTCGTCGGTGTCCACGCCGCGTCGGAAGTCCGTGTAATCGTTGAGGAGATTGTTCACCGCGTGCCCGAGCATGAGGCCCACGGTCATCACAAGCCACGCCACGGGCCGCACGACGCCGTCGCGAAGGGCAAGGAGCCCGGCGGCGGCGCTGGAAACGAATGTCATGACGAGCACGGCGGCCCTGCTGGAAACCATCCACCGGGAGAACAGGCCCAGCGTGCCCCATTCTTCCCGCGAGATCGCAGGGACAACGCTCAAAGCTTCACGCCAGATCGCCCTTTTCGCCATTCGCTTCGCCTTTGCCAATATATTACCAAATAGCTATTGTATAAGCATACAGCAAAATGCTGTCTTCCCGTCAGGAGGTACACGATGTTCATAGATTTCCTGACCTTGATGCTCGTCAACATGGTGGCTGCCTTGGTCATCCACGCCCTGTTCATTGGAAAATGGATCGACAAGGACCCGAAGAAGGTCATCCCGGGGTACCTGCTCACGGGTGCCATCGCGCTCGTGGCGGGCTTCCATATGATCTTCAACTGGCCGCTCCCCGGCCCCTACAACATCATGTACGGGGAAATGACGGTGCTCTTCGGCGGCTTCCTCTTCGTCGGCCGGCATTTCCGTGGCGTTCGGCTGGAACCTGCTCACGATCGGCATCTACGCGTTCTTTGCCGGCGCGGTGGCGGTCCTCCTGGGCGTGCGCATCTTGAATCTGGGCCTGACTTCGGAACCGCTTGCCGCGGCGGGAGGCTTCGCCATCACGGGCGGCACGGCCATCATCACGCTCCCCGCCCTCGCCTTCCCGAAGCTGAAATGGCTGCGCATCCTGGTTGCCATCGCGGCCCTGGGAAGCGCGGTGGTCTGGATCATCGTCGGGTTCCCCGCCTACTGGCAGCACATCGAGGCCTTCGCGAAGTGGCCGGGCGGGATACCCAAGTAAGCGTCGTCGCGGGGACCGACGAGGCGCTGCGGCGCTTCGCCGTTCCCGTGGCCAGTGACCTGCTCCGCGTCGCGCGCAGGATCGAGGCCATCCTGGAAGAGGTGGGACAGGTGTCATTGCTGCCCGGCGGGCGCGGTGCGTCGATACATGCCCCGGTCCGCCACCTCTTCCTGAACGAAGGCAAGATGCTGCGGCCCATGCTGGTGCTGCTGGCGGCGCGCGCGGCGGGATCGGAGGAGATGGCCCCGGAACCGCTCGTGCGCGCCGCGGCAGCCGTGGAGCTCCTGCATACGGCTTCTCTCGCTCACGACGACATCGTCGACGGCTCTGACAATCGCCGGGATCTCCCAGCCTCCACATATCCTATGGCAGGACCGCGGCTGTGCTCGTCGGCGATCTCTTCTACGCGCGCTTCTTCCAGGAGATATCCGGTCTGCCGGGGACCGGCGCGCTCGTGCGGCAGGAGCTCCTCGATGCTTTCCTCACGGTGACTGCGCGGATGTGCCAGGGGGAAATACTCGAGGAAGGGATACGGTCGGCGGGACGGGACGCGACGATCGACGAATACCTCGGCATCACGGAAGCCAAGACGGCGAGCCTGCTTGCCGCATGCTGCAGGGCGGGAGCCCTCATCGGCGGGGGCACGGCGCCGATGGTCCGCGGCCTCGACGAATACGGCAGCGCCCTGGGTCTGCTCTTCCAGATCGCGGATGACCTTTCAGACGGGGATGCGGCTTTCCCTTCGCACATGGTTCTGCGCGCAAAGGCAGCGGACGCCGCGGAAGCAGCATGCGCGGCGCTGGCGGCCGTGAGAGGAGGACCTGCCGGCGCTGCCCTCGGAGAGCTCGCCGGTTTCCTGCGTGAGCGTGCTACGAAAGAATCTTTCCCCTGATTTCCGTGAGCTTAAACCAGTCCCGGATGAGTGACACCGTGCGCTCGTAGACCGCATCCTGTGCGGCCTTTTCGCTTCCCGTCGTCTTGAGCGCGAGCTCATAGGCCTGGCGAATCTCGGTTCCCACGTTTACCTTGGCGATGCCGCGCTTCATGGAGGCGAGCATATCCTCCTGCCGTATTCCCGAGCCGCCGTGGAGCACGAGCGGAATTCCGGTCACATCGGAAAGCCGCGAGAGGTGATCGAGCGCCAGACGCGCTTCCAGTTTTTTCTGGTTCTTCGTCGCCTCCCCCACGGCGCCGTGTATGTTGCCGATGGCAACCGACAGCCAGTCGCAGCCGGACTCCCGCGCGAAGCGCGCTGCCTCATTGGGCCGCGTGAACCCGCGCCCGGACGCAAAAAGCTCCTCGTACGGCGGCAGCGGTCCTGCCTCGTGCCCGAGCACCGCGCCCAGCTCCGCCTCCACGGGAATGCCCGTCTTGTGCGCAAGATCCGCCACGGTGCGCGTTGCGCGGATATTCTCCTCCAGGCCGAGCCGCGAGGCGTCGATCATGACCGACTGGTAGCCCAGCCCAAGCGCCTCCGCGATCACTGCCACGTAGTCGACCGGCTGCCGGTCTTCATCGATGGCAGGCACGTGGTCGAGGTGGATGCGCACGTGCTGCGGGTCCTCGTGCCGCTTGTACTCGGCCATGACGGCCGCGGGGCTTTCCGCGCCGAACTTCAGCCAGTCAATGCGGGAAACCTCCAGGAGGGCGAAGGAATCCTGGTCCACCACTGCGCGGATAATGGGCGCGGTCATGGGGAGATGCGCGACATTAAATGCCGGAATCCCGATGCCCAGCTCGCGCGCCTTCTGGATGACCTGGTGCGTGCTTTTCATGAGCTTGTCATAGCACGGAGGCCGTCCGGTGTCACGGCGGCGCGCCCTCAGTCCGCGCGCATCATGAAACCTCGTATCTCCTCGATTGCCCGGTTCCTGACGGCATCCGTTTCAATGAAAATCTCGTGGCGTGCGCCGGGGAAAAGCACCTTCCTGCCGTGGGGAAGACGGGAGCAGAAATCATCGAGTGCGCCGGGATGGACGTAGAAGTCATCTTCCGCCTTGAATACGAGCACGGGAACGGATAGGGACGGCGCGGCCCGACGGGCGGCGGCTGCCAGACTCAGCAACTGGACGACGAAATGATTGGAAGGATCGCCCAGGCAGATCTCCGGGTGGCGTTCGCTCAGCGCGTTCTTGATTTCATGCCGCACCGGGCTGTGCGTCACGTGGTCTTTTTCCAGGGTACCCGGGGCATAGGGCTTGCCTCCCGGTATGCGGTCCCGTCCTTTTCCAAGCAGGTCGAGCGCGCGGACGACCGTCTTTGCCACCGGAGGGAACCTGTCACCCACGAGGGGCGCATTGAGGATGGCGGCCTGGACGGCGGGATGGTGTCGCGCGAGATAGATCGCCGCAATGGCGCCTCCCTGTGAATGCGCAAGGAGAAACACCTTGCGGTGCGGCCGCGCCATGACCACGTCATTCATGAACGCGGCAAAATCATCGACGTACTGCTCCCAGCTCTCCACCCAGGCAATTTGCGGATCTGCCAGCTGATGATCGGAGAAACCCTGCCCCCGCATGTCACAGCAATAGAATGACAGCCCGTCATCCTTGAGGTCGTGGAACAACTCCACGTATTTCAGGAAGCACTCGTGGTAGCCGCACAGGAAGACCAGGGCGGCGGACTCCACCTCTGCCTCGATGCCCAGGTAACGAAGGGTGACGCCATCGGCCCGCGGGAGCGTTCCCCGGATCCCCGATTGGTTCACCCACGGAATAATCGAATCACGGTAGCCCCGCTCCAGGTCGCATTCTTTCATGGTGCGATGCTACACCTTCCCCGATGCCGCGGACAGGGAGAGACTTGCCGTGCGCAGGGGGATGTAGAGCTCTTCATAGAGGGCGTCGTAGCGCGCGGCCGCGGCGCGGTCAGGCGCAAGCGTCCGCCCGATACGCAGCAGGGCCGCGGCCGCGGCCGTGGTATCGGGGAAGACACCGGTGCCGACAGCGGCAAGCAGGGCGGCGCCGAGGGCCGCGGGCTCCTGCTCGTCGATCACGCGGACGGCCAACCCGGTGACGTCGCAGAGAATGCGCAGCCACGCGGCGCTGCGCGAGCCGCCGCCGCACACGGTCATCCGATGCCTTTGCGCCCCGGGGCACTCCCGCGCGAAGCCCTTCTGCAGCAGTTTGAGCTCGAAACCAACCCCTTCGAGAATGGAGCGCAGGAAATGGGCCTGCCCGTGCTGATGAGACCAGCCCAGGGTCGCGCCGCGCGCATCCGACCTTGATTCCGGAAACCGCACGCCCCACCAGTGTGGTATCGTCACCAGGCCGTCACTCCCCGGCGGAAGGGCGGCGACGGCCGGTTCCCACGCGTCAATCGCGCCCGATGCTTCGCGGCCCTGTCCGAAGGCATCGGTGAACCAGCGCAGGATGTACGTCCCCGATTGGATGACGGACTCCAGCAGGTAGCGGCGCCCCGGATCGGCGGCGATCAGGGTGCGATACAGATCCGCGATTGACGGCGTGTCGCTGTGCAACCCGAGAGTGATGCTCGTGCCAAGGGAGAGGCTGAAGCCGCCGTCGAGGCCGATGCCCGATCCGGCCGCAAGAGCCTGGCCGTCACCCCCGGCCGCGACGACCGGCAGCCCCGGCGGCACGCCCAGAAGACGCGCAGCGTCCGGCGTCACGCCTCCCACGATCGTGCCTGGCTCGACCAGGCGCGGCAGGTCGATGCGCCCCAGGCCCGCGAGGCCCCGCAGCTCGGTCGACCACCGCCGCGTGGAAAGATCCACCAGGCCGGAGGTATCCGCCCCGGCGACGCAGGTGACGAGCTCCCCGGTCATCCGTTCGACGATGCATGAGCACACGTCCATCCATCGGGCGGCGCGCCGGAGCACGTCCGGCTCGTGGTGCGCGATCCACCGCATGCGCGGAACGGCCGATGTCACGTCGAGCGGCTTGCCGGTGAGCCGGTGGATGGCGTCGGCTCCGAAGGTGCCGGAAATCTCCGCCGTTTCCCCGTCCGCGCGGATGTCCAGCCAGAGGATGCCCGGTCGGAGGGGCGCGCCGCGGGCATCCGCAAGCGTGAAGGTTTCCCTTTGGAAAGCGATCCCCAGCGCGACGAGCCTTGTCGCGTCGATGGAGGATGCCGCCTGCGCAATCGCCGCGCGCGCCGAGCCCCACCACTCCGCGGGGTCCTGCTCGGCCCAGCCGGGATGCGGGGCGGAAACCGAAAGCGGAGCAGAGGCGCGGGCGACGCACCTTCCCTCCCGGTCCCAGATACAGGCTTTCGCGGACTGGGTGCCGCAGTCGAGCCCCAGTATGTAGCCGTCTCCCACGCTCACCTCGGATCCTGATTCCGGCGCCGCCCGCCCGACGCGCTACGCGACGCCGAACTTCTTCTCCAGCGCCTCGTAATAGTCGATGATCTGGCGCACCCATTTGCGCTTGCGCGAATAGGGATGGTAATAGAAGGAGCGTTTGAAGCCGTAGGCGATGATATCCTTGAGCTGGTCGGGCGCGATGGAGAAGTTCTCCAGCGCGAGGGTGAGCTCGCGCACCACGGTGGTGTGCGACATGAGGCGGTTGTCGGTGCAGAACGTGAGGGAAAGCTTGTGAGCGAGCATCTGGCGCAGCGAATGCTCGCTGATGTCCTTGAGCGCCGGGGAGGTCTGCATGTTCGAGGTAAGGCACACCTCGATGGTCGTGCGGTTTTCCGCGATGTAGTCCACGAGGTTGGCGATGTAGGCCTGCTTGTCCTTCACCGTGCCGGACAGGATCATCTGCTCGTTGAAGAGGTGCAGCCCGTGCCCGATCCTGTCGGCGTGCAGCTTCGCCACAGCCTGGAATATCGACTCGGGACCGTATGCCTCACCCGCGTGCACGGTCTTGCGCATGAAGTTCTTGTGCACGTAGTCGTACGATTCCTCGTGGGCGCTCGCCGGGTAGCCATATTCGCTGCCGGCAAGGTCGAAACCGACGATCTGCACGTCGGTCTCCCGGCGCATCCGCACGCCGCCCCGCGCGAGCTCGAGGCTCGCGACGCGGATCGCCTCCTGCGGTCCTGAGTTGGAAAGCAGGCGGCAGATGTCCCGGTAGTAGGCAGAGAAGCTTTCGTCGAAGAAGCGCATGGCGCAGACGATGATGCCGTAGTCGTAGGGCGGCTCCTGGGGAGGGAGGCTCCTGTTCGCCTCATCCCGCGCGCGCTTCATGCCGTTGTCCACCGCGTGCATCACGGCGTCGAAACCGAACTGGGGCGACATGTGGAGCTGCGGCGCAAACCTCACCTCGAGGTAGCGTACGCCTTCGGCCCAGTTGTCCTGTGCAAGCTCGTACGCGGTGCGCTCCAGGCCCTCGGGGTCCTGCATGACGCTGAGCGTCCAGGCGAACCCGGAGAGGTACTCGTTGAGGTTCTTGTAGGCGGGCTTGAAGACAAGCTCGTTCATGCCCTCTTCGGTGGACGAGGGAAGCGTGATGCTGCGTTCGCGCGCCAGCTCGATGAGGCTGGAAAGCCTGAGCGATCCGTCGAGGTGCACGTGCAGGTCTGACTTGGGGATCGCGCGGATGAATTCCTGACTGTACTTCGTCATATGGGTGAGAGAAACGATAACGCCTGCCGGCCGCCGGGTCAAGGCGCGCACTTGAGGCTGGCAGCGCCGCGCAGTACTCTGGCGCGTGATGGAAACCGCGGACATCGACTGCCTCGTGCCGGCCGCCGGCAGGTCGGCGCGCATGGGGGCGTGGAAGCCCATCCTTCCCTTCGGGGACGGCACCATCATCGGCACCGTCGTGGCAGCGGCGCTCGGCGTGTGCGCGCGCGTCATCCTCGTGACCGGCTACCGGGGCGACGAGCTTCGCGCGCTGTTCGGCGCCAATCCGCGCGTCACCGCCGTGGAAAACCCCGACTGGGAGAAGGGCAGATTCAGCTCGCTGCAGTGCGGTGCGCGGCATGTCCGCACGGGGAGATTCTTCATTGCGCTGGGCGACATGCCGTGGATACCCGCGGAGGCGTTCGCGGCCCTGCGGGATGCCCCGGAAACGGATGCTCTTTTCCCGACATTCGGCGGACGGAGGGGGCACCCCGTGCTCCTGAGCGCGCGCGTCATTCCCGCCGTGCTCGCGGCCGACCCGGTGGAAGGGAACATGCGGGAGATCGCGGCGCGCTTCTCCGTCGGGGAGCTCCCGTGGCACGATGAGACGATACTCCGCGACATCGACACGATGGAGGACTACCAATGAGACGGCACATCACCGCGGCACGGCGTCCCCGAGGGGATTGAAGGACCGATGCCGGAAAACCGCTACATCGTCCTCCTCAACGATGCCCTGAAGGGTCACCTCCTGACGCTGCCCGAGCGGGAACGACAGCGTCTGCGGGAAAAGTTCGAGTTCCTGGAAAACGGCTTCTGGGACGCCGGTGTGCGGGTGAAGAAGCTGCGCGGCATCGCCCGCCGCGTCGTCTTCGAGGCGCGTCTTTCCAAGGGCGATCGGCTCCTGTTCACGCTCGGCGATCATCGCGGGAGCACCGCCGTCTACGTCTGGGGCATCGCGCAGCACGACGACATCAACGCGGAAGCGCGCCGCATCGCGCCGCGCAATGCGCCATTCCTGGATTTCGCGCCATTCGACGGCGAGGAGAGGCAGGAGCTTTCCTTGGACGGCGTGCCCCGGGAGTGGCGGAGCCAGGAGGACGTGGAGCAGAAGGTTCCCGAGGACTACGGTCCGCAGCGCTGGCTCGTGCTGGATGACACGGAGTGGCGGCGTCTTCTTTCATCCCCGGATCCCGACTCCTTCGAGGCGTTCCTTTTCCTCACCACGGAGCAGGAAGAGCTCCTGCACGTCGTGCCGCCCGTGCTGCTCTCCGGTACCGCGGGCAGCGGCAAGACAACGCTTTCCGTCTACTATCTCCTGCGGGCGGCTTCCGCGCGTCGACGGCTTTTCCTCACCTACAATCCCCTGCTGAAAAGGCTCGCACAGAGGATCTACGCGGGTCTCATGGAGAAAAGGCAGGGCGCGGAAAAAACGGAGGCACCGCGCTTTCTCGTGTTCCGCGAGCTGCTGGAGGAGATCACGACGGCCGTCGCCGCAGACTTCCCTCCCGCGCGCGAAGTGGGCATGGCCGAGTTCGCGCGCATCTACGCCGACCACAAGGACCACCGAAGCTACGACGCGGAGCTGGTCTGGGAGGAGATACGGTCGATCATCAAGGGCTCCAAGCCTCCGCTCGCGCCCGCGCGCCTCGGGCAACTGGCCGCGCGCTATTTCGCACGCGACGCGTCCAGCGCCGAGCGCGCGGAGCTGCGGGAGCACCTGATCGGGCTGCAGGAGCTCGCCGTCGCGCGGCGCGCGGAGCATTTCATCGCCGCGCGCACCGGCTTGGGAGACTACCAGGGTCTTCTGACCGCGCTGGGCGCGCGTGCCCCGGCCTCGGAGGACGACTGTCGCCGCGCCCTGGAGGAGATCCAGCGGCTGGTCGAAAAAAGCGCCGCGGATTTCTCCTCCCCCCTTCTCTCGCTGGATGAATACCTTGCCCTGGGAAAGAAGCGCGCTCCGACGTTCCTCTACGATCGGCGCGCGATCTACGCGATCGCCGTCTTCTACCAGGACAGGCTTGCCCGATCAGGGGGATGGGACGAGCTCGACCTCACGAAGGCGGCGCTGCGCATGCTGGACGGCTCCCCGGGCGAGTTCGCGCAGGACCTGGTCGTCTGCGACGAGGTGCAGGACCTCACCGACGTGCAGGTGTCGCTGCTCTTCCGACTGGCGGCAGATCCGCGCTCCGTGGTCCTCACGGGCGACCCGCGCCAGATCGTGAACCCCAGCGGCTTCCGCTGGGAGGAGGTGAAGAACAAGCTTTACGCGCGCGGCATCCCCGTGCCGCCCGTGCACCGGCTCAGTCTCAACTTCCGCTGCGTCGGCTCCATCGTGCGCCTGTCCAACGCGCTGCTCGACCTGAAGGCGGGCCTCGTCGGCGTCACCGACACGGACATGCGCGAGGAGTGGAAGTTCGGCGGGAAGCCGCCCCTGCTCCTGGCCGGTCTTGCAGAGCGGGAGGTGACGGCGCGCATGGACATGCGGGCGGCCGGACAAGTCGTGCTGACACGGACCGCGGAGGCGCGGGACCGTCTCAAGCAGGCGCTTGCCACCGAGCTTGTCTTCACCATCACCGAGGCAAAAGGCCTGGAGTTCGAACACGGTCTTTCTCTGGGAGTTCGCCGCCGATCCTGCCGCGCGCGCGACCTGGAGGACGATACACGCGGGGGATCCGGTGGAAGAGGCGCGCATCCCGCACGTGCGGCACGAGCTTGCGCTGCTCTACGTCGCCGTCACCCGCGCGCGCAACACGCTGATCGTCTACGACGGCCCGGAGCCGTCGCCGATCTGGGACATCGATTCCATCGCGCCCCTGGTATTCCGCACCGCGGACCGGGAAAGGCTCGCGGAGCTGTGGGGCGCGGTGTCGACGCCCGCCGCGTGGGAGGCGCAGGGAGACTACTTCCTGGAGCGCGAGCACTACGCGGCGGCGCGCGAATGCTTCCGCAACGCGGGGGCGGAAGGAAAGCTCGCTCTGGCGGAAGGATGGCTGCGCCGGGCGGCGGAAGACTGGGCCGGCGCCGCTCCGCTCTTCGAGCAGGCCGGGGACAAACGGCAGGCCGCGGAATGCTTCGAGCGCGCCCAGGACTGGGTCCGTGCGCGGGGTCTCTGGGCCGGCCTGGGGGAAAAGCGGCGGGAAGCGGTGTGCGGCGCGCAGGCGCGCGAAAGCGAGGGCGCCTGGGAGGCAGCGGCGCGCGCGTGGGAGGAATTGAAGGAGCCGCAGCGGGCGCTCGCCTGCTGGGAGAAGGCCGGCGCATTCGACAAGGTGGGCCGCGCCCTGGCCAGGGCGGGTGACGACGAGCGGGCGGCGGGCTTCCTCGAAAAGGCGCACCTGTGGCTCGAGGCGGGCATGTGCCTGGAGCGGGTCGGTCGCCGGGAGCAGGCGGCTGACATGTATTTCCGCGGCGGATCCTATCGCGAAGCTGCGAAGCTCTACAAAAAGACGGCAAGCGATGAAAAGCTCCTCCGCTGCCTCCGCAAGCTCGACGACCAGGAAGCCATCGGGGCGTATTTCGAAAAGAAAGGGGACGTGCGCAGGGCCGTGGAAGCCTATGCACAATACGCGTCCCGGTCTGAAGACAACCGCGCGCGCCTCGCGGATTCCATACCCGCGGTCAAGACCCGCACCACGGCCTTGAAGGCTGCCATCCGCTACGCGGCGCTGGGCATACCCGACAAGGCCGGCCCCCTCTTCCTCCAGGCGGAGGAGCTGGTCGTGGCGGCGCAGGAGCTCGAGAAGACGGGCGACTACGAGGCCCTGGCGCAAAGCCATGCTGCCCGGGGCAGGCCCCTGGACGCCGCACGCGTCATGGAACGCAGGGGGGATGACAGCGAGACGACGGTCACCCTCATCCAGAAGTACCTGTTCCAGCACCTGTCCGCTTCCATGCCCAATGACAAGGAGGCAGCCCGATCCCTTTCCGATGAGGCACACCAGATGCTGAAGCAGGGAAAGCTCATCCCCGCCCTCGCGCGATTCAGGCTCCTGATGGATTTGGAAAACGTGCGGGAGATATGCCTGCGCCTGGGCAGGCACGAGGAGGCTCTCCAGTACTTCCTCTCCTCCGACAAGATCGAGGAAGCGCGCCGCTACGCCAGCGCGCCGGGGGTCACGGTCTCCGGTGTGTTCGTCGAATCCTACGCCCACGTCCAGTGGATGCAGCACTATCAGGCCGGTGTGGAGGACAAGGCGCTCATCGAGGTCACCTTCACGATGCTCGCGGCGAGCGTGCGGGGCGCCGACTCCGCGACGGCGCGGCCCTTGATCGAGAGGGTCTTCGACCAGGTCTACGGTGCGATGATCACCACGTTCTTCATTCCGCCGGCGGCCCTCGATATGCTCATCACCCACCGGGTGGCGAATGTCATCATGGGCATCCTTGGGCACAACATGTTCCTGAGATCGTCCCCGCCGGAGGACCTCCTGGGCCTCATCGAAAGGGTCAATCGCGGTGCGCGCGAAACGGGGGATGCCGGCCTCGCGGCCTGCGCCGCCTTCGCCGCCGGGGACATCGCGGAGTTCGAGCGCCGGGCCGCGGCGCTCGCGCTCACGGATGCAAACGCGGTGGTGCTCGGCGAGAGTCGGGCGCGCTACCGCGAGGCGGTCGCGCATCTCATGGCGAACGACTGGATCGACCAGGCGGAAGCCGCGTGTTTCAGACAAAAGGACCAGGCCCTTGCGGGCCGGTATGCGGAACAGCGCGGGGAAATGCCGGACGCGGTGCGGTGGTACATGGACGGCCACGACTACGACTCGGCCCTCCGCGTTGCCCGGGCCTCGGGGGACGAGCGCGCGGCGGCGCGGGCCTTCGAGCACCTGGGCCGTTTCGACGAGGCCATCGCCGCATGGACCCGTCTGGGAAAGCCGCGAGAGGTCGAACGGTTGCGGAAGAAAAAGGAAAAGACTTCCCGCCGATAGGCTGTGTCAGGCGCCGCGATGTCGGGAGGCGAGTCTCCGCGTCTCGGTGAGCGCCACCTCCACGAGCACCAGCATGAGAACGAAAGCCTGCGGCACGAATGATTCCCAGGACGGGGACATGCCGAGGAAACCCGCGCTGGGAAGACCCTCGGCGAAATGTGAGGGCAGCATGCCGGCTGACTGGAGCGCCCGGACGCTCGTTCCCGTAATCTTGAATGCAAGGTAATAGATGAGCACCGTCGCGGCGAGGAAGACCCAGTGCAGCGGCAGCCTGACACTGAATCTGATGACGAGAAAGCCGATCACCACCAGGAGGAGAAGCGCCCCGCCGATGCCGGCAACAAGGGCCGTCGCCCCGATGCCCGGCGCGATGCCGATATAGAAGACCACCGCTTCCACGCCTTCCCGCAAGACGGCGAAAAGCGCGAGCGTGAAGAGCGCTCCCATGCGCCCGGCGGCGATTGCCGTGCCCACCTTTTCCTTCACGAAGCCGTTCCAGGCCTTGAGGCTGGACCGGCTGTGCAGCCAGGCACCGACCGTGAGCATCAGGAGAACCGAGGCGAGCCCCACGATCCCTTCCAGCCCCTCGCGCGCGGACCCGATCATGGCGCCGCTGATGGCGAATCCAATGATGACGGCGATGATCACGCTTCCGAGCAACCCGACCCCGGCACCTGCCCAGACGACGCCGGCGCCCGAGCCCGTACCGGCCTTTTTCAGGGCCGCCAGCAGCGCAGCGATGATCAGGAGGGCTTCCATGCCTTCGCGGAAGAGGATGAGGCCGGCATCCCAGGCATTGTACGACGTCCCGGCTGAAAGCCCGTCCAGCTCGGCCTTGATCCTCTCCACGGGCTCGCGCGCTTTCACCTGCGATGCCGCATCCGAGAGCAGGAAGGAGGAGGCCCGCGTCATGTCGGATTCGATGTGCGCGTATGCCTGCGCCGACCGCGACTTCACCTCCGGCTCCGCCAGGGGCCACACCTCGGTGAAGCTCTGCATGAGGTCGGAGGCCTGTGCCATGTCGCCACCGGTGATGGAGTCTTTCACCTGTCCGATGAGTGTCGCGAGGGCAGCGATACCGGCGGGAGCCCGCGCGGCCTGGCCTCGCGCCGCGCCGCTGGAATAGTCGTCGGTGGCGGCAATCAGGTCATTCAGGGCCCGCGCCGCGCGCGTGGTGTCGGGGGGAACGGCAGAAAGCGCCGCAGCGGCGCGGCTGGAGGCCACCTCGATGCGGGCGTAAATCGCAGGGCTCTCCGCGCGGATGCCATCCTCCACGGCCGACCAGCGCGGCTCGAATTGCCCGAGCGCCGCGGCCGCGCCGGAGACATTCCCCGCGGCAAGGAGCTGCAGGCTCTGTCTGCCCACCTCGGCGACAGGCGACAGGGGATCGGCGTGCTGGTTGGCGGCCGTGAGCGGATGCACGGCCAGCGCAAGAAGCGACGTCATCAGGAGCACGCGGTAATACCTGACTAAATTAGTCATATATTAGAATGTCAAGTTAACTCAGGAGAGAGTCCTTGTCAACGAATTTTCTTTTCAAAGCGCGCAAGTGAGCCCGGCAATCCATCGGCTGCCGAGACACGCGAAAATTCCACTGCCGCGACGCCAAAGAGTCTCTCGCGGTTCGATTCGTCGGTGGGCATGGAGATGAATCGTCCGCAAGGCATCTCCGCGGCGATGCGGGGATAGAAGGTCTGGTCGTGGATCTTGTCCCGGGTGCCGTTGAGGACAAAGACTTCGCGCCGTATCTGCCCGAGCCTGCCGATCAGCTCGAAGTCCCATGCAGCGTGCGCCGCGGTCTTCCACTTCCAGACGTCAGCCCCGTACACGAACGCCAGCGCGCGTTCCTTCTGCGTCGGCTCCTGCATGTCGCCCAGCATCGATCGTGCGATCACGGGACGGAGCAGCCGGAGAAAGGACGCGGGAACGATGGGCGCCGCCCAGCGCAGAAGCGGCTTCGGAAACCACAGGGCATGCATGGGGTCGGCAACCACGACCGTCGGCGCACGGAGGCAGCCTTCACGGAGACCCTCGAGCACGATGGCCGCGCCCCAGCAGGGGGCCATGAGGAGAAAATCGCCCGACCCGCCGAGCCCGATCCATTCGAGCGCCTGCTGCACGTCGCGCGCGCTGCGGCCGACGCTCATGTCCGCGCCAGTGGTGAATATCCTGCTGCTGGACTTCTCCCGGGTCTCCACGTAGTAGAGCTCCGCCCGGCCCTGCACGGCCGCATAGAAGTCCTGGAAGCCCTCCGGCGTAGCACCGAAACCCGGCACCATGACCACCGGCCTGCGGGCCGCGGGGTCGTCGCAGGGGACGTGGAACACGCGGATCTCTCCCCCCTCCACCGGCACGCGCAGCTCCTCGACACTGCCCGGGGCGCCGAAGCGCGGCGCGGGCCGGTCCGCGTCCCGGATCATTGCGTCGACAATGCGGGCACCGTCGGCGGTGATACTGAGCGCCTGGGTGAGAAGACCGTCGGGAAGCTCCATGCACGGATGCTACGGGTGCAGGCAGCGGGAATCAAGATGGCGTCAGAATGGTGAAGTGAAAGGCGCGGCGGGCACGTCAAAAAGGCTGTTCACATCATCACAGGAGGATTTCATGGACACCGCGCGTTTCTGGCGGATTTTCCGGCCGTGGGTTCTGCTCGTCATCGGGGCCGGGTGTTTTGCATTCGTCGGCTGGCGATTCAATGTCGCGATTGCCGCCTGGATCTCGGCGGTGCTTCTCATCCGGTACTTCCGCGACCAGAAGCGCTGGTATGCGGCCCTGCCGGCCGTGCTTGCGCTGGCAATCGCTTCGTTCGTGCAGATGAATGGCGGTTGGGACATGGATGCCTGGATGGTCTACACCTTCAGTTTCCTGCGGGCCGCCGCCCTCATTGCCGCGCTCTTCTTCGACCGCGCGCTTCGCGGCCGCCTGCCGAAATGGGCATCCACGCTCGTCTACCCCTCTGTCGCCCTGGTCGTGGACTACGCAATCGCCCTCACGCCGCTGGGAAGCGGCATGTCCGTCGCAGCGACCCAGATGGGATTCCCCGCAGTCAGTCAGGTCGCCTCTCTGTTCGGCACCTGGGGCGTCGGCTTCCTCATCGGGTGGATCGCGTCGGTGATCAACACTCTCTGGGAGGCCCGTGGGGATTTTGCTTCCGTAAAAAGACTGGCCGTCGTGGCAGGCTCCGTGACACTCGCCCTGCTTGCATTCGGCAGCGCGCGCTTCGCCCTTGCCCGGCCTTCCGCACCGACGGTCCGCGTCGGATCGGTCACCATCGCGCATCCCCGGGACTACTGGGCATGGATCGACCAGTCCACGCCGCGCGCGCTCGTGGCCGGCTATGCCGCGGAGCTCCAGGGCATCCAGGAACAGCTCATGACCCAGAGCGAGCGCGCGGCCGCCGCCGGTGCGCGCATCATATTCTGGTCGGAGGGCAACCTCGTGCTCACGGAGGACAACGAGCAGGCATTCATGGACCGGGCGGCGCAGTTTGCCCGCAGCCACGGGATCTACTTCGCTCCCGCCATGGTCGTGCTGCACTACGGCAGCACCATCAGCGACAACAAGATCGTGATGTTCGCACCCGATGGTACCCGGGCATTCACGTACGTGAAGACCATGTCCTGGTACCCCACGGGCTCCGACGGCGTCCTGAAGACCGTCGACACGCCCTACGGCAGGATCGGCGCCGCCATTTGTTTCGACATGGACTTCCCGTCATTCATCCACCGGCTGGGCGCCCTGCGCACCGACATCGTGCTGGTACCGGCATTCGACCGTGAGCGCATCAGGCCGTATCACACGGAGGTCGGTCTCCTGCGCGGCCTGGAGAACGGCTTCTCCGTGGTCCGCCAGACGAATGACGGCACCTCGATGGCCGTCGACGGGTCGGGCCGGGTTCTGGCCCGGCAGGAGTTCTTCGAGACGAGCGACCGGTTGATGCTCGCCGATGTACCGACGCGCAGGGTGCCGTCCCTCTATGCGCTCATCGGCGAATGGTTCGCGTACGCGGGCATGGCGCTCGCGCTGGGGCTGGTGCTCTGGGCGGCGCTCCGCGGAATGCGCGCACGGCAGCAGAAACCGCGGGGCGCCACGCGCCCTGCTACGGCCGCGCGATAAGACCCTGGATGCGCTGGTGCATGATCCGGCGGAGCTCGTCCACCGTGTGGGCGGACGCCTCCTCCGCCGTGATCGGCTCCCCCAGCGCAACCGTGATGCGCGTCGTGCGGATCTTCCAGGAGCTCTTGTTGTTGAGGGTGAAGAGGCCCGAGGTGCCCACCGGCACGATGTCCACCCTCGCGTCGCGCGCCATGTGAAACGGCAGCCTCTTGAAGTGGCGGAGGTTCCCGTCCAGCGTGCGGTGGGCTTCCGGCATGATGGCAAGGGATTCGCCGCGGGCCAGGCGACGGCGCGCGCGCGCCATGCTCTTCATGGACGAAAAGACGTCGTCGCGATCGATCGGGATGTTCCCGATGCGCCGCAGCATGAGGCCGAAGAGCGGCCAGCGGAAGTGCGGCGCCCATTCCACGCCCCGCACCATGCCGGGCAGAAAGCCGCCCAGGAGCGGCGAGTCGAATATGCTCACGTGATTCGCCATGAAGAGGACGGGCCGTCCGGGGCGCATCTTTGCCTCACCGGTCACGCGCACGGGGATGAAGAGAAGGCGGAACAGGAAGCGCAACGCCGCCTTGAAGAACGGGTCATAGGCCGCCGACGGGGCAAAGAGAGAGCTGACGATAACGATGACGCAGATGACGCCGATGTACGGAAGACCCACTGCCCAGCGGTACAGCGACACGAGCGTCGTCACGCGCCGAAGACCTCGATGTCGCCGCCAAGGCACTCCACCTCGATCGGCGTGCTGCCCAGGAGCTCGCCGTCCGGCGTGAGGACCTTCGGCGCGTCCGTCGTGATGGAAAGGTGCCGCACGGTGAATGACTCCACCTCGGGCATCGTGACGTGCGCGCCGGAAAAGATCAGGGGAAAGCACTGCAGGAGACGGCGGCGATTGATCTTTTTCAGAATTGTCACGTCCAGGAGGCCGTCGTCGATGCGCGCGGACGGGGCCATGAGGAAATTCGAGGTGTAACGGGTGTTGGAGATCTCCGTGAAGATCGCCTCCGTCTCGATGAGACGCCCGTCCGCGTCGACGCGGATGCCGTATGCCCGCAATCCGATCGTACGGAAAAGAACGCCCAGCGTGTAGGACAGATTGCCCAGCAGCTTGAGCCGGCTGGCGGTGGCCACGACGTCGGCGACAAAACCAAGGCCGAGTATGTTTACGTAGTACAGCGTGCGGCCCTGCGTCGTGAACCGGCCCACGTCGGCGCGCCGGGTCTTTCCCGCGGCGATGTTCCCCACCGCCTGTTCCCAGTCGCCGCTCGTGAGGGTGAGGTCACGCGCAAACGCGTTCCCCGTGCCGATGGGGATCACCCCGAGCGGCACGCGGGCGCCCTTGTTCTCGTACAGGCCGTTGACGACCTCGAAGAGCGTGCCGTCACCGCCCGCCGCGACGATGCCGTCGTAGTCGGAGAAACGGCAACCGGCGACGATCTGCCGCGCGTGCCCCGGCCTCTCGGTGAGCTTCGTGTCCACGGCGATGCCGGCCCGGGAAAGTGCGTGAGCGATGGGCGCAAAGAGATGCTTCGCCCGGTCGTGCGCCGCGTGGGGATTTTCGACAAGCAGCAGTTTCATGCCGAGGGAGAAGGTACGCAGGCGGATTAGTGCGGGTCAAACGCCTGCCTTGCGCGCATCCTTCACAGCGCCCGGTTGTCCATCCGGTCCAGGAGCGTGGAGAGCGACGCGCGCGCATCCGCCATACGGCTGGTGAAGATCATGGCCGCGATGATATACGGCTTGAAGCTCGCCTGCCGGTACAGGGGGCCGCGGAATTTGTCGAAGACGTCGGCAGCCACCTCCCCGCGCGGGCAGCTCACGCCGCTGATGTCCGCGGGCAGGCAGTGCAGGTAGGTGGCGTTGTTGGTGCCGCCCATGAGCGCGGTGGTGCATTCCCAGTCCGCAAAGCGCGCGTTGTTTTCCAGGCAGCGCCTCTCCAGCTCCTGAAGCTTCTGGCGGTCACCCGTCTCCACGATCCTCGTGCGCTCCTCCATCACGGAGAACGGCGCCCAGCTCTTGGGGTAGACGAAATCGGCGCCGTCGAATGCCTCCTTCATGGAGGAGCAGACGCGGAATGCCCCGCGGGCCTGCTTCGCGAATCCCTCGGCATTCTGCACGACATCCGGCATGAGCGAGTAGCCTTCGGGATACGCCAGGCGCACGTCCATGCCGAACCGGGTGAACAGCCCGATGACGCCCTGCGGGACCGAAAGCGGCTTGCCATAGGACGGGGAATACGCCCAGGTCATGGCGACCTTCTTCCCCTTCAGATGGGAGAAGCCGCCCACGTCGTCCACGATGTGGAGGAGGTCCGCCATCGACTGCGTGGGGTGGTCGATGTCGCACTGGAGATTCACCACCGTGGGCCTCTGCTCCAGCACGCCGTCACGGAAGCCCTGGTCCACGGCCTCCGCGACCTCGAGCATGTACGCGTGGCCCTTGCCGATGTACATGTCGTCGCGAATGCCGATCACCTCCGCCATGAAGGAGATCATGTTCGCCGTTTCGCGCACCGTCTCTCCGTGCGCCACCTGGGACTTGCCCTCGTCGAGGTCGGCGACGGTGAGACCCAGCAGGTTGCAGGCGGAGGCGAAGCTGAAGCGCGTCCGCGTCGAGTTGTCGCGGAACTGGGACACGGCGATGCCGCTGTCGTAGATCCGGGGGGAGATGTTGCTCACGCGCAGCGCCTTCAGGATCAGGGCGCACTGGAGCACCGCCTCGAGGCCTTCCCGGCTCTTGTCCCACGTGAGGAGGAAATCCCTGCGGTGAAGCTCCGCGAGGGCCGGGGCGGAGAGGGAATCGATCATGCGGTGGATGTCGTGCGGGGTCAGGGCTTCCATCAGAACCTCCCGAGTGCCTTCAAGATTTTCTCCGGTGTCAGGGGCCAGTCGCGTATCCAGACACCCACCGCGTCGTGGATGGCGACGGCGAGCGCCGGCGCCGCCCCGTTCACGCTGATCTCCGCGACGCTCTTGCCGCCGAACGGCCCGAAGGCATCGTCGGTCTGCACGAGCCGGACGCGCACGTCGCGCGGGAGCTCCTGTATCATGGGAGCGCCGTAGTCGGCAAGGGTCGTGGTGAGGCAGCGCCCCTCCGCGTCGAACATCATCTCTTCGTACAGGGCGTGCCCGATGGACTTGAGGATGCCGCCGTAGACCTGGCCCATGGCAAGGTCGGGGTTGATGGGGGTCCCGCAGTCGTGCACGGCGTGGTAACGGCGCACGTCGATGGCCCCGGTGCGCGTATTCACCGCCACCTCGCAGAAGTGCGCCGCATAGGGGATGGCGTTCTCATGCGTGACGAAGGAGGCGCTGCCCATGAGCTCGCCCTCTCCGTGCCCCGAGGAGGAGCGGTGTGCAAGGGCGGCGTAGGTGAGGGATCCCTTCGTGCCCTGCACGACGCCCGGGTGGGCCAGGTGCACGCCGTCGCGCGGCTCTTTCAGAATGCCCGCGACCGTGTCGATCATGCGGTCCGCGAGCGCCTGGGCGGCCTTCAGCACGGCGTTGCCCGTGAAGAAGGTGCCGCTGGACGCATAGGCGCCCTTGTCGAAGGGGGTCATGTCCGTGTCGCCGGTGAGCACGGCCACATTGTCCATGTCGCAGCAGAGCGTCTCCGCCGTCACCTTGGAAAGGACGGTGTCCAGACCGGTGCCCAGGTCCGATCCGCCGGAATGGACCATGAATGTGCCGTCCGACAGGAGCTTCACGTTCGCGCATGCCTGGTCGAGCCCCGGCAGACCCGAGCCCTGCTGGATGAATGCCACCCCCTTGCCGATGCGCACGTCGGGATTGGCGTCCGTGCCTTTCACGCCCCAGCCGATGCTCGCGGCCCCTTCCTCCAGCGCCTTGTCCAGGCCGCAGCTTCCCACCGTGACGGCCTCCCCCGGTCTTCCCTCCCCGAGGCTCTTCAGGATCTCCAGCACGTCGCCCTGCCGTACGTGGTTCTTGCGGATGAACGCGAGCAGGTCGATGCCGAGCGCCGCGGCAAGCTCCGCCGCCGCCATCTGGACCGCGAAAGAGCCCTGCGGCGCGCCGTAGCCCTGGTAGGCGCCCGACGAGACGACATTCGTGTACCAGCTCCGCAGATCGAAGGCCATGTTCGGGCATCGCCAGAGCGGCAGCGATTTCGAGCAGCTGTTCATGGGCACCGTGAGGGCATGATTGCCGAACGCGCCGGTATCCGCGTCACCCGTGAGCCGGATGGCCGTGAGCGTGCCGTCCTTCTTGGCGCCCATCTTCACGGTGTAGCGAATGGGGTGCCGGGTGGTGGCAGCGATGAACTCCTCCTCCCGGTTGTACTTGTAGAACACGGCCCTGCCGGTCGTGAACGTGGCCCACGCGCAGACGTCCTCCAGGAGTATGTCCTGCTTGCTGCCGTACCCGCCGCCGATGCGCTCCTTGATGACCCGGATGCGGTTCTCGCGGATCCCGAGGACCCGCGCCACGATGCGCCGCAGATGCCAGGGCACCTGGGTCGATGCATGGATCACCAGGCGATCCCCGTCCATGCGCGTATAGACGACGTGCGACTCAAGCGGCGTGCACTGGACCTTGCTGGTGGAATACGTGCGCTCCACCACGGCGTCCGCTTCCGCGAAGCCCCTGTCGACGTCGCCGATGGAGCCGGAGGCGCTCGCCGCGAGGTTGCGCCGGGCATCCGATCCGATGGAAAGCTCGCAGGTGATGCGCTCCAGGTGATCGCCGTGCACGACGGGGGCGCCGTTCGCCATCGCATCGTCCATCGTGAGGGCAGCCGGGAGAACTTCGTAGTCGACCGCGACGAGCTTTGCCGCCTCACGGGCAGTCGCCGCGTCCTCGGCAACCACGGCAGCCACCCTGTCCCCGACGTGACGCACGACGGGACTGAACATGCGGAAGTCGTACGGCGACGGCTCGGGGAATCCCTGGCCGGCAAACGTGTACATGACGTCGGGGCAGCTCAGGTGCGTGATGACCGTGACGATGCCGGGAAGCGCGAGTGCCGCGGCGATGTCGATGCCGCGTATCTTCGCGTGCGCGTGGGGACTTCGCAGCATGACGAGCGTGCAGCTTCCCTGCTCGACGCGATCCTCCACGTACGCCTTCATGCCGGCAACGAGCTTCACCCCGTCCACCCGGCGGCGCACCTTGCCCACCACCCGCAGGTCGTCGCGGAACTCCTCAATGGAAATGGTCGATGCCGGATCCGTGCGGCGCTTTCGCGCAAGCTCCACGGCCTGGAAGAACTGCTTGTAACCGGTGGCCCTGCTGAACACACCAGAAAGCGCGTCCCGCACCTGCTCCTCCGTGGGCTCGGGTGAGCGGCGGAGCAGCTCCTCGATGAGCAGGGCGGCGGCGGGGGTGGTGTACGCGGACTGCACGACACCCGCGTCGAGCATGGCGCCCTGCAGCGCCGAGAGGCGGCCGTTCTCCATGAGGCTTTCCACCGTCTCGATGGAGTGGCCGTCGGCCTGCGCCGCGACCATGAGGCTGGCGAGCATCGCCTTCCCGTCGAAGAGTATCGTGTCGGCGCCGGCGAATCCTTCGCCGTCGTCTGCGCCGCGCACGGAGGGAATGCCGATGCGTTGAAGGAGCTCCTGGAGGCATTCGCCCGGCTCTGCCGTAACGCTGCGCGCCACGCGGTTCAAGGTGAAGGCGATTTTCATAGGGTCACCTTCCCGGCTGCCAGCTCGTGCAGCATGTCGGCCGCGAGCACTCCCGCGACGAACCGCTTGTATTCCGCCGAGGCATGGATGTCTGCCGCCGGCGAGAATGCCGCGCGCACCATTTCCTCGATCTTCTCACGGGGCGGCAGCGGCCAGCGATTCAGCTCGGGTTCCCGGATCACCACGCATTCCTCCCGGCAATCGCTGAGCACCATGCAGGCCTCGCCCCCATTCCTGCCGGGCGCTCCGGCAACGACCACGAGGGAGCGCGGGCTGTGTGACGTGCGGGAGACCGCGCGCACCGCGGCCGTGCGGCCTCCCTCCGGGATTGTGATGGAAAGGACAAGATCGTCCGGCTTGTTCAGCCAGAAATCCCCGATTGGCAGAGGTTTCCGGGCCCCCGCCAGGAGCACGGTCGCGTCCAGGGCGACAAGAACGGGTATCAACGCGGAGTCCGCCGGGCACAGGCCCAGCTCTCCACCCACGGTCTGCATGTTGCGGAGTGTCCGCGACGCCGTGAGCCCCGCGGCAGCCTTCACCGCGCGCGGCACGGATTCGGCATCGATGAGCTGCTGGAAGCTCACCGCAGCGCCGATCGTGCATCCGCCGTCAGCGGCCTCCACCGTGCCCAGCCCGAGATTCTCAAGCGATATGAGGACCGCGGGCCCCGGCTCCCGTCCCGCGTTCAGCCAGGTGCCGCCGCCAAGGTAGGCCGCCCCCGGCGTGCTTTTCGCGCGCAGCGCCTCGGCGACTGTCTTCGGCCGCACGATGTCGGTGATCATACGGGCATTCTACGGGCTCGCCCGCGCGAGGGCAAGGGTGCAGCGTCATTGACGCGTCAGCCCGTTCCCCCATTTCATTTTCCGCAGAAAGATATTGACATGACATGAAACCGGCAATATAATTTAAACCGACTGTCCGGTTTATGGAGAAGGCACATGAAAGACACAAAAGAGCACATCCTGAAGCGATCGATCGTGCTTTTTCTCCAGAAAAGCTTCAAGGAAGTGACGATGAAAGAGATCGTCGAGGCGACGCAGATGTCAAAAGGCGCGTTTTATCACTATTTCGGCACCAAGGAGCAGATCTTCCTGGAAATCGTCGAAAACATCTATGCCCGGCTTATCAACATCGACTACAGGAACTTCACGCGGATTTCACTCCGCGCGTACTACGAGGACTACCTGTCGCATCTCAGCGATTCCTACGGATCACTACTCGAGGGTGACGTCATCTCGTCCTTCGACCTAAACTACTACTCCCTCGTGTTCGACGCGATACGCTTCTTTCCGGAAGTTCAGGCAGAAGATGATTTCCTCGTCGTCCGCGGAGCTCGCGGCCTGGCGGGAAATCATCGGCCTTGCGCGGCAAAGAGCGGAGATCGACAGCCCCATGACGGACGAGCAGATCGCGGCAGTGTTCATCCACACCAACAGCGGTGTCGGCTTGGACAACATGGTGGTCGGAAAAACAGCCAGGACGGTCGAGGACCTTCGCGCAATCTGGGACGGTTTCTATGGATCGATCAAAGCCTAATTTTTATGATATTTGATATACCGGACGGTCGGTTTAGAACCTGCGAGTAATGGAGGAGGTGGAAAAAAATGGTGAGCTGATGCTGGCAATAGATATACCGGATGGTCGGTTTAGGTAGTTCAAACACATCTTTAGGAGGTCATATGTCGCTAGAAGATTCTGTCGCCCAAAAGGAAAATCCTTCTCCTGGCCGGGGTGACCGCGGGAATCCTGCTTGCCTCGCTCGACCTGAATATCGTGGGCACCGCAATGCCGAGGATCGTCTCCAGTCTCAAGGGTTTCGATCTTTACACGTGGCCGATTACCGCGTACCTGCTCTGCATGACGGTGGCAATGCCGCTCGTCGGCAGGCTGTCGGACATGTTCGGGTTCAAACCCGTCTACCTGGCCGGCATCGGGGTCTTCCTGGTCGGCTCCACGCTGTGCGGGTGCGCAACGAGCATGACGCAGCTCATACTATTCCGGGGGCTGCAGGGCGTGGGAGGTGCCGTGCTCATGTCCAACGCGCTGGTTATCATCGGCCTTCTCTACGCCCCGGCGGAAAGAGCCAAGTACGGGAGCATCGTCTCAGCGGCATCGGGGTTCGCCAGCCTCATCGGACCGATGATAGGCGGGCTGATCGCCGATCATGCGAGCTGGCGCCTGGTCTTCTTCATCAATCTGCCAGTCGGTTTGGCGACCCTGGCGGTCATTGCGACGGCCTTTCCTTCCCATGGAGCCCAGCGAAAGCGCGAAAGGCTGGACGTCGCGGGAACGGGCGCGCTGATCGCCGCCCTGGTGCCGCTGTTTCTGGCGTTGTCGTGGGGAGGAGCGACATACGCGTGGAGCTCGGCGCCCGTCGTGGCAATGCTCGGCCTTGCCGCCGTGATGCTCGTCGTCTTCGGGATCGTGGAAACAAGGGTGCGCAGTCCCCTCATCCCTCTTTCGCTGTTCAGGGATTCGGTCTTCAGCTTCTCCGCGCTGGAGATGTTCCTCTTCAACGGCGTCCTCATTGCCGCCATCATCTTCATCCCGCTTTTCATGCAGGGCGTCAAAGGCGCGAGCGCGAGCGGATCCGGGGCCATCATCACGCCCATGACGGTCACCCTGATCGCCGGGGTGACGATCAGCGGCTTCATCGTATCAAGGACCGGCCGGTACAAGTTGCTCGCGATTGGCGGCTTCATCTTCCTGGCCGCGGGAGTATTCATTCTTTCACTCCTGGGCCCGCGCACGGGAACGGCCGCGGTCGCGGTCGCGATGGTGCTCATGGGCCTAGGCATCGGCGCGGGAATGGCGATCTTCAACGTGACGGCACAGAACACGTCCCGCGAAGGCCAGATAGGGGTCGTCACGTCGACCATTCAGTTCTTCGGGAGAATGGGGCAGACGATCGCCTCATCGGTGATGGGAACGCTGTTCGGGAGCTTCCTCGTTGCGAGGCTGCAGAATCTCGATACTGGCGACCTGCCCCCGTCCCTGGCGGCGACCTTGAAAAGTCCCGAGGCCCTTTCAAACCCTGCCGCGCTCACGGCGGCGAAGGGCGCGTGCCGGGCAATCTCCTGCCCACCTTTCAGCGGGCGCTCGATGCCGCCCGCCGCGCGCTTTCCCAAGCCATCCATCACGTCTTCATCATCTGCCTGGTCATCTGCCTCGTCGCCCTGGCAACCGTCTTTCTCTTGAAGGAGGTGCCGCTTCGAAAGTCGGCCGACAGACGGAAGGGAATCTCGGCAGGCAGCTGAGCGACGAACGCGGAGGGGCCCTGTGGCCTTGTATGACAGGACTCTTCCGGTTTGACAATCCCCGCGGCAGCGGGTAGAAGGAGCCATGCTCGACTACACACTCGTGAGCACCCGGGCGACCTACCGCATGCTGCAGCAGACCGACATCGCCGCATTTCTCGCCCTGGTGACCCGATGCCATGCAAAAGGCCCCCAGTCGCTTCCCACGCCGCAGGAGCGCATACTCGCCACGTTCCGCGAGCTGCAGCGCAACAAGGACCGGGGGACGCTTTTCGTCTTCGAGCGCGAGCAGGCGCTGGTCGGCTACTGCATTCTCGTCACGACGTGGAGCAATCGGCTGGGCGGCATCGTGCTTTCGGTCGACGAGCTGTACGTCGACCCCCTTTCCGACCCCGACCTTGCGGCGGACTTCCTCCAGCTCATCGCGAAGGTGGCGCCGGCCGAGGTCCGGGCGATCCAAGTTACCGTGGATGCGAAGGACAGGCGGGCGCGGGACGCCTATCGGAAGCTCGGGTTCCGCGATCCGGGGCAGGTCATGCTGCTCATGAAGCCCGCGCGCGACTGAGCCCTTTCCGCCGGCGGTGAAATCCTGTATCATTCCCTGATACCGTACACGGAGGAATCCACATGGAATGGCGCGCGAGCCACATACTGGTCAAGGACAAGGGTCTGGCGAATGAGCTTCTGAAGAAGATCAAGCTGGGTGCGAACTTCGAGGCGATGGCCCGGGAGCATTCGACCTGCCCGTCGAAGTCGCGCGGCGGGGATCTGGGCTGGTTCGGTCCCGGGAAAATGGTGGCGCCCTTCGAGGAAGCCTGCAAGAAGCTTTCAAACGGTTCTCTGAGCGACGTAGTGTCCACCCAGTTCGGCTTTCACCTCATCAAGCTGACCGGCCGCAAGGAATAGTTTCGCGCGCGGGGGGGCGTCCCCGCGCAGTCGACCGCCCGCATTGACAGATGTAGTCAATTTCTGACTCCTCGCGATATATGCGCCGCGCCACCGCGCGCGGGGCGTCCGCGCCCAAGCGGCCCACTACCCGCTCGTCAGGACAGGCTCCACGGTGACGGGGAAGTTGCACGAGTTGGCGATGAAGCAGCCCTCGTGCGCCTCCTTGTGCAGCTCCGTGGCGAGCGCCTCCTTGTCCGCCCCGCTGATCGCCACGTGGGGATGAAGCGTCACTGATTCGAACCTGCCCGTCGCGCCGCCGTGCGACGTTGTCATGACGCCTTCGGCGTCATCGGTGTATGCCACGACGCTGACACCCTTCAACGCGCAGACGGCGAGATAGCTCAGCATGTGGCACGCGCTGAGGGAGGCGACCAGGAGGTCCTCCGGGCTGTGCCTGTCCGGCGCGCCGCGGAATGTCGGGTCCGCGCTTCCCATCAGGTCTGCCTTCCCCGGCATCGAGATCCGGTAGTTGCGGCCATAGCCGGCATACGTCGCGGTGCCCTTGCCGAGATTCCCTTCCCACGTGAGCCGGGCGCTGTATTCGTGTCTGTCGCTGCTCATGAAGCGAAGATAACGCGCGCCGTCCTATTCGACGAGCCGCGCCGCGATGCGGTTCGCATCCTTGATGAGCTTCTCCTCGTCGATGCCCGTGAGCCTTCCGTTGTCGACGACCACTTTCCCGTTGCAGATGGTATAGGCCGTACCATGGTTGTAACCCGAGAAAATAAGAGCGGCAAACGGATCCGAAAGGCTTCCGCAGTATTCAAGCCTGCCGATGTCGAACACCGCGAGGTCCGCTGCCTGTCCCGGCTCTACCTTTCCGATTCCGCCGAAGCCCAGGGCGTCGGCACCGGCGGTGGTGGCCATGGAAAGGACCTCCCGTGCGTTCAGCGCGCCGCTTCCCTTCACGACGCGCTGCAGGAGGAGCGCGTGGCGCATCTCGCCAAGGAAGTCGGATGAATCGTTGGATGCCGACCCGTCCACCGCCAGTGAGACATTGATGCCCCGGTCCAGCATGTCGCGCACCCGGCAGACACCGGACCCCAGCCGCATGTTGGACGACGGGCAGTGGGCGATGTGCGCGCCGCGCTCCCGCAGCACGTCCAGCTCCGCGTCGTTGAAGAATATGCCGTGCGCGTAGAAGACGTCGGGGCCGATGAACTCAGAGCGCTCCATGAGCTCCACCGGCCGCACGCCGTAGCGGGAAAGGCAGTACGCATCCTCGTCCGCCGTTTCCGCCAAATGCGTGTGCAGCCGCACCCCGTGCTGGCGCGCAAGACGCGCGGTGCGCCGCATGAGGTCTTCGCTCACGGAAAAAGGGCTGCACGGCGCGAGCACGACCTTCCTCATCGCGCGCGGGGACGGATCGTGGAATGCCTTGATCACGCGCTCGCTGTCGGCAAGTATCGTCTCCTCGTCCTGCACCACCGTGTCGGGCGGCAGGCCGCCGTCCTTCCTGCTGAGAGACATCGAGCCCCGGGATGGCGCGAAACGCATGCCCAGCTCCCCGGCGGCCTGGAACTGCAGCGCGGCGAAATCGGCGCGCGCGCCCCGCGGATACAGATAGAGGTGATCTGTGGAGCAGGTGCAGCCGGTCTTCAGGAGCTCGCCCATCGCAAGGAGCGACGAGGTATGGATGGCCTCCCCATCGATCCTCTTCCAGATCTCATAGAGGTAGACCAGCCAGTCGAAGAGCTTCGCGTTCTGCACCGCGGGCAGGTTGCGCGTGAGTGTCTGGAAGAAGTGGTGGTGCGTGTTCACGAATCCGGGCACCACAACATGATGCGCGCAATCGATGACGCGCGCGCCGGGCGGAACGGTGAGACCGCGGGCCATCGCGGCAATCGAGGAGTCCTGGATCAGGACATCGGCGCCGCGTATTCCCTGCGCATCGGCCGACGGCTGGATGTAGAAGCAGTCCTTGAGAACTATCGCGCTCACCGCCGCATAGTAACCGGTCAGCCAAAGTGCTTCCAGATATCTGTTGACAGGTTGAAATCAAAGTGATATCATATCAATAGCAAGGAGAAATGAGATGATCAAGGAAATCAAGCGGAATGCGGCGCCGGGCATCACGATGCTTTTGCTGTTGATCGTGATCCTTGCGGCGGCGATCGTCGGGCTCATCATGGCGGAGCGGGTCGACGGCCTCACGCTGAAGATCGCGTCGCCGATCGTGCTCGTCATCGACATTTTCCTGATGGCGGGCCTCTTCACCGTCAGCCCCAACCAGGGCCGTGTCCTCCAGCTCTTCGGCGCCTACAAGGGCACGGCGCGGGAACCGGGCCTGCGCTGGGCAAACCCTTTGTTCACGAAGCGCCCCATCAGCCTGCGCGTGCGCAACTTCGAGACGGCGAAGCTGAAGGTCAACGACAAGCGGGGCAACCCGGTCGAGATCGCCGCCGTCGTCGTCTGGCGGGTCGTGGATACCGCGGAAGCGGCCTTCCAGGTGGACGACTATGAGAATTACGTCCACGTCCAGAGCGAGGCGGCCCTGCGCAATCTGGCCACCGGATATCCCTACGACGCGCATGAGAAAGAGGAGATCGCCCTTTCCAGCCATACCGCCGAGGTTTCGGCGCAGCTCAGGACGGAGATACAGGACCGGCTGCTCAAGGCCGGCGTCGAGGTGGTGGAGACCCGGGTGAGTCACCTGGCCTACGCGCCGGAGATCGCGATGGCGATGCTGCGGCGTCAGCAGGCATCCGCGGTGGTCGCAGCGCGCCACACCATCGTGGAAGGGGCCGTCAGCATGGTGGAAAGCGCCCTGGAGATGCTCGCCGCCAAGAAGGTGGTCGCGCTGGACGAGGAGCGCAAGGCCACCATGGTGAGCAACCTTCTCGTCGTGCTCTGCAGCGAGCAGAATACGCAGCCGGTGGTGAACACGGGAACGCTCTACCAGTAGACGGGAGGCCGCGGTGGCGGACAAGAAATCGTTCCTGCTGCGCATCTCACCCGAGGTCTACGACGCGCTGGCCGCCTGGGCCGGGGAAGAGCTTCGGAGCATGAACGGCCAGATCGAATTCCTGCTGCGCAAGTCCCTCGTGGACAAGGGCCGGCTTCCCGGCCGGCCCGCAGCGTCCGACTGACGCGGTTCAGTCCTCTCCCTGCGCCCGCGTGTAGCCGGCCACGCCGTCGAACTCGCTGAGCTTCTCCACGTGCATCCAGCGATGCTTCGCGCCGATCCTCGCCATCACGTCGGCGATCTGCGCGTCGGTGAGGTCGCCCTTTGCGTCGCGGAGGACGATGCGGCAGCAGGAAAGGTCCACCGCGTCCGTCATGGCGCCCGTGGGCGGGTAGACCTTCGTGCCGCGGCTGGAAATCATCTTCAGCTCCACCGGGCTTCCCGCGAGCAGCGCGGTGACGCCTCTGCCTAGCTCTTCCACGGGCAGGGCCGATTCCAGGAACAGGTCCATGCCGACGACCCGACGCGTGCGCACCTTCACGAAATCCAGGTCAGCGGACACGGTGGGCAGCTTCAGCGGCTTGTACGGGCGCACGGCGTAGCTTTTCGGCCTGTTGCCGATGTTGCCGATGATGGCGTCGGTAAAGGCCGTTGTGGAGGCGGCGCCGGTGTCGCCGACGACGTCCCGGGTCAGCACGCCCGCCTCCAGCGTGGCAAGCACCGCGTTCTCAACGGCGACCGCGGCCTCCATCTCGTCGATGTGGCGCAGCATGAGCGCCGCCGACAGGATGACCGCCGTGGGGTTGATGACGTTCTTGCCGGCGTACTTGGGCGCCGAGCCATGCACCGCCTCGAAGATGGCCACCTCACTGCCGATGTTCGCCGACGGCGCGAATCCCAGGCCGCCGATGAGGGCGGAGGTGAGATCGCTGATGATGTCGCCATTCATGTTCGTCGTGACGATGACGTCGAACTGCTCGGGTTTCTTCACGAGCTGGTGGGCGCAGTTGTCCACGATGATATGCTGCGCCTCGATCTGCGGGTACTCCTTTGCCACCGATTCAAATGTGCGCTTCAGCGTGCCCTCGGTGAGCTTCATGATGTTCGCCTTGGTGGCGCAGTGGACGCGCTTTCGGCCCTCCGAGATGGCGAACTCGAAAGCGAGGCGCACGATCTTCTCGCAGCCCTTGCGCGAGATCAGCTTCAGGCACTGGGCCACGCCGGGGGTCTCCATGTGCTCGATGCCGGCGTAGAGGTCCTCCACGTTCTCCCGCACGATGACAAGGTCGATTCCCCGGCCCGAGTACGGTGTGCGCACGCCCGGCATCTCACGCACGGGCCGGATGTTCGCGTAGGTTTCAAACAGCTTCCGCAGGGTGACGTTGGCGCTTTTCTCTCCGAAGCCGATGGGCGTCTCCAGGGGACCCTTCAGCACGACGCGCGTCTTGCGTATCGATTCGATGGTGTCGCCCGGCACCCCGGAGGCGATGCCCTGCTTGAAGACGCCTGCCCCTGCCTCGCGTCGTTCCCACTCCACCTTCGCGCCGGCAGCCTCGATCACTTTCTGTGCCGCCGTCATCACCTCGGGGCCGACGCCGTCACCGGGAATCAGCGTGACGAGCTTGCGCCCGGACGCTGCGACATGAAATTTCCTCTCCATCGATCCAAGGTACTCCCGCGGCGGGAATGGGGCAAGATTGCAGCACCGGCGCCGCTGACGGCGCGGTCACGGGGACGCGGGAGCCCCGACGGCGAGCAGGACGGCCGCGAGCGGATCCCGACGAACGTCCGCAATGGCGAAGCGGCGCCCATTGCCGATCACGTCTCCGAATGAGTTCCAGAGGTCCCCGGAGACCCAATGCACGGGCCTGATCTTGCGGGCCTCTGCCATCGCGGAATTGACGATCTTGCCGTCCGGGGTGGCGTACTCATCGGGATGCAGGAGGTTCATGACTTCCACGATCACGCCCTTGCGGAGGTGCTCGTGCTCGTAGTGGATCGTGCCGTCGGCGTCGACCGCGACCACCAGGCCCACGTGCGTGAGCGGGTCGTCCGTGAGGTCCCCATCCCCGTTCGCGTCGTAGGTGTTGTCCCAGAACACGACGTCGCCGGGCCGCGGGTACAGATCGTGGTGCAGGGCGCTCATTGCCTGAAGCTCGGCGTAGAAGCTCCGCACACCGCCGCCGCCGTAGCGGCCGGCATCCTTCATGATGTCATAGCCGGCCCCCAGAATATGGCGGCCACCGTGCCGATGCAGTCCAGCGTGAATGTCCTGCCGTTCACCCGGACCCTGGAGTCGGGGGCCCTGCCGAGCAGGCTCTTTGCGGAAGCGAGCACGGCCTTCTCTTCCATGGAAAGCGGCGCGCGAAGCTCATCCGCAGATCGATACGGCTCGCGGCCGAAGCTGCCCGGTGGGCCGAAAAATGTCGCGCAGCCTGCAAATCCGAGGGAGATGACGGCCAGGAGGGGAAGAAGGATCGATCTGCGCAACGTTGGCATACACACCCAGTATAAGTGTAGAGCGCGGGCCTCGCAAATTCGCCTCATTTATGACGCTCAAGCGGAGAAACATCGAACCGGGAAAATCTCCATGCATGGAAATCCCAACGGTAACGACCGGCATGCCGCGTCGAGGTGCTATTCAGCGTCAAGGCTTGGCGGCTCAATACCCATCATCCGGTACGTACCGGCAGCGCTAAGCCAGCCAAATCGGTCGGCCATGTACTCTGGTGAACGCGGCAAGTCGTTTTCCAACCACCAGGTTATTATGCCAAGCAGCGCCCCCGTCACATATTCGCTGATGAAGATATCATCCAGAATAGGAACGGCCGCGGGGTAGATGGTGTGCAAACTGGCAGTCCGCCTTTGCGTAAACGTGGCGATGTATTCGTGCACCCGTGCAGCAAATGCCGGCTCTCCCGGTCTGCCGAGGACCGATCGGTAAAACCTTCGGTGTTTTGCCATGTGCTCAAAGAGAAGCACAACCTGCCGTGGTGGCTTCTGGAAAGCAAGGTTCTCCCGATCAATCGGTCCGGCTTCCGCTATCAAACGATCAAAGGCCGCTTCACTCGCACGAACAAGCAGGTCTTGCTTGTCATCATAGTGAAGGTAAAACGTGGCACGGTTAAGCCGTGCACGCTCGGTGATATCCTGAACCGAAATCGCGTCAAAACCTTTCTCCTCAATCAATGCCATGAGCGCACCACGGAGCGCTTCCTGGGTGCGTTCGATACGCGGATCGAGCTTGCGGCTATTGGTCATACGAGCGTGCGACGTCTTGTCTTTGGACATGTTCGACACCTGTTGCTTATGCGACCCATCAATCATCTTCGTCGCTGAATGGCACCGCCAGTCTTGCTACAGTGTAATCAACACACAGTCGCTAGAGCAACGACTCGTCAAGGAGGAATCCATGAAACAGATGATGTTGCGCCTCAATGTATTCAAGTCAGAGGTGTTCGATGCTGGGTTCACCCGAGCGATGGGGTATACCCCGTATTCAGCCGCCAGCGTTGGTGAGTGCTATTACGCGGCCAACCTGATAAAGACGCGCGGTGAGACCTTCGATGCATGGGTGGCGGGCTGGAAGGAAACGGCCATACGGACGGAAGAATTGGCGTCCGGTTTTGAAAAAGAAGGCAACCTGGTTGCCGCCAGCCGCGCGTATCTGCGGGCCTGGAATTATTTCCGAGCCGCCGAGTTCGCCGTCATGCCGCAGGGCAGCCAGGAGCAGGCAGGGCTCTACCACGATTCAATCCGTTGCTTCGACAAAGCGCTTGAACATGGTCCTTACCATGGCGAAAAAATCGCCATTCCGTATGAATCGACCACACTTCCGGGGTATTTCTTCAAAACCAGCGGGCATGACAGCGAGCCGCGAGCTACGATCGTGCTCAATGGGGGCGGCGATGGCGCCGGAGAGGAGATGTTCTTCATCGGGGGGGCCCACAGGCGCTTGAATACGGATTCAATGTGATGGTGTTTCATGGACCGGGACAACGCGGGGCATTGCACCAGGATCCCACGTTGTGCTTTCGCCACGACTGGGAACATGTGCTGGGCCCGGTTCTGGACTACTGTCAGACCCGACCGGACGTGGACATGGCCTGTCTTGGGGTCTATGGGGTGAGTTTGGGCGGCTTCATGGTGCCGAGGGCGGCGGCTTTCGACAAGCGCATCAAGGCGGCGGCTGTCAATGCGATATTGCCAAACTATTTCAAACACTGGCTGGATGAAGCCCTGGAACAGGTGCCCGGCGTATTCAGTGGTTTCATCGCCTCACGGTTGGAAACCCTTTCGGTAGATGCTTGGAATAAACTTGTCGCTCCGGTCGCCAAAAAGCGGGATGATGCGCGCTTTGTTTTTTCGCTGATGGACTGGACCAACAATACCCGTAGCTTTGGTGAATTCATGAAGAAGATCCAGTGCGACTGGGATATCATGCCCTTGGCCGGACATATCACGGCGCCATTCCTGTCGCTCCAATCCGAGGGAGAAGGCGAGAAGGCGAGCCGCGCCGCGGAAGCATTCTATGATGCGCTCCAGTGCGAAAAGAAACATGTCGTCTTCAAGACGGAAAACGGTGCCGACCAACACTGCACAATGAACAACATCCAATTTGCCGCCGACGTCATCTATCCCTGGTTCAAGGAGGTGCTCGTACGTTAGTCGGCCTTATCAGAAGTCATGAACCTTCGCCCCGGCACAGCGCTTTGTGCGCGGCAGCGCGCGAGCAGGAACGGTTACCCCTGCCACCCCCACTCCTCTGCGAGCAGTACGGGGGTCGCGAGGCGCTCGGCGCGCTCCGTCGCCCATGCAATGACGTCAGGCGCGCGCGCCGCATCGGTTGACAAGAGCCAGGGCTTGATCTGCTTGCCGACACGGGGAATGTCCAGCCGGTCGGAGTCGAGGCAGGTGAGCACCGTGACGTGCGCCGATTCGACGGCACCGAAGGTGTGGCACCGGCAGGCTTCGACAAGGTGGGAAAGCCGCGCAGGATCGAGTGCGATGCTGTCCCGCAGACTCGCCACCAGCGCCGCGGCGCGCGGGCCATGGTCCGGGTCCTGGCCGTCGCCGTTGCGGCAGGAGTCGTGAAAGAGGGCAAAGAGCTCGAGCACGGCGCCGTCCGCGCCGGTCACCACGGCGAGCCTGCGGCCGTTCTCCAGGACGCGCGCCCAGTGCGCGATGCCGTGGATGCCGTGAATGTCCAGCCGGTAGCGATCGAGCGCGAGGCGAAGGATCTCCGCGTTCAGCCCCCGCTCCTCTCCTCCAGCACGAGCGGGAGCATGGCGTAGAAGGCGCTGCAGGTCACGAGGTCATCAATGCGCGTCTGCTCGTTCGGCGCGTGGGCCTTGTCCTCGTCGCCGGGGCCGAAACCGATGCAGGGGATCCCGTGCACGCCGCAAATGGCCACGCAATTCGTGCTGAACGTCCACTTGCCGACCTCGGGCTGCCGGCCGAAAAGCGCGTGGTACGCCTCACGGCCTCCTGTGACGAGCGGGTGATCCTCCGCGATCTTCCACGTCGGGAAATACAGGTCCTGGTCGTATCGCGCGCCGTTCCATCCCCTGCCTTCGTACCGGGGCATGGCCACCTTTTCCACGTCGCCTGCCATGGCGTTCCGCACTTGGGCGAGCGCCTGGTCGGCGGTCTCCCCCCACGTGAGCCTGCGGTCGATGTAGAGCGAGCCCTGATCGGGGACCGCGCACTGGCTGGGCCCGTGCGCATCGATGCGGGAAACCACGGCCGTCCCCTTGCCCAGGAACTCGTCCGTGGCAAGCGTCTCGTTCATCCGTTCCACGGCGAGCGCCGCGCGGGCGGTCTTGTAGGCGGCGCTCTCCCCGCGCTCGGGCGCCGAGCCGTGCGCGGAGATGCCCCGCACCTGCGCCTCGATCTCCATCCGCCCGCGATGGCCGCGATACAGGCGGCAGCTCGTCGGCTCCGTGGAGACGGCGAATTGCGGCCGCAGCCCCTCCTTCTCGATGAGGTAGCGCCAACACAGGCCGTCGCAGTCCTCCTCCAGCACCGTGAAGGTGAAGTAGACGCTGAATACCCCGTCATAGCCGGTCTCTTTCAGGATGCGGGCCGCCGCGATCATGGCCGCGGCTCCGCCTTTCTGATCCGACGTGCCGCGGCCGAGCACCAGCCCGTCGCGGATGAGACCGGAGAACGGATCGGTGGCCCAGCGCGACGGGTCCCCCACCCCGACGGTGTCGATGTGCGCGTCAAAGACGATCTTCCGCGGCCCTTTGCCGACGCGGGCAATCACATTACCCAGCCCGTCGATGCGGACCTCGTCCAGGCCCGCCTCCGTGCAGAGCGCGGCGATCTTCCGGCACACCGCCTCCTCCTTGCCGCTGAAGGAGGGTATTTGCACGATGGAGGAGAGAGTCCGGGCGGTCGCGTCGCGATGAGCCCGCGCCGCAGCAATCACGTGTGCACTTGTTATCGGCATGCCCGTGAGTATGCCCCGATCGCAGCCCGGTCGGCAAGCGCAGCGTTCGTCCCGCTCGGTCGGACGCGCGCGCGGCGCGCCCGGGTGCTATACTGCGCAAATGGCGGACCTGATACTCGCCCACGACCTGGGCACCACGGGCGACAAGGCGACACTCTTCGACGCCCGGGGCAGGCTGATCGGCTCGGCCTCCGCATCCTATCCCACCCAGTATCCGCACCCCGGCTGGGCCGAGCAGGATGCACGCGACTACTGGGACGCGTTCTGCGCATCGACGCGGGAGCTTCTTGCCACGAGCGGCAGGCAGGCGTCGCAGATCGCGGCCGTCTCTTTTTCGGGTCATATGCAGGCGGCGCTTCGCGCTTGACAGTCGATTCGATGTATGTCAAATTGATTTCATGCCCATAGAAACGAACGAAATACCGAATGCCGAGCTTCTCGGATTCTTTCGCGCCCTCGCGGACGCGAACAGGCTGAAGATCGTGGGGCTCCTCTCCCAACGCGCCTACACGGTTGAGCAGCTCTCTGCGCTCCTGGGCCTGGGGGAATCCACGGTGTCCCATCATCTCTCCCGTCTTGCGGAGGCGGAGCTCGTGAGCGCGCGCGCCGAGGGGCACTACAGCATCTACTCGCTGAAGCTCGAGGCGCTTTCCGGCATGGCGCGTCGGCTCCTGCGCACGGAGCGCCTGCCCGAGCTCGCGAAAGGCATCGACCTTGGATCCTTCGACAAGAAGGTGCTCGCCAGTTTCACCGGTCCCGACGGCAGGTTCACCGCCTTTCCCACCCAGGAGAAGAAATACCTCGTTCTCCTGCGGCACGTGCTGCGCGAGTTCCAGCCCGGCGTGCGCTACAGCGAAAAGAAGGTGAACCAGATCCTCCTGCGCTACAACGACGACACGGCGCGCCTGCGCCGCAGCCTCGTGGAGTACGGGTTCATGGATCGGGAGGGCGGAGGCCGCGATTACTGGGTGAAGGAGCCCGAGGCCTCGTGAGACCCCCCGCCCTCCGGGTCGGCATCGACGTCGGATCCACAACCGTGAAGCTCGTCGCGCTCGGCGCGGATGACGCCCTCCTCTACCACACCTACCAGCGCCACAAGGCCGACGTCCGCGGCACGCTCGTCGCCGTGATCGAGGCGGCCTGCGACTCACTTGAATCCGCGGGCGGGGGGCAGCTCCTCAGCGTTGCGATGACGGGCTCAGGAGGGCTCACCGTCTCGCGGTGGCTGGGGATCCCTTTCGTGCAGGAGGTGATCGCCGGCGCGCGCGCCGTGCAGAAGACCCTCCCGGACACGGACGTCGCCATCGAGCTGGGCGGCGAGGACGCGAAGATCACCTACTTCACGGGCGGCCTCGAGCAGCGCATGAACGGGACCTGCGCCGGCGGCACGGGCGCGTTCATCGACCAGATGGCGTCGCTCCTCTCCACGGATGCGGCGGGTCTCAACGAGCTTGCGGCCGGGCACACGACCATCTACCCCATCGCCGCGCGCTGCGGGGTATTCGCAAAGACCGACGTGCAGCCGCTCATCAACGAAGGGGCGCGCCGGGAGGACATCGCCGCGAGCATCCTCCAGGCGGTGGTGAACCAGACCATCGGGGGGCTGGCCTGCGGCAAGCCCATCCGCGGCACGGTGGCCTTCCTCGGCGGACCGCTGCACTTCCTGCCCGAGACCCGGCGGCTGTTCATCGAGACGCTCCGGCTTGCCCCGGAAAAGGTGCGGGTGCCCGCGCACGCGCATCTCTTCGTCGCCATGGGTGCTGCCATGGCGGCTCCCGTCGGCGCCACGGTGACATTGGGCGAGCTGCGCGAACGCGCGCGCGGGCTCTGCCACGAATCCTCCCCCGAGGTGGAGCGCCTGCGGCCCCTGTTCGCCGATGAAGCGGCGCTGTCCGCCTTCCGCGCGCGGCACGGCCTGGCGCGCACGCGCCGGGTTGACCTTGCCGCCGTGACGGGTCCCTGCTTCCTCGGCATCGATGCCGGATCCACCACGACCAAGGCGGTGCTCGTCGATTCGACCGGGGCGCTTGCCTGGTCGTCGTACGCGGCCAATGGCGGAAGCCCGCTCGCGCTCGCCGTGCGCATGGCGACGGAGCTGCGCCGGGCTTTGCCGGCAGCGGCGTGGATCGCGCGGTCCTGCGCCACCGGGTACGGCGAGGCGCTGATCACCGCGGCGCTCGGCATGGACACGGGCGAAGTGGAAACCATCGCGCACTACACCGCCGCGGCGCGCTTCCTTGCCCGGCGTGGACGCCATCCTCGACATCGGCGGCCAGGACATGAAGTTCCTGCGCGTGCGCGACGGGGCGATCTCGTCCGTGCTGCTGAACGAGGCATGCTCGTCGGGGTGCGGATCCTTCCTGGAGACATTCGCCCACGGGCTGGGGCTGTCCATCGAGGCCTTTGCGCGGGAGGCGTTGCAGGCGCGCACGCCGGTGGACCTCGGCTCGCGGTGCACCGTCTTCATGAACTCCCGCGTGAAGCAGGCGCAGAAAGAGGGCGCCTCCATGGGGGACATCTCCGCCGGTCTTTCCTACGCGGTGATCCGCAACGCGCTGCAGAAAGTGATCAGGCTGCGAAACCCTTCGGAGCTGGGCGCCCGTGTGGTCGTGCAGGGCGGGACATTCTCCAACGACGCCGTGCTGCGCGCCTTCGAGCTGATCGCGGGCCGGGAGGCGGTCCGACCGGACATACCCGGTCTCATGGGCGCACTCGGTGCCGCCCTTGTCGCGCGGGACGGCGCACGCGACGGGCAGCGCAGCAGCCTCCTGGACCTGGATCGCCTGGCGTCCTTCACGACGCGCACGACCCTGTCGCGCTGCGGGCGCTGCGCGAACAACTGCCTGCTCACCATCACGAGCTTCCCCGACGGCAGCGGAGGACAGGGCACGTTCATCTCCGGCAACCGATGCGAGCGCGGCGCCGCGCGCGCCCCGGGGCATACGGCGACCAACGCCGCCGCGGCGGCATCGGCCGCGCCCCTTCCCAACCTCTATGCCTGGAAGTACGAGAGGCTCTTCCACTACGCGCCGCTGGATCCGGCCGCGGCGCCGCGCGGCGTCGTCGGCATCCCGCGCGTGCTGAACCTGTATGAAGACTACCCCTTCTGGTTCACCGCCCTCACCGCGCTGGGTTTCTCGGTGCACCTGTCGCCGCGCTCCAACCGCGCCGTCTTCGAGGCGGGCATCGAAACGATACCGTCAGAGTCCGTCTGTTACCCCGGCAAGCTCGTGCACGGGCACATCGCGCGGCTTCTGCAGCAGGGTGTGCCCTTCATCTTCTACCCTTGCATCCCCCACAACCCGAAGGAGGATCCGGGGGCGCGCAATCACTTCAACTGCCCCATCGTCGCCTCCTACCCCGAGGTGGTGCTGAACAACATCGACGGTATCCGGCCGCGGCCGGGCGCACCAGGATCCGAGCACGCCGGGCCGCGCTACGCAAATCCCTTCCTGCCCTTGCACGACGCGAAGCGGCTCGCCGTGAGGCTGCAGGAAGAGCTCGCATGGGCCGGCGTGACGCGGGAGGAGGCGGCCCGCGCGGTGGCGGCCGGCAAGGCCGAGCAGGCCCGGTTCAAGGCGGAGGTCCGCGCGCAGGGAGAACGGGCGCTTGCCGAGATACGCCGACGCGGCCTGCGCGGGCTGGTGCTCGCGGGTCGCCCCTACCACCTGGACCCCGAGGTGAATCACGGCATCGCGGAGCTCGCCCTCTCCCTGGGCATGCCCGTTCTCACGGAGGATTCCGTCGCTCACCTCGGCACGGTGCGGCGGCCGCTGCGCGTCGTGGACCAGTGGGTCTACCATACCCGGCTGTACGCCGCGGCAAGCTTCGTGGCGGAGCAGGATGACTTGGCGCTCGTGCAGCTCAATTCATTCGGGTGCGGCCTGGATGCGGTCACCACCGACCAGGTGATGGAGATACTCGACCAGCGCGGCAGGATACACACGGTCATCAAGATCGACGAGCAGTCGAATCTCGGCGCCGTGCGCATCCGCCTGCGCTCCCTGAAGGCTGCGCTGGACGCCCGGGAAAGGACAGGAGCGCGGCCGCGCGCCGCCGCGGCTCCCGGCCCCGACCCGTGTTCACAAAGGCGATGCGGCAGGATTACACGATCCTCGCGCCGCAGATGTCGCCCCTTCATTTCCGCATCATCGAGCACGCGTTCAGGATCTCCGGCTACCGCCTGGAAATCCTGCCGGAAGTGGACCGCGGCGCGGTGAATGAAGGGCTCTCCTCCGTCAACAACGACGCCTGTTTCCCGTCCATCCTCGTCGTGGGGCAGATGATGGCGGCCCTGCGCTCGGGCCGCTATGACCTGTCGCGCACGGCGCTCCTCATGTCACAGACCGGCGGCGGCTGTCGGGCGACGAATTACATCGCCTTCATCCGCAAGGCGCTCGCCGACGCGGGCATGGCGCACGTACCGGTCATTTCGCTGAACGCGCTCGGACTGGAGAAGAACCCGGGCTTCCGGCTTTCCTGGAGGCTCGTCACCCGGGGTCTCATGGCCCTCATGTATGGCGACCTGCTCATGCGCATGCTCTACCGGGTGCGGCCGTATGAGGTGGAGACGGGCTCCGCGCAGCGTCTGGCCGATTTCTGGACCGCGCGCTGCGCGTCATCCCTGGAGCGGCACGGCTTTCGGGCCTACCGCCGCACGATACGCGCCATGGTGCGCGATTTCGACGGCCTGCCGATCCATGGCGCGCGCCGGACCCGTGTCGGGGTCGTCGGCGAAATCCTCGTGAAGTTCCACCCGACGGCGAACAATCGCATCGTGGAGGCCATCGAATCGGAGGGAGCTGAGGCGGTGGTGCCGGACCTCGCGGACTTCCTGCTCTACGGGGCGATGGGCGCACAGTTCCGACGCCGGAAGCTCGCCGGCAGCGCGCGCGCGGCGATTATGTCACGCCTGGGGATCTGGGGCCTCGAGCTTTTCCGCGGCCAGCAGAGGCGCTCACTTGCCCGGTCGCACCGTTTCCATCCGCCCGTTTCGATCTACGAGCTCGCGCGGGGCGTGGACGATGTCGTGCAGCTAGGAAACGTGACCGGTGAGGGATGGTTCCTGACGGCCGAGATGGTGGAGCTCATTCACGACGGGGTGAACGCGATTGCCTGCATCCAGCCCTTCGCGTGCCTTCCCAATCACGTCACCGGGCAAGGGCATGATCCGGGAGCTGCGCAGGAGACATCCCGAGGCCTCCATCGCCGCCATCGACTATGACCCCGGCGCCAGTGAAGTCAATCAGCTCAACAGGCTGAAGCTCCTGATCGCTTCCGCAAGAGAGGCGCCGGCAACGCGGAGCTGAACGGCCGCGTCAATCCTCTCTCGCGAAAGCCTTTCGCAGCTTCTCCCCCAACCACTGCCGCGCCTGGGCGGCGACCGCAACCGGATCGACCGCCGCTTCGTTCCACATCTCCACCATCAAGGGCCCGCGAAAACCGATCAGCTTCAAGGTCCTGAATGCCGCGTCGAAGTCCACGATCCCTTCGCCGAAGGGCACCCTCCGGAACTCGCCGCGGCGCGTGTCCTTCAGATGGAGCCCGACGAGGTGGCGGCTACCCAGGAGAAGCTCGCGCCCCACGTCCTTGCCCATCGCCGCGAGGTTTCCGATGTCGGGGTAGACCTGAAACCAGGGGGTATCGGCGGCCTGCACGAACCGAAGGGCCGCCTCGATCGAATCCACGACCGGGCAATCCACGTTTTCCAGCGCGAGCATGACGCAGGATCGACGCGCCCATTCGGCGGCGCGCGCAATCGCATCGGCATAGAGGGCCCGGGTCTCATCGGTGGACTGTTCGTAATGCACGTCGTAGCCCGCCACCTGGATGATGCGGACGCCGAACTCCGCGGCAAAATCGATTGCGCGCCGCATGATCTCAAGCGCCCTCTCTCGCTGAGGTTTTGATGCGCTTCCCAGGGCGAACCTGCGATGCCCGCTCAGGCACATCGTGTCCACAGAAACGGGGCCGCCGGCAAGGGCCTTGTGGAAGTCGCGTCGCTGGCCGGGAGTCCATTCCAGCCGTGCGAGCCGCTCGTCGCTTTCATCGACGGAGATCTCGACGAACCGGTAGCCCGCCGCCGCCGCCGCGGAAAGCATGGCAGGCCACGACACGCCCGCGGGCAGCGCCTTTTCGTAGATGCCCCAGCGGAAGCTCGCGTCGGTGAAGGCGCCCGGCGCGCCGGATCCGGCCATGCCGTCCGCCTACTTCTTTCCCTGGCCGTAGTGTCGGAATGATTCCACGGCCTCGTCGACCTGGGCGGGCGTCAAGGACCGCGGCTTCCCCATGGTGCACGCGGCGCAGTAGGAGCGCGATGCGTCTTCCAGGTATACGGCGGCATAGAGAGCATCCTTGAGGGACGGACCGAGGGTGACCACACCGTGGTTGCGAAGGATGACGGCGCGTTTGTCGCCGATGTATTCCACGGTGCGCACCCCCATGTCCAGGCTCGCGGCGGAGCTGTACGGAGCCACGGTCACGGCGCCGAGCGTGGCATTCACGAGCGTCGTGCAGAAAGCGGGAAGCTCGTCCATGACCAGCCCGATGGCGGTGGCGTAGGGCTGGTGCGTGTGGATGACCGCATTCACTCCCGGCATGTGGTTGAAGATGTGCAGCAGTGCAACGGTGTCCACCGACGGACGCCGCTCCCCTTCGATCACCGTGCCCGTCGCGTCCATCACCACGACGTCGGCCGGCACCAGCGTCTCGTAGGACATGCCTGACGGCGTGACGAGGATGTGCCGCCCGATCCTCATGCTCACATTTCCTCCCGAGAGGCTGATGAGACGATAGCGGTCGAGCGCGATGCCGACGTCAATGATCTGTTGTCTCTCTCCTTCGTACACGGGACTCTCCTTGCTGTGTTGTTTATGCCGGCTCCCTTTCGGAGACGGCGTGGTTGATCTGCCGGAGGGCCGGGTAGACGGCCTTGTAGAGCGGGAACCACTCGGCGTAGCGCGCCGCGGCGCCCGTATCCGGCTCAAAGGTTTTCATCGGTTTGCGGACCTGCTGGAAGGCATCTCTCTCATCCCGGTAGATTCCCACGCCGATGCCGGCGAGCATCGCGGCGCCCAGAGGGCTCGCGTCCTCTATCTCCGACACCTCGATGACCCGTCCGATGACGTCGGCCTTGTTCTGCATCCAGAAGGCATTGCGCGCCGCCCCGCCGACGACCACGAGACGGGAGACGCCCACCCCGAGGTTCGCCTGCAGGGCGATGATGATGTCCAGGAGCTGGTAGTCCAGTCCCTCGATAAGCGCGCGCAGCATGTCGCCCCGGGTCGTGCGGTCGCTCAGACCCACGAAGCCGCCGCGCGAGTGAGTGTCGACGATCGGACACCCGGCGCCGCTCATGTGGGGAAGGAAGAGCGCTCCCCTGCTGCCGGGTGGCGATCCTGCGGCCTCCTCCATCAGCGTCTCCCAGTCGGCGCAGCCGCGCTCACGGGATCGGGCACTCGCCTCGGACCCGTACTCCCGGCGGTACCATTCCAGCATTTCAGACGATACGGCGGCCCCCATGGCGGAATACATGTCGCGTGCAACGTGGCATTCAACCGTCGCACCCACGGCCTGGAGCGCGGGCGTCAGCACAGGCGCGGGGATGGCGGTGTGAACGACCTCCCAGGTCCCCGTCACGTCGAGCGCCATGCCGGGGGCGACGGCGCCGACGGGCAGCGCGCCACAGAGGTAGTCATGCCCCCCCAGCACGACCGGCGTGCCGGCGGGGATGCCGGTTGCGGAAGCGGCGCTCCCGGTGACCTCGCCCAGTACCGTGCCGCTGGGGCGGGGATCGCAAAGCAGGCCGCTGTCGATCGAAGACAGGGAGAGGAGCTCCGGCGACCACGCGCGCGCGCGCTGGTCGAAGAGCATCGTGCACGAGGCCATGCTGTAGTCGGTGGCCATGCTGCCGCAGAGCATGAAGTTCAGGAAATCCTCGATCAGGAGCCACTTGTGTGTGCGGGCGAGGATTGCCGGTTCGTGCGCGGCCATCCAGAGCAGGCGCAGGGCGGTGCCGAAACGCCACAGCGTGTTTCCGCCGATGGCGAAGGTCCGCTCCGCCCCGATGTTGTCGCGCCACCATTGGTGCTGCGGTTCCGTCCGAGGGCACAGCCAGCTGATGAACGGATAGAGCCACGCACCGTCCTCATCCACCGGCAGACCGTCCATGCCCATGCCCGTGACGGCCACGGCGGCGATGCTCCCGGCGTCGCCGAGACACCCTGTCGCCTCCCGCGCGGCTGCGGCCGCGCCACCCCATATCTGCGCAGGGTCCCACACGGTCCAGTCAGGATGCGCGGCGTCGGGATGCAGGCGCTCCGTGGGACGGCTCCCGCGTGCCACCACATTGCCCGCGAGGTCGTAGATCACGCATTTGAGACTCGTCGATCCGAGGTCGATACCCGCGAGGCACGTCCTCTTATTTCCAGGCATCGCGCAGCGCTCGCACAAAGCCCTGGTACCGGGCGTATTTCCCGTCATAGACCGATTTGCGACCGGGATCCGGTTCCACCGTCCGCGCCACGTGCACCATGCGCGCCACGGCGTCCCCGAAGCTTTCGAACATGCCGACGGCGACCCCGGCGCAGATCGCCGCGCCCATGGCGCCCAGCTCTTCCGAGCCAGTGATCTCGATGGGAAGCTGCAGCACGTCGGCGAACATCTGCACCCAGACGTCGGACTTCGCGGCTCCGCCGGCGATCCGGGCCGCGCCCGGCCGATCACGGAATTTCAGAAGGCGCTCGACGTGGGTGCGGTGCGAGAAGACGACCCCCTCGTAGACCGCGCGCAGCATGTGCGCCCGGGTGTGCCAGCCGTGGAGCCCGATGAAGCAGCCCGATGCATGCGCCCCCGCGTTGCTTCCGTAGAGGAACGGCAGGAAGAGAACGTCGGCCACGGTCGGAGCGATCGATTCGACCATTTCGTTGCACAGCGCGAAGACGGAGCGCCCGGCCGCCTCGGCCTTCTCACGCTCTCCGCCCATAAGCTCGGTCACGAACCATTCGAGGTTGCTCGCCGAGGTGGCGCTCGCCTCGCTCTCCAGCCAGTAACCGGGGATGCAGTACGCGGAGGTCATGAAAAGGTCCGGCGATGCCACTGGCATGGGGCTGATGTATTCGTTGATACTCCACGATCCGGCGATGAGGCACAGCTTCTCTGAATCCGTGATTCCGGTTGCCAGGGCGCACGCGTCGATGTCGAAGAGCCCGCCGGCAACGGGAGTGCCTTCGCGAAGGCCGGTGACGACCGCCGCGTCGCGACTCACCCGGCCGCAGATGTCGGAGGACAGCCGCACCGGAGGCAGCTTGTCCATTGCATCGGAGATGCCGAAAAGCTCAAGCACCCGCGGGTCGTAGCGGAGCGTATGGACATTCATGAGGCTGGTGCCCGACGAATCCGTGAGCTCCGCGCAGGGCTCTCCCGTGAGCCGATAGCGGATGTAGTCCTTGCACTGGAAGACCCAGCGCGCGCGTGCATACGCCTCCGGCTCATGCACCTTGAACCATGCAAGGAGCGCCGCGGGTTGTGCGGGCCAGATGGCCTGGCACGTCAGGGGAAGAATGCGTTCAAAGGTGCCGTCCGCGTACCATTTCTCGACGAAGGATGCGGCGCGGCTGTCTGCGGAGTTGATGCCGTTCCAGGCCGGTTTTCCATCGGCCGCGACAAGGTACATGCCATTGCCGTGTCCGGTGACGGCAACGGCGGCGATCAGGGACGCATCGATACCCGCGCGGCGAATGGCCTCCCCGATCACGCGCACATTTGCCGCCCACAAGGCGTCCATGTCCTTCTCAGCGTGGCCGGGCATCGGAAAGCGCATCTCGGTCTTCACCGCGGAGACGGCGATCTCGGTCCCTGTCGGGTCGTAGATCCCGGCCTTTGTCACCGTGCCGCCGTTGTCGATGCCCATGAGATACCTTGCCGCCGTCATTCCCATTCTTCCCGCCGCCTCATCCATTCAATGAGGGATCCGCCCCGCGTCAGGCTTTGACCTTCTCCCTCACGAGGAGGGCGTTGAGCACGACGGCGGCAATGAGCACGCTGCCCTTTGCCATCGTCTGCCAGAAGGCCGGGATGACCGTCATGAGGCCGGTCGTCAGGCACATGATGATGAGCGCGCCAATGATTGTCTTGGCGACGGATCCCTCGCCCCCCGAAAAGGCCGTGCCGCCCAGCAGCACCGCGATGATGCAGTCCAGCTCCATGCCGTCACCGGACAGCGGGTCGCCCAGGGACATGTAGCTGGCGCGCGCCATTCCGGCAAGGGCGGCGAAGAAGCCGACGATGATGTACAGGAGCCATACCATCCTGACGGCGTTGATGCCCGACAGCTCCGCGGACGTGCGGTTCCCGCCGATCGCGGCGGCGTACTTGCCGAGGATGGTCTTCCGCTGCACGATGACCAATGCGACGATCACGACGATGGCGATGTAGAATGCCCAGGGCAGGCCCAGCAAAACATCCATGCGTGCGTAGTCGTTGATCCAGGCGGGCATGGCCTTTGTCGCGCTCCCCTTGATGGCTGAAATGCCGTCCGGCACGATCAGGAGCGCGATGCCCTTGAACAGGTTCAGCGTGACAAGGGTCGCGATCACCGGCGTGATGCGCAGCTTCATGACCAGCAGGCCGTTGAGGAAGCCCAGGCCGATGCCCATGACCAGGGTGATGATCATCGCGGGCAGGAAGCTCGCGCCGTTCAGGATCAGCCAGGAAAACACGACGGCGCTGAGGCTCATTGCGCTGCCGACGGAAAGGTCGATATAGCCCGAGATCATCAGGAGCGTGAACGCGCCGCTCAGTGTCAATATGGGCACGGCGCTGCGCAGGAGGTTGATGATGCTGTCCGGGCTGAGAAAATGCCCCCGGCCGAAGAACTCCACCTGGCCGAGCTTCACCACGCTGAAGATGGCCACGATCAGGACCAGCACGACGTAGATATAGAGCTTCTTGATGTTCGATCTCACGGCGTTCGATCGTTCCAGCTGCGTGCGCAGTGTGTCTTCCTTTGCGCTGTTCACGTCACCATGCTCCCTTCTACGGTACCCCGTGGAGTTTTCAACCCTTCCTCTTGTCCAGGGCAAACCGCTGCGCAAGGATCGCGATGAAGGTCACGACGCCCTTGATGGTGAATTGCCAGTCCGGCGACAGAAGGAGACCCGTGGCCGCCGAGGTCACGACGGAGAGAATAATCGCCCCGACGAACATCCCCAGCACCGAGCCGAACCCGCCCGCGATGCTGACCCCCCCCAGCAGGGAGATCACCAGCGCGTCGAACTCGTATCCCGTCGCGCGGCTGGACCCCCCCGCCTTGAACTCGGATGAAAGCAGTATCCCCGTGATTCCCGCCAGGAGGGAGCTGATGATGAACAGGGAGGTGAGGTGCCGTCTCACGTTGACGCCCGAGAGCCGCGCCGCCGTGGAGTTGGCGCCGATGAGGTAGGTCCTCCGGCCGGCAACCGTCTTTTTTTCAAAGACGAACGCGGCAACGATGAGGGCCGCCATGATGAGCACGGCGAGCTTGATGGAGGTGCCCCGGATGGTCAGGTTGCCAAGCACGCCGAACACATCGGGCAGGCTGGTGTTCCGCTGCGCCCCTTGCGCGGCGATCTGGGCAACGCCGCGCGCGATCATCATCGTGCCCAGCGTGATGATGATGGAGGGCACTTTCAGCCGTGCGATGAAAAATGCGTTGATGGCGCCGATGCCCATGGCACAGAGCAGAGCGAGCGCGACCGCGACCCCATAGGGGAGCCCCAGGCCGACGGCGAGCGAGTTCTGCTGCACGGTGGCGTCCTGGCAGAACCAGACGGAGAGGACTCCCGTCATGGCAATGACGCCGCCCACGGACATGTCGAAGTTGCCGGTGATCAGGAGGAACGTGACGCCAATGCCCAGGATGATGATGTACCAGTTGTTCGTGAGGAGATTGATCATGTTCTGAGGCAGGTAGAATCTCGGCACAACCGCGCAGGCAACCCCGAACAGGACAACGAGCACGCCGATCATGAACAGGGTGATGAACGACTCGTTGCTTATCCTGCCGCCGATCGTCATTTTCCGCGCCCGCTTCGTCTCCACGTTCATTCCCCGCCGTCACCAGAGGTGACATCTCCGCCCGTGACGATATGGAGGATCTTTTCGCTGTCGATGTCGCAGCCATTCCTTATGGTGGCCTTCATGCTCCCGTCATAGAGCAGGTAGATGCTGTCGCATATGTTGACGACCTCGGGCAGCTCCGAGGAAAAGATCATGATGGATTTCCCCTCATGGGAAAGCTGGCGGATGATGCCGTAGATCTCGCTCTTCGCCCCCACGTCGATGCCGCGTGTGGGCTCGTCGAGCATGAGCAGGTCCGCGTCCGCAAAAAGGCACTTGGCCAGGACCACTTTTTGCTGGTTGCCCCCGGAGAGCTGCGACGCTTCCTTCTCCGTGCTGTTCGTGGAAATCCTGAGCTTGTCGATGTAGTCGAGCGTGACCCTTCTCTCCTGCCCCGCGTCGATGAAACCGTTGCGGGAGATTTTTTTCATGTTCATGACGGGCACATTGCCGCGGATGGTGAGGATGGTGAAAAGCCCCTGCGAGCGTCGCTCCTCCGGCACAAGCGCGATCCCCGCGGCGATGACCTTGTCGGGGAAGGGCGGCAGCTTCCTGCCCTTGAAGAGGATATCCCCCTCGTAAGGGTCGACCCCGTAGATTGCACGCGCGAGCTCGGTCTTTCCGGCGCCCACGAGGCCGTAGAATCCAACGATCTCTCCCTGGTGGACCTCGAAGGAAATGTCGTTGAGCTTGTGGTTGGTGAGGTGCCTGACCTGGAGGATGGCGTCCCTGCATTCGCCCTCTTTGGGCGTGTACTGCTCGAAAACGGTCTTTCCGATCATCATCTTGACCAGCTCCGATCGGTCCTTGATCTCCGACACGAGCTTGGTGTCGATATGCTTTCCATCGCGCATGACCGTCACGTAGTCGCCCAGTTCGAAAATCTCGTCGAGCCTGTGCGATATGTAGATGACGGTCACGTTCTTTTCTCGGAGGCTCTTGATGATGGCGAACAATCTCTTGATTTCGCTTTCGGAGATCGCGGCAGTCGGCTCATCCATGATGATGATGTCAGACTCCGTGGCGACAGCCTTCGCGATCTCCACGATCTGTTTTTTCGCGACGCTCAAGGTGGAGACGAGCTGCCGCGGCCTGATGGACGGTTCGAGGCTGTTCATCACGCTCACCATCGTATTGATCTTGTCCGTTTTGCGGAGGAATCCAAAGGTCGTGTCCTCCATGCCGAGTGTGAGGTTTTCCTCCACGGTGAGCTGATCCACCACGTTCAATTCCTGGAACAGCGTGCTGATGCCTTTCTGCTTCGCGTCGCGCGTGCTGTGCGGGGTGTATGCCATCCCGTTCAGGAGAATGCTGCCGCTCGAACGCATCGAGGCGCCGGTGAGGATCTTGATGAGGGTGGATTTGCCCGCCCCGTTCTCTCCCACCAGGCAATGCACGGTGTTCCTCTTGATGTCGAAACTGACGTTATTGACCGCCCGTACGCTGGGGAAATCCTTCACGAGGTCTCTGATTTCCAGGACGTTGTCCGTCAGCTTCATGCATCCGCCCCCCTGCTGCGAAAGGGGGAGGCTTCCGCCTCCCCCTTCGGTAGACTGCTGCTTTCTTAGGCTTCGATCAAGCTACTGAACGGTGGTCCCGAATTGGCTGTTCAGCCATTTCACCGCATCGGCCCGCGGCATCGTCCAATAGGAGATGTTGTACGCCTTGTAAAAGTATTCTTCCGCGGGTTGTGAAATCTGCTTCACCTTGCCGTTCTTGATGTCCATGATCAGGTCGATTCTTCCCCGTGCCGTTTCAATCGGGGGAAGCCCCAGGGAGAGCTTCAGCGAGCTATTGGCATCGTAGACTTCCTTGATCTCGACCGAGTCGAAGTCGCAGCTGCAGACGATTTCCGTGAGCGGCTTGCCGTTGTTGAACTTGCCCCTGCCGGCCTGCGTCAGCGCTGCCATCGTGCCGACGGTCAGGTTGCCCGCCTCGGAGTCGATCAGGTTGACTTCGGGGTGCGTGGTCATGAGATCGGTGACGATCTGCTTGGCTGTGTCGGGTCCCTTGCTCGCATCCTGGCAGCCGAGATCTTTCGCCGAAGGATCCACGGACAGGACACCCTGGACGAAGGGGTCGGTGCGTCCCGACTTCACTTCCGTGTTGTCGGGCCATCCGAGCTCAACCATCACGATGGGCTTGTTCGGGAATGCGGCCTTCCACTGCTTGGCCATCTCCGCGCCCATGGCAAAAGAAACGCCTTTCTCATCGCTGCGGGCCACGGGGATCCCGGTCTGGCCCACCGGGCTGAAGAACGCGGTCATGATGATGCCCTTCTTGATGGCAGCTTGAACGCCAGGGGTCGCGGCATCGCCGTCCCAGATGTGGAGGGTGGCCGCATCCATGCCCTGAGCCACGACCTGGTCGATGTTCGCCGTCATGACGGCGGAATCGGACTTGCCGTCAAACGCGTACACGTCGGCGTTGTACTTTTCCTTGGCGTACTTCTTCGCTTCCGCGAATTGCCCCTGGTGAAACACGTTGCTCAGATCTGATACAAAGAACGCGATCTTCATGGGCTTCGCCTTCTCTGCGCCGCCATTGGCGAATGCCATGGGGGCCAGGAGCGCGAGCGCGACGAGCAACAGGACTGTCTTCTTCATGTGATCTCTCCCTCCTCGATACGTTTGTGGAAACCGGTACACTCAACTTTCACAATCCAAGCCCTTGATCCGTTGTTCTGCTGCGTTCTCCCACCTCCTTTTTTTCAAGATGGTTTTCTTGATGGCATTCTGCTGTGCGCATACATATTTGTCAAGAAAAATCTTATTTCAAATATCAAATGTCCTAAAGTACTGTTACAAAATAAATTAAGCAAGACCGACCTCCAAAATCCAATCGTATTCTAAATAAAAAATGACATTGCGCATTCAAAGCACGCCCTCGCCGACAATCCTGATCCGCTCTTCCGCCGGGAACGGGTAGACCGTGCAGTCGTTCATATAGGTGCGCTCTGGAAGGACGACCAGACAGTTGACGACCTGCGTTGCATGAGCGAAAGGAGCGTGGTGCCACACGCCCGGGCGCAGACAGCAAATCGTTCCCTTCGGCACGAAAAACACCTCGGCCCGGTCGAAAGGAAACTCTTTCTCGGGTACCGCCGGCGCCACGTGCATCAGGACGTCGCCGTCCAAGGGAAGCACGATCTCGCAGCAGGTGTCGTGGTACTCGGACACGTCCACGACGCACGGCCTTTTCACCACGCGGCAGACACCGAAGGACGCAAGTGAGGTCGTGCCCAACTGGGATTGGATCATGTCGCGGAAAAACTCGATTGGCTCCGCGCCGATCTTCAGGGCCGAAGGGTTCAGCATCCGCGCATACGCCCCAAAGGGAGCGAAAGCCTCCAGACTCAGCTTTTTCCAGGCGATTTCTTTCATGTCAGAACCCGCTCACGTCCTGCGCCAGGCCATACACGAGCATCTCGGATACGCAGCCGCCCCTTGTCAGCGCGCAGGTCTGGTAGACCATGTCGGCGAAGTGCTCGGGCCTCACCGCGAGGGACTCGTCCCATTCGAACTTGTCGACGCCCTGGGCTGCCTTCTGGAATCCGGTGTTGGAACCGCCCGGCACCAGGAGCGTCACCGCGATCCCCAACGGACGCAATTCCGTGTAAAGGCACTTTGTGAACGCATTGACCCCGGCCTTCGCCGCGGAGTAGACCGACCAGCCCTGCCATGAACGCCGGTCGCACGCGCTGGACACGTTGATGATCTTCCCGTACCCCTGCTTCTTGAACTGGGGAGTGAAGGTGCGGCAGCTCATGATCGTGCTCATGAGGTTGAGATCGATGATCTTGCGGTTCACCGCGTCATCCATCTCCTCGATGGGGGCCACCTTGACCGCCCCGCCGGCGTAATTGATGAGGAAATCCACCTTGCCAAAATTGCCGATGCTCTCCGAAAGCGCGCGCTCGAATGTCTCGGGCTTCGTGGCATCCCCCTTGAACGAAACAACCCTGGAACCCGCGGCCTGACAGTTGGCCACCGTGGTCTTGAGCGCGGCTTCATCGATGTCGAAGACGACGAGATTCACCTTGTCCAGTTTCGCAAAAAGCTCCGCGGTCGCCTTGGCAAAGCCCGAGCCGACAGCGGAGATGACGGCGACTTTTCCCTTCAAAGATTCACTCATGCAAAGCACCTCCCTCGTTCACGCATCATCTGTCAGGATCAAACCAAATCGGACTATGACTTGTAAAATTCCATTTGTCAAGTAGATTTTAAATATGATATGATATTTTTTACTTGGGTGGTGAAATCATCATCGGAGGCACCGAATGGCGGACATGACGGGTGAGGAACGGATCCTTCGGGTGCTGGATCGCAAGGAGCCCGACAGGGTGCCCCATTTCGAATGGGCCATCGACAGGAAGGTGCGCGCAGCCCTCGCCCCGGGATGCATCTCGCTGAATGATTTCGCCGACCGCATGGGGCTTGACGCCGTGATCGCGGAGCCCGACTGGACCAGGGCGCCCGCCGGACCGGGGCGATGGCGCACGGAGTGGGGATACACCGTGCAGGAGTCAGCGGAGGAGCATGGCATAGAGGTCGAATCGCCGATACGGACCATGCGGGACTTCGAGCGCTACGTACCGCCTGATCCGCATGCCGCCGGACGCTACTTCCACGTGGAGAAGACGCTCCGCGACTACGCCGGGCGGAAGGCGGTGATCGTCCATCTGAACGACGTCTTTTCCATCCCCCGCTCCCTCATGGGATACGAAAACCTCCTCATGGCAATCGTCTCCGAGCCGACCCTTGTCGCCGCCATGGTCGAGATGTCGGTGGACGTCAACCTGGCGATGGCGAAGGAGGTCGCGCAACGGGGCGCGAAGGTCGTCTACACGGGGGACGACTATGCCGGGGACAGCGGGCCTCTGATGTCACCGGCGCACTTTCGCGCCTTGTTCGCGCCCGGCCTGCGTCGCGTCGTGCAGGGGTTCAAGGCGCTGGGCCTCCGTGTCATCAAGCACACCGACGGCATGATCTGGCCGCTCATGGACATGATCGTGGAATCGGGCATCGACTGCCTTGATCCCATCGATCCCGTCGCCGGCATGGACCTCGCGGAAGTGAAGGCAAAGCTGGGGGCGCTCATTGCGCTCAAGGGCAATGTAGACTGCGCGCACCTGATGACCCTCGGCACGCCCGACCAAGTCGCCGCCGCCACGCGCCATGCGCTGCGGGTCGGCGCGCCGGGCGGAGGTTTCATCCTCTCGTCGAGCAACTCAATCCACTCGTCGGTCACGCCGGAGAATTATCGAGCGTTGCTCACGACGTGGCGGGAGCTCGGCCGTTACCCGATCAGGGCCTGAGCAGGCCTGAAGATCAGGAGCCGCCGGCCTTCTGGAGCTGGTTGGAAAAGGGGCGCGCGATCTTGTCGGTGAAGAAGCCGCCCGTGTACCCGATGTCCCGGGAGACGCGGAAGGCGCATTCGAGCACGAGCTGCTCGAACGCCGCCAGCCTTTGGTTGCGGAAGGTGAACACGAGCCCCGTGACCCCGAGACCCGCCACGACCTTGCCTTCCACGTCGAAGACCGGCGCGCCGACGCACCTGATCCCCTCGTTGTATTCCTCGTTGTCGTACGCGAGACCCGTCCTGCGCACGTTCTCGAGCTGCTTCAAGAGTTCCGTGCGCAGGACGATGGTGTGCGGCGTCAACCCCGGCAGCCTCGGCGGGATGAGGCGCTTGATCTCCTCCTCGGTATCGAAGGCGAGCACCGCCTTTCCAAAGGCATTGGGGTGATAGTGAACGAGTCCGCCCGGCACCACCCGGATGTAGTACTGGACCTCGGGGCTGATGGTGTCCAGCACCAGCATCTTGTCCCCCTGCGGGACCTGGAGCTGGCAGGTCTCCTCGGTTTCCCGGCAGAGCCATTCGAGATGAGGCCGGACGCGCTGGCGCAGCTCGAACCTGACATACAGGCTCATGCCGAGGGTGAAAACCTTCGTGCTGAGCTGGTAGCCGTCGGAAAAGGGATCCTGCACCGTATAGGCGCGGTCCGTCAGGCGTTTGAGGATGCGGAATACGGAATTGATCGGTATGTTGAGGCTGCGTGAGAGCTCCGTGGTACCGAAGGGACGCGGGTGCGCCGCCATGTATTCCAGGATGTCGAGCGTCCTGTCGACCGCGGGTGCCGAATAGGTGCGAACGGGCTTCTTGATACGACTGCGATCCTTCATCTCTTCATCTCTTATCAAATAGTATTCTACTAGTAAAAATAAGTCAAGAGCGGGCAGAAAGGGGCCTAACGGGCGTCCTCGGCCAGATCGGACCAGCTCTCGCTCACGATGAACTTGAGGCTGAGCGTCCCGTCTTCCTTGAAGCTCGCCCGCAGACCGCCGCTGCCCAGGACCCCGGGGGATCCCGCCAGCTCCCTCAGGAGCCGCCCTGCCTCGGCCACAAGCTCCTTTTTCGTCGGGATGCGATCGAGATTCGCCCACGTCCAGTCTAGAAATTCCATGACCCGGTGAACGAGATTGAAATCGAATGACGCGAGGACCTCGCTCACCTGGGCCTCGAAGCGGTTCTGGTCGATTGCCATCAACGTGGTTCCTTCGAGCGCAAGGTTATTCGGATCAACGGGCCGCGTCAATGCGTCGGGTGGAAAAACCGCACTTCGCCGGTCACCGTCAGCCGGCGTCGCTGGATTGCGCCCAAAGATTGATGCCGCCCTCCACGGCGTCCTTGTCGATCCGCGCGATCTCCTCCGTGGTGAAACGAAGGTTCGAGAGGGCCGCGACGCTCTCGGAGATCTGCGCCGGGCTGCTCGCTCCCACCAGTGCGGAGGTGACGCGTGTGTCGCGCAGGACCCACGCGAGCGCCATCTGGGAGAGGCTCTGCCCGCGCGCCTTCGCGATTGTATTCAGCGCCTTGATGTGTCGAAGGTTCTCCTCCGTCAACAGCTTCTTGTCCAGCGCCGTGCCCTGCGTCCCGGCCCTCGTGCCGGCCGGAATGCCGGCAAGATATTTGTCCGAAAGCATCCCCTGCGCCAGGGGCGAGAAGGCGATGCAGCCGATCCCTTCCTCGCCCAGGACGTCCAGCAGCCCCTTCTCGATCCACCGGTTCAGCATGGAATACGAGGGTTGGTGGATGAGGCACGGGGTCCCGAGGGACCGGAGAATCGTCGAGGCCTTGCGCGTCATGGCCGCGGAGTAGGAAGAGACGCCCACGTACAAGGCCTTGCCCTGCTGCACGGCGCTGTGCAACGCGCCGAGCGTCTCCTCCAGCGGCGTATCGGGGTCCAGGCGGTGGGAATAGAAGATATCGACGTAGTCGAGCCCCATCCGTTTCAAGCTTTGATCGAGGCTCGCCAGGATGTATTTTCGCGAGCCCCATTCCCCGTACGGGCCCGGCCACATGAGGTAGCCGGCCTTCGTGGAGACGATCATTTGGTCGCGGTGACCGGCAAGATCCTGGGCGAGGATCTTTCCGAAGTTCTCCTCCGCGGACCCCGGGGGAGGGCCGTAATTGTTTGCCAGGTCGAAATGCGTGATGCCGAGGTCGAACGCACGGAAGATCATCCGCCGGGCATTTTCCTGAGGCGTCGCGCCACCGAAGTTATGCCACAGTCCCAGGGAAAGAGCAGGCAGCCGCAGGCCGCTTTTCCCGCATCTTCTGTACAGCATTGACGCGTAGCGATTGGCGGAAGGCAGGTAGTCACTCATGTGTTGATCCCCCGCCTAATATAAGGAATACCCCGCGCGCGAACAAATCGGAGGTTTCGGCGGGAGTGAGGCTATTCGATCTCCACGCGATAACCGGTCGAAAAGATCGCGCGGGGGTCGAGCCCGACGATGCCTTCCTTCTCCACGAGGTTTCCCGTCGCGTCGCTCATGTCGGGGATGCCATGCCACGGCTCGATGCAGAGAAAGGGCGCACCTCCGGGCTTCGACCAGATCCCCAGGTAGGGCACACCCTCGGTCACCACCCGGACCGCGTGCGCGCCGCGGCTGTTGGCGATGGCGAACTCGCGCGAGGCCGGGTGCTTGAAGATCATGATGCCGTCGTCGAACATCGATCGGGTGAGGTTGAGGGTGCGGCTGTTGTCCAGCACCTCCTCGGTCTTGCCCGCCAGGATGATGCCGTCCTTGAAGAACCAGCGCTCGATGCTCTCCTCGCGCTCGAAGAGCACGTAGTAGTTTTCAAGCGCGCCCCCGGCAAACGGAACCACGAACGCGGGATGCGACCCGATGGAGAAAAACATGCGCGACGACCCCGTGTTGGTGACTTCATATCGAATGGCGACGCCCGAGCGCTCTAGACCGAAAGACACCTTCAGGGAGAAATCGAAGGGGTAGTTTTCCCGTGTCTTCGGGTTGGACGCGAGCACGAGCTCCGCGAAGTCCGACCCGGCCCGGGTCACCATGAACTCGCTGCCCCGCGCGAACCCATGAGACGGCAGTTTGTACTGCTTCCCTTCGAATGTGTACGCGCCGTCTTTCAGCCCCCCGATGATGGGAAAAAGCACCGGGGCTGAGCCGTTCCACCATGTCGGATCGCCGTGCCAGATGTGCTCCTGACCGGTCTTGAGATTGGCGAGGCTCTTCATCTCGGCGCCCGTCTCCGAGATCGCGGCACCCCAGAACCCGTTGGCAATCGCGATCATCGACCGATCCCCGCGCCGCCGCGGCTGGCAACCGCGGGGGTCTGCCCCGCCGCGCGCTCCACCTTCTGCCGCATCGCGGCCAGGGTGGCGCGGTAATCGCCGCTTCCGAACAACGCCGATCCAACCACGAATGCATCCACACCGGCCGCCGCGAAATCCGCGATGGTTCCCAGGTTGATGCCGCCATCGGATTGAATGGTTGTCGAGAGTCCCCGGCGCCGGATCTCGGCGCAAAAGGCGCGGATCTTTTCCAGCACGCAGGGCTGAAAATCCTGCCCGCCGAAACCGGGATTCACCGCGAGGAGCAGAACGTAATCCGCGTAGTCCAGCGACCACTCGACAAGCGACAGGGGCGCGGCGGGCCCCAAAGCGATCCCGGGATGCGCGCCGCACGACCGCACGAGCTGGAGTGAGCGGTTCAGATGGACGGCGGTCTCCGCGTGCACGCTGATGTGCGTGGCCCCCGCCTCGGCGAATCGCTCGATGAACCGATCAGGGTTCTCGATCATGAGGTGGGCATCGATGGGGATCCGCGTCACCCGGCGCACGGCCTCCACGACCAGCGGGCCCATGGTGAGGTTCGGAACGAAATGCCCGTCCATGACGTCGACGTGGATCCAGTCTGCGCCGGCCGCCTCCACTGCGCGCAGCTCATCGCCGAGTCGCGTGAAATCGGCGGAAAGAATCGACGGGATCAGGAGTGCCATGGGGTTTGCGGGGGCTAGTCAGCTCCCCGATCCCTCCGCACCGGTGACGATGGCGACGCTCGCCACGCAGCCCAGCCTGCTTGCCCCCGCGCCGATGAACGCGAGCGCGCTCTTGTACGTGCGCACGCCGCCGCTCGCCTTCACCCCCATCTCGCTGCCCACGACGCGGCGCATCAGGGAAATGTCCTCCACGCTTGCGCCGCCGCCCGAGAAGCCGGTACAGGTCTTCACAAAGTCGGCGCCAGCCTTCTTTGAAAGCTCGCACGCCATGACTTTCTCGTCCTGGGTAAGCAGGGCCGTTTCAATGATCACTTTCAGGATCGTATTCCCCCGGGTGGCACGGCGCACCGCGCGAATATCCTCTTCCACGCCGCGATGATCGCCCGACTTCAGCAGGCCGATATTGATGACCATATCGATCTCGGAGGCTCCGTCCTCGATGGCCTCCCGCGTCTCGAAGGCCTTGGACCGGCTCGTCATGGCACCGAGGGGAAAACCGACCACGGAGGCGACCTTGATGCCCGTGCCCTGGAGCTTGCGCGCCACGTAGGAAACGCGACAGGAGTTCACGCAGACTGCAAAGAAGTGATACTGCAGCGCCTCCTGGCAGAGCTTGTCGAACGCGGCGGTGGGAGCCTCGGGCCGCAGCATGGTGTGGTCGATGTATTTCGCGATGTCCGCCGACCCCAGGGCGGGGACGGCCGACGCGCTGGTGGCGCCCGATTCCGCCGGTTTCCCCGCGGCAGGAGCGGCGGCCATCCGCGCCATGACCTCGCTCACGATCTTTTCGATCAACTGGTTCTGGTCCATGAGTCTCACACGCCTCCTCGTTCGATTGCCATGATCTTGTTCACCCGGATGATGTGCCGCCCGCCGCCGAAGCGGGTCTCCAGCCACGTGCGCGCCATGTCGGCGAGCTGCCCCGCGTCGTGCAGCGGTCCGCCGAGGGTGAGCACGTTGGCGTTGTTGTGCTCCCGGCTGTTGATGACGGTGCGGATGTCGTAGCAGAGAGCCGCGCGGATCCCCTTGATCTTGTTCGCGGCGATGCAGGAGCCGATCCCGGCCCCGTCCAGCACGATCCCCCGTTCGCAGTCCCCGCTCACCACGTGGCGGCACACCGCCACGGCGATGTCCGGGTAGTCAACCGGACCTTTGTCGAAGCAGCCGACGTCCACGACCCGGTAGCCCGCAGTCTGCAGGTATGTCTTCAGCGCTTCCTTCTGGCTGAATGCCCCGTGGTCGGAGCCGATGGCCACGCTGCGCACGTTATCTTTGCCGCTCACTTCTCCCTCACCGGTTCTCGATGTCAATTGATGTCGCGGGATCTTCCGCGACATCAATGCGGTCGACGATCCCGCAGATCGCAGTCCGGATGGTCATCGCGGTCTCATCGCCGATCACCGCGCGCGCGGAGCCGCCCTCGTCCACAACGAGCACGAGGTCGCCGATTCCCGCCTGCACGCCGTCCACCGCGAGCAAGCTCTTCCCCTTCGGCGTCCCATCGGGCCCCACCGGCTGGACCACGAGGATCTTGCGACCCCGGTAGTGGGCATGCTTCTCCGTGGAAACGACATTCGCCGTCACCTTCGCAAGCGTCATCGGCCCCTCCGCGGTCCTGTCGATACCTCATCCACGACCCCAAGGATCGCCGCGTCGCCGGGATTGAACCAGCCGTTGGGGTTCGCCTGCGCAGCTTCCTTTCCCGCTTCGAACATCACGAGGTCCCCCTCCCCCGCCCGTGCCACGTCGAAGGCCACAAGGGGACTGCCGGCGTCTTTGCCGTCCTCATCCACCGGCTGCACGAGGAGGAGCTTCAATCCCTCGAAACACTCCATCTTCTGCGTGCAGACCACCCTGCCGATCACGCGTCCCAGCTTCATGGCTACACGATCCTGAAATAGTCCACCAGCGTGCAGCGCCGTTCACGGGTGAACGTGCGCGCACGGGTGAGCCCTTCGCCGGTGGGGCTGGCGATGGTGAACGAGGTGAACCCTGCCCCGCCCTGGCCGAGACCGGCGTAGCAAGGACCATTCTTCACGAACAGGGAGCAGTTCATGAGGCGCGCCATCCGGGAAAGCTTCTCGATGTCGTGGGAGTGGATCATGGCCGTATGCCGGAACCCATGCTCCACCGCCACGGCAAAATCGATGGCCTCGTCGGCGCTCTGCATGCGCACGAGGGGCAGCACGGGCATGAGCTGCTCGCTCCACACCAGGGGGTGATCACGATCCACCTCCATCAGGAGGAGCCTTGTGGAGGGGGGAACCTCGATGCCGGCCGCGCGTGCGATGAACGCCGCGTCCTTTCCCACCATGTCCTTGTTCGGCGCGCTCTCGACGCGCGGCCCCTTGGGCGAGGGGATCACCAGACGGGTCACCGCGTCACGCTGGCTCGGGTTGAGCTCGAAGGCGCCGTTGGCCCTCATCTCCTGCTTCAGCCTGTCCGCGATGGAATCCACGGCGAGCACTTCCTTCTCGCAGATGCAGACCACGTTGTTGTCGAAGCTGGCCCCTGCCACGATGTCCCGACCGGCCTTCGACATGTCGGCGGTAGCGTCCACGACACAGGGAGGGTTGCCCGGACCGGCGCAGATTGCCTTCTTGCCACTGCCCATGGCCGCCTTCACCACGCCGGGGCCGCCGGTGACGACGAGGATCGCCACACCGCGATGCTTCATCAGCTCGCCCGCGCTTTCGATGGTGGGCTCGGCAATGGCACAGAGGAGGTTGCGCGGCCCGCCCGCGCCCGCGATGGCATCGTTGAGAAGCGCAACAAGCCGATTGGAGACCCCCTTTGCGTTCGGGTGCACGTTGAAAACAACGGAATTGCCCGCGGAGATCATGCCGATGGAATTGCTCGTGATCGTGGCGGTGGGATTGGTCACCGGCGTGATCGCGCCGATCACGCCATACGGCGCGCGCTCCGTGATGGTGAGGCCGTGCTCGTCGGAGTATGCGGAGGGCTCGACGTCCTCCACGCCGGGGGTCTTTGCCGCCGCGAGCTCGTTCTTGACCTTCTTGTCCCGCACGTTGCCCAGGCCGGTCTCCGCCACGGCCTCGGCGCTGAAGGAATCGTTGGCGGCAATGACCGCGTGACGCATCGCGTCGATCATGCGGCGGCGGGTGTCCAGCGGCAGCTCCGCAAGCTCCCTCTGTGCCGCCGCGGCGGCACCGACCGCGGAGTCGATGTCGGCGAACACGCCATTGCCGAAGGCGACGCCCGGGCGCGCCGCGCCCGCTGCCGCGCCCGTCCCGTTGAGCATCGCCGCGACGTCGGCGCTCTTCAGGACCTCCGCGACGATCTGTCGAATCTCGTCAGCCGGGTTTGCCATGCGTCATCCCTCAGTGAGCCGCGGCATAGACCACGGCCCCGCGCTGGTCGATGGCATCCACGATCGCGACGACAAGGGTGTCCATCGGCCGGTCCTCCGTGCGGTACGTCCAACGGCAGGAGCTTCCCTGGGTGACGAGCACGAGCTCGCCCCGGTTGGCGCCCACCATGTCGAGCGCCACGAGGTACTCGCCGCGTCCCTTGCCCGACTGGTCGCAGTCCTCGATGAGGAGCCACTTCGCCCCTTCCACCTTGTCCGATCGAACGCTGGCAACCACCGTGCCCCGCACCCGCGCAAGGTTCATGCCGGGCCTGCCGCGGCGTCCCCGCGTGCCTTGTCGTAGGTGAGCGCGCCGTCCTTCTCGATGGCATCCACGATCGCGATGATCGTGGCATCCGACGGCTTGCCCTTCGTGGCGTCCGTCATGCGCGCGCTGGATCCCGTGACGTAGAACACGATCTCCCCGGCATTCGCGCCCACGCTGTCGATGCCGACGACGAAGTCGCCCTTTCCCTTGAGGGTCACCGCGTCCACCTTCTCCAGCAGGAGCAGCCGCAGCCCTTCCATGGAGGAAGGCTTGTGCGTGCTCACCACCGTGCCTTTCACCCGCGCCAGTACCATGACCGCATCCCTTCCGCGGGCACGTCGCCCGCGCGCCGCTACTTCTTCGCCGCCGGTTTCGGGCCGCTGGGCTGCCGCCCGAGGGGCAGCGCCGCGTCCACGCTTTCATGCGGCCGCGGGATCACGTGCGTGCTCACGATCTCTCCCACCTTCTCCGCCGCACGCGCACCGGCATCCACCGCCGCGCGACAGGCGGCAACGTCGCCGCGCACGACCGCCGTCACGTACCCGCCGCCGATCTTCTCGTAGCCCACAAGATCGACCTTCGCGGCCTTCACCATCGCGTCCGCCGCTTCCACCATCGCCGCGAATCCGCGCGTCTCGATCATGCCCAAAGCGTCAAACTGGTTCTCCGCCATAGTTTCCTTCCCCTTATCCACGGCTCGAATGCCCGCCCAAACCTGGGCTCTTATATCCTCTGGGTATTTGCCGCGATCTCGCGGCCGCTCAATCCGCCCAAACGCGACTCCACCACCTTGCGCGCCTCGATGACCTCCGCCTCGTCCCCGGCGATGTACACCCGGCCGAATGCCCCGAAGCCCAGCACCTCGATGATGTTCACCTTCGAGGTCTTCTCCGCCTCGTTGGCCGCGTAGTAGGCGTAGCCCGCGGGCTCCACCTCCAGCACGTACAGCGTGTCGCCGCGCAGCACCATGTTGCCGTGACGCACCTTGTTGATGAGCTGCGCGTGATGGTCGGAGATGTTCTTGATGAGCTGGCTGGTCATCACCCGCGGCTTCAGCCGATCCTGCTCGGTCTTTTTCAGCTCGCGCAGCACCGCCTCGCCGGCCATGCGCGCATCGCCCTGGCTGTCCGAGTGGACCTCCAGAAGTCCGTAGGCTCGTTCGACGATCTGGAGGCCGGGGGTCACGTTCGTGGCCTTCAGCGCGATATCGGTGAGCCTGTTGATCTCGATGCCCGGGGCGATCTCGATGACGCAGCAGGCCTGCATGCCGATGGGGTAATACCCCTTGGACACGGTGGCGATGAACGATGCGTTCTGAAGCTGCAGCGAATCGAGGAATACGTAGGTCCTGAGGTCTACCGCCATGGCCTACCCCTTCCTGCCCAACGGCAGCGCCGCGTCCACGCTTTCATGCGGCCGCGGGATCACGTGCGTGCTCACGATCTCTCCCACCTTCTCCGCCGCACGCGCACCGGCATCCACCGCCGCGCGACAGGCGGCAACGTCGCCGCGCACGACCGCCGTCACGTACCCGCCGCCGATCTTCTCGTAGCCCACAAGATCGACCTTCGCGGCCTTCACCATCGCGTCCGCCGCTTCCACCATCGCCGCGAATCCGCGCGTCTCGATCATGCCCAGAGCATCAAACTGGTTCTCCGCCATTCCATCCCCCTTCCTCTGTGGTTCCTACGTGCATTTCCCGTCCGCCGCTGACATTGAAAGCCTGGCCGGTGCAGTAGTCCCCGTCCACCGTCAGGAACCTCACGAATGCCACCACGTCATCGATCCTGCAGAGCCTCCCGAGAGGGACCTTTGAGGTGAACTGCTTCACCACGGCCTCCTCCTCCATCTTGAGGTTCTCCACGTAGCCCTTGCTCACCGCGCCCCAGACTCCCGTCTTCTCGACGATGCCGGGGCAGAGGCAGTTCACCTTGATGTTTTCCTTCGCGAGCTCGAAGGCCATGGCGTGCGTGATCGAGATGATCGCGCCCTTTGCCCCCGAGTAGGCGGCCATGATGGCGGAGCCCGTCTTGCCCGACTTCGAGGCGAAGTTGATGATCCGTCCGTCCTTGAGCTTCTTCATTGTCATGAGCGCGCCCTGCGCGCACCAGATCGTTCCATTGATATTGATCCTGTTCATCTTGTCGAGCCGCTCGGGCGTAATCTCCTCGAACGGCTGCTGGTCGACGGCCCCCGCAATATTTGCGAGCGCGAAGACGTCGCCCAGCTTCTTTGCGATATCCTGGAAGCATTCCCCCACCGCCTTCTTATCGGTGATGTCCAGGATGTAGCCCCGGACCGCGTTCCCCGCCTTCGACAGCCGCTCGGCTTCCTTCAGGACGTCGGGGTTGATATCGATCATGGCCACTTTTGCCCCCAGGCTGCAATACATCTCCGCCACACCCAGTCCAATGCTCTTTGCCGAGCCGGTGACGACGCAGGTCTTTCCCGAAAGGTTCACGCTCATTTCCTTCCTCCTATATCAGCATTCCGCCGGTGACGTCGAGACAGGTTCCCATGATGTTGAACGATTTCTCCGACACCAGGAACGCAACCGCGTAGCCGATCTCCACGGGGAGCGCGAAACGCCCCGACGGGATGCGCGCCTCGTACGCCTTTTTCAGCTCGGGGTCGGTCCATTTGTCCTCGTTGATGGGCGTGCGCACCATGCCGGGGGCGATCGCGTTGGCGCGGATGCCATGCTGCGCGAGCTCCCGCTGGAGGGACTTCGTGAGCATGATGATCGCGGCCTTGGCCGACGCGTAGTGCGCGTGACCGCCCGTGTTGTACGTGATGCCCGACTTGGAGGACAGGTTGACGATGCTCCCCTTGATGCCGGCCGCCACCATGTGCTGCGCGACCCTCTTGCAGAGCATGAACGGCCCGTTGAGATTGATGCCGATGACCTTGTCCCAGTTGCGGTCCGGCATGTCGAGGATGTCCTCCGTGGGCCAGATGCCCGCGTTGTTCACCAGGATGTCGATGCGACCGTACGCCGCGATCAGCTCCCGCACCATCGCGTCCAGGTCATCCGGCTTGGAGACGTCTGCATAGAAGGGGCGGCAGTCCGTTTCGTAGGTTCGGCTCAAGCGGGCGGCAAAAGCGGTGACGTCGTCCTTACCGACGATCCAGTTGACCCCGACGTTCACGCCTTCCTGCGCCAGCGCTTCACAGATCCCCGCCCCAATCCCCGTTCCCCCGCCCGTCACGAGGGCGGTCTTGCCCTTCAAGCCCAGATCCATAGTTGGCTCCCTCCGCAATCACTGTATATAGCGCTATATATAGCATAACATCCTACCTGTCAAGACTTTTTTTAATATGGATATTTTGACTTCGTAAGCGCTATATAGCATTCAACGAAAATATGCCATATGATGCGCGGCGAAGGACGAACCTTGAGATCGAAAACCGCGCATCTTACAGTAAGATCCACCGGCAGCCATATGTCGCAGGAACCCGCGGGAACCAGCCAGTACCTCTACGAGAAAATCTACCTGGAGCTCAGGGAGGAAATAAGGTCCGGCAAGTATCGCAAGGGGGACTGGTTCCCGCCCGAGCGCGCGCTGAAGGACAGGTTCGCGACCACGCATCTCACGGTCAGGAACGCGCTGGCGAAGCTCGTGCTCGAGGGCTATATCGAGCGCTACAGCGGCAAGGGCACGCTCGTCATCTACTCGCGCGACAGGTCCGTCGCTTCGCGGAGGGCGGCACATTTCCCGTTTGCGCAGCTGCTCTGCGCGCACATGGATGAGACGAATGCGGCGATCCTCGAGTCATTGGAGGAGCAGCTCCGCAGCCTGGACATGCCGCTGCGCGTCTCACTCCATCACAATGATGTCCTCCTGGAAGCGGCTCTGTACGGCCAGGCCGTCGAATCCGGGTCGCTGGTCATCCTCGAGCCTGCTGGATCGGCCAGGTCGATAGTGCAGGTGGGAGAAGAGTTGCGGAACACCATCGTCGTACGCGGCCTGCGGGAGCCGGCACGCGCCCCCCAAGTCATCGTGGACGACGTGAAAGGTGCACGTGATGCCGTGCGCTACCTCCAGGATCTCGGGCACAGATCGATCGCCTTCCTTGCCGCAGAGACGAGCTTTACCGTGGATCAGCTTCGAAAGGGCTACGAGGAGGAGATGGCCGCGGCCGGGCTGTCAGTTGAGCCAGCGCTCATGCGAACCATAGCGCCCGGTGTGGACGCCGCAAAGGACGCTTGTCGTCAGATGCTCTCCCGGTCGCCTGAATGCCGGGCATTCCTCTGTGCCTCGGATGAGACGGCGGCAGGGGCACTCCACGGACTGACCTCGACCGGGCTCGCACCCGGACGGGACTGCTCGGTGATCGGCTATGGAAACTCCGGCCTCGCCCTTGGGATGGGCATGACATCGTTGGATCCCGGCGCGCGGCACCTGGGGGAGATCGTGGGAGCCATTGCGCTCGACATGACCGCTCACGGCGTTTTCGCGAACGAGACCCATAGATCCTCACCTGAGCTCAAGATCCGCGCCTCATGCGGCTGCAACCGGTGACCTGACCGGATCCCGATCAGGCGGGTGCGGCCACCGGACCGCACAAGGCCGGTGCCGTGCCTGCTTACGTCACCTTCTCCCAGCTCCCCGACTTCTCCGACCTGAACAGCGCGTCGAGCACCTTCATGTTATCGATGGCGTCCTGGGGCGGCGTGGGAACGGGCGTGCCGTCGCGCACGGCGCGGGAGAAGCCCTCGAACATCTCCACGTACTGGTCGGTGGGCGGGGTGTAGATCTGCCGGGTGCCGACGCCCGCGGTGACGGTCATCTGCATCGGCACGTCGGGGTAGGCATTGAAAGGGATCAGGACGGAAAGCGCGCCGCCGGTTCCCAGTGCGTCGACCCGCTGCCAGGGGTGGGTCTGGGTGGAGATCGTGAACTGGCACCGGGCAGACCCGAAGTCAAGCAGGGCGGAGGTGAGGATGTCCGTGCCCATCGTGGGGTCGCGCTGGACGAGGCTGATCACGCGCGTTGGTTCCCTGCCCAGGAGGAAGCGGGCGCTGGACACCGCGTAGCAGCCGATGTCGGGAATGGCCCCGCCGCCGACGGCCAGGATATTGCGGATATTGTGGGGGTCGAGGTTGCTGTACGTGAAGACCGTGGACACGAGCTGCACCTTCCCGATCTCCCCCGCCTTCAGCAGCTCCTGCGCCTTTTTCCACTGGGGATGGAATCGGTACATGAAGGCCTCCATCACGCGCACGCCCTTGCGCTCCGCGTAGCGGATCGCCCCCTCCGCCTCTTTGGCATCCATGGCGAATGGCTTCTCACAGAGGACGTGCTTTCCCGCATCCGCTGCCTTCTTCACCCATTCCGCGTGCAGGTGGTTGGGAAGCGGGATGTAGACTGCCTCGATCTCCTTGTCCGCAAGGAGCTCCTCGTAGGAACCGTACGACTTTGCGATGCCCAGATCGCGGGCGGCCTCCGCCGCCTTGTCCCGGGAGCGGGAGGCAAGACCGCGCATGTCGACAAGCGGGGACCGGCTCACATTCGTATGGACGCGAAGCTTGTAATGGTGGGAAATCGAAAGCACGCCCCAGACAACAGGTTTCATCTCGTCACCTCTTCTCACAAGAAAATACGGTCCGGATGTCCGTCGTCAAGTGCAAAAAGAGCGCCCGACTCTCCCGGGGGCTCGGCGCGCTGGATGAGACCCGGTGGAACGCCGATCTCGATGCGCTGGTGAAGACCCTCGAAGCCCGGCACCCCGACCCGTGACGCCGGACGGGCTTCAGCCTTTCTTCCCCGTCACTGACACATCCATGAAACTGCTCTCTACTGCCGCCTCGATGCCGCCATCGTGAAGGAGCTTTTCGAGCTCTGCCTTCGTGTACGATGCGTTGAGCGAGCTCAGGAATCCACTGACGGATTGCCTTCGGTCTGGCGCCCATGAGACCGAAAAGCCGCGCCGGGAGCCCGGCATCGCGACGCAGATCGGTCACGCAGAAGATGCCTCCCGGTTTCAGCACGCGGACGATCTCCGAAAAGACGAGCTCCGGCTTTTCCCACTCGTGGAGAGAGCCATTCGAGAACGACGCAATCGAAGCTGCCGTCCGTGAACGGCATGCTCATGGAGTTGCCTTCGACATAGCGTGTCCTGTCTATGAGACCATACTCGCGGGCATTGCGCTCGGCCACGCGGATCATGTCGGCGCTTATCTCCAGTCCGGTCAGGCTTCCATCCGGACAGGCGCGGAGCCATTCCAGACCGACGTAGCCGGGCCCGGGACCGATTTCCAGGCCGACGCCGCCCGCGAGACCACGGGACACGTACTCTTTCACGGGCAGGTAGCCCCGATCCCTCATGTTCCTCGCGAATGCGTCATAGATCTCGACGGTCGCGGTTCCCTGGATGCCGCTGTTTGTCTCCGGCACTCTTGCCTTCGTCATATCATGCCTCCTGATTACCCGAGTTCTTGTTGCGCAGAATGGCGAGCGCCTCGCGCGCCCACGATGCCTCGGCCTGGTCGTGCAGCTTGTGATGGCAAAAAATGACCGACGCCCAGGCTTTCTGCTCCGCGGAAAGGCCTTCCGTGGCGATGGCCTCGTGGCTCTCAATTGTCTGCCGTGCAGCGTCCATCGCACGCGCATGGGCTTCGAGCGAGCCGAGGATGTCGGCATCGTCCAGGCAGTCGGCAAAGTAGAAGAGAGCATCGCATTCGAATGAAGGCTCGAACGTGAGATCGAGTAGACTGACGAGCTCCTTTTCAAAGGCCGCCCGACCTTTCGGGGTGATTGTGTAGACGCGACGCTCGGGCCTGTTGGAATCCTTTGCGTTCTCGGCGGACAGCAGGCCATCCTCCTCCATCCTTTGAAGGTGGTAGTAGATCGTTGGCAGCTTGATTCTCGCGAAGTCCGCAATCTCCTCGCTGATGACTTTCTTTATCTGGTAGCCGTGTTGGGGTCCAAATCTCCGCAAAAGCCCGAGAATGTAGAGAGGGACACTCATCGATCCTCCAATACTCAGTACTGACTATTTTTAGTCAGTACTGAGTATATTGTCAAGGGGAAAAAGAAAAAATGAGCGAAAACAGTTGACCTTCTGTTGTAGTTGTATTAAATAGGTATTGTATTAATAGACTAATACAATCTGGAGAGACACAGGACAACATGGAAAGGCAACAGGCAGCAGGGCTGAAGTTCACACTTGACCCGAAGAGCGGCATGCCATTTTACAAGCAGTTGATACTACAGATTGAAATGGCAATCGCTGACGGGCGGCTTGCACCAGGCGCCAGGCTTCCGACGGTGCGGAGCCTTGCCGTGGAGCTTCAGGTCAACCCCAACACGGTCGCCCGGGCATACAGCGAGCTGGAAATCCGGCAGATCCTCGCGACGCAACAGGGAACGGGAACCTTCATCGGCAATCGGAAAGTGGACATCCCCGACATCGAGCGCGAGCGCGTGCTGGCCGAGCTGGTGCGGGAGTTCATTTCCGAAGATCTCCTCGTACGGAATCACAATGCGGGAAATCGTCTCACATCTGGAAGAATTGAAAGGACAGGAGGAAACCTATGACGCTCATCACTCGTGAGCTCCCCCCTGGGGGTCAGGTCGACAGGCGCGGGACGGAAAGGGATTTCAGGCTTTCCAGCCTGGGTTTCCTCCTTTTCGTGATCGCGGTCGGGGCGGGCGCCCTGATCCCGATCCTCGGCGGCGCGTCGTTTCAGCTCGAAGCGCTGGGATGTGTTGTTCTCGGCTGCTTCATCGCGGTCCTCATTCTGTACTTCTTCCCGCTGTGGATTCTCGATCTTGCATTCATCGTGGCGGCGGGAGCGGCGCTGCGCTGGGCGTTGGGCGACGCGTTTCTCGCACCGCTCGCAGTGATGGGAGCAGGGTTCATCCTCATGCCGACGATCCAGCTCGCCCAGCAGTGGGAAAAGGTCGTCATGTTCCGCCTGGGAAGGTTTGCCGGCCTGCGGGGACCGGGCGTCTTCCTCATCGCGCCGCTTGTCGACCGGGCCGCCCGGTTGATGGACACCCGCATCCGGGTGGTGGAGTTCCATCACGAAACGACCCTCACGAAGGACACGGTTCCGGTCAGCGTCGATGCCATCGCCTTCTGGATGGTGTGGGACGCGGAAAAGGCCACGCTGGAGGTCGCGGATTATCTGGAATCGGTGACGCTCGCGGCCCACGCGGCGCTGCGAAACGCCATCGGCAAACACGACTTGGCGAGCCTCCTCTCCGAGCAGGAAAGGCTGGGCAAGGAGATCCAGGAGTTTCTCGACGCGCGCACGAGCCCGTGGGGAATCACGATCCTCTCCATCGGCATCACCGACATCGTCATCTCGAAAGAGCTGGAGGATGCCCTCTCCCGGCAGGCACAAGCCCAGCGCGAACGGCAATCCCGTCTCATCCTTGCGGAAGCGGAGCAGGAGGTCGCCGACAGCTACGTCGAAGCATCGAAGCGTTATCGCGACAACCCGACTGCCCTGCAGCTGCGCGGCATGAGCATCACCTATGAGGGGATCCGGAAGAACGGAACGATCGTGCTCCTGCCGTCCGCGGCGGTCCAGGACCTTTCGCTGGGCAAGGTGATAGACGACGTTGCGAAAGGGAAAAAGCCGTTTGAGGATTTCACGATGCCGGGGCGCGACGCACCGGGATCGGGACAAAAACAATGAGCAGGTGGAGAAAAGGGGGAGAGCGATGATGACACGGACGCCAGTGATCCAGACGGACAACCTGACAATGGTCTACAGGGGCGGGAAAAAAGCGAAGCCCGCGCTGGACTCCCTCACCCTCAGTATCCAGCCGGGTGAGATCTTCGGGTACCTTGGACCGAACGGGGCGGGGAAAACCACCACGATCAGGCTTCTGCTGGACCTGATCCGTCCCACGGCGGGTCACGCCTCCATCCTGGGCATGGACGTCCGGCAGCACAGCGTCGCGCTGCACAAGCGGATCGGCTTTCTCCCCGGCGAGCTCAGCCTGTGGGAAAACCTGACGGCCCGCCAGGTCATCCACTACGTCGGCAGCCTGCGCGGCGGCCCGGACATGAAATACGTCACTAACCTTGCCGAGCGCCTGGAATTCGACCCGGGCAAGAAGGTGCGCAGCTACTCCAGCGGCAACAAGCGCAAGCTCGGTCTGATCCTCGCTCTGATGAGCAGGCCGGAGCTGCTCATCCTCGATGAGCCGACCAACGGCCTCGATCCGCTCATGCAGCAGATATTCCTCCAGCTCATGCGGGAAGCGCGGGAAGACGGCTGCACGGTCTTCCTGTCCTCCCACGTCCTCAACGAGGTGCAGGAGATCTGCGACCGTGTCGGGATCCTGCGCAGCGGGCAGCTCAAGGAGGTGAAAACGGTGAGCGACATGATGCACACCGACTTCCGCTGGGTGACGTTCCAGTTCCGCGCCGCGGCGCCTCTTGGCGCGGTGGCGGGCCTCAGCGGCGTGACGGACGTGTCGGCGAGCGGCGACAGGCTCCGCCTCAAGCTGACGGGGGATTTCGACCCTCTGATCCGGGCGGTCGACGCGGCCTATATCGTCGACATGCAGATCCAGGAGCCGACGCTGGAAGAGATATTCCTCACCTATTACGGCGATTCGCCCGCCATGCAGAACAATCATCGCGCGACCGCGGAGATGGCGGTATGACCGGGGCGGTATTCGAGGAGACCCTGAGGCGCAACTGGATGCAGATGCTCTGGTGGGGGCTGGGGATCGGCGCGCTGGGATTGTCGGTGGCCCTGATCGTCCCCAACGCCGACATGCTGAAGGACATGGCGCGCGCCTTTCAAAGCGTGCCGCCCGCCATGCTCGCCATGTTCGGGGGAGAGGACGCCGCCTCGATGGCGACGCCGACGGGGTTCCTGAACATGATCTTCTTCAGCTACGCCCTGCTCATCCTGGCGGCCTACGGGGTGATTGCGGGCTTGAACATCACGGCGAACGAGGAAGACAGCAGGATCATGGACGTGCTGTTGAGCCTGCCCGTTTCCCGCTGGCGCCTGGTGCTGGAAAAGTTCCTGGCCTTCGTCGTCATCATCGCGGGCATCATCGCCCTGACCTTCGGCGGACTGTGGATCGGTCTGCGGGCATCGCCCGCATTGTCCATCGACCAGGTCAGGCTGCTGGAAACGACCCTCAACATGCTGCCAAGCACCCTCGTCGTGATCGCGATGACGGTGCTTCTCACGTCCGTGATCCGCCGCAAGAATGTTGCGGCGGCAGTCGCCATCGTGGTGATCCTTGGCAGCTACTTCATCGACAGCATCGGACGCCAGGCGAGCGCCTCATTCGCCGGCACGCTGCGCTTTCTCTCGTTCTACAGCTACTACGACAGCACGGCCGTGATCCGCCACGGCCTGGACTGGGGCAATGTGCTCGTGCTGGGCGTCGTCACGGTCGTGCTGATGGCGGGCGGCACGTGGCTCTTTCAGCGGCGGAACATCGGCCTGTAAGGAGGACGGCATGCCTCGTGCGATATTCTTCGAGACGCTGCGGCGCGGGTGGCGGTCGATGATCTATTGGGGAATCGGCATCGGGTTGATCGCGCTCCTCAACATCATCGCCGTGCCGGATGCCAATGGCATGCGCGCGACCGCGGAGGCGATTTCCAGAATGCCCCTGTTCGTCGTCCAGATGGTGGGCGGCGGGGATCTCGCGTTCCTGGCCTCCCCGGCGGGCTTCCTCAACAACCAGTACTACGCGATCATCCTCGTCATATTCGGCGTCTACGCGATCATCATGGGACTGAATGTCACGGCCAACGAGGAAGACCGGGGGATCATGGACGTGCTGCTCAGCATGCCCGTGCCCCGCTGGCGCGTCGTGCTGGAGAAATTCCTCGCATCCGGCGTTCTGGCCGTCGGGGTCATTGTCATCAGCACCGGCGCGATCTTCCTCAGTCTTCGCGCCACCCCCGCGGTGCATATCGCCACCCGAACCATCATCGATGCGAGCCTGTACATCCTGCCGGGGACGCTGATCGTGCTCGCCTTCACTGTCTTCGTCGCGACCTGTGCCCGGCGAAAGTCGCATGCGGCGGCCATCGCGGTTGTTTTTCTCATCGCGAGCTGGTTCATTGACGTGCTCGGGCGGACGGCCACCGGCTCGTTCGTCCACGCGCTCCGCGCGATCTCCTTCTACGCGTACTACGACACCGCCGACGTGATGCAGCATGGGCTGTCCGGCGTCGACATCGCCGTGCCGCTTGCCGCGACGCTCGCGCTGGTGGGCGGCTCCCTGTGGTCGTTCCAGAGAAAAAATATCAGCGTGTGACGGCGTATCGATCGCGTGAAAAAGAAAGTGCCCCCGCTTTCGCGGGGGCACATCACACAAACATGCTCCGTCTAGCGGATTCCCTGGTCGATGAGGGGCTTGATCGTGGCCACGTTCAGCGGGGTCACGGTGCCGACGCCGGTGTCGATGTGCAGACCGGGGATCAGGTAGCGCTTTGTGAGGACGATCTGGAGGACCGGGAGGTATCCCTGGAGATACAGCACCTGGTCGAAGCTGGCGGTAATCCAGCCGCCCTGGATGGCGCTTACCGTGGCGGGCGAAAGGTCGATACCGCCGCAGATGATGTCGCCGGGCTTCTTCCCTGCCGCCTGGAGCACCTTCGGCAGGATTGCGGTCACGCTGCCGTGCTGGGTGCCGATGGCCTTGAGGTCGGGATGCGCCTGGAGATACGCCGTGAGGATGGGGATGGCAAGCGAGGTGTCGCTGTCCACCGCCGCGGACACGTCGAGCTTGTCGACGATGAGTCCGGCCTTTGCCAGCGCGTCATAGACGCCCTGGCTGCTGCGGCTGCGGCCTTCCTGGTGCCAGATGTCGTACACGAGAGCCTTGTCACCGGCCTTCAGGTTGCCTGCCTTGACCATCGACTGGCCCGTGAGGTAGCCGCCCTGGTAGAGATCGGCGCCCGCGTACCCAAAGCCCTTATCGTGGTACTTCGCCTCGATGTTCGGCAGCGGGTTGTTGCCGCTGGTGACGATGATGCCCTGTGCCTCGGCCTGGTCGACGAGCGCCGCAAATGCTGCCTCGCCCGGGTGGCCCATGATCTCGATGCCGTCAGGGTTGGCCGCCATGGCCTGCTTGAACTGGTCGATCATCGTCTGCTGATCCCACTTGGAGTACTGTTCGATCAGCTTGACGTTGTTCGCCGCGGCCGCCGCCCGTGCGCCGTTGGTGCGCGCAAGCGTGGCGCCGTCGCCCTGCGTCCCGCCGCACTGCATGTAGATGACGAGCTGCTTGTCCGCCGCCCAGGTCTGGGCTGCGAACAGCGCCCCGAAGATCACCAAAGCCAGAATGACCCATTTCATCTTCCGCACAGATTCCCCCTTCTTGAGAAAGGTATTTAAGCCGGCGCCATCACGGCGCGGCCGCAGACAAGAAAGCCTCAGTTTGCACCTCCCCCTTTCGCTCAGGATTCAAAGACCGCGCACAACGGCGCGCCTGTTCCTCATGAATCGCCGTGAGCCGCGGGCTCCTTGCCGGGCGGCGCCTGTTCCGGCACGGCCCACTTGCGGGCGGTCCGCGCCAGAAGGGCGGCACCCTCGTCCCCGATGATCACGTTGAGGATCACGGAGGCTGCCATCACGACTCCTTCCACGAGCTGCACCCAGTAGCCGCCGATGCCTGTTGCCACGACGCCTGCTTCCAGGGAGCCGATGATGTACGAGCCGAAAAAGGTGCCCACGATGGCGCCCTGGCCGCCCGCGATCGACGTGCCGCCGATGAAGACAGCCGCCATGACCGGCAGGAGCATGCCCTGTCCCTGCGTCGGGAAGAAGACGTTGATCTCTATCGTCAGGAGGAGCCCGGCAAAGGCGGCGAGCACGCCATGCATGGTGAACAGCTTGATCCGCGTCGTCTCGACGTTGATGCCCATTACGCGCGCGACGTCGGCATTGTCGCCGATGAACATGATCGCCTCGCCGAACTTGTGCCGGTTCAGGATGAACCAGAACACTATCACGACACCGAGCGACCAGAGCGCCTGCGCGGGGAAGACGCCGAAGATCCGACCGACGAACACGGTGTGGATGAGATTGGTCTGGATCTCTTCGATATTGATCTGGAGACCGCCCGCGATCAGGAGCGTCACGCCGTACCAGAAGAACTGCGTCGCCAGGGTTGCCATGATGGACGGCACCCGCAGGCGCGCCACCAGGATCCCGTTGATATACCCCACCAGGGCGCCCGAGGCGAGTGCGAGGATGAAGCCGATCCATGGGGCGTGGTAGGTCTTGAAAACCCAGGTAAAGACGAAACCCGACAGCGCCACGACGGCGGGGAAGCTCAGGTCGATCTCCCCCGCGGTGATGATGAAGGTCAGGCCGATTGCAAGCACGAGCATCGGCGGCACGGTCTGGAAGAAAGACATGTAGATGCGATATCCGGTAAAGACCGACGGCGCGGTGAAGATGAAGATGACGTAGAGGATGGCAAGCACCGCCGCGATCGGCAGCCCCTCGATCTTCCCGATGAATGCGAAGCGCGAGTTTCCGTGTTTCATGGCTGCACCTTGTCTTTCAGGCCGTGCGAGTATTCGAGCAGGAACGTGTCCAGCTCCTTCAGGCTGATCTCGTTCTTCGCGATGCTTGCCACGATCTCCCCTCTATCCAGCACGATGAAACGGTCCGATATCTGGTAGACATCCTGCAGATCGTGCGTGATGTAGATGCAGGCCTTGCCGGCCTCCTTGATCTTCTGCACGAAGGAGAGCACCTTGCGCACCTCTTTCAGGGAGAGGGCCACCGTGGGCTCATCCAGGATGATCAGGTCCGCCTCGAAATGCATGGCGCGGCCGATGGCCACGCCCTGGCGCTCGCCGCCGGAGAGCTTGCTTGCGCGCGACTCCACGGTGATGCCCTTGCCGCGGAACCCGATGGTATCCACCATGATGCCCTGGGCGATCTTCTTTTCCTTCTTCACGTCGATGAAGCCGAAGGGGAGCGTGATCTCCCGACCGATGAAGAAGTTCCTCCAGAGGACCTGCTTCTCCCCGAGTGACTTGTCCTGGTAGACCGTCTCGATGCCGCGCTTGTGCGCCTCACGGACGCTATAGCCCGAGAAGGATACGGGCTGGTCGCGCAGGTACATTGCACCCGAGGTGGGGGGAAGACACCCGTCATGATCTTGATCAGCGTGGACTTTCCTGCCCCGTTGTCGCCGATCAACCCGATGACCTCGTCCCTGCCGACCTCCAGGTTGATGCCGCGCAACGCCGCGACATTGCCGAAGTACTTCTCGATGCCTTCCATGCGGATTGCTGTCTTGTAGTCGCCTGCCGTCGCCACCGCCTGAGCCTCCTCGAGCCGTTCCGGGCCTCGCTGCTCATGGTGCAAGCGGCGTACCAAGGGCAGCGCGCGGGGAAAATGAGTCAACTGCATTCATGGTAAGCAAATAGAATGTGCCCCAGTCGCGCTGCCCAGGACGTCGTGCACGTGGCGCCACGCTCGTCAATAGTCGACGTGCACATTCGTGCACGTTGCGGCGCGGCGGCTACTTGCTCCTGCGTTTGAACTGGTCGAGAAGCACGGCGAGGAGAAGGATGAAGCCGCGCAGGATGTACTGGTAGAAGGTCGGGATATTGAGAAGATTCATGGCATTCTGGACGGAGCCCATGATCAGCACACCGATGATCGTGCCGCTGAGCGTCCCCACGCCACCCGAGAGCGATACGCCGCCCAGGACGCAGGCGGAAATCACGTCCATGGAGAATCCCTGGGACGTATTGGGCTGACCGCTGGTCATGCGGGAGGCGAGCACGACACCGGCAAAACCCGCGATCAAGCCCTGCACGATATAGACGATCATCTTCGTGCGGTTGACCGCGATCCCTTTCAAGCGCGCCGCCGTCTCATTTCCCCCGACCGCGCGCATGTTGCGACCGAACGAGGTGCGCGTGAGCACGAACGCGAAGAGGATCATGAGAAAAACGGTGATCCAGATCGGGTTCGGGATGGACAGGATGCGCCCGGCACCCAGAACGAAAAAGCCCGTATTGTTCACGCCCACTGCCGAGCCCTGGGAGACCAGAAAGCCGAGACCGCGCACGATCTGCATGACGGCGAGGGTGGTGATCAGCGGATTCAGGGAAAAGTAGGAGACGATGGCCCCGTTGACCGCGCCGACAAGACCGCCGGCCAGTATGCCTGCCAGGACGCCACCGAGCACGCTGCCGCTGGAATTGATCACGACCGCGGCGAGCACCCCGGAGAATGCGACGACCGATTCCACCGAGAGATCGAATCCACCGGAGGCCAGGCACAGGAGCATCGAGCAGGCCACCATGCCCACCATGGAGATCGACAGGCCCAAGCCGATGATGTTGATCCAAGAGAGGAAGTGCGGGACGAATATCGAAGAGGCGGCGACGATGACCACCAGGATCAAGAGGCTCGTGTAGCGGCTCCAGGCGCCGCGCACCCGGGCGGCGACGAGCCGGCCGCGAGAAAGGGCATCCGCGCGGGCGTTCATGATTCGCCCCGTCCCCTGTCGGCGTCCTGCGGCTTCGCGTCGCCCGGCTGCGGGAGGAGCAGCTCCTCAAGTCCGCGGCTCTGGAAGATGTCCCGATAGTCGTCGCGCGTCACGATCGTACCGGGGGTGCGGGTGTCCATCGGCGGCTGGATGCCGGCGCTCACCCACCGGTAGAGCCATTCGGTGGTCTGGAAGCCGTGCATGTATGGGTTGATGAGACAGAACGCGAAGAAGGGCGTGATCTCGCGCTTGCGAAACTCGATGATGCCCAGGCTGGAGCCAATGCCGATGCCGATCACCGTGTCGGCGTTGAAGCCGCGGTTTTCCATCGCGCGAATGGCCCCCAGCACCCCCTCGTCGTTGATGGAAAAAACCAGCCAGCGCTTTACCTCGGCGTGCTGGGACAGGGCGATGCTCGCGGCGTCGAATGCGCCGGGCAGGTCCGCCGTTTTTTCGGGAATGCGGAAGATGCGGTCCGCGGGGAAGCTTCGCGCCTTCAGGGTTTCCGCCGCAGCGTCGGTGCGCTCCTTGACGGTGTTCAGCTCGTCGAATGTCACGGCGAGTGCCGCCGTCTCCTCGGGCCGCCACTGGCGCTTCTGATACTCGTCGTAGAGGGCGTTCGCGACCGCCGCGCCGATCTGCGGCGAGGAGATGCCCATGTAGGGCACCTTGATGAAGCTGCCGTCAGGACCCACGAATTGGTCGTCGACGGTGAATACCTTCATGCCATAGGTGGAGGCGCGGGAGAGGATGGCCGGTCCCAGGCGCACGTCAGGGGTGCATATCACGAAGCCCTGGGCGCCCTGCGCGGCAAGATTGTCGATGGCGGCGAGCACCTTGTCGCCGTCCGGCACGCCGATCTTGATGAGCTGGAAGCCATTGGTATCGGCGCATTTCTGCGCATAGCGCCATTCATTCTGGAACCACAGCTCTTCCGGGCGCTTCACGAGGAATCCGATGCGGATGGGAGGAGAGGCGCCTTTCCGCCCGGCATTCGCCCCGGAACAGGAGGCGGCGGCAAGGGCGGCGAGAGTGACGCAGAGGGCGCAGGCGAGAGCTCTCCGGCGTGTCGATGTGTCCCCGCGCATGGCTTCTCACCACTCGTTGTACACGAATCCCGGGGGGCACGCAACACGGCGCTTCCTGCACGCAACCGCGGCGCGCGCTTGATTTCAGGCGCGCCGCCGCCTATCATGGCGCCATGGCCTTCAACGTTCTCATCGTGGACGATGAGATTGAGATGTGCCTTTCCCTGTCCGAGCTGCTGACGTCCCACGGCTATCGCGCGCGCCACACGACGCTTCCGGAAGAGGTGCCGGGCCTCCTCGTTGAGGACCCGCCCGACCTGATCATCGTGGACGTGAAGATGCCGGTGATGGACGGGATCGCACTGCTCAAGGAGGTCAAGGAAAGGGATCGCTCGATCCCCATCATCATGATCTCGGGATTCGCGAGCGCGGAGAACGTCGTGCGGGCAATGCGGTACGGGGCGATGAACTTCTACGAGAAGCCGCTCCGCATCCCCGAGCTCCTCAACGAGGTGGAGCAGCTCGCGCGGACGAATGGCCTCCGCCGCCGCGTGGAGCCGCTGCTTCCCCCGAGCTTCCGCGTCTGGTCGGTCAACCCGCGCATGCGGGAGATATTCCGCACCATCGACAAGGTCGGCCCGACGGATGCCTCCGTCGTGATCACCGGTGAGAGCGGCACGGGCAAGGAGCTCGTCGCCGACGCCCTGCACGCGCTCAGCCACCGCAGCGCGAAACCGTTCGTGAAGATCAACTGCGCGGCGATACCCGAGACGCTGCTGGAGAGCGAGCTCTTCGGTCACGAGGAAGGGGCGTTCACCGGGGCGCACAAGATGCACCGGGGCAAGTTCGAGCTCGCCGACGGCGGCAGCCTCTTCCTGGACGAGATCGGCGACCTGAGCCTCGACACGCAGGCGAAGCTGCTGCGCGTCCTGCAGGAGCGCGCGCTCACGCGCGTGGGCGGCTCCCGGGCGGTGAAGGCCGACGTGCGCATCATCGCCGCCACGAACAAGAACATCGCGCAGATGATCGCCGCGGGCACCTTCCGCGAGGACCTGTTCTACCGCATGTCGGTGATCAGCATCGCCCTGCCGCCCCTGCGCGAGCGCCGGGAGGACATCGGCCTCCTGGCGGGGTATTTCCTCCTGCAGTTCAACGAGCAGTACTCGAAGCAGATCCAGGGGCTTTCACCCGGGGTCCGACAGGTCCTCCTGGCGCACAACTGGCCGGGCAATGTCCGGGAGCTGAAGAACTGCATCGAGCGCGCGGTGATCTTCTGCGAAACAACGGAGCTCACCGTGGATGACCTGCCGCGGCAGTATACCGACTACGCGGTGAGCGGGCAGGCAACCCTGGCCAATGCCTACGAATCGGTGTCGCGCCAGATGATCCTCGACGCGCTGGAGAAGAGCGACGGCGTGAAGCACAAGGCCGCGGAAATCCTGCGCATCCATCGAAAGACGCTGTACAACAAGATGAAGAAGCTCGGCCTGGAGCCCTAGCGTGAAGGAGCCCCGGCTTCCTCTTCTCCAGATGAAGAACATCCATTTCTCCTTCGGCGAGGTTGCCGCCCTGAAGGGTGTCGATTTCGACCTGTTCGCGGGGGAGATCCATGCCCTGGTCGGGGAGCGACGCTCCGGAAAATCCAGCCTCGTGAAGATCCTGAGCGGCGACCTGCGCAAGCAGAAGGGCACGATCCTGCTGGAGGGCCGCGAGGTGGATTTCCCCACGCCCCGGGCGGCCATCCGGCACGGCATCGGCATCGTCTACCAGAACCTGAGCCTCATCCCGACGCTGAACGCCGTGGAGAACATCTCCCTGGGCAGGCTGCCGAAAGTATGGCTGCGGCAGCGTTTTCCCTCCGAGGTGCGGGAACGGTGCCGCAACCTGCTGGAGGAGCTCGACGTGCACGTCGCGCTGGACACGCCCGTCGGACGGCTGAGCCTCGCCGAGCAGCAGATGGTGGAGATCGCGCGCGTCGTATCCCTGGAGCCGGACATCCTCGTCGTGGATGAGATCTCCAGCCGCCTGAACTCGGAGGAGATGGACCAGGTGTTCCGCCTTCTCACCGAGTACCGCCGCCGCGACAAGGCCATCATCTACGTCTCCACGAGCGTGGATGAGGTCTTCAAGTTCGCCGACCGCGTGACGGTGCTGAAGAACGGGCAGCGGCGCGGCACGGAGCTCGTGCGCGACCTGGACCGGTTCAAGCTCCTGAAGCTCGCCTACAGCTTCATGTTCAACATCGAGGAGGGCGAGGGCCAGCACCAGCAGCTCACGCTGATCAAACGCTACAATGAGAGCATCATCAGCGACCTGCCGGTCGGCGTGATCATCCTGGACACCGACAACCGGATCTACCTGAGCAACCAGGCCGCGCGGCGCATCCTGGGCGCCGACGATCACGTCCTGCCGCGCGTGCCCATCGGCGAGATGCTGGAGGTCCATCACGTGAGCGATGCCGGCGACATCTGCGAAAAGATCGTCGGCCGCGAGCGCCACAGCTGGGAAGGCATCACCGTGAACGACGAACGCTTCCTGCTCCTGAAGAGCTTCCCTCTGCAAGACGAGGACTACAGGTTCACGGGGACCATCCTCATGCTGGAAGACGTGTCGATGGACCACTTCGTGAAGGAGTACCTCCTGCGCGCGGAGAAGATCGCCTCCATCGCGGAGCTCGCCGCCGGGGTGGCACACGAGATCAACAACCCGCTGGGCATCATCCAGAACTACGTCGAGCTTCTGAAGCTGAAGGATCTGGACGGGGACGGGAAGGAGAAGCTCGGAAAGATCGAAAATGAGCTCAGCCGGATCGTCGCGATCGTCGGCAGCCTGCTCTCCTTCTCACGCGTGAGCCAGGTGGACGGCCGCACCGTGAACCTCGGGGAGCTTCTGGGCGAGGTGATCCTTCTGCTCGGTCACAAGCTGAACCAGAAGCGTCTCGTGGTGCGGACAAGCTTCCCGGAGCAGCCGCTGGTCGTGAGCGGTGAAGAGAACAAGCTGAAGCAGCTCTTCATCAACCTCGTCATGAACAGCGTGGAGGCGGTGCTGGACCACGGTCTCATCGAGGTGACGATGCAGCACAACCGGGAGGAGGACTGCGCGGAGGTGACCGTCATGGACAACGGCTACGGCATCCCCCGCGAGATCCAGGACCGGATTTTCACGCCTTTTTTCAGCACGAAGATGACGAAGACAAACACGGGGCTGGGCTTGTCGATCTGCCAGCACATCGTGGAGGCCCACCGCGGCAGCCTCAGCTTTTCCAGTGTGCCCGGCAGCAAGACCAGTTTTACCGTGAAGCTGCCCCTCGCGGAAGCCCAAAGAGGCGCCGGATGATGCGCTCCACTGTCCTCGCGGGCAGATGCCGCAGGAGAAACGCGTTCAGCCCCGCCCCGCGGCCCACGGGATGAAAGAAGCCGGGCCGGCGCGAGCGGAGGATGGAGATCACCTTGCGTGCGACCAGATCGGGTCCCGGCGCTTCGGCAAGGGCCTTGTCGCGCCTCTGGTGCACCGTGGCGATGTCGGGCATGTAGGCCGAGCGCTCATCGTAGCGGATGTCCAGGGGAATGCTCGTGTTGATATCGAAGGGGGCAACGACGGCGACCGTGATCCCGAAGGATGCCGTCTCATAGCGCAGCCCGCGCATCATCGCCACAAGGGCAGCCTTGCTCGCCGCGTAGGAGGAGAGAAAAGGCACGGGTGTGACGGCGGCCATGGAAGCGACCGCAATGACTTTTCCCGCGCGCCTCTGGCGCATGCCGGGAAGAAATAGCTGTATCACCCGCAGCGCGCCAAAGAGATTCGCCTCGAAAAGCCTTCTCACCTCGTCGACCGGCAGCTCTTCCACCGCGCCGATCTGGCTCTGCCCGGCATTGCTCACCAGGACGTCCACCGGTCCGGCTTCCCGCGCAAGCGACGCGATGCTTCCGGCCTCCAACAGGTCGAGTGCAAGGTAGCGGACGCCGTCAATCCTGTCGTGCGGAGGAAGCGCCTCGGGATGCCGGCTCGTGCCGACAACCTCGTATCCGGCAGCGACCAGTGAAGCGGCAATGGCCTTCCCGATGCCGCGGGAGGCGCCGGTCACGAGCGCCCGGCTCATCGATTCTGCTGCGACGGCTTGGTGGAAAGATCGAGCTTCATCGAATCGCGCATCGCGCGGAACGCGTCGATGGTCCTGTCCACGTCCTCCTCCGTGTGCGCCGCGGTGGGGATCATGCGGAAAAGGATGACCCCGCGCGGCACGACCGGATAGGTGACCCCGGAGACGAAGACGCCGTGCTTCTCCCGCAGATCGGCGATCATGGCCATCGCGGTCTCTTCGTTTCCCGCAATGACGTAGACCGGCGTGATGGGAGACTCCGTGCCGCCGATGTCGAAACCAAGATCCACGAGCCCCGCCTGGAGTCTCTTGGCGATGGCCCACATGCGCTCCCGACGCTGCGGCTCGTTCTCCACGAGCGTGAGCGCCGCTTCCACCGTCTTCACGTAGACGAGCGGCAGCGCCTTGGCGAAGACATTCGTGCGGGCGTTGTAGCGCACCCACTCGACGACGCTCTTCTCTCCTGCGGTCACCCCGCCGATGGCGGCAAAGGCCTTTGCAAAAGTTCCGAAATACAGGTCGATGCCGTCCTGGCAGCCGAAGTGCTCGCCCGTGCCGCGGCCGTTCGCCCCCATCACGCCGAAACCATGCGCGTCGTCGACGAAAAGCCGCGCGCCGTATTGCTTTGCAAGCCGGCAGATGTCGGGCAGCCGGGCCAGATTGCCCTTCATGCCGAAAACGCCTTCCGTGATGACAAGGATGCCGCCCTTCACGTCCGCGCGCGCGCCGCGCAGGTGGCGCTCCAGGTCGTCCATGTCGTTGTGCTTGTAGGGCCGAAAGCGCCTGCCCGCGGAGGCGAGCACCGTTGCATCGATCATGGAGGCATGGGAGAGGGAGTCGATCACCACCGCGTCGTCGCGGCCGACCAGCGCGGAGACGGTTCCCAGCACGCCAAGGTAGCCGTAATTGAACACGATGGAGGCGGGCTTGCCGCAGAAGGCGCCGAGGCGCCTCTCCAGCTCGATGTGCTGCTCGGAGTTGCCCGTGAGCAGACGCGAGCCCATCGGCGCGCTCGGGCCGTGCCGCGAAAGCGCAGCGGCCGCCGCGGCGGTGAGCTCGTCGCGGCCCGCGATGCCCAGGTAGTTGTTGATGGCCCAGACGATCACGTCCTTGCCCTGGAACTTCATGCGCGGCCCGGGCGCGCCCTCGAGTATGGGCTGGGAGAAGTACATGTCTCCCTGGACCCGGAAGCGTCCGAAGTAGCCGCCGTCCGTGCCGCACTTTTCAAAGATGTCGCTCATGCCAGTGCCTCTCTCAATAGTGCCGGCGCCCCCTCCCCTTCCCGCCGCACGTCGTTCATGGAGAGGGTCGCCTGCGGCCGGAGCGCCGCGGGTCTCTTGTCCCGACGCAGCCGGATCTGGCCGCCGCCGGTGATGTTGAGGGCCACCAGGTCATGCGCGCCGATCCTGCCGAGATCAACCGCCTGCCGGAGCGATGCCACGGCGACCTCTGCCGCCGGGTCGATATCGCTTCCCTCTGTCTTCTCGAAAAGCCGGCCCGCGGCCCCTGCCTCCGCGGCGGTGACCCTGTACATGAAGCCGCCGGTATCGCTGAGGGCATCGTAGAGCCCACCGGCGATCCCGTACGGCGGATTCCTGTTGGAGAGCACCGGGGCGTGAATGGAGGCGGCAAGCGCGCGCCCGCCGGGTATCTCCGCAAGCTCGCGCCTGCCCGCCTCCCAGGCGTCGACCATGGGCGTGAAGGGCGCATTCTGCGAGAGATGGAGGCGCATCTTCTCCGCGCCGAATCTTCCGTCTTCCATGAGACGCAGATTCATCTCCCACGCCGCGATGGCTCCTGTGCCGCTTCCCACGGCTTGAAAGTAATGCTGCGGGACGCGTCCCGTCTTCTCCACCGCGGCCAGCACCACCGTGCCCATGCCGTCGCGCCGGGCAGCGTTGAGCGCGCCGCCTTCGGGGAAGTATCCGCGCGTGCGGGCGATGCCGTTTCCCAGCGCAATTGCATCGGCGTAATCCGCCCCGCCATCCAGCACGGCCAGGCGGACGTGCGGCTGTGAGGGGGTCGTGCTCCAGAGCAGGGGAAGCCCGTGTCCCGGCACGACCAGGAGGGCGGGCACGCCGTGGCGCGTGCAGGCCTGGTGGAAGGCGCGCGCCGTGTTCCCCGCGGAGGAAACGACGAGCGAATCCTGCCAGCCGTCGCCGATGCGCCCGCAGACCGCCTGCGCCTCGAGCTCCTTGAATGTGCAGGTCTCCATGAAGCCGCCCTTCTCGGGCCACCAACCGTTCCAAATGATGAAAAGGTTGTCCAGGCCGAGTGAAGGCCCCAGGCCGGTGCTCTGGAAAACTGTCGGGCCGACACCGCCTTTCAGAGCGCGTCGTACGGGCAGCCAGTCGAAGAATCGGAACACTCCCGTGTGCTCGGGGTGCGCCACGAGGCGCCTCTGACGGTAGCGGGCGCGAAGGAGCGCGGGGGCGTGTGGCTCGGGGCAGGTGAGCAGGAAACGATCGGGCCTGTCCGCGAAGATGCCTCCGCACAGTGGACAGCGGAGGTGGTAGTGATCGTCGGGACCTTGCTTTTTGGCTGCCTCGTCCATACTCTGGAAAGAGAAAACCGTGCTTCTGGCGGGCATGTCAACCTGCGGCGCGCGCGGAAGCGCCAAACAGGGGGTTTTTCGGGGGATTTCTCCACGCCTGACGATCGGCGGGCGACTGAATCCCCCTTGAAACCGGATATTCGTGCCGCAAATCCGGGGGAGTGTACATGGAGAGAAACCGCAGGCGTTTGCTTCTTTCTGTCGGAGAGAGGCTCTTCGGCCAGAGCGGCTACCGAAGCGTGAGCATCCGCGACATCACGAGCGCCGCCGGGCTCGGCATGGGGAGCTTCTACACCTACTTCCCCAGCAAGGAAACCTTCTACTCCTCCGTCGTGGACCAGATCGAGGAGAGGGCCGCAAAGGAAATCAGCCGGCCGGGTCACAAGCCTCCGCTCGCCCGCCTACCGGCTGAAGGCGCTTTTCCGCTGGACCAATCTCACGCTGCGGGCCAGCGCCATCCTGCGCGGTCTTTACGGTGGAGAGAGACGCTTCCTCTACCCGGGCGCGGAGGAGCGCGTGCAAAAGGGCGCCACCCTCTTTGCGCACGTGCGCGCGCTGCTCACGGACATACTCGACGAGGGCACCCGGACAGGCGCATTCCGCACCGGGCTTTTCAAGGACCCCCGGCGCATGCTCATGGCGGTCTTCACCGCCGTCTCCCTTGCGTCGGGCGCGGAGGATTCCACGGACCTCGCGGAGGACATGATGCTGCTGGTGGAGCGCGGCATGCGCCGCTGGCTGCGCTTCCGCCAGCGCGCGGAGCGGCTGGACGTGCGCGCGCGACGCCGATCCGACAAGGCGTGAGGCAAACGAAAAGGTCCGAAGAGCAGACCTGAGCGAGTTCCAACCCTATCACCCAGCGGATATCTCGAACCCGACGCGCTGGATGTGCTCGAACAACTGCCTCTCCTTCACGTGCTCGGGAAGAATCACGTCGAAGCTCCAGGGAAAGCAGCGCTCCTCCAACAAGTCCCGCGCGTGCTCGGCATCCAGGGGATCCCACGACGGGCCCCATACTGCGAGATCCACATCGGAGCCTTCACGCCAGACTCCCTTGGCCCGTGAGCCGAAGACGATGATTCGCTGGCAGGGCTTTATTGACGCGACCAGCCGCGCGATGGCGAGCCACCGTTCCTCCGTGAACCCGCCCTTCGTCATTCGACGGCTTTCATCTCGAGCCGATCGCGCAGCTCTCTGAATGCCCGCGCGTATGAGCTTCTGATCTCCACGGCAAGACGCCGCGCCTGGTCCAGGTCATATGTGTGCGCGGCGAGATTTCGCGCTTCGTGGATGGCCTGCCAGATCTCTCCGTCGCCGATCAGTCCGTCCTTGAATGCCTGACGTATGGCCGGCTTGGGACCGGCGATATCGTCGTAACCGCGTTCTCTGAGAAGGTCCTGCAGCGTTTTCCACGCCAGTTCGTAGCAAAGCTCGAATCCCTTTATCAATCCCTGCAGCTCGAGATCATTGTATGATTCCTGGCGCAATGCCGCGTCGAGGTTGGTGACCGCCTTGCGGTAATTGGAAAAACGTTGCATCCATCGCACGTCATCCATGCCGAAATAGTACCATACGGAAACGCGATCCGTCGATCATGCCGAGGTGCTGACGGATGAAAAAGAGGTCGCCCGGAGCCCGCACTGCCGGGCCGAAATCCCCCCGCCCCCGTCTCACGCGTGAGGTGCGCGCATGATGCGCCCGGGCTCTATTCCGCCGGAGGCGTCCGCGGGTAGAGGAATCTCTTGATCTTCTGCGACGGCGTCTTTTCGAACGGCTCGCGCTGCAGCTCCACGCGGGAAAGACGGCTGAAAGCGGCAAGCTGGGTGTTGACTTCCTTCCTGATCCGCTCCAGGAGCTCCGCGGCGGCATGCTCCGCCCGGGCCATGCCCTCCTGGACGGCGCCGACAAGCGAGGCCAGCACGTCGGGCTTCAGCGCGACGAGCGCGGCGACACCCCCCGAATCGCCGTAGACGAGCGATTCATCGACCATCGGCGACTGGTTGAGCACCGCCTCGATCTCCTCGGGATAGATGTTCTCTCCCGACGCGCCGAGGATCATGGTCTTCGACCGGCCGCGGATGTAGAGGTGCCCATGCGCGTCGAACTCGCCCAGGTCCCCCGTGCGCAGCCAGCCGTCCGGCGTGAATGCCTGCGCGGTGGCGTCAGGGTTGCGATAGTAGCCCTTCATCACGGTGGGGCCCTTCACCTGTATCTCTCCTTCGCGCGTACCGGGCCGCACATCGGAGATGCGCACCTCGATGCCGGGGAGCACGGTGCCCGTGGACCTTGGCCGGGTAGTGAACGGGGGAGCGCCCGCGACGAGCGGCGAGGTCTCCGTGAGACCGTACCCGATTGCGTACGGGAACATCGCCTGGTGGAGGAAGCGCTCGACGTCGGGCGCCAGCGCCGCGCCGCCGATGGCGAGTATCTTGATCCTGCCGCCGAATGTTTTCCGCAGCTTCCAGCCCGCCAGGAGGACGACGACCCGCCACAGCAGGGGCACGTGGTAGAGGGACCTCTTCTCCAGCTCGGGAAGGATGCCCGAGCGATAGATCTTCTCCACGACGAGGGGAACGGACAGCACGATGGTGGGACGCACGGACGCGAGGGCCGGGCAGGAGCGCGCTCGCCGACGGCGGCCGGTCGAGATAGGTGATAAAGGCCCCGCAGCTCACGATTGTGACGAGACCCAGCGTGCACTCGTAGGTGTGGGCGAGGGTGAGGATGGAAAGGATCCTGTCGCGGTGCGTGACGTCGACGAGATGGCGCGTGGCCTCTGCGTCGAAGACGATGTTGCGATGCGTGAGCATGACGCCCTTGGAGTGCCCCGTCGTGCCGGACGTATAGATGACCGCCGCAAGGTCATCGGGCTCCACCAGGGGAAGGACAACGCGCGCATCCGCCAGCCCGGCAAGAGGCTCGATCGGAAGCTGCAGGCGGGGCGCGTCCCCGAGCTTCGGCCGCAGCTTGCGGGAGACGAAGACGGCGGCGCACCCTGCGTGATCGAGGATGTGCTGAATCTGTCCCTCGGTGAACTCGGTCATGACGGGGACGACCACCGCCCCCAGGGAGGCGATGGCGAAGTAGGCGATGCCCCACTGCGGCATGTTCTCCGAGAGGATGGCGACGCGGTCTCCGGGACGGATGCCGTGCCCGCGCAGGAGCGATGCGGTGCCCCGCACCCGCGCGCCGAGCTCGCCATAGGTGAGCGGCGCCGCACCGAGCATGCCCAGCGCGGGCCGGCGGGCAAAGGCGCGCGTACTGCGCGCGAGCACTCCCGGAAGCGTGAGACGTGAGGACGACTCCATGCGGGCCTCGACGGGAATCATATCTTGTCCATCCTTTGCCAGAGCGCACGGGCGGCTGTCTGAGCCTCCGCGTACAGTGACGATGCGTCCATGCGGAAGACGCGGCTTTCCATCACGATCTTCCCGTTGACGATCACGGTATCGACGTCCCGGGAGCCCATGCCGAAAATGACGTGCCCCGCGACATTCTCCCGCACGAATGGCGTCGGCGGGTCGTAGTCCAGGATCACGAGGTCCGCCTTGTACCCCTTCTCCACGCGCCCGAAGCTCTCCCCGAAGCTGCGATGGAGGAGCTCGTTGCCGGCCTGGAGAAAGCGCATGAATGCGCCCGGGCCCAGCGGACCGCCTGCGTCCCGGTGGCGGAAGTAGGCGAACTTCGCCTCCAGGAGCATGTCGGAGCCGATGCCGTCGGTGCCGAGAACCACGTTCTTCACGTGGGGAAGCTCCCCGTTGTAGCCGACGTGATTGTTCATGTTCGAACGGCTGTTGTGCGCGAGCCAGGCGCCCCGGCCGTTGAGGATGTCCCGGTCTTCGCCGCTCAAGTACAGGCCGTGCGCGATGAGCGAGCCTTCCGTCACGAGCCCGAAATCGTCGAGCCGGCGCAGCGGGTCCCTGCCATGCGTACGGTGGGACCACGAGGGATCGAAGCTGTCCTCCGCCACGTGCACGTGAAAGCCGCGATGCGTGTCCTTCACCACGTCGGCAAGAGCCGCGCAGTCGTCGTCGGAGAGCGTGAAGGGCGCGTGGCCGCCGATCATGGCCTCCACCAGGCGCAGCTTGCCGCGCGTGGTCTTTTCCGCCTCCACGAGCCGGGCGAACCGGCGGTTCTCCTCCGCGCCCTTGCGCGCCCCATCGCGACCGTTCCTGTCCGTCGTCTCGTAGCAGAGGACGCCGCGCAACCCGACCTTCTCGAATCCTTCCTTGAGCAGGGAAAGGGAGCCCTCGATGCACGACGGCGAGGCGTGGTGATCGATGACCGCCGTGCAGCCGGCCTTCACCGCCTCCATCGCGCAGACAAGGCCGCTCAGGCGGACGGCTTCCGCATCCAGGGCCGCGTCGAGCTTCCACCAGAGATTCTGGAGCGTGGAGACGAAGTTGGGGCATGGAGCGATCTGCGCCATGATGCCGCGGGAGAGACCCGAGTAGAAGTGGTCGTGGCCGCAGACGAAGCCGGGCATCAGGAGTCTTCCGGCAAGGTCGATGCTGCGTTCCGCCTTGACCCCTTCTGCCGCCCCCCGGCCGACGGATTGAATCTCGGTGCCGTCGATCACGACGTCCACGCCCGGACTCACCTCCGCCGGGTGCAGGTGCGCAACCGTTGCATTTCGCAGGACGATCATGAGACGCCTCCGATCAGCCACGCGTGGTCGCGCACGATGGCGCGGATGAGCGCGCGTGCGGGCCGCTCCACCTCGGTGACGACCTCGCCCTTTTCGTCCACCGCCAGAGCTCCCACCTGCCCGGCCAGCCTCACCTGTCCCTTCCCGTGCACGAGAAAGAATCCCGGGTTCGTCGAATCGCGGAAGTCTTCCTCCGTGGCAAAAACCGTGAGCTTGTCCCGGTATGGCCTGCCCTCCCAGGGGCAGAACGTGGCGCAGTTGCCGCACTCGTTGCAGAAGGCATCGATGTGCACGATCTGTGCCTCGTCGCGAAAGCCGTCCGTCACGCCGACCAGGGTGTTCGCCCTGTTGGGACAGACCTCCACGCACTTCATGCAGAGCGCCCGGCAGCCCAGGCATCGCGCGGATTCCGTCCGCGCCATGGCCGCGTCCGCGGTACCGGCAGGGGATGCCGGCACCAGGCGATCGCGCGCTGCGCGCAGGGCGCGGGTGTCCTCCGCGGGCAACGGCAAGGCCGATGCCCGGTGCGTAGCTGATGCGCCTCCCTGTCGCGCGGCCTCTGCCGCCACGACGGCATCCACCGCCCTGCGCGCCGAGGCGATCGCCTTCACGATCGTCTCCGCTCCCGCTGCCGCGTCACCGATCAGGAAGACGCCGGGCTTCGCGGTCTCCTGTGTCTGCGCATCGATCTTCCGATCCTGACTATCAAGACCCAGCCGCCCCATGGCGGCATGATCCACCTCGGCCCCTGCCGCGGTGATCACCTCGTCGGAGTCAAATGTCTCGGTGCGGTCCGTCGGCACGGGGCGGCGTCTTCCCGTTTCGTCGGCAGGACCCAGCTCCATCACGCGGCACGTGAGCCCCACGCCCTGATTCCACCTCTCGGGGGAACGGAGGAAGCTGAAGGCAACCCCTTCCGCAAGGGCGGATTCGTATTCTTCGCGGGATGCCGGCATCTCGGTGATGCTTCGGCGGTAGACGATCCTGACCTGCCCGACGCCCGGGCACCTGCTCGCGGCGCGGGCCGCGTCCATCGCCGTGTCCCCCGCGCCCACGACAACCACGTTGCGCCCCAGCCTCGGGCCGCGGGGGTTCTGCCGGAACTCGCGGAGGAACCCGAGCACCTCGCGCGCCCCGGTGATCCCGATGTCCCTGTCCGCCTCGGCGCCGGTGCCCACGAGGATGGTGGAGAACCCCTGCGTCCGGAGCGCGGTAATGGTCTGGTCGGCATGCCCGAAATGCAGATGGGCGCCCTGGTCCTCAAGCAGCTGGACGTCTTTTTCCACTGCGCCCGCCGGGATCCTGAAACCGGGCAGCAGCCAGCGCACGATTCCGCCCGCCTCCTCCTCCCGCTCGAAGACATGGACCTCGAAGCCCTCCGCGCACAGCAACGATGCGGCGGCAATACCCGCGGGACCCGCGCCGACCACCGCGATCTTTTCTCCGCGCGGCTTTGCCGCGCGAAGGCTGGCCTTCCGTGCGCGCCGGAACTTCGCATACCCGCGCTCGGCGGAGATCCTCTTCATGTCGCGGATGCGCACCGCTCCTTCCCAGTCCATGCGCGTGCAGTTCTGCATGCACTGGTGGTCGCAGAGGTAACCCGTCATGAAGGGGAGCGGATTGCGGGCGCAGACGACGTCCAGAGCCTCCGCGTATCGGCCCACCCCGGCAAGATGCACGTATTCGGGAACGTCCTGGTGTATCGGGCAGGCCTCCACGCACGGCGCGACGAAGCAGTCGAAGAGAGGCAGGCTGCCAGGCACCGAGACGCGCGCCGTGCCGCGGAAATCCTTCTGGGCGGCAGGGGACAGACGCGCCTGCTCCGCGGCCGCGCGCGTCTTGTCGACGTCGACCCGCGCGAGCGTCCAGGATGCGCGATGGGCCTCGGCGATCTCCGCGAGCTCCTTCATGCGCCCGTAGCCGCCCGGCTTCAGGAGCTCCGTTGCAACGGTGACGGGACGGATGCCGGCATCGAGAATGGCGGCGAGATTCCACGCCGAGGCGCCACCGGAGAACGAGAGGGGAAGACCGCCCTTGAAATCAGCCGCGAGCGTCGCGGCAAGGCTCATGGTGAGCGGGTACAGCGCCCGTCCCGACATGTACATCTCTCCGCCGGGAAGACGGCCCGCGGTATTCACGGCCGCAAGCGTGTTGGAAAGCTTTGCGCCGAAGTGCCGCCCCTCCTTTTTTCCAACGGCCATGAGACGGGTGAGCATGGGAAGGGCGTCCGTGTATTGGAGATCCTTCTGGAAACCCTCCGGCCTGAGCTGCACGTAGCCGTACCCCATGCCGTCCAACAGCGACCGCGCGCGATCGAATCCCAGCAGCGTCGGGTTCAGCTTCACCAGCGTATCGAGCCGCTTCTCCGTCAGCATGTACGCGCAGATGGATTCGATCTCCCCCGGGGGGCAGCCGTGCATCGTGGACAAGGTCACCGACGTGCAGATGCGCGACGGGATGCGGGACGGCAGGCCGCGGAGGGCATCCATGCGGGACTCACCGCCGGTGCCGGAGAAATGTCCGGCATCGCCGACGATCCCCGCAAGCTCATCCCGGTAGCGGGTGAAAAGCGGGTCGCGCGACGAATCCGTGAGCCGGTTGATGATGCGATCCATCGCTTCGGCGCGTATACCCGCCAGGTCATAACCGACGCTCATGTTGAAGAGAAATGAGCCGGCACCCGTGCCTGGCCCCGAAAGTCCGAGCAGGGTCTCCAGGAAATGCAGAAGCATCCAGGCCTTCAGGTACTCGTCGTAGGCGGCATCCAGGCTGAGCTCCGTGGACCATTCAACGTTGTAGCCCTCGTCGACGGCATCGATGCAGGGCTTGTCGATGGAGAGCGCGTCCATCTTCTGCACCGTCTTGAGCTCGATGTAACGGCCCCCCGCGCACCATGCGGCGACGATGTTCTGGGCAAGCTGCGTGTGGGGACCTGCCGCGGGGCCGACCGGGTTGGCGGCACCCGAAGAGAAGATGCTCGCCGTCGCCCCGGCCTGGGAGCGCCAGAAGTGAGACGTGGGAACGTCGAAAAGAGACCCCGCCGCCCGATACTCCGCCAGGCAGCGGAGCACGAGCTCCCGGAATGGGACGGGGCGCATGCGGTCGCCCATATGGGGAGATTGTAAACCCAATGGGAAAGGCTGTCCAACCGAAAGAAAACAGTCTCAGCGCGGGGAATTGTGAGCGGCATCGATGGCCGCGCGGAGGTTGTCCAGCGGGAGGTCGGAAGGGACCGTGCAGTCCGCGCCAAGCGCGAAAAGCGGAGGCGCCGCGTCGATCACGCCCCGCACCTCCCGCTGAATTTCGTCGCGCGATCCCGTGACAATAACGCCGTGCCGGTCCATGCCGCCCATGAAGGGTCTCTTGAACAGGCGTGCGATTTCGGCCGGAGCGATTGGCCCGCTGCGGAGCTGCGTGCCGCAGTTCACGATCTGGCCGGGGTAGTCGACGTACGGCGCAAGGTCCGCGTACACCCCATTGTAGTCACAGACGTGGAGGATGTTGAAAGGGCACGTGCGCATGGCCTCGTTCATGACGCGCAGGTCGCTCGGCCGTATCGCCCTGTCGAAGACAGTGGGATCCTTGAAGCGTCCCGCCTCGCCGCCCTGCGTGGACATGTAGAACCCGTCCACCCCTGCTTTCACGCAGCCGCGGACGAAAACGAGGATGCTGTCGGCGATCCTGTCGAGCCCCTTTGCCGTGGCCGCTGGATCCTCGTCCAGGTGCGCGGTGATCAGATTCCTCCCCACGGCATGCGCGGCATGCATGAGGGCGGAATACAGCGTGACGATGACAAGTGCTTCCTTCTTTATGGATTTGACGATGCCTGCCACCACCTCCAGCGGCGGGGCAAAGTAGTCATCCGTGAGCACAGGGGTCCGTGCCCAATCGCGGGGATGCACGATCTGCGGCATTTCCGGGAAGGGATGTTCGTACTGTATCTTCACGAAATCCATGCCGGTTGCGCGGAAATACTCGAGATGTCGGTCCACGGCGGCCTGCCCGCGGTGGTGGGCTTCGTCGAAGTGGAGAAAGAAGGCCGCAGGCACCGGGCTTGTCGTCTTTCCCGCGGCGAGCGTCAGCATGAGCTCCCTCTTGTCCATGGCGGCTTCCCCCTCATGCAATGAGGTATGCGGGTTTTCCCAGGATGTCAAGAAATACCGCCGGAAAGCTTGAAAAAGGTGTTGACAAAGTCGACTTTGAGTGTTAGATATTTGGTGTATTAGTTTAGTAGATCACTAAGAGGAGGATATACGTGATCGAAATCAAGAACATGTCGTTTGGTTACAAGAGGCAGAAGCTGTTCAAGGAACTGGAGCTTTCGCTCCAGGCCGGGAATATCTACGGCCTCCTTGGCAAGAACGGGGCAGGCAAGACGACGCTGCTCAAGCTGATCTGCGGGCTGCGCCTGCCACAGGCGGGCACCTGCAACGTGCTGGGATTCGATCCCGCGCAGCGACCGGCGCGTCTCCTGGAGGACATCTGTTTCATCGCGGAAGACCTGCACGTGCCGCCCATTCCGATGGCATCATTCGTGAAGCTGTATGCCCCGTTCTATCCCCGGTTCAGCGAGGCCGCCTTCCTGGAATACACCGCGGAGTTCGAGCTGGGCACCACGAAGAAGCTCAGCGAGCTCTCCTTCGGCCAGAAGAAGAAGTTCCTGCTCGCCTTCGGGCTCGCATCGGGCTGCCGCATTCTCCTGATGGACGAGCCGACGAACGGCCTGGACATCCCGTCGAAGAGCCAGTTCCGCCGACTCCTTGCGCGCGCGGGCGGCACCGACCAGGTGATCCTGATCTCGACGCACCAGGTCCGTGACATGGAAAACCTCATCGATCCCATCATCATCCTCGACCAGGGAAAGATCATCTTCCAGCAGCCGCTCCAGGAGGCGGCGGCGCGCATGAAGGCGACGATCGAAAGGGAGGAGCCGACGGACGGCAGCGCGCTGTACGCGGAGAAGACTCTGGGCGGCTACGTGGTCGTGCGGGAGAACACCGGCGGGGAGGAGACCAATCTCGACCTGGAGACGCTCTTCAATGCGGTGACCACAAGCAGGGACAGGGTGCAGGCGCTTTTCGCGCGCACCGCGGGAAAGGGGGCATGACGTGGAGGCACGTGTGAGAAACGGTTTCTGGAGCACGCGGCGCTTCGGCAGGCTCATGCTGCGCGAGCTCGCGGGCAGCTATCGCGCCCTCCTGATCGCCATGGCAGCGGTCGCAGGGGCGGTGATCGTCCTCTCGGCGCTGACGACGCTGGGCGTCGTCACCATGAGCCCGGGCTCGCGTCCGACTTCTTCGGGCTTCTACCTGGGCTACTTCATCAATCTCCTTTTCCTCGGCGGCTTCATCGTCACCTCTCTGAGCTTCCGCGAGGTCGGGCAGAACGGCGGCGGCATCTTCTACCTGACGCTGCCGGGATCGGCCTTCGAGAAGCTCCTGAGCAAGCTGCTCATGACGTCGGTGGGCTTCGGCGTGGGAAGCCTCATCTTCATGACCGCGGTCGCCGCGGTGAGCGAAGGCATCGACAGCCTGATATTCGGGTTCGGCCACGGCATGTTGAATCCGTTCGACCCGGCGCCGCTCACGATGCTCCTGCGCTACCTGCTCCTGCAGTCCGTGTTCCTGCTTGGCTCGATCTGGTTCAGAAAGACCGCGTTCCTGAAGACGGCGCTGTGGATCGTGATCTTCGGCGCCGGTCTTGCCGCGATCTTCTCCATCGTCGGGCGATTTGCGTTCGCCAATCACATCGTCTGGAACACCGTGCAGGCCGGCAACCCGCAGGCGGGCAAGTGGAGCCTCAGCGCAAACGGCAGGGACCTCATGCAGATATTCGCACCGGGCACGGTCGCGTACGCCCGTCTCATGGTCTTCAAGACCATCGCAACGGTTCTCGGTTACGCGCTGCCCGTCGCCGCGTGGCTCGCCACCTACTTCCGGCTGCGCGAGACCGAGGTGTAGCCATGGAGTTCCGGGAGAATCAGGCCATCTACCTGCAGATCGCCGATCTCATGTGTGAAAACGTGCTGGGCGGAACGTGGAAGCCGGGCGAGCGGATCCCGAGCATCCGTGAGATGGCGGAAAGCATCCAGGTGAACCCCAATACCGTCAATCGAACCTACGGGTTCATGGAGGACCAGGGGATCATCCACAACCAGCGCGGCATCGGGTTCTTCCTTGCACAGAACGCCTACGAGACGACCCGAGAGCTGAAGAGGAGAAGCTTCGTGAGCCGCGATCTTCCGCACCTTTTCAAGACCATGGACCTGCTGCAGATGGGCTTCGACGATCTGCGCAGTCTCTATACCGCACACAAGGAGGGAACGACATGAAGAAAAGCGCAATTGTGGTGGTGAGCGCGCTGGGCGCGATCCTTGTCCTGGGAGTCGCTTTCGTGCTCTTCATCGCAGCAGCGATATAGATACGCGTTTCGGCCGCGTCAGGCGGCAGCAATCGGGGGGACTGGGCGCATGCCGGGTCCCCCTTTTTTTGTTGCCGGAAAGAACGCCACGCGCCTGAGTCTTTACAGCTTGCTTATGGAAATCTATTCTGTTGATCGTGTTGAGGACTGCTCCCCAATGATCCGCGTAGAAGTGAATCCCGGGATGCTGCGCTGGGCATATCAGCGTGCAGGGCTCGATCGAAACAGAATTGCCCGGAAAATCCCCCAGCTCGCCGGATGGGAAAGCGGCAAGACGCGCCCCACACTAAAGCAGATCGAGCGATTTTCGAAGCTTACGCACGCGCCGGTCGGCTATCTCTTTCTTGATCGGCCGCCCACGGAGGAGCTGCCTATTCCCGATTTCCGTACGGCCGGAAACGTGCATGTTGGACATGCGAGTCCCAACCTTCTTGACACGATTTACATATGCCAGCAAAGGCAGGAATGGTATCACAACTATGCGCGCTCCAACGGAGAAGAAGCGCTTGCGTTCGTTGGAGCGGCGAATTCGAATAGCAATGTCGAAATCACAGCGTCGTCGATACGACAAATGCTGAAGTTCGACCTCGATGAACGCGCGGCTATCCCGACGTGGACCGAGGCGCTGCGTCGGTTTATCCAACAGGCGGACACGACAGGCATCCTCGTCATGTGCAGCAGCGTGGTGTTGAACAACAACAGCAGGCATCTCGACCCTGAAGAGTTCAGGGGCTTTGCAATGAGCGATGACCTTGCGCCCCTGATTTTCATCAACGGCGCGGACACGAAAGCAGCGCAGATGTTTACGCTGGCGCACGAGATCGCGCACGTATGGCGGGGACAGTCGGCAATCTCCGATTCGGAAGCTTCATTGACGCCGGACCATGAGGTGGAGCTTTGGTGCAACCGCGTTGCCGCGGAGCTTCTCGTTCCTCTATCCGTGCTCAAGCGGGAGTTTCGGCCGCATGTCAACGTTGAGGAGGAAGCCAGTCGACTTGCACGCCGATTCAAGGTCAGCTCTCTGGTTGCCCTGCGGAGAGTCTTCGATATGAATGGGCTTACACGAGAGGAGTTTTGGAAGGCGTATAGAGCTGAGGAAGAGCGTCTCCGCGCTTTGCCCCGGAGAAGCGGCGGCGATTTCTATCTGACGCAGGCGGCAAGGGTCAGCAAACGATTTGCCCACGCGCTCGTTGTCAGCACTCTTGAAGGGCAGACCCTGCATCGGGACGCGTTCCACATGCTCGGCTTCACAAGGCTGCAGACATTCCTTGAGCTCGGCCGAAGCCTGAAGATCATTTGATGTCATATCTCCTTGACGCAAATGTATTCATACAAGCGAAGAATCTGCATTATGGGCTGGATTTCTGCCCTGCATTCTGGGATTGGCTGATAGAAAAGAACCAGGCACAGCGCGTCTTCAGCATCGAAAAAGTTGGCGACGAAATCGAAGCGGGCGACGATGAGCTGACGGCCTGGGCCGCACTGCGCGGGTCCGGATTCTTTCTGGAGCCGGATTCGTCCATTCTGCCGCACCTCGGGGAAATCAGCGCATGGGCAACCGGTCAATCGTACGGACAGGCGGCGGTGAGCACCTTCCTCCAGAGCGCTGACTATTTCCTGGTTGCGCACGCTCGTGCCCACGGAGACGTTCTTGTCACCCACGAGATCGCATCGAATTCAACAAAGATCATCAAGATCCCAAATGTTTGCATCGGTCTTGGCATCAAATTCATGACGCCCTACATGATGTTGCGGCGTGAACAGGCTCGATTTGTGCTCGGCCGGAAATAGACAAGGTCATCAATTCCCTTGTGCATCCGCGCCGCTTGTCATACTCTGGCACCGTGGGCGGCGCGGAATATTTAAAACTGATAGCAAGATTTCAGTCGGAGCTGAAAGGCTCCGATCTCAAAGAGGCGCCCCGACGGGACAAGTTTCTTCTGCTCCTGCAGGCGCTCTTTCCTTCAAGCGTCGAGGAGCTGAGCCGCTACACCGACGGGATCGAGACATCCGTTTCAATGCCGACCTCCGGCGCACAGATCATCCGCAAGGGAAGCATCGATGCGTACTACGGAGATCTGGTCATCGAGTTCGAGCGCTCCCTTTCATCGAAACGTGAAGAGGCGGAAGGCCAGCTTCGCAGCTATTGCGCGGGCTTATGGAACGGAGAGAATCCCCGGCGCTCCTACATCTGCATTGCATCGGACGGTCTCCAATGGATCACGTATCATCCGCGCGCGGAGAAAGCTGCCGATCTGCAGGCGGAGGACGTGGATCTGGCGCCGGGAGAAACGCTTCTTCTGGGTTCGGATGCGTCCTCGCATGAGTCTTTTTTCCTTTTCCTCAACCGGCTCTTTTTCCGTGAAGGCAGGCTGAGGCCAACGGTCGAGACATTTACGCGTGACTTTGGAGTGCAAAGCCATCTGTATGCCGCCCTGCAGCCCGAATTGGCGGCCGCTTTTGAGTCCGTCAGGCAAGAGCCTGAAGTCAGCCTTTCCTATTCCGAGTGGTCCCGCTATCTCTCCTACACGTATGGCAATCTCTCGACAACCGCGCAGCTCTTCTGCCGCCATACGTATCTGGCGGTCCTTGCCCGGTTCATCGTTTGGGCTTCCCTCCTGGAACGCGACGAGGCGGCATCTCTTCCGTCGACGGAGCTTGTCTCGGCGCTTGTCCGCGGTGACTATTTCGAGCGCAAGCGGCTCATGAACCTCGTCGAGCAGGACTTTTTCCAATGGATAGGCCGCCCGACAGCGTCTCGCCGGCTGGAACGCGCCTGGATGAAGATGCTCAACCAGCTTCGCAGCTACGATTTCGGCCAGATCGATGAAGACCTTTTGAAGGGGGTTTATCAGGAGCTGGTGGACCCGGCCGATCGTCACGATCTTGGCGAATACTACACGCCTGACTGGCTCTGCGAACGCGTCGTTTCGGAAATGATCGGGAAGCCAACCGGTCACATTCCCGCCGTCATCGACCTGACGTGCGGCTCGGGCGGATTCCTGCGAGCCTCTTTGCACAGGATCCGCTCGATGCTGGAGAAGGTCGATCGAGGCGGAGCCATCGACTGGGACAGCGTGCTCAAGGCACTGCTCACAAACGTCCATGGCATCGACATCCATCCACTGGCGGTCATGATCTGCAAGGCAACCTATGTCATTGCGATTCGGGACCTGCTCCGCCGCGCGAAGCATCCCGTGCAGATACCCGTTCACCTGGCAGACGCGCTTCTCATGCCCCACACCGACGACCTGGTCCTGTTGGGAGGCACACACGTCACGGTCCGGTTCGCGGGAAAACGCTACGGTTTTCCGCAGACGTTGTTCGATGACGCGCGGGGCTGGGATGAAGCGGTTTCACTCTGCACCGACGTTGCCTCACGACTGGCCAGGGACGAAAACGCGGAGACCGAGGCAGGTTTTCACGCCGCGGCTGCCCGGCATCTGGCGCATATTGCAGATGAGGGCGACCGCGTGAATGCCTCGCGCGAGCTTTTCCGGCTGTCTGGAGACCTGGCGGCAAGAATCCGCAACCGGCAGGACACGATATGGTCGTTCATTCTGCGAAACAACATGCGGCCGCTTTTTCTCCGCAATCGATACGACGTCGTCGTCGGCAATCCGCCCTGGCTCGCCTACCGCTACGTGAGCGATCCCGAGTACCAGCAGGAGATCAAGAGCCTCAGCGTCGAGACGTACGAGCTTGCGCCAAAGGCGCAGAAGCTCGTGACCCAGATGGAGCTCGCGACGCTTTTTCTCGTTCATGCCACGCATCTCTATCTCAAGAAAGGTGGGATGCTCGGCTACGTGATGCCCCGCAGCGTGTTCAGCGGAGACCAGCATGAGAAGTTCCGCACCGAGCAATTCAAGGCCGACTGCGACATCAAGGAGTATTGGGACCTTCGAGGGGTGAGCCCTCTTTTCAATGTCCCGGCATGCGTGGTATTCTGCGAGTAAATCGAAAGGCCGCGGCGCATACATCCTGGCCCGCAGTGATTTTCACCGGAAAGCTTCGGAGCAGAGACATTCCATGGAGATTGGCGAAGGAGGAGCTATCTGAGCGGACGAGCAGGCTCTTTCTGGCGAAGCTTGGAGAGAGAACAGCACTTTCTGAGGAAGCAATTGACCATGGACACGCGCCAACACCATATCGCAAGCGGTTTTCCCAGGGCGCAACGATTGTGCCCCGCAACTTCTATTTTATCGCACGCCCGTCGGCCGTAGAGTTGTCGACGGATGAGCTCTACGCGCGTACCGACCCAGAGCAAGCAAAAGAAGGAAAGCCGCCATATAAAGACATCATGCTCGAGGGACTCGTTGAGACGCAGGTTTGTATTCCATAGCGACTTGCAAAGCACGTGCTTCCGTTTGCGGTTGTGGACCTCCCTTATGTGGTACTTCCCGTCATAGAAGAGAAGAGGCCAATATGAGCTCAAAACCGCGGCAGAGCTTCGGAAGCTTGGTTACCGGAAGGCCGCCGACTGGTTCGAGCGCGCGGAAAGGGAATGGATCAAGCATCGAGGGGCGAAAGCGGACAAGCAAGACCTATACGGATGGCTCAACTACCAGGGCAAGCTCATGAAGCAAGAATCCAGCAGGCCGAATTCAGTGGTGCTGTACAATGCCGCCGGAATGAACATATCGGCAGCTCTCTTTGAGCACAGTCGGAAACAATCCCATTTTTTGCAGAGCACACAGTGTATTGCGGGGGTGCACACAATCTCGAGGCGAAGGCAAATTATCTCGTTTCTGTTCTTAATAGCGAGAATGTTAACGAAGCTATAAAGCCGTTCCAGAGTTTGGGCCTTCTAGGTGAACGACATATCGAAAAGAAAGTCCTGGAGCTTCCCATTCCTCAGTTCGACAAGAAGGATACGCTTCATGCGCGCCTGGCAGAGCTGGGAGAATCGGCTGCCTCTGTTGTGGAGAGGTCCCTGAAAGATGGGCAGATGGAGGGCACCCTCGCAACCCGCCGGCGCCTCGCAAGGGAGGCTGCGGCCGACCAGTTGAAAGAAATCGACAGCATCGTAAAAAGGCTTTTTAAGGCGCTCGCAAAATAGTGCCGCCTGTTTTACAGCCCCACTCTCTTCATGCCCGTCTCGTCGTAGCGGGTGCCCGCGACGCTCGACGGCTCGACCATGCGGCCGAGCTGGTCCAGCTCCACCTTTGAAAGCGATAGCTCGACGGCCGCGATATTGTCCTTGAGGTATTTCTCCTGGCGCGTGCCGGGTATCGGGATCACGTCGTCACCGCGGGAGAGGACCCAGGCGAGCGCGAGCTGGGCGGCCGTGCATCGCTTTCTGGCCGCCATCTCTTCAACTTTTTCCACCATTGCCCTGTTCTGCTCGAAATTGCCTGGCTTCATGCGGGGATTCACCGAGCGGAAATCCCCGCGTGCGAACTGGTTGCTGCTCGTGAAGGCGCCGGTGAGGAATCCGCGGCCAAGGGGGCTGTAGGCGACGTAGCTGATGCCCAGCTCCCGGCAGGTGTCGATGATCTCCCCCTCGGCATCACGGGTCCAGAGGGAATACTCGGTCTGCAGCGCCGTGATGGGATGCACGGCGTTCGCGCGACGAATGGTTTGCGCTCCCGCCTCGGACAGGCCGAGGAAGCGCACCTTGCCTTCCTTCACGAGCGCCGCCATTGCGCCCACCGTTTCCTCGATGGGCACCTCGGGATCGACCCGGTGCTGGTAGTACAGGTCGATGTGAGAGACGCCCAGGCGCTTGAGGCTCATGTCGCAGGCTGTCTTCACGTACTCCGGCCTGCCGCTCACGCCGAGATAGGCGCCGTCGATGCGGCGCATGTTGGCGAACTTCGTGGCAATGACCACCTTGTCCCGCAGGCCGCCGCGGAAGGCCTGCGACAGGAGCATCTCGTTGTGTCCGACGCCGTACATGTCCGCAGTATCGAAGAATGTGACGCCCAGATCCACCGCGCGGCGCAGGAGCGCCACCGACGCGGCGTCGTCCGACGGTCCGTAGTACTCCGACATTCCCATGCAGCCAAGACCGATTGCCGAAACCTTGATCCCCGTTTTGCCTAGCGTGCGTGTCTTCATGGAAGAAACATCGCGTCACCGGGCGGCGGAGTCAAGCGAGCTTTCTGCGACGAGCCTACCCTGCCCGGATGGTCCGAAGATACGCTTCTGCCCGGGAGCGGCTCCTTGAGACGCCAGAGCGCGGCCCCCGTGCGCTTGACAGGCCCCGGCGGCCGGGGTCTCATCGAGAGCATGATCGCACTGGCCATGAACAAGGAAGTCCGCGCGCGCAATGTCAGGCGCTGCCGCGAGCGGGGCATCGTCCTGCCGACCTTCGCGCAGATGAAGGACCCCGCGCGCGCCCCGTCCCGCGTCCTGCAGGGCCTCCGCGCGGTGGGGCTGTGGGACGTGAACCCGCTGAACTTGTTCCGCATCACGTGGCGCAATCAGCCCGTGGAAACCGGGGGCCTTTTCGGAGATGTGAACGTGCTGGAGCTTCCCTCGCAGCTTACGGGGGTTCCGGCGCGCATCATCGCGCTGGTCGGGAAGTGGTTTCCCACGGGTGCGCACAAGGTGGGCGCCACCTACGGGTGTCTTGCCCCGGCCCTGGTCACCGGCGCCTTCGATTCCAGCAGACAGAAGGCAGCCTGGCCTTCCACCGGCAACTTCTGCCGTGGCGGCGCTTTCAACTCCGCGCTGCTGGGCTGCCAGTCCATCGCCATCCTTCCCGAGGGCATGAGCCGGGAGCGCTTCGAATGGCTTTCGCGGGTTGCCGGGGAGGTGATCGCGACGCCCGGCAGCGAAAGCAATGTGAAGGAGATCTTCGATACCTGCCACGAGCTCACCCGCACGCGCGGGGACGACATCGTGATCTTCAACCAGTTCGAGGAGCTGGGCAACTACCTCTGGCACTACGAGGTCACCGGTGAGGCGCTCCTGCGCGTCGCGGAGCACATGGTGGGGAGCGCCGGCTCGGTGCGGGCATTCGTCTCCTCCACCGGCTCGGCGGGAACCATCGCCGCGGGCGACCGGTTGAAGATGGTATTCCCCGGCGCCCGCGTCGCCGCCGCGGAGGCCCTCCAGTGCCCCACGCTGCTGTGCAACGGTTTCGGCGCGCACCGCATCGAGGGCATCGGCGACAAGCACGTGCCGTGGATCCACAACGTGAAGAATACCGATGCGGTTGTCGCGGTGGATGACGAGGACTGCATGAATCTCCTCCGTCTTTTCAATGAGAAGGAAGGCCGCGCGCTGCTGGCGGGCAAGGGCGTCGCCCCTGACGTGATCGACCGTCTCCCCCTCTTGGGCATCTCGGGCCTGGGGAATCTTCTGGCATCCATCAAGCTCGCCCGCTACTTCGAGTATTCCGCGCGCGACGTCATCTTCACGGTGCTCACGGATTCCCTGGACCTCTACGGCTCCCGGCTTTCCGAGCTCACCGCGGCGCAGGGCCCCTTCGACCGGGACGCCGCCGTGGCGGCGTGGGCAGGCTCCCTTGCCGGACAGCGCGCGGATCATGTGCTGGAGCTCACCTGGCCCGAGCGCCGGCGCGTCCATAACCTGAAGTACTACACGTGGATCGAGCAGCAGGGAAAAAGCATCGCGGAGCTGAACGCACAGTGGAGCGACGACTCGTACTGGACGTCGGTGCAGGGGCAGGCTCCCGAGATCGACGCGCTGATCGACGAGTTCAACCGCGACGTCGGCATCACCGGATGAAGACCTCCTATTCCTGCGTCTCGTGTGGGAGACCGCTCACCGCCGAAGGGGTGGTCTACGAATGCCCGCACTGCGCCGCGGAGCCTGCGGCACCGGGCAGCTACCCCCGGGGCTACCTCTCCGTCGTCTCCCGGCCGAAAAAAAAGGCGCGGCGCGGCGCGCTCGTGGAGCCGCAGTCCCTGCTGCCCCTCCCCCTGCGGCGATGGCGGTCCTTTCCCTCCGGTGCCACCCCGCTCGTCGAACCGGCCCGCTTGCGCGCGCAGGCGGGCTTTTCGCGCCTGTTCCTGAAAAACGACACGCTCTGCATGTCGGGGTCGCTGAAGGACAGGGCATCGGCCCTCGTGGCCGAACAGGCACAGGCGGCGGGAGAGAACAGGGTCGCGCTTGCGTCGACGGGGAATGCCGGGGCCTCCATGGCCTGCGTCGGCGCGGCCTACGGGCTTTCCGTGGTGCTCTTCGTGCCGGCCGCCGCGCCGCGCGCCAAGCTGCTCCAGGCCCTCCTCTACGGCGCGCGCGTCGTGCCCGTGCAGGGCACCTATGACGACGCCTACGAGCTTTCCATCGCCTACACGCGCGCGCGCGGTGGGGTGAATCGCAACACCGCATTCAATCCCTTCACGGTGGAGGGAAAAAAGACGGTCTCCCTGGAGATCTACAACCAGCTCGGCTGCAAGGCCCCGGACGTGATGTACGTCCCGACGGGGGACGGGGCGATATACTCGGGCGCGTGCAAGGGTTTCACCGATCTCATGGAAGCCGGCTGCACGGACGCCCTGCCCGTCATGGTCGCGGTGCAGGCGGAAGGCAGCAACGCGATCAGCAGGAGCTGGCGTGAAGGCCGCGAGGTGGTGCTTTCCGCGACGAGCACGATTGCCGATTCCCTGTCCGTGTCACGGCCCGCGGCCGGTCTCATGGCGCTGAGCTACCTCCGGCGCACGAATGGCAGAACCGTGGAAGTGACCGACGCGGAGATCAGCGCCGCGCAGCTCTTGCTTGCGCGCGAGGCGGGGCTCTTCGTGGAGCCTTCCTCCGCGGCGGCCTGGGCAGGCTTCCAGAAGGACTGGCACAACGTCGACCCCGCGTCGCGCGTGGTCGTCCTTCTCACTGGCACGGGATTCAAGGATACGGCGGCCGCGGAAAAGCTCGTGAGCCTTCCGGCGCCCTGCCGCGCGGACCTGGACAGCGCGCTCGGTCTGCTCGCCGACGCCTACGGCATGCGCGGCTAGCGGCCGCCCTCGGATTCTGAAAGCGTGCCGACGTCGTCGCCTCTGTAGAAGCCCAGGGTGGTGACGTTCAGCGCCTGGTCGGGATCGGCGTCGTCCGGATCCTGCCCGAGATTGTGGGCAGCGGTTCCCTTGTAGATGGCGACGTGGCCGGTGATCTTGTTCTGCGCATCGGTGATATCGAGGACGATGAGGGGAGTATCGATGTCGATTGTATCCATGTCTTTCCCCAGGGCCTTTGCATAATAGGCAACCAGCTTTTCCGTCGGATCCTTTGAGAGAAACCAGTACCCTGCAAAGTTTCCCCAGATGTCGTGCTCATACAGCTCCATGGCCTTCAGCTGGAGCGTGACGCCCGGGTACAGGGTGAGGCCGACTCCTTCTTGATGCGCGCCGCCAGGTCCTTCATCGTCGGGGGATGCGCCGTGAGCTCGTCCACCAGTTTCTTCTGGGCAGGGTCGACGTGATTGATCCCCTCATCCATCGCCGCGGCTGCCTTCTGCGCCTGATCGGCGACGGCGGCCTGCTCGGCCTCCACGTCGCCGCGATTCGCCGTGAGCACGGACAGGTCGACCTCCGTGCTCGGCGCGCTCTCCGTCGTGTCGGTGATCTTCATGGCGAATGACGAGTGATTGCCCTTGCCGTCCTCCGCCTCCCACTTAAGGACAGCCCCCGTCGCCACGCCGGAAGCCCAGGGGAAAGTCGCCGGTTGCGCCGGATCGTCCCTGAAGAAAATCATGCACTGGCCGCCGTCAGGCTGCCAGAACTTCACCGGCACGAAGTCCGATCCCGCATCGTCAGGCCGCCAGCCGAAAGCGCTGAGATAGAACGCACACACCTTTGCGGCGGGGGCATCCGCCGTGTAGACGAAATCGCTCGAGGCGCCGTCCACCGCGCTGCGCAGGAGACGGATGCCGGGATAGAGCGGCAGATGCTTCGCATCCAGAGGCGGCAGCGCGAGCACGTTTCCCGCGCCCACAAGGAGCAGAACCCCGAGGACGACGATTTTTTTCATATGAAGAGACTGTACACCCGCTGGCGCGGATCGCAAGCCATTTTACGGCGTCTCATCGAGCAATTGCTCGACGGTCTCGAGCTTCTTCTCGCGCAGCATGAACACCGCCAGGATGAGCCCGGCCGCTGCAAGACCCGTGAGGATGAGCACTGTTTCATGGAAGCCCTTCACGGCGCCTTCAATACCTTGAACACGCGCCAGGGCCTGGGAGCGCACCTGGAAAAGTGTGACGAGCATGGCGATGCCCACGGCCCCGCCAATGCGGTTGGTGATCATGAAAAGCGTATTCGCATCAGCCGTCTCCGCGGGGCGCACCCGGCCGATCGCCACCTCGATGAGGGGCTGGACGACAAGACCGATTGCGAATGCGCGGGCAACCAGGATGCACGCAATGACCCACGCCGACGTGCCGAGATCCATCAGGAGAAGGAAAAGGGTGCCGGCCGTCAGCAGCACCATGCCGACGATCGTCGTTGCACGCGTGCCCAGCCGCCGCACGACGCGGTTGCTCACCGCGGTGCCGATGCCGCTCATGAGCGCTTGCGGGATCAGGGCAAGACCGGCGGTGAGCGCGGTGGCGCGCTGGAGGCTCTGCATGAACAGGGGCACGAGCACCACCATGGCGAAATTGACCACGGAGGTGAGCGTGGCAATTCCCACGGCGGCAGCCGTGAAGGGCGAGCGGAGCAGGGCAAGATTCACGGCGGGGTGCGGCCGGTCCTTGCGCAGCATCACGTACAGGAAAACGAGGACCGCGCCCGCCGCCCAGAAGGGCACCGACTGCAGGGACAGCCAGCCATCGGTGGGACCATTCGTCGCGCCGTAGGTGATGCCGACGACCCCGAGGGAGAGCAGGGCGATGCCCAGGGGATCGAAGCGCACCGAGCGGTCGGCAGCGTCCGCCATTCGGCCCTTGATGCCGGCGCCCGCGATCAGCCCGAAGATGCCAAAGGGGATGTTGATGAGAAAGATGAGCTGCCAGCCGCCCAGCGGTATGAGGAGACCGCCCAGGCTCGGTCCTATCGCCGGGGCCATGAAGAGCACGATGCCCAGGAGCGGCGACATCTCGCCGGATGCGATCCTGCCCCCGGAGCCGAGTATCATCGTCATGGCAAGCGGGACGAGGAGCGCCCCGAAGGCGCCCTGGAACACGCGCGCCGCAATGAGCACGGGCAACGTCGGGGAAAGGGCGCAGAGGATGGAGCCGATGAGGAAGCCGACCAGGCTCACCCGGTAGACCCGCATCGTGCTGAATCTCTTGGACAGGTACGCGGCGGCGGCGAGCACGGCAGAGAGCGACAGCAGGTAGCCGGAAACGATCCACTGCGTGTCGTGCAGGGACCCGTGCAGCGACTGTGCGATAGGCGCGAGCGCGACATTCACCGCGTTGCTGTCCACCATGGAGAGGAAGGGGCCCATGAGCAGGCCCAGCTGCGCAACAAAGGGCATGCGGGGCGCGGCGTTGATGGGGGAAATCGTGTCTCCGCTCATGCCGCACCCCCCGCCGATGCCACGGCTCCGGCCAGCTCCTGGACCCAGGCGATCTCTTCAACGAGCCGCTTCTCCTCGAACGCCATGAGGCGTCTCACCCAGGGGGAGTCGTAATCCTGCGCATAGTCGCCGTGTATCGTGCGGCGATGCTCCAGCCTCTGCTCGAGGACCTTCCGCCGCAGCGCGAGGATGCGCGTCTTTTCCGGGTCTTCCAGCAGGTCGAAGAAAGCGAGCCTGACCTGGAACTCATCGTCCTTTGCCGCTTCTACCTCGTCGAACTGCCCGACCAGGTCGCGGAGTATTTCCGCCCCTGCGGGCGCGAGGCTGTACACGTGCCTGCTCGGCTTTCCCTCCTGCTCCTGTATCTCGGATCGGACGGCACCCATCTCCTCCAGCCGATGAAGGGCAGGATAGAGGATGTTGTTGTTCATGCTGGTCTGACGCCGCATGATCTGGGATACGTGTTTCTTGATTTCATATCCGTATCGGGGGCAGCGATTGAGAAGTGCCAATATGATGATGTCCGTAGTCAAATTGTCATCCCCTTCCAATAGGTTATATTAACCTATGATAAGTTATTATAGGTTAATCTAACCCATTAGAAGGAGAACGTCAAGGGATTCTCCCTAAAAGGCGTAAAAGTGCATCAAGAAGTGTCAGGGGATGCGGAGGACATCCGGGCACGTAGAGATCCACGGGGAGAATGCTGCCAACGCCGTCCGACGTCTCGGACGCCCCGGCAAAGATGCCGCCGGAGATGGCGCAGGAGCCTGAGGCGATGAGTATCTTCGGCTCCGGCACAGCTTCCCAGGTCTTTTCCAGAGCCAGGCGCATGTTCTTCGTCACCGGACCCGTCACCAGGAGACCGTCGGCATGCCGCGGTGAGGCGACAAACTGGATGCCGAACCTCCCCATGTCCCATCCCACGGTGGAGAGGACGTTCGCGTCCGCCTCGCAGGCGCCGCAGCCGCCCGCGCTCACCTGGCGCAGTCGGAGTGATCTTCCCAGCATCCGGCGCAGCCGCGCCGCAAGGGCCTCCGCCCGGCTGAAGCCTTCGGCGCCGACAACAAGATCGGCGCGGCGGCGCGCCGCCAGACGGTAGTCGCGCGTGAACCTGATCGCACCCTGCGGACAAGCCGCTTCGCAGGCGCCGCAGAAGATGCACCGGCCCATGTCCAGCACAAGCCTGCGGTCGGCATCGAGTGAAATCGCGCCGGTCGGGCAGGCGTCACGGCAGTCGGTGCAGTCGCCGACGCACTTGTCCGGGTCGACCACGGGCAGGCCGCGGAAGCGCTCCGGCAGCTCGGGAGCCTTTCCCCGGGGATAGCGTATGGTGCGGTATCCCTGGTGAAGCCTTTCCCTGATGATCCTCAGCATCCTGCCTCCCTCACAGGTCGGTCCCGCAATAGGAGAGATTGAAGCTCTTGTTGCAGAGGGGGAAATCCGACACCTGCTGTCCCCGCATGGCAAGGGCAAGCCCGAACCAGTTGCGGAATGACGGGTCGACGACCTTGTAGCGCAGGAAGGTGCCGCGGCTGTCGGTGATCGCGGCATGGCAGATCGCGCCGCGCCATCCTTCCACGAGGCTCACGGCAAGCGCGTTCCGCCGCAGGGTGCCCACCCGGGCGCTCACGTCGCCCCCGGGCAGCGTGGCGAGCTGCTCCGCGATGAAGGCGAAAGACCGTTGTATTTCCAGCCACCGTACGAATGCGCGCGCAGAGACGTCGCCCGTCCGCCCGGTGGACACCGGCACCTGGGAAAAGCGCCAGATGCCCGAGGGATGATCGCGGCGAATGTCACGGTCGATGTCGCACGCGCGCGCCGCCGGTCCCGTGAGGCCGATGCCGAGCGCGGTCGCGCGGGTGAGCGCACCCGTTCCCTCGAAGCGCGCGAGCACCGACGGGGTGGTCCAGAGCAGCCCGCAGGCGCCCTGGGCGTCACGGGCGCACCGCGAAAGCTGCGCGGAAAGCTCCGCGACCATGGCATCGTCCATGTCGGAGGCAACACCCCCCGGCCGCACGAGGCCCCGGCCGAACCGGCTGCCGCAGATGCGGGCGGTCATGTTGAGGACATCGCCCCGAATCCTTCCGCACCACGCGGAGGTGGGGAGGAAACCGATGTCGCCGGCGAGGGCTCCCAGGTCGCCGATGTGATTGGCAATGCGCTCCAGCTCCAGCGCCACTGCCCGGATGGCGTGCGCCCGGGCCGGGACACGGACGCCCGCGAGTGATTCAACGAGCTCGGCGTACGCGATGGCATGGCCGATGGACGTGTCCCCGGCCAGTGTCTCGGCATAATGGATGGAACGCAGGTCGGGACCGGCGGCGAGTGCGCGCTCGATGCCGCGGTGCTGGTAGCCCAGCGATATCTCCAGGTGGAGCACGGTCTCCCCGTGGCACTGGAAGCGGAAGTGGCCCGGCTCGATGACGCCGGCATGCACGGGACCGACGGCGACCTCGTGCACCTCCTCGCCGTCCACGCGGAAGAAGCCGGCATCGCCGATCTCTGGGGGCGGGTCACCGGGAAGCGCCCCTTCCATCGGCGGCTGGAACCGAAGCGGCTTCAACCACGGATGGCCGGTCGGTGTGATCCGCCACTGCTCGGCCATCTCGCGCTCGAACCAGTGCGCGGCCGTGCATCCCTCCGCGGTGAGGGAAGGCCAGGAATCTTCCACGACCGTCGTCGCGCACCGCACGGTGCCCGTCTCATGGTCGGCGAGCAGCACGACCAGGAGAAAGCCGCCCTTCCCGCCTCCTGCACGGGGCAGTGCAAAGAAGGAGGCAATCTCCGCCCCGCTCTCCACGTCATGGATGATGCTCCGCCGGAACGTCTCCAGCGGGATGCGGGGAACCCGGGCGAGCTCGGAGGCCGCGGGGTTGCGCAGGTCGAGAAAGAATGCCCTGCTCATGAGCCCCCCAGGATGCGGGCGGCCTCCCGCAGCACGTTGTCGAGGAAGCCCGGCACGACGAGCCCAAGCGCCGTCGTCAGGACCAGAAGACCGAGCGGTGCCGCGATCGACAACACCGGCTCCCGCACGCGCGCCGCGGGCGATGTCGGGCCGCCGACCACCGCGACCGCGCCGCCTGCGCCAACGACGACGGGTACCGCTGCCCGGTCGCCCTGCGCCATGCGAACGAGCACGCTCATCATGCCCGCAAATATCGCGGCGAGGAGCACCGAGTAAAGGCAGACGACCAGCCAGGACCCGGACGCAACGGCGGCGCGAAGAATGGCGAGCTCGCTCGTAAAGGCGCCGAAGGGCGGGGCGCCGACGATCGCGAAGAAGCCCGCGATCCAGAGCGCGCCCGTGACTGGAAGGCTCCGCAAGGCGCCGCCCACCTCGCCGGACTTCTTCGTGCCGTACGCCGCGAGGATGTTGCCTGCCAGGAGGAAAAGCGCCGCTTTCGTGAGGGAGTGGTTCACCGCGTGAAAGAGCGCCCCCCAATCGCCGACGCCGCCCAGACCCACGCCCACGGCGAGTATGCCCATGTGCTCGACGCTCGAATAGGCGAGCATCCGCTTATAGTCGCGCTGGCCGATGATGAGCCCCGCGGCGACGGCCATGGAGACGAGACCCATCACGAGCAAACTCTGCCGGCTCCACGCGCCCAGCCCCGCTGCATTGCACACCGAAAGGATGCGCAGGATCGCCAGGAACGCGCAGTTCAGAAGCGCGCCGGAGAGGAGCGCAGAGACGACCGAGGGTGCCTCGCTGTGCGCATCCGGGAGCCAGGCGTGGAGCGGGGCGAGACCCATTTTGGTGCCATAGCCGACCAGCATGAGGAGGAATGCGGCCTGCAGCCATCGGGGATTGAGGCTTGCGGCGCCCTGGATGAGACCCGCGAAGGTCAGGGTCGTTGCGCCCCCTGCGCCTCGGGGCACTGCTGCCGCAAGGAAGTATGTGCCCAGGAGCGCCACGGCGATGCCCACCGAGCAGAGCAGCAGGTACTTCCACGTCGCCTCCAGCGATCGATGATGCCGGTGGTAGTGGATGAGGGGCGCGCTCACGAGCGTCGTCGCCTCGATGGCGACCCAGAGCAGGCCGAAGTGCCGGCTCGCGGTGACCAGCGACATGGCGGCAAGAAAGCCGAGGAGACACGCCGTGAAAAGCGCTTCCGGCGTGTTGTCGAAGAGGAAGCCTTCCTCGGGATCGGCCCGCGTGGAGCCGCTCTCCGCGCGCAGGAACCCGACGGCAGAGACAGAAACGGCCAGGAAAAGAAGGCTGGCGATACCCAGGAACAGCATGCCCAGCGGATCGATGGCAAGCCACGCGCCCACGGGCGGGAACCAGGAGGGATCGATCCAGAGCAGCGTAGTGAGACCCGCGTGGACCACGGCCACCGCCACGAGGAGGACGCGGCGGACAGCGTGGGAGCGGATGAAGAAGGCCGCCACCGCGGCGCAGGCCGGCACGAGAACGAGAGCGAGGATCATCGGGGTGAATCCTTCAGGGAGGAGAGCCGGTCCGAATCGATATGATCGAATTCCCGGTTGATGTGGAAGATCGTGATGCCCATGACGAAGACCGCGACGAACGCGTCGAGGAATGTGCCCATCTCCACGAGGAGCGGCTCCTGCTCGGCCAGGGCGAGCCCGAATGCGGCAATGCCGTTCTCCATCGCGAGATAGGCGAGCACCTGGACGATGGCCGACTTGCGGCTTGCGATGACGAACAGCCCCGTGAGGGCCGTGAAAAGCGCGGCCGGCACGAGCAGGAGCGGCGCCGCCCCGGGAAGCTCCAGCCGCGCGCCGACGAACAACGATCCGGCGAGAAGCGCCACGCCGATCAGGAGCGACGCGGAGTAGCCGACGAAGGGCTCCATCTCGCGCCGGGCATCCACGGAGCGCACGGCGCGCAGGAGAAGCAGGGGGAAAATGATGCCTTTGAGCCCGAGGCTGATGCCCGCCTGGAGAATGAGCCTCCAGAGCGGCGCGTCGATGCGGACCAGGAGCGGAAGAGCGCCCAGAAGCACGCCCTGCACGGAGACCGCGGCGATGCAGGACAGGAGCCGGCTGGATCCCAGCAGCCAGAGGTTGGTGAGCATCAGGAGGACGAGAAAGGCGTCGACCCAGATCTGCATCGTCACCTCACCAGTGCCAGCGCCAGGGCAAGGGCGGCCATCGCGATGGCGGCCACGAGGAGCTGCGGCACCCGTCCCAGGGGGAGGCGCGCCATGATCGATTCGATGACGCCCGTGGCCGCCGCGACGCACGCCATGCCGCCCAGGCCGATGGCCGTGTCGGCCATCCACTGCCCCGTCCGCGGCGCGAGAAGCGACACGAAAAGCCCGCCGATGACCCAGAGCTTCAGGGACGCGCCATACTGGATGTAGGCGAGGTCCACGCCGCCGTGGTCCAGGACCATCACCTCGTGGACCATCGTGAGCTCCAGGTGCGTCGTCGGATCGTCCACGGGTATGCGGGCGTTCTCCGCCAGGTAGACGACAAAGACCGCACCCGCGGCCAGCAGCAGCGCCGCGTTCGCCGGTGCCCCGGCCACGGATGACAGGGAAATGCTCCCGGCGCCGCGGGCGGCAGCGGCAAGGGCGAGAAAGAGGGCGGGCTCGCCGAGTGAGCCGAACCACGCCTCGCGGCTTGCCCCCATTCCTTCGAACGCGGAGCCGGTATCCAGCGCGGCAAGTATCGTCGCAAACCTGCCCAGCCCCAGGAGCCCGCCGAAGAGCACGACGTCACCGTCGAATGAAAGGAGCGCGGTCGACCCGGCCCAGGGCACGATGGCGAGCGCCAGGCCGGTCGCGGCGAGCCCCACGGCGGGACCCGCGCGAAAGAGCCAGCTCGTCGTGCGGCTGTACACCGCGCCCTTGCCCAGCAGCTTGGCGACGTCGTACCAGGTCTGCAGGAGCGGCTGCCCGTGCCTGCCCGCCATGACCGCCTTTGTCCTGTTGATGATGCCCGGCAGGAGCGGGGCAAGGAGGAAGGGAATGATGAGCTGGAGTATGGCGATGCCGGGAGCGTCCATGGCCTATCCCAACCTCCAGACCAGGAGGACGATCATCGCCGCGGCGATATAGAGGACGTAAAGCTGGAGCCTTCCGTGCTGGAGCCAGCTCACGCGCGACAGGAGTGCGCCGATGCCCTTGAAAGCCGGTCGGTACACCCCCTGCGCAAAGACGTCGGGCGTGTGTGTCGCATACTCGGCGTGCGTGGGAAATGGCGATGCGGGCGGGGTCCAGTCCTTGCGGGTGCCAAGGACGGCGCCGAATGTGCCGGTGAGCGGCTGCGCGAATGATGAGGACGTGTACTGCATGCGCGCGGTCGGCTTCACGTAGCCGCAGTCCCAGGTGCCGGCGCGACTCTTCGCCCTGCGGGCCTGCAGGATCGCGCGAAGAAGAACGAGCAGCGCGACGATGCCGACGAGCACCCCGGCGGCAGCGGTCACGCCGGCCAGACCGGCCGCGGCAGGCCCGAGCGCCGCAACGACCGCGTCGGGTGCCATGCCGGCGGCCGCCGCGGCAAGAGGGGCGACGGCCCACACGGCGCGCGTCCCCAGGAGGCCCAGCCCGACACAGCAGACAGCGAGCGCGGCCATGGCTGCCGTCATCGTGGGCCGCGCTTCCGTCGCCGCGGCCGCCGCCGGCGTGCGCGGCTCGCCAAGGTACATGATGCCGAATGCCTTCGTGAAACAGGCCGCGGCCAGACCGCCGATCAGGGCAAGCGCGGCCACCACGGCCCCGCACACGACTGCCTGCGCCACCGGCCCGGCCGCCACTGCCCGATAGGCGCCGGAAAAGACCAGCAGCTCGCTCACGAAGCCGTTGAGCGGCGGCAGCCCGCAAATCGCGGCGGCACCGACGAGAAACGCCGTGCCCGTGAGCGGCATGCGTTTCAGGAGGCCGCCCAGACGGTCCATCTCCCGGGTGCCTGCCGCATGCGCCACGGCCCCGGCGCCGAGAAAGAGCAGGCCCTTGAAAAGGGCGTGGTTCAGGACGTGCAGGAGCGCGCCCGCGTACCCGAGCGCGGCGATTGCCGGGGCGCCATAGGCCGTTCCGAGCAGGCCGACGCCGAGGCCCAGGCAGATGATGCCGATGTTTTCCACGCTGTGGTAGGCAAGGAGCCTTTTGATGTCGTGCTGGGCAAGGGCAAAGAGCACTCCCATGATGCCGGACACGCACCCGACGGCCACGAGCGTCCAGCCCCACCAGGCCGGGGAAAGCCGAGAAAGGAGAGAACGCGCAGCAGGCCGTAGATGCCGGTCTTGATCATCACGCCGCTCATGAGCGCGCTCACGTGCGACGGCGCGGCCGGGTGCGCCTCGGGCAGCCAGACGTGCAGCGGCACGATGCCGGCCTTCGTGCCGAATCCCACCAGCGCGAGCACGAAGACCGCCGCGGCGACGGGACCGCCCATGCCCGTGAACCGGGAGAAGTCGAGCGCCGCCTCGGCGCCCGTGTCGGTGAAGCCGAATCGCCCCAGCACGAGGAACATCACGAGGAGGAAGGCGGTGCCGATCTGCGTGGCGACAAGATAGGTGATGCCCGCCTGCCGCACCTCTTCCGTTTCGTGCTCGTGGGTCACGAGGAGCCACGATGAGAGAGCCATCACCTCCCATGCCATGAGAAAGAGAACGGCATTGCGGGCCAGCACCGCCATCGCCATGCTCGCGGCGAGGAGCCCGTAGAAGAGCCAGTGCGCCCCGCGGCCGCGCGGGGAATGAGCCATGTAGCCTGCGCCAAAGAGGGCGCACACGGCCGAAAGGCCGTAGACGGGAAGCAGGAAAAAGCCGCTGAGAGGGTCGAAGCCGACCGCGAAAGAGGAGCCGATCACCGGGTTCCACGGAACGCTGATTGCCGTGCTGTCCCCGCGCACGAGGCTCACGATCGTCAGGGAAAGCCCGAGAGCGCCCGCCGCGAAGGCCCCGAGCCATCCGACAAGGTGTGAAACACGGGGCAGCCGGGATGCCAGGAGCGAGATCAAGCCGAAGAGGATGAAGAGAGCGATCGGCAGCAGGAGGAGGATGGTCATCCCGGGGCGATGCCTGCAAGCGGCCGCGCCGAACGGTCCACGAAGTGCGCCCCGGCCAGGAGCGCGGCGCGCGCCGCCTTCTCACCCACGGGGCCGCTGAACTCGGGGAGCCGCAGCCCGAAGGTGAGGCGCGAAAGAAGGTGGAGGTGCGCGCGCACCGTGGGGCTCACGAGCGTGAAAAGCGTATGCACCGGCTTCCCGTCGATCGCGTCGAACTCAACCGGCGATTCAAGGAAACAGAGCGTGATCATGGGCCGCGGGATATGCAGGACGATGGGGTTGCGCACGTGGGGGATTGCGATGCCGCCGCCGAAGCCGGTGGATCCCAGCGACTCCCGGGCCAGGATCACATCCAGAAGGAATTTCCGGTCGACCTCCTCGGGCAGGTTCATGAGCTCCACCACGGCCGCAAGGACATCGGTCTTTGTCGCCCCTGCCACCCGGTAATGGATGCCGCCGGCCTTTATGGCATCCTCGATGCCCGGCAGCTCGCCCGGTCCGGCTGCTCCATCGTCGAATATCTCGGGCGACACCCCGACACGGCGCGCCGTTGCCCATTCCAGCAGCTCCGTGCGGTTGAAGCGATAGAGGTCGCCGATGCGATAGGCAGGGAGATCCCCTGCCTGATCCATCTGTAGATGGTCTTTTCAGATACCGAGAGCAGCCGTGCTGCTTCCTTGACGTCGACTTGCATGGATGTGCGCGCTTTCTTGTCTCACGAACGGACAGCAAAGGGAGGATGTCCTAAAATGTCCATCCGGTCAAGCGCTGCCGATACCGGCCCTGCCGACCTCCATGAAAGCGCGAATATTCGCGATTGGTGTCTCCTGCGGCAGATCGCACCCGGTGCTCAGGACGAAATTGGGGTACGGCTCCATTTCCCGCAGGAGGGACCTCACCTCTCGCCGCACATCGTCGGGCGTGCCGAAGCGCATCGTCGTGGCCGGGCTGATATTGCCGATCACGACGACGTCCCGCGGGACGCACGCGGCGGCCTTTGGAAGGTCGACGCCCATGTCGGCGGAATCGAGACTGACGCCGTGAACGCCCGCGCGGGCCATCTTCTCGATCAGGTGCATCGTGTTCCCGCAGGTGTGGTAGACGAAATTGGCCCGGGAGTACTTGAAGCTCGTCGTGATGTGCCGGATGTAGATCGCCGAGAACTCCGAGAACTGCGCGGGGCTCAGCATGACCGCGGAGGGTTCCAGGATGCAGATGACGTCCGCGCCCGCCGCGAGCAGGAGCTGGACGTATTCCTGGATCTTCTCCGTCGTGAAATGGCACAGCCGGTGGAGGCCGTCCGGGTCGAGCAGCGTGGACATGACGGTGTCGTCCGCGCCCATCATCAGCGCGGCCAGCGTGAACGGACCGACGACGTAGGCACCGCGCAGCACGTCGGCCGGCAGGCTCACGCTCATCAGCCGGAGCGTCTCGACGAAGCCCATGAGCCGGCTGTCGAACGTGATATTGATCCGGCTGAGCTTGTCCAGCTCGTCAAAGGAGAAGACGTCCTTGGGGACCGTGGCGGATTCCCCGCGCGGGAACACCGTGTAGCGGCCCAGCGCATTGGCCTCCACGGAAAGATCCATGAGGGGAAAAACGAGGTCGGGATGAAAGGCGTCCACGAGCGCGCGGACAGCCTTGTAATGCTCCCCGAAGTTCTGCTGCGCGAGCTTGATCGTGCTGCCGATCATCTCCACGCCCGGGAAGCCCATCAGGGGAGCGACGAGCCGGCGCTTCTCGCGGAACGCCGCATGGGCGAGCTCGGAGAGAGTCTTTCCTGTCATGTGAACCTCCAACTCCGCCAGGAGCGGAAGAACTCCGCCAGCAGCGAAAGGGCTCTCTATGAGACGAAGGCCTTGAACTTCTCCGCGGCGCTCGCCGCGTCCGGTGCATAGCCGTCGGCGCCGATTTCCTTTGCGTACTGGTCGGTGAGAGGCGCGCCGCCAACCAGGATCTTCACCTTGCCGCGCAACCCTTCCTTCTGGAACCGGTCGATGACCTCCTTCATGCCCGTCATCGTGGTCGTGAGGAGCGCCGACATGCCGACCGTCCGCGCATCGGGGTTGTCCTTCAGTCCCTGGACGAACTTGTCCGCCGACACGTCGATGCCGAGATCCACGACGTCCAGACCGGCGCCCTGGGCCATCATCTTTACGAGATTCTTGCCGATGTCGTGCAGGTCGCCCTTCACGGTGCCCAGCAGCATCTTGCCCACCGGCTTCACACCCGCCTTCACGAGCTCCGGCTTGAGTATGTCCATGCTCTGGTTCATGGCGCGCGCCGCAATGAGCACCTCGGGGATGTAGATCTCGTTCGCCTTGAACCGCCGGCCCACCTTCTCCATGCCGTCCAGTAGCCCCTTGTTGAGCACGTCCCCCGCTCCCATCTTTTCGGCCAGGAGGGCGCTCGTGAGCTCCTTCGCCTTGGGTGCATTCCCTTTCTGGATCGCCTCGGAAAGCTCCAGCAGTGTCGCCATCTTTTCCTCCGTTTCCGACGCCCCGCGGGCGTCCCGTTGTCCTGTCAGGGAGCACTGTAGCGCGGCCGGGGGGGAGGGTTATTGTACATGCCCACGGTATTTTTGTAAAATCATGCTATCCATGGCCACTGTTCCGCGGGCGACGCACCATAGAATCCCCCTCGACATGCGCAAGGTCCAGCGGCTGGGCACCGAGTATCGCGCCGCAAGCGGGCTGCCCCTTTCCCTGGTGGACGAGCGCGGGAGGGAGGTCTGGAAGCTCGGCGGGTGCGGCCTCTGCGCGCGCCTCCCGCGCTCGCCGACCCGGGGGCGGCTGTGCCGCGACTACCGGTGCAAGGCCGTCGAGGAGTCATTCCGCTGGGGCGAGCCCTACATTTCCATCTGCCCCTTCGGCCTGGTCACTTTCGCCGTGGCCCTGTCCGCGGACAAGACGCTCGTCGCGGGCCTTCTGAGCGGCTTCTGCATCTTTCCGCAGATGGAGGCGGGCATGCGCGAGGAGGTGATCCAGCGGTTGCGCCGGCACCGCATCCGCTCGGGGCTCGGCCCCCGCGCGCGCCTGCGTTTTCGCACCCTCACCTCGGAGAGCGTGCGCCGGCACGGGCGCATGCTCTTCGACCTGTCCGCCGCCTACGGCATGAACGACGTCGAGCAGGTGGCGGAGAGCCGCGAAAAGAGCATCCAGCAGTTCAGCATCGCCAATTACCTCGAGGAAGCGCGTGCGAACGGGACCGATCTCCTCACGTCGCTCGTGAGCATGCAGAACGAGATCATCGACAAGGTCGTGCTCGGCGATCTGCGCGGCTCGCGGGAGATCATCAACCGTTTCCTCGGCGTCATCTTCCTGGAGAGCGGCGCGCACTTCGACATGCTGAAGGTGCGCCTGCTGGAGCTGATCGTCATCATCTCGCGCGCCGCCATGGGAAAGGGTATCAGCGCGGAGGGCCTCCTGGGCTCGCGCTACTCCTATCTCACGGACATCAATGCCGCCACGGGCTACGACGACCTTTTCTGGAAGGTCACGAAGGCGCTGGAGAACTTCACCCGCGCCGTCTCGGAGGAGCGCGGACGCGCCGCCCTGGCGCACATGACGCGGATGAAGGACTACCTGTCGCGCAATTTCGCGTCAAAGGTCGCCGCGCGCGACGTGGCCGCGGCGGCCGGCCTCAGCGTGAGCCGGGCGCTCCATCTCTTCCGCGCCCACGCCGGAGTGTCGCTCTCCGCGTACATCGCGCGGCTGCGCGTCGACTATGCCGTGTACCTGTTGAAGAATACGGACCGCTCCATGGCGGAGATCGCATCGGAATGCGGCTTCTTCGACCAGAGCCACTTCACGAAGACGTTCCGCGCGCTGGAGGGGCAGCCGCCGCTGCGCTATCGAAGGAAAATGGAGGACCCGTCGTCCGCGGAGGAGCCGCCTACGCGATCGTCGCCTCGATCCCCTTGAGAAGATCGGCGACGTAGGCGCGGAAATCGGGTATCTCCCCGCGCGGAACCCGGAAGCCGATGGCACCCTCGTGCCCGCCGCCGTTTGCGATCTTGAACTGGGTGAGAAAGCCGCGCAGGTCGTATCCCTTCCACCCCCCTGCCCGGCGGAGGCGGAACTGCACGAGGTCGGAGCGCGCAGGGTTGTCGTAGTAGGCGATCAGCCCGAGCTTGCCGCTCTCCTCGGCCAGCCGGTCGGCGATGACGCGCGCGGAGGAGATGATCGTGTCGTCGTCGCAGGAGTTGTACAGCTGGTTCATCTCGGGCTCCGACAGCGCCACGAGCGTCACGGAGCCCACGGTCTTTTTTCGTTCCATCATGTAGCTGTAGCACCCCTGCTCGTGGGTGGAGAGCTTCTGCAGCTCCGTGAAGACCTGGTCCATCGTGAAGAAGTTCGTCTTCTTCGTCGTGCGGCGGGACAGCATGTCGTTGAACATGGTGGAGAATATCTGGTAGTAGCGCTTTTCGCGCCGGGACTTCAGGTACTGGCCCATGTTCGAGTCCCCGATGATGCCCGTGAGGATGGCAAGCACGAGGTTCCGCGGGAAGAGCTCCGCGATCTGGTGGCGCTCCAGCAGCTCGTGCCGTCCCTCCAGCTTCAGCAAAATGTGGCCGACCAGCTCGCTCGCGGAGGACGCCTCCGTGACCAGCCGGTAGCCCTCGTCGCCCCAGTAGCCGCTGTCGGCCGCCAGGTGATGGTCGATCTCGATGCGAAGGACGTTCGGGTCTTTCAGGTATTCCCGCACGGCGTCGCTCGCCTCCATCATGGACGGCTTCGGGGTGTCGCAGAGCACCGCCGTGTCGACGCCCGCCGGCACCGGGTCTCCCGGTCCGATGATCGGGATGGCGTTGTAACGGCAGATGTCCAGGAGGTAGGCGAAATGCTCGTGCACCTGCGAGCCGATGTGGAGGACGACGTTGCGGTAGAACATATGGAGGATGAGGGCGATGGAGATCATGGAAGAGATGCAGTCGTCGTCGGGGTTCTGGTGCCCGAGGACGAGGAAAGAGCGGCGATCGGTCATGGCGGCGATGATCCGCTCGATGACGCGGTTCTTCTCCGCAATGGTACGAATGGCGCGTTTGGCCGCCGGGTGCTCCGGCTCCACGCGCATCGGCATGGCGGCGCACATGACGCGGTTCCTCCCCTCTTCCTTGGCCTTGTAGAGCGCCGCGTCGGCGGCGGCGCGCAGGCCGGACAGGTCGGCGGCATGGAGGGGGAAACCCGCGACCCCCATGCTCGTCGTCACGGTCGTGATGGGACCCTTTTTGTCCTTCAGCAATGGAAGACGCGCCACCTCGGAGCAGACGGCGGCCATGAGGCGCGTTCCCAGGACGGGCTCGGTGCGGGGAAGCACGATCACGAACTCGTCCCCGCCGTAGCGCGCGATGAGATCGGTCTCCCGCAGCAAGCCGCGGAAGATGCGGGCCGCGGACTTGATCGTCTCATCCCCCGTGACGTGGCCGTAGGCCTCGTTGATGCCGCGGAAGTGGTCGAGGTCCACCATGACGAGGCAGATCGGCTCGCCCTTCTCCCCCGCCTCCGCCACGAGCGTGGGAAGCGAATCCTCCAGGAAGCGCCTGTTGTAGACGCCGGTGAGCTCGTCCGTGACGGCGCGCTTGCGGGCGCCCTCGCCCCACTGCACCATCTCCGAAACGAACTCGGAGGTGCCGCGCAGGCGCTGCGTCGTGATATTGAGCATGCGATACATGAGCTTCAGCGCGATGCCGGGGTGCTCCGCAATGACGCCCGTGAAAGCGTCCCGCGACAGGCTGAACAGGGCGCTCTTCACCACGGCCGCGCAGGTTGCCGACCGGGGGGCGTCGTCAAAGATGGACATCTCGCCGAAGAAGTCGCCCGGGGCGAATCGGGCGATCTCCCGGGTCCCGCCGTCCGGCAGGCGGATGCTCGCCGCCGCGGCGCCTTCGGCCAGGATGTACAGGTCGTTGCCCTGCTCGCCTTCGTGAAAGAGCGCCTCCCCCGCGGCCAGCTCCACGCGCGCGAGGTGGGGCGAGAGAAGGTCGATCTCCTCTTCCGTGAGGAGGGAAAAAACGCCGACGCGCGCCAGGAGGGACGGGGCCTTCATGCGCCCTTCTCCACGAGGATCCTGTCCCCGCCGGCGTCCCGCGCCTTCCAGAGCTGGTCGAAGGCGCGCGTCACGAGCGTCTTCGCGTCCGCGGCAGGCGCGGGGTACTGGGAGACGCCCACGCTGCCGGTGAGGGAGATGGTGTCGCTGCCAGTTGCCTGGCGCACGTCGATGGCCCGCACCGCGGCGCGCAAGCCCTCCGCCGCCGCGGCTGCCTCGGAGGTGCCGCGACCGGGCAGGATGACGCAGTATTCGTCCCCCCGGTAGCGCGCCGCGATGTCGCCATCGCTGAGACGCGACTTCACCGCGTCGGCGAGCAGCACGAGCGCTTTGTCACCCGCCTCGTGGCCGAAGGTGTCGTTGATGGCCTTGAAGTTGTCGGGCTTCACCACGAGGAGGCTCGTGCGGCGGATGCGCCGTCACGATGCGCGGAAGCTCCTCTTCCAGGTACAGCCTGTTCCAGAGACCCGTGAGCTTGTCGCGGTGGAGCTGTCTCTTCAGGTCCTCGATCCACGGGGTCTTTTCCGACATGAGACGGTCGATGGCGCGGATGCGCCGCGCGATCTCCCCCAGGAGCTTGCGGAGGATGCGGGCAAAGGTCTCGGGGTGCTGGTCGAGAAGCCGCGCGAACTCGATGCCGTCGGGGAACACGAGCAGCCGGGTCGGGCCTTCCGCGACGGCAGAGGCGGTGCGCGGCGCGGTGTCCAGGAGGTCCATCTCGCCGAAAACCTCCCCGCCGACGAACTGCGCGATATCCCGCTCGCTGTCGTCCTCGCCGCGCCGGCGGATGACGACGGTGCCGTCCTTGATCAGGAAAAGCTCCTCCCGGTGCGAGCCCTGCGCGAATATCACCTGCCCCGCGTCGTACGACCGGTAGCCGCTGTAGCGCGCAAGCAAGGCAAGCTCGCCCTCATCGAGGGAAGAGAAGAGAGACGCCGTGCGCAGAAGCGCGGCTTTGCCGGACCTGGGGGACCACGTTTTTTTTCATGACTGTCGTAGAAAGTAACCCCTTGGGGGCTTCGCATCAAGCGGAGCGCGCGGCGCGTCACGCCCCCGCGGACCGCGGCAGGTCGCAGCCGATGAGGAGCGTTGCCAGCCGGTTGGTCGGCGGAAAATCGAATGCGGTCCGCAGATACCCGTCGGCCGCGAGCGATGGACTGATGCTGATGATACGCGAGATGCCCAGGCCCTCGATCCGCCCTTCCAGCTCGGGGAACCCGATGGGGGGGAGGATGAACGTGCACGGCAGGCCGGCATTGACGCGTCTTTCAGGGTAGATCGCGAACGAGCTGCCCAGGGGAATCACCGCCTCTCCGCGCGGCGCGCTTTATCGATGATCTCTTCGCCGACGACGGTGTACCAGATGCCATCGACGCACAGCGCATGCGGCGATCCTTCCCGCGCACTCTCCTCCACGAGATAGACCGTCGGCACTTTTGGGGGACGGAAGGTGCCATCCTTCAGGAGAAGGAAACAGGCGTCGCGCGCGGACAGGAGACGCACCCCGATGTTGCGGACCGGAATGACGGAAGACGACTCGAAGCGCGTCTCCAGCTCGCAGACGCGACGGAGCTGTTCCGGGGAAAGCCGCCGCGCCGCCTGCACGCCGGCAAGGCCGCCCAGCAGGCGGAGTATCTGCGTCGAGGCGGATTCAGCGCTTCCCATGATGTCCCAGAGTCTATCCGCCCTGTTTTCCCCGGGCAAGCGATGCGAAAACGAGCGGTGCCTGGGAGACGAGCATGCCGAGAAGCATCACCGCGCAGCCCACGACGCCGCGCGCCCCCAGCCGCTCGCCGAGGATGATGCCGCCGCCGATCGCCGCGAAGACGCTTTCGAGACTCAGGATGATCGCCGCATGCGCGGGGGGCGCTTTCCCCTGGGCCACCACCTGCAGCGTGAAGGCGATGCCGACGGAGAACAGACCGCCGTAGAGGATGGGCACGGCGCCGGCGAGGATGGACGACAGGTCGGGATGTTCCGTGAGAAGCGCGCCGGCCGCGCTTGCCAGCGAGCAGACGACGAATTGCACGCAGGCGAGCTTCACCGGGTCCGTGCGGGGAGAGAGCATCCCGACCACCTGCACGTGCGCGGTCCAGAAAAGCGCGCCGATGAGAACCAGCAGATCGCCGCGGCGATGGAAAGCGCATCCGTCATGCTGAGGAGGAAGAGGCCGATGACGGAAAGCGTCGCCCCGATCCACGCGCTCCCGCCCGCGCGCTGGCGGAAGAAGAGCCCGACCAGCGGCACGAGCACGACGTAGAGACCCGTGATGAACCCCGCCTTGCCCGCGGTGGTGGACACGATGCCGATCTGCTGGAGGGATGCGCCGAAAAAGAGCACGCCGCCGGCGATCAATCCCGCGCGAACGGGGTCTATCCAGCGCGACGCCGGCGGCGCGCCGTTCGGCGACACCAGGCCCTTTCGCCGCGCGAGCGCGTCGCGGATGAGAATCACGGGCACGAGCAACAGCGAGCCGATGCCGAAGCGCACGGCGTTGTAGGTGAAGGGCCCGACGTGCTCCATGCCGACGCGCTGGGCGACGAACGCCAGGCCCCAGATCAGGGCGGTGAGCAGCAGGAGCGAATCGTTGAGGATCACCGCGCCGGCGCGTTTCATGCCAGCGTCTTCCTCTGGGAAAATGCGGCGCCGAAAATCGTGCACCAAGAACGAGCGGGCGGGCGCATGGCCGTCACCCTATCGAGGCATCGCGGGAGAGGCAAGTGCAGCGCCCGGAAGCCGAGCGCAGCCCTTGTCCCGCGGAGGTCTTCCCACTATCATCCACGGGAGTATGAACACGGGAAAGCTCGTCAGGCTCAATAGGATATTCGGCCATGCGTCGGGCAGGCTCTGCTCGGTGGCCGTCGATCACTTCATGACCTACCCGGATGGTCTTCCCGAAGGGCTTCGCGACCTGCCCACGACGCTGAAGCTCGTCGTGAAAGGCAGGCCGGACGCCGTCACGATGCAGATCGGGATCGCCCGCAATCTCTGGCCGGATTATGCCGGTGTGGTGCCGATGATCCTGCAGGCAAGCCTCGTGCGCACGGACGACTCGGCGATGGAGCTGGCCGCCACGCCCGAGGACGCGGTCCGGCTGGGCGCCGACGCGTATGCACTTGTCTGCTTCGTGCGCGGACCCACGGAGGCCGCCTACATGCGCGCGGTGGCAGGAGCCGTTCGCGAGGCGGAGCGCTACGACATGCCCGTCATCTGCCACACCTACCCGCGCATATTCGCGGCCGGGAGCGTGCGGATCTCCTACGCCCCGGAGGACATCGCGTGGGCCGCGCGCTGTGCCATCGAGCTGGGCGTCGACCTGATCAAGGTGCCGTACTGCGGCAACATCGAGGCGTATCGGCAGATCGTCTCCACGAGCCCCGTGCGGATCGTGGCCGCCGGGCGGTCCCCAGGCCGCCGACCTGAAAAGCTCGCTCGCGATGATGGGCGATGTGATGAAGAGCGGGGCATCCGGGGCGACCATCGGCCGCAACATCTGGGGCTTCGCGAATGTGACGGCGAACGTAAAGGCATTCAAGGCCGTGATCCACGACGGCATGAGCGCTGAGGATGCCCTCCGAAAAGCTGGGCTCTAGCGAGCCTCATCGGGGCTCTGAAGATTTCCGCGCGCCTGACGGGAGCCCCGGTGGGCCGCGGCTGGCGACGCGTTTCCGGTTTCCCCATCCGGATACCGCCGACCCCGACGGTTTCCTCGCCGTGGGCGGCGACCTCTCGCCCGGCACGCTCGTGCACGCCTACAGCAACGGCATATTTCCCTGGACGACGCATCCCATCACGTGGTGGTCGCCCGATCCGCGCGCCATCATGCCCATCGGCGGCGTGCACGTCTCCCACAGCATGCGCAAGGTGCTGCGGCAGGCAGGATTCACCGTCAGCGCCGACAGCGCCTTCCGCCGCGTGATGGAGGAATGTGCAGGTCCGCGCCCCGGCCGGGACGGCGTTCTGGATCACGCCGCAGTTTATCACCGCCTACACGCGCCTGTTCGAGCTGGGGTATGCCCACAGCGTGGAGGTCTGGCATGACGGGCGCCTCGTGGGCGGCCTCTACGGCGTGGCTGTCGGAGGCTTCTTCGCCGGTGAGTCGATGTTTTCAGGTGAAGAGAATGCGTCGAAGGTGGCGCTCATCGGCATGGAAGAAAGGCTGCGGGCAGGCGGTTACCGCCTTTTCGACGTGCAGTTCCTCACGCCGCATCTTGCGTCGATGGGTGCCGTGGAAATACCGCGGGTCGAGTATCTCGGGCGCCTGCGTGCCGCCGTGACCCAGAGCACGGCGTTCAGGTGAGAACGGTGAGGACCACGGCGTCGTCCTTGATGTCCGCCTGCGCCCGACCGCCGTTGGCAAGCCTTCCGAAGAGTATCTCGTCGACGAAGAAATCCTTGAGCTTCGTGGAGACAAGACGCGCGATCTCGCGGGCGCCGAACTCCTGCGAATAACCCTTGCGGGCCAGCCATTCCGCACAGGCGGGCGTCACCTCCAGCGTGACATTCTTGGCGGCAAGCTCCTCCTGGAACTCCGCCACTGCCTTGCCCACCACCTGCAGAACCACGGCATGATCGAGACCGTTGAACTTCACCACCGCGTCCAGGCGATTGCGGAACTCGGGTGAGAAGACCCTCTCCACCGCGTCGAACACCGCATCGTCCGCCACCGCCCTGTCGCCGAAACCCACCAGCGGTTTTCCCATCTCACGGGCGCCCGCGTTGGAGGTCATGATGAGAACGACATTGCGGAAATCCGCCTTCTTTCCGTTGTTGTCCGTGAGCGTGGCGTAATCCATGATCTGCAGCAGCATGTTGTAGATATCCGGGTGCGCCTTCTCGATCTCGTCCAGGAGGAGAACGGCATGGGGGGTCTTGCGCACCGAATCCGTGAGGAGACCGCCATCGTCGTACCCGACATAGCCGGGAGGCGCACCGATGAGGCGCGACACGGTGTGCTTCTCCTGGTATTCGCTCATGTCGAAACGCAGGAGGCCCACGCCGAGTATCTGCGCGAGCTGCCGCGCGAGCTCCGTCTTGCCGACGCCGGTGGGCCCGGCAAAGAGCAGGGACGCCACCGGCTTGTCGCGCTCGCCGAAACCGGCCCGCGACTTGCGGATGGCGCGCACGACAAGGTCGATGGCGTGGTCCTGCCCGAAGACGCGATGCTTCAGCCCGGCCGCAAGGTCGCGCAGCCTCTCGCGCTCGCCCGCCGTCACGCTCGCCTCGGGTATCTTCGCGATCCGGGCCACCACCTGCTCGATGATCTTCACGTCCACGGGGCGCGGCCCTGCCGCGGAATCCGTCTCGGGCCCGTAGACGCGGACCCAGGCGCCTGCCTCGTCCAGAACGTCGATCGCCTTGTCGGGCAAATGCCGGTCGTTGATGAACGTGGCCGAAAGCTCCGCCGCGGCCTTCAACGCCTCATCGCTGAAGCGCACCTCGTGGTAGCTTTCATACTTCTCCCGCAGTCCCTGGAGGATCCTGTGCGCCTCTTCCACCGTGGGCTCGGGCACCTCGATCTTCTGGAACCGGCGCGACAGCGCCCGGTCCTTGTCGAAGAACTTGCGGTAGTCCTCATAGGTCGTGGAGCCGATGCAGCGCAGCGTGCCCGAGCTGAGCGCCGGTTTCAGGATATTGGAGGCGTCCAGCGAGCCGCCCGACACGGACCCCGCGCCGACCACGGTGTGGATCTCATCGATGAAAAGGATGGCACGGTCCTGCTTCTCCAGCTCCTTGATGACCTTCTTCAGGCGCTCCTCGAAATCACCGCGGAACTTCGTGCCGGCCAGGAGCGCGCCCATGTCCAGCGCGTAGATGCGGTAGCCGCGCAGGGCCTTGGGCACCTTTTCGTCCACGATCATCTGGGCGAGCCCCTCCGTGATGGCCGTCTTGCCGACGCCCGGCTCCCCGACGTGGATGGGGTTGTTCTTCAGCCTCCGGCAGAGGACCTGGATGGTGCGCTGGAGGATGTCGTCGCGGCCGATGAGCGGGTCGATGCCCCCTGCCCGCGCCTTCTCCGTGAGATCCACCGCGTATGCGGCAAGCGGCCGGCTCGCGCGGCCCTTCTCCCGCGGCGCGTCCGCCTCCGCCCCGGCGTGCTCGGCTTCCTCCGTCTCCTCCTCGTCATCATCCTCATCCTCGTCGGTATCGGGATACACGGTCACCCCGTGAGAAATGAAGGAGAGGAGCGCGAGCCTGTCGATGCCCTGCCGGGCGAGGAAATGCGCGGCGAATGATTCCTTCTCCTCCATCATGGAGGCGAGGATGTCGTCGATCTCCACGGAATCCTTTTCCGCCGAGGCGGTGTGGAGGATGGCGCTTTCCATGACAGTCTGAAAGCCGGTGGACTGGATGGGCTTCGCGTTGCGGGCCACGGGAAGCCGGGTCTTGAAGAACTCCTCCAGGTCGCGCGCGAGGCGCTCGATGTTCCCGCCGCAGGAGAGGATGATCTCCTTGCCGCGGTCGAAGAAAAGAGAGGCAAAGAGCACGTGCTCGGGCGTGAGGTATTCGTGCCCGCGCGTCTCAGCCTCGTGATACGCGGCGACGATGATCTTGTTCAGCTCGGGAGATATGTCCATCTATGCCTCTTCGCAGCTTGCCCGCAGGGGGAACTCGCTCTGGCGCGCCATCTCGTGCACCTGCGATACCTTCGTCGTGGCGATGTCGTACGTATACACGCCGACGACCCCGCTGCCCTTCTTGTGCACGTCGAGCATGATCTTCGTCGCCTCCGCCGCGGGCTTGTGGAACAGCGTGACGATGACCTTCACGACGAAATCCATCGTCGTGTAGTGGTCGTTGTGCAGGATGACCCGGAAGAGCTTCGGCTCCTGGAGACGGGGTTTCTGCTGGAGGCCGGTGTCTTCCTGGAAGATCCGGGCTGGTTCGTTCGCCATGCGGGGGTGATGCTCCTGTCTAATAATATAACCCAAGCAGGATGCGAGCCAAGGTGGGCCCGCGGTTACCGTAGGCAGGAAGCCGAGGGCGAGCGAGTGCATGGAGGCACGGAAGCGAGCCCGTGGCCGGTAAATGCCACGGAATACCGTGGCCGGTAAATGCCACGGAGTACCGTGGCCGGTAAATGCCACAGAGTACCGTGGCCGGTAAATGCCACGGAGTACCGTGGCCGGCAAATGCCACAGAGTACTGTGGCCGGCAAATGCCACAGAGTACTGTGGCCGGCGTGGCCGGTAAATGCCACGGAGTACCGTGGCCGGTAAATGCCACGGAGTACCGTGGCCGGCAAATGCCACGGAGTACCGTGGCCGGGGTGGCATTACGGCCGATGCGCCACTATACTTGTGAAGAGGCTCGTCCCCATGGCGCTCCTTGCACGTTACCTGCTACCCGCGCGCATCATCACGCTCCGCAGCCGCTCCAAGGAGGGGGCCATCCGCGAGCTCGCCGGCGCTTTGTCCCTGAAGGAAAGCCCGATCGCCGTCGAGGAGGTCAATGAGGCGGTCTCCGCGCGGGAGAAGATCGTGAGCTCCTGGATCGGCCCCGGCATCGCAATCCCCCACGCCCGTCTTCCCTCTCTGGAAGGGATACAGGTCGCGGTGGGGAGGAGCCGCAGCGGGGTGGCCTGGGATTCTGGCGATGGAGACCCCGTGCACCTGGTCTTCCTGATCGTGAGCCCCGACAAGGAGCCCGACGAGCACGTGCTCCTGCTCGCCGAGATCGCGCGCACCCTCCGCGACCGCGCCCTCATGCAGCTCGTGATCACCGCCCGCTCCGCCGCGGAAGCCTGGCGTCTCCTGGTGGCGCGCGGCTACGGCGAGCAGGGACGCGCGCCGGCGTCGGCGAAGGTGCGGCTCTCCCGGCTGCTCTTCGCGCACGCGCTGTCCGTTGCGGAAGAGGTGAAAGCGCGCGCGGTGCTCCTCCAGGCCGACGCGGTGGGCGACCTGCGCTTCCTGGAGGACATTCCCTCACCGGTCGAGCTCATCCTCGTCACGTCCTCCAAGACCGATTTTGCCGCCGAAAGGCCTGAAGCGACGCGCATCCTCCAGGTGCCCTTCCCCACGCTCAATCGCTCCAACCAGGTGGAGCTCGCGCTGCTGTTTGCCGTCTCCCGCGGCCTCCTCGCGCGCGGCGATACCGTGGTGAGCGTCTCGGGCGTGCCCTCCTCCGGGTATCTAGACACGCTTCTGGTGATCGACGTGGGCAGGGAGTTCCCCACCGTCTTCGGGCGATCTTCCGGCACGCCGCTTGGAGACGTGGAGCCCCAGGTGCTGGAAAAGGTGCTGCAGATCGCCACCGATATCGCGCGGGAAGGACGGGAGGGCAGGCCGGTGGGCACGACATTCGTACTCGGCGACTACGAGCAGGTCGCCCGCTCCTGCCGGCAGATGGTGATCAACCCCTTCCGCGGCTACAGCGTGGAGGAGAAGAACATCCTCGATCCGAGCCTGGGGGAGACGGTGAAAGAGTTCTCCACGATCGACGGCGCCTTCATCCTCCGGGGGGACGGCGTGATCATGTCCGCGGGCACGTTCCTGCGGCCCGAGCGGGCGGCGCCGAATCTGCCGTCCGGCCTGGGCGCGCGTCACGCCGCGGCGGCGGCCATCACGCAGGGCACCCAGAGCGTCGCCATCGTAGTCTCCCAGTCGACGGGAAGCCTTTCCGTCTTCAAGGGCGGCGGCCTGGTCATGAGCCTGGAAAAGCCGGGCACGAGCGGGTAGGTATGCTGATCGTCTTCCGCGGCCTGCCCGGAACGGGAAAATCGCACCTCGTGCGGCTCCTCGTCGCGGCACGACCCGGGCTGCTCGTCCTTGACCGCGACAGCCTCCGCGCGGGCATCATCGCCCATCCCGATTTCGGCGCGGAGGAAAAAGCGCTGGTCGACGATCTCATCGTCTCGACGGCGGGATTCCTTTTGGATCGGGGCAGGGACGTGGTGATAGACGGCATGGCGCTGTCCTCCGCGCGCAGGGTGCAGGAGCTTTCAGAGGCGGCCCGCGCGCGCGGCGCGGCCTGCCGGATCGTCGAATGCTCGTGCAGCGAGCCCACGGCGCTCGGCCGTATCGCACGGGACGGGGGAACGCATCCCGCGGGTGACCGGGGGGAAAAATTGTATCGCGAGGTGAAAGCGCGCTTCGCGCGCATCGATCTGCCTTGCCTGACAATCGACACGGAGCAGGACACGGCGGGGAATCTCCAGACGATACTCGCCTATCTCGACGCGGCGGGGCCTTCGCTCAGCCCTTGAGGAAATCCTCCAGAAGAGCGGCGACCTCCGCGGGCTTCTCCGCCATGGGCATGTGCCCTGTATCGGCCACCATGCTGCCGCGCGCATCTGCCATCTGCGACACGAAGTCTTCCGCCCAATGCGGGGCGAGCATTCGGTCATGGTCTCCCCAGACGACAAGCGCGTGCTGCCGGATGCCGGGAAGCAGGTCGTTGACGACACCAGTGCCGATGACGCCGCGGGTGATCCGCGCAGTGCTGCGCGCTCCCGCCCATCCGAGTATGCCGCGCGCGGTGGAGTCGACGATCGCCTGCACGACTGCCTGCGTGCCCTTGTAGACGACATTCGCCCGGACGCCCCACTCGATGAAGAGACGGTTGTTCAGGAGGAATCCGAGGTCGACCAGTCCGCCCATATTCGCGAGGGCCCTCCACGGCGCCTGCTCGCCCTCCAGTCCGTAGGGGTCGATGAGGACAAGCTTCTCCACTCGCTGCGGCCACCGCGCCGTGAAATGGAGGCTGATCTGGCCGCCCATGGAGTGGCCGATAAGCACGACGCGGGAAAGCCCGCGCGCGTCGCAGAAGCCGGCAAGGGTGTTGAGAAAGAGGGGAAGATCGTAAACGATGTCGGGCTTGTCGGACAGTCCGCACCCGGGCAGATCCACGGCAATCGCGTGCACGTCCGACGGCAGCGCGAGCATGAGCGGGCGGAAATCCTCTGAGCAGCCGCACCACCCATGGACCATGAGGAGCGTCGGGCCGCTGCCGGTGCCGTCCCCGGTCTCGAGGTAGTGGATCTTCATACCGCCGATCGTGATCCATCGGGAAAGCGCGTCTTCAGCCGGTTCGGCGAAGGCGAGAGATGAAACCAGGAGAAGTGCCGCGATGGGAGCTTTCCGCATGAGAAGAGTATAGCACCGTCGAAGCACCGCGTATGTGCGGCACCGATCATCATCTGCACCGTACCCGGCGCATTCATCTGCACGGAGTACCGTGCAGATGCTATAGTCGATGCGTGGACACGGGCTACATCCTCCACGCCTCGGAGCGCACCCACGCCGGACGCACGGAAATCCACCTCATCGGCAGGCTCGAATCGGGAGAGACATTTGCGGTGGTCGAGCGTCGGCGCGCTCCCTGCTTCTGGATCCGGGCATCGGACGAGGCACAGGCGCGAGCCCTCGGAGCGGAGGGGCCGGGGGCATCCGACAGGAGGACGATGGACGGCGCCCCCGTGCTCTCCATCGAGTCACCGACCGTGGCGGCCGGTCGGAAAACCATGGACGTCCTCCACCATGCGGGCGTGCGCACCTATGAGGCGGACGTCAAGCCGGCCCCCCAGTACCTCATGGATCGGCGCATTCACGGGACGGTCGGCATCGAGGGGGAGTGGCGCGCGGGACGGCGCGTGGCAAGGGTCTACGAGAACCCCCTCCTCTGCCCCGCGCTCATGGAGCCGCGCCTCAGCGTGCTCTCACTGGACATCGAGACCGATCCGCGCGCCGCGACCATCTTCGCCGTGGCACTCGTCTTCTGCGCATCCGGCGCCGGGACCGCAGCCGCCGAGGTCTTCTTCAACGGATCCGGCGCATCGTCGGCGCGCTGTTTTTCCACCGAAGAGGCGATGCTGCGGGCGCTGCGCGACCGGCTCGTGGAGCTCGACCCGGACATCATCACGGGATGGAACGTGGTGGATTTCGATTTTCGCGTCCTGGCGCGGCGCTTCCAGGCGCTGGGCGTCCCCTTCGATATCGGGAGGTCGGACGTCGCGGCGAGCTTCCTCGACCGGGAAGACACGGACGGCATCACCCGGTGGCGCCGCAGCAAGGCCATCGTGCCGGGGCGCCAGGTGCTCGACGGCATGTGGCTGGTGCGCATGGCGGGCATGGCGCTGGAGGACTATCGCCTGGAAACGGCGGCGCAGAGCGTGCTGGGCAGGGGAAAAAGGATCGACGAGCTGCCCGGTGAGAGCCGCACCGCCGCGGTTATCCGCCTGTACCGGGACGACCCCGAAAGCCTCTGCGCGTACTGTCTGGAGGACACCCGACTCGCGCTGGAAATCCTCCAGAAGGAGGGGCTGTTGGACATCGCGCTGCGCAAGTCCCTCCTCATCGGAATCATGCTGGAGCAGACTTCCACGAGCGTGGCGGCCTTCGAGTTCCTCTACACGGAGCACCTTCACGAAAGGGGGATCGTCGCCCCCACGCTCGGCATCGACCAGGACGTGCTGGACCGCGCCCCGGGGGGCGGCATCATCACGCCGCGGGCAGGGCTCTTCTCCAATGTCCTGGTCTTTGACTTCAAGAGCCTCTACCCTTCCATCATCCGCACCTTCAACATCGATCCGTTGACGCGGATCGAGGCGGAGCCGCCGGGAACGGGCGCGGACGCGCACGATCCGCAACGCGCGCCGATCACCGCGCCGAATGGCGCCCGGTTCGACCGCGCGCCGGGCATCCTTCCCGGCATCCTCGACCGGTTCTTCGACAGCCGCGAGGAGGCGCGTCGGCGCGGGGACAAGCGCGCGGTCTACGCGTACAAAATCGTGATGAACTCTTTTTACGGCGTGTTGGGCACGCCGGGGTGCAGGTTCGCCGCCTCCGCGCTTGCGGGCGCGATCACCACCTTCGGACAGCACATCCTGTTCTGGGCGCGCGACCAGGTCACGGCGCAGGGCTACCAGGTGCTCTACGGGGATACGGATTCGCTTTTCGTCCTCTCGGGTGCGGAGACGAACGCCCCTGCGTCCGAGCTCTCGTCCCGGGGCGCCACCCTGGCGCGACGCTTGAACGAGAGCCTTGAGGCGTATACGCGGGATTCATACGGCGTGGCCTCCCGACTCGAGCTGGAGTTCGAGGCGATCTACCGGCGCTTCTTCCTGCCGCCCATGAGGACGCAGGGAGACGAAACCGATGACGAGTCTGAGACGCGGGGCAGGGCCAAGGGCTATGCCGGGCTGCGCGTGGAGCCGGGCACGCCCCCGGCAGAGGAGAAGGAGCATCTGGACATCGTCGGCATGGAGGCGGTGCGCCATGACTGGAGCCCGCTCGCGCAGGCGCTGCAGCGCGACATCCTGGCGCTCGCGTTCGGGGACGCAGGCGCGGCGCGCGTGGGAGAGGCCGTCCACGATCTCCTGCGCGAGCTGCGCGCGGGCGGCAGGGACGACATGCTGGTCTATCGCAAATCGCTACGCAAACCGGTGGAGGCGTACACGAAATCCTCCCCGCCCCATGCGCGCGCCGCGGCGCTTCTTCCACCGGAGGAGAGGACCGGCCTCATCCGCTACGTCTGGACCCTGAGCGGCCCGCAGCCGGAGGGCAGGCTCACCTCGCCGCCTGACTACGAGCACTACGTGCAGAAGCAGGTGAGGCCGATCGTGGAATCGCTCGCCCCCTTCATCGGGCTTTCCACGGAGGACCTGTTCTCCGCGGGTGGACAGATGGGCTTGTTCTAAGGGGGCGGCCGGGCGCCGATTGACCCGTGAAACGACGATCACTAGACTGACGTGCCATGAGCGATAAGTATGAATACATAGTCAACAATTCGCGCGATTTCATCACGCTCATCAATCGGGACTTCGTCTACGAAATCGCCAATGACGCGTATTGCACCGCGATGGAGAAATCCCGCGGCCAGATCGTCGGCAGGAGCGTCGCGGACGTCTGGGGCGAGGAGACCTTCCAAGGCATCATCCGCGGGCACCTGGAGACGTGCTTCGGCGGCATCGAAGTGCAATACATCGAACGGTTCAAGTTCGGCGCCTTCGAGAAGCACATGCACGTGACCTATTCCCCCTACCGGGACGCCGAAGGGACGATCACGCACGCGGCGGTCTGCTCGCACGACATCACGCACATCAGCCAGATCGAATCGAAGCTCTCCCATTACGAGTTTCGCGACCCCACGACGGGGCTCTTCAACCGCAAGTCGCTGGACATCATCCTGGACAAGGAGATCGAGCAGGCCAAACGCTCCCCCGACAAGCTGCGCGCCGTGCTCTTCATCTCGGTGGAGAATCTGGGCAAGGTGAACGAGACGTTCGGCGTCGCGACCGGCGACCTCCTGCTGGAGAACACGGGCCTCCGCATCCAGAAATGTCTGCGGTCGGCGGATTTTCTTTTCCGCTTCGTCGGCAACGAGCTCACGTGCCTCCTCACGCACATCAAGCGCGCCACCGATGCGGCCCGGGTCGCGGAGAAGATCGCCGAGCAGGTGAAGATGCCGTATCACCATGCCGACGGTGACATCCGCATCGGGTGCTGCATCGGCGTGGCCTTCTATCCCGAGGACGGGGAGGACGCGGAGACGGTGATCCGCAATGCCGGGGCCGCCATGCGCCAGGCCCGGCACGCGGGCGTGGAGTACTATTTCTACAACCCCGCGACGCACCGCCGCGCCTCGGAAAGGCTCGTCATGGAAAGCGACATGCTCCACGCCTTCGAGAAGGAGCAGTTCCACCTCGTCTATCAGCCCATCGTCGATTGCAACGGCATGATCAAGGGCGCGGAGGCGCTCATCCGGTGGAACCATCCGCAGAAGGGGCTCGTGCAGCCGGGCAGCTTCATCCCCCTTGCGGAGGAGACCGGCATCATCCGTTCCATCAGCAAGTGGGCCCTCTACGCCGCGGCCGAGCAACTCTCTCACTGGTCGACGCGCCACGGCCTCTACGTGTCGGTAAACCTCTCCGCGGAGGATTTCGCCAGCCCCGACATTGCGGAAATCCTCGCGTCGGCCCTGCGCCGCGCCGGACTCTCCACCCCCGAGCGCCTGAAGCTGGAGATCACGGAAAGCCAGTGCATGATCGATGCAGAGGCGACCGCGGCGCAGATGCAGCGTCTGGTGGACGCGGGTTTCGACCTTTTCATCGACGATTTCGGCACCGGCAGCTCCTCCCTGGGATGGCTGAAGCGCCTGCCGGCCGGCACGATCAAGATCGACCGCCTCTTCGTGGACGAATGCATGCGAAGCCCCGAGGACTTCGAGTACCTTGCGAACATCACGGCTCTTGTGCGCAGCCGGCACAAGCGCGTCGTGCTGGAGGGGGTCGGCACGGAGCAGCAGTTCGAGCTCCTCAAGCGCCTGGACGCCGACGGTCTCCAGGGTTTCCATTTCTCCAAGCCGCTTCTCACCGGGGAGCTGGACTCCATCCTCGAGGAAAATCGGCGCCTACCGCTCGCGGAAGTGCGCACCGCCGGCTGAACCGCCGCGCCAACAGGAGCGAACGCGTGAAACGAAACTCATCCGCGGCACGCCCGGTGGATGACAAGTACGGCAGCATTTTCGAGCACTCCGCGGTGTCTCTCTGGGAGGAGGACATCTCGCGCCTTCGCGCCCGGCTCGCCGTGCTGCGGAGGGACGCCGGATTCAATCTCCGCGCCTACGTTGCGGCCCACCCCGGATTCGTCCAGGAAGCCGTCAGCCTCGTCACGGTCACCGACGTCAACAAGGCAAGCCTCGGCCTGTTCGAGGCCCGCAGCAAGGATCAGCTCCTGGGCCCCCTCTCCAGCGCGCTGGATGTCGTCTCGCGATCGGCGGTGACCGAGACGCTCTTTGCAATCGACGAGGGAGTGAGCGACTTCGAGCTCGAGTCGCCCGCGCGGACCCTCACGGGCAGGCGGCTGTCTCTCATCGTGAAGACGCATATACCGTCCGCGGACGCCGCCTGGCCCCGCATGCTCGTGAGCCTCATCGACATAACGGCGCGAAAGGAAGCAGAGGAGCGGGAGCGGCAGGCGGCGGCCATCCTCCGCGGCGTCATCGATTCCACCACTGACCCGATATTCGTGAAGGATCGATCGCTCTGCATGGTGCTGTGCAATGCCGCGCACGCGCGCGCCGTCGGAAAGACGCCCGAGGAGACGTATGGGAGGACGGACATCGAGAACGGGTGGGATGCCGAGCTCGTGAAGGGAAACCCCGCCAGGGGCATCGCCGGCTGGGAAAAGGACGACCTCGCGGCCCTTGCCGGACAGACGGTGCACGCGTCGGGTGTGCCGTCGAATGTCGGCGGGGAGATCCGGTACTTCGACGCGGTGAAGATACCCCGGCGGGACGCGTCCGGCGCCGTCGTCGGCATCATCGGCTTCGGGCGCGACGTGACGGAGCGGCGCCGCATCGAGCGGGACCTGGCGTGGGAACGGTCGCTGTTCACGCTGTTGATGGACAACCTCCCCGACCACATCTATTTCAAGGACGCGGAAAGCAGGTTCATCCGCACGAGCCGATCGCTCGCGCAGGCCCTCGATGTGCGCGACGCGGCCGCGCTCGTCGGCGGAACGGACGCCGATTTCTACAGCGCCGACCATGCGCGGGAGGCGCGCGCGCACGAGCTCCAGATCATGCAGACGGGCCTCCCGATGGTCGACATGGAGGAGCACGAGACCTATCCAGACCGGCCCGACGGCTGGGTCATCACGTCGAAGATGCCGCTGCGCGACGCGGCAGGGGCCGTCGTCGGGACATTCGGCATTTCGCACGACATCACGAAGCGAAAGCGGCTGGAGGAAAGAAACCAGCAGCTGGCGGCGCTCGTGGAAGCGGCGGAGGACGCGATCGTCGGCATCGACATCGACCGCACCATCAACGTGTGGAACAAAGGTGCGGAGAGGGTCTATGGCTACACCGCGGAGGAGATCATCGGACAGCCGACGTCGATCCTGATTCCCCCCGACCTGGAAGACGAGGCGCGCGTCATCCGGGAAAAGCTCGCCCGCGGCGAGCAGGTGACACACTTCGAAACGTCGCGCCTGCGCAAGGATGGGGCGCGGATCGTCGTCTCCCTCACGCTCGCGGCGACCCGCGACGCACAGGGACGGCAGACCGGCATGGCGTCGGTCGCCCGCGACGTGACGGCGCAGAAAGCGCTCCAGGCCAGGTTGAACAGGGTGCAGCGCCTGGAGAATCTCGCGACGCTCGCCGGCGGCGTCGGGCATCAATTCAACAACATCAACACCGTCGTCTGCGGCTATCTCGACATGCTGGGCACTGCGCCGGAGCTGCCGGCCGCGCTTCGCGGCTACGTGCGATCCGCCGCGGCGGGGGTGCAGAAGGCCGTGGACATCACGGATCGCCTGCTCGCCCTCACCGAACCCGTCGGTGAGGCGCCGCACGCCGTGCGGCTGGACGTCATGACGCGCGCCGTTGCCGCGCGCGCCGAGACACGGTTCCGCGAGGCCGGGGTGGAGCTCGTGCTGGACCTTGCGGAGACGGCGGTCGTGAACGCCAACGAGACCCGGCTTACCTGGGTGCTGGAAGGCCTGATCGGCAATGCCCTGGACGCGCTTCTTGATCGACCCGTGCGCAAGGTGATCCTCCGGACAGGGCAATGCGCGCGAAGGCGCTTTGGTCGAAGTGAAGGACACCGGCTGCGGCATCGAGGAAGAAGACCTGCCCCGGGTCTTCACGCCCTTCTTCTCCCGCAAGGGTGAGTGGGCGGCGCACGGGTCGCCCCAGCAGCGCCTGAAGGGAGTCGGCCTGAGTCTTGCCATCGGCAGCGCGAAGGTCTCCGAATACGGCGGATGGATGGACGTGCAGAGCATCGCGGGCGTGGGCACGACGTTCCGCGTCATCATGCCGCCCGCCGCCGCGCCGGCGGCCGACTAGCCCAGAAAATCCAGGATCTTGGCGATCTCGAACGGCTTCTTCAGCAGCCCGATCGCCCCCGAACCGATGGCGCGTTCCGCGAGGGGATCGTTGGGATACGCGGTGATCACGAGGATGCGCGCGTGAGGCTTCTTCGCAAGCACTGCTTCTGTGATCTCGGCGCCATTGCGCACCGGCATGCGGATGTCGGTGAGGATCAGATCGAAATCCTGGGCGATGGCCACCTCGGTGCCATGGATCGGGTCCGGGGTCGTCTGCACGGTATGACCCATGTCCTCGAAGATGATCTTGATCGCGTCCAGGATCATTGTCTCATCGTCGATCACCAGGATGGACTTGGCCACGCAGAGCACCTCCCCTACCAAAGGTACAGCATTATTGAACAATATGCGCTCCTCGACTTCAAGAGGCCCCGGCTCCTGCCGCCGGCAGGCTCGCGCGAGGGTTGTTCCCGACTGGATGCGCCGCCATGCTCTTCGCCCATTTTATCTCGACGACCTTCCCCTTCTCCTTGTCCAGGCGAAAAGAAAGAAAACGCCGGGGACGCGTGATGAAGTATGACACATGGCAGATTTCGATGTAGGCGCCGGGAAAGACGTCCCCCGGACGGACACGAGGGCGGCATCGTTCATGTCGAGCTCGAGGACAAGGGCGCGGCAGCTTTCATTCAGCTGGTGGATCGCCGCCTTGACCTTCTCCCGCAAGGGGCCGAGCACCTGCTGCGCCTTCGCCCCCGATTTCATCTTCGATTCGATCTCCCGGAGCTTGAAGGCAAGGGCAATGTTGCGGTCACGGATCCATACGAGCTTCTGCTCGATCCGGAAGTCTATCCCGCAATGGATTTCCGTCCGCGGCCCTCTCTCCGTGCCGATTTGGATGGCGTCGACGCCGTTCTGCGCCTTGATGATGCCGCCGATGATGATGCCGCGATCGCCCATCTCCACCCTGTCCTTGGTGTGGATCGTGCAGTTCATGATGCTGGTGCGGACGCGGACGGGGCCATCGGCGTCCAGGGCGCAGCCTTCGAGGAATTTCGCCTCGACCGCGCCGCCAACCCGGATCTCGGCCTTTTCCTTTCCGACGATCCCCTGCTCGGTGACGAGGTCTCCGCCGCATTCCACGCGCGCCGCCCCGATGCAGCCCCGGCACAGTATCGATTTGCCCGCTTTCACCACGAAGCCATCGCGGATTTCTCCGCGGATAACCACGTCGCCGGGAAAATCGACGTTCCCCACCCGCAGATCGATGTCACCCAGAATGTCCAGGACCTCGTCGACCCAGAAGCTGTCCGGGTTGAGCTGGAATCTGCCCGCGCACTGGGCAATGACTCTGCCTTTGTCCCAGGCGGTGTTCTTTCCCGGCCGCGGATACGGATTCCGCTGCTTGCCGAACGCGACGGCGCTGCCGCGCACGGTGGTCCCCATCGCGCCGTCCTGTTTCGGCATGAGCTCCGCGAGCTCCTCCCCCTTTGCCACCAGGGTAAAAAGTGAGAGCTCCTTGAAATCGACGCGCGCGCCCGCGGGCTCTTCTTTTTTCTCCGGGGATGCCAGTCGGGGGGAAAGCACCAGGAAAGGCGGAACCTCATCGACCGGCGCTTTTCCGCGCGCAATGACCATGTCGCGAATATCGGTCCGCTGCTCGTTGCATGTCTCCAGGCAGCCCTTGATTCCTGCCCAGTCCACCCCGACGGTGATCCGCGCGTTTTCGATTGCCTGCTGGACCGTCTCCAGGAGCAGGGGCTTCCCGTCCCCCGTTGGCGGCTGGAAGCTCCCAAGGACGAGCATTTCGTCCTTGGCGACGGACAATTCCACCCGGCCGTCCGTCGCGGGCTCCGTGAAGCTTTCCAGAGGAACCGTGAGCTGCTGTTCGATCTCCCGCACGACGCGTTCGTTGAGCCCGCTCGCCGCGCCGACCGCGGAAGCCCCTCCCCCGAGGTCCCGGATGAGGTCTTCCGACGCACTGATGAGACTGTCAAGGCTTCGGTCTTCCGTCGTTGCCATCGTCGCGCCTTACGAAAGGAAATCGAGTATCTTTGCGATCTCGAACGGCTTTTTCAAAAGGCCGACCGCGCCCGCAAGGATGGCGCGCTGCGCAAGCGGGTCGTTTGCGTGGGCGGTGATCACGAGAATCCGGGCGGCCGGCTTCTGCGCAAGAACCGCCTCCGCGATCTCGGCGCCATTGCGCGATGGCATGCGGATGTCGGTAACGATCAGGTCGAAATCCCGGGAGAGCGCCTCTTCCGTGCCCTTGACCGGATCGGAGGTGACATGCACCTCGTATCCCATGTCCTCGAATATGACCTTGATGGCATCCAGAATCATGAGTTCGTCGTCGATCACAAGAAGGGATTTTGCCACGCGTCCGTCCTTCCCGCTCATCCAGGGCCTAACAACCTGCGTACGACGCTCTTTACGAACGGGGCGTCAAGAGGCTTGGTGACGTAGTTCTGCGCCCCCCAATGCGTACCCGGTCATCTTGTCGTCGATCGCGTCCATCGCCGTCACGAAGATCACGGGCAAACCCGCCGTGCGCGGGCTCGCGCGGAGTCGTCGGAGCACCTCGTATCCATCGATCCCGGGCATCACGATGTCCAGCATGATGAGGTCCGGGGGCGTCGCGGATTGCACGAGAGAAAGCGCCTTCATCCCGTCCGTCGCCGCGATGATTGTGTAGTCCGATTTGAGGATTTCCCGCATGACGACGATATTCTGCGGCTCGTCGTCGACCACGAGAATGCGTTTCTTTCCCGACGTTTCGATCATGAGCATCCGCCTCCCGCGGTGGCGAAAGCGATATGCGGTGCCGTCCTGAACATCATAGTCGTTGTGACCCTGGAACGCAACGGAGACGCGAACCGTTTACAACGGCGGTCGGCTGCCATATGATGTTCGCCAGGTCGCGATGCGGGGACGATCGCGATCGCGGGCGAGGTGGACGCCGCGCGGGAGGAAGAATGGCCGATGCGCGTGAGCGAATTGTGAAGCCGACCGTCCTCGTGGTCGAGGACGTTCCGGATGACATCAGCATTTTGAACGAGATTCTCCACGAAGAATACCACGTGCGCGTGGCAACCGGCGGTGCGGTCGCGCTCGCGATCGCGGGAAGCGATCCGCCGCCGGACCTGATCCTTCTCGACATCATCATGCCGGACATCGACGGGGTGGAGGTTTGCCGGAGACTGAAGCAGAGCTCCGCGACGGCGAAGATTCCCGTCATCTTCGTCACCTCGAAGGACGAGGCTTCCGACGAGTCCCTGGGTTTCGCCGTGGGGGCGGTGGATTACATCGTGAAGCCCGTCAACCCTCTCCTCGTGAGAGCCCGTGTGAAGGCGCACCTCGACCTGAAGCGGGCGCGGGAGGATCTGGAAAGGCAGAACGAGGTGCTCCTGCAAAATGTCCGCCTGCGGGAGGAGGTCGAAGCGATCAACAGGCACGACCTGAAAAACCCGTTGATGATCATCATGAACATCCCCCCCGTGCTTTTGGCGAGCGCGGAACTCAGCGAAGGCGACAAGAAGCTTCTGGGAATGGTGGAGACCGCGGGTCGCCAGATACTGGAAATGATCAATCGGACCATCGATCTCTACAAGATGGAAATGGGCACCTACGCGTTCACCCCCGTGGCCGTCGATGCCATGCGCGCCATCGATCAGATCATGACGGCTTTCCACGAGATGTCGGAAAGCAAGGGGTTGTCCGTCGACGTGAGCATCCGCGGGCGACCCTTCGCGCCGGGTGACACGTTTCCCGTCATGGGAGAGGAGCTGCTCCTTTATTCCGCGCTTGCCAACCTCGTCAAGAACTCCTTCGAAGCGTCTCCTCCGGGCTGCCGGGTCTCCGTTACCCTGGCAGAGGCGGACGTCGCTTCGATCGCCATTCATAACGTCGGCTCCATTCCTCTGCAGATCCGCGGCCGGTTCTGCCACAAGTTCACGACGGCAGGCAAGGAGGGAGGAACCGGCCTGGGCGCCTATTCCGCTCGGCTCATGATCCGCACGATGAATGGCGACCTGCGGTTCGCGACCTCCGAGGAAGAGGGAACCACGATTACCGTGACGCTGCCCCGGGTCTAGCGTTTCCATTTACGCCCGCGGCAGAAATACCGTCACGGTGGTTCCCGATTCGTCCGAGGTTGCGACGTCGATCGATCCGCCGAGCGTCCGCGCGATCAGTTTTGCCGAGTAGGCGCCCAGACCTGTTCCCCCTTTTTTCTCCGCCGTGGCGAACTTCTCGAAAAATCGCCCGCGGATGCTCGCCGGGATTGCCCCCGCGTTGTGGATCGCAACCTTGGCGTACTGGCCTTCCTCAACATGGATCGAGATGCGCCCCGCCTGTGGAGAGGCTTCGGCCGCGTTCTTGAGGAGATTCGCGATAAGGGAATAGACAAGGAGATCCTCGCCCCTGGCCATGACGGAAGCCCCCGCGCGGGCGGCGTTTCCATTCACGGCGATCTCGCACGTGAGACCTTTCTCTTCCAACATGCCTCGTAACGCCGCCACGATCTGTCCGACGATGGAAAGGATGTCGACAGGGGCGGGCTTGAGCGCGTACGTGCCGCGCTCCATCTTGTAGAGATCGATGGTGCGGTTGATCATCTCGAGCATCCTGCGTCCCGCCTCATCCACCATCCGCAGAAGCTTCTGCTGGCCTTCCGTCAGGTGCGCCTCGGCCAGGATCACCTGGGGAACGTTCATCACGATCATCAGGGGGTTTTTCAGATCGTGCCTGTTGATTGCCTCGACCTCTTCCCGGAGTCGGACGTTCTCCCGCAGGATCTCGTTCTGGCCCTCCATCTCCTCCAAAGCCTCCTTCAAGGCGAGGTGGGATTTCACCCGGGCGCGCACCAGATGCGGATTCACGGGTTTCACGACATAGTCGACGGCGCCGACGGCAAAGCCCGTCGATTCGTCGGATACGTCGTCCTTGGACGTCACAAAGATGACCGGAATCTTCGCGGTCGCGCCGTTCTGCTTCAACCTGCGGCATACCTCGAACCCATCCATGCCGGGCATCATGACGTCGAGGAGAATCAGGTCGGGAGGAGGATCGCCGCACGCGATCGCCAGGGCGACCTCTCCGTCCGTCGCCGCCTTCACACGGTAGGTCTCCTTGAGGATGGCATCCAGCGTGGCGATGTTCTCCGGGGCATCGTCGACAACGAGGACGACTTTTTTTTCATTTTTCATGAAACACCTGCTCCTTCCGAATCGACATATTTCAAGGCGATCTCCCTGAATTGGGCGGATTCCTCCATGAACGCATCCACGATGTCGGGGTCGAATTGGGTCCCGCTTCCCTCCTTGATGATCGATGACGCATGCTCGTGGGAGAACGCCGGTTTGTAGACGCGCTTGCTGATCAGCGCGTCATAGACGTCCGCGACGGCCATGATCCGCCCGGAGATCATCGTGTCGTCCCCGGAGAGGCCCTGCGGGTATCCCGTGCCGTCCCACTTCTCGTGATGCGACCAGGCGGTCTCCCGGGCAAGGCGCAGGAACGAGGTGGGTGTATCCAGGCCCGCTTCCGCCGCCATGATCGCGTTGCGGCCGATCTCCGCGTGGGTCTGCATGATCGCGTACTCGTCGGGGGTGAGCTTTCCCGGCTTCAACAGGATATTGTCGGGGATGCCCACCTTTCCGATGTCGTGAAGCGGCGCCGATTTGTGGAGAAGCTGGATCGTCTCAGGCGTCAGAAAGTCGGAGAACCGGGGGTGATCTTTCAGCTTCTCGGCAAGCACCTTCACGTAGCGCTGCGTACGCCTGATGTGGTTTCCCGTCTCGTTGTCCCGCGTCTCCGCGAGCGACCCCAGCGCGACCATCGTGACGTCCTGGATGATGCTGATCTCGTGCGTCCTGCGGGCGACCTCCTTCTCGAGGTAGTCGCTCTTGTCCACCAGGTAGTCACGGGCGCTCTTCAGCTGGAGATGTGTCTTGACCCTCGACGTGACGATCGGCGGGCTCACCGGCTTCGCGATGAAGTCGACCGCGCCGAGCTCGAACCCTTTCTGCTCGTCCTCGATGCGAGTCAGGGCCGTGAGGAAGATCACCGGAATGTCCGCGGACCGGGGGTCTGCCTTCAGACGACGGCACACCTCGTATCCGTCCATCCCCGGCATCATGACGTCGAGAAGGATCAGGTCGACCGGATCGCCGGAAAAAACGATTTGGAGGGCCTTCGCGCCGTCGATCGCGATCTTCGTCCGGTAGATTCCCCGCAGGAGAGAGCTCAGGAGGGCGATGTTGTCGGGCGCATCGTCCACGATCAGCACGGTCGCTCTTTTCTGATTGTCAGCGCGCATTTCCATCGTGTGCCCCTTCCGAGAGTCGCCGCAGCGTTCCCAGGGCCGCCGGGAAATTGTAGGCTTTTAGCGCCTCCTCCAGATCATGGAGATCCTCAGGCGCAAGCGCCGCGGCAAGCTGCCCTCGAATCGATTCCAGGTATTCGAAGCCTTCGCTGTCGCTCTCTTCCGCGAACCATGTGAGCTTTTTCAATGCATCCTTCACCGGGAAGGGATCGGGATCAGGACACTCCATCTTTTTCACCGGCCCCAAGGTCTCGCCAAGGGCCGACCGTATCCGCTGGCATGTTGCATCCAGGACCGTTGAAAAACGCTCGATGATCTCCCCGGTGCGGTCTTCCGCCTTTCGTATCGACTGTTCCAGCTCGCCGGCAACGGCCTGCACGTCGGCCGCTCCGATGTTGCCCGACACCCCCTTCGTTGTATGTGCAATCCGCTGCGCGAGGGCCGCATCCCCTTTCGCAAGCGCCTCCTGGACCCTGTCGGCCGAATCGCGCTGCCCCTCGACGTACCTTTCCAGAAGATCCCGGTAGAGCTTGCGGTTACCGGCGACCCGTCCGATCCCTCCCTGCACGTCAATGCCCGGGATTTCAGGAACGCTCACCGGCTCGGCGGCGACGGTGGGAGGTGTCCGTGGAGCCGGGGCGCGCGCGCTCCGATAGTGGCGGCGCAGCGTCTCGAACATGGCCTGGGGATCGATGGGCTTGCTGATGTGGTCGTCCATGCCCGCTTCCATCGCCTTTTGCCTCTCTTCCATGAAGGCGTGCGCGGTCATGGCAAGGATGGGCAGGTCGGCGAATCGGCCGTCCGCCCGGATGCGCCGGGTGGCTTCGTATCCATCCATCTCGGGCATCTGGACGTCCATCAGGACCATGTCATATCTGCCGGCGCCGCGCGTCAGCATGTCCACGGCCTCGCAGCCCGTTTTCGCGACGATCACGTCCACACCCGCGGCGGTGAGAAGCTCGGAGGCGATCTGCTGGTTGATCTCATTGTCTTCGGCCAGGAGTATCCGGGCGCCTTCCAGTGCACGTACACCCGGGGTCCTCGTGGGGATCACGACCTCCTTGGGAAGAAGATCGGGCGCGAATGCCCGCATGATCGCATCGAAAAATGAGGACGCCGTGACCGGCTTTGTCAGGAAGTCCGCGGCGCCGGCCTCCCGGGCACTTTCCCGTTCCTCATCCCCCCCGCCTGACGCGCTCACCACGAGCACGGCCGGCACGCTTTTCACCAGGTCACCCTTCACGATCCTCCTCGTGGCGTCGATGCCGTCCATGCCGGGCATCTTCCTGTCCATCACGACCAGACCGAACGGATCCTCGGCATCGAAGCGCGCCACGGATTCCACCGCCTCCTCCCCCGAGCAGACCGCGTGCACGCGAAATCGCATGGATTGGAGGACGTTTTTCATCACCTCGCGCGCCATGACGTTGTCGTCCACCACCAGGACGTGCATCGCTTCCAGCATCGCGGGCAAAGAGCGCAGGCCCTGCTTTTCCTTCGCGCTCAGGTCGAACCAGCCCGTGAACACGAAGGTGGTGCCCTTCCCCGGCTCGCTCTCCACCCAGATCTGGCCGCTCATCATCTCGACGAGACGCCGCACGATGCTCAGGCCGAGGCCCGTGCCCCCGTACTTCCGTGTCGTCGAGCTGTCGGCCTGCGTGAAGGGCCGGAAAAGCTTCGCGCATTGCTCGGCGGTCATGCCGATGCCGGTATCGCGCACGGAGAAGCGCAGCTTCACCTTGTCGCCCGTCCTCTCGTTGAGGGTCACGCGCAGCTCCACCTCGCCCGTCTCCGTGAACTTCACCGAGTTGCCGACCAGATTGATGAGAATCTGGCCAAGCCTGTGGGGATCGCCGACGAGCACCGAGGGGATGGCATCCGAGATGTTCAGGAGGAACTCCAGCCCCTTTGCGAACGCACCCTGGCTGGCGACAGAGGCAACCGCGTCCAGCACCTCCTCGATGGAGAAATCGACGCGCTCGATCTCCAGGCGGCCCGCCTCGATCTTGGAGAAGTCAAGGATGTCGTTGATGAGCCCCAGAAGGGACACCCCCGCATTGTGGATCTTGGAAACATAGTCCTTCTGCCGCGGCGTCATTTCGGTCTTCAGGGCAAGGTCGGAGAATCCGATGACCGCGTTCATCGGCGTGCGGATCTCGTGGCTCATGTTCGCCAGGAAATCGCTCTTGGACTTGTTGGCATCTTCCGCGGCCTGCCGGGCCTTCTCGATGGCCTCCTGCGCGAGCGTGCGGCTGGTGATGTCCATCACCGTGCCGGCAACGGTCTTCGGATTTCCCTGATCGTCCGTCTCAATGATGGATCCATTGGCCGACATCCACCGCATCTCCCCACCGTTGATGAACGCCCGGTATTCGATGGAAAACTCCGATCGCGCGCCCCTCTGGAGCTCCGCGTTGATCTCGAGGACGCGATCACGGTCGTCGGGATGGAGGCATTCCCGCAGGGTCTGCCAGGCATCCTCGATGTCTGCCATTGTAAATCCGTATATCTCCGCCCACCGGCGATTGACCGTCATGCGTCCCGTCGACACGTCACTTTCCCAGTAGCCGAGCCCTCCGCCCTGTATGGCGAGATTCAGCCGCTCCCGCTGCTTCTTTTCCGACGATGTTGCCTCGGATATCTGGATGATCGCCCGACGCTGGGTGTACACGAGCAACCCCGCAATGGCCAGGGAAAGCCCGAAGAGCGCCATGACGACCATTGTAATGAACCGCAGGGAGCTGAATTGAGAGATCTGGTTCTCATACTGTCGCATTGCCGCGTCGCTGGAGGCGAGATAGGCGTTCTGAAGCGCCACGAACGTGTTGTCCAGCCGGTTCTGAAGGGCCGCGAGGACATCCTTTTGTATCTGTGGCGTGACAAGGAGAGATTCAAGTATCGCAAGAACCTGCTGGAGGTCCGTCACCGTCACCTGGGCATCCGTCGACGCCGAGGGAAGCACATTGCTTTGAGCGGAATGCGTCTGGAAAAAGACGACGTCCGAAGAGAAGATGAGCTGCTCCCGGTTCGCGGATGATGGATCGAGGATGAATGCTTGAAGCGCGGCCTGCAAGTTGACAGTCTCCTGCACGAGGGGAAAAAGGTTCGTCTCCGCCGCGAACTTGGACTCCCGCAGGTCCTTTTCGGCGGCGCGCAAGTGAGACCAGACGTACCCGCCGCCGCCGACAATGACGCACGCGAACACCACGAAGAGCAGGACGACGGACCGCGCGGAGAGGTTTTTCATGGGCCACCCGCCGGCCGATCGGCCGTCTCTATTGCGCGCAGCATCTTCTCCTGTCTCGCCAGGACCTCCTGGATGCCCGCACTCCGAAGCACGATGCGTGAAAATGCAACCGCGTAAACGAGGTCGAAGCTCCTGCCGGCGTCCGCGCTTCGCAGGGGCACCGAGCTGCGAATCGCGTTCGAAGAGCTCACCTGTTCGACGGTGGCATTGACAAGCTTGGAAAGACCTTCCGAGAACCGTTCGTCCGCGCCGATCTCCACCACGGGCACGAAGCCGACGCTCTCCATCGTCTGGAGCTGTACGGAAGGCCGGGTGAGATACTCGATGAGCTTTTCCCCTGCTGAAGAGGACGATCCCTTCGGCATGCCAAGCCCTGCCAGGACGGAGATAAAGCCGCGACCCTGCGGTCCGATGGGCGCGGGGAAAGCGATAAAATCATCGGGTTGTTCCTTGAACGCCTCCAGGAGTCTCGCCGTGTGATCCCAGGCGACCCAGACCTCGCCGTTCAGCAGCGATTCGTCCATGCGGTTCGCCGTCAGCGAAGAAGGGGCCACGTATTGCCAGAGATCGCTCATGTACCGCCACATGGAAACGGCATTCTGGCCCGCGAAATCGTCCGCCATGCTTCCGGTGAATGAAGGATAGAGGAATCCCTGCACGAATCGTTGCATCAGCCCTTTCGGACCGACGGGAAAGCCCAGTTTTCCTTTTCCCGTTGCCTGAAACATGGCGGCCGCCCACTCCTTCAGCTCTTCGTAGCTCAGCCGGTTCAGGTCCGCGCCCTTGGGAAGATAGGGAATGGCGCGTTTATTGGCGGCCATGAGGTATGTCGCTTGCATCCAGGGGACAAAGGAGACGTGATCAGTGCCCGACAATCTCCTCCCCGTCAGCCCCGGGAGGAATGTCCGCCCGGTCAAAGTCGGCCAAAGGCCATCCAGGCTTTCCAAAGCGCCCGCCCGGTCCATGTCGAGAAACTCTTCCTGCACACCCCCCAGGACCGCGGCGCCGCCGGGGTGCGAGACGAGGCTCGTCACCCGCGTGTTGTATATCGCCCGGTCGTAGGGCTCGAAATCCACGGAGAGCGGAAAGTCCTTGAGAATGAGCTGGCGCATCATGGTGGCTTCGGCAACGGGTGCGAGCTGCGTGGAGAGGAACAGGAGGGGCGCGGCAGCCGCCGTGCTTTGTGCGACGAGCATGAGGAACAGCAGGACGCCGGGAAAAAAGCGCCTCCTCCTGCTTACGAGCATTTTTGTCTCACCCATTTTCCTTGTCCCTCTCGGCGGCGCCCACGACCGGTCTCCCCAATGCGCGAAGGCGCCGCTGAAGCCCCTGCGCGTGCAAGAGTGCCGCGGGAAAATCGTATCCCCGCAGCAGGTCGGCGACCGTCTTCGTTTCCTCGGGGCCCGCTGTTTTCACCCAGAATGCATGCTGCGATTCGAATACCTCCAACGCCTCGCTGTCGCTTTCCTGGATCATACGCACCAGGACGGAGAGCGCGGCGTCCGGGTCCTCGAGGGAAGGTCCGGAATCGGCGCGCGGGGGGAGTCGTTCCGTCTCAGCGAGCGCCGCGCGGATCGAGTCCAGCGCCTCGCGAAGGATCGTCTCCAGTTGGACACGTCCCGCTTCGATCACCTGCGGCGATTCCTTTTCACGGAGCAGCCTTTCCAGCTCCGCGGCGGCGGCATGCACGGCGTCCACGCCGAGGTTGCCCGCGATCCCGTTCATGGTATGCGCGCGGATCTCGGCATGCTTCACGTCGCCCCGGAGGAGGGCCTCCCCGATGTCCCGCGCGCAGCCTGCCTGCTTTTCGACGAACTCCTTCAGCAAGCCGCGGTAGAGTCGGTGGTTGCCGGCCAGCCGCGTGAGCGCGGTCGTGACGTCCACGCCGCGGATCGCCGGAAATGCCGCCTCGTCGACGCGCGGCGGCGCGATGCGCACGCGCGTCGTGGGGATATCCGCTGTGCGAAGGAAGCGACGGATCGTTTCGAACATGGCCTTCGGGTCGATGGGCTTGCTGATATGGTCGTTCATTCCCGCTTCAAGGGCCTTCTGCCTTTCCTCTTCCAGCGCGTGAGCCGTCATGGCGATGATGGGCAACCGGGCGAACCGCGCCTGCGCGCGCAGCCGACGTGTCGCTTCGTAACCATCCATCACCGGCATCTGGATATCCATCAGGACGAGGTGGATGCGGTCACCCTCCCGTGCCATGGCTTCCAGCGCGGCGAGGCCATTGTCCGCCGTGACCACCTCCATCCCCGCGCGTTCGAGGAGCTCCGTCGCGATCTGCTGGTTGATCCCGTTGTCCTCCGCGAGCAGCACGCGCGCGCCCTTCATGTCCTGGATCTCCGCGGGATCCGATGACGGGCCCGTCCGCGCGGGCACGAGACTGGGCGCGAATGTCCTCACAATCGCGTCGAACAGGGTCGACCCCGTGATGGGTTTCGCCAGAAAATCCGCGGCCCCGACCGCCAGGGCCCTTTCGCGCTCCCCCTCTCCTCCGCCGGACGCGCTGAGCAGGAAGACAACGGGCACGTGCCGCAGGCGCCCATCGCCGAGAACCCGCGCGGTGGCCTCGATGCCGTCAATGCCGGGCATCTTCCAATCCATGAGCACCAGGGCGAAGGCATCGTCACCGTCCGCGCGCTCGACGGCGTCCACGGCCTCCTCGCCCGAGCGGGCGATCTCGACGCGGAAACGCAGGGACACAAGCGTGCTCTGCATGATCTCGCGCGCCACGGGGTTGTCGTCCACCACCAGCACCCGAAGGCCGGCGAGTGTCGACGGGAGGACATGCTCCCGTTGTCCCTTCCCCGCGCCGAGGTCGAGCCAGGCGGTGAAGGTGAACGTGCTCCCTCTTCCCGGGGCGCTCTCCACCCAGATCTGACCGCTCATCATCTCCACGAGCCTCTTGCAGATGCTGAGCCCCAGGCCGGTCCCACCGTACTTCCGCGTCGTCGAGGCGTCCGCCTGCGTGAAGGGCGTGAACAGCCGCGCGGCCTGCTCCTCCGTCATGCCGATGCCGCTGTCCCGCACGCCGAAGCACAGCTTCACCTTTTCCCCCGTCCGCTGGAGACAGGCGACCTTCACCTCCACGTTCCCGCTCTCGCTGAACTTCGTCGCATTGCTCACGAGGTTCGTGAAGATCTGCGCGAGACGGTGGGGATCGCCCACGAGGTTCTGCGGCACGTCGGGGGCCACGTCGAGGATGAGCTCCAGATCTTTCGCATTGACGCCGTGGTTGGTGATCGCGATCAGGTTGTCCATCAACTCATCCAGGGTGAAATCCACATGCTCGATCGAAAGACGACCCGCCTCGATCTTCGAGTAGTCGAGGATGTCGTTGATGACCCCGAGCAGCGAGATGCCGGAGTTGTGGATCTTTCCGACGTAGTCCCTCTGCCGCGGGGTGAGGTCGGTCTTCAGCGCGAGGTCCGACAATCCGATGACGGCGTTCATGGGAGTGCGGATCTCGTGGCTCATGTTCGCGAGGAACATGCTCTTCGATGCATTCGCCGCCTCGGCCGCCAGCTTCGCCGCCTGCAGTGCCTGCTCGGTTTCCCGGATCTTCGCGACGGACCGCGCGTTGTGGATTGCCAGGCCGCAGACGGCAACGAGGTCAAGAGCCAGATTGAGATAGGCGGCCCGATGCTGGGGCAGCGCAACCTCGTCGACGACCAGGAACCCCAGCGTCTCGCCGAGGTGGGCAACACGCAGGACAAAACCCGCCGCGGTCTCCCGATGGTCAACACCCGGATCGAGCGCGACCGGTAAGCGGGCATCCGGCTCGCCGCCGTTTTTCTCGAAATGCACGGCACGCGCTCCAAAAAGCATCGCGCACGACTCCTTGATTGCCGTGACTGTGTCGTCCTCGCTCATCATCCGGGTCAGCCTGCTCGTCATGTCCATTGCCATGGCATGAGCGGAAAGCTTCTGCGCGCTGCGCTGGCCGGCATCGACGGATGCGGCGATGGCCTTGCGAAGCCGCCAATCCTGAATCAGGGATCGCATGGCGAGCCGGAAATGATCGATGCCCACGGGAACGGTTTCTGTCGGCAGGGCAAGATATTTTCCCATCTCACGAAGACGTGCGCCCGCTTCCGGCATCATGAAGGTATCGAACAGGATGATGGCGCGGCTGAATTCGTGAAAAAAGTCCCGGGCTGTCGTCTGGTCGAAACCCCATTCCTCGAGGCGGCGGCGCCAGTCATCCAGCCACCCGGGGGTCACGACATAGGCGCCCCGGGCGATTTGTGCGCTGATCAAAGGCGGAGGCGCAATGAAAGAGAGGAAATGCCCGATGCCGAAATCCCGGACTGCGGCGGGCCCCTCCCCCACGTCGTGCGGGGGCAGCGCCTGGCATATTCCCACCTCGGCGGTATCGGGCCCGTCCTCGTGCCCGTTCTTCCGGGAAATGCACTCACCGGAGCATGCAGAAATGGCGACGTCATCGATCCCGTCTTCGCGCAGGGCGGCCCGCGCTTCATGCGTGCAATGGCGGCAGACCCGGAGCGTGAGACCGTCAGGCATCGTCGGAAACCCACGCCAGGGGATAGGAGCCCCAACGGCGCACCGCATCGGCGATGGCGACAAGGACCTCGTCGGGCACCTGCCACGGGATCTCGCCGTGATTGTCGGTCAGCACGAAGCCGCCGCCGGGTCCTGCCTTGGAAATGGCTTCCTTGACCTTCTTTTCCGCGACCGCGGGTGTCCAGCACCGCATCTCGATTGCGTTGAGATTCCCCATCACCGCCAGGCGTCCGCGGCAGAGGTCCTTGGTCGCCGCCAGGTCCTCCATCGCGCTCGCCCCGACGGCGACCGTGCAGGTCCGCGCGATGTCCTCCACGATCGGCAGGATCCGCCCCGACGCGAAGCTGGTCGCGCACGGGGCGCCGATGCGGGCGAGCGTCCGCGACGCGATCGCCCATCCCGTGCGCAGGTACAGCGACCGCGGAACGATCGTGGGAGACGAGACGGGATCGGCGAATGAGATGGCGCTCGCCCCGGCTGCGATCTGCGCATTCGCCCACGCGACGGTGAACTCCTCGTTGACGCGGACAAGGCGCTCGAATCGCACCGGGTCCTCGTGCATGAGCACGAGATAGGACTCGAAGCCCATCTGCATCACGGGAAGTGAAAACGGCGAGATCGCGACGCCGAGGACCGGGACGTCATTGCCCGGCATGCGCCCGCAGCAGCGCGATGACGCGCAGCACGCGCCGGAGGGTCGGGGAGTCATCGATGCGCGGCGGCTCCATCCTATCGATGTCCGCCGGCGTCGAGATCACCGGCCCGGCGGCATTCGGCGGACCATCGGCGCGAAATACCGTTTCCCCACCGAATGCTTCGTGCTCCTGGCTGGAATAAAAGAATCCGAAAAGCCCGTCATGTCCGAGCTTCTGCTGAAGCCGGTATCTGGCCTTCCGCAACGGCTTCCGCGTCCGAAAAGTAGTCCTGGATGGAGAGACCCATCTCCCGTGCACCCCGCAGGATGGCGGGAAGCAGGAACGGCACACGGTCGGGCTCCTTGTGTGCGAGCGCCGTTTGAACGCGCTCGGCAGACGTCATGACGGCGCTCACGGCCGGACTTCCATGAAGCGGCGCACGATGGCCACGGCCTCTCCGGCGGAATCGCCCACGGCGTCGGCTCCGACCTCGGCGGCGAGGTTCGGGTCGAAACGGAAAGGCGCACCGCCGACGATGACCTTCGTCGCCGGGCTTTCGGCGCGAAGGCGCGCCGTCACCTCTTTGATCTGCAGAGCGGAGGGAAGCATCAGGACCGACAGCAGCAGGAAAGCGACGCCGTCAGCCTTCACGCGCGCCGTCACCTCATCCACGCTGAGCCGACCGTAGTTGGCAAGCTCAAAGCCCGAAGCGCGCAGGGCCGCGTAGACGATGCGCAGGCCGAGCATGTGGTAGTCTTCGAGCACGGCAATCGCCATGATTGGATTGCGGCGCCGCTGCGGATCGGCAGCCGGCAGGATCGCGTCGACCAGCGTTTCGCACAACCGACCCGCCATGTAGACCTGGGAAAGAGAAACGCTCCCGTCGTCCCAGCCGTTGCCGATGCTGACGAGCGCGGGAACGATCAGCCGCTCGATGCGCTCCATCGGACCGCCCGACGGATCGGACTCCAGGAGGATCCGCTGGGATGCCACGCGGTCCACTTCCAGGAGCGCCCGGGTGAATGCGGGAAGACGATTGTCGGATAGGGAGTCACGGCCAGACTGTTCTTTCATGCGATCTCGAGCCTCCCTGTCACATAGTGTGATTCACCCCAATTGCTCGCGGATCGATGCAAGTGATTCCAGGAGCCAGTCCTGCTCTCTCATGCAATTGAAAAAGTACATGGCGCCGGCTTCCAGGCAACTTTCCCGATACCGAATGGAGGCGGAGCTGGCGATCGCCATGATCACCGGTCTCCGCTCCTGCCGGCGCGCACGGATCCGCTTGATCATTTCCAGACCGCTGCCGCGCGATTCGTCGATGTCGATGAGAACGACATCAGGACGCAGCTCCGTGATAGTCGTGTCGACTTCCGACGAGCCGGGCTCCTGGATTTGAAGCTGGACATCCGCCAGCTCGGAGATGGCTCCCGCGAGCCGCGTCCGCAACGGCGTCTCATGATCGATCAGAAGTACTATCACAATGGCATTATCATGTGACGCTTTTCACGTCGGTATCAGGTAATGTCGGATTCTTTTGTAGGACTTTTCCTACATCATTCGACGAGACGGTGCTGGAGGGCATAGCGGATAAGCTGGGCGTTCGTTTCCATTCTCATTTTTGCAAGCACGCGCGAGCGATACGTGCTCACTGTCTTGACGCTGAGCTTCAGCTCTTCCGCGATGTCCGAAACCTGTTTCCCTGCGCCGATCAGGACAAGGACGCTCATTTCCCTGTCGGACAGTGATTCGTGGGGGGTTTCTCCGGCGCTGTCTTCGACATAGGAAGCGAGCCTGTCGGCAACTGACGGCGTGATGTATCTCTTTCCGTCCGCGATTGTCCTGATTGCCAGGACGAGCTCTTCCGGCGGGCACCCCTTCGTAAGGTAGCCTGAAGCGCCATCTCGAAGGCTGCGAATGGCGTATTGCTCCTCGGGGTACATGCTCAGCACGAGCACTTTCAAGGCCGGTTTTTCCGCTTTCAGCTCCCGGAGGATATCCAGGCCGCCGCGTCCGGGCATGGCAATGTCGAGAATGACGACGTCGAACGGGCAGGAGCGGGCCAGCTCCAGGGCTTCCTGCCCGGAGGCGGCTTCGCCGACGACCTTCATGCCGGGACTTTCGGCGACGATCTGCAGCAGCCCTTTCCGCACGACGCTGTGATCGTCGGCCACCAGGATGCGGATCACGCGAGCCCCCCTTCCGGCGGAAGGGGAATGCGCGCCAGAACGATCGTCCCGCGTCCGAGCTCTCCCGTGATGGACAGGCTGCCCCCCAGGCCCTCCACTCTCTCGCGGAGCCCGATGAGACCATACGCGCCGGGCGCTTCCGCCTGCTGCCAGGTGATGCCAATGCCGTCATCCTCGACGCGGAGATCGAGCGTTCCGCCGGCAACGGTCATGCGGATGGAGGCGTTGTCGGCGTGTGAATGCCGCCCGACATTCGCCAGGGCTTCCTGGGCTATCCGGTACAACGTGGTTGCCGCGTTTTTTCCAATCAGCGCAGAGACCTCGGCCGTCACGCTGCAGGTGATCTTCGTTCGACGCATGAAATCTGCACCGAGCTGCTCCAGCGCCGGTGCCAGGCCCAGGTCGTCCAGCATCCTCGGCCGGAGATACGCGGCGATGCGCTGCACGGTGCTGATTGCCTGTTCCCCGAGCTCGATCGTTCCTTTGATCTTCTCCTGCACCGGCCCCGTGTCCGCCGACAGGCGCTTTGCCAGCCAATGGAGGTCCATCTTGAGTGCCGCCAGGGTCTGGCCGAGCTCGTCATGAATCTCCCGCGCAACATTTCGCCGCTCCTCCTCGCGGGCGTGGAGCAGGTGCACGGCCAGGTTCCGCATATTCGTGTGGGCGCTCCGGAGCCTCTCTTCCGCGGCCAATTCCGTCGTCGCATCCTTGTACGACACCTGCAACGCGGGGCTCTCCTTCATAGTCGATGACGCATCGTCTGCGTCTCCACCCATCGCAGGCTTCCGTCCTTGCGCATGAATCCTGAACACCTGGGTCCGCGCGGCCTCTGGCCCGCAAGGCGCTCGGACGATGCGTGACTGCAGCACTTCCAATCTCCACGTCCTCGTACAATCAGGCAACGGATACCTCCTGCTCGGGCGTCGAGATGGAGCAGCTCCGTCCACGGAATACCCGCAGATTTCCGCGAGCGCCGGGTTGGCAAAAACGACGCGGCCATCCTTCAGGATGGCCATGCCGAGCATGGCGTGGTCGATGAGTGAATGGTAGGCAGCTTCCGCGCGTCGTCGCTCCGTGACGTCGACATACGACATCTGGAAGGCAGGCGATCCATGGAACACCGTCCTTGCCGCGAGCACTTCGACCCATCGGATTCCGCCCGTCTTGTCCAGAAATCGGACGACCCGGGCCGGCAGCTCGACGCCTTCCGTGAGCGCGCGCGTCGACGCGGCCACCATTGCGCGATCCTCCACGTGGACGGTCTCGAGAACCTCCTCCTGCGTCATGCGATACACCTCGTCCCGGGAGTAGCCATTCATCCTGCAGAGGGCCTCATTGCAAAGGACAATCCTGCCATCCTGGATGATGGCAACGCCCTGAAGGGAGTTCTCGATGACGGACCGATACGTCGCTTCCCGCTCCTCGATCTTCGCTTCCGCCTGCCTGCGTTCCGTGACGTCCTGGACGATTCCGCTGGCAGACACGGGTCGTCCCCCGTCGCCGCTGCCGGAGAAAGTGGTCCGTCCGCGGACCTTCAGCCATCTCTGCTCGCCGTCGGTCCTCAGGATGCGGTACTCGAGGTCCAGGATCCCGGAACCGCCCGGGTCATTTGCCGCGTTCATGTGCGCGAGATAGTCGGCGCGATCGTCGGGGTGTAGCGCCCGTGCAACCAGGTCCTCATCCAGGGGCAACGGGGCATCCGGCGGCAGGCCGAAGAGCTTCAGGAGCTCGGGGGAGTAGTACGCGCTGCCCGTCCCGAAGCTGTAGCGATAGACGCCGAACCCGGTCGATTCCGCGGCGAGACGCAGGCGTTCCTCGCTGCGACGCAGCTCTTCTTCCGCCAGGAGTCTCTCCTGCGCCTCGTGCACGAGCCTTTCGTTCAGGGTGACAAGGTCATGCGTCCTGTCGCGCACCTGGTCATCCAGCCGGGACCGAAAGAGCTCCCCCAGGTAGACGGGCAGAGACGTGCCGGCAAGCCGCGTCTCGCGGATGCCCACGAGAATCGCGGCGCCGAAGTAAAGGCTTCCCGCGTACTGGGCCGTCCTGCCCGTCCAGCCGAGCGCGCTGCCAATGGTCCCCAGGTTCAGCAGCACGCCCAGCCCCATGGCGGTGAGAAAAAGACCGCAGGAGTACAGCGTGAGAAACAGCATGCGGGTGCGTGTATTCAGGGCCGCAACGAGGATTGCGCTCAGCGTGTAGGTGATCGCGGACGTGGAAAGGACGATGAGCCGGGTCGATGTGAGGCCTCGATCCGGGGCGAAGTAGATCGGCAGGTACCCTTTGTTCGCAAACACGGAAACGACGACAACCACGATGACAAAGGCCGCGTAAGCGGCTGCGCATGCCAGGGCGGCGTGCCGCCGCGAACGCTGAGGCTTTCCCGGCGGGCCGAGGATAAGGAAAATGACGACGGCAAGGTGGCACATGCCGCCGAGGAAGCAGCCGATATTCTGCGCCGTCACCGAAACGTTTTCACCGTAGAGAAGGAGACCCCACCCTCCCAGCAGGCTCCCCATGCCGAAGACCACCATGCCGCAGCCGTACAGGACGAACATGCGCGTTCCCTGCCGTACGAAGCTCCTTGCGGCAAGGAAAGCAATGACGAAGGGCAGCGCGGAGAGCAGGACCGTGTTCAAAAGCGGCAGAAGAAAAGGCGGCTCGAAGACCGAGGCATTATTGGATCTGAAGAACGTGACGGCAAAAGCAAGCACGAGCAACGGAGGGACGAGATGCAGGTAATCCTTCCGTGCGTCCCTTATCACGCCGGTTGTCCGGTCCCTTCCAGCACCTCGCGAATCTTCGCGGAAAGGTCATGGATGGCGAACGGCTTGGGGAGGAAGTACACCCCGGGATCCAGCAGGCCCTGGTGGTCGATCACGTCCGCGGTGTACCCCGAGATATAGAGGCACTTCATCCGCGGCTGGCGGACGGCGAGGCGCCGGGAGAGGTCGCGCCCGTTCATCTGCGGGAGGATGACGTCGGTGACGAGCAGGTCGATGGAGGCGTCGTGGCTCTCCACCAGGCGGATCGCCTCCGCCGGCGTGCCGGCCGTGAGCACCGTGTAGCCGAGGCTCTCGAGGATCGTCTTGCTCACCTCGAGTATCGCCTTCTCGTCCTCCACAAGGAGAATGGTCTCCTTCCCGCCCTGCGGCGCCGTTTTCTCCGCCTTCACCTCTGCGACGTCCCCCTGCTGCGATGCGTCGGGCAGGTAGATGCGGAAAAGTGAGCCATGACCGGTCTCCGCGTAGACATTGATGAAGCCGTTGTTCTGCTTCACGATGCCGTACACCGTTGCGAGCCCCAGGCCGGTCCCCTGGCCGGCGGGTTTTGTCGTGAAGAACGGCTCGAACAGATGCGCCTGCACCTCGCGCGTCATGCCCGGGCCGTCGTCCCCGACGGAGAGAAGGAGGAAGCGTCCGGGGAGGAAGCCCGCGTGCGTGTCGCAGTAGGCCTGGTCGAAGACGACCTCCACCGTCTCCAGCGTGAGGACGCCAACGCCGTCGATCGCGTCGCGGGCGTTAACGCTGAGATTGGCCAGTATCTGGTCGAGCTGCGTCGGGTCGATCTTCACCCTCCCCTTCAGGGAACCGGGTTTCCAGACGAGCTCGATGTTCTCCCCGATGAGGCGACGGAGCATCTTGATGGTGCCCCCAACCGCGTCATTCAGATCGAGGATCTTCGGATTGAAGGGCTGCTTGCGCGCGAAGGCGAGAAGCTGCGACGTGAGGTCGGCGGACCGGCTCGCCGCGGTGCGGATCTGCTGGAGATTGCGGCGCTGCGCGTCGCTCAGCGTGGAATCCCGCATTGAGAACTCGACGTAGCTGCTGATGACCTGGAGCATGTTGTTGAAGTCGTGCGCCACGCCTCCGGCGAGCCTGCCGACCGATTCCATCTTCTGCGCCTGGAGGAGCTGGCCTTCGAGCTGAAGCTCGCGGGTGATGTCATGCGAGTCCGCGACGTAATTCGCGATCCTGCCGTTCGCGTCATAAACGGGTGAAATGACGGTGTCCTCCGTATAGACCGTGCCGTCCTTCTTCCTGTTCACGAACCGGCCCTTCCATGGCTTCCCCTTGCTGATGGTCTCCCAGATGGATCGATAGAAATCGGCCGTCTGCTCTCCGCTATTCAGCAGGTTGAGCAATTTGCCCTGGACCTCCGCCCGCGCGTAGCCGGTGACTGATTCGAATGCCGGGTTGACGTACTGCACCGCCATGGCGGCATCCGTGATGATGATCATCTCCGCGGCCTGCTCGACCGCGGAGGCAAGGAGCTGCCGCCCCGCCTCCGCCTTTTTCCGTTCCGTGATCACGTCGAAGATCGCCACGAAATGATCCGGGCGCGGGCAATACACCGAGATGGCAAACCACATGTCGAGAGACCCCAGGTATGTCTCGAAGCGCTCCGGCGGACCGCCGCGCGCCACCCTGCCGTAGGTCCGGATCAGCTCGGGGTCCGATTCGCGTATGCCGGGGATGACGACGGAGACCTTGCGGCCGACGACGTCGACCAGGCCCGTGAGCTTCCCGAAGGCTTCATTCACGTCGAGGTAGATGAAATCGGCCGGCTCCCCGGCCTCATAGATCATTTTACAGAAGGCGAAGCCGTTCAGCATGTTGCCGAAAAGCGAGCGGTAGTGCGTCTCACTCTCCTCCAGCGCCGCCCGCGCGCGCCGCTGCGCCAGCGCAATGGCGATCTGGTCGGCGGCATTTTCCAGGAAACGCAGCAGCTCGGGGCTGAACCGACCCGGCCTTTTGTCGTTGACCTGGAGGAGACCGAGCATGCCGCTTCCGCTGCGGAGGGGGATGAGGGCGACCGACTCGTAGCCCTGGGCATTGCAGCGATTGCGGGTGGGGCCCTGGCGGTCCGCCTCCGTCGTGCTCGCCAGGAGCTCGCTCGTGCCGTTGCTCCAGAAGCTCCCCTTGGGCGTGAAAAACGGCTTCGTCGGGTCCGTGCGCTCCCGGAGGACCGCCCCGCACATGCAGGCGAGCGCGGGATGACCCTCGTTGTCCCGCAGCGCGCGTCCGTCCATGCCGCGCTCGCAGAGGAACCTTTCCGCCTCCACGAAATCGCCGGGAAATCCGCGCGTCTCGAAATAGGGGTAGTCGTCGCCGTCCTGGAGCCTCACGCCCACCGCCTCGCACAGCGTCCACGACTGGAGGAGCCCCGTGACGCTGCGGACAAGCCCTTCGGTGTCGCTGTCCTGGTTGAGGTAGCCGAGGAGCTGCAGCGTGATGTGCCGTTCGTCGTTGCGCCGCAGCTCGTCGGTGACGTCCCGAAAAACGACGACGACCCCGGCCGGCGCGCCGGCGCTGCCGCGGACCGGGGAGACGTTGCGCGCGACGGCGTGGGGACTGCCATTGCGCGCAATGAGAACGGTGCTGCGCGCATCCGAATCCTCGATCTTGAGGACATCCGCCAGCGGGCGGCCCTGCGCCTCCGCCTCCGTCCAGCCGGTGAGGGCTTCCGCGGCCGGGTTCATGATTTGGACTGCGCCGTCGGCGTCGGCGGCAATCACGCAATCGCCGACGCTCATGAGAGTCGTTTGATACCTTTCCTCGCCGGCCTGCAGGGAGACGTCGTGCCGCCGCGTGTTTCGCAGCCACGCCAGACCCAGGACCAAGGCGGCCGCGGCGGCTGCGACGACCAGGAGGCCCAGGAGGACCGCGGAGTTGAGACGCCAGGAGGCGAGGATCTCCCCCTCATCTTCTTTCGCCAGGAGGATCCAGGGCGTCTCGGGCACCGGGAGCGCATACCCGAGCACGCGCGCGGAGCGGTAGTCCCGGCCGTACATGACGCCCGTCGCGCCTCCCACCGCCTTGACTGCCAGGACGTCGCTGCGGGCGAGGGGGATGCGAAGAGAGAGGGCGGAGTCCCTCCGGAATCGAAGCTCGCTCAGGTAGAGGACCGCGTCACCGTCACGACGGACGAGATACGTCTCCCCCGTGTCGCTGTGCATGGGCCAGGACTGGAGCAGGCTCTCGAGAAAGGCAGTCGCATCAAAACGAAGGACGATTGCACCGAGCAGAGCGTCCCTCGCGTCGCTGCCGGCAAAGACGGGTGTGAACACCTCGATGACGGAGGCCGCGGTGCCGTTCTGATGAATGTCCGTCATGACCGCCCGCCTCTGGCGCATGGCGAGCTGGAGCGTGTCCGCATCTTCCTTCTCGAACGACCGATCGGCTCCCGTGACGCTGCCGCGGACAACGCCGGCCGCGTCCAGGAGGAGGATGTCCTCATAGTGATTTTGAAGCTGCGCGGGCGTGAGCGCCGCGAGAAGACGCGCCGTCAACCCGGGCGCCGGGTCCCGCGCCCACAGGGCCATCTGGTCGTCCAGAAGCGGGTTGTCGGCGAGCGAGGTCGCATCCGCGATGCGCTGGTCCCGCCAGTTGACGATCCGATCGACCTGCAGGCGCGCTATTGCGCCGAGGTCCTCTTCCGCGCGGCGCCGAAGGCTCGCCCGTTGACTTGCAAAGAGCCACACCGCGCCCATTGCCAGGATCAGGAAACCGATTCCAAGAGCTGCGAAACGCCTCCACGGGACAAACCGGGCAGGTTCGCTTCTACCGTTCATGGCCACCGCTAGAGGAAACCCGTTTCCCCTGCTTGTCAAGGAATATTTCCGCCCCCGCGAAAACCTTCGCCGCGCCTGCGGCGCGGATACGGCCGTGCTATACTGGGCCGGCGCAAGGCGCCGCCATGTTCGAGCCGATCGCTGTCTTCGTCGACGATGAACCCCATACTCTCAGCACCATCACCCGATCCCTGCGCGCTCAACCCGTGCGCGCCTTCTACCGCGCGCGCAGCCGCGATGGGATCGGCGTCGCGGGGACCGACGCCATCCTGCGCGAAGGGGGGAAGGGAGGACCATGAGTCGGAGAGTTCTTTTCGTGGACGACGAGCCGAATACGCTTCTGGCGCTGAAACGGGAGCTCCGCGACTGGTCCCGGACGACCGGCGTGGAGATCGACATCGCGACGGATCCGCTGGCGGTGATGGGGATGCTCAACGCGCACCAGGGCGAGTACGAGCTCGTGGTCTCCGACCTGCGCATGCCGGCGATGAAGGGAAGCGACCTGCTTGTCTCCATCAAGCAGCGCTATCCGGAAATCCTCTCGATCCTTTTGAGCGGTTATTCCGAGGTGGAAGAAGTCATGAAGGCGATCAAGGCGGGCATCTTCAGCTACATCCTGAAGCCCTGGGACCGGGACTACCTGCGGGCCGAGATCGAGAAGGCGCTGGAGGTCTACCGGATCAGGAAGGAGAACGCCGATCATCAGAAGCGCATGGACATGGAGCTGCGGTGGGCCGGGGAGATGCAGCGCTTCTTCCTGAAGATCAAGATCCCCGCGCCGCAGGGTCTGCGCATCGATCTCGACTATCGCCCTCTTCCCTCCCTCTACTGTGGCGGGGACTACTACGACGTGCTGGAGCTGCCAAAGCGTGGAACGCTCCTGCTCGTGGGGGACGTCGCGGGGCACGGTGTGACGGGCGCCCTGGTGACTGGCATTCTCAAGTCGATCATCGTCATGGAGTATATCGGACCCGAAGGCATGCAGGTGTCCATGGCGGGCCTGATGAAATGGCTCAACAGGCGCCTGGCGGGATTCTTCGGTGAAGGATCGAGCATGTTCATTTCCCTCTTTGCCGGCCTCTTCGACCCGGCGGCGCGCTCCCTGCGCTACGCGAACGCGGGCCAGGTGCCGCCGCTCCACGTCTCCCGTGGACAGGCGGCGCCCCTTGCGTCCACGGGCCCGGCGCTGGGCTTCGTCCCTGATGCGGACTACCGGGAGGAGGAGGCGCACTTCCAGACCGGGGACACGCTCCTCCTCTACACGGACGGGCTGGTGGAGCTGGGCACGGGCACGGTGAGCGACGGCACGCGCCGTCTCCTCGACGTGCTGAAGGGCCCCGACGGTCCCGGTCTTTCCGCAGCCGCGATCGGGGCCCGGATGCTGGCTCTTGCAGGCTCGGCGGAGTTCACGGATGACGTGACGCTCATCCGCGTCGATTGCGTGTGAGGTGACGGGTGACGCAGGACGCTTTTGACGTCTTTGACGCGGTGACGCGGGATCTGAAAAACTTTTCCGCGCATGCGGGAACACTGCCGCACGGCGGGCTGCGGATCGTCTTCGAAGGGTATCTCGACGGGGACGCGGCCAATGTCGTGAGCGAGCCCCTGGTGTCTCTTGTCACGGCCTGGGACGGGGCGCCGCTCATCATCGTCAATCTCGAAGAGCTGCACTACATTGCCTCACTGGGAATCGGGATGCTCACCATGGCGGCCGTTGCCGCAAGGAAGAGGGCAATAGACATGAGCCTTGAATCCCCCCGGCCCGCCGTCCTGCATGTCCTGGAGCTGCTGGGAATCCCGCAGTACATTCCGGTGGTGAAGGGCGGGAGGGGGGAAGGCGCATGAGCGGAAAGCCCGACGCGCTTCCGGCAGGGCACGGCAGAGACGGTTCCGACCGCATCCTCCGGCTGGAGAGAGAGTTGCGCGAGACGGCGCGCGCCTGTGCCCTGCGCCGCACCCTGATCGCGGAGTTCAATGCAGCCTCAGACGCGGCCGCCCACCGCGCGGTCTTGACGCGGCTGCAGGCGGAGCTGGGAAGCGCCGCGGCATTCCTCGGCCGCATCGAGGAAGTCGGCGTCATGACCTGCATACGCACCGACCGGCAGAGCGAGCTTCATTGCCCGGCCGCTGAGTGGCCCGCGGCATGGCAGCACGCGTTCACCCGCGGCGCGGCTTCTTTCGAGGATGACACGGGCATCGAAGAGGCGCCTGCCGCACGGGCCCTCCTCGCGCCGCTCGTGAGCGGGACCCAATCGCTCGGGATCCTGGCATTCTGGCAGGGGGAAAATCCACTCGACCCGGGGAACGCGGCCCTGCTCGACGAGATCGTGCCCGATATCGCGGCGGCGTTCCAGAGCCGGCTGCGGCGGCAGCAGGTCGAGTACAGGAAGCTCGTGCTCGTGGAGGACGCCTATCGTCTGAGCGAGGCGAAGCTGCGCGCCATCTTCGACGAGTCGATGGACATGATCGCCACGATCGACGGCGACGGCAGGATCATCGACCTGAACAAGGCGGGCGTGCGGCTCCTGGGCTACGGACCGGCCGAGAAGGTGGTGGGCCGCAATGTCGCGGAGTTCTGGGCCAATCCGCAGGACAGCGAGGCATTCACGCGGCGGCTCGCCGGGCAGGGCTTCGTGAAGGACTTCGAGGTCATCCTGAAGCGCCGCGACGGATCCACGATGTTCGGGCTGGCGAGCGCGACGCAGCTGCGAAGCAAGGACGGGACGGTGATGGAGAGCCACACGATCGTGAAGGACATCACCGACCGCATCCGCGACGAGCAGGCTTTGTGGAAGATGAACGTCGAGCTTGCGGATGCCAACCAGAAGCTGAAGGAATCCCAGACCTTGATGGTCCAGCAGGAGAAGCTTGCCTCCATCGGCCAGCTCGCGGCGGGCGTCGCGCACGAGATCAACAACCCGCTGGGCTACCTGAAGAGCAACAACGCGGCCGTCCGCAAGCATCTGGCCGCCGTCAAGAGTTTCCTCGAGCAGGTCATGGCAGGCGCCGGGGACCAGGTTCGCGCCGCGGCGGAGACCTACGACATCGCCTACATCCTGGGGGACTTCGACGCGATCATGCAGGAGTCGGAGGACGGCTTTCGGCGGATCACGGAGATCGTGCAGAACCTGAAGAGCTTCTCCCGCATCGACTCCGGGGAGCGCTTCGGGCTTTTCGACATCAACAAGGGCATCGAAAATACTCTGGCCGTCGCCACCAATGAGGTGAAGTACGTCGCCGACGTGAAGGTCGATCTCGCTTCCCTGCCCCCGGTGGAATGCATCGGCGGGGAGATCAACCAGGTCTTCCTGAATCTCATCGTCAACGCCGCGCAGGCCATCAAGAGCCAGAACCGGGACAGCCGGGGGACCATCGTGATCCGCACCGGCGTCGTCACCGACCAGGTCTGGATCGAGGTGAACGATGACGGTCCCGGCATCCCTTCGGAGATACAGCTGCGGATATTCGATCCGTTCTTCACGACGAAACCCGTGGGCCAGGGAACGGGCCTGGGCCTGAGCATCTCGTCGGATATCATCGCCAACAAGCACGGCGGACGCCTCACGGTGGAAAGCGTCCCCGGCAAGGGCGCGAGCTTCCGCGTGACGCTTCCCATCACGCATCCCCGCGCGGGCGGGCCGTCTTCCTAGCCTCCCGGCGCAAATGCCACGGAGTGCCGTAGACATGGATGTCGAGGGCGAGCGAGTGCACGGAGGCACGCAAGCGAGCGCGTGGCCGCCCGAATGCCACGGAGTACCGTGGCCGCCGGTGCCGCCGTGTGGTAATCTTTGGGCATGACACTTCCGCCGCCGGTTCCCCCGGAGCGCCGCGTGTGGTGCAATCGCACCCTGAACCTGAGGGCCATCCGGGCCGTCGGCTACGACATGGACTACACGCTCGTCCACTACCGGACCCGGGAATGGGAGCGCGCGGCATTCGAGCGCGCCCTGGGGCCGTTGGAGCGCCGGGGCTGGCCGGTGGGCAGCCTCGTCTTCGACCCGACGAGCGTCATCCAGGGGCTCGCCTTCGACCTGGAGCTCGGCAACCTCGTGAAAGCCACCCGTTTCGGCTACGTGATCCGGGCCCACCATGGGACCCAACCCCTGTCCTTCGACGAGCAGCGCACCGCCTACGCGAGCACCTTCGTGGACCTCCATGACCCCCGCTGGCAGTTCATGAACACGCTCTTCTCCCTGTCCGAGGCGAATCTCTTCGCCCAGCTCGTGGACCTGCTGGACGCCGGTCGGCTGCCCGAGACCCTCGGGTATCGCGACCTGCACCGGGTCCTGGGCATGGCGCTGGACGAGGCGCACAACCTGAGCGAGCTGAAGACGCAGATCATGGCGGATCCCGATCGATTCGTGGAGCTGGACCCCGATCTTCCCCTCACGCTGCTGGACCAGAAGATGGCGGGAAAGAAGCTCCTCCTCATCACCAACTCGGACTGGGCCTATACCCGCGCCATGATGAGCTACGCCTTCGACCGCTTCCTCCCCGCCGGCACGACGTGGCGCGGGCTCTTCGACCTCGTGATCGTGGAATCGCGGAAGCCCGGGTTCTTCTCCGGACGCCAGGCCGTCTACCGCGTCACCGATGAGGAAGCGGGCCTCCTCAGACCGACGCGCGGCCCGCTGGAGCAGGGCAACGTCTACGTCGGCGGTGACGCCCAGCTCGTGGAGTCGAGCCTGGGCCTGTCCGGCGCGGAGATCCTCTACCTCGGGGACCACCTCTTCGGCGACGTGCACGTGAGCAAGGAGATCCTCCGCTGGCGCACCGGCCTCATCCTGCGCGAGATGGAATCAGAAATCATCGCCGCGGAAAAGGCGCGCACCATGGATGCCGAGCTGCGCGACCTGATGGTCCAGAAGACGGTAATCGACGCGCGCCTTGCCCACCTGCGCCTGGCGCGTCAGCGGGCGCAACAGAAGTATGGGCCCCGACCGGCCGCCGGGTCGGAAGACCTCGAAGCATCCCTGCGGAGCGTCAACGAGGAAAGCCAGGAGCTGGACGCGCGGATCTCGCCCCTTGCGCGGGCGTCGGGAGAAATGGGAAATCCCACCTGGGGGCCCCTCATGCGGGCGGGCAATGACAAGAGCCTCTTCGCGCGCCAGGTGGAGCGCTACGCGGACGTCTACACGTCCCGCGTCTCCAACTTCCTTGCGACGACCCCCTTCGGGTATCTTCGCGCGGCGCGCGGCTCGCTCCCGCACGACGACTGAGCGCGGGGACCGGGAGCCCGTCAGGCCGGGACAGCCGTTGCCTCTCCACCTCGCGGGAAATCGAGCTTCAAATGAGGAATCCCGCGCCCAGCATTGCCTCCGCTCCCGTTCCGTCGGAGGAGCCGCTGAGCTGGAGGAAGTAGTAGGAGACGCGCACTTCCAGGAAAAATGAGCCGAGCAAGAGGGCAGAATAGACGCCCACGCCCCCATCGAAGGCGAGTGGGCTCGCGATGGCTCCTATGCCGGCCCCCAGTGACAACGAGCCCGTGCGGAACAGGAAGCCGCTCAGGAAGCTGGCCATGATGGAAGAGCCATATCCCTGATCGCTTCCGAGAATGTAGCTCGCCGATCCCTCGAACATGATCCCGATGGAGCTGAACAACCCGGCAAAATCGACGCCGACGCCCTGAAGCCCATCGTAGGAATCAACAACCAGCGAAATTGCCTGCGTGTCCGCACCGCTGCCGATCTGCGCGAACTGGTTCACGATGTCGGTCACCTGGTCGGCGGAGCCGACGCTGGCGGACAGGACCGCGAGCGAAAAGGCCAGAGCGCAGCAGACGCCCCATTTCATGATCTCCTCCTCAGAGAAAAAGACTTCGGCTTCGGGGCTGTCGCCATCAATGCCCCTTCTATTTGAAGAACTCCGTGAATTGCTCACCGGAGGTGACCGAAATCGTCTGCGGGCTCCAGACGATTCTCCCGTCCGCCGACACGGCGGATACCTGGTAGCTTCCCGCGTCTTCCTGGACGACCAGCGTGCCCGACTGTCCAAATGACGGCGCGCTCGTGAAAAACTGGGTGAGCGATCCCACGACAGACCCGTCGACGTAGACCGTGACATAGCCACCGGTGTATTCCTGGTCCGTCCAGAAGCAGATTTGTGCCTTCGAGCTGAAAAGCGAGTCGAGGAGTGAACAGGAGCTGAAAACCGCCCCGACCCCGAGAACGAATATCGCCATGAAGAAGACGGCGACTTTCCGTCCGGTTCGCGTGTGTCCTTTTTGCCGCTTCTCACCCACCGCTGTGCTCCCTTCGGCCGGCCGCACGCGCCGACCGGCGTAATGTATGCAGCGCACAGCTCCGACGACTTCACCCGAACGGGGGAAAGCGGAAGCCCTTCCGGGAAAGGATTACGTCAGCTTCACCATGGCCGTGGACAGCAGTGTCGCGATCAATTCAGTCTGTCGCCGTGTCCCGGTCTTTTCGAAAAGGGAATGCAGCTGGCTCTTCGTGGTTTCCCTGCTGAGATGGAATCTTTCGCTGATTTCCCGGGGGCTCTCTCCCTGCAGGAGCCACTCCACAAGCCGGGTCTCCGCAGGAGTCAGCCGGAATAACGCTTGAAGGCGGACACTGTCGGCAAGGGGAACGGTCGAGTATCCGGTCAGAAAGAGGGCCGCTGCGGCTCCCGCCACGCCGGCTCGCGTCGGCAGACCGTGCAAGGGGTACACCGCGAGCGTGGCGAAACGCCGCTCTCCTCCCAGAAGACGCATGCCATTCCCCGGCCGGGCTTCCCCCGAAAGCGCGGATGCGACAAGGAGCGCGAAATCCCGGGCCTGCTTCGCGTTGCAAGGCTCCACGCGCCCCTTTCGCAGGGTGAGAAACACGCCCCGCGCAAGCGCGGCGCGGCCGGCCTCGTTCGCATGGCGAAGCGTGCCGTCGCGATCCACCACCAGCACCGGGCTGGAGAGCCGATCGACAAGCGCCTCCAGCGCGAGCAGAGATGACTCCACCCCCCCAAGCCGGATCTGAAGGCTCAGCGCGCGCCAGACGTGGGGAAGGAACGGCGCCAGCGCCTTCTGCTCTGCGCTCTCGTACCGGCCATCCCTGCGCGGCCTCATCACGGATATGACCGCAAGCATGTGGGGACTGACGGGAGTCACGCTCGCGAGGCAATAGCGCGCGTCCATCTTGTCGAGAAAGTCATTGACCAGGGCGGAGCGCTCGAAAAGCGCCTGGTCCACGGTCTGATGGCAGGGGAGAAGCTGCCCCGTGTGGGACAGATAGGAAGGCAGCCGCGGGTCATTTTCCGCATAGAGATCGAGGTAGGTCTGCAGGACGGACCCCGGTGCTCCGACCACGCTTGCATGCAGCCACTGTCCGCGGGTATCCAGGAGTCCGAACTGGCCGATCCGGCCTCCCGCGACGCCGACGAGCTGCCGCATCACGTCGCTCAGCGCCGCGGGGTCCCCGACGGATTCATATATCTGGCCGATGAGGCTCTGCGGCGCGACGGCTCCCTTTCGGGACCGGCGTGTCGAAGCCCGTCGTCGCGGCCGGGAAAGCTTGCCTCCCGTCTTCATCGCGCTCCCTTTCAGAGGCGCTTGACTGACACCGATGCAACGACCTGTGCCTTGGCGGAAAGGTACTGCGGAAAATGTCGCGGGGCAAAACTGGCCCCGCCAGACGGCCGCGACGCAAACTGTCTTGTCGAGCGATGCCTCATCTGTTAGAGTACATAGCATGTCTATGCTGAATGCGATTGCCTTATGGGTGATATTCGTATCGGCGCCGGTCGTTTTCATCGTCCTGTTCTTCTACACGGCACCGTATGGAAGGCATTTCCGGGCAGGCTGGGGCCCCTCGGTGAGCGCACGCATCGGCTGGATTGTGATGGAAAGCCCGGCGCTGCTGGTGATCGGAATCACGGTCATCGCAAGCGGCCGTGCGCCAAGCCCTGTCGCCCTGCTCCTCCTGGGGTTGTGGGAGGTGCATTACCTCTATCGCTCGTGCGTATTCCCCTTCCTGATGCGGGGGAGCGACAGGCGCTTTCCCGTGCTCCTCATCCTCTTCGCCTTCGTCTTCAACAGCCTCAACGGGTATGCAAACGGCATATTCCTCGCCACGACGGCAAGCCTCCAGGGACTGGGATTCCTGGGCGTTGCCCGCGTCAGCGCCGGCATCGCGCTTTTCGTGGCCGGCATGCTCACGCACATCCTGGCAGACCGTGAGCTGCGCCATCTGCGAAAGCCGGGTGACGTGGGATACAAGGTGCCCCGCGGAGGCCTTTTCGATTACGTTGCCAGCCCGAACTATTTCGGCGAGATCGCGGAGTGGTGCGGTTTTGCGCTGGCGTCGTGGTCCCTGGCGGGCCTGGGGTTCGCGCTGTTCACGATCGCCAACCTCGTGCCGCGCGCCTTTGCCAACCGGCAGTGGTACATCGCCACATTCGCCGACTACCCGCGGCAAAGGAAGAGCGTCATCCCGTTCGTTTTCTGAGACGCCGCCCGGCCCATCGGTTTCCCGCTGCTCCCCCGAGGGGTCCGAGAGCGCGGATGCCTGCTATTGCTCCACTTCTCCGCGCATGCGGACGAGCTCCCGCGTGGAGAGCAGGCCGCAGGCAGCCTCGATATCCTGGCCGCGCGATTGGCGGATGGTCGTCATGATGCCCTTGTCGCGCAGGAGGGCCTGGAAGCGCTCCATCGTCTCCCGCGGGCTGGGCGCGAGCGGCGTGCCGGGGATGGTGTGGAAAGGGATGAGATTCACGCGGCAGCGGATGCCATCCAGGACGCGCGCCAGCTCCCGCGCGTGGCGCGGCGTGTCATTCACGGAGGCGAACATGATGTATTCAAAGGAGACGCGCCGCTGGCCGCGCACCATGCTGGCGCGCAGCTCGGCAAGCACCTCCGACAGTGGATGCACATTCTCGATGGGCATCAGCCGTCGGCGCTCCTCCTCGAACGGCGTGTGGAGGCTCACCGCGAGGTGGCACCGCGTGCGCGCCAGGAACGTGCGCATGGCGGGCACCAGACCGATGGTGGAGACCGTGATGCGCGTGGGGCTCAGGCCGAAGCCGTAGTCGCCGCAGAGCACATCGAGGCTGTCCAGGACGTTTTCCAGGTTGTCCATCGGCTCGCCCATGCCCATGTAGACGATATTCGTGACCTTGTCGCGCTCCGGAAGGCTTCTGTACTGGTCCAGGATCTCGCCGGCGCTCAGGTGCGCCTGGAAGCCCTGCTTGCCCGTCATGCAGAAGAGGCAGCCCATCTTGCAGCCGACCTGCACGGAGAGACACAGGGTGCTGCGCGTCTCTTCCGGGATCCACGCCGCCTCCACGAAACGGGCATTGCCCGCGCCAAAGAGGTACTTCTTCGTGCCGTCGGCGGACTCGCTCACGCGCACGGGGGCGCGGCGCTCGATGGCGTACTGCTCGGCGAGCCGCACGCGCGCCGGCCGCGGGATATTGGTCATCGCGTCGAAGCTCATTGCGTCGCGGGCGTACATCCACTCCGCGATCTGGCGCGCGGCGTACGGTGGCAGCCGGACCGCCTCCGCGATGCCGCCGAGTTGGACCAGCGTGCGGCCGAAAAGGTTCTCCTTCATGCCTGCCTCAGAAGTAGATCTCGGAAATCACCCGGGTGAAGGATACGCCGCGATTGATGAGGATGTCACGCGCGTCCACGACCATGCCGCTGTTGCCGCAGAGCAGGTAGCGGTCGCTTTCCGGCAGGGGCTGCTGGCGCAGCCACTCGGTGGGTCGGCCCGCGAACACGCCCGGCGCGTTCTCCCGCGTGCAGCAGGGGATATAGCGGTTGCCCATGAGCGTGGCGAAGTAGTCCCTGTCAAAAAGCCCGGCGATGCTGCGGCTGCCGTGCAGGAGGAGCTTGCCGTCGACCTTTCCCGACCGGGCCATGGAGACGAATGGCGCGATACCGGTGCCCGTGGCGATCCAGCAGGACGGCCCGATGGAATCGCGGAAGGCGCCGAAGGGAAGCGAGCAGAGGAGCGTGTCGCCCGGGCGCAGATCCGCCAGCCGCGGCGTGAGCAGGCCTTCCGGCACCCTGTCGTAGAGCACGTCCACCAGAGGGTCCGCGGTGCCGCTTGCGATGCTGTAGAATCGGGCGGGAAGCGACGGGTCGAGCGTCAACCCGATCGACTGGCCGGCGACGAAATCCCAGGGCCGCGGGAATGAAAGGCGCCACGTGTCGGGCGCGATCTCGACGTTTGCGACCACCGGCAGGCTCTGGAGCTGGTCCGGGTCGAAGCGATGACCGGGCTTTTCGTTCGCGTCGCGCACGGGAATGATGCGGAGTCCCTTCCTGCCGTTCACGGGCCCAATGTACACAAAGAATTGCTTGCCGACAGCCCTTCCCTAGGCTATGTTCGCTACACCATGTCGAGCGATGACAGGGGCCCGGGGAAAAAAAACGGCGCCAGATCGGGCACGAGCGCCGCTCCCCCTGCTCCCGCAGCCTCCTCTTCCGATCAGCCAGCGTCACCACCACCCGATCCTTTCCCTCCCGGCGCACCCGCGCCCGCGGCCGGAGCCGCTGCTCCCGCCGCCCCGCCGCCGGGAGGCCCTGTGCCGGGCGCGCCGCAGCCAGCGCCACCGGCTTCACCGCAGCCCGCCGCACCCGGCGCGTCGCGCGAGCAGCGGCCGCAGCGCTTCCTCTTCATCTCCAAGTGGGGGCTCATCCACGACCTGGCGTGGGAGCTGCGCAAGGAAGGCCAGGAGGTGCGCTACCACATCATGATGAAGTCGGAGCGCGAGGTCGCGGAGGGCTTCGTCGAGAAGGTGGACAAGTGGGAGGAGTGGAAGGAGTGGGCCGACGTCATCGTCTTCGACGACTGCGAGTTCGGCGCGCTTGCCGACAAGCTCCGCGCGGAAGGCAAGGCCGTGGTCGGCGGCACGCCCTACACGGACAGGCTGGAGATGGACCGCGAGTTCGGCCAGGAGGAGATGCGCGCCGCGGGCATCACCATCCTTCCCCGCTGGGAGTTCGATTCTTTCGATGCGGCGATCTCCTTCATCAAAGCCACGCCCGGCCGCTACGTCGTGAAGCCCAGCGGCAGGGCGCAGAACGAGAAGGTGCTCTCATTCGTCGGCCAGGAGGAAGACGGCCTGGACGTGCTCACGATGCTCGAGCACTACAAGAAGGGCTGGGCATCCAAGATCAAAAGCTTCCAGCTCCAGAAATATGCCTCGGGCGTGGAGGTGGCGGTCGGCGCCTTCTTCAACGGGAAGGACTTCATCGGCCCGACATTCGTGAACTTCGAGCACAAGCGCATGTTCAACGACGACATCGGCCCGCAGACGGGAGAGATGGGGACCGCCGGCTTCTGGCACGGCCCGAACACCCTTTTCCAGCAGACGCTCTTCAAGATGCGCGACAAGCTCGCCGCCACGCGCTACACGGGCTACATCGACATCAACTGCATCGCCAACTCCCGCGGCATCTACCCCCTGGAGTTCACGTCCCGGTTCGGCTACCCGACGATCAATCTCCAGATCGAAGGGGTCCTGTCGCGCTGGGCGGACCTCCTGTCCGGCATGGCGCGCGGCCAGGCGGTGACGCTCCGCACGAAGCGCGGCTTCCAGATCTGCGTCGTCATCGCCGTGCCGCCCTTTCCCTTCCTCGACTCCGATGCATTCCGCAAGTTCAGCGAGGACGCGGTGGTCATATTCCGCAAGCCGATGAACGACGGCATCCATCCCTGCGACATCCGCCTGGTGGACGGCGACTGGCGCCTCACGGGCAACTCGGGCTACGTCATGGTGGTCACCGGTTCAGGCTCCACCATGGACGATGCGCGCAAAGAGGCCTACAACCGCGTGAAGAACATCATCATCCCGAACATGTTCTACCGCACCGATATCGGCGAGCGCTGGCACCGGGACGGCGATCTCCTCCAGACCTGGGGGTATCTCCTGTAGCACGCCGGCGCGGGCGTCCCCGCGCCTCCCCGGTGAGCGCGGGCCCGGGTTTCTCTTGCCCGCGGCGCGCCCGCGGCCGTACCTTCCACGGGGGGTGCGCATGCAATTGAAACGGTCTGCTCTCTGCTTGAGCGCGGCCATTCTCTTCGTCGGGCTGCCCGCGGCGGTTTTCGCCCTGAACGGCCAGCTCACCTACACGGAAGGCGACGTCTCGATACGCTCCATCGACGGCGTCCGTCCCGCGCAGATCGGAGACGCGCTTGCCGCCGGTGACGTGGTGGCCACGAGCGCCCAATCACTCGCCGTGATCGATCTCGCCAACGGCACGACGCTGAAGCTACGAGAAAAGACCACGCTCGCAATCGATTCCATCGGGGACCAGACCACGGTGAATCTCACCGCGGGCGGCGTGTTTACCACCATCGTGGGAAAGCTCACGGGGCGATTCTCCGTGCGCACCCAGTCGGCACTTGCGGGCGTGCGGGGCACGGAGTTCTTCATCGCGTACGGCCGCACCATCGATGCGGAGCCTGACGTCTGGCTGTGCGTGAACTCAGGCGTCGTCGACGTCTCCATCCCCGACACGGGCCAGGACGTGCAGGTGAAGGCGGGCCTGGGCATCAACATCGTCGGGGGCACGAAGATCACGACGCCGCGGCGCTACCCGTGGACGCGTCACTTGAACTGGAACGTGAACCCTGGCGGCGGGAGGGTCCAGGACAGCACGAGCCTCGACGCGGCATACAGCGACCTGCTCGACCAGGATTACGATTGAGGGAAACACCATGACGTCACGCGCCCTCTTGCTTCTTCTGATGCTCCCCGCGGCCGCGGCATTCGCCCAGCGGGTCCCCACCATCGACCAGGGGCTCGTGGACCTGCAGGCACGGACACAGATCGTGGCGAACTTTGGCAGCTTCGACGCGCTTGCCGAGGTGCTGGGGCAGTACCGCACGGATGAGAATGCGCTGGGATTCCACGACGTCACCGTCGGCGGCTACTACCGCGTCCTCCCCAACCTGAAGGTGGGCGCATTCTACCGGCTGCAGGCGGGCGCCCGTCACGACGATACCGTGGTGGAAAGCACCGCTGCCGCAGGCTGGGGCTGGGCTGACACCTCGACCCAGCTCGAGAATCTTTTCATGCTCGACGTGAGCCCGCGCTTCCTCCTGCCCTTCCTCCCGGGCGGCAACTGGGTGTTCATGCTGAAAGGCAGGTTCATCTACTCGACGTATGAGAACGAGATGTCGATCATGGCGCGGCCCGAGCTCACCTGGTTCTGGATGCGGGACCGCATGCCGCTTCTCAACGTGTCGGCGAGCTACGAGATGTACTTCCCGCTGAACTTCGGCAGCACGCTCATCTACCAGAGCTATCCCTACCTGAGCCTCCTGTGGCACGTCACGCCCGACTGGGGCATCGAGATGGCCGGTGCCTACAAGACGACGACGTGGAGCACGTCCCCCAACCTGCCCGCAAGCGACGGCTGGACCTCCTACTCCGAGGCTGTCGGCTCGTGGGTCCTGTCCCTGGGCGCGGTGATCACGCTGGGATTCTGAGACCAGAGTCCCCTTCCCCGCACCGACGGACAGAACGCGCGCGCTACTCCATCTCCACGACGACCTTGTCGACCTTTGCCAGGTCCCGCTTGTAGAACAGGGACGCCAGGAGGAAGAGGATACCCGCGAAGGCCGCCATGGCCGGCACGATGAGCATCGCGCCGGGAAGCCCGATCTTGTCGGAGATCGAACCGACCACGATGGGCCCCGTGGAGCTGCCCAGGAGGTTCTGGACGATCACGCAGATGCTGTAGGAGATGGCCCAGAGCCCCGGGTGCACGACGTCCTGCGTGAGCGCGGAGGCGCCGGAGAGGTACAGGAGCGTCGCGAGCGCGGAGACCATCAACATGATGTATTGCGCCGTTCCCTTGAAGAATGCAAAGGAAACGAGCCAGAGCGCGGCGCTGAGCAGGCTGGATAGTCCGGCGAAAAGCGGGCGGGCGTTGCCGCGCTTCTTGTTCCACGCGTCCACAAGAAAGCCGCCGAGCGGCGCTCCCACGATGGCAAGAAGCATGATGGAGGACGCCTTGAGCCCTGCCGGGCCCGACGCCATGCCCTGCGTGCGCACGAAATAGGAGGGAAGCCACGTGAGGTACGCGCTGGTGAGGAAGGTGTTGCCCGCGAATGCCACGTAGGTCAGGATGAGGGAAGGCGTGTGCAGAAACTCGCGCACGATCTCCCCGAGGCGCATCTTGCGCGCGGCCGCCGCGGGTGTGGCCTGCTTCATCAGCTTGATGGTCTTGTAGTCGCGCGCGAAGAAGAAGAACAGCACGCCGATGATGAAACCGGGAATGGCCACGAGACCGAAGGCGTGTTTCCAGCCCCAGTGCGTTGCGATCACCCCGCCAAGGCCCACGCCGATGGCCGATCCCAGCGGGATGGACGCGTTCCATAGCCCCATCATTTGGGACCGCTTCTCCTGCGGGTACATGGCGGAGATCATCGCCGTGCCGCCGGGCGCGTAGCCGGCCTCGCCGACGCCGACGCCCAGCCGGGTGAGGAAGAGCTGGGGGAATGTCTTGATGAATATCGCCGCGCCGGTCGCCATGCTCCAGAGCATGACCATGATGCCGACGCTCCGCTTGCGGCTCCAGCGGTCGATGAGGATGGAGACGGGGAAGGTGAAGACGACGATGGACCAGTAGACGGCCGATGCGAGCGATCCCGCCTGGGTGTCGGTAATCCCGAGGTCGGCCTTCAGGAAGGGGATGAGGGACGAGACGATCTCCCGGTCGATGTAGTCGAACATGTAGAGGAGGAAAAGCCCCGCGAAGAGCCAGCCCATTCCCCTCTGCGCGTCGGAGGGCTGTTTTGCAAGACGAGGAGAGGCGCCCGTTCCACCCGAAGTCGTGGTCCTTGCCATGTCCAGACCCCCTTGCCTTGAGATGAGCCAAAATACCGAATGCAGCCCGGAATTGCTACCCCCGCCGGTAGGGCCGGAAACAAGAAGACCCCCGCGGACGCGGGGGTCTTCGTCGATCGTATGCTTTCAGCCCCGGACGCCGACCGGGCTCGGCGCGACCGCGGGGGTCGTCGCCAGGAGCGCCTTGCGCGCCTTCTCCTCCGCGTCGATGTCGGCCCCGGTGAACTGGCTGTTGTACAGCTCCGCGTAGAAGCCGCCTTGTGCCAGCAGCTCCTTGTGGGTGCCCGTCTCGATGATCTTCCCATGGTTCATCACGAGGATCATCTTCGCCTCGCGGATGGTGGAAAGCCGGTGGGCGATCACGAAGCTCGTCCTGCCCTTCATGAGCTGGGCCATCGCCTTCTGGATGAGGACCTCCGTGCGCGTATCCACCGAGCTGGTTGCCTCGTCGAGGATGAGGATGGCCGGATCGATGAGCACCGCGCGGGCGATGGTGAGGAGCTGTCTCTGTCCCTGGGAGATGTTCGACGCTTCCTCGTTCAGGACCGTGTTGTAGCCCTGCGGCAGGGTGCGGATGAAGTGGTCCGCGTGCGCGGCGATGGCCGCCTGGTGCACTTCCTCGTCGGTGACCGTGCCGCGGCCGTAGGCGATGTTGTCACGGATGGTGCCGTTGAACAGCCACGTATCTTGCAGAACCATGCCGAACGTGCACCGCAGGTTCCCGCGCTTCACGTCGCGGATGTCCTTTCCGTCCACCGTGATGCGTCCCCCCCCGATCTCGTAGAAGCGCATGAGCAGGTTCACAAGGGTGGTCTTGCCCGCGCCCGTGGGGCCGACAATGGCGATGGTCTGTCCCTCTTTCACGTCGAGGTTCATGCCCTCGATGAGCGGGGAATCCTCCTTGTAGCTGAAGCTCACGTTCTCGAAACGCACCTCGCCGCGGGGATTGGAGAGAACGAGCGCCTTCGCGTCGTCCGCCTGCTCCTCCGGCTCGTCCAGCAGCTCGAAGACGCGCTCCGCGGAGGCGACGGTGCTCTGGAGGATGTTGGCGATGTTCGCCGTCTGGGCGATGGGCATCGTGAACTGGCGCGAGTACTGGATGAATGCCTGGATGTCACCGATGGCGATTGCCTTCCGCGTCACCATGATGCCGCCCGCGACGGCCACTGCCACGTAGCCGAGGTTGTTGATGAACGTCATGAGGGGGAAGAGGAGGCCCGAGACGAACTGGGCGCGCCAGCTCGCGTTGTAGACCTTCTCATTGACCTCGTTGAACGTCTCGATCGATTTCCGCTCGTGGCCGAATGCCTTCACGATGGTGTGCCCGGTGTACATCTCCTCGATGTGGCCGTTCAGGTCCCCGATGTTCTTCCACTGGTCGGCGAAATACTTCTGGGACTTCGGCGCGATGATGCGCGTCATGATGAAGCTGAGGGGCAGCACGATGATCGTGATGAGCGTCAGCAGGGGGCTGATGGTGAGCATCATGACGATCACCCCCAGAATGGTCACCACCGAGGTGATGATCTGCGTGAGACTCTGCTGGAGCGTGTTGGCGATGTTGTCCATGTCGTTCGTGAAACGGCTCATGATCTCGCCGTGCGTCCGGCCGTCGAAGAACTTCAGGGGAAGGCGCGCGAGCTTGTCGTTCACGAGCTTCCTCATGTCATAGACCGTCCGCTGCGACACGCCCGCCATGATGAACTGCATGACGTAGCTGAGGATCGCCGAGCCGACGTACATGCCGATCAGCTCCACGACGATCCAGCCGATGGCCGTGAAATCGATGCCCGCGCCGGGCAGGTGCATCATCTTCGCCATGAGCCCGGCGAATATCTTCGTGGTCGCATGACCCATGATCTTCGGCGCGAAGATGGCAAACATCGTGCTGCCGATTGCCAGGATGAGCACCACGATCAGCTTTGCCATGTGGGGCTTCAGGAACCCGACGAGCCGCCGCATGGAGGCGCCGAAATTCTTCGCCTTCTCCACCGGCGCGCCCATGCCCATGGGGCCGCCGCGGTGACCGCCGGGGCCGAATCCCGGCCCTCGTCCCCTGCCGGGTCCCATCGCGGGCGTTGCCGCGGGGGCTCCCGCGGGGGCGCCTGCCGCGGCCTTGTTGCCGTTTCCGTTTCCGTTGTTGCGTCCGTCGCTCATGCCAGTTCCTCCTCTGAGAGCTGCGAGGAGACGATTTCCCTGTAAACCTCGCACGTGCCGATGAGCTCACGATGTGTTCCCATGCCGACCACCCGTCCCTCGTCCAGGACGATGATCCGGTCGGCGTCCATGACCGTGTTCACCCGCTGGGCCACGATGATGACCGTGGCATCGGCCGTTTCCCGCCGCAGGGCGGCGCGCAGTTTCGCGTCCGTCTTGAAGTCGAGGGCCGAGAATGTGTCGTCGAAGATGTAGATCTCGGGCTTCCGCACGAGGGCCCGTGCAATGGAGAGCCGCTGCTTCTGCCCGCCGGAGAGGTTCGTCCCCCCCTGGGAGACAATCGAGCGGAAGCCGTCGGGCATGGCGAGGATGAACTCCAGCGCCTGCGCCGTTTCGGCGGCGTGCGCCACCTCCTCGTCGGTGGCCTCCTCCCGTCCATAGCGGATGTTGTTCGCGATGGAGTCGTTGAAGAGCACCGCCTTCTGGGGGACGAAGCCGAGCTTTGCCCGCAGCGCTTCCTGCCCCATGTCGCGGATGTCCACGTCGTCCACGAGGATGCTGCCGGAGGCGATGTCGTAGAAGCGGGGGATGAGATTCACGAGAGTCGACTTCCCCGAGCCCGTGCCGCCGATGATGGCGGTCACCTCCGCGGGCTTCGCGCTGAAGGAGATGTCCATGATGGCCGGCTCCTCCGCGCCGGGATAGGCAAACGTGACGTCGCGGAACTCGATGTACCCGTGCTCAGCGTCCGCCTTGCGGATGGTTGCCGCATCCTTGATGCCGGGCTTCAGCGCCAGCACCTCGTTGATCCTCGTTGCCGACGCGCTGGCGCGGGGCAGCATGATGAAGAGGAAGGACACCATGAGCAGGGAGAAGAGGATCTGCATGGCGTACTGGAGGAAGGCCATGAGCGCGCCCACCTGCATCCCCCCGGCGTCGATGCGCTTCGCGCCGAACCAGATGATCGCTATCATCGTGAGGTTCATGAGGAGCATCATGAGGGGCATCATGAGCGCCATGAGCTTGTTCACCCGAATCGATACGTTCGTGAGGTCGAGGTTGGCCTCGTCGAAGCGCTTCTGCTCGTGCTCGACGCGGTTGAAGGCGCGGACGACACGCACCCCCGTGAGCCCCTCGCGGAGGACCAGGTTGATGCGGTCGATCTTCTTCTGGATGGACCGGAAGAGCGGGATGGCCTTGGAGGCGGTGATGCTGATGACCACGGCGATGATCGGGATGACCACGACGATCACCCACGTGAGCTTCGCGTCCTTCTGGAGGGCCATGATGACGCCGCCCACCGCCATGATGGGAGCCATGATGAGCATGCGCATCGTGATCATGGTGAACATCTGCACCTGCGTGATGTCGTTCGTCGTGCGCGTGATCAGGGACGGCGTGCCGATGATATCGAACTCGTGAAGGGAGAAGCCCTCCACGTGCGTGAACACCTTCCGCCGAAGGTCGCGGCCGAAGCCCATGCCCGCGCGCGCCGACAGGAACGCGGCGATAAAGGCGCACGCCATGTCTGCCAGGGCGACCAGAAGCATGACGCCTCCGGTGCGCAGGATGTATCCCGTGTCACCGTTCATGACGCCCTTGTCGACGATGTCCGACATCAGGGTGGGAAGGAACAGCTCCGCGATTGCCTGCCCTGCCACGAGGACAACCACCGCCCCGATCATGAGGGCGTACGGCTTCAGATTCCGAAACAGCTTGAACATCGATCTCTCTCCTTGTCCTTATTGACGCGCACGCGGCGTCTTTATTGCATCGCGGGACGCGGGTTCGGCATCGCGGGACGCGGGTTCGGCATCGCGGGACGCGGATTCGGCATCGCGGGACGCGGATTCAACACCGCGGGACGCGGAATCTGCACCGGTGGTCCGATCCACAGCATCGCCAAGTGCCACATGGCTCTCGTGCGGTGCGCCGTGTGCCCCTCGGAGCGTCCTGCCCTTTTCCATCTGGGAAAGCTTCTTTTCGGCCTCCATGAGCGCCGGCAAAGCTTCCAGGATGGCGGCGCGCCGTTCTGCCGGCAGCTCCTGTACCAGCTCATCCACCCAGCGGTAGCGTTCTTCAATGCCCTGCGCGACGAGCGCCCGGCCGCGCTCGTCCAGCGCGATCATGCGTACGCGCCGGTCGTCGGGGCTCTCCTGCCGGACCACGAAACCGCTTTGGACGAGCCGGTCCACGAGCTGGCTGGCCGCCGCGCTGGACACGTCGAAGTGACGCCCGATATCCTGCACGTCGCAGGTGCCCCCGTGGTAGAGCCGCATCAGAAGGCTGAACTGCGGCATCGACAGGCCCGTCGAGCGGGCAAAATGTGACATGCCGTGCATCGAACGCATGATCAAGATCTCCATCCAACGACGGATCTCCCGCACAAGGTCGTTATTGTCCTGCATATTCAACCACTCTTATTATATAAGCTAACTTAATATATTGATTGACTTATCCTTCGTCAACAGGGATCGTGCATTGACCGGGCGACAAGGGCGGAACTACCTTCACAAGGACAGGAGGAATCCGGATGCAGATCCTGAACCAGAAGTCATTCGACGAGAAGATCTCAAAGACGCGCACGCTCGCACCGGCCGCCGTCGTGGATGTCGTCCGCGATTTCCTTCTGACGGCAGAAGATGCACGCCTGTACAACATCAACCCCTGGCGGATCGCCGCAGAACGCGGCATCAACCGCATGGCCGCGCTGAAGGCGATGCTCCACCTCACCAAAGGCGGCCTCCTCAACCTCTCCTGGACCATACACTGCCCCTCCTGCAAGGGAGCGACCCAGCGCTCGGATTCGCTGCAGAGCCTGCGGCACGCCGACCACTGCGATTTTTGCTCAATCCCCTTTGACGCGGGATTCGACACGAATCTGGAGGTGAGCTTCGCGCCCAACCCCGCGGTGATAAAACCGGCGGAGGTCGGCTTCTTCGGACAGGTCATGGCCGGATTCGAAACGGAGCCGGGCGTCACCATTCGAGCTCGATCCAGGGAAAAGCCATTTCCTCTCCACAGAGCTCAAGCCGGGCAACTACTTCGTCACCATTGATGAAGACGAAAAGGTCTTCAATATTGCGGTGATGGGGGAGAAATCGCCCTCCGTGCAGAAGCTCGCCATGGGGTACGTGTCCGGGCAGCCCCCGCTGGTCGTGGTGAAGGCCCGGCCGGGGAAAGCGGAGCTGGTGATCACGAACAAGATCGCGGAGGCGCGGGAAATGCACTTCTTTCGCATCAGCCCGCCGCGGTGGCCCACCGCGGCAGTCGTCTCCAGCCTCCAGGAGTTCCGCGACCTCTTCTCATCGGAAATGCTCTCCCTCAATGAGACATTCTCCATCGAGAATCTCGGCTTCCTCTTCACCGACATCAAGGGCTCCACGGAGCTCTACGAGCGCCTGGGCGATACGCAGGCATTCGCCCTGGTGAAGGAGCATTTCTACATCATGGAGAGGATCGTCAAGCAGAATAATGGCGGCATCGTGAAAACCATCGGTGACGCGGTGATGGCCGTGTTCGTGGACCCCCGGGATGCGGTGCATTCCGCGGTGGAGATGATCGATGCCTTCGACGACCTGGATACGGCAAAGAAGCTCAAGAACTCGATCGTCATCAAGGTGGGCGTCCACCACGGCCCCTGCATCGCGGTGACGCTCAATGACCGCATCGACTATTTCGGCACCACGGTGAACATCGCCGCGCGCGTGCAGGGTCTTTCGGACGGCCGGGACATCATGGCCTCCCACGCCCTGTTCACCGAGGGCGACGCGAAGACGTATCTCGCGTCAAAGGGTTGGGTCGACGACCCGTTCGTCACCAGCCTGAAGGGCCTGAAGGCGAGCTACCAGATCCACAAGATGCACAGGAACGGCGCATAAGCCTTCCGCTGCCGGCCCCCCGTCAGGGCTGCCAGCTGATCGCGTATTCCGTGAGGGAGTCGGGTCGGGCAATGCCCGTGTCGCGCGCAACCCAGGAGCCCTTCAGTCCCTGCTCCCGGGCGGCCAGCTCGAAGTGGCACATGGCGATGCCGATGTCGACGCGCTGGATATCGACGACCCGGAGAAGCCGCCAGAGGAAGCCGCCCCTGTACCCCCGGGCGCGCTGGAGGAAAAAGTGAAGTGCGCTCCCCTGCCGGACGACCCTCCACGGCTGCCGATTCGAGGCTGAAGGCCCGAGCCGCAGCATCTCCAGGGGCTCCGCAAGTGCCCCGGCAGCCTCCGGGGTGAGCGGCGCGCCGAAGCTGCCGTCGAAGAAGAGCTTGTCCCATGCCAGGCGCCTGCTGCCGCCAACCCTCGTCCGCAAAGCCCCGCCGCGCGCCGCGGCGAGGTCGGAAATCACGCCAAGGGCAATGACCGCCGGGATGCACTCGCCGCGTCGTCGTGCGATGCGTCGCGAGAACGAGCTGCGGCGGAACGTGCCGCCCAACCAGCAGGTGCCCAGGCCGAGGTCCGTTGCCAGCAACACGAGCTCTTCCATCGCGTAGCCGAAGCTTTCCAGGCTTGGCCCCTGCGTGGGGGCTGCCCCGATCAGGAAACCCGAAGCGCCGTGGATGAAACCGTATGTTCCCAGGCCTCGCAGCTCGGACGCGTCGTCCGCCGCGGCAGCGACGAGCAGGAAGCGCAGGGGATCGCCGAGCGGGCCGGCGTTCATGCCGGCGGCAGCCTCCACCAGCCGTATCTTGCAGGCCGGGTCGATCGGCGCGGCAGAGTACGTGCGGCAGGAAAAGCGCTCCTTGATGAGATCGGTCACGGGGCGGGCGTATTTCATGGTGGCCGGATCATGCCAGCAACAGCGAACGCGTTTCAATGGGCGCCGGAGACCGTCCGCTTCTCCGGGGCGGCCTCCCGTGCTATAAGATGCACGGCGCAAAGAATGCAGACAGGATCATTCGACCAGCTCTCACCCGAGATCGCGATCCGCGCAGTGGAAAGCGCAACCGGCCGCGCATTGGACGGGACGCTGGAGTCCTACCACAGCTACGTCAACCGGGTCTACGGAATGCGCGCGGAAGACGGGGAACGGCTGGTGGCAAAATTCTATCGGCCCGGCCGATGGACGCCCGAGGCAATACGCGACGAGCACGCCTTTCTCCTGGACTGCGCGGACTCCGAGATCCCCGTGATCGCGCCGTTGCGCGACCGCGACGGCCAGACTCTCCACGCGGTGGGCGCGCCCGCGGATGACGGCGGCGGGGAGTTTCTCTTCGCGGTGTTCCCGCGAATCGGCGGCCGCACGTTCGAGCCTGAAACCGACGATGACTTCCTGCGTCTCGGCGCGCTGCTGGGACGCTGCCACGCGGCTGGCGCCCGTCGCGATGCCCCTGCGCGCGTGGTCTGCAGCCCGGCGCTCCTGACGGCATCGTTCGTCGAGGAGCTCCTTTCCGAGGGGCTGGTCCATCCCGACCACGTCGACAAGTGGCAGGAGACCTGTGAGAGCACGCTTCAGGTCATCGCCCCGCTTTTCGAGGGCGTGCGCTTCCAGAGGATACACGGCGACTGCCATCGCGCGAACATCATCGATCGGCCGGGCACGGGGCTCGCGCTGATCGATTTCGACGACATGATGATGGGCCCGCCGGTGCAGGACCTGTGGCTCGTGCTCCCCGGGCACGCCGCCGAGAGCAGACGCGAGCTCAACCTGCTGTTGGAAGGCTACGAGCAATTCGCCCCGTTTGACATCTCCACGCTGCGCCTCGTCGAGCCCCTGCGATTCATGCGCATGATCTACTTCCTCGCCTGGCGCGCCCGGCAGAGAAACGATGCCTGGTTTCGGGGAAGCTTTCCCGATTGGGGAAGCGAGGCATTCTGGATCAAGGAGACGGAGGATCTCCTGGACCAGGCGCGCACCATCGCCGGCGAGGGCCGCACCTAAACGACGTGGAGAGCGATGCCGCGGTCGCGGATGAGGTCGACGAAATCCAGCGAGATACCGGCATCGGTGATGATGGCATCGAAATCGGAAAGCTCCGCAAACCACGCGGGTTTCACCGTGGCGAACTTGCGCGAATCGACAAGAAGTATCCTCGTCTGGGAAGAGGCGATTGCCGCCTTCTTCAGCTCGGCTTCCACGGGATCGGCGCAGGTGACCCCCAGCCGGTCGCTCACGCCCCCGGCAGAAAAGAACGCCTTGCCGGCACGGTAGCGGCGCACGAGGTCGAGCCCTTCGGGACCCTGGAAGACCAGGGTGTCGGGGTTGAGCGCGCCGCCGGCGCAGAGAATGGTTCGCAGGGGGCTCCGGCCTGCCTCCAGCAGGACGTTCAGGGAGAAGCAGAGTATCGTCACGGAGAGATCGGGAGAGAGGCTTCGCGCGAGCCATTCCGTGGTCGATCCGGAATCGATGATCACCACGTCGCCGGACTCCACGAGCGAGGCTGCCTTCTGCCCGATCCGCATCTTTTCTTCCGCGCCGGCGGTCCTGGTCCCGGAAAGCGAATAGTCGCCGACAGCACCCTCGGACTGGTTTTCCAGGGGAATGGCGCCCGCGTGCACAAAACGGACACGGGATTCGGCCGCAAGGAGCTCCAGGTCGCGGCGAACGGTCATCTCCGAGACGCCGAGCGACTCCGCCAGCTCCCGAATGGAAGCCCCGCGTGTCTCCCGCACGGCTTTCAGGATGATGCTGAGCCTATCCTGTCGCTTTCGTGTTGGCATTATGGGGCCTGCGATCTCAAATGTTAATTACTATACAGATATCCCGTGCAATTGCAAATTTTTCTCATAATTATGGTATTTATCGACATAATATGGATTGACAACTGTTATTTTTTTTGCAAGTATGGCGAGTTACTGAGAGATAATTTACAAGCCCGCTGAATACCGTTACTGGGAGGCAGTTGCGCCGCAAAGGGCGACTGCGCGGGGTTCGCGGGCATTTTTATCTCAATCGACGCGCCGGCAACAAACCGATAAAATGACTGTATGCAAGAGGCGGAAGCACGACGACAGATCGTCGAGGCGGGCAGGAGGCTGCGCGACAGGTTCTTTGTCGCGTCGAATGACGGAAACCTGAGCGCGCGACTGTCCGACACGGAGCTCCTGGTGACGCCGACGAGCGTCAACAAGGGCGACGTCACGGAAGAGAGCATCATCAAGATCGACCTCCAGGGCAGGGTCCTTGCGGGAAGCCTGAAGCCAAGCTCCGAGACGAAGATGCACCTGGCGGTCTATCGGGCGCGGCCCGACGTCCAGGCAATCGTGCACGCGCACCCGCCCGCCGCGACAGGCTTCGCCGCCTGCCGGATAAGGCTCGACCAGGACGTGCTTCTTCCCGAGGTGATATTCGGCCTTTCGAAGATCGGTTTTGCCGAATATGGCACGCCCAGCACGCAAGAGATCCCCGACGCCGTGGTCAAGGAGATACCGGACTGCGACGCGCTTCTGCTTTCAAACCATGGGGCACTGACCGTCGGTGCCGACGTGATGCAGGCCTACTACCGCATGGAAGTCCTTGAGATGTACGCGCGCGTGCGCTTGGTGACACGGATACTCGGCGAGCCGAAGCCGCTCTCCGCCACGGAGGTGTCCGCGCTGCAGAAGGTGCGCGAGGCGCAGGGATGGGGGAGGAAGCCTTTGCTGGGAGACGTGGACCCTGCCTTGATCGAGATCATCGCCCAGGTCGTCGTTGAGACCCTGAGGAAGCGGGACGAGTAGAGCCGGCAACCTCCGGTGGCAGCCGCACCCGGCCTACCCTATCTTGCCCGACGCAGGCACCCGTGAAGGGAGAAGGACCGAAAGGGCCATCAGCGCGTTTGCCAGCGGCGCCATCCAGTACTCTCCCGAGCTCCATTCCAGGCGTCCTGCCGTGTCCACGAAAGGCATGTCCTCCGCGGTTCCCCGCGGTCCGTTGCAGAATCCGCCCGATAGCGCTCCATAGTACCCGGAATACGGCGCGGCGCTGCGGCACCCCACGCCCGTGATCATGCTTGCGTTCAGGGGGTTGGCGCCCGTGAGCCACGAAAGCTGATCCCAGGCTGCGTTGCGGCACCGAGCATCGTCCAGGACATCGCCCATGAGGGCAAGACCGTGCGCCCAGCTCGTCCAGTGCGAGGAAAGACCGTGATTCACACGCTCGGGGGCATGATCCGGCATGAAGAAGCGGTAAACCAGCCCGTCGGTCCATTCATGGTACACATCACCCGGTGTGCGCGGCGCCGTGTAGACGCCGTAGGGCATGATGCCGAAGGGGTTTGTCGAAAGCATGGGCGCCACGTAGAGGTCCCGACAGCGCTCCAGCGTTTCCCGCGCGGCGCCCGCAAGGGGGTGCTCGTAGTCGGCCTCGATGAAGGATGCCAGCGCGATGACCGGCTGCGCCGCGTTCACGATGCCGCGGTAAGGCTCGCGCCGCGCGGAATCCATGTGCCAGAAGCCGTGGTCGCGCGCCTGCAGGTCGATGAGCACCGAGACGAGTGCAGAGACTTCGTACTCCGGCGCGATCCCGCTCGCGTGGAGGCGCAGGGCCGCGAGGAGCCTCCAGGCGATCACGGACGTCCACTGGTGGAAATCGTCGCGGCGGCGCCCTTTCATGAAGTCCCAGCAGCGCAGCGCCGCCTGCCGGCAGAGCTGGGAAAAGGCCGGGTAGTGCGCGTGGAAATGGTCCGCCGCGTCCATGAGGATCGTGACGGCCGCGTACTGGACCATGGGCTGGTACTGCACCCGCACGCTGCGCTCGTCGCCGCTTTTGGGCCGGTTGTCGGTGAAGGAGTTGCCCGCGTTGTCGGCGTAGCAGCCGGCGTGATTCTCGTGCCACCAGACCATGCCTTCCTGCCGCCGGCTTTCCCCTCCCCCGCCGACGTCCTCGTAGAACATGCCCGTGGCCGGGTCCTGCATCTTCAGCATCCAGCGCAGACCCCAGGACGCCTCCGCCAGCACGTCATCCTCGTGGGGGCGTTCGCCCCAGTTGTTGCGCGTCCATCCCCGCTTGCGGCGCATGTCGAAGAAGCCGAGTATGGGAAGGGGCGTCGTGGCCATCCACTTGCGGAGGTCACCCGCGTCGTGCCAGCCGCCCGCGGCGTCCACGGGCTCCCCGGTATCCGAGCGCATACCGTCGTCCATATGGCAGGGACCGCGCAGGTCGTTCTCGAAGTCGCCGCAGCGCTGGCCGTGCACGTAGTCGAGGAAAAGGGAGGGAAGACGCGAATAGGCGCCATCCGCAACGACAAAGGGGTACGACCACGCGGCGACCTCGGTGCTGCCCGGCGGCCCGGGGAGCACCGCCCGGTAGACACCCGGCGCGGTGACCGCGGAGAAATCCCCTTCCAGGTACTTCCCCATCGGACCGTTGTGCGGGACGAGCTTCGCGCGGAATACGATTTTCCAGCTCTCCGAAGCGCCGAGGCCCTGCACGGCAACCTTCCCGAGGTCCTGGATCTGGAACTCGGGCGCCGTCGCGGCCACCGACGCGGGCACGACAATGCGCTTCTGCGCCGCGCACACGTAGCCGACCTGACTCGCGTGGATCCCGGGGCCGGGGTCGTTCACACCTTCTTCTCCACGACCCGGATGTGGAGGTCCTCGAGCTGCCGGGCGTCAACGAGCGACGGCGAGTCGTCCATCGGGCACTGGCCGAGCGTGTTCTTCGGGAAGGCGATGACGTCGCGAATCGTCGCCTCGCCCGCCATCATCGCCACCAGGCGGTCGAAGCCCGGCGCGATGCCCCCGTGCGGCGGCGGCCCGTACTTGAACGCCTCCAGGAGGAAGCCGAAGCGCTGCTGCGCCTGCTCATCGGAGATGCCGAGGAAACGGAAGATCCGCTTCTGGAGCTCGGGATCGTGTATCCTGATGGAGCCCGAGGCGAGCTCCACGCCGTTGCAGACCAGGTCATAGAGGTCGCCCTTGACCTCGCCGGGCCTCTTCTCGAAATCCGCCAGGAAGCGCTCCTGCGGCATCGTGAACATGTGGTGCGCGGGGTCCCACTTCTTTTCCTCCTCGTTCCACTCGAAGAGGGGGAAGTCCACGATCCAGCAGAACTTGAACTCCTTCGGGTCCGCGAGCGCAAGATCCTTGCCCAGCTGGGTGCGCACGGCACCGAGGGAGACGCAGGCCTTGCGATGGTCGGCCCCGACCAGGAGGATGAGGTCTCCTGCCTTTGCGCCCAGCAGGTCCCTGATCTCCGCGGCCTGCTCCGTGAAGAACTTCGAGATGCCGCCGTCCAGCGCGGAGGTCTCCGTGACCTTCATCCACGCAAGACCCGCCGCGCCGTACACCTTGGCGACGGCCTCCAGGTCCGTGATCTGCTTGCGCGAATAGTCCCCGCAGCCCGGCGCCACGAGCGCCTTCACCGTGCCGCCGCCCTCCACCACCTTCTTGAAGACCTCGAAGCCGCCCTTCTTCGCGATCTGCCCGAAATCCTTCATCTGCAGGCCGAAGCGAAGGTCCGGCTTGTCCGAGCCGTAGACATTGATGGCCTCGTCGTAGGGCAGACGGAGGAAGGGCACCGTGATGGCGCAGTCGATGGACTGTTTGAAGATGTGCGTCATGAGTCCTTCCACGAGCTCGAAGACGTCCTCCCGCGAAACGAAGGACAGCTCGATGTCGATCTGGGTGAACTCGGGCTGCCGATCGCCGCGCGCGTCCTCGTCGCGGAAGCAGCGGGCGATCTGGAAGTAGCGGTCGAAGCCCGACACCATGAGGATCTGCTTGTAGAGCTGCGGCGACTGCGGAAGGGCGTAGAACTTCCCCGGGTTCAGCCGCGAGGGCACGAGGTAGTCGCGCGCGCCTTCCGGGGTGCTCTTGATGAACATCGGGGTCTCTATTTCAAAGAAGCCCTTGCCGGTCAGGTACTCGCGCGTGGCGAACGCGGCGCGGTGACGGAGGGCGATGTTGCGCTGCATGGCGGCCGTGCGCAGATCGAGGTAACGATACGTGAACCGCGTGTCTTCGCGGGCATCCGCCTTCTCATCGATCATGAAGGGAAGCACGTCGCACCGGGAGAGGATGGCGAGCTTCGTCGCCTTCACCTCGATCTCACCCGTGGGCATGTGCGGGTTGGCCATGGAGCCCGGCCGGGCGCGCACGACGCCTTCCACCGCGACGCAGTACTCGAACTTCAGCTGGTCGCTCACCGCGCGGAGCTCCGGCGCGGCGTCGGCGTCGATCACCACCTGCGTGAGTCCGTAGCGGTCGCGCAGGTCGAAGAAACGGATCCCGCCGTGATCGCGATGTCGATGAATCCAGCCGTTCAGCGTGACGGCTTTCCCCGCGTCGGCGGCGCGCAGCGCGCCGCAGGTGACCGACCTCTTCATGCTTTCCATGGGCCGACTATACCGGGAAGCCCCGCGGAAGGCAAGGAAATGCCTCTTCCCGCGGCTCAGGAGGAAGGCGGCCGGGTATTCGGCGCCGGGGGATTCTTCATGCCCAATCGGAAGCTCTCCCCGGTCGTCGTGCGCTTCCAGACCACCGACACGCTCTGGTTCATCGGATGCCGCAGCGTGATGGCCCCCGGCCGGGGGCACTCCAGGACGCACGTGCCGCAGTACCAGCATTCGTCGGTATAGAGCACGATGGGGGGAGCCTTCCTTTGCGGGTTGGGCATCAGGACGTCCGACCTGCAGATCTCGACGCACCGGTTGCAGCCGTTGCATATTTCGGTGATCGAAATCGATGGCGCGATTCGGGGTGGGCGGGTTGGGCACCATCCAGGCATCGTGATTCATGGCCGCGCCTCCCCGGGCTGCTCGGCGTGAAGCCGGTAGTTCTCCTCGTGGGTCGATGCGAAGGGCGGCCTGAGGTGGTAGTCCAGGGGAAGCTCGCCGGACACTGGTCCTTCCGCGCTCATCCGCACCGTGCACAGCTTCCGCCATTCCGGCGGGTCCACGGCGGGAAAGTCCACGCGATGGAACTCCAGCAGGTCGCTGCTCGCCCGGCGGGCCAGCGACGCGTGCATGACCGCTTCGCCGACGGTGATGATGGAGAGACATTCCACGGCGCGCATCAGCTCATGCGGATTGGCCGCGCGGACCGTGGACGCCTCGGATTCGCGGATATCCGCCAGCAGGCGCAGCCCTTCGCGGAGCGTCTCCTCCGTCTTGAGCTCCCCGCAGAAGTCCTGCATGACCCTGCCGATGCCCGCGTTCAGCTCCTTCCAGCCGATGCCCGCTCCGGAGCGTTCGAGCGGCGCATAGACCCTCGCCTTCTCGCTCTCCACCTCTCGATCGTCCACCTGGGGCTCCGCGGCGCGCAGCGCATAGGCTGCCGCCTTTCTCCCGACGTAGCGGCCGCTGCTGGCAGCGCTGGAATGCGCGCCCGCGCCGTAGATGGCGCCGCCGGCCGCGTAGAGGCCCTCGAGGCTGGTCCGCAGGTCCCAGTCCACGACCACTCCTCCGCATCCCCACTGGCGCCACAGCGGTCCCGTCATGGCCCGCCCAGAAATTGGCATGGGCGTACGCGGAAGGCGGCATGACCGGCACCTGGAGCATGTCGATGTCCGGGTTGAAGCCGGCCCGGGTCAGCGTGTCGTAGACAGGAACGCGGGTCCGTCCCTCGTTGCCGACCATGAGCCCGAAAATGGCGCGCCGCTCCTTTTCAGGCATCCGCGTGAGGTCCGCATAGAGCGGCAGGGTGAGCTCGCCCTTGCGGATGCGCTCCGGGAGGTCAGGGGCGAGCTGCTTCACGTGGTTTTCGTACGTGGGGGGAACGCGCAATCCGTGCCCGAGCATGAAGCGCTGGCCGGCGGAAGGCCTGAAACGGTCGGCCAGGGTGGGCACTTCCTTTCCGTCCCTGTCCACCCACGGCACTTCGCGGCCCTTCGCGTCCACGATGGGGCAGCCGTGCCACGTGTTGTGGGCATTTCCGACCGCGTACGCGATGTAGGAGAACGCGCCCGGGTCGGGGAATGTCTCCTCCAGCCGCGCGAGCTCGGCGCCGGCGCATCCATGCGGCTGCCAGCCCGTCGCCCGTGCAGTTGGGATCGCGAAATGTCGGTCTGATTTCCGTGGAAAAGTTCCAGATCCTGCCGGGAAGACCCGTGGCCAGGATGACGGCCCGGGCCCGCGCGACGAGAAACGCGCCGGTGCGCGTGTCGATCCCCATCGCGCCAACCGTGCGCGGTCGATCCCCGGCCGGCGTGCTGAGCAGCCCCGTGATCATGACACGGTCCACGATCTGCACGCCCAGACGCCGCATCTCCGCGTGGAGGCACGGCTTCACGTTGTGGCCGTAGACCCTGATGTCGACCCGGTTGTCGTAGTCGTAGGCGAACAGCAGGCCGGTTTTCGGGTCGCGGAAGTCCGCGCCTTCGAATTCGCCGTCCGTGTCGCGGATCTTCATGCCCATGCTTTCACAATCAAGCAGGGCGTCCCAGCTCTCGCGCGCGTTGACGTAGCGCAGCGGCCCGCAATCGTAGCCGCCGCAGTCGGCGAGGACACGGTCGGTGAGCTCTTCCGGGGTCACCTTGGAGCAGGGATTCGTGCACGCCGAGAGCCAGTGATCGACGCCCGCCCCGCCGTTGCCTGCCCACTTCGTGGCTTCCTTCTCCACGACGATGACCCGGGCGCCGAAACGTCGGGCATTCAGGGCGGCGTGGCAGCCCGCGATTCCCCCGCCCAGGACGAGAACATCGGCGTCGAGCCTGTTTTCCACGCCGTAGCGAATGGGGTACGGCCACGGCGGCAGGGACGCGCCGGTCCGCAGATAGTCGAGCCACGTCGACACGGGAACCCCCTACAGCTCGCGCCAGCGGTGGCAGGCGACCGTGCGCTCGCCGCCATCCACGCTGGCCAGCTGCGGCTCCACCGTGCGGCAGATGTCTTTCGCAAAGGGGCAGCGCGGATGAAACCGACAGCCCGAAGGCGGGTTGATGGGATTGGGCACGTCGCCGGTGAGGATGATCTTTTCCCGCTTCGTCTCGGGGTCCGGAATGGGGATGGCGGAGAGGAGCGCCTTCGTATAGGGGTGCAGCGGCCGCGAGAATATCTCCGCGGTCGGTCCCATCTCGGCGATCCGTCCCAGGTACATCACGGCGATGCGGTTGGAGATGTACTTCACCACCAGCAGGTGGTGCGTGACGAAGAGATACGTCAGGCGGAACTCCGTTTGCAGCCGCTTGAGCAGGTTGAGGATCTGCGCCTGCACCGAGACGTCCAACGCGGAGGTGGGCTCATCCATCAGGATGAACTGCGGGTTGGTGGCGAGCGCCCGCGCGATGGCGATCCGCTGGCGCTGGCCTCCGGAAAACTCGTGCGGGTAGCGCATGAGGTGGTCCGAGGTGAGGCCGACGATGGCCAGCAGCTCCAGGACTCTGCCCTCCAGCTCGCGCGGCTTCACCAGCCTTTGGGCGGTGAGCGGCTCCGCGACGATGTCCTTGACGAGCATACGGGGGTCCAGGGAGTTGGTGGGATCCTGGAAGACGATCTGGATCTTCTGGCGCAGCGCGAGCAGGTCGCGGCCGTTCATCCGGTTCAGGTCCATGCCCCTGAGCATCGCCCGGGCCCGGGTTTTCTGGTGCGCGTCGGTGGAGCGCAGCATCGACTCCACCTCTTCCACTTTCGCGCCGTCCTGGCCGAAATAGATGCGCCCCGCGGTCGCGGCCTGGAGGCGCAGGATGGTCTTTCCCAGCGTGGTCTTGCCGCAGCCGCTCTCCCCCACCAGGCCGAGACATTCGCCCTTGCGCATGGCGAGGTCCACGCCATCCACCGCCTTCACGTCGGCGATGCGCCGGCGGAACACGCCGCCGGTGACCGGGTAGTACTTCTTCAGATCGCGCACATCGATCAGGTTCTCATGCATGGCCGCCATCCTTGTGCGTGTACAGGTGGCATGCCACCCAGTGTCCGGGCGCGTGCTCGACCGTGTCCGGCTTCTCCCGGCTGCAGATCTCCATGCGCCGCGGGCAGCGGGGATGGAAACGGCATCCCGGCGGGGGAGCGATCAGGTTGGGCACGGCGCCGGGGATCATCGCCAGCTCGTCCCCCTGCTCCGCCTTGGGAACCGAGGCGAGAAGACCGGTGGTGTAGGGATGGAGCGGATTGCGGAAGAGCTCCCTCACCGTGGCTGTTTCGCTCACGTCCCCGGCATACATCACGGTCACCCGGTCGCAGACCTCCGCCACCAGCCCCAGGTCGTGGGTGATGAAGAGGACCGAGGAGATGATGGTCCGCTTCAGCTCCTTGATGAGCTCGACGATCTGCGCCTGGATGGTGACGTCGAGGTTGGAGGTGGGCTCGTCCGCGACCAGCAGCGTGGGGTGGCAGGCCAGGGCGATGGCGATGACGATGCGCTGCGCCATGCCCCCCGACAGCTCGTGAGGGTAGCGCTGCACGACGTTCTCGGGATTCGGGATTCCCAGCGTGCGGAGAAGCTCCACCACGTGGCGGCGCACGGTGGCATCCAGCCGCCGGCGATAGCGGCGGAGAAAGGGCACCCGGCGCGCCACCGCGGCGATGCCGTTCCACGCGCGGGCCCGGTCCCGGCTGCGGTTGAGGGAGACCTTGCGCTCCTCCGATTGCGGATCGGTGCTCGCCTCCAGCTGGTACAGCTCGTTGTCGATGGTCCGCACGCGATCATCGAATCGGCGGATGCCGGCGAGCTCCCTCCTGAGCAGGGCGGCCTGCACGCGCGGCCACGCGGAGAGCGGTGAGCCCCTGCGGCGCGCCTTCCGTTCGGTCTCGATGTCGGCGAGCGTCTCCTGGAGCATCTGCTCCATGCGGTGGAACTGGAAGCTTTCCGCGACCTGCTCCAGGACGGAGAGAACCGGATTGAGGGCCGCGCCCGGCTCCTGGAAGATCATGGAGATGTCGCGTCCACGGATGGATTCCATGTAGGTTTCCGTCCGCTTCACGATCTCGATGCCGCGCGCGCGCTCCTGCTCGTTCAGGAAGAGCACGATGTGACCGGAATCGATGCGGCCCGGCGCCTGCACGATGCGCATCATGGAGCGCACGGTCACGCTCTTGCCGCAGCCGCTTTCCCCCACCAGACCGTAGGTCTCCCCCTGGCGCACGACGACGTTCACGCCGTTGAGGGCGCGCACGACGCCTTCGAAGGTGTAGAAGTTGGTGTAGAGCTCCTGCGTTTCCGCCAGAGTGAGGGTCTCCACTAGCGCCTCCTCATCCGCGGATCGAAGACGTCGCGCACGGCGTCGCCCAGAAGGTTCCAGCCCAGGACGAAGAGCGAGATGACGAACCCCGGGATGAAGACGGTGTACCAGTAGGCGAAGCGGTTCCCCGGCGTGCCGACGATCCAGTTGCGGCATAGCGAGACGATCTGGCCCCAGTCCGCCGTGCCGGTTTCAGATCCAAGCCCGAGGAAGGAGAGGGCCGCCGCGGTGAGGATGGTCGTGCCGATGTTCAGGGACGCCAGGATGAGCACGGAGTACATGGCGTTGGGAAGGATGTGGGTGAAGATGATGCGGAGATGCGACGCGCCGCTCGCGCGCGCGGCCAGGATGAAGTCCTTGCCGCGGGTCACCAGGATGTCGCTGCGGATCACCCGCGTATAGCTGGGCCATTCGAGGATGATGAGCACGATGATGACGGCCTTCAGCCCCCGTCCGATGGCCACGACGAGGGCCATGGCCATCACGAGAAATGGTATTGCATAGAAGATGTCGGCGATCCTCATGATGATCTCATCCACCAGGCCGCCGAAGTATCCCGCCAGCGCGCCAAGGATGATGCCGATGAGGAGGTTCGCCGCCACGACCAGGACGCCGATCTTGAACGCGCTCCGCGCCCCCCAGACAAGCCCGTAGAGCATGTCGTACTGCTGCTGCGTGGTCCCCAGCGGATGCTCCGCGCTGGGCGGCGACGGCTCGATGCGGTACCCGTTGTGCGGGATCTTGTAGGGGTCCCGGTTCGTCGGCGGCTCGAGGACCGGCGCGAGGATTGCGATCACCCCGAATATCACGATGAGACTGAGACCGATGACGGACAGTGGGTTGCGGATGAACCTCTTCGCGGTAAACAGCATCTCCCGCAGCCGGGGGTGCATCGTGCGCAGATGGGCTTGGTCGGTTTTCGTTTCCATGAAGGTGAGCCTTTCAGGAAAGCCGCACGCGTGGATCCACGTACGCGTAGATCAGGTCCACGATGAGGTTGATGACGACATAGATGGTGCCAAGGAAAAGCACGTTGAACATGATGGCCGCGACGTCGAGCTGGAGCGCAGCCTGGGCCATCCACCAGCCGATGCCCTTGCGATCGAATATGGTTTCCGTGATGACCATGCCGCCCATGAGCCCCGCGAAGGTGAGGCCGGATACGGTGATCACGGGCAGCATTGCATTGCGCCGGGCATGCCGGCGGAACAGGGTCTTGCGGTCCGCTCCCTTGGCCCGGGCGGTCATCATGTAGTCCTGGCCGAGCGACTCCAGCATGCTGGAGCGCATGAGGCGCATGATGAGCGCCGAGTTGATGATGACAAGGTTCAGGGTGGGAAGAACCATGCGGTAGAGGGCGTCCCCGACCACCTGCCAGCGCCAGTTGAGGAGGCCGTCCAGGACGAGAAGGTGGGTGTACTGATGGTAGCCGTCGCCGTAGATGATGTTCCGCACGTCATTGGAGACGGTGCCGGGCGGGAAGATGCCCGCGAAACCATAGAAGATCATCATGAGGAGGAGACCCAGCCAGAACGTCGGGAGGGAGTACCCCACGATGGCAAAGACACGGGTGAAGTGGTCCGCGGGGGTGTCTTTGCGCACCGCCCCCAGCGTGCCGAGGAAGATGCCCACGAGGATGATGAGAGGGGCGGAGAAAAGCACGAGCCCCAGGGTGACGGGGAAAAACCTCACAAAGCCATCCAGCACCGGCGAGCTTGCGGTGACGGAATACCCGAACTGGCCGTGCAGGAGGCTTGTGAGCCACCGGAAGTACTGCACGGGCGCGGGGTCGTTCAACCCGTACTTCGCGATCATGGCGTCCATCTGGGCCGGAGAGACGCGGTCACTGGTGACGTAAATGGCCACGCGCTGCCCGGGGGGCAGGAGCATCATGACGGTGAAAACGAGCAGGGACACCCCGACGAGCACGAGCACCATGAGGAGAAGGCGTCGGATGATGTAGGCGAGAAGGCTCACGTCGGACTCCTTGGAGGTGAGAGGGCCCTGTTACGATAGGGGATACTCAGGCGGATGTCAACAAAAAGCGCGGGACCCCGGTGACGGGACCCCGCGCCGAATCACGCAGAGAGGCTAGTAGCCCTTGCTCAGCACGGGCAGGAGATCGAACTCCTGGCTTTCCATCGGGGTGTAGTAGTAGCCCTTCACCCAGTCCTTGAAGAAGCGCTGGCGCAGGGGCTGCGCGAACAGGATCGCGATGGCGTCATCAAGCCAGATATCCTGCAGCTGGCTGTAGTATGCCGCGCGCTTTGTCAGGTCCAGCTCGACGCCAGCCTTGGCCACCAGGTCGTCGGCGGTGGCGTTCTTGTAGCTCTGGCGCCCCGCGAAGTAGCCGCTCGAGGACATGTAGGGAACGGCGTAGTCATCGGGGTCCGGATAGTCGGGTCCCCATCCCATGAAGAGCACGGGCACCCTCTTGTTCTTGTTCGCGTCAGTGAACTCCGCCCATTCGACGCCGCGCACGGTGACCTGGAACTTGGGGTTCAGCGACATGACATTGTCGGCGAGGATGTGCGCCGCGGTCTCCCTCTCCGTGTTGCCGGAGTTGAACAGCAGCTCCATCTTGAAGCCCTTGTCCCACACCTGGCCGCCGAATGCCGCCTGGAATGCCGCCTTGGCCTTGTCCATGTCGTGCGGTTTGCTTTCCAGCTTCGCGTTCTTGTAGGGCAGGCCCTTGGGGATGAAGGTGACGGGGTCCATGGCGTTTCCGTTGTACCCGTCCTTGATTTCCGTCTTCTCATCCCAGGCATAGATGAACCCGAGCCTGACGTTTTTGTCGGCGAAGAAATCGGGAGGAATGCCATTCCCGTCCAGCTGGCCGGAGAAGATGGAAGGATTGTCCTTGTTGTTGATATTCAGGTTGAAGTGCGCGCCTGCCGTGTCGATTGCGGGCAGGTCCTTGTAGATCTTGATGCCCTTTTCCGTGGCCATCTCGGGGAAGTTCGTGGCGGGAACGTAGATGACGTCCGCGTCGCCCTGGAGGAGCATGAGCTTGCGGGTTGCCATGTCGTCGACGATCTTGATGACGCCGTTCTTCAACGCGGGCTTCGGGCCCCAGTAGGCGTCGTTGCGGGTCACGTCGAGCTCCACCTTCTTGTCCCAGCGGACCAGCTTGTAGGGGCCGGTGCCGTTGGCGACGTCGAACAGTGACTCCTTGCCCGTGGGGGGGTTGTTGAACTGCTGCCAGGTGGCCTCCGTGCCGTCCCAGCCGCCGTTCTCCGCCACCCACTTCTTGCTCACGATGGAGCCCCACTTGCCGGCGAGCACCGACAGGAAGGCGGGGTAAGGACTGGCCAGCTTGAAGATGACCGTGTTTCCCTTGACCTGGATCGCGGCGTCGATGTCCTTGAACGCGACGTTGATCTTGCCATCGTCACCGCGGGATCCGCTGCCGCCGAGGAAAAGCTGGTACCAGACCCAGTCGGGACCAGCGTCAGGGTCCGTCACCATGTCCCTCTTGAACGAGTAAGCGACGTCTTCCGCTGTCAGGGGGTATCCATTCTGGAACTTCACGCCCTGGCGAATCGTGAACGTGTAGGTCTTCCCGTCCTTGGAGATGCCGCCATTGGCAACCGTCGGCACGGCGGTGGCCAGCTTGGGAACAAATGAGCCCAAATCTGTGCCTTTGAAATCAACGAGCCTGTCATAGAGGACGGCGAGGACGCTCCATGACGCGTTGTCATAGGCGACCGCCGGGTCCAGGCTCACCTCATCGCTTATGTTCGCATAGATCAGCGTGTCCGGATTCTTGATGGCGCCCGCGGCAAACACGGTGCCCGCGACGACCGTCAGGACGAAAAGGAGAACCACGAGTCGTTTCATAGAACCTCCTTCAGTAGAGCAGGTATGAATTTATGACAGATTAGCACACGCCAGGGTCTCTGCAAAGGGAAAAAAAGCCGTCCCGGCAACCCCCCGGGGCCGCGGAATCGTCCCATTTGCTTGCAAAGCCCAATGTTCCATGCTATCCTTGCCGAAATTTTCTACTGGAAAGGGAGGAAAAAATGAAAAAACTGGCGATCATACTCCTTTTTGCCGCCGTCGCGACGTCATTTGTCGCCGCGCAAGCGAAGGGGCCTATTGTCGACAAGATCATATTCAACGCGCGCAGCCAGATCGACGTCGGCCTCAAGGACGTCGCTGAAGGCCGCGCCGACCTTTGGCGCTATACCACCGACGGCGCCGCCTGGAAAGCGCTTCCCCCGGACGTCACGTCCAAGCTCGACGTCTATGCCACCTCGGGCGCGGCGTACATTTCTCTTTACATCAACCCCATCCCGAATGCCGCCCCGTACTCCTTCACGGCAAACGACGGGAAGACCTATTTCAATCCATTCTCCATCCAGGCGGTTCGCTACGCGTTGAACTTCCTCGTCAACCGCAAGAAGATCGTGGACGAGATCATGAATGGCTCAGGGGTTCCCATGTACACGCCGGTGATCGCGGGTCAGCCCAACGCATCGCGTTACGACCTGGTCGCGAGCAAGTTCGGTTTCACCCCGACGGGCGATGAGAAGAGGGCCCTCGACGACATCAAGACGGCCATGACGGCAGCCGCGGCTCTGCCCGAAAACAAGGGCAAGCTCGCATTCGACGGGAAATGGTGGACCTACAACGGCGACCCGGTCGCGGTGAACTTCGTCATCCGGGTGGACGACCCCACCCTCCGCCTCCCCGAGGGCCGCTACGTCGCGGACCAGATCGAAAAGGCCGGCATCAAGGTCAACCGCCTGGAGTACGACCGCACAAAGGCGTTCGCCACGTGGCAGGGCAAGGACCCCAAGGACTATGCCTGGAACCTCTACACCGAGGCATGGACGGGCGGTCAGACCAACGCCTTCTGGGAAAGCCCCATTTCCCAGATGTACGCGCCGTGGCTCTCGAACATGCCGGGCAGCGGAAATGCCGGCTTCTGGAACTACCAGAACGACGAGGCGGACAAGCTCTCCGGGGACGCCTACAACGGGCGCGTGAAGGATTCGGCGCAGTATTACGCGAACCTCACCCGCACGGTGGAGATCGGTCTGAAGGAAGCCGTCCGTGTCTTCGTTGCCGCGCAGGTCACCTACCAGGCCGGCAACAAGGACCGCTACAACGGCACGCGCATGGCCTGGGGCATCGGCGACGGCATCGACAAGTGGTCGCTGTACACCGCGGACGTGAGGCCCGAGACCTCGGGCGCGGACAAGGGCCTGAAGGTCCTGAAGATGACGGACTTCTCCTCCCAGTCCACGTATTTCATCTCGCCCTGGGACCCCATCGGGCCCGACGGTATGTCGGACTCCTATTCCAGCGGGGTCTCCAAGGGCCTTTCCGACCAGGAGTGGGAAGCCAACCCCGTCACGGGCATCATGATGAATCTTCGCTCCGACTTCACCGGGATGAAGAGCTCGATCGACGTCGACGCGAAAGGCAAGATCACCGGCAAGATTCCCGTGCCCGCGAATGCCATCCTCTGGAACGCGGCGGACCAGAAGTGGGAGTCGGGCTTCATCTATGCCGACCTGAAGGGCGACGGCTCCACGTACGGCTACCAGCAGCAGTCGAACATCACCGCGTACAGCCAGGCCACGTTCTCCTTCAAGTTCGGCACGTGGCACGACGGCCGCCCGGTCGACATCAACGACTATCGCTATGCGCTTTCCGTGCAGTATGACCTCGCGCTCAAGAAGGGCGCGGACGACAAGGTGTATGAGGAGGCATATGCGAACGCGAAGAATCCCGGCCTCATCATCTGGAAAGGCTTCGTGTTCAACCCGAACAGCACGATCACCGTCTACGGCGACGCGAACTACCCGATGGACCAGCCGCAGCTCGCCTCCCTTCTCTCGCCGTCGCTCATGGTGCAGGCGAACAACTACGGCTCGATCGTTCCGTGGGAAATCCTCGAAGCGGTGAAGGCCATCGTCTCGGAGGGCAATGCCTCCAACACGAGCTACGTCTACAACGGCAACGGCGACTTCACCGAGGTGGACCTCCTCAGCCAGAAGTGCGTCGCGGACATTCGGGCGAAGCTCCAGGACTTCATCAACACCGAGCGCGTGCCGACGGCCCTCAAGGGCTTCGTGACGCCGGCGCAGGCCGTCGCGGACTACAAGCTCGCCATCGCGTTCATCGACAAGCACGGCCACGCCTACATCTCCAACGGCGCGTTCGTCCTGGATTCGTATGACGCGGCGAACAAGGACGGCGTCATGGTCGCCAACCGCGACCCCAGCTACCCGTACGCAAAGGGCTACTGGACGACCCGCCTGGCGACCCGTTTCGCGCGCATCGACGCGATCAAGGTCCCTGCCTACAAGAGGGGCAGCGCCATGAACGTCGCGCTCACGGTGAGCGACGTCGCCTACCCGATGAATACGGCCAAGTACGCGGCCGCGGCGAAGATCAAGGTGACCCTGATCGGCGACAAGGAGACGTCGTACGCGGGAACGCTCGTGAAGCCGGGCAGCTTCCAGGCCGTGATCCCCGCGAAGGATCTCGATGCCCTCAAGGCGGGGAGCTACACGCTCGTCGTCGAGGCCTCGTTCGGCGACGAATCCCCCACGGTTGACACGTCGAACGTCATCATCTTCTAGACTTCTCCGTTGTGACCGGCGCCCTTCCCCCCTACCGCGGCGGGAGGGCGCCTCTTTCAACCGGCACAGGATACCCGCATGTTCCGCACCTACGTCCTGAAACGCGTCCTCTACGGCATCCTCATGTACGTCGTCATGGTCTTCGTCTACTCGGCGCTGTTCGACAATGTCGCCGACAAGACGCTGCGCTCGCAGATCGAGGAGCAGCTGAGCCAGGCGGTGAGGCTCCAGCGGAACGTCACGGAGGACCAGCTCCGCGCGTTCATCGCCGCGCGGCGTCAAGAGAAGCTCAACCAGTATCACCTCAACGAGCCGCTGCCCAGTCGCATATTCTGGAACGCGGTGCGCACGCTCCAGTTCGACTACGGCAACGCCACGACGATGAAGGCATCCAATGGCGACCGTCTTGTCACGAGCATCATCCTCGAAGCGCTGCCGCGGACCATCGTGCTGTTCACCACGGAGGTGGTCCTCACGACGCTCCTCGGCGTCGCACTGGGCCTCTACATGGCGCAGCGTCCGAACGGCCTCCTTGACCGTTTCTCCTCCGGCGTCACGATGATCTCCAACGGGCTTCCCAGCTGGTGGCTGGGGCTCATCATGATCATGGCATTTTCCTACGGCGTCCCCCTCTTCCCTTCCGGCGGGCTGCACATCAACCCCGCGCCCCACGGCTGGCCGGGTGTGTGGGACTTCCTGTGGCACCTTTCCCTGCCGCTCATCACGCTCGTTCTCCTGAGCCTCTGGGGCACGGCGTATCTCACGCGCAACATCGTTCTTTCCAACCTGCAGGAGGACTACGTGATGGCGGCGCGCGCGCGGGGCGTGGCGGAGCGGCGCGTGCTCTTCGGTCATACCCTGCGGACGGCGATGCCCGCCATCATGACCCTTGCCGTGCTCGGGCTTTTCTCGTCCATCGCGGGAAACATCATCGTGGAAGGCATATTCGGCTGGCCCGGAATCGGCAACCTCTATTTCGTGGCGGTGCAGCAGAACGACGTGCCCATTCTCACGGCGACGCTCGCCATCGAGACGCTGTTCAACATGGTCGGCTTCATCCTGCTCGACATCATCTACGGGCTTCTCGATCCCCGCATCAAGGTGGGGGGCAGGGTATGAAAGCAAGGACCGGGGACTTTCTGGAGGCCTTGGGCGATTTCTGGAGGGAGTTCTCACGGGTGAAGTCGGGTCTCGTGGGGCTCGCCATCCTCGTCGTGTTCGTCGTGCTCGCCCTGATCGGTCCCTCCATCGTGCCCTTTCCCGGGGCCATCGGGCATTGGCGCGACATCACCTTCTGGCAGGACAATTCGCTGGGCGCCCCGCCCGCGTGGGTGAATGCGCTCCCCTGGGTGCGGCAGAAGTCGGCGGTGACCGCGCTCCTCTCCCCGTCGAAGACCGAGGATACGCAGGCTGAGGGCGGGGTGAATGTCCGGACATTCAGCTTCCGCTACGGCTACGCGCTACGATCTTCCGCCCCGCGACATCGTCCTCCGTCTTTTCGGCACGGGGGAGGTTCCCGTCGCCATCTCCCTCGAGCGTCCCGACGGCCTTGTCGCGGATCTGTACAGCGGACAGGTCGAGGTCTCGGAGGGCAACCCGCAGCGCATCTCCGTCTCCAATGACGCGGCCCAGGCCGCGATCGAGTTCGTCCGCAGCAATAACGAGGAGCTCGCCTCGTCGATGAGCGCGGACCTGATAAAACCGCCGAGCATCCTGTTTTCCCGGCTGGACGGCTCGCTCCTGAACGCCCCCACGCCCTTGAAGGGGACCTACACGCTCACCATCAAGGCCATGCTGCTGAATGGCGCAGTCGTCCTGCCGCCCGCCGTCGTCGTCTCGGGCAGGGTCTCGGGCGTGATGGGCACGGACCTCTCCAAGCGCGATGTCTTCACCGGCATCATCGTCGGCATCCGCTGGGCCCTCATCATCGGCATCCTCACCTCCATCATCACCGTGCTCGTGGGGGTGGTGCTCGGCGTGGCAGCCGCGTATTTCGGCGGGGCGCTCGACTGGCTCCTGAACCGGCTCTACGAGTTCGTCTACCTGCTGCCGGTGCTTCCCTTCCTCATCGTCATCTCGGCGATATTCAAGCCCACCATCTGGACGCTCATCGTCATCATCTGCCTGTTCTTCTGGACGGGCCCTTACAAGCCGGTCTACAGCATGGCCCTCCAGATCCGCGAGGAAACCTACGTGGAGGCTTCGCGCGCGCTGGGGGGAAGTCGTCTCTGGATCATCTTCCACCACATCGTGCCCATCCTTCTTCCCTACAGCTTCGCCGTGATGGCGCTCAGCATCCCGGCCGTCATCGTCTACGAGGCGAGCGTGAGCCTCCTGGGGCTCGGGGACGCCACCATCGTCACGTGGGGCCAGCTCCTCCACGACGCCCTGGGCCAGGGCGCCGTCATCAACCGGCTGTGGTGGTGGGTCGTGCCGCCGGGGCTCATGATCGCCCTCATGGGCATGTCGTTCGCGTTCCTGGGAACGGCCCTGGACAAGATCCTCCATCCCAAGCTGAAGACAAGGTGACGACGATGCCCGACACCATCCTTTCCGTGAAAGACCTCACGCTGCACTACTTCACCTCCAAGGGCGCCGTGCGCGCCCTGGACGGGGTCAGCTTCGACCTCGCCGCCGGAGAGACGCTCGGCCTCGTGGGCGAATCCGGCTGCGGCAAGACCACGACGGGCGTCGCGCTCCTCAACATGCCCTCCCCGCCGGGCCGCATCGTGGGCGGCTCCATCGTGCTGGACGGCGCGGAAATCGTCGGCATGCGCGACCGGGAGCTTCGCACCAAGGTGCGGTGGTCGCGCATCTCCATGGTGTTCCAGGGCGCCATGAACTGCCTCACCCCCGTCTACACCGTGCGCGCGCTGATGATGGAAACCTTCAAGGCCCATACGGTCACGAGCAGGCTTGAGAAGTCTGAAGCGGAGAGCCTCCTCCGCCACTACGTCGGTCTGGTCGGTCTGCCCGAGCACGTGCTGGGCCGCTACCCCCACGAGCTTTCCGGCGGCATGAAGCAGCGGGTCGTCATCGCCATCGCCCTTTTTCTCGAGCCCAAGGTGGTGATCATGGACGAGCCCACGACGGCCCTCGACGTGATCGTGCAGGCCCAGATCCTCAACCTCGTGAAGAGGCTGAAACGGGACCTCAATCTCTCCTACATCTTCATCACGCATGATCTTGCCACGGAGGCCGAGGTCGCCGACCGGATCATGGTGATGTACGCGGGCAAGGTGGCGGAGATCGGCACGAACCCGCAAGTTTTCGGGGAGAAGGGTCCCCTGCATCCCTACACGCAGAAGCTCCTCAATGCCACGCCGCGGCTGCGGCGCAAGGTGTCCGAGCTCGCCTTCATCCCCGGGGCGCCCCCGGACCTGCTCGACCCTCCCACCGGTTGCCGCTTTTCCCCCCGCTGCCCTTTTGCAAAAGAAAAATGCCGGCAGGTGGAGCCGCCGATCACCCTTGTGGAGGACCGGCACCAGGTGGCTTGCTGGAAGGCGATGGAGGACCCCGCGTATGCGCGCTCCTGAGGGACCGGCCGCTCCCCACTTCGACCGCCCCATGCACTTCACCTTCGAGGACGGTCAGACGATCCTGGAGACGCGCGGTTTGAAGAAGGAGTTCTCCGTCCGGCGGAGGCTCAGCGAGGTCGCCCGGGGCGAGCACGTCGTGGTGAGGGCGGTGGACGGGGTGAGCTTCCAGCTCCGCCGCGGGGAGATACTCGGCCTGGTGGGGGAATCCGGCTGCGGCAAGACCACCACCGGCAAGATGATCATGAAGCTCATCCACCCCACGGACGGGCGCATCCTCGTGGACGGCCGGGACGTCACACATTTGACGCGGCCGCAGGAGATCGTCTACCGGCGCCAGGTGCAGATGGTGTATCAGGACCCCTACGCGTCGCTCAATCCACGCTTCAAGGTGAGGGACGTGCTGGAAGAGCCGCTCCTCATCCACCACGTCGGGGAGAACCGGGCGGAACGGACGAGGCTCATCACGGAGGCGATGGAGAAAGTGAAGATGACGCCGGTCTCCGACTTCATGGACCGGCATCCTCACATGCTCTCCGGCGGACAGCGCCAGAGGATCGCCACGGCGCGGACGCTGATCCTGTCGCCGAAGATCATCGTCGCCGACGAGCCCGTCTCCATGATCGATCTCTCCACCCGCGCGGAGATCCTCCACATGATGAGGACCGTGCAGCAGGAGATGGAGCTTTCCATCCTCTATATCACGCACGACATCTCCACGGCCCGGTACTTCACCGACAGGATCGCCGTCATGTACCTCGGGCGCATCGTGGAGATCGCGCCCGCCGATGACCTGATCGATACGCCGCGCCACCCGTACACGCGGGCTCTCATCGAGGCGGTGTGTGAGCCGGTGCCCGGCCGCGTGGACCGCATCAAGGAGCTTCCCATCACGGGGGAGATCCCCTCCGCGGCGGACATCCCCCCCGGATGCCGATTCCATCCCCGGTGCCCGTTCGCACAAGAGCAGTGCGGGCAGCAGCCGGAGCCCGAGCTTGAAGAGGTGGGGCCGGGCCATTTCGCGGCCTGCCGCCGCTGGAAGGAGCTGTAGCCATGGAAAGCGAAAAGCGCGCTGCAACGTTCGATCCCGCGGCGGTCCGCGCCCATTTCCCTGCCCTGGACCCGTCGCGTCGGAGCTCTCCGGCCCCGATCTTTTTCGATAATCCCGCCGGCACCCAGATCGCCTCCGAGGCCCTTTCACGCATGAACGATTACCTGGTGAACAGGAACGCCAATCATGAGGGAGTCTTCCGCGCGAGCCGGGAATCGGATGCGATGGTCCTGGAGGCGCGCGCCGCGATGGCGGACTTCCTCGGCGCGGCCCGGCCGGAGGAGATCTCCTTCGGCCAGAACATGACGTCACTCACCCTGCACGTCTCGCGCAGCCTTGCACGCACCCTGCGGCCGGGGGATGAGGTGGTGGTGACACGGCTCGACCATGACGCGAACATCGCGCCGTGGCTGCTTGTCGCGCGGGACCGTGACTGCGTTGTGCGGTGGGTCGACTTCGATACCGCGGATTGCACGTGGAGCGCGGAAGGCCTGGCCCGGGCCGTCACGACGCGCACGAAGATCGTCGCCGTCGGGTACGCGTCGAATGCCGCGGGCACCATCAACCCGGTCGCCGATGCGGTGAAGGTGGCGCACGACGCCGGCGCCCTCTGTTTCGTCGACGCGGTGCACTATGCCCCGCATGGGCGCATCGACGCGGTCGCGCTGGGCTGCGACATGCTCGTCTGCTCGGCGTACAAGTTCTTCGGTCCCCATACCGGCGTCCTTTGGGGAAGGCACGACCTCATGGAACGGCTGGAGGCGTACAAGGTGAGACCCTCGAGCGACGCGCCCCCCGGCAAGTGGGAGACGGGGACGCAGAGCTTCGAATCCATCGCCGGGGTCCTGGGCGCAGTCGAATACTTTGAATGGGTGGGGCGCACGTTCGGTTCTTCGGTTGAAAAGGGCTCGCGGAAGGATGCGCTGCGCGCCGCCATGGAGACCATTCGCGCGTATGAGCGGGGTCTCAGCCGCCAGCTCCTCGAGGGGCTCGGCTCGATCAAGGGTCTTGCCATCCACGGCATCACGGACCCCGCCCGGCTCGCGCAGAGGGTGGCGACCTACTCCTTCACGATAAAGGGCGTTCACCCCCGCGCCGTCTGTGAAAAGCTGGACGCGGCCGGTATCAGCGCCTGGAATGGAAACTACTATGCCCCTGAGGTCACGACCCGCCTGGGCCTCGAAGAAACCGGCGGCATGGTGCGCATCGGCGCCGTTCACTACACCACCGCGGAGGAGGTGCGGACGCTCGTCTCGTGCCTCGCGGCCATTGCGCGGAGCGGCGCATGAGCGGCAGCGAATCGTATCGATGGGACGCCGCGGAATACGCCCGCCGCTCCGCCGCGCAGCAGGGCTGGGCGCGCGAGCTGATGGGCAAGCTCAGCCTCGGCGGCGCGGAGACGGTGCTCGATATCGGCTGCGGGGACGGCAAGGTGACGGCGGAGATCGCGCGTCTCCTGCCGAAGGGCCGCGTGGTCGGCGTCGATTCCTCGATCGACATGATCCGGCTGGCGCGCGACAGGTTTCCGGCGGCAGTCGTGCCGAATCTCGGCTTCCAGGTGGCCGACGCGCGCGCGCTCCCCTTCGACGGCGAGTTCGACGTTGCCTTTTCCAATGCCGCGCTGCACTGGGTGAAGGACCACGTGCCGGTGCTCGCGGGGGTGGCGCGCGCGCTCAAGGATGGGGGACGGGTGCTCTTCCAGATGGGCGGCAGGGGGAATGGCGCTGAAATCTTCGCCGTTGCGGAGGAGATGCTGCGTGACGCCCGGTGGGCCGCTTTTTTCGGGGGATTCGATTTCCCCTGGGGCTTCTACGGTCCCGAGGAATACGCGCGCTGGTGCGGGGAGGCGGGCCTTCACATTCGACGCATCGAGCTCCTCCCGCGGCCGATGAAGCAGAAAGGAATCGAGGGGCTCGCGGGATGGGTCCGCACCACGTGGATGCCCTACACCGCGCGGCTTCCCGAGGACCGGCGCGAGGCATTCATCCGGGAGGCAGCGGAGCGTTTCGTGGCCCGGCATCCACTCGATGCGGAGGGCAACGCGACCGTCGGCATGGTCCGCCTCGAGGTTGAGGCGGGCAAAGGGTAGCCGCTACGGGGCGGGCGGCGGCGGCGGAGACGCCGGGGGCTTCTTCGTGAGTTTGCGGATCAGCGAATAGACGCCCTGTCCGATGAGAAGCCCGATGATGACGTAGACCCACCACGGGAGATTCCGCCCGAAGAGCAGCACGTAGATGAAGGGCGCGGCGGTTGCCGCCAGGAAGATCATGCTCCATATCATGATCTCGGTCTGGAGCTTCTTCGCAAGCGCGCGCACCATCCGGAATATCGAATAGTAGAAGACGGGCACCGAGGCGAAATAAATGATGATGAAGATCACGGGATTCACCCCGTAATTCGCGCGCGCCGCGTTCATCGTCTCCTGGACCCAGCCCAGGACCACCCTGTTGAACCACTCGATCATGCACGCCTCCGCAGCGAGGGAACCAGGAGAATCACGACCAGGGAGCAGACGAGGAAGCACGCCGCGCCGAGGGCGATGGTCCGGGGGGCGCCGATTGCCGTCGCCGCCGCGCCGGCGATTATCGCGCCCACGGGCATGAATCCGAAGAAGGACAGCATATAGATGCCCATCACCCTGCCGCGGACGCCGTCCGCGACGAGGCCTTGCACGAGCGCGTTGGCGAGATTCACCACCAGAATATTCGCCGCACCCACGCCGAAGATCGTGAGGAGCGACAACGGCAGCGAGCGGGTGAGGGAGAAGAGCACCAGCGTGAAGGGGAAAACCACGCTCGCAATGGTCATGATGCGCCCTTTGCGAAGCCGGTGAGAAAGGGAGGCGATGCTGAGCGCGGCGAGCAGCGCGCCGAGGCCGCGCGCAGAGGTGAGCACACCGTTGGTGAGCGCATCGCCGTTGAGGACCTGCACCGCCCAGGCAGGGAGGAGCACGGAGAAGGCGTTTGCGAAGAGGCTGAGGCCGCCCAGCAGGCAGATGATGGCGAGGATGCGCTTGTCGACGCGCACGGCGCGGATGCCCTCGCGGATGTCCGCGAACGCCGAGCCGGCGGAGGCGCGGGCCTCCATTGGCTGCAGACGCATCGCGAGCAGCGCCCCGATCACGGCGATGAAGGAGGCGCCATTGAGCGCGAAGCACCAGCCGGGGCCGAATGCCGCGTACGTGAGACCCCCGATGGCGGGTCCGATCGCCGTGGCGGTGTTGAACATCGTGGAGTTCAGGGCGATGGCGTTCGTGAGGACGGGCCTGTCCACCATCTCCAGCACGAAGGACTGGCGCGCCGGGGCGTCGAATGCATTCACCACGCCGAGGCCGAACGCGAGCAGGATGATGTGCCACGGCGCGACGACCCGGAGGAACACCAGGAGGGAAAGGGTGAAGGCCAGCAGCATGCTGAAGGTCTGCGTGATCACGAGGAGACGACGACGCGGGATGCGGTCCGCGATGACCCCGCCGTAGAGCGTGAACATCCACGTCGCGATCCCCGAGGCGAAGCCCACGTACCCCAGGTAGACCTCGGAATGCGTGAGCTCGAAGACGAGATATCCCTGCGCCGTTGACTGCATCCACGTGCCGAAGAGGGAGGTCATCTGTCCAAAGAACCACAGACGATAATTGGGGTAGGCGAGCGCGGCAAATGTTCTCCGCGCACTTGCCGCTGCGCCGACGTGTTCCTGCATGCAGATCTACTATAGTAGAGACGGGGAGCTTGGAAAAGCGACCGTGCGCCCCTATACTTTCAATGAGGAACACATGGAATCGCTTCCGGAGGATCTCCTTTCCATAGAAACCCGACGTCTCGCGGAGGAGGAGGCGCGGCTGGACGCCGAGGTGCGCTCGCTGCGGGAGAGCGTGTCCGGTCTCAAGGACATCGATCTCACCCTGACCCTCGCCACGACCCGGATATCCCTCTGCCTGCAGCTCATGGCGCTCGCCGCCTCACCGGCGGCGGAAGGCTCCCGCGAAGCGCTGGAGACGCGCATCACGGAGACGTCGCTTGCGGCCCTGCGCATGGTGGACGCGCTCCTGGCGGAGAATGTCTCGGAGGACCAGAAGGGAAGCGTGCAGGCGCGTCCGCCGTATGCGGCCTTCCGGGAACGGCTCCAGCAATTCCTGCTGGCCGGCGGCGGCTCGTACCTGGAGGCGCGGCAGACGGACACACGGCGGCGCCGCATCCTCGCGCGGACAATTGCCGCGGCAGTGCGTAAGTACATCGGCCCCGATGACATGTACCCGCCCCTGGAGGTGGAGGACTATCCGCCCTTCATCAGAAGGCTCTTGCTGCGTCTTTTCCCCGTGATGGTGCGGGAGCATCCCGAGCGGCCTCCCTATGGCATCGAGGAGGGCCACGAGGTCACCTACTCATCGCAGAAAATGAAGCTCCCTCTCACCCAGGCCATCTTCTACATGGAAAACGATTTCATCCCGGAGCTGGAAAAAAGCCTCGCCCAAAGCCCGGGAAGCTCATCCCTCCAGGAGGAAATACGCCGCGCCCGGGAAAAGGTGGAAGAGTGGAAGAAGCTCCGATTCTTCCCGCGGCCCACCCCCGTGCTGCTGGAAAACGGCTTCTACACCGACGGCATGACCGGCTACACCAACGACGGCGAGATGCTCGTTCCCATCCCGCTTCCCGTCACCTTCCGCAGCGGGACGAATCTCGACCGCGTGATGGAGCTCGTGCGCATGGACGTCGTGCGGAGGATCGCCGGCAAGGGCGTGAGCAGCGTCGTGGACGAGGAATACCGCCATTTGCGGAGCCTGGAGAGCGGCACGCGCGGCAGCTCGCGGACGGCGAGTATGAAGATCGACACGGCGTGGGGCTTTCGCGTGCTCCGCCAGGACTTTCCGGTCCTTGCGCGTCTTGCGGACAAAGAGAAGTTCCAGGAGCTCGTCAATCTCGTCCACGGCAGGCCCGGCGCCGAAAGACGCATCGAATCGCTCATGGAAGAGGATGAGGCCGGCGCCGGCCTTTCCCTCCCCGGGCCGGCGCGCGGTCCCGACTAGAGGAATCTCTCGAACCTATCCTTTTTTGCCCGGCAGATCGGGCAGACCTCGGGCGGGCCGTCCCGGGCGCAGAGATAGCCGCAGACCCTGCAGCGCCACACGGGATAACGGATGCCGGCAAGGTCCGGCAGGTCGGGAGCCGCGGGTCGCGCGCCGCTCCCCGCGCCCGCTGGGTCGCCGCTGCCGCCCCCGTCCCCGCCACGGGGTACCGTGGCGTCATGAATGCCACGGGGTACCGTGGCGCTCATGCGCTCCGCGGGACGGCGCTCGGGGATGCGCGTCACTTTTCTCTTGCCGTCCACGACGTCCTGGGACACATAGAGGCCGCAGTAACAGGTGCCGTACTGGGCGATGTCGGGATCGCGATAGTCGCAGGGGCAGATGATGTCCAGGTCTTCAGGTTTTTTTCCGGATGCAAGACGGCACGGGCAGGCCCAGTACCCATAACGGCGCTCGTTCACGAGCATGCCTTCGATCAAGCCGAGCGTGAACTCCTTGTTCGGGTTCAGGTGGTAGCCCGCGCTCTCCGCTTCCTGGTCGAGCCTTTCGAAGAGCTTCTCCACCTCTTCCCTGGTCACCTCAGGCTGCCCGGAGGTGCCGCTCACTTGATCTTCTCCCGGAACTCCGCCTCGTCGAATCCCGAGACGCAGAGGTTGTCATTGATCACCATGGTGGGATAAGAGCCGTCCGGATTCCACCGCTTGATTTCCTTCTTCACCTCGTCCTTCTCCTCCGTTGGGAGCGTGTCCACGTCGATGAACTCGTAGCCCACCCCCATGTCGCGGAGGAGATTCTTCGCCATCCTGCACCACATGCACGTACTGAGGGTATACAAAACGATCTTACCCTTGTCCGTTCCTTCCACATGTTGAAACGTCACGGTCATCCCCTTCTGTCAGAACAATACCGCGCTCCGGGCATGTGTGCAATCCGGGACGCTTCCTGGGCTTCCCGCCGCGCCGCGTCCCTATGATTTCCTCTGCATCGCGCGGCGCGCGCGCGCCATGTATTTTTTCTTCAGCGCCGGCCACGCCGCAAGGTCGGCGGCTGCGTGCGACGAGAGGCCATAGACTCCCTTCTCCATGCGCTCGAACCAGCCATAGGCGTTGAATCGCAAGATGGAGAGGGTTTTCTCCCCCGTGCCCATCGCGCGCAGCGCGGCGGGGCTGGTGTTTCCCGTGAGGAGAAGGCAGCAGGCGATGAAGATCGCGTTCTCCCGGTAGGCGGTGGCGAGCTTCGTGCGCGTGCTGCCCGCCTTGTTGTAGTCCGCCGAACGGTGCGCGATCTCCTCCAGGACGGCCCGTCGGGAGACCGCGCGCCTGCGCCGCGCAAACGGCAACGGGTGAAACACCACTTCCACCGGCGGCTTGCCGCGTTCGCGCGAGACGAGGATGAGCCCGAGCTCCAGCCGGCGCAGGAGATGCTGGGCTCCCCTGCTCTCCTTCCACCATTTCCACTTGTTGGAGGGCCGGGGGATGGCGACATAGACCGAGTCGGTCAGCCTCTGGCGGCGCACCGCCTGCACGACAAGGGCGAGGTTCAGCGTCTTTTTCAGCTCGATGATGAGAAGGTCGCTTCCCTTCACCGCGGCGATGTCGCAGTCCTTCACCTCGCTGCGCACCGTGTAGCCTTCCTTTGCAAGGTGCGCGTACAGCGGCTCCGCGAGGTCCGTCTCCGAAAATGGCTTACGCATACGCTTCGGGCCGCAGGTCGGAAAGCAGGGGCAGGCGCGCGCGGAAGCGTTCGATCTCCTCGGTGTCACAGGCGGCGGCGATCACTTCCTGCCGGCCCTCGCTGCCGCGGGCAAGGACGCGACCGTGCGGGTCCACGATGAGGCTGCCGCCGTGGAACGCCGCCTCGCCGAATGAGCCCTGCACCGCCGCGGCAGCGACGTACATGCCGTTGTCCAGCGCGCGCGCCCGCACGGCGAGCTCCCATTCGTCGGCGGGGCCGAACCATGCCGAGCCCACCAGCCCGAGAGAGACCCCGTCACGCGCCAGGCGGCGGGCACATTCGGGGAAACGCGTGTCGTAGCAGATCCACATGCCCGCGCGAAACCCGGGGAGACGAGGCCCGGGGTCGAAGCCGGCCAGACTTTTCCCCGGGGTCGCCCATTCCTTTTCGCTCACCCACAGATGGACCTTGCGGTAGACTGCCCGGGTGACGCCCGTTTCGTCGATGGAAATCATGCTGTTGAAAAGGGATTGCCCGCTGCGCTCGACAACGCCGACGCAGAGACCGATGCCTTCCGCGCGCGCGCAATCGGCAAGGGCCTGGCGTGCCGCGCTTCCCGCCTCCACGGCCCCGCCGGGCGCCGCGGCAGCCGAGGGGTAGCCGGAGAGGCAGAGCTCGGGAAGCACGAGCAAAGCCGCTCCCCGGCGCGCGGCCTGGCGGGCCTGTGCCGCGATCGTGTCAAGGTTCGCGGCGATGTCACCCGGTGCGGGCGCAAACTGTCCGCACGCGACCGTCACTTTCACGCGGTCCCCTCCCCCGCGCAGGGTAGCCCCCACCGCGCGCCCGATGCAAGGCCTCGCGTGACCGCGGGTGCGCAAATGCCCCGCCCGACTTGACCCTCGACCGCCGGTGGCGCACCATTGGAGCGGGCGGAAGAGAATGCGGAGGACAGCATGAGCGTGAAGAGCGCGGAGTCGGTGCGGCGCCTGGGAGAATACCTCGTGGAGGCCGATGCGCTGCGCGCGGAGCAGATCGGAATGCTCCTGGACGAGCAACGGGAGAACGCGACCGTGGGCGTGCAGTCCCGCATCGGTGAGATCGCAGTGCGCAAGGGCTGGGCGGACGCCGACCAGGTCACGCGCGCCCTGAAGACCCAGGCGCAGGAGGAGATCGACCAGACGGACACGGGACAGATCCTCCTGGCACTCGGGTGGATCGGCGAGCAGAAGCTCGCGGAGGCGCGGAAGCGCTGCGCACGCTCGGCAGAGCCGCTGGAGGAGGCCATCGCGGAGCTCCGGCTGTGCACACCGGAGAAGCTGCGCGTGGCAGGGATACTCGCCACCATCAGGTCCGCCACGGCCATGCGGCGCATCTCCGGGTCGAGCTTCGCCCCCTACAACATCATGGAGCTGATCGTCGGCGAGGAGACGAGCGCCGCCATCCGGGCCGATGCCCTGTGCTCGTGCAGCCAATGCTGGTGCAACGTGTTCGCCCTGGCGCTCAACGCGATGCCCGCCCGGTACGTGAGCGACCACGGCCGCATCCTCGATTTCTACCGCCGCTTCCGCGACGAGTACGGCTCCCTTGCGCGGGAGCGCGTGAAGGCGTCCCTCCTCCAGGTGCGCAGCAACCCCAAGGCATCCTGCTGGTCGCGCTTCTCCGCGGAGATACTTTCGGGCCGCGAGGGAGACGCCCAGGTGCATGAGGTGGTCGTCCGTGTCTCCGCGCGGCACGTGCACGTCACCGCCGACGCGCTGGCGCGGCTCTTCGGTCCCGGCGCCGCCCTCACGAACCTGAAGGATCTCCACCAGCCGGGGCAGTTCGCGGCGAATGAAACCGTCGCGGTCGTGGGGCCGCACGGGACGATAGAGAAGGTGCGCATCCTGGGCCCGGTCCGCGCTGAGACCCAGGTGGAGATTTCGGGCACGGACCAGTTCGCCCTCGGCATCCAGGCGCCGGTGCGGGAGTCCGGAAAGCTGGAGGGTACGCCCGGCATCACGCTGCGCGGCCCGGCCGGAGAGCTCGCCATCCCGCGGGGGGTGATCCGGGCCCTGCGGCACATCCACATGACGCCGGCCGATGCGGACAGGATCGGCGTGAAAAATGGCAGTCACGTGAGCGTCCGGCTCATGGGCGACCGCGCCACCATCGTGGAAGGCGTGGTGGTCCGCTCCTCCCCGTCCTTTGCGCTGGAGATGCACATCGACACCGATGAAGGCAACGCCGCCGGAGTGCCCGCGGAATCCACGGGCCAGATCCTCACGCCGATGATGGCGGTGTAGCCGCCCGGCGGCTACCGCGCGGGCGCGTCCGGCACGAGCTGCCGGCCGATGCCGGAAAGCTCCGCCGGTTCGGGGAAGAGTATCTTGTTCTTCGTGAAGTCGAAAAAGGCACGGAGCTGCCGTCCCGTTTTCCTGCCCGTTCCGGCAAGCTCGCCGATCCAGTCCCCCCGCCACGTGAAAAAGACGATGTGCTGGATCCACGTGTCTTCGATGTAGGCGGCAAACAGCCACTCCAGCCAGTCATCGACGTCCACGAGCACGCGGCCTTCCGTGAGGACGAGGTCATACACGGGCGCAGGCGCATCCGGCGCGCCGGGATCGACGTACGTCGAGCGGACGACCTTGAATATGAGGTTGCGGTCCGATGTGATGCTGCCCGGGTGATAGAACAGAAGGGAAAAGGGTATGGGAATCACGACGTCGGCCGTGAAATCCAGACCGATGAGACGCGTATCCGATCCGGCCGCCATCTGCTGGGTGACGCGCGCCACCAGGTCGAAGGGAAGGTTGAGCGCGGACTTGAACTCCGTGAGGACGTCCCGCATCGCCTTGTTGTCCATGTCGACGTCCACGCCCGACTTGATGATGCCCAGGACGTACGCGAAGAAGGTGTCCTTCACCTGGCTCGGGGGGAGGCTGATCTCGCGGCCGGGACGGTTGGACGCCGTGACCGTTTGCGGCACGGCAGGCGGCGCGGCCAGCACGGCGAGCGCGAGCAGGAGACCGGCCCGCCGGCGGCTCACTCCCGTTCCCTCGGCCGCGGCTTCCACACCTGGGTTTCCAGGGAGCCGTCCTCCGCGATGCGCAGGAGCTCGAAGCGCACGCGGCCTTCCTCCACGGAGCGCGCGATGCTTTTCTGGAAGGGCGAGAGCATGGAGCCTCCCTGCTTCACCTCCAGGAAGACGATCTCCAGCTGGGCCGCGTCGGCGCCCGCGTCGCGCAGGCCCGTGTAACCGTTGAAGACGAGATAGTCGATCGGATCGCCGATGAAGCGCGCGTCCGCCGGCAGGTAGCGGAAACCGGGAAGCAGCGGCGCCATTTGCTCGGCGATCTGCCCCTTCAGGGAGCTCCTGCTCCTCTGGAGGCTGTCGCGCCGCGCGTCGGTCAACTCCCGGGCCTGGTCGGCCAGGAGCTGCTCGATCCGCGCGTGGCTGCGCCGGCGCTCGCCGAGGAGAAGGACGGTGACGATGGCAAAAGCGAGCACCGCCACCGCCGCGAGCAGACCCAGGAGAAGGACGAGGTCAGTCGCGATCAGAGCTTTTCCAGCTTCTCGCGCAGCTCGTCGTAGGCCTTGGACATCGTCCGCTCGTCGCTTGCATGCGACTCGGAGGCCAGCCCGCCGATGAGCCCTTCAAGCTCTCCGGGGGTGAACTCGATGTGGAACCTGTTGCCGGTGATCCGCGATGAGACAATCTTTTTTTCGACGTCCGGAGCGAGATGGCGGATGTTTAACAGCAGCTCGCGCTCGCTGCGCGTGAGCTCAATCGTCTGCGGGGTATCCATGCCCGCAAGTGTATCCCGAGTGCCGCCGCAAGTTCAATCGGCGGGCCTAGAGGACAATGGACCTCTTCATGAGGTAGAAGCACAGCGGCGCGCCGGCCGGGCGTCCGCGGGACGGCAGCCGGTCGAACCAGGCAAAGCTGTACCCGTGCGCGGAAAGTGTGTGGAACGCATCCCAGATCACCGAGAGGAAGCCGGCATCGGCGGCTGCGCGTGAAAGGCCTTCCGCCGACATCTCGGGGAGCAGGACCGACAAGGGTCCGGCATACGATACGCGTGTCCGGTGGATCGGCCGGCCTTCGCTCCATCCCAGGACGCTGCGGGCCTCCACCTCGTCGTCGCGGAGGTCCAGAGGCCGCGCCAGGGGATCGTCGAAGTCGCACTCGCAGGCGACGTACGGCCACGGCGCGCCTTCGGGCGTCCGGGGCCCCTCCCGCCAGCGGTAGCGCGCGCCGAATTGCGTCACGTACAGGCCGGCATTCGCCGTGAGAAGCGGGCTCGTGCCGAACTTCAGCCGGCTCGCCTTGTGCTCGGCCAGGTAGCGGCCGGCCTCTTCGAGGAGCAGCCTGTCGACACCGCCGTCCCGGGCCTCCGCGGTCGTTTCCAGGCCCGCAAGGTGGAAGAAGGCCCCGCCCTCGTCACGGTCGGGGTAGACCCCGATCGCGCCCACGACGGAGGCGGAATCCTGGTCCACGGCGGCGATTTTTTCGCCGTGATGCTCGCGCAGGTGGGCAAGATCGTCGAGGAAGGGGTTGGGCCCGGTCGGGAGCGGGGGGCCCTGACCGGTGATGCACCGCAGCGGCCGTACGTTCATTGGCAAACCGTTTGCTTTACTATCGGCAGAAAATCCCGCGGATGTGCACCGGCGGCGATAACGATGCTTTTTTGCAATCACGCTCCGGCTTCGCTATAATTGAGGGGAGATAGTCGGGTCAGCGTAACCGGGACTCGGGACCGAGAGGGGAGACGAAAGGGCCTCGATGCAGAAACAGCGAGTGACGAACGGCGTCTACTGGGTGGAGATACCCGAGGCGGACCTTTTCGTCCTCTGCGGATGTCCCGCGGACAGCGTCAAGCACCTGATGAAGATGGGTCTCATCGTCGAGCGGGAGAAGGACGGGGTCATGGCACAGACCGGGCCCAACGCCATTCTCCTCTCGGACACCACCATCCAGAAGGGAAGCTTCTCCAATCTCGCCGAGTTCCCCGTTCTGCAGATGCTTTATCTCCAGGGCATGATCCTGCCGGGGCACCCGAACAATACCGGTCGCAAACCGATGCTCATCGGCCTGGAAGACCAGGTGAAGAGCCAGAGCAGCTACATCTACCGCGGAACCTACGGCCTTGCCTCGCTCGCGGAGATCGCGGCGGCGGGCGTGTCCGAGGCGCAGGCGCACGACATGCTGCGCATCAAGAAATGGTTCGCCTTCGACAACATCCGCCGCACCGAGGACCTGCTGGACCTGCGCGTCGTGGACACGCCGGCCGTGGAGCTGCGCGGCGGCGCCTTCGTCCGCCGCAGGGGCTTCAACCGCTATGAGTTCATCTACGGCGGCCAGTCGGTCACCGTGGACCTCAACCTCGGGGACACCGAGGAGTACCCCCCCACCTACCAGCTTTCCTTCCAGTCGCTGCGCCGCGAGTATTTCAGCGTCGTGCACATCGGCGAGGGCGACGGGTGGGACGTCACGCGGCCCTGCATGGGGAGCATCGTCTGCTTCCAGGGCAGGCTCTACATGATCGATGCCGGGCCGGGCATCCAGCACACCCTCACCGCCCTCGGCATCAGCATCAACGAGATCTCGGGCATCTTCCACACGCACGTCCACGACGACCATTTTGCCGGTCTCACCTCCCTGGTGCGCGCCGACCACCGCATCCCCTACTTTGCCACCCCGCCCGTGCGCGCGAGCGTCGTGAAGAAATACGGCGCGCTCACCGGCCGCAACGAGGCCACCTTCTACCAGTATTTCGAGCCGCACGACCTGTCCATCGATGAATGGAACGACGTCGAGGGCCTCGAGGTGCTGCCGGTGCTTTCGCCCCACCCGGTGGAGACCACGGTCTTCTTCTTCCGCGCCCTCTGGGACAAGGGTTACCGCACGTATGCGCATCTTGCCGACATCAGCTCCTTCGAGGTGCTGCGCAAGATGGTGACCGACGACCCGCGGAAGAACGGCATCTCCCAGTCCTTCTACGATGCCTTCACGAAACGGCTGCTCTCGGCGGTGAACGTGAAAAAAATCGACATCGGCGGCGGGCTCATCCACGGACGGGCCGAGGATTTTGCCGGCGACGCCTCCGCGAAGGTTTTCCTCAGCCACACCTCCGCGCCACTCACGGACGCGCAGAAGGAGATCGGCTCCTGCGCCGCCTTCGGGCAGCAGGACGTCCTGGTGCAGTCCCACATCGATTCCCTCCAGCACGACGGGGTGCGCGCGTTGCGCCACTATTTCCCCGTGGTGGCCGAGCACGAGATCGCCACGCTGGGAAACGCGCCGCTTGCCTCTTACGCGCCCGACACCATCATGCAGAGGGCGGATTCCCCGGTCACGGACGTCTTCCTCGTGCTGAGCGGCCAGGTGGAGCTCATCGATTCGAAGACGGGGCTGCACAACCGCGAATCGGCCGGCGCCATCATCGGCGAGCTGGACTGCATCGGTGGGGAGAGCGCGCGCCGCACCTGCCGGGCCCTGAGCCACGTCACCGCGCTGCGCATCCCCTGCGAGATCTACCTCGCCTTTCTGGGCCGCGCGGGCGCCGTGGAGGAGCTGCGTCAGGTACAGAAGCACCGCCAGGTCCTCCAGAGCACGTGGCTCTTCGGGGAGATGGTCTCCTTCCCGCTCCAGATCAGGATCGCGAAGTCCATGACCCGGCGGCAGATCGCGGAAGGCACCGTCCTGTCCCCCCAGGGACGGGCGGAGATTTTCCTCCTGGCGGAAGGGCTCGTCACCGTCTTTCTTGGCGGCCGTCCGATCGAAAACCTCAAGCCGGGCGGCTTCTTCGGGGAAGAGACGCTCATGCGCGGCGCGCGGGAGCTTCCCACCGGGTGGACCCAGCGCTTCGGCAGGCAGGCGCCGCCCGGCAAGGAGACCGAGACGATCCAGCACCTCTTCGAGGCGCGCGCCCTCCTGGACTCGACGCTGTACGCCATTCCCGCGGAGGCCATCGAGGACATTCCGGTCGTGCAGTGGAAGCTCATGGAGACCTTCGAGCGGCGTCTCAAGAGCTTCCGGGCCGAGCTGCGCTTCGTCTGGCACGACTCCTACGGCGTGAGCATCCCCGAGATCGACGACCAGCACCGTCTCCTCTTCGACATGATCGACACGCTGTCCGCGGTGGCGGAAGGCCGCAGCCCCGGCGACGACCGCATGGAGAGGGTGCAGAAGCTCACCACCTTCGCAAAGTCCCACCTGCGCTACGAAGAGACGCTTGCGGCCCGCCACACCGACCCCGCCTACGAGGCCGCCCTCCACGAGCACGCCGAGTTCCTCCGCAAGGTGGAGGGTCTTGCGCGCTACCTGGAGACGGCACCCGTGGACGCGCTGCACAACATGGTGGAGTTCCTCAAGGATTGGGTGATCGACCACACGCTCCTGGAGAACCGCCGCTTCCGCAAGGTGCTCGCCTGAGCGGCATGCCCGGCATACTGGGCGTGGCGCGCGCCCTTGATTTCGCGGCGCGCCGGCACGCCACGCAGCGCCGCAAGGGCCTGAAGGCGGAACCGTACATCAACCACCTCACCGAGGTCGCGCTCCTGCTGGCCGAGGCCACGGACGGCGCCGATCCCGCCCTTGTCATGGCGGGCCTCCTCCACGACACGCTGGAGGACACGGGCACGACGCGCGCCGAGCTCCTGGACGCCTTCGGGGACGACGTGGCATCGCTCGTGGCCGCCGTGACCGACGACAAGGGGCTGCCGCGGGAGGAGCGCAAGAGGCGCCAGGTGGAAACAGCGCCCGGCAAGTCCGCTCGGGCGCGCATGCTGAAGATTGCCGACAAGATCGCGAACCTCCGCTCACTCACGGAAAGCCCGCCGTTAGGGTGGAGCTCGCGGAAGAAGCAGGAATACGCCGCCTGGGCGCGCGAGGTGGTGGCGGCCTGCGGCCCGACAAATGAGCTGCTGGAGAAGCTCTTCGCGGAAGCCTCGGATCGGATCGCCTGAACGGGGTCAGGCGCCGCCTTCCGTGAAGTCGTAGCGGATCGTCCAGGCGTGCGTTGAGCCGGGCGCCAGATCGATGGCGATGAACGGCTCGGGGCAAAGCGTCCGGGGCGTGCCCCAGACCTGGAGCCTGCACAGCGGGTCGCTGCCCGTGATTCTCAATGCCGCGGCCTTTCCCCGCACGATCACCGCGTTATGCTCCGCAGTCCCGTCGTAGCCGTTCACAACGGCAAAGAATTCCTCGTCCGCGCGCGGGTCGCGGGTGAGCTCGATTCTTTTACCGCGCGCCTCCAGCACGCCGTCGTCGGAGGTCGAAAGCCGGGCAGCGAATGGCAGCTCGATGCAGGAGCCGGGACCGACGGGAGCCTCATCGATGCGGATGAAGTTGTGGCAATAGTGGGCCTGGGTCAGCCGATGCGCCCCGGTGTTTTCCAGCACGTGCCGCACGATGAAGGTCGACGACGAGGGCCCGATCTCCACGGTCTTTGTATAGCGGAATGCATGGCCCCGAACCGGGCCCTCCTCCTGCGCGAAGCTGATGCTCTGCCCGTCCTGCCGGATGTCCCACGCGGCAGGGCGTGCGATGCGATAGAGCGCCTCAAAACGGTACGCGGGCTCGTCGATCTTCACCACCTGCCCGACGCCGATCTTGAGGAATGTCCCGCCCACGGGGGCGTCCGCATAGCCGATCGGAGGAGGGCCGTCTGACGCCGACCCCATGCCGAACTCCCCGGCCGTGCCTGCCGCATCGTCATTCACGCGCGGCCGGTGCGGGGGCAGCCGCCAGCTCCCGAAGAAGCTGTGCCTTCCCCATTCCGCCAGGGCAACGGTGCCGGCCCAGTCGAAGCGCGGACCGCGGTAGTAGCCCTGCAGCGGATCGGGAAGCAGCACGACGAGGCGCAGATCGCCGGCGGCAAGGGTGGTGTGGGGCCAGGAATCGAACTCACTCATGTTTCTCTCTCAACCGTAGCTGTGCAAGCCGGACAACAGGAAGTTCACACCGAAGAACGTGAAGACGGTCGCCGCGAATCCGACGATCGCAAGGACCGCCGACGTGGTTCCCCGCAGGCGCTTCACCAGGCGCGTGTGCAGGTACGCGGTATAGACGAGCCACGTGATGAGCGCCCAGGTCTCCTTGGGATCCCAGCTCCACCACGCGCCCCACGCCGTCTCCGCCCAGATCGCCCCGAAGACCAGGGCGCCCGCCGTGAAGACGGGGTAGCCGATTCCGATCGCGGTGGCCACCAGCCTGTCCATCTCCGTGCGCTTCTCCTCCTTGACCGACGCAAGCTGCACGATGGCGGCGACGAAGCTCACGACGAAAAACGCCTCCCCGATGAAGGAGAAAGTGACGTGCAGGACGAGCCAGAACGACCGGAGCGCCGGTATCGGCGGCGAGATGTCGCGCGGCGCAAGCGGCGACGAGGAGACGGCAAGAAGCGCCAGACTCACGATCGTGGCGCCGAACAACACGAATGGCGAAAGGCCGCGCGTCTTCGGCGCCATGCGCAGCGCGAAAAGCACGACGCAGATGCAGGCGGAGAAGAAGACGAGCGATTCGTAGGTGTCCGTCACGGCTACGAAGCTGATGCGGATGCTCCGGTCCACCAACGTGGCGACAAGCAGTGCCGCCGCCGCGGCAAGCAGCCAGTGGGAGACGGGGTCCCGCCTGTTCTCCCGGCGCAGAAGGAAGCCGGCCTGCAGCACCGCGGCAAGCGCGATGGACAGGAGCGCGAGTGTCGCCATCATGTCGCGGTGTCTCCCCTTTTCTGAAAGAACGTCAGGCCGAGGCCCGCCAGGAGCAGTACCAGGGCCGCGAGAAAAGGCGCGCGTCCGGGATCGCTCACCGCTTTCAAGACCGTTGATTGCTGCGCGCTGATGGCCTTGACGGTGAACGGTCCGACGGATTGCCCGACCCGCAGGAGGCGTGTTTCAGCGGGTGATGGCTCCGTCCCCCGGTACTGGCTGAATCTGACCGCCCACGCGTCGCCCGCCTGCTCGAAGCTCGAGAAAACCCACCGGGCGCCTTCCTGCTCGAAGTAGTCGCCGGGCTGCGGGCTTGCCTCCCGGCCTTCCGCATCCGCGAGCGTGAGCGTTCCCGTCACGTTCCACGCCGATTGGTAGAGAGTCGTCCCCGACAGCCTGAGCGGGTGATTCACCCTGATGGGAAAGGAGGCGACTTCCTCCTTGCCGTCCCGTGTCACGCGGACGGTGGAGACCCACTCCTTCGGCATGCCGTTGTCATATTTGAAAAACTGGAAGGAGATCAGGTGCACGATCTCACCGCTGCCCAGGCGCGCCTCCTGCCCGTCGACCAGAGACAACGCCGCCTGGTGACTGACCCAGCGCCGTCACGATCCCGCCCGCGATGAGGACGAGCAGCCCGATGTGAACAAGGTCGGGGCCGTAGCGGCGCTTCGCGTGCGTCCGCGCGCGGGTGACGAACCTGTCCGCGGCGCACACGCCGAGATTGATGGTGAACAGAAGGACGGGAAAGAGAAAGAGCGCCGAGCTGAAGAATCTCTGGTAACCGAGGGCACCGATCACGGCGTAGATGGCCGGTGAATAGCGCGCCCGGTACATCTCATCAGGCATGCCCTGCGGCACGAGAGTGGCGAGCATGGACAGCACGATGATCACGAGGATGAGGACGACGGCAAGCCTCACGGAACGGAAAAAGCGGAAGAGAGTGCTCGTCAGCGCGTTCACGGGCGTGACTATATCCGATGGATTCAGGCCCGCAAAGGGTCCGCGGCGCGCGCAGACGGGGCCCCCTCGCGGGGGCCCCTTGCGGCGCCTACCTCACCACGAGCACCTTGCGGATCTCGTCGAGTCCCGGCGCGACGATCCGAATGAAATAGATCCCGCGCGCAACCTTTGCGCCGCTGCTGTTGGTGCCGTTCCACGTGACGGCATGGTCCCCGGGGGTCTCGTCGGGTGGCTTCAGGTTGTTGACGATGGTCCCGGCCAGATCGAAGACGAGGATGCGGACGGGTCCCGCGGTGGCGGTGGTGTAGTCCAGCGTCGTCACGTCCCCCTTGTCGGGGTCGATGACGTTGCTGAGGATCTGCACGCCGCCGCGC
>CAWAHW010000001.1:0-676614 GCA_963781885.1 uncultured Spirochaetota bacterium | reverse complement strand
CAGTCAAAATAGAGCATGACCTGGTAAAGGTGCCGCATCGACTGGAAAATGAAGTGCCGGAAGTGGGACCGCAGATTGTCCCACAACGCCCGCTTGGTTCCCAATCTTCTTCCACGCCGCTCGGAATAGCGGGCAGCAGAGTTGTTGGACCTGATCGTAACCGTTCACACCCCAGCAAGCAATCGAGGCGACGCGACGGCTGGCGAAATAAGCCTGGATGCGCATCGGCGACAATGTAAAGGTGTCCCGACGCTTTGTTCGACGGCCAGGTTTCGATCACAGTCAGCATGGTTTCCACAGAAGCAGCTGCCATGAGTCACTTTGTGTGCCGATAAGACAGCTTCAGCCCGATGAACGAGTGACCGCACGGGCACGTTCACTGCCATTGTTCGTCGGTTCCACACCTTCTTCCTGGTCCAGAAAGGTCCACAGCCACTGCCGATCGTCGTACAATTCGTTTCACCTGCCCAGCCGACGCTGATTACCGCTGAAGGCACCCCAGCAGAAAGCGCTTCGTATCTCGGCGAGTAACGAGGCGGCGGGACGACCGGCAAAGTGAGCATGGACAGCATCGGCTACGAACGTGAAGGTGTTGCGGCCTTGCTGACGGCAGGTTTCGATCACCGTCAGCATGGTTTCCACGAAGCGGCTTCCGTTGGCACTTTGCGTACCGAACGACAGTTTCCGCCAAATGACCGCGTGGCGCAGGGCACGTTCGCTAACATTGTTGGTGGGTTCCACGTCTTCATGGTCCAGAAAGGTCCACAGCCACTGCCGATGGTCGTACAATTCGTTGCACATGCCCATCAGACGCTCATTGCCGCTGAAGGCACCGCGCAGCAGCAAGCCTTCGATCTCCGCGCGGATCGGGTGCATCAGGCGTTTCATTCCCACGCGGGTGATGGTTCCATCGCGGTAGCGTGCCCAGGCCGCGAACAGTTTTCGCGTCGGCCGCATCAGGTCGTGTCCCAGCCGCTTCACCTGCGGGTCGTGGCTGTCGATCAAGGCTTGAAAGTCGCGTTTCAGATGTGCCCAGCACCATTGCAGGCAGCCCAGCGACCAATACATTTTCGCCCGGTCGCACATCACCACGCCCACAAAAGCGTCCCCCAGCAGTTCTGTGAGCACGGTGCCTGCTCGCGTCAATCGCAGGGCGAATACGGTGAAGCGTGCGGCGACAAACCCCCAGAGCCACGTCTTCAGCGGACCTTCCTTGTTCGGCGTCTCGTCAATGCCCAACTGCGGTTGTTGCGGCAGTGCCGCGGCCAGTTCGTCGTAGCAGGGACGCAGCGCGTCGGTCGCTTGTTTTTGCAGCTTGACCGTCCAGGCCGCACAACAGGGTTGCCCGAGGATCGCCTCCAGAAACTGGGCCGTACGCCGCTTGCTTTGACGATAGTGGGCCATCAACAAGGCCACCAACGCCACCAGCCGTGGCCCGGCCTGCCCCGCGGGAACTCCGGCAGGCAACTTGGCACATGTCGTTTCCCCGCAACACGGGCAAGCCAGACGATGCTGTTGATATTCCGTCACGTGGGGTTTGATTTCCGGCAGTTCCCAGACCTGATGCCGCAACGGCTCCGGGTCCGTGCCCGAGAGCTTCGCCCCACAGCGCCGGCACTCGGTCGGCTTCAGGGGCCGCACATCATCACACTGGTCGGTGGGAATCAAGGGTCGCTCGTGTTTCTCGTGGCCGGGCTGCCCACCACGTTTCTTCTTCGACCTGCGTTGGGGCGGCTGTGGTCGAGCGTGCGGATGTTGCGTGCTGGGCGGCAGCGAGGAGTTCTGCGGCGTCTTGCCTTTCACTTGCCGTTCCAACTCCTCGATCCGCGCTTCCAATTCGGCAATTCTCGCCAGCAACAGGCGGATGATGGCCTGGGCTTCCGGCGGCTGGCGAGCAATGATTTCTTCCGTGACTACCGCTTGCATGCGCACTGTTGTGCCACACAAACCGTATTTGAGTCCAGATCAGTTTCCCAAGAAAACATCTCCGGCGTGTGAACGGTTACGGCCAATACACACAAGCCATCGCTGAGTTCACCAAATCCATCGAACTCAGTCCGAAATATGCCGAGGCATATAGCAACGGTGGAAGTGCCTATGGCAGATTAGGCCGACACACGGAAGCCATCGCCGAGTTCACCAAAGCCATCGAACTCGATCCGCAAGATGCGGTGGCATATTGGGGCCGAGGAGTTGCCTACGCCGCAGTGGGAAAGACCGAGGAAGCTAGGAAGGACCTGTTGGAGGCCGTAGCATTGGACCCCGGCATGAAGGCAACGGTCAAGGCGATTTCGGACAATTTCAACTTGGGTTTGTAATCCCCGATTCCAGCCGAGCGGCTTGAGGTTGAAAGTGACGCTTCCGTGGAGCCTCGAAGCGATATTGAGTCAACAGGTTGTCAGCGATTCCCGACGAAGCTGAAAAGGGCGTAAATTGGGGGTAAAGGTGAAGAGGTTTTCGTAAACCATCTGTGAACAATCGTCTATTTCGAGGCGTAAAGATGATAAGATGGCGGTTTGCCAGCAAGGATGATTACTCTGTGCAGGGCGAAAGGAGTCGCCGTGATCCTGCCTTCCCCTCCCGAAGAACATGTCCCGCGGTTGCGCAAGCATCTTTCAGCCGACGCGCTGTACGAGTTGTTGCGGCTTAGGTTTGAGAAGATCCCCGACCATCGCGGGCGGAAGTGTCCGATTTCCTTGACGGACGCACTGATGTCAGCCTTCGGCATGTTTTCGCTGAAGGACCCCTCGTTGCTGGCATTTGAGGAGCACCGCAACGACGAGAACATGCGGAATCTGTTTAGGATCACCCGCGTTCCCTCGGACACGCACATGCGAGAGATCCTCGACCCCGTGGCCCCACGGCAGTTCCGCCCCTTGTTCGACGTTGTGTTTCGCCAACTCCAGCGTGGGAAGGCCCTGGAGCCGTTCGTTTTCTATCAGGGATGTTACTTGCTCTCGTTGGATGGCACCGGGTATTTTTCTTCGTAGATGTTGAAACTGTGCCGGGTGTAGCGGACTGAGAGGGAGGGCGCTTCTCAATGCGATGAGCGCGTAGAGGAAGGAATGAATCGAGAGTCGGGCTGTGGGAAGTTGAAGGCGTGGAGAGAAATGATTGCCTCCGGCTGTACATGCGTTCGGGAAATTGTTCACGGTTCGCCGATCCGTGCGAATGCCTGCTCTCGCCCGAGCTTTTTATCCATCCGGCACGGGAAGCAAACGATGCAAAAGCGCGGGACAATCATCGGCCGGAGAGCCAGAGTTGGTCAAACCGAGCTTCTCTGCCAAGCGGGCAAAGCAACTCCGGCCTACGGTGGCCCAGTGTTGGACTTCTTCGATCACGCTCGACAGGGTATACGTCGAAAGATACTGCCGGAGCGATTCCAGCACGCTCACGACCACCGTTTGACGCCGCGCGCCGGGCACCGTCTTGTTGGTGCGGCCGGTGTCCCGAGCCTGCGCGGGAGAGCGGAGTGTCCGTTCGGCTTCGTTGTTCGTTCCCGACACCAGCAGCGTTTCCCCATTGGGCTTCTGCACCGGTTCCGCCGTGACGAACGTGAAAAGTTGCCGGGCCAGCATCACCCGCATCAGTTCGTTGCACAGCCGTCGATAGTCGTCTGCCGGGCCTTCGCCTGGCGGCAGTTCGGCCACCCACATCGGAAAGCACAGGTCAAAAACCTCATCGTCCAGCAGCGCCACTTTCTGCTGGCGACCCTCCGCACTGAGGCGCCGGTCACGCTGCACCCGACAGGCTTTACGGTAGATTTCCAGCAGCCGATCGGTGAAGTGGCGGTACTCAGCGTTGGTCGGCTCCAGCAGCGTCAACTTGATCGCCTTTCGCAGAAAATGCGCCCAGCATTTCTGCGACTGCGTGAAGTTCGCATACACCGCCGCGTCATCGCTGATGACAATCCCTGCGAACGTCGCCGGATCGAGAATCTGCTGCAGCGTCTGGGCATCCTTCGGGACACCGAAAAGCACCACGCGGACTTTCTCCGAGAGAAATGCCCACACGCTGTTGATGCTCCAGCCTGTCTCGTCGGTATGTACCACCAGCGAGTTTGCCAGCAGCAGGCACAGCAGCTCGAACTCCCCTTCCCACTGCCGCGCCAATTGACTCAACAGGGCGTTGGCCTGCGACTTCCGCAGTTTCAGGTGCTGGAAGAAGTTCATCAGCAGGCAGGCTTTGTCGAACGAGAGCCCCACCACGTACACCTGATACGCAAGGGCCAGCACGATTTCGACCCCAAACTCGCTGCGGCCGAAAACGCCGAGGATTTTGCCGTATTGACTGCGCGGGCCGCGATAGATTTCATAGGCCACCAACACCGCTTGGCCGTTCTCCAACCGCCATACCGGCCGCGTGTGCGACAGCCAGCAGTCCGCTTCCGGCACGCCCGCCGGAAACACTTTCTCCGTCCGTGCCGCCTGAGCGACCTTCTCCGCGGTAGTCATCCGCCCGCCCTGCGACCGCCGCTTTCGTTTGCGCCGTTGCTTTCCCCGCGCCTCCTGCCGCTGTTCTTCCGCCCGTACCGAGAACGGCTCCGAAATCTTTGGCGTTGGCGCGCCGCCCAGTTGCCGTTCCAACTTCTCGATCCGCTCCTTCGCCGCCTGCAACTCCCGCTGCAACGTCACGACCAATTCGATCAGCCGATCGGCTGTGATCCGCCCCTCGCGAACATCTTCCTTGAGTTGCTCGACGTCCATGCCTCCTTCATAACCAATTCCTCAAAATCATGCAGCGCCAGTTTCACAAAATGGACAGCTACCTTCCAACGCCCATTATATTGACGCCGACCGCGGTGTCAAAAATGGTTGGTTTTTCGGCTCCGGTGTTCAGCACGCCCAGCGGGGCAGCTTTGGGTGCGGAGCCGAGGAAACCCGGTGGACTTTGACGTCGCTGACGTCGAAAAGCTGGCACACGTGCCCCGTGCGGTCTAGCTGTGGCGAGGCTGCCGCGAAAATCGTCCGCGATCTCTAGAAACGATTGCCCAAGTACGTGTCCATAGATTATGCTCTATCGGTTGGGACACGCTGCCCGGTGGTCTGCCGTGCCAGAACAGTTTTTTCGGGAACTCCCAGCCACGTTGGACAGCTCGGGACAAGTCACGAAGGATGAGCATGACGAAGACAACCTGGATCGCGGCGACGTGTGGAGTGGTGTTTCTCAGCGGCAGCGTCTTGCACGCTCAGACGGCCCCATGGCGCCACGAGATGAAGCTGGTCGACTACATGGGGATTTACGACTTTCCCGAGGAGTTGATCAGCTTCCCCTTCACCTGTCCCGCCCAATGCGGTGCAGAAAGAGCACTTGAAGCTCCAGCACGCGGGGGATGAGTCGCCGGTGGAATACCAGCTCTCCGAATGTCGTGGAGAGCGGCGGCTATCTGACCGGCGCCACCGTGCACTTCCGCAGCGACCTGCCGCGCAGTTCCAGCCGGCTGTTCAGCGCTGGTGTACGATCCGGCCTATACCGCCAAGTTCACCCCGCATGTGACATTCAGAACCAATGCCGACGGAACGGCAGTGATCGCCGCGAATCTCGCAACAGCTTCGCGTGCCTGCCGACGGCGCGGCCGCATCGGCCGACTCGGCCCCGATCCTGGGCATTTCGCGCGATGGCGGGAGCGACATGGATCGGCGGCGGATCGCTGCTGCTGCCGCAGGACATCACGCTTGAGAGCCTGCGCGGGACGATCGTGGAGCAGGGGCCGCTGTTCGTCAAGTATCGCCTGCTCTATACCTTCCACTCCTATATCTTCAACTGCAACCGCACCTGGCAGGTGGACCTGACGGTCCAACATAATGAGAAACACGTGCTGGTCGATGAGTCTGCTCAGCGGATTCAGTCCCGGCGATGCGGCGTTCTGGAAGCTCTCGTACCAACAAGGGGCTGGAGCCAGACGCCCGGCTGGTGATGTGCAACGGCGGATACAACGCCGGCCCCCGCGGGCAGTATTGCGGGGCGTACGACCGGGAACCTGCGGGCCGACGGGGCGCTGCCGTACCAACTGGGGCTGTACACGCCCAACTCGTACGGGGTGATGCGCTCAACGGTCTTCTTCAATGACGATGGCCCCAACGCCCTGATGTTTGCCATCAACCGCCCCCGCGACTGGAAGACGCCCGCCGCGCCGCGTCTGGAGCGACATCGACGCGCCGGAGAACCTCTACTTCTACCAGCGCGAGGGAGACGCCTACGCGCAGGCTGGCGCTGGTGGGACACGAGCGGCACTGGGCGCTGGGACTGATCCCGCGCGAGGAAGTGGTCATCAGCGAGCTGCCCGTGTCGCCGGCCGACCAGGTCCGCGGCCCGGAGGAAGAACCCGCCGCGGCAGTATGCCGTCCGCAAGAGCCTCGAAGGCTATCCGGACCGACGACCCGTGAGCAATTCGGCGCCGGGCCGGAGGTGCGGCTGTGGCAGAGGCTGACCGACTTCAGCCTCAACGCCTACAAGGACATGGTGCTTCGATTTTGACGAGCCGCTGACGCCCTACGATCCGCAGGGCGAGAAGTGCAGCTACGACGATTATTGGGCGAAGGCGGCGAGCCGGAGCGGAACCTCCGCGGCCAGTATCTACCACTTCGATCCAGCGCTACTGGGACTGTTTCCGGCGGCTGCAACAGCGCTGGGAGTATTTCAAGCTCTACGCCAACAGCCGGGCGGGCTGGACGGAGGAGCAGCGGCGGCACATTCGCTCGATCCTGATCTTCATCGCCCACTTCGCGGCCGAGGACAGCTTCTCGCCGCACACGAGCATGATGGGCGGACATCCGAATTTCGTCGCCATGGTCAAACCCGTCCTGCCCCTGGCCGCCACGATCTTCCCCAACCATCCGCATGCGGCGCAGTGGAAGAGCGAGTTCATGCGGTTCTGGAACGAATGGCTCGACGTGTACACGCGGCGAGCCGATCCGCGGCTGAACACCCAGGGCGGGCGGTGGATGGAGAACATCGCCTGCTACTGGATCGCCTCGCTGAGGCACGCCGTCGTTCGCGGCCGACGCGATGATCCACTGCGACGGCACGCAGATCTTCGCCCATCCGCTTTTCAAGGACCTGGTGCGCTGGACGCTGGACGCCCTGGCGCCGTGCGAAGAGCCCTGCCGGCGGCTGGTGCCCATCGGCGCCCATGCCGCGGGGCGACGTCGAGGCCGAGCGGCTGCGGCAGGCGGCGGAACTGCTCAAGAAGAGCGATCCCGGCTCGCCCGGCAGCTTCTCTGGTGCCTGACCGACGGCAAGGAGGGGACCAAGCCGGAGCTGCGGTCGCGGCTGTACACCGACTACGGCGCGGTGCTGCATTACGACGCGGGCGGCCCGCACGAGGCATTCTTGACCATCCAGCAGCTCAACGGCCGCGGCTACCGCTGGACCGGGCGACAGCAACGGTGCGCTCTACTACGCCACCAAAGGGATCGCGCAACTTCTTGCAGAAGACAAATCCCGAGTCGTAATGCTCCATCATGAGATCGGCGATGACCAGGTTGGGTGCCGTTTCGCGTGCGCAGGCAAGACCCTCGTCGATGCTGAGGGCGGTCTGCACCGTGTAGCCTTTCTTCTCGAGGTAGACCTTCTGGCCATCGAGCAGATCGGTGTCGTCGTCAACAATCAGAATGCGTGCCACTGCGCAACCCTCCTTCACACCCGGCCGCGACCTTGCGGCATTCCCGGCCGCGACCTTGCGGCATTCCCGGCCGCGACCTTGCGGCAGGCGGCCCGGCCCTCACGAATCGCATCGTATACACTCCGCCGCGTTTATAGAAGCACGCCGGTCCGCCTGCAGGTGCGGCCGCCGGCCGCGGCGTGTCCGCCTCCGTCTACTTGTGCGCCTCGCGCGCGGAGTAACCCGTATGGAGCAGCTCGTGCGCCTTGTGCGATCCCGGCGCATCGAAATAGTCCTTGTACACGTCCGCTATCGCCGGGTTCTTGTAGGAGAGGCGGACGGTCCGGCTCTTTTCCAGCGCGTAGATCGACTTGATCCGCTTCTCCACCCTCTCAGGGTCGTAACCGAAGAGTTGGCCTCCGCCGCCGGCGCACCCGCCGGGACACGCCATGACCTCGATGAAGTCCCACGGGGCGCCGCCTGCCTTCACACGCTCGGCGATCTGCCGGGCGTTGGAGAGACGGTTGGCCACGGCGACCTTTATCGTCCTGTCTCCGATGGTGACCGACGCTTCCTTGACTCCCGCCATGCCGCGCACGTCCGCGAACTCCAGGTTCGTGAGGTCCTTGCCCGTGAGGAGGTAGTAGGCGGAGCGGAGCGCCGACTCCATGACCCCGCCGGAGGCGGCGAATATGTCCCCGGAACCGGTGGATGCGCCGAAGGGCTTGTCGAACTCCTCCTCGGGGAGGCTTTCGAACTGGACGCCGAATATCTGCATCATGCGGTTGAGCTGGCGCGTCGTGATGACGGCATCGACGTCCGCCACGCCCGCGGCGGAGGAGAGCTCGGGCCTCTGCGCCTCGAACTTCTTGGCCGTGCAGGGCATCACCGACACCACGAAGATGTCCTTCGGGTCGATGTTCAGCTTGTGCGCAAGGTAGCTCTTGATCGTCGCGCCCATCATCTCCTGCGGCGACTTGCAGGTGGAGATGTTGGGAAGGAGCTCCGGGTAGTAGATCTCGGCATACTTGACCCAGGCCGGGCAACACGAGGTGAACAGGGGCAGCTTCTCGTTCTTCTTGATCCTGTTCACGAGCTCCGTGCCTTCCTCCATGATCGTAAGGTCCGCGGCGAAGTCCGTGTCGAAGACCTGACGGAAGCCCATGCGGCGCAGCGCCGCGGCGACCTTGCCCGTCACGTTCGTGCCGGGGGGCAGACCGAAGAAGTCCCCCAGGGACACGCGAATGGCGGGTGCAGCCTGCGCCACGAGGTATTTCTTCCCCTCCTGGAGCGTCTGCATCACCTTTTCCACGACGCGCACCTCGTGGAGCGCGCCCGTGGGACAGGCGAGCGTGCACTGGCCGCAGTTCACGCAGGTGGTTTCGCTCAGGTCCATCTCAAAGGGAGGGAGGACCATGGTGTCGAAGCCGCGCCGGGTGAAGTCGATGGCGGCCACGCCCTGTATCTCCTCGCAGATGCGGACGCAGCGGCCGCAGAGGATGCACTTGTCCGGCTCGCGGATGATCGACGGCGAGGAGAAATCGGTGTAGTGGTGCCGTGTCTTACCCTTGAAGGGCACGCTGTCGATGCCGTATTCGGAGGCCAGAGACTGCAGCTCGCAGTAGCCGTTCTTCGGGCAGGTGAGGCAGTCGAAGGGGTGGCTTGCAAGCAGGAGCTGGATGATCGTGCGCCGGGCGTTGATCACGCGCGGGCTGCGAGTCTGCACCTCCATGCCTTCCTCGGCAGGGAACGCGCAGGACGGGGTGAGGTTGGGCTTGCCCTTCACTTCCACCACGCACATGCGGCAGGCGCCGCTGGGGAAAAGCTCCTTGATGTGGCAGAGGGTGGGAATGCGCTCGCCGGCTGCCGTTGCCGCGTCCAGGATGGAGGCGCCGGGCGCTGCCTGGACCTTCCTTCCGTTGATCGTCAAAGTCGCCATATATCTCCTCGCTTCCTATGCGGCTTCCGCCATCCATGGCTCCGCCGCATTCGCCATCCGTGGCTTCAGTTCACCGTGACCGCGCTGAAACGGCAGACGTCGTGGCACGTGCCGCAGCGGATGCACTTCTCGTCCACGATGTAATGCGCCTTCTTCTTCTCACCGACGATCGCCCCAGTCGGGCACTTCTTCGCGCAGAGCGTGCAGCCCGTGCAGGCGTTGGTGTCGATTGTGTACGTGAGAAGCCCTTTGCACTGGTGGGCGGGGCACTTGCGGTCGTAGATGTGCGCCTCGTATTCCTTGCGGAAGAAGCGCAGGGTCGACAGCACGGGGTTGGGCGCGCTCTGGCCCAGCCCGCAGAGGGACGTGTCCTTGATGACCTGCGCGAGCCCCTCCATGTTGAGCACCCTGTTGAAGCGCAGCAGGTTCTCCTCCTCGTCCGGCATCTTCGCGTAGGGCGAGACGATGGAGTCGAGGATCTCGTAGAGCCTCTGGGTGCCCTCGCGGCAGGGAATGCACTTGCCGCACGATTCGGAGGTGATGAAGGCGGTGAAGTAGCGCGCCATGTCCACCATGCAGGTGTCTTCGTCCATGACGACCAGTCCGCCGGACCCCATCATGGCGCCGACCGTCTTCAGCGATTCGTAGTCGATCTTGATGTCCAGGTGCTCGGCGGGGATGCAGCCGCCGGACGGCCCGCCGATCTGCACGGCCTTGAAGGCCTTTCCCCCGGGGATGCCGCCGCCGATGTCGAAGACCACCTCGCGGAGCGTCATGCCCATCGGGACCTCGACGAGGCCCGCGTTGGCCACCTTGCCGGTGAGCGCGAACACCTTCGTGCCCTTGGAGGTCTGCGTGCCCATGGAGGAGAAGCGCTCCGCGCCTTCGCCCATGATGTGGGACACGTTGGCCAGGGTCTCCACGTTGTTCACGATGGACGGCTTCTGGAAGAGCCCTTCCACCGACGGGAACGGAGGCCGGGGACGCGGCATGCCGCGGCGTCCTTCCACGGACGCCATGAGCGCCGTCTCCTCGCCGCAGACGAATGCGCCCGCGCCCATCTTCACGCGCAGCGTGAACCGGAAGGCGTGGGGCCCGATGGGGTGATCGAGCAGCCCTTCCTTTTTCAGGAGCTCGATGGCCTTCTTGATGCGCTCGATGGCAAGCGGGTACTCGGCGCGGCAGTAGATGATGCCTTCGTCGGCGCCGATGGCATAGCCGGCGATCATCATGCCTTCAAGGACCGCGTAGGTGTCGCCTTCGAGGATCGACCTGTCCATGAAGGCGCCCGGGTCGCCTTCATCGGCGTTGCAGAGCACGTACTTCTTGTCGTTCTTCGACTGCAGCGCGAGCTCCCACTTCTTGCCGGTGAGGAAGCCGCTTCCGCCGCGTCCCCGCAGACCGGATGCCGTGATCTCCTTGATCACCTCCGCCTGCGTCATGGCGATGGCGCGCTCGAGGCCCTTGAAGCCCCCCTGCGCCCGGTAGTCGGCGATGGATTCGGGGTCGATGACGCCGCAGTTGCGCAGGACGTATTTCACCTGCTTGCGGAAGTAGGGGTGCTCGTCGATGAGCGGGATGCCTGCCAGGGGCGTCTTGCCGTTCTTGAACTGGCCCAGGAGCCCGTCGAGCTTGTAGTTCTTGCGCACGAGCACCTCGTCGAGGATGAAGCCCGCCACCTCGGGTGTCACGTTGCCGTAGGACACGCGCTGGCCGGTCTCCGTGACGACGTCCATGATGGGCTCTGCCTTGCAGTAGCCGATGCAGCCGGTGGCCGTGATGTCCACCTTCTCCCCGTGCGCCGCCGCCCACTTCTCCACCGCGACCTTCACTTCAGCCGCGCCGGTGGCCAGGCCGCACGTTCCCATGCCGATGAAAACCTTGCGCGCCGCGCCCTGTGTCGTTGCGTTCATTCCGTCATCCTCCCGGCAGCACGCCACGTCTCGATAAGGCTTTCCACCCGCTTCTTGTCCAGGCGGCCGAAGAATTTGCCGTTCACCATCATGGCAGGCGCGATGGAGCAGCATCCCAGGCATGCCACCGTCTCCAGGGAGAACAGGCCGTCACGGCTGGTTTCCCCCACCTCGATGCCCAGGCTCTGCCGGCAGGCGTCGAGCAGGTTGAGCGAGCCTTTCACGTGGCAGGCCGTGCCGCGGCAGATCGCGACCTGGATCCGGCCCGGCGCTTTCAACTTGAACTGGTTGTAGAAGGTCGCCACCCCGAAGATCTTCGATGAAGGAAGATTCAGGTAGCTGGATATCGTCGTGATGCTCTCACGGGACAGGTACCCATATTCCGCCTGCACCTCTTGCAGGATGGAGATCAGGTTCTCACGCGTCTTGGGGTACTTGGAGATCAACTCCCCGATCGGCCTTGCTTCTTTCGTCGCTTCCATGCTCATCTCCTAATAGTGAACCAATTCACAATACAACCTATACCATTTCGTGATTTAAATGTCAATATAAATGCAATGAAATTTCAAGCGCAAAAAACCGTTTCTTGACAGGCAATTTTGCGGGTTAGCGGGCGCCGAGGCCGAAAAACATGACTCCGGCGGTCCGAAGGAGTATCCGCATGTCGAGAATGGCGTTCCTGTGGGCGACGTACCAGAGATCGTAGGCGGTCTTGTCCCAGTAGTCGACTTCCTCAGAGGTGTGGGGAAACCTCACCTGCGCCCAGCCGGAGAGCCCGGGACGAACGAGCAGGCGTTTATGGTAAAAGGGAATGGAGCCTGCCCAGCTTTGATGGAAGTATTCCATCTCGGGCCTCGGCCCCACGAGACTCATGTCGCCGCGCATGATGTTGATGAACTGGGGAAGCTCGTCCAGCCGGGTGCGTCGGAGAAATGCGCCGAACCGGAAGACGCGCTGCTCGATGGCATCGTTGGGATTCCCTGAAGGGGCGCCCTCCGAACGCAGCGTCCTGAACTTCAGGAGCATGAAACGTCTTCCGAATCGTCCGACACGGGCCTGGCGGAACAGGACAGGTCCGCCGTCGGACAAGGCAATGCCGACCGCGGCAAAGGCCATGAAAGGGAGGCTGATGCAGAAAAGAACGCCCGCGGCCCCGGCGTCGACGAAGCGCTTCAGCACGTCGTAGAAGCGCCTTTCATGCCGGTGCCAGTTGACGTAGTCGGGCCGCCGGGCGAGCACGGCGGGCGGCAGGACGCGGAGGGCGACGTCGCAGAGCCGGGCAGGATCGAAGGTCGCCAGGAGACGGACGGGCTCGGCACCGTCGTCGCGGCGCGGGAAGAGCACCTCCGCGCGCGCGCCGCCATTGGAGGCGCCACCGGCGGGGTCGAGCAGGATCTCGGCGGGATAGCGCGAGCGCGAGACGTGACGGCGCAGCGCCTCGGCCGCCGCCTCCCAGCCGGGACCGAAGTGCAGGACGTAGTGCTGGCTCTGCGTGCGGAGGAAGCCCTCCAGGCCGTAATGAGCGACGGCAAAGGCGGCGCACCCCAGGCCTGCAATGGCCAGACGACCCCACCCCTGCCAGGGCAGAAGCCACAAGGAGCCGGGCAGCCCGCGCGCCGCGATCGCCGCGGCGAGGAAGAGGAGGCATCCAAGGGCCACGCCGAAACGGCGTCGAAGCGTGATCTCGGAAAGCAGGGAATACTCTCCGCTTGCGTAGACCACCAGCAGAAGCGCGACCGGGACGGCGATCTGCGCGATGCCGACGGGCAGGACGGCAACCGCCGTGCAGCAGGCGACGATGAAATCTATCGCGACGAGGAGGTACGGCGCGAGCTCAAATCTGTTTGCAACACTCATTTTTCCCTGCGGGCATCCGTGACGGTTGGAATTCTATCACGGCCGGGGGCCGCCTGCTACCCCAGGAGGCTGCGGACTGGAATGCCCCATTGCGTCTGGATGAGCGGCGCCGCCTGTTCCACGTCCCGGAACAAGAGACCCTGGAAACCAAGTGCCCGTGCCGCATCGACGTTGACCGGGGTGTCGTCGACAAAAAGACATTCGGCGGGCTGCGCGCCGAGCTTTGAGAGGCAAAGCCGGTAGATCTCGGGCTCGGGCTTCACCAGCGCGTAATCGCAGGAAAAAACCACCGCGTCGAAGTCACCCAGCCAGCGGTATGCCTGCTCCCGCCGCAGGAATGCCCGCTTCTCGTGAGGCATGTTGGAAAGCAGCCCCGTGCGGTAGCCTTCGGCTTTCAACTCCCGCGTCCATGCGACGACCCTGTGGTTGACCTCGAGCCATCCCCGGGTGTCGATCTCTTCTATTCGCGCAACGAGCTCCGGCGTGGCTTCCTTCCCGCCCGCGGCAAGAATGCGCCGCCAATATTCGCTCCCCGGCAAAGTGCCACGGTCCAGCTCGTGCCGGTCGGGAACGTAGAGGCGCTGGAACTCCGCGACCGGAAGCCCGCACAGGGCCGCCATCTCCGCGCGGTGGCGCGGATCGAGCGGCAGGCCCAGCACGCCGCCGAAATCGAGTATCACTGTCGTCACGTGCCTTTCCAAAGCGCGGCGAGCATAGGGCATGCCGCGGGGAGACGACAAGGGGGCCGTTGCCCCCTATGCCGCGGCGGCCGGGATCGGTACATTGGGTAGGGAACGCGGCGCATGAGTCATTGCCAGTGCCAGGGAATAGAAAACACCTTCGACCGCCGTCTTGCAGAGAGCCAGCTCCAGCGTGAGCACCGGCGCGGTCCGCAGCGGACGACACTGATGCTCGTGGAAGCGCTGCGCGCGCAAGGCGTCGCGGGAAGGACCCTGCTGGACATCGGCGGAGGGGTGGGTGCCGTGCAGCGGATGCTGTTGGAATCCGGGATCACCAAGGTGACAGGCGTCGACGCCGCGAGCAGCTCCTGGTGGACGCGGCTGGGCGTCCGCCTGCTCAACCTCTCCCAGCGGATACGGGGCAGCACGTTCCGCATATTTGCGCATCCGACGGAGGATGTGGAATCCCTGCTGCGCGACCAGGGGCTTTCACGCATCTATCGACGCACCCGCGGCATATGGCAGGTCGCGGTGTTCACCCGCGCGGCAGGTGCGGCATGAACCGCGCGCGGATCCGGAAATGCCTCCCATGGACTTTTGCCGCCGTCGCCGTTCTCCTGCTCTGCGGATGCCCTTTCTCCTCCGACACGCCGCTCGCGGACCCCGTCACCGGCCTGCAGGACAAGGACCTTGCCGGGACATGGACGATGGTGGACCAGGAGTCCGGAGACCGCATCACCCTGTCCTTTCACCCCTTCAACGAGCATGAATACGTCGCCGTTTCCCAGGACAAGGGACAGCTGGAAACCTACCGGGTGTTCGCAACGACGGTGAGCGGGGAGACCTTCCTCAACGTCCGCCAGATCGACAGCGACGATACCAGCTGGTACTTCGCACGCTACCAGCTTTCCGGCAGCCAGCTCTTCCTGCGCTTCGTGGATGATGGCCTGTTCCGGTCCCAGGTCTTTGCCGCCCCGATCGATCTGCACAATTTCGTGCGCGATCACATCGCAGATCCCCTGTTGTACGCACCCGCCGACGACGACCCCATGGACAGCGTCTGGGACCGCGTGCCGGACCAGAAATAGCCTTACCGACGCCACTTTTAATGCGTCCTTAACACCTCCGCGCTGAAACTTAACGGTTTTGAAATTTCCCGCCCCGCCTGCCGTGCCTATGATCAAGGCATGAGTATTCAATTGATTATCGCCGGTGTCCTGGGCGTTCTCATCCTCATCTACCTCACGTACTCCATCATCCGGCCGGACAAGTTCTAGGAGGACAGCATGAGCACAACAAACTGGATCCAGCTCGTCGTGGTCCTCGGCGTCCTGTTCGGATGCGCGCCATTCCTCGGCAAATACATGGCGCGCGTGTTCGATGGCGAACGCCACATCCTGGGCTTCCTCACGCCAGTCGAGAGGTGGATCTACCGCGCCACGGGCGTGCATCCCGAGAAGGAGATGAACTGGAAGCAGTACCTCGCCGCTGTCGTGGCGCTGAACGGTCTGGGTTTCCTGTTCCTTTGGGCCGTGCTCATGACGCAGAAGTGGCTGCCGCTCAACCCGGCGCACGTGGACAACATGTCCTGGCACCTTGCGCTGAACACCTCCATGAGCTTCATCACCAACACCAACTGGCAGGCCTATTCGGGAGAGTCGGCCGCTTCGTATTTCTCCCAGATGGTCGGCCTCGCGGTGCAGAACTTCCTGAGCGCCGCCACCGGCATCGCGGTGATGATCGCCCTGGTGCGCGGCATCCGCAACAGGCCGAAAGCGGCGGTGCTGCCCGGCGTACACGGCAATGCGGGGCTGGGAAACTTCTGGGTCGACATCACGCGTTCCACCTTGTACGTCCTGCTTCCCCTGTCGATCATCCTCGCCGCGATCCTCATTTCGCAGGGCGTCATCCAGAACTTCTCCGGCTACGCGCATGCGGTCACCCTGGAGGGAAAGGAGCAGATCCTCCCCATGGGTCCCGCGGCCTCCCAGATCGCCATCAAGCAGCTGGGAACGAATGGCGGCGGTTTCTTCGGGGTCAACTCGGCCTATCCCTACGAGAACCCCACGCCGTTCAGCAACTTCTTCGAGCTGCTCGCCATCCTCCTCATACCGGTGGCCCTGCCCTTCTCCTTCGGCCGCATGGTGAAGGACCGGCGGCAGGGTCGGGCGATCTTTGCCGCCATGACGATCCTCTTCGCGGTCGGCCTCATCGGCATTCTGGCCTCTGAGTACGCGCACAACGGCGTGACGGGAACCATCGGCACGATGGAAGGGAAGGAGACGCGCTTCGGCATTTCCGCCAGCGCGATCTGGGCGCAGTTCACCACCGTTGCGTCAAACGGTTCCGTAGACTCGATGCACGACAGTTTCTCCCCGCTTGGCGGCATGATCCCGCTGGTCAATCTCATGGTGGGGGAAATCATCTACGGCGGCGTGGGCGCCGGCATGTACGGGATGCTCATCTTCCTCTTCATCACGGTCTTCATCGCCGGTCTGATGGTCGGCCGCACACCCGAGTATCTCGGCAAGAAGATCGAGACCCGGGAAGTCCAACTCTCCGTTCTCGCCGTGGTGGGGCAGACAATTACGGTGCTGTTCCTCGCTGCGGCGGCGATATTCACGAAGGTCGGTCTTGCGGGTCTTGCCAACCAGGGACCGCACGGCCTGTCGGAGGTCCTCTACGCATATGCGTCAGGCGTGGGCAACAACGGAAGCGCATTCGCCGGCCTGGGCGTCAATACGGTCTTCTACAATACGACAATCGCGGCGGCCATCATGATAGGACGCTACATCGTGATCGCCCCGGCCCTGGCCATTGCCGGAAGTCTCGGCGCCAAGGTGCCGATCCCCGCAAGCGTGGGAACCTTTGCCACGCACAACATGACATTCGTGATCCTTCTCGTGCTCACCGTCATCATCGTGGCAGCGCTGAACTTCTTCCCCGCGCTGACACTCGGACCCATTCTGGAGCACTTCCTCGCCCTTCGAGGCATGGTGTTCTAAGGAGAAAATGACATGCGTCAAGAGATTCATCTGTTCAGCCTTCCCGTCCTGGTCCGCGCAACGGGGATGGCCTTCAAAAAGCTCGATCCCCGGGTGGAGATCAGGAACCCGGTTATGTTCATGGTCTGGATCGGATCGCTTTTCATCACGGCGGTCTTCATCGCCGACCTGATCCGCGGCGTCTATGACGGCTTCAACCTCCAGATCGCAATCTGGCTGTGGTTTACCGTGCTTTTCGCGAACTTCTCGGAATCGCTGGCGGAGATCCAGGGCAGGGCCCGCGCCGATTCGCTTCGAGCGATGCGCACGAAGACGATTGCGCGGCGCCTGGGCAGCAGCGGCGCCGAAGAGAAGGTGGCATCCGCGCTCCTGCGGCTGGGCGACAAGGTGATCTGCGAGGCGGGTGACGTGATCCCCGGCGACGGCGAAGTAATAGAAGGAATCGCGAGCATCGACGAGTCGGCAATCACCGGGGAGTCGGCGCCCGTCATCCGCGAATCCGGCGGGGACAGGAGCGCCGTCACGGGAGGGACCCGGGTCATCTCGGACCGCATCGTGGTCCGCATCACCGCGGAGCAGGGCAAGACATTCGTGGATCGCATGATCGGGCTGGTGGAGAACGCGAGCCGGCAGAAGACGCCGGGGGAGATTGCCCTCCTCATTCTCCTCTCCGCGTTCTCCATCATCTTCCTCGGCGCGGTGGGCACGCTCTGGTTTTTCGCCGACTACAGCGCGAAGCAGTCGGGAACGGCCGTGTTCGTCACGGTTGCCGTCCTCTTTGCGCTGCTGGTCTGCCTCATCCCCACCACCATCGGGGGCCTGCTCTCTGCCGTGGGCATCAGCAGCGTGAGCCGCCTGTTGAAGAAGAATGTTCTCGCGCTGAGCGGTCGCGCCGTGGACGCGGCCGGGGATATCGACGTGATGCTGCTCGACAAGACGGGCACCGTGACCATGGGCAACAGGATGGCCTCGTCCTTCCACCCCGCGCCCGGGGTGCCGGAGAGCGCTTTGGCGGAAGCGGCGCTCCTGGGCTCGCTGGCCGACGAAACACCCGAGGGCAGGTCCATCGTCAACCTTGCCCGGAAAAACTACACCATCCGCGCCACGACAATGGCGGAGATCGGCGGGAAATTCGTTCCCTTCTCTGCAAAGACGCGCATGAGCGGCGTCGATTTCGATGACCAGCACAAGTCCATCCGCAAAGGCGCGGCGGAAGCCGTCCGCGAATGGATCACCTCGGCAGGCGGGAGCTTCCCGGCGGAGCTGGAGGCGCGGGTGCGAACGATCTCCGCGGAGGGTGGCACGCCGCTCGCGGTGGCGCGGCACAACCAGGCACTAGGCGTGATCTATCTGAAAGACATCGTGAAGGGCGGCATCAAGGATCGCATCAGAAGCCTTTCCAAGATGGGCATCCGCTCCATCATGATCACCGGCGACAACCCCCTCACGGCGGCGACGATCGCGGCGGAGGCAGGCGTGGACGACTACATCGCGGAGGCAACGCCGCAGGCAAAGCTGGACCGCATCCGCGCCGAGCAGGCCAGCGGCCACCTGGTGGCGATGATCGGCGACGGTACGAACGACGCGCCGGCCCTTGCCCAGGCAGACGTCGGCGTCGCCATGAGCTCGGGCACGCAGGTCGCGCGGGAAGCGGGCAACATGGTGGACCTGGACTCCAACCCGACAAAGCTCATCGACATCATCGAGGTCGGCAAGGAGCAGCTCATCACGCGCGGAGCGCTCACCACGTTCAGCATCGCAAACGACGTGGCGAAATTCTTTGCCATCCTCCCGGCCATGTTCCTCGGTCTCTACGCGGCGGCAGGAGGCGTCGGGCCCCTGTCGGCGCTCAATGTCATGCAGCTCGCCTCGCCGCAGAGCGCGATACTCTCCGCGGTCATCTTCAACGCCCTCATCATTGTGGCACTGATCCCGCTTGCCCTGCGCGGCGTCCGTTACCGCGCGGTGGGCTCGCTGCGCCTGCTTCGACGGAACCTCCTGATCTATGGCCTGGGAGGAATCGTGGCGCCCTTCATCGGAATCAAGGCCATCGACCTGCTCGTTCACGTGATCGGGCTGGCGTGAGGGAGGACTGAAATGAAACCTATTCGCACGGCAATCCTTGTATTTGTCTTCTGGACCGTCATGGTGGGGGGTATCTATCCCCTTTTCATGACCGGCGTCGGGGCGCTCTTCTTCCCGCACCAGGCGCAGGGCAGCCTTATCGGCTCGAATGGAAAACTGCAGGGATCCCATCTCATGGCCCAGGCATTCAGCACGGACCGTTATTTCCACGAAAGGCCGTCCTCCACGAGCTACGATCCTTCGAAATTCGGGCGCCAGCAATCAGGGATACACGAGCGCCCAGCTCAAAAAGGACTTCACGCAGCGCAAGGAGGACTGGCAGAAGTCTACCGGTTCCGCCGACGCGCCCATAGAGATGCTGTATTCCTCAGGCAGCGGCGTGGACCCTGACATCAGCCCGCGGGCCGCAGAGCTCCAGGCGCCCACCGTGGCAGCCGCACGCCATCTGTCAAGCGCGCAGGCCGCCCAGCTTCTCGACTTGGTGCGCGCGCACGAGCAAAAGCCGCAGCTGGGCTTCCTCGGTGAGCCGCGCGTGAACGTTCTTGAGCTGAACCTCGCCGTGGACGCGGCCTTCCCCGTCGCGACTCCGTAAGGCGGCGCTCTCTTCCTCCTCCTTCGGCGCGCGTCTACGCCAGTTGGCGGCAGGCGCGCGCTGTCTTATAATCTCGCAATCGGAAAGGCGACCCGCCATGGAAGACGAAAGACGCGCCGATCCGGACGCGCTTCTGCGCGTCGCGGAACGTGAGCAGGCAGGCAAGGGAAAGCTCAAGATCTTCTTCGGCATGGCGGCGGGGGTCGGGAAAACCTTCTCCATGCTCAAAGAGGCGGAGCGGCAGCGCGTCGAGGGCATCGACGTGGTCATCGGCTACCTTGAGAGCCACCAGCGCCGGGAAACGGACGAGCTTGCCGCCGGCCTCGAAGTGGTGCCGCGCATGAGCCTGGACTACCGCGGCAGGATGCTGCAGGAGATGGACGTCGACGCGGTGAAGGCCCGAAAACCCGGCCTCTGTCTCGTGGACGAGCTCGCGCATACCAATGCCCCGGGTGCGCGCAACAGGAAGCGCTACCAGGACGTTCTGGAGCTGATCGAGGCCGGTATCGACGTCTTTACGACGGTGAACGTCCAGCACCTGGAGGGCTTTGCCGACACGGTGGAGGAGATCACCGGCATCACCGTGACCGAGCGCATCCCCGACTCCATCTTCGATATCGCCGAGCAGGTCGTCCTGATCGACGTCTCTCCTGAGGAGCTCCTCCGACGGCTTGCCGAAGGCAAGGTATACCTGGGCGACAGGGCGCAGGCGGCCGCCGAGAACTTCTTCCGCAAGCCCACGCTCACCGCGCTGCGTGAGATGGCGCTCCGCCACACCGCGCTCCTGGTCACCCATCAGCTCGCTTCCTACGCGGAGGGTCATTCCCGCACGGCAACGATGACGGCAGGGGAGAGGCTCCTTGTGGCGGTGAGCCCGAGCCCCAACTCGGCGCACCTCATCCGCTGGACTCGTCAGAGGGCCTTCAACCTCAAGGGAGAATGGACGGCGCTGTACATCGAGACGGGCGCGCCAATGGGCGACGCGGCGCAGGAATCGCTGCGCCGGAACATGGACCTCGCCCGGCAGCTCGGCGCCGCGGTGGTGACGCTGCCGTCGGACGACGTGGCATTGGCGGTGATCCGCTACGCGCGGCAGAATCTCGTCACGGAGATCGTGGTCGGCAAATCCGGTTTCACGACCGCCACACGATTCCGCCGCCGCACCATCGCCGAGCGCGTGATGAAGATGAGCGGCGACATCGACGTCGCCGTCGTGCAGGAAAAGGGCTCCACGCTGGGCAGGCCGCGCATCCGGCTCTCCTCCTATCTCCGCCCCGAGCGGGCATCATTCGTGAAGATGGCGCTCGTCATTGCCGCGGCCACGGGCATCAATCTCCTGGCCCTGCCGGTGGTCGGCTACCGGTCCGTCTCCATTCTCTACCTGCTCGCCGTCATCAGCCTCGCCTTCTTCTCCACGCGTCTTGCCGTGCTTGTCGCCGCGATCCTGTCCGCCGTGCTGTGGGATTTCTTTTTCCTGCCGCCGCGCTTCACATTCATCATCACGAAGCTGGAAGACATCCTGATGTTCTTCCTCTACTTCGTCACCGCCGCCGCCCTTGCGTTCCTCATGTCCCGGCTGCGCTCCAACCAGACCATGCTGAATGTGCGCGCCCGCAAGATGACCCTGCTGGTGGATTTTTCCCAGGCGCTGTCGCAATGCACGAGCCTGGACGAGATCGTGCGCGCGGGCCTGGAGCATGTCTCGCGCTACCTCGAGGCGGAAGTGATCGTCCTCCTGCGTGACGAAGCGGGAGGAATCACCCGCACCCCGCACTCACGGGAAAACACCGACATCGATGAAAAAGAGTTCGCCGCTGCGCGCTTCTGCTTCGACAGCCGCACACCCTGCGGGAAGTACACCGACACCCTCCACATGGCGCGATATCACTACATCCCCCTGCTGACACCCGATTCGGCGGTGGGCGTGGTGGGCATCCATCTGGCCGAAGGAAAGAGCTGGCTGAAGGACCAGGAGGATTCCCTGCAGATGCTCGGGCGGTCGCTCGCCTTGTCCCTCGAGCGCGAGCTGCTTGCGGACGAAAACAGGAAGAACCTGATGGCGCGCGAATCCGAGCGGCTGGGCCGCGTGCTCCTCAACACCGTCTCCCACGAGCTGCGCACGCCGCTCACGACGATTAAGGGCTCCATCACGGCGCTCATGGACCCGCTTTCCGGCGCGGATGCCGACATGCGCGGCGCCCTCCTCGCGGAGACGCTCACCGCGACCGACAGGCTGAATGCCATCGTGGAAAACCTGCTCAGCATGAGCAGGCTCGAATCCGGCATGCTCCGTCTGAAGAAATCGGAAACGGACGTCATCGACCTCGTTTCCGTGGTGGGCGACGCGCTGCGCCGGCAGAGCAAGGACTACCCCCTTGCCATCCGCATGGATGGCGACCTTCCGGCGGTCTCCATAGACTTCACCCTCATGGTGCAGGTGCTCACCAATATCCTCACGAACGCCGCGCGCCACACGCCCACCGGCACGCCGGTGGAGCTCAGCGTCGAGCGCGTCGGCAACGGCATCGGCGTCACGATCGCGGACGCCGGGCCGGGGGTGCGCCCGGAAGAGCTGCCCCACCTCTTCGACCGCTTCTTCCGCGGCAGGAACGCGGCCACGGGCGGGGTCGGCCTGGGGCTGTCGATCTGCAAGGGCATCGTGGAAGCGCACGGGGGAACCATCTCCGCCTTCATCAACCGCAAGGGCGGGCTCTCCATCGGCATCGTGCTGCCCGATTCCCTCGTGCCCGCGGCGGCGGAGCCACCGGCATGACCGACGTCCTTGTCATCGACGACGAGGCCCAGATCCGCCGGCTCCTGCGCGTCGCGCTGGAGAAGCAGGGCTACACGGTGCACGATGCGGCCACCGGCGCGGAGGGCGTGCAGATGGTGCTCGGCAAGAAGCCCGACATCGTCCTGCTCGACCTCGGGCTTCCCGACCGCGACGGGGCGGAGGTGCTCGCCGAGCTGCGCTCCTGGACCGCGGTGCCCATCATCATCCTGTCGGTGCGGAACGCGGAAGAGGACATCGTGCGCCTCCTGGACGCGAGCGCAGACGACTACGTCGTGAAGCCGTTCAACACGGGAGAGCTGATCGCGCGCATGAAGGTCGCCATCCGGCACCACGCGCCCGAGGAGGCGCAGCAGCTGTTCGTGTCCGGGGGTCTCGCCGTGAACCTCCTGGACCGATCGGTGAGCGTGGACGGAAAAGCGGTGAAGCTCACGCCCACGGAGTACAGCCTCCTGCGGCTTTTCGTGCAGCACGCGGGGCGCATCCTCACCCACCGCCAGATCCTCCGCGAGGTATGGGGTCCCCACGCCGATGAGGAGACGAATTACCTGCGCGTCTACATCGCGGGGCTCAGGAAAAAAATCGAGCGCAACCCGCAGATGCCGACGCTGATCCTCAACGAGCCGGGCGTCGGCTACCGGCTGTGCGTCGTGCCTGCTTGAAGAAGTCACCCGCCGTGAGTACTTTCGGGGGCATGGCGGGTCAGCGTCTTTTGCAGGGTGTTCGACGGGTGGAGAATGCCTTCACCCCGGTGCTGCTCGCCGCGCTGACCCTGCTGCTTGCCGCGGGCATTGTCGCACGCCTGATCGGCGTCCCGGAGATACGTGCGTCGACGGACTATGTCCGGCACCTCGTCCTCTGGATCGCCTTTGCCGGCGCCCTGGTCACCACGCGGGAGAAGAGCCACCTCTCCCTCACGATCGGCCTCGAGCGGATGCCCGAATCGGCGCGCCGCGTCGTGGTCACCGCGACCTCGCTGATCGCCTCCGCCGTGTGCGCGGCCGCCGCCATCGCGTCGCTCTCCTTCATCCTCTCGGGCTTCGGCCCGACGGACACCGTCGGCGTCGTGCCGATCAAGATTGCCACGTGCATCATGCCCATCGGCTTTGCCGGGATGGCCCTGCGCTTCATCCGCGCGCCGCAGAGGGGCGGCGGCCGGCGCCTCCTCGTGCTGCTGGGCGTGCCCCTGGGCGTGTTGCTCGCGTGGGACCCCCTGGTGTCGGCCATCCTCGCGATCTTCCCGTTCCCCACGGGCAGCTGGTTCACCACGGCAGGCCCCGCGGTGTCCCACGCGCTCGTCCCGATCCTCTCCGCGGCGCACCTTCCCCTCATCATTCTGCTGGTCGCGTGCGTCTTCCTCGGCGGACCGATCTTCGTGTTCGTGGGGGGGCTCGCGCTCCTGTTCTTCCTCCACACGGGCGGGGCGATGGAGACCGCGGCGAACCAGGCCTACACGATGCTCACGGGAGACGTCATACCCTCCATCCCGCTTTTCACCCTTGCCGGCTACATCATCTCTGAAAGCAAGTCAGGCGAACGCCTGGTGAATCTCTTCCGCGCCCTCTTCGGATGGCTGCCCGGAGGACTGGCGCTCATGAGCATCCTCATCTGCGCCTTCCTCACGACGTTCACGGGTGCCTCCGGCGTGACGATCATTGCGGTGGGCACGCTCCTGCTCTTCATCCTCAAGGGCAGCGGCTACGACGAGCGCTTCGGCCGGGGCCTCCTCACCGCGTCGGGGAGCATCGGTCTGCTCTTCCCGCCGAGCCTGCCGGTCATCCTCTATGGCGTCGTCTCCCTCACGAACATCAAACAGATGTTCGTCGGCGGCATCCTCCCCGGCGTCTTCCTCGTGGCAAGCATCGCGGCGATCGGCGTCTGGCGGGCGCGCCGGGACAAGGTGCCGCGCATCCCCTTCACCCCGCGGGAGGCCCTGCCCGCCCTCCTGCGGTCCCTCGGGGAGATCCTCCTGCCCGTCGTCATCCTCGTTCTCTTCCTGAAAGGGATCACGACTCTCGTGGAGACGGGCGCCGTGGCCGTGATCTACGCCCTGGTGCTGGAGGTCGTCGTCCACCGGGACCTGAAGATCCGTCAGCTTCCCGCCGTGCTCCTGAAGAGCGTCGTGATACTCGGCGGCATCCTCATGATCCTCGCCATGGCGAGCGGTTTCGCCTATTACATCGTGGACGCGCAGATCCCGATGCACCTGGCGGACTGGATGCGCACCCACGTCCACTCGCCGTACGTCTTCCTGCTGCTTCTCAATCTCGTGCTGATCGTCAAGGGATTCTTCATCGACATATTTTCGGCCATCACGATCGTCGTGCCGCTCATCACGCCGCTGGGCGCGGCCTACGGCATCAATCCCGTTCACCTGGGCATCATCTTCCTTGCCAACCTCGAGCTGGGCTACGTCACCCCGCCCCTGGGGCTGAATCTCTTCCTTGCCTCCTACCGCTTCGAAAAGCCGCTCGTGCGCATCTACCGCGACGTGCTCCCCTTCCAGCTCGTCATGCTCCTGGCGGTGCTCATCATCACCTACGTGCCGTGGATGACGACGGCGCTCCTGGGGGTCTTCAAGTTCTGAAGGGGCGCGCGGGCCCGGCGGACCTACACCACCTGCGTGCCGCGTTCGGCAAGGAGCGCGGGGCCCAATTCGCGCAGCTTATATTTCTGGATCTTGCCGCTCGCCGTCATGGGATAGGAGTCGACGAAAAAAACGTGCCGGGGAATCTTGAAGCGCGAGATCTTTCCGCGGCAGAAGTCCCGCACGTCCTCCTCCGACAGGCAGGCGCCGTCCCTGCAGATGATGAACGCGCCGACCTCTTCGCCGTACTTCGGGCTCGCGATGCCGGCTACTTGCACGTCCTTCACGCCGTTCATCGTGAGGAGGTACTCCTCAATCTCCCGGGGGTACACGTTTTCCCCGCCCCGGATGATCATGTCCTTGATGCGGCCGGTGATCTTGAAGTAGCCGTTCTCGTCCATGGTCCCGAGATCCCCGGAATGCAGCCACCCGTCGGCGTCGATGGCTTCCGCGGTTTCCGCGGGCATCTTGTAGTAGCCCTTCATGACGTTGTAGCCGCGGCACACCACCTCGCCCTGGGTGCCCGGCGGCACCTCCTCGTTGGTGTCCGTGCTGACGATGCGCACCTCGATGCCCGGCAGGCGCTGGCCCACGGTGGAGACGCGCAGCTCCAGCGGGTCGTCCGTGGAGGTCTGGGTCATGACGGGAGATCCCTCGGTCAGCCCGTAGGCGATGGTGATCTCGGTGGCGTGCATCTCGGAGATGACGCGCTTCATCACCTCGGTCGGGCAGGGGGAGCCGGCCATGATCCCCGTGCGCAGGCTCCGCAGGTCGAACATGCCGAACATGGGATGGGCAAGCTCCGCGATGAACATCGTGGGCACCCCGTACAGGGCCGTGCATTTCTCCTTCTGCACGGACGCCAGAACGAGAACCGGGTCGAAGCTTTCCACGATCACGGCCGTCGCCCCGTGCGTCACGATGGCCATCATGCCCAGCACGAGCCCGAAGCAATGGAACAGCGGCGCGGGAAGGCAGACGCGCTCGGCGTCGGTGAACTTCTGTCTCTCCCCGATGTGGAACCCGTTGGTGAGGATGTTGAGGTGCGTGAGCATCACGCCCTTGGGGAAACCGGTCGTGCCCGACGTGTACTGCATGTTGATCACGTCGCGGCAGGAAAGCCCGGCGGAGATGCGGTCGATCTCCCCGTTTCGGGAATGGCTTCCCAGGAGCAGCAGCTCGGGGGTGGTGTACATGCCGCGATGCTTCTCGGGCCCCATGAAGATCACCGATTGCAGGCGCGGGAAGCGCGCGGAGACAAGAGCGCCGCGCTGGCAGCTCTGCAGCTCGGGGATGAGCTCGTTCACCATCGCAACGTAGTCGCTGTCGCGGTACCCGTCGATGAGACAGAGCGCCTTGATATCGGACTGTTTGATCAGATATTCCAGCTCGTGGGTGCGGTAGGCGGTGTTCACCGTCACGGTGATCGCACCGATCTTCGACGCCGCGAAGAAATACGTGAGCCAGTCGGGGACATTCGTCGCCCAGATCCCGACGTGGTCGCCCGTGCGGATGCCGATGGCAAGGAGCCCATACGCAAGGTCCGCCACGCGTTTCACAAAATCCGCGTAGGGGAAGCGAAGATTGCGGTCGGGAAACGCAATGAAGTCCTTGTCGGGATGGAGTGCTGCCTGGCGCTCGAGCGTGGCGCTGAGCGTTTCGGTGATCAGGCCGTCGGCGCTCATGGCGCGTACACCACCGCGACCACCCGGGCCTCGGTGTCTCCGGCGCTGTGCACGTGGTGCGGGACAATGCTGTCGTAGTAGATGCAATCCCCGGCCGAAAGCCTGTAGAGGTCGTTGCCGTACGCCACCTCCACGACACCGGAGAGCACGTAGATGAACTCCTCCCCCTCGTGCGCGGAGGCGCGGACAGCCTGGGCCGAGCCGGGGTGGATGTCGATGAGGAAGGGCTCCATGTGCCGGCCGGCCTTGTTCGCGGCAAGGGAGTAGAAGTCAAGGTCGCTGCGCGCCGGGCGCTCCCGTCCGCTGAAGCGCACCACGGTCTCGTGCTCGCCGACCCGGGAGATCACGGGACCGATCTGCTCCTGGTCGTCGAGGAACGTGCCCAGCCGCACGCCCAGGGAGCGTGCGATCCTGATCAGGGGGCTCAGGGAGGGGATGAGGGCGCCCGATTCGATCTGCGCCACCAGCTCGGGGGCAAGATCGGCCCTTTCGGCCAGCTGTTCGGTGCTCAAGCTGCGCGATTCGCGGACCGAGCGTACCTTCTCACCGAGGGAATGTCTGTCGGCCATTTTTCACCTCATGTTTCGCATAGAATTGCGCGGAAATCAAGAATATGCAACTCCACGACGCGGAGGCGCCGCGGGGACCACGGAGAACCTCACCGTATCATGGGGGAAATGAGGATGCCGATGCCGTAGGTGATCGCCGCCTCGCCCAGGCCGATCACCATCATTTCCAGGCCGCTTTTCCACCACGACCGGCCCGTCACCACCACCTTGGCGGCGCCCACGGCGAAATGCGCCAGCGTGCTGATGACGAAGGAAGTGACGAGCGCCGCGACGCCGCCGATGAAGAGATAGGGAAGAACGGGCACCGCGGCGCCGACGGCCGTGCTCACCGTCGCGCTGCCGGCGGACTTCCACGGACTGGAGAATGCCTGCTCGGAGAGGCCCAGCTCCTCATGCGCGAGGGTCCGGAGCATCTCCTCGGGGTTCTCCGCCATGCGGGCGGCCATTGCGTTGGCTTCCACCTCCGTGAAGCCCTTGAGCTGGTAGAAGAGGGAAAGCTCCTCCTGCTCCTCCTCGGGGTGCTCCTTGATCTCCTTGCGCTCGCGGTCGAGCTCCGCCTCGTGCACCTCCTTTTCCGACTTGGTGGCAAGGTAGGCGCCGCTTCCCATTGAAAGCGCCGAGGCGATCATGGAGGCAAAGCCGCTCAGAAGGACGAAGGAGCCGTTCACGTGAGTCGCCCCCGCGACGCCGCTCACGACGCCGAAGGCCGCGCCCAGCCCGTCGTTGATGCCGTAGATGGCCTGCCCGATCCAGCCGCCGCCGCGGACGTGCCTCTCCCGCCCGAGGATTCTGTCCAGCGCGGTGCGGGGATGCTCGGCGCGGGAGGCCATGTCGCGGAGGACGCGGTCGTGCGCGCGCTCGGCGCGCCCGGCGTCGCCGAATGCGGCGCGGTCCTCCTCCGTGGGCGCGAGGGAGGCGAGCAGCACGTAGGCGCCGTCCGCATTGCCTTCAGCCGTTGCCATGGTGGAGGCGATCACGTCGGGGTTCTTGCCCACAAGGTCGCTGCGCTTCTGGATCTCAGCGGAAGTCTCGATGTATGCACCAGGCGCTGCGTCCAGCTCGCGGAGGCGCTTTTCCCAGCGCTCGGCGTGCTTTTCCTCCTCCGCGGCCATGCGGAGATAAATGTCGCGCCGCCGGGCATCCTTTTCCTTTTCCGCGGCAGCGGCATACGTGAGGGCCGCGCCCTTCTCATCCCGCCAGGCGTTGCGCAGCTCGTCGATGAAGCGTTTTGTGTCTGCCATCCCCGTTCCCCCTCTTCAGATACTGAACAGCACGATACCGCAGAGGATCAACCCCGTGCCTGCCCAGGCGAGCGGCGTGATCTTTTCCCGGAAGAATATCACGCCGCCCACGATCTGCACGCCGATGGCGGTGAGCCCTTCGGTGAGCGGGTAGGCGACGTGGAGCGACATGGTGCGCATCAGAGCCGTATAGGCCAGGACGCCGACGAAGCCGGCGAGGTTTCCGATCACCTGCCAGAGGATGAAGAGCTTCACCCCCTTGCGCGCGGCCGACCTCTTCAGGGCGACGTGGGCGCCCGTGTTCGCGATCATGTCCGCGAGCAGGAGCAGAAAGGTCCTCATGCCGGCTTTTCCTCATGGCGCGCGCTCGCGCCGACCAGGATGATGCCCGCCGCGACGAGCGCCGCGCCTGCGGCCTCCGTGGGCTTGAAGACCTCGTGGAAGAAGAGCAGGGACGCGGCAAGCTGCACGCCCAGCACAACGACGCCGCGGCTGAGCGGGAAAGCGACGTGCAGCGGCAGTCTCTGGAGGAGGTCGGTGTAGGCCAATATGCCGACAAAGCCCGCGAGGTTGCCGGCGATCTGCATGAGAACAAAGTACCAGACCGTTTCCGCGCCGGCGGAGAGCTTGAGAAAGACGTTCGCGGAGGTCACGAACACGAAATAGCACAGGAGTAATGCCGCGTTGCGCATCCAGGCCTTTCCCGGCGGGGAGTATAGCCGAATGCCACGGCCGTGTTGCGGCGTCATACGGGGGCTTGCCACTTTCTCACGTTTTTCATATTATTAATTGAACAATCAATTAATTATCGGATGGCAGGAATGGCAAGAAACAGGGATGAAGAGAAGCCGGCACAGATCATCGAAGCCGCCTTCTCCGTGTTCGGCGAGACGGGGTTCAATGCCACGGTGATCAAGGATATTGCCGACAAGGCCGGCATATCCTCCGGCACGATCTACACGTACTTCAAGGACAAGAAGGACCTGTTCCGCGCGACCGTCCAGCGCGGCTGGGACGGCTTTCTCCAGCGCATCCGGGAGATCGTCGATGCCGACCGACCCGTCGAGGAGAGGATCGACAGCTTCCTGGAGGTCGGCTTCGACAGCTTGAAGCGCTACCTGCCGCTCCTTCGCGGCATGCTTTTCGAGTCCAGCCAGATGAACATCATGCAGGGCAGGATCGAGGAGTTCTGCCGGCTCGTGGAAAGGCTTGCCGCGGCCCGGCAAACGCGCGCCGTCCGTCTTGCCGGCGATCCCGACCATCGGCGGTCGCTCATCCGCGTCACCGTCGTGGGGGTGCTTTTCTCCGCTGCCCTCGCCGATGCGTCCCACGTCGACGACGAGATCAACGGCTTGAAGCACACCATCACCTTGATGCTGGCAGGAGGATGACATGCGTGTGACGACCGCGGCCGTCGCGCTCTGCCTTCTATTTTTCTCCGTGTTTTGCCTTCCCGCGGCCCCGGCGCAACCAGTGAGCCTTTCGGCGGCATACGACCTTGCGCAGAAAAGCTCCGATGCCGTGCAGCTCAAGATGCTCGCCCTCCAGAAGACGCGGATTGCCGTGCAGGAGGCGTCCGCCAACGTGTGGCCGCACGTGGACCTCCAGGCATCGGGTGCCTATCTCACCAACCCACCGCAGGGCTATACCGTGGCGGCGGGCTCGCTGGGCACGTTCTCTCCCGAAATCCCGTGCACACGCCCGGCTTCGGCACGTACCCTGTCTACAACCCCAATCCGATCCCGCTGGGCTCCCCCATCTCCCTGCCGTCGAGCGACCTTACTATCGGCGCGCAGAAGCCGAGCGTCGTCACCATTGCCGCGACACTGTCGCAGCCCCTCTTCACCTGGGGAAAAATCAAGAACGCGATCGATGCGGCGGCACTCGCCGTGGATGCGGCGGCGACGACCTGCTCGCGCAACGGCGCGACATGGACCGGCAGGTGCACCGGTCGTACTTCGGCGCGCTGCTCGCCCAGGAATCGGCAAAAGTGCTGCAGCGTCTGCGGGACACGGCGGCGGGCATCGCCGCCGACCGGCAGACCGCCTTCGACCAGGGCACGGTCACCCGGGAGGCCGTGCTCCAGGCGCAGTCCGATCTTGCCGCCATCGAGGAACGGCTCACCGAGGCGCAGCAGAGCGAAGCCACGGCGCGGGAGAATCTCGGCATGCTGACGGGCCTGGATCCGACCGCGATCGATCTGGCCACCGGCTGGAGCGCCGCGCTGGCGCCGCTGGACGAGCCCGCACTGCGCGCGAAGGCGCTCGCGGCATCCACCGACATGGCGGCCGGCCGCACCCGTGCGGGGCTCGCGGCGAAGAAGCTTTCCATTGCAAAAGGCTCGGCAATGCTCCTGCCTGACGTCTCTCTCGGGGTTACCCTCGACGTGACCGCTCAGGAGGGATCCTGGGACGTCACGAAGTGGGCGTGGGCGTGGGACTCCGCCACGGGGACGGGCTGGAACTACGACGTGATCATCAGCCTCGGTCTGAAGATGAGTGTTTTCGACGGCCTGGCCTCCTACGCGCGCATCGGCGAGGCGCAGAAGGACGCCGAGATGGCGACCACGGGGCTGGGAGAAACGGAGAAGCTGGTGCGGGTGGGTATGCGGTCTGGAATTGAAGCGGCGGTGAAAGCCGATGCCGTCGTGAAAGAGAAGCAAGCGGCCGCCGACTACGCGGCGGAGCGGCTGAAGAATGCACGCGTCTCCTTCCAGAACGGGGTGGCGAGCCAGGACGACGAGCGCGGCGCGGACATCATGGACGGCACGGCGCAGCTCGACCTGCTCTTCGCCCTCTATACGCGGGAGGAAGCAATGGCGGACATCGAGCAGATGACGGGGGAAAGGCTGGAGGTGAGCCCGTGACGGTCACCGAGCTTGCCGTTCGACGCCCGACGGCGATCCTCATGGGCATGGCGCTCATCCTGGGCGCGGGCATCGTCGGCTACCTGAATCTCGGCGCGGACCTGTTCCCCGCGGTGAACACGCCCATCATCTCCATCCACTCCACTTACATCGGGGCCGGGGCGGAGGAGATCGACAAGGACCTCATCAAACCGATCGAGGACGCAGTCTCCGGCGTGAACGGCATCGACGTCATCCGCTCCACGTCGGGAACGGGTTTCGGCTACACGATCCTGCAGTTCACCATGAACACGGACATGAACTCCGCCGTCATCGACGTGCAGAAGGCGCTGGACGGCATCGCCGACACGCTCCCGCGCGATGCGACGCGGCCGGTCCTGAGCAAGTACGACGTGAACAGCCAGCCCATCCTCATCATCACGGTCTCGGGCAACGCCACGACGGACGAGCTGTACGTGCAGGCCGACAACATCATGCGCGACCTGCAGGGCCTGCCGGGCGTCGGCAACGTGAGCATCGTCGGCGGCGTGAAGAGACAGCTCCTCATCACGGTGGACAAGACCGCCCTGGAGTCGTACGGCATCAGCACGACGACGCTCCTCGGCGTGATCCAGGCGGAAAACCTCACCATCCCCGCGGGCGAGCTCAAGCAGACGGGGCGGAATCTCACCGTGCAGCTCCAGGGCGAGTTCTCCGACATCGATGACGTGCGCAACATGCGCCTGCCGCTCGCCGCCGGGGGGAGCGTGCGGCTGTCGGAAGTCGCGCAGGTCGCGCTGGACTACCCCGACCCGACGAAGACCGTGCGGCTGAATGCGAGCCCCACCATCGGCATCTTCGTGCGCAAGCAGAGCGACGCGAATGTCGTCACCACGGCCGACACGGTGAAGAAGGAGCTCGACGGCCTGCAGAAAACGCTGCCGGGAGGCATGTCCATCACGGTGGCAAGCGACGCGACGGTGTTCATCAACTCGTCGCTCGCCGAGACGCGTCTCAACCTCGTGGAGAGCGTCATCACGACCTCCCTCGTGCTCTTTCTCTTCCTGCGGCGCTGGCGGTCGTCGCTCATCGTCCTCATCGCCATCCCCCTCTCCCTCGTGGGCACGTTCTTCGCCATGTGGGCCTTCCACTTCACCCTCAACGTCGTCTCCCTCATGGCGCTGGGGTTGTGCATCGGCATCCTCGTGGACGATTCCATCGTCGTGCTGGAGAACATCGACCGTCACATCCACCTCGGGGAGGACATGCGGACGGCCGCGATCCAGGGCAGGCGGGAGATCGCCCTTGCCGCCATTGCCATCACGCTGTGCGACGTGGTCGTCTTCGCGCCCATCGCCTTCATGAGCGACCTCGTGGGCCAGTTCTTCAAGCAGTTCGGGCTCACCGTCGTCTGTGCGACGCTTCTTTCCCTCCTCGTCTCCTTCACCGTGACGCCCATGATGGCCTCGCGCATGCTCCTGGGCAGGCGCGAGCTCGGCCGGGCTGCCGCGCGGGGCGGCGGGGAGGGCGCGCCGGAGGAGCCGCAGGGCGCCTTCGGGAGATTCTTCCAGGGCACCGTCGTGGGCGCCTACCGCCGATTCCTCCAGTGGTCGCTCCATCACCGGGCGCTCATCATCGTGCCGATCGTCGTTCTCCTGGTGGCGAGCATCTCCCTCATCCCCCTGAAGGTCATCCAGACGGAGTTCATGCCCACGGCGGACCAGAGCAAGCTTGTCGTGGATCTCGACCTGGGGGCCGGCGCCGGCTACCCGCAGACGGACGCCAAGGCGGCGATCGTGGAGAAGCACCTCCTGTCCATCCCCGAGGTGGAGGACGTCTTCTCCACGATCGGCAGCGACACGGCGGTCTCCACGTCGGAGCTGATCGTGAAGCTGAAGGACAAGTCCCAGCGGCACAAGAGCCAGTCACAGCTTGCCGCGGAGCTCCGCACGTGGGGACGGACGCTGCCGGGCGCAGACATCTCCGTCACCGAGCCGGGCATCGTGGCGCGCAGCTCCATCGACGGCACGAAGAGCCTCATCCTCAACCTGAGCGGTCCCAACCGGGACGTGCTGCGCGCCCTTGCCCAGAAGGTGGAGGACGCCGTGCGCGCCGTGCCCGGCGCCGCCGACGTGGACAACACGATGCGGGCGGGGGAAACGCAGATCAGCGTGACGGTGGACCGCCTGGCCGCCGCCACCGACGGACTCATGCCGCGCGATATCGCGACGGTACTCCGCACCGCCCTTGCCGGCACGAATGTCGGCGTCTATCGACACGCCGGGGACGAGTACGACATGATTGTCCGCTATCGCCCCGACCAGCTTGCCACACCGGAAGACCTCGGCACGATACGGATCACGAACACCGCCGGGCAGCAGATCGCCCTGTCCGAGATCGCGCGATTCCAGCGCAGCGACAGCTCGCAGGAGATCCTGCGCCGCGACAGGCTGGACGTGGCGACGATCTCCGCGAACACCGCCGGCCGTCCACTGGGGGCCATCACCGCCGACGTGAAAAAAAAGATGAAGGACATCACGTTCCCCTTCGGCTACACAATCGGCTACAGCGGCGACCAGTCGAACATGACGAGCTCCTTCGGTTCCCTGGGCTGGGCCCTGGCCGCGTCGCTGCTCCTGGTGTTCATGATCCTCGTCGTGCTCTACGAGTCGTTCCTCACGCCCCTCATCCGCATGCTCTCCATCCCCTGCGGCGTGATCGGGGCATTTGCCGCGCTCGCCCTCACGGGCAAGGCCATCAACATCATCTCCTTCATCGGCCTCATCATGCTCGACGGTCTCATCTCGAAGAACGGCACGCTCCTCATCGACTACACGAACACGCTCGTGAAGCGCGGCAAGCCGCTGCGCGAGGCGCTGGTGGAGGCCGGCGTCACGAGGCTCCGCCCCATCCTCATGACATCCGTCACGATGATCGTCGGTATGCTGCCCCTCGCCCTCTCCCTCGGCGCATCGAGCGAGATCAGGTCCGGCATGGCGGTGGTGCTCATCGGCGGGCTCGTCACCTCCACCATCCTCACGCCGATCCTCCTCCCCGTGGTATACACCATCATGGACGACGCGCGCGGCAAGCGCGCGCGGCGGAAGGAAAGGGTCACTCTGGAAAAGGAAAGGTACGCGCAATGAAGCTTCAAGGAATGCTGCCGCAACTCTGCCAGGAGCAGAAGGCGCGGCGGGTCAGAATCGCCGCCTGCGTGCTGCTGGTGGCCGCGGGCGTCATGACGCTCGGCAGCTGCCGGCAGGCGAAGAGCGCGTCGCAGGACGCGCCGAAAGCGGTCAGCGTCGCGCGGGCGACGCGCGGGAGCATCGCCATCACGCTGGAATACCCGGCGCGCATCCACGCGCAGCAGGAGATCGTCGTGTCTCCCAAGATCGCCGGCCGGGTGGAGACGGTGAAGGCCGACGTGGGCCAGAGGGTGGACCGCGGGCAGGTGCTCTTCACGCTTGAGACCACGGACTACGCGACGCAGGCGCGCCAGGCCCAGGCGGCGCTGGGCAGCGCGCAGGCCAATCTCACGCGCACGAGCGACTCGTCCCTGTCGGGCCAGGAGATCCAGGCGCAGGCTGCCGTGAAGCAGGCGCAGGTCCAGTACGACGACGCCAACGACCAGTACGGCCGCATGCAGAAGCTCTTCGACCAGGGAAGCGCGTCGCAGCAGCAGCTGGACAGCGTGAAGGCAAAACGCGACGGCGCCGGCATCCAGCTCGACGCGGCGAAGCAGAACCTGAGCCTGCTGCAAGACAAGGCCGGGCCGCAGTCCACGGGCGTGGCCTCCAACCAGGTGGACCAGGCGCAGGCCGCGGCGGACCTCGCGCAGTCCCAGCTTTCCGACGCGATCATCAGGTCACCGCTTGCCGGCGTGGTGGCGTCGCGGAACATCGACCCCGGCGAGCTCGTTTCCAGCGCGGTGCCCGCATTCGTCGTGATCGACGTGGGGAGCGTCACCGCGGAGACGAGCGTGGAAGAGGGGCTCGTGCGCACGATCCACGTCGGGCAGCTGGTGCCCGTCGCCATCGACGCGGCGGGCATCTCGAAGGTGCTCGGCACGGTGCAAACGGTGAGCCCCGCCGCGGACGCCCGCACGGCGGCTTACACGGTGAAGATCCGCATCGACAACCCCGGTGACGCGGTGCGTCCGGGCATGTTCGCGCGCGTGACATTCCCCGTCGATACGCGCAAGGATGTGCTCGTCGTTCCCAATACGGCAGTGATCACCGAGACGGGCATCAGCTACGTCTACGCCGTCGTGCAGCAGGGGGGCAGTTCCATCGTGAGGAAGATACCCGTGGAGACGGGCCTTTCCGACCAGGCGGTCACCGAGATCACGCAGGGCATCGAGGACGGCGCGGTCGTGATCACGGAGGGCCAGAGCTTCCTCAACGACGGACAGGTGGTGACGCCCGCTCCGTGAGCCGCGCCGCACCCGCGGCGCTGTTCGGGAGCGGCCCGCCGTCAGTATTGTAAAGACATGAAGCTTCTCCTCTCCTACCTCCGTCCCTACAGGGGCATGGTGGCTCTGGCGATCACGCTCGCCGTAGTGAACCAGGTCTTTTCCATGCTCGATCCGCAGATTTTCCGCATCATCACGGACCGGTACGCGATGCACATCGACACCATCAGCCGGCCGGACTTCATCAAGGGCGTCGGGCTTCTCATCCTCGCGTTCATCGCCGTGGCCATGGTGAGCCGCATCGCGAAGAACTTCCAGGACTACTACATCAATGTCGCCTCGCAGAGCGTCGGCGCCGCGATGTACGCGGACGGCATTGCCCATTCGCTGCGCCTGCCCTTCCGCGCCTTCGAGGACCAGCAGAGCGGCGCCGTGCTCACGCAGCTGCAGAAGGCGCGCGTGGACAGCCGCGACATGATCGCCCAGTCGGTGAATACAGTCTTCATCTCGTCCCTCACGCTCCTCCTCGTGCTCGGCTATTCCTTCTTCGTGCACTGGTCCATCGGCGTGATGCTCATCATCATGGCGCCCATCCTGGCGCTTCTCCTGTCCGTGCTCAGCCGCCGGATCAAGCAGGTGCAGACGCGCATCTTCGGGGAGACGAATGAGCTCGCCGGGTCCACGACGGAGAGCCTGCGCAACATCGAGCTCATCAAGAGCCTCGGCCTGGAGACGCAGGAGATCGACCGGTTGAACGACACGAACCAGCACATCCTGGGGCTTGAGCTCGCCAAGGTGAAGACGGTGCGGATGCTCATGTTCTTCCAGGGCACGGCCATCAACTTCTTCCGGGCCGTTTTCATCCTCCAGATGCTCATCCTCCTCTACCTGAAGCTCATCAGCATCGGCGAGTTCCTCAGCCTCTTCCTCTACTCGTTCTTCCTCTTCTCCCCGCTGGGGGAGATCGGCAATGTCGTCTCCAAGTACGCGGAGACCCGGGCCAGTCTCGCGAACGTCGAAAAGATCCTCGCGCAGGAGCCGGCGCCGACAAACCCCGGCGGCGCAGTGCCCGACGGCATCGAGAGCCTGGAGTTCGCGGAGGTGACCTACCGGCATCCCGGCGCCCGCGAGGCGGCGCTCGAGGAAGTCTCCTTCAGCGCGCGGTCGGGGGAGAGCATCGCGTTCGTCGGGCCCTCGGGCGCGGGAAAGAGCACGTTGGTCAAGCTGCTCCTGGGGCTCTATCGACCTGACACGGGCCGCATCGTCTTCAACGGCGTGGAGTCGGCCGACATCAACTACGACCTTCTGCGGAAGCGGGTCGGCTTCGTGCCGCAGTCCATCGAGCTCTTTGCCGGCACCATCCGCGACAACCTGCGTTTCGTGCGGCAGGAGGCCACCGACGATGAATGCATGGCGAGCCTCGAGGCTGCGCAGCTCAAGGGCCTCCTGGAGAGGTCGCGCCAGGGGCTGGAAACCCGCATCGGCGAGGGCGGCCTGAAGCTCTCCGGCGGGGAGCGCCAGCGCCTGGCCATCGCGCGCGCCCTCCTCCGCCGGCCTGACCTGCTCATCTTCGACGAGGCCACCAGCTCCCTCGATACCGAGACGGAGAAGGAGATCACGCGCACCATCGACGCGATCATCCGGACCCGGCCGAGCTTCGTCACGCTCCTGATCGCGCACCGCCTGTCCACGGTGGCCGGTGCGGACCGCATCGTCGTGCTGAAGAAAGGGCGCGTGGTGGAGCAGGGATCGCATCTGGAGCTCCTGCGGCGGAAGGGCCTCTACTACGCCCTCTGGCAGCAGCAGGGCCTGGAGCGCGACGACCGGGCGCACTCACTCGCCGTGCAGGGGGCCTGAGCGGGTCGGGTGACGAGCGCGGCGCGGCCGGGCGGCCCGCGGCACGGCCCGGCATTTGCTTGTCCGTCCGCGGCTCCTGTTCTACTATCGCGGCAGAGGACGACATGACCTACGGCTATTTCGACGACGAGCGACGCGAATACGTCATCACGCGGCCCGACACGCCGCAGCCCTGGATCAACTACCTCGGCGTGAACGAGTACTGCGCCCTCATCTCCAACACGGCGGGCGGCTACAGCTTCCACCGGGACCCACGGGAAAGGCGCATCCTTCGCTACCGCTACAACAACGTGCCCGCCGACAGGCCGGGGCGTTATATCTACGTCCGCGACGAGGCAAGCGGCGACTATTGGTCGGGATCGTGGCAGCCGGTCATGAAGCCTTTGGAGAAATACTCCTACGAATGCCGACACGGCCTCAGCTACACGACGATAAGAGCAGCCTATGCCGGCATAAAGACCGAAACGACCTACCTCGTGCCGCTCGGCGAAAACCTCGAAATCTGGCGTATGACCGTCACCAACGCGTCAAAGAGGACGCGCGCCCTGAGCCTTTTCACATACGTGGAGTTCTGCCTGTGGGACGCGGTCAACGACATGACCGATTTCCAGTACAACCTGAACATCGGCCGCACGACGTGGAGCGGGAACGCCATTTACCACGTGACGAATCATCGCGCCCACCAGCCCTGCTTCGCCTGGTTCTGGTCCAGCCGCAAGGTCTCCTCCTTCGACGGTGAACGGCAGGCATTCGTCGGGCCCTACCGCAGCGAATCGAATCCGCTCGCCGTGGAGCAGGGCCGCTGCAACGGGAAGCTCGCCGTCGGCTGGGCTCCATTCGCCGGTCTGCAGGTGCCGCTGTCCCTCGCGCCCGGGGCTCGGCAGGAGGTGGTCTTCGTGCTGGGCTGCGGGGAAACGCTGGGCGAAGAACGGCCCTCCATGAAGAAATACAAACGCCCCGGCGCGGTGGACGCCGAAATTGCGCGCCTGGCCGCCTACTGGGACGACTGCCTGGGCCGGTACATCGCCCGCACGCCCGACCCCGCGGTGAACTCCATGGTCAACGTGTGGAACCAGTACCAGTGCCGCACGACATTCAACTGGTCCCGGTCCGCCTCGTACTACGAATCGGGCATCGGGCGCGGCATGGGCTTCCGCGATTCCAACCAGGACGTGCTGGGCTTCGTGCACCAGATCCCCGGGCTCGCGCGGCAGCGCCTCATCGACATCGCCGGCACGCAGTTCGCGGAGGGCCGCGCCTACCACCAATATTCGCCGCTCACGAAAATGGGCAGTGGCGAGGGCTTCGGCGACGACCACCTGTGGCTCATCATCGCCGTGGCCCAGTATGCGAAGGAGACGGGGGACATCGGGCTCCTGGACGAGATGGTGTCCTACAACGACGGCAGCGTCGGCACGATGTACGAGCACCTGGCCCGGGCCCTGAAGTACACCGGCGGCGCGTCAGGGCTGGCACGAGCTGCCGCTGATCGGCAAGGCCGACTGGAATGACTGCCTCAACCTCGACCGGCCCGAATGGCAAGGCCGTCTCCGTCATGATCGCCGAGATGTACGTGATGGCCGCGGGTCTGCTTGCCGAGCTGGCGGCGCACCACGGCCGATCCGCGGAAGCCGACAAGTACCGCAGGCTCGGCGACGAGATGGCGGGACGCATCAACGCCACCTGCTGGGACGGGGCGTGGTACCTGCGCGCCTTCGACGATGCCGGCTCCCCGGTCGGGACCGCCGCGGCGGAGGAAGGGAGGACCTGGCTCGAATCGCAGACGTGGGCGGTCCTGTCGGGTGTCGCGGACAAGGACCGGGCTGCCGCCTGCATGGACGCCGTGAAGAAGCACCTTGCCACGAAGTATGGCATCGTGCTCTTCGCCCCGGGGTACACGACGTACCACCCCGAGCTCGGCTATGTCTCGGTCTTTCCCGCAGGCCTCAAGGAGAATGCGGCGATATTCTGCCATACCAATCCCTGGGCGATGATCGCGGAAACCATGCGGGGCGACGGCGCCGCGGCATTCGCCTACTACAAGGCCATCCTGCCTTCCGCGAGCAACAGCCGCGCCGATCTTCGGTTTACCGAGCCGTACGTCTACGCCCAGATGATCGCAGGCCGGGAGCACAAGGACTTCGGCCAGGCAAAGAACTCGTGGCTCACGGGCACGGCGTCGTGGAACTTCGTGGCCATTTCTCAGTACATTCTCGGTGTGCGGCCCGAGCTCGACGGCCTGCGTATCGACCCCTGCATCCCCCCGACGTGGAAGGGCTTCAGCGTGGATCGTGTTTTCCGGGGCGACACGTACGGCGTCGTCGTGCGGAATCCGCGGCGCGTGAGCAGGGGCGTGGCGCGCATGACGGTGGACGGGAAGCCCGTTGAGGGAAATCTCGTGCCGGTTTTCGGCGATCGAGCGAAACACATGGTGGAGGTGGTACTGGGATGAGTAACGCATATACGGCGAACAACGCGGCCTGGCGGGAGAAGCTGAACGCCTTGCTTTCCCGTCTCACGGAGAAGGACATGGCCCGCGCGGCCGGTGGACCGAGCTGGACCGTCGGCGGCCTCCTGGGCCATCTTGCCTTCTGGGATCAGCGCGCAATCGTGCTCCTGGCCAAATGGAAGAGCTCGCCCATGGCCGTCTCTCCCGTCGACATCGACGTCGTCAATGATTCGATGCGGCCCTTCCTGAATGCCATCCCCGGCAAGAAAGTCGCGGCGATGGCGCGGGAGGCGGCCGCCTCCATCGACGCGGCGATAGACGCGCTCACCCCGGATTTCCTCGCCAAGGTCGAGGCGGAAGGAAAGCCGGTGCGGCTGGACCGCGGCGCCCATCGCGAGCATCACATGGCCCAGATCCAGAAGGCGCTGGGATAGGGCTCCGCGCTCGTGACGGCGGCGTTCCCGGCGTGACGGCGGACCTGCCCCGGCCAACGGGTCGGCTGTAGCCTCCGAGGCGTTTGTGCGCTATGCTGGTGTGGCATGAGTGTCCTCAACGACCTTTCCTCGCAGAAAGGTGACCGGACGGCGCAATCGAATCTTGTTGTGGCTGCCCGGTGCCTGAAGAAACCGGCCCTCTTGCAGGAGATCGCCGGCGCGCTCACCAACGCGCTCACGGGCAAGGACGTGCCGCTCCTGGGGGACTGCGCCGAGGTGTTCACCGAGGTCGCAAAACAGAATCCCGGGCTCGTGGCCCCCTATGCCGGAACGCTTGTCGCCCTCATCCTCCATCCAAAGACCCGGGTGCGCTGGGAGGCGATGCACGCCCTTGCGCTCACGGCAGCCGCTGCCCCGCGGACCGTGGCGCCCCTGCTTCCCCGGCTGCGCGAGATCATCCGGGCCGATGAGAGCGTGATCGTGCGCGACTACGCCGTGGACGCGGTGGGAAGCTATGCTGGCACCGGCTCGGCGGCCGCAAAGGCCTCCTTTCCCATCCTCGTCGAGGCGCTGGCGTCCTGGAAAGGGAAGCAGGCGGGCCATGCGCTGAACGGCTTGCGCGAGGTGGCCCGTGTCACGCCGGGCAGGGCGCAGGAGCTGCGCGCCATCGCGGAGCGCTACCTCGAGGGAGGGACCGGCGTCACGCGCAAGGCGGCAAAGGCACTGTTGCAGGCGACCGCCGCGCAATCCTGATCACGACACATCGGAGGAGCCGCATGAGTGAATCGAGCCAATGGCGAGAGACGATTCGCCATACCCTTGCCACCCTCGCCTACCGGGGAGGCAAGCCCCTGCGCGACGCCCCGGTGTCGTTCGCCGTCTACCGGTCCGCGCCCACCAGCAGGGCGCCCGTGGAGATCCTGGCCCATATCGGTGACCTCCTCGACTGGGCGCTCAGCATCGCGCGCGGCAATCCCACGTGGATCGATGCCCAGCCGCTGCCCTGGCCCCAGGAAAAGGAACGCTTCTTCGCCGCTCTGCAGGCGCTGGACGCCTATCTCGCCTCCGGTGAGACGGTGCATGCGCCGCTGGAGAAGATATTCCAGGGACCGCTCGCCGACGCGCTGACCCACGTCGGTCAGCTCACGATGCTCCGCCGGATGGCCGGCTTCCCGATGCGCGGGGAGAACTACTTCATCGCCGACATCGAGATCGGCAGGGTCGGGCCCGAGCAGGCGGCGCCCCGGCGCGAGTTCGATTGAGCCGGGCGCGATGAGCACGCTCGATCCGCATCGCAAAGCCGGCGAAGGGAGGTCGACATGAAAGAGGCGATTGGCAGGAAGCTGAAATGGCTCCGCCCCCTGATCATCGTCCTGCTCGTGCTGGCGAACGTCGGCTGCGACCAGACGACAAAGACCCTCGCGCGCGCGCACCTTGCCGACAAGGGCACCGTATTCGTCGTGGATTCCTTCTTCGTCCTGGTGTACGTGGAAAACCAGGGCGCGTTCCTGAGCCTCGGGGTTGGCCTGCCGCGCCCCCTGCGGTCGCTCGCGTTCATCGCCTTTCCGCTGATTGCCCTCGCGCTTATGACTGCCTACATCCTGCGGGCGAAAAACCACTCATGGATCACGCTTGCCGCTTTTGCCTTTATCGTGGGCGGGGGGCTTGGCAACCTGATCGACAGGCTCTTCCGTGACGGACGCGTAAGCGACTTCATGAATTTCGGGATCGGTCGCTTTCGCACCGGGATACTCAACTTCGCCGACCTTTCCATCGTGCTGGGATGCGTCCTCTTGCTGCTGAGCCCCGGGGTATTCCGGAAGAAGGCGGGCGCGTAGCGCGCCGTTGGCTGCCGTTTCGTCGACGGCGGCGCGCAGCGGTCACTCTTAGGGGGTATCGTCCTCCCCGCTCAACCTTCGGCGGTAATGACGGGGACTCACCCCGTGGTGTTTCTTGAACAGCCGCGAAAAATAGAAGATGTCGTCATACCCCACGGCTTCCGCGACCTCGGTGACGTTCATGTTCACGTCACGCAGGAGGAAGGAGGCATGCTGCATGCGGAGGAGGACGAGGTATTCGATCGCCGAAAAACCGAAGTATTTCTTGAAGCCGTCGCAGAAATAGGGGATGGACATGCAGGCGATCTCCGCCAGATCCCGCAGGCGGATCCGCTCATTGAAATGGGACTCGATGTAGCGCTTCACGTCGATGAACCGGTAAGGCATCGAGGGAGTCGCTGAGACTTCAAGCTGGCGCTCCATCTCCCGTATCCAGATGGAGAATAGTGCCTCCTGGATCCCCGTGTCGGGCAGGAGATGGCTCGTGATCTCCGAATGGAACGCCAGGAGGTACTTGTCGAAAGTGGTCGGGTCGGGGAGCGTGAAGGGATCGTTCAGCGGCAGCGCGCTTGCCCGCATTCCGTCGCGCACCACGATTCCTTCGCAGTGGAACCAGGAATGGTTCCACGTCGTTTCGGTGTGTCCGTAATAATGGATTTGGCCGGGCTCCCAGATCATCAGGGAGTTGCCCGGGTACTCGTGGATCTTGCCGGCCACCTGGATGAGCGCCGGTGTATGAAAAAGCATGAACAGGTAGTCGTCGTTGCCGTTCGGCCGATGGATGATCTTGGCAGGCATGTCTTCGCGGATGCCCATCTTGTTCACGCGGATCCTGATCGTGCCGCGGGTGAGCGGCAGGTGGGGACGGAAAATGATCGTCCGCATCGATCATAAGATAGTACAAATTTCCCCAAACCCTGTCTATTTGGTTTCGATGACGAATGGCGATCAATGAAGACATGCAGAAAGCAGGGAGAGTGAAAAGACAGGACGCCCTGCGGATCGGCATCCTGGGCGCGGGGCACATGGGCGCGGTGCACGCGCGGGCGCTGGCGGGCATTCCGCATGCGCGCATCGTCGCCGTCTGCTCCCATCCCTTCGCAACGGCGCAGGCCCTGGCTGAAAGCATCGACGAGGCGCGGGCGTTCGCCCATCTCGACGACATGCTTGCGGAAGCCCGACTGGACGCTCTCTACATCTGTCTTCCGCCTTTCGCTCATGACGGACAAACTGGAGATGGCGGCGCGCCGCGGCGTTCACGTCTTCATCGAGAAGCCCATCGCGCTGACGCTCCAGAAGGCCCGGTCGATGTGCGCCGCTGCCCGTCGGGCGGGGATCGTGACGCAGGTGGGCTACCACATGCGCTTCGGCGGCGCGGTGCGCGCGCTGAGACCATGATCGACGATGGGACGGCGGGCGTTCCCACGCTGTTCGACGGTCGCTACGAGGCGAACGCGCTGCACGGACCCTGGTGGCGCGACCGGCGCAAGTCGGGCGGCCAGGTGTTCGAGCAGGTGATCCATCTCTACGACCTGGCGTTGCACTTCCTGGGCCGACCTCGCGTCGTCGCGGGCTTCACGACGAATCTCTGCCACCGGAAGGTCGCGGGGTACAGCGTGGAGGACACGAGCGCGGCCACGATCCGTTTCGCATCCGGAGCGCTTGCGACAATCGCGGGCACCAACTGCGCCGTGCCGCGGGAATGGAACGCTTCCTTTACGGTTGTCTGTGAGAAGCTCACCGCGCATTTTCGCAACGCCAATGACGCCACCTTCATCGTCACGGCGGGAAGGAAAAGGCGGCAGTTCGAGGTGAATGACGACGTGGATCCCTTTGCAGAGGAGGACAGGGCGTTCGTGTCGTCCGTCCTCACGGGCCGACCGGGCGGCGCCACGCTCGACGAGGGATTCTGGGGGCTGCAAATGGTGGCAGCAGTAGTCGCCTCTTCAGGGCGCAACGGCGCGCCGGTCCTCATCCCCTCGCAATCAACAAGAAAAGTCTCCACAGAGATCGAGAAACCAGAAAGGAGAAGAGCATGAAAAGACGTGTTTCCCTGTTTGTGGCCCTCGCCATCATGGCCGTCGTGGCCTCGGGGGCATGGGCGGCGCCGGTGACGCTCCGCGTCTGGGACAGCTTCACGGAGCCCGCCCAGAGCCAGGGCATGGACACCCTTGTGGCGGGGTTCCAGGCGAAATACCCCGGCGTCACCATCCAGCGCGAAGCGCAGTCCATCGACACCATGCGGCCCGTGCTGCAGACCGCCCTCGCCTCCGGCACGGGACCCGACGTCATGTACTACGACTGCGGCCCCGGCTTCGCGGGCGTTCTGGCAAAGGCGGGACTCCTGCTTCCGCTGGACGACGCGTACAAGTCCTATGGCTGGGACAAGCGCATCTATCAGTGGACCCGGGATCGCACCACCTTTGACGGCAAATCGTACGGCATCGGCAACGAGCTGGAGTTCGTATGGGTGTACTACAACAAGGCCATCTTCAAGCAGCTGAATGTGGGGGAACCGAAGACCTACGCCGAGTTCCTTTCCATCTGTGACAAGGCCAAGAAGGCCGGCATCACCCCCGTTTCATTCGCGGACAAGGACAAGTGGCCGGCGTATCACCAGTTCAGCATCATGGCAAACAACATCGCCGGAAAGAAAAAGCTGTTCGATACGATCTCGGGGAAAGGCTCCTGGACCGATCCCGATTACGTGAAGGCCGTCAAGCTGTTCTTCGTCGACATGAACAAGGCCGGCTATCTCCTGAAGGACACCACGGCGATCTCCTACGACGACGGCAACTCCGTGTTCTATACCGGCAAGGCCGCGATGCATATGACCGGCACCTGGCTCATCAGCGGCATGAATGACAACGTGAAGGACTTCGAGGTCGGCGGCTTCTTCTTCCCCTCCATCGACGGGAAGGCCGTGTATCCGCCCGCGGGCCTGGGCTCGGGGTACTTCGTCTCCGCGAAGACGGCGCATGCCAAGGAGGCGAAGGATTACCTGGACTTCCTGTTCTCCCCGGATTCGGCGAAGGTCTGGATGCACGACATGCTGCTGATCCCGCCCGTGCCGGTGGACACGTCCACACTTGCGCTTCCGCCCCTTTTCAAGTTCGCCGCCGAGGCGATCAAGAAGACGGACATGGGATACAACGTCGACGTCCTCACCCCGGCCGGATTCAACTCCGTCATGGGCGACGGCTTCCAGGCCGTCCTTCTGGGACTGAAGACGCCCGAGCAGCAGATCGCGGACATGGACAAGGCATTCAAGGCGGGCAACTAGCAGCCGCATCGGCGCGCTCGTCGTGGATTTCGTGGGCGGGAGGGGAGAGAATCTCCTCCCGCCTTTTGAAGGAGGCCTTCCGTCCCATGCGGCGTTTCTCCCGGCTCACCGTAGAGAGAGTAATCACCAGAAACGCGGCGGGATACCTGTTCGTGCTGCCCGCTCTCGCGCTGTACGCGGTCTTTTTCCTCTACCCCTTCGTGAGCTCCATTCTTCTCAGCTTCACCGATTGGAACGGCGTGCAGCAGGTCCGGCGCTTCATCGGCGGCGCCAATTATGCGCGGTTGGTGGGCGATCCCCTGATGTGGAAATCGCTGTCGCACAATCTGATCTGGGTCGTGATCGGCACGATCGCGCCCGTGGCGATCGGCCTGTTCCTCTCGGTTCTGCTCTGGACCGGCTCGACACGGGGGCGGACGCTTTTCCGCACGGCCTACTTCATGCCGAACGTGCTTTCCCCCGTGGTCATCGGGATCATCTGGGGCTGGATCTACAGCCCGATCTTCGGAATCCTCAACAAGGCGCTCACCGCGGTCGGTCTCTCCTCTCTCACCCGCGGCTGGCTGGGAGATCCGGTCTGGGCCTTGTACGCCGTCCTGGCCGCCGCGGTATGGAGCTACTTCGGCTTCTGCTTCGTCATCCTGCTGGCGGGCCTCCAGAACGCCGATCTCGAGCTCTATGACGCCGCGAAGCTCGACGGGGCCGGCGCATGGCGGCAGTTCGTCGACGTCACGCTCCCCCAGCTCCAGAGCGTCCTCACCATGGTCATCGTGTACACGCTGATCGGCGGCTTCAATGTATTCGACATCGTCTTCGTGATGACCCAGGGAGGGCCTGCAAATCTCACGGAGCTGATCGCCACGTACTCCTACAAGAAATCATTCGTGGAAAATCAGGTCGGCTATGGCGCCTCGCTCACCGTGGTGATGACCGTTCTTTCCCTTGTCGCCTCCATCATCTTCATGCGGCAGCGGGAGAGGAGCGCGGCATGAGCGGGAAACGGTTCCCCTGGAGGAAGGTGCCGAGTCGGCTGGGCACCTACGCCGTGCTCTCCCTCTTTCTCCTCATCACGCTCGTGCCTTTCGTCTGGATGTGGTCGTCGGCGCTGAAGGATTCGTCGGAGATCTTCCGCAATCCCTTTGCCCTGCCGACGAGCATCAAACTGGCCAACCTTGTCAGGGCCTGGACCGTGGGTCGTTTCCGCAGCTACTTCCTCAACACGCTCATCGTCACGCTGCCCACGGTTGCCGGTGTCGTCGCACTCTCGTGTCTGGCGGGCAACGCCCTGGGTCGCCTGCGCTTCAGGGGAAGGACACCCCTGCTGTACCTTTTTCTGCTCGGGCTGATGGTGCCGTTCCAGTCGATCATGATCCCGCTCTACTACATGCTCCGCGACTTCCGTATCCTGGGCACCTACTGGGCCATGATCCTTCCTGCCACCGCCCTGGGTCTGCCCTTCGGCATCTTCCTCATGCAGGCTTTCTTTCGGGGGCTTCCGGGGGAGCTTGCCGACGCGGCGCGTGTGGACGGCTGCAACGAGCTCTCGCTGTTCCTGAAGGTGATGCTTCCCCTGACGGGACCTGCCGTCTCCGCCCTGACGGTCTTCCAATTCATGTGGACATGGAACGCGTTCCTGATGCCATTGCTCTATCTCCAGCGGGAGGACCTGCGACCCCTGGCGCTGGGGCTCCTGTTCTTCCAGGGACGCTATACGCAGGACTATGGGCTGATCGCCGGAGGGGTCACCATTGCGACCTTTCCCATCATCGTCGTCTACGTCGTTCTCCAGCGCCAGTTCATACGCGGGCTCACGGCCGGGGCCGTGAAGGGTTGATCGTCGAAAGGAAAGGAACAGCATGCCCAGGGAATTCATCGTCACGGCTCCCCGCACGATCGCTTTCAAGGACTACGATGAGCCTGCCTTGAAGCCGCACGAGGTGCGCATCCGCAGCGTCGTGAGCGGGATCAAGACCGGCACCGAGATGTCCCTCTATCGCGGGACGACGCCATTCCGCGCCGCCCGTTTCGATCCGATCTACCGCCTGTTTCTTCCGGCCGACGGCGATGCCCTGTATCCCTGCAGGCTCGGCTCCTGGCTCGCCGGCGAGGTGGTGGAGACGGGAAGCGCCGTCACCCGATTCCACGCGGGACAGCGGGTGCACGGCGGCATGCACCACCGTCCCACGAACGTCGTCGCGGAGACGGGGCTGTACCTCGTTCCCGACGGCATGGATCCCGAGACGGAAGTCTTCGTGGATCCCGCCATTTTCGCGCTTCAGTCCGTGCACGACGCGGCGATCAAGGTGGGGGATCATGTGGCGATCTTCGGAATGGGCGTCATCGGTCTCCTCGCGGTGCAGATCGCGCGGATGAGCGGCGCGGAGACGGTCGTGGCGGTGGACGCGCTGCCCAAGCGGCGCGACATGGCGAAAAGATTCGGCGCCGACCGCACCATCGACCCCTTCCAGCGGGGACGCCGCCCTGGCCATCAAGGACATGACCGGGAAAAAAGGCGCCGACGTCGCAATCGAAATATCCGGTTCGGTCTCCGGGCTTCAGCAGGCGATCAGATGCGTCCAGAGGGAAGGCCTTGTCGTGGCCGCGAGCTACTACAAGGACGACGGGCCGCTCGCTCTTGGCGCCGAATGGCACCACAACCGCGTCACAATGCGATCGAGCATGGCGGTATGGGGCTGCTCCCATCGCTCCGCCCCGCTCTGGGATCTTCCAAGGATCGAGCGGACCGCGATCCACCTTCTGGAGACAGGAAGGCTCCACACGGCGCCGATGGTCACCCACCGGTTCCCCTACGCGGATGCGCCCGCCGCGTACGCGCTCCTTGACACGAAAATGGCGGAGGCGATCAAGGTCCTGCTGACGTATTGAGGAAAAAAGCGCGTCGCACGGGCGTGCGACGCGTGTCGGACTTACTCCTTCGCGAAAAGCTTCAGATACTGGCCGTAGCCGTCCTTCTGCATATCCGCCACGGGGATGAAGCGCAGGGACGCGGAATCCATGCAATAGCGCAGCCCCGTGGGCGCGGGCCCGTCGTCGAAGAGGTGCCCGAGGTGGGAGCCGGCGTACCTGCTCTTCACCTCCGTGCGCGTCATGCCGAAGCTCCTGTCCTCGTGCAGCACGACATTGCTGGGCACGAGCGGGCGCGTGAAGCTCGGCCAGCCGGTGCCCGAATCGAACTTGTCCGTGGAGCTGAACAGCGGCTCACCAGAGACGATGTCCACGTAGATGCCATCCTGCTCGTTGTTCCAGTACTCGTTGTCGAACGCGGGCTCCGTGCCCTCATGCTGGGTGACATCGAACTGCATGGGACTGAGCATCTTTTTGAGCTGGTCGGTGGCAGGTTTCGTCCAGGAGGCGCCCTGCGCCGGTGGCGCCGCCGGGTCCGTATTCGCGGCGTCACCCCATGTCTTTGCAAAGAACTGAGGACGGCCGGAGTTATCATAGTAGAACGCGTAGTTGTCGGGGTTCTTCTTCGGGTAATCCTGGTGATAGGTTTCCGCCGCGTAGAAGTCTCCCGCCTTCTGGATGTCGGTGACCACGGGACGGGGAAGCTTCCCCGACTTCGCAAGCGCGGTCCTCGACGCCTCTGCCTGGGCCTTCTGCTGGTCGTTCATGTAATAGACGATGGGCCGGTACTGGGGCCCGCGGTCCACGAACTGCCCGCCGGCATCGGTGGGGTCCGTATGATGCCAGTAGGCATCGAGCAGGTCATTGTAGCTCACGCGCGCGGGGTCCCACGTCACGAGCACCGCCTCCAGGTGGCCGTTCTCCGCGTAGTTGCTGTAGGTCGGCTTCTTGTTCCTGCCGCCCGTGTAGCCGGAGACCGCGGTGATCACGCCATAGACCTTTTCAAACGCCGCCTGCATGCTCCAGAAACAGCCACCCGCAAACAACGCCGTCTGCGGCGTGCCGGCAGGGACCAGGGGCGCCGCCCCTGCGAACGATACCGCCGCGCATGCAAGAATCAAAACGATGATTTTCCTCATCGCATAACCTCCTGAAAAGAATTCCTCATCCGAATGTAAAGGCAAAGAGACGAAGCTTGCCCTTGACCTCCAGGCGCAGGACGTGGCTCCCGGCGGCTTCGAGCCCCACGAGCTGGTACATCCTGCTCTCCCGGGGAGCGAGCGTTCCCGTTTTCACGTCCGGGGTGTCCGCGTTCGGCTTGTCGTCGACAAAGACGGAGATGCTTCCCCCGGGAGCTTCGGGCTCGATCACGAGGTACACGTTGCGGGCATCGAAGCCCAGCTCCAGCGTGCCGGACGCGTCGGGGCGCACATACTGCGGCGTGATGGTCCACTTCCCGGCAAGGTTCCATTCGCCGTTGCCGGGCACGCGCGCCGGCTTGTAATCGACCACCGCGTCCGCAACGGGGTTCACGGCGGAGGCGAAGCCCCGGGCGCGGTCGTAGCCGAGGTAGGTTTCGGGTGTCATCGTCTGCAGAACGGGCGCGGGCTTCGACACGATGCCGCCCACGTTGGCGCCGGCTTCCTTCAGCAGCTCCTGGATGACCTTTTCCGAGACGTCGTACTCGCCCTCGCCGAAGTGGAAATACCGCACCTGGCCCTTCGCGTCGATGAAGTAGTGGGCGGGCCAGTACTGGTTGGCGAATGCCATCCACTGCTTGTAGTCGTTGTCCTGCACGACGGGCCAGCTCACGCCCAGATCGTGGATGGCCCGGCCGACGTTCGCCGTGCTCTTTTCGAATTCGAACTCGGGCGTGTGGACGCCGACGATCACGAGCCCCTTGTCGCGGTAGGCGTCGTACCACGCCTTCAGGTACGGCAGCGTCCGCACGCAGTTCACGCAGCTGTAGGTCCAGAAGTCCACCAGCACGACCTTGCCGCGCAGCGACTCGAGGGTCAGGGGCATGGAGCCGCCCTGCGCCATCTGGCCTTCCGTCGGGGAGAGCCCCTCCGTATTGAACCAGGTGCCATTCGTCACGAAATCCGGTGCCGCGCCGTAGTTGCCCAGCATCCCGTTGTCGGGTGCCGTCTCGGGCGCGGAGAAGACGCCGGCGGCGGTCTGGCCCGACGACGCCCGCGCCGTCGGCTGACGCGTCTTCAGCGCCGACTGCACCGGCGCCGCCTTTTCGATTGCCGTGAGCCCGGTGCCGTACTGGGGGAATGCGCGCAGCACCGCCGACTGGAACTGCCGGTCCCATCCAAGACCGATGACGACGGCCATGCCGATCATGAGCACGCCGAAGCCCTTCTGGATGCCCGATGCGTGCCTCTTGAGCCCCGGCACCTTGTCCAGGAGCGCGCGGCCGCCGAGCATGACCCCGAGCATGGGGATCGAGGTGCCGATGGTGTAGGCGAGGGTGATGAACACCGAGCCGCCGTCCACGTGCTGCGTGAGGGCGAGGCTGATGACCGACGCCATGATCGGCCCGACGCACGGCGTCCAGATCAGGCCGAGGCTCAGACCGACCACCACGCCGCCGCCGAAGCCGGCCCAACCGGTCTTTCCCGCCGTGGCGGCCCCGGCCTTGTTGCCGCGGCTTGCCAGCCGCGAGGTGAGCATCTCGAAACGGCCGCTCAGCCAGGGCACGAGCATGACCACGCCGAAGAGAAGGATCAGGACGACCGCGACGATGCGCAGGGCGTCCACGGGGATGCCCAGCGCCTGCACGATCGCCGACAGCGACAGCGTGAAGGCGGTGAAGCTCACGACAAAGCCCGCAAGCACACCGAAGGGCCGGGCCCGTCCGCCGCCGACGCCGCCGGAAAGCACGATCGGCAGCACGGGCAGGATGCAGGGGGAAAGGATCGTGATGACCCCCGAGACGAATGCAAATGCAAGCAGGACGATCATTGCCGCTCCCTATGACCGCACGACGCGCTTCATGATCATGTCGACCCCGCCGCCGTTCCACGCGCCGAGCTTCATTCCCTTTGCGTCGATCTGGACGAACGTGTCCTGGACGGAAACGCCGTATTGCGACTCCAGCGCCTTTTCCTTGTCGTAATCCACCACGACGATCGCGACCGTGCCCAGCCGGCCGCCATTCGTGTTGATGTCCTTCATGTCAGCCTGGCAGTACGGGCACCAGTCCGCGGCGAAGAAAAGCACGACGGGTGACTGCGCGGCGAGAGCCTCCGCGGCGGCGAGGTTCGTGTAGGCGATCTTGTGGGCAGCGCTTGTCGCCATGCGCAGCGCGCTGCCCATGGCGGGATCCGCTGTCGGGGTGTTGGACGACATCATCGAACCCGTCCCGCCGCCGGAAGCTGCCGTTTTCATCATCATGCTCTGTCCGAATACAGCCGCGGTCGCGGCGAAAAACAATAGCACCAGTGTGCGTCTCATCGATTTCTCCTTTCGGCACGCGTCCGTGGACCATGCCGTCTGGAGGAGAAAATACTCACGCGTGGTCACGAAAGTGTCACAAAACGGCGGACAAAGGATCACACCCTTCAGGCAGGGTCGAAGCGGCGGGGCGCTTAGTCAGCGGCGCGCGGCCGCCTTTAGCGTGCCGCGGCCAGACCGAATGTGAAGGTCGCCCCCTTGCCGGGGCTGCTTTCCACCGCAAGAGACCCGCCGTGCAGCTCCACGATCTGCCGGGCGATGGCGAGCCCGAGGCCGGCGCCGCCGGTCCTCCGGTTGCGGCTCTTGTCGGCCCGGTAGAATCGCTCGAAGACGTGGGGCAGATCCTCCGCGTCGATGCCCGCGCCGGTATCGGCCACCGCGACGCGCACGCCGCCGGACGCGGCGTCGAGTGTCACGCGGACGCTGCCGCCTTCCGGTGTGAAGTGGAGCGCGTTCTCCATCAGGTTCGTGAGCACCCGCTCGATCATGCCCACGTCGCAGGAGACCAGGGGAAGGTCCCCGGGCGCCTCGACCGTGAGGGAAACTCGCGCGCGCTCGGCCTGCGGCGCAAGCTTCAGCGCCACGTCCTGGGCAAGCTCTGCAAGCGGGATGGGCTCCCGGGCCAGATCGACCTGGCGCGCGTCGAGCTTTGCCAGCTCCAGGAGCTGCTCCACGAGACGCTGGAGGCTTTCCGCGTTCTTCAGGCTGATCGACAGGAGGCGCTTCCTCTCCTCGGGAGAAAGCGTCCCCTCTTTCAACGCCAACGTTTCCAGGTAGCCCTGGAGCGAGGTGAGGGGACTGCGGAGGTCGTGGGAGATGTTGCCGATAAGGTCGCGGCGCACGTTCTCCTCCGCGCGCAGCCTGTCGACGTCCGCCTCGATGGTGGCCGCCATGTCATTGAAGCTCCGCGCAAGGGCGCCCAGCTCGTCCCTTCCCTTCACCACCACGCGTCGGCCAAGATCGCCGCGCTCGAAACCGCGCACCGCGTCGCTCAGGGAGGTGAGGCGCCGCGTCAGCAGGGAGAAGAGCGTGAGGCCGATGATGAGCGTCGCGGCGAGCGCAAGGAGGAACGCGATGAAACCGGTGCGCAGGTAGTAGCTGTCGCGGATCATGCGGAGGGAGGCGTCATAGCGCTCGCCGCCCAGGATGATGTAGACGTAGCCCATCTCACTGCCCATGCGCACCGTGGCCGCGGAAAAGGGGCGGCTGCGGCTGGCGCTGCGGGGATCGGGGCCCAGGGTGAGCCGCGTGCCCTCTCCCGAGACGAAGGCGCGGACCGGCGCGAGGTCGACCCGGTCCCGCGCGATGGCCTCCGACGGGTTCAGGAAGTAGGCCAGGATCTTGCCCTGCGCATCGAGGAGATAGATCTCCACCATGGGATTGAGGACCATCATGTAGTGGATGGCGCTCTTCAGCTTCTCTTCGGAGAATCCCCCCGCGACGATCGGCGCGATTTCTTCCGCGATGCTTCTCGCGTATCCCCTGTTCAGGAGCTGCTCCACGTCGTCGAACAGGAGTGAGGCGGAGCGAAACGCAATGGAGATGCAGCCGCCGCCCAGTGCGAGGATGAGGAGGAGAAAAATGGTGGAAAGCCGCCCGTAGAAAGAGCCGAACGGACCCCGCATCAGGCGAGCTCTCCCGGCTCGGAGAACCGGTAGCCGATGCCCCAGACCGTCTGGAGGTAGCGCGGATGCCCGGGGTCGTTTTCGATCTTCGCGCGCAGGCGATTGATGTGCGAATTCACCGTGTGCTCGTAGCCTTCGAACTGGTAGCCCCAGACGAGGTTGAGCAGGTCGGCGCGGCTGTAGGTCCGTCCGGGGTTGCGGACGAGCAGCGCCAGGAGATCGAACTCCTTCACGGTGAGTGCCAGGGGCGCTCCGGAGCGGGTCACGCGCCGCTTCGTGAGGTCCAGGGCGATGTCGCCCACCTCCACCGTCCCATCAGCGGGCGGGGCCGCGGCGTCGCGGTCCACCTGGACGCGGCGCAGGAGCGCCTTCACGCGCGCCACCAGCTCGCGAATGCTGAAGGGCTTCGTCACGTAGTCATCGGCCCCCATCTCCAGACCGAGCACGCGGTCGATCTCTTCCGCCTTGGCCGTGAGCATGAGGATGGGGGTGGCGGGGCTTTTTTCGCGGATGCGCGTGCAGACGGAAAGCCCGTCCAGCTTCGGCAGCATCAGGTCCAGGACGATCAGCGCGTACGGCCGTTCCAGCGCTTTCTGCAGGCCCGCCCGGCCGTCCGCGGCCCGTTCGGTTTCCAGGCCGAGGTCGCGGAGGTTCATCTCCACGACTTCCGCGATGTCCTGGTCGTCCTCGATGATGAGCGCACGCTGCGGCACCGCCACCTTCTCCTCCTGTCATCAATATACGGAGGGAACAGGGGTCTGGAAACGACAACGGGGGCCGTGGGGCCCCCGTTGTGTGTCGTCCTCGCGCACGTGATCCCCTACCGCGCTTGCGCGTGCCCTGCGCTTCGGGCTCTCGCTGTCCGGCCATCCAACTCCGCCAGGAGCGGCAGCGCCCTCGGTCGCCGTTCGGCGCTCGCATCCCTGGCTACACCTTCTTCTTCTTCAGCGCGATGTCTGCCCAAACCGCGAGGATGAGCACGAGACCGCGGATGAGGTACTGCACGTTGGAGTTCACGTTCATCATCTGGAGGCCGTTCAGCAGCGACTGGAGGATCAGCGCGCCGACAATGGCGCCGAACACCGTGCCTTCACCACCGAGCGTCGAGGTGCCGCCGAGGATACAGCTCGCGATGACGTCCAGCTCATAGCTCTGGCCTGCGGCTGTCGTGCCCGAGCCGACATATGCCGCCAGCGCGATACCCGACACGCCCATGAGGGCGCCCATGGTGACGAAGATCAGGAAGATGGACTTCTTGATGTTGATGCCCGAGAGCCGCGCCGCTTCCCTGTTGCCGCCGATTGCGTAGGCGTAGCGACCGAAACGCGTGTTGTTGGAGACATAGCTCATCAGCACCACGATCACGGCGAGGATGAGCACGAGGAATGGCACTCCGCGTTGGTTGGGGTCCGAGGTGGGATCGAATGTGCGGTTGACGATGATGACGTAGCCGAAGATCAGGATCGAGAAGATGGCCGCCTTCACGAGATCCAGGATAAGGGAGCCGGTCTCGATGCCGTATTTCTGCTTGCGCGCCCGGCCGATAAAGACGAACACAAAAAGGGCGACGGCAACGAGAATGGCTATGACAAACCCGGGCAATGGGGGGATCAACCCCTGGGCAATGAATTTGTAGGTGTCGTTGGAGGAGATGAACAGCGACTTTCCCTGGGTGACAAGGAGGATTCCCGACTTGAAGATATAGAGGCCGCCGAGCGTGACAATGAATGGCGGCACGCCGAGATAAGCGATGATGCCGCCCTGGAAAATGCCCATCGCGACACCGAGAGCCATGCAGATGAGGACGGTCATGACCGCGGTGAGCACCTCGAGTGTGAGCGTGTCGATGCCCGGGAAAAGGGCGTGAATGGGCCTTTCCACGATCCCGTAGTACAGAAGGGCCGCGGCAACGACCGAGACGAAGCCGGCGCCGTATCCCACGGAGAGGTCGATGCCGCCCGTCACGATGACGAACACCATGCCGGTGGCCATGATGGCAATGATCGCCATCTGGCTCAGAATGTTCTGGATCTGATCCCCCGACCAATAGTTGGGAGCTGAGATCCCGAAGGCAAGCCAGATGACCGCCAAGGCGATGATCAGGATGTAGGAACGGAGATTTCTCCGAAAGACCTGGACCAGGGAATTCAACATGCGCCTACCCCTTTGCGATCTCGACGCCCGTTGCGCGCGCCATGATTTTTTCCTGGGTCGCCTCCGCGACGTCCAGCATGCCGTTGGAACGGCCTTCCCACATGACCATGATGCGGTCGCTCATGCCGACCACCTCTTCGAGCTCGGATGAGATCATGATGATCGAGTACCCGGCCTCTGCGAGCTGGTTCATGAGCTTGTAGATCTCGAATTTCGCCCCCACGTCAATGCCTCGGGTCGGATCGTCGAGAATGAGGATCTTCGGCTCCGACATGAGCCACTTCGAGATGACGACCTTCTGCTGATTGCCACCGGAGAGGGACTCAACCGGGACGTGGACGCTTGGGGCCTTGATGGACAGGCTCTTGGAGTATTTCAACGTCTCCGCGAGCTCCGCGTTCTTGTCGATGGCCATCCAGCGGGAGAAGCGGCCGAGATTCGGGAGGCTGATGTTGGCAAGGATCGTCTGGATGAGAACCAGCCCGAGCCGCTTGCGGTCTTCGGGCACGAGGCTGATGCCGTGCGCCATGGCGTCGCGGGCATTGTTTATGATGAGGGGCTCGCCATTCAGCTCGATGCTTCCCTTCACCACCTTCGCGAACTCCCCGAACAGGGTGGAGACCAGCTCCGTGCGGCCCGACCCCATAAGGCCGGCGATGCCCAGAATCTCCCCCTTGCGGAGGTCGAAGCTCACCCCCTTCAGGATCTCCCGATCGGGACTGGCAGGATCCAGGGCGTGAAGGTCGGTGACCTTGAAGAAGACCTCGCCAGGCTTGCGGTCGCTATGGGGAAAGCGCTCCTTCATCTCGCGGCCGACCATGAGGCTCACCAGCTTCTCCAGCGTGAGCTCAGCGGTGGGCCTGGTAGTCACCAGCTTGCCGTCGCGGAGGACAGAGACGGTGTCGGCGATGTGGAAGAACTCTTCCAGCTTGTGGGAGATATAGATGCACGTGACGCCGTGGGACTTCAGCTCCCGCAGGATCTCGAAGAGCTTTTCCACCTCGGCGGCGGAAAGCGCGGAGGTCGGCTCGTCAAGGATGAGCACCCTGGCGTTCTCCGACAGGGCCTTCGCGATCTCGGTCATCTGCATCTGGCCGACGCCGAGGTCCATGATGATGGAGGTCGGTTTGACGGCAAGCTTGTATTTCTTGAGGAGGGCGTCCGTCTGTGAATAGAGCCGGTTCCAGTCGATGATCGACCCGTTGCGCGGCTCCTTGCCCAGATAGACGTTCTCCCCCACCGTCATCTTCGGGATGAGCGTGAGCTCCTGGTAGACGATGGCAATGCCTTCCTCGATGGCCTGGTGGATCGAGCCGACGCCGAGACGAAGCTCCTTCCCCTCGTAGACGACCCTCCCCTCGTAGGAGCCGTGGGGATAGACCCCGCAGAGAATCTTCATGAGCGTGGATTTGCCCGCGCCGTTCTCTCCGCAGAGGCCGTGGATCTCCCCCCGCTTGATCGCGATGGAGACATCCTGCAGGGCCGTGACGCCGGGGAACTCTTTGGTGACGTTGCTGATGTCGAGGATCACGTCCTCTTGCACTTTGGGACCCCCGATAAAGCCCGGCCCCCTGATGGGGGCCGGACGGAATCTGTTCGAGAAAGAAAAGAGAGACTACTTTGCGGGCGGGTTCTTGACGTCCTTGTACACGTCCTCGTAGGTCTGGAAGCCGGAGTCGACAACGAGCTGCTTCACGTTGTCCTTGGTCACCTGCTGAACCTGGAGGAAGCTGCAGGGCACCATGCCGGTCTTCGAGGCGTCGCCAGTGAGGTCTGCGAGGGAGGTCGGGGTAAGACCCGTCAGGGCCGTACCCTTCGCAAGATTCATCGCAAGATCCATGGCGAGCGGGACCAGCTTGCGGGTGTCCTTCAGGATCGTGACGGTGAGCTCACCGCGCGCGATCGAGTTGCAGCCTGCTGCCGTGGCGTCCTGGCCGGAAATGGGAGCCTTGCCAGCGAGGCCGACGACCTTCATGGCTTCAAGAGCGCCAAGCGCCGTGCCGTCATTCGAGGCAACGACTGCGTCGAACTTCTTGCCGGTGGCCGTGATGATGTTCTCCATCAACTTCTTTGCATTGGCGGGGTCCCAGTTCTCAACCCACTGATCGGCAACGATCTTGATCTTGCCGGCATCGATGGAGGGCTGCAGAACTTCCAACTGGCCTTTGCGGACCAGGTGGGCGTTGTTGTCGGTGGGGCTTCCGCCGAGGAGCACGAAGCGGCCAGAGTCCTTCGCCGCGAGAATGCCCTTCGCCTGGTTGCGGCCGACGTCCACGTTGTCGAAGGACACGTAGGCGGCGATGTTGGTCGACTTGATCAACCGGTCATAGGAGATGACCTTGACGCCCTTCTTGGTCACGTCGTCGACCGCGGTCGCGGCAGAGTCGCCGTCTTCGGCGACAACGACGATGACCTTGGCTCCCTGGGTGACCATGTTCTTGATCTGGTCGTTCTGGAGCTTCGCGTCATGGTTGGCTTCCTGAACAAGGACGTCGTAGCCGTTGTCCTTCAGGATCTTGGTCATTGCGTCGCGCTCGATCGGCCAGCGCTCGGTCGCGAAATCGGAGAACGAAAGCCCGATCTTCGGCTTCGCGGGAGCCCCGCAGCTCGTAAGAGCCAGCGCCGCCAATGCAACGATTGCAATGGCAAATACTGTTAGTTTCTTCACTCTAATCCCTCCTTGAGTGTGATATGCGCTTTCTAGATGCCAGAACCATGCCAACAAGGCAAAATTCGATGATATATCTCTTTTCATAACCCTTTTCGCCACGCCTGGTTTTTTCCTTCGAGCCGACGTGGCTGATCGGCGCTTGATCCAGCCAGAAGTTCTTCCCCTTTTTTTTTGCGCCGTGGAAGGGCATCGGCTGCAAAGGCATGCATTACCAAGAATTAGGAAAACGATCGTACATTCCTAAATGTCCCGCTCACAGCGAAAATTGGATTTTATACGCTTAATGAGATATCTTTACCCTGGCGCTGTCTCCGCAATAGACAAAGATTATTGAAGGGCCACGCAGGAAAAAGGCATTAACGTATTGCCACAAGCATGAATTAGTGGTTCGTTTTGGGCATTGGTGGTTCTTTTAAACCACAGTCTGTTACTCGTCCTTATCAAAATCCACGTTTATCTCATACTTGCGGATTCGGTAACGGAGCGTGTTGCGGGTGATGCCCAGGATTCGTGCCGCGGCCGAGATATTCCCCTTCGCGCTTTCCAGGGCGTCGACAATCAGGGACCTCTCCACCACTTCTATGGTATTGGCGCCTTCCGGGGTTTCACGTCGGGCGCTGACCGCGAATCGCAGGTCCTGGGGCAGGTCCTCTGGCTCGATGTCACGGCCGGCGCACAGCACGACGGCGCGCTCGAGCACGTTGCGCAGCTCCCGGATATTCCCCGGCCAGGAATAGCCGCGCAGGATCTCGAGTGCCGCGAGGGAGATGCCCTTGATCGGCTTCCGCATCTCCGCGGCGAACAAGGACAGAAAGTACTCCGCAAGCACGGGCACATCCTCGCGCCGATCGCGCAGCGGCGGGATCTCGATCGTGAATGTGTTGATCCGGTAGAGAAGGTCCTCGCGGAACGTCCCCTCGCGCGCGAGGCGCTTGAGATTGCGGTTCGTCGCGCAGATGACGCGGATGTCCACCTTCTTCGTCTTGCCCGAGCCCAGGGGCTCGTAGGTGCGTGCCTCCATCAGCCGCAGGAGCTTGGGCTGGAGACCGGAGGGCAGGTCCCCGATCTCGTCGAAGAAGACCGTGCCGCCGTCGGCGAGCTCCACCTTCCCCTTGAAGTCCTGATTCGCGCCGGTGAAGGCGCCCTTGCGGTAGCCGAAAAGCTCGCTCTCCAGCAGGTTCTCGGGGACGGCGGGACAATTGACCGACACGAAGGGACGCGCATCGAAGGCGCCCCCCGCGTAGGCGCGGTGGATGTTGCGGGCCACCACTTCCTTGCCGGTCCCGCTCTCCCCGGTCAGGAGCACGGGCGCGGCGACCGGCCCGATGCGGGTGATGAGAGTGGCGATCTCCGTCATCGCGGTCGAGCAATAGATGAGCTCGTCCTGCTTCTGCGTGGACTTGAGGATGAGGTTCTCGTCCTCGAGACTGGAAAGCTTGATGATGCGGGACACGATCGCGAGCACGAGCTCCTTGGTGAAGGGCTTCGTGACGACGTCCACCGCCCCGAGCTTCATGGCTTCCACGGCCATCTCAATGGTGCCATGCGCGGTGACGAGCACGAAGGGGATCTGCAGCTCCCGCTCGCGGATGCCGCGGAGGAGCCCCAGCCCGTCCAGCCCGTCCATCTTGAAGTCGGAGATGATCGCGCCGAAGCGCTCGCCGGCATCCAGGAGCGCAAGAGCCTGGAGGCCGTCGTTGACGCACGTGGTCTGGAAGCCCTCGCCATCGAAGAGGATCTTCAGCACCGTCTGCATGTTCTTCTCGTCGTCCACGACGAGCACCCGTTTCAGCGACATGACACCTCAGCATTCCTGGAGCGTGATCTCGAACTCCGTCCCCTGCCCCGGCGCGGAGCGCACGTCGATCGCCCCGCCGTGCACCTCGACGATGCGGTGGACGATGGAGAGCCCGAGACCCGTGCCGTCGCTCTTCGTCGTGAAGAAGGGCCGGAATATCTGCGTCTTCACCTCGTCGTTCATGCCGCGGCCCATGTCCTTCACCCGCAGATGCAGCCTCCCGTCCCTCCTGTCCGCGCAGAGAAGGACCTCCCCGTCCGGCGGCGAGGCCTGGAGCGCGTTCGTGAGCAGGTTGTGGACGAGCTGCTCCATGAGATGCCGGTCGAGGCAGGCCTGGCGGACGTCCGGGTCGACCTGCACCGTCACCCGCGCGTGGGGCTGCTCCCCGACGGGAAGCATGGCGACCGCATGCGTGAGGAAGCTCTGGACGTCCACCTGCTCGATCTGTGCGCGCAGCGGACGGGCGAAGTCGAGGAAGCTCGACACGGTCGAGGACAGGGAATTGATCTCGCTCACGATCATCTCGATGAGCTGGCGCGTGTTCCCCGGGGCGCCGAGCGGGTGGGGCGCGCGCGCCGCGCCGTTGCCGTCGGGGCCTCCGGGAAGGCTGTCGCGGATCATCTCCGCGGACACCTTCATGATGGCCAGAGGGTTGCGGATCTGGTGCGCCACCCCTGCGACCATTTCGCCGATGGCGGCCATGCGGGAGCTGATCTGGAGCTTCTGCTCGAGCTTCGTGAGATTGGTGGTCATCTGCTCGAACTCGCGCTCCAGGTCGGCGAACTCGTCCTCGCCGGGGCGCGAGATGCGGAACGAGAGGTCACCCCGCGATATCTTGCGGATGGCGTCCTGGAACGCGTTGAAGGGTTTCAGGAAGCTGTATCGATAGAGCACGAGCGAGATGGCGAAGGCAAACGCCAAAACGATGCCCAGGATGATGAGCGACGACGTCACGTAGAAGTTGAGAACCTTGAAGCTCGGCGCCGTGTCGATGAAGTACACCATCTCCAGGTCGGGGAAGTCGGGCAGGTGAGTCGTGCGGTAGACGAACGTGCCGATGCGCCCGGTGTTGCCGGCCTCGGGATCGGCCGTGATGCGCCGGCTGTACTCGATGAATGTCGCGTCGGAGAGATGGCCGTTGACGGGGATGGTGCGATGCAGGGTGAGCAGCATCGACGTGTTGGAGATGTCCTCGATGCGCGCGATGAATGCGCGGTCGAGGCTCACGGCGACACCCAGCACGGCGACGCGTCTCCTGCCCGACACGATGTCGTGGAGCCCCCAGAGGTGGATCCTGTCGCCTTCCCCGGCGATCGTGCTCGTCTCCCCATGCTCCAGGACGTCGACGAGGTTGCGCCGGTGCAGCACGCCCGCGATCTCGGGGTTGCCGACGCTCACGATGCTCTCCCCGCTGGGGTCGATCACGGTCACGGCATCCAGATCGAGGGCTCCGCGGTAGAACTCCAGCTCCCCCCGCAGGGTGTCAGGGTCTCCCGTTCGGAGGTAGTCCACGATGCGTGCCTGGCCCGCCAGGAGGTCCGCCTTGATGATCACCTCCTTGCGCGCGTCGCTGAAGTACTGCTCGATGAGGCGGCGGGTCTTCTCCCGCTGGTCGTCCAGGGAGGTCTCCATGGCCTGCCGGGTGAAGTAATTCAACGTGACGATGGAGAGAAGGGCCTGGAGAAGAAGGATCGTGACGAAAGAAGCGATCACTTTCGTCGAGATCTTGCGGAATCTGGGTACTGCAAAGTGGAACCGGGTTTTCAAAGGCCGGGCGTCTCCATCAGAGCTCCCAGTATAGCAGAGCCGCGTCGGCATGTCCCGCCCGCCGCGAGTCCCCGGAGGCCGCTTTTTGCTTTACCGCGCATCCCGGGCGTGCTACGGTGCAGGGATGAACCGGACAGTCGTGCGGATGCTCGATGAGGCCGCGGAGGCGTGGGGGACTGCCCCGTACGCGCACCGCAAGACCGATGCAGGATGGGCGACCATCTCCTTCGTGGAGGCGCGCGAACGGGCACGCGAGTTCGCCGGGTGGGTGCTCTCCACGGGCGCGGCCCGGGGGGACGCGATGGCGATCATCGCCGAAGGGTCACCCGAATGGATCGTGAGCGAGCTCGGCCTGCTCCTGGCAGGCTGCGTTTCCGTGCCGCTTTCCATCAAGCTGCTGGAGGAAGAGATACCTTTCCGCATCAATCACTCGGGGGCAAAAGGCATCATCACCACGAAAAACCAGCTCCGCAAGGCACTCGGCGCGTTGCGCTCCGTGCATGACACGACGGTGAGGATCGTCTACCTCGACGACGACCCCGCATGGGCCCGGGCGGAGGCGACCGCGCACGGGGTGGCGGAGGACCGGGTGACGGGCTTCGATGAAGCGCGCGCGGCCGGCCGCGTCGTGCTGCAGAGCAGGGGGACCGAGCTGGACGCGATCACCGCATCGATCCAGGAAGATGACACGGTCACCATCAGCTACACCTCCGGCACAACCGGCAACCCCAAGGGCATCATGCTCACGCACCTGAACTACTGGACGAACTGTCAGGATGGCGTGAAGGCGATCCCCCTCCCGCCCGGGTGGCGGTCCCTCATCATCCTCCCGGTGGACCATTCTTTCGCCCACACATCGGGTCTCTACACGGCCCTGGTCTGCGGCGTCTCCCTCTACTTCGTGGATTCGCGCGGCGGGGGGATCGGCACGCTGCGGAACATCCCGATCAACATGCTGGAGGCGCAGTCCCATTTCCTCTTCACGGTGCCCTCCCTCTCGGGCAACTTCATGAAGAAGATCATTGCCGGGATCGAGGAGAAGGGGGGAATCATAGAGAAGATCTTCAAGGCGGGCATTGCCGCGGGCATTGCCTGGAATGGCAACGGCTTCAATCGCCCGTCCTTCGGCGTGCGCCTTCGGAGCTTCTTCCCCTATGCGCTGGCGCGGCTTCTCGTATTTGGGACGATCCGGAAAAAAGTCTTCGGCCGCTCCATCCGTTTCTGCGTCGGCGGGGGCGCGCTCCTGGACGTGAAGCAGCAGGAGTTCTTCAGCGCGCTGGGGGTGCCCGTCTACCAGGGCTACGGCCTCACGGAGGCGGCGCCCGTCATCAGCGTGAATACCCCGCCGAAGCACAAGTTCGGCACGTCGGGCATCCTCATGCAATCCATCGAGCTCAAGATCGTGAAGCCTGACGGCAGCCTGGCGCAGACCGGGGAGACGGGAGAGATCGTCATCAGGGGCGGCAACGTGATGAAGGGATATTTCCACAATCCCGAGGCCACGGCAGCGGCCCTGCGCGACGGCTGGCTGTACACGGGGGATCTCGCCTTCATGGACAAGGACGGCTTCCTTGCCGTGGTGGGCAGGGAGAAGGCGCTGCTCATCGCCGAGGACGGGGAAAAGTACAGCCCGGAGGACATCGAGGAGGCGGTCACCACCTCGACGGACCTCATTGACCAAATCATGGCGTACTGCGATCACTGCAAGTATACGATCGCACTCGTCACCCTGGACACCGCGAAGGTGGAACGGCTCGTCAAGGAGCGCGGCATCACGGCGGCGGACGATCTCCTGCGGCTCCTCAAGGATGAGCTCTACGGGTTCCGCACCGATCCCCGGGCGAAAAAGGTGCAGCTCGCGTGGGTGCCTTCTGTCTTCCAGATCGTGCCGGAGCCTTTCAATGAGAAGAACGGGACCGTCAACTCCATGATGAAGCTCGTGCGGCACAAGGTCGTGGACATCCATCGCGACCTGATCGCGTACGCTTATACGAAGGAAGGATCCACCACCGACAACGCGCGCAATCGGGAAACGCTGAAAACCCTGTTCAAGCTGCCGTAGGACTTCGCGGCGGGCGGGAGAACATACCATGGAAGTACGAGAAGCGATTTCGCGGAGAAGGAGCATCCGCACGTTCACCGATCGGCCTGTGTCAAGGGAGACCATCCAGAGCCTGCTGGAGGCTGCCGTGCTCGCGCCATCCGCGAAAAACCATCAACCGTGGCGCTTCGTCGTTCTCCAGGGTGCGGCGCGGTCGAAGCTCGCGCGGCTCATGGAGGAAGGGGCGCAGTTCGTCGAGTCCCGGGGGATCCAAGCGGGAGCTCCCGAAACTCGGCGCGCATCGTCGCACAGGCGCCGGTCACGATCCTCGTGCTCAATCCTGCCCATCGTCACGTGGGATCGATATTCGATCACCTGACATACAACGCTCCCGACATCCTCTCCATCGGCGGCATGGTGCAGACCATGCTCCTGGCGGCGGAGGATCTCGGGCTGGGCACGCTCTGGATCTGCGACATCCTGTACGCCTACTCGCTGATCCGCGACTGGCTCGGCCGGGACGAGGAGCTGGTGACCGCGGTCAGCCTCGGCTACACCGATGGATCTCCCGCGGCGCGGCCCCGCACCGCGTGGCAGGAGATCACGGAGTGGCGGGAGAACGGCTAGACAGAGCCTCCGCTCAGCGCGTCCAGCTCGGCGACCTCCTCGGAAGCCAGCCGCCATCCCATGGCGCCGGCGTTCTCCCGCGCCTGCTGCGGATCCTTTGCGCCGGGTATGGGAAGCGCGCCCTTGCAGATCACCCAGTTGACGGCGACTTGTGAGGCGGTTTTGCCGCGCTTTTCGCCGATCCTGCGCAAGGCCTCGACGACGGGGGCCGCACGCGTGAGAGACTTTCTTCCATAAAGAAGCTTGCGGACTCCGGACGGGGGTTGCTGAGCGGAGTACTTGCCTGAAAGCATGCCCTGGGCAAGAGGCCGGTAGGCGATCAGTGTCACGCCCATTTCCTTGCACAGGCTCAAGAGGCCCGTCCGCTCGGGCGCTCGCTTCAGGAGACTGAACTCCACCTCGTTGCAAGCAAGAGGCACACCGCGCGCCGAAAGCGCTGCATGGGCGCGGCGCATCTGGGCGGGGGAACAGTTGGAGATGCCGACGGCCCGGGTGAGTCCTGCCGTGATCGCGTCCGCGAGGAATGCGGCCCAGGTCTCGATGGGCACGGGCGGCAGGGGGAAATGCAGCAGGTACACGTCCGCGCGGGGGAGCTGGAGACGCGCGAGGCTCGCCTTCAGCGCGGAGGTCAGGGCCGGTCCGCGCAGCCGCCAGGGCAGCGGGAAGAACTTCGTGAGCACCACGGGCGCCTTCCCGGTGTCCTTGATGCACTGTCCGAGCGTGCGCTCCGAGCTGCCACCGGTATAGATTTCCGCTGTATCGAAAAACGTGATGCCGGCCCCCATGAGCGCCTCGAATGTGGCGCGCTTGCCGGGGTCGCGCTCATTCTTGGCGCCCCACGAATTGGTTCCCACTCCGACGGGGCTCGCGCGCACGTCCGTCATACCGAGTGCGACGGTGTTTTCGGATAGATTGCTCATGGACGACCTCCTGGCTATATTCTACGCGCATCGGCAGGCCCCCGGACAGTGAGCAAAAAAACACCCACCAAACGCCGTCCTGGCGGCTTCATCCTCGTGGAAGGCGCCCGGCAGAACAATCTGCGCAATCTCACCCTGAAGCTGCCCCTGGGAAAGCTCATCGTCATCACGGGCGTGAGCGGGTCGGGCAAGTCGTCACTGGCATTCGACACGCTGTACGCCGAGGGGCAGCGCCGGTACGTGGAGACATTCTCCTCCTACACGCGGCAGTTTCTCGACAGGATGGACAAGCCGCGCGTCGACAGGATCGACGGCATTCCGCCCGCGATCGCCATCGACCAGACGAATCCCGTGCGGACATCGCGCTCCACCGTGGGCACGATGACGGAGCTCAACGACCATCTGAAGCTGCTTTTCGCGCGCGCCTCCCGCCTGTTCTGCACGCGCTGCGGCAGGGAGGTGCGCCGCGACACGCCGGAGAGCATCGTCGACCAGCTTCCCGGCGGCCGCACCTTGATCCTCACATTTCCCATCCCCGTCCCGGACAACTTCACCGAGCAGGAAGTGCTCGACCTGCTGTCGCGGCAGGGCTACACGCGCATCCACGCCCGGGAAAAGGGAAAGCTCGAGGTCGTGCAGGATCGGATCGGCGTGCGGAAGGACACCCGCGCGCGGCTGGTGGAGGACCTGGAGGCGGCCCTGAAGTACGGGCAGGGCCGTGTCTCCGCCCACGTCCAGGAGGCCGGGGGAAAGCCGGGGGAAGAGCTGCGCTTCTCCTCGGACCTTCACTGCGCCTTCTGCGACATCCACTACGCCGACCCCACGCCCAATCTCTTCTCCTTCAATTCACCGGTGGGCGCCTGTCCCACGTGCCGCGGATTCGGCCGCACGATCGGCATCGACTGGGACCTCGTGGTGCCCGACGACACGAAGAGCCTCGCGGGCGGCGCGGTGAAGCCGTGGCAGACGGAGAGCTTCCGGGAGGTGAAGGACGACCTGCTGAAATTCGCCCGCGCGCGCCGGGTTCCGACAGACGTGCCCTGGCGCGACCTCACGGCGGAGCAGCGATCATGGGTGATCGAAGGCGAAGGCGACTGGGATGACGGGGTCTGGTACGGCGCGAAGCGTTTCTTCGGCTGGCTGGAGTCCAAGAGCTACCGCATGCACATCCGGGTGCTCCTCTCGCGGTACCGCAACTACACCCCCTGCCCCGTCTGCGGCGGCGCGCGCCTGCGGCCCGAAGCGCTCGACTTCCGCATCGGCGAGGAGAAGCTCACGATTCACGAGGTGATGCTCCTCCCGCTGGACCGTTGCGTGACGCTGTTCGACGGCCTGAAGCTTCCCGCGCCGATGGACGAGGCGACCACGCTCCTTCTCTCCGAGATCAGGACGCGCCTGCGCTACCTCACAGACGTCGGCCTGGGCTACCTCACACTCGACCGGCAGTCGCGCAGCTTAAGCGGTGGGGAGGTGCAGCGCATCAATCTCACCACCGCGCTAGGCACGTCGCTGGTGAACGCGCTTTTCGTCCTGGACGAGCCCAGCGTCGGCCTGCATCCGCGCGACATCGGCCGGCTCATCGGCGTGCTGCACCGGCTGCGCGACACGGGCAATACGATCATCGTGGTGGAGCACGATCCCGACGTGATCCGCGCGGCCGACCTGGTCCTGGACATGGGGCCGGGCGCCGGCGAGCGCGGGGGACGCATCGTCTTCTTCGGTGACCTGCCCGCGCTGCTCCAGAGCCCGCGTTCGCTCACGGCCCAGTACCTTACCGGGAAGAGGAAGATTGCGCCGCCGCCCCGCGCGCGGGCCGCGGACGGCCGCGTGCTCCGGATACTCGGTGCCGCGGAGCACAACCTCAAATCCATCGACGTGGACATTCCCCTTGGCAGGCTGGTGTGCGTCACCGGCGTGAGCGGATCCGGCAAGTCGACGCTCATGCAGGACGTGCTTTTCAACGCCCTTTCGGCCATCAAGCACAAGCCCACGGAGCAGCCGGGGAAGCACCGGGCCATTGCCGGCCACGAGCTCGTCAACGACGTCGTGATGGTCGACCAGTCGCCCATTGGCAGGACCGCGCGCTCCAATCCCGTGAGCTACGTCGGCGCCTTCGACCCGATCCGCAAGCTCTTCGCGGCGGAGCCGCTGGCCCGCGAGCGCGGCTACACGGCGGGCACGTTCAGCTTCAATGCCGGAACGGGGCGTTGCCCGACGTGCAGCGGCACCGGCTTCGAGCACATCGAGATGCAGTTCCTGAGCGACGTGTACCTGCGCTGCCCCGATTGCGACGGCAGGCGCTTCCGCCAGGAGGTGCTCGACGTCCGGCTCTTCCCGCCGGGCAGCCTGGGCACGCGGCCGGGCGCGACGGCAAAGTCAATTGCCGACGTGCTGGACATGACCGTCTCCGAGGCCTGCGATTTCTTCTCCGAGGCACCCGAGGTGCTCGCAGGGCTCGCGCCTCTCTCGGCGGTCGGCCTGGGCTACGTGAGCCTCGGCCAGCCGGTCCCGACGCTAAGCGGCGGCGAGGCACAGAGGCTGAAGCTCGCCGGCTTTCTCCGCGAGTCGGGTCCCGGCCCGGGCGGCCGCGGGAACCTCTTTCTTTTCGACGAGCCCACAACGGGTCTGCATTTCCACGACATCGCCACGCTGCTGGGGGCATTCCGGCGCCTCGTCGAAGCCGGCCACTCCGTGATCGTCATCGAGCACAATCTCGACGTGATACGCGCCTCCGACTGGATCATCGATATGGGACCCGAGGGGGGCGAAGAGGGCGGCAGGATCGTGTGCGCGGGCACGCCAAAGGACGTGGCGGCCGTGAAGGAGAGCCGCACGGGCGCGGCGCTGCGCAGCTCGGGGCTGGCCGCGTTCAAGGGGCTGCGGGCAAAGACGGGCGTTTCGGGCCGCGCGCGGCACGCGGCGGAGCACGCGATGCCCGGCGTCACCGACAACGCCATCGTCATCCGGCACGCCCGCGAGCACAACCTCAAGAACATCGACCTCTCCCTGCCGCGCGACTCGCTCAGCGTCATCACGGGCGTGAGCGGGAGCGGGAAGAGCACCATCGCTTTCGACATCCTCTTTGCCGAGGGCCAGCGCCGCTACCTGGAGTCCCTGAACGCGTACGCGCGGCAGTTCGTGCAGCCGGCGAGCAGACCGGACGTGGACGGCGTCTACGGCGTTCCCCCGACGGTGGCAATCGAGCAGCGCACGAGCCGCGGCGGCCGCAAGAGCACCGTTGCAACACTCACCGAGATCTATCCCTTCCTCCGCCTCCTCTTCGTGAAGCTGGGCATCCAGCACTGCCCCGATTGCGGTCTTCCCATCCAGTCACAGACGCCGGACGCAATCGCCGCGCGCGTGCTCAGGGACTATCGGGAGAAACGGATCCTCGTGCTCGCCCCGCTCATCACGGCGCGCAAGGGCTACTACACGGACCTTGCCGCCTGGGCCGCGGCAAAGGGCTTCGAGCACTTGCGCGTGGACGGCGAGCTTTTGCCCACGGCGGCCTGGCCCCGGTTGGACCGATTCAAGGAGCATACCATCGAGCTTCCCGTCGGACGCGAGCGGGTCTCGGCGGACCGCGAGCGTGTCCTCCGTGAGCTCCTGACGCGGGGCCTGGACTTCGGCAAGGGCGCGATACGCGTCGTGGCAGAGACGCGCGCGAAAGGCCCGCAAAGGAGACGGTCTTCTCCACCCGGCGCGCCTGCCCGAAGTGCGGCAGGAGCTTCGAGGAGCTCGACCCCCGGCTCTTCTCCTACAACTCGCGGCATGGGTGGTGCCCTGCGTGCTATGGAACGGGTCTTCATCTTTCCGGTTTCGACGCCGAGCAGACGGGGGAGGAGATCTGGTGGAACGACTGGTGGGGCGGCCCCGAGAAGACGTGCCCGGTCTGCAACGGCGAGCGCCTGCGGCCGGAAGCCCTTGCCGTTCGGTTCCGCGATCGCCCCATCTCGGGCTATACGAAGCTCCCGGTCGTGGAGCTCATGAAGCAGATGAAGGGGCTGCGCCTCTCTCTCCGTGAGGGAGAGATCGCGCGGGACATCGTCGCGGAGATCGTCTCGCGCCTGGCGTTCCTGCAGAGCGTGGGGCTTTCCTACATCGCGCTGGACAGGTCGGCGCCGACGCTGAGCGGCGGGGAGGCGCAGCGCATACGCCTGGCGTCGCAGCTCGGGTCGAACCTGCGCGGGGTCTGCTACATCCTCGACGAGCCGACCATCGGCCTGCACGCGCGCGACAACCTTGTGCTGCTGGACACGCTGGAGGCGCTCCGCGCCAAGGGCAACACCGTCATTGTCGTGGAGCACGACGAGGAGACCATCCGCAGGGCCGCGCACGTCGTTGACCTGGGGCCGGGGGGCGGCGTAAACGGCGGCCACGTCGTGGCCCAGGGCACCGTCGCCGCGATCATGCGCAGCCGCGCGTCCATGACAGGCCGGTTCCTCACGCATCCGCTCCTGCACCCGCTGGTGACGGGCGGGCGCCGCGAGCGGCCTGCCGACAGCCCCCCGATCACCGTGCGCGGCGCGCGTCTGCACAACCTCGACGGCCTGGACGTGCAGATCCCCGTCGGCAGGCTCACCTGCGTCACGGGCGTGAGCGGCAGCGGCAAGAGCACGCTCGTGCGCAACATCCTCTATGAGAACGTGCGCCACCTTCTGGCCGGGAAGCGCCGCGCCCGGGATGCCCCGCTGCATGGATGCGCCGGCCTGGACGGTTGGCAAAGCATCGCGCGCACGCTGGAGGTGGACCAGACGCCGATCGGCAAGACCCCGCGATCCTGCCCGGCGACCTATGTGGGGATTTGGGACGACATCCGAAAACTTTTCGCCGCAACCTCCGAGGCGCGCTTGCGCGGCTACACGGGAAGCAGGTTCTCTTTCAACGTCACCGGCGGCCGGTGCGAGGAGTGCGAAGGCCAGGGCATGAAGAAGATCGAGATGAGCTTCCTGCCCGACGTCACGGTGCCCTGCGACGCCTGCCGCGGCGCGCGATTCAACCCGGAGACGCTCGCGGTCCGGTTCAGGGACAAGAGCATCGCCGAGGTCCTGGCCATGAGCGTGGACGAGGCGGTTGTCTATTTCGACTTTCATCCGGGCATCCGCCACGCGCTGCGGCTTCTCCAGCAGGTCGGCCTGGGCTACCTTACGCTCGGACAGCAGAGCCCGTCCCTGAGCGGCGGCGAGGCGCAGCGCATCAAGCTGGTCACGGAGCTTGCAAAGGCGCGCGTGCCGGAAGAGGAAGCCGTCGCGCAGGCCGCCGTGGAAAAGGACGGCGGGGGAAGATTCGCGCAGAAGCCGCTGCGCTCGCTGTACGTCCTGGACGAGCCCACAATCGGTCTGCACATGGCCGACGTGGAGAAGCTGATCCGCGTGCTGCACAGGCTCGTGGATGCCGGAAACACCGTGGTCGTCATCGAGCACAATCTCGACATCATCGCGGAGGCTGACTGGATCATCGACCTGGGGCCGGAAGGCGGCGACGGGGGCGGCAGGATCGTGGCGCAGGGCACGCCGGCGCAGGTCGCGCGCGTGCGGTCAGGGTCTTATACGGCGCGCTTCCTCGCAGGATTCCTTTCGCAGCGGGCGAGCTGATTGGGCCGTGGCCGGGCCCGCCGGGTCGAGCCCGGCGGAGCGGTGCGCGACTATGGCTTCTCCATCAGCTCTTCGAGCTGGAAGCCATGCCTCTGCGGATGCATGGCCGCGTGCTCGAGCATGCCCTCCAGGCTCATGTCCTCGCCCCATCGTGACTTGTGAACGGCGGTGAACCGCGACTCCTCCACGTCGGCAAGGGGAAGTCTCCACCGGGCCAGAAGGTGCGCGACGTAACGCTCCGCCTCCGCCTCCACCTTTTCCGGCGTCGGGGGCTCGTCGATGCCCGGGTCGGGCAGGCCGAGCTTCTCGCAGAGCCACGTCATGTAGTTTCGCGCCGCCCGCAGGCCGTGCACGAGCAGGGTCTGGAGGGAGGCATAGTTGGGGTCTTCCGTGGCGGGAAGCTTCACGCCGGCCGCGCGGGCACGCCGCCAGGTCACAAGATACGCGCGCAGGGCGCGCTCATGGAGCAGCACGAGGGCCCTCGCGCCGCGATAACGGTAATGGGAAAGGTCTGCTGCAGGCATGCCCTCTTGTAGCATTGGGACGGCGGCGTGCTCAAGGCGCCGCGCGGGCTACCGCGCCGCGAGGACCCCCAGCTTCAGGAGACCGTCGTAGACGAACTGGACGGAAAGCCCCGTGAGCACGATGCCCATGATGCGCTCGATCACCGACACCCCTGTCTTTCCCAGCACGCGGAGGAAGAAGCTGCTGAGGAGCATGGTGAGCGCGGCGAAAGCAAGGGTGAGCGCCACCGATCCCACGAGCGCGGGGAAAATGAAACCGGACACCCGATCCTCGCTCACGTAGAGCAGAACGGTGGTGATGGCGCCGGGCCCGGCGAGCATCGGGATGGCGAGCGGAAAAATGGAGACGTCCTCGCGCTCCTCGTCCCCCTCGGTGCCGGACGTCTTTGTCCTGCCCTGCCGTCCCAGGAGCAGGTCGATGGAGATGATGAACATGAGGATGCCGCCGGCGATGAAGAAGGAGCCGGGTTGGATGCCGAGGAAGCGCAGGATGGCGTTCCCCGTGAAAATGAAGAGGCACAAGACGATAAAGGCGACGATGGTCGCTTTGAGCACCGTGGCGCGCCGCTTGCGCGCGGAGAAGCTGCCCGTGAGGGAGATGAAGACAGGGACAATGCCAAAGGGATCGACCACGATGAAGACGGCGAGGAAGATGGTGAAAAGCTCACTGGCAACCGACATTCCGCGGCCACTGTAGCACGGGCGCCGTGCCGGGAGAAGCACGCGGCCGGCTCAGGGCTCCCCGTGGACGAAAGTGCCGCCGACCATGGTCGCCCGCACCGGCACGGCGCGTATCTCGTGCGGATCGACGGCGAAGATGTCCTCAGAAAGGATCGTGAGGTCGGCAAGCTTGCCCGGCTGTATCGAGCCGAGGCTCGCCTCGCGCCCCGCGGCAAAGGCGGCGCCCAGCGTATAGGCGTGCACGGCCTGTGCGACGCTCACGCGCTGCGCGGGCCTCCATCCGCCAGGGCCGGGGCTGCCGTCCGGCCGCCGACGCGTCACCGCGGCGTGGATGCCGGCAAGAGGATCGGGGGACTCCACGGGACAGTCGGATCCGAAGGCCAGTGCCGCACCGCTGTCCAGGAGGGACTTCCACGCGTAGGCGCCCGCGCAGCGGCCGCCCCAGTAGCGGTCCGCGATGAGCATGTCGGAGGTGGCGTGCACGGGCTGCATCGATGCGATGACGCCCTGCCGGGCCAGGCGCGCGATGTCGTCAGGGTGCAGGAGCTGGACGTGCTCGATGCGGTTGCGGCACCCGGCCGTGCCCGCGCGCCCGTACGCGTCGAGCACGACGTGGCAGGCCGCGTCGCCGATGGCATGGATGGCGCACCAGATGCCGGCGGCGTTCGCGCGGCTGATGTCCGCCACCATCTGCTCCTCGGTGAGCCTGCCGATGCCGGTCGACCAGCTTCCCTCATACGGGGCAAGCATCCATGCGGTCTGCGGCCCCAGCGCCCCGTCGGCGAACATCTTCACGGCGCCGATGGTGAGCAGATCTCCGCCGAAGCCCGTGCGCAGGCCGAGGTCGATCGCGGCGCCCAGATCCTCTTGTGGAATGCCCTTGACCACGCGCAGGCGAAGCTCGCCGCGGCCGAGCAGCTCCTGGAACGCGCGCATCGCCAGCGAGCTGTCGAAATCGTGGATGCCCGTGAGACCAAGGCGGTGCACCGCGGCCTGCGCGGCGCGCATCATCGCGGCAAGCTCGGGTGTTGAAGGCCGCGGAACCACTGCCTGGACGATGTCCATCGCGTTTTCCAGCAGGATGCCCGACGGCAGCCCGTCGCGGCCATGCGCGATCTTTCCGCCCTCTGGATCGGGCGTGTCCAGCCTGATGCCCGCCTGCTGGAGCGCGAGGGAGTTGACCCAGAAGGCGTGGCCGTTCTTGGCCTTCAGGGCCACCGGATTCCGCGGCGCCGCCCTGTCCAGAGGCCGCAGGTCCGGGAGGGCTCCGGCGCCCCAGACGTTGTGGTTCCATCCCGACCCCGTGATCCATGCCCCGGGCGGCGCCGTCTCGGCGCGGGCCGCCACGCGCGCCATGGCCTCCTCCAGCGTCGGGGTTTCCACGTCCACCGCATGGAGCGCCTCGGCGTACCAGCGGAAATGAAGGTGGGCGTCGGTGAGGCCGGGCAGGACGCAGGCGCCCCGGAGGTCGATCACGTGGGGCGTGCCGGCGCATGCGGCCCGCGCGGCGGCGTCATCCCCGACAAAAAGAAAATGCCCGCCGCGCATGGCCACCGCAGTGGCACGCGGCCGCGCGGGATCCATCGTATGGACGATGCCGTTGACGAGGAGAAGATCGGACATCTACAGGACGCGCTCGTAGACCCTGTACTTGCGATAGGGCTTGCCGCCGAGCTTCAGCGCGGTGTTGGTCATGGCGGTGTTGTCTTCCTCCACCCAGGACATCTCCGCGGCGGTGTAGCCCTTGGGCACCCCGTTCTTGTAACTGTAATAGTAGAAGGCAAGGTCGATGCCGCGGTTCCGGTAGTCCTTCAGCACGCCCATGCTGAGCGTCCGCACGAGATGAGTGCGGCGCTTCCCCGTGAGCAGGTAGAAGAGCCCGAAGGGGAAGAGCCGTCCCTTGGCCGCCTTGTAGGCGACGTTGAAGTCCGGCATGGTGAGGGACACCCCCACCGGCTTTCCATCCACTTCCGCAAAAAACACGAGGTCCGGATCCAGGGCCATCTTCAGGTCCTTGGCGACCATCGCCATTTCCGGCGGCGTCATGGGGGTGAAGACGGCGTTCACCTGCTCGAACTGGTTGTACAGCTCCTGGAACCGGTCGTACTCCCGGTTGAAATCCCTCATGTTGAGGGTGCGGATCTTAAATCCCCCCTTGGCCTCCACCCGGGGCATGATGCGGGCCAGACGCTCGGGATCTCGGGGTTGTCCATCAGCCACGCGACGAGGTCCTTCCACTTGGTGTTGCCGCAGGCCTGGATGATCGCATCATAGTACGTCCCGTTGTACGGCATCATGATGGCGGGCGATCCTTCGAAGCCCTCGATCTGGGTGCCGATGAAGTCGTTGGCGTTCGGCGTCATGGGCCCGATGATGCGCACGCAGCCGCGCGCCCGCGCCCACTCGTCTGCGGCGTCGAACAAGGCGCGTGCCGCCTCGACGTCGTTCACGCACTCGAACCAGCCCCAATAGGCCGCCTTCTCGTGGTGCGTCTCTTCCCAGATCCTGTCGTGGATGGCGGCGATCCTGCCCGTGACTTTCCCGTCCACGCGCGCGAGAAAGAACTCACCCGCCGCGTGCTGCCAGAAGGGGTGCCGCTTCTTGTCCAGCTTCTTGAGATCGTCCGTCCGAAGCTGAGGCACCCAGTTGGGATCGTTCCTGTAGAGAGTGTAAGGGAGCTGCACGAACTCTTTGAGCTGCTTTTTCGTCGCGACCCGTTCAATGGTGACCGGCATCCGCGTCCCCTTTCATGTCAGGAGTGTGTCATGAAGGTACGTAGGGCGCCGGAAGGTGTCAAGATAACGGGTCGGTGGACTCCGTCAGGAGGGACTCCCGCTGCCCGTAGACGAGGAGCTGCTGGACGAAGCTCCGCGACCTTTCGGCGGCCCGGTGGATCTGGGCGACCTGCCGCCGCGCGTCGCTGCCCGGCTCCATCGTGTCCATGAGAAGCTGCGAATAGCCGAGCACGGGCGTGAGGAGGTTGTTGAGGTTGTGGGCCACCCCCGCGGCAAGCGCGCCCACCGGGTCCTCCCGGTCGGAAGCCGGCGCGGGACAGCGGAAGTCCACGCCGACGGCCGCTTCGCGCGGGAGTGACGCCAGCTGCTCGGCGACGCGACGCGCCGCCTCTTCCAGGAAAGAGAGCAGCTCCGGGGTGAACTTGTTCTTCGCGCGATCGTTCAATTGCAGGATGCCGACGACCGCGTTCCCCCGCGCAAGGGGAATGAGCGCCATCGATTCGTAGCCCGCCTGCGTGCAGCGGTTGCGGACCCAGATGCCGTCCTCCTGGTCGAAGACGGCGGTAAGAAGCTCGCTCAGGCTGTTGCTCCAGAAGCTGCCGTGCGCGGTGCAATAGGAAAGACCGGGGTCGCATTCCCGGCGAAGCACGACGCCGCAGATGCAGCGGCACGTCGGGATCTCCCCGGCGTCACCGACGGTAACGCGGCCGTCGGAGAATCCGCACCGCGGATTCTCCGCAGCCGCAAAGAAGGAAGGAAAACCTGCCGTCTGCCAGTAAGGAAAACCCTGACCGGACCGGAGCCTGACGCCGCCCGCCGCGCACCCGCTGCATTCCCGGGCAAAGGAGAGAAAGGCCAGGAGCAGCCGACGGGCGCTTGTCGACATGACCACTCCTAGACCGCGGGCCGCGCGAGCGCCGGATGCTCGTCGGCGCGCACGAGGCGCAGGTCGGAGCCATTGCCGCCGTTGCCCGCCGCCGCGTGGATCTTGAAGCCGGAGATCATGCCGCGCAGCTGTTTCGACATCGCCATGAGCTGCTCCGTGGAGGCGGACATCTCCTCCGCCGCAGAGGCGGCGCTCTGGGTCAGGTCGCTCACGTTCTCCATGGCCTTCGCGACCTCCTTCGAGTTCGTCGACTGCTCCTCGGTCGCCGCGGAAATGCTCTGGCTCATCTCGCTGATGTTCTCGATCGCGGACACGAGGTCCTTCAACGCGGTCACCTGCTGATCCATGGAGGCGGAGAGATCCACGATCATGGTCTTCACCTGCCGGGAGGAGGCGGCGATCTGCTCCATGGCAAGATGCGATCCCTCGGCGATCTGCACGCCGCTCGTGACGTTGCGCACGCTTTCCTTGATGAGATTCGCGATCTCCTTCGTGGAGGAGGCGCTGCGGTCGGCGAGCTTGCTCACCTCCTCGGCGACGACCGCGAAGCCCCGGCCGTGCTCGCCGGCGCGCGCCGCCTCGATGGAAGCGTTCAGCGCGAGCAGGTTGGTCTGGTCGGCGATGTCGGAGATCACGGTAACGATGCCCGCGATCTTGTCGGAGCCGCTGGAGATCTGGGTGATCGCTTCCACGACCTTCTGCACCGCCTGCGCGCCCTCCACGGATTTCTCCACGGACTGGGAGGCGAGGCTCGCGATGCCCGAAAGACTCCTGGATATCTCTTCTATAGAAGTGCGCACCTGGGTGATGGCCGTGGATCCCTGCTCGCCCGACGCGGCTTGCGCCTGGGCATGCTCGGCGACCTGCTCCACCGACGCGGTGAGCTCCTGGACGGCGGCGCTGGTCTCCTCGATGGCCGACGCCTGGCTCTGCGAGCCAGTGGCGAGCATCTGCGCGCTCGCCGCGATCTGCGTGCTGCTCGCCGACACCTGTTCCGCGCTGTCCGTGATGCTCGTGCACATCGCGCGCAGCCGCACGGAGATGTCGTTGAGGCTCACGGCAAGGTCGCCCATCTCGTCCTTCTGCCGCATGTCCAGCGTCGAGGTGAAGTCGCAGGAGGAGAGGAGGCCGGCAAAGTGCACGGCGCGGCGCACCGGCCGGGTGATGCCGAGCGTCAGGACAAAGGCAAGCAGGATGCCGATGAGGAGCGCACCGCCTGCCGACGCGAGTATGAGGAGGACGGAAAGCGTCGTGATCTGCGTCGTGGCCTTGTCCAGCGCGCCGTCGACCTTTGACGCGTTGTCGATGACGACCCTGCCGGCATTCACCAGGGCGGTGTCGAGATCGGCCTGCTGGGCAAAGAGGTCGTTCATCTGGTCGCCGAGCTTCAGGTAGTCCTGGAAGCTCTGCGCGATGCCGGGGCCGTCGATGCCTCTCTTTGTCGCGTCGATCCAACGCATGAGGACGGGCTGGAAGTCCGCCGCCGCGCTTTGGAAGGTCTTCCATTCGTCCGCGGTACGGTCCTTCAGGAAGTAGACAGCCGCCAGCCGCAGCGTCAGGCACCCCTCCGCGACCGGGCCCGGCGCGGGCCGCAGGTACTCCACAAGCTGGTTGCCGGTCTTCTTCCACAGCGCCGTCGAGTCGGCAACCGTATTGAACGTCGTGACGTACGTGGCGAATGCCGTCTCGTAGTCCTTCGATGCCTGGCGGATCGCGTTCGCCTGGGTCAATTCCGTCCCGGTGAGACCGCTGCCAACGAGCACGGCCTGGGAGGCGTTCAGGCTCTTCACGGCCGTCGCAACGAGGTCGATGTAGCTCTGACCTCCGCGGATGATGAAGTTCTTCTCCTCGCGCCGGGCTTCGAGGATGTCGCTGGAGATGTCCTTCGCCGCCTTCATGCCCACCGTCGTGCGCTGGACCTGGCGGAGCCCGACATAGCCCATGGCGGCGACGAACCCCAGGAGACAGAGTATGATGGCGAAGCCACCGCCGATCTTCACGCCGAAACGCAGATTCTTGAACATGGATATCCTCCTCAAACTGATGTCAGACAGAAGCGGCGGACGGCCCGCCCTGGATCGCGTCCTTCAAGCCTGCGGCAGATGCCGCGGGCTCGTTTTTTTCCAGTTTTCCGATCCGTTCCACGAGCTCGGCCGCCGTGAACGGCTTGCCGATCAGGTCGAAACCGCCGCACAAGCGGTCCGCCTCCTCCCCCTCGTCGCGGTCATAGCCGGACATGAAGAGGATGCGCGCGCGCGGGAGCCTGCGGACCAGCTCGTCGGCCAGGCGACGCCCGCCAATCCCCGGCATGACCACGTCGGAGACCACGACGTCGATCGAACCGCCGAAGGAGCCTGCCAGGCGCAGCGCCTCCTCCCCCGAGCAGGCCTCCAGGACGGCGTATCCCTCGCGCCGCAGACCGGCGGCAAGATACTGGCGCACGCAGGACTCATCCTCCACGAGCAGAAGCGCGCTGGTGGGCTGCACCGCCGGAGACGTCCTTCCCGGCGGGGAGAGCGGCTCGTCCTCCGCCGCCGCCATGAGGGGGAACAAGAGACGCATCGTCGTGCCGGCCGACGACGACTGCACGCCAATGGTGCCGTTGTTCTGCGTGACGATCCCGTAGACGGTGGAGAGCCCCAGCCCCGTTCCCTGCCCCTCGGTCTTCGTCGTGTAGAAGGGCTCGAAGATGTGCGGCTGCACCTCGGCGGGAATGCCGGTCCCCGTATCGTGCACCGCCAGCTCCACGTACGCGCCGTCCGGGGGCGCGGGGGAGAGCGGCAGGATCTCCCCGGCCACGCTCCGTTCCGCGCTTTCGATGATAAGGGTGCCGCCGTCCGGCATGGCGTCGCGCGCGTTGACGGCGAGATTAAGGACGATCTGCTCGAGCTGGTTCGGGTCGATGCGGATGCAGGACTGATGGGCATGCAACTGTACGTCGAGTGAGATCTTCTCCCCAAGCAGCCTGCCGAGGAGCGGCGTCATCTCCCGCACGATGCCGTTCACGTCGACGGAGCGCGGGGCATTGGGCTGACGCCTGCTGAAGGCCAGGAGCTGACGGGTGAGGGCCGCGGCGCGGCCGGCGCACATCTTGATCTCCATGGCGTCGGGATGCCCCTCGTGTGACGGCCCTAGCTTGCCCATGAGGAGCTCCGAGTAGCCCATGATCACCGTGAGCAGGTTGTTGAAGTCGTGCGCAACGCCGCCCGCCAGGCGGCCGATGGCTTCCATCTTCTGCGCCTGCTGGAGCAGCGCCTCCTTCTCCGCGAGGGCCCGGTCCGCCCGGCGGCGCTCGCTCAGGTCGCGCGCAATGATGAGGACGGTCGGCGCACCGCGAAACTCCACCTCGCGGGCCCGCACCTCCAGGGGAACGTCGTGGCCGTCGGCGGCGTGGGCGCAGACCTCGAAGGATGCCTCCTGTCCCACGAACGCGTTCTGCAGCTTCCTCCCGACGTCCGCAGTGCAGGCGAGATCGGTGAAGTGCGAGCCCCGCATGAGGGGCGCCGGCCGGCCGAGGCTGGCAGCGGCCGCCGTGTTTGCCTCCTGCACGACGAGGTCCCGGCTCACGAGGAACATCGGGTCCGCCGCGTTCTCGAAGAGCGCGCGGTAGGCCCGCTCGGACTCCATGAGGGACTTCTGGGCGCCGCGGCGTCCCTGCTCGGACCGGTTGATGGTGAACGCATTGAAAAGGAGAAGCCCCGCAAGGCTCAGGTCCGTGGAGGCGGTCAGGAAGAAGATGCTCGTCGGGCCGGTGAGGACTCCAAGGCGCAGCCCTGCGGATGCGATGCCGCCCAGCAGCACGGGGAGGATGAACACGAACACGAGGAGTCGCCGCGCGAGGATGCCGCCCAGCTCGTCGCTCAGGATCGTCGCCATGACGCCCTTGTCGGGCGAGGAAAGGAAGAGCGCAACGAAGCAGAAGAGAAAGGCAAGAGCGCTCTGGGGCGCGATCGGCTTGTAGTCGGCCAGGGAGACCAGGGAGGCGATGCTGTAGAGATACCCAATGAGCGAGACCAGGGAGATCAGGACACCCGCGGCTGCCAGGATCTGCAGGGCGGCACTGCTTCCGCGCCGCGAGGGAATGCCGAGACAGGAGGCGGCCCCGAACAAGGCGAAACAAATCCCCGAGACCGGGGACATGCGGTTGAGGCGGTGGCCCAGGCTTGCGGCGAGGCTGCGGTCGGCGAGCCACGTGTCGAATGGCAGCCCGCCGCCAAATGAATAGGCCTTCAGCGTCCAGAGACCGATGGCGCAGACGACAAGCCCGATGAGGAGCGAGCCGCCGCGCAGCAAATTGCTGCGGGCAAAACTCCGCATGACGAGCGCGATTGCCACCAGGCAGAGAAGCATGGCCGTGACGAGTGACATGGGGGCAAGGAGCGGGGACGGCTGGGCGAGGGGCATGATATCGCCGATCCACCCCACGATTCCGCACGCTCCGGCGATGAATATGCAAAACGCCGCAATTCGCGCGGCAGAGAGACAGTGCTGCTGTCTCGAGGCAGTGAACTGGGGATCTCCAACCATGGACAATACTCTTGAATTGGCGTTTTGCATTCTCAGGCTCCCGCACGCCACTCAAAGCAGGATGCATGCCAAGCCAGAGATTAGTTGGTATGATTCTAATTTATTACTTAATATGTAGTTAAAACCAAAGGCGAAGATCGCTATTCTTTTATCAGGTCGTTGTCATAAAAGCATGTCACGATTCGTTTACATTGTAACTGTATGATTACATATAGCATTATCACATATACTATATCTGGCCTGCTTTCGAAAGACCAAGCTTCTTTATCTTTGCATAGAGATTCTGACGCGCTATCCCCGCCAGCCGGGACGCCTCGGTGACATTGCCACCCGTCGCCTTCAGCAACCGGTTGAGATAGTCGCGCTCGAAAATCGTTCTTGCGTCCACGTAAGTCGGAACCGCGTGGGGGAGATCGGGGGTAGCCGCCGCCGACGGGGCACCGGACGTTTGAGGAAGGATGTCGGTGGCATCGATTGCACCACCATCGGAGAGCGCAACGGCACGCTCGACGGCGTTTTCCAGCTCCCGTACGTTGCCCGGCCAGGTGTGCGCCAGAAGCCGCTCCATGGCCGGGGAGGAGATCGCCAGGCCCTTTTTCCCGAACTCGCCGCTGTATTTCGCGAGGAAGTAATGGGCGAGCACGGAGATGTCTTCCGGCCGTTGGCGCAGGGGCGGCACGCGGAGGATGATGACGTTCAGGCGATAGTAGAGGTCCTGCCGGAACCGCCCTGCCTTTATCTCCTCCTCGAGATTGCGGTTGGTGGACACGATGACCCGGGCGTCCGTGGCGATCTCTTCCGCCCCGCCCACCCGCCGGAACGTGCGCTCCTGCAGCACCCGCAGCAGCTTCACCTGGAGATCGAGCGAGGTCTCGGAGATCTCGTCGAGAAAGATCGTCCCGCCGGCGGCTGCCTCGAAGTATCCGACGCGCCGCGCTTCCGCGCCGGTGAACGATCCGCGCTCGTGCCCGAACAGCTCGCTTTCCAGGAGCGTGAGCGGAATGACGCCGCAGTTGATGGCCACGAAAGGCCGATCGGGCCGGGGATTGCCCGCGTGGATGGCGCGCGCGAGCAGCTCCTTGCCCGTGCCGCTCTCCCCCTGGATGAGGATGGTGCTCCGCAGGGGCGCCACCTTGGCCGCCAGGGTGAGGATGTCCTCCATGGATTTGCTGCGGGTGATGATGCCGTGGGAATGGCCGAGCGACGCCATGCGCTCCTGCAGGAGCGCATTCTCCATGCGGAGCCGCCGGTGGCTCAGCGTCCGGTCCAGCGCGAGCTGGAGGACCTCGAGCTCCAGCGGCTTGAGCAGGAAGTCATCCGCGCCCAGCTTCAAGGCGGAGAGCGCCGCCTCCAGCGTCGCATAGCCGGTCATGATGATGACAGAAAGCCCGCTGTCCAAGTCGCGCGCGCGGCGCAGGACCTCCAGACCGTCCATGCCGGGCATCTTCAGGTCGAGGAGCAGGATGTCGAAATGGCTTTTTTCGATACGGTCAAGGGCGGGCGCCCCGCCGGAAGCTCCCTCCACGTCGTAGCCGATGTGGGTGAGAAAATCCGTGAGGAACTGGAGGACCTGGTCCTCGTCATCGACGATGAGAATGCGTATGGACGAACCGGTCTGGTTACTCAGGGTTGCCGCTTTCCGTCCTCGTGCCTCGCCGATCATAACCCGACTTCTGTCCGAATGCGAGAGATTTTTTCGATATGAGGACTAGTGCCGGCGGCGTTTTTCCTCGAGCGCCTTCCTGTTCCCGGAGAGGAACTCCATCATGTATTGCTGGATGTCGCTGAAGTATTCCTTCTGCAGGCGCGTTCCGGCGCGCGTGATGTAACGGTAGTGCCAGCTCTCGTGCCGATAACCGGTGACGGACTCGAAGCCGTCGGGGTACGAGAGGGAAAAGCCGTATTCCTCCGCGTGAAGGGCAAGCCACTTCCCCGCGCGGGTCTCGGCGAATGCATCCGTGATGGAGCCGAAGTCGATGGCCGTGCCCATCTGATGCTGGGAATAGCCGGGACGCGCCGACTCCCGGTCCGCGGCGGCCTGGCCGTATTCCTCCACCTCCCGATGGTAGACCGATTTCTGGTCCTCGTAGGAGCGATACCCGGATGAGAACAGGAGCATTGCACCGTCCGCCTGCGCCGCCTTTGCCATTTGCACGGCCGCGCCCATGATGGCCTTGCGGATCGTGACGTCGCGCCGGCTGACGCTCAGCGCATAGTCGGCCAGCGACACGAGATCGGGTGGAACGTAGTCGGCGGGCAGGGCATGCGTCTTGTCGACCAGGAGGAAAAAGTCCGGGCTCTCATCCAGAACGGCCGCGACGAGCTGAAAGAAGCCCTCCGTGTCCGAAAGGATGCGCTCCTGGACGGCTTTCGGCAGGGTCTGGATCATTGCCGTCACATCGCGGGAGGACAGGGAGAAGTCCGCGCTGATGCGGGCGCCGGATGCGCCGGCGACCGGGGAAAAGGCGAGCAAGACGGCGCCGACGAGCAGGACCGTACGTGATTGAAGGTTCACGGTTCATTATCGGGAGACGGGGGCCTGCTCAGGAGAGCTCAGTCCTGCAGCCGCTCCGCGATCTCGGGCGTCATGCCTTCCAGCACGGGCCTGTCCAGCTGCTCGACGAGATGCTCCTTGCCCAGTGGATCCAGCAGGTGGCCCGACTTTTCCTTCTTCGTCTCCAGATAGAAGCGGTTGAACTGGTTGGGGGCCATGATGTGGGGGATGCGCCCGGTGATCTTCACCCCGAGCCGCTCCAGGCCGCCGATCTTCTTCGGATTATTCGTCATCAGCCTGATCGATTTCACCTTCAAGCTGAAGATCATATGCGCCGCCACGCTGTAGTCCCGCTCGTCGTCTTTGAAGCCCAGCGCGAGATTGGCCTCCACGGTGTCCATGCCGTGGTCCTGCAGCCCGTAGGCCCGTATCTTGTTGAGGAAGCCGATGCCGCGCCCTTCCTGCCGGAGGTAGAGGAGGATGCCCCTGTCCAGCTTGCCGATGGTGGTGAGCGCCGCTTCCAGCTGATCGCGGCAGTCGCAGCGCAGGGACCCGATGGCATCGCCGGTGAGGCACTCGGAGTGCAGGCGCACGGGTACGTCCTCTGCATCGGTCACGTCCCCGTGGACGAAGGCGGCGTGCTCCTTGCCGTCGCGGTTGTTCCAGAAGGCAACCACCTGGAATTTGCCGAAGCGCGACGGGAGATCCGCAATGGCGGCGATGCGCACGCATATCTTGTCCCTGCCCACGCCCTCGCAGTCGTGACAGCTGTTCTCGTCCAGAAGCGCTTTGATCTGCTGCTGCGTCAGTGCCATGTGTTCTCCTGTGCTTGCCCACAAGATACTCCGTCCGCGCGGTGAGGGAAAGTCTCACCTCTCTTACGGAGTCCCGCGGCAGCCAGATGCCGGCATTTGACCGCGGCAGCGAAGCGTCGTATCGTTACCTCCGGGGGTCGGAGATGCACGATGTCATCGTCGTCGGCGCCGGTGTCGCCGGGTTGGAGTGTGCGCGCGGCCTTTCAACGGCGGGCGCGGATGTCCTGGTGGTCGACAGGGCGGACAAGCCGGGCGGCCGATGCGCGACGCGGTCATTTGGCGGACAGCCAGCCGACTACGGTCCCCTTTTCGTCCACGGCCGCGACGCGCGATTTATCGCCGCGGTGGAGCAAGCCGCCGGAAGCGACTGCCTTCCGGACTGGCCCCTGCGCAGGCTCGGCCGCGGTTCCCCGTGCCAGCCCGATGCGTACGCACCCGATGAAAAGCGCCTGGCGCTCCGCGGCGGCATCAACGCCTTCCCGCGGGCCCTTGCCGCGGGTCTTTCCGTCAGGTTGCGGACCCAGGTCGCCGCGATCGGCAGGACCAGGGGCGGCATGCACGTCACGAGCACCACGGGTGAAAGGCTGGAAGGCCGCGACCTCGTCCTTGCCATGGCGTTGGAGCAGACGATGCCGTTCGTGGCGGCGCTGGATGAGGCGGAAGGCCGCGACGGAATCATGGCCCTCCTGCGGCTTTTCGTGAGCCTTCCCTGTCTCGCGGTGATCGCCGGCTACCCGCGCGGCGCGCCGGTCCCGGACTTCGACATCCAGTATCCCGAGGACGATCATGCCCTCATGCTCCTGAGCAATGAATCCTCGAAACGCCCCGGATCCGACACGGTGGTCATGACACTCCAGGCCACGCCAAAATGGTCGCGCGAGCGCATGGAAACGCCGAAGGACGAATGGGCGCGGGAGCTCCTGGCGGCAGCCGGCCGGCGCCTGGGTGCGTGGGCTGAGTCTCCGGAATGGATGCATGTGCATCGCTGGAGGTATTCCCGCCTGGATCGCGCCAATGAGCTCGCCGGACCCCTCGAGATGAAGGTGGGCGACTCGCGCGTGGGAATCGCGGGCGACCTCTTTTCGCCGGGAGGCGGCATCCAGGCAGCATGGCTTTCCGGCCGCAAGCTCGCGGAGCGATTCGCTCGAGACGCCGCCCGGATGTCACCTTAGATCAACTACGAAAACGGTATATCAAAATACTCCTTTATAGGGCCGGGCGTCGCGTCGGATGAGAAAGATGTCTTTGGTCGAGTTGTAAATATCTTTAATATAAACAATTAAATAACTGCCAAAAAATTCTTGACAGCGTGATCTCCCGATGGTATACAGGGCAATCGGTTGCAAGGAATTATGACAAAGTCTCGTTTTATGGGCAAAAATCTCAGTTACAAATGCATGAACGAAACCGTTCTCATGGAAACAGTTTCAGCAATGTGTGACGGAACCGACCTTTGACAATCAACGATATTGCCGAAATGGCCCATGTTTCGAAGGGCACAGTGTCCAGAGTCATCAACGGCGTTCCCGGCGTCGGCGAAGACACGCGCCGAAGGGTCATGAAGCTGGTCGAATCCCTTGATTTTCATCCCAATGCGTCCGCGCGGGGCCTTGCGGCCCGTAAAACGAACACGATGGGCTTCGTGATTCCCCATACGGGCAAGTACACACTCACGAGCACGTTCTGGCCGATGTTCCTCACCGTGGTCACCCAGGAGGCAGCCGCCCGCGGCATCAATGTCCTGCTTTCCACGGCACGGGCGGAGGACGACGTGGATTCGGCCTTCCGGACCATCCTGAAGGGCCGCCGCATCGACGGCGCCATCATCGGGGCGGAGCAGTTCGGCGACAAGCAGCTCGCCGAGCTTCTCCTGAAGAGCCTTCCTTTCGTGATGATGGGGCGCAGCGCCAAGATTTCCTCCTACTACGTGGACGTGGACAACGTGCGGGGCGCCCGCATCGCCTCCGAGCACATGGTGGCGAAAGGCCATGCCCGCGTCGCTGTTCTGGCGGGGCCAGACTGGCTGCCGTACGTGGATGACCGCATCCGGGGGGCGCGGGAGGTCTTCCGGGAGCACGGTCTGCCGGATCCCGTTGTCGTGCACTGCTCCTATGACGCACTGGAAGCCGCCCGCTGCGCGCAGGGCATCCTGCTCTCCCGCCCGGCCGTCAGCGCGATTTTCGTGGCCGCGGGTGACCTCGTCGTGGGCACCTTGAAGGCCTGCGCAGGGATGGGGCTTTCCGTTCCGCATGACATTTCCGTGGTGTCATTCGACGACCATCCCTTTTTCGCCCATCTCTCGCCCGGCATCACGGCCGTGGCCCAGCCCATCGAGGAGCTGGCTGCCGCGGCGGTGCAGATGCTCTTCGAGCTGATGGCGGGACGGGAACCGGAGCGTCAGGCGATGATCATCGCCCCGCATCTGGTGGAGCGCGACTCCTGTGTCGCGCCTCGTGACGGAGAAAAGACCCCTCGTTGAAGTCGAGAAAGGCTACGGCGGGAAGGAGTAAGGCCATGGGTGAGCCCCTTCAGAATCAGTCCTCATCATTTACATCGGCTCGGGTCTGCCCGACGGCGATCTATCCGTGCACGGAATACATCCGCGGCATTCCCTCTGCGGTGAAGGGCTGACGCGTATGAGCTTCGGACACTTTGACGACGCCAGACGCGAATACGTGATCACAAGGCCTGACACCCCGTGGCCGTGGATCAATTACCTGGGAAGCGACGACTTCTTCTCCCTGGTCTCCAACGCCGGCGGCGGCTACTCCTTCTACAAGGACGCGCGCCTGCGCCGGCTCACCCGCTACCGCTACAACGACGTTCCCTTGGATTCCAATGGCAGGCTCTTCTATGTCCGCGACGGGGAGACGATCTGGAACCCCGGCTGGCGCCCGACCCGCACCCCGCTGGATTTCTCCGTCTGCCGCCACGGCATGGGCTATACGCGGCTGTGCGCGCGCAAGAACGGCGTGGAGGCGGACGTGCTTTTCTTCGTGCCCGTTGGCGCCGACTGCGAGGTCCAGCGCGTGGTGCTGAAGAACAACACGGCTGAAAAGAAGCGCCTGACGCTCTTTGCCCTCACGGAGTTCTGCTTCTGGAATGCCCTGGACGACATGACCAACTTCCAGAGGAACCTGTCCACCGGTGAGGTCGCGGTGGACGGCAGCGTCATCTACCACCTCACGGAATACCGCGAGCGGCGGAGCCACTTCGCCTTCTACTCGGTGAACAGGCCGATCGCGGCATTCGAGACGGACAGGCGCGCATTCACCGGCGTCTACGGCGGCTTTGAGAGGCCCGAGGCGGTGGCCAACGGAAAGCTCGCCAACGGCAGGGATCCGGGCTGGTCGCCGATTGCCGGGTTCCAGATCGACGTGGAGCTCGCGCCGGCGGAAGAGACGAGCATGGTGTTTCTCCTGGGGTACGTGGAAAACCCCGATGACAGGAAGTGGCAGGCACCGGGCCGACCCAACACGGAGAAGGCGGACGCGCTGCGCGCGCGATTCGACACGGACGCAAAGGTGGACGCGGAGCTCGACGCGCTGCGCGCGCGCTGGGACGATCTCCTGGGACGCTTCACCGTCGCGTCGGGAGACGAGAAGCTGGACCGGATGGTGAATATCTGGAACCAGTACCAGTGCATGGTCACCTGCAACCTCGCACGCAGCGCGAGCTTTTTTGAAAGCGGCATCGGCCGCGGCATCGGCTTCCGCGACACCAGCCAGGACCTGCTGGGCTGCGTGCACCAAGTGCCGGACCGCGTGCGCCAGCGCCTCTTCGACGTCGCCTCCACGCAGTTCGCCGACGGGGGCGCCTGGCACCAGTACCAGCCGCTCACGAAACGGGGCAACGCGGACGTGGGCGGCGGATTCAACGACGATCCGCTCTGGCTCATCATGGGCGTGGCCGGCTACATCAAGGAGACCGGCGACTGGGCATTCCTTGACGAACAGGTGCCGTTCGACAACGACGCCGGCAACCGCGCGAGCCTTTTCACGCATCTCACCCGGTCATTCGACCACGTCCTCAACAACCTGGGGCCGCACGGGCTCCCCCTCATCGGCCGCGCGGACTGGAACGACTGCCTGAACCTGAACTGCTTCTCCACCGACCCCAACGAGTCCTTCCAGACCTCGACGAGCAGGGACGGGCGGACCGCGGAATCGGTGCTCATCGCCGGGATGTTCGTGCTCATCGGCCGCGACTACGTCGAGATCTGCAGGCGGTCGGGGCGCGCGGAGGAGGCGCGCCGCGCGGAGAGGGCCGTTTCCGGCATGCGCGCCGCCGTGCTCGCGCACGGGTGGGACGGGGAATGGTTCCTGCGCGCCTACGACGATGCGGGAGCAAAGGTCGGTTCGCACGAATGCGAAGACGGGCAGATCTTCATCGAATCGAATGCCTTCTGCGCCATGGCGCAGATCGGCGCGGACACCGGTCGGCCCGTGGCCGCGCTGGAGGCCGTGCACGCGCGGCTGGCGACGCCGCACGGCATCGTGATCCTCGATCCCCCGTACCGCCGCTATCACATCGAGCTCGGCGAAGTCTCCTCCTATCCCCCCGGCTTCAAGGAGAATGGCGGCGTCTTCTGCCACAACAACCCCTGGATCATGATCGCCGAATGCATCGCGGGAAGGCCCGAGCGCGCCTACGACTACTACAAGCGGATCAGCCCCGCCCACCGTGAGGGCATGCAGGAGCTGCACCGCACCGAGCCGTACGTGTACGCGCAGATGATCGCGGGCAAGGCATCACGACGGCACGGCGAGGCAAAGAACTCGTGGCTCACGGGAACGGCGGCATGGAATTTCATCGCCGTGTCGCAGTGGATGCTCGGCGTCCGCGCCGACTTCGATGGCCTGCGCATCGAGCCCTGCCTCCCAAAGGACTTCACCTCGGTGCAGATCACGCGCATATTCCGGGGCTGTACATACCGCATCACGATCCGCAACGCGGGCCGCCGCGAAGGCGCGACGATCACCGTGCAGGGCGCGCCTCATGTCTCCCCGGTGATTCCTCCCGGCCCGAGCGGGACGGTGCTCACCATCGTCGTGGACGCGTAGAGAGGCGCGCGGGCTTCCCCGCCGCGCGGCGCCGCCCGGCATCACTTCCGCGGCGGCCGGGCGGCTTTGACGATCACGAGCGCGCGAGGGATAGTGGAAGACGATGAGGTCCCTGACACGTGACACGCTGCGCGAGGGCGCCCGGGAGCTGGGCGCCCGGGATCGCGATCTTCGCCGCATACTGGAAAGGCTCGGAGAACCTCCCTTGTGGGGACGCCGTCCCGGCTTTCCCACCCTCGTGCGCATCATACTCGAGCAGCAGGTGTCACTGGCCGCCGCGCGCACGATGTACGCCCGTCTCAGCCGTGCGCTGGGCGGCATGAGCGTGGCGAGCCTCGCCGCCTGCGGCGAGCAGGGCTTGCGGGAGCTGGGCCTCACCCGGCAGAAGGCGCGGTACTGCCACGGGCTTGCCCTGCGCATCCTGGACGGGACGCTCGACCTCTCCGCGGTCGCCGGCCTGCCGGATGACGAAGGCCGCGAGGCGCTCCTGCGCGTGCCCGGTCTCGGGCCATGGAGCATCGACATCTACTTCCTGATGGCCCTGCGGCGACCCGACGTCTGGCCTCAGGGCGACCTTGCCCTCGCCGTCGCCCTGCGCGAGGTCAAGCGCTTGCGCTTCCTGCCCAGCCGGGAGGATCAGCGTGCCCGCGCGGCCCGGTGGGCGCCCTGGCGCTCGGTGGCTGCGCGTCTCCTGTGGGCTCATTACCTGGAGGCGCGCGGGCAGTACAGGCCGCAAGGCGCCGGACCGGCCGCGGGGTTGCATCCCTGAGGCCGGGGCGGCAGGCCCCCCTGGCGAGAGCGGCGCTCTGCGCGGCCGTTCTCCCTTTCTCTGATTTCCGGGGCGTGCTATGCTTCGTTGGGCATGCACGACCCGTGGGCACCGTCATGAGAAAACTTCTTCTCCCCCTGCCCTGGAAAACGAGCATTGCGCTTTCTCTCTGTTCCCTGCTCTTTTATGCCGGCCTCTTCCTCCTGGTCGATCGGATCGCGCATGTCCGCGTCCTGGAGTTTGCCATCATCGCATTCGCCGTGTCCGGCTACCTCCTGGGGCCCGTCGGCGGCGCGATCGCGGGAATCGTGATCACTGCCGCGAGCCTCGCCCTGTTCCATTTCTCGGGGATGCCGGTCACCTTCGCGGCCAATGGCCATTGGCCCGAGGGGATTGCCGGGGTTGCCATGAGCGTGACCTTCGGTCTCGTCGGCCAGCTCGTGGGACGGATACGCATCCAGGAGAACGCGCTCCGCGCGGCGCAGGCTGAGCTGGAGGCGCGTGTCGCCGCGGGGACCGCGGAGCTTCGCGCGGCCAATGACCAGCTCTCGCGCGAGCTCGCGGAACGGGAGCGCATGGAGACGGAGAGAAAAAAGCTGGAAAGCCGCCTGCTGGAGGTCCAACGGCTGGAATCCGTCGGGGTCCTGGCCGGCGGGATCGCTCACGATTTCAACAATGTGCTCCAGATGATCTCTGGCTACACGCGTCTCATCCTTTCGGAAAGGACGGGCGGTGACGAGGACATCGACAGGCTCAAGGTCATCGAGTCGGCAACGGATCATGCCATCCGCCTCACGCGCCAGCTGCTCCTTTTCAGCCGACAGGAAGAGACCGCCTTCCAGTCGCTGGACATCAACGCGAGCATCGCAGAAGTCGTGCGGCTCCTCGAGGGGACGATTCCCAAGATGATCAGGCTGGAGACCCTGCTCGCGGAGGATCTCAAGCCCGTGGACGCGGACCCCGGCCAGGTCCTTCAGCTCATCATGAATCTTTCCCTGAACGCGCGCGATGCAATGCCAGATGGCGGCCGTCTGGTCTTCGAGACGCGGAATGTCACGCTCGACGGGACTTCCGTGCGAGAGCACCCGGGGGTTCAGGAAGGGGATTATGTCCGGCTCTCCATCATCGACACGGGAATCGGCATGGATGCGGAAACGCTCACGCACATCTACGACCCTTTTTTCACGACGAAAGAGATCGGCCGGGGGACCGGGCTCGGGCTTTCCGTCGTCTACGGCGTCGTCACCAATCATCACGGCCACATTTCATGCACGAGCGAGCCCGGCAAGGGCACGAGGTTCGACATCTTACTTCCCGCCGGGGGCGCGCCGCTGCCGGGTCCCGCCATTGCCCCCGGGCCGCGAGGAACATGCCCACCGGCCGGGAAAAAATCCTCGTCGTGGATGACGACGAGCACATCCTCAAATGGGAGAGCAAGGTCCTGGAGGGCGGCGGCTACGCGCTCGTGCACGCGCGCAGCGGGGAAGAGGCGGTGACGCGCTATCGGGAAACGGCGCCTGCGCTCGTGATCCTTGACATCAACATGCCCGGCATGGGCGGCTATCAATGTCTGCAGGAGCTGCTCCGCGTCGACCCCGGGGTCAATGTCCTCATCGCCAGCGGCTACTACGGAGAGCTCCTGCCCCGCAATCTCATGGAGCAGGGGGCGCGGTCCGTCATCCTCAAGCCCTTTACCGCGGAAAACCTGCTGGAGCGTGTACGGGACGTGTTGGAAGCGGAGGCCGAAAAGCGGGAAAAAAAGGGTCCGCCGCCAGGGCCCGTCTCCTGACCGAGAACATTGTCGCGCGCGCGGCCTGATGCGGATCATCCACACGCGGCGCGGCGCGCTTTCAACGGTGACGAGGTTCCATCCCCCGCGTCATGTCCTGCAGCTTCAGCATCGTCGCCCAGTTGCGCGCCGTCACGCCGTCTTTCAGCGCCCTGGCCACGGCGGCGTACAGCCTGCTTTGGATCACGCCGTCGGGTATCCACAAGTAGACGGCGCGCGCTGCCGCGAAAGCAAGACGCTCCTTGCCCCAGTCCGCCGCGGCGATGGCGGAAAGCTTTGCACCCTCCGCCTCATCCGCCAGTATCGCGACGAGAAGCCGGGAGGGATTGTCGGCGATTCCGGTAAACGGATTCGCCGCGATGACCCGGGAAAGCTCCTCCGCGCTCACGACGATCACGCGCGCGGCGACGCCGAGTTTCTCCCCCAAACCGCGTTGGATCGATGACGCCGCGCGGGCAGGCGCGCTCTTGCCCGGAGCGGAGAAGACCGCGTTGCCGCTGTTGAGGAGCGTGCGCGCGTCGCGAAAACCCAGCCCCTCCACCAGCGCGCGCAGGTCCGCCATCGCCACGCGCTTGGCGTTTCCGACATTGATGCCGCGCAGGAGGGCCACGAGCACCGTATTCTTCATGGCCGTTGCCTTCCTTTTGACGGCATGGGGACGGGGACGTACGGAGACGCGTAGGGCCCTTCCGGGATCACGGCGAGCCTTCGCCCTGGTGCGGTTTCCACGGCGGAGCGCAGGTCCGCGGGAAGGTCGCGGACCGGCACGGCGGCGGTGATCGCCGCGTCCTCGGGAGACAGCGACTCCGCGAAAAGGTGCACGGTGCCGACATCCAGGGCCCTCAGGAGCATCACCGTCTCCCACTCGTCGATGGCGGCGCGCGCCCTGCTTCGCGCCTCCGCGCGGAATGCGTCCTTTCCGACCCTGCAGAGCCGCTCCTGTGACGCGCGGAAATCCCGGGAGCCGAACCCTTCCGCGCAGCGCGCCGCGACGAACAGATGCCCCCCGGGGGCAAGGATCGATGCGCCGGCGCATATCCCCTTCACGGCCTGGTAGTAGGTCGCGTCCAGGGGAAAACCCGCGGCCGTGGAGAGCACCACGGGAAAGGCTTCCGGCACGGCGACGCGCACGTAGGGATCCGCGAAGGCCACTGCCGCTGCAAGGCTCTCCTCGACGCCGCCGAAGCTCGCGAAGGAAAGCGCGCGCGCGTCGTTGATCACGACGCTCATCGCAAGAGTTCTTCCCAGCATGCGGAGCGCCTCGGTCTGCGCCTCGTGCAGGGGGTTGCCTTCAAGGCTGCAGGAATCCGCGCGGGGGTGCTCCAGCATGCGCGTGGCATGGAAAGCCATGATGCTGTCCGCGTGCGCGCAGCCGGGGAGCACGAGCTTCCTGCCGCCCGACCAGCCGGCCATGAAGTGCGGCTCCACGAGGCCCACCGCGATGCGTACATCGGCGTTGACGACCCGCCGGTCGATGCGGACCGGCACGCCCTGGCTCGTGGTGCCCAGCAGCACGTGCTCGTCGTCGCGCCGGGCGAAATGGTTGGCAATCGTCGCGTGAGCGGCCACCCACGGGTCGGCAATGAGGGCTGCAAGCTCCTCACCTTCGTTCGGCCGATGCAGGCCCGTTGCCACGAGCACGGTGATGCCCGTCGGCGCGAGCCCCGCGTCGAGCAATGCCTCGACGAGCGGCCGCAGGATGAGGCCGTTGGGAACCGGGCGGGTGATGTCGCAGATCATGATGCAGGCGCTTCTCGCTCCCCGGGCCTCGCGGGCGAGTCCGCCGGGGGATGAAAGGGCGGCGCGGACGCAGCCGCCGGGATCGGCAACGGCGGGCATGGGCCTGCGTTCGACGAGCGTGACGTCCCAGGATTCGGGCAGGTCGAGTGAAAGCCCGGTTGTTCCGTAGCGCAGCGAAACGCGCATGATGGTCAAATGTCCCGGATTTTCCGCCCCCGGGCAAGGGCCGTCGCCGCAGACGGCCCTTGGGCTTCCGGTCTCAGCTCGTGCCGCGAAGAGCGGCCTTCCGTGCCGGCACGATCATCTGCGTCCTGATCATGGAAGGGAACTGGCTCCTGATGCCGGGCAGCCCCGTGACAAAATGGGCGATCGCCACCACGACCCTTTTGCCGACCTTCCTCTGGGGGAAATCGTAGAAGCCGCGCGCCTTGTACGCCTTATGGTCGGCGCGGAAGACGACCTTGAGCTGCGACCAGATATCGTCGCGGAATATCTTCATGCCCCCGATGCCGAGGAAGGTGCGCGGCCGCACGTACGCCGCCTCGGCAAGCCTGATCGTCCGTGCAGCAAGCTGGTCGAGCGTTGCATCCAGGCCGCCGGGCTCCTCGTCGGAGACGAAGGCAACGAGATTCGACTGCTGAAGCTCGACCCAGGACTCGTAGGTCTCGCGAAGCTCGGGCAGGAAGCGGAGAGGCCCCGCGACGAGGAAGGCGATCTGCTTGCCGACAAGGGACGGGGTATGCGTGTTGAAGAAGCTCCTGTCGAAGAACTCCCTCCACTTCCAGGAGAGCTGGCGGCAGACCAGCGCGCCGGCAAAGATGATGACATCAGCAGGGACGAGGACCGAATTATAGAATTCGATGAAACCGTCCTTGCCTGTGTAGGCGCACACGTACGCCGCGCCGCAGCGCAGGCAGCCCTGGCAGCCGCCCTTGATGTCCAGGTCGTGCAGATTCACCACGCGCGCACTGTCCCCGTACGCCGCTGCCATGCGCGCCACCATGCCGGCCAGGTTGTCCTGCCCGTCGACGGCGTCGGTGAGGATGACGACCTTCCTGCCGTGGACGTCGACGTGAAGCTGCGGCGCCGTCGGCCGATATGCGGGAGCCGCCTCCGCCGGGCAGCACGGCAGTGAGACGCGGGAAGCTCACGCCGCCGGCAATCGCGGCGAAGAAGTCTTCCCCGAAAGCGGCGAGGCGGCGCCGCTCCGACGGGCGCGTGATGTCGTCCATGTTCGCCGAATAGAACCCGGCATACCGCATGCCGAAGTCTTCGCAGACGGATCGCATGTACGCATGGGCGCTCCAGTCGTGGTAGTTGATGGAGGTGGACAGGGTCACGGCGTACTTGCCCCTGAATGCGGAGCCCACGCCACGCTCGGCCACCAGCTCGATGAACCTCTTGTACTGAGAGCAGACCAGCAGGATGTACAGCGGGAAGGCCCAGACCACGCCGTCCGCCGACCTCACCTCGTCGATGACAGCGTCGAAGGCCGCGGGATCCTTCTCCATTTTCCTGGACTGCTGGGCAGCATGCACCACGACAAATTGGTGCTGGGGAAAGGCCTTTTCCAGGAAAAGGACGTATTGCCGTGTCACGCTCACCTCCCCCTTTGGGCTTCCATTCAAAACGACGATCTTCATGCTCTCCTCCTTGTATTAGAACGATGTTATGTTAACAATGTTAACTTCAGGCCGAAAAAAAAGCCTCACTTGCCCTCCGAATAAAAACGCATGAAGACTTCCTGCAGCTTTTCCCGGCTCATGCCCTCCGCAGGGGGAAGCATTCCCGACATCATGAGCGAGCAAAAGCCATGCAGCAAGATCCAGCCCATCATGGCTTGGAGTCCCGGATCAACCTCTTTCAAGCTCTCTTTCGATGCCTTTTCAAGCGCGCCACGCGCCGCGAGGTAGGTGTAATAGAGCACCGGGTGATCCTCCGCCTCGCCGCGCTCGTCAAATGGCGCTTCGAAGAGCATGCGGTACATCTGCGGATTTTCCTGCGCATAGGCGACATACTGCCGGCCCAGCTCGTGAAGGAACTCGTGCGCAGGGAGGCGGGAATCTATCGACCTTATCCTGTCGTTGAGCTTTTCCGCGGCCTTTATCCTCAGTTTCCTGAGTATCGCTTCCTTGCTCTCATAGTAGCGGTAGATCGATGTTGCGCTCACGCCGACTTGGCTGGCAAGCCGCCTCATGTTTATGCCTTCGTGGCCGGATGCCACGACGACTTTCTCTGCCTCTGCGAGGATTCTTGCCGCAAGGTCGATATTGGCTGCTCTAGTCATTCTCAGCTTCCGTAACATCGTTACTGTAACACCGTTAACATGCAATATCAACACCAAAGCTACAGATTTCTGCAAAAAGCCACGGTCTCTCTTACAGCCTCCGCAAGATTCTGCTCATAAGTACGACCCGAGCTCTTTCGAGGCTTGAAGGAATGGTCGCCGTCGGGAAGAAAGGACAGGCGTATTCTCGACGACAAGACGTAGCCGGCAATCTCGTCGCGGCTCCCGAGTGTGTCGCGCTCGCCCTGCAGGATCAGTGTGGGCGTCTTCAGGTCCTTCAAATGGGAGACGCGCAGGCTTGTAGGCCGGCCGGTGGGGTGGAACGGATAACCCATGCAGACAAGGCCATGCACCGCCGCCGTGTCCGCGATCATGCTGGCGATCCTGCCCCCCATTGATTTGCCGCCGATCACGAGCTTCGTCTGCGTCCCGAGCTGCGCGATCACGGAAAGCCAGGTCTCCTCCAGCACGGCCGTGGGATCCGGCGGCCCCCGTCTCCCCGTTTCCCGCTTCTCCCGCATGTAGGGGAACTCGAAGCGGACGACCCGCAGCGACTCCGCGGCAAGGGCGTGGGCGACGTCCTCCATGAAGTCCGAATCCATGGCCGCCCCTGCCCCATGCGCAAGCACGATCGTGGCGATCGTCTTTCCCGCGCGCGGCTCATCGACAAGAACAGGTATGTCGCTCACACGCCGCCTTCCTGTTACATTGGACGAATATGGCGATGGATGATTATCGCGGCAAGCGCGACTTCAGGAAGACCCCCGAGCCGCGGCCGGGGAAACGCGGCGCCAAAGGAAACGCATTCGTCGTCCATCGCCACGAGGCGCGCAACCTGCACTATGACCTGCGCATCCAGGCAAATGGCGTACTTGCCTGCTGGGCCGTGCCGAAGGGCTTCTCCTATGCGCCCGGGGACAAGAGGCTCGCCGTGCGCACGGAGGACCACCCGCTTCTGTACCGGGACTTCGAAGGTCCCATCCCCAAGGGCCAGTACGGCGCCGGCACGATGCGCATCTGGGACGCCGGGGTGTACGAGGTGCGCAAATCACCGACGATCGCCGCGGCGCTGGAAAAGGGCGAGCTGAAGCTTGAGCTGAAGGGCCGGCACCTGCGCGGGGAATGGCACATGGTGCGCACGAAGACCGGCGACGGCAGGAACTGGCTGCTCTTCAAGGCGCGCGACCGCTACGCCGGATCCGGCAGCGACCTCTTCGGCGCCGCGGACATGAGCCTTGCGCGGCAGAAGGCCGCGCCCCGCGGCCGCGCGCGCATGGAGCCGGCGGACCGCGCGGGGGCGTTTGACGACCCCGCGTGGCTCTTCGAGCCTCTCTTTGCCGGCCGGCGCGTCCTGGCGCGCGTCCAGGACTCCACGGTCAGCCTCCGCACGAAGAAGGAAGATCTTGCGCCCCGGCTGCCTGCGCTTGCCGCAGGGCTGGCCGCGGTGCGCGCCGGCACGGCGCTCCTGGACGGGGTCATCGTGGCAATGGACGCGCGCGGCGTTCCCACCGAGGCGGCGCTGGAAGAAGAGCTGCGATCCGGTGGCGCGCACGCGGTGCTCTACCTTTTCGACATCCTCTATGCAGAAGAGTGGGACCTCACGCGCCTGCCCCTACGCGAGCGCAAGGCGGTGCTCCGGTCCCTCGTGCCGGAATCCGGCCGCGTCCTGACGGTCGACCCGGTGGCAGAGCACGGCCTGGCTTTTGCGGACGCCGCGGCGCAATCGGGTCTGCCGGGCATCATCGCCAAGCGCGCGGACAGTCCCTATCGTTCTGGAGTATCGGAGGATTGGCAGAGGGTGCGCGTGGTGCCGGGCATGAAGCCAAAGACGCCGGCAAAGAAGCGGTCCCAGAAAAAGGACGCGCCGACGGGCGTCGCCATCACGCATCCGCGCAAGGTCTACTGGCCGGAACAGGGCTACACGAAAGGGGATCTCGCGCGCTACTACGACCGGGTCGCGAACTGGCTGCTGCCGTACCTGGAGGATCGCCCGCTGCACCTCTACCGGTGGCCGGACGGGATTCGCGGTAAATCCTTTTATCAGAAGCAGCTCCCGCCGGAGCTGCTGGACCAGTGCGAAACGGTGGACGTTGCGCGGGATGGTGAGGAGCCGACCCTGTACGCGGTCTGCAACGACCGCAAGGCCCTCCTCACGCTCGTCAACGCGGGCAGCATCGACCTGCACCCCTGGCTGTCACGCACGGACAGCCTCGAATCGCCGGACTGGGCCATCCTGGACCTCGATCCCAAGGAGGCGCCTTTCACGGACGTCGTGAAGATTGCGCGGGTGGTCGGCAAGCTGCTCCGCGGCATCGGCATCGAGCCATACCTGAAGACCTCGGGCTCGTCGGGGCTGCACGTGTGCATCCCGCTCACGCCCGGCTTCACCTACGATCAGAGCAGGATGTTCTGCGAGACGATTGCCCGCATGGTCGTGCGCGATCACGGGGACATCGCCACGGTGGAGCGCGTCGTGGGCCGCCGGGCCGGCCGCGTCTATATCGATTTCCTGCAGAACCGGCGCGAACAGACCGTGGTGCCGCCTTACGTCGTGCGGCCCGTTGAGGCTGCCTCGGTTTCCATGCCGCTGGCATGGGACGAGCTGGAAGGGGAGCTGCACGTCGCGGATTTCACGCTTGCAAACGCCGCCGCGCGCATCGAGCGGACGGGAGACCTCTTCCGCACCGCGCAGGCAAACCCCCAGGACCTCGGTCGGGGCATCAAGGCGCTGGAAAAGCTCCTGCAGTCGTAGAAGGAGACAGGCCATGCACGTGGAGGGCGGAGAGCTCTTTCTGTCCGCGACCGACATCGCCAACCATCTGGCCTGCCGTCACCTCACGCAGCTCGACCGCGCCGTTGCAGAGCGGCGCATCGCGGCCCCGTCGTGGATGGATCCAAGCGTGGAGCTCTTGCGGCAACGGGGCGCCATCCATGAACGGGCGTACGTGGAGCATCTGAAAAAAAGCGGCGTCGAGGTCGTGGAGCTCCCCGCGGACGCCGTCGCAACGTCGCTTGAAAGGACCCGGAACGCCATGGCCGCGGGGGCTGGAGCCATCGTGCAGGCCCAGCTTGGCGAGGGACGATGGGTCGGCCGCGCGGACCTCCTGCTGCGCGTGCCAAGGCCGAGCAACCTGGGTGACTGGTCCTACGAGGTTGCCGATACAAAGCTGGCGCAGGAGACACGCGCGGGTACGGTGCTGCAGCTCTGCCTCTACTCGGAGCTTGTGGGATACCTGCAGGGGCTGCCTCCCGAGCACATGCACGTGATAAAGCCGGGCCAGGATTTTGTCCGGGAAAGCTTTCGCTTCAGCGACTACAGCGCGTACTGCCGCCTGGTCAAGCGAAGACTGGAGCAGACCGTGGCCGCCGCACCGGCAGCCACCTACCCCTACCCCGTGGCGCATTGCGACGTCTGCCGGTGGTGGAAGGAGTGCGATGCGCGCCGGCACGCCGACGATCACCTCTGCCTCGTTGCCGGCATCCGTCCGCTCCATATTGCCGAGCTCGAGCAGCAAGGCATCGGCACGCTGGAGAAGCTCGCGCGGGAGCCGGCGCCGTTTCGCCGCAAGCCGGCGCGGGGAAGCGATGAGGCATTCGCGCGCGTGCACGGCCAGGCGCGCATCCAGCTTGCCGGACGGGAAGCGGGCCGCATCCTCCACGAGCTCCTGCCGATCGAGCCTGGCAAGGGGCTGGCGCTCCTGCCCGCGCCGGATCCGGGTGACATCTGGTTCGATATCGAGTCGGATCCCTTTGCCCTGGAGACAGGCCTGGAATACCTGCTCGGCGTGGCATTCGTCGCACCGGACGGCGTCCTGTCCTATCGGCCGCTCTGGGCCTTCACCATGGCGGAAGAAAAAAAGGCCCTCGAAGAGATCATGGATTTTGTCATGGACAGATGGCGGGGGCACCCCGGCATGCACATCTACCACTTCTCGCCGTACGAGCCCGGCGCGGTGAAAAGGATGATCGGCCGGCACGGCATACGGGAGGAGGAGCTGGACCGTCTGCTGCGCGCGGAAAAGTTCGTGGACCTGCTCGCCGTGACGCGGCAAGGCATGCGGGTCAGCGTGGAAAGCTATTCGCTGAAGTCGCTCGAGCCGGCATTTGCATTTCACCGGTCCCTGGAGCTTCGCGCGGCAGGCCAGGCGCTCCGCAGGATCGCGCGCGTGCTGGAGCTTGCACCCGGCACGGCGGACCTGGAGATTTTCGCCTCCGACCGCGACGCGGTGGAGTCCTACAACTGCGATGACTGCCGGGCAACCGCCGCGCTCCAGGCATGGCTGGAGGAGCGCCGGGAGGAATGGGCGGCAAAAGGACGGCGCGTGCCCCGGCCTGAAGAGAAGACCGGTGAGGCAAGCGAGGCGGTGGCGGAGCAGGCCGGGGAGGTGAAGGCCGCTTTTGAGGAATTGACCGGCGCGCTTCCCGACGATCGCGAAGAATGGGGAGAGGAGCATCGGGGGCAATGGCTCCTTGCGCACCAGCTCGAATATTTCCGCCGCGAGGACAAGTGCGCGTGGTGGGAGTTCTTCCGGATCCACGGCCTCGATCACGAGGAGCTCATGGAGGAACGAAAGGCCATTTCCGGTCTGCGCTTTCTCCAGGCCGTCGGCGGCAGCGCGCGATCACCCGTGCACCGCTACGCCTTTCCCGCGCAGGAGGCTGCCTTCGGCGACGGAGACGAGCTTTACGAGATCGGCGGCGGCGTCATCGGGAAGGTGAGCGCGCTGGATCTTGCAGACGGCACGATCGACATCGAACGGAGGCCGTCAACCGCGGACCGGCATCCCTTTGCCGTCATGGTGAACGAAAGGGTGCCGCCGCGGCCCGTGGACAAGGCGCTGCTGGAGCTCGGCGTGTCCAGCGCGCGCCGCGGCGTGAACGGCAACGGGCCTTATCGCGCCGCCCGGGACCTGCTCCTGAAGAGGAAGCCGCGGCTTCGCACACCCGCGCAGGGCGCGCTCCGGCGGTCGGGGGAGAACCTGGTGGATGCGGCCATTCGCCTTGCCCGGGACCTGGACAACGGGGTGCTGCCGGTGCAGGGGCCGCCCGGGACGGGAAAGACGTACACGGGCGCGCGGATGATCGTCGCCCTCGCGACCGCCGGAAAGCGCATTGGGGTCACGGCTGTCAGTCACAAGGTGATCAGGCACTTCCTGGAGCAGGTCGTCCGCGCGGCCCCCGCAGGTGCGCCCGTGGCTGCCATTCACAAGGTGAGCAAGCGGGGCGTGGAAAAGACGCCGGGCGTCGAAGAGACGGACAAGAACGAAAAGGCAGCGGCAGGGCTCGGCCAGGGCAAGGTGGTCGGCGGAACCTGCTGGTTCTGGGCCCGGGACGACATGATCGAATCGGTGGATTACCTCTTCATCGATGAGGCAGGACAGATGTCGCTGGCGTTCGCGCTCGCCGCTGCGAGGTCCGCGCGCAACCTCGTTCTCCTGGGCGACCCGCAGCAGCTCGAGCAGCCCCAGCGCGGCGCGCATCCCGAAGGTGCGGAGGTGGCGGCTCTTGTGCACGTGCTGGAGGGGCGGAAGACGCTTGCCGATGAGGCGGGGCTTTTCCTCGACGAGACCTGGAGGCTGCACCCCCGCATATGCGCGTTCACCTCCGAGCTTTTCTACGAAGGCCGGCTCCGTTCCCGCGCGGGGCTGGAGCGACAGGCCATCAACGGTGATACGCCCTTTGCCGGCAGCGGCCTTTTCTACGTGCCCGTGGACCACGAAGGCAATCAGAACAGCTCTCCGGAGGAGGTGGCGGCAATCGCGGCCATTGCGGAGAGCCTTCTCTCACCCGACGTGACGTGGACCGATTCGCACGGCACGGCGCGCAGGCTGCACGCATCCGACATACTAGTCGTGGCGCCCTACAACGCGCAGGTGGCGGCGCTTTCGGCCCGTCTTCCCGCGCTCCGCGTGGGAACCGTGGACAAGTTCCAGGGCCAGGAAGCTCCCGTGGTCATCTATTCGATGGCAAGCTCCTCCGCCATCGACGCGCCTCGCGGCATGGGTTTCCTCTTCAATCCAAACCGGTTGAACGTGGCCACCAGCCGCGCCCAGTGCGTATGCATCCTTGTGGCGGCGCGCCGCCTCCTGGAGCCGGAATGCAGCACGCCCGAGCAGATGCGGTGGGCAAATGGCCTGTGTCGCTACCGTGAGATGGCGAAAGAGATCGCGACACCAGGACCATGTTGACATGATGCGCCATCATTATATGATGGGCGCGGGGACGTGCATTGTCCCGGCGAAGTGAGCTCTCAAAAAGATTTTTGGTAAATGTTCAAGGAGTGGCGGCATGAAGAAACTCATCTTCCTTCTGATCGTGACGGCGGCAGGGGCGTTGCTTCTGACGGCATGCAGTCCGATCTGGTCATACAGCGATACCGAGGTTGCTTTTGACGGCAATGGGCACATGACAAAGGATGTCACGTATATCGTTCGTGGCTCTTACACGGAGACTTTCTCGGCCGATGGCACATATGAAGACATCAGAACGAGTTGGAATGCCATTGACTCCGCGTGGGAGCAATCCGGTGGCGACAAAGGCACGTACTCCTACAATACCGGCACACGAATGATGACGATCACCTACACCCAGATATGGAATGGCGGCATTGGTGGAAGCTACGTCACGCTCACCTCATTGTCCACTTCCCGCAAGACATATTCATACACTGAAGTATTCAGTTCCTCCAACAAGTATGAAGCTCTCCCCGGGAGCGGCGGCAACTACATTGAAAGTCAAAACAGGACCTATTGGAATGGTACGTCAAACACATATACCTGGACCATTGTCATCCCCTCCGATTTCTCGACTGTCACGTACACCTCGGAATCTGTAAGCTACGACGCATCTGGCGCGCCAAACGGTGGCAGCAAGTCCAGCGACGTCTACACGGTGAGCGCGATCTTCCCAAGCGGAGTGACGAGCCTCGACAGTGCCAAGGGGAAAACCCTTACCTATAATTACCTGAGTTACGTCGACACTCCGTCCACATGGACCTCGGGGACTGACTTCACCGCAGGCGCTTCCACGACATACAATAACTCGGAAAGCGACACATTTAGCATTGCAAGCGACGGTTCCTACATCGTCTATCCCAATATGAATGTGCCGAAGCACCTTGGAATCAAATAGCCTCTCCGTTGTCCCGGCAACGTGAGAGCCCGTAAAAATGCTTTTGGTAAATATTCAAGGAGAGTCGGCATGAAGAAACTCATCTTCCTTCTGATCGCGATGGCCGCTGGGGCGTTGCTTCTGACGGCGTGCAGCCCGATCTGGTCATACAGCGATACTGAGGTTGCTTTTGACAGCAATGGGCACATGACAAAGGATGTGACGTATACCTTTTATGGCTCCTATACGGAGACATACGCGGCCGATGGCACATACGAAGACATCAGTAAGAGTTGGGATGCCACAAGTTCCACGTGGGAGCAATCCGGTGGCGACAAAGGCACGTACTCCTACAACACCGGCACGCGAATGATGACGATCACCTACACCCAGATATGGAATGGCGGCATTGGTGGAAGCTACGTCATGCTCAGCTCGCCATCCACTTCCACCAGGACATATTCATACACTGAAGTATTCGGTTCTTCCAACGAGTATGAAGCTCTCCCGGGAAGCGGCGGCAATTACGTTGAAAGTCAAAACACAACCTACTGGGATGGTACGTCAAACACGTATACCTGGACTATTGTCATCGCTCCCGATTTCTCGACTGTCACGTACACCTCGGAATCTGTAAGCTACGACGCAACTGGCACGGCAACCAATGGCAGCAAGTCCAACAGTGTCTACACGGTGAGCGCGATCGTGCCGAACAGTGTGACGAGCCTCGACAGTGCCAAGGGGAAAACCCTCACCTATAATTACCTGCAATACGTGAATACTCCGTACACATGGACCTCGGGGACTACTTTCACCGCAGGCACTTCCACGCTATACAATAACTCGGGAAGCAGCAGGACATTCAGCGTTGCAAGTGATGGTTCCTACCTTCTCATGACCGATGTGATGGCTGCCAGACACCTCGCACGCAATTAGCAATCTCATGTTTTCCATGACGGACCGGCCGTGGCCGGTCCGTTTTTCGTGACATTGCAGCGCTTCTATTCGTTCAAACTGTGGGCGCAGGGTCACCCCGCATAGGCTCGGGGCCCGGCTGAGTGAGCCCCGAGCAAGAGCGAATGTCCATCGCGGCCTATTGCACAGTCACGGGATTGCTCATCAGGGTCGTTGGCGCGTTTGAAGCTCCCATCCAATTGATCAAGGCCGTAGGAGCGACAAAGAAATTGTTCGTCTGAGTCGCCGTACCAGGGGTAGTCTCGATTTCGGCATCCACATTCCCCGATCCGTCAACAGCGATGCTTGATTGTTGCCAAGCCGCATTAGAGCTGAAGCCTGTCACATTCAGCTCCGTCGCGGTGGTGTTCAACTTCCAGTACACAGGTACGGTGGGGCCTGGACTGAACACAACTCCGCTGGCGTAGATATTTGCCGAGGAGTCAAGAGCGAGGGACCTTGCAAACCCGTAGGTGTAGGTTGTGGCTCCCACCGTGAGGGCCTGAGATGTAGCGACCAAGTTTTTCCAGACGGTTGGTGTCCAATTGTTGCTATAGCCTGTCGAATAGGAGAAAGGCGATCCTCCAGTTGTTCCTGACATGTACACGTGTCCGGAAGCGTCCGCGACAATGCCGGTAAGGTTTGTGGCGCCTGACGGCGTGCCATTGGCTAGCAAGCTTCCGGAAGAACTGTACTCACCGTATGCGGCTGCGGCGGTGTTGTTCGAAGTTCCATAGAGACCAATGACCCATATGTTGCCGCTGGAGTCCACGGCGATCCCTTGATTGTTGAAGTATGGGTTCGCTGCGGCGGAAGCAAGGACAGTGCCATTCTTCCAGATTGCGTAATAGGTAGAGCTATTGCCCTCTTCACCTAGAACATAAACGTTCCCTGAGCCATCAACGGCAATGCAGTCTGCCCACCCCCAAGTGTTGCCGCCGCTCAGGGATAGTACGTTTATCGCGCCGTCTTTCCAGTAGACCGCTTGAGAGTTGGCCACGCCACTGGTCGTGGTGTGATTCACTCCGCCTACGATATAAACATGAGTCCCTTGGGTCACAACGCGCTCTGCAAAACCAAAGTTGTTGGCCGTGCTATCCCCATTTGTGCCCATCGGCAGTGGCTGCGGTGCTGCTTCGCCGTTTTCCCAGTAGACCGGGATGCCTTGGGTATTTGTGGAGTTCGACGCCTGAGCCGAGGTTGCGAGCGTTCCGGCGACGTAGTAGTTGCCGCTGGAATCAACTGCGCTCGAATATGCTTGCCAGTAGGAGTAGGAAGTTCCACTCGGCGACGGCGTTTTACAAGCCGCCAGACCCAATACGAGCAACAGAGCACCTAAGAATAAAATCCTTTTCATAAAAACCTCTTACCCCCTCGCGGAAAAGACTAAAGAGCTTTTCCTGGCTGCGACGGCGAGCCGTGCGCTGCTGGAAGAGTCCCTGTGCTCAATTAATATTACTTATTCACTCATATTCACGTCAAACAAATCGTTCTAGTGTTTCAGCGAGAAGACTGTTGTACCCCACTTCCGAAAAGCTTTGCTCGTCTTCGTAAGGACGCTCGTGGCGGGCTTTGACGTGGTTTGTACCCCCTCTCAAGTGGGCCCAGCAAGGATCCACCAGGAGTCAGACCCCGTTGCCACTGCAAAGCTCTTCCCGCGTGGTATCGGCCATGTCCTCCCATTCAAGAAGACTTCAGCTAATCCTCGTCAGCGCGTGCCGGCTGGCGCAGCAGGCTGAGATGCGCTTCGCTAGGAAGCCCGCGCAGGCAGGCGCCCCGGTGGGCCATGGCTTTCTCTGAGAGACCCAGCCGTTCCAGAACGGTGGCAAGATTGCAGTGCGCGTCGGGATAGCCGGGCTCCAGGGCAAGCGCCATCTCGTAGGCGCGCACGCCGTCCTCCAGCTTGCGGAGCGCCACGAGCGCGTTGCCCAGGTTGTTCCACGCCTCGGCGAAGTCGTGCTCGAGCTGGATGGCCTGCAAGTAGCGCTCCGCCGCCTCCCCCTCCCTGCCCAGCTCGTAGAGGACATTGCCCAGGTCGAAGAATGTCTCCGCGTCGGGTGCGTCCGCAACCGCCCGCGCATAGCCCAGCGCGGCCGCGCCGAGGTCGCCTTGCTCCTCGGCCTCTTCGGCAGCAGCGCGCCAGTCCGCGGCAGAAGGCGTGCCGGCTTTCGGCGGCGCGGCAACCTCGGACGGAAAGACCGATACCCGCCTCACCTCTTGGAGGCTCGCATCGCCCCTGCCGCTGCGCTGGAAATCCATGAGGCGCTGCCCGCTGGGCTCGGCGAGCCCGCCATCGGGAAGCCTCACACGCAGGCCGCGCGCGTAGGCCTCCAGCCGGCCGATGATGCGCTCACCGTCGGGCAGCCAGCGCGCGATCTCCGACAGGCTCCTGTGGATCTGCGATGCCGGTACGCCTGAAGCGGTGAGCCTGCTCAGGTTGCGCGCCTGAACGATGTTCTTGAACTCGAACCAGGCAAGCCGGTTGTGCTGCCGGGCCGGCTGGAGCAGGCCTTTGCGCACCCAGGCGCGCACCTCGGAAAGCGGCGCCTCCACGATGCGGCTCACCTGCTCAGCGGTGTACAGCCGGGAGATGTCGGCGAGCGAGTCCTGCGCGCCCAGCAGGCGGAGGAACTCCGTCTCCTCCACCAGGCGGATGGCGCTGCCCTGCCTCTTCAGCTGCCGGAACAGCTCGAGGCTGTGCGATATCCGGCCGTCCGAGGTGAGGTTGCCGATGGCCTCCCCGGCCACGAGCAGCGCGGTGGACGCGCCGGGCTCGCGCGCGTGCCGCGCTCCCGCCTGCTGCAGGAGCTTCACGGCCTGCGCGCGCGTCATGGAGAGAAGACGACCTGTCAGGGCGACCTCTGCCCCCGTCAACGGTGTGGTGTCCATCGGTCCTTACGCGTGTATCAGTCCCTCGAAGACCGGAGCGCGAAGCATGCCGGCCCCGGTCATCTCTGCAAAGCTTACCGTGCAGTAGAGGCCCGGCTCAACCCATGTGCCACGCTCGGGACAGGCCACCAGGGGCTTTGCCCGGGGATGCTCCCGCAGGAGCGCGTTCAGCTCCGCGCGTACTGCGTCCGTGAACCCGCCCCCCACCTTCCCGATGTAGAGGAGCGGTCCGCCCGTGCCGCCCGGGATTCCGTTGGAGGCCACCAGGAGGCTCTGGAAATCGCGGCCTTCCTTTTCGATATACCCGATGATGACGACCTGGACGCTGAGACGCCTCTTGATCTTGACCCAGGCGCCATTCCTCTTGCCCGGGGCGTACGTGCTCCCCAGCCGTTTTGCCACCACGCCCTCGAGGCCCTGGACGCAGGCCCTCTCGAAGAGGGCCTTTCCCGTGGCCGCTACGCCTTCCGAGAGAACGAGCGGCGGGCGTGGCGACTCCGCGATCACGCGCTCCAGCATCGCGCGGCGCTCCGTGAACGGCCGGTCCATGACCGGCTCGAACGCTTGATAGAGGATGTCGAACGCAATGAACTTCAGCGGCTCCGTTGCCGCGCGATCGTGGTGCGCGACCAGCTCGAAGCTCGGCACGCCGTTGCGAAAGGCGACGATCTCCCCGTCGAGCGCGAGCCCCGCGGGGAGCGTGCCCAGCGGCGCAAGGGCCGGGTAGCGACCCGTCAGGTCGATGCCCTTCCTGCTCACCAGGCGAACGGCGCCGTCCTCCACCATCGCCACGGCGCGGTAGCCGTCCCACTTGAACTCGAAGAAATGGGTGTCCGAATCGAAGGGCTGGCCCATCACGGCCAGCATGGGCGGCACGAGGCGCGGGAGGTGCTTAGACAACCTTCCTCTTCTTCGGCGCAGCCGTGACCGTCTTTGCAGGCTTGGCGCTGGCGGTCTGCTTCAGGCCGGCCTTTGCCTTCTTCTTTTCCTCGCCACCGGTGCGTCCCGCGGCCTGGGCTTCCTCCACGCTGCGCTTGAGGGCCTCCATCAGGTTGATGATCTTCGGCTCCTCGGGGTCGCGCACCTGGACCACCTCCTTGCCTTCAATCTTCAGCTGGATGAGCTTCGTGAGCTTCTCCTTGTAGACGTCGTGGTAGCGGCCGAAATCAAACTCCTTGATGATCGACGCCTGGATGAGGGTATCGGCGAGCGATCTCTCCGCCTCCGTGGCCTCCGTCTCCGTGATCTCGTCCTTGAACGCGGAGGCTGCCTTCACCTCGTCCTTGCGGTTGAGCACCGTCATCGCGAGCACCCCGTCGACGGGCCTCACCATGACGACCTGCTCCTTCTGGGAAATGACCACTTCCGCGATGGCGCAGAGGCCCGCCTTTTCCATCCCTTTCATGAGGAGGTTGTACGGCTTCTGTCCCACGGGGCCGTCCGGGGTCAGGAAGTAGGTCCTGCCGCCGAGATAGACCGTGCTCAACTGGTCGGGCGGGATGAAGCCGTCGATGCGGATGGCCTTGTCGTTCTCCGTGCGCAGCTTGTCCAGCTCATCCTCGTCGATGATGACGTACTGGCCCTTGTCGTATTCGTAGCCCTTCACGATCTGGTCGCTCGATACCTCGCCGACCTCGGGGGCGAATTTCTTGTACTGGATGCGGGTATGGGTCTGCGCGTGAAGCTGATGCAGCGTGATGTCGCTGCCGGTGGCCGTTGCCGTGTATGCCTTGACGGGAACCGACACGAGGCTGAGCTTCAGGAATCCCTTCCAGGACGCATGTGCTGCCATCACCACCCTCCTCGAACGCTCGACGTCCGGGCGAGGGCCAGGAGGCGCGCCAGGGCGACGGCTGTACCCTCCCGGTGAGAGAAGCTACAAACGGCCCCGGCCGGAGTCAAGGAATACGAGTGGCAGCAGGAGCTGGCTGCCCTATTTCCGCACGGTAAACTTTCCCCCACAGAGAAATACATCGGCAGTTCCCGGCTTTCCATTTGCCAAGTATATGCAAAATTCCATATGTTATTTTCTCCGGCAAAGGAGCATTTTTTGAACCCCAAGCGCCTGGTCCCCTGGATCATCTATCTCATATTCTTTGCGGTCCTGAATGAGACCGTCTTCAACGTCTCCACCCCCATGATCGCGCGCCAGTTCTCCCTCACCCCGGCCGGCGTGAGCTGGATGATGACGATCTTCATGGTCTTCTTTGGCATCGGCTCGGTCATCTACGGAAAGCTCTCCGACATCTACAGCTTGCGGCGGCTCATCATGATCGGGGTGACCCTCTACCTCGTGGGCTCGGTCATGGGATTCGCGCTGCAGTCTTCCTATCCCCTCGTGGTGGTCGCCAGGGCCATCCAGGGCATGGGCGGCTCGGCGATTCCGGCGTTGATCTTCGTCGTGGTGGCGCGCTACTTTGCCCCGGAGGCGCGCGGCAGGGTCTTCGGCATCATCACCTCCACGGTTTCCCTTGCAATCGGGCTGGGGCCGGTCATCGGCGGCTTCGTCTCCGCGAAGCTGCATTGGTCCTTCCTCTTCCTGATTCCGCTGCTCCTCCTGGTCGCGATACCCTTCCTTGCACGGGAGCTGCCGCGCGAGCCGCGCCGGGAGGGAAAGGTGGACCTGCTCGGCGCCGCGCTGGTTGCTCTCACGCTCGGATCCATCGTGGTCTATCTCAACTTCAGCGCCTGGTATTACCTGGCGGCGTTCGTGGTCCTGCTGGCCCTTTTCATCATTCGCATCCGGCGCGCGCCGGATCCGTTCATTGCACCGTCACTTTTTGCGAACGTCCGGTTCCGCAACGGCGTGATCGTCGGTTTCTGCCTCTTTTTCGTCGTGATCGGCGTGCTTTTCCTCGTTCCGCTGATGTTGAGCGACGTCCATCACCTGGGCACGAGCCAGATCGGGCTCATCCTTTTCCCCGGCGCGATCAGCTCCGTGATATTCGGGCCCATTGGCGGCAGGCTGGCGGACCGGAAAGGCAACAGCTTCGTGGTCGCCCTGGGGTTGGCGCTCCTGGCGACGAGCTTCGTCGTGATGGCATTCCTGGAAAGTGTCTCGTCGCTCGTCGTGGCGGCGGGGCTGCTCGCCACCTACATCGGCTTCGCGCTCTTCCAGACGGCGATGATCAACAGCGTCTCCCAGACGCTGCCCGAGCACGAGACGGGCGTCGGCATGGGTCTTTTCAATCTCGTCGGCGTCATGTCGGGGGCAATCGGCACCGCAGTGGTCGGCAGGCTCCTTGCGGGCACGTGGCTGAACGTGGCGTTGCTACCGCGTATCGCAGCATCCACCGGATCTGCTTACAGCAACCTGATGATGGGCTTCTCCCTCGTGGTGGTGCTCGGCGGGGCTTTGTACCTGCGCGCGTATCGGGGCATGGTGCCGACCGCATCGCTCGAACGGAACGCATCGGAGGCATAAGGTCAGCCTGAGGGGAGCCTCAGGCGAACGAAGGGCCGCCCGTATGGCCCGACCCTTATCGCGCGGTCGGCCTCGACGGGTCGGTGATCCATTCGCTCCAGGAGCCGGCGTAGAGTCGCGGCGTGCCCAGACCCGCGTGCGCGCAGGCAAGGATGCCGTGCGTCGCGGTGACTCCCGAGCCGCAGTAGAAAACGGTGTGTGTGGCATCATGGCCGGTCATCGCGGCACGGTAAAGGGCAGAGACCTCCGCCTGCGCTTTGAACGTGCCGTCCTCCCGAAGGGCGGCGGCGTACGGCGCGGAGAAGGCGCCTGCGATATGGCCGGCCGTAGGGTCGATCGTCTCATTCTGCCCATGATACCGGTCGGCAGCCCTTGCATCGAGCACGACCCAGTCGGGATCTTTCAGCACGGAGAGCACCTGCCGCGCATCCACGGCCATCTCGTGACGGAAGCTCGCGGCAAAAGGCGTCACCTGCCGCGACTCTGCCCCTTCGCTGCAGGGAAGCCCCGCGGCTCTCCAGGCTTTGAGGCCGCCGTCCAGGACCGCCACCGGATCGTGGCCTGCCCATTTCAGGAGCCACCACAGCCGCGCGGCGGCCATCGCGCCCGTCGATTCATCATAGGCGACGACCTGGGTCTGCGGCCCGATACCCCAATCTGAAAAAACGCGCACAAGGGCGTCGGGCGCCGGAAGGGGATGACGTCCCGTCCGGCCCGGCACGATGGGACCCGAAAGGTCAGCATCCAGATCTGCACGCAGTGCGCCGGGAATGTGGGAAGCCTGGTAGTCGCGCAAGGCTGCCGCAGGATCCTGCATGTTGAAGCGGCAGTCGACGAAAAGCCAGTCGGGGTTGGCAATACGCGCGGCAGCGGTTGTCGTGTTGACCAGTGTCGTGTGCATGCGGCGTCATTCCTCCGCCGGCCCGGGCGGGGCGGCCGCGAGATCTCCGACCTTCACCTTCTCCGCGTCGAACTTCTGCGCGGCGGCGGCCATTGCATCAAGGGCCTCGTCGGCGCTCATCGTCGCGCCCTTGCGGAACCGAAGCGGGTTCAGCCGCGCCACGACGAATGCCTTCAGGTAGGGGCTCGTGAAGCCCCGGTCCTTGAGGGCGGCAACCGCCGCCGCCACAAGGTCGTCAAGCGCCAGGAGCTTGTCGGCGCGCGCGGCGCGCACCTCCAGCGCCTGCGGCAGCGGCGACTCGAGGAATTGCTCCACGCGCTTCAACACCGGGTGGTAGGCCCCGCCGCTCAGGCGCCCGCGCTTTTCGTAGGCTACGCCGAGGGTAAGATAGGCCGGCTCCTCGAACTCCAGCGCGCAGTCCTTCTCTATCCGCCCGGATGCCGGGTCGAGCTCGGCCAGGGAGCGCGCCATGCGGATCACCTCCAGGGCCTTTTCCCTCAGGTTGTGACCCTTCTCCGTGTTCATGGCGAGGATCTGGTAGGCGACGGCGAGCTCGGGAACGACAACCGCGAGTATGGAACGCGCGCCAAGCTGCCGCATTGCGGCAAGGCGATGGTGGCCGTTGGGCGTCCAGAAGACTCCCGACGCCGCGCGCACGACGATGATGGGATCGAGGAAACGGCCCATGCGCCCGATGACGCTGCCGAGCCTTTCCACGTGGGTCTTCGACAGGTCGCGTTGGAACGGGGTCGGCTCGACCTTGTCTATGGGCAGGCTGGCGATCAGGTGCCAGTGCCCGCCCACGGGGTCGCGGTACGTCCCCACCACCCCGCCGCCGCTTTCCCGTATCAACCGGCCCATGCCTTCGATCTCCGGCGGCGACGGCTCCGCGGTCACCTCGACGGCGCTCAGCCCCTCGATTGAGAGCGCGCCCTTCTTTTTGCGCGGCCTCGCCGGCTTCTTTGCGGCGCCCGGGGTCCCGGCCTTTTTCGCCATACTCCCTCCGTTCACGTCAAGCCTATCATGAGCGATGCGGCAGGGGCGAGCCGGGTCCTTCTTGGCGATTCGCCGTTCCCGGTGTAGGTTAAAGCCGTGAAAGACAACGTGGACATCATCGGCGATGACGAGTTCCGCGAATCGCTCGCGCACGCGCGAAGCTACTGCGGCCTGATCCTGAAGGCCGGTCCGAACTACGACTCTCCCGGTTCCAAGGCGATCATCTACGAGCACGGACGGCGGAATATGTCGCTGCGCAAGGCGGGGAAGCTTCCGATCATCTGTCCCGTGGTGGACGGCGGTCCGCTGCGGGGCTTTGGCGTCTTCTGCGTCGAAGAAGCGGAGGTCAGGGCGATCATGGATGAAGACCCGGGTGTGAAGGCCGGTATTTTCACCTATGAGCTCCACCCCGTGCGGGGTTTCCCCGGGGCGTCCCTGCCGGACCGGGATCCCTGAACCAGCCGCGGCGCGCCCTTGCGCCGAGGCGCCGGTAGCATATAATCGCGGGGCGCGCCGTGCCATCGCGGCGAGATGCGGATCGGAGTTTGCCATGCTGAGGAATTTGAGGTTGGGAATCAAGCTCACCGCCGTGGGCACGATCCTGATGGTCATTCCGCTCGCCGTGGTGACATTCCTCGCCGTCCAGAGATCGACCCTCGCCGTCACGGGAAGTGAAACAGAGCAGCTTTCGCGCGCCGCGGGCCTTGTCGCCTCCTCCATCAACAGCGTGTTTCTCGAGGAGCAGAAGATCGCCGTTGGGCAGGCCCTCGACGGCGACATCGTTGCCGCGGCGCTCGCGGCGGGAAAGCCGGCGTCGAAGGTCGTCGCGGAGGCGATGAAGAACGCCACCGATAGGATCGTGGCAGTGAAGAAGTCGAAGGGGCTCGGCGAGGGCTACGAAGCCATCATGTGCATCGGCACCGACGGGGTGGCCTTTGCCGCCTCCAGTCCCGCCTACATCGGTCAGAGCTACGCCGATGAGCCATACATCAAGACTGCCCTGGACGGCACGCCGAACGCCGGCGCCGCGGTCATCAATCACGTGACGAGCAAGCCGGTCGTTCCCGTGGCGGCTCCCATCCTGTCCGACGGCAAGGTCGTGGGCGTCTACGTCCTCGTGCTCGACGCGCAGTTCCTGGATCCGTTGATCCGAGAGGGAAAGATCGGCATCAGCGGCTACGCCTACGTGATCGACCAAACGGGGCTCGTGATCGCGCATCCGGTCGCGTCGAATGTCTTTGCCACGAACCTGTCGCAGATGGATGGCACGCGCGCACTCACCGCGCGCATGATCGCGGGTGAAAGCGGCGTCGGCACCTACGTGTTCCGCGATGTGCCCATGACCGCGGGCTTCGCGCCCGTGAAAGCAACGGGGTGGAGCGTCGGCATGACGCTTCCCGACGCGGAGTATCTCGCCCCGGCAACCGACCTGCAGAATCTCATCCTCATCATCTCGGGGGCGGCGATCGTCGCGGCCCTGCTCGTGTACCTTCTCTTCTCCCGCAGCATCACGCGGCCGCTTGCCCGCAGCGTCGCATTCGCGGAGCTCGTCGCATCCGGCGACTTCGCGCAGCAGCTTCCGATCCATCGCAAGGACGAGATCGGCAAGCTCGTCGCCGCGCTGAACGGCATGTCGGAGAACCTCCGCGGCATGGTCGCGACGATCCAGGAGAACGCCGTGAAGGTCGCTTCCACCTCCGAGCACATCACGGGCAAGGCGCAGGACCTCGCGGAAGGCGCGCAGAGCCAGGCATCCACCCTGGAGCAGACCAGCGCGGCGGTGGAGGAGCTGGCGGCGTCCGTCGACCAGGTTGCCGAGCACGCGCACGGCCAGGCCGAGGCCGTGGGCAATGGCTCCCGCTCGATGGGGCGCGTGCAGCAATCCATCGCGGAGGTGACGAAGAACCTGCAGGAGATCGCCGCGCTGGCGGGCAAGTCGGTGGAGAACGCGCAGGAAGGCGCGAAGGCGGTCGCCCAGGTGGTGGAGGGCATCAACCTAATCGCGGGAAGCTCGGAGAAGATCAGCGGGATCGTGAACGTGATCTCGGAAATCGCCGACCAGACGAATCTCCTGGCGCTGAACGCCTCCATCGAGGCGGCGCGCGCCGGCGAGCACGGCCGAGGATTCGCCGTTGTCGCCGCCGAGGTGAGCAAGCTCGCGGAAAAGAGCTCCGCGTCGACGAAGGAGATCGGTCGGCTGTTCAAGGAGAGCGCGCGCAACGTGACGACGGGCGTGAAGACGGCGCAGGGCTCGCAGGCGGCGATGGAGCAGATCCGCGTCGCCTCGGAAAAGGTGAAGGAGATGATCGGTGGGCTGTCGGGCGCGATGACGCAGCAGGTGGAGGCCGTGCAGGAGCTGTCCTTCGCTCTGTCCAGCATCAGCGAGATGAGCCTGAACATCTCGGCGGCCACCGGGGAACAGTCACTGAACGCGAAACAGGTCTCCAAGGCCGTCGAGAACGTGAATGACGTCACCCAGAACGCCGCCACGGCGGCGCAGGAGATGTCCACCGCCACGGAAGAGCTCGCCACAATGGCGCATGAGCTGCAGAAGATGACGTCGCAGTTCAAGATCGCCGAGACGGGCCTCGTCGTTGCCGGCGAAAAGCCGGAGGCGCCGGCCGCCGTCGAGGAAACGCGGGGCTCCTAGAGCCGTCGTCTCCAGTAAAAGATTGCAAGCTGCGTGCGATCCCGCAGATCGAGCTTTTCCAGCACGATGGAAAGGATGTTGCGCGCCGTGCCTTCGCCGATGAAGAGCTGGTCGGCGATCTCCCGGTTGGAGCAACCCTGCGCGACGAGCGCGGCCACGTCGTTCTCCCGCGGCGTGAGCCCCGGGAGCGGCTCCCCGTCGGGCTCGGTGAGGCGCTTCAGCACCGCGGTGTCGATCACCGACGTCTGCGTCGTGAGGGCGCGCAGGCGCTGTGCCATGCCCGCCGCCGGCGCCGACTTCAGCAGGTAGCCGTCGCCTCCCGCCTGGAGCGCCGTGCGCACGCTTTCGTCGTCCGTGAATGTCGTGAGAAACACGACGTGCACCGCGGGCCACCGCTGCTTGATGAGGCGCGTTGCCTCGATGCCGTCCATGCCCGGGATGCGGATGTCCATGAGGACCGCGTCCGGCACGCTCCGTTCGCAGGCCTTCACCGCGTGCGCGCCGTCACTCGCCGTTCCCACGACCTGGATGTCCGCTTCGCGGGAGAGCAGCACCTTCAGACTCTGCGTGACCAGGGGATCGTCGTCCACAATGAGAAGCGTCACGGCTCGCGCGCTCCCGGAAGCGGCAGCACGCAAATGAGGCGGAAACCGTTGGTGGCGTCCGTCGTGACGCTGCCGCCCACCGCCCGCGCGCGCTGCCGAAGACTGCGGAGACCCAGGCCGTGTCCTTCCGCATCTGACGCTTCCGCCCTCAGGCGCGCCGGAAGGCCGCGACCGTTGCCTTTGGCCGCACGGGCCTGCGCGCGCCCCGCGCCGTCTGCCTCATTGTGCACGCACAGGCGCACGATGCGCGGTCCGATGTCGAGGCTCACCGACACCCTGCCCGGCGCACCGTGCCGCGCCGCGTTCGTGAGGCCCTCCTTCAGACACGGCTCGAGGACCGCCCATGCATGGGACGGGATCAGCTCCGCATTGCCGTGCACCACGAGCTCGGGCGCAGGATCGGTGAGGCCGCGGCATATTTCCTCCAGGCCTCCCACGCCCGTCTCGCGCGGCGGGGCGATGCCGCTCACCGTGGAACGCAGCACGGCCATTCCTTCCGCGATGCGCCGTTCCGCCTGGGACAAAAGCTCGCCGGCCTGCACGTCGCCTTCCTTCCAGAGCTGGTCGAATGCCTGGAGGGCGAGCCCCGCGGCCGTGAGCTCGTGCCCAAGGTGATCGTGCAGGTCCCGCGCGATGCGGGCGCGCTCGGCGAGCCCGGCGATCCGCGCAACCTGGACATTCGCCACGAGCAGGTCGTCCTTGAGCCGGGCCATCTCGTACTTCTCCCGCCGGTCCGCGTCCGCCTCCTGGCGCAGCCGCGCCGCCTCCCGGCCCCAAAGCAGGATGCTTCCCCCTGCCGCGGCGGCAAGACAGAGAGCGGCGTCCAGCGGGAGCACCCAGAGCCTGTCGACGGACACCGCGACGACAACGGGCAGCGCGAGCCACGGCGCCGCGGCGCACACGGCATCGAAGACCGGGCAGGGCGAGCCCGAAGGCAGCATCCGGCCAGATCTGCATGACGGCGATGCACGCTGCCTGGTCGATCAGCACGGTCCATGCCGGAAGGGTGAAGCGCCACCGGGCAAGGCTGAGGATGCAGAGGAAAAGAACGAGGACGAGCCCGACCGGCCTGTCAGGCCCTTGAATCCAGAGGATACAGAGAAGGATCTCCCCCAGAAGCCGCCACGCAAGGGCGGCCGCCGGGGAAGCCAGTCGGACATTCGTCTTCACACCAGGCGCCGCTTGCTCCCCGCGATGAGGAAAGCCACGGTGAAGAGTAGCATGATGCCGAGTGACAGCGCAAACCCGGACCGCGCGCCACCAGTCTCCGCGATGCGCAGCGCGTTGAAAAGCCAGTAGGTGGGCGTCACCATTGCGACGCGCTGAAGGCTCACCGGCATGATCTCCGTGGAAAAGTAGGCGCCTCCCAGCATCGAGATCACGATGATGAGGCTCGAGCACGTCCCATAGGCCGCCTCCCGCAGGCGGAACATCGCGCAGACGGCAAGGCAGAAGGCAATGGCCGTGGAGGAAAAGACCGCATAGGCCGCGAACAGCCGCCATGGCGCGATGAGACTCTTCCCGTGCACGAGGACCCCAAGGCCGACCACCAGGGCATTCTGCACGAGCAGCACGATCGCGTATGCAATGAGGCTCTCCAGCAGGTAGCGGAAATGAGTAACAGGAGCAGCCCCGATTCGCAGGAACACCCCGCTCTCCCTGTCCTCGACAATGATGCGTATCATGAGGAACGCGGTGAAAAGGAGAAGGATGCCGTAGATGTGGAAGCCCACGGGCAGCACCGTATTGGGCGTGCGGGGGAGGAAGACCACCGCCGCCGGCAGCAGGAACAGCATGGCGGTGAGGATGGGATTGCCCAATCCACGCCTCAGGGCAAATCGAAGGATGATCATGCGAGCTTCCTCCTGCCCAGGATGGCCGTGAGGCAGGCGAACACCGCCGCTGCCAGGAAAAGGACGCCGACGCAGAGCGCAATCTCTCCCGTCGGCCCTCCGCGGGATGCGTCCAGCAAAGCGGTCTGCGCGAGTGAGAACGGCGTGCCATACGTTGCCGTGAAATGGAAGAAAGGGTTCTCCGGCAAGGGGAAGATGATGCCGCCCAGAACGCCGCACCCATAGCTGACGATCCACGCAAGGACGAATGCCGTCGTGAAGTCGCGCACCAGGAGAAGGAGCGTGACCCAGATCAGCTGTGCAAGCAGGGCAATTCCCAGGAGCACCGCGAAGACGATCCCCACATTGCCGAAATGCGCGCCGAGCAGAACCCGGGAAAACACCACGAGCAGGACACCCTGCGCGAGACTGATGACCGTGCTGGCCCCGAGAACTCCCATCAGGATGGGCGTCGGCCGGCACGGCAGCGCATGGATGCGCCAGCGCCGCGGACCCAGGAACATCGCCCTGACGCCCGTCATGCTGTAGGTTCCCCCAAAGAGCTGGAAAAAAATCGTCATGCCCACGGCGAAGAAGGTCGCCGTATCGGCGCCCTTGAGGTAGGCGGTACCGGCGGGAATCCGCGAAAACACCACGGCGAGGATCGGGATGATGAAGAGCGGCATGACGAGGAGAAAGATCATGCCTTGGATGTTCCTCACCAGCTGCAGGAACGAATACCGGAACGCGATGATGAAGCGTCTCATGATGCCTCTCCATCCCTCAGGCTCTTGCCGGTCAACGTGAGGAACACGTCCTCCAGCGTGGGCTTCTCCGCGGAAATGGAGCGCACCCCCCCCGCCTTCTGCGCGCAGGCGATCACCCGATCCAGGTTCCCCGAACCGACCTCGGAGACGATGCGCAGCCGTCCCCCATCCCCGCAAACTTCCTTGACGCCCGCAATGGCCCTGAGCTCCCCGACCAGCTCCAGCGTTGGCGCGCCGACCTCCAGCGTGACGTGCTCCTCGTACTGGATGCGCTCCACCAGCTCGCCGATGGTACCCGACGCAATGACGTGACCCTGGTCCATGATGGCGACGCGCGATGCGATGGCCTCCACCTCTTCCATGTAATGCGACGTGTAAAGGATCGTGGTCCCGGCGTCCCGGAGAGCGCGGACCGATTCGAGGATATGGTTACGCGACTGCGGGTCGATGCCAACCGTGGGCTCGTCCATGATCAAGAGCTCGGGCTGGTGCGTGAGCGCGCAGGCGAGATTCAGCCGTCTCTTCATGCCACCGGAAAACTTCTTCGGTCGGCGGTGCGCGTGCTCGGTCAGTCCCACGAATGCAAGGGTGTCGCGGATGCGCTCCTGGAGCCGCGGTCTTTTCAGGCCGTAGAGACCGGCAAAGAATGCAAGGTTCTCCCACGCGGTGAGGTCGTCGAAGATGGTGATCTCCTGCGTGACGAGCCCCACCCTGCGCTTCAGATCGAGCACGCCGGGGCGCTGCGCCCGGCCGAAGAGCCGCACGGAACCGCTGTCGATCCCCAGCAGACCGGCGAGCACGAGAATGGCCGTGGTTTTTCCGGCGCCGTTGGGCCCCAGCAGACCGAGTATCTCTCCCTGGCGCACCTCCAGGTCGGCATGGTCGAGGGCGAGTGTCGCACCGTAGCGCTTCACGACGTCCTCCATGATCGCGATATTCATTCACGTCCCCTTTCTTCTGATTGGACGCGATGAAGGTAGGACAACTGTCGCCCCCGCGGGCAGTGACAAATGTCACGATTTTTACGGGGCGGCACTTGACGACCCCCTGCAGGAGGGCAAGAATGCGCGGGTCTATGGAGTTCAAGAGACTGTTCACGCGCCAGGAAGCGGAGAGTGCGCTCCCCCTGGTGCGTCAAATCGTGGGCGACATCCTGGAAACTGCGCGCAGCATCCGCGAGCTGCCGGAGGAGGACCAGGACGAGCTGCCCCGGCTGCAGGACGAGCTCAAGGAGCACATGCTCGAGCTTGATGAGATGGGATGCTTCTTCAAGGACTGGGACTTCTCAGTCGGCCTGGTGGATTTTCCCTCCGTGATCGACGGCGCCGCGGTGTTCCTCTGCTGGCGCAGCGATGAGAAGGAGCTCGGCTGGTATCACCCCGTGGAGGAAGGCTTCGCGGGTCGCAAGCCGCTGCCCTGAGAAGCCCCTACGCCCCCTGCGCGGCGCTGCCGAACCTGTGCACGGCCCGGGCGCGGGCACGCGCGGCTTCCACGTCGCGATCGCGCGGCTCCGCGTTCGTCACCAGCTGCCCCATGAGGCCCCGGGCGATCGCGGCAACGTCGTCCACGGCGTAATTGAAGACGTGCTCGTTGATCTTCGACGGCTTCGTGAAACCGGATATCTTCCGCACGAATTGCAGCGCGGCTCCGCGTATCTCCTCATCCGTTGCCGGCGGGTCGAAATTGAAAAGCGGCTTGATGTTTCGGCACATGAGCCTGAAGCTACCGCGGACGCGATGCATCGGCAACCCGCGCGGGCCGCTTCCGCCGCACCGCCGTCCCGATGCCAAAGACGAGCAGCGCGGCGAGCCCTGCCGCGCAGAGCAGCGGGAAGAAATCCCCGAGTTGTAGGGAGAAGCCTTCCTCAATCGTGCGGTAGGACGCCATGACGGAGTGCAGCGGGTTGCCCTTCGAGGATGTCGTGCCGTCGATGGCGTCGATGACCCTCGGGCCGCGCAACGTGGTCTCCGATTCGGGGCCGATCAGGAGGTTGTGTTTTACGTACTGGTAGGCAATATCCCCCTGCGGGGTGATCATCACCGACTTGTTGATCATGAAGATGGCGGGGTCCGCGCGTCGATTCATGTCGGGCTCGGTCATTTCGAATGGAAATGCCAGGTAGATCTTCTCCTGGCGCGCAACCTGCAGCCCGGGCACTTCATGAAGGGGCAGACAACTACTCAGAGCCGCCGCGCCCCGCCGCACGGACCGGCCGGCTCGGAAGAAGGGCGTTCAGCGCCAGGCCCGCAAGCAGGATGATGATGCCGACCAGCTTTCTCACGTCGAAGGCACCCTTCGCCGCTGCATCGACGAGGACTCCCATCAGGGCCTGCCCGGCAAAAAGGAGCAGGGTCGCGGAGACCGCGGGCAGGCGCGGGAAGACCGCGTTCATGACCGTCACCACAACAACACCCATGAGGCCGCCGCCGAAAACGAGCAGCGGGCCGGCGGCAACGACGGCACGGGCGGATGCGACAACCGGCGGCCGCACGATCAGCACGATGAGGAGCGTTGTGCCAAGCCCCACAAGGTAGTTGATGCGCGTGCTGCGCGTGACCCCCTTCCTGCGGCCGAGCTCCGAGTTGAGGATGAAGGAAAGACCCGTCATCCCGCCTCCGGCAAGCGCGAGGAGGACGGCGACCGCGGGGACCTTCCCGCTCCCCTGCGCGGCACCAAGCAGCATCACTGCCACGCCCGCGAGAGCCAGCGCAATGCCCGGCAGGCGTCGCGCGGAAACCGGGTATTTCTTCCTGCCCATGAACCCGGTCGCGTCCACGGCAAGGGACAAGAGGGTCTGGCCGAGGAGACCGAGGGCCACGGCAAGAGACGCCCCGATGGCGGCAAAGGCGTAGTTGCTGGAAAACACCGTGCCGACGCCGACAAACCCCCCCAGGTAGAAGTGGAGGGGAAGACGCCCGGGGCGGCGTTCCTCCCGGTTCACCAGGAGCACAACGGAGACCGCGGTGAGCCCCGCAACGTGGATGACGAGCGTCGCGACCGTGCTCCCGACCATGCCCGCAAGCCGGCTGTTCAGGCCGGACATGACGGTGACAAGCGCGCCGATCAGGGGCACGATAACGCCGAGCAGTCGCCCTTTCATCCTATCCATGCACCGAGTATGGGGACATACTGGCTTCCTTGATAGGACATATGTCTTATGGAAGGAGACGGCATGGACGCGGTGGAAACCTGGGTGCGGCGGTATGCGCTGGAGCGGCTCCTGTCAGCCGACCTGCTCGCCGCGCTGCGGACGCTGCGGCGCGCACCCGGGGAGATCGTGATCCGGGCCGATGACCCGGTCACCGACCTCCTTTTCTTCGTGAAAGGGAGGATCAAGATCTACAGCACGATGGAAAACGGACAGCGGCTCCTCGCGGCCATCTACAAGCCATTCGACGTCCTGGGCGAGGTGGAGCTCTTTTCCGCCGACCGGTACACGCTGAGCGTCGAGGCGCTCACCGACACCGTCTGCCTCGGCCTCCCCGTCGCGGCCATCAGGAGGAGCGCCGCGCGGAACTATCGCCTCCTCATGTACCTCTGCGGCAGGCTCGGCGCGAAGCTCAGGGACCGCGTCATCGCCGAGTCGATCAACGTGCGCTACCCGGTGGAGAACCGGCTCGCCAGCTACCTTCTTGCCTCCACGGACGGCGAGGGCTGGATCCTGGGCACCGACGATCTGGGGGAAATTTCAGACTACCTCGGTGCAAGCTACCGCCAGCTCGCGCGGGTGGTGCGCGTCTTTCGCGACGCAGGCATTCTCGATCCAACAAGGGGCCGCATCCGGGTCGTCGACCGGCGGAAGCTCGCGCCGCTGGCGCGCGACCTGTACGTCCGGTCGGCGAGCCTCATTAAGCCGTCGGCTCTGCCGGGGAATCGAGCGCCTCGCGAATCTTCGCCGAAAGGGCCTGCAACGTGAAGGGTTTCTGGATGAAATGCATGCCCTCGTCCAGAACGCCCTGGTGCTGGATCACATTGCTGGGGTACCCCGACATGAAGAGCGCCTTCAGCTCGGGGCGCTTCCGGCGCAGCTCGTTGAGAATCTCCCGACCGTTCATATGTGGCATGATGACGTCCGTGAGCACGAGGGCGATACGGTCCCCCTGCGCCTCCGCGAGCGCGATGCACGCCTCCGCCGTCTCGGCAGAAAGGACCCGGTAGCCGAGATTCGTGAGCATCCTGCACGCGAGCGTCCTCACCATCGTATTGTCTTCCACCACGAGGATCGTCTCCGCACCGCGCGCCGTCTCCGCCGGCTCCACCGCGCGCCGTTCGCCCTCCACGCCCTCCGCCGTCCGGGGCAGCAGGATCTTGAACGTGCTCCCGCGATTCTTCTCCGAATAGACATTGATGGCGCCGCCGTGCTGGCGGACAATTCCGTACACGGAGGAGAGCCCCAGGCCCGTTCCCTTGCCCAGCTCCTTCGTGGTGAAGAAAGGCTCGAAGAGGTGCTCCATGGTCCGCGCGTCCATGCCGACGCCGGTGTCGCTCACGGTGAGCATCACGTATGGCCCGGGGGCAGTCTCGGGGTGGCCGGCGGCAAATGCCTCGTCGATGTCGACGTCTGCGGCCTCGATGGAGAGTGTCCCACCGGCCGGCATGGCGTCCTGCGCGTTGATCGCCAGGTTCAGAAGGACCTGCTCGATCTGGCCCGCGTCCGCGCGCACCGGCGACACGGTCGGGGCGATCGCGATCTCGATGCCGATGTCTTCCCGGATGGTCCGGCGCAGGATGCCGTGCAGGCGGCGGATCACGTCGCCGAGATTGATCGTGGAAAGCTCGATCATCTGCTTGCGGCTGAAGGTGAGGAGTCGTCGGGTGAGGGCCTGGGCGCGCTCCGCGGCCCGCCGGATGTCCGCCAGTTGCTCGCGGGAGGTCTTGTCGGCGGAGAGGCTTGCCTCCAGCAGCTCGGCGTATCCAAGAATGGGCGTCAGGAGGTTGTTAAAATCGTGGGCCACCCCGCCTGCAAGAAGCCCGATGGCCTCCATCTTCTGCGACTGGAGAAGCTGCGTCTCCAGCCGCCGGCGCTCGGTGACGTCGAAGAGGAAGCCCTCGATGCGGGGCCGGTCCCTGTCGCGCACGAGGTGCTCGTTCAGGGAGACCCAGATCTCACACCCGTCCTTCCGCCGGAACTGGACCTCCCGGCCGACCGACTTCCCCTTCTTGAGGAGCGTGGCGATCAGCTCGTCGCGGTCCGCGGCATGGACGTAGAGCTGCGACCGCATGTCGGTGACAGAGGCGATCAGGTCCGCCGGCGAGTCATAGCCCAGGATGACCGCCATCGTCGGATTGACCGCGAGAAAAGCACCCTCCAGCGTGGACTGGAAGAACCCCTCGATGGCGTTGTCGAAGATCGCGCGGTACTTCTCCTCACTCCGCCGCAGCCCTTCCACCGTTTCCCGCAGTCTCTCCGTCATCGTGTTGAATGTCCGCGCCAGTGTCCCGATCTCGTCGCGGGAGCGCACGACCACTGCCCCGCTCAAGTCGCCCCCGATCACTGTCTCCAGCGCGCCGGTCAGGCGGCGGACGGGACGCACGAGGATGAGCCAGCCGAGGAGGCCGCCCAGGAGTCCCATGAGGACGGTGATGGCGATGCCCGCGCCGCCCATGACGGCCGTCATGCGCTGCCGCCCCTCGGTGAGGATGGTCCGGTAGGTCATGAGCTCGTCATCGTAGGCACTTGTTCCTATCACCCAATCCCACGGCTGGAAATAGGCCAGGCGGACGAGCTTCCAGCGCGGGGTTTTTTCATTGGGGTTCTGCCAGAGATAGTGCGCCGTGGCAAGCTCCCCCGGCCGGAGCACAACAGCCTTGCCGACGATCTCCTTGATCACTGGATTGCCCTGGCTGTCGGTGCTGTCCCAGATGTTTTCCCCGTCACGCTCGCCATTCTGCGAGATGATGTAATGACCGCGTTTTTCGCCGCTCCCGCCCAGGACATAGACGTATCCGGTCCTGCCGACGCGCGTGCGGATGATCGCCTCGCGGGCCCGCGTCTCTGCAAGCTGACGTTGCGCCGCCTTGAGCTCCGCGCTCGCCTGCTGCTGGACCGCCTCGTTCTCCGTCTCGACCATGTTGTAGATGCCCAACGTGATGTTGTCGAGATCGGTATTGATCAGGCCGTCGACCTCTCCCTGGGCGAGCTTGTTGTACTGGCCGCTCTCCCACGCGGCCAGGAGGAGGAGTGAGATTGCGCTGGCCAGCACGATACCCGCGCCGAACAAAGAGGCCTTGACGCCAAGCGTGAAACCTTGCCACGTGACTCTTTTTCCCGCCGTGGAGGGGGTGAGGTGTTTCGCCTTCATGGATGACCCTGGAACATCAGATTCTACATCAGCCGAAGGCCGAATGGCAGATATTTTTTCAGCACGCGACACGGCCAAGCTTTTGATTCTTGTCGACCGCCCGATTTTGTCGGCACAATGATGATATGAAAACACGGAATCTCGGGTACTCGGACCTGGAGATCACGCGCATTGGCCTGGGGACGTGGGCAATGGGCGGCGAAGAGTGGGCATTCGGCTGGGGACCCCAGGACGACGCGGCCTCCATCGCGGCAATCCACAAGGCGCTGGACGTCGGCATCAACTGGATCGACACGGCCGCCGTCTACGGCATCGGCCACGCGGAGGAGGTCGTCGGCAAGGCGATCGCGGGCCGACGCGACAAAGTGCTCGTCGCAACCAAGTGCGGCCGCGTCATCGAGGGGGGAAACGCCTCGCCCGTCTCCCGCCTGAAAGCCAAAAGCGTGCGCGATGAGCTGGAGGCGAGCCTGCGGCGGCTCGGCACCGACTACATCGACCTCTACCAGGTCCATTGGCCCGATCCCGATCCCGACATCGAGGAGGGCTGGACCGAGATTGCGCGCCAGGTGAAGGCCGGCAAGGTCCGGTATGCCGGCGTCTCCAATTTCTCGGTCTCGCAGATCAAGCGGATCCAGGCGATACATCCCGTGGCATCGCTGCAGCCGCCGTACAGCATGCTGCGCCGCGACGTGGAGACGGAGCTCCTTCCCTTCTGCGGGGCGAGCAAGATCGGCGTGATCGTCTACAGTCCGATGCAGGCGGGACTGCTGGCGGGCAGGTTCACGAAGGAGCGCGTTGCAAAGCTTCCTGACACCGACTGGAGAAAGCGCAACACCCACTTCACGGAGCCCGCGCTCGGCGCCAACCTTGCGCTCGTGGAGAAGCTGAAGGCGATCGCGGCGGGCAAAGGGCGGAGTGTCGCGGAGCTTGCCATTGCGTGGGTGCTCCGCAGGCCCGAGGTGACGGCGGCCATCGTCGGCGGACGCGGACCCGCGCAGGTGGAGCAGACCCGCGGCGGGGCGGATTGGGACCTCGGTCCCGCGGAGATCGCCGAGATCGACAAGGCTCTTGCCGAGAGGGGAGCCGCATACTGATCGGCTCCGCGGCGGGTGGAAGGTTCGCGCAGATGAAAGGTCACCGACAAAGGGCTGGCGCGGCGCCCGTGCCAATGCTAGAATGTTCCCATTGCCTTACCCACACGGGGGGAAGAGTTCGCCGGGAAGGGGGAGCATATGATTCAAAAGAAGGCTCTTGCAGGCCGGAAGGTCGAAGTCACATTCAGGATGCCGCCGATGGATGACGTCGTCGAGCTTTATCTCTGCGGAGACTTCAACGCCTGGAAAGTCAGGGGTCTCCCGCTCGATCTGGAACCGGATGGCACGTGGGTGGGCAGGCTCGTGCTGGATGCAGGCAAATCGTATCGTTTTCGCTACCACGACAACCAGGGAGTCTGGCACACCGATTATGAGGCCGATTCGGTGGAGAGCAATCAATTCGGAACCGATAACTCCGTTGTCGACTTGACGTCGGTGGAGAAAAAGCCCCTCACGGCGAAGGCGGCGAAAAAGACCGCGCCACGGAAAAGCACGCCGCGTGTCTCAAAGAAAACGACCGGGGGTCGGAAGCCGAAGGCCAAATAACGGCTTCAGCGCCTCAGTCGATGGGCCGGGACAGAGCCTGCTCGACGCCCGCGTTCCAGGAATGTTTTCCCGGCGCCGCGAAAGCGTTGCCGACACCGAGATACAGCGCGGCGTCCGCCGCATCCGAAGGGTTGTCCAGGAAGTAGGCAAGAGTCGGGCTGGCATAGGCAGTGAAATCGCATCGCTCGACAACAAGGATGGAGCCGCGCTCGCACGTGGCAAGCGACGCCTCCCGGATATCGTACGTGAAGCGGCAGTTTTCCAGCAGCAGGCGACCTTTGCGGCCCACGTAGAGACCCGCGGCGCCCATGAGATCCATGCCCTGCAGGATGACATCGGAGCTGACCCCGATGGCCGCAAGATCGCTCTTGCCCGCGTATCTCAGCACCGTGTGCCCCGGGTCGCCGATGATGCGGACGGACTTGTCAAGATTCAAGGTGGCGGTGATCACGTAGTCGCCGGCCGCGAGCCTGATCGTGTCGCCGTCGGAGGCGTTGCGAATCGCGGAGGCGAGATCCAGCCGGGGATCAGCGGCATGGGGCTTCACCTCCCAGAGCCGCGCGCCGCGCGTCCTGAATGCCCAGGAGAGCGTCTCGGTCTTCCCGGCGATCTGAAGCGTGGCGCTGACGCTGTACGCCGCGCCGCGTTCCAGCGGCTGTTTCGGGAGGATGAACACCGCGCCGTAGTTGTCGCGATAACCCTGGGCGATGGAGGCAGCGTCACCCGAATAGATACTCATGTCAGGCGATGCAACGGCGGGCTTTCCCGGAAAGCTCACCCATGCCGGCACCGATTCACCGCGCCCATTCGTGACGGTGACCTCTGCGTTCTCGAAAGCCTTCACGTCGTCCCAGCCGAGGGAGATGGTGATGGGATAGCCTGTGGGCGGATCCTCCGGGCGATGCCCCGGCCGCGGATCGGGAAACTCATTGTTGAACGTGGAGAGCACGTCGTTGAATCCGTCGGGTGGAAAGACGATGAATCGGGAAGGACGCTTCGGCTTCGCCGATCCTGCCTCGGGCTCCCTCGTCACGAAAAGCGTGCCGCCGCCATTCTTCGCAGCGTCATAGCTGGAACCCATTCCCACGCGCGTCTCTTCCGGTCGCAGGAACTGCACCCTGTGGAAGACCCCGCTCATGAGCCCTTCCAGGGCGTCCAGGGGATCCGGATCCGCTCCGACAAGTCCGCTCGTCCTGGCCGCCTCGTCTCCCGCCTTGGTGTAGTACCTGTTCGAGGGAAGCTCGAAATGCCCAAAGGCGATATTCGCACCCGCGTTGGCCAGCAGGTAATCGGCATGCGCCTGACCCATCGCGCTCAACGTCGGATCGTACACGTACGGCACGAGCCCCGCTGCCACGCGATACTGGTTCAGCCGATTCAACGCAAGCGCCCGATCGGCGGGATAGCCCTTCGGCAGGTCGATGAGCGTGGGCGCATCCGCAAGCGGTGCCGGCAGCGGCGCCTGGATGATGCGCGCAAGGGCCGCAAGCTCGGGGGAAGCCCGGGTGCCGCTGACGGAGCGGCGGCGCCAGTCGCTGGCTGCACGATCGCACCGGGCGCGGGCGTAGCGGAAGCGGGACCCGCGTCGGGGAAGCTGAAGCAAGAGGAGAAGAGCAGAGCGCATGTTAGGAGAAGCAGCAGTTTTCGTGACATGATGACGGCTATCGTAGCGAGCTACGCGGGGGAGTCAAGGCAGCGCACGTGTCTGCCACACGAGAAAATTTCATGGTCGACCTATGAGCGCGCCGTCCTGTACTCCGCTTCGCTTCTGAGGACCTTGAGTTTTCTCATCGACATGCCTATCGCTCCGAATCAAGAATCTTGCGGACGTCCTTTGGGTCACGCGCGACGGCATATTTCCACGCGCCAAACCTGCCGTCCGCATTCACTGCCTTCACCCATCGATCGGCGGCCTGGGCTTTTATCTCGGCAAGATCGTCAAATCCTTTTGTTTCGAGGATGAGATGAGCGGGCGGTGTGCCCGCAAGACGAACGATGAAGTCCGGCACATAGTCGTGCGGTTCTCCGTTGTGCAGATAAGGTATCGCAAAGCCCAGCCCGGCATTCTTCACGAAGGATTCCACCTTATCATGCGTATCGATTACATAGGCCGCCGCTTGTTCCCAGACCTTTGTATCAGCAACCACGAAGTTGAGATGACTCTTGACGATCTCTCGAACGTCACGGCTTGTCCAGAAATCGACATCCGCGGTTGATCCCGGGCCGCGGCTTGATTCGTAGCGGGGAAGCTCCGCTTCTTCCCCGTGGGCGGTGTCGGGTTTGATAGCCTCTCCAAGGCGCTCTATCACCCACCCATAATATGGAGAGAGAAATACGTCCAGCCGATCCGCCGGGGGAATTGGGACTACCTTTTCGCGGAGGTATCGAAGAACGATCTCAACCACCTGCGGGAAAAGCACATACGCCGGTGGATGCGGACCTGCTTTCAGATAATCGTTTGTGAGGTCTCTTGCCAGCCCAAAGGCAAGCTCCTGCAGGCGCCTTTCTCTCCGGTATGTGTCGAGGTCCAGGCTTTCCATCTTGCCAGGTCCGCTGAGGGAAGGCCTGCCGGTGTTCGTGGGGAGACTTGCCTTTACCTGCACCTCGGCGGGAATCTTCAGGGGATCGAGAGTCAATGGTGCGAGAGCCTCCCATTCCACCATCAGCCGATTGCGAATCGCTTGCCGGTAGCCCTCCACGCGAGGGTATTTGATTTCCAAAGAGGCACGTTCCGGAAGCGCGTGCACGCGATGTCGCTGCTGTGGTGCGGGCGGGGCGCCACCAGGCGAGGCCTTGAACGGTATGATCTCAAAGGGCACTCCGAACACCTTCGAGACCTCTTCGGTCAACTTGCCGTCCGGCCCTACTTCGTAACTTGCGCGCCGCAGTCCGCGACCGACGACCTGTTCACAGAGCAGTTGCGACATGAAGGGCCGCAGCCCTACAATGTGAGTCACCGTGTTGCAGTCCCAGCCCTCCGTCAACATCCCCACGCTGACGATGCAGCGCACGTCCCGACCGGGAGGATTCAGCGGACGGCGCAGCTTCTTTGCCAACGCCTCGAATCCATCAGGATAGAGGGACCTCCCCTGTTGATCCTCGGGCCACTTCATCCTGCCCACGGTGTCCAGTGTCAGACGCATCCACGCTGACTCGTCGCTCTTCGCTTCCGCGGAGTCCGTCTCGTGAACCACTTTGGAATCGACGCGAATCGTCCACGCACTGTCAGGGGTGTTGCGAAATGCCGTGATGCCGCAGGATGGAATTCCGGTTGGTGGCTTGTCCTCTGCGATCCATTCGTAGAGAACGCGCGCGATCTTCGTGTTTTTGCAGACGAGAATAAAGACCGGTGGCCGCGGATCTTCCTTGCGTGCCTCCCACTCCTGGCGAAGCGTATCCCAGTGGGATGCAAGCATGCTGATGGGATGATTCGCGTATTTGAGGATCCCCTCGGGCTTTGGGCTGCCCTTGCTCCCGCCCTTTTCAGCCGGTGTCAGCTTTTCAAGAATGTACCGCCATATATTGAAATAGCCGGGTATGTCCTTGCCGGTTGAGTCGCGCACCGCAAGCTGGGGAATCTTTACAAGTCCCGACTCGATGGCTTCGGTAAGCCCGAAGTCGCTCACCACCCATGGAAAGGTCTGGTTCGTACTCTGTCCTACCCGCGCAAGAAAATAGGGCGTTGCCGACAGGTCCAGGCAGAAGTTGATGCCGCGCAGAGAATGGATGCGATCCAGCCCCTCCACCCACACAGTGGCTTCCTTGACCAGTATCCTCCTCTTCTTCATCATCGAAGAGGTCTTCGTTTTCATCAGGCTCATCTTTCCTGATGCGGTACGCGTGGTGCGCCTCGTCGTTGAAAACGAGGATGTTCTTCTTGCCTCCCACCTGTCGGCCGAGCACGCGATTCACAACGGCCGCGTCGCTCTCGACGTAGCGTGTCGAATCGACACTCACCTTCTTGAGGTTTCCCTCGGCATCCGTTATCTCTTCTTTCACCTCAATCAGGCCCGCGGCAATCTGCTTCTCCAGCTCCTTCTTTGTGAGATAGCGCGTTCCATGGGAGGTTCCCGTCTTCTGTCCGATTGTGATTGTTTCCCGACTCCTGACCGCGACACCCGCTCGGGATACCCGTGCGCTCGTGCCACCTGTCTGCACCGCCTGCGGCTCGAAGACGTGCCAGTTGGTCACGATGACTTTGCCCTTGGACAGCTCAGGCATGAGGTGGGGCGGGACCAGGTTCTGACCCTGTAGATGCTGGCCTCTCCATGGCCGGGGTCGAGCTCCTGCAGTCGACTGCGTATGGTGACGTTGGGACATACGACGAGAATGGTATCGGAAAACCGGTTGTCCGCTCGTGAGGCAGCCTTGTTGAGAATGCTCCATGCAGCAAGCATGCCCATGACCATCGTCTTGCCGGTCCCGGTTGCCATCTTGCATGCGTAGCGCTGGAACGACTCGTAGCCCTTCTGCTTGCCGTCGTCGCCTGGCTCGTCCCGAGGAATGTCCACGCCCTGGCGGAGGTCAGCGCGCGCTTCTGTCAGGAATATGACGGTTTCCGCCGCCTCGATCTGCGCGAAGAAGAGCCGGTGCTGTCTGCCTTCGCGTCGCCAGTACTTCAGCAGCTCGGCCGTTGTTCGACTCACCCCGGCGTAGCCAGCGACGCGCCATTCCGCCAGCCGGTCCCTGATGCCGTTGACGAGCGTCAGCTCAACCGCGGTTCCATGTCCCGCGTCGCCCTGCTGTGTCTCTTCGTTGGGCGGGCGATAGTAGTACATCGCTCTGCGCCGACCCTGTATGCGGACAGGCGTCTCGCCTTCGACAATGCGCCAGTATTCTCGCGGCTCCTCATAGGGAGAGTTGAGAATCGGCTCGTCCACCTCATAGTTCATTTGTGGTCGGCCTCGGCCAGAAGCCTGACGACCATCAGCTCGTTGCCCCTGTCGTCGATCACCTTCACCGCAACCTGCGCGTGCTCTCCCCCCTCGAATGGAGCGCTCTCCGTACCTGCCAGGTGGTCCCACACGGATTCATCGTAGGTTCCTTTGAGCGCCTTCTTGAGACCCTCCCACGCGCTCGTACGGGGGAAGAACGCCTGGCAAACATGGAAGCAGAGGCCGTTGTAGTCGGTATCGAGGAACCACGCAGGAACGTTGTCGGGCTTGAGCGGCATGGTTTCCATGGTCGACGGATCGAAAACATCGAGGCCTTTCAGCTCGACGACGTATTCCAGTGGTTTGCCCGCCTTGGGAGCTTTCGCCTTCCGGAGGGCCACATCAGGCAAGCCGCACACGCTGAAGATCTGGCTTGACCGCATGTTCTTCAACAGGTCGCCCATCATGAGATCGGGCGTTGCCTGTACGTATGTCGCGGGAACGCCCACGGATTGGTCACAGGTCTCGACGAGCTTTCGAGCGCCGGGCTGAATGGCAAAGCCGATCACGTACAGGTGGCTGTAGCTCTTTGCATGCGCCTCACGAGCCGATTCGTAGACGAGCATCTCGCTGACTGCACCGTTCTCGGGACCGAAGACGATAGCCACCGGCTTCTGGGAGAAGGGGAGAAGCTTTTTGTTCTTCTCGGTCGATTCTTCCACAGCGTCGGTGAGGGTTGGCTTCTGCCCTTCCGCGGTGGCATCGACAAGCGCCTCCGCACTGAGAGTGAGCGTCTTGGCAGGTAGTCTCACGTTCTTCAGCGTGACGGTCTTGCCGCCGCCAAGGTGAAGGACAGGCGATCGCCTGAGAACCTCCAGCATCCTGTCCACGAAGTTTCCGTGGCTTTCACCTATGCCCGCCCCGCTGTCTTCTTCTCCATCTCCCTCCCAATCCACCGGCGTCGGGATGGTGGCCTCTACAGCGAAGGGGCCTGAGACTCGAACGATCCCCGATTTGACCTCGGGCCGATCTACGAGCACCTCTTCCTGCGGGGGCTCGTCATTCGCGATGGACTTGAGCGTGATGTGCGGCACGATGCCGCCAACCTCTTCGCCCTTGTTGTTCTGCTTGCGCTTATAGACAAAGCCGCCGACCGGTCCGCGGCTTTCGTCCTTGAGGTCGTACCAAGGGAATGTCGCGGTGAGAAGGCGCTGCCTTGCCAAGGCGAGGGGAACACGGCTTGTGTCAATGGCTATCCACCGCCTGCCCCACTGTTCGGCGACGTATGCCGTCGTACCAGAGCCGCAGGTCGGGTCAAGAACGAGATCGCTGGGGTCGGTGGTCATAAGGAGGCAGCGTTCAACTATCTTGGTACCGGTTTGTACAACGTAAACCTTATCGTCAGTAAAATTGCCAGTCCGAGTGTCAGTCCATACGTTCCCAATTTCCTCAAAAGGAAAGTCCTCAGGAAAACGTCTATATTGAATGCTGTTTCGCGCAACATGAATACGATTTGCATCTGCCAATCTTTGCATTCCGACGGGATAGTTGGCTTTCCAATGCGAATTTTCGGGCGGTTGATATAGCTTGCCTTCATAGTCGAAGGGCTGTGGCTGGCTTGGGGGCCCTTGGGAGACCAAGTTGTCCGGTTTGTACAATCGTGCCTCGGCCGGTATGCCAGTTTCGCCTCGCTTCTCGTCCGCGGCGACTCCTCTATAAGTGCCGTCAGGAAAAAAAACCCAGCGTGCATTACCTTCTCCAAGGACAATTTCTTGCTTCTGGTAGCATTTGCTGACATGCAACCGCGCCGCGTCCTTGGCAAACCAAAGCAGATAGTCTCCAAGCGCAGAGATAGTGGTAGTCTCAAATCCTGATGTCTTGAGAAAAGTAATTTGAGATATAAAATTCTCCTCCCCGAACACCTCATCCATCAGCTCGCGGACGTGATGGAGGTTCTCGTCGCTGATCTGGACGAAGATGCTGCCGCTTGGGGTAAGAAGCTCACGGGCAAGAAGCAGGCGGTCGCGCATGTAGGTGAGGTACGAGTGCAGGCCCAGCTCCCAGGTATCCCGATAGGCCTTCACCATTTCGGGTTCCCGGGTCATGTCGTCGTCTTCGTTGTGTTTAACGTCGCGCTTGCGCACAAAGGGCTGGAAGTTGCTGCCGAACTTCACCCCGTAGGGCGGATCCATATAGATGGTCTGCACCTGGCCGCCAAGACCCTCATAGTGAAGCAGTGAATTCATCACGACGAGCGAATCGCCCAGCACCATGCGGTTCACCCACTTGTCCTTGTACTCGTAGGCGCGAAGGAGCTGATCTGCGATGGGGTGCTGCGGATCGCCAAAAAGGTCGAGCTGCACCGCCTGCGGCTTGCGATGCCCCTTCAAGGTCTCGATGATTCCCGCCGTGGAAAGGCGTTCGTGAACGAAAAGCGGGAGCGTGGGAACATCGAAAGAAAGACGTTCTGCCTTGCCCGTCCAATTGAGGAAGGGCTTGCCGAGAGCGGCGAGCTGTTCTACGGCATCGTGCAGATCCCGAACAGATGCCCGAAGCGTTCCGTCGTTCAGCCGCAGCTCGCGTGGCTTTTCGAATACGTGCGGTGAGGGAAGCAGCGCTGCATCGCGGATGCAGGCAAGAAGAAATTCGCCAAGCTCGCGCGCACTGTTTTGTCCGTCCCACTCCAGAACGGGAGAGAGAGAAGAATCGTATTTGTATGTGGCCGGGGGTTTCTTCTTCCTGAACTGAGCCTGGGTGCCCGCTTCAGGCCGCAAGGGGCTTTCTGCTTCTGGATAGCGATAGCTCTCAGCCCTTGTCTCTTTGCCTTGCGACTTCTTTGACGGCCGTCCTTGCTCTGCCATTTCTGGGCCCTCTCAAGCACCGAACTTTTCGACGTAGCAGCGCTTCAAGTGATGTGCCACTTGAAGGCGAAATCCTGGGTATTTATATCACTATCATGATGCAATCGCCAGCAAATGGCGTGAATTTGAAGCCCTCCCGAACAACCGCTGAATGTCGAAGAGCCTATGCCGGGGTGTGGCGGCACGGAACAGCCCTTATGTGATTTGCTTTTCCCCCTCAGCGGAAGAGTACAAGGTACCTTACCTTGTGGGCACAATCATCAGTGCAATGGAGAAGCGACGGGCGGACCATTCGACTCGACGGAATCGGGGGGGGGGAGACCATCGGGACGATGGGCCTTGGTCACCACCAATAGGAGTATATTGTACGCGGAGATAGACCACGGTCAGTTTAGTGCAATAAAAGGAGCAGGGAGGGCAGATGACATGCGAGTCCTGATTGCATACAGGTCGAAGTATGGGACCACGGCAGCCTGCGCACGCATTTTAGGCCAGCGGATACGCGCGGAGGCGGTAATCGTGGACCTCGCGCGCCAGCCTTGGCCGGATGCGCACGAGTTCGAACGTCGTGTTGATTGGTGGCTCCATCTACGGCGCAAAGATCCAGCGGGAGGTGACCACCTTCTGCAATCGCCAGCGCGAGGAGCTTCTCAGCCGCAAGGTGGGATTATTCCTCTGCAGCATGTACCAGGGAGAGCAGGCTCAAGCGGAGCTCAGGGGCGCTTATCCCGAATGGCTTTCGGCGCATGCCTTCGCCGATAGCCTCTTCGGCGGCGAGCTTCATCGTGACCGACTCACCCTTTGGGACAGGTTCTCCCTCCTGGGCAACCCGCGTTGGTCGCGGGAAGTGCTTCTCATAGATGCCGCTGCGATCGAATCAATGGCAGCGGCCGCAAACGCTCTCATTCACGTCGCATGAGCATGGGAGGCCGGCGCCAATAGTATGGGTTGACGTATGGGTGTTTTGCCCATATCCTTGCAGGCTGAAGATGACGATTGAAATTGATGAGCGGAGACTGTCTCGGCTCATGAAGCTTGCGGGAATCCGAACAAAGACCGCCGCGGTGGATTGGGCGCTGCGGTCTGCCGAACGCGCCATGAAGCGGGACAAACTGTTCGCAACCCAATGGAATCCGGAAGAGCTCCAATCCTCCGTTGATCCCCGTTACGATGTCCTGGCCGTCCGGCACGCGGCGAATGACCGGTAAGGCAGAGCGCCCTCTCCTGGTCGATTCATCGATCTATATCGATCTCCTGCGCGCGGGACGGAGTCCGACGGATGAATTTCGATCCGCCTTGGAAAAGGGCACGCTCCTGACCTGTGGAATCATCAGGCTCGAGGTGCTCCGCGGCATCATCAACGACCAGGTTCGCACGTGGATGGAAGAGCTTTTCGACGAAATATCCGCCTGCCCCCTGAACGAGGAGCTGTGGCGCGAAGCTGCTCGCCTGGCATGGGGGCTGGACAGGCAAGGGACGATTCTCCCCGTGCCCGACCTGGCGATTGCTTCATGTGCGCTGCGGGCAGGGGCCGTCGTGGTGTCGCGGGATCCGCACTTTCGCCAGATTCCGGATCTCGTTGTCCTTGAATCGATGCCCAACCGCTGACGCGCCAGTCTTGCGGTTCGGGAGATTGCCATCGCAATCCTTCAATCGGGACGCGGCCTTTCGGTTTGCCGCGAATCGTCATTTCTTCCAGACGCTGTACTTTGCCAACTTTAATTGGTAAAGTGAGGAGGAGAGACGGGGTGCCACTCAGGCGACAATGTGTTGCACAAGGAGCTCGGTCGCGGGATCGAACGCAAGCTGCTGAAAAGGCTCGCGCGGTCCAGGACGGACCAGCAAGGAAAACAATGAAGTACCATTTTCAGATCCACACCGGCCGCCCTGCATGGGCAGAATGCATCGAGCTTGAAGGCTGCCTGACGCAGGGACGGAGTCGGATGGAGCTCGAGAAAAACATGCGTGAAGCTCTGAATCTGTACCTCGAAGAACCGGAATCTTCAAAAGTGATCTTCCCGCCGCCGGCACGAGAAATAAAAACGCGAAACGTGGTTGCCGTTGAGGTGGATCCCGGAGTTGCATTTGCGATGCAACTGCGGCAGGCACGGCTCCGCCGGCGTCTCACGCAGCAGCAGGCGGCGCAGAAGCTCAAGCTGAAGAGCATCTATAGCTACCAGAGACTCGAACGGCGCGGGAATCCATCGCTCTCAACTCTGAAGAAAGTAAAGAACCTGTTCCCGGAGCTCTCCCTGGACGCGGTCCTCGGCGGCGCCTGATCAGCGCGCATTCGACGCCGACCGGGCCGCGCGTCAAGGAAGCGTATGCGCCTGTGAACGTCCGCCTCCCTCCCCGCCTCGTGCCCGGTAAGCTATAATGTCCAAAGTGATAATTGGAGGCACCCCATGGCCGGCACGTCTGTGATTTCCACCAAGAAGCTCAGTTTCCCCTGGGAGACCGAGGATCCTTTCCTCTACTGCGTGCATCACCTGGACAACTACCCGGCGGGGAACGCGGAGCTTGGGCCCGCGGCTTCGCTTGAGGGAAGGGACAGGGGACAGGACTTCGACCCGCGCGAGGACTGGCGCATGTACCATGGTGAGGCGGTGCCGGGGTTTCCGTCGCATCCACACCGCGGATTCGAGACAGTAACCGCGGTCCTGAAAGGGCTGATCGATCACTCCGATTCGCAAGGGGCGGCGGGGCGTTACGGCAACGGCGACGTGCAATGGTTGACGGCCGGAGCCGGCATCCAGCACGCGGAGATGTTTCCGCTGCTCGACACGGACGCCGGGAATCCGCTGGAGCTCTTCCAGATCTGGCTCAACCTGCCCGCGGCGCGGAAATTCGCAAAACCGTATTACACGATGTTGTGGACCGAAGACGTTCCCCGCTTGTCGCAAAGAAACACCGCAGGAAATCCGATCGAGGTCGACATCATCGCCGGCACTCTTGGCGGTGTACGGGCCCTTCCACCGGCGCCGGATTCGTGGGCCGCGGACCCCGCGAACGAGCTGGCGATATGGACAATTCGTATGGAGCCGCATTCATCCTGGAAAATGCCTGCCGCGTCTGCCGGCGTGAATCGCAAGCTCTTTTTCTACCGCGGGTCGCGGATCGTCGTCGACGGCATGGAAATAAAGGCCGACCATTCCGTTCGGCTGCGGCCTGAGCCCGACGTGATGCTGGAGGCAGGAGACGACGAATGTCATCTCCTGCTGCTCCAAGGCAGGCCGATCGACGAACCTGTCGTCCAGTTCGGCCCCTTTGTCATGAACACCCAGGAAGAAATCGTTGCGGCGTTCCGCGACTATCGCAGGGACCAGTTCGGCGGCTGGCCCTGGTCCAGGAGCGACCCTGTTCACCCGAGGTCCCGTGGCAGGTTCGCGAGGTTCGCCGACGGAAGGGAGATCGTCAGGTAAGGAGGAAAATTGGTGACGGCGATTGCAATGGTGTCTTTCGCAGCGGGCGCGAATTCAGCCTGACGGAGGCCCCTCGTCGCGGCGTCATTGCCGGTGAGACCCGCACCACGGCGTCTTTCTGATCAAGACAAACGCCGCTTGCGATTCCCCGGCGCGGGCGGTTATCTTCATCTCGTGAAGAAGCGCCCGGATCCGGCAAGCTTGACCGGCGAAGCATTGCGAAAGGAAGTCTGCCGCCGCATTCGACTGGCGCGCAGCTACTGGGACGCCCACAACAATGGCGCCTGCCGGGCGGAACGCACGCGGGCGCTGGCGCTGTACGCCAAGCTCACGCAGGCGGAGAAGGAAAAGATCCCGCAAGTTCTGCGCGTATGGCTCAGGTATCGAAGCGAAAAGTATTTCGGTGAAGACCGCACGCCTCCCGGCGGCGGCAGGCGCTGAGCCCACCGACTGGGAACAACCCTTATGGCGTCCCTCCTCCCATCCCGCCGATCACGCCGACTAGTTCCGTAATGGCCTTTTCCCTTGCCTCTTCCATCACGAAAACGTTCAGGTTGTCCATCGCGCGCGTCATGGCGACGTAGATGAGGTTGCGCGCCAGGGCATCCGCCGACTTCGGGTCGTATTCGCCGGCAATCGGAAGCGACGGCAGGTACAGGAGCACGACGGGGAAGTCCAGGCCCTTGCTTGAATGGAGCGTCGTCACGCGCACAAGGCCTTCCGTGGCAAAGGAGAAGGAATCGTCGCGGATGTTCGCGGACTTGATGCCGCGACGGGAGAGCTTGTCCTGGATGAGGCCCACGTCGGTCTTGCTCGGTGCAAGCACGGTGATGTTCTCAGGATCGTAGCCGAGCTTTTCGATGAACAAGCTCGCTTTTTCCACCAGGAGCTTCAGGAGATCCTCCCGCGTGCCGGCCCGGTACAGCTCGGGTGAAGGTCCTTCGCGGAACGCGTGCGTGGTCACCTGCTCGCCATCGATGTCGGGACCGCAGAGCTCCCGGTATTTTTCCGCAAGATCATGGATGGGGCAGGTGGTGCGGAAGTCGGTGCGCAGTATTTTCGTGCGGCCCGAGATGTCGATGCCGGCCCGCCTGTACGGGCTGCCCAGGCCGTAGATGGCCTGGCCGGAATCGCCTGCCATGATCACGCCGCCTTTGCACAGGAGCTTCAGTGCCTTCAGGTCCGCGGCCGTGAGGTCCTGCGACTCGTCCACGAAGGCAAGCTCGACGGCGCCTTGTGCGGCGTCGCCGGAGACGGCACTATCCACCGCATGAGCCGCCGTTCCGACATCGCCAATCGCTTCTATTATCTTGATGCGCGAATAGTTCTTGCTGAAAAGACCGCGGTCCTCCATCGCACCGACGATCATGCCCCTGATCTCCCACACCAGCGCGCGCTGGTCCTTGGTGAGAGGCTGGCGCATGCCGCGGCGCGCCACACGGTCCTCCACGTACTCGGTGCGGCTCACCATGTTGGCAAGGAGGAAATCCTCCACCTCGGCGGCGAGCTCGCCGTCGGTCATGAAGCCCGTGGTGTTCCATCGCTTCGCAAGGGTCTCCACCGCGCCATAGTCCACGTTCCACGACGGGTCGATGCCGCGCAGGCGGCCAAGGAAAAAGCTGTCGGCGGTCTGGATGAGGGTGGGGTCCTCCGAGGCCTTCAGCAGCTCCGCGAGGTAGCGGTCGTACTTCACCAGGGTCGTCGTGTAGGTGAGGAGCACGGTGCTGCGCGCGAAAAGCTCGCGCCGTGCCTTGCCGTAGGCGTGGAGGAGCACGATGGTCTTGCCCGTACCCGCCCCGCCGCGCACCAGGTAGTCGTGACCGGGCGTGATGGCGTCCAGCGCCGCCTGCTGCTCCGCGGTGAGGCGCATGAAGCTGCGCTCGTAGTCGCGCCGGGTGCGGGTGTAGATCGTGAACCTGTTGAGGTGCTCGACGTAGAGGTTCAGGTCGCGAAACTTCGCAAGCTCGTCCGTAAGGCTCTTCTTCTGCTGGTTGAGGTTGTTGAGCTCCGCCCGCAGGACGTCCACCCTGTCGGTCTTTCCTTCCGCGCGCGCCCGCTCCCGCGCGAGCTCCGCGGCGCGCTGCTTCAGGTCGGATTCAAGCTGCTCGGCCTTTGCCTCGGCATCCCGCGCCGCGGCAGCCTGCTGGAGGAGCTTCCTGTTCTCACGCTGCGAAAGGAAAAGATCGAACTTGAGCCTGCCCAGCTCCTGGCTCTTCTGGATCGGGGAGACCTTCTCGTCCCACACATTGAGGCTCATTTTGAGGGTATCCAGGAACGGATGGACGATGCCGGACGCGCGGCAGAATCCCAGGAAATTGTAGGTCGCTGCCACCGCCTCTTCCTTGCCCAGCGGCAGGAAGCCGTGTCGGACCTTGTTGGCGGTGGGATGTTCCTTGGCCATGCGGATGATGGCCTGCAGGTCCTGGAGGTCCGCTTTCCTTTCGGCCTTCAGGAAATCCTTGTAGTCCCAGAGGAGGGTGGGGAAATTGCTGGCGTACTTGTAGGAGGGGAATACGTCGCAGATGAAGCTCTCCACGAACGAATGGAGCGCCAGGAGGAAGAAGCCTTCATCCGTGCCGACCAGCCGCGCAAGGCGCGCCATGCGGATGTCGAGGGTGGTGTCGCCGGTGGTCGCCGCGGGAGCGGCGGCGGCAGGTTGCTTCCTGGATTCAGCTCCTGGCGTCTGGGCTTTTGGCGGCATGCTCCTCCCGTGCCGGGCCATGATAGGGGAGAAGCCGATGGTGCGCAAGCGGCGCAAAGGAAAAGCTCTATGAGGCGGACTGCCAGAGCCGGACTGAGGACGCCGGACGCGGCTAAAAACTCAGGCTTGCGCTGAGCAGGTTCGTCACGAAGACAAGCCAGACGAATGCAAGGCAGGCAAGGGCCGCGGCCGTGTCGCCAAGACGGGACAGGAGCCAGCGGTCCTTCCAGAGCCATGATCCAATCGCGTTGCGCAGCGGCACGAGCGTGCCCATGACCCCAAGCCAGCCAAAGGCCTGCAGAATGCGCAGCCACACGTCCAGGCGTGCCCCTGCGGCGCCCGATTTCGACGTCGCAACGGAGATCGTCACGTTGAACGCCAGCATGAACAGAAGGTCGAGCGCGGGGACCAGGCGCCCCAGCAGGCGGAAGAGGCGCCGCCGGCCGGTGAGCTCCAGCTTCCGTCCGTAGTGTTTTCGCAGCAGTGCTCCCACGGGCCAGAGGAGCAGCGTGAGGGCCATCACGACGATTGCAAAGAGCAGGAGCGGGACATTCAGGCGGCTGTCCTCGAACCAGCGGGCCTTTTCAAAGGCGAACACCGGCGTGTCGGTCGCGGCGACGAGGCGCCCGCTGGATTCTTTCGTGAAACCGATATGCGTCTGGCCGTCAGGAGCCTGGAAGAACAGGGGCGCCGTCTCCGTGAAATGGAGCGGCATGCCGTTCGGACCCTTCAGGACGTTCACGCTGATGGTGCCGTCCGGATTGCGGGAGACAGCCGGCTCGGTGACAAGGGCGCCCACCCGGTAGAAGGTGCTCACGGAGCGGCGGGTGGCGATGTAGCGGCCCGTCACGGAAGCGGCGTCCCGCGCCGCCGTTGGGAGAGCCGTGACGGCGGGCGGGGCAAAGGGGAAATAGCGGTCAAGAAAGGCGTGCCAGACCGTGGTGCGAACATCGGAGCCCTCCTTGCCGCGGCTGTTCACCGAGATGAAAAAGCCCACGCCCTTGTCCGGGATCAGGCGAAGGTCGCTGTGGAACGCAATGGTGTCGCCCCCGTGGCCGATGATTCGGAGGCCGTTGCGGGAGTCCTCGTAGAACCCGAGCGCGATGCCGTTCAGCGCGGGAAGCATGCCGAACTGCCGCGCGTGCATGAGCCGCGCCGTTGCGGGCCTGAGGATGCGCGCATTTCCGTAACGGCCGTCTTGCAGATGGGCGATCATGAAGCGGGCGATGTCCCCCGCGGTGACGGACATGCTTCCCGCGGGAGCAGGCTCGACGATCTCAAAGGGCCGGGGAGCACCCGAAGCGGTGATGTAACCGCGGGACATGAGCGGCTGGAGCGGCGCGGGAAGCGGCTGGCGGAATGAGGAATGGGTCATGCCCAGCGGTGCGAGGATGTGCGCCTCGATGTAGGCGGCAAAAGGCTCGCCGGAGACGCGTTCGACGACGTAACCCGCCAGCGCCGCGCCGTAGTTGGAGTACGCGGGGAGCACCCCCGGGGCAAAAATCCTCTGCGGAACGTGCGACGCCAGCCAGCTTCCCAGGGGCTTCATATCGGCGACGTCGCCGAGGAAGAGCTCCCGCAGCACCTCTTCGAATCCCGGGGTGTGCGTCATGAGGGTGCGCAGCGTGATGGGTGAGCCGCCCTTCTGCGGGATGACAAAGTCGAGGTAGGCATTCACGTCCTTGTCCAGGTCGAGCTTCCCCTGCTCCACGAGCTGCATGACCGCGGTCCACGTAAAGAGCTTGGATATCGAGCCGGGACGGAAGAGCGTGTCCTCGGGGGAGACGGGGGTCATTTTCGCGACGTCGGCGAAGCCGTAGCCCTTCTCAAACAGGAGTCCGCCGTCTTTCACGACCGCAACGACCGCACCGGCGATATCTTCACGCGCGAGCTGGGCAGGAAGCGCACCATCCAGAAACGCGCCAACGTCGGCGGCGGTCATTTCCGGCGCGGGTCCTGTCGCCGCGGCCCGACCCTGGGCGATTGCAACGATGGCGAGAAAGAGTGCGGTCGCAAGACATTTTCTCATGGGCTCCTCCCGGGGCCATCACTCTACTGCCGTCTGTGCCGATCGGAAAAGTGGGTGCACAGGGTCTCAGGGCGTCAGAGAGACGGCCCCGCGCACGGCCTTTCCGTCCTTGCCGACTCCTCCCGCCACTTCGTACTTTGGTGGCTATGATGAACGACAAGGTGTGCCTGGTCACGGGTGGAACTTCGGGCGTGGGAAAATCGATCGCCACAGCATGCGCGCGGGAGGGGGCGACCGTCGTGATCGTGAGCCGCAGCCAGGCGCGCGGAGACCAGGTGGCGCGGGAGATCAGCGCGAAAACGGGAAAACCTCGCGTGGAAGCGCTGGCCGCGGACCTTTCCGAGCTTGCCTCCGTGAGGGCGCTGGCTGAGGCGTTCCGCCGCAAGTACGACAGGCTCCATGTGCTGTCTCTGAACGCCGCCACGCTCACAATGAAGAGGGTCGAGACGGTCGGACGGCCACGAAAGCATTTTCGCCGCATGCTACCTTGGCCACTTCCTGCTCACCGATCTTCTCCTGGACCTGCTCCTGGCAGGCCAACCCTCGCGGGTCATCACTGTTTCGGGACTCCCGGCCCCTCTCCGGCGTATTCGGCTGGACATGGACGACCTGATGCTGCGCAAGGGCTGGGGCCCCCTGAAGGCCACCACGCGCGCTGCGCTGGCGAAGACGCTCTTCACGCTGGAGCTCGCGCGACGCATGCAGGGCACCGGTGTGACGGCCAACACCTTCCATCCCGGCTTCGTACGCTCGGGGCTGCCCGGCAGCCTGCCGTGGTACATGGCAGCCGTGATGCGCTTCGCCATGCTCTTCATGAGCAGGGAGACCAAGACCGGCATTGCCCTTGCCACCTCGCCTGCCCTGGTCGGGCAGACGGGAAAGCTCTTCGTGAACGGCGCGCCCGCCGAGATTCGCGTCCCGTACGATCTCCTACCCGAAGCCGCCCGCCTGTGGGAGGAAAGCGCGCGCCTGGTCGGCGCCCATTCCTGATTTTCGGTACACGACGATGGTCGCCGCGTCCGCGGGGTGAGTATATTCACGTTTTGCGGAGGTGAGTTGAGTTGACTATCGGACAGCGCCAGGCCCTTTTCGCCGCTATCGGCTGCGCCGCCCTTCTTGCCGGATGCAGTCGACCCCCGCAGCCCGCCCCCGTGCAGGCTCCCCCGCAAAACGCCGCGGCGGTCGCCCCTTCAACCGTGGAAGTCATTTACGCGAGCGGCGACGTCCAGGGACGGCGCCAGGGCGCGTGGAGCGCCATCGACACCGGCGCGACCCTCTCCCGCGGCGATGCCGTGCGCACGGCGGCGGGGGCGGAGTGCCAGCTGCGGTTCGCCGACATGGCCGTCGTGAGCATCCGCGAAAGCACGGAGCTGGAGCTCGACACCGTGCAGCTCAGCGGCGCCGGCTCACAGGTCACGCTTGGGCTCGTGAGCGGCACGATCCTTTCCAAGGTCAGGAAACTGAGCAGCGCGGACGGCTACAACGTGCGCACGTCGTCGGCGCTGGCAGGCGTGCGCGGAACGGCATTCGCCGTGTCGCTTTCCGCCGCGGGCGCCACGACGGTCGCGGTGCAGGACGGCGTCGTCGCGGTGCTGCCGGCATCATTCGACACGCAGGCGCTGCAAGCGCAGGTGAGCGCGCCCGTGCCGGAGCTGGATGCCCTGGTGGGCCGCGTGAACGCATCGGCAGCGGCCGTGCCCGCGGGGCGCGAGATCACGGTCACGGCAGCGGCCAACGCCGCGGCAGCGACCCGGTTTGCCGCTGTCCGTGATGCCGCGGCGCAGATTGCGCGGGAGCAGGCAGCGGGCCAGGCGCCATCCAACGCCACAGTGACATCGCGCGCCGCGGCGGTGGACGCTGCCGTGCGCGGGCTGGCCGCGGCGACGGGCACCGCGGCGCGGCTCAATCCAGCAGGACAGCGCGTGCTTCAGCCGCTGGGCAGCATGCCGGAACCGAGCCAGACACCGGCGCCGCAGACACCCGCCCCCGCGTCCCGCACCTCCGGCGCGCCACCTGCCGCGGCGCCGGCGGCACCCGCACGCGCTGCTTCCGCTACGGGCACGCCCTCCGCCCCTGCTGCGGCGCCGCCCGCGGCTCCATCGCCGATTCATTTCACCGTGACCGCCGCGCCTGCCGACGCGCAGATCCTTCGTGATGGCGCCCCCGTCGGCGCGGGAAGCTATACGGCGGACGTCGCGGACGGCACCACGCTCAATCTTGTCGTGCAGCACGAAGGATACGCGCCGAAAAACGTCGCGGTGCAGATTGCGGCGGGAAAGCCCGCTTCTTTCAACGTGCAGCTGGAAGCCCAGCCCATTGAGACGAAGTTCAACGTGAGTGCAAGCCCGCTTGTCGGCGCGCTTGCGGTGGCAGGAAACACGCTCGTTGCCGCGGACGGCACCGGCCACGTGATTGCCGCCGACCGGCAGGGGCGCGTGCTCTGGAGCACCGCGACCCTGAACACGCCGAATGAGAACTCCTTCCCGGTCACGGGCCCGGGCGTGGTGGCATTCAGCGGGGCGCGCGAGTTCCTCGTGCTGGACGCCGGCACCGGTCAGCCCGCCGCCCGCACGCCGCTGGACGGCGCCTCCACGCACCTCTTCGGCCAGCACGTCTCCATCGCCGACACGGTTGGCGTGTTCCCCACCTCCTCCTCCCTTCGCCTCTTCGATCCGCGCACCGGCCGCACCCTGCACGACTACCCGATCCCCGGCGGCACGCTGATGTCGCCCAGCGTCGTCGGCGGCAGGATCTACGCGGTCAGCCAGGCGGGCCTCTTCGTCGCCGTGGACCAGGCGACGGGCAGCGTCCTCACGCAGATTCCCACGCCGGCGAACCAACCCGTGGCAACCTCCGTTCTCGTTGAGGGATCCCGCGCGTATTTTGCGGATCGCAAATCGCTCCTGGTTGCAGTCGACCTGGACGCGCAGCGCGTGGCGTGGCGGAAGACCCTTCCCGGCCAGGGCGGCGGCGGCGTGTTCCAGGACCTCGCAGGCTCCGCGGACGGCGTCTACGTTTTCACGCGCAACACGGTCTATGCCTACGGAACCGACGGCACGCCCCTTTTTGCCCCGGTTCCCGGCGCCTCCACGCCGCCGCTCCTCCTGGACGGCAGGCTGTATTTCGGAACGCAGAGCGGAAAGCTGTCGGCAGTCGACGCGCTCACGGGCAGGCCCGTTGCATCGCTGGACGTCGGCGCCGTGCTCAATACCCGGCCCGTGCAGGACGGCCCACGGATCGTCGTCGGCACGACAAAGGGCGACATCCTCGTGATCTACCCCGGGACGATGCAGTGAGCCGCGCGCGTGCCGCGATTGTTGCGGCGGCGGGCCTTGCGATTCTTGCCGGTTGCGCCACGATGCCCACGCCGCGCGCGGAGGATGACTCGCTTGTTCTTTTCATCGCGGAAAACCCGTCTCCGCGCACGGGCCCGGATCGGGGACCCACCTCGCTGCAGTTCGATGGGCCGTTGGCGTTCAGGTTGGGCGTGCCCAACGATGCGCGAAAGCTTTTCTTCCTGCGCGTAAGGCCCGGCACCTACACGCTGCGCACACCCGGTCTTGCACCGGCCGATGCCGCTCCTGCCGTCATCCAGGTGCCGGCCGGCGCGGTGGTGCTTGCCCCGTTCAAGCTCACGCGCGTGGCGGATGCCGGGGCGCGTGTTCGGCGCCTCGCTCCCGTGGATGCAGCGGACCAGGAGAAGGCGTCCGCGGAGCTCACGGATTACATCGATTTCGGCCGGTGGTTCGGCAGGACCGCCATCGGCTTCGGCGCCTCCATTCCGCGGCTCGTGCCCGAGCAGGGCAACGTCGCCTACACCATCACCTCCACGCCGTCCGGGGCAACCGTCTCCATCGACGACCAGCCCTTTGGCACCACCCCGCTCACCGCGACGTTGCGCACGGGCAAGCATCTTCTGCAGCTGGAGATACCGGACGTGGCGCTCACGCGCACGTTCGTCACCGTGGAGTCGGCGGGTTCCATCGACATCACGCTGCCGTTGCAGGCAAGACAGGAAGTGGCCGCGGCACGGGAAAGGTCGCAGAAGCGCACGCTCCTGCTCTCCGCGTTCCAGAACATGGGCGGCCCGGAGACGGACAATCTCTCCGCCACGTTCCCCCAGGTGATACGCGGCGACCTGCGCGACGACACGCGACTCGTTCTGGTGGACGCCGCCACGCTGGTCGCGCAGCGTGGAGGGATACCCGGCGCGCCCGACTTCGCGGAGGCAGACAAGCTGGGCATCGACCTGATCGTGTCGGGGTACTACCTGGCGGGCCCGGATGGGCTCCTTGTCTACGCGGCGCTCTACGACGTGCGCACCGAGATGGCGCGCTCCTCCATCACCTACACCGGGCAAGCAGGCCTTTCGATGTTCGACTCCATCGATGCAATGGCCGCCGACTTCATCGCCGGCATCGGCAAGGTGCTGCCGGAAGTCGGAAAGAAGCAGGTCGATGAGAACGCCGGCGCGCAGAGCAGGATCGTCACCTATGAGAAGAAAAGGTCGGAGAGCGACCTGATCGCGCAGCGCGCGAAGCGGAGGGTCTCTCTGGCCGTCATCGAGGGTCCCTCCGTCGCGTCGTGGGGCAACCAGTACCTCCCGGGCGCGCCCGGTTCCCTGCTTGCTTTCTTTCCCCTCGGGGTGGCATTCGACTACTCCTTCGGCGGCCCCTTTTCCCTGGGTCTCACGTTCCAGCCGGCCGTCGCATTCGATTCAGCGACAAGCGCCGTGCCGCCGACTTCCTACGTCTCCGTGCCCTATCTGGACCTGCCCCTGCGCTTTGGCCCGTCGTTCACGCTGGAGGGGTACAACGTCGACCTTTCCTTCAGCCTGCTCGGCGAGGCTCGCTACGGTCAGTTCTATTCCCAGGACGCGCAGGGGAATTACCTTTATGGAAGCCATTGGATATTCGGCGCATCTCTTTCCACGACGGCCCGCACCTATCTCAACACGCGCCTGAGCCAGAACCCCGTCCTTCTTCCTCTTCGGATTCAACTGGTATATCGCTGGCGTGGAGACAGACGCGAGCTTGTCCAACGCGCACCTCACGCCGCTGGAGCTCTCCCTGACCCTCGGCTACGGAGTACGGCTGTGAAGCGTGCGGCTCTTTGTCTCCTGCTCATGGCGGCAGCCGCGGCGGCGGTCGGCGCGCAAACCGCGGCAGCGCCCGTGCTGCGCTCCGTGTTCTTCGCCATCCCGACGGGAGGGGCCCTGACCGGCGACGCGCGTGCGCTGGTGGAAGGCGCGCCGGAGATGCTCGCCACCGCGCTCTCATCGATGCAGCCCTACACGCGCGTGGATTCCGCCGACAGGGCGCGCACCGTCGTGAGCGTCCAGTCCGTGGATGACGGCCAGGGACATCTGTCCGTCACCATCGGGCTGCGCGACACGGACGGCAGCAGCGACCAGGAAAGCGCCGTCTTTGCCTCCGCCGCGGTCGACAAGCCCGCCTTTGCCCGGTTCCTGAGCACGGCGGCGCAGCGATTCGCTCCCCGGCTGGGACCCGTGCCGCCGCAGGTGGACATCCTCAAGGTCACGAAGGAACAGGAGCTGATCGTTGCGGCAAAGGAGTCCGACTACCTGGACACGCTGGACACCCGGTGGTCGTTCTCCCTCCTGGGAAGTGGCCTCCTGCGCATGCTGGACAGCACGGGGGTCGATCTTTCCGGCAACGCCTCTTATGCGCTCAGCATCTTTCCCCTCATCCTGGAGGCCGACTGGTTCTTCAGCCGCAACCTCGGGGCTCTGGCATCCTTCTATTTCAACGACAGCAACGCCTATGACTTCGGGCAGCATGACCGGTACATGGCCACCGGCATCTTCCTCTTCCCGGGTGTCGGGATCGTCTACCGGACGCTGGGTGTCATCTCCGCGGAATACGCCGTCACTCTTTCCGCCGGATGGATCTATCTCACCGCGGACCAGGGGGATGTCCATGACTTGAACCAGAACGTGGTGCTGCCGCAGGGCAGCTCCACGTGGAGCGCGCCCATCCTCCGGCTCCGCATCGCGCCCGCCCTCATCTGGAACATCTCCCCGTCCATCGCACTGAAGGGGAGCATCGGTTTCGATCTCATATTCCCCGGCGCCTTCCCCTGGTACACGGAATCCCCCATCGGCGATTTCCAGTACCTCGGACTGGGCATTGCCTGGCGCGTCTAACCGCCGGGGAGTGAAGGGGCGGGGCGCCCCGGGTCATTTTCCCCGCAGCTTGCCCTGGCCCATCGCCCTGGCTGCCTGCGCGGCGCTTGCATGCGCCGTCCCTGCCGTCGCTGCCCCCGGCTTCATCCGGGCAGAAGCCGGGCGGTTCCTCCTGGACGGCACGGAGCTCCGGTTCGAAGGGACCAACAACTACTACCTTCTCTACCAGTCGGACGCGATGGTGGACGACGTGATCGACACGGCGGCGGCGATGGGCCTCCGGGTCCTGCGGCTCTGGGCCTTCTTCAATGGGGACGGCCCGCAGAACCGCGAGCACGACGTCTTCATGCAATCGGCGCCGGGGGTCTACGGACCGCCGCCGGGCAGGAGCGCGAAATGGGACGGCTTCGAGAGGCTGGATCACGCCGTGGCGCGCGCCGCCGCGAAAGGGCTGCACGTCATCCTCGTTGCTTGGTTGATGCCGCCGAAGTCGTTCCAGTGCTGGAGGAATACGGGGTCCGCGCCGCGGGAGGGGTGGATCGTCTGGCAGCCTACGATCTGTGGAACAGGACGGTCATGGAGGCGGGCGGCGCGGGCGCGATGTTCTGGATCCTGACGGGCATCGACGACAAGGGCGGGTTCTACCCCGACGACGACGGTTACCGGGAGCGGAATGACGGCGGGCCTGTGGCCCGACTGCTCCAGGAGTATGCAGCGGCCTTTGCGGGAAAAGCGCGCGCACCATTGGAACACTTGCCCTGAAATGGTAGTATTTTTGTATTGAACGGGTCGTTGCCGTTCCATCAAGAAGGTCAGCAGAGGGGTCAATATTATGAGATTGCTGGGAAGGCCGCGGCACGTTTTCGCCGTCGTTCTCCTCTTTGGGGCAACCCTCGCGCACGCGCAAAGCATCGATCTGAACTCCTACTACGCATACCCCTGGTCCTTCGGGGCCGCGTTTGAAAGCATCACGCCTTACGGCGGGACCCAGGAGAAAGCCACAACCTATAATGGCTTCTATGCAACCGTGCGCGTCCCCATCCCCGGGTTGCCGACCCTGCAGCCCTTCGGAAAGTTGGGAGTGAACTTCTTCACGCCCGAGACGAGCTCCGGAACGACCACGGGCAACCAGACCGCGGATTTCAGCAACACGCAAATCTTCGCCCTCGGGGGGCTCGGGTGGGTGGGCAGGATCAGCAAGAACTTCGAGCTGGGTGCAGACCTCGGGCTGGGATACGAGATGATGATATTCCCTAATCTCGACGTGCTGAGCACCGGTCAGCCCCAGTCGGTCCGCACGGACAACCTGCTGGCATCACTTGCCGGACACATCACGCTCGATGCCTCGTACAGCTTCAGCATCGACCTGGTGCCCTCTCTGACCTATCGCTACGGGCTGCAGTCGCTCACGGACTTCAATGGTTTCACATTCGGCGTTGAGGTTGGCGGCGCCTACAGGTTCGGGGATGATCCGGACGCTCCCAAGGCCTCTATACGGAGCATCAAGTTCGGGGACGTGTCGTTCCCGCCCCTGTACGCGGCAATGCAGAGCTATTACGCCAAAAATGCCTTCAGCAAGGTGACGATCACCAACGTGGAGAAATTCCCCATCACCGACGTGCAGGTCTCCTTCAACCAGACCGGCTATATGGACGCCCCAACCAAGCTCATAAGCATTCCCACCCTGGATGCCGGCAAGAGCGTTGACGTTCCTGTCATGGCCTCGTTCAACGGCGAGGTGTTCAACACGAACGGCGACACGCCTCTGAACGGCGAGATCCAGGTGGCGTACGTCTCTCACAACAGGCCGGCCAACCAATCGATGTCCGTCTCCTATGTTCTCTATGACCGCACCTCCATCAGCTGGGACGACAACCGCAAGGAGGGGGCCTTCATCACGAAGGCGGACACCGCTTTGCGCAACTATGCCACCTTCATCCGCCAGGCGGTGAAGGACCGCCTGGTGCCCGGCTACAGCTCGCCCGTGCAGACCGCAATGGCGGTGTACTACGCGCTGAAGGAGCTGGGGGTCATCTATCAGCTCGCCCTCACCTCTTCCTTCGCCGCCGCGCAGGCCAACCCCCTCGTCGTGGACCACGTGCACCTTCCCCGCGAGACACTGCAAAGGAAGGCGGGTGACTGCAGCGACCTCACCGCCCTCTTCGACGCGATCATGGAATCCGTCGGCATCCCGACCGGCTTCATCACCGTGCCCGGCCACATCTACCCCGTGTTCGGGACGAAGATCGCGACGGCCAATTTCCGCGAGCTGCATCCCGACAAGAGCATGACATTCGACGTGAACGGAGAGCTCTGGATTCCCGTGGAAATGACCATGGTAGGAACCTCCGACTTCCTCTCCGCCTGGCGCAAGGGCGTGGAGGAGTGGTCGGCACTGGACAATGACACGAAGAACAGGCAGATCTATTTCACCTCCGCGGTCCAGAACATCTTCAGCCCCGTCGGCCTGAAGGAAGAGGACCTGGGCCTCCAGTATGGCGACACGCGCAAGATCGCCGACAACTTCCGCGACACGGCGGACAAGATCATCGATACCGTCATCGACAGCTACACGACGGTGGCGACCACGAGCAACTCCAAGGCGGACTACAACCGGGTGGGCATCATCGCCGCCCAGTTCGGGCGCTGGGACCAGGCGCTGAAAGCGCTGAACACGGCACTCGCGTTGGACAGGAACTACCTTAGTGCAGAGATCAACCTCGGCAACGTCTACTTCCTCCAGCAGGATTACCAGAACGCCTTGAAGGTCTTCCACCAGGCCGAAGGATCCATGGAGGCGGACGGCAACCAGGCCTCGCCGCTGTACGGCCGCGTGCTCCTGAGCATCTCGCGCTCGTACTACGAGCTTGAGAACTACGACCAGGCCAGCGTGTACTATGACAAGGCCTCCGCGGCGGACCCCAGCCTCGTGAGCACCTACGGGTACCTGAAGACGGGTCCCACGACCGGCAACAGCGGTTCGCGCGCGTCGGAGGCAACCGGGCCGCAGGCCCTGTTCGCCGAAGGGGAGGAATAGGGCCCATGAGGCCCCGCAGCTACGCGCTTCTCGGCGCGGCGGCGCTCGTGGTGGCAGGCGCCATTCTTGTCGTCGTATTGGTGCCGCGCCATGCGGGCGCGCCTGCCGTCGTGCAGCAGCAGGAGACTCCGACACCGGCAACCACTTCACCGGCAACTCCCTCTGCGCCCGCACAGACGCAGGCCGTCACCCCGCAGCGCACACCGGCCGCGGCCGCGCCAGCGTCGACCCCGGCTGCCACCCCCGGCCCAGCAGTGCCGACCCAGGCCGCCGCGGCCCCGGCGGCGCCTGCAACACCTCCCGCAGCAAGCGCGCAGAATCCTGCGGCCGCCGCATCGGAGGGGTATTCCCTGCGCATCGACTCGCCGGCGGATGGTGAGGTCTATCATTCCTCGGTGACCCTGGCCGGAAGGATCGTGGCCCCGCAGGCATCCGGCTCGCTTTCCGCGGTGCGTTCCGCGTCGTGGAGCATCACCGGGACGGACCGATCGGGAAGCCTCCCGGTGTCTGCCGACGGTTCCTTTCATGCCTCCGTTTCCACCGTGGGGCTGCGGTCCGCGCAGAAGCTCGTGGTGCAGGCCTCCTTCAAGGACGAGACGACGGCTGAAGCGACCGTCTCCCTTGCCGATGACGGCAAGGGACCCGGCGTCGCCATCAGCTCCCCGCAGGGGCAGGAAACGTACGGCGCCACGGTGAGGATCGCGGGTCTGGTAAAGGGACCCGAGAATGTCGCCGAGCCGCTCGCCGAGGTGGCATCGGTCTCATGGGCGCTGGAGGGCACGAGCCTGGGCGCCGCCCTGCCGCTGGCACGGGACGGCTCTTTCTCGTTTTCGTTCTCCACGGTCGGGCAGAAGGGCGATCTTGTCGTCGACATTGCCGCCGTCGATAAGAACGGCCGTTCCACCACCACGACGGTGTCCTTTGCAGACCGCGCCACCGGGCCGGCCATCCGCATCGATTCGCCGACAGATTCCGCCTCCTATGCCGACACGGTGAGCGTGAACGGCCGCGTGGGAGATCCCGCCGATCCATCGGGCCTTCCGTCGGATGTCAAATCGATGTCCTGGCGGCTGATCGGCACTCCGAGCCTTTCCGGTGACGTGCCATTCCAGAAGGACGGGTCTTTTCGATTTTCCTTCTCCGCGCAGGGTCTTTCCGGCGGCCAGGTGCTGGAGCTGAAAGCGGTGGACCTCAACGGTCGCACGAGCATCCACGCACTCGCGATGCGAGGTCCGGAACAGGCCGCCTCCGCGTCTCAGCAGGAGCCGCCCGGCCTCACCCTCACGTCGCCCGCTGATGGATCCACGTACGGCGCATCGATCACCGTCTCCGGCAAGGCGACGAACTCCGCGACGGACACGGGCACGAATGCCGTTTCCAAGATTTCCTGGTCCGTCGCGGGGACAAAGCTTTCCGGCACCCCCAATCTGGGAAGCGACGGCGCCTTCTCCTTCACCGTGAGCATGGCCGGGCTGAGCGGCACGCAGGCATTGAGCGTGGTTGCCACCGCGGCAACGGGTGCCACGGCGGAAAAGATGGTCGTGCTGCAGGACGACCTGAAGGGCCTTCCCCTCGCGCTCAGCTCCCCCGCCAATGGCGGCTACTACAAGGATGCCACGAGCATCGAAGGCAGGGTCGGAGACGGCACGACAACGGCGGCGCTGCGCTCCCTTTCTTACGACGTGCTGGGAAAGCCCGCCCTAGGCGGGCGTCTGACCGCGGACGCGACGGGCAAGTTCAAGGTCGCGCTTCCCTCCAGTCAGCTGAGCGGCGACGTCACCGTGCGGGTGACGGCGGAGGACCTGCGCGGTCATTCCAGCACGGCGAGCGTCCTTCTCCACGACGGGCGGCTGAAGCCGGCCGTGGTCGTCACGGCCCCCACGCAGGGCAGCGCTTTCGGCAGCACGCTGCGGGTGGCCGGCAAGGTGAGCGACCCCTATGAAGGCCAGGCGGGAATGGCGGGGATCGACACGCTGAACTGGCTTGTCTCGCCCGTCGATTTTGCCCACACCTCCACCCCGGCGCATGGAACCGCGCAGATCGACGCGGGCGGCGCCTTTCGATTCTCCCTCCCCACGGCCACCCTTTCGGGCCCCCAGGACATCACGCTCACGGCGATCGCAAAGAACGGCAACCGCGGCGAGCTCAGCCTGCGCGTGATTCCCGGTGACGGCGACGTGCCGGGTTTCACGGTGGCGCCGGCCGACCGCAAGATCACCGTCTCCTGGAGTCCCGCGGCCTTTGCCACGGGCTACGACCTGTCCTGGGCCGCCGGCGCGGAGGATCCCGAGAAGGGGCGGACCACCACGAATGCAAGCTCGCCGGTGGTGCTCACCGGCCTCGACAATGGCAGCCTGTATTCCCTCCGCATGCAGGTGCGCTTCGACGACGGCGCCACCGGCGCCTCCACGCTCGTGCGCGCGATCCCGCTGTCGCCCCAGACGCTCGCCCCGGTCGTGAAGGGCGACTACATGCAGATCAAGCTGTCATGGGACAGCATCGGCGGAGCGGATTCCTACGACGTCTGGCGTTCCTCTTCCAGCGCCACGGCCTTTGCAAAAATCGCGTCGGGAATCAAGGTGGCGGGCTACACGGACACCGCCGTCGAGTTCGGAAAGGACTATACCTACCAGATCTCCCCTTCCGGAGGGGTCCTCGCGCCTTTGAGCGCCCCGGCAACGGCGCGGAGTCTCGCCTTTCCCAGCGAAAAGCTCGCGCACGTCGGGGCCGCGGCGGAGACCGACACGCGGCGCGTGACGGTGAGCGGCGGCTACGCGTTCCTTTCGGCAGGAGCGCGCGGTGTCCGCATCATCGACGTGTCCAACCCCACGGGCCCCGTGGACGTCGGCAGCATGCAGACGGACAACGCGTGGGACGTCGCCGTGAGGTCCGGCTACGCATACGTCGCGGACGGCGAATCGGGCCTGCGCGTCCTGGACGTTTCCGCGCCCCGCACGCCGGTGCTCCTGGGCTCGCGGAAAACGAGCGACGCGCGCGCGGTCGTTTGCACGGGCGACGATGCCATCGTGGCGGATGCCGACAAGGGCGTGAAGGTGATCGACATATCCGACACGCATACGCTGAACCGCCTGGGCACGCTGGAGACCACCAACGCCCTGGACGTCGCCCTGTGCGGCGGCAAGGTGCTGCTCGCCGATGGCGCGGGCGGGCTGAAGGTGCTCGACGTTTCCAAGCCGGCCGCGCCCGCGGTCATCGGATCGCTTGCCACGACGGATGCGCGGGAAGTGGCGACGCAGGGCAACCTCGCGGTCGTGGCCGACGGCGCCGCGGGGCTCCTCGTCGTGGACGTGAAGGACCTGCGCAATCCGAAGCTTCTGTCCACTTTCGCCGTCGGCGTGGCCGCGTCCGTGGCGCTCGCCGACGATTATGCCTACGTGACGGACGGCACCTCGAGCATGAAGGTGATCGATCTTTCCGACCCGGCCCATCCCGCCCTTTTCACGTCGCACGCCTTCCCCGGCGCGGCGGACGTGAGCGTGGAAGACAACATGGCCTATGTCGCGGAGACGTCGGGCCTCGAGCTGATGCGCGTGCAGATCCAGGGCAAATCCTTCCGCGTCGGCGCGGCGGAGACGGGGGGCAAGGCCTTTGCGGTCTCCGTCGCGGGCAACTGGGCCTACGTGGCGTCGCACTCGCTGGGGCTGCACGTGCTGAACGTCGCCGACCCCTCGCGCCTGTCGGATGCATCCGCCACGGGAGCCCTCTCCACCCGGTTCGCCCTGGCCGTGAACGTGGCGGACAAGCTCGCCTATGTTGCCGACGGCACGAATGGCGTCCGCATCGTCGACGTCTCACCCTCATGGGACCCGAAAAAGCCGGGGCCGCCCGTCGACATCGGCTCGTATCGACCCGGCGGCAGCGTCAACCGCGTCTTCCCCGTCGGGACGGTCGCATACGTCGCCGCGGGAGACCAGGGCGTTCGCGTGCTGGACGTGAGCACGCCGTCGACCCCGACGGAGATAGGCGCCGTGCCCACGACCAACGCGGAGGACATCGTTGTGCAGGGCACCTGGGCATATGTCGCCGACGGCGAGGGCGGCGTGCGCGTGATCGACGTTTCCACGCCCGCAAAGCCCGTGCTGCAGCCCGCCGCAATCCGCGGGCACGCCGGCAGTCTTGCCCTCTCCGGCAACCTGCTTTTCGCCGCGGGCAACGGCGGCGTGAGCGTCATAGACGTCTCCGACCCTGGCGCGCCGGTGCTCAAGGGCCGCTACGACACCGCCTATGCGGAGGCGATTTCCGCCTCAGACAAGTACCTCTACGTGGCGGAAGGCTTCCGCGGGCTCACGGTCGTCGATGCATCCGTCCCCACCCGGCCGCTGGTCGTCTCCAGTTGCGACGACGTTTACGCCGTGGGCGTGGCGGTGAAGGGCGACTACGCCATCGTCGCCGACTCCTTCGCGCTGCGCGTGATCAGGGTACTCATTCCAGACTGGCTGGCACATTAGGAGGCGCCGCGCTTTACAGCGCGTTGCTGGCAATGGTATTCTCCCGGCAGAACAATCATAGGAGGCGCGCCCATGAACATGAAGCTCCGGCTCATCGCCGTGCTGGCTGCTCTCGTGGTGGTTTCTGCATGTCAGATGCAGGCGAATTGGAACGGCGTCGCGGTGACCGCGGAGGAACAAGCGGTCCTCGACAGCCTCCGTCCGCAGGCAGAGGCGCTTGTCGCGCAATCGACGGACGGCACCGCATCGGGCGGCGACCAAAGCGCGCTTGTTGCCGGCCTCACCTCCCTGCTGCAGGGCGCGTTCGGATCGGGCTATTCAAAGTTCGTGCAGCTTTCCGCCGTCTCCCAGGAGACGCCTGTTTCCCGCTCCACGACGAGCTATGGGCCGAATGAGGATGCGAACTGCGTGCTGCGCAAGCAGATCAATCAATACGAGTTTCCCTGGGGAACCATCGAACATTACTCAGCATACGTTTTTCAAAAGCATGCCCAGGTAAGCCTCGACATTCAGCACATGCGCATCACCGCGCATGACCGGTCGACGGGCGTGGTAAAGGTCATGGACACCTACGGCAAGACGAGCATCGATCTCTGGAGCAACTGGAAGTGGGGCTGGTTCCCCGTCATCTTTTCCAACGGCAAGGTCGAGGCGTGGGACACCCGCTACATCGTCCAGCAAGGATATCTCTGGGACGACTGGTGGGAGCTTTAGCCGGACTTGCTATCGCTGCCTTTTCTATTTTCGACCCCGGTCCCGAATAATCTTCAGTCCTCTCCATGCTCCCGCCACGACCAGCGCCACCGCGAGGGCTCCTAGCAGAAGGGCCCACCACGCCGGCTGCAGCGGCGGTGCGGCCTGATGCGTGACGCCGGGCGCTGCCAGCGACTGCGCAGGTGACGCCTCTGCCTGCACCGCGCGCTCCGTCGCGGTAGGCGCCATCGCGATTGACGTCGATGCCGCCGCGACCGATGACGGGACTGCCGTCATGGACTGCGCCGCCGGCTGCGGAGCTACGCTGGCCGCGGGGACCGCTGCGGGAGCAGTCGCCGAAGCGATTGCGCCAGGTGCCGTGGCCGCTGCGGGAATGGGCGTGTGAATCAAGTCCACAAACTGGTCCGGCCGGGGAAGGCGCGCGCGAAACGGATGTTGCCAGCACGGCAGTCTGCGCCGAGGTCAGCTGGGTCGCTCTGGTCGGGGCAAGGGCGCCCGCCCCGGAGAAGGTGGGGGCGGCAATGCTGCCGATCGCTGCAACCGGCGAGCGCGCGGAGCTGGTTTGCACGGCTGCACCCACGACCGCAATCTTTTTTGTTCCGGTACCCGGAGTACCCGGCTGCAAGGCATTTCCTGCTGCGTCAAAAACCTTGGTGGCGTCGGCAACATCTACCGTGAGTGCGTGGCCGGTCGTCGGCGCGCCACTGGACCAGGAACTGATTGTGACGCTGATCGTCAGATCTCCGGCATTCGTTTGACTTATTGCCGTGACGGTTGCCGTTGATGAAGCGGTCGTGTCCTTGATTATCAAGCTTGTAATATCTGTAATCTTTCCTCCGCCGAAGCCGTAGGCACCATTCGTGTCGGAGAATGTGACGGTTGCCGTATCGTTCGTTGAGTTGAGAGCGATGGCGTTCGAAGCAGCAAATACGGGGTTGGTCCGGTCATAGGTCACGTTGGACCCCGAGGTGATCGCCGTCACCGGCGCCGCGATGGCGTTGCCCGCCGCATCCACGATGCTGATCGTGAAGGGCACCGTGCCTTCCGCGTCCCCCGCGGTCATCACGTAGTCGGCGGTGTAGCTGTGCGCCGTCAGGCTTGCAGGAGAGGGAGTCACCGAGTTTTGCGGCCCTATGCTCGGGCCTGCCATGGTGACCGAGGCTGCCGCGTTCAAGTCCCGAAGCGTCGTGAAGCTCAGCCGTACGTTATCGCCCTTCAATGCCCATGCCGGGTGAGGATTGGTCGTGGAAGCAATGGTCACGGGCGTCACCGTGGGAAGGCTTTCGTAGAACTTGATGACGCTGGTCTGGCCGGCATACGTGGTGTTGGGGTTCCCCGCGTTGTCCGCCGCCGTGACACTGTAGGGGATGAAGGCATCATCATAGGCAGAATCCGACGACTTCAGCTTGTAGGTCACGGTGTAGGCCGGGCCCCCGCTATAGGTGCCGATGGGCCCTCCCCGCGTGATCGAGTGGCCCGCAATGCTCACCACCGGGTCTCCGTTGAGACCCGAGACTCCATCTGAAGCGCTGAAGATCAGCGTGATCGTGTCCCCCACCTTCGTGTGCGTGTGCGTGCTGTCAAAGGTGTTGTCCGTGGTGATGCTCACCCCGCTGATCAAAGGAGCCGCGCGGTCCAGGTACACCGTCTGGGATCCGGCTGTGACGGTAGAAGAGACCTCATCTGCAACGGTGCCGTTGCCCGCGTAGTCCGTCAGCCACACCGAGAGGGTCAGCGTGCCATCATTAAATCCTGAGAGCGTGGGGACGGCCACATTCTGCGTGGGGGAGCTGATGCTGCCGCTGCCGCTCACCGGCGTTCCCCCTCCCGAGCTGGAGATTGTGTAATTGTACGTGGTGGCAGGAGTCGCCACCTCGGCGCCGGCAAAGGTGAAGGTGACAGAGCCCTGGTTTGCAGTGGTGACGTACTGCTGGTCGATGTGCGCCGAGTAGCCAGTGGGCTTGCTCCGGTCATAGGTCACGGTTGATGAGTCGGTGGTGGATGTCACCGGCGCCGCCAGGCTGTTGCCCGCCGCATCCACGATGCTGATCGTGAAGGGCACAGTGCCTTCCGCGTCCCCCGCGGCCATCACGTAGTCGGCCGTGTAGCTGTGCGCCGTCAGGCTTGCAGGAAGGACAGGAGTCACCGGGTTTTGCGTCCCTATGCTCGGCCCCGCCATGGTGACCGTGGCTGCCGCGTTCAAGTCCCGAAGCGTCGTGAAGCTCAGCCGCACCGTGTCGCCTTGCTTTGCCCATGTCGGGTGAGGATTGGTCGTGGAGGCAATGGTCACGGGCGTCACCGTGGGAAGGCTCTCGTAGAACTTGATGACGCTGGTCTGGCTGGCATACGTGGTGTTGGGGTTCCCCGCGTTGTCCGCCGCCGTGACACTGTAGGGGATGAAGGCCTCATCATAGGCGGAATCCACGGACCGCAGCATGTACGTGACCGTGTAGGCCGGGCCCCCGCTATAGGTACCGATGGGCCCGCCCCGCGTGATCGAGTGGCCCGCTATACTCACCACCGGGTCTCCGTTGAGACCCGAGGTCGCATCCGATGCGTTGAAGGTCAGCGTGATCGCGTCCCCAACCTTCGTATGCTTGTGCGTGCTATCAAAGGTGTTGTCCGTGGTGATGTTCACCCCGCTGATCAAAGGAGCACCTCGGTCCAGGTACACCGTCTGGGAACCGGCTGTGACGGTAGAAGAGACCTCATCTGCAACGGTGCCGTTGCCCGCGTAGTCCGTGAGCCACACCGAGAGGGTCAGCGTGCCATCATTAAATCCTGAGAGCGTGGGGACGGCCACATTCTGCGTGGCGGAGGTGATGCTGCCGCTGCCGCTCACCGGCGTTCCCCCTCCCGAGCTCGAGATTGTGTAATTGTACGTGGTGGCAGGAGTCGCCACCTCGGCGCCGGCAAAGGTGAAGGTGACAGAGCCCTGGTTTGCAGTGGTGACGTACTGCTGGTCGATGTGCGCCGAGTAGCCGATGGGCTTGCTCCGGTCATAGATAACGTTGGACCCCGAGGTGATCGTCGTCACCGGCGCCGCGATGGTGTTGCCCGCCGCATCCACGATGCTGATCGTGAAGGGCACAGTGCCTTCCGCGTCCCCCACGGCCATCATGTAGTCGGCCGTGTAGCTGTGCGCCGTCAGGCTTGCAGGAGAGGGAGTCACCGAGTTTTGCGGCGGCCCCGCCATTGTGACCGTGGCTGCCGCGTTCAAGTCCCGAAGCGTCGTAAAGCTCAGCCGCACCGTGTCGCCTTGCTTTGCCCATGTCAGGTGAGGATTGGTCGTGGAGGCGATGGTCACCGTCGGTACCGTGGGAAGGCTCTCGTAGAACTTGATGACGCTGGTCTGGCTGGCATACGTGTTGTTGGCGTTCCCCGCGTTGTCCGCCGCCGTGACACTGTAGGGAATGAAGGCCTCATCATAGGCGGAATCCGCAGACTGCAGGGCGTACGTGACCGTGTAGGCCGGGCCCCCGCTATAGGTGCCGATGGGCCCTCCCCGTGTGATCGAGTGGCCCGCTATGCTCACCACAGGGTCTCCGTTGAGACCCGAGACCGCGTCTGAGGCGTTGAAGGTCAGCGTGATCGCGTCCCCAACCTTCGTATGCTTGTGCGTGCTATCAAAGGTGTTGCTCGTGGTGATGCTCACCGCGCTGATCGAAGGAGCCGCGCGGTCCAGGTACACCGTCTGGGATCCGGCTGTGACGGTAGAAGAGACCTCATCTGCAACGGTGCCGTTGCCAGCGTAGTCCGTGAGCCACACCGAGAGGGTCAGCGTGCCATCAGTCAGCCCTGAGAGCGTGGGGACGGCCACATTCTGCGTGGGGGAGGTGATGCTGCCGCTGCCGCTCACCGGCGTTCCCCCTCCCGAGCTCGTGATTGTGTAATTGTACGTGGTGGCGGGTGTCTTCACCTCGGCCCCGGCAAAGGTGAAGGTGACCGTGGTCAGGTTTGCAGTGGTGACGTACTGCTGGTCGATGTGCGCCGAGTAGCCGATGGGCTTGCTCCGGTCATAGGTCACGTTGGACCCCGAGGTGATCGTCGTCATCGGCGCCGCGATGGTGTTGCCCGCCGCATCCACGATGCTGATCGTGAAGGGCACAGTGCCTTCCGCGTCCCCCGCGGCCATCACGTAGTCGGCCGTGTAGCTGTGCGCCGTCAGGCTTGCAGGAAGGACAGGAGTCACCGGGTTTTGCGTCCCTATGCTCGGCCCCGCCATGGTGACCGTGGCTGCCGCGTTCAAGTCCCGAAGCGTCGTAAAGCTCAGCCGCACCGTGTCGCCCTGCTTTGCCCATGTCGGGTGAGGATTGGTCGTGGAGGCGATGGTCACCGTCGGTACCGTGGGAAGGCTTTCGTAGAACTTGATGACGCTGGTCTGGCTGGCATACGTGTTGTTGGTGTTTCCCACATTGTCTGTCGCCGTGATGCCATAGGGGATGAAGGCATCATCACCAGAATCCGTCGACTGCAGGGTGTACGTGACGGTGTAGGTCGAGCCCACGGGCCCGCTGTAGGTGCTGCCCACCGGTCCTGCCCGCGTGATGGAGTTGCCCGCTATGCTCACCACGGGGTCTGCGCTCATGCCCGAAAGGGCATCGGAGGCCTGGAAGGACAAGGTGATCGTGTCGCCGACCTTCGTGTGCGTGTGCGTGCTGTCAAAGCTGTTGTTCGTGGTGATGGACACCCCGGTGATCGACGGCGGCGTATTGTCCATCGCGATCGGATAAGAGAAGACCGTGGGGTGGTTGTTGCTGTCGACGGCTGTAATTGTTACCGACGCCGTACCATTGTGGTTGGCAAGCGTGGCAGACTTGGTGCCCGTGGCAAGCAACGGGAAGCTGAACGATCCGTCCGGCTGGACGGAAGTCGTGACATCGATAATGTCGGACAAATAACCGTCGTTAGCCGCGAGCTGATATGTCAATTGCTTGAATGCCACAGGGTCAACGACTATGGCACTTCCCTGGACCAGCTGGGGAATATAATGGCTGGGACTGTAAAAAACTCCTGTCGTTGCACTTGAAAAATGCAATTCGGGTCCTGATACATCCGCGACAAGATAGTTCGTGCTTGTGGTCGTATGTCCGTTCTTGTCAGTTGCCGTCACGGTCAGGATGAGCGTATTGTCGCTGATTACAGGGATGGTGAACGTCGTGGAGAACACCTGGGTGTCCGTGTTAAAATTGAAGGTCGGCTCGGGGCTCAGGGAACCCGTGCTTGTCACGGCATAGCTCTTTGTACCGCTCACCACCGTGATCGAGGTTCCCCAGTTCTTGCCCGTTACCCCCCAGGAAAGGGATGCAATATTGTCGTCGTGCATCGGGTCGTCGGATGCATTTGCCACTTTGCCGCTCAGGGTGAAAAGAGAAAGATTAGTGTACTTCAGACTGTTCGGATTATTGACAGCGTCAGGGCTGGTTAGCGTGATGACCGGGCCCGATCCCTCCGTTAACTGCACCGTGGAAGTGGAGGGATTGCCGTTGACGTCCGTTGCGTCGACGTTGACGGTGACGACGCCGCGAAGCTGCGTCGGGCTGATGGTGGAAATGGTGAACGTGAATGTATGCGTGGCCGCGGTCCAGGTGATGGTGCCGGAGCCAAAGGTGGTGTCCTGCGTCGCCGTGCCGTCGGTGTTGATTTTGATCTTGCCTTTGCGCAGCACGTCGTTGGCCACCGTGTAGTCGATCGTTTTCAGGGTGCCTTTTCCATCGCCCGCCGTGATGGCGTCGTCCGTCACCGTTCCCGTGAAGGTGACGCTGGCGGTGTAGGTCTGGCCCGCCCCGGGGGAGGTGACCGTAATTGTCGGCGGCAACTTGTCGGTCACGGCCGTTGCGAGCAGGTCCGTCACCGGGGGCGGGCAGGCGGACAGCAGAAGCACCAGTGGAAAGAGGAAGGAGCAAAGAAGAGCAAAACGATAGAAACGGCGGTTGCCGGCGCCAGCTTTCATGGGTCTCCCTTTTCCACTTCGTTCATTAATATGATCAATGAAAGCATATCGCAAAACCTCGCAAAACTACAACCGGGTCCCCCTGGCGCCTATATGCAATCCGTGACAGCTTTCATGCGGGGGCGGCGGCCCTCGGCCGCAGAGACGAAACGAGCGCGGATATGTGACGAGTAATCAGAAACTGACTTTTCCATCATTGGTGGGCGTCCAGCGGGACTGGGATCTCGCCGGCCCCTGGACGCCCGGCGGCTCCCTAGTCCCCGAGTGATTCCTTCACGAGCAGGAGCGTGACCCTTCTGGCCAGAAAGGGTGCTTCGCGCTCGAATATCAGAAGCTTCCCGATCATGCTGCCCATCTTGCCTCCGCTCGACTTTCTCATCCGCTCGTCCTCGTGCGGCAGCACGTATTCCCTCACGCGCCGGATGGCCTCGTCCAGCGTGGCAGTGATCTTCTGCGCGCCCGCGACCCAGATGACGTTCCGGGCAGCGTAGGCATAAGAACCGAGCTGGCTTCCCGTCATGCTCGCGACAACGATCTCCCCGGTCTGGGAAATGGCGTGCACGCTGCCCAGAAAGTAATCAGCCAACGTGGCCTGTCGCCGAAGCAGTGTCTGCCGCGCAGGATCCTTTTCCGCAAGAATGGCATCTTTCAGGTTCTGCCAGGGGTGGTCCTTGGAAACAAGGAGATCCTCGAAGCCGATCTCCCGCAGCGTGAGGGATGCGCCGGTCTGCACGGTTGATCCGGCGGGAATCAGAGCCTTCACCCGCGCAAGGGCGTTTATGCGGGTATCGACCACCTCCACCGAAACGCCGCGCGCCGAAACAGCTTCAACCGTTTTCGCAATTGTTTGCTCGTTCGCAAGTGACGAAAAGGACATGGATGTTTTCCCCCTTGCAGGGAAAAGGTAAGAAACTTGAAAAAAGTTTCCAAGGAAAAAAATTACACTACCGCAGGCGTCGAGATCGGGTTGAACTCCCGGAGCGGGCGCCCGTCATGCATGTGAGAGGCCAGCCGTGTAAGCTCGGCTTTGCTGTGTCGGAAAAACATCCGGTAAGCGGCGCAAAGCCGGCTCACGCCGCCGGGCTCCCCGGGGGAAGCGGCCCCGCGATCCTTCGGGCAGCCGCCGTTGCAGGATGAAAGCACGTCGCACCCACGGCAGGCACGCGGCAAGGCGTCGCGCTTCGCATCACCGAATGCCGTCATCCGCGGGTCGTCGACAAGCTCGGCCAGCGCTTTCTCACGCAGGCTCCCAATGAGGTGGTCCGGGTCGACAAAATGGTCGCAGGCGTAGAAGCCGCCGTCGCGTTCCAGCACCGCCACTTCGCCGCAAGTCTCGCGGTGCACGCAGAGAGCGTGGGGCAGGCCGTAAAGGGGGCGGAGCGCCTCGTCGATGTTCTGGATCACCACCCGGCCGACGTCCGCTGCCACCCACCGGTCAAAAACCCGGCAGAGGAATTGCCCGACCGTTTCCGGGGCCGCCGCGCAGGCACCTCCGGGGCTGCCACCAACCAGGGGGAGGAATTGCAGGTGCGTTGCCCCCAGGCCGTGGAAGTAGTCGTAAACCGCGTCCGGTTGGCAGGCATTCCGCGCCTGGATCACGCAGAGAAGGTTGACAAAGACGCCCCGCGCCTTCAGGTGCGCATGGGCGCGCTCGACCCGCGCGTGCGTGCCCCGTCCATCGGCCGTTCTGCGATACGCGTCGTGGACATCCGCCGGGCCGTCGAGGCTCAGGCCGACGGAAAAACCCTCCCCTGCCAGGAAGCCCGCCCATGCGCCGTCCACCGCGTACCCGTTGGTCTGCAGACCGTTGGTGACCGTGCGCCCGGGCGGAAGGTGTGTGCGCTGGAGGCGCACGATCGTGCGGAAGTAGTCCAGGCCCAGGAGCGTCGGCTCCCCGCCGTGCCATTCGAAATGAACGACGGGGCCGGGCGACGCGCGGAGCCGCTGCTCGATGTAGCGCTCCAGGAGATCCGTGGGAAGTCGGCCCGGACCTTTCGGCAGGACAGACTCCTTCTCCACGTAGTAGCAGTACGCGCAGCGCATGTTGCAGCGCGGCCCCGCGGGTTTTGCCATCACGAGGCATTCCCGAGACACGTCCCCTCCTATGTGGCGAGCGTCTGGGAAAAGAACGTGAGCAGACGCGCGAATGAGTCCCGGGCCGCATTCACCTCGTAGCCCGGCCCGTCGTCGTTGAAGAAGGCGTGCCCTGCCCCCTCATAGACGTGGTGCTCAAATGACTTGCCCGCGGCACGCATGCCCTCCAGGAAGCCGGGGATGCCCGCATTCACGCGCTGATCCTTCGCGCCGTAGAAGGCGATGATGGGGCAGGTGATATGGGCGATCTTCGGGGCAGGCGGTGTCGTGCCGTAGAAGACCGCGGCGCCGGAAAGGGCAGGCTCCTCGCAGGCCAGGAGCGCCGACAACCCGCCACCCATGCAGAAGCCCACGCAGCCGATCTTCTGGCCCCGGGTCTCCGCCCGCTCGTCATGCAGGTGACGGAATCCCAGCGAAAGCGGCTCCATCAGGGTCTCCGCGCTCCCCCCGCGGGCATAGGAGAACATCTGGCCGTATGTCTCGGCGATGGCTCGCCGCTCCGTCTCGGGAAGCTTCGCCAGCGCCGCCTCCCGAAGCGCGGGATCGAACATGGCCCCCGGCGGCTGCGTGGCGCCGAACGCGAAAGCCGCGCGGATCCGTTCATCCGCGAGTGCGGGCAGGCGGACGCCGTCCACCGCGAAAAGGTCGGGCGCCAGGGCAGCGTAGCCGGCCGCGGCAAAGCGGCGCGTCAGCTCCTCGATGTTCCGGCCCACGCCGCCGATCTCCTGGATGACGAGCACCCCCGGCAGCGGCGTCACCGCCTTCTCGGGCCTCGCGAAGTACCCCGAGCCCCGGCCGTAACGGATCCATTCACCTTTGATCGCCACCTCTCACCCCCTATTCCCGTATGACGTCAAGGAGCGCCTCGCAGAGGAGGTTGCGGCTCCTTTCGATGATGAGATCGCGCACGTCGCCCTTTTCCAGCCGCGCCACCGCGGGGGCGACGTAGGATTTCGCCCGTTCGGAGAGATTGCGGTAGATGGCGTCCTTCACCTTCTTGTCCGCGCCGACCAGGGCGGTGATCAGGTCCGATCCGCCGATCTTGCGAAGGATGCGCTGGATGGTGGGATCGTCCAGGGAGGCGATGGAGCGGAACTCCGGCACGAAGGAAGGGTCGATGGACCTGCGCAGGGTGATCCTCCCCTCGGAGACGTCCATCTCCACCTCATCCGCGAACTGCACCTGTTTCAGGATGGCCTGGGGAATGCGGATGCCTTTCGAATTGCCGATGTCGACGATGGGCACGCGCATGGCTGCCACCCCCTCTCTCTTGAGTGATTACATGATAAATACCATGTAATCACCTTTGCGTCAAGGGGGCGCGGGCAGCGGCGGAGCCGGCGGGCGGGCGTGGGTCTCCCGGCAGGCGGCGCTTTCCCGCCGCGCGGCGTCGGCGCGGATGAGGCCGTTCTCTATCGCCAGGAGCTCCAGCTTGATGCTCCGCGGCGACGCGCCCCGGGCCTCCACCGCCTTCATCTGGAAGAGCGCGTTCAGCCCCTCCATGCGGCGATGGAGCTGACGGAGCTGGCGGACCTGCCAGTCGAGGAAATCGCAGAGCCTCTCCTCGTCCATCGCCTCGACGCGTCGATGCCCGGGGCTTCCCGGTTGCGCGACGTCGGCGAGCACGCCCTGCAATTCCTGCATCTCGGACAAAAGCCGCAGAAAATCGACTGTCTCCGTCAGGAGCTCCGCGCCCGCGGACGTGCGATACTCGATCTGGTAGAAGCGGTCCTCGCGCCTTCCCAGGCGCCGGCGCAGCCATCGTCGGAATCGCTGGAGGACGCCGAGCTTCCGCGCGTCCATGACCCGCTCGTTCTCCTCCAGGACCTCACGGCAGAGACCGATCTCCTCCCCCGCGCGGCAGAGGCCGCGAATGGACTCCAGGAGCTCGGCGCGGCGCCGGGGCCCGTCGTCCGGTTTTGCCGCCCCGGGCTGGGGCAGGGCAAGGGAGGCGAGCAGCTTTTCCCGGCGCTCTTCTGCGCCCGGGGGGTGATCCTCGCCGAGTATCTCTTGCACGAGATGCGGGTGCCACGCGCCGCCGGGTGAGGCCGCGTCGAACGCCTTCTTCATCTCCCGCGCGAGCGCCGCCCGTTCTTCGGCGGTCCGCGCCTCCGGCGCCGGCATGCGCGGGAGCGCTTTCGCGCGCAGCGCTGCTTTCCACGATTCGCGCTGCCATGCCTCCACCTCCGCGAGACGTTCGCGGATGTCGCGGCTCAGCTTCTCCAGCTGCACCCGCGATTCGTGGAGAACCCGGGACGACAGTGCGTCCCGGGAGAGCCCCACGTTCGACACCCGGTGCGCCACCGCGCGCGTCGTGGGGCTGTGCGACGTCTCGCCGAATCCCTCCCAGTCCACGTAGGAAAAAAGAGTGGAGATCTTTTTGAGAAGCGACAGGTCCAGGGAGGCGAGCGTGAAGGGAGTTTCGGCCAGGAGGAGCTCCAGCTGACGGCGATAGAGGGAGATGCGCCGGCTCAGCTCCGTGTCCTCTTCCGCTTCGGGCAGAACGGTGTCCGGCGGCACGAGGATCGCGCTCACCTTGGCGTCGTAGTCGTAGGGATCCTCGCGGAGGAGCCCCTTCTTCACGAGCGTCCCGACCACGCTCTCAAAAAGCGTCCGATAGGTGCCCGCGAGGTCTTTCAGGAGCGGGATGCGATGTGCCTCCAGCCAGACCCCGCGCCGGGCAAGCGCGTCCTCGAGGCGGTGAAGGAAGTCCGGGCTCGCATTCTCCATGGGAAGCGATTATAGGATCAACTCTGCCGCGATGCAAACTCTTTCCGTGAGGACTGTCCGGGAAAAAACCTCAGAACGAAAGGGTGAACACGGTGCGCTGTCCCGGCGCCGACACCACGGTGATCGCGCCGTTGTGCAGCCGCATGATCTGGCGGCAGAGGCTCAGGCCGATTCCCGAGCCCTCGCTCCTCGTGGTGAAAAACGGGATGAATATCTTGTCCAGCAGGTCCGGGGCAATGCCGTGGCCATTGTCGGCGATCTCGATGACCGGCCTGTTGTGGGAAACGCGCGCGGTGATTTCTATCGCCGGTTTCTTCGTCTTCCCCAGGGCCTCGATGGAGTTCGTGATCACGTTGATGAGCACCTGCTCGATCAAATCGGAGTCGGCGAGCAATTCGAGGTTCTGCGGCGTGACGGCGCAGCGGAAGGCGATCCGCTTCTCATCGAGGATGCCGCTCATGAGCGTCTTCACGCGGGCAAGGATGTCGCGGCACGGCTGGCTGCGGAGGACCGGCAGGGGGACCCGCAGGAACTCGCGGTACTTTTCCACGAAGGACAACAGGCTCTGGCTCCGTCTTTCTATCGATTGCAGCGCGGAAAGGACGTCCCGCGACCTGTCACCGTCGGCGCCGCGCGCGGCATTCGCGGTCGGCCGCCGGGCGAGGATGCCGGTGGCGGTGGAGGCCAGTGACGAGATGGGCGTGATGGAGTTCATGATCTCGTGGGTGAGGACCCGGGCGAGCTTCTGCCACGCGTCCATCTCGTTCTCTTCCAGCTCCCGGCGTATGTTCTGGATGGACACCAGCCGGTACTTTTCCCGCAGCACGACGAAGTCCGTCACCGCGACGATCACGTGGAGCGACTCCCTGTCGACGCTGATGCGCAGCAGCTCCTTGCCGCCATTCGGGAGTCCCTTGATGGCGCGATGCAGGTCCCCGCTCACCTCCTCCACCTGCCGGATCGTGCGCAGCGAGGCGGTCCCCAGAAGCGTCTTGCACGCCTCATTTGCAAAATCGATGTCGCCGTGCTGATCGACGACGCAGACGCCGACCCCGATGCTCCGCGCGACGGTGCGCATGTAGTGGGACTGTTTTTCCCTGTCGAGGCTGGTTTTCTTCAGCACGTCCATCACCTGCGCGTACTCTTTTTTCAGGTCGTCGAACGAACCGCCCTCCGGGAATGAGAAGCTCTGGGCGAATGAGGCGCTGCGGATCGCGGCGAAGAAGTGCGCCCACATCCTGTTGTTCCTGTCGATGCTGTGGACCAGGAGCCCGCACTGCACGAGGGAGAGCGCGCCGATGACGGTCACCGTGACGGGATAGTGCGTGTTCTGCAGCACGAAGAAAAACAGATACAGGGAGAGCGACAGGAGGATGACCCTCGCGATGAGGTTAACCCGATAGTTTCTGAAGACCATACTTTTCAATCCGCCGGTACAGGGACGCCCGCGAGATGCCCAGGTCGTCCGCCGCGCGGCTGACGTTTCCCCCGGTCTTTTCCAGGCTCTTCTGGATGCACTCTTTTTCCACGGATTCGAGACTGCTGCCGGCGCGCCCGCTATCCGTCTCCCGCGCGCCCCGTGACGGGAGCAGGAAGTCCTGCGGCGACAGATACGGGGAATCGCTCACGATGATCGCCCGCTCCAGCGCGTGCTTCAGCTCCCGGACATTGCCCGGGCCAGTCGTACTCCTGGAGGGTGGCGATGGTCTGTCGAGGCATCTTCTTGGGGAATATCTTGTACTTGCGGTAATACTGGGACGCGAAATGCTCGATCAGGAGGGGGATGTCCTCCCGCCTCTCGCGGAGGGGCGGGAGGCGGATCTCGATCGTGTTGATGCGGTAGAGGAGGTCCTGGCGGAACTCTTTTGCCGTCACCATCTCGTGCACGGGCATGTTCGTCGCGCAGATGAGACGGATGTCGATCGGCCGCGGCTTGTTGGATCCCACCGGCGTGACCTCCTGCGTTTCGATTGCCCGCAGCAGCTTCGCCTGCATTGCGAGCGGCAGGTTGCCGATCTCGTCGAGGAAAAGCGTGCCGCCCGTCGCGCTTTCAAAACGCCCCACCCGGTTCTCCCGCGCGTCCGTGAAGGCGCCCCGGACGTGCCCGAACAATTCGCTTTCGAAAAGATTGTCCACGATGGACGCCATGTCCACCCCGATGAAGACCTGCGCCGCCCGCAGGGACTGCCGATGGAGCGCCCGCGCGACGAGCTCCTTGCCGGTGCCGTTTTCCCCCATGACGAGCACGTTGGCGTCCGTGGCCGCCACCTTGTGGATCAGCGCGAAGACGCGCTGCATCGCGTCGCACCTTCCGATCATGTCCCCGACCTGTTGATCCATGTCCGCGACGAGCTGCTTCCGCTGCGATCGCAGGCGCTCGATCTCCCGCCGGGACTCCCGCAGCTGGAGCACCATCGACAGCGTGCCGAGCAGCTTCTCGTTCTTCCAGGGCTTCAGGATGAAATCCGCCGCCCCCTCCTTCATGGCGCGCACGGCAAGATCGACGTCCCCGAACGCGGTGAGGGGGACGATCGTCGCGTCGGGATCCCGCGCGCGGATCTCCCGCAGCCAGTGCAGACCCTCCTTCCCGTCGGTGGCTTCCTTGGCGAAGTTCATGTCGAGAAACACGACGTCATAGGGGCAGGCTTTCAGGAGGGACGGGATATTCGCCGGATGCGTGTCGACCGTGACCGAATGGCCGTTTTCCTTCAAGAGCAGCTCGAGGGCAAGGAGGACGTCCGCATCGTCGTCAATGGCGAGCACCTTTGCGCGATGCATGGGCCGAGTATAGTCCCCGCTATTCATAGCGTAAAGTATTGACGGGATTCACCGACGCGGCGCGCAGGGTCTGCGAGCCGACGGTCACCACCATGACGGCCACCGAGATGAGCCCCACCTCGAAAAAGATCGTCGGCCCGATCACCAGGGGATGCGGGTACTGGATCATGGTGAAGACGAGCCGGATCAGCGCGAAGGCCAGCGGCCACGCCACGACGTTCGCCAGCGCGACCAGCTTCAGGAAACCGCCGATGAACTGCAGCGCGATCTGCGCGGAGGTCGCCCCGAGGGCCTTGCGGATGCCCACCTCCTTCGTGCGCCGCTCGATCTCGAACGACGCCAGGCCGAAAAGCCCGAGACCCGAGAGCAGGAAAGCCAGGAAGGTGGAGATGTCGAGGACGGCTTCGAACGAGCGGTTCAGGGCGTCAAGCTGGTCCTGCATCGCCTTGTCCACCGATTGACACTCGAAGGCGGCATTCGGGTTGAGATCGTTCCAGATGGCGCCGACTTTTTCCAGCGTCTGCGCCTGCGCGTCCGGTCGGATCTTGACGAGCAGGTAGGCGAGGTGGATGGGCGTCGGCGCGTAGGACGTATTCGTGAGGAAGGGTGAGTGGATCGTCAGGATCAACGGCCTCATCCTGCCGGAGGGTGGCAGATAGTCGAAGTCCCCGGCGATGCCCACGACCCTTCCCCTGATCTGATTTTCTTCCACGAGGCTCCCGATCTCCAGGCCCAGTTGGCGGTGCGCCGCCTCGTTGACGACGAGCTGCAGTATTTCCGCCGTGTCGCCGTTTTCGTCAAAATCCCTGCCCTTGACGACAGGGATGCCATTGATGTGGAGATAGCCCGCGTCGACCACCATGATGTCGACGTGGCGCGTCTTGACCGACGCGACGAGCGGGAAATCCTTGACCAGACCGCCGTATTGCCACCCCGCAAATGACGATGCGGCGACATCGGTGACGCCCGGAAGAGCGAGGACCGATTTCTTGAGGGTGGGAAGCTCATTCTCGACCGCCGGCACGTTCAATCTCATCATGTACACGTCCTTGGTATCGAGACCCGAGCTCGTGCTCTTCAGCGTCTGGAACTCCCGCAGGATGACGGCGGAAAGGATGAACAACCCGATGGAGAAGACGAATTGGACGACGACCATGATCTCGCGGAAGCGCCGGGAGCCGGGGGTCTTCTGTCCCTTCAGCGCCCTGATGACGTTAAAGGAAGAAATGCCGAACGCCGGGTAGAGCCCGGCCAGGATGCCGATGAGGAGCGCGACGGCGAGCGCGGAAAGCAGGTAGGCGGGGTTCTGCAGGTAATGGACCTCAAGCGATCGCTGGACGAGCTGGTTGAACAGGGGAAGGCAAACCTCCACGATCACCAGGGCAAACCAGAAGGAGATGAAGCTCAGGAGCACCGATTCGACCAGGTGCTGGACGATCAATTCCCTCCGGGAGGCCCCAAGAGTCTTCCTGATGCCGATCTCCTTCTCCCGGGTGAGCGCCCGTGCCGTCGTGAGGTTGATGACATTGATGCACGCGATGACGATGACAATGAGCCCCAGGCCGATCAGGAGGAGGATGAACAGGACGTTTCCCTTTTTTTCGTTGGGGGATTCGATCTTCGAATGGAGGTAGATGCCGTCAAGGGGCTCGCTCAGAAGCTGGTAGTTCTTGTAGATGTATGTCGCGTCGTTCGTCGGCAACCGCTCGATCGCTTTCCGCAGGGTGCCCTGGAAAAGGCGGAGCGACGCACCGGGCTTCAGCATCACGTACGTCTGCACTTCTATTTTGGCGTAGTCTTCAGGGGCGTCGACCTTGTACACCTGCTCGTAGAAGGCCAGGATGGTTGCAAGGTACTTTTCAAACGGGCAGTTCATGACGAACCCGAACTGGAAGGTGGTGTTCGTCGGGATCTCCGCAAAGACACCGGTCACGGTCAGGTAATAGGCGGTATCGCCCATCATGGTGTTCTTGAAGGTGAGGACCTTGCCCAGGGGGCTCACGTCTCCGAAGTATTTCCTGGCCATGGCGGAGGTGAGGATCACCGAGTTCGGCTTCTCCAGGGCGGTGTTCCTGTCCCCGATGGCGAGTGGATAATCAAAGACCTTCAGGAATGAGGAGTCGGCAAGATAGAAGTTGTTCGCCTCGTAGCGGCTGCGGGTGTCGGTCCCCAGGATCGCGTCGCTCACGATGAATTGCGTGAAGCTCTCCACCCCCGTATCCAATGGCAGGATATTCCTGATGCTGATGTTCATGAGAGGCGTCAGGAGCTCCGTGCCGTCGGACGTGGTGGCCTTGATCAGCAGGCGCTGGATACGGTCGTACCCGGGAAGGAACCTGTCGAACGACAGCTCGTTCTGCACGTAGAGGAGGATGAACGACGCGCAGGCGATGCCGATGGAGAATCCGATCACGCTGATGAGCGACGTGAGCGTGTTCTTGCGGATGTTGCGCAGGGCAGTGATGACGTAGTTGCGAAACATGCCTCACGCCTCCGTGTTTTCCGACACGATCTTCCCGTCGTAGAGATACACGACCCGGCCGGAGTACCCGGCGTACACCGACGAGTGGGTCACCATGACGACGGTGGTGCCTTCCCGGTTGAGGTCCAGGAGGATGTTCATGACCTCTTCGCCATTGCGGGAATCGAGATTTCCCGTCGGCTCGTCGGCAAGGATGAGCGGGGGGCTTGCGACGATGGCCCGCGCCACGGCGACGCGCTGCTGCTGTCCGCCGGAAAGCTGCTGGGGAAAATGCTTCGCGCGGTGCCCGATGTTCATCTTTTCCATGACGAACTGGATCCGCGCCTTGCGTTTCGGTTTTGCCTCCTTCAGGTACAGGAGGGGGAGCTCGATGTTTTCATAGACGGTGAGCTCGTCGACCAGGTTGAAGCTCTGGAACACGAAACCGATGTTGCCGCGGCGTATCTCCGCCCGCTTCCTTTCGGAATACCGCGACACCTCCTCATCCATCAGGTAGTAGTGTCCGTCCGACGGATTGTCCAGGAGCCCGAGGAGATTCATGAGCGTGGATTTCCCGCACCCCGACGGCCCCATGATGGAGACGAACTCTCCCTTCTTGACGTCCAGACAGAACATCGTCGAGTGCGTAGGTTTCCACCTCGTCGGTGCGAAAGATCTTTTTTAGATTCGTCGTCTTGATCATGTTGGTGCTCCTACCGTATGCGTATTTTTTCCTGGCCGTTGAATTCCGAATAGTCGGAGACGATCACCTTCTCGCCGGGCGCGAGCCCTTTCAGCACCTCGACATAGTCGGGATTGCTCCTGCCGATGGAAATCGCCCGCCGGGTGGCGCCCTCCCCTGACGGATCGAGGACGTACACCCAGGCGCCGCCGCTGCTCTGCAGGAACTGGCCCTGCTCCACCATCACCGCTTCCTGCGTCTTTGCCCAGCTCAACGCGGATGAGGAAGCGCTGCCCGATGCGGATATTCGGCGGCATGCCGTCGAATTTGAACTCCACGTCGAATGAATTATTTTTCACGTCCGGGGAAATCCAGGACAGCGTCAGGGAGCTGGGAACCTCATCCGCGTTGGCCGCAAGGTAGGTGAAGGAAGCTTTCTTTCCGACCTCCACCTTCGGCAGGTAGAACTCCTCCAGGTTCGCCTTCATCTTCAGGGTATCCATGAGGTCAAGCTTCGCGATGCGCGAACCGGCGTTCTTCGCCTCGCCGACCGACGCGTCAAGCGCGGTGATCTGCCCATACGCCGGGGCGACGATCGTGAGGTTGGCAAGGCGGTCGCGTATGCGCTGCAGGTCGAGCCTCATGATGTCGATGTTTTCGCCGGTCCTGGCCGCTTCCTGGTCGAGCAGCGCAAGGTCGAGCTCGTTCGCCTGCAGGAGCAGGACGCGCTTGTCGGTGCTGTACGCAAGATCCTTGCGCGCCTTCTGGAGCTCGATCTCGGGAATCGCCCCGATCTTGTACTGCTGCTCCTTGCGATCGAGGTCGTTTTGCAAAAGGTCGATCTGGTGGTCGAGATCCAGGAGCTGCTCCTGGTCGCGAAGCCGCATCTGCTGCCCGGCGCATCCCGATGGTCTGCTGGTCGGTGATCTCGCTTTTGAGGGATGCTTCCTTGAGCGACAGCTCTGATTCCAGCTCGTCGTTTTTAAACGTGACCAGCAGCGTCCCCTTGGGAACGATGTTTCCCTGCTCGACGGGGATCGTCTTGACGATTCCCGCTTCCTGCAAATCGATGTAAATGCTCTTGCCCGCCGCCACGTATCCATTGGCGAGGAAGTACTCCTGGAAGTCGCCCTTCTTTGCCGTGGAAAGCTTGATGGCGGATTTCCTGGTCGTCTGGATCGATGTCTTGTCGACCACGGCGAGCTGATAAACAAAGAACGAGATGGCTGCGGCAACGGCGACAATCCCGACGACCCAGCCGAGTGGCAGCTTTCTCTTTGTAATGACGCGGTCCATTCCCATGGGATTCCCATGCTTTCATAAGCATGGACCGTGCCATGTCGGCAAGTCTTTATTATATAAAGAAATGAGTGCTCTTAGCTGATGGCGCGACTTGCCGCCGATGTCCGCCCATGATACACCTGTGTCCGTTTTCGGACTGCCCGCGGCCTACGCCTTGTTTTCCCCTTTTGGCGGCGCAAAAGCTTCAAGGTATTCCACCGGGCGATCCAGGACGCGGAAGCCATGAGGAACATTCGCCGGCACGGAATAGGCGTCCCCTGGCCGGCAGGTCCGCGTCTCGCCGTCGATGGTGACCTCCGCCTCACCGCTCAGGATGTAGCCCATCTGCTCGTTGTCGTGGGCGTGGTCGGTGGACTCACCCGGCTCGAGACGGACGTACGTGAGCTGCATCCGATCGCCCGTCAGGGAATTGAGGGACACCCGCGCGCGCTTATGCCGCAGCCCTTCATTGAATGCGCCGTAGAAATGCATCGCCTCCGCCTTTCAAAGAAATCTTAACACATCCATAACCCGGCCTGAACCTCCCGGCATTATCTTGTCTTGCGGAGGTCACAAATATGAATCGAAAAACATACTCCATGACAGCGGGTGCGGCGGTCGCGGTCCTGGGAATGGCTCTGTTCCTTTCTTCCCCGGTCGGCGCCTTCGCGCAGGCCAAGTCATCGCCGACCCCCTCTGGTGCGACTCTGGCGACGACGCTGGGTCCGCTGCAGGCGGCCCTTCGCACGGTATCGCAGAAGGTGCTCCCGACGGTCGTCGAGATCGACGTCACCCAGACGATCACGCAGCAGCAGTCCCCGCAACCGAATTCCCCCTTCGCCTTCCCCTTCGGCCAGGGTCAGGGCAATGGCAATGGGGGCGGCAGGCAGTTCCGGCAGTCGGGGCTCGGTTCGGGCATCATCGTCCAGCACGCCGGCGGCCGCTACTACGTCCTTACGAACAACCACGTCGTGGCGAACGCGACCGACATCAGCGTGAAGCTGAGCGACCAGCGCGTGTTCAAGGCGCGCACGGTGGGGACCGACCCGCGCAAGGACGTCGCCCTCGTCTCGTTCGACACGGCTGACAGCTTGCCGGTGGCGACGCTTGGCGACTCCAACGGCGTCCAGGTCGGCGACATCGTGCTTGCGATCGGAAACCCCTTCGGCTACGAATCGACGGTGACCATGGGCATTGTGAGCGCCCTGGGGCGGTCCGGCCAAGGGGACATCGCCAGCTACACGGACTACATCCAGACCGATGCGGCCATCAACGAAGGAAACTCGGGCGGCGCGCTGGTGAACATCAACGGTGATGTCATCGGAATGAACACCTGGATCGCCGGTCCCACGGGCGGCAATATCGGCCTGGGCTTCGCCATCCCCATCAACAATGCCCGGCAACCCATCCAGGACTTCATCGCAAAAGGCAGGGTCGACTACGGATGGCTGGGAGCGCAGATCGCCGACGTCCAGGACAACGACACCTATCCTGGATTCGCCGCGGACCTGAAGCTCGCGAACGTGAAGGGCGCCTTCGTCATGGAGACCTACAAGGGCTCGCCGGCAGACAAGGCGGGCATCCTTCCCGGCGACTACATCACGAGCGTCGAAGGAACCGAGATCGCAAACGCGCAGGCACTCACGCAGGCGGTCGGCGGTCTTGCGGCGGGCAAGACCTACACGTTCACCCTCATCCGTTACGGCGAGACGAAAAACGTGCCCGTGACGATCGGTGTGCGTGACAGCCAGGACCAGGTTGCCCAGGCGAAAAACCTCTGGCCCGGCATGACGGCCGTCGACATCACCGATGACCTGCGCCAGCAGGCGAACATTCCGGCCGGCGTCAACGGCGTGGTCGTGGGTTACGTCCCCGATGAGAGCTCGCCGGCCGCGGTCGCGGGGCTGAAGCCGGGCGACGTGATCACCGCGGTGAACGGCAAGCAGGTCCGCAACATGATGGACTACTTCAAGGCACTGAATGAGGGATCGGGCCGCACCGTGATGTTCACCGTCGAGCGCGAAGGCTCGGAGGTGAGCATCGGACTGGATCGATAGGACCCGCGGAGGTCCGGGCAGGGATGGGGATCGATCCCCATCCCTTTTTTTGGCCCGCGCCGTATCCGCTGGACGCGGGGGCTCGATTGTGCCAGCCTTCCTCCATACACGGGAGGACGCGTGCGAAACGATCAGTGGCACACACTTGTCCGCGCTGTCCACGGTGAACGGCTCCCGCAGACGCCGGTCGCCTTGATCGTGGATACGCCGTGGATACCGCCTTTTCTCGGCATATCGACGGTGGACTACATCAGCGTCTCCGATGTCTGGTTCTCCGCAAACCTCGCCATCCTGAAGCGCTTTCCCGAGGTGATCTTCCTCCCCGGTTTCTGGGTCGAGCCGGGCATGGCCTCCGAGCCGTCGGGCTTCGGCTGTCGAATAGAGTTCTCCCCGAATCAGCCTCCCTCCGTGCACCACATCGCCTCGGACATCTCCGAGGTGGGCGGGCTGGAGCAACCGAATCCCCGGCGCGACGGATTGATGCCCCTGGTCCTCGCGCAGTACCGGCATGCGCTGCCCCGGATCCAGGACGCCGGCATGGACATCAGGATGGTGGCCGCCCGGGGCCCGCTCGCCGTGGCCTCCCACCTGCTCGGTCTCACGGCATTCCTCACGGGGCTCAAGACGGAACCGCAGATGACGCACAAGCTCCTGCGCACCACGACGCAGCTTGCAAAGGACTGGCTCTCGGCGCAGGCGGAGGCGCTGGCGCACTGTGACGGCATCATGGTGCTCGACGACGTTGTGGGCTTCCTTTCCCGTGATGACTACCTCGAGTTCGCCCATCCGTATCTCCGCGACATATTCACGCTGCCGGCGGGCGTGAAAGTCTTCCACAATGACACCGATTCCCCTGTCTGCTATGAGCTCGTCGGAGAGACGGGCGCGAATGTCTTCAACTTCACCCACTTGCAGAGCATCGCCTCGGTCCGGGCAAGGGTCGGCGACAAGATGTGTCTCATGGGCAACGTGCCGCCCCTGGAGGTGCTTGCCAAGGGGGACGCGGAAGCGGTGGGCAGCCACGCCCGTCGGTGCATCGAAGGAAATGCGGGTCACCCCGGCTTTCTGCTTTCCGCGGGAGGGGGAATGTCGGCGGGCACGCCGGCCGCAAATGTCGATGCCCTGGTGGCCGCCGCGCGTTCCACGCGCAAGGAGATGCAATGAGCCGGTTCCCAATCTCAGGGACGGTCGCGCCGCGCTTCGCGCGCGTTCGCGCGGTCTTCGAATCCAACCTTGAAAAGCGCCGCGAGGTGGGCGCCGCCCTCCACGTGACCATGGACGGGGAGTCTGTGGTCGATCTCTGGGGCGGCGCGGCGGATGCCGCCTCAACACGGCCCTGGCAACCGGACACGCTGGCGAACGTATGGTCGACGACAAAGGGATGGCTCGCCCTGGCGATGCACATGCTGGTGGACCGCGGCCTGCTCGACCTGGACGCGCCGGTTGCACGCTATTGGCCGGAGTTCGCGGCCGAAGGAAAGGAAGGCGTCCTCGTGCGCCACCTCCTTGCCCACACGGCGGGCCTTCCAGGCTGTACGATGCAGGTGCCGGATGATGCGATCTACGACTGGGACGCCATGGTGCACAACCTTGCGCACTCCACCCTGTTGTGGGAGCCGGGCACGAAATGCGGCTACCACGCCGGCAGCTTCGGATGGCTGAACGGCGAGGTGCTTCGGAGGATCACCGGCATGTCGGTCGGGGAATTCCTCCGCGTGCACATTGCTGGTCCTTTGAAGGCGGACATTTTCGTCGGCCTGACGCCGGAGGAGATCGCCCGCGCCGCGGACATCATCCCGCCTTCACCCTTCGGTGTCGCCGCCTTTCGCCTCGGCCTGGCAATGGGCGGCAGGGCACGAAGGCTCGCCTTCACGAACCCCCCGCGCCCCGCGCGGGCGGCAAGCTCGCGGCGCTGGCGGGAAGCGCAGATACCCTCCTCCAACGGTCACGCAAGCGCCCGGGGTCTCGCGCGGCTGTACACCCCGCTCGCCCTCGGCGGGGCGGTGCCGGGCGTGCGCCTTCTCTCGGAAGCAAATGTGACGCGCGCCAGCGCGGAATGTTTCAGGGGAAAGGACGTCGTGGCAGGTTTCGCAAGGCGTTCGCTCGGCTTCATGCTCGCCGATCCCGGCCGCGGGGATCCCGACCGGCAACGGCGTTCGGTCATCCCGGCATGGGCGGCTCCCTGGGGTTCGCCGATCCCTCCTGGCGACTGGCGTTCGGCTACGTCATGAACCGCATGATCTTCGGCCTCGATGCGCGCGCCTCCTCGCTCTGTCGTGCCGTCTACGCCTGTCTGGACACGTAGCGCCGTTTACACGCCGTTTTTGCCCCTTCTTCCCGATTTGCATCTGCGTCTCTATACTTGGTACCGGGAAGGAGGCGCGCTTCATGCAGCGGGTTGTCCCTTTTATGGCGTTCACCGGCGATGAGCGCGCACGCCGCCAGGCTCTCCGGTCTCATCTTCGGGCTCCTGCACTGACAGGGAAAGGGCAGACATGCTGAGATTGCTCGTCCGTTACAAGGTCAAGGCCGACAAGGTGGCCGAAAACGAATCGCTCGTCCGTGCGGTCTACAACGGCCTGCGCCAGATAAACGACCTCGACGTCCACTATGCGACATTCAAGCTGAATGACGGCCGCACATTCGTCCACATCGCCTCATTCCCTTCGAAGGAAAAAGAGGCGGTCCTGACGCAGTCCCCGGCCTTCAAGGCATTCCAGAAGGACCTGAAGGATCGCTGCGACGAGCTGCCGGACCCGCAGCCTCTCACGGAAGTGGGGTCTTTCGGTTTCGTCTAGGCGGGCGCGGCTTCCTTTGGCCGCAGGCATCGAGAGACCTTGAATCTTCGCGCCCTTGCGGGCATTAATGGAAGCATGACAATCCTCCAAGGCAGGACGGTCGTGATCACCGGCCCCACCTCCGGCATCGGAAAAGAAATCGCGATCAAGCTTGCGGGACTCGGCGCGGACCTTGTGCTCGGCTGCCGCGATGCCGCCGCGGGCAGGAACCTTGAGCGCGCGCTCGCCCCTTCCCCGTCTGCCCGATCGATCGACGTGATTCAGGTGGATCTTTCGAGCCGAAGGTCGATCCAAGAGTTCGCCCGCCAGGTCTTTGCGCGGCATGCGCGTCTGGACGTGCTCGTCAACAATGCCGGAACCAGCCGCGGGCCACAGCCCTTGGCGAAGAACGACGAGGGAATCGAGCTGACGTTCGCGACGAACGTTCTCGGTTACTTCCTGACGAGCACCCTCCTGCTGCCCCGCCTTCGCGAAAACAGGACCGCCCGCATCGTCAATGTCGCCTCCACCTTTGCAAGCGACCTTGACCTTGACGACCTGCAATTCCAGCGCCGTCCCTTCGACGGCATGAAGGCGTACGCCCAATCGAAGGCGTGCGACAGGCTGCTCACGTGGGCGCTGGCGCGGAGGCTCGAGGGCAGCGGCGTGACGGCGAACGCCATGGCGCCCGGGCTGATCGTCGATACCGGGCTCTACCGCAACATGCCGCCCGAGGCAATGGCGAGGTTGCGCGAGCGTGGGGGCGGTCGGACCCCTTCTGATGGCGCCGATACCGCCGTCTGGCTTGCAAGCAGCCCGGAGGTCGAAGGGGTGTCCGGTCGGCTCTTCGAGAACAGGAAGGAGATCCCCTGTTTATTCAGAAACAGGGAGAGCGAAGAGCGTCTCTGGAGCATCTGTGAAAGCCTGACGAAATGAACGCCAGTTCCCCGGGCGCCGGGGAGCGGGGAGCCGATTCTGCCCTGCGCATCCGCGGGGTGCCAAATGAATCACGCGGCAGCCTGAGACCGATCCTCGACCAAAGCTTCACGGGCCTGTACCGCTGGCATGCCAAAAAGACGCTCGCTTCGATCCGATGGGTGACGGAAGCGGTCCGGGGCGACGCGAAGGCGGGCGTGGCGATGTTCACGATGCTGGGCGCACGCTCCGGGTACATCTACTATCTCGCGGTCATCCCCGCTCTTCGGGCAGGGGGCGTCGGAGGGCTTCTTCTCGATGACGCCCTTCGGCAGCTTCTGACGTCAGGGGCAACGGAGGCGTTCGCCTGCGCGCGGACGGACAACATCCCATCGATCGGGCTTCTGCGGTCGCGGGACTTCGTCAGGACGGGTTTCCGTGAGCTCGCCGCCTCGAAGGGCTTTCCGGCGGCAACGAGACTCTGGATGAAGATGGTCGTGGCGCCCGGCGAAAAGGTCTTTCTGAAGGTGTTCGGCCCGTAGACCCAGGAGCAGGGCTCCTGGTGCGCTCAGGACCGCCCGTGCCGCACGGCATTTCGGGCGCGGGTGAAAGCCTAGCCGGGGAAAACCAGGAAATACCCCGCGACCGCAACCGCGATTCCGACAAGGGCAGAATAGAGCCCGATCAAGCGCGCCTTTTGCCGGTCCTTCTCCCGGAACTCAGCCTGCTCAACTGTGTCGGTCTTCCCGACCTCGGAGCCGAAATTGAAGACCCCCCGCATCGCAAAGCCGGCGCAGAAATGCAGGGCTGCCTGAAAGAATCCCGTTGCCCCTGCCATGGCCGGAAGAAAAAGCAGCAGTCTCCACGGCGCGGGAACACGAAAGATGAAAAAAGCCGCCCATGCCAGGACCGTCACGGCCAGCCCGAACCATCCGCTCTGGCGTCGCCGCCTGATCTCGGCCGGCCCTATGTTGCAGACCCCGGGAACGTATTCAACCCTCGCGGTCATGACGCTCTCCTTCTCTCATCTGGACGGATACGGCATCGGCGCACGCTCAAATTCCCACCGGCTGTCCTCACACCTAATAATATGGAGCACTTTAGTTCATGAAGCAAATCGCGGCGCCGCGCATGAGGTCGTGCGGCGGGGCGGGGCCGGCGCCTCTGCCCGCGCCGCGCGGCGGCCGTCTCACACGGCCTCAGAACGATCCCGTGCCGACGCTCGCATTCAGGAGCAGTGCGAGCGTCGGTTTGGCGACATAGTCGGGGTTGTAGCTCGGGTTCGGCTGACCGTTGATCGTCGGGAAGCTGCTTGCGAATCCGGTCGGGTCGGCGAACTCGGTCCCTGCCGCGCCCCACGAAAGACTTGCGCCAAGGGAGAGCTTGACGTATGTGAACATGGTGAAGGCGACCGTCGGGCTCACGTACCCCGATCCGTCGGAAAAGTTCATGATTCCCAGCACGGAGAGATCGGCCTTGCTGTTGGCGATCGAGGTCCAGCTCAGGTAGACGACGCCATAGTGCACGCCGATCTGGCCCAGTCCGCCGAATGTGTCGGCAAGGCTTGCGGCGTTCAGACTCGGCTCGCCCGCGGGCTGCCCGCGCGCCCTGTCCATCACCGCCTGGAGGATGTCCTGCACGCTGAGCGTGCCGTAGCCCTGGCCGTTGTAGAGATACTGGCCCACGAAGGTGAAGTTCCAGTCCTGGTTCGTGTACATGATGCCGGCGGTCGCCTTCAGGTATGTCGTACCGCTGTTGTCGACGACCGTGTAAGCGGAGGTGCCCGTGGCCCAGGTAAGGGGGCTTGCAGCCGTCTCCACATACGCCTCGCTCTGCGTGCCGGGAAAAGCGACCAGTCCCTCCGCAAAGAAGTTGAAGTTGCCGTTGCCGGTCGTTCCCATGAGGATTGCCCGGGGCCGCTGCTGCCGCTGGTAGTAGCCGGCAGCGGCAAGCTCCGTGTTGCCGAAGAGAAACTCCGCCTTGGCGGCCACGGCGATGTCCTGGGGCAGGTATGAGGCGAGCGTCGTGGCGCTGTTGGACGCGGGAAAGGCCGCGATAAAGTAAAGATTGTCCTCCGTCGTCGGGATCGGGTACTGGACCTTGAAGGCAAGGGGTCCCTCGCGCGGGGCGGTGGGATTGGAGACGTCCACCGCGCTCTGCGCGAACACGTCGTCCGCCGGGCTGAAGAAGTAGCCCGTTCCCCATTTCAGCGGCTGCTTGCCGAAGGTGAAGAAGAGCGAATCGTTCCAGGTGAACTTCGCATACAGCGACCAGACGGTGAAATCGGGGACGACGGTGGTCGATGCCGTGGAGCCCGTGCCGGTCGTGATCTGCTGGACGAACGGATAATTGGTGCGTATCTCGCTCGTGAAGCTGATGTCGGTGTCGGGACGCGCCACGAAGCCGACGGCAAGCTCCGTCCCCTGCTGGTTGAGGCTGCTGCTGGTCGGCGACAGGAGATCGAAGGGCGCGTTGTAGATGTCGCTCCAGTTCCACGAAGCACCCACGCTCCCGGTGAACGTGCCGGTGAGCCGGGGAGCCGCCTCTTTCAGAAGGTCGTCGCGGGGGGTGGCATTCTGCGTCTGGTCATTCGTGGTCGTCACACTCTCATCGTTGTTGAACACGTCGTCGCCCGACGACGCGGTGGCGTCCTGCGCTCCAAGGGGAAGGGCGAGCAGGGTGCCGAGTGCCAGCGCCGTGATGAAACCGGTTTTTGCATTCATCGTTTCCTCCGTGTGCGGCTACCGCGCCGATTGTCCCAGGAAAGCCTTGGAGAATGTCGCGTCGGGCAGCTTCGCCACCGACACGTCGGCAATGGTGAGCTGGCTCTTTTCGCCCGGGTTCAGGTCGTCCTCGATGAGCATCTGCGAGCACACGGTCTTGCCCGCCACGTCGATGTACCGGGGAGGGAAGAGCACGGTGCGCATGAGCCGGTCGGAGAGGCTGTAGTCCTCCTCCTTGAGCGCAAGGGGCTTGTCCTTGCGGACGGAGAGCTTCAGCGTCGGGTAGCTCACCTCGTCGTTCTTCGCCTTCAAGGTGAGGACGTAGACGGGGTACTTGCCCAGCATCCCCTCCTCCCACGAGGCGACGGTGTAGTCGTCCCCGAACGTGGTCTTCTTGAGGTCGGAGCTCTTGGCCTTCGAGTTCTGGATGGTTTCCTTCATCGTACTGTGGCTGAACTTCCCGGACTCGGGGTCGTACATCCAGACGTTCTCATCGACCTTCAGGAAGCCCTGCCCCTTCTGCGCGTCGGGCTTCTGCATGATCCACACCATCTGGTCGTGATCGTCGCGGCGGAACAACTTCACCTGCATCACGGAATCCTTCTCCGTCGGCTTCTGCGTGACGATGGTGAACACGGCCGAGTAATCCTGCGTGCCGAAGTCGCCATTCGCGTCGATGGCCTTGAGCATGGACGCGAAATCCGGCGTCTCGGCGGCGGCGCCCGCCGCCCCGATCAGCGCGAGCGCGAGAAGAATGAGGATTCCTTTTCTTGAAAAGCGCATGACGACCTCCCGATCGCTTTACTTGGTTGTCCGCAGGGCAAGCGCCGGCGAAAGCCGCGCCGCGGCCCGTGCGGGGAAATAGGCGGCCACGAGTGTGAGCGCGGCGATGATGAGGATGTTCACGACCGCCTGCGCAAGGGGCACGTGGAAGCTCAAGTGCCCCGCCCGCAGCAGGATGAAAAGCGGCGAGCTGGTCCCCAGGTTGAAGAGGGACAGCACGCCCATGACCACGCCGGCCGCCGCGAAGCCCACCACGACACCTGCCAGGGCGAGGAAAAGCGCCTCCAGCAGGAAGAGGTTCCTCACACCGGATCGGAGCATGCCCAGCGCCCGCATCGTCCCGATCTCCCGGATCCTTTCGTACATGGTCATGCGGAACGTATTGAGGATGCCCACCATGATGATGACGAAGAGCACAATGAGGATGCCGATGGAGACGGAATTGAGCACGTTCACGATTTGCTGGACGGAGGAGAGAAGGTCATCGAGGGTGAAGACCCGGTAACGGACCCCCGTCCAGCTGTCCTCCGTCGTGCCGCCGCCCATGAAGGCCGCCATCGGCCCGAAGCCCGTCCCCTGCGTGTCCGCCGTTTTCGCGCGCTCCTTCACGTTGGCCTGCTTGCGCAGCGCCTCGTAATACGTCGTGGCGTAGCTGTCCATGCCCGCGAGCGACGGCAGGTAGATGCCCAGCGTCTGGTACTCGCCGTCGCCGAGATTCAGAAGCTCGTTGAGATAGGAGAGATTCGCGTACGCGGAGAAGCCCGACAGGAGCCCGGTGTCCGGCGTCGTGGCCACGAGCACCATGTCGCCGACATTCTGCTGCCCCGTCACGGTGGTGAGCTGGAACAGGAGGCTGTCCCCGATCTGCGCATTGAGCTTCGTCGCCGTCTGCTCGCTCAGGATGAGGCCGTGCCTGTTGCTCATCGCGGCAAAGGAGCCGTGGGAGAGCACGAGGCGCTCCGTGAGATAGCGCTCGTTGGCGAAATCCACGCCCTGGATGTTGAGCTGTGTCTTCTTGCTCTCGAATATCAGCGTGCCCTGCGCGATGGAGCGCTTCGACAGGTACTGCGCGGGGATGCCGGTCTGCTGCAGCACGTTCGTGAGGACCGAGTCGTCGCGGATCACCGTCACGACCCGTCCTGACTCGCTCTTCTCGCTTCCCTCCACGAAGATGTGACCGGCGGCGATGTCGGCGAAGTTCTCGCTCACGTTCTGCTTGAACGCCCCGGAGAAGCCGTCGATGAGCGTCACGATCAGCACGCCGAATGCGATTGCCCCGCCCAGGAGGAACGTCCTCTTCTTCTGCCGGTTTAAGTTCTTGAATGCGATTGTTGAAAGCGCCATGCGTTCTCCCTACTCGCCCTGCATCGCCCGCACCGGCGGGACCTTCAGCGCGACGATGACCGGATAGAGGTGGGACACGAGCCCGACGGCCGCCACCATGAGGAGCGTGCTCAGGAAAGAGATGGGGCGTATTCCCAACCGGAGCACCTTGCCGCCGAATACGAGCTGCGTGAAGAAGTCCGTGGTGGAGACGTGCGCGAGGTTCACCACCCCGATGATGCCCGAGGCCAGGACGATGCCGACGATGCCGAACGCAATCGTCACGGTGAGCGTCTCCACGAGGAACATGAGCCAGACAAAGGGTTTCTGCGCGCCCAGCGCCCGCATCGTGCCGATTTCCCCCGTGCGCTCGATGACCGATATCACGAGCGTGTTCATGATGATGATGATGGCGACGATGGCGACGATGAGGATGGCGATGGAAAACACGATGCGGATCACGTCGATGCTCTGGGCCAGGGGGCCGGCGGCGGCTTTCCATCCCGCTGCCTTTGCCGCGATGCCCTGGCTTGAAAGCCACGCATTGGTATCGTTGATGAAGCGCGTGGCCTGACCGGAATCCTTCAGCCGTACGAGGATGAAGTGCCAGGAGCCTTCCCCCGTCGCGGCGGTTGCCGGGGCTTTCGCAGCGGCGGTGGCAATGACGGGCGCGCGTGCCTGCGCGGCGGTGAGCGTCGTCTCCGCGGAGCCGAATATGTCGTTCTCATTTCCCGCGTTCAGGAGCGCCGTCTGGTCCTTGGTGAGGGTCACGTCATCCGCGGTGACGTCGACGCCGCTCAGGATACGCACCATGTCGGCGTTGGCCCACGCGATCATGCTCATGCCCTCGGACTCCGCGCTGAAATCCACGACGCCGACGATGGTCGCCTCGCGGATCTTGAACCCCGCGCGGCCGAACCCGTTCACAATCACCTTGTCCCCGACCGTGAGGGTCGTCTTCAGCGATTTGTCCGCGCTCGCAAGCCATCCGCGGGACACCACCAGGCCTTCCTGGCCGGGCTTCAGGTAGCTTCCCTCCACGAGATGGGTATCCTTGAAGAGCTGCGGATAAGTCGCGGGGTCCACGCCGAAAAGGATCGCGATGGCGTGGTTGTCGTTGCCGTCCACGCCCACGAGGCCCATGCCGGTGACCTGGCTCGTGATACCCTGCACGCGCGTGTCCGCCGCAAGGTGAGCCCGCAGCGCGTCAATTTCCGGCAGCACCGGCGTGCTCTCCGAGTCCCCTGCCGCCTGGAGCCCGAACAGGCTCACCGACGCCCCGCGCGTCACGGGGATGCCTGAGATGAACACGTCGCCGGTGTAGTTGTCGATGAACATGCGGTGGACGCCCTGCTCGGCGGTGTCCAGCACGCTGTTGCCCACGACGATGATGATGACGCCCAGCACGATGAGCGTGCCGATGATGAGACTCTTTGAGGTGTGCTCGCGCAGGTTGCGCAGCGCGATCCTGATCAGGACGCCCATGCGCTAGACCTGCCCGATGGGAGAGAGGGAGCCAATGCCCGCCCCGTCTCCGCGACCCGTTGCCGCCACGACGTTGCGCGTGTTCTCCACCACCTCTCCGTCATGCAGGCGGATGACGTGGTCGGCGATGCCGACGATATTCGCATCGTGCGTGGAGAATATGAACGTCGTGGAGAGGTCGCGGTTGATCTTCTTCATGAGGGAGATGATCTGCTCGCCGATTTTCGAATCGAGGTTCGCGGTGGGCTCGTCGGCAAGCACGATGGCCGGACGGGTCACCAGGGCGCGGGCAATGGCAACACGCTGCCGCTGTCCGCCGGAGAGCTCGTTCGGCTTGTGCCGGCGCCACTGCTCGAGCCCCACCTCGGCGATGAGCGACTCCACCCATTCGCGCCTCTCCTTTTTCGGGCCCTTCACGCTGCCCAGGAGGAGGGGAAACTCGATGTTCTCGTACACGTCCAGAACGGGTATGAGATTGAAGCTCTGAAAAATGAACCCTATCGCGTCATGCCGCAGCCGGGTGAGCTCCGTGTCCGAGTAGCCCGCCGTGGGCTTCCCCTCGATCTCCACGCTTCCGGCGGTCGGTGTGTCGATGAGGCCGATGAGGTTCAGGATCGTCGACTTGCCCGATCCCGACGGCCCGGCAATCGAGACGAAATCCCCCTTCTCGATCGCGAAGCTCACGCTCTTGACCGCCTCCACCTGCACCTTGCCCAGCAGGTACACCTTGCGCGCGTCCTTCAGCTCGATGATTGTCATGTGTTCTCCCGTTCTCCCGTACCAAGATACGAAAGGGGGAGAGAAAGACAATTTTCACGGAATGAAAAATTCTTACAACTTGTTATATGCCTGCGCACCGGCGGGCGGAATCTCGATGGCAAAAGACGTGCTGCCGTCACGAGACACCGCCGTGATGCTCCAGCCGTGGCTCGCCACGACGGACTTCACGACAGACAGCCCCAGGCCGAAGCCGCCCTCCCGGCGCGCCCGGGTGCCGCGGAAGAATGGCTCGAAGATAAAGGGAAGGTCCTCGGGGGGGATTGGCGTGCCCCGATTCGTGACGGCGAGGGTGATGCGGCCATCGGCTGCACCGGCGCGGAACGCAATCGTGGAGGAGGCCTCCCCGTAGCGAAAGGCGTTCTGCACGAGGTTTTCCAGCGCCCGGTAGACCAGGTCGGCATCCATGAATATGAAGGTGTCCGGGCCGATGTCGATCGAGGAGTCGAATCCGAATCCCCGCACCTCCGCCTCGGTGCGGAACACGGTCACCGCCTCGTTGAGGAAGGGGAGCAGCAGGACGCTCTCCCGCGAGCGCCTCCAGTCCGCCGTATCGAGCTTCACGTAGTCGATGAGCTGGCCGATCCTGCTGCCCAGGAGGCCCGCCTTGTCGCGGATGATGGCAAGGTATCTCTCCAGCTGCCCCGGGTCGGAAGCAATCCCGTCGCCTATTGCGTCGACGTAGCCCGTGATGCTCGCGAGCGGGGTCTTCAGGTCATGGGACACCGCCATGATGAAGCGCGAGCGGGTGGCGGTCTCCTCCTGGACGCGCCGGCGCATGTCGTCAAACGAGCGCGTGAGAGAGGCGATGCGGTCATTTCCCCGCGCGGTGAGCTCGAAGTCGAGGTTTCCTTCACTGATGCGCCGCGTGCCCTCCTCCAGGTGCGCGATGGACACGTTGATGGACCGGATGATGACCACCGACATCAGCGTCATGAACGCCAGCAGCGACAGGAGGGCGATCATCGGGATATAGCGTTGCCACGGCGCCTGCGACGCATCCTTCATGGGGATGCCGATGGCCATTGCATAGCGCGTGCCGTCGGGCGCGCGCATGGGGAACTTGTTGAAAGCAAGGAACCGCGAGCTGGCGCCGCCGGACAAAAGCTCCGTGAGCGAGTCGGTGGGGAGGGTGGAGGAGATGAGCGTGCCGCGATCGTCGAAGACCATCACCTCCAGGGCGGGAGATGCCTCGCGCACGAACGGCACGATGTCGCCGGGGGAGATGGATCGGTGACGGAGGGAATCGGCGACAAACGCGGTGCGCACGGCGGCCGTGAACCCCGTCCGGTCGGGAAGGAATGCAAAGGCCACCAGCACCATGAGGAATATCGTGACCAGGGGAACGACGATCGTGCCCACGATCAGGAAGACGAACTTCGTTTCCAGCCGCATCGCCCTACCCCTTCACGACGTCCGGATTGAAACGATACCCGCGGCCGTGGATGGTCTGGAGGTAGCGCGGATTGGCGGGCTCCTCCTCGATCTTCAACCGCAGACGCCGCACGTAGACGGCAACCGCGGTGAGGTCTCCATAGTGCGATCCCCACACGTCGCGATAAATCTCCTCCGGTGTCATGGCGACGCCGGGGTGGGAAAGCAAATGGCGCAGGAGCTCGAACTCCCGGGTGGAGAGAACGACCCGTCGACCGTCCCGCGTGAGGGTGTACCCCTCATAGTCAAGGACGTAGGAATCGAAGCCGATCGTCTTCGGCTTCATGGCGCCGTTTCGCCGGAGCATCGCGCTGATGCGCGCCACGAGCACGCGCGGGACGAACGGCTTGGTCACGAACTCGTCGGCGCCGATCCCGAGACCCATGACGATGTCCTCGTCGGATTCCCGGGCGGAGATGATGATGACGGGAACGGCACTCTCCCTGCGCAGCGTCCGAAGAAACGCGAAGCCGTCCATGCCCGGCAGGTTGATATCCAGCACGATCAGGTCAGCCCCGATGCTGCGGAAAAGGGCGAGCCCCGACTCCGCGCTGCCGCAGAGCGACGCCTCCACCCCCTCGCGCGCGACATAGATGCGCACAAGATCGCCGAGCTCGATATCGTCTTCTATGATGATGACCCGGTTGTTCGCCACCGCTTCTTCCGCGCTCATACCGATTATACAGGCGGCTGCGACGGAAATGTAGCGCGCCCGGTGATTTGTTATTACTTTTCATGAACCGTGCGGACGTTCAGAGGTATACTTTGCTCCATGCAGCGCGAAGCGCTCCTTGCGATTCTCTTCGCCGTTGCGCTGGGGGCACCTCCCCTCTGCGCCCAGATCGTCATCAGAAACCCATCGCTGCCGCAGGAAGAAAGCCTCGTCTACACGGAGAGCATCGGCGGCGACGCATGGACGGTGACGCAGAGCCTGAGCCTAAAGACGGCGAAGGGCGATTCCTGGTACGAGTTCCGGTCGAGCTCGCCCGAATCCGACATCGTGATGCGCCTGGATCCGACCACCCTCTTTCCCCGGTCCTCCGAGGTCACGTCGCACAGCGTGGACTCTCTCATCAAGCGGACGACGGAAATCCTCAGGATGACGGCCCAACCGAAGGCGAATGAAGTCGTCATCGCGGATTTCAATTCTCTTCCCATCACCCTGCGCGGCCTTCCCTGGGGCACATTCACCTCGGCGAACATCCTTTTCCTTGGCGCCGGCGGCCGGGGCTTTCAATTCTCACCGAAGCTCACGGTCGCGGCACGGGAGACGGTCACGGCCGGCGGGAGAAGCTACGACTGCTGGAAGGTGCAGCTGGGGATCGGCGGATTCATGGGATCGCTCATGGGCAAGTCGTCATACTGGTTTTCCGCGGACGTTCCCCACTTCCTCGTGAAATCCGAAAGCCCCTCCGGCGGTCCGGGCTCACCGCTGCAGCGATGGGAGCTGCAGAGCTACAGCGCGCACGGTCGCTGATCGATTCGACGCGGGTCGTTCAAAGCCACGGTCTCAGTAGTAGTAGTAATAGTAGGTGTCGCCGCCCCCGTCACCGCCAATCGTGCCGATCAGCGTTGCGCCGCCCATCACCCAGGGCGTGAGCCTGCCGCCCCAGTAGTCGAGCTCCACGAGCGCCTTCAGGGTGAGGAAAAAGCCTGCAAGCGAAGGGTCGCCGGAAAGCACGATGTTGTCATTGGAATCGAAGAACAGCGGAAGGGCGTAGTACTCGATGCCGGACGCCAGCCCGATCCCGAAATCCGATTGCTCCCCGAATATTCCCAGGCGAAGCTTGATCGGGATGACGGCGAATCCGTTGCCGCACCCTTTGCAGAGTTTTGCTGCGGCGAAAACAGTTCAGGGGACGCGGGCGGCTTCTGCTTTCGCCTTCTTCTTGTTCAGGTAGCTCAGCTTCAGACTCTCCCTCACAAAGTAATCCATCGTCTCCTTCATGCAATTCAGCGCAAGAGGATCGCCGTAGCGGATGTACGCGCCAAAGGGACAGCCGTCGCCGCAGAGAGGCGCATAGACGCAGCCCGCGCACCGCCTCCAGAGCTCCAGGCCCTTGAAGGGGTCCTTCTGCTCGCCGCGGAAATTCCCAAGCCGGAATTCCTTGCGCCCCGCCAACGCGCTGCACCCATAGAGGTCTCCCCGGGGGTCGATGATGAAGCTCGTGCGCCGAAGGACCATCTCGCAGGCGCGGGCCTGCACCCCCACGTCGACCTTGTAGCCCTTGTCCAGCGCCGCGCGTGAAAGCTCGATCAACTGCCCGGCGGTTTCCACCGTCATCATGGCGCGGTCCATCTCCGTTGCGGGCCGGAGCCCTTCCCGGTCCTTCGGGGTCGGGGTGATGGGCGTGAAGGTTACCTTGCCGATTTTTGCGGCAAGGCCGACATCCTGCAGGTAAGAAAGCAAGGCCGGCACCTTTCCGACATTCGACTGGTCGTAGTTGATGTTGACGTCCACGGGCATGAGGGTGCATGCCTCGGTGAGCCTTGCCGTGACGGTGTCGAAGCTCCCTTTACCGTTCTTGAAGGGCCGATACCTGTCGTGGCTTTCCTTCGGGCCGTCGATTGTGATCCTCGCCCAGCTCAGGCCCAGCGGCATGAGCTCCGCGATGAGCTCGGAAGTCAGAAGGGCGCCATTGGTGTTGAAACCGAAAGTGAAGGGCACATTGTTGGCGCGGCAGAAATCGCTCAAGCCCCGAGCCATGGTGCGGATGGCGGGCACGTTCAGGAGGGGCTCGCCGCCGTAGAAGTAAACGTCGATCTTCCTTGCGCCATACTCCTTGAGCTTGCCTTCTATGTATTCGACCGCTTCCAAGGCCGTCTTCTCATCCATGAAGACCGGCTCCTTGACTCCTTCTTCAACGCAGTACACGCAGCGGAAGTTGCAGGAGTATGTCATCAGGACCGTGGCGCGAATGACCGAATGGTCATCCCATACCTTCTTGAAGAGGTTCTCCAGCGCCGCGGTATCGTCGCTTTCCGAGGCGGCAAGAAAGCCCATTCGCTGGAGTTGGGCGACCGCGGTCCGGGCCTCTTCCTTCTCCGGCAAGGTCGGGAGCTCCCCGAGTATTGCCCTCAGCGCGTCATCAATGACGACCTGGGCCTGCGTGACCGTGTTGTAGAGCAGATACTTGCCGCTCCCGGGAAAATCAGGGACGGTGACATTGAATCGTGAAGGGATCATGTGATCTTTCCGGGGAAAAGGCTTTCGCCCTTTCCCCTGCATCATGTCTTAACGACCCGTGGAACCGACGACAAGACCGCAGCACATCATGGGTCCCATCTCATCCAGTTCCTAGTAGCCCTCTTCGACGATTTCGATAATCATTTGCCTCACCTCCTTTCCTTGGAATCTGTCACATACCAGTCCTGCACATAACCAGCTAACTGCGAAATGTTCAGCAAAGCCAGGCACGTGCAATCGCGCGGATGTCGCCGTGTATCTCTTGTTGAAATACAGAAATGCGGCTGGAGCATCCTGGGCAATCATGCTGTGGATTTTCTGGTAAATTCCTTTTCGTGTGTTGAAATCAGAGGAGTCCGCCCAAATCGATCAGCCTGTTGACGGCAGGGTTGCTGTAAGAGGCGAAGATTCCCTGGGATTTTCATGTGCCGGAATACCAGAAACTTCGTGCGCAAGTATCGGGATCTGGGTATGTGTTGAACGGAATAAGCATTGCCTGGAAAGAGCCGGGTTGCGATGTCTTCTTAAAGAGGTCCTGGAGAGACATTTCCTCTATCTCCATTTTTATCCCCGCAAGAGGAGCTGCCATTGCAGCCTCTTGGCTGTCATTTCTTCGGAGCTGCTCCCGGAAAAAATGGCAACCTTGAATTTCAGCTCCTGGCCGCTTTGCTCCAGTACCCATTCGTTGTTTTTATTTTTCCATCCGAGATCGGCGAATATCTTCATTGCTAATGCCGGGTTGTAGGCCTGGAGCGCAGGATCCGGGTTGTAGGGCCAGGTACCCGGCTTGAAGGGACCGTTTGCGGCAAGGCCCCCACCCTGAAGTACTTTGTCAATAAGGTCCTTCCTGTCGATTGCCATCGAAATGGCCTGTCGAATCTTTCGATTCGACAAAAGAGGATCTTTGTTATTGAAGAAAAGTGAGCAACAAAAATCGTCGAGATACCCATAGGCAGAGAAACGTGGGTCGTCTTTTATTACCGCGTAATCCTCGTAATCAATCTCCGGCACATAGTCGGCTTCCCCGCGCAACAGCGAAGCCCATGCAACTTTATTATCGGGGAAAAGCTTGAAAACAACCCTGTCCAGATGGGGCCGACCCAGAAAATAATCGAGATTTGCATCAAAGGTTAATTGCCCAGACCTCCATTCCGTCAGTTTGAACGGGCCAGTTCCGACACGGTGTTTGTCGTACTCTTTTTCAGTGGCCTCGTTCAGGAAACAGTGCTTGGGAACAATCGGTCTGCTCATTATCGTTGGAAGGGCTCCGTAGGGGCTCTTTGAAAAAACCTTGAAAGTGTACTTTCCTTCTGCCTTGAATCCTCTCACGACCTGCAAGAAATCGGAATACGGATTGCCATACTTGGGACTGGTTCCCTGTTCATAAGTAAACTGCACGTCGTCGGCAGTCATCTCGGTCCCGTCTGAAAACTTGACACCTTTCCTGAGATGAAATGTCCATGTAAGGCCGTCAGGAGAGACATCCCAGCTTTCAGCAAGGTCTGGAACGACCTCTTTGGCCGCATTGAATGTGATAAGCCCATCCGTAAAAAAGTTGGCAATTGCTGCCGCATATCCCTCTCGCGGCATAAAGCGGATTGAGCTTCGTCGGCTCATCGTAGTAGGCAAATACAATTGTTCCGCCGTACGGATTGCCGTCGGCAAAAACAGGGACCGCCAGGATTGCAAGAATGGCCAGAAGGAGCAGCCACCTCAAAGAACGCCGCCTCTCCATACAGATGGACAAAGTTGTTTCTCCATTATATACAAAAACACCAGTATTGCAATAAAAATATTTCACGGCCACGCCCTTCCTCCCGCACGCGAATGCCCATTGTGAGCCTCCCCTGGTCGCAGGTCTTTTTCTATATTATTATTCGGCAAGGACCCCAGGCGGGCAATTTGCATTCTCCTTGCCCCGGGTTCCAGAGATGGAGGCCGCATGTTCACGAACCAGGTTGAGATACCCACCGCTGCCGGGACGATCGATGCGCTAATAGTGGGGCCCGACACGGCGGAAGCGCTGCCCGGCATCATCCAGCTCACCGACGGGCTTGGATTCCGCCCGGCGCATGTGGAGCTGTCGAAACGCATCGCGGAGGCCGGCTATGTCGTTCTCACGCCCAACATCTTCTACCGCACGACCAGGCCGCCGGCCTTCGATTCCGACGCGGACTTCACGAGCGAGCGGACGATGAGCCGTTTCCGGGAGCTCACGACCCCGCTCACGCCGGAGGCGATGGCGCAGGACGGCGCCGCGTACGTCGACTACCTCGCCGCGCAGCCGCGCGTCAGCCGCGGGCCGATGGGCGTCGTCGGCTTCTGCTTCGCCGGCCAGTTCGCGCTGCGGACCGCGGCTGCACGGCCGGATAAGATCGTCGCGGCAGCGTCGTTCCATGGCGGGCGCCTTGCCATCGACGGCGACCAGAGCCCGCATCTCGTGCTGCCCGCGGTGAAAGCGCGCCTCTACTTCGGGCACGCTACGCAAGACCGCAGCATGCCGGCCGAGGCCGTGGAGAAACTGGACGCCGCGCTTCGCGCCTGGGGCGGCTTGTTCGAGAGTGAAACGTACGACGGCGCGCTCCACGGATGGATGGTGCCAGGCGGCAAGGTATATCACCCGCAGCAGGCGGAGCGCGGATTTGCAAAGCTCATGGAGCTGCTGGACGGTACGCTGCGCTCGCGCGTCCCTGCCTGATGTCTCCCACGCCGGGGTGGCGGGCCCGGATAGCGAGACATCACCGGTCCTTGACGCGGCATAATGTTTTGTAGTAAAACGATTTTACAATAGAACGATTCGCGCGGGCGCGGCCCGCGACGTCTGACGGAAGGTTCCATGCACGCACCGGTTACCCTTTCTTCGCATCGGCGGATCGACTACAAGTGGATCGCCCTCAGCGTGACGACCATCGGCGCCCTCATGGCGGCGATCGACGGCACCATCGTGACCCTCGCCCTGCCGGACATGATGGTGAAGCTGCACGCGGGGCTGGTCGAGATGGTGTGGGTCATCATGGCCTACATCCTCATGAGCACGGTCTGTCTCCTGACATTCGGACGCATCGCGGACATGTTCGGACGCGTGCGGATGTACAATCTCGGCTTCATCATATTCACGGTGGGCTCCGCGCTGTGCGGCATCTCGCAGAGCGCAACGCAGCTCATCATCTTCCGTATCGTACAGGGCGGCGGGGCCGCCTTCATGATGGTGAACAGCCCCGCCATCATCGCCGAGGTGTTCCCGCCCCATCAACGGGGAAGGGCGTTGGGAATCAACGGCATCACCTGGGCGCTGGGCGGCATCGCCGGTCCCCTCCTCGGCGGCCTGATTCTGGCCGCCGCGAACTGGCGATGGATCTTTTTCATCAACGTGCCCATCGGCATCCTCGGCACCGTGTGGGGTTTCCTGGCGCTGAAGGAGATGTCCGCGCGCAGCAGGACGGAAAGCTTCGATCTCATCGGCGCGGGAATGTTCAGCCTTGGACTCATCGCGATCCTCTTTGCTCTCACGCTCGGCATCCAGATGAGCTGGACCTCGCTCCCCATCCTCTCCCTGTTCGCTCTTTTCGTCCTGATGCTCGCCATATTTCTCCGGCGGGAGCGGCGCGTCGCGAACCCCGTGCTCGATCTCGGCCTGTTCAGCAACCGCGTCTACAGCTTTTCGGTCGTATCGGCGTTGCTGCAGTCCCTGGCGATGTTCGCCGTGAACTTCCTCATCGTCTTCTATTTCCAGGGAGTGCGCGGCTACAGCCCGCTCACCGCTGCCCTCTTCCTCATTCCCCTTTCCGTCATGAGCGCGGTCACCGGGCCGTTGAGCGGGCTCCTGGCCGACCGCATCGGCGCGCGGATCCCCGCCACGGCGGGTCTGCTGCTCCAGGCGGGGGCGCTCGTGTGGTTCGTGCTGCGGCTGACGCCGACCTCCAGCTACGGCTCCATCGCTTTCGGGCTGGTGCTGGTCGGGCTGGGCGGCGGGCTTTTCTTTTCCCCCAACACGAGCGCCGCGATGAATGGAGCCCCGCGACAACGGCTGGGCATTGCATCGGCGACGCTCGCGACGCTGCGGCAGACGGGCATGGTGACAAGCTTCGCCCTGGCCCTCGCGGTTGCCGCTGGCAGCCTCCCACGGGATGCAATGATGCAGCTCTTCGTCGGCACGAACGTCACGCTTGGCTCCGCGACGATGCAGGCATTCGTCGCCGGGATCCGCAACACGTTTCTCGTTTCCCTCGTGCTCTGCCTGGTCGCGGCATGTTTCTCCCTGGTGCGTGGAAAAGAAAACCGGGGATCGACCGCCGAGCCCTCGCGTCAGAGTGGAGCGGGCGGCGAATGAACAAAGCCACTGCACGACCGTCCCCTGAAGCAGGAGCGCTCGACCGTGAGGTGGCAGGCCGGTTTCTCGAGCTGCTGGGAGCTATGAAGCGTTACGTCCGGGAGCAGCTTCCGCCTCCGGCGGGCGGCGGCATGAGCGAAGAGAGATTTCGGACCCTTCTCACGCTCCGCTACCACGGGAAGGGCTACCTCAAGACGCTTGCCGCGCATGACGGGCTTTCTTCGTCGGCCCTCTGCATCATGCTCAACCGCATGGTCGAAGAGGGGTTCGCCTCACGTGAGGGAAACCCCGACGACAGGAGGAACGTGAGCTATGAGCTCACCGCCGCGGGCAATGCCCGGTTGAACGCAGAAATCGAGCGGCGAACCGAGCTCGTCTGCGGCGCCCTGGATCGCTTGGGGATGCCGGAAAAAAAGCGCTTTGCCGACGCAATTGAAACGATTCTTGAAGGAATCGCGCGGCTTTCGGCCGCGGAATGAGCTCGTGCCACCGCACGCGCGCCGCGGCGCGCAGCCCGGAACATAAATAGTAAGCGCACTTGCCTTTTTCGCTAAGCATGCTTACCTTCCTTTGCGGAGGGACATCATGACACAACAAGACAAGGGCCGTCGTTACTGGATCGGTGTCGCGTCGAGGGAGCACGTTCGCTTCGGGGTCGAAGGCGGATTCGCCCAGTTCAATCATGGCAAGCAAGGGCCCGCCCGCCGACTGAAAGCCGGCGACGGCCTGATCTATTACTCGGGCAAGGAAGTCTACGGGGAGGCGACGCCCTGCCAGCGGTTCACCGCGCTGGGCACGGTCGTGAACGAGGCACCCGTCCAGGTGAACCAGGCTCCCGGCTTCTCCCCCTGGCGTCGTCGCGTTGCCTGGGAGAAGGCGCAAGAGGCCGACATCCACCCCCTGATCGAAAGCCTGTCATTCATCGGCAACAAGACCCGCTGGGCGGCGCCGTTTCGTTTCGGCTTCCTCGAAATCACGGAAACCGACTTTCGCTTCATCTCGAAGGCCATGGGGGTACGGTCATGAAGACATACCGTCATGAGCTTCGGACCGGCGTTGCAGCGGATCGCCTCTGGGCTGCTTTCAACGACCTTGAGCACTGGAATCTCTGGGACAAGGGCCTGGAAGAAACACACTGGGTCGACCGGGACCGGAGGATATTCTCGCTCAAGCCCCGGGGTGGGAAGGCCGTCACGATCCGCGTGGCCGCCTGGGAGGAGGGGCGGCTGTGGACCGACCGCACGACCTTTCCGCTGGCTGTCCTGGAAGGCGAGCACCGCTTCCTTCCCCTCGCTGAGGGAGGCACGGACGTCATCACGATCATGCGTATCCGGGGTCCGCTGGCCGCCCTCTGGAACAAGCTGGTCGTCCGCGGAATTGCCGCAGGCATGAAGGAACAGACTGAGGCGCTGATCGAACGGGCACGATCGGTTACAGTGGGACTATGAAGGGACCATTCTCGGTTGAGACCGCCAACCAGAGCTCGGGATACCTGTTCTGGAAGGTCTCGGCCCTCTGGCAACGGGGTATCCGCGATCTGCTGGCCCCCCTCGACCTGACCCATACCCAATATGTCCTTCTTGCCAGCCTGAGATGGCTCGATGGATCAAGCCAGGTCGAGCTGTCGAAGCATACGGGATGCGATGAAATGACCGTCTCGGCGGTGATCAGGACACTGGCAACCAAAGGCTGGGTCGACCGGCAGGACGACGATCGGGATCGGCGCGCCAAGGTGCTGCGAATCACCCCAAAGGGCGCCACGGTCGCCGACCGGGCCGTCCCCATCGTCGAGACCTTTGACCGGCAGTTCTTTCTCGATCGCCTGGGAAATCGGAAGGACGGCTTTCTGCAGAATCTGTATCGATTGTCCCAGGAAGAAGACCGCTCATGATCAAACGGCCTCCTGGCGGAGGCCGTTTCCATTCAAATCAGTTACTTCAGTATCTTGATGAGCTGCGCGATATCCGGCACGCCGAGTCCGGTGACCATGTCGTATCCAGGCCCCGCGCTGTATGCGCCATTATTCCCGGATTGAATGTCGCGGAAACACGGCGTGCGTGCCAGCGGGTACAGCAACGGGTTGAGAAATGACAGCAAGGGCTTGCGCGCCTTCTGGCGTGCCTCATTGATCAGTGCGCAGAAACCGGCCCAGACGGGCGCGCTCCAGCTTGTTCCGCCAATCTGGACGACATGCCCGTGCAGCACGAGATAGGCGCCCTCGTTGGGATCGGCGGTAAGGCTGACGTCGGGAACCAGCCTGTTCTTTCCCGCCGGCACGCCAGCCCCGGTTTGCCAAGAAGGGCGAGTGAAAAAAATGCTCTTTCCGCCGCCGCTGCTCGTCCATCCCGTTTCACCGGCGATGGCGCCCGTTGCGTTCAGCTTCAAACTGGTGCCGCCGACGCCGACGACGCAGGAATCGGAAGACTCGTACTCGGCCTGGGTGGGACCGCTCGGGCTATGCCCCGTGCTGTCGGGATTTGACCCCGCATCTCCGCTGGAAACGAAGACATTGACGCCGGCAGCGGCAAGCTTCAAGAACTTCTGATGCTGCGTGGCAACCTCGCCGTTGGCGCCCCCCATGTAGTGTTCGCCAAGGCCGAGACTGATGGACAACTGACGCATGCCCGGCACCGTCGCCAGGTCCGTGATGATGCGGTCAAGAGCCATGTCAAGGTTCACGAAGCTGAGCGAGCCGGTGGCGTAGATTCTGATGGTCGCCCCCGGCGCGATTCCGCTGGCCCATGAAGCGTCAAGCGTCTCTTCGCCTTCCTGCGCGGGAAGCGCTCCGCCCGTGACATTGATCTTCTGGATTTGCGTCAGGGTGCAGGGCACGCCATTCGCCCTCCAAAACGCCGTCAGGTCCGCGTCGGCGGGGAAAGTGTCGATCAGGATGGCGATCGTCTGGCCATGTCCGGTGACGCCCAGGTTCTTTGCGTCATAAGCGCCGAGTATCTCCGACACGAGGTAGGGCGGGTGATTTGCCACGTTCGGTGATGGAGATGCCGCCGGACCATCGCCCGTTCCGAGCGAGATCCGATTTTCCTCCCGGGGACTCATGACCCGGAAATGCTTGCGGGCTTTCCGATACGGCTGCAACCCGATGATGGCATGAACGGCCCTGCCCACATCGACCGGCAGGCTCGGCGCGTCCTGCGCGGCGGTGTACGTGACACCTTCCTTGGTCACGCGAACCGTCCTGACGGCCAGACTCTTCTCGATCTGGCCCACGCTCGCTCGCGCATAGATGCTGCTGCCGTCTTGTTGAACGGGCAGAATCTCGAACCCTTCCTGTTTCAGCCACGCCTCAAGCTTCTTGACGTCCTCATCGGCCGGCCCATAGTCCTTCTTCAGCTCTTCTGGGGTGACAACTTGGCCGCCGGCGACCTTTTCTTCCAATTCCGCCTGCGCCGGGGCGGGATATCCAGCGAGAAGTGAAGCGTCATCTTTTCCGTTCGATGTTCGGGCAGGGCCTCGCTGACCATCAGCCCGTCCACCGTGAGACCGTGCTCCGCTTGAATCGCGGTCACGCTGTCGTGAAATACTTTGCGATCACTCATATCGATTGTCGCCATGACATTGCTCCTTTTTTCCTGGTTACTCTTTTATTGAGATGGGCATCCATCCGTCCATGGTTGGTGATTGTGTCGATGATGGCACATGCTGCAATGGCGCTGGCTGGTGGGGCGAGTGCCTCGACACCCGCAATGGCAACCGTTCCTGCGGCCGCTCCGTGTTGAAGCTCAGACCGCAATTCGCAGATATATTTTCCTTGCTGCTTTTTGCTCTCCTTTTTTTCAGAATATCATGCCCCTCCGGCATGTCAAGCGCCGCGAAGCTTCTTCCGCGTTCGGGAGGGGCCTCTGGCGCCGGTTCGGACCAGGGTATATCATGTCGAAAAAGCTATTTTTAAAAAGGAGACTGAAATGTCAAGTCCAACCACGCCAGCGGGAGCCTTGCCGGAAGTCGTTCGGACAATCCTCACGGCCTTGATGGTCATCCTGACGGGGCTCGCCTTCGCCGGCATTTTTGCATGGGCAATGTATCAGACGTGGGCAGCCTCCCCCGGCCTACCTCCGGAATACAGCGAAGCGCTCCTCTATGTTGCGACGGCAGTAGCCGCGCTCGTGGGAGGAATCGTGGCGGTCAGCTTCGGTTTGAAGCCGCCCCAGGACGGCGCGACCAGCCGACTGAAGAGAAACCTCAAAGGTCTGAGCAGTATTCCCGGGGCCCCAACAGCCGTCGTTCTGCAACCCGCCCTTCTCAGCGCCTATGCGCTGGTGTACATCGTGTGGGGAGCCGCTGCCATTGCGACCTGGATTTTTCGGAGCCCTGAAACACCCGATATCGTGAAGAACCTGGCCACGACTTTCCTGGGAATGGTGATACCCATCGTCGGCGCTTTCTTCAGTCAGTGAGCTGCGGCTGAACGGCAGAGACTATTGACCCGCGGCACCACCGAAAAGCGCCAAAGACGCCGCGCGCCGCGGCGGCTTGCCGTCGCACGTCGTCGGGTGACTTTGCGCCTACTTCGACGCTTCTTCAAGTTTCTGAAAGGCGTCCGTCCCTTTCAGGCTCAGGACACGTTCTGCGTAAGAAAGGGCATTCTTCCCCGCTTTGTTTCTTATTGTTGCGTCGGCGCCCGCATCCAGAAGAGCAATGATCACTTCGGGATAGACGTATTTGATTGGCCTTTCCGCGTCCTTTGAGCTGAGAGCGTACATCAGGGGAGTCCAGCCATCGCTGTCACGCGCATTCACGTCCGCACCGGCTGCAAGAAGCACACGGAGCGCCGCGGGTTCCTGGCTGTATGCCGCCGCCCACATCAACGGAGTAACGCCCGCAGCATCTCGCGTCTTGACCTGCGCTCCCGCGGCAAGAAGGGCGTTCATCACATCAGTGTTCTGTTGGTTCCAGATGGCCCACTTCAAAACCGGCGCACCATCCTTGTCAACGGTCTTGATATCTGCTCCCGCCGAAACAAGCGCGGTGATCACATCCGGGTTTGGATTGTACGTGGCTGCCCACATCAACGGAGTAAATCCATGTTTGTCCCGGGCCTTGATGTCCGCTCCCGCCGCAATGAGCGCCGTGATGACCTCAGGATTTTGATTGTAGCCGGCAGCACTCATCAACGCTGTCGTTCCGTCGCGGTTTGCGGTCTTGATGCTCGCGCCATTGTCAAGGGCGGCCCGGATGTCCTGTACCGTTCCGTCCTTTACAAAGCTCAAGAAGTCCGCCGCCGCCAAAGAAGCCCAGGCATCGGTCCCTCTCAAGTTTTCATTTTCCTGGGCAGAATCAAAGGCGGTCTTTCCCTCTACGTCTTTCACCTTCGCATCCGCGCCGGCTTTTAAGAGTGCAACAATCACCTCGGGATCCGGGTTATAGACGGCCCACATCAGAGACGTGCTGCCGCTGCTGTTCTGCGCATTCACTTTTGCCCCCGCCTTGAGGAGCAGAGCGATCGCCGCGGGGTGATTATGCCGGGCGGCGAGCATCAACGCGGTGGTGCCGACGCTATCCCCGGCATTCACGTCTGCGCCCGCTTTCAGAAGCGCGGCCATCACTTCTATGCTGTTGCTATTCATAGGGTCCCCACCTGCGGCGAGCATCAGCGCGGTGCTGCCATCCATGTCTTGAACATTTACCTTCGCCCCCGCCTTCAGAAGCGTCGTGATCACGTCGGGATCCGGATTCTTCCAGGCGGCGTACATTATCGGGGTTCTTTCATTCGCGTCTCGAGCCGACACGTCCGCGCCGTTGTCGATGGCTGCCTGAACCTCCTGTGGTGTTCCGCTTCCCGCAAGCTCAAGAAGGTCTGTCTGTGCATATGTAGACGTCACCCATGCCACCGCAAGAACCATCGCTACGCTTGCCATCTTTCCCATTTGTTGCCTCCGGTATCATCTGCACATTGAGTCATCCCATATCCGGTGACACTCGCCAAGACGTTCCTTGACCGGGTGATATCCGAAAGTCCGCCCTGCCCGCTGGAACACCATCGTCCACTTTCCAGCCGTCCTTGGGATAGACGATAAAGACGCTCCTGCGCGACATCCCAAGAGGCGAGCTCAAATAAGCAAACCACCGCGCCTCGAAAGCGTCGAAAGTCATCACATTGAATACGAGCGAGGGATCGTTCAGGTAGAAAAGCCGGCTGTTCCTGTCATAGCCGACGATCAGCAATGCATGCGTGGCCGATTTCATCGGATCGGGCCGGATATTCACCATGACGGGGATGCCCTTCGAGAGCAGGTACTCCAGCTGCTCCAGCGTGACGCCCTGGGCGTACTCACTCCTGTAGCCGTAATGCTTCGCAATCTGCGAAAGGCCGGCCATGTCGTTGCCCACGGTATGCACGACAAGCTCGCTCGTCCCTGAGATCTTCCAAACCTCTTCCTTGTCCAAGGGATCATTATTTCGCCCCTCGAAGTACGAGATGACCATGGCGATGGAGGTTGTTGCGCAGGATTTCGTGTCGTTTTGTGGAATGAGAACGACCTTTATCACGGCCCTTTCCGGCAGGTGGGAGTATGCAGCCGGGTCGATCTCAATGCCCGAGATATGTCCCCGAGAGGCGCAGGCGGAGAGAGCGCATAGGCAAAGGACCACGGCGCAAAATGCAGAACCCCTCATTCCGGCTTTCTGGAAATCGAGCGTTTGCTCACTTTGTAAGGGTTTTCCGACGCGTGGTATATGCCACCCTTTATAGGCAGAAGACAGAAACGCGTCAACGTCGCATCAAGCTGTGCCTCTTCGTGACAACCGGGCAGACTCTGTCGACGTCCTCTGTGCGGAGCGTCAACGGGGGTGACCGCACGGCGGGCGCCTCTTCCATTTCACTGCCACGTTACCTGGCCGAGCGGGCCGGCGGGGATCGCATTTCCCACGGCGTCGAAGATCTGGTTCATATTCGCCACCACCACGACTATGTCTCCCGCCGGGCGGCGTATATGACCAGTTGACGTAGAATGTTGCGGAGGGCATTCCCGGGCCGTGCCCGACCCCAGTGACGTTCGCGGTGTAGGAGGGATGCGTTTGATCAAATATCGACACGCTATTGATGCCCAGTTGGCTGGTAGCACCTAAGTCCCCATAAACACCTTCGGAGAAATAGACGTTTACGTTTGGGCGCATGCACTGCACACTGAACGCTGTAGGCGCCACGGTGTCCTTTGTTATTGTGGTTACGGCAGGGCTGCCCGCGTTGCCGGCCGGGTCGGTGAGGGTCAGGGACACCGTGAGCGTGCCGTCGCCCAGGCCGCTCAGGTTGAGACCTGAGACGGATTGGGTGGGCGAGATGACAGTGCCCGTTCCCGTGACCGGCGCTCCTCCTCCTAACAGGGTGTTGAAGAAGTTCTTGTTGGAGAAATCATTATCTCCTCAGCGGTGCTATTTGGGGTCCTCGATTGCGGATCAGAAATTGGGGCCATTGTGGGCTTGGCCCCGTTTGGCCTCTACACGGATAGCTGAGCCGACAGATTGCGGATTCGGACCATATTGTAGACGGCCATGGCAAGAGTGAATCCCCAACCGACGCGTTGTACCCCACGGAAGCGAGTCTTTCGATATCCTCCGACGGTCTTCATCCAGCCAAAGATCTCTTCCACTCGTTTGCGAACGCGCTGACTGATCACATAGCCTTCGCAACGAACGGTGCGTCCATCAACGGCGGAATGATCCTTGCGCTGCGCAACGTGGGGAGTAGCGTTCAGCTTACGCAACTCCTTGACACAAGATCTTCTGTCGTAGCCCTTGTCCATGCCAACGGTAATGCGGTAATTGCCCGGGATCGCTTTCACCATCTCCACGGCCGCCTCTGGCTCGGCGGTACCGCTGCTGATGCTCAGGCGATGCTCCACCACCAACCCGTTGCGGTTTTCCATCAGCAGGTGGCCCATATAGCTCAGCCGTGCTTCCCCTCCGTGGCTCTTCTTTGACAGCCGTGCATCGGGGTCCGTCGTCGAGGCGTGTGTCTCGTTGCTCCTCTTTTCTCCGCGGTAGTCAACATCTGCGTTGCGACCGTTTTCGCCACTTGTTGGTCCCGAGGGTCCTCCCTCTTTCGGCTGGAAGCTCTTTTGAGATGCCCAGGCTTCAATGAGTGTCCCGTCGACAGTGAAATGCTCATCAGACAGCAGCCCCTGCTCTCGGGCCTGCTCCCTAATCTGGATAAAAAACTTCGCCACGATGTCCGCGTTCAGCAGCCGATCCCGATTCTTGGAGAATGTGGAGTGGTCCCAGAACCTCGTCTTCCATCGACAGTCCGACGAACCAGCGGAACAACAGATTATAGTTCAATTCCTCCATCAGTAGCCTTTCACTGCGGATGGAGTACAACACCTGGAGCAACAGCGCCCGAATGAGCTTCTCCGGCGGAATCGATGGCCGACCGGTAGCGGAATACATCTTGTTGAAATCTGCCGACAGTCCCTTCAAAGCCCGATTCGCCATTTCCTTTACCACCCGTAGCGGATGGTTAGACGGCACACGGTCTGCAGGTGAGTGATAACTAAAGATGCTGTCTTGTTCCTGATTCGCGCCTCTCATCGACTCCCTCCCTGGAAATCCTGCTTCACAAGATTACCAAGGAACGAAGCCTTACTCAATGAAAAGCTGAGTTTTTCAACACCCTGCTAAGCTGGAAATGCTGTAACTGTAGGAGGCGCCCACCTCCGCACCGGCAAAGCTCATGTTCACTGAAAAGACGTTGGAACTGTTGACATAAAGCTGGTTGATCGACGCCGAGTAGCCACTGGGCGCCATGGTATCCTTTGTCTTGGTGGTTGCGGCGGGTGTGCCCAGGTTGCCGGCAGGGTCGGTGAGGGTCAGGGACACCGTGAGCGTGCCGTCGCCCAGGCCGCTCAGGTTGAGACCGGAGAATGTTTGGGTGGGAGATGTCACGGTACCCGATAGGATCAACGTTCCGCCCCCCGAGCTGGATATGCTGCAACTGTAGGAGTCATCCTTCTCCGCACCGGCAAAGCTCATGCTCACTGAATTGAAGTTGGAAGCATTGACATACGGCTGCGTGATCGACGCCGAGTAGCCACTGGGCGCCATGGTATCCTTTGTCTTGGTGGTTACGGCAGGTGTGCCCATGTTGCCGGCAGGGTCGGTGAGGGTCAGCGACACCGTGAGCGTGCCGTCGCCCAGGCCGCTCAGGTTGAGACCGTAGAATGATTGGTTGGAAGAGCTGACAGTACCCGTTATTGGACCCCACGTTCCCCCCGAGCTGGATATGCTGTAACTGTAGGAGTCATCCGTCTCCGCACCGGCAAAGCTCATGTTCACTGAGGAGACGTTGGAACTGTTGACATACGGCTGCGTGATCGACGCCGAGTAGCCACTGGGCGCAACCGTATCTACCCCCAGAGTGTTCCCCGTGACCGCGCTGGTGGAGTACGTGTTCCCTGCGGCATCTGTCAGCGCGATGCTGACGGGAATGGCACCCTGCGCGCGGTATGTATCCCCGACGGAGGCCATATAGGTTGCGTGCCAGTTAGTGTCTGACCCGCCGAAGGTGCCGGTAACGTTGACACCGTTGACGGTGATAGAGCTTGGCGTCAGCCCGGTCTCTGATAACGCGGTCGTGATGCTCAGCGTGACGGAAGAGCCGGCCTTGAGCCAGCCGCTGGGCTGGCTGAAGCTGGCGGAGGTGATGACAGGCGCAAACGTATCCACTCCCGGGGTGCCGCCCGTCACTGTTGTATAGGGGGAGCATGTGTTTCCCGCGGCATCTTTGAGCGCGACGCTGATGGGAATGCCACCCTGCGCTTGGTTCGTGTCCCCGCTGGATACCGTATAGGTGACGTACCAGGCCGTGCCTGATCCGCCAAAGGTGCCGGTAACGTTGACACTTCTCAATGGCGGCTCAATCGCAACACATACACTGACGGCATCGGAAATTTCAAACGGGGTCCCCTTCTCTGTGAATGGCGCGACACTGGGTACGGACGGCTCGAAGAGCTTCACAGCGCGGATTACCGATCAGTTGTCGCACGTGGGCGCGCTGCCCTTTCGCTGACGCTTGAGGCGCGCATAAGTCGTAGGAATACAGCCATTGTAGAGCAAAGGGGACGGGACTTTCGTCCAAGAAAAAAACTTGAACTTTTTTCCTGAACCAGGAGATAATAGCCCATGCCGCACCTGCTTCTGGCGTGCGCGGTCGGCATCCTGTTCTACGCAGGCGCCCAACTGACGGCAAGAGACAAGCAGCCCATGCACAACTCCATGGCGATCGGCTGCCTCGCCGCGGGGTGCGTCTACCTCCCTCTGGGCGGCAGCGAATGGCCTGATCGTGAGGCTCCCCGCCCTCGCAAAACAGCGATGTCGCAGCTTTGCTCGTCGTCGCTCCGGCCTCGCGCTGCACGCTGGTTTAAAGTGGTGCGCGTGTTCTCCTCACCGTCCTGTCGAGCGCGGGGGAAGCGCACGATGTCTCCTCATTCGCTCTCCAGCACTTCGCGCACTTTTTCCGCCAGCTTTTTTCTCGAAAAGGGCTTCTGGATGAAGTGCACTCCCTCATCCAGGACGCCTTGGTGAGTGATGACATCGGCCGTATATCCCGACGCGAACAAGATCTTGAGACGCGGAAAAAGGGACAGCAGATTCCTGGCCAGATCGCGGCCATTCATTTCGGGCATTATCACGTCGGTTGCCAACAAGTGAATCTCCCCGGCGTGCTCGCGGGCCATGCGGATTGCTTCCCCTGGCGTGCCTGCGGCCAATACGGTGTACCCCTGCTTTTCGAGCATCTTGCTGATCAGTCTCAGGCTGGCCGGCTCGTCTTCCACCAGCAGGATGGTCTCCCGCCCGCGCGGGGCCATGGCCGACGGCTCCGCCCGCTGTCCCCGCGTTTGCTCCGTGTTGCCCAAATACCGAGGCATATAGATCGTGAACCTTGATCCATTGCCTGGCGTGCTGGAAACATTGATGAAGCCGTAGTTCTGCTTGACGATGCCGTAGACTGTCGCCAGTCCCAGGCCGGTTCCCTTCCCGATCCCCTTCGTGGTGAAGAAAGGCTCGAAAAGATGAGACTGCGTTTCCTTGTCCATGCCGTGGCCATCATCGGCGACGGCAAGCAGCGCATACTCTCCCGGCACGAATCCCGCGTGATCGGCGCAGAAGGCGTCATCGATTATGCTGTTTCCCGTCTCGATGGTGATCTGGCCCACGTCGACAATGGCGTCACGGGCGTTGACACACAGGTTGGTCAGGAGCTGGTCAATCTGGGAGCGGTCCACCATGACCGGCCACAGGTCTGCCTTCGGCTGCCATACAAGGTGGACATTCTCCCCGACCAGCCGCTTCAGCATCGTGAGCATCTCTCCAATTGTCTCGTTCAAGTCCAGCACCCTGGGCGCAACGGCCTGCTTGCGGGCAAAGGCCAGCAGTTGACGAGTCAAGTCGGCGGAGCGCGAGGCTGCCTTGCGAATTTCTTCCAAGTCGGCATGGAGCGGCTCTGTCGAGTCCACCTCTTCCAGTGCCATCTCCGTATGGCCGAGGATGACGCCCAGCATGTTGTTGAAATCGTGGGCGACACCGCCTGCCAGGCGCCCCACGGATTCCATCTTCTGAGCCTGCAGAAGCCACGCTTCGAGCCTGGCCTTCTCTTCCTCCGCCTTCTTTCGGTCAGTGATGTCGCGGATCGATTCGATGGCACCGACAACGACGCTTTTTTCATTCCTCAAGAGAGTGGCGACCCCCCACAAATAGGCCCCTTCGCCATCATGGAGCACAGGAGCGAAGATTTCCGCGGTGCAGGTATCCCCGTTTCGTTCAACGAACGCGTATTTTTGCGCAATTTCCTCTTGGTCATAGAATGCAAGATCAATGAGGATGGGGCGGCGCTCGCCGTAGAACGGGATGGCATAGTCATTGTCGCGACAGCCGAGCATTTGCTCTTTCGTCCAGCCCGTCATCTTTTCAATGGCCCGGTTCCAGGCGGTGACTGTTCCTCCCGTGTCGATGGCAAACGTGGCATCTGGCAGGAAATCGAAGATATCGGTGAGTCGCCGTTCAGATTCCCGCAGCACCTCCTCTGCTCTCTTCTGCTCCGTGATATCGCGGGCAACCGACGCAAGGCCCACAATGGCGCCTTCCACGTTGCGGGTTGCGAAGAGAGTCAGGGAAACCGAGACCCTCGATGCGTCCTTGCGCAGACGCGTCGTTTCATAGCGCGTGACTTGTTCGCCCTGCATGACGCGCTCGCGCACGAGCCGCGCTTCCGCCTCCAACTCGGGTGGAATTGTCAGAGACGTCGGTGCGCCGATCATTTCCTCTGCCGTGTATCCGTAGAGTCGCTCCGCCGCTCCGTTCCACGCCGTGACCCTGCGATCAAGATCGAAACTGACGATGGCGTCGTCGGATGATTCCACCAGCGTTGCGAGTTGCTGGTTCTTGTCTTCCCGCTCCTTTCGCCTGGTGATGTCGCGGCCGATGCCAACGAGCCCGGTGACGCGTCCTGTCTCGTCGAAGAGAGGCACCCTGGTGGTCAGCACCCACGAGAGCGATCCAGATGCGGACACGACGGGTTCTTCGATGTTTTCCTGCTGCCGGGCTGCTTCAATGACAATTCGGTCATCCGCAGATGAGCTTGTCCGCAATCTCTCTTGGGAAGACCTCTCGGTCCGTCCTGCCGATCACGTCCTTCGAATCGCTCAATCCGGCGATTTCTGCAAACGATCGATTCGCAAACACATATCGTCCACGCAGGTCCTTCTGGTAGACAAGATCGGGCACGGCATCAATCAGCGTCTTCAGGAGCGCACGCTCGGCCTCGCCCTGATTGCCTTTTTCATGGAAGGAGTCGCGCGTACCTTTTTTTTCACTCGCCATTGCACTGCCTCCGCAGGACCGCACAGTTCAGGTTCTCCTGCAAACAAACCATTCGCATGGCAGCGGAGATCGGAGTGAACTGTAGAAGCTTGCCAGACTTAAGGTTGAATCTTGACAGCTCGATCTTTCATTTTTGGGCTTATTATATCACCTCGCAGCCAGACTGGCGCGACATCTACCGTTGGAACCCCCGGTGAGGGTTCACCGAAACACGGCGGAGCTCTTCCATGCAATGGCGACTGAGGATATGAGTTGCACCTCTCCTGGCAAGAGGATGCCAGCGAGCTTACAGCGGACGATTCCCTGTCTGTTGATCGGATCGTTCGTAGAAAATGGTCAGGCACACCGCGGTTTCATCAGGATGCGTTCCGCTCTGGCTTTGTGAAATGAACTTCACAATCGCATCGGGGTTCTTTTTGTTGAATTCTTGCATACCAAGCTGAAGGGCCGAAGGAAAATCAGCCAGACTTGAAAAAAAGGCAAAGCCTTCCATGACTCACCTCCCTCAAGAAGAACGGCCGACGATCAGACGATACGCGTGGCGGGTCTGCAAAGAACGATCCGACTGCTCGCCGTATTGGATTATACCACACCCATTCTGCGCAACGGCTCCCGCAGGAGATACGGTCGGGATGGCGAACACGCCGTGCCTTTCGCCCCTCTTCCGTCGTTGACCGACCCTGGTACGGGGTGTATCGTCCAACGAGCTCACGGCCGTCTTACAGAAAAGAAAACGCCTCAGATATTCGAGGGCCACGGACCTTTTCCAAAAGACCCGACGCCGCACGGAGAAAGACATGGCAAAGGGGGAAAAATGCGTCTTGCGGGCCCACCCGGGACGGCGTGGAATGGCGCGGTGGCGCCTTTGGCGAATCGCGCCGGACTTTTCGAAAGAGTCGAGAGTCGACGATGGCCCATCCCTTTGTCTTTCTGGAATGAGAGGACGCTCTATGGGCGCATTGGAGGAAAAGTAACGAAGCGAATGATCGTTCTGTTTCTTTCATTCCTTCTGGCGGCATCGGCATATGCACAGATGGAGGATTTCTCAGAGCTTGTAAAGAACGGAAGCGCAAAAAGCGTACAAGCTGCCATTGGTCACGGTGCGGACGTGAATGCCTGGGACAAGGACGACCTCACTCCCCTTATGGAAGCCGCCGGGTTCACCGAAAACATGGAGGTGATCACGATGCTCCTCAAAGCCGGTGCCCACATCAATGCGCAGAACATATCCGGTGAGACGCCGCTCATGCTGGCCGCTTCTCGAAACCAGAATCCAGAAGTGATCATGACGCTCATCAAGTCAGGTGCAAATATCGAGGAAAGGAACCTGTATGGTGCGACTGCCTTGATGTATGCAGCCGCGAACAATACGAATGCTGCGGCGATCGGTGCCCTTCTTGCCGCTGGCGCCGACGTCAACGCTCAGGACGAGAATCTCGGTCTCACCCCGCTCATGTACGCTGCCAAGTCCAACCCAAACCCCCAGGTGATTTTGGCTCTCTTGAATGCGGGCGCTGATGCGAGAGCCAGAGATGGTGCGGGAAAGACGGCCTTTGATTACGCGCAGAACAATGCGCAGGCGAGAGGGAGCGCCGGCTATCGACAACTCCAGGAAGCCTCGCAGTAAGCGCGCAGGTTCCTGGCAATCGTCTCATTACCGGCGCAGAGACGCAGCTTCTTCCTTGACCGGGTGCGCATCGGGAGGTTGCCAGATCTCCGTTCCGGAGGATAATGGAGTGTTCGTTGAAAATCGGGAATCCTTCGAAGGACGTTGAAATTTTACGTGGGCGAACCCATTGGCGGGGAATCGCCACTCGAGGCACGCGAAACGGAAGATGTCGCAAAAGAGACGTGCAACTTCAGGATCAGACAAGCGCTGCCTGTTTCTCCTCCTCCTTTCCCTCTGCCTGACTGCGGTCATCGCGGCGGGGCTGCCGCACCTGGTGTTCCAGCCGGGCATGCCTCTCCCCTCCTTCGAAAACGGCCAGATCTTTGCGCCGGCGCGGGACGAGGCCCCGGTGGGAATGGGAATGGGGTCCTTTGGCGCAATCCTGGGGCTGATCGTGCTCGGCGTGTGCCTGCTCGCGTTCCTGATCCGCGCCATGCGCGGTGTTCCCTGGAAGAAACTGCTTGCGGATTCATGGTCATTATTATGGAAGATCGGGCTCGTCGCGTGCGTCGTGCTCGTGGTGGCAAGCCTGCTCCCGCGGTCGGGAGGCAGTGCGAGGGAGGGGCCGCTGCCTCAGCCTCGACCACTGGCGACCGCGCCCCTTGGGCCTGTGCCGGCGTTCCTTTTTTGGGTGGCAGGGATCGTGCTGGGCGCACTCCTGGTGGCGCTGTCCCTCCGCGTGCTCCTGGCCCGACGTCGCCCGGAGACGCGTCCGTGGGTGCAGGAAGTGGCCCGGGCCAGACAGGCTCTCCTGAACGGTGGCGACCTCCGCGACGTGATAATTCGGTGCTACACCTTCATGTCCGCGGCCCTTCAGGAAGAGCGGGGGATCGAGCGTGAGACGTTCATGACCGCCGGTGAGTTCGAGTCGCTCCTGACGGACAAGGGCATTCCACGAGATCCCGTGCACCAGCTCACGCGCCTCTTCGAAGCGGCACGCTACAGTCTCCAGGAGCCGGTTTCAGGCGACGAAAGGACCGCCATTGCATGCCTGGATGCCATTCTCGAGCACAGCCGTCGAGCCGCGCCGGCGGGGGAGACCGCATGAATAAACCGGTTCGTCTCGTTCTCGCGGCTGCATTTCCCGGCGTCGTGCTCCTGCTGGTTCTCCTCTTCCCGCAATTCTTTCTACAAGAGATCATCCTGCCTGCAGCAACGTCCTTGTGGCTCGTTCTTCGCATCTTCGTCCTGAGCATCGGCCAGGAGGTCTATTGGTGGGGTGTCATTGCGGCAGCCGTCATCGGCCTGGTCCTCTTCCTGGCTCACGGCACGACCACGTCCGGCGTCGCGGGCTTCTTCTTTTCTGCAGCGGCGTGGGACCCGGCGCGCGACTGGAGGAACGTGATCCTGCTGAACATCGATTCTGAGCCGTCTCAGGACTCCCTTCGGCGCGACCTGGGGTGGCTGTTGTCGTCCCTCTATACCACGTCCCATCCCGGAGGTGCGCCGTACCAGGTGCGTGATGCGCTGCAGGAGCGGCAGATCGCGATTCCGCCGGGCATCTACGATTTTCTGTTTGCGTCGACCCTTCCACGAGGGCACGCCCCTTCTTTCTTTGAGAATCCCCGCAGGCGCGTGCAGGCCGCCCTGGGGTCGCTCACGGCGACGGCGCGGGCCCCCTTGTCCAGACGCCGCCGGGAGACGGCCTACGAACGGTCCGTCGACGAAGTCCTGGCATTCCTGGAGACACGATTGGAGATGACAGATGAGCTCGATTCCGATGCCCGACACTGATCGACAGAAGCCCCTCTCTGCACAACAAGTCGCGGATACCTGCGCCGCGGTCATCCAGGAAGTGGAAAAGGCCATCATCGGCAAGCGGCCCGTTCTCGAGATGATGATGGCGGCGATGCTCTCCTCCGGAGGCCACATCCTGCTAGAGGACTATCCCGGCCTCGCCAAGACCTTGATCGCCAACTCGTTCGCCGAGGCGCTGGGGATGAGCTTCAAGCGCATCCAGTTCACACCCGACCTGCTTCCCGGGGACATCACCGGCGGATACGTGTTCTCCAGCAGTGAGAACAGTTTCCTCCTGCGCAGGGGACCGATCTTCGCGCAGATGCTGCTCGCCGACGAGATCAACAGGGCCTCGCCCAAGACGCAGTCCGCCCTCCTGGAGGCCATGCAGGAGCAGCAGGTGACGCTGGAAGGAGAGACCGAAAGGCTGCCGTCGCCGTTCATCGTCGTCGCGACGCAGAACCCCATCGAGGCGGAAGGCACCTTCCCTCTTCCGGAGGCCCAACTCGACCGTTTCATCGTCCGCCTTTCCGTCGGGTACCCGACCGCTGAAGAGGAAGCGCAGATCCTCCGCCGCCGGGCCGAGCGAATGACGGACCGGGTGGACTTGCACGCAGTGATTCGCCCGGAGGATCTCCTGGCCATGCGCGAGGCGGCGGAACGGGTCTGGGTGGATCCTGACGTCGGCCGCTATATCGTGGATGTGGTAGGCAAGACCCGCCAGCACCGCCACGTTGTCGTCGGTGCCAGCCCGCGGGCGTCACTCGCGATGCTCAAGCTCGCACGCGCGTGGGCTGCCATGCAGGGGCGGGACTACGTCATTCCGGATGATGTCAAGCCGTTCGTCCAGCCTGTCCTCGCTCACCGCGTCATCCTGGACCCATCGCTGTGGGACGTGAAAATGTCGGATCGGGGAGTGATCGACGAAGTCCTGCGCCAGGTCCCCGTCCCGGTAGTCCCGGCCCGGGCGGCCGCAGGCCGGGCCCGTGAGACATGAGCCGCCGGGGCCTCTTCATCTGCATGATCGGGATCGGGCTCCTGCTCGGCGCGCTCGTCACCCGCAGCGGTACGCTGGCCTTGCTGTCTCTCCCATTCATCGCGTACGTCGCGGTGGGACTGCGGGAGGCGCCGCCCTCCCGCCTGCAGTTGAGCGCAGAACGCTCGGTGGATTCGGTTCGGACAGCGGCGACCGCCCTCGTGCACGTCACCGTGCGGGTGAGGAACGAGGGAGCTTCCGTCGGCGCGCTGCGGCTTTCGGACGCCCTTCCGGGCGGTGTAGGCCTCAGAACCGGAAGCGCGTCAAAATGCGGAAGCCTCCGCCCGGGTCAAACCATGAATCTGGAGTACGTCTTTCACGCGCTGACGGGCGTGATTCACTGGGACGCTGTGCACGTTGTCGCCGCGGATCAATTTCGCCTGTTCAAAAAAGCGGTGGACCTTCCGGCGGAGGGGGGGATCGTCATTCTCCCGCGCGTCAGAAGGTTCCGGCCCTTCGCTTTGAGCCCGGAGCGGACGCTGCACTCTCCCGGGTCGATACTCGGGGGCCGGGCCGGAAGCGGAACGGACTTCTGGGGTATTCGCGAGTATCGGCCCGGGGACGAGATGCGCCGACTGGATTGGGGGCGCGCCGCCCGACATCCCGGGCAGCTCTTCACCTGTGAGAACGAGCAGGAGGAGATTGCGGATGTCGGGCTCGTCCTCGATGCGCGATCGGAGATCAACCTCAGATCCGGCACGCGTGATTTGGCGCGGATTTCCGTCGACGCGGCGGCGTCCCTCGCCGAGATGTTCCTGCGGGGAGGAAATCGCGTGGGCCTGGCCCTTCTGCAGGCAACCATTGGCATCGTGCCCCCGGGCTACGGGAAGGTGCAGCTCTATAGAATCCTCCGTGCTCTTGCCGGGGTCCACGCGGATGCCGAGTCATCCCGCTGCACCCTCGACAGGGTACCGCTGCGTGTGTTTTCCACCCGTGCCTTGATCGTCGTCATAAGCCCACTGACCGGCAAGGAGCGTGAGCTCTTCCCCCGGTTGCGCGCGAGGGGCAACGAAGGGCTTCTCGTCTCTCCGGACCCTGTCGACTTCATGAAACATGATGCCCGGGACGCGGTGAGCCGGCTCGCCAGCCGACTGGCCCGCGTGGAGAGACGACTTGACCTGCAACGGGTGGCGGAGCTGGGGATTCGCGTCATCGACTGGAAGGTCGGAGCGTCTCTGGCGCCGCTGGTCCGCCGCGCCTTGCAGCGGTCCCGTGGATGTGCGGGAGGAGTCGGACGATGACGGCGGGGTTCGCGCGCCGCCTCCCGCTTCTCGGCACTCTTGCGGCTTCGGTGGCGTGCCTTGCGGCGGCGTACGTGGAAATCGGCCTTGGTCCCGCGGCCTGCCTCGCGGCGCTGCCGGGCGCGCTTCTGTTGCTCCCGGCAAAGGCTCGCGGCGGGTGGGCGGCGCACGTCTTCCTGGCGGCGATGGTGTGCGCCGCGGCAGCGGCGGCTGTCGCAGGAGCGCCCGCGCTGCTCGTGGTTCCCGGGGGTGCGCTGGCGCTGGCCGCCTGGGACCTGGCGGAGCACGAACGTTTCCTGCGCGACGGGGACGGAGCGGCGGGCCCTGGAGAATCGCCGCATACCGACAGGCGGCCGGGTCGTTACGATCGGGTCGAAGAGCAGGAGATGAAAAGGCACGTCGTCTCTCTTGCAAAGGCGTTTGCGCTGGGACTGCTTGCGGCCGGTGGCGGGCTTGCCCTCTCCCTGCGGATTCCGTTCGCGCTGATGCTTTTGCTCGTACTCCTCGATCTTGGCTGCCTTGTATACGCGCTTCGTCTCCTCAGGCGGTGAAGACCGCGTGGCGACTGGGCGGAATCGCTGCGCGCACTCGGGGAGAACGCAAGGTGGACATGGCGTGGTCGATTCGCCATAAGAACGCGAAACGGCGAACGATTCGCGATTGCAGGGACGCCGCGATGAGTATCGAGTTATATTCGGAATATGTCAGAAAGGCAGGCAAGGCATGAAGGTCAACAGAGTCGTGTGTTGCGTTGGCCTCTTGTTGGCTTTACTGGGCTGCGCGACAACCCCGACACGAGCTGTTGAAGTTCCCGGCCTGAGACTTTCTTTCCGCATCGACAAACGTGCCGATGCGGAGAATGTTCTGAATCTCTTCCGTAACGACGACCCCGCTGGGCTTGAATCTCGTGCCATGAGCATGGGTGTCGACGTTGAACTGGCTCGCATGATCCGCGACGTCAATCCATTTGAGGCCCGGGTTTTGGCCGACAGGCTCGTTGATGAGCGTTTCAAGAGTAACGGTGCAGCCATTGAGGCGTCCATGGCGGACTTTGAAGCCCAGTGGAAGGACCTGCTTCCGTTGTATTCACAAGTGGTTATGGAGTCTACAGAATCGCCGTGGGTTCATTCCGCGTACACGTGCGTTGTCTCCTCAATTCATCCGGGTGTCAGCAGCTGGTCAGGGAACAAGGTTGGGGTCAAGTTCGACGGCAGTCCAGAGCTCAAGCGAAGGGTGCTTGCACACGAGATCTTGCTTTCCAATGTCTTTCAACTTGTGCGAAAGCGATATCGCAGTTCTGAAATCGGTGACTGGCAGGTCTGGGCGTTCTCTGAGATCACCCCCGTTCTCATTCTTGACGATCCACGGTTGAGGGACTTCTGGCCGAACGTCGTTCACGCCGGGGATTATTTCGCCCTCTCCGGCTACCCTCAACTTTCCGGGCCAGAGAAGCAGCTGAAGGATCTGTTTGATCGCAGAACTAGCTATGCAGACTATGAGAAAAAGGCGGTTGCGGTCTTGAGGGACTTTCAGCCGTTTCGACGTAGCTGGATAGGGCTTTTCATTCATGACATCAAGCACATTGACCCAACACAACAGCTTGCCAAGGACATGGATCTTTCAGCCACCAATGGATCGTTTGTTCTTGGAATTTACAAAGGCTCTCCAGCGGACGCGGCGGGTTTGATGGTGGGCGACTATGTGACGGCTGTCGGGTCGACACCGATTGAGAGCTCCGCCCAACTGACACAAGCTGTTCTCTCTCTCGCCAGCGGTACCGGCACGAGCGTAACAGTCGTCCGACTCGGAGAGGAGAAGAACTTGCCTCTCACGATTGGCGAGCGCGACATCAGGGACAAGGTTCCCTTGGCACAGCCGCAGGACCTCTGGCCCGGCTTCGTCGTGGCGAATCTCTCAGCGGAGCTCCGCGCCAAGTGGGGGATCCCAGAGGATACGCGCGGGGTGGCTGTCGCTTCGATGACGAATGAGAAGTCTCCCGCCGCCGTCGCGGGGCTCCATGTTCAAGACGTCATCACGGAAGCCAACGGAGTTCAGGTGGAGACGCTTTTGGATTTCTACAGGGCCCTAAATGCGACCGGGGGCCGGAGCGCAACGCTGGAGATCAGCCGTGGGGGCACCAAGATCAGTGTGGCGCTGTAAGGTAGGTGCGGCGATACCTAAGGAAACTCGCGAGACATGGTTGGCTGAACGGGATGTTCCACACCGTTCCAATAGCGTTCCAGTTGAGAATGATCAGGTGAGCAACTCTTATTCTGAGATAGCCACATTTGTTGCTTTCGCAATCATTTCACTATAGTTGGTTGCCAATACACAAGCTAATTTTCAGAAATAGCCCAAGCTCACCGCCACCTCCACATATGGCATAGATATTGCTTATTTAGAAGATAGGTCTTGCGTCGAGGTATCCGCGGATGCCGTTTGCTATCGACTCGCGGCGAGTCCAATGGGCTGGCGCTCGAGGGAGATGGGATTATGTCGCTGCAAGAACAGGTCTTGGAATACCTCGCCGATAGCGTCACCGTTCAGGATTGCGATTTCACTATCATCTACCAGAACCGGGCGATGCAGCGCGTTTTTGGCAACCATATCGGCGAGAAGTGTTATGAGGTGTACGAAAAGAGAGGCACGATCTGCCAAGGATGTGGTCTAAAGACCGCGTTCCGCACGGGCCAGTCCGCAACAGTCCTGCGGACCGCGTTCGATACGAATGGGGCGACCTCATTCTGGGAAAATGCCTGTTCCACCATTTTCAATGAGTCGGGTCTCCTTGTCGCCTTCGCGGAGGTTTGCCGTAACGTCTCCAACCGGGTATCTCTGGAGGAGGCATTCAAAACAACAAATATCGAACTCGGTCAGCTTACATCACAGCTCGAGTTGCGTGTAGCCGAGCGTACGGCGGAGCTCGCCCACGCAAACCGTTATCTAGACGAAATCATTGACTCAATTGCCGATCCACTGTTCGTCAAGGACAATCAATACCGTTGGGTGCTCGCCAACCGAGCGATGTGCGACTTTCTCGGACGCACGCGTGGCGAGTTGCTCGGCAGGTCCGACTTCGAACTTTTCCAAGAAAGCGAAGCACGCATTTTCCGTGCATTCGACGAGCTTGTCCTTGAGACGGGCAGGGAGAACATCAACGAGGAGGAGGTCACGACCGCGGGGGCGGGCACGCGGACAATCGTCACAAAGAAGACCTGCTTTTCGGACCCGGGCGGCGAGAAGCGCATCGTCGGGATCGTTCGCGACGTCACCGAGCGCAAGCGCTTGGAAGAGCAGCTCCGCCAATCCCAGAAAATGGAAAGTATCGGGATGCTCGCGGGTGGCATCGCGCATGACTTCAATAACCTGCTGACACCCATTTTGGGCGGGTCTGATCTACTCCTTCTCGACTCAAACGACGACGACCGAACCACTCTTCTGCGCGATATGCAGCACGCAGCCGAGCGACTCAAGGAGCTGACTCAGAACTTGCTTGCTTTTGGCCGCAAACAAGTTCTGGAGCTACGACGGACGAACTTGGGAGAAGTCGTACGGCGCTTCGAGCTCATACTACGGCGTACGCTTCGCGAGGATATCCGCATGCTGATGGTGCCAGTATCAAACTCTCGCTCCGTGCTCGCCGACGCAGGGCAGATCGAACAGGTACTGCTTAACCTTGCCGTCAATGCCCAGGACGCTATGCCCGCGGGTGGTACGCTGACTATCGAAGTCCAGGAGGTGCAGATCGACGCGGAATACGCCGCCAACCATCCCGAGGTTCATCCTGGTTCCTATGTCCAGCTCGCCGTCAGCGATACAGGCAACGGAATGGATGAACAAACACAGGCCCATATATTTGAGCCATTTTTCACGACCAAGGCGCGAGGTCGCGGCACCGGATTGGGCTTGTCGATGGCCTACGGCATCGTCACGCAGCATGGCGGGAGCATCACCGTATGCTCTGAACCAGGCCACGGCAGCACTTTCAAAATCTATCTGCCTGTCGCGGAAACCGACGCCCCGACGTATAGCGGGGCCGCTCCTGCGCCGGCTTCGGCGCAGGGGCGCACTGGCGAGACCATTTTGGTGCTCGAGGACAACAAGTTGGTCCGCAATACTGCTTGCGAGATGCTGCGTCGGCTCGGCTACAACGTGCTCGCTGCCGAAGGTCCCGAGGAATGCATGAGCCTCGCAAGCGGCTATGATGGTTCAATCGATCTGCTTCTCACGGACGTTGTGCTTCGGGAATCCAACGGACGCGAGGTCTACGAGCGTCTGCGCTCCGGCAGGAGGGCTTTGAAGGTGCTTTATATGTCCGGCTATACAAGCGCCGTCGTGGTCAATCATGGTGTACTTGACGAGGGTATACAGTTCCTGCAAAAGCCTCTGCAGTTCACGACTTTGGCGAGCAAAGTGCGTCAGGTCCTAGACACCACGTGATGCAAGGCTCCTGCATTGTGCGTGCGCTGACCTTTCACGTCGATGCCACGTCTCCGGTGTGTTTGCCGGCGGCACGGTCGAGCACGATCTGCATTTGCCAAAGAACACTAGAGCGCAATGAGCAAGCCGATTCCTCCACTGAAGCCATAGCCGCAGTAGCTTTCCTCCTCGTTGAGCGTAAGGGTGGGTGTGATGGTCCAACTGACACCGACGAGCGCCATAAGATCTGGAGTGGGCTGGAAAGACCCCGAACTATCGCCGTAAAGGTAGGTACCAGCCCCGAAACCAATGTAGCAATCGATTGGCGCGGCCCAGGCAGAATTGGGAAGGACGTCTTTCCACGCAAGGTCGAGAGTGCCCAGCGCATGAATGCCGATATAATTGTAGTAGACTTTGCTTCCGGAATCGACAGCTCCAAAGTATGACAATCTTGCCGCAACTCCATAACAAAGCGGTACCTTCCCGCCGACCAGGAATCCGCCAAGGCCATAGCGCACACCCCCATAGAAATCGACATCGCCGTTTATGAGACCGGTGCCGAGTGCGAACTGCGCCGTGATGTTCGAGGTCACTGTCAGGGGAACTGTAACGGTTTGATCCATTGATCCTGATGTTCCTGTGACGGTCACATTTGTTGTACCTCTTGCTGCAAAAGCGGAAGAAGTGAAGACCAGGGTTGAAGTCAGATTCCCGTCGGCGACGGGCGTCGCCGGGTTGGTCGAGAGCGTCGCCGTCACTCCGCGTGGCAAACCTGAAACGCTTATTGCCGTTGCGGATTTCGAATTTGTTGAAGCTCTGTATTTTCAACGTACTGGTCGCGATGGCCCCCTGGGCTTCGGCAACCGAGCCCGGCGAAACCGAGACCCAGAAGCAGGGATCCTTTCCCAGTGCACTATCTAGAACAATAAAGAAGCAGTACAGCGGTTCCTTGTCAGTGAAAACAGACGCAGTGTAGTAGTCCTTCTCGTCGTGTCCAGTGAAGTCGACAGTGACATAGGTCTTGCCGTCCTTGTTTTCAGCTTTTGCGGGAACCGTTTCGGTCTCCCAGCCTTTGGAGACAGCGACGGAGAGGGGCGTGCCGGATGGGTTTGCCAGCTCGAACTCGAAGGGACCCCTATTGGTGAAGTTAAGGCAGTTGACAGGAGTGATGAAGCGAACTCCTGATGAGGCGGCGCCAGGGTAGTCCAGTGGGGGAGCAGTCGGGGTTTTTGCCGGCCGTCTGTAGTCCATAAGCTGCCAGTAAGGCACAAGTGGATAATGGGTTCGTATCATTTGATCTGGAGGGTCAAGGAACTCCTGCGCAGCACAGTCAAGAAGTCTCCAGCTGCCGTCGATTTTGACCGCATTCCAACGATGATTCGGTACGCCTCTCTGCCACGCATCGTTGGGAAGCTCACCATCCTGCATCGAGAACCAGCCAAGAATGCTCTCACATTCGAGGCCAGCGTCCTTGGCGGCGACCCAGTAGAGGAAGGACATGTCACCACAGACGCCCTTCTTCTCCCGAAGAATCCTCGCCGCCAACTGGTCCCAGCTTGTGCTCTCCAGCACTCCCTTGGCTCCGATCTCATATGAAACCAGCGTTGCGTAGTCGTACTGGATATTGGTGATGATCCATTTGTAAATCAGTCGAGCGCGAACCAAATCCATGTCTGACGCCTTTTTCACGCTGTCGGCCAGCTCGCTTATGCTGGATGGGTTCTTTGGAAGGTTCGGCAGCAGCTTGTCGATTTGGCTAAGCTCGATACTCCTGCCATCTGCAAACGCGGCGCCCGAGATGAGAGCAGTCGAAAACACAAGTTTGATCAATAACGACTTCAGTGTCATTCGTTGCCTCCAGCCAAGACATTCAACTCAGGCAAGTTGCCGTCCGCGCCGCCGTCCCCCGCGTTCGGCTTCATGCAGCGTCCAGATAAACGCCACGCACGCTCCCCGAGATGTGCCCTGAGCAGCATAGTATACGGCAGTGGGCGAGAATAGAGATCTACGGGTTCACCACGAGCGACCCAGAAATGCGCCGCAAAGCCCCTTCGCGCCAATGTTCGGTGGCCTGGCATTCCGACGAAAGAACTACTGGAAAACCTCGAAACCATTGTATTATCGAAGGTCAAGAGTGAGTCATACCTCCCAATTCGAGGAAAAGCGCATGCCGACTTCAGTTCGCACGGTAAGGCCCTCGGCTCATATCGCACCACCAGAATGATCACGCCCTTCTCAAGCATATTATTCGGCACATCCCTGATCGTCCTGTTTGCGGCAGGCACGGCGTGGCGCAAGCGCAGGGTCCCGGGAGGCTCGGCCTTGACCTTTGCGCTCCTGGGGATCGCCATTTGGTGCTTCTTCTCGGCGATGGAGACGACCTCCTTGGATGCCTCACACAGATACCTGTGGCGCGCCGTAAGCTACGTTGGCCTCTGCAACGTCCCGCCTCTGTTCCTCGTTTTCTCACTCCAATACGCTGGTTCTGATTGGCCGCTGAACGGGTGGATGCTTTTAGGCTTTTGGGCTGTCCCCACAACGACAATCATTTTGGCCTTCACCAACGGCCTTCACCACCTCGTTTGGACTGGTTTCACCCCAGGGCCGATTCGCGGGACAAACACCGTCATTTACAAGCAAGGCATCTGGTACTACATCGCCTTGTCTTGGTTCGTCGCTCAATGCCTCATTGCCTTTTACCATCTGCTGCGAGTTGTCATGCGGACCGCTCGGCTCTATATCGCGCAAGCAGGCATCCTCGTGGTCAGCGTTCTCATCCCGTGGGTTGGCGTCATCCTTTACTTGATCCCCGACGGTCCATTCCCCGGAATGGACACCGCCTCCCTTGGATTTGCAATCAGCGCGGTGCTCATCGTCACGGCGTTCAATCGCCTTCACTTCCTGGACCTTGTTCCCCAGGGGCGCGCGACGCTGGTGGAACACATTCAGGAGGGTTTCATGGTACTGGACTCACTCGATCGGATCACTGATTTCAACCAGAATGCGGTACGAGCCTTGCACGTCGACTCCCTCGCGATCGGAACCAAGTTCGATGAAGTTTTCCCGGCTCTTGCCGAAGCTCTTCGCCGTCGCGCAGGGAGCGAAACCCTCACCCCATCTCTTTCGAGTGACCCGTCAGTAACGTTGGAAATCTCTGTCGCTGAGATTTCGGTCCGATCGGGGCGAAAGATGGGGAGAATCCTTCTGTTGCGCGACATCAGTGAACGCCGGCGCGCTGAGGAAGAGCGAGAGAAACTGATCGGCGAGCTGCGCGACGCGCTTATGAACGTCAAGAAGCTCAGAGGCCTGCTACCTATTTGCGCTTCATGCAAAAAAATCCGTGATGACAAGGGGTACTGGCATCAGGTAGAGACATACATGAAGGACCACGCCGAGGTGGAGTTCAGCCACGGGATCTGCCCTGAATGCCTGGCGAAACTCGAACGGGAGCTGAATGAAGATAGGTGAGGGATACAAGATTAACAAGAGCGGCATCACGGTAGACGCATCCATCGCCTATTCCCCGGCGGGCTTTAGCGCTTCAGCTCGGCTATCACTTCCGGATTGACGACATTGATCGGCGTTCCCGCGCAGTATGCCGTGATCTGGTCGAAGATGTCGCTGAATTGTATTTCAAATTCCTCCCGGGTGACGTACCCGATGTGCGGCGTGCAGATGGCGCCGCTCATCTCCAGCAGGGGGTTGTGCCTGTCCTCGATTGGCTCTTCTTCATACACGTCCACCGCCGCCATTCCCGGGCGACCCCGCCGCAGCGCTTCCACGAGCGCCCCCGGTTCGATGAGAGGAGCTCGGCTTGTATTCACGATGAGTGCCGTGGGCTTCATGAGCGACAGATCCCCCGCTTTGACGATCCCGCGTGTGCCCTCCACCAGGCGTAGATGCAGTGACACGACGTCGGATTCTTCAAAGAGCTGGTCTTTCCCGACCGCCGTTTCATGGCCGTCCGCCCACGCCCGCGCCCGCGACCGTTCGCTCGACCACACCAGCACTCTCATGCCGAAGGCTTTGCCGTACCCCGCCACCACACTCCCGATGCGACCGTAGCCGAAGATCCCGAGGGTTTTCCCGCGCACGCTGCTGCCGACACCAACCTGCCACTTCCCCGCTTTGAGCGCGGCCACTTGGTCCGGGAATCTCGCGCATTGCGGCAAGAACGAGCCCCCAGGTCAATTCCGCCGCTGCATACGATGGAGCGCCCGCGTGCATGTTCGAGGACACGATGATGCCGCGACGGGTGCAGGCGTCGACGTCGATGTGCGGGTAGACGCTCCGTTGACTGATCAGCTTCAGCTTGGAAAGGCGATCAAGGAGTGGAGCCTCGATCCTGGTTCGCTCGCGGATCAGCACCAGGGCTTCCGTGTTCTTCAGGCGACGGGCCAGCGTCTCCGCGTCCTGTACATGATCGTTCCAGACCTCGACGTCATGGCCGTCAAGCTTGCGGAAGCATTCGAGCGTGCGCAGCGTGTCGTGGTAGTCATCCAGTATCGAGACCTTCATGGGAATCAGGCGGTGCGGAACGTTTCAACTGCGCCGGGCCGGCGCTGCTCCAGCAAGGCTCGCCCCAATGGGGTGATCCCGACCATAATGCGCCCCTGCAGGGGGGTCCTTGCGACAAGGCCGCGATCATTCGCTTCCTCCCAGACCGGCAGTCTGGGACAGGAGGTCCTCCACGCGTCCATTACTTCATCATAGCTTCGATCGTGTTTTGCCAGCCACTCCAGCAGGTCCAGAAGGAGGCTTTCCATGTCTCTCCACCCTCATCAATATAATCGATCTCCATTTTCGGGGATACTCTCTTAAAGGGCTTTCTGTCTCCTGCGAGGAGAGGGGATCAATCAATAAGCTGCGGGTCATCTGCGAAAACAGCCTGCTCAACATCATGGTGCCGGCGGTCATTGCCCAAATAACGCCTTTTCAGATTCACCATCTCTTGTTATCGCCTGTCCAGTATCTCTCGCACCTTGGTGAGCAGCTCAATCGTGCTGAAAGGCTTCTGCAAATATTCCACTCCCGTCTCAAGGATACCATGGTGCGAAATGACATTCGCCGTGTACCCCGAAACATAAAGGACCTTCACTCCCGGGCAAGCCTCTTCCAGCTTCTGGGCGAGCTCTCTCCCGCTCATTTGTGGCATGACGACATCGGTGACCAACAGCGCGACGGCAATGTGGCGCGTCGAGATCTCGGACAGAGCCTCTTTTCCTCTTGAGGCCTCGATGACGAAATACCCCGCCCCCTCAAGTGCGATCCGTGTAATGCTGCGAACCGACGTATCATCGTCTACGAGGAGTATTGTTTCCGTCCCTCTCGGGGCAAGCACTCCAGAGGCTACAACCTTCGGTCTGTCGGCCTCCGCGCGAACAACCGGGAGATAAATCGTGAACGTCGTTCCTTTGCCGGGTTCGCTGTAGCAGTTGATATAGCCCTCACTCTGCTTGACGATCCCAAAAACTGTTGCCAGGCCCAAGCCGGTCCCTTTCCCGAGCTCCTTGGTGGTAAAGAACGGTTCATAGATGTGCGAGAGGGTTTCTTGATCCATGCCGATTCCGGTGTCACTCACGGCGATGCAAACAAACAGCCCCGCCTTGGCCCCAGGGTGATCGCGAACATAGGCCTCGTCGAATGTGCGATTTGAAGTTTCAATACTGAACGTTCCCCCCGAAGGCATTGCGTCCCGCGCGTTGACTGCGAGGTTCAGCAGGACCTGTTCCATCTGCCCGGGGTCTGCCAGAAAGTTCCCCGTATCGGGATCGATGGAGGTTCGCAGCTCGATATCCTCCCCGATGACCCTTTCGAGCATCTTTTGAATGAAGGCAATGAGATCCTTCGTATCGACAACCTGAGGCCTTAAGATTTGCTTTCGACTGAATGCGAGAAGCTGTGCGGTGAGCGCCGCGGCCCTTTGAGTCGCCTTGGTGATCTCTGCCAAAAACTTCTGGTCCTTCTCGGCCAATCCCGGTCTGAGTACCTCACAATAGCCGGTGATGGCCTGAAGGATATTGTTAAAATCGTGGGCGACCCCTCCTGTCAGTTGACCGATTGCCTCCATTTTCTGGGCCTGATTCAGTCGTTCACTCAGTTTCTTTTCTTCTGTCACATCTCTGCCATAGATGTTGACATACCCCTCGGCGGCAAACGGCACAAATGTCACAACATACGACTTCTGGCCCTCGAGAAGCTCGAGTTCCCTCTGCTCACCCGATTCCCATGAAAGGGTGAGCGTACGTAAGAACTCTTCGGGAGCTTTTCTGTCAACCACACCCGCCCAGGATGATGTCATAGCCTCACTCGCCTTGTTTTTGTAAATGACCGCCCCATCTGATTTGACTCGCATGACGGGGTGAGGACTTTCGTCGGGAAATCGGGCGAGGCTCAAAATGCTTTCTTGGGCCCGCTTCGTTTCGGTGATGTCACGTGAGATACCGAAGGTGCCGATGATGCTTCCTTCCTGATCACGCAGGGGCATCTTGGTCGTCAAGGCCCATGTTTGCGGCCGATCTGGCCAGGTCTCCTTTTCCTCCACATTCAGAATGGGCTCGCCAGTACGAATGATGCGCTGTTCATCTTCGAGAGCTTTCAGAGCATGCTCCTCGGAGAAAAAATCCATGTCGGTCTTTCCAATAGCCTCTTTGGCGTCATGCAAGCCAAATATCCTTGCGTGCGCCCTTGATGTACGAATGAAGCGACTTTGGGTGTCCTTGAAGTAGATATAGTCCGGAATATTGTCCAGGAGGACTTCGAGAAGCCTGCGCTCGAGAGCCAGTTTAGATTCGGTGCGTTTGCGTTCCGTGATGTCGTGCGCGATCCCTTGCAGCCTTCCATCTGCCAGTCTTCGGGCACTCATCTCAACTGGAAAGGAAGACCCATCCTTCCTCATCATCTGCCGTTGGAATCGTACCGCCCCCTCTGAGATGATTTCTTCCAGACGCGCCTTGCCCACCTCCCGTAACTCTTGCGGGTAGGTATCCAGGATGTCTCGCTGAAGCAGCTCTTCTTCCGAGTATCCCAACATATTGCAGATCGTCATGTTCGCGATGAGGAAGTTCCCCTTTTCATCCAGGAGAAAGATCCCGTCAGGGGCTTGCTCCAGGAGATCGCGGTAGCGGCGGTCACTTCTTTGAAGGTCTTCTTCCGCGTTGTGCCGTTCCGTGATGTCGCGCGTTATACCAAGCAGGCCGGTGACCTCGCCGGCGGCGTCAAAAACCGGGACCTTTGTGGTCAGGACCCGTCTCATCCCGCCCAACAACGATTTGGACTCTTCCTTGTTGACCAAACTCTTGCGGGTCTCGATAACAACTCGCTCTTCTGCAAGCAACGCATCGGCCACCTCCTGGGGATAGAAATCGCGATCTGTCTTGCCAGGCAGAACCGATGGGTCAGCCGCTCCCATCAGCTCCGCAATGACCCGATTGGCGAAGATGAAGCGGCTTTCTCTGTCTTTCAAGACAATGCCATCGGGCAGATTGTCAATCAGTGTCCGCACTATGGCTTTTTCTTGTTCGAGGTTGTGCTGGAGGCGTTTTACTCGCTTTCTCACCTTGCTCCCCCCCGCCCGGCAGGCAGTTCAAAACATCCCGAGGACGGTTGCGCCGCCGATTCCCGCGTGTTCGACTTAGGCCGGATTTTCAACATCCTCAACGCACTCACCTTTGCCCACATAAAGTCTATTCTCCCATATTTCAAGAAGGCAGGAATAGGGCAGTGACACGAGGGGTTCGGAACAACCCATCCCTACAAAGGGCTTTGCTCGGCGTGTGCGACCTTGCAGAATGGTCGCACACGATCGGATTGGACCAACTCAGAAATGATGGAGAACCGCTCCTGCACAGACGCGATGATGGACTGAAGGCAGGTGCGAGCACAGTCGTGTTCTTTTCGGATCCACTGCTTCAGCCCTCCTCTCACGAAAACCGCCCCACTCGCCTGCGCGTCAGGAATTGAATATAGGCACAAACTGCCGACCAAGCCATACGGAGCAGCCACCCAATCTCGATTTCACCTACCAGACGGGGCAGAAAATTCTCATCGCACGAACAAGCGGAGGCAAAGACCGATAAGTCGCCTTCGGTCGCTTGGCTTTTCGGCCGCTATAAGAGGATAGGGTGCCAGCTCCATTGCCTTTTCTTTCCCAGGCACCATGACCATTCCATGACTTTTGGCACTACCCGTCACCCACAAGGCCCGTGGTATATGCACTGCAAGAGGCAAAGGACCCGCGTCAAAAAAAGGAGAAACCGATGATCGACGTGAAAAAAACAGGCCTTAAGAGGGTTTTGACTCCTTATCGGAAAGCGGCTTCTGCCATTCTGGCGTTGCTGTTATTGACCATTTTGGTCCCTTCGACATCGGCGCAAACGCCGATCCTCGATCCGGCCCAAGACAAGTTCGTCCATGTCGGAGATATCGACGTCGCCTATCAGGAATTCGGTTCAGGGGAACCACTGGTGATGATCATGGGGTATGCGGGTTCTTTGGACCTCTGGAGCCCCCGTTTGATCCAGCGCCTGTCTGACTCGTACCGGGTTATCGTGTTCGACAATCGAGGAATGGGGCGGTCGCAATCCTCCGAACAGGAATACACTATTCCGCTTTTTGCAGCCGACACCCTGGGGCTAATGGACGCCCTGGGCATCGAGAAAGCCGCCGTGCTAGGCTACTCGATGGGCACCGACATCGCTCAGGAGCTCGTCCTCACCCGTCCCGACCGCGTGGAGAAGCTCGTCCTTTTGGCGGGGACGCCTGGCGGAAACGAGAAGATACCGACGCGGCCCGAGGGAATGGGGATCTTTACCGACAATTCGGGAACTCCCCAAGACCGCGGCATGCGCCTGATCCGGGCCCTCTTTCCGAACGCCTGGTTGCAGAAGAACCCGAATATCCCCAGCTACTTTCCGGTCCGAACGACAATAAACCCCGTCGAGAACTGTGAACGTCAGTACCGGGCGATCCAGAATTGGAGTGGATCTTTTTCTCGGTTGGGGCAGATCATGCAGCCTACCTTGGTTATCACTGGCGAAGATGACGTCATTGATCCGCCCGATAACTCAGACCTTTTGGTCAAAGCCATTTCCGACGCATGGCTTGTTCGCCTTCGAGGAGTTGGCCACGGCTTGATTTTTCAATACCCGGACCTGATCGCCCAAGAAGTCGTCCTCTTTCTGCAGGAGGCTCCATGATGGCGTCCTTTCAGCGCTCCAAGAAAGGAGCACCAACGCGAGCTTCTCTTGGGCGAAGCGGCCCGTTTCCTGCTTGCTCCCTCGACCAAGCTTGAGGCCGCGCTTCTCGAAAAAGCAGGTCATGACGCGACCAAAGTTATCTTGACGAAAGGCGCAAGCCCTGTAAGATGGGGAAGAAACAACGATATGCATGGCCAACACTTATGGAAAGTCGCCTAAGGGAGAACTCGGTTGAAGTGCTCATATTTTGGTGCGTTCATTCTTGCCGCCGCAGTCTCTCTTTTGTTTGGGTGTGATCTCGCTGCCACATTTGCACCAACCGTGAGCAGCGCGGCCATTCAGATCGACGGAAATTTCAGCGACTGGACCGACGGAAGCATTCTTACCCTGACTGGCAACTCTTCCCAGGACCCCGGCGGCATTGAAAGAACTGGCCGAAGCCCGCATGGAGCGGGAAATCTTAAAAAAAGCCACGGCGTACTTCGCAAAGGAGTCATTGCCCGGTACGCGTTCATGAAGGCCTACAGGCTCGTGTATCCAACAAAGCTCATGGCGAGGGTGCTTGAGGTATCCCGTAGCGGATACTACAAGTGGCTGACCCGTGGACCGTCACGCAGAGAGATTCAGGATTCAGTGTTGAAGAGGCTGATCAGCTGCGCGCACAAACGAAGCAGGGGCACCTACGGCCCGCTCAGGCTCCAAGAGGAACTGGCGGCTGAAAACCAGCAGGTTGGGCGCGATCATATTTCCCGCCTGAGAAAGGAGATGGGACTGAAGTGCATCCAGCAGAAAAAGTTTAAAGTCACGACAGACTCCAAGCATCATTTGCCGGTGGCAGCGAACTTGCTGGCACAGGAGTTCTCCGTGTCGCTGCCCTCGACAGTGTGGGGGACGGATATCACCTATATCCCCACCGACGAAATGTACAAATGAAAATGGCAAAGGGAACGACAGGCACCCTGTTTATTTACTTGAAGACGGACTCCAGCTTCCCGACGGACGCCACCTATGTCTATAGTTTGCAACCCAGGGAATCGTCGGGCACTTTTTTTTATCTTTACATAAGTCCTGCAAGAAAAGCGGTGTGGATGGACTTTGTTTCACCCAGTATCTACCTAAACGGTGGTTCAGATACCGAATCGGTGATCCAGGCTTGGAATACTGGAATCACGGTGGCCGTTGGCACAAATGAGTTTGAAGCGGAAATAGATGGATTCGATGCTGCACTGAAAAGCACGGATATTGTCTCTGATCCGGAAATTTTCGACTTCGAAGGTCTCTATGGAAGTACAGGGCTGGTCCAAGACATGACTGTGGCGACACCGGTGTTGACCATGAAAATGCCGGTATACGGAGCTTAGTAGACCCGCAGCGACGACGCCGACTCTTCGAGCCGTGCCCAGGGTTGCGTGAAGGCGTTCGCAGATGCCAAACGGCTGACAATGCTCCTCCTGTCGGCTCCGGCTCGATTAGTCCCTCAGAAGTTCTCCGAAAGCGCTGTGCATAAGTTTACGAGTCCACACGATCACCTCATCGAGGTCGTACTTCTGACCTTCTTCGAGCCACCAACCGATCGTCCCAATCATCAGATTGGCTGCGAGCGCATAATGAATGTCAAAATTCGGGTTCTTCACCATCGCGCGGCGCGCCCCGCCCGGCTTGTTCTGCTTGATTCTCGCCTCCATCCTCTCCTTCACAATGGAGGCGAAATGTTCACGAATACGGCGAATGAACGCCGTATTGCCACTTGAGTTAAAAAGAGTTCGATAGAGGCGATCATTGTCGGCGACATGCCTGAAAATAATTCCCCAGGATTTCAGGATCACCGTTGAATCTGTCCTGTCAACTTCGGGGAGTGACTTCGGGGGACCAAACGCGCGGACCATGGAGTCCAGCGCCTCAGCGAAAATCGCGTCGGCCAGGTGATACTTGTCCTGGTAGTGGCGGTAAAAGGTTGCGTGGTTGACCCTTGCGGTATCGGTAATATCCTGGACCGTGATCGATTCGAAGCTGTGGTCACCCATCAGCTCGATAAAGGCGTCCTGCAAGCAACTTCCGCGTTCGCAGGATTCGAGGATCCTCCTTTTCCACGACACTTTCGCGTTTTTGTCGCATTTGCGATATCTACCGTGAACTATCGATTGAACTCGCCATGACGTGCTCTACATTTTCAGTATAGCGATAGAGCATTGTTTATACAACATGCCGTCACTTTTCTTACTCTGGCGATGAAAGGAGTTTTCTCATGAGCACAGAGATTGTAAAACCAGCAAAAGAAAAACTCGATCCGGTCGTGCGCAGGGCCATCACTGTTCTGATCGTCGGCGCGCTCGTCCCATTGCTGGATTCGACGATGATGAACGTGGCGATCCATACGGTCGCGGTTGAGATGAAAGCGACCATTTCCACGGTGCAGTGGGTCGCGACGGCATACATTCTCGCGATGGGGCTGACCCTCCCGATTTCAGGTTGGGCCACCAAGCGATTTGGAGCCAAACGGTCCTACATCTTTTCGTTGGTGATTTTCTTTGTCGGCTCTGTCTGCTCCATGCTGTCATGGAACATACAGAGCCTGATTGCTTTCCGGGTCATCCAGGGGGTCGGCGCCGGCTTGATGGTGCCGGTCATGCAAACCGAGCTTGTGCAGATATCCGGCGGACGCAATCTCGGGCGGATGATGTCGATGATCAGCGTGCCCGGTCTGCTTGGGCCGATCCTTGGCCCGGTCATAGGAGGAATTGTCGTCAGCAGTCTGAGCTGGCGCGCCATCTTCTGGATCAATATTCCCATCTGCATCGTGGCGATTCCGTTGTCCATGTGGGGAATACCGGCCGACAAGCATGTAGAAAAGAAAGCGTCCCTTGATGGGATCGGCCTGCTCTTGCTCTCGCCCGCCTTTGCCCTTCTGGTCTATGGCATTGCCCAGATCGCCACGCACGGGGGATTAGGCAGCAGCGCGGTCTATCTTCCGCTCATTTTCGGCGTTGTCCTGATGGCATCCTATGTCGTCTATGCTCTGAATACGAAACGGGAACCGGTTCTGAATGTGCGGCTGTTCAAATCCGTCAATTTTTCCGCTTCCAATATCCTGCTGACGTTGCAGGGAATCATTATGAACGGGGTTTTATTGATGCTGCCGCTCTATTACCAGGAGGCGCGCGGAGCAAGCGTCCTGTCTGCCGGGTTGTTGCTGCTTCCGCAAGGCATAGGGATGCTGCTGACCAGAGGCTGGGCAGGGAGAACGGCCGACCGCGACGGTGCACGCACCATCGTGCTGCTCAGCCTCGCCGCCATCGTGATCGGGACGCTGCCGTTTGCTTTTGCGGCTGCGGATACGAATCTGGTCCTTCTGGCTGCCGCCTTGCTGATCAGAGGAGCGGGGCTTGGCGGCTTGTTTATCGCAATCATGGCATCCGCTTATATCGGACTTCCAAGAGAGCAGGCTCCCCACGCGAGCATCTCCACAAGGATTTTCAACACCATCGGCGGGGCCTTCGGGGCGGCCATTCTTGCGACCGTCCTCCAGCGCCAGACGGCGGGCCACGCCGTCTCCGATCTTCATGCGATTTCCAATGCATTCAACGTCTCCTTCTGGTGGGCAATTGGCTTTACCGTGGTTGCCGCGGTCCCCACGCTGTTCTTGACAGTGCGTAAAAAATCAGCGCCGGAAACGGCTCCGCAGCAAACAGGTTCGCAGGCAGAGGCGGGAACTAGTACCTGACGTCCTGCGCGGGGACCGCGAGAGAGCATCGGGGCTGTCGGGGGGGACTCTCGGCAGCCCGCTTGTTGCTGGTGAGAAGGGGCTCCTTCTGTCCCCGAGATGGCCTCCGTGAGTGCAAGCCCACCCTGACTGTATTGACGCGCGGCCGAGGTTGCACAACGTCGGCCGCCCGGTCTCAAAGACTGTTACTTGGGGAGGGTATAGGTGGCCGTTCCCTCAAGCTCCGTGTACCAGGCGAAATCCTTCGCCAGGCTGATCTGCCTGGCAGTAATCGCCTAAAGGTCGCGCGGTGCCATCCGAAATTTTGGAATATGGGGAAGCAGTCGGATATTGGCGGCTTTATCAATACCGTGGCGGAAGGAAGAATTGTTGATCGTGTGACTCCAACCGTATTCACTTTTTGATAGGGATTGCCATTCCTTGGTTCTCTGCGAATATGCTAACGCGCAAGACAACCAGCCCAAGAGCTGCAACAAAGTAGCGCGCATCCCGATGAAAGCGCAGTCTGCCTGACTATCCTTTCGGAGTGAGGCAGTCGCAACTGAATGACGCTGTGATCGACACGTCGGGGGCCCGGTCGGCGGCTTTGAAGACCCCGTTGAGCTACCGCAGGGCCGCGATCCAAACAAGCTATCTCAGATAATTCAGTTGTAATAGTTGCTATACACTCCGTACGTGGCATCCTGGTAGTATTGGTATTGTTCGTCCCAATAGCCGACAGCCACTTCGAGAGTGTAGGGTGAACCTGCGGTCGACCCCGAGAATGTGCCACCAACCGTTGCGGTGCCGCTGTTGGCTGTGACGATGGTACTATTTCCCAGGTAGGAGACATTGTCGTCCTTGTCTCGTATGAATGCATATACGTCATATGAAGTGCTGTTATGAGACAATTCGCAGCTATACTCCACAGTGGCAGTGACCATGTCACCGGCGTGCAAGACCGATCCACTCACGGGCGAGCTTGAGCTAAGGGAGATGTAATCGAACACCCCGCATCCGCAAAACAGCAGGATTGAACATCCACTCATGACGTACACGATGAAGCGGAGATGCGCTCCGCCATTTCCCTTGCGACGTGGTCTCATTCGCGATATCCCAGATGGTAGCAATTTCTGCCGTTCAAAAAAGCCCTCCTGTGTTTTGCACCAAGTCTGTCACGCACATGTCGCGTCACGTCCTCTGGCAGCCCTCGCCGTCCAGGGCGTCTCTCCTTTATCTTGGCGTGCCATTTCAGGTGGATCTTGTCGCGCATAATAACACTCTCGCCGATTCCATTGCAAGAGGGCCTCGTTCGCATGTGGTGGGTTGCAACCAGCGGGGGAAAGGCGTTGACTGCGAAGCCCCTCGAACCCGGCGCCGTGTTAGCCCATAGAAGTGCTCCGTCGGGGAACGTGAAAGGCAGGCTCTTTGGCGATTAGTGCGCGAGCTCTTCAAGTCGGTCGGACGCAAAGTCCTGCCTTCCAGCATGAATATGGCGTTGGCCTTGCCGACTTCATGGATCAAATCGGGATTCAAAAAGATCCTGAACTCGAAGCTTGGAGAGGTCATCACTTATGACTACGCGGGCAGCGCTGACGAGGTGAAGCAATTATCGAAGGAGATAGCGGCCTATCTCGATTCGATCCATGCGCGCGCGCCGCGCCTCGGTTCGCTGGTAGGCGCACGGCCCGGCTGATGCGGATTTCCTCCGCTCTCAGCCGAGGACGACCTCGACCCCATGCTTCGTCCCCTTGGGGAAGATGGGCTCAGAAGCTTCTTTCGCTCCGTTGCTGTAGACTCGCTTCCGGTATCGCTTCGGATAAACTCAGGTTGGCCTCGCTTGATGAATAGTTCACACAACGCTTCCAGGACGGTCTGCGAGGTTATGTGAGAAGGACAAGGCCTACGAAGTTAGCGGAAAGCCATGATCTCACGGGGTGGCATCGGCACTCCTCAGCAACTCAATGAGGTCATTCCAGGGCTTTGGATCTGCATCATTTGGGAGCTTGTCGAATCTTTCAGTCGCATATGTTAGAGCCGTTTTGCCGTCCTTATCCGTTGCCTTGACATCAGCCTTAGCATCGATCAGCAGCTTTGCAACGTCAGCATAGCCATTGTCAGCTGCAATCATTAAGGCCGTCTCTCCGTTCTTTCTCGTTGCGTTGACATTTGCCTTAGCATCGATCAGTAGCTTTGCGATATCAGCATGGCCATGATTAGCCGCAATCATCAGAGGTGTGTTTCCGTCATTATCCGTTCCGTTGACTTTTGCATTTGCACCGATCACAAGCGTTGCGACATCAGCACGGCCAGCTTTGGCCGCTTCCATCAAAACAGTCCAACCGTTGTTGTTTATCGTGTCGACAACATCACCGCCGCGCTTGATGTAGGAAGCAATAAAGTTCGTATCACCAATGGCGGCTGCCTCATAAACTCCTATAGAAGCCCCTGCATTCTTTAGCAACGCGATTAAGTCATCATGGCCAGCCTCACCTGCCGCTATTATGGCCGTCTGTAAATATGGATCTTTCGCGTTGATATTTGCCTTGGCGCCGATCAGCAGCTTTGCAACGTCGGCGTAGCCATTGTCAGCTGCAATCATTAAGGCCGTCCAGCCATCACTATTCTTCGCGTTGACATTTGCCTTGGCGCGAATCAGAATATCAACTACATTGGCATGGCCCTCCATTGCCGCGTACATCAGCGGCGTCCAACCATCCTTGTCTTTCGTCTCGATGTTGACGTTGGCGAGAACCAGGTGATGCACGGCCTCCGGCTTGCCATTGTAGGATGCAAAAAATAGCGCGGTCCATCCGTCGTCGTCCTTGTATTCCAAGCGCGCTCCAGACTTGATGAGTAGGTCGGCGATGGGCTGGTCCTCCTCGATGGTGGTCGCATCCTCACCCACTCGTCTCAACGCGAGCATCAAGGCGGTAAGATACTCTTGGTTGGCCACGTTCAGGTCCGTTTGGGCTCGCACAAGCTGTCGCACGAGTTCCAACTTGCCCTTCTCGTATTCCCAGCTATCGATGGCCGCCATGAGCGCGGTATTGCCTACGTCGGAGACTACGTTCACATCCGCTTTTGCGGCGATGAGCAGCTTGACCATATGCGCCAGCCCCTTAGTCGCCGCGATCATGAGCGCTGTACTGCCGTTGTCAAAGATCCTGATGTCGCCCTCTTTTGCTCCTACGGCGTACACCCCATGTGCGCTTGCACCGCTGCCTTCGATGTCCCGCGACACCGAGGTCTCGCCCTGGTGATTTTTAATGTTGACATCGGCCTTAGCTGCCAGTAAAAGTTGAACCATTTCGGCTTCGTCCGCATTCACCGCCAGCATCAGCGGCGTCCAACCGTCGTCGTTCTGGGCGTTCACGTCGCCGCCACTGCTAATGTAACTCTTTGCTGCCTCGACATCGCCGAACGCTGCTGCGTTGAAAATGTTAATGTTGACTGCAGTCACCGGCATGGCCGCTAACAGTAGCCCCGTCAGCACGCCTAGGGGAAAACGTGGTTTCATCACAGTCCTCCTGGATGGCAAAGCACTTGCCCATAAATGTCCATCGAAAGCGTACCTAGTGGCATCCTCCCAGTGAGCTTACACCTAAAACAAAAAGTAGTTCTCATAACCGGCCGTAGCTTACTAGATAGACTTGACTGGGCGGAGGAGGGGGATAGCAAAGACGAAAACAAGAGATCGGTCTCACGGAGTAATCAGAAATTCAGAGTTCAAATTGGGAAATCTCAGCCCAAGAACAGCGAGTAGTTCAGAAGTGGTCATCTGGAGGAAGTGCATGCTGCGCAAACAATCACACAGACGGCACCAACCTCTATGTCGCTGATTACCTGAACAACGAGATTCGCGAAATCAAATAGTTAGGTCCGGACCCTTGCGCCAGGGGGCATAAAAGGCCGCTTCTTGCGGCAGTCTTTTCTACGCGTGGCCGCACGATCCGGATCGATCGTTTTAGCGCTGTAGGACCGGTGCATACATAATGCAGCTTTGTCACAGCTACTTTTTTACGTCAGACCGGTCTTCCTCTGGCCATCGCCATGTTGCCTGTCAAAGCGGCTCCCAAAATCCCCGCTCAAAGCTTGGCTATCCTCTATGCGCTCTGGTGCTTTGATAAAGTACTCGCCATGGTTGCAACCCCATATGAAAACCGGAGGCCGCTATGAGCTACAGGCCATCTGGGCTTCCTGGTCCCCGCCTCCGTCTCGGCCCATAGATGCTATAGCCCGCATTTCTTACACCCGATCTTGACATTTGCCAAGGTCTTCGGTCTCGGCATGACCCAGCCTCCTTGGGTTTCACTCTTGAAAACCAAAAAAAAAACCAAAGACCCGGGGACTGTAAACCGGTGAGATTTCGGGTATCTCTTTAACTCATTTCAAATTAAGGAACTAAGTTTGCCCGGAAGAGGGCTTGAACCCCCACACCATTTCTGGCACTGACCCTGAAGATGGCGTCCATTTTCGCTTGTGCGTGGCTCTGTGCTTATTTGTAGATTGGTAAAGGACATAAGTCAAGTAATACGTGCCTCTCAATGTTGCACCGAATCCCTGTGTGTTCGCGCTCAGGGTCACACTCAGAGTCACAGTCAAGCGGTTGCAAATTCGCTGCGGCGCCGCCAGAGCCATTTATTGATCGGGTCCCCTTTCGGTCTCCAATGCTCATTGGGATGCCACACGCATTGCGATGGCATTTTTCCCGGGTTCTTCATAACAGCCTCCTTTAACTGAAGGGCGCGACTCAACTGCTCCAAAGGGAGAGCTCAGTTTGGGCTCCTTCCTGGGCCAAACGTCCTACACAAGATCGGATCGGTATTTCTATAGGTTTCTCACTTCTCCTACCTGTCCCTATGGCCGATGCGAACCACGAGTTAATCTGGGAAATCTTGGTTTATTCCAGCTACTTTGAGACTCGATTAATATGAAGGAAAACTTGACAGCTTTCCTTCATATGTGCCATATTCGGTCCGTGAGCAAACAGAAGACCAATTCCAACAGTGCACGGGCGTTGGCTCTTGCAGGAGAACTGCGTCTCGTCATAAGCCAGCTGAGAGGCCGTGTGAGGGAACAGACTCATCTGGGCGACTACACCTGGCCTCAGACGGCTGTGATCACCCGCTTGGAGCGTGATGGCCCCGCGACGGTGAGCGCTCTCGCGCGGGCTGATGGCGTGAGATCGCAATCCATGGGTGCCACGGTTGCCACGCTTGAGGCAGCTGGCCTCGTGAAAGGCTCGCCCGACCCTGCTGACGGAAGGCAGACCATCCTGTCTCTCACCGATACATGCCGAGAACTGCTCAAGGCCAAGCGGGCGGCGAAAGAGGATTGGCTGTTCCGCGCCGTCCAAACGAAACTCTCGCCCGCGGAAGTGGAACAGCTCGCAGGTGCCCTGGAGCTGCTCAAACGCCTCGCAGACTCCTCCGGAGATGCGCGGGGGGCACGGTGAAAGACATTTCGCCCAATCTGTCCAGCGAGAGCGATCGGCCCGACCCGGCCATTTGGAAGATCTCAGCCGTCGCCGTGCTCGGCTCGTTTCTGGCTCAACTCGATGCGACGGTCGTGAACGTGTCCCTCTCCGCCCTTGCCGTGGAGTTGCACAGCACCCTTGCGACAATTCAATGGGTGACCAGCGGTTATCTTCTGGCGCTGACGCTGATACTTCCGCTAAACGGCTGGCTGGTGGATCGGATCGGAGCCAAAGCACTGTATTTGTGGTGCTTCGCGGCGTTCACTCTTTCATCGGCCCTGTGCGCATTTTCCTGGTCTGCCAACTCGCTCATCGGGTTCCGCGTGCTGCAAGGGATGAGCGGAGGATTGCTGGCACCGATGGCCCAGATGATGATGGCGCGCCATGCGGGGAAGCACATGGTACGCGTGATGGGCTATGCGGCTGTGCCGATTCTGTTCGCACCGATTCTCGGCCCGGTGATTGCAGGAGCGATTCTGCAATATGCTTCTTGGCGCTGGCTTTTTCTGATCAATCTTCCTTTCGGCATGCTGGCAATCGTGCTGGCTGTTCTCATCCTGCCCAAAGATCATGAAGAGCTGAGGCCGCGAGACCTCGATCTGGTTGGGCTGGTGCTTTTGTCGCCCGGACTTGTGCTCTTCCTCTATGGCGCGGATAATCTGGGAAATCGCACTGGTCTTGGAGCTCTCATCGTCTCCATAGCTCTGCTTGCGGTATTTTTCTGGACCGCTGCAAAAAAGGGAGACAGATCCCTTATCGACCTTCGCTTGTTCAAGAGCAAAATCTTCTCAGCCTCCGCCGTCACGCAGTTCGTGGCCAACGGGATCACGTTTGCCGGTCAGATGTTGATTCCGATCTATCTGATCCGTGCATGTGGGCTGTCACCCAGCGCGACAGGCTGGCTACTGGCTCCTCTCGGCTTGGGGATGATGTGCTGCTACCCAATGTTGGGTACTTTGACGAAACGCTTCGGCATTCGCAAAGTGTCGGCTGGTGGCGCGCTTCTGGCGTTAGCCGGGACGCTGCCTTTTCTCTTCCTGGCAAGCCATGGGCTGGTTCGCGTTGTGCTCGCGTCCGCGCTCTTTGTCCGTGGCTTTGGCTTGGGCGCAGTCGGTATGCCGTCGATAGCATCTGCATACGCCTCGGTCAAGCGGCAGCAGCTGCCAATGGCAACGACAGCTCTCAATATCATTCAGCGTCTCGGGGGGCCTACGCTAACGACCGTATGCGCGACCTTCCTGGGATGGAGACTATCACCAGCTATTCCACGGGACGCTGCGCTCGGGCCCTTCGCGGCGGCGTTTCTCCTGCTTTGCGCCTTGCACGCTCTTTTGTTTGCATCCGCGATGTGGCTTCCTATTTCGCTGCCCAAGGCGGCTGAACAGCACGCTAACGAAACTTACTAGTGTTTTGGAAAATAACTCGGAGTGGGACTGATTATTATAGGTGAATAAGGGAGAGGAATTTCATGGACGTTCAAGAGGTGCGCAAGTTCTTGGCAGAACGGGTCCTCTGGCTCGGGCAGTCGGGTGTCCGCATCACCACGGCGGGAGGCAAGACGATCTACATCGATCCCCACTCCCTGTCTTCCGACCCTTTGCCGGCCAACTACGTCTTCCTGACCCATTCCCACGGTGACCACTATAATCCCCAGACCCTCAAAAAGATTCGGAAGCCTGAGACTCATGTGGTGACGCCGAAAGACCTGGCGGTCGTCGCCACGCGCGTGATGGCCGTAGGGGAAGAGATTGTAATCGACAAGATCATGGTTAAGACCTTTCCGGCCTATAACCGCCGGGGCTTTCCCCACCATCGGTCCAAGAACTGGGTCGGGTACCTTCTCTCCTTCGACGGGATTCGTGTGTACCACTGTGGCGACACCGATTCGGGGGCTGAGCTGGTCGGAATGAGACCCGACCTTGCCTTCTTGCCCATCGCCGGGTTCGCGACTTTTGGCGCAAAGGAGGGGGTCGAGGCCGCTCGGGGGCTCGCTGCGACAATCACCGTACCCATCCACTACGGCCTTTTGCCGTGGACCGGGAAGAACGGGGAGAAATTCGTCCAGGCCTACATGGGGAAGTCGGCTCTCCTGAGGAACGCCCTCAAGGGATAGCGCGCGGATCTTCTCGAGGAGCTCATCTCACTCACCCGATTGTCTTCAAGGACATGACCGATGCCTTACTTTCGACGGCCGCCACGCCGTTCTAAGGTTTCGGCGAATTTGTGCCCCGGAGGACTGGGCAGCATGAACGCGATCGCTGCTGTTCCAAGTGCGCCTCGCGCCCTGGACCGAAATCCCGCTTGGCACATTGAGGGGCTGTTGCCAAACTTCTTTGTTTGCATCCCGACGCATAAGACAGATGCGGGGACGACGACTCGCATGGAGAGCTTACGATCGCGCACCCGACCATGCTCGGCACACGGTTACTCTGCTCGTTGATGGGCTTATCTATGGCAAGAGACGATCAGAGGACACATCCTCATTGAAGGTCGGAGGAAGTTATTGGCGAGCCTCTCAAAAGACGGCGAGCAACTTCATCAGTACGGTCGACGCGTTTCGGAAGTTCTTTGAACCTGACCCCATGTGCGAGTTCGAAGGTTCCCATGTTATTCAGCATAAGGGTACATCGAGCGTTTTTAGTACCCTCCGCGCTACCCCGAGAGTCATTTCGATTATCCTTGAGAGAAAAGCAGAAATAGCTGTACTTCTCGATGGCCTAGTAGAACTTTGCCCGGAAGAGGACTTGAACCTCCACACCATTGCTGGCACTAGACCCTGAAGGTACCTCATGGCCTTTTCGCCGGTCTAGGTGAGGCTCACTATAGGCATATGCAGCAAGCATTTCAAAGCGGTCTCAGTCTATGTCTGGGTCTGCCGGTCTGCACCGGTCTCTGCGGAATAAACCAAAGAGTAAACCAAAGACCGAAAGCCCGTAGAACTGCACGACTGAAACATCCCATGCTGTCCTGGAACAAATCTGAGCAGTTCTTCCCGCTGTGCCTCGATCAGCGGTGCCTGTCTGTCCAGAACGGCTCAATGGGCTCGTCCCTACCACCCTGGTACCAGCTCTTGTCAGCGACTTGGTTGCTGCAAACGGGACAGGTCCACGCCCCGTTGTTGTGGCCATTGAGCCTGATCGCCTTGCGCTTGTCGTCCCAGCATGAGGCGCAGAAAGGACCATCTTTGCGGCCGTCGGCGATCTTGAAGTAATAACGTCCTCAAAGACCATCTGCTCGGAGGTGTTCTTCTGCTCAGTCAGGGTCCGAATAATCTCGTCTCTCTTCCTGATTTCCTCGTCCTTCTGCATCAGAAGAGTCTTCGCTTCTACCAACTTGGTCTGCGCATCGACCAAGGCACCGTAGGCTTCCGCCATCTTTGCTTGATACTCCGCCTTCACGAACGCACTTTTCGACTCCAAAATGAATCTCATTGCGCCGACGGCAGCTTGCAGGGCGGTCAGCCCAGTCGTGATCGGATCACTCATTCTTGATCCCCTCCGTGTTCAACCATAAAGCCCGAGGCTTGGGGGGTCAAGTGTTGCCCTTTAGGCGAGGACGACGAAACGCACGCTTGGATGAGTGTCGAGCCCAAGCCGGCGACAAGCGGCCTGCTATGCAATTCTGGACCAGCGAGAAAGAACGTTGTATTCTCCTTTTCAACAGAAGACATCCGTCCAACGCGACGGGCCACTCGGTCCCAGTCAAAGAGGTGCGGAGATGAAAGGTGAGAGCGAACTCATTGATACCGCAGAAGCTGCGAAGATGCTCGGTATTGAGCGTACGACGCTGTACCAGTGGACTAGCAAGAAGCTCATCCCGTTTGTCCGAATCAGCCGCAACCATATCATGTTAAGCCGTGAAGAGTTGAAGTCCTGGATCGCCGAGCGGCGAATCGAGTCCATCGGTGACAGCACAGGCCAGGGCCCGGGAAACAAGTCGGAGGGCAAGAGTCAAGACGACAAGTCGCACGGCAAGGCTCTGATGAAGTCCGGGACGGAGAAGCCAAAGGACCGCGCACTGAGCAAGGGGAGTCACGCCAAGAAAATCAAGCGGTACGCTCGTGACGCTCGGGAGCTTCTGAAGGAAAAAGAGCGGCGCCGCGAGCGGGCTCGTCAGAAGACGATAGAAGACGAGGCTGGGAAACCGGACAAGTACGAATAGCCGTGGGGAAGCGGCATTAGGTTTGCTGAATGGGAAACGCCGCTTCGCAACAAGAGTGAGGAAAAGAACAGAGCGAATATATGCGCAAAATTGACTATAAGGGACGCGATGAGTGGGATGCGCAGCAAGAGAAGGAGAACCACGAAGAAGCGCAGAAGCACTTTCAGAAGACCATCACCGCCCGGAAACCGGACCTTCTCCTTCCTCCTAAGGCCGAAGTTGGGAGGGCTCAGTGGTACCAGGCGCTCCGCCGGCGCGGCGCAGACACCGAGAGAGAGGCGAAGGCGGCGGGGCACTTCTACGTCTGGCGCATGACGACCGGCCTGTACAGACAGGCCGTGCTGCGTGCGCTCGGTCTGGACCTCACGGACGGGGAGCTGCTGGCCTACCTCGCCAAGGCCTTCTCCAGCCCGGAGTTCGAGGAGTGCGCTGTCAAGATCGAGGGGCGAACCTACTACTGGATGTCCCTTCAGGCCACTGTCCGAGCACTACCCTTGCTGAACATCGCCAGCAAGGAATGGATGTACCAGCGGCTCCGGAATCTCGTCAAGGCCGGTGTGCTCTTCTCGCACCCCATCGACATCACCAGGGGCGATGCGAGGCCGCATCCGGCGGAATTCAATTCCCCCGGGCGTTGGACCGTCTACGCGCTCGACCAGAAGGTGATGGAGGTGCTGAAAGAGCCCGTGGAGGCACCTTGACTCATTCGTGTTCACTCCACACAAGGGTAGGTAGGTTTGACTACGGACCGGTAGGTAGTCAAACCCCCGCGTACACCTACATATGTAATATCGTGATATGAAGACTACTTCTTAGTAAAGAAGTAGTAGAGACCCGGAGCGCTCTCCGGGTCTCCGCCTCCCTGTGCTCGCTTCGCTCTCCTCTTCCAGGAGTACCCTGGGAAGGAGTAATGCGCATGAAGCGACCAGCACGAAGCGCGTGAGCGCGCGCGAAGGGGATACGTAAGAGAGTGTTACCAGGGGTTTCACTACGAACCCCCCAGTGGAACCTGGAGTAGGCGGAGGCGTTCGGGCACAGGGCCAAGCGCTCCCATCTGCTCGTGTCCGGATGGACGGCGGCTGCACTACGTCAGAACAGCTCTTTTTTCTTCCCCTCTTGGATCATTCTCTATGCGACTTTCTCCACTCCAAGTTCGCGGCGCGCGCAGGTGGCACCGGATCGTTTGCTGTGGAAGAGGCATCTAGGGGAGGATCTATCAAGGCAGTAGGAGAAAGAGACGGACAGTAAAGCTGTGGAGGAATTGAGGTGTGGCGTGGTGCATGAGAAAAAAGGTGGAGCAAGGAGAGCAGGACAAAGGTGAGGCGGTCCATGTGACCGACCTCACGACCCAAAGCAAAGACGGTGCCCGCGACAACCGGGCTCATTGGGAGGATTAAGCGAGAGATGGGGAATCATAGGGGCTACCATCATAGACCGCGATGCGCGCCCAGCAGGGAGGCGTATAAGGCAATCTTGAGGCTGGGCCGTGGGGCTCGTCGCGCTCCCAGATGCGTTGAGGGCAGTTGAAGAAGGCCAAGAAAGAGGCGCGAGGGAACAGGAGTCCGAGGAGGTTGACAGTCGGCGCACGATTGAGCCCACTGTGATCTAGCATGAAGAAAGGCTTGCCCGCATTCAAGAATGAAGTGAACCGCCTTGCAAAAGAATACGGTGTTCTTGAGATCAAATGCCGCCGTTTCGAGGGAACCGAAAAAGAAGCCGAAGGGTGCTGGAACCCGAGCGATCCCACTGTGATATGGATAAGCGAAGAGTACTGCACCGATACGGACGACGAAAACTGGCCGATAGTCGTAGCCCATGAACTTGGGCATGTCGTCAATTGGAAACCTGGAATGCTACCTACCAACAGAGTCGCGGCGGAGCGAATTGCAGATGAGCATATGATTCAGCTATCGACAAGGTTCGGCTTCGAAGAGGGCGCCAAGCGTATATATGAAAAACATAAAAGAAACATCGAGAAGTTTCTCAATCGACGCCCACCTTGAGCCGGATCTAGGCGAGTGAACGTTACAGGTGGAGAAAATACGCGAAAAGCCACATCCACATAATCTAGGGCATTTTCTGGATGAGGGGTAGGGCGCAGTGGTGATGAAGACGGTGTTGGAGAAGGGCGAGGGGGGAGGAGATTGAGGGACCGGGGCTGACTACGGTAAGGTGTTTACAACCCAAGAAGGTGTAGGTAGAATCGATCAAGAGCGAGAGTGAAAGGGACCCGAAAGTTGTCGGCATGGATAACGGAGGTCAAGCCATACGCGGACTTGCTACTGACGTTGACAACGGTTGGTGCCCTGATTGTCGGAGCAATCTGGTCCCGGCGAACGGTTTTTAAGAAGAGGGAGGAATTCCCAAGAATTAGACTGGCTCATTCTATTTACACTTCGACAATAGACAGCCAACACCGATTTCTCAGGGTCACGTTGACAATTGAGAACCAAGGTCAAGTCCTGGTCGGCCTGGACGAAGTTGATACCTGGCTCTACCAGATGAACCCGTGGCCGGAAGCCATCCTCGACGAACAGAAAATGCTGGAGGCCGGTCAAGGACACTACCAATGGCCTGGTGTTCGAGGAGTCTCCAATCGGATCGTCGAGACCAAGAACGTTGAGATTGAGCCCGGAGAGACACAGGACTTTGCCTTTGATTTTGTCTTCGAGATCGCGGTTCGTACCGTGGCCGTATACTCGTATGTGAACAATCCGACAAAAAAGGCTGGAATTGGCTGGAATCTGTCAACGATCCACGAGATGGAAAGCTTAGGGAGGGACTTTGCATGAACGACAAGAAGAAGGTTGTAGAGACATCGAAGCGGGTGGCGCTAGGAGACCAAGCTCCAAGACTTGCCGCACCAGAGCAGCGCCCCCTGCCGCCAGGGGAGCAGAAACAGGCACCGAGAGCCACACCACCGCAGCCAGCTTCAGGGACAAGCAGTCAGAGCCAAACCGGTGGCTCGACTCCGGCGAAAACGCCGACAACACCTCAGAAGACGGAGAAGTGAGCTTGCGAAATCCGCGACGAGGTGACCTTTCGCCAGGGCGCCTGTGAGTGGGCATGACAACGTAGTCAAGTCCTCATAAAGTGTCAGCTTCAACCACGTGCTACGTCGCACGGGTATAGATCAGGACGGGGCGCGCGACTTCTTTCTGCTTGCGAATCGCTTGATCATAAACGCCACCAGCTTCTCAGATTCCTCCTTGGTCAAAAACGGTCGCTTGTCGATTCGGGCATGAAAGAAGGTTTTTCCAATCTCTTCGTAGATTTCGGAATATGAAATTCGCGGCATGGTGTCGTCGATTGGGTCGGCTGCTGGTGTCAAGTATTTGACCTCAACGTAGCATTCCTCATCCCCGTCTTCGGTCTCAGCGTTCTTCACTCTGCTTTTTACTTGAGCAGCAGCGACTACGCCAACGAACTTATGGGAGAGAAACACAAAGTCGTTCGGCCGGAGGCAAGATACGGCATCCTGCCGGTCACCAAATGCTGACACTCTGTTGTTCTTCAGCATATGCTCCAAAGCTTTGGGGTCGTAGCTTCGATTGGAGTCGAAGATGACCCCCTTGAGATCGGACGGGTTGGAGTGCAGATCGTATGGTTTTGCGAAGAATTCGAGGAATAGCTGGTGTTCTATTTCATAGATACGATACGGAATGAAGTCGATGTCGATTCCACGCGAACGCCAGTAGTCCACATAGCTGATTAGAGCCTCGTCCGTGCTATTGCCAACTATGATGAGCTTCTGATTCCCATTAAAGTCTCGTTCGTCGACAGCGGAGTCAAGGCCGAACACTTCTCTGTGGCATTCGCGGAGGGAGGTGATTGTAGGTTGCCCCAAAGCTTCAAGATACTGGTTGTACTTCGACTGGAGGATTTCGTAGTTCCACCTATAGAGGGTGTGCGCGTATCGAAATACCTGCTCAAGCGCATTTGCTGCCACATAGCTTCGCTTTATTTCGATCAGCACAAGATTGCCTGCACGATCGAGTGCAATTATGTCTGGTTCCGCTTGATATGCCCTTTCCTGAAAGATCACCATATAGGGGTTATCCTCGAAGAGGGTCGGAAGCATATTGTCGGCCAATATGTTCTCCAAGTCCTTTTCTACCCCGCCTATCGTCCCGATATCTTTGAAAGCGACTGGACTAAGGTTCTTTGCATCAAGTCGGAAAAGCATTGCTCTCCTCCTTGTCGGATGTCTCCTATGGATTGGGGCTTATAATACGGTGCTCGCTGGCCGGAAGCAACGTAATTCTCTTGAAGGGCGAAAGAGGGGGTTTACCGAGAAATGTGGTCAAGAGTGAGGGGTTGATTTTATCTATAAAATAAATTAAGATTATTTGTATGAAAGAGTGGATCGAGATCGAGTTGAGGAGTGACCACGGCGGGGAGACCATCGCCATTGACGAGGTGATCGCAGTCCTGGAGCGTAGTCCCTCGAAGGACGAGGTCATCGAGGCGCTGAAGGACTTGCGAAGGGACAAGGTGAAGGGTGCGCTGTCGGAGACGGTGAAGGCGGCGAAGTTCAACAGGCGGAAGGCCGTGGAGGACTTCCTGATCGACGGGAACCGTGGGCCGCGCACTCAGGCGGCGTACCGTCTGGCGTTGTCCAAGCTCTTCGCGTACGTGGACATGATGGGCTTGCCGCTGCTCCAGATGGGCCGGGCGGACGCCAACAGGTTCCGCAAGTGGCTGGAGGAGAGGCCCGCCAAGCACAGGGAAGGGAAGCTCAAGGCCAACTCCCAGCGCCTCGTCCTCGCGGCGGTGTCGGCGTTCTGGAAGTACCTGGAGGTGACGGAGGTGGTGCAGACTAACCCGTGGGTGGGACTCGCCCTCCCCCAGCATGAGTTCAAGCACCGCCCGAAGCCGGACAGCGATGAGCTCACCGTGCCGGTGATGAGCGACCGGGAGTATGCGGAGATGTTGCGCGAGCTTTCAAATAGGAAGAGGATCAAGGCGGTGACGGTCGGGCCGCGGAGGATGAAGGAGAGCGCGAGGCGGCTGCTTCCGCTCGTCCGACTGCTCGGCGAGACGGGGCTTCGCCTTGGCGACGCGTTGAGCATGAAGCTTGAGGACGGGGACAAGGCGAGCTTCAAAGTGAAGGGCGGGGGGACGAGGGTGTTGGCTCTGCCCGACGAGCTGCTGAAGCGGTTCAGGGGCGGCCACAAGCGGCCGTTCGCGGGCTGGAACTTACAGAGCACCGGTGCAGCCATCGCCAGACTCGGGGCGGCGCTCCGCAAGCAAGGCCGCGTCCGCCACGCCTACACGGCGCACGACCTGCGCCACAGGTACGCCGCGAACCTGTACAGGCGGACACGCGACGTGCTGGCCGTGCAGCGGGCGCTCGGGCACGCGTCGCTGAACGTAACGCAGGTATACTTGCAGGGGCTCGGGATGGAATGAGGAGAGAGAAGCGCTTCGTGAGACTCGACGGGGACGACAACGGCGACCACGGCCCCGGATGCAACTGCCTGGACTGCTGGCTGGCGCACGGGTAAGGAATTCGTGGATGAGCGCGGCGTTCCCCTCAAGTCAGACGGCGAGGAGCACGATCCCGCTTGCTCCTGCCCCGAGTGCCAGGCGATGGGGAACGAGGTGATCGTCAACAGGCGTGGCAGGCCGGTAGACTTCAAGAAAGAGTGGAGGCGCGAGAGGCGGAGGGCCGCGTTGAGGAGGGTCTTTGGGATGTTCCGCATGAGGTCCAGGAGAAGTCAGTCATTGCGAACCGGCCTCGCGGCGTATCTCTTGCCGTTTCTCCTCCTGCCGGAGCTTGCCAGCCGTCCAAATCAGAAAGTCAAGTTGCTTCGTGCTTGACAAGTTGTCCCACTGCGGAAACTTGCTGCGTAGCGCAGGGTTCATTCGAGCAATCTCTCGTCGTGAGGAAAGCGCCTTGATGGTTGATTGGAGGTGGTCGTAGAAGGTCAGGTAGCGCTGGACCCGTTCCTCATACTGCTTCGTAGGTAGCGGCGGATCAAAGCTGAATACCTCGGCAACGCAGACATCATAGATGGGGTAGTCGGGGTCCAGAGTGGCGGCCATCTTCGTGCAAAAGGAGAATTGCAGCTTCCCTCCGCTCTGCTCTTTCAGTTTGCTGCAGATTCCCGCCAGGTCGACTTCCGCACTATGCGAAAACTCCTCCATGAGCTTGAAGTACTCGGACCTGAAATCATCGGAGAGACGCGCCGCGTAGAGGCCATAGAAGACGCCGTAGCGGCGTTGGAATTCCTCGTCACGACTGATGCGACCGTTCGAATTCTTGAACCGATCCATCAGGAACAAGTATTTCTCGATTTCCTTGTTTTCGAGCTTTCCTCGAATATCGTTTGCCTTGGAGACGAGCAGCTGCGACAGTTCCCGGGCGTTCGCGAGCGAGTCAGAGTCCGTGGCCATTGGGCCCTCCCCTGCGGGTTGGCGTGATTCGTCCTAAGCTACATCCTCAATTCGTCCTAAGCAAGTAGGCATACTGTAGCTTTCGACGAAGAGTGGATTCTCATGGAGAATCCGCAGACCGCAAAGGAAATCCAGAGACTCGTCGCCAAGAACATCAAGGAGTCTCGAAAAAAGCTCGGGATCAGCCAAATGGAGTTGGCAAAGCGCGCGGACATCTCCGCCGGACACATGAACGATATCGAGGCTTGCCGCAGGTGGGTTAGCGCCGCGTCGCTGGCGAAGATTGCCAGAGAACTTCGAGTGAAGCCCCACCAGCTCTTCTTGGACGGTGCGGACAAGTCCTCTGACAGGTATGATCTTCTTACTGAGATTCTCTCGAAACTGCGGACGGCCATGGATTCCGAAATCGAGCGAGTCATCCTGAGCTACCTCCCCGGCCCACGGGAGAGACGATAGTAGGACTTACACTGCGCTCATCATCAAGAGATGCCGCAGAAGGAGATCATCCTCTGCCGTGCCTCATCAAAGTCGCCTCGAGTTCCCGGTTGATGTTGCCCTTCAGCTCCAAAAGGATTCTTGCCAAAAGCTTGTGCTTCTCAAGTTCCTTGCTCGATTCCGTTTCCACGAATAGCTGGTACGGCTTAAGCCCAAGGGCGTCCGCAACCTTCTGAAGTGTCTGCGGACGAGGGTACTTCCTGCAAATTTCCACCTCCCCAATGAACGAGGTGGTGAGGCCGGTCCTCTCGGCTAGCATCTCTTGAGTCAACTTCAAGCGGCCCCTCGCCTCTTTGATGTTCCGGGCGAGTAGCTCCTGGATCCTGGCCGGTTTTCGTGCCCGTTTCTTATCAACCATAAGCTGTACCCGTTTACAGCTTAGCGAAAAAGGGTCATAGGCATTATCGGCAAAGGGCTGTATAATCAGATTGTCTAATTGACGATACGAAATGAGTGCGAGGAAAGGAGGAAGCGAAATGAAGAGAAGGTGTCGGCTTATTGTCTTCTTTCTGTTTGTGGGAATAATGGGATTTGCTCAAAGCAGCATTTCTGCTCTTCGTTGGATGGACGATGGCGGAGATTTCGCGGGTTCAGAGTGGTTGAATTGGAGCAAGGAAGAAAAAGCGTGCTATGTCATAGGAGCTGAACTTGCTTATGCTGAGATGTTTAGCTCCAATGAAATAGCCCGAGATCACGAGACCACGCGCGAGAAGGAATTCTGGAATAACTTCTTAGGCTTCAAGATCAGTCTCACGAAGATGATCAAGGCCATTGATACATTTTATGCAGACAAGGCAAACCTGGACATGCAGTTGGTCTATGCATTCCTTATAGTCAGGCCGGCATTGCAGAAAGACACGAATGCAAATCCGGAATGATCACTTGAACAACAGAAGACCCTCGACGAGCTACTGACAACACGGGAGTGCGGGCGGACGTTCAACCAGGCATATGAGTTGATCGTCAACACCTACGGCTTCGAGAGAAGCTTCGAGTAGCGGAGCCCTTCAATCAGGTGACGACAGTCGCGATTGAACCTCATAGTCGAAACTGGGATACTCAAGCGCAGAGACACTCGTGCCCGTTGTATCTTGAATAAAAGGAGAGTCGGTTACAAATTGGCAAGCCCTATACAGCCAGACTTGATCACTGACGAGGACCTCTTGCAACTTCCTTTTGCGCCCAAGGCTCCTGCGATTGAGGAAATCTCGTTCCCATTTGACGCATTGAGTCAGATCGCAGAGATCGAGAGCTGGCGTAAGGAGATCAACCGGCCGCTTTCTCATATTCACAAATGGTGGGCGCAGCGTCTCGGGACGGTCTTCAGGGCTATCTTGGTTGCCACGTTCGCTCCCAAAGGCGCTGATATTCTCAAGCTTTTCTACTCTGCAACTAGCACCAAACAGGCTGTCATCTTCGATCCGTTCATGGGTAGTGGGACTACTCTTGTTGAGGCACTAAAGCTTGGAATGCGTGTGATCGGACGAGATATCAATCCTGTCTCCTTCTTCATGGTGCGCAACGCACTCTCGATTCACGACAGCTCCCGAATCACGGCGACATTTCTCGAGATAGAAGAAGCAGTGGCGGATCAGATCGGACGCTACTACAAGTCCAAACTGCCAACTGGCCAAAAAGTCGATGTTCTTTACTTCTTTTGGGTCAAAACCATTGACTGCCCACTGTGCTCTTACTCCGTTGATCTATTCTCTTCATACGTTTTTGCGCAGCACGCTTACCCAAGGAGATATCCCGACGCGCAGGCACTTTGCCCGAACTGCGGAGCCGTCAATCGGGTGAACTTCGATTCCACAGAGGCAGCCTGCTCAAGATGCGCCGTTTCATTCAATCCGCAGCATGGCCCCGTGGCCGGACAGCTAGCGACTTGTCCCTCCTGTCATGGAGTCTTTCAAATCGCGCGAACGGTTCGCAACAACGGTCATGTCCCGCGACATCGTTTGTTCGCCAAACTTGTTCTTATGCCAAACGGATCGAAAATGTACCTCCAAGCTACAGGAGAAGACTCGTTGCTGTACGCAGAGGCGGAAGAGGAACTGAAAAAAAGGAAGGACGCTTATCCGATAGTCGCTATTGCTCCAGGGTACAATACGAACCAAGCCCTTGGGTACAACTATCGCTTTTGGCACGAAATGTTCAATGCGCGGCAACTTCTGTGTATCTCGATCTTGGCGGATAGAATCAGGGCAATTCCTGAGCCAGCGATGCGGGATTTGTTCGTTTGTCTGTTGTCGGGCGTGCTTGAGTTCAACAATATGTTCGCGTCCTACAAAGGCGAAGGCACTGGCGCTGTCCGACACATGTTTGCTCATCACATTTTGAAGCCGGAGCGCGTTCCGCTTGAGGCAAATCTCTGGGGAACGCCCAAGAGTTCGGGCTCGTTTTCCACTCTGTTCGAGGGAAGAATCCGACGAGCGATGAGATATGCGGAGAACCCATTTGAAATAGTTGTGGATGGCGTAGCTCAGAAGCACGGCAGCAGGAAAGTCTTCGGGTTGTCCGAAAAGATCGGTTTTCCTATCGAAGAGGAATACCGTGCATTTGAATCAGGCGGGCGCGTATATCTGTCTTGCGGGGACTCCAGCCAGACCGAAATAGCGGAGAAATCCGTCGACGCAGTAGTCACGGATCCCCCTTTTTTCGACAATGTTCACTACTCGCAACTTGCCGACTTCTTCCATGTCTGGCAGCGACACATTTCCGGTGCCAATGGTCACATGGTCGACAGTTCCACGCGCTTAGAAAGCGAGGTGCAGAACGAAGATGCCGCGATATTCACGAGCCGACTCACAGCAGTGTGGAAGGAATGTCATCGTGTTCTAAAGGATAATGGCGTCTTGATCTTCACTTACCACCACTCAAGACCCGATGGTTGGCGATCCGTCCTCACAGCGATCATGGAGGGAGGATTCGTTATCACTGCAGCTCATCCAATCAAGTCTGAGATGTCCGTTGCCATGCCCAAGCATCTGGCGAAAGAGCCGATTGATATAGACATCATCATAGTGTGTAGAAAGCGGTCGCAGACGGACCTTAGGTGTTGGGACCAAAGCCTCCAAGAGCAGGCTGTCTCAAGAGCCGCGGATCAGGTAGAACGTCTTCGCCGATCAGATCGGAGGCTTAGCAGGAACGACGTTCGCGTTGTCGTCATGGCACAAACCCTGATGTACCTCTCCGCTTGCGAGTCCGTCGAGACTGCCGCGCAAACGCTCGACAGCTTTGAGACTGAAATTGCAGATTCGATTGAAAAGTTGTATGGTGAACCCCTGCGAGCGCGGTAGTCTGCGCTTGAAGAATCGAATGGACGGGGGGTCTCGTGTCCCAGGCGTGCTTAATTTTCAAAGTATGTGCGCAAGCGATCATTGCGGGCGAGTTGATCGAACGCGAGGGCCGTGGAGATAAGGAGTTCCATTTCCAGAACTGGTTTCGGAAACGACTAGACAAACTCGGATTGAAGTATGACTCGCCCGGCCGGAACACTTATCCAGATTTTAGGCTCGTTCAATTCTCAGAAGGCTATGAACTCAAGGCGCTTGCCTACCCAGGGCGAGAAGCTGACTATGACTGCAACAGTCAAGTACCTTCTGGCGAACACAACGGTAGACAAGTCTACTATGTGTTTGGACGCTATCCCGATGAACCGGACGGCAACAGGTATCCAGTACTCGACTTCGTTATCTGCCATGGTAGTTTTCTGAACGCCGACAACGCATATGTCCACGAGAACAAGAGTTTTCGTGGGTTCGGGAGCTACGGTGACATACTTGTGAGGGATCGGAAGATGTACGTAGCTCCGACGCCGTTCGCGCTTGCCGAAGGGACCGCTCATCGTCGCAGCATTATTCTGCCAGAAGATGAGCCAGCCGAGCGTGATCTCAAAGAAGTAGGAGTCCTTGTTCGGCGTGAGGTTGAGGAAGTTGCCATCGCTTACAGTTTTGACCTTCGGACGAACAAGCTCACCACGAAGCTTGTTACCAACCCGAATGCAGGTCGTGAACACGTATTCAAGGCATATCGACTCCCGGACGACCCTATCGAGCCCGTTCGTTTGCGTTTGGACCCGAGTAAGGGTTAAGGTCAGGTCTTCGAAGTCTTCTTAGCCTCCCCCGGCCTCGTCAGCTCCTCCAACCTCGCTCGCGCCTTCCGGAAGTCGATCTCCTTCCCCGCGTCGTACAAGTCGGTCATCTCCTCGCTATGGTGGCCGGTGAACCGGCGGAGCACGTTCTCTGGGATCGAGCCACGAAGTTGCGTGTTATACCAGTGCCTCAAGCTATGGAAGACAATCTTCCGCTCCTCGCGGTTCTTGATCTCTATGCGCTCCAACGCCTCGTAAAAGGCCACGCGGATCGGGTCGGCAAGCATGGGCCTGTCCGGCTGCTCTATGTCGCAGACGACCCAGTCCTCGGGCCGAATGGCCGGAGACTCGCTCCGCCAGCCGCCCAACGCTTCGCTCACGGCGGACGGGACCGGCACGTCGCGGCTGCTCCCGTGCTTGGCCTGGTCGCGCTCGCCGTCGACCTCCACGTAGCTCGTGTGGATGTGCAGCACTTCCGCGGCCGTGTCCACGTCGGCCCAGCGCAGCCCGCGTATCTCGCCCATGCGCATTCCGCATAGGCCACCGAGAGCGATGGCGACGTAGACACGGGGGTCGAGGCCGTCGAGGTCCAGGAGCATCCGAAACTCTTCAACGCTGAGGGTGCCCCGCTTACCGTGCACCTCCTTGTAGGGCTTCACCGCAGAGAGTGGATTCCAAGGGAGTCGCCGCATGATCACTAGCTGGTTCAGGGCGACGTTGATGCACGTCCGCGCCAGGTTGATCTGCCCTGGTAGTACATCGTCTGCGGCGAGGTCGTTCATCCACTCGTCGAACTCCTCGGCGGTGAGAGTGCGAATCCTCCGGCCCTCGAAGTAGGGCTTCACGTGCTTGCCGATCATGTAGCCCATGGTCCGGCAGTAGGCTTTTCCAATTGTCCCGCCCCGGGCCAACTTGCCCCGAACGTACTTGGACTTGTCGTAGTTCCAGAAGTCGGTGAGGAACGCGACGAGTTCCTCGCGGACGTTCCCGGGCTGCGCCTTCGGGACAGGGATCCTACCCTCGTTGATCTGCTCCACGGCCCACGTCTCGGCTGCGCCGCGCGACCTTTGGCCACTGGAGCGCGGCGAAGTCACGGTGCCGTCCGTGAGTCGAAAAGAGACGTAGAAGACATATTTCGACTTCACTCGGCGGCGGAGAACTTGGAAGGGCTTCTTAGGTCTCGGCATGACCCGGCCTCCTTCGGTCTCACTCTTGAAAACCAAAGGATAAACCAAAGACCCGGTTTCTGTAAACCGGTGGAGTTTCCGGTGTTCCGTTAACTTGTTTGAAATTAAGAAGTTACGTTTGCCCGGAAGAGGACTTGAACCTCCACACCATTGCTGGCACTAGACCCTGAATCTAGCGTGTCTACCAAATTTCACCATCCGGGCGCAGGAGAAACCGTAGCAACCGGGGTTCAACTTGTCAAGGATGGCTCCGGCCGCTATCCTCGTGTGATGGCACCCCTGCGCGTCCTCTTCATCGGTGAGATCGTCGGAAAGTCGGGGGTGTGGGTGGTGAAGGAGCTGCTCCCGAAAATCCGGCAGGAAAAACGCATCGACTTCGTCGTGGCCGATGGAGAAGGGGCAACCGGCGGATTCGGCATCGGCAAGAATCACGCCGTGTACCTGCACAAGCTGGGCATCGATGCCATCACGACCGGCGAATGTTCCTACTATAAGAAAGACATCGTCGAACACTTCAACCACGCCCCGTACATGGTGAGACCTGCGAACTATCCGCCGCGCAACCCGGGTCGTGGCTTCATGATCTTCGAGAAAAACGGCCGCAAGATCGCGGTCATGAGCCTCCTGGGAATCGCCGGTTTCAAGAGGGTGCACTTGAAGAACCCCTTCAGCCTGCTTTCGAAACTGCTGGAATCCATCCACCCCGAGACAACGAGCGTGATACTCGATTTCCACGCGGTCACCACAGCGGAGAAAGCGACGATGTTCGCCATGGCGGACGGCAAGGTCTCCGCCGTGATCGGTACGCATACAAAGGCGCTCACGGCCGATGACCATGTCATGGCGGGCGGCACCGCGGTCATTACGGATGCCGGAAGGACCGGCAGCCTCGGATCGGTGGCAGGGCTGGATCCTGAGATCGAGATTCGCAAGCTGACGACCCTCGTGCACGAGTATTCGAAGGAAGCATGGGCGATGCTGGAGCTGCAGGGGGTGGTCGTCGAGATCGACGACGCAGGCAAGGCCGTCTCCATCGAGCGCGTTCGCGAGCCCTGCGCGCCCCCGCCTCCCGCAGCGAAAGAGCAGGACGTCCCGCCGGCCGAATAGCGGGAGAATGCCTCCAGCCTGTTGAAGAGGGCCCCCCGCTACGCTACAATGACATCGAAATGCCCAAATGGCAGGATGTGTTGAAGAACTCCGTCTCCAAGGAAACCATCAAGGCGAGCAATCTTCGGAAGATCCCGCAGCTGAAAACATGCCCGTTCTGGGACCGCGCCGTCTTCTTGGGAATGATCTCCTATAAGACGCCCGTCGCGAACTATGACGGAGGCATCGTCAAGTACGACGGAAGAATCTATTACGTGAACAGGTCGCAGATCGAAGCGCTCCGCCCCTACGTGCGCTGGAATCTGCGCTCAAAAATCAGCGTGATCGAGGATTAGCCAGGGCCGCGGCGCCGGGACGCGCGATTCGGGCCACGTGAGTGCGGTCTCGTGCTGTTTACCCTGCATTCCCCATTTGAAAAGGCAAAATGTTGCGCGGAGCATGGAATAATCTGATCTTGTGCGGACCGGGACCCCGGAGAGCATACAAGCAGCTATTGACCAGAGCGCTTATAGGGAGATGAGAGAAGAGGCATCCAGCTTACTGCCGCCTATTATGGCATCCCATCTTTCGCGAACATGCGGAACGGCAGCGAAAGCTACGCTGCGGAAACCCGAGCATGGGTATAAGGTACGCAGAATACTGTAAAGCCATGACATACTGGCCGTCGGCGGAGGGGCAGCTTCAATCGTGCAAGCCGCCCCCTTTGACTTTTCTCGGACTCCTGAAGCCTAATTGGCCATCAAAAGGGCGAATCCACAATTGATCCCGTAAATACAAACGGCGCGCCTGTAGTGGAGTCTGTGCCCTGGATGGTAACGGTGGCTGTATTGCCCGGATTTGTGTTTGAATCGCCAATATCGAAAGTTTCACTACCGGTTGCAAGGATGGTGGCGGATGAAGGCTGTGTAAATTGAGAAGCCAGAGCCCGAGATTGATACATACGGGCTACCGGTTAGGGTAATCGTTGCAGTTGCACTCATGTTTTGTATGGTGTACGTGGTGGCATAGCCGCCCACTCCAACTAGAGCAGCAGTACCAGGAATGACCTGGTTGCCTTGAAAGTCAATAACTTGGAATGAATCTCCCGAAGTGCCTTTCAGGTTGATCACAATCGCGCTTCCGCTTGTGGGTGTGAGTGTCAAGGTGCCCGTTTCAACTGTGCCTGTATTAGCAGTAGGGGCAAAACTGGCCGTGAAAGTGTTGGATTTGTCCGCGGCGACAGTGAAGGCACCGCTGAGACTGTCAGAGAAATCAGCGCTGGGTGTGAAGCTCTGCGAGCCGGTTGCTGTGAAATCTGCCGAGCCGGAGTTTGTTACGGTGAAAGTAACGGTCTCCGTCGTGTATTGCGGCACCGTGCCGGCATCAAACGTCCACGTGCCGCTGCTATTCGTCACTGTCCCCGACGAAACAGCGATGCCGCCCGAAGCGCTGATGGCATACGTGTCATTTCCAGAAGCTCCTGAGCACCCTGAAAGTAGCGCTGTAAACGCTATCGAAGCCACCATTGCTGCGGTGAAAAGCAATCTTCCGCTCTTTTTCAAAGACACACCTCCCTAATAAACTTGTTGCCCGAAGACGTTGACCGTCGCTTGGTCCCGCACTGCGAGATTTTATCCGAGATTTCCCAAATGCTTCGTGATACGTGCCAGCCTTTGGGATCTTCCCAACTTCGGCCCGCATTCTACTTCGCCGAGGCTTTTCGTCAAGCCAGCTTGGGACCCCGATATTTCTGCAAGGAGCCGGAGTCTCCGCATCCTCCCGAGAAGGCATGCCCGTTCTGGGACCGCGCCGTTTTCATAGGCACGATCCCTACCCCGGCTGCGGCACGGCCTGCGCGGCAACGACGCGATCCCGTCCACCCGCCTTTGCCGCATAGAGGGCCGCGTCCGCCGCTGCCTGCAGCAACTCGCGCGTCCTGCCGTGATCGGGATACACCGCCACGCCGAGTGAGATCGTCACGGGTCCCAGCGCCTTCTCTTGGTACTTCACCTCCAGTGACTTCACGCGCTGCCGCAGGTCTTCCGCGCGCCGCATCGCCGCATCCAGGGTTGCTTCGGGCAGGATGAGGAGAAACTCCTCCCCGCCGTAGCGACAGGCGATGTCGCCCGCGCGGAGGTGCCCCAGGGTGAGGGTTGCGAGTGCGCGCAGGAGCTCATCGCCCGCGGCATGCCCGAACCTGTCGTTGAAGGACTTGAAATGATCGATGTCGAGCATGATCACGCCGATGGACTGCTCCTTGCGGACGGCGCGCCGGGTCTCAAGGTCAAGCGTCTCCTCCATGTAGCGCCGGTTGAAAAGCCCCGTGAGAGGATCGTGAATGGAAAGCTGCCGCAGGTCGGAGCGCAGCATGAGGTTGGACAGCGAAAGCCCGATCCGATCGGCAACGGAAAGGGCGAAAGCGTGGGACTCCTCCGGGAAGCGGGTGACGTGGAAAAGCCCTATCGTCTTGCCGCTCGCCGTGAGCGGGATGCAGAGCGCACCGCCTTCACCGGCGTCCGGTGCATGTCGGCAGGGGACGGCGACCGTGGCCTGCGTCACCACGTGCGGGCGTCCCAGGCGCAGGGCCCAGCAGTCCTGGGCAAGGAATGCCTGCTCGCGGGGGGGAGCGTCGCCCCACTCCGCCATGCCGGTGTACGTCTCGCTCGCAGGGTCGTGCATGTAGAGCGCGCCCGAAGAGACCGGCAGGAGCCGCGGCAGGTAGGCGGAGATGACGGGGAATGCCTCATCCGTGTTCACGCAGGACTGGAGCGTATCGCCCAGATCGTTCAGGAGCTGAATGTCGCGCGTGCGCTGGTTGAGCCGTTCCACCTGACCGGTGAGGTTGGAGCGGGATTCTGCAAGCTCGGCGGCAAGCTTCTCCTGCTTCTCCATCTGCCGCTCCAGCTCCGTCGTCCGCGCCTCGACAAGGCCTTCGATGCGGGCTGCCCGCTGGATGCGGCCGGCAAAGAAGATGCAGGCGAAAATCGTGAGCACGAGACCCGCGCCCATAAGGATCCAGGAGAGGAACGAGTCGTGACGCCGGATGAAATCACGGGTCGCATAGGCCTTGAGAGTCCAGGACCGGCCTCCCGCGTCGAATGTCGTGCTCCAACTCAGCGCCTTCTGGTCGACGCCAGCGGTCTCATAGTTGGGGATGCGCGACTTGTGGTAGTACACCACGCGCGCATCCAGCGGCGCCGCCGGATCGGTGAGCTCGAGGTCGATGCCGGCGGGGCTCAGGTTGCGCAGGGACAGCTCGACGAGCTGATCGATACGGAACGCCGACCCGACCAGGCCGACAAGCTCGCCGCGCGGCGCCGGGGTCCCGGGAATGGACGTTGTGCGCGTGACGGGGAGAAAGTGCCAGACATACTGGACGTCCGCCGGAGTGGGAGGAAGACCCATACGCGTGCTCATCGATTCCCGGGCGGTCGTCAGGGCGCGCGCGATCGCCTTCTGCAGAACGGGAACGTTCCCGAGATCGAAACCGAGCATCGCATCCGTGAACTCCGAAGGCGCGACGACGCTCACGGGGAAATAGGCGGAACGCGACGCGGCGGGCACCAGCTCGCCGACCGACGACTGGTCGCGGATGATGAAGCCGAGCGCCATTTGCTGGCTCCAGAGCTTCTCAAAGGCAGCGCGCTCCGCAAGCGGCACCTGAGGCACAAAGAAGAGCACCTGGCCGTCGGGCTCGAGACCGGGGATCGGCTTGGCAAAACGCGCAAACTCCTGGGCGAACGATTCCGTCCGTCCCTCCGCGAGCTCGGCGGCCGCTGCCACGTAACTGCCCAGGAGCTGCAGCTCGATCGATTCCTCGCCCAGCCCCGCGCGAATGGCCTGGGCGCGGTCTTCCGCCAAACCCTGGAAATCAGTCTGCAGCCGCGCCTTTTCGCCGTTTCGGAAAATGAAGAAGATCGTGAGGGAAACGACAACGCCGAAGGCGACGATCAGGACGAGGGGAAGGTAGATGCCCGGCGACCCGCGCAGTCGCGCCGCCAGGGTCCTCGTGCCGGGCCGTTGACCGTTCTGCATGCAGATTTCTCCTGTCGCTTATCATAGCATGGTCGACCGCAAATGCCACGGCGTACGAATGCCACGGAATACCGTGGCCGGCGTGGCCGCGCAAATGCCACGGAGTACCGTGGCCGGCGTCGCCGCGCAAATGCCACGGAGTACCGTGGCCGGCGTGGCCGCGCAAATGCCACGGAGTACCGTGGCCGGCGTGGCCGCGGTCCGTTGAGACGAACCCTTTTTTGTTCTATAATCCAATCCCCATGAGCAAATACATCTTCGTCACCGGCGGCGTCTGCTCTGGGCTGGGAAAAGGCGTCGCCTCCGCGTCCATGGGGAGCCTACTAGAGAACAGGGGCTTCAACATCCGCATGATCAAGATCGACCCCTACATCAACGTCGATGCGGGCACGATGAACCCCTACCAGCACGGCGAGGTCTACGTCACGGATGACGGCGCGGAGACAGACCTCGACCTGGGCAACTACAGCAGGTTCACCTCCTCCCCCATCGGGAGGGACAACTCCATCACGACCGGCCAGGTCTACCAGGCGGTGATCACAAAGGAGCGCGAAGGGCGATTCCTCGGCAGGACCGTGCAGGTCATCCCGCACATCACCGACGAGATCAAGGCGCGCATCTTCCGCGTCGGGGAGCAGCCGGGCGTGGACGTCACCCTCGTGGAGGTCGGCGGCACGGTGGGCGACATCGAGTCGATTCCTTTCCTGGAGGCGGCCCGGCAGTTCATCCATGACCTGGGCAAGGAGAACGTCCTGTACGTGCATCTCACGCTCGTGCCGCAGGTCTACTGGGGCGAGCCGAAGAGCAAGCCGACCCAGCATTCCGTGCGCGAGCTGCGGGAGATCGGCATCCAGCCCGACCTCCTCCTCTGCCGATCGGGAAGCCCCCTGGACGAGGACCTTCGGCGCAAGATTTCCTTGTTCACCAACGTGGAGAAGGAAGCGGTCATCTCCGCCTACGACGTGCGCACGACGATCTACGACATCCCGCTCACGTTCGTGGAGCAGAAGGTGGACCTCCTCATCATCAAGAAGCTCGGGCTGGCGGAAAAGGGCCCCGTGCGCGACGGCTGGAAGCAGGTCGTCGAGCACTTCGCAAGCGCCCGGCGCACGGCGCGCATCGGCATCGTCGGCAAGTATACCGGCCTGCACGACTCGTACATCTCGATATTCGAATCTCTCTTCCATGGTGGGATCGCCAACTCGGCGCGCGTGCAGCTCGTGAAGTTCGAGAGCGAGGAGCTGGAAAGCGACCGCGACATCTCGGCGGCATTCGCGGACTGTGACGGCATTCTGGTGCCCGGCGGCTTCGGGTTGCGGGGCATCGAGGGGATGATCCGTGCCGCTCAGTACGCGCGGGAAAACAAGGTGCCGTACCTCGGCATCTGCCTGGGCATGCAGATCATGGTGATCGAGTACGCGCGGAACATGCTCGGTCTCAAGGAAGCAAACTCGACCGAGTTCGCCCCGGAGGCGAAGACGCCCGTCGTGAGCCTGCTGGAGGAGCAGGTGGACATCAAGGCCTACGGCGGCACCATGCGCCTGGGCAAGAGCGACACGCATATCAGGGTCGGCACGCGCATCCACGCCGCCTACGGCGCGGAGGTGATCTCGGAGCGCCACCGCCACCGCTACGAGGTTGCAAACCTTTATCGCGCCGACCTGGAAGCGGCGGGGCTCATCGTGAGCTCCCTGACGCCGGACGCGACGCTGGTCGAATCCGTCGAATGGCCCGACCACCCGTGGGGCGTCGGCGTCCAGTTCCACCCCGAGTTCAAGTCCAAGCCCCTTGCCCCCAGCCCCCTGTTCTCCCATTTTATAAACGCATGCCTGGAATCGCAGAAGAAACACGATCCGTCGCGGTCCTGAAGCCCCACGCGGCGCGGGCGGGCCGGGCGTGCCTTGCGGCCGGCCTGTGCCTGCTCGTGCTCGCGGCGTGCAGCCTCGACTATGGAGAGGCGCTCGCCGAGGAGCAGACCTCGCAGAATCTGCCGGACACGGTGGCGATCGGGATCGTCCACAAGATACACAAGGACGGCAGACTCTCCCTGCAGCTGGAGGCCACGCGGGCCGAAACCTACAATGCGAGCAACCAGACCGTGCTCTCCAATGCCCATTTCGTGGAGTTCGACTCCAAGGGCGGGACGGCGACCGAAGGCAAGGCAAACAAGGTCGTCTTTCACACCGACACGGAGAATGCCGAGATATCCGGCGCGGTGCACGTGCATTCCAACACGGAGAAGGGAGACGTGACGGCGGAATCGCTCGCCTGGGAAAACAAGACGAAGGTCCTCACCGCCCCGGAAGCGGAGACGGTCGTCATCACGAAGGACGACGGCTCGTCCCTCGAGGGGAGCGGGTTCAAGGGCGATTTCCGAAGGCGCGAGCTCACATTTTCCGGGCCCGTGAAGGGCACCTATGTCAGGACGGATGACAACAAGTAGGGTCCTTCTCTCCTGCATGCTCCTGCTCTTCACGGCGGCCGGGTCCCTGCGCGCGGAGACGATCCAGTTCGCGAGCGACACGATCAATGTCCGGGTGGCAAGCGGCGGTCAGCACGCGCTTCTCAACGGGCACGCGTGGGTGCAGTCGAAGGACCTGCGCATCACCGCGGACAACATCGAGCTCTTCGGCGCCAACTACATCTACGCGCAGGCCAGCGGCGGCGTGCATGTCGTGGACACGAAGCGCGGGCTCGATCTCACGAGCCAGGATCTGTTCTACGACCGCGACAAGAAGATCGCCCGGATCAAGGGCAACGCGGTGATGTATGACTTAAAGAACGAGATGACGGTGAAGGCCGGCTTCATCGAGGACCGCGACACGGAACAGATCACGCTTATCCAGGTCGGCGTGCGGATATTCAAGAAGGACATCGTCTGCCGCGCGGAGTTCGCCCGCTACCAGCGCGACACGAAGATCCTGGAGCTCTCCGGCATGCCCTGGGTGTCCAAGGCGGGAGACATCTACCAGGCGGCCAAGATCACGATCAATCTCGACACGGAAGAGATAAGCCTCGAAGGAAGCGTTCAGGGCACCATCGAGGACAAGGGCAAGAGCTCCGACACCACCACCGACCAGACAGCCCCCCCCGCAGGCGGGGCCACGACTGCACCCGCAGGCACGGCAACGCCGTCGGGCGGCACCACGGCTGCTCCCGAGGGCGCGGCAACGCCGTCAGGTAGTGCGCCGGCGGCCGGCTCCGCGGCTCCCGCTGCCGCCGCCACGCCCCCTGCCGGAGCTTCCCCGGAGCAGCCGGCGTCAGGCGCCGCGCCGGGAACAGCGAGCCCTCCCCAAAAGGGAGCTCCGGATGGCAACTAACGGAACGCTTTTCCTCGAAGGGTTGGCGAAGAGCTTCGGCCGAAAACAGGCAGTCCGCGAGGTCACCTTCAGCATGGAAAGCGGCGAGGTCGTCGGCCTCCTGGGTCCCAACGGCGCAGGCAAAACGACCGTTTTTTACATGGTCGTCGGCTTCATCAAGCCCACGGCGGGCCGAATCTGGCTCAATGAGAAGAGATGTCTCGGGCTTGCCGATGTATCGCCGCGCGCGCCTGGGCATCTCCTACCTGCCGCAGGAGCCGTCGGTATTCCGCAAGCTTTCGGTTGAAGACAATGTCGCCGCGATCATCGAAACGCGAAACAATCTCACACGCAAGGAAAAGCAGAAGCTGCTCGACCAGCTCCTGGACGACCTGGGCATCACCGCCCTGCGCCGCCAGAAGGCGTATACGCTGTCCGGCGGCGAGAGACGCAGGACCGAGATCGCGCGGTCCCTGGCCATCGAGCCGAAATTCCTCCTTCTGGACGAGCCTTTCGCCGGCATCGACCCGATCACGGTCTCCGAGCTGAAAACCATTGTGCAGGGTCTGTCGAGCCGGGGCATCGGCATCCTCATCACCGACCACAACGTGAGAGACACCCTCCAGATCACCAATCGCTCCCATATCATCAACCGGGGGGAAATCCTGGTGAGCGGCAGCCGGGAAGAGCTCCTGGCGAGCGAGCTCGCCCGCTCCGTCTACCTCGGCCATGAGTTTGAGACATAGCCGCGGTCGCTCCTGGCGACATTCGCGTCGCTCGGCAATTCGCGGTCCTCCTGGCGACATTCGCGGTTCGCTCCTTCCGCTCAACTCGGCGGCATACCGCCGAAGGGCGGAGTCGGGGCGCCCCGGAGGTTATTTGCGGCCGCCACGGACGCTTGGTCCGTGCCTTGCTAACAAAGTTGACAAATCACATGGGCCCGGCTCACACTCTCGACGGAGGTTAGCGTGCAGTCCCAGAGACCCGTCCTGAAGCAGGTGCAGAAGCTCAAGATGACCCCGCAGCTCTACCAGGCGGTCAAATTGATGGCGCTGCCCCTCCAGGACCTGAAGACAACGATCGAGCAGGAGCTGGAGAAGAACCCCGCCCTCCTCGTGGAGGAGGACCGGTCCACGCTGTCGTTGGATTCCATGCCGGCGCGGGAAAGCACCGGGGGGGAAAACGACTGGATCGACAACAGCTCCGATACCGGCTATTCGCGCGCCGACGGGGATGCGGCAAGCGATTCGCGCCGCCAGTTCATCGAGGGGGCACTTTCGCAGCCGGAAAGCCTCCAGGAGCACCTGCTGGCGCAGCTCGCCTTGCAGCCGATCTCCGAGGAATGGTTTCACATCGGTGAGCTCCTGATCCGCAACCTCGATGAGAACGGCTTCCACAAGGAGCCCCCGGAGATGCTCGTCCAGGAAGACCCGGGCAAGGATCTCCTGCCCCGGCTCATCGCGCTCATCCAGGGTTTCGATCCCGTCGGCACGTGCGTGAAGGACGTGCGCGAAAGCCTGCTCGTGCAGATCGATCGCCACCCGAACCCGCACCCCCGGGCAAGGGTCGTCGTGGAGAGCTGGCTGGACGCCCTGGAGAAGCAGCGGCTGAAGGAGATCGAAAGGGGACTGCGCATCTCGGAAGCCGCGCTGAAGGACGTGATCGCTTTCATCCGCACCCTTGACCCGCTGCCGGGGCGCAACTACTCGCGGGACGTCGTGCGCTACGTCCTGCCCGACGTGCAGGTACTCTTACAGAACGGGGAGTTCGTCATCATCCTCAACGACGAGATCATCCCCGTGCTCGGCATCAACCCGCTCTTCGAAAAGATGGCGCGGCGCAGCCGCGACCCGAAGGACCCCAAGACGCGCCAGTTCGTCACGCAGAACCTCCAGGACGCGCGCTGGTTCATCCGCACCATCGGCCAGCGCAATGAGACGCTTCTAAAGGTCTGCCGCGCCATCGTCGAGTTCCAGCGCGAGTTCTTCCTGAAGGGCCCCAAATACATGCGGCCGCTCACGTTGAAGGACGTGGCGGACGAGATCGGCGTGCACGAGGCGACCGTTTCGCGCATCTCCTCGGCGAAGTACATGCAGACGGAATGGGGTATCTTCAGCTTGAAGCACTTCTTCACCAGCTCCGTCGCCGCCATCGGCGCGAGCGGCGCGGTTTTTTCAAAGGAGGGTGTCAAGGAGATCATCAGGGAGATCATCGAGCAGGAGGGTGCCCATGGCGCGCGGGGGGGCGGTCTCTCGGACCAGAAGATCGTCGAAATCCTCGCCGGCAAGGGAGTCTCAATGGCTCGCCGGACGGTCGCAAAGTACCGCGGCGAGCTCGCCATCGAATCGTCCTACCAGAGGAGGCGTACATGAACGTCGAAGTGAAGGGAATACACGTGGAGGTGACCCCCCGCGTGCAGGAATACATCGATGTGAAAATGCCGCGCCTGGATTTCGCCCAGGACCTCATCATTGATCTGCTTCTGAACATTTCCCGGGAAAAAAGCCTTTTCAAGCTGGACGCCACGCTCAATTTCCGTTTCGGCACCTCGAAGCACATCGGAGTGGAGAACTTCGATATGAACAAGGGCATCGACGACCTCTTCGACAAGCTGGAGGCCGTGATCGAGAAGGAAAAGTCGCGCATCAAGGACCACCACAAGAAGAATGAACCGGCGGCGGGAGCCGAGGAATAGGGGCATGGCGCAGCAGTCGAAGGAAAAGTTCCTCGTCCTCGATCTCCTGCAGCTCGACGTGCGGGAGAACGACGCGCTGGACCTGAAATGCATCGGCGGTCGGCCGGGGCTCATCCGGGAGATCGCCGTGACGGAGATCAACCGGCCGGGTCTCGAGCTGGGCGGCTTCTATGAGAACTTCGCCTTCCAGCGCATCCAGATCTTCGGCCGGGGGAAAACGCCTTCCTCCAGAAGCTCGCCAAGGAAAAGCGGCGCGCGGAGCTGGAGAAGCTCTTCACGTACACCATCCCCTGCTGCGTCTTCACCCATTCCCTCACCCCGACGGCGGACTTCACCGAGATCGCGGAGAAGGGGCAATGCCCCGTCCTCCAGACCGACCTCTCCTCCTCCGAGTTCACGATGCGCATCCTCCGCGTGCTCTCGACCATCTTCGCGCCCAAGACGCTGATCCACGGCGTGCTCGTGGAGGTCTTCGGCATCGGGGTGCTGCTCGTCGGGGACAGCGGCGTCGGCAAGTCCGAATCGGCGCTCTCCCTCATCGAGCGGGGGCACCGGCTGATCGCCGACGACGTCGTGGAGATCCGCCGCGTGAGCGGGAACATCCTCATGGGCACGGGCTCCCAGGTGGTGAGCCACCACATGGAGATCCGCGGCCTGGGCATCATCAACATCACGCACCTCTTCGGCGTGGGCGCCATCCGGGACAAGAAGCAGATCCAGCTCGTCGTGCAGCTGGAGTTCTGGGACGCCGAGAAGAACTACGACAGGATCGGGGCGGAGGAAGCCACGATGGACATCCAGGGCGTCCACGTTCCCTGCGTGACCGTGCCCATCAAGCCGGGGCGGAACATCCCCGTGATCATCGAGACGGCGGCGCGCAACGAGCGGCTGAAGAAAATGGGCTATTATTCGGCCCGGGAGTTCAATCGCAACGTCATGAACTGGCTGGAAGGCGAGAGCACCCGGGAGATCTTCCTCAACGGGAAATGAGGGACAATGATCGAGCGCACCGTCACGATCCGAAACCGCGCGGGCATGCACGCCCGGCCCGCGGCGCTGCTGGTGAAGACCGCGAGCAGCTTCGCGTCGCAGATCTACATCGAGAAGGACAACGAGAGGGTCAACGGCAAGTCGATCATGGGCGTGATCACCCTCGGAGCCACCTACAACTCGACCCTCGTGATCATCGCCGACGGTCCCGACGAGGCGAAGGCCGTTGACGCCATCGAGAAGCTCTTCGAGAACAGGTTCGAGGAGGAGTGACGCGCGCCTCCTGTTCGCGCTGGCAGCGCTGGCCCTCCTGGCCGCCGCGCCGCTTGCCGCCCAGTCGGTGGACCTGGAAGTGAACCGGCGCGGCGCGGTCCTCGCCACGACGCTGCATTTTCGCTGGCCGCGCACGGCGGAGCTCATGGCGTCGCTGCGGCAGGGCCTGGAGTCGCGGATCACGTTCACCGTGCGCCTCTACGAGCAGCGGCGGCCGGCGCTCCTCTCGCGGGACCGGCTGCTCTCTCAGCAGATCGTCTCCCGGAGCGTTTTCTGGGATTTTCTCGACGGGGTGTTTGTCGTGGAACGGGACGGGGGCGGGCAAAAGACGTACGGGGATGACGCGTCGCTCCTGGAGGGGCTCTTCGGCCTCGACGAGGTTTTCCCTGTTTCCACCGTGGGCATGACGCGGAGGACGCTGTATGTGAGCGCGCGCGCCCAGTTCGAGCCGGTGCGCCTCATGCCGCCTCTCACGCTCGTGGGTCTTGTCGGCGCGGCATCCACGGTGGCCACACCCTGGGTCCGCAGGGACGTGCAATGAAAGCTGTCGACCGCGCCGCCATGGCGGAGAACACCTCGCGCGGCCTCATCATTCTGGTGCTGCTCTTCATCATCCTGATCGGCATCATCATCGCCTTCTCCCGGACATTCATCACCACCATCACCGGCGCGGATCCCGCCGCGGCGACCATCGCCCTTCTGGCCGCCCTTGCCCTGCCCCTTGTCCTTTTGGGAATCACGATATTCCAGGTGGTGCGCCTCCTGCGGCAGCGCGCCCTGCGTTTCCCCGGGGCCGGCCTGCGTCTCCGTCTCCTCCTCTTCTTCACGCTCATCAGCATCATCTCCGCGGGGCCGCAGGCGATCCTGGGCATCTTCTTCGTCAATTCCGCCATGGGCACGTGGTTCAGCTCCTCCATCGGCGATTCGCTGCGCGGCGCGCTCAATCTCTCCATCGACTACCAGAGGGGCATCCAGGACGCGCTGGCCTCCTTCATGACGAGCCCGCTCACGCCGTCTCTCGTGCAGGATTTCACCACGTCCCCCGACCGGGAGTGGCCGGCGATACGGGCCCTCAACCCGACCATCGCGGCACTGCAGGTCTTCTCAATCGACGGCAAGGCGAGCTCGTTTGCCGGGGACGCGCGCGCACGGCTCTCCAGCGCCCTCGATGCCAGCGGCCGCGACGACCGGGAAGACGTGACCATCCTCCGCCGTGGACAGTCGCTCGTCGTGGGGGGGAAGCGGGTCACCGTCGTGGCAAGCTCCGTGCTCACGGCCGCCGTGCGCGCGAACGTGCGCAAGCTCACGCAGAGCCTCACGATCTTCACCGCGCTGGACCGGTTACGGCCGGCTTTTCCGCATCGCGCTGGTGGGCTTCTTCTTCCTTTTTTCGCTGCCCATCTTCTTCATCACGATACTCGTGAGCCTCCTCCTCACGGAGCGCATCATCAGTCCCATCGCGCACCTGGAGGACGCGACGCGTCGCGTCGCGGAGGGCGACTTCAGCTTCCGCATCCTCACCCGGCCGCGCGACGAGCTCTCCGCGCTGGTCGACTCCTTCAACGGCATGATCTCGGAGCTGGAGCGCTCCCGGCGGAAGCTGCTCCAGGCGGAGCGCATCACCGCCTGGCAGGAGATCGCCCAGCGCCTTGCGCACGAGATCAGGAACCCTCTCACGCCCATCAAGCTGTCCGCGCAGCGCATGCTGAAGAAGCACGACGAGGGAGCGCCCGATTTCGAGAAGGTCCTCCGCCCCGCCGTCTCCTCCATCATCACCGAGGTGGACAACCTGGAACGGATGCTGCGCGAGTTCGGCGAGTTCGCGAAGCTGCCCATGCCGCAGATCGGCCCGGCGCGGCTTACCGACATGCTGGAGGAGGTCGCCTCGGTCTACCGCAATCTCTCCGGCGCGGTGCGCATCGACCTGGCGGAGATCGACCCGTCGGTGGTCGTGGCCGTGGACCGCGCGCAGATGAAACGGGTCTTTGCCAACCTCTTCACGAACGCCATCCAGGCGATGCCGGACGGCGGGCTGCTCTCGGTGCGCGCCGACCGCATCAAGAAGGCGCACGTCTCCTACTGGCGCATCGCCGTCAGCGACACTGGGAAGGGCATCCCCGAGAAGGACATGGACAGCATCTTCGATCCCTACTTCACCACGCGAAAGGACGGCACGGGCCTGGGCCTTGCGATCGTGCAGCGCGTCGTCTTCGACCACAAGGGCAACGTCTGGGCGGAAAGCGACGGCAGCACGGGCACGACGTTCTTCATCGATCTGCCGGATGCCGCCGGCGGGGGGACACCGGGATGAGCACGATCCTCATCATCGACGACGAGCCGGGCATCCGCACGGTGCTCCGCGACGTCCTGGAGGACGACGGCTACACGGTGCTCACCGCGGAGGACGGCATCCAGGGATTGGCGGAGCTCGCCGCGAGCCAGGTGGACCTCGTGTTCCTCGACGTGTGGCTGCCGAACATGGGCGGCATCGACGTGCTGAAGGCGATCCACGAGCAGTTCCCCGACGTCGAGGTGATCATGATCTCGGGTCACGCGAACATCTCCCTTGCCGTGCAGGCGACGAAGATGGGCGCCTTCGACTTCCTGGAAAAGCCGCTGTCGCTGGACCGCACGATGACCGTCGTGCGCAACGCCGTCGCGCTGGAGGTGCTGCGCCGGGAGAACCGCAGCCTGCGCAACAGCATTTTCATCGACGACCGCATGGTGGGCGACAGCAAGGGCATGCGCGCCGTGCGCTCCCTGGTGGAGCAGGCGGCGCGCAGCGATTCCCGCATCCTCATCCTCGGGGAGAACGGCACGGGAAAGGAGCTCGTCGCGCGCGAGGTCCACGCGCGGAGCGCGCGCTCCGCGGGGCCCTTCGTGGAGGTGAACTGCGCCGCGATACCGGAGAACCTCATCGAGAGCGAGCTCTTTGGCCACGAGAAGGGCGCCTTCACGAGCGCGCTCCAGCGCCGCAAGGGCAAGGTGGAAAGCGCGCATCACGGCACGCTCTTCCTCGACGAGATCGCCGACATGTCGTTTGCCACCCAGGCGAAGGTGCTCCGCGTGCTCCAGGAGATGCGCTTCGAGCGCGTCGGCGGGGAGGAATCCATCGAGGTGGACGTGCGGGTGATCGCCGCGACGAACAAGAACATCGAGGCGGAGATCGCGGCGGGGAGATTCCGCCGTGACCTGTACTTCCGCATCAACGTCGTTCCGATCGTCGTGCCGCCGCTGCGCGAGCGCCTGGATGACATGCCGGCCCTGGTGACGTACTTCATGGAGAAGTTCAAGCGGCCGTCGGCGCGGGACGCCCGCACCGTCTCCCCGGACGGGATGAAGGCGCTCTGCGCCTACCACTGGCCCGGCAATATCAGGGAATTGAAAAACTTCGTGGAGAGAGTTAATATCATGACGGAGGAGGCCGTGATTTCCGCCGCGTCGGTGAAGGCGTTCCTGGGCGCCTTTCCGCGGGAAGAGGAACCGGGACAGCTTGCCGCCTATGACGGCATGACGCTCGCGGACGCCCGGGACAGCTTCGAGCGCGATCTGATCGCGGCGCGCCTGAAAGAGAATGGGGGAAACATCTCGCGGGCGGCGGAGGCCCTGGGCGTATACGCCAGCAACCTCCACAGCAAGATGAAGAAGTTGAATATCACGGCGGAGAAATAAGCGACATGAAAGGCCTCACCCAGCGACAGCGGGAAGTGTTCGATTTCATCCGCGAGTTCATCCGCGTGAATCGCTATCCGCCCACCATCCGCGAGATCGCCACCAACTTCAGTTTCTCCGTGAAGGGCAGCTATGACCACGTGAAGGCGCTGGAGAAGAAGGGCTTCCTCCGCTGTCACGAGAACAGGTCCCGCGCCATCGAGATCGTGCGCGACGCGGAGGCGGACAAGGAAGAGGTGGCCTCCGTCCCCCTGCTGGGCAATGTCGCGGCAGGCAGGCCGCTTTTCGCCGAAGAGAACCTCCAGGGCTACGTGCAGGTGCCGGCAGCCTCGCTGGGGGCCTCCACGCATTTCGCCCTCCAGGTGAAGGGCGACAGCATGAAGGATGCGGGGATCATGGACGGCGACGTGGTCGTCGTGACCCAGCAGAACACCGCGGACAATGGCGACATCGTCGTGGCCATGGTGGACGACGCCGTGACGCTGAAGAGATTCTATGTCGAAAAAAACCGCGTCCGCCTGAAGGCGGAGAACCCCAAGTATCCGCCCATCTTCACGCAGAACGTGCGCATCCTCGGCAAGCTCGCCTTCCTCATGAGAAGCTACGCGTGAACCCCGGGGAGCACCCCGTCCGCCTTCTCCTCGGACCCGAAGAGGGTGAGAAGGCCGCGTTCGTCGAATCCATACGCGCAGGAATCGAAAAGCGAATGGGGGAAGCCCCCGAGGTGACGCGCTTCTATGCCGGGGATACTCCCGTGCAGGAGATACTCCTGCGCCTGCGCAACCAGGCCCTCTTCTCAACGCATCGGCTGGTGATCGTGGCAAACGCCGACCAGATCACCCGCGGGGAAGACGTGACGGCACTGGCCGCCTACTGCGCCGCACCGGCACCCGACGCCACGCTCCTCCTCTTGAGCACGGGTTTCCCCGGGGAGATCGACAGACGCATCGTCGGCGACCAGAAAAAGAAATCCGGCGGCGCGGTGCCCTTCGCCGCCCAGAAGGTCTTCTGGGAGATGTTCGACAACCAGAAGCAGGGCTGGGTGACGAACTTCTTCCGCCAGCGGCGCATCACCATCGCCCCGGAGGCGACGGACTACATCCTCGACATGGTGGAGAACAACACGCGCGACATGCGGGTGGAGTGCGAGCGGCTGGCCCAGTTTTTCGGCCCCGATGCGACCATCGAGCTTTCCGGCGTCGAGCAGTACATCTATCATTCCAAGGAAGAGAACGTGTTCACGCTCTTCGACCGCATCTGCGCGCGCGACTTCCCCGCCGCGGAGGAGGTGCTCGACAAGATCCTCCTCTCCCGGGAGGCCGAGGCGACGCAGATCGCAAGCGGCCTGCAGATGCAGTTCCGCAGGCTCGCGGCGTTCAAACGCATGCTGGCGGAGAACTACCAGAGCGCGGAGGCATTTCCGAAGCTCCGCATCTTCAGCAAGAAGAACCAGAAGACCTATACGGAGGGCGGAAGGAAATTCGAGGCGGCGGACGTGGAGCGGATCCTCCAGGCGCTGGCCGCATTCGACGAGCGTTTCCGCTCCATCAGGACGGACCTGCACGAGCTCCTTCTGCGTCTGCTTGTCTACTATATCGTTGTGCAAGCCGGGCAAGGAGCATGGCAGCTGTCGCCCTAGGGAGCCCCGCCTTCTTCTGAATCTCCTCCACCGTGGATCCGAGCATCGCCTCCACGGAGCCGAAGACCTCCATGAGCCTGCGGCTGCGGGTGCGGCCGATGCCGGGCACGTCCTCCAGGAGCGTCAACGACATCCTCTTCACGCGCCTCTTCTTGCTGAGCTTCGTGGCGAAGCGATGCGATTCGTTGCGCACGGCTTCCAGGATGCGCAGGCTCGGCGAGGCTTCATCGAGTGCCAGCGCCTCCTCGCGCCCGGGCATGAAGATCTCCTCCTCCTTCTTCGCAAGCCCGATCACGGGGATGTCGGCCAGGCCCAGACCGGAAAGAACGCCGCGCGCCGCGGAGAGCTGGCCCTTGCCGCCGTCGATCAGGATCAGGTCGGGACGGTCCAGCTCCTCGTTCAGCACGCGCGTGTAGCGGCGCGCGACCGCTTCGCGGATGGATTCGAAGTCGTCAATCTTCCCCTCCAGGCTGCGGATGGAAAAGGCGCGGTAGAGCTTCCGGTCGGGCTTGCCGTCGGTGAAGCGCACCATGGAGGCAATGGTGTCCTTGCCTTCCAGGTGCGCGATGTCGAATCCCTCGATGCGCCGCGGCAGCGCCGGCAGCCCCAGGTCCAGCTTCAGGCCTTCCAGCGCCGTTGTCATCTCCGCGGTGCGCGCGGCGGTGGCGGCCTCTTCCCGCGCATTGGCCTCCGCCATGGCAAGGAGCTGGTTGTGCTTGCCGCGCTGCGGAAGCTTCACGACGACCTGCTTCCCGGCAAGCTCGCGCAGGTACGGGGCGATGTTCTCCACGTCGATGGCACGGCTCACGTAGACGGCGTCGGGTATCGCCTTGCGCTCCGTGTAATAGCGCGTCACGAAATGGGTGAGCGCCTCCTCTTCCGTGGATGACTCGGCAACGCGGAAGACCTCCTTGCCCAGGAGCTTTCCGTCCCGGACCTGGAGGATCACGACGACGATCTCCTCCGCGTTGGGTGCAAGGGCGATGTAGTCGCGGTCCTCCTCCGACCATTCCTCCACCCTCTGCTCGATGGAGACCTCTTCGATGGCCGCGATCTGGTCGCGCAGGCGCGCCGCGCGCTCGAACTCCTGCGCCTCCGCGGCTGCCTTCATCTTGTCCCGGAGGTCCTTCAAGAGCTCCGCGCTCTGCCCGGAAAGCAGCTTGCGCACGCCATCGACGATCTTCAGGTATTCCTCCCGGGTGATCTTGCCGCAGCAGGCGCCCGCACAACGACCCATGTGGTAGTTCAGGCAGGGATAGGCGCGCTTCTTCTGCGAGCCGCGGTACTTGCAAAGGGGGAAATGGCGCTCGATGAGCCGGAGGTACAGGTCGATCTGGTGGGGCTTGGGAAAGGGGCCGAAGTATTCCGAGCCGTCGAATATCATCCGGCGGGTCCTGTAAACCCGCGGGAACTCTTCCGCGGTGAGACGGATCACGGGATAGGTCTTGCCGTCCTTCAGGTTGATGTTGTACTGCGGCTTCCACTGCTTGATGAGATTGTTCTCGAGGATGAGCGCCTCGTATTCCGTGCGGGTGATGATCACCTCGATGTCGGCGATGTTCGCCAGGAGGAACCGGGTCTTGATGTCCTTCTCACCGACAAAGTAGGAGCGCACGCGGTTGCGCAGGGAGCGCGCCTTGCCGACGTAGATGATCGCGCCGTCCGCATTCTTCATGATGTAGACCCCCGGCGAGTCCGGGTAGGCGCGGTCGCGTGGATCGAAACCCTTCAATAGAAACACCCCCCTCGGCCGATTATAATACTAATGTACAGAGCCATGACCCGGAAACAACGCCGCTCCGGAGCGATACTTTTCTGTCTCCTGCTCGCCACCGGGCCCGTTTCCGGCATGGAGAAGACCATCGAGCTGGGCAAGGACAAGCTCTGGAGCAACCTGCTCACTCTCGACGGGGTCGAGCCGGTTCCCGGCAGGTGGGGCTTCAACGACATCGCCCTTTCAAGCGGCGCCTACGAGCCGGACAGCGCCACCGATCTCCTCCTCCATTTCGATGCACCAGCGCAGACCGATGCGACAAAGAACTACCGGCTCGCCGGTACGGCACCGCTCCTCTCGGATGCAGAATCGGCGCTTGGCGCGGCCAGCGCCGCATTCACCGGCGCGCGGCAGGGCGTGTCCCTGCAGCCGGCGGCAAATGCAATGTTCTCCGCGGGCGCCGTCTGGGATGATTTCACCATCGAGTTCTGGCTGTCCCCCGCCTCCCTTTCCGACGGCGAATCGATACTGTCATGGTCTGGCTCCGCCCGGCAGGGGACGGGATCGAGTGCGACGCTCGCGAGCCAGAGCCTGCGCTGCTCCATCCGCGACATGAAGCTCGTCTGGGACTTCCAGAATCTCTTCGCGCTTCCCGCGGAAAACGGCGTGACGCATTTTCTGCCCCTGACCCTGAGCGGAACGCGCCAGATCCTCCCCCGGGTGTGGCACCACCACCTGCTGCGCTTCGATTCCCGCACGGGGCTCCTCGAATACATGCTGGACGGCGTGCCGGAAGCGATCCTGCACGCCACCGACAGCGGCAGCGAAACGGGCTCCATCGCCGTGCCCACGGTGGGCACGGCATACGCGGGTCCCCTCACCGTCGGGCAGGGCTACACCGGTTTCCTGGACGAGCTGCGCATCTCGCGGCGCTTCGTACAGGACGCGGTGAGCACACGCTTCCTCGGCAGGACCGGCTCGGTCACCAGCCGGATCATCGACCTGGGCTACTCCGATACGCGAATCGCGCGCATCGAGGCGGTGACGAGCACGCCCGCGGATGCCAACGTGGAGTTCTTCTACCAGATCGCCAACACCTGGGGCGGCAAACGTCTCCTGAAGACCGATACCGACTGGGTGCCATTCGTTCCCGGCACCGATTTCATGGACACGGTGAAGGCGCGCTACGTCCAGATCATGGTCGAGCTCTACCCCGACGGGACCCGCACGCAGAGCCCGCGGCTTTCGGACGTCCGGATCGTCTACGAGCCCAATCTCCCGCCTTCTCCGCCGGCGGGCCTCGTCGCCACGCCGGGCAATGGCAAGGTGACCCTCTCCTGGCGGAAGGTGAACGATTTGAACGTGAAGGGCTATCTCGTGTACTACGGCGACGCGCCGCACACGTACCTGGGCACCGGCGCCACCCCGGGGGACTCGCCGGTGGATGTCGGAGCGGCGACGACGCTTGTCATCGACGGATTGCAGAACGGCAACCTGTACTATTTCGCCGTGGTCGCCTACGACGCCGCGGATCCACGGCAGCAGAGCCAGTTCAGCCCCGAGGCGAGCGCCCGTCCGTCCAGGATATACAAATGAAATCCATGACCACCCCCGAGATCCTCATGCGCGCGCGCAACGCCTTCAAGATGGGCGAATACCCTCTGGTGGAAAAGCTCGCGCTGCGCATCCTGGAGGACCAGCAGGACTCCGCGGTGGCCTACAACCTCCTGGGCAGCGTCTGCGAGAAGACGGGCCGGTTCCGCAAGGCCATCGAGATGTTCCAGAAGGCCGTGCAGCTGAAACCCGACTACACGGAGGCGCACAACAATCTCGGCGTGCTCTACCGCCGCATCGAGTCCTACGGCGAGGCCATCCCGCATTTCGAGCGCGCCATCAACCTCTCCCCGCAGCGCGGCGACGTCTACTACAATCTTGCCAACGTCTACAAGTCCCTGGGGAACAACGAGCTTGCAGAGGAGAACTTCGCCAAAGCCATCGCCGTGGACCCCGGCTTCGTGCCGTCCTACATCAACCTCGGCACGGTGCTGGAGTCGACGGGCCGGTTCGGGGACGCCATCCGCATCTACCAGAAGGGCCTGCAGGCGGACACGAGCCAGCCCCGGCTGCATTACAACCTCGGCGTCGTCTATGAGCGCATCGGCAAGACCAAGGAAGCCCGGGAGGAGTACGAGGCCGCGGCAAAGGCGAAGCCGGGCTGGGCGGACGCGCTGAACAATCTCGGCGTCACGCAGCACCGCATGGGCGACAACCACGCGGCGGAAAAGACCCTCCGCGAGGCGCTGCGCGCGGAGCCGAAGAACGCGCGCACCTTGAACAATCTCGGGGTCGTTGCCGCCGCGCTGGGCAGGAAGGACGATGCGGCAGCCGCCTACCGCGAATCCATGAAGGCAAACCCGCGCTATGCGCAGGCGGTCGGAAACCTCGCATCACTCCTGGAGGAGGAGGGAAAGCTCACCGAGGCCATGGAGGAGCTGCGGCGCCTGCTCGCGCTGGAGCCCGACAACCTGGAAGCGCGTCTGCACCTGGCGGGCATCCTGCGCCTGCTGGAGAATTATCCCGAAGCGATAGAAGGCTACAAGGCCGTTCTTTCCCGCGAGCCTGCCAACCCTGATGCGCTCAAGGGTCTGGCGATTTCCTACGGCCGCACGGGGGAAAAGGCAAAGGCTTTCGCCTCCTACAACAAGCTTGAAAGCCTGGGAGGCGAGGACCAGGATTTCAGGCTCGACCGCGCCTTTCTCTGGAAGGAAAGCAACGAGATACAGAAGGCGGAGGAAGAGGTGCTGCGCTACCTCTCCACGAAGCCCGAAGACCACCGGGCACGCGTGCTCCTGGCCGACATCCATGCCCGCCAGGGGCACGCGCGGCAGGCTGCCCAGATCCTCATCGAGGTGCTGGAAAGCTCCCCCGAGGACGCGGAGGCGAGCTTCCGCCTGGCGAAGCTCCAGCGCGAGCTGGGCGAGCCGCAAAAGGCCATCGAGACGATGGAAGGCCTCATCAACAAGCTGGAGCAGAGCACGGACCCGCGCGACATGGAAGCCCTCTCCAACGCCATGGAGGAGTACGAGAAGGCGATCTCCGAGCACGAGAAGGACTTCCGCGACGAGCGGGAGAAGACCATCCGCAAGTTCCGCGAGCTCTCCGTGGAGACGGCACCGCCCCAGAAGGAGAAGGCCGACGACGACACCCTCATGCTGGAGGATGTCGAGCCGCTGGAGGAGGATGCGGTTCCCATCATCAACGTGGGCGGTCTGGAGCCGGTCTTCGCCGTGCGCGAGGTGGATGAGGAGCTCCAGCTGGAGGAGGTCGACGAGTCCATCCAGGAGGACGCGGTTTCCATCGAGGACGAGCGGCCGCCCAACCTCGTGAATCTCCTGAAAGACCAGGAGCTCTATGAGGAAAACCCCGCCCTCGAGATGTTCGAGCCGCAGCCGCAGCTTCCCTCCCAGCAACCGCGGGGAAGCGCACCCCCCGCGGCTCCGCAGCCGGCACAAGCGTCGATTGCGCAGCCGGCGCAGCTCACCCTTTCCCCCCAGGGCGAATCGGTGCTCGCCCAGTCGCTGAAGGAATCCGTTGCCGCGCAGTCGAAGGTCGTCGACAAGCTTTTCGACGAGATGCGCGACCTGTCACGCAAGATCGACGAGAAGAGGCAGCCGCAGATGCCGCCCATCGTGCTCAATATGCAGCAGCCCTCCGGCGGCTCTTCCACGCGGCCCATCATGATGGACCTTCCTTCGTCCGGGCCGCAGGCAGAGGGATTCCCCCGCTACGCCACGGCAGGGAGCGGTGAAGATGAAGGGGAAGAAGAGCCCGAGCAGACCGAGGAACCCGATGTTACCCTGGAGGAGGTGGAAGAGCCCCTGGACGAGACCCCTGCTCCTTCCGCGCCGGCATGGCCGGGCCTGGGTCCTGTCACGGATACGGAGCCGGAACCGGAAATGGAGACCGCCCCCCCGGAAGAGCCTGAAGCAGAGCTTGAGCCCGTGACGGAGCTGGAAGAAGTACCGGAGAACTTTGAGAATCAACCGGGAACGCCTTCCGCCGCCCGGGCGGGATCTCCGGAAGCGTCGGGGACGCACGGCGGACCGGGAACCGAGGAGCCCGAGCCTGCCCGATCGAGCAACGACGTGCGGAAGGAGCTCCGCGATTACCTGGACGGCGTCCGCGATCGGCTGGACAAGGGCCCGGCAAAGCCCACCAATCCCGGCGATCTCCTTGACTATCTGGGGAAACTGTCGGATTATCTGCCCGAGCGAGAGAAAAAGCGGTTCAAGGGAAGCAAGGAGCGCCTTGCCATGGAGGCCTTGAAGGCGCAGCTTGCCGGCAAGAAGAGCCTGCGGCAGAAAGTGGCGGAGAGCTTCCGGCCCGCCTCGTCCCGGAAAAAAAGAGCCGCTGACACGCGCCCGTGTCGTTGATACGTTTTCCTACCTCAGGGACCTCGCGGCCTGGCACCCCGACAAGGCAGTTGGCGCGGCCATGAGGGACCGCATAGAATCGATAGTCGCCCGGATGGGGAGATCGGGATAAGGCATGCAGGACAAAGAGCGGATACTCGCAGTCATCCAGACCTACATCTCGAAGATGCCCAGCCTGCCCATCACCGTTTCGAAGATCCTCCAGATCGCCAACGACCCGAAGACCTCGCCGTCCGACCTGAACCAGGTCATCAGCCTCGACCCCGTGCTCATGGGCCGGGTCATGAAGCTCATCAACTCCGCCTACTACAGCCTCAACAACCAGATCACCAGCCTCGTGCGGGCCATCATCATGCTGGGCATCAACACGGTGAAGAATCTCGCCCTCTCCACCGCGGTGCTCGGGCAGTTGTCGGCAAAGGGAAACTTCCAGGCGCTGAACATCGACGGCTTCTGGCGGCACTCCCTGGCCGTCGGGGTCACCGCGAAGCTGATCGCCATCAAGCGCCGCAAGGACCCCAAGCAGCTGGAAGAGTACTTCGTCGCGGGGCTTCTCCACGACATCGGAAAGATACCGCTCAACAACAAGCTGTCCGCGGAATACGTGACGGCGCTGTCGCTCACGGACAAGGAGCGGGCGCCCCTCTACATCCTGGAAGAACGCACCATGGAGGTCAACCACTGCGAGGTGGGGCGCCTCATCATCAAGAACTGGAATCTCGGTCCCGTGATGGAGGACGTCGTCTTCTTCCACCACTTCCTCGACTCCTATCCCGGCGCCAACCGGGAGGTCCTCCTCACCGTGGCCGCGGCGAACTTCTTCGCCAATAGCGCGCAGATCGGCTTCTCGGGGGACCGCTACCCGGAAAAGCTTCCCCCGTCCCTCCTGGAAGAGCTGGGCATCACGCTGGACGACCTGGAAGCGGTCGAGGAAAAAGCGAACAGTGAGATCGAAAAGGCGAAGATTTTCCTGAGCGTGTCCCAGTAGGAGAGCTCAAAGCGTGTCCATACGCCTGACCTTCTGGGGGGTTCGGGGCTCGATCCCCGTCCCCGGTCCCACTACCGTCAAGTACGGCGGGAACACCTCCTGCATCGAGCTGCGTTTCGGGGACAAGGACCGTCTCATCATCATCGACCTTGGCTCCGGCATCCGCGAGCTCGCCGGCGTGGTCATGAAGAAGGACCTGCCGCGGGGCCCCATTCACACGAAGGTCTTCCTCACGCACACCCATTACGACCACATCATGGGTTTCCCCTTCTTCACGCCCATCTTCATCCCCGGCACGGAGCTCGACATCTACGGCCCCGTCACCTATGAAGAGGACACCCTGGACAAGATCGTCGGCGACCAGCTCCGCTACCGCTACTTCCCCGTGCGCCTGGAGGAGCTGCGCGCGAAGATCAACTATTACCAGCTCAAGGAAGGCAATCTCGATCTGGGCGACGGGCTCACGGTGACCACGAAGTACCTCAATCACCCCATCCTCGTGCTGGGCTATAAGTTCGAGTTTGAAGGCAAGGTGCTCTGCACGGCCTACGATCACGAGCTGTTCCGCAATGTCTTCGACGTGAAGCCGGACGATCCCGGCTACGACGAGGCGGCAGTCAAGGAGGGGGAGATCGCCGCGCGGGAAGAGAATGAGAAGGTGCAGGCCTTCTACCAGAACGCCGACCTCCTTGTCCACGACACGCAGTACACGCACAAGGAATACCTGGCGGGCAAGATCGGCTGGGGTCACAGCTCATTCGAATGGGCAATCAACTCGGCAAACAAGGCCGGGGTGAAGCACCTCATCCTGTTCCACCACGAGCCCCTGCGCAACGACCAGGAGCTGGAGGGGCTGCACGCGGCCTATATGAAAGCGATCAAGGGCAAGACGCGCATGAAGGTCTCCATCGCCCAGGAGGGCAAGACCTTCGAGGTCTAGGGCGGCCACGGTACGCCATAGCCAAGGAAGGCGAGGGCCGACGAGGCCATGGAAGGCCGAAAGGAGGCCCGTGCCATTCTGGCGGCCACGCTGTCGCCCTCGGCGCACTACACCAGATCGCAGGCTTCCGGCGGCATCCAGTGCGCATCCTTGCCCCGCCACTTTACATTGCACCCGATGGGATTCGTGAGCTCCACCCGGACCGGCACGCCGGCCAGGTAGTCATCCAGCGCGTTGTCCAGGTCGTTGACCGTCATCTTCGCGGTTTCCTTCGGCGAGTCGACGCCACGCCCGGTGTAAACGAGCGATCTGTCCTTGCCGAACACGAAGAAGTGGGGGGTGCGCAGCGCGCCATAAGCCCTGGCGGCATCCTGGCTTTCGTCGCGGAGGTAGACCCACGGGAACTTGTGCTCCTGCATGCGCGTCACCATGTGGGCGAAATCGTCGTCCGCGTGCGTCTTTTCATCGTTCGCATTGATGGCGACGAAGACGACGCCTTTTGATTTGTACTTTTCGGCGCTCTTGCGCGTCACGTCGTCCGAGCCGATGACGTAGGGGCAGTGATTGCAAGTGAAAAAGACGACAAGCGCGGAAGCCTCCTTGAAGCTTTCCAGCGTGTAGGTCCTGTCGTCGGTGGCAGGGAGACGAAACGCGGGGGCCTTTGCCCCGAGACCGAGTGTGAAGCTCACGGCATGCTCCTTCCGAATGCCTCAAATATACGCGGGCAAGGCCTGAAGGAGGAAGCGCGTAAACCGGCGGGACATGCACGGGGCAGCATGCTATCATTCGGCCATGGCACTCAGCGATTCATGGCGTGCCGGCGCACGCGACATCGTCGGGGACCGACTCCTGCTCGATCCCGACACCATTGCCCCCTTCAGTCACGACGAGTTCGCGACGGATTCTTTCCGCACGGCGCCCCTGGCGGTTGTAAAGCCTGCCGATGAGAAGGAAGTCGCCGCCCTTGTCCGGCTCTGCCTGCGCGAAGGCGTCCCCCTCACCACCCGCGGCGGGGGCACGGGCCTCGCCGGCGGATGCATACCCTGTCCCGGCGGCATCGTTCTTTCCATGGAGCTTCTCAACCGCCTGGTCGACGCGGACAGGAAGAACAACACCATCACCGTGCAGGCGGGCATGACCCTGAAGCGGCTCTACGAGGAGGTGGACGCGCTGTCGCTCTACTTCCCGCCGCACCCGGGGGACGAGGGGGCATTCATCGGCGGCGCCGTGGCGGCGAATGCCGGCGGCGCGCGCGCGGTGAAATACGGCACGGTGAAGCGTTTCGTGCTCGGTCTCCAGGTGGTCACGGCAGACGGCGAGGTGATGGAGCTCGGAGGCAAGTTCATCAAGTCCAGCGCGGGCTATCACCTGCTGGACCTCATGATCGGGTCGGAGGGCACGCTGGGCGTGATCACGCGCGTGACGCTGGGCCTTCTCCCCCGGGTGGGATCGGTGCAGACGCTCATCTCTCCGTTCGCCACGGTCCAGCAGGCCATCGAGGCGGTGCCCGGCATGCTCGAACAGGGCATCATTCCCTGCGCGGTGGAGTTCGTCGAGCACGCACCCATGCGCGCGGCGGAGCGGCTCCTCAACAAGACCTGGCCGGCCCGTACGGGTGACGCCTCCCTCATGATCATCCTCGACGGCAGGAACGAGGAAGACACCCTCTCCCAGGCTGAGACGATCGGCGAGGTCATGGAGAAAGCGGGCGCTCTGGACGTGCTCATCGCCGACCAGAAGGCGAAACAGACGGAGATCCTCGAGCTGCGGAGCAACCTCTACGAAGCGCTGCGCCCCGGCATGGCGGAGGTGTACGACGTGTGCGTGCCGCGCTCCGAGATCGCGCGCCACGTGAGCGTCGTCCATTCCCTCGAGGCGAGGCTCGGCGCCTCCATGCCGTGCTTCGGGCACGCCGCCGACGGCAACGTGCACAGTCATTTCATGAAATGCATGCTCCAGGACGGGCTCTTCGGGCCGGAGCTTCCCGACTGGAGGCCGCGCCGGGATGAAGCGACCCGGGCCCTCTACGCCGACGTGGCCGAGCGCGGAGGGGTGATCTCGGGCGAGCACGGCATCGGGCTCGTGAAGCGCGCCTTTCTCACGCAGAATCTCGGCCCCGCCCCGGTCGCCGCGATGCGCGCGATCAAGCGCGCCCTGGACCCCCAGGGAATCCTCAACCCGGGAAAGATCTTCGAGGTCTGATCGTCCTTGCGTTAACTTCGTTAAGCTGGGATTAAGGTAATTTAACTGGCCGCTCGCATCGCTCCCCGCTACCTTTCATTCAGCGACAGAAAGGAGAAGCGCGATGTTTGGAGCGGGCAGATACGGGTTCGCAATGGCGCACGGCGTCGGCTGGCTGTCCTGGGTGGGGCCGATCGCAATGGTCGTCTTCTGGGCGCTCTTCGTCGCGGCAATGGTGATGCTCATCGTGAATCTCGCGCGGCACGGCTTGAGGCCGACGCGGGAGAACGTGGCGCTTTCCATTCTCCGGGAGCGCTACGCGCGCGGTGAGATCTCCCGTCAGGAATTCGATCAGATGCGGAAGGACATCGGATAGGCACGCGGGAGCGGCGGTCGACGTTCGACGATCGCTGCTCCTCGTCATGGCCCTGTGATTGGATGCGCCCTGCGCTACAATGAAGGACAGATGACGACGTAAGCCCTGAACAGGCTGACTTCCTCCCTTCCCGATGGCCATGGGATTCACCCCCATGGCCGTCTTTTTATCTCCCCGTCACCCGGACGAGCACGGCGCGCTTCCTGCCGGCCGTAGTGACGAGCCAGGTGCCGGCCAGGATGATCGCGGCGCCGAGTATCATGCTCCACGAGATCGTCTCCCGCAGCAGGAGGAAGCTCCACCCCATGGCGAAGACCGGGATGAGAAAGGTCACGGTGAGCGCCCGGGTCGGACCGATGTCGGCAATGAGGCGGTAGTAGATGATGTAGGCGATGCCGCTGCAGACAAGGGCAAAAGCAACCACGATGCACGTGATCGCCAGGCTGAAGACGGCGGGCGCGGGCGGGGAGATGAAAACGAAGGGCAGGAGCGCGAGGCCGCCCAGGAGCTGGCTGCCCCCCGCGATGGCCATGGGCGCGGCTCCCGCGGCGCGCTTCTTGATGTAGACGCCTGCCAGGCCGTAGCACATCGGCGCAAGAACGCAGGCAAGAAGGGCCACGATCGTCGTGAAGCTCATGGAAAGACCGGCGAGGCTGCTCATCGTGACCACCCCCGCCACCCCGAGGGCGAGGCCGGAACCTTGCGCGCCGTCAACCGCTCGCCGAGCCACAGAGCGGCAAAAAGAGCGCCGAACATCGGGGAAAGCGAATTGAAGATGGCTTCCATGGAGGCGGGAAGGACGAGTGCCGCGGCGGAATACAGCACGAAGGGGAGCGCGGAGTTGGCAATCCCGATGACGAGGAAATGCCTCCAGTTCTTCTTCCAGCCCGCCGTGAACCGGGTGGCGAAAAAAAAGAGCAGGAGCGCGATTCCCGCAAGGAGCATGCGGAAGTCCGCCGTTGCCACGGGCCCGATGAGGGGTGCGAGGTAGCGGATGAAGATGAAAGAGCTGCCCCAGATCGCGGAAAGCAGCAGGAGAAGAAGGACTGAAAGTGCCGTCATAGCCTGAGGGTAGAGGCAGGAGGCATCCCGGACAACCCGGATCTTGCTGCCTGTGGATGGATTCCCGGGCGCCGCTCAACCTCCCCGAACGGGTGGTTTTGAGATTTCACCCTTCATGCGTATCTTAGGTTGCAGAGAAAGGACATGAGACATATGGCAAGTTTTTTCAAACCGAAGAATTCAGACCAGCCCACGGGGGTGCCCCGCGAGCTGCCGATCCTCCCCCTGCGCGACATGGTGGCCTTCCCGTTCTCCGTGATCCCGCTGGCGGTGGGAATACCCCGGTCGGTGAAGCTGGTGGAGGAGGCCATGGAAGGAGACAGCCTGGTGGGGCTCCTCGCTTCGCGCGAGCCCGCTGTGGAAGAGCCCGTCCCCGGGCAGCTCCACGAGACGGGCACGATGGCGCGCATTCTGCGCGTCGTGCGCGGCAATGACGGAGCGATGCAGGTCGTCGTGCAGGGCATCGAGCGCTTCCGCGTCGCGCAGTGGATATCCCCCTCCGCCTACCTGCGCGCGCGCGTGGAAGCGGCGCCCGAAACGGTGGAAACGGACCTGGAGCTCGAGGCTCTCGTGGCGAGTCTCAAGGACCTCGGCCGGGAGATCGTGGAGCTTTCCCCGAACATCCCCAACGAGGCTGCCCGCTTCCTCGCGACGGTGACCGACCCGCGCTACCTCGCTTACCTCGTCGCTGCCAACAGCCAGCTGGAGCCGGCGGACGCACAGAAGCTCCTGGAGATCGACTCCTCAAAGGAGAAGCTGCGCGCCCTCATCATGCACCTGCGCCACCAGCGCGAAGTGCTGAGCCTGGGGCAGAAGATCAGGTCAGAAGCGAAAGATGAGATGGAGAAGGACCAGCGGGAATACTTCCTTCGCCAGCAGATGAAGGCCATCCAGAAGGAGCTGGGGGAGATGGACGACTCCTCCTCCGCGGCAAATGAATACACGGAGAAGCTCGCAAAGGCGGGGCTTCCCGAGGAGGCAAAGAAAGAAGCGGAGCGCGAGCTGAAGCGGCTTTCCGGCATGTCGCCGCAGTCCCCCGAGTATTCGATGATCAAGACCTACCTCGACTGGATGGTGGAGCTGCCCTGGAACGTGGCAAGCGAGGACCAGCTGGACATCGTGAACGCGCGCAAGGTACTGGACGAAGATCACTACGACCTGCAGGAGGTAAAGGACCGCATCGTCGAGTTTCTCGCCGTGCGGAAGCTCTTCAAGGAGCGCGGCATCCAGCGCGACCGGGCGGAGGACGGCAAAACCGGCAAGGCGATGGGCGCCATCCTCTGCTTCGTTGGGCCTCCCGGCGTGGGAAAGACATCGCTCGGGCAAAGCATCGCGCGCGCCCTTGGCCGCAAGTTCACCCGCATGAGCCTCGGCGGCATGCGCGACGAGGCGGAGATACGCGGCCACCGGCGCACGTACATCGGCTCGATGCCGGGCAGGGTGATGCAGGCCATCAAGCGCGCGGGCACGCGCAACCCCGTTTTCATGCTGGACGAGATCGACAAGGTGGGAAGCGACTGGCGGGGCGACCCCTCCAGCGCGCTGCTGGAAGTGCTGGACCCCGCACAGAACGGAACCTTCCGCGACCACTACCTCAACGTCGATTTCGACCTGACCGACGTGATGTTCGTCACGACGGCAAACCAGCTCGAGCCCATCCCGGCGCCGCTGCGCGACCGCATGGAGATCATCCACCTCGACGGCTACACCGAGTACGAGAAGGTGAAGATCGCGCAGGAGCATCTGGTGAAGCGGCAGCTCGCGGCGAACGGTCTCCGCGAAGGGGAGATCACCTTCACCGAGGAGGCGCTCTTCAAGATCGTGCAGGACTATACGCGCGAGGCGGGCGTGCGCAACCTCGAGCGCCAGATCGGCACCATATGCCGCAAGAGCGTGACGAAGATCGCCGCGCAGGCGCCCGATGCAGGACCCGCACCGGTCGTGATCATCACGCCCGAGGTGGTGCGCGACCTGCTGCGCAAGGAGAAGTTCGAATCCGATGCCTCGGAAACCATCGAGATACCCGGCATCGCAACGGGACTCGCCGTGACGCCGGTTGGCGGGGACATCCTCTTCATCGAGGCGACCCGGATGAAAGGAAAAGGCGAGTTCACCCTGACCGGCCAGCTCGGGGACGTCATGAAGGAAAGCGCGAGGATCGCGTACAGCTTCGTGCGGTCCAAGGCCGCGGAGTTGGGCATCGATCCCGAAGCATTCGCGCAGACCGACGTGCATGTGCACGTGCCGGCCGGCGCCACGCCGAAAGACGGACCCTCCGCGGGCGTCGCGATGACCATGGCCGTCGCGAGCCTCTTTACGGGCCGTCCCGTGAAAGGCAACGTCGGCATGACCGGCGAGGCGACGCTCCGCGGCCGGGTGCTTCCCATCGGCGGCGTGAAGATGAAGGTGCTTGCCGCGCACCGCGCGGGGCTCACCACGGTGATACTGCCCAAGCGCAACGAGCGGGACCTGGAAGATGTGCCGGCCGATGTAAGGAGCAAGATGAGCTTCGTGCTCGTGGAGCGCATCGACGAGGCTCTCGCGGCAGGGCTCTCCGAGAAAGTGAAAGTCGAGCCCCCGGCCGTCCGGATCGCGTAGAGTCACCTGAGGCCGCGGGAAACCGCGGCCTTTTCCAATCCTGCGCCTCCCGGCCCGGACGACGCGCGGTCACTTGACCATTCCGGTTCCTTGGCTATAGTAGGCGGAAGGTCGGACCGCGGGATCGGGGGATTAGCTCAGTTGGTAGAGCGGCAGGTTCGCAATCTGTAGGTCGGGGGTTCGACTCCCCCATCCTCCATGGCACCCATGAATCTCACCCTGCTGACGGACTTTTACGAGCTTTCCATGATGCAGGGCCTCTTCCTGCACGATGAGAATCCCCCGGTCGTCTTCGACATGTTCTTCCGCCGCCAACCCTTCAACGGGGGTTTTGCCCTCTTTGCGGGGCTCCAGACGGCGCTTGCGCTGATCGAGTCGCTGCACTTCTCGGATGAGGATCTCCTTTACCTCGACGGCCTGGGCATATTCCACAAGGACTTTCTCGACTACCTGAAGGATTTCCGCTTCACGGGCGACCTCTGGAGCATGGACGAAGGGACCCTCGCCTTCCCCGGTGAGCCCCTGGTGCGCGTCCATGCGTCGCTCATGGAGGCGCAGCTCATCGAGAGCGCGCTCCTGGCCATCATCAACTTCCAGACGCTCATCGCCACGAAGACGGCGCGCATCGGTCTTGCCGCGGGCGGCGGCGGCATCGTCGAGTTCGGCCTGCGCCGCGCGCAGGGCGTCGACGGCGCGCTTTCCGCCTCCCGCGCGGCGTTCATCGGCGGCGCGGTGGCGACCTCCAACACGCTCGCGGGCAAACTGTACGGCATCCCCGTGCGCGGCACCATGGCGCATTCCTGGATCATGGCGTTCGGCAGTGAGCGCGAGGCCTTCCAGAAATACGCCGAGGCGTACCCCGATGCGACGGTGCTCCTCATCGACACCTATGACACGCTGGGAAGCGGCATCGAGAATGCCATCGAAGTGGGTCAGCGCCTGCGCGACGCGGGACACACGACATTCGGCGTGCGGCTGGACAGCGGGGACCTGGAGTACCTCAGCAAGAAGGTGCGCGCCCGGCTGGACAAGGCGGGGCTTCCCCGCGCGCGCATCATGGCCTCCAACGAGCTGGACGAGTCCATCATCCAGCAGCTCGTCGCTCACAATGCGCCCATCGACATCTGGGGCGTGGGCACGAGCCTGGTCACCGGCGCCGGCGACCCCGCCCTCTCGGGCGTGTACAAGATGGCCGCCCGCCGATCGGGCGACGCGTGGGTGCCAACCATCAAGGTCTCCAACAACCCCGACAAGGTCACCAACCCCGGCATCAAGCAGGTCTGGCGCTTCACGAATGACGACGACAACCTGCTCGCGGACCTCATCTGCCTTGCCGAGGAAGAGCCCCAGCCCGGTACGACCTACACGTTCCACCACCCTACCGGCGACTATCGCACGTTCCATCTCTCCGACTATCACGCCATCACGCCGCTCCTGCGCGCGCGCATGAGGAACGGGAAAACCATGGAGCCATGGACGCCGCTTGCCGCGGTCCAGGCGCACGCGCACACCGAGCTCGCCCGGCTCGACGACACGTACAAGCGCCTCATCAATCCCCACCTCTACAAGGTCTCCCTGTCGGACGGGCTCTTCGAGCTGAAGGCGCGCCTGATCCGTGAAAACCTGTCCCGAGGAGCCCAGCAATGATCCTTTCCGACGACACCCTGCGCGCGATGATGGCCGACGGGACGATCGTGGTCGAGCCGCTGGAGCCCTACCAGGTGCAGCCTGCCTCCATCGACCTGAGGCTGGGAAGACATTTCCTGAAGATCGACGAGAACACCCTGGAGAGCCTGAGCCTGGACGCCGAGCTTCCCTACGTGAAGATCGAAAAGGACGAGATCATCATCCCTCCCCATTCGTTCCTCCTGGCAACCACCGTGGAGCGCATCCGCCTGCCGGCGAATGTCACGGCGTTCGTGGAAGGCCGCAGCTCCATCGGCCGGATGGGGCTCTTCATCCAGAATGCCGGGTGGGTCGATCCCGGCTTCGAAGGAACGATCACGCTGGAGCTCTTCAATGCAAACAGGCTCCCGCTGAAGCTGGCAAGCGGCCGCCGCATCTGCCAGATCGTCTTTGCGCAGATGGACAAGGCCACCCGGACCCCCTACGCGGGAAAATACCAGGGACAGCGCGGCACCGTGGGAAGCAGGATATTCCGGGACCCCGACGGGAAGCCGCTGCCCTGAAAAGAGGCCTGCCACGCCGGCGCTGAAGGGGATCGCGCCGCGCACCGATTCTCTAGGTAATGATCACCATTGGAAAACGCAAGGTCGGAGCAGGCGCGCCCTGCCTTGTCGTGGCGGAGCTGGGAACCTCCCACCAGGGCGACCTGGGCCGGGCGCGGGCGCTCATTGAGGCAGCCGTTGCCGCCGGGGCGGACTGCGTCAAGTTCCAGCTCGTGCACGCGGAGGAAATCCTCCATCCTCTGGCGGGCATGGTGGATCTGCCGACCGGGCGGGTCGCCTTGTACGAGCAGTTCAAAGCGCTCGAAAGGGATGTCGATTTCTACCGCGCGCTCAAGGAGCTTGCCGAATCGGCAGGAGCGTTGTTCCTCTGCTCCCCGTTCGGCATCCGCAGCGCGCGGGAGCTTCGCTCACTCGGCGTCCAGGCCGTGAAGATCGCCTCACCCGAGCTCAACCACCTGCCGCTTCTGGACGAGGTTGCCGGCTACGGCGTCCCGCTCCTCCTGTCCTCCGGCGTCTCCCTCCTGGAGGACATCGAGCGCGCCCTTGCCGTCACCGGTAGGGATTCCGTCGTTCTGCTTCACTGCATCACGTCCTATCCCGCCCCTGAAGACCAGTACAACGCGTCCGTGCTCGGGAGCCTCCGCGCCGTGTTCGGTGTCGAGGTGGGGCTCTCGGACCATTCCCTGGATCCCGTCCTCGTTCCCTCGCTTGCCGTGGCGCACGGCGCCTGCGTCATTGAGAAGCACGTCACGCTCTCCCGGCGCGACGGCGGCCTCGATGACCCCATTGCCCTGGAGCCGGCGCAGCTCGCGCAGATGGTCGCCGCCGTTCGTGATGCGGAAGCGGCCGGCCCCGAAAGCACCGTGGCCAAGCTGCGCCGCGATTTTGGCGCCGCGCGGGTTTCCGCCGTGCAGGGAACCGGCGTCAAGGAGCTCGCGCCGGCCGAGCGGGCGAACTACGCGCGCACGAACAGGTCGATCCACGCGCTCCGAGCGATCGGCGAAGGGGACATTATCCCGCCGGACGCCGTGGCGGTGCTCAGAACGGAAAAGGTGCTTCGCCCCGGTCTGGGGCCCGAGCTCCTGCGCCTCGTGATCGGCGCGCGGGCGCGCAGGCCGATTCCGGACGGAGAAGGCATCGAGTGGGCTGATCTGATCTAGGTTCACCGTCGCGTATTGACGCCGAGCGGCGCCCGGCATAGACCTGATCCAGGAGGATCCATGGCCGAGCATGTGTGTCCCTGGTGGCTTGGTTACTGGCTGGCCAGCCCGGTTCGAAAGCTCATGCTGAATCCCCACGCGCTGATCCAGCCTTACGTGGCCCCTGGCATGGTCGTGCTGGAGCCGGGTCCCGGCATGGGTTTCTTCACGCTGCCCCTCGCGCGCCTCGTGGCGCCCGGCGGCCGGGTCGTTGCGGTCGATATCCAGCAGAAGATGCTCGATGGCCTTCAGCGCCGCGCGCACCGCGCCGGGCTTGCGGACAAGATAGAGCCGCGGCTGGCGGGGTCTTCCGGGCTTGGCATCGAATCCCTGAAGGGAAAGGTCGATCTTGCCCTTGCCTTCGCCATGGTGCACGAAGTGCCCGATGCCGCCCGCTTCTTCCGCGAAGTGGCGGCCGCCCTCAGACCCGGGGGACGCCTTCTCTTCTGCGAGCCAGCCGGTCACGTCACCGAAGAAATGTTCGACGAATCGCTGCGCCTTGCCGCGGCGGCGGGGCTTGCGGACGTGAAGCGTCTTTCGTTGCGGGGGAATCTCGGCGCGGTGCTGACGCGACGATAGGACGCTCCTGCGTCACCGCGTCATCCGCGGCGCGGCATCAGCCTTCCAGCGCGTGCAGCGGATCCTCCAGCACGGCAGCAACCGCGGCCGCCGCATTCTGCGCCGCCCGCTGCCCGTTGCGACCCACCCCGATCAGTTTTCCAAGGACCCCCGGGCGGCGAAGAATCGCGGCGATCATGCGGCCAGGTCTGAAGTTGCCGCGCGAATCGATGAACGTCTCCATGGGCAGGGGAAACGGCTCGTCGGGATTGTCGCTCACGGTCCGGATGGAAAGGAGCGGCGTGCCGTGCTCCTGTGCGGCGCGGCCAAAGCCCGCCGTTTCCATATCGAGAACTGGGTGCTGCCAGCCGACCAGCTCCCGAGTGGTGGGCTGCGGCCCGCGGGTCGTGATCGCCGTGCCGTCGAAAAGATGCGCGCCGCGCGTCTCCAACGCGCGCTTGACCGCCGCGCGCGCCTTTGCGGAAAGCGCGGCAAGCCTCAGCCCCGGGCCCGTCGCTCCGCGATCCAGCAGGGTAACCTGAGAGGGCACGATCGCATCGCCGATCCCCACCTCCTTCTCCACCGCTCCCGCAACGCCGTATGAAAGAAGATAGCGCGGCGCTGCCGCGGCGAGGAGCGCGCGGGCAGCGGCATATGCTTTTTCGATGCCGATGCCGGATTCCACCAGGATGCAGTCGACACCGGCAACAGTGAGGAGGCGCGCGCGATAGCCCGGCAACGGAAAGGGCCTGCCGCGGCCGAGGAGCCGTAGGACCGGCCGCGCCTCCATGTGCATCGCCGCGATGAGACCGACTGTTACCGCCATTGGTGGAGAGAGTATCAGGGGCGGCTCTCCGCCGCGTCAAGCACGTCCGATGCCGCCAGCAATTCTCAGTTTGGCAACCGAACGATGCAGTTCTCATTTTGTCCCATGGTAATAAGCCATTTTTGAGCAAAAATGCCCGGTCGTCAGCTCCGGATGGTCCAAAATGAGAACTGCTGCGATGCCGCGCGGCGGCTTGGAGCTTGCGGCGACTTCTAGTACCTTCACGGTGTGACGACAGCTCAAAAGTACACCATAGGGCTCGTGCAAATGGCGCCGGGTCCCGACCCCGTCGCAAATGTGGACCGGGCAGCCGCGCTGGTCCGCAAGGCGGCAGACGACGGCGCGCGCATCGTCTGCCTGCCCGAGCTCTTCCGCTCGCAGTATTTCTGCCAGAGCGAGGAGGCGCGGCTCTTCGACCTCGCCGAGCCGGTGCCGGGGCCGACCACGCAGGCGATGGGGAAGGTGGCCGCGGAAAAGAATATTTGCGTGATCGTGCCGGTTTTCGAGCGCCGCGCCGCGGGGGTGTACCACAACAGCGCCGCGCTCATGGGGCCGGACGGAGCGTTGGCGGGCCTATACCGCAAGATGCACATCCCCGACGATCCCGGGTACTACGAGAAGTTCTATTTCACGCCCGGCGATCTCGGCTACAACGCATTCGACACGCCCGTGGGCCGGATCGGCATGCTCATTTGCTGGGACCAGTGGTATCCCGAGGCCGCGCGGCTCACGTCCCTGCGCGGGGCAGGCGTGCTCTTCTACCCGACCGCCATCGGGTGGCATCCGCGCGAAAAGGCGGAACAGGGCGCCTCCCAGCGCGACGCCTGGATGACCGTCCAGCGCGGTCACGCCATCGCCAATGGCGTCTATGTGGCTGCCGTCAATCGCGCGGGGCTTGAGCGCCCGGCCGGCGGGGACGGCATCGAGTTCTGGGGCGGCACGTTCCTCGCCGATCCGTTCGGGCAGGTCACGGCCGCGGCAATGACAGACGGTGAGGAGATCGTCTTGGGAGAAGTCGATCCCACGCGGGTGGACGAGGTGCGCCGCAACTGGCCGTTCCTCCGCGACAGGAGAATCGACTCCTACGACGGCCTTTCGAAGAGATTCCTGGACGACACATGAACCGGGCAGGCGGCAGCGAGGTTCCTGCGGCGCGGGGCTTCCGCATGCCCGCGGAATGGGAGCCCCACGCGGCGACGTGGATCGCGTGGCCGCACAACACCGCGGACTGGCCCGGCAAGTTTGCCCCTGTCCCCTGGGTATACGGCGAGATCGTGCGAAAGCTCTGCCGGACGGAACGCGTCAACATACTGGTGGATTCCGCTGCGCACGAAGAAAAGGCGCGGCGCATCCTCTCCCGATCGGGGTGGATGAAACGGCGGTGGAGTTTCACCGCATACCCACCAACAGGGCCTGGATGCGGGACTTCGGTCCCCTCTTCATCCGCGCGGAGTCGCCGCGGCCCGAGCTTGCGATCGCCGGCTTTCGATTCAATGCATGGGCGAAATACCCCGACTGGGAAAAGGACTGCCGTGTGGCGGAACGCATCGCCCGTTCCACGGGGAGAAAGCGATTTGTCGCCTCGGCGGCGGGCAAAGAAATCGTCCTGGAAGGCGGCAGCATCGACGTGAATGGCCGCGGATCGGTGCTCACGACGGAAGAATGCCTGCTGGACCGCGAGGTGCAGGCACGCAACCCGCACCTTGACCGGGGCGCGATCGAGTCGGTGCTCTGCGACCATCTGGGCGCTGCAAATGTGCTCTGGCTCGGGAAGGGCATCGCGGGGGACGACACGCACGGCCACGTGGACGACCTCTGCCGATTCGCGGGGCCGCACACGATCGTCCTCTGCCGGGAAAGCGACCCGCATGATGCAAACTATCCCGCACTGGAGGAGAATCGCGAAAGGCTGGAAGGCTTCCGGCTGGAGGACGGGTCGAAACCGGAGGTGGCGTTCCTCCCGATGCCGGCCCCGCTTTTCATGGAGGGCCAGCGCCTTCCGGCGAGCTATGCCAATTTCTACATCGCCAACGGCGTGGTGCTCGTGCCGACATTCAACGATCCCAACGACCGCAAAGCGCTGGGAATCCTGGCCGAGCTTTTTCCCGACCGCGCGGTTGTCGGCATCCACGCGGTCGACCTCGTGTGGGGGCTGGGCACGCTGCACTGCCTCACGCAGCAGGAGCCCGCGGTCCTTGCGCGATTGACCCCGCGGCGATAGTCTCCCACTAGGAGGCAACGATGAGCGGAGCGGACGGGGTCGTCTCGACTGACATCAAGAATCTTCTCGGCCTGACGGAGGCCGACCAGCTCTGCATCGTCGTGCGAAATCTCCGGGAGACGGCAGCCTACTACGGGGACATGCTCGGCCTGGGTCCATTCGTGTTCCCGCACATCGAGTACGAGGAGTTGACCTACCACGGCAGGCCGTCCGCCGGTTACTGGGAGATGGCATTCGCGCGGCTGGGCGCCTTCGAGCTGGAGCTCGCCTCTCCCCTGCGCTCCCCCAGCATTTACGAGGATTTTCTCAACGAGCACGGCGAGGGTCTCCATCACGTCGGTTTCGACGTCAAAGACATGGCGGAGGTCCTGCGCAGGGCGGAGGCGAACGGCATCCCGGTCCTCCAGAGCGGAAAGACAAAGACGGGCGGCTTCGCGCACCTGGACACGAGGCGATACGGCGGCACGATATTCGAAGTGATACAGCGCCCGGCGCGGAGGGCATGATGGCACCCGATCGCGCGAAACGCATCGGTGCGCACAATTCCTTCGTCGCCCGGCGGGAAATGGCCCGCCCGCTCATCGGCGTCCACATCTGGGATCGTGAATACCGCAAGATGTATCGGGACACCAACGCCGTGATCCCTGCTGAGGGAGAGGTACGGCCCGAGCAGATCGACACGGAACGCTTCCTCCGCGACGTGGAACGTCTCCTCTCCATGAACGAGCAGATCGGCGGCGATCTGTACTGGCCCGTTGTTCCCTACGTCTACATCCCGTGGATGGAAGCCATCATCGGCTGCCCGATCTACTCCACTGAAAACACCTTCTACGCGAACCCGTGCATCGAATCGTGGAGTGACTTTCACGAGGACCCTGATCTCAGCGACAACAAATGGTTTGCAAAGCTGCTGGAGCTCCAGAAGGCCCTTGTTCAAAAAATCGGCGGCTCCTATCCCCTGTCCAGCTCGTCCCACCTGCGCGGCCCCGTGGACATGATGGCGGCGGCGCTCGGCCAGACGCGCCTGCCGCTGGAGTGCTACGACAACCCTGAAAAGATTCAGGCGATGTGCGCGTCCTACAGCAGGCTCTTTCTCAATGTCGCGCACATGCAGAACGAGATCACGGCCACGGCCGGATTCGGCGGCTCCACGGTCAACGGCTACGGTGTCTGGACACCCGAGGTCTGCCAGTACGTGCAGGACGATGCCATGGCCTTCCTGTCACCAGCGATCTACACCGAGTTCGTCGCGGCAAACCACGCGGCGATTGCGCGCGGATTCCCGTCGATCTTCTATCATCTGCATCCCGTCTCGCTTTTCGTCCTTGACCAGCTCCTGGCGATGGAGAACATGACCATCCTCGAGATCAACCGGGAGCCGGAAGCCATCGGCCCTTCCATCCGGGAGCTCCTGCCCGCATTCAAGAAGACGCAGGAAAGCGGCAAATGCCTTCTCATCAATTTCACGCAGGGCGCGGTGGGCATGGAGCTTTTCGAGCAGGAAGTGGAGCTGATCTGCGACACGCTCCCCAACAAGGGCCTGAGCATCTACGTCATGGCAGAAGACGCGGAGGACGGCGCGCGGCGCATGGGCATCCTTCGCACGGTGCTGTCCAGAAAAGGCATGCCCACGCCCTGAAGGCGCGAATGCCCGGGGAGGCCGCGTCGGCCGTGGGGTGGCGCCGCCGGCTACAGGACGCTCGTCAGGAGCACGGCGAAGAACAGCACGAATCCGTAGACGATCTGCTGCGCCGACGTGGGGATGTTGAAGACGGGCAGCAGACCGTTGATGATCGTGAGGATGAAGGCGCCCGCCACCGTGCCGATGTACTGGCCGCTTCCGCCCAGGATCGACGCCCCGCCGATGATGACGACGATGACAGACTGGAAGAGATAGGGATCCCCCATGCCGAGATAGCTCTGCCCGATCCTGCCTGCCAGGAGGATGCCTCCCAGGCCCGCGGTCAGTCCGCTGAGGCAATAGACGATCATCTTCGTGAAGCGCACGTTGACACCGGAAAAGAGCGCGACCGATTCGTTGTTGCCCAGGAAATAGAGCTGCCGGCCGAATGCGGTCTTTCGCAGGACCACCGTTGCCGCCACGATCAGCACGATCCAGATGATCACGATGTAGGGGATGGGACCCAGGTTGCCGTTGGCGATGAGTTGGACGAAGCGGGGCGCCTCACCGCCCGGTCTTCCCCCCGTGATTCCGAGCATTCCCTCCGAGCAGGATCGAGTTCATGCCGAGCGTCATGATGATGGGCGGGATTTCAAGGTACGCGATGCCCAGGCCGTTCAGGAGCCCGATGAAGGTGGTGCCGGCGAGCAGGAGGGGGATGATGTACCAGAGGTGTGCATCGTGACCGCCGGTGAAAAGCGTGAGAAAGACCGCCGCGCAATTGACGGTCCACGGAATGGAGACGTCGATGCCGCCCGTGATGATGACGAAGGTCTGGCCGAGGGCGATGAGGCCGATCACCGACGCATCGATGAGGAGGATCCGGATGTGGCGCGCCCCCGCGAAGCCCGGGCTGATCACCGTGATGACGACGAATATGAGGAGCGCGCAGGCATAGCTCAGCAGGATCGCCCGGTTGGAGCGATAGAAGGCAGGGAGGCTCTTCATAGCAGGCCCTCCCGCCGGCGCTTCACCAGCTCGGTGATCGAGACAAAAGCGATGATGAAGATGAGGAGCAGCCCCTGGAAGAGCGCCGCCCAGTGGGAGGAGACACCGGAAAACACCAGCAGGTCGCCGATCAGCTTCAGGACGCACACGCCGATGATGCTGCCGATGATGCTGCCCCTGCCGCCGGAGAGGCTCGTGCCGCCGATGACGGCGGCGGACACGGAGAGCAGGATGAAGCTGTTGCCCGCCGTCGGCGAGCCCGACGCGACCTGCGCCGTGCGGTAGATGCCCGCGGTGGCGGCGAAGAATCCCGACAGGGCATAGACGGTGAGACGCACCCTGTCCACGTTGATGCCGCTGAGGGCGGCTGCCTTTGCGTTGCTTCCCAGGGACAGGATCGACTTGCCCAGCGGCGTCCTTTTCAGATAGAGCCAGAAAAGGCCGAGTACCACGAGAAGCATGAGGGACACGGGTATGCCCGCCGGGTGGGCAAGCAGCACGTCGATGAAGCCCTGCGGCACGTTGCCTCGGTCCGTGGGCAGGATCCAGAGCGCGAGCCCGCCGTAGATGGACCACGTGACGAGCGTGGCAATGAAGGGCTGGAGGCCGACGCGCACGATGATGATGCCATTCACGGCGCCCAGGAGGAGACCGAGCACGAGCATGCCCAGCGTGAACAGCACGACGCTTTCCACGCTGTTGGACATCCGCGTGCCTTCGAGACTGTTCGTGAGGCTGATCACCCCGCCGATGGAGAGGTCGATGCCGCCGGTGAAAAGCACGAGCGTCTGGCCGGCCGTGGCCAAGGCAAGCGGCAGGATGGAATTCGTCTTGATTCCCAGCCAGTCGAGACTGACGATGTTCGGCTGCAGAGCCGAGGTGCTCACGATCAGCGCAATCAGGATGACATAGGGAATGAAGCTTCTCGGTTGCAGCTTCATCAGGCTCTCCTTGGCGCACAACGATGGCAGCTCAACTGGACGCTCTGGCCATTCTACTCGCGCAGGGGAGGTCGTCAAGCTCCTGTTAACTGTTGACATTGGCGCTTTCTTGACGTACGTTTTTCGCCGTACAACGGTCTCATCCGCTTTGCGGAGGTGGGGATATGGCAATAGAAGAGCTTTCACGCGCGTGCGCGAATCTCCGTGATGCCGGGCTCGACTTCGCACTTCTCTCGTCTCATGAAAACGTCGCGTACGTGAGCGGCTTCGACGTGCCGATGCCGCTGGGTGCGCCGACAGACTTTTCCGGCGGCTACCCGCTCGCCCTCGTGCTCGTCAATGCCCGGGAAGAAAGCGGCGTCCTGCTCGTCGCCGATACCTATGGAGGGCTGGCCAAGGCGGAAAACAGGCTCGGCGCGATCAAGCAGTACCCCATATTCGACACTTTCAAGGCCGTGGATCCCCTGGCAAGCTTTGTCGGCTGCGTGCGGGACGCCCTGCGCGCCGCGGGCGTGGCGCCCGGCACGCGCACGAAAATCGGCATCGAGCTGGAAACCCTCCCCGCGGCGCTCGTGCAGCTCCTGGCGGAGGAGTTCAAAAAGGCCTCACCTGTGAGCTGCAGACCGAGCATGGACGCGGCGCGCCGGCGCAAGACAAGGCGGGAAATAGACCTGCTGCGCAATGCCGCACGTATCGCGGACGCCGGGCAGATGGAGCTCGTGCACGCGGCGCAGCACTTCACGAATGCAACAGAGCTCGAGGTGTGGGCCGCCCTGGGCACGCGCGTGCAGGAGGCGGCGCAGAAAAGCAGCCCCGTGCCGCTGGTCGGCGAGCTTGTCACGGGCCCGCGCACCTGCGAAGTGCGCTACCCCGGCGGCCCGCAGCAGCGGCGCATCAGCGCGGGGGATACCGGCATCCTCGACATCAGCGTGCGCGTGGACGGCTACTGGTCGGACTGCTGCAATGTCGTCGTCTTCGGCCGGGAGCCCACCGCGGAGCAGAGGCGCTACTTCAAGGGCGCGCGTGACGGTTTCGAGGCGGCAGTCGGCGCCTTGAAGCCCGGCGCACGCTGCTCTGACGTGGATGCCGCGGTGCGGGACGCGTTCGCAAAGAACGGATTCGGCGTCACCCACTACTCGGGTCACCAGATCGGCGCCACCGTCAATGAGAATCCCCGGGTCGTTCCGTTTGAAAACACACCCGTGGAGACCGGCATGGTCTTCTGCTTCGAGCCGGGAGTCTATGCAGGTCCCGGCGGCAGCACGGGGGCCCGGCTGGAGCGCATGGTCGCGGTGACCGAGACCGGCAACGAGATCCTGAATCTGTTTCCCTGGGGCATGGAGTAGCAGAGAGAAGGAGGTGGACCGATGACCTACACGAAACCCTTCAGATGAGAAGGTCGCGCATGCCAATCTGAAAACCGTTCTTTCCGTTCTTACATCCACAAAGTTTTTCAAACACAGCAAACGGAGGAAGGAAGGACATGAAGAGAATACTTCTCCTGGCCATATTGATTCTGTGCGGAGCCTCTCTTGCAATGGCGGCTCCTTTCAAGATTGCCTTGAGCAACTCGTTCATGGGCAACGACTGGCGGCAGGAAATGGAAAAGGTCGCCCAGGCCGTTGCCGGCAAGGAGCCGCTCAAGAGCCAGGCGACGCTCACCATCATCAACTGCGACAACACGCCCGAGGCCCAGTCCGATTCGATCGACAGCCTCGTGAAGCAGGGCTACCAGGCCATCCTCGTGGACGCAGCGTCCCCGAGCGCGCTGAACCCCGCCATCGACCGCGCCATCAAGGCGGGCGTCGTCATCATCTCCTTCGACCAGGTCGTCGATCACGCGCAGGCCTGGAAGATCGAGACGGACTTCAACAAGGTCCCCAAGGTCCAGGCCACGTATATCGCGAAGGCCATCGGCGGCAAGGGCGACATCGTCATTGACCGCGGCCTCCCCGGCGCCCCGATTTCCAAGCAGCTGGAGGATGGCGCGCGCGCCGTCTTCGCCCAGTACCCGGGCATCAAGATCGTCGCGGGATTCGATGGACAGTACGCGCAGGGACCCACCCTGCAGGGCATGAACAGCATCATGGCGTCCCGGCCGAAGATCGCCGCCGTCTTCACCCAGGGCTACACGGGCCCCGTGATCAAGGCGCTCACGGACGCCGGCCATCCCATGGTTCCCATGTCCGGCTTCGACTACAACGGCGACATCCTGGCGGCAATCGACGCCAAGGCCAACGTGATCATCGCCAACAACATCCCCGGTCTGGGCGCCCTTGCCTACAAGACCGCGATCGATATCCTCAAGGGCGCCAACCCGCCGAAGCACATGCTCATCGACCCGCTGTTCCTCGCCACCGACTCGAGCATCAATGCCGGCGCGCCCCTTGAAAAGATCGCCCTGGGCGTGAACGCCTGGCGCGAAATGCCGTATGGCTTCGACTGGCCCGTGCTGCCGAAGGATTTCCCGGTGCAACTGACGGCCCAGGAGGCTGTCGTCACCCAGTAGGCGCGACGTGTGAACGGTATCGACCCGCGGCGACGCGGGAAGATACCGTTCTTCATTTCATCATCGCACGGAAAGCCGGTCCACATGCCTGATCTACTGATGGAAGACATCACGAAGTCCTATGGGGAAGTCAAAGCCCTCATCGGAGCGGACTTTGCCGCGAATCGAGGCGAAATCCACGCCCTGCTGGGGGAAAACGGCGCCGGCAAGAGCACGCTCGTGCGCATCCTGAGCAGGGTCGTGCGGCAGGACAGGGGGAGCATCACGCTGGACGGTGTGCCCGTCCATACGAAATCGCCGCGGGGGGCGATCCGGGCGGGCATCGGAACGGTCTTCCAGGAGCTGAGCCTCGTGCCGGTCTTCACCGTGGCGGAGAATGTCTTCTTCGGGCGCGGCGCCATGAACGCGTTCGGCACGATGCCCGGCAAGGTCCTGAACCGAAAGACCGCCGCGCTGCTGGAGTCCTACCAGGTGTCGGGCATCGACCCGAAAACCGAGGTGAGCAAGCTCACCGTGTCCGAGCAGCAGGTCGTGGAGATCGTGAAGGTGCTCGCCCGTGAGCCGCAGGTGCTCGTGCTGGACGAGCCGACCGCCGGGCTGGCGGAGGACCGGGTGGAATGGCTGCTGCGCCTCATGCGGCAGCTTGCGACGCAGAAGAAGATCGTGATCTTCATCTCCCACCGGATGAACGAGGTGAAGAATGTCGCCGACAAGGTGACCGTGTTCCGCAATGGAACCCATGTCGGCGTGCGGGCAATGGGGGAGACGAGCTCCGACGAGCTCGTGTCGCTCATGCTCGGCAGGGAGGTGACGAACTACTTCCCGAAGAAGGAGAGCCATATCGGCGACGAGGTAATCCTGGAGACCCGGGGTCTCAGCATCGAAGGGAAGATGGCTGACGTCGGCCTGAAGCTCCACCGGGGCGAGGTGCTGGGTGTCGGCGGTCTGGTCGGCCAGGGGCAGACGCCGCTTTTCCTGTCACTGTTCGGCATCATGAAAGCCCGCGGGGATATCGTCGTGAACGGCGCAAAGGTGGAGATTAAAAACCCGCGCGGCAGCATCGCCAGCGGCATCGCCCTGATACCCGAGGACAAGGGAAACCAGGGCCTGGTCATGTCGATGGCGATACGGGAGAATATCACGCTGCCCATCCTCCGGAGCCTCGAGGTGAACGGACTGGTGAGCATGCGCAAAGAGCGGAAGGTCGCGGCCGACCTTATGCAGGTGCTGAAGATCAAGGCGGAAAGCATGGAGTCGCGCGTCGGCACCCTGAGCGGCGGCAATCAGCAAAAGGTCGTCATCGCCAAGCTCCTCTCGGCGCACCCGAGCATCTTCCTCATGTTCGATCCGACCCGCGGCGTCGACGTCGGCACGAAAACGGAGATATTCCACCTCATGCGGGACCTCGCGCGCGACGGCAACGGCATCCTCTTCTATTCGACGACGACGGACGAGCTCGTGCACGTGTGCGACCGTGTGCTCGTCATGTATGATGGTAAAATCAGGGAAGAGCTCGGCGGCGAGCGCCTGACGAAGGAAAACATCATCAGGGCTTCTCTTGGCGAAGCCGTGAGCTAAAGTCCGGGCGACAAGGACAGGGAATGACGCCACGCGAAAGGCTGTTGCGGGCCCTTGCCCACCAGGAACCCGACCGGGTCCCGCTGGACATGGGCAACTCCGCGACCTCGATCCATCGAAAGGCCTACAGACTTTTGCTCACGCACCTGGGCATGGACCTGGCGGAGCCGCCCCTCATCGACCGCATGCAGCAGGTGGTGCGGGTGGACGAGCCGGTGCTGCGGAGATTCGGCATCGACACGCGCCAGCTCTTCCTGAAGCCGGCGCGCGGCTGGCAGGGCGATCCCGATGGAAGCTACCGCGACGAGTGGGGCGTGCGCTATCGGCCGGGGGCGGACGGCAACTACTACGACATGTTCGCGCATCCGCTTGCGGAAGCGACGCGCGAAGACCTCGACCGCTTCGCCTGGCCCGACCCGGAGGATCCGCGCAGGTTCGAAGGGCTCGCGCAGGCGGCCGCGGAGCTCCATGACGAAAGCCCGTACGGCGTCGTCCTGAACGGCTTCAGCGAAACCATCTTCGGTCTTCCCTCCTGGCTGCGCGGGCACGCGCAGTTCTACATGGACTTCCTCATCAACGTGGACTTCATCGAGGAGCTTCTGGACCGGATGCTCGACTACGCGCTGCGCCTTGCGGCCAAAGCGCTCGCCGCGGTGGGCACGCGCGTCGACGTCATCAAGGTTGCCGACGACCTGGGCACGGAGAGCGGCCTCATGATATCGCCCGCGCTCTATCGCGCATTCATCAAGCCGCGCCAGGCGAAGTTCTATGCGTTCCTGAAGGAGCACTCGAACGCGAAAATCCTGATCCACAGCTGCGGGGCCATCGCGGAGCTCATCCCCGACCTGATCGAGATCGGCATCGATGCGATCAACCCCGTGCAGGTCTCCGCGGCCGGCATGGATTCGCGCGAGCTGAAGAGGAAGTTCGGGGACCGCGTCACCTTCTGGGGCGGCGGCTGCGACACGCAGCATGTCCTGCCCTTCGGCACGATCGACGAGGTGCGTGAAGAGGTGCGCCGGCGCACCGCGGATCTTGCCCCCGGTGGCGGCTTTGTCTTCACGCCGGTGCACAACATACAGTTTGACATCCCGCCGGAGAAAATCACCGCGCTCTACGACGCGGCGCTCCTCTATGGCAGCTATCGGTCCGCTCCCTGACATTCTCTCGACACGAGGTGCATATGGAAAAGGATCTGCAAGGCAAGGTGGCGGTGGTCACGGGTGCCGCGCAGGGCATCGGGAAGGCCGTCGCCAAGGCGCTTGCCACGGCCCAGGCGACGGTGATCGTCTCCGACGTCAAGGCAGCGGAGGGCCGCGCGACGGCGGAAGAGCTGGGCGGCCGCGGTCATTTCATCGCCTGTGACGTGAGCGATCCCGGGCAGGTGCACGCCCTTTTCGACGCCATGGCTGAAAGATTCGGCCGGCTGGACATATTGGTGAACAATGCCGGCATCAACACGACGGGCCAGGATGAGCGCGTGACCGTGGACAGGTATCCCGAGGAGACCTGGCGGCGCATCATCGGCGTGGACCTGAGCGGCACATTCTACTGCGCACGGGCCGGCGCCGCGCTCATGGTGCGGCAGAAGTCCGGCGCGATCGTGAATATCGCATCGGCGGCGGGCGTCGTCGCGCTGCGGCTGCAGATCGGCTTCGTGGCGGCGAAAGCGGCGGTCATCAAGATGACGGAGGCCATGGCCTGCGAGCTGGGGCCATTGGGGATACGGGTGAATGCCGTGTCGCCCGGCTCCACGGTCACGGAGCCGACGCGGAAGCTCTTCTACGGTGAGGACGGCAGCTTCAAAGAGTTCGCCCAGCGCCTCGTGTCGTTCATACCGGAAGGAAGGCCGGGCGAACCGGAGGAAATCGCAGAGGCGGTGCTTTTCCTCGCATCAGAACGTGCGTCGTACGTGAACGGCCAGAATCTCGTGGTCGACGGCGGGTGGACCTCGGGGTTCAACAGGGACTTCTGAGGTGAAGGAGAAAGTCAGGGCCGCACTACTCGGGTGCGGAAAGGTCGCCCACATCTACGCGCGGGGTCTTGCGGGTCTTGCGGACGCGGAGCTTGCCGCGGTCTGGAACAGGACATTTGAGAAGGCGCGGGATTTTGCCGGGCAGTATGGCGTGAGCGCGCACCGCGACATCGGCGAGATGGTGAAAAAGGAATCGATCGACCTCGCCATCGTCTGCAACGCGCATCCCTTTCACGCGGAGGCGGCCCTTGCCGCGATCCGCGCAGGTGCGCACGCGCTGGTGGAAAAGCCGCTGGCGATGAGCCTTTCGGACTGCGATGCGATGATCGCCGCGGCAAAAAAGGCCGGCGTGCTGCTGGGCTCCATCGCGCAGCGCCGGTGGTATGCCCCCGTGCAGCGCGTGCGGCGGGCGATCGACGACGGCAAAATCGGCCGGCCGGTGCTCGGCACGGTCCACATGCTGGGCTGGCGCGACAAGCGCTACTACGACAGCGACCCCTGGCGCGGCACGTGGAAGGAGGAAGGCGGCGGGGTGCTTGCAAACCAAGCGCCGCACCAGATCGACCTCCTGCAGTGGTACATGGGGCCGGTGGAAGAGCTGTGCGGCTACTGGGCGAATCTCAATCACCCCTACATCGAGGTGGAGGATACGGGCGTGGCAATCCTCAGATTCAGGGGCGGAGCGCTGGGGAGCATCGTCGTGAGCAATGCACAGAATCCCGCGCTCTTCGGCAAGGTATGGGTCCACGGCGACAATGGCGCCACGGTGGGCGTGCAGACCGATGGCGGTGCGATGTTTATTGCCGGCATGACCACCATCGCCGAGCCGCCGATCAATTACCGCTGGACCGTGCCCGGCGAGGAGCAGCTCCTGGCCCAGTGGCAGAAAGAGGACGCGGAGCTCTTCAAGAAAGTGCCGGCCACCGAGTACTACCATCAGCAGCAGGTGAATGATTTCGTGCAGGCAATCCGGCAGGGACGCGCGCCCGCGGTGAGCGGGGAGGAGGGCCGCAAGACCGTGGAGATCGTCACGGCGATCTACCGCTCCCAGGAGACGCACGCGCCGATCCGTTTCCCGGTGACGCCGTAGAGCAGCCGCCTGTCGCCGCCGGAATCCGGTGGCCGCAAATGCCACGATGTACCGTGGCTGCGGTGGCCGACCGGCACCACTTTCACTACATTTCAGCTTGCCGTGAAGATCGCGCGCCTGGAGACCATCTGGTTCGACGCACAACCGAACACGATGTGGCTGCGCATCCACACCGACGACGGTCTGGTGGGTCTGGGCGAGACCTACTACGCGCCGCGCGCCGTGAGCGCCATCATCCATGACGTTTTTGCAACGCTCCTCCTGGGGCGTGACCCGCGCGACATCGACAATCACTGGGCGAACCTGTTCTCCACCGTGAACTTCTTCGGGTACGCCGGCGCCGAGACCCGCGCGTTGAGCGCCGTGGACGTGGCGCTTTGGGACATACTCGGCCAACACTGTGGAGAGCCCATTTACGCGCTGCTGGGTGGCCGCAACAGAGACCGCATCCCCATCTACAACACGTGCATCAGCTATGGACCCCTTCAAGACTACCACACGTGGCGCGAAGGCCGCGCGGGCGAGCTGGCCGCGGATCTCCTCCGCGAAGGCATCACGGCCATGAAGATCTGGCCCTTCGACCAGTTCGGCACCTCACTAGGCGGACCTATCGGGCAGCGGGCGGGAGCGGAGGCAGTGGGCCCCGTCACGCACACGCTCAGCACGGAGAATCTCAAAAAGGGCGTCTCATACGTCGAAAACATCCGCAAGGCCGTCGGAGACCGGATGCGGATCGCCATCGAAGGCCATACGCGGTGGGATCTCCCGCATGCCGTGCGGATCGCGCGGGCGTTGGAACCGCTGGATATCATGTGGCTGGAGGAAATGATCCCGCCCGACAACATAGAATCCTACATGCGGCTGAAGGCTGCCACCACGATACCGCTGTGCGCGAGCGAGCGCGTCTTCACGCGATTCGGCTTCCGACAATTCGTCCAGCAGAATGCTGCCGATATTGTCATGCCCGATCTCGCCTGGACGGGCGGTCTCACCGAAACACGCAGGATCTGCACCCTTGCCGACACCTACTACCTGCCCATCACGACGCATGACGCCATCGGTCCGGTGTCGCTGCGGTCCGCCGCGCACCTGATGCTGCACATCCCCAACGCAATGGTCATGGAAACGGTCCGCTCGTACTGTCGGGGCTGGTACCCCGAAGTGGTGACGGAGGACGTCCACATCGCCGACGGCATGCTTTCACTTTCCGACGCTCCGGGCCTGGGCACCAGGCTGCGGGAGGAAGTCCTGCGCCGGCCCGACGTGCACGTGGAATCCTCCGACGAGCGCCACCGCTACGACCCCTCGAAGGGGTGAGCCGGTGCGCACCTTCCAGCTCGCGCTCACCGGCGATTTTCTCAACCTTGAAGGGACAAGCGCGTACGGCGACATCCGGCTCGACCTGCTGCGGCAGGCCCCCTTTATCCGCTACGACTTCACGCGCGATCATGCCCCGCGCAAGGACGACCCCGGCTACTGGGACCGTCTCTACTCGCTGGAGGTGACGCCCGCGCACATTGCCGACATTGACGGGCTGGTCGTGCTGCGACCCTGGGTGAAGCGCGCCACATTCGCGCGCGGGGCGTCCCGCCTGGTCGCCATCGGCCGCTCGGGCGCGGGCTTCGACAAGATCGACGTCGCCGCGTGCACGGACAACGACGTCGTGCTTTTCAACGCCCCGCATGCCCTCAACCATTCCACCGCGTCCACCGCGCTCCTCTTCATGCTCGCGCTGTCAAAAAGGCTTTTCGCGCAGGACCGCATCACGCGCGACGGCCGCTGGGACCTGCAGCCTGCCGTCATGGGCGCCGAGCTCACGGGACGGTCCCTGGGCATCGTCGGGCTCGGTCACAGCGGCAGGGAGCTCGTGCGCCTGGTGGCTCCATTCTCCATGCGCATCGTCGCTTATTCCCCGCATGCCGATCCCCGGGAGGCGGCGGCGCTGGGCGTGCGGCTTGCGCCGCTTGATGAGCTGATGGCGGAGGCGGATTTCGTGAGCATCCATGCGCGCCTCACCCCCGAATCGCGCCGCCTGATCGGGCCGAACGAGATAGGCCGTATGAAGCCCACGGCGTATCTCATCAATATCGCGCGCGGTGAGATCGTGGATCAGCCGGCGCTGGCGGAAGCGCTGGCAGCGGGCCGGATCGCGGGCGCCGGGCTGGACGTGTTCGCGGTGGAGCCGCTGCCGGTGGACGATCCGCTGATCGCGCTTCCCAATGTCATCCTCACGCCGCACTGGTCCCCCGCGACAACCGACATCTGGCGGGAGACGGGCCTCGCGATGTCCACCGGCATGCTTCGTGTCGCGCAGGGGGAAGAGCCGGAGAACGTAATCAACCGCGAGGTGCTGGCCCGGCCCGGCTTTCAGGAAAAGCTCGCACGTTTCGCCGAAAACCGCACCGTCCCTGCGCCGAAATCGCCCTGAGCGCCCCGGGTCGGGCGCCGGGCGGATGTCCCGGACCACCCGCCAATGCCCGGCCTTGCACCGTTCTCGATAATTCTGTAAATTGAAGTACGTCATGATCAATTTAAAAGACTACATCGCGCGCGAGCGGATCGCGTTTCTGGAGGCACGGGACAAGCAGGACGCGCTGGCCAAGCTCATCTCCCTCTCCGACGATCCGCGGCACGTGATCGATTTCGAGCAGTTCCAGAATGCGGTCCTTGACCGCGAATACATCGTGACGACAGGCATCGGCCAGAACGTGGCCATTCCCCATATCAAGAGCAAGTGGGTGAAGGACTTCTTCATCACCATCGGGGTCTTCCGCGACGGCGTGGAGTGGCAGTCGCTGGACGAGAAGCCGGTGCACCTCGCCTTCCTGATCGCCGGACCCGAGGAGCACGAGAATTACCTGCGCATCCTCGCAAAGCTCACGCTGATCATCCGCGACAAGGAAAAGCGCAAAGCGATCATCCAGGCGGTCACGCCGGACACGGTGTTCAAGCTGCTGGAAGACTCGTAGGCCAGCCGCGAACATGCGGCTTAGGACGCCGAGGGCGAGCGAGGCCAGGGATGCGTAGCGCGGTACGCCGCGCGGAGGGCGGCAGCCGTTTCGAAGAAACGGCGAGAGCCGCTGGAAGCGAGCCCGTAGGCCAGCCGCGAGCTTGCGGCCTTAGGACGCCGCGGTGCGCCGTGTATCCAGGCGCCGCGCGACGCCGCCTCACGCACGGCAACGACGGCCATGACGGCCGATACGACCAATAGAGTTCCGGAAGGAGATTCGGTATGGCAATCAAGGTGGGTATCAATGGGTTCGGCCGCATCGGTCGGCAGGTCTTCCTCGCCATGGTGGACAAGGGTCTCCTGGGCAAGGAGATCGACGTGGTGGCGGTCGTGGACGTGAGCACGGAGGCGAAGTACTTCGCCTACCAGCTGAAGTACGATTCCATCCACGGAAGGTTCAAGGGCACCCTCGCCACGGAGAAGTCGGCGGGCGCGGCGGAGGACGACGTCCTCATCGTCAACGGCTTCAAGACCAAGTGCATCATGGCCACGAAGGAGCCTTCGCAGCTTCCCTGGAAGGACCTCGGCGTGGAGTACGTGATCGAATCCACGGGCCTGTTCACCGAATCGGAGAAGGCCAAGGGCCACCTCGCCGCGGGGGCCAAGAAGGTCATCATCTCCGCGCCCGGCAAGGGCGAGGTGAAGACCCTCCTCATCGGCGTGAATGACAACGAGTACGACCCGAAGAAGCATGACATCGTGTCCAATGCGTCGTGCACGACGAACTGCCTCGCCCCCCTGGTCCACGTGATACTCAAGGAAGGCATCGGGATCGAGACGGGTCTCATGACCACCATCCATTCCTATACGGCCACCCAGAAGACGGTGGACGGCCCTTCCAAGAAGGACTGGCGCGGCGGCAGGGCGGCGGCCATTAACATCATCCCCTCGACCACCGGCGCCGCAAAGGCAGTCGGAGAAGTGCTCCCCGCGGTGAAGGGAAAGCTCACCGGCATGTCTTTCCGGGTGCCGACACCCGACGTGTCCGTCGTGGACCTGACATTCCGCTCCGTGAAGGACACTTCCATCGAAGAGATCGACGGACTTTCAAAAAGGCGTCCGAGACCTACATGAAGGGCATCCTCGGCTATCAGAACGAAGAGGTCGTGTCGACGGACTTCATCCACGACAACCGCTCCTCCATCTACGACAGCCTTGCCACGATGCAGAACAACCTCAAGGGCGAGAAGCGCTTCTTCAAGGTCGTCTCCTGGTACGACAACGAGTGGGGCTACTCCTGCCGCACCGTGGACCTGCTCATGAAGATGGCGACAACGAAGTAAGGGATCGACTCCCGGATGAATCACGAAGCCCCGCCGAACGCGGGGCTTTTTCTTGGAGTTGACCGGGGAAAGCCCGCATGACGACATTGGGGAGGGTTCCCAGAGATCGCGCCCGGAGGTTCCGCCATGGCGAACGTCGATTGGAAAGCTGCCCTGAAACCCCTGATGCAAAACTACCGGGGGCGCAGGCATCCGCTGGACTACGCAAACAACTACCAGCTCATCGTGGTGGTCGTGTTGTCGGCCCGGGACTCCGACAGGCATATCAACAAGATCTCACCCGATTTCTTCGCGAAGTTTCCCACGATGGCCGCGCTGGCAAAGGCGGGCTTCGATGAGATCCTTGCGCTTCTTCCCGGCGTCCCCAGTGCCAAAATCAAGACGGGATCGTTGATGGAGATCGCCCGGACGGTGAAGACCGATGCGGCGATCCCCCTCACCATGGAAGGGCTCGTTGCCCTCAAGGGCGTCGGACGCAAGTCCGCGAACGTCATCATGAGCCAGGCAGGCGTTCCCGCCGAGGGCGTCATCGTGGACCTTCACACGCTGCGCGTCGCCCCCCGCATTGGGCTGGCGCAGGGAAAGGTGCCGGACAAGGTCGAAAAGCAACTGATGGAGAAGGTCGACGCAAAAGACTGGCACGCGCTGGGCATGTCCCTGAGCTATCTCGGCAGGGAGATCTGCCGACCCACAAAACCCCACTGCCCCGAGTGCCCGATGAGAGACGTTTGCGAATACACCAAGACGCTTTCTTCTGTCTGACAACCCCTCGGGGCGCGCGGCCACGCCGCACGGCCCCTCGGTGATCGAGCATGAGCTACCAGGCAGACATCACGTTCCTTTCCGAACCGCAGATTCTCATCGTACGGACCGTGGGAATACTCCCCATCGCGGCGTGGCCGGATGTGATCCGGCAAACTATCGAGGAAGGGCAAAAGCATGCATGCGTCCGCTACCTCATCGACCATCGCGATGCCACGCTGCGATACCGTTTTGCGGACCTGTGGATGATGCCGCAGAATGCCGGCCAATTTCGCACGCCGCCGCAGGCGCGCTGCGCGGTTCTCCTGCCCGGTCCCCATTCCATTCGCAAGACATTCATCGAGGCGTTCATGCGCAACCGGGGCTTTCTGCTGAAGGTCTTCGACAAGCGCGACCTCGCCATTTCCTGGCTGCTGGAGCCCCTGCCGCCGTTTTGAGCCGTCACGGGGGAGCGGCCCGTCAGGGCACCCCCTTGCATTGCCTCTGCAATTCTGCCAGAACGATGGGTCCATGATCACCGTCGCCAACCTCACGCTCTCCTTCGCCAATCGCATCCTGTTCAAGGATGTGAATCTGAAGTTCACGCCCGGCAATTGCTATGGCATCATCGGTGCCAACGGCTCCGGCAAGTCATCGTTCCTGAAGATCCTCTCCGGCGAGCTGGAACAGGACACGGGGGATATTGTCCTCGGGGCGGGAAAGCGCCTGTCCGTCCTGAGCCAGGACCATTTCGCTTTTGAGGATCACCGCGTGCTGGACACGGTCATCATGGGCTCACCGCGCCTGCACGCCGTGGGCAGGGAAAGGGAAGCCCTCTACGCCAAGAGCGATTTCACCGAGGCCGACGGCATGCGCGCAAGCGAGCTGGAAGCGGAATACGCCGAGCTGGGCGGATGGGAGGCGGACGCACAGGCCGCGACGCTGCTGGCCGGTCTGGGCACACCGGAGGTCTTTCACGCGAAGCTCATGCGGGACGTCGACGAAGGGGTGAAGGTCCGCGTGCTCCTGGCGCAGGCCCTATTCGGCAATCCCGACATCCTGCTCCTCGACGAGCCCACGAACGGCCTGGACCTCGCCTCCATCTCGTGGCTGGAGGATTTCCTCATCGACTTCCCCAACATCGTGCTCGTCGTGTCGCACGACCGGCATTTCCTGAACGCCGTCTGCACGCATACCTGCGACATCGACTTCGGTCGGGTGCGCATGTACGCGGGCAACTACGACTTCTGGTTCCGCATCAACAAGATCCTCGCGCAGCAGCAGAAGGACGAGAAGAAGCGCCGCGAGGAGAAGGTGAAGGACCTGAAGGAGTTCATCCACCGCTTCGCCGCCAACGTGTCCAAGAGCAGGCAGGCCACGTCGCGGAAGAAGATCCTGGAAAAGATCGACGTCGATGATTACGTGGCATCCAGCCGGCGTTTCCCCTACGTCGGCTTCAAGCCGGCACGGGAGGTGGGAAACGTGGTCCTGGAGGTCACGGGCCTGTCCAAGAAGCTGGAGGGCAGGCCCGTGCTGGACGGTTTCGACCTCACGGTGCGACGCGGCGACAAGATCGCATTCGTGGGGAAGGAGCACCTGGCAAAGACGGCGCTTTTCCGCATACTCACCGGCGAGATCGCGCCCGACACCGGCTCCTTCACCTGGGGCCAGACCATCGCATGGTCCTATTTTCCCAAGGAGAACGCGCGCCTCTTCGAATCCGACCTGCCGCTCGTCCAGTGGCTCGCGCAGTACAGTCCCACGGATGACGAGACATTCGTCCGCTCCTTCCTCGGGCGCATGCTCTTCTCCGGCGATGAGGGTCTGAAACCCGTGCGCGTGCTCTCCGGCGGAGAGCGCGTGCGCTGCATGCTCGCGCGGCTCATGCTGTCGGCCGCCAACTGCCTGATCCTCGACGAGCCGACCAATCACCTCGACCTGGAAGCCATCGAGTCGCTCGATGAGGGCCTGGTCGATTTCGGCGGCGTCCTCCTGTTCGCCAGCCACGACCACGAGTTCGTCACCTCCATCGCCACCCGCATCATCGAGATCTGCCCCGGGGGCGTGATCGATCGCGCCATGCGATTCGACGACTACCTTCACGACGGCGCGATCACCGAGCTGCGGGACAGGTATTACCACGGCCACGTCGCGGCGGAAATCTAGCGCGGTCGCTCCTGGCGACATTCGCGGCCCCGTTTGCCGCTCAATTCCTGTTGGAAACAGCGCGCCGAATCACTATATCTACATTGCGGATGGAGGAGTGATCGGCTATGAACAAAGTACCACCTGCCGGCCCGGGGGACAGGTTCCGCCGGGCCTTGACCGAGGAAAGACCGCTGCAGATCGCGGGCACCCCCAACGCTTTCGTCGCGCTCATGGCGGCACGGGTCGGTTACCGGGCGATCTACCTCTCGGGCGCCGGCGTCGCAAACCTCTCCTTCGGCCTGCCCGATCTCGGCGTGACCACCCTGGACAATGTCCTGGAGGATGCGCGGCGGATCACCGGCGCGGTGGACCTGCCGCTGCTGGCGGACGTCGACACGGGTTTCGGCGCCGAGCTCATGATCGGCCGCACCATACGCGAGATGATCCGCGCCGGAGTCGCCGCGGTCCACATGGAAGACCAGGTGAGCGACAAGCGCTGCGGCCACCGGCCCGGCAAGGCCCTGGTGAGCCGGCAGGAGATGGTGGACAGGATCCACGCGGCCGTGGATGCGCGGACGGATCCTGGCTTCGTCATCATGGCGCGCACGGATGCGGTTGCCGGGGAGGGGATGGAATCTGCCCTGGACCGGGCAGCGGCATACGCCGCGGCAGGTGCCGACATGCTGTTCCCGGAAGCCCTGGCAAGCCTCGAACAGTATCAGGCTTTCAAGAGAGCCGCGGGGCTTCCCCTTCTTGCAAACCTCACCGAGTTCGGACTCACGCCGGCGTTCACGACGGCGGAGCTCGCCTCGGCAGGGGTGGACATGGCGCTGTACCCGCTCTCCGCCAGCCGGGCGATGAACCGTGCGGCCCAGCGCGTGCTCTCCGAGATACGCAGGCAGGGGACGCAGGCAGGCGTCCTGTCCGAGATGCAGACCCGGGCCGAGCTCTATGAGCTGCTCGGGTACGAGGAGAAGGAACGGAGGCAGAAGCATGGCTGATTATGAGGCCAATACTGCCGAGCTGGACCGGAAGTTCGCACAGGTGAAAAAGGTCGGCGGCCTGGCGGGCATCGTCGCCGCAGACTCCGCCATTTGCACCGTCGGCATCGAAGGCTACGGCTTGAGCTACCGCGGCTATTCCATAGAGGACCTGGCCGCGCACGCAAGCTTCGAGGAGGTGGCATGGCTTCTCCTGCGGGGGGAGCTGCCCACACCTGCCGAGCTTTCGGGTTATCGAAACAGGCTGCGGCAGCTGCGGCGCCTGCCGCCGGAGCTTTCCCGGCTTCTTGCCCAGATTCCCCCCGGCGACAGCATGATGGGCATCCTGCGGACGGGTGTCTCCCTGTTGGGCAACATCGAGCCCGAGCGCAGGGGCGCGGAGCCTTTCGACGTGGCCGACCGGTTGGTCGCCGTGCTTCCCTCCATCGTGCTGCAGCGCGAAGGCAAGGAGTTGGGGGGCGATGAGGAAACGCTCGCCGGCTACTTTCTGGGCGCGCTGCATCGCACGCCCGCACCAGAGATGCTCCGCCGCTGTCTGGACGTCTCTCTCATCCTTTACGCCGAGCACGAGTTCAACGCCTCGACATTCGCCGCGCGCGTCATCACGAGCACGCTTTCCGACGTCCATTCCGCCGTGGCAGGTGCCATCGGCGCTCTCGCGGGGCCCCTGCACGGAGGTGCCAACGAGGAAGCGATGAAGCTGATCGAGGCATACGCCGACCCTGCCGAGGCGGAGGCGGGCATCAGGTCCCGACTCCGGAAGAAAGAGAAGATCATGGGCTTCGGCCACCGCATCTATACGGTCTCCGACCCGCGCTCCGTCGTGATCAAGCCGTGGGCCGCGCGGCTTGCCGTGAACGACGAGCAGAAGCGCCTGCTCGCGGTGGCGGAACGCATCGAGCAGGTCATGCGGGAAGAGAAGAAGCTTTTCCCGAACCTTGATTTCTACAGTGCGCTCGCCTACCGGTTCTGCGGCATCCCCATGCAGCTGTATACGCCGCTTTTCGTCCTTGCACGCATCAGTGGGTGGATGGCGCACATCATGGAGCAGAGGTCGAACAACAAGCTCATCCGTCCGATCAGCCGCTATACCGGCTCCGGGCCGCGGGACTACGTGCCGCTCGTGCCGGATGAAAGGCGATGAGCCCGGTCCCGGCGTCAGAGGAGGCCGCGCCTGACGCGCTCCTCCAGGAAATAGCCGCCTACGTCGCCGAGGCGCGCATTGAGAGCGAGCCTGCTTTCGACGCAGCCTCCTGGAGTCTTGCCGACAGTCTGGGCTGCGCCATGCTCGCGCTGAGCTTCCCCGAGTGTCTGCGTCGGCTCGGGCCGGTCGTGGAGGGCGCGCTGATGTCGTCCGGCGCCCGGGTGCCGGGCACCCGATTCGAGCTTGACCCGGTGCAGGCGGCCTTCAACATCGGCTCCATGATCCGGTGGCTGGATTACAACGATACCTGGCTCGCCGCCGAATGGGGCCATCCTTCGGACAATCTCGGAGGGCTGCTTGCCGTCGCGGACTGGCTGAGCCGGAGGCCGGGCCTACGGGAAGCCGTGACGGTCCGCGGGCTGTTGGAATCCCAGATAAAGGCCTACGAGATACAGGGCATCCTGGCGCTGGAGAACTCGTTCAACCGGGTGGGGCTCGACCACGTGATCCTGGTGAAGATCGCCACGGCCGCCACGGCGGCCCGACTCATGGGTGCAAACGAAAAACAGATCGTGGACGTGCTGTCCAATGCATGGATAGACCTCGGGCCGCTTCGAACCTATCGACACGCGCCCAACACGGGCGCGCGCAAGTCCTGGGCGGCAGGAGACGCCACGGCGCGTGGCGTGCGTCTTGCCCTCATGGGCGTTGCGGGCGAGCAGGGCTATGCCACGGCGCTCACTGCTGCACTGTGGGGATTCCAGGACGCGGTGTTCGGCGGCAATCCGCTGCGCCTGGGAAGGCCGCTGGGGTCGTACGTGGCTGAGAATATCCTTTTCAAAGTCTCGTTCCCCGCCGAGTTTCACGCGCAGACGGCCGTGGAGGCAGGCCTGAGCCTCCATCCCGCGGTGAAGGACAGGTTGGACCGGATTCAGCGGATCCGCATCCGCACGCATGAGTCCGCCCTGCGCATCATCGACAAGCGCGGGCCGCTCCACAACCCTGCCGATCGGGACCACTGCATGCAGTACGCGGTGGCCGTTGCGCTGATCACCGGCCGCCTGAGGGCGGAAGACTACGAAGATGAAGCCGCCCGTGACCCGCGCATCGACAGGCTCCGAAGCCTCATGGAGCTGGAAGAAGACCGCCGGTATTCGGCCGATTACCTCGACCCGGGAAAGCGCTCGATCGCAAGCTGCCTCCAGGTATTCTTCCAAGACGGAAGCTCGACGCCGGAGGTTGCGGTGGAATATCCGATCGGTCATCGCCAGAGGCGCGCCAAGGCGGTGCCGCTTCTTTTCGACAAGTTGCGGAAGAACCTCTCCGGCCAGCTCCCGCCCGCGCGGGTGGAGGAGATCGTGGCGCTATTCCTGGACCGGGGGCGTCTTGAGCGGCTCACCGTTTCGCAGCTCGTCGAGCTCTTTCTCTAGAAGGGAGGTGCCAATGGCGCCGGACCCCTCACGCTGAGAGCCCCGTGTCCACCTGCGCTTCGGGCGTTTCCGCATTGGGCCGTACGCCGCGCTCCGCACGCTCGGCACGATAGCTGAAGACGCTCGCCAGGGCCGCTGCCTGTATCGCCGCGAGCACGATCACCACAAGACGCGCCGCGGTATGGTTCGCCGGCTCGCTCATGCCCGGGCTCCAGAACAGGGAGACGAACACGGGGCCGAGCGCGAACCCGAGATAGCGGGCCGTGTTCACCAACGCGCTTCCCACCCCGACGTGCTCGCGCGGCGTCGCCGCCATGATGGCCACCGTGCTCGGCGTGATGAAGAAGCCCATGCCCAGCCCGCTGACGGCCAGCCGCAGCGCGACCGCGGGAATGCTCCAGGAGCTGGAGAGCGGGATCATCAGCACGATGCCCAGCAGGTTCAAGGCTGCTCCCGCCGCCGCGGGCAGCTTCGGATCGAATCTGTCCGTCAACCGGCCGGCGATCTGGGAGGCGGCCGCCATCCCGAGAGGGAAGAAGAGCAGTGTCAGCCCTGCCTTCTCGGGACCGAGCTTGAGCGTCACTTCGAGAAAGAAGGGCAGGATGAAAGCAATCCCCGCCATCGCGCTCGCCGAGGCCATGAATCCCAGGAGAGGGAGAGAAAAACGGGCGCGGCGCACCAGGGAAGGCGGGAGGAGGGCGGCGGCGGCCTTGCGCTCGATGACGACCAGGGTCACGGCCACGGCCACGAAGCCGGCAAGCAGGATGAAATCGGTCCTCGTGAGCCGCCCGGCAGCGGGTGAAAGCCCGAGGAGGAGAAGCACGAGCGCGGCGGTGAACATCGCGGCACCTGCGCCGTCGAAAGCCACTGCGGGCTTCCGTGATTCCGCGGGAAGGAAGCGCAGGCAGATGAGGAAAGAGATGATCCCGAAGGGGACGTTGACATAGAATATCCCGGGCCAGCCGAACGCGCCCAGGATCAGGCCGCCGATGCTCGGCCCGGAACCGCGCCCAGGGGGGCGATCAAGCCCACGATGGACATTGCCTTTCCGCGCTCTTCGGGGGCGAAATTGACAGTGGCGATGGCAATGATGGCCGACCCGATGCAGGCGCCGCCGATGCCCTGGAGGATACGGTAAAGGATCATCTGCGGGAGGGTCTGCGCCGTTCCGCAAAGGGCGCTGCCGACGACGAATATGCCGATCCCCAGCAGGGTGATGCGCTTTCGGCCCACGACGTCGGAAAGCGCGCCGAAGGTGCCCAGGAGCGCCGTGGTGGGAAGCAGGTAGCTCAAGGACACCCAGCGGATGCCGCTCGTGACGTGGAAAGCCCCGGCCATGACGGGGAGGGCGACATTCACGACGGTGCTGTCCAGGGCGGCCATGAACACGGCAAGGGAGGCGCCGATGAGCGCCCACCACCGTCCGCGCGGCGAGGGAAGGGGAAGCGATGCGGAAGCCTGGTGCATGCGGGGTTCTCCATTTCCCCGGAAACTCACCTAGTGTCCTAAGCAAGGTCCGGAACCCCGTCAATTTACTTAGAGTTCAAACTAAAAGTCAAACGGAAAATCTCTTCCCTTCGTGCAGGGCCTCGACCACCGCCAGCAGGAGGCGTTTCAGCTGCGCGCGGTCACGCGCGCCGAGGACGGCCGCGATCCGCGCGTCGATGGAGACCATCGCCTCGTGCATCCCGTCGATGAGGCGCTTGCCGCGGGGAGTGAGGGAGAGCATCCGCACCCGGGCATCCTTCGCCGACTTCGCGCGCGTCACGAGCCCCTTGCGCTCCATGCCGTTGAGGAGACTGGTGACCGTGGGAGCCTCGACCCCCAGCTGCTCGACGAGCTCCGAGGTCGTGATCCCCTGCCGACGGCTGAGAGCCATGAGGGCCTGCCATTGAGGGACGGTGATCCCGGCGGCGCGGACGAAGACCTCGTGCTCCTTGTGGACGGCCGAATACGCGATCTTGATCATCCGGCCGACCGTGACCTCGCGGAGGCCGGCCTGCCGCGGGGCGCCGGATGCGGCTGTCGTTTTTTTTGTGCCCTTCTTTTTTGCCATGGGGACTATCCCTGCAAAGCCTAATGGTCGAACCGGCAGCCGTCAAGTTGATTCGTCAGATCGGGTTCGGCCCTCCCCCGGGCTATGATTTTGCCGTGACGACAACCGTCACCGTGTCCCGCGATTGGGCCTTGATCATGAGCATCTGCTCTGCCTCATCCACGGAGAAGCTTCCCCCCGAAAGATCCACGTTGAATCCCTTCGGGAATTGATACCGTGGCATGTAGATCTCCGTCGGCGCGGAAACGCGCTCATCCGGTCTGAAGCTGTAGCGGAATATCCTCTTCCTGGAATCAAAGCTCATGGACAACGGCGTGCCGGCGGTCCGCACCGCATAGGGCCTGCAGAATCCACCGATGGCCCGTCCGCCGGAATTGATGTCGCCCGGGTCATCCTGCTGGTCGCGGGAGAAAATCGAGTTGTCCTCTTCGTTCCAGTTGTCGCCATGGAGATTGCGGTTGTCCGCGGCATAATTCCAGATCGTGCCACCCACGAGATTGGCATCCAGCGCCCGATAGTATGCGTCCAGGGCCTGGAGGTGCTTTGTGTAGTTGCCCGTCCGATAGGCCTTGCCGTCATAGAGCTTGTACATGAGCCCGAACTCCCCTATCAGGGTAGGCCCGCCACACATGTCGTCTCGACTGAAATCCACGATATGACGTATCTGGTCGATGAAGGAACGGGCAACCCTCTTTTTGCCGATCACGAGCTTTTCCCTGTAGACATCGGCGCCGTACCAGAGACTGAACTTGTTCCGGTACACCATGAGCACGTCGTACCAGTGACTTGCATTCACCAGGTCCGGCACCTCTCCCGGTGCAAAGGACGGGAACTGCTTGCCGGGTATTGCTTCGATAAAGACAAAGGCGCGGGGGCTCACGGTTCGGATCTCCCGGGCGAATCGCGCGATGAATGGTTTCAGGTAGTCGTTGACAAAGCTGACTTTCCGTCCTTTCACGTGCGTGAAGTAGTCAGGCCGGAGGATGCGCGGCACGCCTCCCTCATCGCTCCAGACGCCGTGCTCCTTCCACACGCAGTCGTAGCCGTCCTTCCACAGCCGGAGGCCATTCGGGTTCACACGGACCCGATTCAGCCGCTTGGACCCCGTGATCTTCAGCTGGTAGCGCCAGGCGTCGCGCGGATAGCCGCAGGCCGCGGCCATCGCATCCAGGGGGCTCAAGGCCGCCTCGCCGATGAATCGGTACTCGCGGGTCGTGACCAGGTCGGCGAACTCGATGTAGCCGCATTGCGGCTCGTTGAGGCTGCCGTACCCCACGACATTGGGAAGCCCTTTCAGTTTCGCCGCCAGCCTCTTTATGGCATCGATATAACGCCGCTGCAGGTACTCCTGCACCGGCTCGCCGTCAATGGTCCGTTGCGGGGCGAAGTCATTGCCGCCGAAGAACAGCGTGAACATCGTGCACGTGCCGAAACGGTAGTTGTTGCTGTCCCACACCATGTGCGGGTAGGGGTCGCCGTGAACGTTGTGAACAAAGGCGGCGCCCACCTCGTGCATCCGGCGGATGTCCATGCCGACGAGCTCCATGCTCCACGCCGGCGCGCCGTCTCCACCGGTCCACCTGCTCCACACGTCCTGGTGGGGATCGATGCATACCTCGATGCCGTAGCCGGCCGCCTTCTCCAGCACGGCGCGCACGTAGTCCAGGTACTCATCGTCGTACAGCCCGGGGCCTTCGTGCTCGATAGCCTCCCAGGTCACCAGGAAGCGCTCGAAACGCAGCCCCCATTCTTTCAACCGTCGGAAGTGCTCGTCGGCCTCGGCAAGGGGAAAGGGGCGGCCCACGAAGGAGACGTTCTTGTAGTCGAAGAACCCGTCCTTCTTCCACGTGGCGCCGTCCGGCCGTGCCGGCGTCTTGCAGTTTCCCCCGAGGTTGACGCCCCGCAGGATGCGCGTGCGGCCCTCATCATCCTTGAACCACGGACCATCGATGTGCATGACGACCTCCTCAAGCCCTGCCTGCTGCTCCCGTGACCCGGATCCATTTCTCGATCGTTTTCTCCAGACCCTCCATTGCCGCGCCGATGGCAAGGGGAGACCAGAGGTTTCTGCCTTCCGTCCACTGCGCCATGAGATCGGCGCGCATGCCGTGCACAAGATCGCTTGCGACGTTCACCTTTGCGATGCCACGCGCAACGGCCTTCTCGATGTCCTTCGCGGGGATGCCCGTTCCTCCGTGCAGGACAAGGGGAATCCCCGTGGCAGCGTGGAGCGTGGTGAGAAGACCGAAATCGAGCTTCGGCTCTCCCTTGTAGAAGCCGTGCTTGTTGCCGATGGAAACGGCAAGCACGTCCACGCCAGTGGCGTCCACGTACGCGCGCGCCTTCGCGGGATCGGTGAAAGTCGATGCTCCCGCGCCCTCCGCTGTCGATTCGTCCGCCTGGCCGACGTGGCCCAGCTCCCCTTCCACCGTCACGCCGCGCGGCCGCGAGAGCCGCACCACCTCGCGAAGGGCGTCGACATTCTCCTCCATTGGTCGTGTCGAGTAGTCGAGCATCACGGAGGTGTAGTCGTTCTGGAGGCATGTCTGGACGAGCGCAAGAGTGTCGCCGTGGTCGAGATGCAGGGCGGCGGGTGTGTCGAAGCTGCTTTTCACGGCGCGCGCAACGGCCGCCATGAGGGCGGGTTCCATCACGGGGAACTCCCCCGGCCCCTGCATGAGGATGACAGGCGCGCGCAGACGCTCCGCGACGCGAAGCACCGCGGCCATGACCTCGGCGTTCCACGCGCAGAACGACGGGACAGCATATCCGTCGCGGTATGCCCTGTCGACGAGCATCTTCATGGCAACAAAGCTCATGCAGCCCCCTCCGCCTTCGCGATGATGATCCTCATCCCTTGTTCCTGGAGCTCCCGCCGGTACCTGTCGGGAATCCCGGGATCGGTGATGAGTGTGTGGACCTGGTCCGTCTTCAGGAACAGCACGAGCTTCTCGGAATCGAACTTCCTGCTGTCCGCGAGGATGATGACCTCTTTCGCATTGGCGGCGACACGCTTCTTGATCGGCACCTCGTCGATGTTCGCCTGGGTGAATCCCGAGCCGTCGATGCCGTTCGCCCCGAGAAAGGCCTTGCCAAAACGGAACTGCATGACCGCCTCCTCCGCAAGAGGACCGATCAGCGAATGGGACGGGGCGTGCAGCCTCCCGCCGAGGATGATGGTGACGACGTTCGCCCGACGCTCCAGCGTCTGCATGACAATGAGCGAGTTGGTGACGACCGTCATCCTCTTGGAATCATCGATCGCCGCGGCCAGGTGCGCCGCGGTCGTACCGGCGTCGATGAATACCGACTCACCGGGCTGGATCAGGGCGCTTGCCGCGCGCCCGATCGCCGTCTTCTCCGCGTGGGAGACCGCGTTGCGCATGCGGTAATCGACCTCCGTCATGTCCTGGCCGACGAAGGCCCCGCCGAAGGTCCGCCTGATGAGATTGCGCTCCTCCAGCCTGTCGAGGTAGCGGCGCACGGTCATCTCGGAGACGCCGAGATCCGCGGACAGCTCGGCAACGCTTCGGTAGCCCTTTTTCGTGAGAATGGCGAGGGCCTTGTCGATGGCGTCTTTCACGATGCCGCCCCGCGCCTTTCAGAGAGGAATGTGGTGGACGGCAGAGGGATTGCCCAAGAGCATTTCCTTTGCCACGTCGCGCACGGCGTCGAGATCGCCGTACATCGCGGAGGACTCGTCTTCCACGAGTGCCGTGAGCGCGTCGGTGAGTGCCAGTCGAAGCGAGCGATACTTCGCGGCAAGCATCTCCACGAAGCGCGCATCGGTGAATCCCAGCGCGATGGACGACAGGGGGCCCATGCTGATCTGGTCGTAGATCATCTGCCCGAGCTTGTGCCGGCGGAAGAAATGCCACCAGGGTCCTGCCGAGACATTGCCCACCTGTTTCGCCGCCCCCGCCATGTCCTCGTACAGCGACCCGTTGGCGCAGATGTACTCGAAATGGACGTGGGGGTACCTGATCCATACCGGATACTCGTCTTGCGGAAGACGGGGAATGGCGACGGGAAAGGATTGGATCTCGCGCGACCAGTCCATGAAATGCCTCGCCCCGGCGCAGAGCTGGAGGCAGCAGCCGAACCGGGCGCCCGCTTTCCGGTATTCGCTGCCGATATCGTCCAGGGCTTCGAGCATCGCTTCGGCCACGCACGAAATGACCTCTTCCCGGAGCGTGCCGTCGAGCTGGCCGCGGTGATGGCGGATGGCGTAGTCGACCGAGGACCGTGAATAGGGTCTGCTGAAGCGAAACCATTCCGATTGGAAGCCGTCGACATAGAGGATGCGGCTCTTCGGGTTGGCGCCCGGGCTGCGCAGGATGGAGCGGAAGAAGCCATGCACCGCGTCCTTGAGCCGGTCCACCGAAGCGATGTCCGTCTCGAAGTACTCTTCCAGGTGCAGAAGGTATCTCTCTGCCTCGAACTTGTGACCGCGCGTGAAAAGGCCGAAATCAGTCGCGCGCTCGGGCCAGAGGAGCCCGTTGAAGTCGAACATGGACCAGGCCTCGGGATGCGTGGAAAAGGAAAGATCCACGTCTTTCGGCCGGACCGCGGGATCGAATGGAATTCCGTCGCGGTTCTCGATGCTCGTCACATAGGCCTTCACCCTGTGGTCCGCCAGCACCCTTTCCGCAAAGCCCCTGTCGCGGCGCGCCCGCGAAACCGCGTCCCAGACCATGTCGAAGCCTGCCGGGTCGAGGGGGTCCTTGACGACGCCGTCGTAGAGCCGGAACATGTAGCGAATCCAGGCCGCATACTCCGAGTACCGGCTGTCCTTGAGCTCTTGAAGCAGAAAACGGCCGGCCCGCTTGCGCGCACCGATGGAGTTGTCGCCGATGAGCGCAATAGCCTCATCGAGCCGATTGTTCGCCCCCTCGACGATTTCCGCGAACCAGGAGTAGAACAGGGCGTGCGTGGGATCGAGCATCGAGCGGCGCATCAGGCGCCCGGCGGACACGCCTTCAGAGATCACCTCTTTCGATGGTCGATTGAATGAGGCCTGCGTGCCCGAGAGATTTGCCTGCCCCATATCGGCCGTGAATCCGGTGATGTCGTCCTGGATGTGTGTATGCGCATCCACGACCTCTGTTTCCTCGATGATGCTGGAAACGCGCCGCCAGGTGTCCATGCTCAAAGGCGTTCGCAACATATGAGCTATTTTTATGCCCCAACTGGAAGAATGTCAACAAAGTCGCACAGATTTAGGCAAAAACTGATTGAGTTAGAACATCAAATCTTCTTGACATAAAGTAGCGTTTACGCTAATATTAGCATTATGACTAATGAAATTCAGGACGCAAGAGAGCCGCGGGAGACGATGCTTCTGGACTCCCCAAACGGAATAAAGGCATATGTCCATCCCGTCCGCATGACGATCGTGTCCCTGCTCGCCGAAGCGAAAAAGACCGAATCCGAAGTGGCGCGATTGCTGGGCGTGCATCCGGCGAATCTCACCCGGCATTTCAAGGCCCTCGAGAAAGCGGGACTGATCCGTCTTGTCGAAAAACGGGACACGGGTCGAAACCTGGAAAAGTACTACCGGGCCGCGGCATATGCGTTCGACGTGAAGCCCAAAGGCCAGAACACCACGGGCAAGGCCGCCCTGGCGCTGGGGATCCTGCGCGACAACCTCTCCACAGCCATGCGGATTGCCACCGATGACCAGGCCGACACGGTGCTCGCCTTGCTGGCGACCGCGCGAATATCGACGTCAAAGATCGCGCAATTCCAGAAGAAGCTGGGCAGGCTCATCGAGGAGTTCCAGGCGTCGGATTCCAACGGAGAAAAGGCCTTCAGCCTCGCCGCGGCCCTGTATCCCGAAGTCTCCGCAAAAGGGATTCCGCACGGAAAAAAGGTCCACCTTTAGAAGGAGGATTCGCATGGAGCACCAATTCCCTTCAGTCATCAAGATCTGTGTCTTCGCCGCGGCCGCGCTCATCCTGGTGACGATCGCCGGATGTGCCACCGGGGGTTACGGTCTTTTCACCCAAGACGATCGGGGGCGATACGAGTCGAAGAGAATTGCCGCGGAAAAGAGCTTCGCCGCGCGCCCGGGCGACGCCCGGGCGCGGCTCTCTTATGCGCTCCAGCTTTTCAAGACCGGAAATTTCCCAGAAGCGGAGAACATTCTCGCCCCTGCGCTCGCGGATGCGCCTGCCGGAACCGGTGCGCTGTCGCTTGCATCGAAGCTCGCGTACATGAGGGGCAGCTTCCGCGAGGCGGCGGACTTCGCGCGCACGGTCGCCGGCCGTCGCGACGCGGACGCGCCCACGCGCGCGGAGGCCCTGTCCATCCTGACATTCGCCGCGTACCAAACCGACGACTACGCCGCGCGCCCCGCGCTGCCGCAGAGATTGGCCCTCCCCGCGGGATGGGAAGAATCGGTGAGACCGCTCAACGACATGATGCGGGCCTTCGGAACGAACAGGCCGAATCGGATCGACTGGAACGACGCGCGCGAGGCGATCGTTCCGTTCCTGATGACCGACCCGCTGCCGATCGTGGAGATCACGGTGAACGGAAGGACGATTGACGCGCTCATCGATACCGGCGGCGCTTCGCTCATCATCGATCCCGAGATCGCGGCATCCATGGGAATCACGCCGCTGGTCGAGACCAGCTCCGCGGGATTCGCATTCGGGAAGCGCGGTGGATACGCCTACGCGAAAGCGGATTCCGTGCAGATGGGGGGCGTGACGCTCCGCACCGTGCCGATCTGGCTGCTGCCGACGAAGCTCATGTCGACGAGCCTCACCGGCGGGAGGTACGAGATCGATGGCATCATCGGGACAAATGTCCTTCAGAAGTTCCTTTCCACGATGGACTATCCGAATGGCCGTTTGGTGCTTCGCCCGCGGACGGTCGATCGATCCACCCCCCTGCCCGATGAGCCCGGTCACGCGCCTGCCTGTCGCGTTCCCTTCTATCTCTCGGAAACCCACCTGATGCTCGTCCGTGGCTCCCTCAATGCAAGGGAAGGTCTTCTCTTCTTCCTCGATTCCGGTCTCGCCGATGCCTCCGCGGGTTTTGCCGCCACGATCCGCACCCTCCGTTACGCCGGGATACCGAAACCAACCATGGTGCAGATCGAAGGAATCGGCGGAGCGGGCATATCACGCGCGCGCATCGGGCACTTCACCGTGGATCGACTCGCCCTTGGAGGCCTGGAAATTCAGCATGCAACGGGCGTGTATGGGGTCTTCCCCGACACATCCTTTGCCGATGCGAGCTTCATCATCGACGGCATCGTCAGCCACCGCATTCTCAAGGAATATGCCTGGACGATCGATTTCGATCGCATGGAGATGAGCTTCGCCCCCGGCTGATGCTGACGTGCCACGGACCTCAGAGATTCCGGAGCAGCTTCCTCCATCCCTCGTAGCCCTGCTGCGCCCGCGCGGCATCCGGGCCGGCACCGAATCTCCGCTTTTCCTGCGCGAGACCGACAAGATCGTCGATGCCGCCGTATACCCCCGCTCCGAGACCCGCAAGCGCCGCCGCGCCGAGCGCGGAAACGTTCGCGGTCCCGATCGTGACGACCGGCGCCGCAACAAGGTCGGCCAGAAGCTGCATGACGAAGCTGTTTGCGGTCATGCCGCCATCGACCCGCAGCTCGGCCGGATCGCTTCCGCTCGAGGCCGCGATGGCTTCCATGACGTCGGCGATCTGGTACGGGATCGATTCGAGAGCCGCGCGCACGACCTGATTTTTGCCGCTGGCGAACGTGAGCCCTTGAATCGATGCCTTCAGATTCATCTTCCAATGAGGCGAGCCAAGACCGCTGAACGCGGGAATGACGTACACCCCCCGGCTGTCCCGCGCTTCCCGCGCCATTGCCTCCGTTTCCCCGCTGTCGCTGAAAAGCCCAAGCTGGTCGCGCATCCACGCGATGGTCGCGGCGCAGCTCACGATGATCCCCTCCAGCGCATACTGCACGCCCTGCGGGAGGCTGTAGCAGACGGTCGAAACGATGCCGCCTCCGGCCGCGCGCCGCTTTGCCCCCACGTTGACGAGCACCGACGAGCCCGTGCCGATCGTCACCTTCGCCATTCCCGGCCGGGTGCAGCCTTCACCGAATGCCGCGGCATGGGAATCACCGATCATCGCCGCGATCGGCAGGGTGCGTGAAAGAGCGCCGTCAAAGTCGGATTCTCCGAACGGGTGTACGGATGGATGCACGGCGGGGAGCCGCAGCCCCGACAGCCCCCAGCGGGACAGCAGCTCCGTGTCCCACGCGAGGGTGTCGATATTGAACAGCAGGGTCCGCGACGCGTTCGTGTGGTCCGTCGCGTAGCATTGTCCCCGGGTGAGACGGTGAAGAAGCCAGGTGTCGACCGTGCCGAAAAACGCCTCTCCCGCCTGCACGGCACGCCGGATGCCGGGATCGTTCTCAAGGAGCCACAGGAGCTTGGTGCCGGAGAAGTAGGGAGTGATCATCAGACCGGTGCGCGCGGCGATCTCCCCGGACTGTCCGTCCGCGCGCAGGCGCTCGCAGACGGCGACCGATCTTTCGCACTGCCAGCTGATTGCCTTGCACAGGGGACGCCCGCCACGGTCCCACAGGAGGAATGTCTCTCTCTGATTGGAGATGCCGCAGGCCGCAAGATCGGCGAGCGATCCGCCGCGATCCCGAAACTGCGCGGCGCACGCCGCGACGGATTCGACGACGCTGCGGTGGATCTCGCCGGGGTCCTGTTCGACGAACCCGGTGCGGGGGTACTCGATCGGCAGGTCGCGGGCCGCGGCGGCGACGATGTCGCCCTGCCTGTCGAAGATGATGGTCTTGGTGCTGCTTGTCCCCTGATCGACTGCCAGGAGATAGGGAGGAGTCATGTCACCTCACCCGGGAAAGCGCGCGCAGTGCGGCCCGCACGATGCCGTAAGAATCTATCCCGTAGTGACTCCGGATCTCCTCGCGGGGGCCTGCCTTGGCGAAATGGCCGTCCGGGATGCCCAGCCTTTCGAAGCGCACCGCGCAGCCTCCTTCGGCGAGACTCTCCGCGACGAGCGAACCGATCCCGCCATTCACCGAGTGCTCCTCCACCGTGACGACGCGCCCGGTCGCGCATGCCGAGCCGGCGAATGGCCTTCTCGTCGGTGGGACGGACGGAGCTCATGTTCACAACGGTTGCGCGCAAGCCTTGTTTCGCGAGCATGTCCCCGGCGGTGAGGGCTTCATGGACGACGGAGCCGAGCGCAAAGATCGTCAGGTCGCCTCCCTCCCGGAGGATATCGAGTCGTCCCGGCCGGAAAATGTATCCCGCATCATGAAACACGGGAAGCTGCGCATTGTCCAGCCGGACGTAGACGGGGCCGTCGGTGCGCAGGGCCTGGCCGATCACCTGCGCCGCTTCGGGGCCGTCCCCGGGGGCGAAAATCCTGATGGTGCCGAGACTGCGCAGGATGGAGATGTCATCGATGGCATGATGGGTGCTCGCGAGGGATCCATACGCGACGCCCGCATTCAAGCCCATGAGCTTGACGTTCGTCGCCGAATAGCAGATGTCGGTCTTCAGCTGCTCGCAGGATCGCGCCACCAGGAAGCACGCGGCATTCGCGGTGACGCTCACGTATCCGCCCAGGGAGAGACCCGCGGCCACGCCGAGCAGGTTCTGTTCCGCAATGCCGACATTCACCAGGCGGTCGGGAAAGCGCGCCTTGAACGGCGCGATCGACGAGGTGCTCGAAGAGTCGCTTACCAGCACGACCAGCTCGATGCCCTGCTCCACTCCCTCCACAAGGCTCTGGACCATGGCTTCCCGCAGGTCCTGCGTGCGATCGACGGACGTCATTCCAGCTCCTCGATCGCCTGGCGCAGCTGGTCCCCGACGGGGATCTTGTGATGCCAGGAGGGCTGGTCCTCGATGAAGGAGACGCCCTTGCCCTTCACGGTCCGGGCCACGACCGCGTGCGGCTTTTGACCGGTCATGTCGAAGGACTCGAGCACCTGGATGATATCGGCAGGGTCGTTGCCGTTCGCGCGGGCGGTCTGGAATCCGAATGCTTCCAGCTTCTCCACCAGCGGCTCCAGAGCCATGATTTTTTCGGTGCGGTCGGCGAGCTGGAGCGTGTTCCTGTCGACGATGGCGACGAGGTTGCCCAGCCGGAACTGCGCCGCGCTCATTGCCGCCTCCCAATTCGAGCCCTCCTGCAGCTCGCCGTCGCCAAGGAGCACATACACGCCGAAGCCCCGACCGCTCATCTTCGCGCTCAGGGCAAGCCCGACGGCCACCGACAGCCCATGCCCGAGCGCCCCCGTGTTGATCTCCACGAACGGGGTTTTCTGCCGCACGGGATGCCCGGGCAGCGCCGAATCGAATTTCAGGTAGGTCGAGAGGAGCTTCGGCTCGATGATGCCCGCCTCCGCGAGCGTGCAATAGAAACCGCCGACACCGTGTCCCTTGCTGAGGATGAATCTGTCACGGTCAGGGTCAGCGGGCTGGTCCGGGGCGTAGCGGAGCACGCGAAAGAACAGCGAGGCAAGGATGTCCGCTTCCGACAGGTCGGCGCCCGTGTGCCCCTGGCCCGCGTCGGAGTTCATCTGGATGATGGCGCGGCGGATTTCCCGGGCACGCACCTCGATCTCCAGCGGCGTGAGGAGGAATGGATTGGCCGATGCGCTCCGAGAGACCATGCTCATGCCCCGCCATGGTGGCGGATGTCCCATCCCAGGTAGCGGCTGGTCGCTTCGTGGACGATGGCGGCGCAATGGGACCTCACCATCGCCACGTGATGGGCGAATCCTCCCCGCGTGATGAGCCCCAGGAGCGCCCGAAGCTCCTTGATCTCGCAGACCGCGATTCCGCCGTCCATCGGGAAGGGATCGTTCGTGAAGGCGCCTTCGCCGACGTATCCGCGGGTGAGACCGCGCCGATCATCGGTGTCCATGCGGAAATACGTCATGGGGCCGGGCTTCACGGTGCCCTTGATGGCGCCGAAGCATTTGTCCCGGCCGAGGGATTCGCCGAGGATATCGAGCTCGGAAATCTCGATATCCCCGCCCACGAAGCTTTTTGGGAAATTGCTGCAATGCGTGGCCACGCACTTCCCGCGATCCGTGCCGTAGTTGTTGTTCCAGTCCAGCAGGGCCGCGGCATTGCCGCTGGCCAGGGTGATCGCGAGCATCGAGACCGCCCCGCTCACGTCCACCTCGCACGCGCTGGGCATCCGCCTCTCCTCGCCCATGAGGCTCATGGAAAGACACGTCGCGCAGCCGTAGTTGGCCTGCACGCTTTCCCAGCACTGAATCGCGGATGCCGTGCACTCATTGGCGGCCATCCACAGGTCGATGGCCACGGACAGCTTTGCCTGTTTCAGCACGTTGGCCGCGGGGATGCGGTCGGGAATCGTCCCGTAGCCCCGGATGGCGACGAGCTTGTCCTGCACGTCCTTGCGGTTCTCCCGCAGGCGCTCGGCGTGGGCGAGCACCTCGGACAGGTCCACGGGAACCACCGTGATGCCGGCAGCCTGGAGCAGCTTCTCGCTGTAGCGCACGGTCTGGAACGCGGCCGGGCGCGCGCCGATGGCGCCGACCCTCGCCCCGCGAAGCCCGCGCACGACGCGGCAGATGCGCGCAAACCGGTCGAGGTCCGCGGCAAGCTCGGGCCCGTCCACGGCGCAGGTGTGCTCGGTGGTATCGGTCCACTCGATCCCGTACTGGGAGAGATTCGCGCAAACCGACAGCTTGCCGCAGAAGGCATCGCGCCGGTGGGCGACATCGACCTTGTCCAGATCGTCGTCGAAGGCATGCACGAGCACGGGCACGCCGAGCTTCGCCAGGTCCAGCGTCTGCACGATTCCCGTCTCGTCGCCGAAATTCGGCAGGCTCACGAGGATGCCGTCGATCTCTTCCCGGTGCGCTTGGAAAAGCGCGGCGCATCGCTGGGCATCGGCGCGGGTTTCCACCACCCCGCCGACCGCGGAGCCGTGGGCGTTCTCATCGAGCGATGACCGCGCGGTAACCGAGCTTTTCAAGGCGATCCAACAGCGCTTTTCTGCCCGCGCGGGCGAGCGCGGGATTGAAGAAGCCCCGGGTTCCGACGATGACGCCAAAGGTGGTGGGCCGCTCGAAAAGGGTCATTGCGCTCCTCCCCGCATTTCTTCCGCCATGAGCACGGCGAGCATGTTCCAGTTGAAGAAATTCGGGTCCATGATCGGCGCGCCGGTGCGGGGATCGTAGTACTCGTGCAGCGTGCCCGTGCGCACGAGGTCATCATGGAGGAGATGGAGCGTCTTGTCGCACAGGCTCCGCGCCTGCTCGCGATACCCGTAGCGCATGAGCCCCCGGAACACGATGTAGTCGACGATGATCCAGATGCCGCCCAGCCAGTTCGAGGGATTCAGGCTCGGCTCGATGTTGAACATCTTTTCATCCATCGCCAGTGACGTGATTCCCGTGGGCGCACAGAATGTCGTTTCGTCAGCCGCGTGGCGCGCGAGCCGCGCCGCCTGTTCGGGGGTCGCCGTGCCCGCCCACAGCGGGATGAAGCCCGGCCACGCGCGTATCTTGAGGGGCAAACTCTTCCAGAAGACGCCAAGCCCCACATGAAACCAGTCGTACGGGCGGGTCTTCACGTCGACGTCGACGGAGTAGAAGAAGCCGTCGCGCGGGTCCCAGCATTCCGCCTGGATGGCCCCCAGTAATGCCTCCGCTTTGGCGCGATAGTACTGGGCGCGGTCTTTGCGGCCCAGCTTCTCGGCGATCAGCGAGGCGGCACGCAGCTCGGTCACCATGAAGCCGTTGAGGAACATGCCGGCGGTGGAGAAGCGCGGCCGCCCGAATGTCGAAGGATCGTTGTCGTTGCCGATCATGACGTCGTCCGCCCAGACGTACAGGCCGCAGGAGGGAAAATAGTAGGTGCGGTCATAGCAGGCGAAATACGCCTCGATCTGGCCGAACTTCTCCGCAATCCAGTCGAAGCCACCCGCAGCCTCCGACACGAGGCAGATCTGCTGGCAGAGGAAAGGCTTGTGCATGTTCAGGATCGCGCCTTCCCGATGCTTGCGGATGAGATAGGGCTCGGGAAAGTCCCTCTCCTGGATCATCATGGGCAGGTAGCCGTCATCCTGCTGCCAGTCGAGGAAGTTCAGCACGTTTCCCCGGGCGTGCTCGATGAAGAGCTCCCGTTTCGAGCGGACCGCGGGATCCGGGTTTTTCGTGATGCCGAGGAGAGAGTACGCCGACCAGAAGGAATCCCAGTCCCACAGGTTCCCCTCATAGACGGAGCCGGGATCGATGAACGGGTACTTCATCATCCTGTTCGGCGGGCGCAGGGTGGCGTCCACTTTTGCCAGGATGTAATCACGAAGCGCTCTTTCCTCAACCCCTGGGGTACCGGCCATGTTATCCCTTCTTGCTCCAGAGAAAGCCCAAACAGGCTCGATTGTAATTGATATTCATCATTTGTCAACCTATTGCTTTTTATTTTTTTCGTTTTATTGTGCTAGTTGTCTGATTTCCGAAAAAGGAGCGCCTCAATGGAAAAACTCGGCAGGTTCAGAGGAAAAGTCGTGGTGGTGACCGGCGCCAGCCGCGGCATTGGTGAAGGAATAGCAAGGCGGTTTGCGCAGGAAGGGGCATCCGTCGTGGTGAGCGCGAACGAGCCGCAGGTGGAGCAGGTCGCCGAGGCGATGGTTGCCGCCGGCGGAAAGGCAATGCCCGTCATCTGCGACGTGACGGACAAGGCCTCGGTTGAAGGCCTCTATGCCCGCGCCGTGCAGCGTTTTGGACGGGTCGACGTTTCCGTTCAGAACGCGGGTGTGATCACGATCGCCCGGTTGCCCGAGCTCTCCGAGGAGCAGTGGGACAAGGTGATGGCGGTCAACACCAAGGGTGTCTTCCTCTGCTGCCAGGCGGCGGCGCGCCACATGATGAGTCAGGGTTCGGGACGATTGATCAATACCGCCTCGGGACAGGCGCGCCAGGGATTCATCTACACCCCCCACTACGCGGCAAGCAAGATGGGCGTGGTTGGCATCACCCAGAGCCTTGCCAAGGAACTGGCCCCGCACGGCATCACCGTGAACGCGTTCTGCCCGGGAATCATCGACACGGAGATGTGGGTGTACAATGACCGCGAATGGGGGAAGCTGCTGGGCGACTACCGCCCGGGCGAGCTCATGCGGGAATGGGTCGATGGCATCCCGATGAAGCGCGCCGGCCTTCCCGCCGACGTCGCGGGGCTTGTCGCGTTCCTGGCCTCCGATGATGCATCGTACATCACCGGTCAGACCATCAATGTCGACGGCGGGCTTTTCATGAGCTGAACCGGGCGTCGGAGAATCGACCCGATATCTACGCCCTTTTATCTGTGATATCGTGAGGAGTTATGGAAGCGAACGAACACGCGATGCCCTCCAACATGCTCGCCATGCAGCGGCGGCGGAAGATCCTCGAGCTGCTGCAGGAGGAGGGAAGCGCCCGGGTGAGCGCCTTGAGCAGGCTCTTCGGGGTCTCCGAGCCCACGGTCCGCCAGGACCTCGAGCGCCTCGAGGTGGAGGGATTCGTCGTGCGCGAGCATGGCGGCGCATTCCTGAAGAGCGTGCCCCAGCAGGTGAAGAGCCTGAATCTCCAGCACCTGGACAACATGGACAAGAAGGCGCGCATCGGCGTGCGCGCGGCGCAGATGGTCCATGACGAGGATTCGCTCATCCTGGACAGCGGCTCCACGGTGACGGAGGTGGCGCGCAACCTTGGCAGCAAGCATCACCTGCGCATCATCACCAACGCGCTCAACATCGCGCTTCTCCTCGGCACGGAGTTCTCCTTCGAGATCAACCTCACCGGCGGCGAGTTCAAGGCCCCGACACTGTCGCTCACGGGCGAGCGCACCGCGGCGTATTTCGACCGCATCCATGTCCAGTGGACATTCCTCGCCGCGGGAGGCGTTTCGCTGGAATCCGGCCTCTCCTACCCCGGCTTCGCCGACATCGTCGTGAAGAAGGCCATGATAGAAGCCGCCTCGGAGGTGGTCCTGGTGGCGGATTCCACCAAGATCGGCAAGGTTGCGTTCGCTGCTCTGGGACCGGTGGATCTCGCTCACTACCTCGTCACGGACAGCGGCATTACCGATGAGCAGCGCAGCGGTTTCGAGGCGCGGGGAGTAAAAGTCATAATCGCGTAAGCTTTACAAATCAAAGATTATCGAAAGCCCGCCCGGGATGCTTCGAATTCATCTTGACAACCACTTTTGATCATGCAATATTTCTTTATGATTTTCTTCATTACACGCATCATTACTGTAATGATGCCAACTTATCGAAGAAAAAGGGAGGCAAAGGAATGAGGAGACGATTCGGTTTCGTTGCGATCCTGGCCGTTTTCGCAGCCCTGACGATGATGCTTGCGGGCTGCAAGCCTGGACCGGTCAAGCTCACGTTCACGACGCTCGGGAACGGCGACCCGGAAGCAAAGGCATTCGACGAGATCTTCGCGAACTACAACAAGCAGTCGGGCAACACCGCCACCCAGCAGATTCTCCCGGATGTGAATGAATACGAAAACATCATCAAGACCCGTTTTGCCACCAATGATCCCCCCGATATCTTCTACTTCTTCACGGGAGCGAATGAGAACACGACTCTGCAGGCGGACAAGAACCTCGTGGATTTCTCCAAGGAGGATCTGCTGAAGAACCTTTCCACCGCGGTGCGGAACTTCTACACCGTGAACGGAAAGATCTATGGCATCCCCTGGGGCACCTACAATGCCATGGGCGTGCTGTACAACAAGGACGTGTTCGCCAAGGTCGGCGTTCAGCCCCCGAAGAACTACGCGGACTTCCTTGCCATATGTGAAAAGATCAAGAAGGCCGGCATCACCCCGATCTATGAAGCGGGCAAGACCGGCTGGCCCGTGCAGATATTCTCCCTGGCGGGGTTCCAGACATTCGTTCTTCCCGCCATCGGCGGTGCGAATGGGGTCGCGAAGCTTGGCGCCAACCAGCTGCGCATCAAGGACATTCCCGCGATCAGGGACGTGTTCGAGCGCGAGTACGCCCTGAAGACGAAGGGCTACTACAACAAGGACCTGGCGGCCGGCACGTACGAGCTGCAGCAGGATGCCCTTGCAACCGGAAAGGCCGCAATGGCGTTCCAGGCCGACTGGATGCTGCCGTCCATCGCGGCGAAGTATCCCGATGCAGTGGACAAGATCGGGTTCTTCTCCCTGCCGTCGGACAACGACGCGGGGCTGCCGTCGCTGTACCCGCCCAAGCAGATCATGGTCTCAAAGAACGGCAAGCACGTCGATGCCGCCATGGCGCTTCTCCGCTTCATGACCACGGCGGATTCGCTCCAGGTCTGGTATGCGCACAACCCGGGCATCCCGGTCTATACGAACGTCCAGACGAAGCTGTTCGCCGGCCAGCAGGACATCTACAACCTGATCAAGGCGGGCCAGGGCGCGATCAATATCCAGCTGCTCTTGCCCTCGAACTATGTTCCTGATTACGACAAGGTGACCCAGGCATTCATCATGAGCGGAGACGTGGACAAGACCATCCAGCAGATGGATTCCTCCTACATCCAGCAGGGCAAGGACAAGAAGATTCCCGGGTTATAGACCGGGTGATACACTGAGCAGAAGATCACGACCGGGAGGCGGGCATTCCCCGCCTGCCCGGTCGATTTTTCCAGAGGCAGCATGAGACGTTCATTCATCCGATACCCGCTCGTCTTCATCGCACCCGCATTCGTCATTTATCTGGTGTTCTTCATCGTGCCCAACATCACCGGCATGTACTACAGCTTCACCGACCTCAGCACGTACAGCGACAAGGTCACCTTCATAGGGTTCGACAACTTCGCCCGTCTGATCCGTGAGGGCTTCCTGGTCACGGCGATCCGCAACACGTTCATCTACGCCGCATGCGTGACGGTATTCGTGAACATCCTCGGCATGTCACTCGCGATGCTCCTGAACGAGGCTCCCGTCCTGGGCAATGTCTATCGGACGGCGTTCTTCACCCCCTACGTCATCGCGCCGCTCATCGTGGGGTACCTGTTCACCGCCATCTACCAGCCCGAGGTCGGCATCCTCAACAGGGCTCTTCGCTCCCTCGGCCTGGGCGCGCTGGCGGCCGACTGGCTGAACGACCCGCAGATCGCGCTGTTTTCCATCATCATGACGGAGCTCTGGAGGAGCTCGGGTTTCGCCATGGTCATCTACCTCGCCGGGCTGAAGACCATCCCGCGCGACCTCCTGGACCAGGCGAGCGTCGACGGCGCCGGCTACATGACGAGATTCCGCCGGATCACGTTTCCGCTTCTGGCCCCCTCCTTCACCGTCACGGTGCTCCTGATGCTCATCAATTCGCTGAAGGTCTTCGAGACCGTCCTCGTGCTCACAAACGGCGGGCCCGGCTGGGTCACGGAGGTCTTCAACACCTTCATCTATCGCAATTTCGCCCGCGGCAACTGGGGCTACGCCACCTCCGCCAGCCTCACCCTGTCCGTGGTCATCGCCGTCGTGGCCGTCGTGTTCCTCCGGCTCCTGCGCCGGCGCGAGGTGGAAGTATGAAGGCCCGACGATTCACGGCCCGGCGCCTGGTCATCGAGCTCGTGCTGCTCCTGCTCGTGCTCGTCGTGGTGATCCCCTTCTACATGATCGTGATCGATTCCTTCAAGAACCAGCGCGAGGCCGCGCAGTTCGGGCTCGGTTTTCCCACGGTCGCGCAGATATCCAACTACGCCGAGGTCCTGCAGAGCGGCGGCATCCTGGTCGGCTACATGAACAGCGTGATCGTTGCCGCCTTTTCCCTTGCCCTGGTGAGCATGAGCGCCGCGCTGGCCGCATTCAGCATCCAGCGAAACGGAACGCGTCTGACGAATACCATCTACTACGTCTTCGTGGTGGGACTGGTGGTCCCCGTCGCGATCGTGCCCACCATCAAGCTCATGATGGGCCTGCACGTGCACAACACCTACCTGGGCATGATCCTGTTCTATTCCGCCGTGCTGCTGCCGTTTGCCGTCTTCCTGCTCACCGGTTATCTCAAGACGCTTCCGCGGGAGCTGGACGAGTCCGCGGGTCTCGACGGCTGCCGCCCGATCCACGTCTTCTGGGCGATCGTGCTTCCCCTCATGCAGCCCGCGCTGGTCACCGCGTGTCTGCTCACCATCATGACGATCTGGAACGACTTCCTCGGCCCCTTCTACCTTCTGTCAGATTCCTCGAAATGGACGGTCACGGTCACCGTGTTCGCCTACATCGGGAAGTTCAACACGAACTGGGGATCGGTTTTCGCCGACATCACGATCGTGATCCTGCCGATCCTGGTCCTCTACTTCCTGCTGCAAAGATACATCGTGGAGGGAATGACGGCGGGAGCCCTCAAGGGATAGCCGTCCTATTCCTTCAGCTCAAAATCATATACCCCGCCGACGACACGCAAAGCCAGGAATCGCCCGTCGGGCCCGTGGCAGCTTATTCCCGGGACCGGTTGGCCTTTGCCGTCCCTGCTCCAGACCACCGCGTCACCTTCCAGGAGTCGACCGGCGTCGGCCCGGAGGGGGATGCAGACGTCGGCGGCAGACCCCGCCGGAATGTCCAGCTGGAGTCGGAACATCTTTCCGCCCCGCTCCCAGCGCACCACCAGCGGTCCATGGATGGTGCGATACTCCGCCGCGGCGTGCGTGAGGTCCCCGACCGGCCACGGCTGGATGCGGACCGCGGTTCCGCCGGGCGCCGTCGGCACGATGCCGGCCAGCGTGCGGTAGAACCAGGCATCGATGCTCCCGAACATGATGTGGTTGTGGCTGTTCATTCCCAGGCCGCCCAGCTTTTCCCACCGCTCCCAGAGAGTCGTTGCCCCTTCCTCCAGCATGTAGCCCCACCCGGGGTAGCTCTTCTGCGTGACGACCTTGAAGGCGGCCTCGGCATTTCCGGTCTCCCGCAGCACTTCGAAGAGATAACGGGTGCCGACGATGCCGGTATCCACGTGGTAGTCGGCATCCCGGGCCACCGTGTCCAGGAGCGCCTTCACCGCGTCCGCCTTCTGGTCCGGGGGAACCATGTCCAGGTAGAGCGGGAGCGCCTGCGACGTCTGGCCGAGGGATCGGTCGATCGGGCTCATCGGAAGGATCGCGTACCGGCCCTTGCCAAGGAGGAAGACGCGGTTGAACGCATCCCTGATCTCATCCGCCCTCTGCCGGTAGCGCTCCGCGTCCTCGACGCGCTCCAGGACCTCCGCGATGCGCGAGAAATGGAGGGTGTCATGGTAGTAGTACCACGTTGAGGTGAGCTCGATCGGCGTTTTTTTCGGATAGACGTTTCCCGGCGGACACCAGTCGCCGTACCTCCCGAGGCTCTTGATGATGTGGCCTTCCGATGCCCCGTGGAGGAAATCCACGTAGCGCTTCAGTCCATCGTAATGCCGGGATAGAGCTTCGCGGTCGCCGTAGCGCTGGTAGAGCGTCCACGCCAGTGTCACGTATGCCGTTCCCCACGCAGGGTCTGCCGGATACAGCGGCCAGAATGGCGGCACGACGTCTGAAACGCTCCCGTCCTCCCTCTGGGCAAGACGGATGTCCTCCAGGTACTTTGTATAAAAACCCGCCATGTCGAAATTGCACGCCGCCTCTTCGGACGTGAGCTGGGCGTCCCCCAGCCATCCCATTCGCTCGCCCCGCTGGGGGCAGTCCGTCGGCGCGCTCATGATGTTGGACCGCTGGCCCCAGAGGATGTTCTCATGGATGCGGTTGATCACGTCATTCGAGCAGCGGAAGGCGCCGGTCTGCTCCACGTCCGTGTGCATGACGACGCCCTGCACCGAATCGAGGCACGGAACCCCCGGGAAGCCGGTGAGCTCGAGGTAACGGAATCCATGATAGGTGAATCGGGGCTCGAACTCTTCATCCCCTTCACCCTTCAAAACGAACACGTCCACGGACGTCGCTTCCCGATTGGTTCCCAGGTTCAACATGCCGTCGGCCTCGAGCAACTCTGAGAATCGCATCTGTATCGTGGTCCCGGATGCCCCTCGCGCGCGCAGCCGCGCGACCCCGGTGAAGTTCTGGCCGAAATCGTAGATGAACACGCCCGGCCGGGGATTGCTCATCCGGCGGGGCGGAAGCACCTTCACCGCGCGAATGGGAGGCATGAGCTGCGAGACAAGAGCCGGTCCATCGACGATGACCGCCTTCTGCCACGGGGAGTCGTCGAAATCCGGCTCCCCCCAGCCCGTGAGCTCCTTGCGCGCATCGCAGCGCTCCCCGGCATAGATGCCGTTCCATTCGATCGGGCCATGGGAGCACGTCCAGCTCTCGTCTGTCGTCACCCAGTCCCGGTGCCCATCCGCGCCTTCCAGCAGGAGCTGGAGCTTTGCGCGCGGCGCGCCGAACCCGTATGCATCGAGATGTCGGCCGTTGCCGAGGACCAGCTGGATGACGTTTGCGCCGGGACGAAGGGCCGCGGTGACGTCATGCGTGGCATAGAGCGCGACCTTTGAATAATCGGTCTGCCCGGGATCGAGTCGATGATCGCCAATCGGCATCCCATTAACCAGCAGATCGTAGTACCCGAGCCCCGAGACATAGACACGCGCCCGTTGGGGCATGGCCGCAATCTCGAATCGCCTGCGGAGGTAGATGGCCCAGCACAGCTTTGCCTGCACGTGCTTCTGCTCCAAGATGGTGCTTCCCAGAAGAAGAACCATGGATGGCGTGCCCAGGGGATCCTTCATGGAGATCCACATCCCGTTCCACGCGTCGGCAGAGAGCATGGCGGTCTCGAACACGGCGGTGGCGCTCCAGGGGCTCACCATGCCGGCGTCGTCGCGAACACGGACGCGCCAATAGTAGCGCGCACAGCTTTCGAGCGGGCTTCCTCCGTAGGGGACGAGATGATGGCGGTCCGCGGCCACCATTCCCGTGTCCCAAAGGATCCCTTTGCCGCGCTCGATTCCCGCGCGTGAATCCGCGCAGATGATCTGGTAGCCTGTCTGGCCGCCGCCGCGTCGGTCGGACCGCACGTACCAGGAAAATCGCGGCTGCGCACTGTCGATGCCCAGGGGATTCGCGGCGTGCTCGCAACGCAGGTCGGTGATGCTGATCATGGTGTCTCCTTCATTTTTCCGACAGGCACGTAAATGTCCGCACGTACTCCTCGCCGCGGTCGTCGACGAGCGTGAGCGTGTGCTCGCCCGGCCCGGGGCGCGCCTCCATGTCGTGTATCTCCGTCGTCTCGCCTAGATACTCCCCGTCCATGTGCCAGAATATCGTGGCGTGGATGTTCCGGTGCGTCGCGCGGAATATCGTCTTTCCCGGCTTTCCGTCCAGGTCGATGGGGACATAGATCCGTCCGCCCTGCTCGGGGAAGATGAGGCTCATGTTCGGCGACACGCGCCGCTGCGAAGGGTCTTCCGAGCCGGGCTTCCACGGCGGGAGCATCTTGTAGTCGGAATGGGACCGCGCGTAGAACCATTCCATGGCGGGCGGCAGCACAAACCATTTCACCGTCCTGAGCGATGCCACCGGTTCCGTCAGCGTGCTCGCGCGGTAGCGGCCCGTGGCGTCCAGGTGCACGAGCCGGCAGAAGCCGCAGACCTCGGAGTTCGCGGCGGCCGGCGGCGCCCAGACGGTGCGGGTGTCCTCGCAGTTGTCGCTGGCGCGCATGCCGCTTTTCGCGCAGACCGTCACCTGCACGAGGTCGGACTCCGGCATGGGAAACCAGCCGCTGTCGGGGAGCATGCCGAAGACGTCGAAGAGCACGGGTGCCGCGGCAAAGGAGCCGCGCAGGTCCGCGGTGCCTTCGCCCGTCGCATTGCCGACCCAGACGCCCACGGCGTACCGGGAGCTGACGCCGACCGCCCAGGCATCGCGGTTGCCATAGCTGGTGCCGGTCTTCCACGCGATCTTCCGCGACCCGATGTAGTCCCGCCACGCGCCTTCCTCGCCCGGTCGTTCGACTTCAAGAAGAGCCTGGAGCGCAAGCCAGCACGCCCCCGGTCCGATGGCGCCCTGCTGGGCAGGTGGACGGGCGCGCGCCGCTGCAAGGTAATGCGGCGCGAAGAATGCGCCCTCCCCGCCGGAGCCCTGCCCGGGAAGGCGCTTGGCGCTGCGGGCCATTCCCGCGTACATGCCGGTGATGTCCCAGAGCGTTCCCTCGGCTCCACCAAGGATGAGCGTGAGGCCGTAGTCGGAGGCGGGACGGAACAACGTGGTCATGCCCAGGGACTTCAGCACATTGTAGAACCTCTCCTGGCCGTAGGACCTGAGCTCGCGGACGGCGGGAACATTCAGCGAACGCGCCAGCGCCTCGCTCGCCGGCACCGCGCCGGAGTAGCTCTTGCTGCTGTTCTCCGGCTCGAATCCTCCGATCCGCGTCGGGATGTCGGAGACGATCTGGTCGGGGAGGAGCTCGCCGTCATCGAGCATCGAGGCATAGAGGAAGGGCTTGAGGATGCTGCCCGTGCTCCGGGGGGACGTCACGACGTCCACCTGGGCGCCTTGCGGCTCCTCGGTCTGCGTGGGGATGTTGCCGGCGTACGCAAGCACGGAGCCCGTGTCCACGTCGAGCACGAGCACCGCCGCGGAGTTGATGCCGCTCTCCTTCCACGGCCCTGCCTGGAGCTGGAGGATGTTGTTGACCCCGCCCTGGATGCCATAGTCGAGCGTCGTGCGGATACGGGCGCCGGTCTCCCTGGCGGAGGCGAGCTCCACGCGGGCGCGGTCCAGCAGGTGCGGCGCAAGACGGGGCAGCGGGAAGGGCTGGGGAGGCAGCGGCTCGGCAAGCGCGAGGTGAAGCGTCGCCTCGTCGATGAAGCCGTCGTCGTGGAGCGTCGAAAGGAGCCTGTCCCGCTTTGCAAGGAGCGTGTCCCGGTTGCGCCCGGGATGCACGAGGCCGGGGCTGTTGGGAAGCACGGCAAGGAGGGCGCACTCCGCCCACGACAGGCTGCCGGCCTCCCGGCCGAACCAGCGCCAGGAGGCCGCCTCGAAGCCCACGACGTTTCCACCGAACGGGGCGTTCGACGCGAAGAGACGCAGGATCTGGCTTTTCGTATACCGCATCTCCAGGCGCAGGGCGAGCACCGCCTCCACGGCCTTCTCCGCCAGCGTGCGCGGTCTGCCCTGCCGGGAAAGCCTGATCACCTGCATGGAGAGCGTGCTGCCGCCGCTCACGACGTGGCCTGCCCTGATGTCGCTTGCCACGGCGCGCGCCAGGGCGGCAGGGTCGATGCCCGGGTGATGGAAGAATCTCTTGTCCTCCCAGGTCACCAGGGCCGTGACGAATCGAGGGGGAATCTCCCCGTCACCGGGAAACCTCCACTGGCCGTCGCTTGCAATGGAGGCGCTGAGCAGGCGCCCGTCGCGGTCCAGCAGCACCGTGGACCACGGGGGAGAAAAAAGGCGCGCCGGCAGGGAGAACCAGAAGAGAATCAGGACCGCCAGCGTCGGCAGGAAACCCGCCACCAGGAGCGCGCGGCGGGAAGGAATGCGGGCGAGGAGATGCCCCGCCCGCTGCAAGAATCTCACTGCCCGCTCAGCCAGGTCCCCGGTACCGTTGCATGCACCGTCGCGTCGTACATGGCCTCGACGGAGACGGCCGGCATGTAGAACTTGCCCGAGTAGGCGACCGTCAGGTCGAAGCGGAACACCTTGCTCTGGCCGTGCTTCACGCTGAAGTACGTGAGGATCCTGTCGTCGCGGATGTCCTGGTAGTCATAGGAGGTCGCGGCGTCCTTCTGGTCGGGGAGCACGCGCGCGGCCGTCACCTCCCAGCTTCCCGGCAGCAGGTAGCTGAGGGCGATCTGCTGGTAGTCGTTGCTGCGCGACGTGTTGGTGACGTTCACCTCCACGGCAAGATCGGCTCCGGGCGGCAGCGTGGACGGATCGACCTCCTCACCTCCGCTGGTGTAGGCCACCTGGAGGGAAAGACCGTTGGAGTCGGCCTTTTCCGTTCCCAGGGGCGGCACGCCCTGGAGGATGACGCGCGTAAAGAGCGGCGTCTGGCCCGTATTGGTGATCGTGAGCCTGCCCTTTGTCGCAGGGCCCAGGGCCACGTTCTCCTTGACGATCGGCGTGGCACCCGTCACCGCCTTCGACGCGCCATCCGCCCACGAGTAGCTGAAGGCGAGCGGCGAGACGGGACCCGAGCCCAGCGCGTACTGCGTGAGACCAAGGAGCGCATAGGCGGTCGTCTGTGTGGCATAAGGATCGGTGCTCGCAAGCTGCTGCGAGACGGTGGTGGCAAGCCCCTGCGCCTTGTCCATGAGCCCCAGTATCACCATGGACTCGAGGATCATTGCCCGGTCACGGAGGTCCGAGCCGTACGTGAAGGACATCTCGCGATAGCGCGAGACGTTGACGCCGAGGGACTGCACCTGACGCAGCGCCTCGTCCTTCTGGCCCGCAAGCTGGTAGGCCGCCGCGAGCCTCCAGCGCGCGATGTCGGGAAGGCCGTTCATCTCGCGCAGCCTGTTCATCGCACCCAGGTCCGCCTCGCCGTCGAGTGCAAGGGTGTAGAGCCGATAGGCCTGCTGGACGGCGGCACCCGCAGAGTCGGACGTCCATGCATCGGCACGCTGCTTCTGGAAATCCGCCCACTTGGAAAGCATGTCGGGAGGAAGCGCGTAGCCGCGCTTCTGCGCCTCAAGGAGGAAGTGCCCCGCATAGGTCGTTCCCCAGTCATCGGCCTCTCCGTAGCCGGGCCAGAAGGTGAAGCCGCCCGACGACGTCTGGAACCACGTGAGCCTCTTGATGCCCGCGTCCACGTTCTTCTGCGTCTGGGCTGCCTCGTCGGCGGAGAGCTGCACGAGCTTGTCGAGATAGAGCTGGGGGAAAACGGAGCTCGTGGTCTGCTCGATGCATCCGTGCGGATACTGGATGAGGTAATCGAGGTTCTTTCCCAGGTCCATGGGTGGCAGCCGCGAGACTTCGAGCTGCAATCCGTTCGTGCCCGGGTAGCCGATCATGGAGAGGTCCCCCTGCCAGGTCTTGCCCTGCTGGATCGTCGCAGAGGTGACCCGTGTCTGCCGCGTGGCCGGCAGCCGCACGTTGATCTCCGTGCTCGCCGCGGCCTGGGCGCCGGAGCCCGCGGCGCTCACGTTGACGGTGGCCGTGCCCACCGCGTTGCCGACCTTCAACTGGAAGCGGGCGATCTTCTCTTCCGCCCCGGCAAAGCTCAAACTCTGCGTGGGGCTTCCCACCACCGTGACCGGCCCCGTGACCGTCACCGTGACATTCGCCGTCTTCATGTCGGCCTTGCCGCTGATCACCGTCACCGGGAAATCGGCCGTCTCACCGACGCTCAGGACGCGCGGCAGGGTAGGCAGCAGCATCAGGTCGCTCTTCACCGTCACCGAGCGCTCCGCCGCACCGTAGGCGCCCGCATGGGCTGCCACGACCATGAGGCGCACCGCGCCGATGTACTGGGGAATGTCGATGGTGTGGGTGTTCGTCGCTCCCTTTTTCAGCGATACCGGGCCGACGAAACGCACCAGGGGCGGGAACCTGTTCGCCTTGCGCTCGCCCTCGGGGAACTGGTCCTCGCCGCCGCCAATGGCAAGCAGGCTGTCCAGCTGTCCCGAGAAGGCGCCGGCAACCAGGTCGTAGAGATCCCAGTTCACGAGGAGAGAGGCTTCCTTTCGGTAGAACACGTTCCATGGATCCGGCGTTTCGTAGCGATTGAGCCGGAGGAGCCCCTCGTCCACGATGGCCAGCGTGTAGGTCATTTCGCGTCCCGCCGCCTCTTTCACGTTGATCGTTGCCTTCTGCCCGGGTTTGAACGTGTCGGCGGACGTGACCACCGGCGTGAGATGCGTGCTGGGGTCCTCCACGTTGATGGGCACGACCCCGTAGAGCCTGATCGGCAGGTCGTTGGCGGTCTGCAGGTGCGGCTGGATGAAGGTGACGTGCACGTAGATGTTCGGCGCCATGTCGGGGGTTGCGGCAAAGCTGTACCGCGTGATGTCCTTTGACGGCGCCACCCACTCCTGCTTCAGCACGCGGCCTCCCTCTTCCAGCGTCACCAGGGCGCGGCTGTCCGCGTTGGACGGGAAGGTCACCGTGACCGGCTCGCCGACCTTGTAGGACGGCTTGTCCGCGGAAAGGGTGAGCATGGAGGCGCCGATCTTCCCCTCCGTGGCGCGCCCGGCCCAGCCGGGCCAGTCGATGTAGACCACCTTGCCCGTGCTGTGCCCGCCCTTCAGGTCGGTCACGCGGATGAGGTAGCGGCCCCAGTCGGGATACTTGATCTGGAACTTCCATTCACCCTGGCCGTTGCTGATCGGCACGTTCGCGCTTTGAAGCGGCGTGCGGGATTCGGAAGAATCGAAATCGACCTGTGTCTCCTCTCCCTTTTCCCACCACCAGCGCCAGTTGATCTTGTAGATCTCCGCATGCGCGGTGCCCGATTTCACGGGCGCGCCATTCGGGTCGACCAGCACAATGCGCACCGCCTGGTCGGTGTCCACCAGAAGCATGCCGCGCGCGGCGTCCCCCTTGGGCACCCGGATGCCGACGTACTGGCTGTACGGGCTGAGCTCCCGGCTGAACTGCTCGGAGCTGAAGGCGCCGCTGGGCTCGATCACGCGCACGAGGAAGGACGCGGAGAGCTTGCCCGGCGCCTGGCCCTCCACGTTGATGGAGCCGGAGACGGTCGCCTTGCCCGTCTCATCGGTCTGGCCGTCGAAGAGGTCCTGGTCCCCCGTGGAGAACTGCCGCGAGGGATCGTCGAAGATGAAATCCGAATAGGCCGGAAACACCGTGGGCGTCGGGGAGAGGCGGAGCCCGATCTTCGCTTCCAGATTTGCCGCCGGCGCGCCATAGAGCCAGTCGGCCTGCAGGTCGGCGGCGAAGGCGCCGTCCGATATCGGCCCGGTGGCCGGTGGCACGTCGAACTCCATCTTGATCCGGTTGGGCATGATGCTTTCCACGCTGATGTTCCGCGAGAAGGTGCGGTCGCCTACCTTCACGCGCGCCTCCCAGCTCCCGGTCGGCGCATCGGCCGCCGTGCCGGTGGTGAAGGCGTAAAAGCCGTCCACGTTCGTCGTGGTCACGCTGCGGGAGACGAGCTGGCCGCGCGGATCGCGCATCTCCAGCGTCACCGGGTGATCGGCCGGAAGGGTCTTCAGCGGATCGGTGAGGATGAAGGAGAGATAGATGGGGTCCCCGGGCCGCCAGACGCCGCGCTCTCCATAGAGGAAGCCTTTGACGCCCGCCTGCACGGTCTCACCGCTCGTATCGAACTGGCTGGTGACGAGCGCCGAGGTGCCGTCCAGCTTCAGCCACCCGAACTGCCCCGCACGCTCGGCAACGATGAAGGAGGGGGCCTCGATGCCGGTGAACTTCACCGATCCCTGCTTGTCGGTGAGACCCGCGGCAATGGGGTGCCGCTGGAAGGACTGCAGGGTGATCTTCACGCCGCTCAGGGGCTGGGCGGTGCGAAGGTCCGCCGACAGGACGTACAGCGCCCCGGCCGGCTCCATCTTGGCGATCAGCCCGATATTGGAGACGAGCACGTTGCGCACCGCGAGGGACTTGTTCTCTTCCCCCTCCCACGGCTTGTAGTACGCGCCGCTCGTCGGGTCGTTCCTGTTGTCGTAGTCGCTGGAGCTGTAGTCCTGCTCCCAGTAGTCCCAGTAGCTTGCCTGCGACACGTTGGGGTCGTCAATGACCAACGGCATCTTCGAATAATCCAGCGCCGCCGGCTGCGGCTTGTCCCCCCAGTTCCACACGATGTGGGGCTGGCGGAAGGAGACGCGGATCTGGAACATGCCGTCGGGGTGATTCTTGATGAGCGCGCTCAGGTCCAGGCCGTGCCGGACCCACGTGTTCTTCTGGTCGTCGGTGAAGTTCAGGGGCACCACCTGGCGCCACACCACCTTGCCGACCCTGTAGAGCTCGTTGGAGTCCGCCAGCGTGTTCACCTGGAGGAACTGCGTCATGTTGTCGCCGAATATCTGGAACGCCTCCACGATCACGGCGCTCAGGTTCATCGTCTCGATGGGCACCGTGGTTCCCTGGGTCGTGGGCACGATCACCCCGGTGCCGGCGAAACGCACCTGCGGAAGCTGGTCCTGGAAGGCGACGTTCTGCGCCACCAGGTGCGTGAGATTGGAGGAATCGGCGCTCTGCACGCCGGGGTCCACGGTCACCGTCTCCGACTGCTTCCAGGGAGACTGCGCGTAGAGCCGGACGATGTTGTTGTCCACCGATGTGCGCACGTCGGTGCGGCCCGTGACCCGCAGGAGGCCGTCGAGGGTCTGAGACGGCTTCAGGCTGGAGGAGAAGCTCACCTCGATGAAGCGCTGGTCGGCCTGCACGGCGCGCACCCCCATCACTTCAAAGACGCCGCGCGCGGGCACGGCGAGCACGCGCCGACCGGCGGCCCGGCTGGCGATGGAGCGACCCGACCATGACACGGCCACCGTCTGCGCGCGGCTGGCGCGCGCGATGCCCGTGACGCGGAAGCCGTGTAAGAGCGGATCGCTGCCGTGCTGCCAGGTCACGGCAAGGGCCTTGCCTGCCAGGCGCGCGCTCACGAGCTTCTCCACGGCCGCGGGCTCCTCCCGGTCCACCGTGGTCACGGTGCCGTCGAGGTGGTAGGTCGTGTCCTTGTCGTCGTCAAGAGCGAGGCTTCCCAGCGCGACCTCGAAGTGGGAAGCAAGGACCGTGAAGGCAAAATCGAAGCTTGCAAGCTTCGGCAGGTCCACCGCGACCCTGTAAGCCCGTCCGGGGGAAAGCGTGGCGGCGGGGACGAACTCCAGCGTGCGTTCATCCGCCCAACGCGCGACGCCCCTGAGCGGAGGATTGAAGCGGAACGGGGAGCTTGCAAGCGGCGTGCCGATGTCACCCGCCACGGCGTGTGCAAAGGTGACCTGTATCGTCGCATACCGGGAGAGGAGGCCGCCGGTGACTTTTTCCACGACCTGGGGATCGGGTCGCCGCATCGGCCTCTGGAGGGAACAACTGGCGATGAGTGCAAGAAGAAGCACCGAGATGACGGCCCTGACTGCTGACCGGCGCATGTATCTCCCCCTTTTGTGAACCTTTTAATCCGTAGGCATAGTATCGCGCGATGGTGGAACTGGCAACGGAAAAGAGCCGCCCCTCACGTCGCGTTTCGGGTCGGGCGCGCATTTCTTGACAGGGTGAGGACGTTGGCCCTACTGTGCGCTACAGTAGGAGCGGAGGCGAAAGATGAGTCGTGTCGTGAAGATATTCTCCCTTCTCGCCCTTGTTGCGCTTGCTGTCTCCTGCCAGAAGGCGCCTCCGGTCTCGACGGCACCCGGCGCCCTCACGGCAGACGCAAAGAGCGCCTTCGTGATCCGCGCCGATCTCGGCATCTACGATATCAACGCTGGTGCCGCCAAATGGCTGGACGGTCTCCTGCTCGGGGAAAAGCTCCAGCTTGTCGGGGGCACCCAGAAGGCCACGCTTGCCAGCGGACAGTACGACTTCATCCACGTGAAGCGCGATTCAGGCGTCACCGGGTGGGCCCTGGCAGACTATGTCGTCTCCAACTGCGTGCTTTCCGTTGTGAAAACCGACGGCGTGATCATTTACAGCGCGCCGAAGGACGCTGCGGCAACCGGGAAGAGTCTTTCCTCGGCAACCGTCGTTGCCCGGATCAGCGAATCCGTGGCAGCTCCCTTTGCCAAGATCACCTGGTACGACCCCGCCGCCCGGGTCCTCTCGCAGAACCAGTACGTGCATGAAGACGACCTGTCGTCAAAACCGGATGACGCGCAGGGCACCGTTCTTCTCCAGCTCGCGTCAAACGCGAAGAGCCCCGACCAGAAAAAGGCGCTTTTGCAGTCGGCGCAACGCAGCTATCCCAGCTTCCTTTTCATCACGCGCGTCGAGGATGCCCTCACGGCGGTCGCCGCCCCTGCCGTGACGCGCGAAACGATACCGTTCGTCGCGACCATGGTGGCGACCGACAACAACGTGAATGTGCGCAGCGCCCCGGATGAGACGTCAGGAGCAGTGGTCGCCACGCTCACGAAGGGACAGACGGTGCAAGTGGAAGAGCAGACCACGGAGAGCTTCACCATCGGCGCGGACACCTCCCCCTGGTACCGGATCAAGGAGCCGGCCGGCTGGGTCTTTGGCGTCTGGCTCGCGCCCGAATAGAATCGTTCATTCAACAGGGAGAATGCATGCCCGCGATCGCGGTGGTGGGAGCAAACTGGGGTGACGAGGGCAAGGGGAAGATCACCGACTACCTCGCCGCGCAGGCAGACTACGTCGTGCGCTACCAGGGCGGCAACAATGCCGGGCACACGATCATCAACGAATACGGCAAGTTCGCTCTCCATCTCCTCCCCTCGGGGGTTTTCTCCAAGGGAACCGTGAACGTGCTCGGGCCCGGTGTCGCGGTCAACGTCACGGGCCTCCTCGGGGAGATCGACGCCCTGGTGGAGCGCGGCGTGCCGCGCCCGGACATACGGGTCTCGGAGCGCGCCCAGGCCCTGCTTCCGCACCACATCCTTTTCGATTCACTGGAAGAGGAGAGGCTGGGAAAGGAGAGCTTCGGCTCCACGAAGTCGGGCATCGCCCCCTTCTATGCGGACAAGTACCTGAAGATCGGGCTGCAGGTGAACGAGCTTTTCGACGAGCCGCTCATGCGCAACCGCCTCGCCAAGTCGCTCGTGCAGAAGAATGTCCTTCTGGAGAAGCTGTACGGGAAAAAACCACTTTCCGTCGACGAGATCATCGCCCAGGTCGCGGTGTTCCGCGAAAGGCTGCGCCCATTTGTGACCGACACGACGTCGCTTCTCAACGACGCTTTGGAGGCGGACAAGACGATCCTGCTGGAAGGGCAGCTGGGAACCCTGCGGGACCCCGACCATGGCATCTATCCGTACCCCACGTCCTCTTCCCCGCTTGCGGGCTTCGCCGCGGTCGGCGCGGGCATTCCGCCGTGGGCCATCACGCGCGTCGTTGCCGTCACCAAGGCTTATTCGAGCTGCGTGGGCGCAGGGCCCTTCGTGACCGAGCTGCAGGGCGATGAGGCAGAAACGCTGCGCAAGCTTGGTGGATCGGCCGGGGAGTACGGCGCCACCACGGGCAGGCCGCGCCGGGTCGGCTGGTTCGACTGCGTCGCCACTGCGTACGGGTGCCTGGTGCAGGGAGCGACCGAGGCGGTCATCACGAATCTCGACGTCCTGGGGTACCGGGAAAAGATACCCGTGTGCACCGGCTACAACCTGGACGGCGTTGTGACGACGAAGTTTCCCGTGTCGCGTCTGCTCGGCGCGGCGCGGCCCGTCTACGAGGAGCTGCCGGGCTGGAAGACGGACATCCGCGCCGCGCGCAGCTTCGACGAGCTGCCGCCGAACGCGCGTGACTACGTGCTCTTCGTGGAGAAAAGGATCCACACGCCGGTGAAATGGGTCTCCATCGGACCCCACCGGGACCAGATCATCATGCGGTAGGAACCGCGGCCTCCGCGACGTGCACGATCCTGCGGGGATGGGCGAAGCCAATCCCGGCGGAATCGAAGCGCCGGGCGAGATCCTCCATGATCGAGTTCTTGAGCTGAAGAAAATCGTCCTTCGTGAACCACATGCCCAGGAGCACCTCGACGCCCGATTCCTTGAACTCCGAAAGGATGATCACCGGCTCGGGCTCGTCGAGGCTCCAGGGATTGGCGTCAGCGATCTCGCGGATGACCTCGCGGACCCGGCGGAGATCCTGACCGTACGCCACCTGGAAGGTGACGTCCAATCTGCGGATGGGAAAACGCGTGATGTTGGTGACCTCGGAGGTGAGGATCTTCTCATTCGGGATGCGGACGAAAAGGTTGTCGAACGTGCGGATCTTGATGGACAGAAGGTCGATGGACTGGATGATGCCGGTTGTGGTGCCGATGCGGATGACATCGCCGATGGCGAACGGCTTCTCGGAGATGAGGAAGAGACCGCTGATGATGTTGGACACGCTGGTCTGCGACGCGAAACCCACGGCAATCCCGACGATGCCCGCGGCCCCGAGGAGCGCGGTGAGCTTCAGGCCCAGCTCGCTCAGGACCGCCAGCACCACGAGGGAGAATCCCGTGTAGCTGATGACCTTGCGGGCGATCATCTGGCGCTGGGGCGTGGACTTCTTGAATACGTAGCGCTGCGCCACCACGGCGAGCACGCGCGCCAGGACGAGCCCCACCACGACGGTGACCGCGATGCGCAGTCCTCGAGCGAAAATGTCCGGTGGCAGTGAGCGGAACCAGTTCATCAGGTGTTGGAACATGTGTCCCCCGCCCCCTCTAGAAGTCGGTGAAATATTTCAGCATCCCGAATGTCCGGCGTATATTCCAGCCCGTCGAGGGGGAGCGCGCCTCGGTGACCGGCACGAGCCCCTGCTCGTACTCCGGCGGGGTATGGATGATCTCGATCTGCGTCGCCTGCTCGGGACCCCGGAACACCGCGTGGAGGCTGTTCGTCCACAGGCGTCGCGTGCCGCGGAAGACGCTCAGGTTCTCCACGTGGAGACAGATCTTCTCAAATGGCAGATCGGCCGATGACTCGTTCTCGATCATGAGGGGGCAGACCGCGGTGTCCGCGGCAGGATCGAGCGAATCGACGCTGTGGTGGAGACGAGTGGCAAGCCCCCAGCACAGCTCGCCGGTCAGGGGATCGCCAAACCAGGTCCGCGAAAGGGTGCCCAGCGGTTCCTCGAAGATGCGGGAGGGGCGGTAGCCCGACGTGGAGAGGCGAAACCAGACGGGGAGCTGCAGGAAGAATATCGTGCTCTGCCCGGGCAGGAGCGTGAGAGCCCTGTCGGGCCGGACCACCACGGGACGGTCGGGAAGCACGGGCGAGGGCTGGATGGGGCCGCCGTCGCGGTGAAGGTAGTGGCGCCATTCTGATGAGGTGGGCTTGGCAGTCCGCGGCATGAAGGCGCATTGCGCGTCTCCCGCGCGCTGCGCGTGCGGCAGTGAAAGGACGTGCCATTCGGTTTCAATACGCTCCACCCAGATGCGCCGCCGGGGGAACTTCCATTCCGCGCATTTCTTCTGGGGGATTTCAACCGGTTCCCAGACCGCGATGCCGGTCTTCTGCATGCCACCTCTCTTACTTCTCTTGTCGGCTCCTTTTCAGCAGGAGGATACCGATGATGAGAAGAACGACCGGGATCACCAGGGCGGCCAGGGGGAAGCTCACGGCGAACACCGCCATGGTCCAGCGGCTGAAAGGGTCCGCGAAAAGGCGCAGGATGCCGACCGCGCCTGCCAGGAATATCACCCAGCCGAGCGTCCGCCGGTTGAGAAGCACCCGCTCCCAGATCATCTTCATCGCGTCATCGTCGGTGCCGCCCGGCTGACGGCCGCTCCTCTGCGCATCGGCGATCGCCATGGAATCGAAGACTGCATAGCTCAGGAAGAGCACGCCGATGGTGGGGATGAGGTAGGCCGTCATCCAGTACATGCCGGTGGCGTCGGAGTAGAGCAGGATGAGGAAGACCGCGACGATGAGCAGGCCCATGAGCATGAAGCCCTTTCCAATGAGGCCCAGGAACATGTGGCCCGCGCCCGGCACGATGCTGAGGAGGCCGGCCGCGAGCTTCCGCCATCCCGGGTGGACCCGGGACCCCGTGCCCCGTGCGGCGAGGATGCGCGAAAGACAATCGCGGCACCAGGAACGGTGGTCGAGCTCCACGATGCAGGCGGCGCAGTACGGCTTGCCGCATTCGGCGCAGCGCGCCGTTTCTTCCACCCGAGGGTGATTCGTGCACTTCATTCTCCGTTGCCTCCCACCTGCTGCTCTCCGAGTATACCCCGTACCGCCCGGTCGGCGCTCTGCAGGACGCTCTGTACAGCGGTCGATCCGCCGACGCCCGTCCCCGCCCCGATCAGCGACGTATAGGCCGCACGGGGAATGACGAGGCTTGCCGTGAGGACGAACGCGGTGATCATGAAGCTGAAGCCCAGCCTGCGGTACATCGTGCTCACGCGTACCTTCCCCGGCGCCTCCGAAGCGGCCGGCCGCAGGGCTTGCCGGTAGACCCTGTCCATCACCTTTGCCGCAAAGCCCGGCGGCGCCCGCAGGACAGGCGGCCGTCCTAGCGCCGCGGAGAGCCGGCGGGCCGCGGAGAGCCGCGCGGCGCAGCGCGTACAGCCCGCCGCGTGCGTCTCCACCGCATGCGCCTCTGTCGGGGTGCACGCGCCGTCAACGAAGCGATCGATCAGGGAGTCGACCTGGGCGTGTCTCATCCGCCTGCCCCCTGCCCGGCCTTTTCCAGGCGCACGCGGAGCTGGCGCCGCGCGCGGTAGAGCCGCGTCTCCACTGTCTTCACCGGCACCTCCAGGATCGAGGCGATCTGCTCGTAGGAGAGCTTCTGATAGTAATGGAGGATGACGACGCTGCGATAGATGTCGTCAAGCCCGTCGAGGGCATGCCGTACGATTCCCTGCTCCTCCGCATCGATGGCACTCCGCTCAAGGTCGACCCTTCCGTCGCGCTGGTCCGGGGCCGTCTCCAGCGATGCTGCCACGCGCCCGGGCGCGCGGTTCCTCCGGCGCCAGTCGGCGCACAGGTTCCAGGTGATCCGGTACAGCCACGTCGAGAAAGCCGAATCCCCTTTAAACGAGGCAAGGCCGCGATGGACCCGAAGAAAAACCTCCTGCGCCACGTCCTCCGCCTCCGCCCGGTCCCCGATCAACCGCAGGCACATTGCGTAGACCGCATCGGCATGCCGGGTGACGAGCGGGGCAAAGAGCCGCGTTTCCCCTGCGCGCACGCGCGCGACGAGCTCGTCATCATCCACCGTCTCGGTTTTCGCGCTCCGGGGCACCGTTTCACCATATCCGCGCGCAGAATGCGCTGTCAAACACATTCGACGCGCACCGCCGGGAAAGCACTTCACGCGTTCGGCCGGAAATATCTTGCGGCCAGGTGAAGGGTGACGGCGCCTGCGGCCGTCTGATGGGGGGAAAAGGAGAAAAGGGAATGCATGAAAACAAGGCGCGCTGCGCGCTGATCACGGGGGCCAGCCAGGGGCTCGGAAGGGCTCTCGCGGAGGAATGTGCCGGCCGGGGCATGGACCTCGTGCTGGTGGCGCTTCCCCAGACAGGTCTTTGCGACGTCGCCCGGGTCCTCGCGCGCGCCTACGCGGTGCGCATCGAGCCGATAGAGGCGGACCTTACCGACCCGAAGACGCCGGCTGCCGTGGAGGCGCGCACGCGCGCAAAAGGCTACGCCGTCGACACGCTCATCAACAATGCCGGCGTGGGGTTCACCGCGCGGTTCTCCCAATCCGCCGAAGAGCACAACGAGGCAACCATGCAGCTGAACGTGGCGGGCCTCGTGCGCATGACGCGGCAGATCCTGCCCGTGCTGCAGAAGCAGCGGCATGCGTGGATCCTCAACGTGGCGAGCCTCGGCGCCTACTTCCCCATGCCGTCGATGCCCGTCTATTCGTCCACGAAGAGCTTCGTGCTCACATTCAGCCAGGTCCTCCGCGCGGAGCTTCGCTCCACCGGCATCGGTGTGAGCGTGCTCTGCCCCAACGGCATCCGCACGAACCGCGGCACGCGCGAGCTGATCGCGCGCCAGGGCTGGGCGGGCAGGGTCACCTGCAAGTACCCTGACGAGGTGGCGCGCGCCGCGCTCGCGGGTCTCTTCCGCGGAAAAGCTCTGATCGTCCCGGGTGCGGTCAACCGCGTCCTCGTGCGGGCAAGCCGCGTGGTTCCCCGGCGCCTCTACATGTCGGTGATCGCCCGCCGCTGGGGCACGGCGGAATCCCCGTCGGCGGCGCGGCAAGAGGTGGCGCGGACAGCGGCCGCCCCTGCGTAGGCTCTGCATGGATGACCACATGAAAGGCAAGACGTGCGTGATCACGGGCGCCACCTCGGGCATCGGCCGTGAAGTGGCGGTCCGACTCGCGGCGCAGGGGGCGCGTGTCATCGGGGTCGGGCGATCGTCGGCGCGCTGCGCGGAGGCATGCACGGCGATAACGTCCCGCACGGGCAATCGGCAGGTGATATTCCTGTCCGCCGACCTGGCCAGCATGTCCGAGATTCGCAGGCTTGCCGCGGACATCGCCCGACTCGCCTCGCGTGTCGACGTCCTCATCAACAATGCCGGCACCTTCACATTCAGGCGCCGGCTCACCTGCGACGGGCTTGAAACGCAGCTCGCGGTGAACTGGCTCAGCGCGTTCCTTCTCACGGGGCTGCTGCTGCCACTCCTGCGCGCGGCACCGGCCGCCCGCGTGATCTCCGTGAGCTCGGGCTCTCACTACGCGGGCAGGATGCACTGGAAGGACCCCGGCCTTCGACGCGGCTACAACGGCCTGAAGGCATACGACCAGTCGAAGCTCGCCCTGGTGCTTTTCACACACGAGCTTGCCCGCCGTCTTGGAAGCTCGTCCACGATCGCCTGCCACGCAGTGGACCCGGGGCTCGTGAAGACCGATATCGGCCTCAAAGGCAATGGCGGCATCGTGAAATTGATTTGGAAGATGCGGACGCGTAACGGGATAAGTCCGGCAGAAGCGGCACAATCGGTTGCATTCCTTGCTGTAGACGCTTCTATTAAAGGCAAAACGTCAGGCTACTGGAAAGAAAGCAGAGAGCTTGAGGCCTCTAAAGCGTCTCACGATCTGAATGACGCAAGACGACTGTGGGAACTTGGAGAAACGCTCGGCGGCGTAACGTATCCCTAGGATGAAGCCTCTACTCGACTCCGCAGTAACCTGACCCGCACTTGCCAAGGTCACAGCCGCATTCGCCCGTATGACAGGCAGGCACCTCTTGCGAAGGCCGTGCCATGTGCGCGGCGAAAAGGCTCAGCTTCTTCATGACCCTTTCGCTGTCGCAGGCAGGACAGGCGATGCGCGTTTCCGCGCGCACGAGGAGCTCGAAGTCCTCCTTGCACTCCTGGCATTTGTATTCGAAGATCGGCATGCCGCTCCTCCTACTGGCCGTCGCGATCGCCGCGCCAGATCACGCGGATGCGCTTGTACAGGCCGTCGCCCTCGCTCACCGTCTCGATGTCGCCGTAGCGCGCAAGGGACGTGTGGATCAGGCGCCGCTCGAAGGGGTTCAGCGGCTCCAGGAGCTCCGACTCGCGGCTGCGCCGGACCTGTTCCGCGACCTGGTTGCCCATGCGGATGAGGGCGCGCTCACGGCGGCTGCGGTAATCCTGGGTGTCCAGAACGATGCGCGTCGTGTCGCCGCCCATGCGGCCCGCGGCGAGATTGACGATGAACTGCAGCGCCTCCAGGGTCTTTCCCTGCTTGCCGATGAGGATGCCCGAGCCGTCGCTTTCGATGTCCAGGCCCACGCGTCCCTCTTCACGGAAGTTCACCGAGACCTCGGCGGGGAAGCCCATCCTGTCCAGGAGGCCGCGCGTGAACTCGATCACCTTCGGCTCCAGCTCACCGGTCGCGGCAAGCGGCGCCTTGCGGGGGGCCGGCTCGTGGGGATCGCGGCGGTTGCCCGGCCCGGGCTCCTCGTCCTCCTCCAGCTCCTCCTGCTCTTCCATCAGGTGGACGCGTATCTTCACCTTGCCCCCGCGGAAGAGGATGCCCGCTTTCTTCGCCTCGACGATCTCGAAATCGATCTCGTTGCGGTCAAGCCCGAGCTCCTCGATGGCGCGGTCGATGGCCTCTTTCTCGTTTTTCCCTTCGAACTCTTTCACGATCATGTGGGTCTCCTTGGACTGTGATTATCCTATTTGCCCTTTGCGATGACCTTGCCACCCGGCTTGGAGCCGCCCCTCACCAGCACGGGGGTTTGACTGGAGCCGGAGCCCGAGTCTGCCTCCTTCTTTTTCCGCAGCCAGTTGATGTAGACCTGCTGCGCCGTGGAGAGGACGTTCTGGACCGTCCAGTAGAGGACAAGCCCCGACGGCATATCGTAGAGGATGAAAAGAAATACGATGGGCAACACGTACATGAAGAGCTTCGCCTGCGCGCCACCCTGCTGCGGTGCGCTGGACGGCTGCGTGAACTTGCTGGAAAGGAGCTGGCTTGCCACCATCAGGAGCGGCAGGACCCGGAGCGCCGTCCACCCGACCAGCGGAATGGTGAAGGGGAAGTTCCACACGGATTCGGGCGCCGAGAGATCGGGAATCCAGCCCGGGATGAAAAGCGCCCCGCGCAGCTCGAAGTGGCTGTTGAGCAGGTTGTACAGGGCGAAGAACACCGGGAGCTGGAGGAGCAGCGGGAGACACCCCGACAGCGGATTGACCTTCTCCCGCTTGTACAGCTCCGCGATCTCCTGGTTCATCTTCTCGGGCTTGTCCTTCAGCCGCGCGCGGATCTCCGTCATCTTCGGGTTGAGCGCCGCCATCTTCGCCATGGACTCCGAGCTGCGGAACGTCAGCGGCAGGAACACGAGCTTCGTGAGAAGCGTGAGGAGGATGATGGCGATGCCGTAGTTGGGGATGAGCAGGTAGAAGAAGTCCAGGACGTACTTCATGAGGGTGGCAAGCCACCCGATGAGAGCAGAGGAGGTGACGACCTCGTCCGCGTGGAGGCCCGAGATCTGGAACTGGTTCTTCGACGAATCGTTGTAGAGGGAGAGGATCTCCTTCTTCATGGGGCCCATATAGAATCGGAAGGTGTCGGTGCTCTTGGCGGCGGAAAGTACGGGCCGCTCGAAGTCGATGTTCGACCGGTCATAGCCCTCCACGAGCTTCCGCGAGTCATAGACGAGGTGGTACTGCGTGGCGTCCGGCACCGCGATCGCCGTGAAGTACTTGCCCACGATGCCCGTCCAGGCAACGCGCTTGTCCAGCTCCTTCAGGGCGCCCATGCCCACGCGCGGGTCCTGGCGCTTGTTGTCCGCCCAGTAGGCGTAGTTGCGGTAGTCGTTCCTGCCGTCGAGCTTCGTGTAGTGCGGTCCGATCTGGGGTCCAAGGGTGAGCGTGTAGGCGTACCCGCCGAAATTGAGGCTCGGGTAGTCGTTCACCGAGTTCTCAATCGTCACGCGCATCTCGAAGAGGTATTCGTCCTTGTCGAAGACGTAGGTCTTGTGGAGCGTAAAGGGGATGCCGGTCTGGGAGGAGAAGGTCCGGGAGAAATCATAGGTGGACTGGTCGCCCGTTGTCTCGTGCAGCGTGAAGGGCACGTCAACCTGCGCGGCCTTGTAGTCGCCGAAGCTGATGGCAAAGGGAAGCTCGCCCGCGGGGTCGCCTTTCGGTCGGAGCAGCATCTCCACCGGGGAGCCGTCCAGGTTCTTGAACTTCTTGAGCTTTACGGACGCAAGCGTGCCCCCATTGGTGCTGAAGGTGATGGTATAGAGGTCCGTCTCCCGGGTGATGGTATCGCTCTGGGACGCAGGCGGGGCAGACTCAGGCAGGGCCGCGACCACACCCGGAACCGCCGTCGCCACGCTGGTTGCCACGGGACTGTTCACAAGGCCCGTCGCGCTGGATGGCGCAGGGGTGGGGGCGGGGGCGGTCTGCGTGGCTGGGGATCCCGCGGCGGGTTGCGCCGCCGGTGCCGGGGCGAGGTCGTCGGGGTTGCGGAAACCGCCGGGTGCTTGGGGGGGAACAGCAGGGGCTGAATGATGAGCCCCGCGACGATGATGACGACCGAAAGAACGACAGCTAACAGCGTTTTCCTATCCATACGTCCTTCTCTATCAGGGTACAGGGTCGTATCCCCCCGCGTGGAAGGGATGACAGCGGAGCAATCTCCGGGCGGCCAGGTACGATCCCTTGAGGAAGCCGTGCTTCATGATGGCTTCCCGGGCATATTGCGAACAGGTGGGATAGTAGCGGCAGGAGGGGGGAAAAGCAGGGGAGATGATCTTCTGGTAGACGGTGATCAGGAAAACCGCGATGAACTTCACGGCCTTGTCATTCCGTCAGACATGGAGACCTGCCCGGCCGAGCAACTGCCCCATGACCGCCCGCCTCTCCGCGAACGGGCTTCCGCGTCGCACGACGAGGAAGACCAGGTTGACGCCCGGGCGTACCGTTTCCATGAGGGAGCGGTATGCCTCCCTCGTGATCCTTTTCTCACGGTTTCTCTTGACAGCCCCGCCGGAGCCGCGCGTCACGACAACCGCAAAACGTGTTGTCGGGCTCCCATTATCCCGGAACAGGAGCCGGAGCCCCCGCGACTCGACACGGCGCGCCGCGGAGAAAAGCTCCCTGATGTCGGTGCTTCTGCGGAGTCGCTCCTGTCTAGTAAGGCTTCTTCTCATCGGAGGCCGTGAGCTTGATCCGGCCTTTTGCGCGCCTGCGTTTCAGAACGAGTCGGCCCCCCTTGGTGGCCATCCGGGCGCGAAAACCGAATTTCCTCGTTCTTTTTGTCTTGCTGGGCTGATACGTCCGCTTCATGGGAAAGTGCTCCTTGCTAAAACCTGACGAGCAGGTGTCTGTTTCTATGTTATGGGTAGGTCCGATAGAATATAGGGCGGGGCCCCGCGTCGTGTCAACGGTCGCCGCTCGTCGGATCGGTCTCCGCGCGGACCCGCGCCTTGATGCCCTCCAGCGCCACATCGGGGGCGGCACGGCGCGCGGCCGCCAGGATGCCCTCCCGCCGCAACTGCAGCATCTGCAGCCACCCCGGGTGATCGACCTCCACCAGGAGGATGCCCTTCTGGACATCCACCAGCCGCGTGTGGCGCGACAGTCCCTCGCCGGCTATCTTTGCCCAGTCGTGGAAGAGTTGGTCATAGGGACTTCCCGAAAGCCATCCCTTTTCCCGCAGATACTCCCGCAGGAGGTCTCCCACCTTTTTCATGCCCGGAAATCCCCTCCCTCCACGGAGAGCACCATCGTGGCAGGAGTCTTGTACGCCTGCCACGCCTCGTCCGGGAGGAACGTGAAAAAGGCCTGCTCGTACGGGGGGAAGCGCGAGAGGAACGCGCGCTTGCGGTCAGGGTCGAGCTCGAGCAGGACGTCGTCCAGAAGGAGCACGGGAAGGCGTTTCGTGCGCGCGGTGAGGAAGGAGGCCTGCGCGACGCGCAGCACGAGGGCGCAGAGACGGAGCTGGCCCGTGGAGGCGACGTGGCAGAAGTCCTTGCCGCCCTGGAGGTAAAGGCACGTGTCCCGGTGCGGCCCGGACGTGGTCGCCCCCAGCAGCCTGTCGCGCTCCCGGCGGGCCGCAAGGTGGGCACAGACATCGTCGGTCGTGGGAAGGCCTTCCCAGGACGGCCGGTAGCGGATGCTCATGCCGACATCGGCTCCGGTGATCTGGCGGAAAAGGGGTCCGAAGACGGCATCGAACTCCCGCACGAGCTCCGCGCGGCGCGCCTGCAGGGCAAGGCCCAGGACGGCGAGCTGGGCATCGTAGACGTCCAGAAGGTCGTCCCGCTTCTCCTTCAGGCACAGGTTGCGCGATTTCAGCACCAACCGGTAGTCGCGCAGGGTATCGAGGAACGAGAGATCGGAGAGGATGAGGGTCTGGTCGAAAAAGCGGCGTTTGTCTTCCGGTGTGCCGCTCACGAACTCCATGTCTTGTTGGACGAAACAGATGCAGAGGACCTCGGAGAAGAGCTCGCGCCGGTGCAGGATCGGCCGGTCGTTGAGCCGCAGCTCTTTGCCGCCGCCGGGCGCGATCTGAAGGCTGAAGCCGGTCTCACCGGCCGCGGTGATGGAGCGGCCGCCCAGGCTCATTGCCTGGATGGGGTCGCGGAGAAGGGCGGCGTCGCGCTTCTCGCGGAATGACGAGCCCATCGAGAGCAGGTGCACCGCCTCCAGCAGGTTCGTCTTTCCCTGGCCGTTGCGGCCGACGAGGAATACTTCGCGCGCCCCCAGGGCGAGCTCGCGGTCCTTCAGGTTGCGGAAATTGAAGAACCGAAGCTGCGCGAAGCCCATGCAAATGGGGGCATCAGTCCAGCTGCATGGGCATGATGATGTTCGTATAGCCCTCGTCGGGAACGGGGCGCAGCGTGATGGCCTTGTTCACGTCGCTGAACTCCAGGCTCACCTTGTCGCTCCCGATCTCCCGCAGGGGTTCGCTCATGTAGAGGCAATTCACGGCAAAGGACATCTCGGGCCCCTGGTACTCGCAGGGAAGCTCCTCCGTTGCCACTCCCAGCTCGCTCTCCTTGGACATGATCGTGAGCACCCCGTCGGAAAGGGAGAAGACCACCTTGCGCGACTTCTGCTCGACCAGGAGCGACACGCGGCGGAGGGCGTCCTCGAGGGCCTTTTTTTCAACCAGCGCCTTGTGTTTCTGCGTGTCGGGGATCACGCGCCGATAGTCGGGGAACTGCCCGTCGATGAGATTGGAAGACAGGCGGGTCGCCCCGAGCCTGATGAACACGTTCTTGTCCGTGAGGGCGAGCGACAGGGAGCCTTCACCTGACGAGAGCTTCCGCACGATGGTGAGGATCTTCGGCGGGAGGATCACGCCCTTCATGTTCTCCATGCGCACGGCGATCTTGCGCGAGATGAAGGAGAGGCGGCGTCCGTCGGTGGCCACCATGATGAGATTGTCGTCGCGCTTTTCCAGGAAGATGCCATTCATGAAATAGCGCGTTTCATCGTCGGACACCGCGAAGAGAGTGCGCGAGACCATCTCGATGAAGTCCTTCTGCGGAAAGTCGAAATACATATTGTCCGACGCGCGCGCAAGCTCGGGGTATTTGTCCGACGGGATGCAGCGCAGCTGGAAGTCCACTTTTTTCGACAGCGGCCGGATGCGCAGCATCGTGGGATCGGCCTGCTCGAGCTCGACCTCCCCTTCGGGAAGGGAGCGCAGGATGTTCAGGAGCTTGTCGCAGAACGCGGTGGTCGTCCCTTCCTGCACGATCTCCACGGGCAGGCTCGTCTCGAAGCCGACCTTCAAGTCCGTGGCCTGGAGGGAAAGCTGTCCTTTGGAGGCGGTGAGAAGAACGTTGGAAAGAACGGATAGGGAGTTTTTCGAAGAGATGACCTCCTGCGCTATGGAGATCTCCTTGAGTATGTCGTCTCGTGAGCAGGTGAACTTCATCGTCTCCTCCTTCATTGTCTTTCTAGATTTTCAGGGAAAAACAACCGGTCGTAGTACCGGTAAGCACCGGTGCATTGTGGATAGCATGCCCAAGTGTCTTGTCGGCAAGAAGATGCAAGGTGGAACAAGAGGTCGTCATTTTCCACCGGTTGTCCACATATGCCCCCTGGACGATGCCCCCTGGGGGATTTCGCACAATGTGCGCCTTCCTGTCAACAGAGAAGGCCACAGACCGCCGGCCTGGTTGCATCGGGTTATCCACATCGCGTCCCCAGGGCTCACGCATTGTTTTCCTTGATTCGCTTCACAAGGGACTGCAGGGTCGGCTCGATGTTGGGGTCGATTTTCATGCGGTCTTCGATCTTCTGGCAGGCATGCATGACCGTGGTATGGTCGCGGCCGCCGAACTCGCCCCCGACTTCCGTGGTGGAATACTCGGTGAGCTCGCGCGAGAGGTACATCGCAACCTGGCGCGGGAATGCGACGGCCTTCGTGCGCCGCTTTCCCCGCAGGTCCTTGTAGGTGAGACCGAAGTATTCCGAGACGATCTTCTGGATCAGCTCGATGGTGATGTTCTTCTGGCTGGGTTGGGCGAAGAAGTCCTTCAGCTGCTGTCGGGCGATCTCCAGCGTGATGTGCTTGTTCACGAGCTCCGCGTAGGCAATGAGCTTCGTGAGGGCCTTTTCCAGGTCCCGCACATTCGTGTTGATGTTGCGGCAGATGAGCTCCACCACTTCGTCGGGTATCTTCGCCTTCTTCTCCTCCACCTTGCGGTTGAGGATGGCGATGCGCGTTTCGTAGTTGGGCGGCTGCAGGTCCACGTTCAGGCCGCGCTCGAACCTGCTGCGCAGCCTGTCCGAAAGGCTGCGGATCTCCGAGACGGGGCGGTCCGAGGTGAACACCATCTGCTTGTTGGCATCGTAGAGGGCGTTGAAGGTATGGAAGAGCTCTTCCTGCGTCCCCTCCTTGCCCTCCAGGAACTGGATGTCGTCGATGAGGAGCACGTCCACGAGCCGGTACTTGTTCTTGAACTGGTGGCCCGTCTTTTTCTGTATCGAAAGGATGAACTCGTTGGCGAATGTCTCCACCGTCACGTAGGCGACTTTCAGGTCGGGAAACTCGCGGTAGACGGAATTGCCGATTGCCTGCACGAGGTGGGTCTTTCCCAGCCCGACCCCGCCGTAGATGAGGCAGGGGTTGTAGCCGGTGCCGGGGTTCTTCGAGATGGCCAGGGAGGCATTTGCCGCGAAAGAGTTGGACTCGCCGATGATGAAACGCTCGAAGGTGTATTCCTTGTTGAGCTGGGGATGCTGGCGCTTGCGCGTCGAGGCCTCCTCCACCTTTGCGCCGGCTTTAGGCTCCTCGTGAGAAGCCTTGCTTCCCGACTTCTTCTGTATGGAAAACTTGACAGAGAGCTCGTGCCCGGCCAATTCCGCCAGCTTTTCTTCCATCTTTGCGAGATACCGCTGTGATATCTGATCCTTGATGAAGGAAGAAGGAACGGAAAGGGTGATCTGAGTGTCGCTGCCGCTCACATACTCGATGCCCCGAAACCAGGTGGATAACTCCTGGTCGGAAATGTCCTCTGCGATGTCTTTCAATGTCTGCTTCCAGAAGCTCTCGTAGCTTCTCTTGCCCGACTCCATCAGATTTTCCCCTTCTTATCGCCAGATTATGCACAGGTTGTCAACAGCGGGGGTCACGCGGGCCGCTTTCCGCAAGGCGACAATTATGTCGGGAAAACCCTGGCCGCGATCGCGGCGGAAACTATGCTGCTTATAATTGTATTCTATACAATTAATTAAAAGACTGTCCCTGAAAAATATATAACATTTTGTATCATAGCGAGTGTTCCAGCATTTTCCGGTCTGGCGGGTGGGATATGTCATCGCCTATCCACAGTTTATTCACACGGCCTTTCGTGTCCGCAGTGTAGCGCATCGACCGGAGTCCGGCAAGAGAAATGTTCTCCGCGAGCCCTCGCGCGCGGACGGGGAAGGGCTCGGATGACGGGAGGTGCGCCTGCGGAAGGGGGTTGTGTGACAACTCCTTGCCCCAGCGTGGATTGCTTTTTTCCCGTTTTCTTCGTATGGTTCCGGTGAGCCGCACAGCCGCCCCCATGCACGAAAACTATAGCGCACACAACATACAGGTTCTCAAAGGTCTGGAGCACGTCCGCAAAAGGCCGAGCATGTACATCGGCTCCACGAGCCTCGACGGCCTGCACCAGCTCGTCTTTGAAATCGTCGACAACTCCATCGACGAGGCGCTTGTCGGCGCCTGCACGTCGATCTCCGTCTCCCTTGGCAAGGGGAATGTCGTGACCGTGGAGGATGACGGCCGCGGCATTCCCGTCGACATCCATCCCACGGAGAAGGTGAGCGCCCTCGAGGTCGTCATGACCAAGCTCAACGCCGGGGGCAAGTTCGACAAGAATACCTACAAGGTGTCCGGCGGTCTGCACGGCGTCGGCGCCTCCGTGGTTAACGCGCTGTCGGAGTGGTGCGAGGTGGAAGTGCACAAGGAAGGCAAGGTGCACTTTCAGCGCTACGCCCGCGGCGTGCCGGAAAAGACGGTGGGCATCATCGGCGATACGACCCGTCATGGGACGGTCACCCGTTTCAAGCCCGACAAGCAGATATTCGAGGACATCGAGTTCAGCTTCGACGTGTTGTCCAATCGGCTGCGCGAGCTTGCCTTTCTCACGAAGGGCATCCAGATCGCCGTTGCCGACGAGCGCACGCAGCCCCGCAAGAGCCACATCTTCCACTTCGACGGTGGGGTGAAGTCATTCATCGAATACCTGAACAAGAACAAGGACCTCATCCACCAGGAGCCGGTCTATTTCGACTCGGAACGCGACCACACCCGGGTGGAAGTGGGGCTCCAGTACAATGACGCCTACTCCGAGACGATCTTCACCTTTGCCAACAACATCAACACCCGGGAGGGCGGGACTCACCTCATCGGTTTCAAGAGCGCCCTCACACGGTGCCTGAACGACTATCTGAAAAAGCTCAACCTCTCAAAGAAGCTGGAAGAGAACTTAAGCGGGGAGGACGTTCGCGAGGGCCTCACCGCCGTCATCTCCGTGAAGGTTCCCGAGCCCCAGTTCGAAGGCCAGACAAAGGCGCGCCTGGGAAACTCCGAGGTGAAGGGGATCGTGGAGAGCCTGACCTATGACCGTCTGTCGCTCTTCTTCGATGAGAACCCCGATGTCGTCAAGAAGATACTCGACAAGTCCATCATGGCCGCAAAGGCGCGGGAAGCGGCGCGCAAGGCGCGCGAGCTCACGCGCAAGAAAGGCCTCCTGGAAAACACCGGCCTGCCCGGGAAGCTCGCCGACTGCTCGGAGGACGACCCGACGAAGTGCGAGCTCTACATCGTGGAGGGAGACTCCGCGGGCGGCAGCGCCAAACAGGGCAGGGACAGGGTCTTCCAGGCCATCCTGCCGCTCTGGGGAAAGATGCTGAACGTCGAAAAGACGCGGGTCGACAAGGTGCTCACCAACGACAAGCTCTTCCCGATCATCTCTGCGCTGGGAACCGGCGTGGGCGCGCAGTTCGACCTGTCGAAGCTGCGCTATGGAAAGATCATCATCATGGCGGATGCCGACGTGGACGGGTCCCATATCCGCACGCTGCTTCTCACGTTCTTCTTCCGCTACATGCGGGAGCTGCTGGAGCGCGGGCACGTCTACATCGCCATGCCGCCCCTGTACAAGATCGAGTTCGCCAAGCAGGTGATCTACGCCTACGACGACGCGGAGAAGGACGCGGCGCTGAAGAGGAATGGCAAGACGGAAGACGAGGTTTCCATCCAGCGGTACAAGGGTCTTGGCGAGATGAACCCCGAGCAGCTTTGGGAAACCACGATGAACCCCGACAAGCGCAGCATCATCCACGTGAAGCTGGAAGACGGCGTCGAAGCGGAAGAGATCTTCACCACCCTCATGGGGGAGAACGTGGAGCCCAGGAGAAAGTTCATCGAGGACAATGCGCTCGCGGTGACCAACCTCGACGTGTAGGGCGCCCTGAGGAGAGAGAATCGTGTCTGATGTGAAATCCCGCACCATCTCGACGCCCATCGAGGAAGAGGTCAGGACCTCCTATCTCACCTATGCAATGTCCGTCATCGTCTCGCGCGCCCTTCCGGACGTACGCGACGGGTTGAAGCCGGTTCACCGCCGCATCCTCTTCGGCATGAACGAGATGGGCCTGCACGCGGACAAGCCCCACAAAAAGTGCGCGCGCATTGTCGGCGACGTCCTGGGCAAATATCACCCGCACGGAGACCTCGCCGTCTACGACTCCCTGGTCCGCCTGGCCCAGGATTTCAACATGCGCTACCCGGTGGTGGACGGGCAGGGCAACTTCGGCTCCGTGGACGGGGATCCTCCCGCCGCGGTGAGGTACACCGAGGCGCGCATGAACCGCATCGCGGAGGAAATGCTCCGCGACATCAACAAGGACACCGTCGATTTCGGCCCCAACTACGATGGCTCCCAGACCGAGCCCCTTGTCCTGCCCGCGGCATTTCCCTTTCTGCTTGCCAACGGCTCCAGCGGCATCGCGGTCGGCATGGCCACGAACATCCCGCCGCAGAATCTGCGCGAGATCTGCGCGGCGCTCGTGAGGCTGATCGACGACCCCGCGGCGCCCGCGGAGGAGCTGCTGAAGCTCGTGAGGGGACCGGACTTTCCCACGGGCGGCATCATCCTTGGGCGCAAGGGAATCCGGGACGCGTACCTGACCGGGCGCGGCAAGGTCATTGTGCGCTCGAAGGTCACAGTGGAAAGCTCAAGCGCCGGCCGTGACTCCATCATCGTCACGGAGATTCCCTACCAGGTGAACAAGTCGGCCCTCATCATCCGCATCGCGGACCTCGTGAAGGAAAAGAAGATCGACGGCATCGTCGACCTGAACGATGAATCGGACCGGCACGGGATGCGGATCGTCATAGATTTGCGCAAGGGCGTCTCGCCCAAGGTCATCCTCAACCAGCTTTTCGCCCACACGCAGATGCAGACGGCGTTCGGCGTGAACAATCTCGCGCTGGTGAAAGGCCTTCCGAAGACACTGTCGCTCCGGGAGATGCTCCAGTACTTCATCGCCCATCGCCAGGAGGTGGTCACCCGGCGCACACGGTTCGACCTTGCGCGCGCGGAGGAACGCGCCCACATCCTGCGGGGCCTGAAGATCGCGTTGGACAATATCGACGAGGTGATCGCCATCATCAAGAAGTCGGCGAACACCGAGCAGGCTCGTCTGGCCCTCATGGAGCGCTTCGCCTTCTCGGAGAAGCAGGCGCAGGCCATTCTTGACATGCGCCTCCAGCGCCTGACCAGCCTCGAGGTGCAGAAGATCGTCGACGAGCTCACCGAGGTGCTGGCCCTCATCGAGCACCTGAAAGACCTGCTTTCAAGCGAGCAGAAGATCCTTGGCGTCGTGAAGGAAGAGACGGAGGAGATCTCGAAGAAGTTCGGGGATGACCGGCGCACGGAGATCGTGGAGGAAGAGGCGGAGGAGATCAATGTCGAGGACCTGATCACGGAAGAGGACATGGCAATCCTCATCTCCAACCGCGGCTACATCAAACGCATTCCCGTCACGGCCTATCGCAGGCAGGGCAGGGGCGGCAAGGGCTCGTCTTCGGCGCTCCTCAAGGAAGACGACTTCATCGAGCAGTTCTTCATCGCCTCCACGCATGACTTCGTGCTCTTCATCACCAACCAGGGCAAGGCGTACTGGGTGAAGGTGCACGAGATACCGGAGAGCAGCCGTCAGGCAAAGGGCCAGAGCATCAAGGTGCTTCTGTCCCTGGGAAGCGAGGAGGAGATCACCGCTGTGGTGAGCCTGCGCAACTTCACGGATGAACGCTTCGTGCTCATGGCCACTCGACGGGGCGTCGTGAAGAAGGTTGCCATCTCCGACTTTGCAAATGCAAAGACGCGCGGCATCGTCGCCATCAATCTGGACCAGGGAGACGGCCTGGTGACGGCGCTCCTCACCTCCGGCAAGAATGAGGTGGTGCTCGTGACGCGCAAGGGCAATGCCCTGCGTTTCGGGGAAGAATCGGTGCGGGCCATGGGCCGCGCCTCCCACGGCGTGCAGGGCATCAGGCTCTCCGACAAGGATGAGCTGTCCGGCGTCGCCATGGTGACGGAAGGGGAGCAGATGCTTCTCCTCAGCGAGTTCGGCTTCGGCAAACGCACGGAGTACGACAACTTCTCGCCCCACGGTCGAGGGACGCGCGGCCAGATCTGCTACCGGGTGACGGAAAAGACCGGGGAGCTCGTCGGTGTCCTCTCCGTGAGTGACCGGGATGACCTGGTCTGCATCACCTCGCAGGGCAATGCCTTGAAGCTCCGGCTCGCTGAGGTCTCCACGCTCGGCAAGAACGCCATGGGCGTGCGTATCGTCAACATCACGAAACCTGATGTCGTCGTGGGCGTGGCGCGCGTGGTGAAGGAAGAGCAGAACGGGGAAACGCCCGCGGAGAGCTGAGGGAAGCGCTCGCCGCAGGCCGCGGCGGGGCCGCATGTTTCACGGGAAACATTGCAGGTGTGCCCCGACCGTCCCTGATAGTGGCACACCGGAATGTTTCACGTGAAACATACGGCATGGCGGCGGTGACGAGCGGGCCCTGAATCCGCTACAATCGAGCCAGGGTCCTATGCCGCTCGCTTGGTACATCATCTTTGCCTTTCTCCTCATCCTCCTCAACGCCTTCTTCGTGCTTGCAGAGTTCGCCATCGTCAAGGTGCGGCCCACCCAGATCGAGGCCCTTGTCGAGTCGGGGCACCGCAGCGCGCGGTTGGTGGAAAAAATTCAGGCGAATCTCGACGCATACCTGCCGGTCTTCCAGGTAGGCATAACGCTCGCGAGCATCGGACTGGGCTTTGTTGGAGAACCGGCATTCGCGGAGCTTCTCATGCCGGCGGTGCTCTGGGTGGGTATCCCCGTCACCGCCGCACGGATTACTGCCCATTCGGTTTCGATCGTGGCAGCCTACCTTGTCGTCTCCTATCTGCACATCGTGCTGGGTGAGCTCTTTCCCAAGTCCCTTGCCATCCGCGGGACCGTGCGGGCGGCGCTCCTGACGGCGCGCGCGCTCATCATGATCCGCTACATCTTCATCGCGCCCATATGGCTTCTCAACAAGTCGGTGCGGGCCCTGCTGTGGCTGCTGCGCGTTCCCCTGGCCACTTCCGCGGGAGGGCACTCTGAGGAAGAGATCAAGATCATCCTCGACCAGTCGCAGGAAAGCGGCATGCTCTCTTTCCGGAGGCTCCTGCACATGGAGAACGTGCTGGACATGGGCACTCTGACGGTCAGGAACGCCATGCGGGCCCGGCGGCTCGTGCGCTGTCTCAGCCTCATGGCGACCCAGGCGGAAAACGACGCGCTGATCGCCGAGTATCGCTATTCGCGCTACCCGCTGATCGGCAACGACCCGAACGAGCCGTTGGGATTCATCCACGTGAAGGACATCCTGCTCGCCGAGCTCGCGGGCCGGCACAGCGACGACCTGCGGACATTCGTACGGCCGTGTCTGAAATTCCGGGAGATGGATCCGCTGGAGCAGCGCCTCTCCGAGATGCAGCGCAAGGCGGCACACATGGCGATTGTCTACGCGGAGGAAGGCAAGTGGTCGGGCATCATCACATTGGAGGACGCGATAGAGGAAGTGATCGGGACCGTTGAGGAGGAATATCCGACGGAGCCCAGCATCCGTCTTTCCGATCTCCTCACGCCCGAGCACACACTGCTCGATGTGGAAGGCACCACGGTGCTTGCCGCGACACGCAACGCTCTGCAGCGGATAAAGGTCTCCGACCTCCCGGTGTCACGGGATGCCATCATCCTCTCGGTTGCCGACCGCGAAAGACTGGGCAGCAGCTATGTCGGCAAACGTCTCGCCATCCCGCATGCACGTCTCCAGCGCCTGGCAAACCCCATGGTAATCGTCGCGCGCATGAAGACACCCATGCCGGCTCCCGTGCCCGGCGAAGATATCAACCTGCTTTTCATCCTCGTGACACCCGCGGATACCCCACGCATCCACCAGATCCTGCTGTCTCATATCGCCGGCATATTCGAAAGCGATTTCCTGGAGGGGAGGCTCGAGGACGCGGCGACCCCGGCCGAGCTGCATGCCGCTATCGTCACCGCGGAGCAGGTGGTGCTGGGCTGAGGGGCCTCGTTCCCGCCGCGCCTGGCTCGCCCTGCCTACCTCACGCTTGCAGGGATGCCGGCAGATTCCATCAGGCCCTGGATGTGGGAAAGAGAGGCTTCTGCAGAGGGCTCTTGATCAAGCATTGCGGCGTCGAGCGATTTTGTCGGTTGAAAGCGCTGCAGGACGTAGCGCGCGCAGCCGCGCACGAGAGGCACGATCCCCAGCATATCTTCAACTGAGAGAAGCGATTCCACGTAAGTGGTGCGAAGCTCATAGGCGAGCCCCGCGGCCAGGACGATATCGATGCTTCTGCGAATCGACTCGGTGTCCACCGCGGCGCGCACGACCCGGTCATAAGCCGCGAGCGGGGCCTTGATGTCCATCGCGATGTAATCGACCAGACCTTCGCTCGCGAGCTTTTCGAGCATGGCGGGGTTGGTGCCGTTGGTGTCGAGCTTCACGGCGAAGCCCCGCTGCTTCAGTTTCCCCAGCAGATCGGGTAGGTCCGTGTGGAGCGTCGGCTCGCCGCCGGTCACGACCACCCCATCGACCATGCCTTTGCGCGAGTCGAGAAAGGCGAGCACCGTCTCCAGCGGTATTTCCGCAGGCGCCCGGGCAGGATCCACGAGCTCAGGATTGTGGCAGAATGGGCAGCGGAATCCGCAGCCGAGCGTGAAAATGATCGAGGAGATGCGCCCCGGGAAATCGGCGAGTGAGAATTTCTGGAAGCCACCGATTCGCATTGCTTCTTAGGACGGACCCGACCCACTCAGGCGAGCTTGAAGGTCTTCCGCGCCTTGAACTCCTCTGCCTTGCCCTCGTTCCACTGATTGACGGGCCGAAGGTAACCCACCACGCGCGAATACACCTCGGAGACTGCACCGCAGGTCGGGCATTTTTCCTGCCGGCCCGCCAGGTACCCGTGCGTCGGGCAGACGCTGAATGTCGGAGTGATGGTGAAATAGGGCAGGTGGTAGCGCTCGCAGATGAGCTTCACGAGCTTCCGCACATTGCGCGGGTCGGAGATCTCCTCGCCGACGAAGAGGTGCACGACCGTGCCGCCGGTGTACTTGGTCTGGATCTCGTCCTGCAGGTCGAGCACCTCGAAGAGGTCATCCGAGTACTGAACGGGAAGCTGCGATGAGTTCGTGTAGAACGGCTTCTGCGACGCCTCGCCGTCGTTTCCGAACTTGATGCCGGGATACTTCTCCGCGTCGATCTTCGCAAGCCGGTAGGAGGTCCCTTCGGCAGGGGTGGCTTCCAGGTTGTAGTTGTTGCCCGTTTTTTCCTGGTATGAAAGGAGCTTCTCCCGCATGTAGTCCAACACGCGCAGGGCAAAGAGCTGGCCCGACTCCGAGCCCAGGTTGACGCCCGTGAGGTTCACGCAGGCCTCATTGAGACCCACCAGCCCGATCGTGGAGAAGTGATTCTTCCAGTACCGGCCGGTTCGCTCCCGGATGCCGCGGAGGTAATATCGCGTGTAAGGATAGAGGTTCCCATCCGTGAAGCTTTCAAGCATCTTGCGCTTGATCTCCAGCGATGTGCTGGCGAGATCCATGAGCTCGCCAAGGCGCTGAAGGAGCTCGCCCTCGTCAGCGGACAGATAGCCCAGGCGCGGCATGTTGATGGTGACCACGCCGATCGACCCCGTGAGCGGGTTGGCGCCGAAGAGGCCGCCCCCGCGCTTCGCAAGCGACTTCTCGCCTTCCAGGCCGCGGATGTCCAGACGCAGCCGGCAGCACATCGAGCGGGTGTCCTCGGGGGACATGTCGGAGTTCACGAAGTTGGAGAAGTAGGGGATGCCGTACCGCGCCGTGACGCGCCAGAGCACGTCGAGCGCCGGGTCGTCCCAGTCGAAGTCCTTGGTGATGTTGTAGGTCGGTATGGGGAACGTGAAAACGCGCCCCTTGGCGTCCCCCTCGGCGAGCACCTCCAGGAAAGCATGATTGAAGACCGCCATCTCCTTCTCGAACTCCCCGTAGGCGGCCTCCTGGTATTCGCCGCCCACAATCACGGGCTTGTCGCGGAACATCGAGGGCACCTTGAGGTCCATCGTGATGTTGGTGAAAGGGGTCTGGAAGCCGACGCGCGTGGGCACGTTGATGTTGAAGACGAACTCCTGGAGCGCCTGCTTCACCTCGTCGAAGCCGAGGCGATCGTAGCGGATGAAGGGAGCGAGGAGCGTGTCGAAGTGGGAGAAGGCCTGGGCGCCCGCCGCCTCGCCCTGGAGCGTGTAGAAAAAGTTCACGACCTGGCCGAGCGCGCTTCTCAAATGGCGCGCGGGCTTGCTCTCCACCTTGCCCGCCGCGCCGCCGAATCCCTGCGCGAGCAGGTCCTCCAGGTCCCATCCCACGCAATAGACCGAAAGGATGCCCAGATCGTGGAGGTGGAAATCTCCTTCGGAATGGGCCAGACGTATTGCCGGCGGATAGATCTTGTTCAGCCAGTAGATCTTGCTGATCTCCGAAGAGACGTAGTTGTTCAGTCCCTGCAGGGAGTAGCCCATGTTCGAGTTTTCATTGACCTGCCAGTCGGCCCTGTCGAGATAGCGGTCGATCAGGTCGACGTCCGCGCGAGAGACGATCTCGCGGATGCGGGCGTGCTGCTCGCGGTAGATGATGTAGGCCTTTGCCGTGCGCTTGAACTGGGAGGAGATGAGCACCTCCTCCACGATGTCCTGGATCTGCTCGACGGACGGGATGCTGCCCGGAAGCGCCTGCTGGGCGAGATTCAGCACGCGCAGCGTGAGCCGTGCGGCTGTCTCCTCGTCGAGCTCTCCGGTCGCTTCGCCTGCTCGTTTGATCGCTGTTGTAATCTTGTCAGGGCGAAAGGAAGCAATGACGCCATTGCGCTTTTTAATCGATACAAACACGTTTTCCCCTCCCAGAGATGCTGCAAACTGATTGTTGGCGAAGCATTGGTATAACGCAAGTCCCCTGCGGACGCAAGAGCCATTTTTTTTCGGGAAACGGCGTGGAAATGCCCTACGAAGGTTCAGCATACAGGTGTCTACTTCTATTGCCACCGCCCGGAAAATGGGATATTCCTCTTGCGATGGGGAAGACGATAGTTTTTGCCAACCAGAAGGGGGGCGTGGGAAAGACCACCACGGCGGTGAATCTCGGCGCCTACCTTGCTGAGGCCGGCAAGCGCGTCCTCCTCGTGGACTTCGATCCCCAGAGTAACACGACGAGCTCCGTCGGCGCCGCCCGTGACCGGCAGGGCATCTACGAGGTGATCATGGGAAAGGCGTCGGTGGACGATGCCATCCAGACCTGCTCGGTGCCCAATCTCTCGATCATCCCCTCGACCATCGACCTCACGGGCGCCACGGTGGAGCTCGTCGACCAAGACGAGCGGGAGTATTTCCTCAAGCGATCTCTCGCGCCTCTCTGCGACCGTTTCGACTACATCTTCATCGACTGCCCGCCATCGCTGGGCCTCCTGACGCTGAACGGCCTTGTCGCGGCCAACTCCGTCATCATCCCGCTGCAGTGCGAATACTTCGCCCTGGAGGGGCTGAGCCTGCTCCTGAAAACGGTGAATAGGGTGCAGAAAGCGCTGAACACGGAGCTGAAGATCGGCGGGATCCTCTTCACGATGTACGACCAGCGCACGAAGCTCGCCCACGACGTCGTGCAGGAGGTCACGGGCTACTTCAAGGAAAAGGTGTTCCGCACGATCATCCCCCGCAACGTGCGGCTGAGCGAAGCCCCTTCATTTGCCAAGCCGATCAACCAGTACGACCCCGAATGCATCGGCGCCCGCAGCTACCAGAAGCTCGCCGAGGAGGTGCTCCTCAATGTCTAAGAGAGCGCTCGGCAAGGGCATTGGCGCCCTGCTCGGCGAGAACGACGCCCAGGATGAAGCGCCGGTCACGGAGGTCGCGCTCGGGTCGCTGAAGCCCGGTCCCCAGCAGCCGCGGCAGTCATTCGACGAGGCGACGCTGAAGGAGCTCGCGCAGTCGATAAAAGAAAAAGGCATCCTGCAGCCCATACTCGCCGAACAGGACGTCGACGGCAGCTACATCATCGTCGCGGGCGAGCGGCGGGCGCGGGCCGCAAGGCTCGCGGGCATGCAGAAGGTACCCGTCATCGTGCGCCGCTTCAGCGCGCAGGAAAAACTGGAGATCGCGCTGATCGAAAATGTCCAGCGGGAGGACCTCACGCCGATCGAGGAGGCGCTTGCCTATCGGCGGCTCATGGATATCGCCGAGCTGAGCCAGGAGCAGGTCGCCGCGCGCGTGGGCAAGGACAGGTCCACCGTTGCCAATACGCTGCGCCTGCTGAAGCTTCCCGAGGAATCGCGCGAGGCGCTTTCCCACGGCCTGATCACGGCAGGTCACGCGCGCGCCCTCCTGGCGCTGGTGAATACCGGCGACCAGCACGTGCTGCTCCGACGCATCGTGGAAAACGGTCTTTCCGTAAGAGAAGCCGAAGATGTTGCCGCATCCTTCAACAAGGGAAAGAAGGGCAAAGGAAGGTCTTCGGGCAGCGGCGTTGCGTCCAGCATCCGAAAAGAACCCGAGATTCAGGAGCTGGAGCAGAAGCTTATAGAAAAGCTGGGAACAAAGGTCGAAGTGCATGGCACGGGAAGCAAGGGGCGAATACAGATATCCTATTTTTCTTCCGACGACCTGGAAAGAATCCTCCAAATCCTCGCATAAGGACGCGTGGCGTCTGGTGGGGCGTGCCCTTTTGTTGACAAAGGGCGGGTCGATGATTATAGTGAGCCTGCCAGTAGAGGAGAGCAATGCGCTGTCGCTCGTCATGATGCAGACGGGCTGGGGGCGCATTTCTTTATGCTCGGGAGAGGTGTCCGAGTGGTCGAAGGAGGCGGTCTTGAAAACCGTTGAGCCGCTCCGCGGTTCCGGGGGTTCGAATCCCTCCCTCTCCGGTCACTTTTCTCCTGCCCCCGGTCACCAGGAGATTCGTTGAGGGGACCCCCGGCGTGCAAAGGATTTTCCGGGGAGGTGCTGGATCTGGAGAGGTGCGAGAGTGGCCGAATCGGGCGCCCTGCTAAGGCGTTGTACCTCTAAAGGGTACCGGGGGTTCGAATCCCCCCCTCTCCGTAGACAGGGAAGTCGAGCCGCGCCGCGTGCAAGGATGCACGAACGGCGCGGCGTAATCATGGAAGACGAGGGCGAGCGAGTCCAGGGATGGACGGAAGCGAGCCCGTAGATTTGAAGACCGAGGTGCTCATGGAATCAGGTGCCCATAGCTCAGCTGGATAGAGCATTGGATTGCGGATCCAAAGGCCGGAGGTTCGAATCCTCTTGGGCACGTAGTCGAAAAGGGAGAGATGCGAGAGCGGTCGAATCGGGCGGTCTCGAAAACCGTTGAGCCGCTTGCGGCTCCGTGGGTTCGAATCCCACTCTCTCCGCGAGGTCTTTTTCACGCCGGCACCACGAACGGTATCCGAGCGTCCGCACGCTCGTCCGGGGTGCCCGGGCGCCTGCCCGTCCGCAGCCGCCCCCGCACCGTCAGACCGCACGAGAGCCCGCCGGAGGCACGGGCGCGGGAAGGTGCTTGGAGAGATGACCGAGTGGCCGAAGGTGCACGCTTGGAAGGCGTGTGTACTCGTAAGGGTACCGTGGGTTCGAATCCCACTCTCTCCGTACAACCCCTTTGGCGTTGATGTTCAGGTCATACGCTATGGGCTGTTGCCTAACCCCGTCAGGCCCGGAAGGGAGCAGCGGTAAGCAGCGTGTTCATGAGCCGTAAGAGGCTTGGACGGAGCTGGAGGGGTTGCTTTTCCGGCCGTCGGCTGAATCCGCGGAATACCGCGGCGCCAGAATCCGCGGAATACCGCGGCGCGGAGGCCTACGAACATGTCGTATGAAGTCACCTCGACGCGCAAGCGGCCCCAGAACTTTCTCCAGCTCGTCGGCCAGGAGTTCGTCACCGCCACACTCACCAGCTCCATCCGCCAGGGGCGCATCGCGCACGCCTACCTTTTTGCCGGCCCCCGCGGCGTGGGGAAGACCTCCGTCGCGCGGATCCTCGCGCGCGCGCTGAACTGTGAGAAGGGCCCGACGGATTCACCCTGCGGGGTCTGCGCGAGCTGCACGGAGATCGCGCGCGGGGCAAGCCTCGACGTCATCGAGATCGACGGCGCCTCCAACACGAGCGTGAACGACGTGCGGGCCATCCGCGACGAGGTGCTCTTCGCGCCGAATGTGGGGCGCTTCAAGGTGTATATCATCGATGAAGTGCACATGCTCTCCAACAGCGCCTTCAATGCGCTCCTGAAGACCATCGAGGAGCCGCCGCCCTACATCGTGTTCATCTTTGCCACCACCGAGGTCCACAAGGTCCCTGCCACCATCCGCTCCCGGTGCCAGCAGTACAATTTCCGTCTCATCTCCACGGGGGAGATCAAGGAGAAGCTGCGCGAGGCGGCCGGTGAGCTGGGTCTCCAGGCGGAGGACCGCGCGCTGATCTGGATCGCGAAGGAGGCGACCGGGTCCCTGCGCGACGCGTACACACTGCTCGACCAGGTGGCGTCTTTCGCGGACGGCTCCCTCACGCTGGACCGCATCCGGGAGAAGCTCGGGGTGCTCGGCATCGACGAGCTGAACGATTTCGCGCGTCTTTTGCGCGCAGGAGACGTCGGCAAGGTCCTCGAGCGCGTGGACACCGTGCTCGCGTCGGGGGTCTCCCTCGAGCAGTTCGTCGTCAACCTCACCGAGTATTTCCGCAACCTGCTCTTCCTGAAGAGCGGCATCACGAAGGACACCCTGTTGGGCTATGCGCCGGAGGATTTCGACGCCGGCGTCCTCCAATCCCTGCGGGCGGAGCAGATCGAGAAGGCGATCGAGCTGCTCCTGAGCCTGTACCGCAACATACGGTTTTCCCTCAACCAGCGTTTCGAGCTCGAGCTTCTCCTCACGCGCCTTTCAGAGTTGGACGCGCTCATCAGCCCGCAGGAGATGCGCCAGGCTTTGCAGGATATGCGCGCTCAGATCGTCGGCACGCCGGGGGTGCACATCGCGGCCGCGGCGCCTGCCGCCGTGCCGGTGCAGGTGGATGCGGCAGCGATCGAGCCCGTGCAGGTGATCAAAAAGATCGGCGAGGCGCTGCGCCGGGAGAAGCCGGCGCTCTCCTCGGCCCTGGACCGGGTCCTCTCCGCGTCCTTGGAAGGGGAAGACCTCGTCATGACATTTTCTGCACGGGACCGATTCCAGGGCGAGGTCGTGCAGACGGACAAGGATATGCTCACGACGCGCGTTGCGGCGTTTCTGCCGACGGTGAAGCGCGTGCGCTCGGTCTATAGCGAAGCGCACGTGGAACCGGTGAAGGTGGACCAGAGGGTGGAGCTGCTCCGCAAGGTGTTCCGCGGCGAGGTCGTGAAAGGGGAAGGGCATGGCGACAAATCCGTTTGAGATGCTGAAGCAGCTCCAGGGGCTGCAATCCCGCGTCGGGGAGATCCAGGAGAAGCTGAAGACCGTGCGCGTCACCGGCTCCGCCGGCGGCGGCATGGTGACCGTGGAGATGAACGGCCAGATGCTGGTGGAGAAGGTGACCATCGCCCCGGAGGCGGTGGACCCACGCGACGTGCCGATGCTGCAGGACCTCGTGCTGGCCGCCATGACGGACGCGCTTGCACGGCTAAAGGAAAAGATACGCGACGAGGTCTCCCAGGCAACGGGGATGCTGGGCCTGCCGCCGGGGATGTTCGGGCTCTGAGCATGAATGCCCTTGAGAGGCTGATGGGCAATCTCGCGCGTCTTCCCGGCCTGGGGAGAAAAAGCGCGTCGCGCATCGCCTACTACCTCCTGCGCACCGACGAATCGCTCGTGCGGGCGCTCGCGGAAGACCTGGGCCGGCTGCGGGAGACGATCCGGCCGTGCAGCATGTGCGGAACGTATACAGACGTTGACCCGTGCAGCATCTGCACGGACGCGTCGCGCGATCGCGCGTCGATCTGCGTCGTGGAGGAGCCCCGCGACGTGCTCACCATCGAATCCATCCACGAGCACCACGGGCTCTACCACGTCCTCATGGGAGCGATCTCCCCCATCGATGGGATCGGACCTGACAGCCTCCGCATCGGCTCGCTCGTCGAAAGGGTGAAAAGAGGCGGCGTGCAGGAAGTGATACTCGCGACAAACCCGACCGTTGAAGGCGAGACCACGGCCCTTTACATGGTGAAGGCGCTCAAGGAAACGGGCGTCAAGGTCTCACGCATTGCCTTTGGGCTTCCCGTTGGCGGCGATCTGGAGTACGCCGACAAGCAGACCCTCATGCGTTCATTCAAGGGACGCAACGCCTTCTAGCGAAGAGCCTTGCCCCTCCCTAATCGGCCTCTCGGCCATCCACGGCCTCGGCCGATTTCGCCATCCGCGGCTACAGCTTATCCACCAGGATGGAGCATCTGCCTGACGGAATGGGCAACGTTTTGCTGCGCGCGCCAAAAAGGTCGATGGTCAGGTAATACAGCTTTTCGCTTTCCAGGTGCACTTCCCAGCCCCTGCTGCTTTTTGCGCTAAGGATGGAGATGAGGTTGCGTTTCAGCGCAAGGTCGTCGATGCCCATTGCCTCCAGCGTGGGGATGGTCCAGTCCACGGTCTTCCGCGGCAGGGAGATATCAAGCCCGATGATATTCTCGAGCATGAGGGAAATGGTCGTGAGCGCCGTGTAGGGCGCAAACATCGTGCGGGGGAAGCCCTTTTTCCCCGGCCATTTCGCCGGGCCTTCCGTGTGCGGGGCATATGCCTCGTAGAGGGAGCCCTTCTTGCCGCTGGTCGTGTACAGCCCGTCCAGTACGTGATAGAGGTGCCGGATGGCGAACTCCCGCGAGAGGTCGTGCCTTTTGTATTTCTCCAGGCCTTTGATGATCATGTAATTGTACGGCGGGTAGACGGATCCCCGATATCCCGACCCCTGCGTGTCGAATCTCTTGTCCTTGACGGCCAGCGTGGGGAATGGGTTCTCGATGCCGAACTCGTGGGGATCCACGAGGTGCTCGATGAGCCTTTCCCCGCGCGCCTCGTTGGGAATCTCGGCGATCAGCGGCCAGAACGAGGCGATAGTTTTCACCTTGAGCCGCTTTTCCGATTCGTCCAGGTCGTAGTAGAAGCCGTCCCGCTCGTCCCACATCAGGGCGTTGATCTTCGTCTTCAGCGAGAAGTAGGCCTTTTTGTAGGTATAGTTTGTCTCCTTGTCATTGATGATGTCGGCGAGCTCCGAGATATAGAACGCGGAGAGCGCCATCTGCGAGTTGAAATCGATGGGGTAAAACATGCCGTCCCGGGGCGAGTTTTCCATCATTGTCGCGGCGAGCGGCACGGAGTACATGCCGCTGGCCGTCTTGAAGTTCTCTTCGATCCAGCGGAAGTACTTCTCCAGCACCGGCAGCACTTCGCGGATGCGCTTCTTCACCCCGAGCTTGTGGTAGATATTGAACTCCGCCCAGGCGAAAAGGGGCGGGAGAACGCCCTTGGGATTGTCCTTCGAGTGGACGGGCTTGCCGTCGGATTCCCGGTATTCGCCGCGGATGGCGCCCGACTCCTCCTGCCGGGAATAGAAATTGTCCAGGCAGGACATCACGGGGAATATGCGATTGGAATAGACGAGGAAGAAAGTGGCGAAGCAGGCATCGAACTGGTTGATGCGCACGCTGTCGGGGTGCGCGAAGTAGCGGCCGTGAAACCCGTTTGCCTCGGTGCCCTTTTTCCAATAGTCCTTGATCAGAAGCCACGTTTCATCATAGAGCGATACGAGATCCTGATCGTAGAAATGTATCTTGGGGAAATCCTTTTTTACCACTCATGTTCCTCGTTTTTGCGCGCAGTATTGTACCATGCATGTGCTCATCGTCAAACGCAATTTTCGACCGGAAGGTGTAAAATCGCATCTTCCTGTGCCGTGCGTTGCGCGAAAGAAGGTCCTTGTGTGATGGGAGCGAGAATCCCCCTAGAGAATGTACGGATACCGACCGTGTGGCGTCAAGCGTCGAACGTCAGCTAACGTCGCGCCGTTGCCGCACACCCCCCGCGCCTTGACAGGACAGGGGGGCGCGGGTTAACTGTGTCCATGGACGCCACGGAGCTCAAGCTCACGGCACGCATGGCCCGCCTGTCCCTGACCGATGATGAGCTTGGCAGGCTCGGAGTCGCCGTCGAGCAGATGCTCCAGCACTTCTCCCACATGAAAGAGATCGACATTCAAGGCTTGGAGCCGACCACCCACCCGCTTCTGCGCGAGAATCGCCTTCGCGCGGACGTCGAAACCGGGCCGTCGCTCTCCGCCACGCTCCTCGACAGCTCTCCCGAGCGCGAGGACCGCTTCATCGTCATTCCGAACGTACTCTGAAACATCGCGACGCGCCGATTCGCGGCGGAGGAACAATGGACTGGCTGGGCCTGGCGGCACATGCGGAATCACGGGAGCGGTGGAAGGCTTTCGTCGCGTCGCGCGATGACGCCGTGGGCAGCTTCCTCCAGTTCGATCCCGTTCTCGGCGCGGCGGATTCCGCCCCGGAGGGTCCGCTTGCGGGCGTTCCATTTGCCGTCAAGGACAATATCGCCGTCCGCGGCTTCCGACTCACCTGCGGCTCCCGGCTGCTCTCCGATTTCGTCTCTCCCTACTCGGCCACGGTGGTGGAACGGCTGCAGAAGGCGGGCGCGGTGGTTGCCGGAAAGACGAATCTCGACGAGTTCGGCATGGGCTCGTCCACGGAGAACTCCGCCCTCAAGGTCACGCGAAACCCGTGGAACCCCGACCGGGTGCCGGGGGGCTCAAGCGGCGGGTCTGCCGCGGCGGTTGCCGCCGGCTTTGCGGCATTCGGGCTGGGAAGCGACACGGGCGGATCCGTCCGGCAGCCGGCTTCCTTTTGCGGCATCTACGGCCTGAAGCCTACCTGGGGAGCAGTCTCCCGATTCGGGCTTGTCGCCTACGCCTCGTCCCTGGAAGTGATCGGCGTCATGGCAAAGACCGTGGACATGACGGAGAAGGCCTTTTCCCTCATGCGCGGCGCCGATGCGCTCGACCAGTCGTCCCTCGCGTGGCAGCCGGGCAGGCAAGCCCCGGGGGAAGCTCTCCATCGGCGTGCCGCGGGAGTGCGCCGACGTGCCCATGCATGCCGACGTGAAGAAGACCTTCGAAAAGACACGGCGCAGGCTGGAAGAGCTGGGCCACGCGGTGCACGAGATATCGTTTCCGACCTTGGACCACGTTGTCTCCTCCTATTATGTCATTGCCACGGCAGAGGCGAGCGCAAACCTGGCCCGTTTCGACGGCGTGCGTTACGGAAAACGCTCGCCGCGCGCGGAGACGCCGGATGCCATGACGGTTGCCTCCCGCACGGCAGGGCTGGGGCCCGAGGTGAAGCTGCGCATCCTCCTGGGCACCTACGTCCTGCGCTCGGGCTTTCAGGACGAGTACTACCTGCGGGCGCAGAAGATCCGTACGGCAATCCGCAATGACTTCCAGAAGGCATTCAGCGGCGTGGACCTCGTGCTCATGCCCGTCTATCCGGTGCCGCCTTTCACACGGGGAGGCGCCGATGCGGATCCTTTCACGCAGAAGCTCGCCGACATCTTCACCTGCGCCGCCAATCTCGCGGGGCTGCCCGCCCTCTCCTTTCCCGCCGCGGTGGAGGCGGGGCTGCCCATCGGCATGCAGTTCCTCGCTCCTGCCTTCGGGGAGGACGCGCTTTTCGCTGCCTGCCGAGAGCTGGAGAAGGCCTTCCCGTCCCCCGATGCTCCGGGCTTTCCGGCAGGATGGAGGTAGCGATGTACGTCTCCTACCTCGGTCTTGAGGTCCACACCCAGCTTCTCACGCGGACGAAGGTCTTCTGCGGTTGCCGCGCCGCCTTCGGCTCCGAGCCCAACACGAATGTCTGCCCCGTCTGCATGGGCTATCCTGGGGTGCTCCCCGCCCTGAACGCGGAAGCGATCCGCATGGGCTACGTCGTTGCGCGCGCGCTGAACTGCACCCTTGCCGCCTCCACGCTCTTCGAGCGGAAGAACTACTTCTATCCCGACCTGCCGAAGAACTACCAGATTTCGCAGTTCCGCTCCCCGTTGGGCACCGACGGCTGGGTGGACATCGAGCTGCGCAAGCGCCGCAAGCGCGTCCGCATCCGGGAGGTGCACCTGGAGGAGGACGCCGGCAAGATGATCCATGCCGGGGACATGACTCTCCTGGACTACAACCGGGCCGGTACGCCTCTCCTGGAGATCGTCACGCAGCCCGACCTGGAGGTCGGGGAAGAGGCGGAGGTCTTCCTCCAACAGCTCCGCCGCATGGTGCGCTATCTCGGGGTCTGCGACGGGAACATGGAGGAAGGCTCGCTGCGCTGCGATGCCAACGTGTCCGTCAATCTCGAGGGGCAGGGACTGGGGTGCAAGGTCGAGGTGAAGAACCTCAACTCCTTCAAGTTCGTCCGCAAAGCGATCACGTTCGAGATCGAGCGCCAGACGGAGATCCTGAGCCGGGGAGGCACCGTCACGCAGGAGACGCGCCTGTGGAACGAGAACCGCGACGTGACGGAGAGCATGCGGACAAAGGAGAGCTCGTCCGACTACCGCTATTTCCCCGAGCCCGACCTGCCGCCCTTCGCCCCGGATGCGGACTTCCTCCGCGGCGTGGAGAGGGCACTCGTGGAGCTTCCCGAGGCGCGCAAGAAGCGCTTCATCGACGCGATGGGGCTGTCGGAGGACCAGGCTGACTTCCTCTGCGAAGAGAGGGAAACGGCGGATTTCTTCGAAGCCTCGGTGAAGCGGGGAGCGGATGCGAAAAGCGCGGCGCTCTGGCTTGCCTCCGACGTGAAGAAGCATCTCAATCGGACAGGGGCGTCTCTTTCCCAGAGCCCGCTCACACCGGAGCGCTTCGCGGAAATGCTCCAGCTCCTGGCGGACAAGCGCATCCACGGCCGCATCGCCAAGTCCGTGGTCGAAGCGATATTCGCGGAGGACAAGGATCCCGCGGCGATAATCCGGGAAAAGGGCTGGGAACAGATCACGGACCCCGGCGTCCTGGCCGGCTATATTGAAAAGGTCATGGCTGCTCACCCGGCGGCGGTGGCCACCATCCGCGGCGGCGACAGCAGGCCCACCACGTTCCTGATCGGTGAGATCATGCACGCCACCTCGGGTCGCGCCGACCCCGCGCGCGTGCAATCCCTGGTGAAGCAGAAGCTCGCCGTGTCGGTGATCCAGATCCTTTCCCTGGGCGGCGCCATTGCGGGCACCACCTCCGCGCAAGGCGACGTCGGGGCAGGCGACCCCGCGGAGATCATGCGCCTCCTGGAAGCGGAAGGCGCCTTTTCCCGAAAGATCGCATTCGAAGAGGGTGAGGTCGGCCGCATCCTTTCGGAAGAGATCACCCCCGATGACTGGGCGCGGCTCATTTCCCTCATCGACGAAAGGCTGCGCGGCGGAAGGGCGGCGGGCATCGTCGTGACGCACGGCACGGACACCTTGTCTTACACGGCGTCGCTCGTGTACTGGCTTTTCCCCCGGCCTCCCGTGCCCATCGTGCTTGCCGCAGCCCTGCAGCCGGCGGGTTGGCCGGGCAGCGACGCCATTCCCACGCTGCGCCGCGCGATACAGGCCGCGGAGGAGATGGAGCCCGGGGTGTATGTCGCATTCGGGGGCCGGATCCTTTCGCCGGTCAATCTGAAATTCGAGCGCATCGCTGCCGACGGGTTTCGCAACTGGAACATGGCGAAACCCTGTCACACCGGGAGCCCGCTCTTTGCGGAGGTGCCCTTCGCGCAGGACCGCGACGCGTTGCGCGCGCGCCTGGAGGCCGCCATCGACACCTCCCTCATCCTCCGCGTCTACCCGGGCATGCGGGGCGACCATCTCATCGAGCTCATGGATCGCGGCGTGAAGAACTTCGTGCTCGAGCTTTATGACACGGGCACGGCAAATCTCCGCGACTCCCCCTACTCGCTGCGACGTGCGCTCCTTGCCGCGCGGGAGAAGGGCGTGCACATATTCTGCACCTCGCAGCAGGAGGGCATCGTGGACTTCTCCCGCTACACGAGCTCCCACGAGCTGTGGCGCGAAGGGGCCATTCCCCTGGGCCCGCTCACCACGGAGTCTGCGTGGACGAAGCTCGTGGTCTGCGCGTCCTTCTCGGACACGGATGAGGAAATGCTTTCACGAATGGAGCAGGGAAATGCGGACGCTTGTCTCTGAGCTTCCCAGCGCCGTGGGGAGCACGGTCAGCCTGAGCGGCTGGGTGCATCGCATCCGGGACCTGGGGGGCGTTTCATTCGTGCTCTTGCGGGACAGAAGCGGCATGGGCCAGCTCGTCTTCGACGCGAAGCCCGACGTGACGGTGGAAACGGTCATCCAGGTCCAGGGAACCGTCGCCGCGAATGAGAAGGCGCCTGGCGGCGTGGAGGTGCGCGTGCAGAGCATGCAGGTCGTCTCCCCTGCCGCCCCGGACCTGCCCTTCCCCGTCAACCAGGACCCGGGAAAGACGTCGCTTGAATCGATACTCGACAACCGGATGATCGCGCTGCGCAACCCTTCGATCCTCTCCATCTTTCGCGTGCAGTCCACGGTCCTGCGCTGTTTTGCCGAATATTTGCGCAGCCAGGGCTTCACGGAGATCAAGACCTCCAAGCTCATCGGCACGGGCACGGAAGGCGGGACGGGGCTTTTCTCCGTGGATTACTTCGACACGAAGGTCTACCTCACCCAGTCGCCGCAGATCTATAAGCAGGTCATGATCGCCGCGGGCCTGGAGCGCGTCTTCGAGATCGGTCCGGCGTATCGGGCCGAGAAGCACGACACGCCGCGGCACATCAACGAGTTTGTGTCACTGGACGTGGAGATGGCCTTCATCGAGTCCGAGCAGGAGCTGATGGACCTGGAGGCAGGCATTCTCGCGGCCATCTTCGCGGGGGTCCGTTCCTCCAATCAGAAGGACCTCGACGCATGGAAGGCAACGGTGCCCGATCCTGACCTCTGCTCCCGCATTCCCCGGGTTTCCCACGACGAGGCGAAGGAGATCGTGAGCAAGGAGACGGGCAAGAAGGTCTACGAGATAAGCCCGGAGGGCGAGCGCGCACTGTGCGACTGGGCCATGAAGTCGGCGGGCGTGGAGGCAGTCTTTGTCTTTGCCTACCCGCGCAAGTCACGGCCTTTCTACACCTTCCCCGCGGAGAACAATCGTACGAAGTCCTTTGACCTCCTGTTCCGCGGCCTGGAGGTGACGTCGGGGAGCATTCGCATCAATCGCTACGACATGCTGATGGAAAACCTTCAGGCCTTCGATCTGAACCCGGAAGGTCTTGCGGACTACCTCTCGATCTTCAAGTACGGCTGCCCGCCGCACGGGGGTTTTGCCATTGGCATGGAGAGGCTCACGCAGAAGATACTGGGCCTGGCGAGCGTGAAAGAGGCGACCCTTTTTCCGCGCGATCGGAAGCGGACGCGGCCATAGCGCCCGCTTGTGACGCGTCACTCGATCGTTGTATATTCATGCATATTCAAACAGACGAGTCGTGCATTCCCTCGTGTCGAGGTGTTTTCGCAATGACGTGAGGAGATGGACGACGCACCACAAAAGGGGGGGTTCATGAAGAGGTTCCGCACACTCATTCTCATTCTGGCCGTTGTCCTGGCCGCGTCGGCAGCCTGGGGACAGGCCATGCCCGCGGCGGGCTCGTCGCTCACCATCGGGCTCGTGATGGTCGGCCCGTACAACGACCAGGGCTGGAGTCAGGCGAACTACGACGCCGTCCAGTACGTCACCAACAAGGTCCCGGGCACCAAGATGGTGTACATCGACAAGGCGAACTCGTCGGACCGCCCGGGGACCACGGTCTCCCAGCTCGCCGAGAGCCTCATGACGCAGGGCGCGAAGCTCATCATTTTCAGCTCCGACGACATGGCCGACGAAGCCGTGAAGTTCGCCCTGGCGCACAAGGACATCTTCGTCATCATGAGCTCGGGCAGCCAGGTGTGGAAGGACGGGAAGACCTACCAGGACATGCCGAACATGATCAACGTCATGGGCCGCATGGAGTTCAGCAAGATGATCGCGGGCGTTGCCGCGGCCATGACGACGCAGACCGGGCAGATCGGCTACCTCGGGCCGCTCATCAACGATGAAACCCGCAGGCTCGCCTCCTCGGTGTACCTCGGCGCGCGCTACGCGTGGACGAATTATCTCAAGAAGGACCCCGCGAAGCTGAAGTTCAAGGTCACCTGGATCGGGTTCTGGTTCAACATCCCCGGCGTCACCTCCGATCCGTCGCAGGTCGCGGATGATTTCTTCAACAGCGGCTATGACGTCGTCGTGTCGGGCATCGATACCACGGAAGCCGTCACGGAAGCCGTGAAGTACGCGGCCCAGGGCAAGAAGGTCTGGGCGGTCGCCTACGACTACTACAAGGCCTCGGAAATGGCGCCGAACGTCAACCTCGGCGTCCCCTATTTCAACTGGGGCCCTGCCTACGTCAACGTCGTGAAGAGCGCCATGAGCGGCAGCTGGAAATCCCACTTCGAGTGGAACGCGCCCGACTGGAAGAACATCAACGCCCCCGACACGACCGCGGTCGGGTTCAACAAGGGCGGCGCGCTTTCCGCAACCGCCTCCACCACGGTGGACAAGTTCATCAAGGAGCTTGCGGGCGGCCTCAACCTCTGGAAAGGCCCGCTGGCACTCCAGGACGGCACCGCGTACCTTGCAAGCGGCAAGGCCGCGACCGACCAGCAGATCTGGTACCTGCCCCAGCTCCTTCAGGGCATGGAAGGGCTCTCCGTCCAGAAATAGACGAGGGCATGCGCATACCGGGGGCGAGGCGGATCCGTCTCGCCCCTCGTTTTTAGGCGGCAATGAACGTCGAGCTCCGCTCCATCCGAAAGACCTTCGGCACGATACAGGCCAATGCCGGCATCAGCCTTTCCGTGCCTTCCGCGTGCATCCAGGGCATCCTCGGGGAGAACGGGGCCGGGAAGAGCACGCTCATGAAGATACTTTCGGGGTTCTTTCACCCCGATGAAGGGGACATCCTGCTGGACGGGGTCCGCACGATCATCACGTCACCCGCCGACGCCATCCGGCTGGGCATCGGCATGCTGCACCAGGACCCGCTGGACTTCCCGCCCCTGCGCATCATCGATGACTTCATCCTGGGCAGAAAAGGGGGCTTCTTTCCCGACCGCCGTCGCGCCGGGAGGGACCTGAAAACGCTCGCGGGGCAATTCGGATTCGACCTCGATCCTGACGCGTGGGTCGACACGCTCACCGTCGGGGAGCGCCAGCAGCTGGAGATCCTGCGTCTCCTGTGGCTGGGCGCCCGGGTGCTCATCCTCGACGAGCCCACCACCGGCATCAGCCAGCCGCAGAAGGAGAAGCTCTTTGCTACGCTGAAATCGCTCGCCGGGCAGGGCATGACCGTGGTCTTCGTTTCCCATAAGCTGGAGGACGTCGAGTTCCTCTGTGACCGGGTCGCCGTGCTGCGCCAGGGACAACTGGCGGGCGCGGCCGCGCCGCCGTACCAGACGAGCGCGCTCGTGCGCATGATGTTCGGCAAGGATGTGTCCATCGGTGCGCGCACGGCGGCGCGGCCCGGGCGGGAAATCCTTTCCCTGGAGGCGGTGAGCATCGACAGCGCCCGGATCCAGATCAGGGACGTGAGCTTTCGCGCCCGTGCGGGAGAGGTGATCGGGCTTGCCGGCATGGAAGGCTCGGGGCAATCCCTCCTTCTCTCAAGCTGCGCCGGTCTTGCGCGCACGGTGGCCGGACGCGTGGGCATCATGGATTGCGACATGACCGGTCACTCCTACCATGCCTTCATGCGCAAAGGGGTTGCCTACCTGCCCGCTGCCCGGCTGGAGCAGGGGCTGGTGCCCGGCCTCAGCCTCGCGGAGCACTTCGTGCTTTCGGAAGGCAGGGCCGGTCCCTTCATCGACAGGCGCGCCGCGGCGGCGGTCGCAGCGGAGCGCATCGGCACCTACAACATCAAGGGGTCCCCGTCCCATGCCGTGGAAGCGCTGTCTGGCGGCAACCAGCAGCGCATGCTCCTGGCGCTCCTGAAAAAGGAGCTCGCCCTCATCCTCCTGGAGCATCCCACGCGCGGCCTCGACATCGAGTCGACACTCTACATCTGGGGCAAGCTCAAGGAGCGCTGCGCGCAGGGCGCCGCGATCCTTTTCATCTCGGCCGATCTGGACGAGGTGCTGCAGTACAGCGACAGGGTGCTCGTCTTCTTCGCGGGGCGCATGTCGCCTCCCCTCCCTGCCGAAGGTCTCTCGGTGGAGCGGCTCGGAGAGCTGATCGGCGGCAAGGGGTGGGAAGCATTCACCGGCGAGGCCGTCCGTGCATAAGGCGGGCGTTTCCCGTGCCGCGCTGCGCGTCGCAGCCATCGTACTCGCCCTCCTCCTCACGACTCTCGTCATGCTTGCCGCGCACGCGCCGCCGCTTGCCGCCTACGCGAATATCGTCCTGGGTGCCGTCGGCTCCTGGGATGTCGCGGCGAATGTCCTGGTTGCCTGGGTGCCGCTCCTGCTTTCAACGGCGGGCCTTCTGGTCACCTTCACGGCAGGGCTGTGGAATATCGGCATCGAGGGGCAGATCACCCTCGGGGCCGTCTTCACCACCTGGATGCTGCGCACGCTCCTGGCAAGCAGCGTGCCCCCCGCGCTCATCCTGGCCTGCGCGGTTGTCGCCGGCATGGCGGGAGGAGCGCTCTGGGCGATGCTCGCGGGAGCGCTCAAGACGTTCGGCGGCGTGAACGAGATATTCGGCGGTCTTGGCCTGAACTTCGTGGCCTCGGCGTTGAACCTCTGGCTCATCTTCGGGCCCTGGAAAAGACCGGGTGTTGCCTCGATGTCCGGCACGGTGCCCTTCCCGCCCGCGCTGTGGATGATCACGGTCACCCCGCAGTCGCGCCTCAGCGTGTCGGCGCTGGTGATCGCGGTGCTCGGCATCGGCCTTGTGTACGGCATGCTGCGCGGCACGCATTTCGGCCTGCGTTTGAAGGCCGTGGGCCGCAATGAGAAGGCAGCCTACCTCCTGGGCGTCCCGACCTGGCAGCACATGATGTTCTCCTTTGCGCTGTGCGGCATCTTTGCCGGTCTTGCCGGCGCGATACAGGTCACGTCGGTCTATCATCGCCTCATCCCTTCCATCTCCAGCGGCTACGGCTACCTCGGTCTCATGGTGGCGATGCTCGCCAATTTCAACGCGGCACTCGCCGCGCCCGTGGCGCTCTTTTTTGCCGCGCTCAACGTGGGGAGCATCCAGCTGCCGATCGTGCTGCGGCAGGATTCCTCCCTCGCCGGCGTGCTCCAGGGCACGCTTGTGCTCTTTGTGCTTCTGGGCCAGGGCGTGCGCCAGAAGCTCATGGGAAAGGGCGCCTCATGAGCCTGGCCGTCATTCTTGTCGGGCTTGCCGGCGTGCTCACATCCGCCGCTCCCCTGATCTTCGGCGCCATTGGGGAGACCATCTCGGAGAGGGCCGGCGTCACCAACCTGTCGATGAACGGGAAGATCCTGCTCTGCGCGATGGGCGGCTTTGCCGCGACGCTTGCCACCGGGAGCATCGTGCTGGGATTCCTTGCGGGGGCGCTCATCGGCGGACTCGTGGCCCTCGTGCTCGCATTCGCGAGCATCACGCTGCGCCAGTCGCAGGTGGCCGTGGGTTTCGTGCTCACGCTCCTCTGCCGCGATCTTTCCTACTTCCTGGGCAATCCCATCATGGGTGAAACAGGGCCGCGCCTTTCCACGCTGCGCATCCCCTTTCTTGCAGACATCCCCGGTCTTGGCGTCCTCCTTTTCCAGCAGGACATCATGACCTATCTCAGCTTCCTCCTGATCGTTGGCGCATGGATTTTCATCTTCCGCACGCGGCCCGGTCTTCTGCTGCGCGGCATCGGTGAGCGGCCTTCCGCGGCATATGTGCGGGGCGCGAACGTGAACAGGCTGCGCTATCTCTACACGGTGGCAGGCGGCGCCATCGCGGGTCTGGCAGGTCCCATCTATTCGCTTTCAGTCAAGGCAGGGTGGAAGGGAACCATAAGCGGCCTGGACGGCATGGGATGGATCGTCCTTGCGATCACCATCTTCGGCGGCTGGAACCCGTTCCGGGCCGCCTTTGGCGCCTACCTTTTCTCCTTCCTTCAATGGCTGGGGCTCGTCCTGCAGCCTGCCCTGCCCGGCATCCCGTCGCAGGTCCTGCAAGTGGCCCCGTTTCCCCTCATGATCCTGACGCTTCTTTTCGTGAACATCGGCAACGCCGAGTGGGTGGAGAGGTCGCTCGCGCGCCTGCCCGAACGGGCCCGCAAACGCGTCGCGAAGGTCCTGCGCGCGCTGAATGTCAAACCGCCCTCTGCCCTGGGAACGCCCTTCGAGAAGGAGTGAGCTTCGCGGCGCTTCCGATAGGCCGCCGCTCACGGGGCGCTGACCAGCTCCACGACAGTCAGGGGCGTTCCCGGGAAACCGCGCACGGCTTCGGACTTGAGGAATTCGCCATCCATCGGTCGAAACCAGTAGAGCGAGCTCCAGAGGATGGAGCCGATGCCGGCAAGGCCCACGCGCACCCTCACGGCATCCGTGCTGCGATCGTTCACCGGGATGCTTTCGTGCGCCTCCGCATGCGCCCTCATGAGGTACACCTTTGCTTCGAAAGGGTGAACGATCCAGAAGACGACCGAGTCGAATGATGCGGCGACATATCCTTGCAGAGTCCATTCGAGGGACTCGTACCAGGGACGGGAGTCGATCTGGACCGTGCGAAGCAGGGGCCGGCCGTTCAGCGTGCCCTCCAGGCGGAGCGTGTTTCCCTGGCGCACGACCACGTACGCGGTGTTTCGCTTCGGGCTTTCGAAGGTGTATCTCTGCGTTGCAAAGGACTCATCGACCTGCACGCGGTGCGCATCGCCATCGCTCATGGCGGAGTTGACGATCGATCCACCAGGCAGCTTTGTCTCCCAGATCGTCGTGCGAATTTCCTGATCCCGGGTGCGCTCCCGGTAGATGTATTTCTCCTGAGCCCCCACGGGCAGAGAACAGAGGGCGGCAAGACCGCAGATCAATATCCTTGCCTGGGTCTTTTGCATCGTGGTTTCAAGCTAACAGTCATCAGGCATCAGTTCAATGGAAAAAGCCCTCGCGGGCGGCGCGGCCGGTTGCATTGACGCCTGCCTCCCGCGGCGGTAGCTTGTGCCCGTGGGGGCTGCATGGACTACGTGAGGCTGGGAAAGACGGGGCTCAAGGTTTCCCGCATCTGCCTGGGCACCATGACGTATGGCACGCCGAAGTGGCGGGACTGGGTGCTGGAGGAAAAGGAGGCGCGTCCCTTCTTCAAGCGCGCGCTCGATCTGGGCATCAACTTCTTCGACACCGCCGACGTCTATTCTCTCGGTGCGAGCGAGGAGGTGACGGGCCGCGCCCTCAAGGATTTTGCCCGCCGCGACGAGGTTGTCGTGGCGACAAAGGTGAACAGCCGCATGGGTCCTGATCCGAATGCCGCCGGCCTCTCCCGCACGCACATCATGGACGGCATCGATGCCTCGTTGCGCAGGCTGGGCATGGATCACGTCGATCTCTACCAGATCCATCGCTGGGACGATCAGACGCCGATCGAGGAAACCCTGGAAGCCCTCAACGACGTCGTGCGCGCCGGCAAGGCACGCTACATCGGCGCATCGAGCATGTTCGCCTGGCAGCTCATGAAGGCGCTTTCGATTTCAGAGCGTCACGGCTGGGCCCGGTTCGTGACGATGCAGGACCACTATAACCTGGTCTACCGGGAGGAGGAGCGCGAAGTGATACCGCTCTGCGTGGACCAGGGCCTGGGCGTCATCCCGTGGAGCCCGCTCGCGCGCGGCTTCCTGGCCGGCAACCGCAGCCGCGACCTGAAGAGCGGCACGACCCGCGGCAAGTCGGATGAGTTCGCCCAGCGCATGTACTACCAGGAGGATGATTTTGCGGTCGTGGAGAGGCTGAAGGGCGTTGCGGCGGACGTGGGGCGGAGCCTGCCGCAGACCGCGCTTGCCTGGATGCTTTCCAAGCCGTACGTCACGGCCCCCATCGTCGGGGCAAGCCGTATGGAGCATCTCGAGCAGGCCGTGGAGGCGCTTTCCATCAGGCTCTCCGCCGACCAGGTCGCTTCCCTGGAGGCACCCTACAGGCCGCACCGGGTCCTGGGGCATTGATGCAGCCCCCGCAGCCACCGCGCGACCGGTCGTGGGTCTCCGAGGCCGCGCGCGAATGCCTGGCGGAAACCGGGGAACTCATCCGCCGCTTCGGTCCGCGCCTGCCGGGAAGCGCAGCCTCTCACGCAACGGCCGAGGCGATCAGGGACTCACTCGCGCTTTCCTGCGGCGCGGCACGCCTGGAGCCCTTCAGGGTGCATCCCGGTTCTTTCTATTCGTACACCAAGATCCTGCCCGTCTCCTATTTCCTGGCAATCGCGTCGCTCTTTTTCCCGCCGGTATTCGCCGTCATTGCCGCGTTTGCACTGACTGCGGGCATGCTCGTCATGCTCTGCCAGTTCGCCTTCTACGTGCACGTCCCGGATTTTCTCTTTCCGCGCCGCACCGGATGGAATGTGTCGGCCGTCATCGAACCGGAAGGCCCCGCGCAGCGAGAGCTCATACTCTCGGGCCACCATGACAGCGCGCCCGTTGCGCGCATATTCGACGGCCCCTTTGCCCGGTTCTATGTCCTGGCGATCTTTCTGCCTTACGCCTTCTTCCTTTTTGCGCTTGCCGTGGTCGTTGCCCGGCTGGCCGGCGCTTTCGCGCCGCCGCCCGCCTGGGTCTTCGCGCTGCTTGCCGCGGGCCTGCCGGCGACCGTGGGCTACTTTCTCCTCGTCGCGACGCGCCGGGGAAGCCCGGGCGCCGGGGACAATCTCGTCTCCTCGGTGATGGTGGCGCGTCTTGCCCGCGACCTTGCCGGCGACAGGTCGCGCCTGAAAGGAACGAGGCTTCGCATCGTGAGCTTCGACGCCGAGGAAGCGGGGCTGCGGGGCGCGGCGGCGTGGTTTCGCGTGCATGCGGCCGAGCTGCTTCAGCTTCCCTGCCACCACCTCAACTTCGATTCACTCTACAACCTTCGCGACCTGCAATGTCTCGTGAGCGACGTCAACGGGACGGTTCCGCTCTCCCGCAGCATGGCGGACGAGCTCGTGCAAAGCGCCGCGGCCGAGGGCCTTCAGATGCGGCCGTTCGGCATGATTTTTGGCGCGGGGGGCACGGACGCTGCGGAAAGCGCTCGCCGGGGTATCGAAGCCGCCACCATCATTGCAATGCCCACGGAGCTCGTGCGACCCGACCTGGTCTACCACACCGCGCGCGATACCGTGGAGCACATCGAGCCTTCGGTCATCGAGGCGTGCATGCGGATCACCTTCCGCTACCTGGAGCGGCTGCAGAGGGGGCCCTCCGCTGCCCCGGGCCACCCGACGCAATGATTGGCGCATTGATTCATTCCTTTCCCCTAACAGGGGTGCTATCGTGGAGCCCGATGACTTTGATGCTGCCGCCCGGTCGAGCGTTCTTGTATGAGTCCCGCAGCAGGCAGCGAGGAGACACATCACAACGTTCACCACACTCACCGTGTGGGATTGAGAGGTTCGGATGAAACGGCTTTTTGTCGTCTTGCTCATCTTCTCTGCGGCGACCGCGATTGGCGCGCAGCAGACATTCACTGACCTTGCAAGCAGCGGCACCGCGCAGCAGGTGAAGGCAGCCATCGCCAAGGGCGCCAAGGTAAATGCCCATGATGAAAACGGCGAGACGATGCTGATGTACGCCGCCGCCAGCAACAAGGACCCGGGCGTGATCGCGGCGCTTCTGAAGGCCGGCGCAGACCTGAAAGCCCAGGACGAGAGCGGCGAGACCGCGCTTATGTATGCCGCGGAGAGCAACCCGAACCCGGAGGTGATCGCCACACTCCTGACGGCCGGCGCGGACCTCGAGGCGCAGGACGAAAACGGCGAGACCGCGCTGATGTACGCCGCGGAGGGAAACCAGGAGCCCGGGACGGTCGTCGCGCTTCTGAAGGCGGGCGCCGACGCCGCCGCGAAGGACAATGACGGAAAAACCGTCTTTGAATATGCGCAGGACAACGACGCCTTGAAGGGCACCGACGCCTATGGACAGCTTCAGCAGGCGGCGCCTTCCACGGACGACACCGCGAAGGCAAACGACTTTTTCGACCTTGTGGAGAACGGAACGCTCGAGGATGTGCAGGCCGCCATCACCAAAGGCGCGGACGTCAACGCCCAAGACGAGGATGGAGAGACCGTCCTGATGCATGCGGTCGGCAGCAACGAGGATCCGGGAGTCATTGCGGCAATTTTGAAGGCGGGCGCGGATCCCAAGGCGCAGGACAAGAGCGGGAAGACCGTGCTCATGTACGCTTCCGACAACGACAAGAATCCTGGCGTCATGACGGCCCTGCTTCAGGCGGGCGCGGATCCCCTGGCGAAAGACAAGAGCGGGGAGACCGTGCTGATGTACGCCGCGGAGAACAATCGGGACCCCGCGGTGATCAACGCTCTCCTCAAGAAACGCGCGGACCTCAAGGCTCCGGATGGGAGTGGAAAGACGGTCCTGATGTATGCGGCGGGGAACAACAGGAATCCTGACGTGATTACGACGCTGTTGAAGGCGGGCGCGGACCTGAAAGCCGCGGACGAGAATGGCGAGACCGTGCTGATGTACGCCGCGGAGGGAAACAGGAATCCCGAGGTGATCAGGACGCTCCTGAAAGCGGGCGCGGATCTGAAGGCGCAGGACCAGGACGGCAAAACAGTCCTGATATACGCCGCGGACAACAGCGAGAACCCCGAGGTGATCACCGCCCTCCTGAAGGCCGGTGCGGACGTGAAAGTGCAGGACGGTGACGGAAAGACCGCCTTTGACTACGCCCAGGACAACGACGCGCTGGACAGTACGGACGCCTACCGACAGCTCCAGGACGCCTCGCGGTAGGCGGTCTTCGGCTGCGGGCGCGCCTTCAAAGCCGGGACAGCTTCTTCAAGAGCAGCTCCCGGTTGGGGCCGAACCAGACCTTCAGCTCCTCGAACATTTCAGCGGTCTCTGATGCCGCACCGGAGAGCACCAGCACGTTGTTTCTCCAGCGATACCACAGGTAGTGGGGCCGGTATGGCTTGCAGGCGCGCTTCTGCCGGCACTGGGCGTTCAGCATTCCATCCAGCTCGATGTGGTTCGCCGCGCCCGCGACGTAGTAGACGTCATCGTCTGCCACGCCGATGACGATGCGCTGAAATCCTTCCCCCATTGCGTCGTCGGCGCGAAATCCCTCCAGCGCGATGTCCCTCGATCCCAGCCGCAGATCGTAGCCCTGCTCGCGCAGAAGGCGGCGAAGGGCAACGATTTCCTGGCGCACGCTGCGAAAGACCTGCGGGTCGGTGCGTTTCTGGGAAAGCAGCGCCCGCCACTGACGAAGCTCCGTCTCGTAGGATTCCAGGAGCTTGACCCTGCTCAGGTAGTTCGTCGTGTCGGAGAGCAGCCGCCACGTGGAGCTGGTCGACTCTGCAAGAGAATTGAAAAACGGTCTCATGGGGTCCTGAAAATGTAGGTACGCCTTCCCGCGCGGTCAAGGAGCGGTTCCGCGGCGGCAACATCAGTCTGCCTGCGCGCGCGCATCGCCTGCCTGCTCCAGCAGCGGGATGATCTCGAAGCGACGCACGTCGATCAGGCCCTTGTCGGAGAGCCGGAGCTCGGGGATCACGACGAGTCCCAGGAGACTCAGCTGCATGTTGGGGTTGGAAAGCCGGCAGCCGCACGCTGCGAATCCTTGCAGAACGGAAGCCGCGGCCTGCGCCACGACGGGCGCCGGTTGATCGGACATGAGGCCGGCGACCGGGAGGCTCACCTTGCCGATCACTTCTCCGTCCCGGATGACGACCTGCCCGCCCTTGCAGGCGGCCAGCTCGTTTGCCGCGGTCGCCATGTCCGCATCGTCGGTGCCCACGACGATCATCTGGTGGCAGTCGTGGGCCACGGTCGTCGCCACGGCGCACCGGGCCGTGAACCCGAATCCCTGCACGAAGGCGACCTGCATCGCGCCCGAGGCGTGATGCCTGTCCAGGAGCGCGATTTTGGCAAGGTCGCGCGACGGATCGGCCCGCACCTCGCCATCCTGCACGGGCACGTCCACGTGCAGATGCCGGGTGGGCGCCTGGTTCTCGATCACGCCGATGACGTGCGCGGACGCCGTTGCGCCGAATCGACGACCGTCCAGACGGAAATCGGACGGCATGACGACCCGGCCGAGGTGCACGGAGTCCCGCGCCCAGCTTGGGGCAGCGACGGTGGGAAGCTCCAGCAGCAGGCTCCCCTTTTCGGCGGCGACCCGCCCGCGCGCGATCACGAGCTCCGCATGGAAGTCAGCCAGGTCGGGCACCAGGAGCACGTCGGCGAATCGGCCGGGTGCGATCTGCCCCATGTCGCGCGCCACACCGAAATGTTCGGCGGTATTGAGAGTGGCCATTTGCACGGCGTCCATGGGCGGAAGGCCCTGGGAGATGGCATGCCGCAGGACCCTGTCCATGTGGCCCTCGCTCACGAGGGTCTGGGAGTGGGAGTCATCCGTACAGAGGATGAAATGCCGCGCGGAGAGCCCCTGCTGCCGGATGACGGGGATCTGGGCTGCCACGTCGTGCCACGCCGATCCATAGCGGAGCATGACGTGCATGCCCTGCCGGATGCGCGCCAGGGCGTCTTCCGGCCGGGTCCCCTCGTGATCGTCCTGGGCCCCGGCCGCCGCGTAGGCGTGGAAGGCATTTCCCAGGTCGGGCGATGCATAGTGACCGCCGATCACCTTTTCCGCGCGGCGCGTCGCCGCCATCTCCGCGTGCAACTTGTCGTTTCCCGCGATGACCCCGGGAAAGTTCATCATCTCCCCCAGCCCGATGATGCCCGGCCAGGTCAGGGCTTCCTCCACGTCCGCGGGACCGATCACCGCGCCGGGAGTTTCCAGGCCGGGCGCCGAGGGCACGCAGCTTGGCACCTGCACGAAGACGTGAATGGGCTGTCGGCCGGCTTCGTCCACCATGTAGCGCACCCCGCGCAGCCCCAGGACATTCGCAATCTCGTGGGGGTCGACGAACATGCCGGTCGTTCCATGCGGCAGCACGGCCCGGACGAACTCGCTGACCGTGAGCATGCCCGACTCCACGTGCATGTGGCCGTCCAGGAGCCCCGGACGAGGTGCCGGCCGCCTGCCTCGATCAGCGTCGTTTCCGGCCCGATGCAATGGCGCGCGTCGCTGCCCACGTACGCGATGCGGCCCTCCACGATCGCCACGTCCGTATGGGGCACGATTTCCCCGGATTGCACGCAGACCCAGCGGCCGTCATGGAGCACGATGTCCGCGGCGCGACGCCCCATGGCGACGTCCACCAGCGCGCGCGCATCGAAGTGGCGGAAACTCTCCATGCCCATGCGGCCCACCCTTCGCGCTTTGCTACGACTGCACGATGCCGGACCGGGATATCTTCTCGTGCGCCGTGATGTCCGTCGCGTCCCAGGGGTAGCAGATCCACCTGTCGTCGAGCTCCTCGCCGGCAAAGTAGCGGCGGACCTCGGCGGGTATCCTGCCCTTCTTTTCCTTTTTCTTGTTGTGGAGCACCGCGACCGCGATCTCCGCGGGCCGGTGCAGGAGAAGCTCGCGCAGGCAGTATTCCAGCGTGACGCGGGAATCGTCCACCTCGTCGACAAGGAGCACGTTTTTGCCCGCGAGCTTCTTCTCCACCTCGTCGATCCACTGTATCGTGCGGGGGCTTTTTGCCGGCAGATTGTCGGGTCCGTAATAGGAAATGCCCACGGTGAGAATGGGCTTCTTGATATAGGTTTTAAGAATTCGCGCCGGGATGAATCCGCCGGTTCCGATTGCCACGATAAGGTCGGGATCGAAACCGGAGGCGGTGATTTTCGCGGCGAGCGCCCGCACGCTCAGGTGAATATGCTCGTAGGAGAGGAAATACTTGCCCGCCCCATCCGTGCCGGTCACGATGGGTGTACGATAAAAGGAAAGCCCGCACGATGCAAGCGCGCCTACCGGTCCTTCAGGTGATAGGTGGCGCGCACGACGCGAAACAGCTCTTCCAGGAGCGGATTGTCGGGGTTTCCGACAAAAGCATCGGCGAGGATGTCCTTTCTCTCCCGGGCGAGCACGGTGAAGAGCCGGCGCAGCGCCTCGCTCTTGGTCTCCGCCGCGTAGCAGATCCGCACGATCCTCTTCATCTCCTCAGGGGTGAGGACGCTGCGCGCCTTCCCAAGGTTGAGGAAGATGGCCTTTCCGTCCTTGGCGTCTTCGATGGACACGGGTTTCTGTGCCCTGTCCGGCTTTGTCCGGACGGCCTTTCCCGCCGGTGCGTTCTTTTCCGTCCGTGCGGCAACCTGCTCCACGCGCGCGTTGTGGATGAGCACCTGGGCCTGGCGGAGCAGGAAGAGCAGCCCCTGCTCGTCGACTTCCTTGACCGCGTCGCGCAGCTCCTTCTCCAGCTTCGTGCGCCGCGGGTCCATCCTTTTCGGTTTCACGGAACCAAGTATACACGATGCCCCCGAGAAGCCAGCAATTCTCAGTTTGGCAACCGAACGATGCAGTTCTCATTTTGTCCTATGGTAATAAGCCATTTTTGAGCAAAAATGCCCGGTCGTCAGCTCCGGATGGTCCAAAATGAGACAATATGAAGTGCCCCCAGGTGGTTGCTACAACGTGGATCGGCCGTATCATGAGATTGGCGTCTCGATGCGGCACGCCACAAACAACGCACAAGGGGGCAGTCATGGGTATTGTACATTACGTTGGCATGGACGTCGACAAAGAAAAGATCGCCATAGCGATCCTGAGCGGGCGCGATCAGAAGCCGAGGGCCGAGACGGTGATTCGCAATGAAAAGAGCGTAATCCAGGCCTATTTCAAGAAGCTCCAGTCCGCGGGGGACCTGGTGACATGCTACGAGGCGGGATGTCTAGGGTATTCCCTGTATCGACAATTGACGGAACTGGGTGTGCCGTGTGCGGTGCTGGCTCCGTCTCAGATTCCACATCGTCCGGGAGATCGCATAAAGACCGATAGAAGGGACGCTGTGATGCTTGCTCGCGCACTTCGGAGCGGGGATGTGAGTGCCGTTCATGTACCCACGCGGGAAGACGAAGCGGTTCGCGACTATCTACGAATGCTGGAGGACATGAAGTCCGATCTGCGCAAGGCCAAGCAGCGCGTGCTGGGTTTTCTTCTGCGGAGGCGGATACGTTATGAACAAGGAGCCACATGGACGCAGCCGCATCGAGCATGGTTGCAGGCTCTTGAGTTGGAGGATCCGCTGGAGCAGTTGACTCTCACCGAGTACCGCTGCCAAGTCGACGAGCTGGAGGAGAAGTGTCGGCGGATCAAGGCGGGCATCGAAGAGATCGCGGCACGTAAAAGCTATGCCGAACCTGTAGCCAAGCTGAAGGCGTTCAAGGGCGTGGAGACGCTGATCGCCTTGTCGCTTGTTTCGGAGATCGGGGACTTTCGGCGCTTTGCAGGTGCGGATCAATTCATGGCGTTTTTGGGGTTGGTGCCCTCCGAGCGATCCAGCGGAAACAAGAGGCGCTTGGGAGGAATCACAAAGGCGGGTAATTCCCACCTGCGCAAACTTCTGGTGGAGGCCGCCTGGCAATACCGCAGCTACCATCCCAGTAGCACTCGGTTGATGAAACGACGCGAGGGTCTTTCTCCATCCTTGGTCAGCTATGCCAACCGTGCGTGCAGGCGGCTAAACAAGAAATTTCTGCGTCTGCTTTTTCGCGGCAAAGCTTCTCAGACCGTGGTGACGGCGGTGGCGCGAGAGCTCTCGGGGTTCCTGTGGGGCGCGATGGTTGATCGGGTGGCTTGAGGAGGCTGCGTATGCAATCGAGGCAACCGGGACGGATGGGGAAGGTTCGTGGCGAACGGAGAATCCTCGAGCGGTTCTGCAGGCAGACTATGGTCTGATCCTGGTAATGAGACGGAGGCAAGCTCCTGACGATCACATTGGCCTGCGGTAACCAATCCACGCATATCAGACTGGTCGATCGTCGGTTATGCCCTTCTCCATCTCTTCGGGTTGGCCTCGATGTTCAGAAGGAGTTCTAAAGAAAAAAGGAGGCTTTTAGAGCTTGACGGGGGCACATCATATCAGAACTGCTGCCCGAGAAGCCAGCAATTCTAACTATGGGTCTGTACGGGACGCAATGCCGTAGATTACCGGGAACGCCCGTCTAGTATTCGCTATGAGTTGCATGCCGTACACTTGCCCTCAGAATGTCAGGAGGGGAGACGTTTGAGGCCCTGATGTCCCTTCTCATGGGATGCGTCGAGAGGTTTCCAGATCGACGAACGGGCAAGAATACGCAGTTCTCCCTTGAAGATGTGACGCGCGGGGCTTTCGGAGTGTTCTTCTGTCAGAGTCCCTCCTTTCTGGCCTTCCAAGAGTTGATGCAGCAACAGCAGGGTAAGAACAACGCACGGAGCCTTTTTGGGGTCCAGCAGATTCCCTCGGACAACCAGATCAGAGCCTTGTTGGACCCCGTGGATCCCTCACTGTTGAATGCAGTCTACGAGAAGTGTTTTGATCTGATGCAGCAGCGCGGGCTTATGCAACCGATGAGGTCCTTTGCCAACTCGCTTCTGGTGGCCTTGGACGGCACAGGGTATTTCCTGTCGGAATCCATCCACTGTCCCTCCTGCATGGTAAGCAATCACCGTGACGGACGAGTCACCTACACACACTCCGTGCTGCTTCCCGCGGTGGTCAGTCCCCAACAGGCCCATGTGGTGGCGCTGCAGCCGGAGTTTCTCAGTCCCCAGGATGGCCATGATCGGCAGGACTGCGAGTTTCAAGCGGCCCTGCGCTGGATCGAGCGCTACGCTGCGCGATTGAGCCCCTTAGGAGTGACGCTGCTGGGAGATGACCTGTATTCGCGAACCCCCATCATCACTCGCGCCGTGCAGCAGGAGCTGGATTTCATCTTTGTTGCCAAGCCGGTCATGCACAAGCACTTGTTTGAGGAGATTGAGGGCTTGGAGAAACTGGGCGGGGTGCACACCCTGCAACGCAGCGCCTGGACAGGTAAGGATCACCGTCACTACCACTACCGCTGGATCAACGATGTCAGCCTGACCGCCGAGAAGGATAGCCCGGTGGTCTCATGGGTGGAATTGCAGATTCTCGACGACAAGGGCAAGGTCACTTATCGCAACTGCTGGGTCACCAGCCACCCCATCAGCGAACAGACGGTGGTGGAGGTGGTGAACGCGGGTCGATGCCGCTGGAAGGTTGAGAACGAGAACTTCAACACACTGAAGACGAAGGGATACCACTTCGAGCACAATTTCGGCCATGGCCAGCAGTATCTGTCGCAGACACTGCTATCGCTGAATGTGATTGCCTTTCTTTTTCACACCCTTTTACAGCTCATGGATAGCCGCTGTGCCCTGCTTCGCTCGACACTGCCGCGTCGGGATACCTTTTTTCAACACGTTGCCACACTGACCCAGTATCTGTGCTTTGACAGTTGGGTGGCTCTGATGCAGTTCATGGTGAATGGGCTGCACCTGCCTGACCCAGACGGATAGTTCACCGATCCTGCCTGCCTTCATAACACCCCTACAGAACCACCCTCCCTCCTGCGTGGCCAACCTTGGACGGGTGCTTGCTGTAAGTCCCCTTCCGCGCCTCACAACTCCGGCGGACCTCCATTCAAACTTTCTCCTCCACCAAAGTCCTAATCCCGGATTCCCACCTGGGCGCATATACGCCATAGATTCCCTCATGCCAACCAAACGTCTTTGGCCATAATGCGAATTGCTGCCGAGAAGCGCCCGTTGTTGACAACTGGACGCGCCGCGCCTACGCTTGTGCCCGCCCATGCCCTGGTCCACCGCGCTTGACAGTTTCCGCGGGCCCTTACTACAATTATGGAAGCATGGCATCCGCGGCGGGCCGCGGCGCATGCACAAGGGGTGCTGAATGGCAGAATCTTCGCGTGCCTATGATTCCGACCTGCTGCGGGGGAACACGGATTCCCTCCTCCTCTTCCTCATCAACCAGCAGGGTGAGACGTACGGTTATCGCCTCATCAAGGAGATCGAGGAGCGCAGCGGCGGCTATTTCCGGTTCAAGGAAGGCACGGTCTATCCGGCCCTGCGGAAGCTCGAAAATGACGGGCTCGTCAGCGGCGAATGGAAGAAGCTCCCCAATGGCCAGGAGCGCCGGTACTATGCGATTACCGACCAGGGCCGGGAGCTCTTGCAGAAGAAGCTCGACATGTGGCAGAGCTTCGCGAGTGCCATGGCACTCGTCATGAAACCCTCCGGGGGCTGAGGCGGTCCATGCGGCCCGAGGTCGGCAGATACCTCGAGGAGGTTCGCGCCCATCTTCATCTCGACCCGCGCACGGAGCGCCGGGTCATCAATGAGCTCTCCAGCCACTTCCAGGAAAAGGTCGATGACCTGCTCTACCAGGGCCTTGGTGAACAGGAGGCCACCGGCGCGGCGCTTGCGTCCTTCGGCGATGCCCGGTTCATCGCCCGGCTGATGTATGAGGCGCACAGCCGCGGAAGCTGGACGGATGCGCTCATCAGCTGCCAGCCCCATTTCATCCTTGCCGCACTTTTTGCCACGCACATCTGGCGCTACCCCGTGCTCCTGGGCGGCGCGTTCGCCGCCATCGCCATCATCGCCATGATGGGCTGGCGCAAAGGCTCTCACGCGTGGCTCTATTCCTGGGTGGGATACGCGCTCCTGCCGCTTCTCATCCTGAGCTACGTGTCGATGGATCCCCTGGCGCAGACCGTGGGATTCCTTCTGAGCGGGCACGGCACCCCTGCGCCGTTCTGGCACCTTGCGGCGCTTGGCCTGCTCTATGCATTCACCGTCTGGCTGATCGCGTCCACAGCCGTGCGCGTCGCCCGGCGTGACTGGATCCTGCTCTCCCTCATGCTTCTGCCTTTGCCGGTCATTGCCATATGGGTCCTCACCGTGACACAGAGCGCTGGTTTCCTCGTGAACGCCCTGCGAAGCCTGGAAAGCCGGTTCAGCCGATGGGACTCCGCCATGGCCTATTTCTTTGCGGCCCTGGGCGTGACCACTGCCCTCTTTGTCCGCATCCGTCAGCGGGCCTGGAAGGTGATTGCCGTGATCGCGGTCGGCATCGTGGGAAGCGCGTTCGCCCTTCGCTCCCTCTGGGGAGGCCTGGGCTTTTTCCGCCTGGTGGCGATCTCGATCTGCCTTTTCCTCTTCCTCACCATCCCGCTTCTTCTCAGGGCCATGGTCGGACAGGATCATTCCAAGGAAGCGCTCCCGTCCTGATCGGCCTCCGCTGTTTTGCTTGACTAATGTGGGTGAGAGCATTACCCTTAGCATAGGCTGTCTATGCAAAGACGGTCTCAGGGTGGGCAGCAATGGTGGCACAGCATTTCTACAAGTTGCTTCGTCGCCTCTTCTTCAACGCGCACTTGCACGGCGCAAAGAATATCGATTCGACCGAGCCCGTCATCATGGTCGCGAATCACGCGGGCTCCTTCGGCCCCGTCTCGGTGATCACATCCATGCCGGTGGAAATGTACCCCTGGGTCTCGCACGAGGTCACGGACCTCAAGACGGTCTCCCAGCGCATTCAGATGGAGTTCCTCGAGCAGGAGCTGCATTTGAAGCCGCCGCTCAGCGCCTATCTCTCGAGAATCATCGGCCGCATCTGCGTTGCCATCATGAAGGACATCGGCGCAATCCCCGTCTACCAGCAGAGCAAGCAGATCAAGGCCACCGTGATGCGCAGCCTGTCGCTGCTCGAGCAGGGGAAGAACATCCTCGTGTTCGCGGAAGATTCCACGAAAAAGATCAACGACGTCCTGTGCGAGTTCTGCACGGGATTCATCCACATCGGCAAGCTCTATTATGAGAAGACGCGCAAGGCCATACAGTTTCTGCCCGTGGCCGTGAACCGCAAGATGCACGGCATCCTCGTCGGCACACCCATACGCTTCGACGTGACCCGACCCTTTCCGCAGGAGAAGCAGCGCCTGAAGAACGAGCTGGAAAGCTCCGTCCTCCGTCTCTACCGGACGCTTGAAAGCACACACGAGCACCCCCGGAAGCGCTCCGCCTAATACAGGATATCCATCTCCTCCCGGTCCGATTTGCCCGTGAGCTTCACGAAGAAAGTCTGGCTTGTCGTGTCATAGGCCCAGCCGTCGGAGTACTTGAAGTACGTCGGATCGGTGTGCCAGGGGATGCCGTGCAGCCGCACCTGGGTGAATGGCTTTGCGCCCTGGATGATGAAGTTGTGCGCCACTCCCTGCGGATAGCCGAGCACGAGCGTGATCTGGGCATCGGTCTTCTGCGCGCTTATCACGTGCGCCGCGGTCCAGATCCAGGCTCCCTGTCCGAGCTGCGGCAAGGGTATTTCCTGCGGCAGGTACCTGTCGATCGGAAGAAGGGCGTACACGCCCTCCGGCGCCAGGGTGCCTTTGCGCTGGCCGACATGGCCCCCGCCGATCGCAACGCTTGCAGGAAGCATCCCGTCATTCCCGGCCAGGGCAAGCGCCGACGAGAGAAGGCCTCTGCCGACGGCCGAAGCCATGGATGAGGAGAGGATGCCGCCCGCGCGGATGAGAAGGGCCCCGCCGCGTATGTCGGTTTCCACGTCTGACGTGCCATCGCCCTTGTCCACGTACACGCCGGCGTCCGCGGTGCGCACGCGCGGCAGGATGCCTTTCTCCACCGCGTCCTTCAGGCCGCGGCTCACCCCGTCCCCGGCGTCGACGAGCCTGTCGTAGTCAAGCAGCGCTTCCAGCAGACCCACCGCCGGACCGGCATCCAGCCGCGCGCTGCCGTGCGACGTGAGGAATGATCCGGCGCTCTTCAGGAGCTCTGCGCTGCCGTGATCGAGCAAGAGGGGCACGAGGCCGGGGATGGAAAGCACGGCGTCGTCGGACTTCGCAAGCAGGGCGCCTGCCTTGTCGACAAGCGTGGCGCTTTGCGCCTGCAGGCTGCGGGCGTAATCCCTCACCCCGCCGAGGTATGGACTCGTGACAAAGGAAAGGGACGTTTCAGGTGCGCGCTTCTGCGCGCGCGCCAGGGCGTCGGACCATAGCGGGAGGAACTGCTGCCACGAGCCGCGCGCGATCGCCTCTGCAAGAAGGCCGACACCGATGTCCTCAGAGAACGCGAGCGTGCCATCCGGCATCTTCCACTCTGCATCCGCGGCGGAAAGACGCGTCGCAGACCAGCCGGCGAACGCGGCGTCGACGAAGTGCGCCATGCCGGCGCGGAGCTGCTCGTCGGTGGGCATGGCCTTCTCATCGGGAAGACGCGTGGGCGCCGCGGTGACGCGGACCGGAGCGGTATTCACCGCGGTGGAAATCGCGGCGGCCACCGCGGGGGTGCCCTCGGTGCGCAGGCGCGCCGTCCAGCCGGCGGCGCCCGTGGGCAGGAGGAGCGTGCGTGCCGCCTCATCGACCTGCGCGCCGGCGGGCAGCTCCAGCAGGTAGCTGCGCCCCGCGCGTCGCCAGCCCAGCGTGCCGGCTGCCGGCGATTCCTCCACCCCGCTCACGCTGAAGGGGACGGTGAGGGAGCCGGCCGCTGCGGCGCCGATCCGCGTGATGGCAAGAGATCCCCCGACATCGCTTGCCGGCGACAGGCGCAGACGCATGTCCGCGTCGAAGACGATGTCGGTGCCATTGTCCGTGGTCTCGAAGCCCTTCAAGGCGGGACTCGTGGCATCGGAGAATCGCAGCGACATGCCGTTCCAGGAAAGGGTGAGATCGCGAAGGTCGCGCGACTGGAAGAGGGGCAGAAACTCGTAGCGCCCCGTCACCCGCGCGTCGCCCACGGCGGCATTGACGGGCCGGAAGAAGAGAGCCAGGGCGAGGAGGAGGAGCACGACCCCGCCGTAGACGGCGAAACGGAGCGCGGACCGTGCGGAGGATTTCTGCATTGCGCGCGGATTCTATCAGGGGGGCTTGAAAGATTCAACGTTGCGCGTTATCACATGCGGGTTCCATGGCTCCCGTGAAAGGTCTGCGCCCGTCCTTTGCCGCGCAGTACAGCGTCGCGGCCCTCGTTGCGACATGCATCGCCCTCCTCGTTGGCCTCTTCGCGTGCATATCGCCCGCCCGCGCGCCCGTGAAGACTGCCCCCGCGGAATCGGGGGTCCCCTATGACAGCATGGCAGCGGCGATCGAGGTTGGCAAACCCGAGCAGGCGCTGGAGACATACGAAAAGTCACTCGCCGCAAAGCCGCAAGGCGTCGACACCCGCCTCCTCCATGCCCGTCTTCTCATGGTGGCCGGCAAGCTCGCCGAGGCGCGCGAAGAGTTCAACCTGATCCTCGCCGATGACCCGAAGAATACCGACGCCCTGTACAGTCTTTCGCTGGTCGCCGGCATGGACGGCCACGAGGACGAGCAGGAGGCCCTTCTCCGACAGGTGATCGCCGTGGACGCCGGGCACCCTGACGCGCTGGCGGCCCTGGGAAACATCGTCCTTGCCCGCGGTGATTCCGCGACAGCCGAAGGGTATTTCAGCCAGGCCCTGAGCCGCGATCCCGCGAACGTGCCGGCGCTGCTCGGCCAGGGCGACCTGAAGTCCCAGGCGCACGAATGGCAGGCGGCCGACGACCTGTACGGCCGCGCAATCGCCGCCGCGCCCGACTATTCTTTTGCCTTCATCGACCGGTCCCGGGTGCGCGAAGCCGCAGGCGACAATAAGGGCGCGATCGACGATCTCACCAAGGCCATCGCGCTCGACCCGTCCTATTCCTGGTCGTACATCGATCGCGGCAAGCTCTACCGCGCGCAGTCCCTGCTCACGGAGGCCGTTGCGGATTTTTCCATGGCGATCCGGCTCGATCCCGACCAGTTCGAGTCTTACGCGCTGCGTGCGGAAGCGCGCGGCACGCGGGGGGACACGGCAGACGCCATCAACGACTGGCAGCGCGTCGTGAGCCTGAAGCCGTCATACGGCGCCGCCTACGAGCCTCTTGCCGTTCTCAACTGGAAGGCGGGCGACTGGGCGCAGGCGCGGGCCGCTTTTCTCCGCGCCTACGATTTCGTCGAGACAGAGCACGCCTATCCGCTCTGCGCGGCACTCTGCGCGCTGCGCCAGGGAAAGCCCGACGATGTGCCCGGTCTGGTGGCGCCGGTGCTCGACCGCGCGCCCGCGGATTCCTGGTACCACGATGTGGCGCGCTGCCTCGAGGACAAAAGCGGCGAGGCCCCTCTCCTGGCGCGCATCGATCGGGAACACAACCAGGCGCTGAAGGCGCGCATGCTCTTTTACGTCGCCGTCGTCTACCGGGCAGAACGGCCCGGAGCGGGTCGCCGCGACCTACTTCGCCCAGATCGAAGGCCGGGGGGCGCCCGATGCCGTCGAGACGGAGCTGCAGATCGCCGAACAGGGCCGCGCCGCGGGAGCCTCCGGCAACTGACGCGCGCGGACCACGACCTTGCGCATCCCTGCCAAAACTCTTAGCATGCCGGCACCAGGAGGCCGCCATCAATAAGGTCCAGAGGATAGACGATCGTGTCAGGGTGAAGACCGTCCTGGTGAGCGTCTTCGACAAGACGGGGCTTGCGTCATTCGCGGCAGGGCTTCTGGCCGCCGTCCCGGACGCGCTCATCCTCTCCACGGGCGGGACATTTCAGGCCCTGGAAAAAGCACTCGGCAGCGACGCGGCGTCGTCCCTCAAACAGGTGTCCGCCTACACCGGCCAGCCGGAAATGCAGGGCGGCCTCGTGAAGACGCTCGACTTCAAGATCTACCTCGGTCTTCTTTCGGAAACCTACAACCCCGATCACACCCAGGACCTCGCCCGGACCGGCGCCGCGGCCATCGACATGGTCGTCGTGAATCTCTACCCCTTCGAGCAGGCGTCCGCCGCGGCAGGTGCGACGCTGGAAGACGCGCGCGCCAACATCGACATCGGCGGGCCGTGCATGGTCCGCGCCGCGGCGAAGAACTTCCACCGCGTGGCTGCCGTCACGGACCCGGGTGAATACGCCGGCGTGCTCCAGGAGCTGGCAGCCGCAAATGGCACGCTCGGCCTGGAGACGCGGTTCCGCCTGGCGCGGGCGGCCTTCCGGCGCATCGCCCGCTACGACGCGGCAATAACCACTTACCTGGATGCGGCCGACCCCGGCGCCGGCCTTGCCGCCTACACCGTCAATAGGGGGAGCTGATGCCCGGCACGCCCGACTTCAAGAGCGCCTACAGGCGTATCATGGACGATCATTTCCCCGACCGGATGGAGATCAGCTTCATTGGCGAGACGGGGCGGCAGACACTTGTCTATGAAAAGGCAACGTGGGTCATTGGAGGGGAGGAGAAGGGCCTGCGCTACGGGGAGAACCCCGGGCAGGAAGCGGCGCTCTATCGCCTTCTCAACGGCAATCTCACGATCGGCAGCGTCACGACGATCGCGCCGGGGCGCTCCCTTGCATCGGACATTGAGCTCCTCCAGTCCGGCAAGCACCCGGGCAAGATCAATATCACCGATGTGGACAATGCGTTGAACGTGCTGCGCTACTTCGCGCAGGCGCCGTGCGCCATCATCGTGAAGCACAACAATCCCTGCGGTGCGGCAAAAGGCGCGACGCTCGCCGATGCCTACCACAAGGCATACAGCGCGGATCGGCTGGCAGCATTCGGCGGGGCCGTCGCGCTGAACCGCGAGGTGGATCGGGAGACGGCGGAGCTGATCGCCTCGTCGTACGCCGAGGTCGTGGTCGCTCCGGACTTTGGCCCGGGCGTGCTGGACATTTTTGCCCGGTGGAAAAACCTGCGCGTCATGAAGATCGGGGCCATGTCCCGTCTGGAGTCGTTCGTCGGCACACAGTACGTGGACTTCAAGAGCCTCATCGACGGCGGTATCATCGCGCAGACCGCTTTTGTGCCGACCACCCTCGCCGTCGGCGACTTCCTTCCCGCGGCCGCCACCTTCAAGGGAAAGCACTATGAGATTGCACGACGGCCCACCGAAAAGGAGCTCGACGATCTTCTCTTCGGCTGGCTCCTGGAGACCGGCATCACGAGCAATTCCGTGATCTACGTGAAGGACGGGGCAACGGTCGGGATCGGGACCGGGGAGCAGGACAGGGTGGGCGTGGCGGAGATCGCGCGCGACAAGGCCTTCCGCAAGCTGGCGGATCGTCTTGCCTGGGAGAGCTTCCAGACGCCGTATGCATCGCTTGAAAAGCCCGAGGCGCGCGCCGAGATCGACCGCGAGGTCGCGCGGCAGAAGGGCGGCATCAGCGGCGCCTGCATGATATCCGATGGCTTTTTTCCCTTCCGCGACGGCGTGGATGTCGGCATCCGGGAAGGCGTCACGGCTATTGCGCAGCCTGGGGGGTCTGACCGGGATTTCGAATCCATCGAGGCCTGCAATGAGGCAGGCGTTGCCATGGTGTATACCGGCCAGAGGTGCTTCAAGCATTAGCCCGCGTGCCGCCTTCCGCGGCATAGCTGGAGGCGGCGTTCTTGCGTAGATCGGCGCAACCGCCTATATTCTTGGGCTATGCCGCTCATCGACATGCCTTTGGAAGAGCTTCGCAGTTACCACGGCAGGAGCCCCCGGCCGGGCGATCATGACGCCTACTGGGCGCGCGCGCTCGCGGAGATGCAGGCCGTGGATCCGAAGATCGAGCTGGTTCCCGTCGCCATGAGCGCTCCCTATGCCGAATGTTTCCATCTCTATTTCACCGGCGTGGGCGGCGCGCGCATCCATGCCAAGCTCGTGCGGCCCGCGAAACCGAAGGGCCGTCACCCCGCGGTTCTCCTTTTCCATGGATACACGGTGAACAGCGGGGATTGGGCGGACAAGCTGCGATGGGCAGCCCTGGGCTTCACGGCAGCGGCGCTGGATTGCCGCGGCCAGGGCGGCCTTTCCGAGGACAAGGGCGGCGTGAAGGGCTCGACGTGGAAGGGGCATTTCATCCGCGGGCTCGACGACGAGCCGGATAAGCTTCTCTTCCGCCAGGTTTTCCTGGACACGGCGCAGCTTGCCGGCATCGTGATGGGCATGGCGGACGTCGATCCCGACCGGGTGGGCGCCACCGGCGCATCGCAGGGCGGGGGCCTGACGCTCGTCTGCGCCGCGCTGGAGCCGCGCATCCGGCGGGCATTCTCGATCTATCCCTTTCTCTGCGACTACAAGCGCGTCTGGGAGATGGATCTCGCCGAGCAGGCCTACGAGGAGCTTGCCTGGTACTTCCGCACCTACGACCCCCTCCACGAGCGCGAGCAGGACGTTTTCACGAGGCTGGGATACATCGACGTGCAGTACCTCGCGCCGCGCATCCGCGCGGAGACGTGCTTCGCCACCGGGCTCATGGACGCGATCTGCCCGGCATCGACCCAGTTTGCCGCCTACAACCGCCTGACGTGCAAGAAGAGCATGCTCGTCTACCCCGATTTCGGGCACGAGGGGATTCCCGGCGTCGATGACCGCGCCTACGAGTTCCTCGCGGCCCTGTAGAAAGGAAGATTCATGTACGAGCGAAACGCGGCCCACATCGAAGCGCTGGTGAAGGAGCAGAATGACTGGCGCGGGTCGTGCATCAACCTGATCGCCAGTGAGAACGTCACAAGCCGCCGCGTGCGCGGCCTCATGGGATCGGACTTCGCCCACCGCTACGCCGAGGGACACCCGGGGGAGCGCTACTACCAGGGAACGGAGATCATCGACGAGATCGAGAGCCTCCTGAAGCAGCAGATGAAGTCGCTCTTCCACTGCAAGCACGCCGACGTACGGCCCATCAGCGGGACCATCGCCAACGACGCCGTGTTCAGCCGCTACATCCGCTGGGGTGACATCGTCATGGTGAACTCCACCCCGGCCGGCGGGCACATCAGCCACCACAAGGCGGGCTCGGTGGGAAAGTACACGAAGAACATCGTGAATTTCCCGCTCACCGCCGACGGCTGGCACATCGACGTGGATCATACGCTGGACATCCTGAAGTCCTTCGACCCCAAGGTCCTCATCATGGGCAAGAGCCTCTTCCTGTTTCCCGAGCCGGTGAAAGAGCTGGCGCCCTACTGCCGGAAGAAAGGCATCCACCTCATCTATGACGCGGCCCACGTGCTGGGCCTCGTGGCCGGCGGGCAGTTCCAGGATCCGCTGGGAGACGGCGCGGCCATCGTGACGGGCAGCACGCACAAGACGTTCTTCGGCTCCCAGCGCGGCGTGATCCTGTCCAATCTTGACGACGAGGAATGGCGAAGGATCGACAAAGGCGCGTTTCCCGGTTCCTCGTCCAATCACCACCTGGAGACACTTGTCGCCCTCACCTCCGCAACGTACGAGGTGCTGGAGTTCGGCGTCGACTACGCGCGCCAGGTGATCGCCAATGCGAAACAGTTCGCGCGCAAGCTCTACGACTGCGGATTCGCCGTGCAGGCGGAGAAGTTCGGTTTCACGGAGAGCCACCAGGTGGCCATCGACATGAGTGCGCACGGGGGCGGAGACGCCGCCGCCCGCGACCTGAAGGACAACAGGATAATCGTGAACATGAATCTCCTGCCCTTCGAGCCGCTGGACCATGCGACGAGCCCGGCCGGCATCCGGCTCGGGGTCCAGGAGATGACGAGGGTCGGCATGAAGGAACCGGAGATGGACCGCATCGCGGAGCTTTTCAAGCGCTGCCTGATCGACAAGAAGTTCGTGGGCGACGAGGTGAAGGAGTTCCGCGCGCAGTTTCAGGAGGTCGGCTACTCCTTCGACGCCGGCCGGTAGCCGTTTCGCCGCGGGCGATTCTTCCATCTGACGCCGCGCCAAGCTTGACCTTCGGCGGGCCGCCACCTATGATGCCACGTATCCCCCATCGCTCTTGAACAAAGAGGTGCTGCATGCTCATCATCGGCGAGCTCATCAATTCCACGCGCAAGCAGATCCGCAAGGCCATCGAGGAGAAGGACGCCGCCGCCATCCAGACGCTCGCGAAGAATCAGGTCGAGGCGGGCGCGGGCTGGATCGACGTGAACGCCGGGGCCTTCCCGACCGACGAAGTGGAAAAGATGCAGTGGCTCATCGGGACGATCCGGCAGGTGACCGACGCGCCGCTGTCGATCGATTCTCCCCGTCCCGCGGCCGTGGAAGCGGGGCTCGCCCTGGCGGGACGGGAACCCTTCCTGAACTCCATCTCCGCGGAAGCCGACCGCTACAAGACCCTCATTCCCTTCCTCAAGAAGTACGGCGCGCGCGTCGTCGCCCTGAGCCTGGACGACAACGGCATGACTGACGACATGACAAAGGTCTGGACCGTCGCCGATGGCCTCATCAAGAGGCTGGAAGACGACGGGGTCCCGCCGGATCACATCTTCGTCGATCCGCTCATCCGACCGGTGAGCACCAACGGCGACTCCGCGATGGCGGCCCTCTGGGTCGTGGAGAAGATCAGCGGCGAACACCCGCTCGTGCATAAGACCTGCGGGCTGTCCAATGTCTCTTACGGGCTGCCGAAGCGGAAGCTGGTGAACCAGGTTTTCGTCGCCATGGCCATTGCCAAGGGCCTCGATTCGGCGATCGTCGACCCGCTGGACCCGCGCATGATGGCGCACATTGCCGCAGCCGAAGCCCTTGCGGGACGCGACCAGTTCTGCATGAACTACATCACCGCCGAGCGCGAGGGCAGACTGGAGGGCATGGCCTGAGCGGGGCTTTCGGTGCACGTCAGGCGGAAGGAGTGACGGGGCCGCACTTGTCCCGGCGGCTGAAACAGGGCTATACTCACACCACAGGAGCTGCGGATATGAAGAAGGCTCTTCTTTTGGTGGCGCTGGTCACGCTTGTCGTGATGGGTTGTACCTCGACGAGCGATACGTTCCTCATTCAGAAGCTCGACGACCAGAGCAAGGCGCAGGCTCTCACGGCAGCGGGCATCGAAGAGTACCAGCTCACCCTTGTCCGCCGGCAGGCATTCGACCAGATCCCGCGCGTGCGGGAATACTTCAGCATCGCCCTCCAGCTCGACCCGTCGAACACCCAGGCGCAGCAGTACCTCACCCTCGTCGACAACTTCAAGGACCAGAAGCTGAAGGCGAACATCGGCACCGCGACGAAGACACTCGCAAAGGCCAAGCGCACGGACGACGACAACTACGCCCTGTTCGTCTCTCTCCAGGCAGCGTCGCGCATCGACGCGAAAAACCCCGACGTGCAGAAGATGCTCGTCGATACCGCGTCGGACCGGGCCAAGCTCGCCGATTCCTACCTTGCAAAGGCCAAGACCTCGCTCGCCGGCCTGAACGACAAGACGCCCGCGGCCACGCAGGAGAAGCAGTACACCGACGCCTACCCGAGCATCTCCCGGGCGCTCGACATCGACCCGAAGAATGGCCCCGCCCTCTCCCAGATGAGCACGGTGAAGACGGCAGTCGGCAAGCTCGTCGCCGCGCGCGTGGCGACGTTCCAGAGCCTCCTCACCGAGGCGAAATACGCCGATGCGCGGACCCAGCTCACGGGGCTTGCCGACCTGAACCGCAAGACGGGCAACAACTACGACGCGGACGTGCGCAGCGCCACCTACAACCTGAACTACGCCTGGGCGAAGGCCTACTTCGCGCAGAAGGACTACCCCAACGCGGATGCACGCACCGATGCGGCGCTCGCCGCGTCACGCACCGCTGACGCCACGGCGCTGAAGCGCCAGATCTCCGACATCCGCGGCAGGGCGGACACCGCGGCAACGTTCGAGGCCACCGTGGCGGACGTCGACAAGCTCATCACGGATGGCCAGCTGGTCTCGGCGCAGCGCAAGATCGACGCCCTGGCGCGCACGACGACCGACCAGACGAAACAGGCGGCGCTCGATACACGGGCGCAGGCCATCCTCGACAAGATCAAGGACATCTACGCGCAGGGCGTCGACGCGTACCGCAATGAGAACTACAAGGACGCGATCACTCTCCTGCAGACCGTCGTCGGCGTGCAGGTCGACTACGAACAGGCCGGCGACTATCTTGACAAGGCGCGTGAAAAACAGAAGGTGATTGACCAGGTGGGAGGATAGAGCATGAAACAAATTCCGCGGCCGAGGATCGGATTGCACGCGGTGGAGGTGGCATACTCCGCCCTCATCATCGTCTGGTACGTGCTGCCGTTCGTGAGCACCGCCCTCGGGGGCTTCAACCCGCGCACCCTCGGTGAGGTGCTCTACGGGTCCGATCCCGCGCGGGCAGGGGCACGGGTGGTCGTGACGGTGATCGGCTACCTGATCCCGCTCATCTGCCTGTGGAAGGTCGCGGCGGTCTTCATGCCCGCCCGGCTGCACGTGGCCGTCTATCCCGAGCTCACCATCCCGGCTGCCCTCAACATCCTGTCCTCGGGCCTCGTCGTCGCGCTGGTGGTCCTGGACCTGGTGAGCAGGGCGGCGAGCGCGAGCTACTTTGCCGGCTTCCCCCCCTTCACGTTCGTCGTCGCCGTGATCTCGCTGGCTTTTAACGGCTATTTCATCGTCACGCTCATCCTCAGCATCAGCAAGCGCGACATCGCGTTCCAGGAATACCTGGAGTTCCGCCGCGCGGGCGATCAGCAGTCCAACACCCCCGCGGCCGCGGCGCAGAGGCAGGGCATCCAGAGGAAGCTGATCCTCACCTTCGTGCCCCTCATCCTCGTGATCATCATCGTGCTCGCCTTCCTCCTGCTGCGCGATTTCAGCCAGACCCTGCTCGCCTCCGTGAACGCCAACGGCGAAGGGCTGGCCGACAGGACGGCGAGCGTCGCGAAGGCCAATCCCTCGGACAAGGACCGCATCTCCCTGGACGACTATTTCGCCGCCGAGGCGAAGAAGAATCTGCCGAGCGCGGGGGGCGCCGCCTTCACGAAGTTCAACACCCTTTCCTTCTATCGCAAGGATGCGAAGGCGGGCGGATTCGTCGTCTGGGGCAGCACCGATCGGTCGATCATCGGCCAGACCGCGCCGGCCCTCGACGCGTTCACGGCGACGACGAGCCGCTACAACGCGAGCGCAAAGACGTACGAGTACCTCGCGCCCGTGTCCCTCAGCACGACATTCATCGGCTACGTGAAGGTGGACTATGCCCGTGACGTGATCTACGAGCCTTACTTCCGCACGCAGGTGAAGGTGTTCGTCATCGCCGCCATCTTCATGTATGCATCGATTTTCCTGATCTATCTCTTCGGCCGCGGGATCGTGTTCCCCATCCTCTATCTGCGCATGAGCGTGAACTCAATCGCCAACGTGCTGTCCAACATGGTCCGGGGCCAGCTGCGGTTCTCCTCCGATCTCCTGGTGTACAAGGACCGGGTGCACACCCACGACGAGATCAAGCTCCTCTCGGGGGAGGTGAACCACATGGCGAACGTCATCCGCGGCGTCATCCCCTATATCTCCCAGTCCACCCTTCAGCACGCCGAGCAGGGAAAGCCGACCACGGAGAGCAAGGATCTCACGTTCCTGTTCACCGACATCCGCGGTTTCACGACCCTCTGTGAGGGCATGGAGCCCGAACAGGTGGTGGAGCTCCTCAATCACTACCTCGACCTGCAGACCTCCATCATCTCCGCCAACGACGGCGACGTGGACAAGTACGTCGGTGACGAGATGATGGCGCAGTTCGATGGCGTGCGCAAAGAGATAAACGCCTGCAAGGCGGGGCTGGAGATACGCCGCGCGATGGCGGAGGAGGCCCGCAAGGCCTCGGAGTCGGCGGGGACGGTCATCGACATCGGCATCGGCATCAATACGGGACCCGTCGTTCACGGGAGCGTGGGCGCGAAGGACCGCATGGACTTCACGAGCATCGGCGACACGGTGAACCTTGCCGCGCGGCTGGAAGGCGCCAACAAGCAGTACGGCACCGGCTCCCTGATCACCGAGGCCGTATACGACAAGGTGGAGGGGGAGTACCTCTGCCGCGAGGTCGACCTGATGACCGTGAAGGGCAAGAGCCTTCCCGTGCGCATCTACGAGATCATCCGGGAGAAGAAGGGCGCGACGGAGCGGGACGAGCGGTTCAAGAAGCTCTTCGAGACCTCCCTCGGGCTCTACCGCAAGCAGAAGTGGGACTCGGCGGAGAAGGGATTTGCCATTCCCTTTCCAAGGACTACAACGACGAGACGAGCAACGTGTTCCTGAAGCGTATCGCGCTGTTCCGCAAGGATTCGCCGGGAAGGACTGGGACGGCGTTTTCAACCTGACGGTGAAATGATCTGCTGAGGCCCCGCCCGGGACCGCTTCAGAATGAGTAGAGGGGCGCCGTCGTCACCACCGCGTAGACGATGGCGCTCCATGCGCTTTTCGACCACGTTGAACCGCCGTTCGTGGAAGTCTCCAAACCTGTGTCTGTGCCAGCATAGATCGTGCCCGCGCCGTCGACATACACGCAGTGGGTCTTTCCCGCAAGAATCGGCTGCGTGCCGGTCCCGCTCAAGTTGTAGAGGCCCGAGTCTGTCGCCGCGTAAAAGTTGCCGTTGGTGTCGAGATAGATGCCGTTGACGGCAACATTGATTAAGATCGGCGGCGTCTGGAAGGCAAAGGGATTCGAGCCCCCGTACAGAACGTTGAGTCCCTGGTCTGTCGCCGCGAAAACGTCCTGGTACGGGTCGACGAACACCGCGTTCACCGTCGTGCTCGCTATCGTGCTTCCCGGCACTATCAACGCGGGCGTGAATGTCTTCTCGACACCCGTGCCGTTCACAACGGCCAAGCCCGATGCGCCCCCGGCGTAGATGTAGCTGCCGAAGACGAAGACGCTGTTGATTGGTGAGCCGCTGTTCGTCCAGGTTGCGGTTGGATATCCATCGGCGTTGTAGGCGGAAAGACCGCCCGTCGTGGCCGCGTAGAGGCCCGTCGAGCCGAGGAAAAGGCCTTTGATCGTGTTGCTTCCAAGACCATTTGCGGTTGTCCAGGTCGTCCAGGTCGATCCGTTGGTACTGGAATAAGAAAGACCATTTGCCGTGCCGGCAAAGATCGTGGCACCCGAACCGGAGCCGGAAACGACCACGGAGCTGACGCTGTTGCTTTGAAGCCCATTGGCGGTCGTCACGTTCGTCCAGCTCGTCCCGTTGTAGATTTGCAGGCCTGCGCTTGTGGCCGCATAGATCGGCGTGATCGTCGGTCCATAGGTGGCAGGGGTCGGGCATCCGGAAAGCGCCAGCGCGATAACTACAACCGCTGCCGGGAAGATTCCTCCGCGAATGAATCGCATATTCACTCCTCGGCCTACAGCTCGAGCCTGAACAGGAGGCTCGCGTCGAGCATCCACACGGCCGCACCCGAGCCCTTCGTGAACGTGCTGGCGGAATCAGGACCGGCATAATAGTTGCCGTCCGAGCCTGTCGCCGTCGTGCCCTGGTTCACCTCCGTGGCGTCCCCCAGGAGATTGAAAATCTGCCGATAGTCGACGGAGAGCGTGAGCGACGCCCGCTGCGTGAAGGCATACTGGAGGCTGAGGGCGGGCTCGATCGTCATCCCGCCGGTCAGGGTCGACGTGAAGGTGATCTGACGCAGCAGGTGGTTGTCCATGTCGTAGCAATACGTCAAAGGAGAGAAGGCGAAGGAGGCCCCCACCGTGAGTCGGTCCAGTCGCAGGGAGGCCCGGACCCCCGCGGAGCCGATGAGATAGGTCTGCTCGTAGAGGATGCCGGCGCCATAGAGTGGCGTCTCCGTCTCAGAGGCGCTCCAGGGATTTAAGGTGCCATACACAAGCGCGCCGGTGGTGCTGAAAGAGTATTCATAGCCGCTTGTGGGATATTGGTAGTAGCCGTCGCGCGCGGACCACTTGAAGTCCATGTAGGAGAAGCCCAGGTACGGCACGACGACGACGGTCTCCCCGATCGGCAGATCATAGCCGACGGTGGCGTCCAGGAGAAGGGCGCGCTCCGCGTAGCTTTCACTCTGGGAATAGTGTGTGCGCACGCCGTTACCGTTCAGGAAGTCCGAATCGGTCATCGTGCCCGCATTGCCCGGAATGCCCTGTTTCACGTCCACGTGGGCTTCGATGCCTATGGCCGTCGCAAGGGAAAGCGATTCTTCCGTGTAGAACAAAGGCTGGAGGGTCCAGTCGAGCTCGCTGTTCTTGTAGTTGGCCGAGACAGCCTGATTGTAGACGTACTCGAATGCCTCCCCATAGATGATGCCCGCGCTCGTCGTTGCCGACAGCGTAATCGGCGGCGCGTCCTGGCCGAACGCGGCTGCGGGAAGAAGCGTGATCGCGGCGCAGACAAGCGCCGCGATCCACGGCAAGGCTCTCAGGGAACGGACCGATTTTTCTTCAGGCATCGTGTCTCGAATATGCCTAAAATCTCCCCGATTTCATAGTCCCGGCGGCATATGCACGCCGAAAGAGGCGATGAACCCCCGATTACAGATGCAGAACATTCCATTATTCGCGTTCCCCCGAATGAATCTTCTCGTATCATTGAAAGCGAAGAGTGGAGGCGTATCTATGACGGACGTACACGTGCACGGGAAGCGCGCGAGCCGATTTGTCTGGAAGGGGCTCGCGGCGGTGGCATTCGTTCTGGCGCTCCTCGGTTGTGCGACCGTGCCGCAAATCACGAAGGGAGCGACGAACTACCTGCAAAATGGCAGCGTGAGCGCGACACTCAAGGGCAACGACTTCTACATGGCGATAGGCGATGTCGATCTCTACCACCGTGACTTGTTCGGCGCGCTGAAACCGAGCGGCACGACCGTGGAGATTGCCGTCGCGATCGAAGCCGACAAGGAGACGGGTGAAGTCCTGAAGATCGCGACCCTGCAACCGAGCGGGGGCGGACTCGTGGACGACAGCGCGGCCAGCGCCCAGAACGGCATGACGGTCGCGAGCGGCGGCCGCGACGTTCTGGCCGACCTGCAAGGGGGGATCTCCGTCATCGACATACAGCCGTATCCTCGGTGGCTGGATGCCTTGCAGGCGATGCGGGACGCCATCTCAAAGCTGAGCACCTACACGGATTTCGCGCTCAGCGCCGCGCCCAGCCCGACGGTCGTCGCCGTCGCTCCCTTCTTCCCCATGCCCATATGGATCTTCAGGGACGGTCGTCATGACCGCCGCGGTGGCCACCGCTAAGCCCATCACCGCGGCGCAGAGCCGTACAAATTGCCCCCCTTGTCGTCAATGACGATAAAGGCGGGCAGTTCCCGCACCACGATCCTGCGCACCGCCTCCATGCCCAGCTCGGGCCAGGCAAGGAGCTCCTCGGCCACGATATTTTCCTGCGCGATCAACGCGGCAGCCCCGCCGATGGTGCCCAGGGAGAAGCCGCCGAAATCCCGACATGCCTCGACGACGGCCGCCGACCTGTTTCCCTTGGCAAGCATCACTCGGGATGCCCCCGCCGCCATGAACGACCGCACGTAGGGATCCATGCGCTGAGCGGTGGTCGGGCCGAAGCTTCCGATCACCCTGCCCGGTGGCGTCGCGGCGGGGCCCGCGTAGTAGATGGGATGCAGGCAGAACCAGTCGGGAAGCGGGGAGCCCTGCGCAAGAAGCGCGGCAAGGCGCGCATGCGCCGCGTCGCGCGCCACGACGAGAGGCCCGTTGAGGAGCACGAGGGTGCCCAGCGCACAGGCGGCCAGTTGGGCGCACACGCCGGCCAGCGGCTGCGCAAGATCGATACGGCGCGCCGCGGCCGACGCGCGGGTGAGCACCTCCGCGGCGCGCGGCAGGAAACGGCCCGGCGCACGGTCGAAGTCTTCCAGCCACACCCCGTCGGCGGAGATGCGCGCCAATGCGTTGCGGTGCGCGCTGCAGGAGACGCCGACGGATACCGGGACGCTTGCGGCATGCCGCGCGAGCCGGATCACCCGTGCGTCCAGCGCCAGGTGCATGCCGCCGAATTGCGCGCCCAGCCGGGATTCCCGCGCGTGCCGCAGGAGCCGCTCCTCCCAGGCGGCGTCGCGGAAGGGAGCCGGCGGCCCCGCAGGAAGCAGGTCCAGCGCGCCGGCCGTGGCGAGCTTCAACATGCTGAGGTTCTGCTCGGGGCTGCTTCCCCCGATGACGACGCAGAGGTGATACGGCGGGCACCCCGCGGTACCCAAGGCGCGCACGCGGTCGCGCAGGAATGCATCCAGCGCCTCCTCCTTGAGGAGCGCGCGCGTCTCTTGAAAGAAAGAGGTCTTGTTTGCCGACCCCCCTCCCTTGGCGATGAAGAGCAGGCGATATTCCCCTCCGCCGGGTCCGCCGGAGGCAACCGCGTGCAGATCCACCTGCGCGGGAAGATTCGTTCGAGTGTCGGCATCGTCCAGCATGGAGACAGGCGCGACCTGGGAAAAGCGCAGGTTGCTCGACGCGTAGGCCCGTGCCGTTCCTTCGGACAGAGCGTCCTCGTCGTCGGTGTCCGTGCGCACGCGCTCGCCCTTGAGCCCGATAATCGTGGCCGTGCCTGTGTCCTGGCAGGAAGGGAGGATGCCTTCCGCCGAGATAGCCGCGTTCTTCAGGAGGGCCGCCACGACGAAGCGGTCGTTGTCCGATGCCCCGGGGTCTTCCAGGATCCGGGCCCAGGCTTCCAGGTGGGACGTGCGGAAGAGGAAATTGATGTCGCGGAATGCCTCGAAGGCGAGCTGCCGGAGCGCCGCTGCATCGATGCGGAGAATCGCGCGGTCCCCCGCCGTCTCTGTCGTGACAGCGGCGTCGGGAAGGGCAAGCCTGCGGAACGTCGTGACAGCGAAGACCGGATCCAGCAAGCACTCGATCTTCACTCGCCGCCTCCCTCAGGGATCGATGTCGGCAACGGAGCCGACGATGCGGCCCGGCTGGTAGGGGAAGCGGGCCACCTCCTCCGCGCGGGTGACGCCGCTCAGGACGAGGATGGTCTCCATTCCGCTTTCCACTCCCGCCACCATGTCGGTGTCCATGCGGTCGCCGATCATGACGGTGTTCTCCGAGTGCACGCCGAGGTAATTCAAGGCCGTGCGCATCATGAGGGGATTCGGCTTTCCCACGAAGAAGGGCGCGACACCGGTGGCCTTCTCGATGAGCGCGGCCATGGCGCCGCAGGCGGGCACGATCCCGCCGTCGCCCGGCCCCGAGGGGTCGGGGTTTGTGGCGATGAAGCGCGCGCCGCCCGCGATGAGCCGGATGGCGGTCGTGATGTGCTGGATGTTGTAGGCGTTCGTCTCGCCCAGCACGACGTAGTACGGCTCGATGTCGGTGATGATGAAACCTGCATCGTGGAGAGGACCCGTCAGGCCGCTTTCCCCGATCACGAAGACCTTGCCCGTGCTGGGCTGCGACTTGAGGAAACGCACCGTTGCCATCGCCGAGGTGAAGATCCTCCGTGGATCGATCGCCAGGCCGATGCTGCCCAGACGGTAGGAGAGATCGTTCTGGGTGAACTGCGGGTTGTTCGTGAGAACGAGAAACTCCCGGGAGGCGTGCACGAGGCGCGCGATGAACTCCGCCGCGCCCGGCACGATCGTCCTGCCCAGGACCAGGACGCCATCCATGTCGATGAGGTAGTTTTTCCGCTGCTCCGCCATGCCGCGGCCATGATAGCCGTCGCACCGCGACGCGGCAAGCGCGGCGCCTCCGCGTGGTGACCCTCGCGGGCCCGCGGGGTATAGTCGCATCATGCACAGACCGCAGGCCATGCTTTTCGACCTCTGGGGCACCCTTATCGACTCGCGCGGTTTCGATCCCACCCGCGGGCACGCGGCCGTGCTCGAGACGGCGCACAACCCGCGCCGCGCAACCTTGAGTGACGTGATGGAGGTGGGCCGCCGGGTCGTCACGGCCCTTGAATCGCGGGAGGACCTGGCCGCGCTGGAGTTCAGCCAGGCGGCGCTCCTGCGCATCGTCGGCGATTCGCTGGGCATGAGCTACCCGCGCGGGCTGGAGGAGGCGGAGTGGGTCTTCTGGCGCGCCGCCATGCAGATCGAGCTCATCGAGGGGGTGCGGGACCTGCTCGCGCTCCTTGCCTCCCGGTCCATGCCGATGGGCGTGGTGAGCAATTCCTCATTCCTTGCGGTGACCCTGGCGCGCGAGCTGGAACGCCAGGGCGTTCTTTCGTACTTCGCGTTCGTCGTCTCCAGCGCCGACTACGGCGTGCGGAAGCCGGATCCCATCATCTTCGAGGTCGCGCTGCGCCGCCTGGGCCTGCCGGCGGACAAGGTGTGGTTCGCCGGGGACAACATCAGCTACGACATCGAGGGGGCAAGTGGTGCCGGCATTTTCCCCGTTGCGTTCAATCCCCGAAGCCCGATACCGACAGACGTCGGCGAGCATGCGGTCATCACGGCCTGGGAGCAGCTTCCTGCCCTGATGGAGACGACATAAGGTTCGCATACAGCTTTTTTGATTCGATTTTTGTTGACAAATCAAAGATTCCGATTGATACTGCATTCGTAACCTTAAGACAAACAAATGATTACGTTACTTGTTAGAAACAAAACCGAAACAGGCCTCTGTCGATACTCAGCAAATGGCGACCGCCGATGAGTCTTGAGGAGCTTAAAAACTTTTCCGCCGATACCCTGTCCCCGTCACACGGCAGTTTGCTTGCCGACCTGCGCAGCCAGGCAGTGGCCAATATCGTGCGCATGCTGCAGGGTGCAGGCTCCGGCCATCTCGGCGGGGCCCTTTCCTCCCTGGACATGCTCCTGATGCTCTACCTCTGCGCGAATGTCGCTCCCGGGCGGGAGCTCGACGCCCGCAGGGACAGGATCGTCGTGAGCCACGGTCACGTATCCTCGGCCCTGTACACGGTGCTGGGGCTCCTGGGATACGTCGACCTGCGCCAGGTGAACGAAGGCTATCGCCGGGGCGGCAGCCTATTCGAGGGGCATCCCAACAAGGAGATCCCCGGCGTGGAATGGGCAAGCGGGAGTCTCGGGCAGGGGCTGTCGGTCGGCTGCGGCTTTGCCCTTGCCGCGCGTCTTCAGAAACGCACCAACCACGTCTTCGTGCTCATGGGTGACGGCGAGCAGCAGAAGGGCCAGATCCATGAGGCCGTGAGCTTCGCCGCGAAGTATCGGCTGGCGGGTCTGACGGCAATCGTCGACTTCAACGGGCTCCAGTCTTCGGGCCCGATCGACGAGATCATGCCCCAGGATATTGCTGCGATGTACCGGCAGGGTGGCTTCGCGGTAACGGAGATCGACGGCCATGATTTCAGCGCCATCTATGGTGCGCTGCGCTCCTGCCGCGCGGAGAAAGAGCGGCCGACCCTGATCCTCGCGCACACGGTCATGGGAAAAGGCTTCCCGATGATCGAGAACGACTACCACTTTCACGGAAAACAGCTTTCCCAGGAGGAGGCGGCCAGGTTCCTGCGCCATCGGGAGGACAGCGCCGGGTCGTGGGAGCCTTCCGTCGACGCGCAACCCCCGCTCGCGTCGCGGTGCGTGGAACAGCCCGTCAGCGCGGAATCCTGCGTCGATCCGGGCGTGCCGCGGCAGTATGCGCTGGGCGCGAGCGTGGACCCGCGCGATGCTTTCGGCAAGGCGCTCGGCGATCTTTTCCGGCAGAACAGGGACGGCGGGGACAAGGCGCCGCTTGTCGCGCTGGATTGCGACCTGGCGGAATCCACCCGCCTTTTCGCGATACGCGATGAATATCCGGATTCCTTCGTCGAGTGCGGCATTGCGGAACACAACGCGGCGACCATTGCGGCTGCCCTGTCGCGCGACGGCTGCGTGTCGTTCTTCGCCGACTTCGCGGTCTTCGGCCTTGACGAGACCTACGGCCAGCACCGGATGACGGATTTCAACAAATGCGCGCTGAAGCTCATCATCACGCACACCGGCCTCGAGGTCGGCCAGGATGGCAAGACGCACCAGTGCATCGACTACCTGTCGCTCGCGGGCAATCTCTACGGCTACAGGCTCATCGTGCCCGCGGATGCGAACCAGATCGACCGCGTCATCCGCTACGTCGCCACCCACCCGGGGAGCTTCATCGTTGCGCTCGGCCGGTCCCCGAAGCCGATACTCTGGGACGCGGGGCGCAAGAGCCCCTGCTACGCCGCGTCGAACGACTTCGTGTATGGGAACGCGGACTGGCTGCGGAATGGGGCCGATGGCTGCATCATGACCTACGGATCGACGGTCTGCCGGGCGCTGGAGATCGCCGACACGCTTGCGGCGCGCGGCCTTCGGATCGGCGTTCTGAACGTCTCCTGTCCGAAGGAGATATCATTGGATGACCTTCGCGCGGCCGCGGCCACCGGTCACATCGTCACCTGGGAGGATCACAACGTCCTCACCGGCATGGGCAGCATCGTCGGCGCTCTGCTCGCGGAGAACGGCATCTCCTGCAGGTTCAGAAGATTCGGCATCCGTCAGTACGGGCTTTCCGCGGATCCAGAATACCAGTACGCGGCTCAACACATGGCGGAGAGCGACGTGATGGAGGAGCTTGAAGCCCCCGCGGTTGCACATTCGGTCAAAGGAGAGGTGTGATGCTGAAGGTGAAGATCGGTTTTGCCCCTTCGAACTGGGATTCATGGAATGGCGGCAACTACGCCGAGGCCATCCGTGACCGCTGCGTCGCAGTTTTACAGAAGATACCCGGCATCGACCTCGTCGTTCCCTCGAAGGAGCTGACACCGATCGGCTGCGTGAGCAGCATCGACGACGCGCGCAAGGCGGCTGCACTGTTCCGCGGGGAAGATATCCAGGGGCTCATCATCGGCAACATGGATTTCGGCATGGAGGTGGCAATCGGCACGCTGCTGAACGGCACCCGGAAGGACATGCCCATCCTCCACTTCGCCACGCGCAGCGCCCCGTATCTGCCCAACGGCTCGCGCATGACCGACACGTGGTGCGGGCAGTTCATGACCACCGCGTCCCTGAAGCGCCGCGGCTTCACATTCGAGCATCTCCTCACCTGCAATCCCGAGGAGGATTCATTCAAGGAGAAGCTCGAGACATTCTCCCGCGCCGTCAACGCCATCGCGCGCTTCAAGGGAGCACGCATGGGTCTCCTGGGCACCCGGCCCGAGCTTTTCGAGTCTGAGAATATCAGCGAGCAGGCCCTCCAGAGACAGTTCGGCCAGATGGTTGTGCCCGTGGACCTCTTCCACGTCATCAAATCCATCAAGGCAATCGACATCACGTCGAAGCAGGTCACGGAGCTGGCAAAGGATATCGCGCGCGGGGCAACAGTTCTCGGAGAACCAGGCGAATGACCTTGGCCAACCTTGCGCGCTGCGAGCTTGCATTCGTGAAGATCAAGGAAGAGCTGCAGCTCGACGCGCTTGCGGTGAACTGCTGGACGGCCGTGCAGGAGGAGCTGGGCGTGTCGGTCTGCGCGGTGCTGGGCCGTCTCACCGAGCGCGGCATCCCGACCGCGTGCGAGGCCGACCTGTACGGCGCCGACAGCCTGCTTGCCATGCATGCCGCTTCCCTTGGCGTCGCAAAGCCCGACTTCATCGATTGGACCGATCTGCACCCCGACAAGGAAAACGTGTGGCTTGCCTGGCACTGCGGCAATGCCCCGACGAGCGCCTATGCACCGAACGGCGAGCGGCGTCTCACCCGCAACGAGCGCATGATCCAGTGGTGCCCCACCTGTCACGGCGCGATGGAGGGCCGGCTCAAGGAGGGCGGGGTCACCTGCGCGCGCCTGGTCGAGTATGACGGCAAGTTCTGCCTGTTCTACGGAACGGGCGAGGTCGTTGACATGCCGCCCTTTGTCCGCGGCGCCTATGGATGGGTGAAGGTGAATGACCTGAAGGACTGGGAGCGCAAGATGGTGGAGTGCGGCGTCGTGCACCACGGCACCCTGATCCACGACGTGAAGGTGGCTGCCGCGCTGGAGATGTTCTGCAAGTTCACCGGAATCGAAGCGGTGAGGGGCGCCTGAAGTGAAAAGCGATATGGTCCGCTTCGTCCTCCGCGCGCCGGGAAAAATAGAACGGGAGACCGTCCCGGTGCCCTCCCCCGGGAAGGACGAGGTCCTCGTCAAGGTCATGTACTGCGGGGTCTGCGGCTCGGACCCGACGATCTATCATGGGCTGCACCCGTACGCGATCTCCCCGCTGGTCATGGGGCACGAGTTCTCGGGCCGCGTCGTCGCATGCGGTCCCGGCGTGCGATCTCCAAAGACCGGAACACGCGTCACCGTCATACCCCACCTCGTCTGCGGGGTCTGCGGTCCCTGCCGGGCCAAGATCTACAACTTCTGCGAGAAGCTTCGCTGCATGGGTGCCGAGGCCAACGGCGCACATGCAGAGTACGTCTGCGTGCCCGCCGAAATGGCGCTGCCCATACCCGCCGGCATGAGCCTCGAACAGGCGGCCCTCGTCGAGCCTGCCTGCGTATCGTCTGCACGGGGCGAAGCGCGGGGAGGTGACGCGGCAGGACACAGTGCTCGTGATCGGCGCGGGACCCATCGGCAATTTCACGATGCAGAGCTGCAAGGCACTGGGCGCGCGGAAGGTATTCATCGCCGACGTGCAGGACGACCGGCTGGCGCTTGCCCAGCGGTGCGGCGCGGACGGCATCATCAACACGGCGCGCACCCCCCTGGAGGAAGGACTCCGCGGGCTCTGCGGCGATTCCAAGGCAGTGGACGTCTTCTACGACTGCGTCGGCGGCAAGGGGCAGGTCCTGAACCAGATCCTCTCGGTTGCCCGCCGCGGCACCCGGGTCGTCGTGATCGGCGTGCTCCAGAAGGGGACGGAGGTTCCGCTCCTGCCAGACTTCGTCCAGCACGAGCTCCGACTTTCCGGCACGACCATGTACGTGCCGAACGACTACCGGGACATGATCGGGATGATGGCGCGCGGCGTCATCCGCACAGACGGCATCGTGACGCACCACTTCGGATTCGAAGACATCCCCGCGGTCTTCCCGATGATCGATGCGCACAAGGAGCCCTCCTTCAAGATCATGATCAATGTCGCGGCGGAGGACGCATGAGCCTGCTCGGCGTCGACATGGGAACGAGCGCGTGCAAGGCGGTGGCGTTCAGCCGCACCGGCGCGATCCTTGCATCGAGCTCGTCTGCCTATGCGCGCCGGGGACAGGCCGACTCCGACAACGAGCTGGACGCCTCCGTGTTCTGGGGCTCCTTTGTCGAGGCGGTGCGAAAAACGGCGCGGGCCGTCGGGCGTGACAGGGTGGAGGCGCTGGCCGTCAGCTGCCACGGTGAGACGATCATCCCCCTCGACGCTCGGGGGGAGGCCTGCGGCCCGGCTCTCCTCAATCGCGACAACCGGTCCGGGCCGATGCTCCCCGCCTGGGAGAGGCGATTCGGACGGGAGGGAATCTACGCCACCACGGGTCTGCCGCTGCACGCGATGTATTCGCTCCCCAAGCTCCTGTGGCTGAAAGAGAACCGCCCTGGTGTTTTTGCGGACGCAAAAAGATTCGTGAGCGTGGCGGACTTCCTGCTCCTGCGGATGGCGCTGCCTCCTGTCATCGACTACACGATGGCCTCCCGTGTCATGGGCTTCGACATCGGGCGCCTGCAATGGAGCGACGAGCTGCTCGGCTTTGTCGGCCTCACGCCGTCCTCCTTCAGCGAGCCGCGGCCCTCCGGCACGGTCGTCGGCAAGCTGGACGCGGCGCATGCACGCGCGCTGTCGCTGGACGCCGGCGTCACGGTAGCGCTTGGCGGCCACGACCAGCCCTGCGGCGCTTTCGGCGCAGGGGCCGTGGAGCCGGGGTGCGCCGTCATCTCCGCGGGCAGCTATGAATGCATCACGCTTGTCGCGGATGGACCGAAGAACGGCGCCGCCGCGCTCTGCTCGTCGCTGAACAGCTACCCGCACGTGGTGAGCGGAAAGTACGTCGTGCTCGGCTTCTTCCCTTCCGGAATCGTCCTGGACTGGCTGATCGCGAACATTTTCACGCGTGACCCGGAGGATGAGGCCGAACGGCGCGATGCCCTGGCGCTCGCGCAGCGCGAGGCGGAAAAGCTGGGCGAGGAACCGACGGGCATCTGCATGACGCCGCACATCCTCGGCTCGGGCAACCCGTACTGGGATATCCGCGCCACGGTTTCCCTCAGCGGCATCCGGCCGCACCACGGCAGATACCACCTCGTCAAGGCCCTTGCGGAGGGCGTCGCCTTTGAGCTGGCCACGAATCTGCGCGTCCTCGACGAGGTGGCAGGTCCGGTGACGCGCTGCATCATCCACGGCGGTGGATCGCGCTGGGACTGCGGTGTGCAGCTCCGCGCCGACGTGGCGGGCAGGCGCCTGGAGCGATGGCGGATCCTGAAATGGCGTGCCGCGGCGCGGCATTGCTCGCGGGCGTCGGCGCGGGTGTCTACCGCGATTTCGCCGACGCGGTGATGGGAACACGGCCTCCCGCGGATGTCTTTGAGCCCCGTGCCGACGCGGCGGGGCGCTACGAGGTCCCGGCGCGGCTTTATGCAGCCCTCTACGAGGGGCTGGCCAGATATCGATCGCTGGATGCGTCCGCGGGCGCCCCGGTACCAGGCGCCGCGCCGCACACGGCGCGCGAGCAAACAAGGAGGTGAAAGAAGGAGGTTGAGCGTTCGACGGTTATTTCCAACACATTCAAGGATGAAGGAGAGAGAAATGAAACGGCAATTCGTCAAAGGGCTGATCGTGCTCGTGATCGCGCTGGCGTTCACCGGCACGCTCGCCGCGCAGGGCGTGACCCTCAGCGCGGTGACGCAGTTCGGCTTCGCGTCGTGGGACAAGGTCTGGAGCGAAACGATGCGGGCATGGGAGAAGAAGACGGGCAACACCGTGAAGGAAGAGAGCGTCGACTGGAACAACCACGAGATGCTCGTGAAGACTGGCATCGTCAACGGCAACCCGTACGACATGGCGTTCTTCTGGCCCGAGAGAATGGTGGAGTTCACGCGGGACAACATGGCCATGGACTTGACACCGTACCTGGAAGCCAACAATGGCGCGTGGAAGAACACGTTCAGCCAGAAGCTCCTGGATCTCGGCAAGGTCAACGGCCACTACTACAGCATCCCGATCCACATCTCCGGCAGCATCATGTATTACAACAAGGCCATATTGAAGAAATACAACATCACGCCGCCCGTCACCATCGATGAATACATCGCCGCCGCCAAGAAGCTCAAGGGAACCGGCATCGCCCTGATGGGCGCGAAGAACGGCGTTTACTTCCACATCACCAGGAGCGACCTGAGCCAGGCCGCCAAGGACGCGGGCGTCTTCGACAACTGGATCCAGGGCAAGGTCAGCTTCACGTCCCCGTTTGTGAAAACCTTCTACACGAAGGTCGCCCAGCTCTTCCAGGACCCCGAGGCGTGGTACGGCGGGGTCCCCGGCTGCTTCAACCTGACCGCGGATGAGCTCACCTCGGCCTATCTCAAGGGCAAGGTGGCCATGTTCCTCGACAACATCGTGCTCGCGGGATTCTATGCCGCGGATACGAAGGACAACGACCTCGGCATCACCTACATGCCCACGCTCACGAAGACCAACATCTCCATCGATGGCGGGGCAAACGGGTTCTTCATCCCCTACAACACCAAGCACCCGGCCGAAGCGGTCTCCCTGATCAAGGAGTTCGGCGGCCAGGATTTCCAGATGCGCTGCTGGAAAGAGCTCGGCATCGTGGGCGCTCTGAAGACCCTTCCCGTGACGAAAGAGGCGGCGAACGTGATCCAGTACATCGATCCTCGCGACGTCGCCACGCTTTCCCCCGAGCTGGGCTCGGAGATCGACAAGTCGATCATGAACATCGTGCTGGGAAGCAACACGGTGGACTCGGAGCTGGCCTATCTCGAGCAGCTCAGACAGCAGGCGATCGCCAAATAGCTTCGTGCTACTATGAAGACCGGCCGCCGGGGCTTTGCGCCGCCGGCGGCCTCTTTGTGTGGCGCCGGACCAGACGGGGGAAAAGATCAATGCGAGGTGTCGATACAACCCAGCGGCGGGCGGGCTATTTCTTCCTGCTCCCTCTGGTCCTTTTGATGGTGGTCTTCGTCTTCGTCCCGGAGATTGGGACCATCGTGCTTTCCTTTTCCACGTGGAAAGGCATCGGCGCGCTGAAGGGCGCGGGACTGAAGAATTTCAACCTGCTCATCCACGACAGGATATTCCTGCAGGCCGTCGTGAACACGGTGCGCGTCGGCGGCGTGTCGGCGGTCATTGCCCTTATCCTCGGGCTGGTCATCGCCCTTGGCCTCCAGTCGGTGAGCAGCACCGAAAGCGTCCTCTACCGCACGCTCCTTTTCATCCCGGTGATCCTCCCGCTCACGATCGTCGGGCTTCTTTTCGAGTTCGTCTTCAACCTGGAAACGGGCATCCTCAACCAGCTCCTGCGCGTCGTGGGGCTGGGCTTCATCGCGAAGGCCTGGCTCAGCGAGCCAAAGGTGGCCATCTGGTCGATCACATTCGTGGAGATCTGGAAGAACACGGGCCTGCCGATGCTCATGATCTACGCCTCTCTCATCACCATTCCGCCGTCCATCTACGAGGCGGCGCATATCGACGGGGCAAGCCGTCTGCAGATGATCCGCCGCATCTCCCTTCCGCTCACGAAGCCCGTGATAAAGATGAGCCTGATCTACCTTTTCATCCTGGGGTTCAGGACCTATGACCTCATCTACATCATGACTAAGGGCGGGCCGGGCCGGCTCACGACGACGGTGCCCATCTGGATGGTCGAAACGGCCTACAACTTCAACAATTTCGGCTACGCGGCCTCCATGGGTGTGTCGCTTGCCATCGTCGTGCTTGCCATCGTCGGGGTGAGCGCATTCGTGCTGCGGGGGGAAAGCCATGAAATGGCGTGATCTGCGTGCCGCACCGGGAAAGGTCCTCCCGCGCGTCCTGATCGTCGTGCTCATCCTCATCGTGATCTATCCCATCTTCTTCGTCATCCAGACCTCCTTCAAGACGGATGCGGAGATCCTGGCCAATTTCTGGTGGTTCCCGAAGGCGCCCACGCTGCAGAACTACAGCGACGCCTGGGTGAAGGCGAGCATCGGCACCTACTTCATGAACTCTTCGATCGTGGTCGTCACCTCCACCGTCGCCATCATCTACGTGGCGATCCTTGCGGCGTACGCCCTTGCCCGGCTGCGGGTGCGGCGGGCGAATCTCATCATCGCCGTGCTCCTCTTCACGATGTTCCTCCCGGGCGAGATGAACATCCTGCCGATGTCCATCATGTTCTCCAAGGCGAATCTCATGCGGCGCTACATCACGCTGATCCTGCCGTACGTCGCGTGGCAGCTGCCGCTGTCCACCTACATCTGTTACAACTACATCATGATCCTCCCCACCGACCTGATCGAGGCGGCGAGGATCGACGGGCGGCGCGAGCTGGGCATCCTCAACAGGATCATCCTGCCGCTTTCCGCGCCACCCATTGCCTGCGTCACCATCATCATGTTCTGCATCCTCTGGGGAGAGTACTTGTGGGCAGCCGTGACCATGCAGGGCGGCGGTCCGCGCACCCTGCCGCTGGGCCTGCAGAAGTTCTCCGCGTACCAGCGCATCGCCTGGGGTCCGTATACCGCGGCAGTGGCGCTGGTGATCATCCCCCTCATCATTCTTTTCGTGGCGCTGCAGAAGAAGTTCGTCCAGGGCCTCACCAGCGGCGCGGTGAAGGGATAGGATGGCATGACAGGCGGGAACGGACAGCAAAGAACCGGAGTGGAAAAGCGGGCCGGTGACGTGCGGGCGTGGAGAGGCCATGACCTTGGCCCGCGCAAGGACAAGATCGCGCGCGCGTTTCGACGCGAGCCGTTGAGACGCGCGCAAGACGTGCCGGTCATCGTTGGAACACCGACCTATTTTGCATTCGGGTCCCAGGACAAGCCTGCCGGCTACTTCGACGACCCGGCCGTGATGGTCGCCTACCAGGAAAAAAGCGCGGAGGAGCATCTGCGCGCGATAGACGACGACTACGTGCCCTACTTCATGCCATGGTACGGTACGGGGGTGACCGCGGCATCTTTCGGCTGCCCGTATCGGTTGGACTGCGCCCCGGGCCAGGACCCCGCGGTCCTGGGCGGCTGCATTGCGGAAGTCGGCGACATCGCGCGTCTTGCGCCGCCGGATCCGGAGACGAGCTCGATATTGCTAAAGGTGCTCTCCTGTATCGACTTCGCGGTTGCGCACAGCGACCTCCCCGTCGGGCTCACCGACATCAACAGCCCTCTCAGCACGCTGGGCCAGATGTGCGGAGCAACGAACCTCTACACCTGGATGTACACCGAGCCGCAGGCCGTGCACGACCTGATGGACATCGTCACGGATGCATTGATCAAATGGGTGGCGCTTCAGAAGCAGCACATCGGGGAGCCCAAGGGGTACAGCAATGGGCTGCAGGGCGTGTGGACGCCGCGCGGAGGAGTATGGCTCTCCGACGATGACCTGGTGGTGATCGGGCCCGATCTCTATGAAAAGTTTGTCGTTCCCCGCTACTCCAGAATTTTCACGACATTTGGCGGCGGCCATTTGCATTTCTGCGGCAACGGCGCGCACCAGGCCGCCAATATCAGGAAGATCGACGGCCTGACAGCGGTGAACAACTCCCCGATGTACGGCTTTGAGAGCTTCACGTCGCTCTGCGCCGCGCTTGGTGGAAAGCTCACCATCGAGCTGCAGGACGCAGCACCGATAGATCCCGGCTACTACAAAAAGCTTTTCGGTTGCATGGGCAGCCTGGACGGCGTCATGGTCGCCACGTTCGTGGAGGACGGCCTGGGCATGTCGGAGCAGGGGGCATCGATTCCCGTGACATGGGACCGCTTCGCTCACGCAAACGCGGTCGTCCGCGGCGTGCGGGAAGCGGCCCGCGCGTTCCTTGGGGGCGCCGCGTGACGTCCCGCGAGCGGGTCGCGCGGGCTCTGCGTCACGAGGAGACCGACAGGGTGCCGGTGGATTTCGGCGGCACGGTGGTCACCTGCATGGACTACCACGCCCATGAAAAGCTGAAAGGCTTCCTGGGCATCCACGAAGACACCGCCATCATTGACTACTCCATGGGAACCGTCGAGCCCTGCGAGCGCATCATGCTTCTGGCAGAGTCCGACGTCCGCAGGGTCGGCATGAATGTCGGCGTGCCCGCAATCGTCGACGGCGTTTATGAGAATGGATTCGGCAACAAGCTGCGCAGAGCGGACCCACACCTGTACTTCGACACCATCTACAGTCCCCTGGCGGACGCCGGCATCGCGGACCTGGCCAACATGCGCCTGCCGGATCCCGACGATCCCGCGCTTTACCACGGCATCAAGGACCGGGCGCGGGACCTCTTTGAAAACAGCCCCTACGCGCTTGTCGCCGATTTCGGCGTGCCCGGCTTCTATGAGACATCGCAAAAGCTGCGCGGCTATGAGAATCTCGCCTGTGACCTTCTTGTCGATGAAGAGTTCGTGAAGGCTCTCTACGATCGGCTGTTGGAGCTGCAGAAGCGGTATTTCAAACGATATCTTGGGGAGCTCGGTGCTTATGTCCAGGTGATCGGCTACGCGGATGACCTTGGCATGCAGGACAGGCCGCAGATGTCACCCGAGCTCTATCGGAAGATCTTGAAGCCCTACCACAAGAGCATATTCCGTTTCATCCACGAGCAGGCGGATGTCAAGATTCTTCTCCACTCGTGCGGCGCGATATTCCCGCTCATCGAAGATCTGATCGATGCGGGCGTCGATATCCTGAACCCTGTCCAGACCCGGGCAAAGGACATGGATCCTATAAGGCTGAAAGAGGCATTCGGCGACAGGATCGTGTTCTGGGGAGGAATCGACGAGCAGCAGGTCCTTCCGCGCGGCAGCCGTGAGGACATCTTCGCCGCGGTGGAGAACGTGACAGCCGCACTTTCTCCCGGAGGCGGGTACGTGCTTGCGCCCGGTCACAACATCCAGGAGGACACGCCAGTCGAGAATATCATGAGCATGTTCGACGCCATGAAGAAGAGCAGATCCGCAGCCGGGAGCCGCGCATGAAAAAACAAGTGAGGTTCGGCATCATCGGGTGCGGGCTCATGGGGCGGGAGTTCGGCAGCGCGATCGCGCGGTGGTGTCACCTCACGGACGACCTGCCGAAGCCCGTGCTCACTGCCGTCTGCGACTCAAACGCCGCCGCCGTGAAATGGTTCGCGGACAATTTTTCCTCGGTCACGCTGGCCACGAGCGACTACCGGGAGCTGATCGCCTCTGGTGACGTCGACGCCGTCTACTGCGCGCTGCCGCACAACCTGCACGCCGGGGTCTACTGCGACATCATCCGCGCGGGCAAGCACCTCATGGGTGAGAAGCCGTTCGGCATCGACCAGGAAGCCAACGCGCTCATCATGGAAGCGATCGCCGAGCGCCCCGATGTCTTCGTGCGCTGCTCTTCCGAGTTTCCCTTCGTGCCGGCGGTGCAGGCGCTGTGCGGCATGATCGAGACGAATGCCTTTGGCTCCATCATCCAGGTGGACGCAGGCTTTCTGCACTCCAGTGACCTTGACCCGTTGAAGCCCATCAACTGGAAGCGGCGCATCGCCACCAATGGCCGCTACGGGTGCATGGGTGACCTGGGACTCCACGTCTGCCACGTGCCCTTTCGGGCGGGCTGGTTTCCTCTGAATGTAAGGGCCATCCTCAGCAAGATCGTCACCGAGCGACCTGACGGCAAAGGGGGAAGCGCGCCGTGCGAAACCTGGGACAATGCGACCCTCCTGTGCGAGACGGCGGGCGTCGGGCAGGAGCGCTTTCCCATGACGCTGAAAATGCAGCGTATCGCCCCGGGGGAGCTCAACACGTGGTTCATGACGGTGCTGGGCACCCGTGCAAGCGCCCGATTCAGCACGAAGGACCCGGGGTACCTCGAGGTCATGCGCTACAGCCCGGGGCCCGAGCAAAGCTGGCAGAAAGTCGAGATTGGTTATTCCTCCACATTCAGAACAATCACGGGAACCATTTTCCAGTTCGGGTTTTCCGATGCAATCCTCCAGATGTGGGCGGCCTTCATCCATGAGCTTTCCGAGGGTGCGCCGCGGACGCGCTTTTCCGGCTGCGCGACACCGCGCGAAGCAGCCTTGAGCCACCAGCTCTTTACCGCCGCCCTGCAGTCCAATGATTGCGCGCAGGTCGTGACGCTTTCCCGCCCGGCCGCGGGCGTGCCATAGGAGGGCAATGCGACGCGTGGAGGCGGAAGTGATTTCCTTTCCAGGTGGAACGATCACGCATTGACAGCGGTATGAATAGAAATTAGGCTCGTGTTCTTCCCGGGGTCCGCACGAATCAAAGGAGCAGGCTGTGTCGTCGATGGAGCTAACGGACAGTGAACAACATATCCTGCAATTGCTCGCCGAGCAGAATGCCATCTCGGTGTCGAAGGCGAGCGAGCTGCTCGGCGTCTCCTCCGTCACGACGCGTCGCATCTTCAGCATCCTGGAGGCCAAGGGGCTGATCATCCGGAAGCACGGCGGCGCAACGCTCGCCTTCCACCCTGAAATCACGCTGCGACAGAGAATACGCATTGATGAGAAGAACCGTATCGCGGAGAAGGCCGCGGGGCTCGTGAAGAGCAACGACTCGATCATGATCAATGCCACCACGACCGGCGCGCTCATCCTGAAGTACCTCCAGGACAAGGAGAATGTGAATATCATCACCAACTCGACCCTGGTGGTGCCCTATGCCAAGACAAACCCCTCGCTGAATATCATCCTTCTCGGCGGGCTGCTCCACCCCCATACCGAGGCCATTGTCGGATCGATGGCGATCAAGGAGCTTGACAACTACTTCGTGAAGTATGCGTTCATCGGCACGGCCGGGTTCAGCATCGAAAGCGGCATCACGGCGCACATGTACGACGAATCGGAAGTGCCCCGCAAGATGGTGCAGAGGTCGGAGAAATGCGTCCTCGTCGCCGACTCGTCGAAGTGGAACAAATGCAGTCTCATCAAGATGATGGAGCTCACCGACGTGAGCATGGTGCTCACCGACGACGGGCTTCCCGAAGACGCCCGTGACAAAATAAGGGCCGCCGGCATCGAGCTTCTCATCGTCTGACCGGCGGCGCGCGGCCGCGCGAGAGCACACGCTCGCGGCCGGCTTGACATGTCGGGAATTTCCGACATATTATTTTTCCATGCCGGCCGCAACGGTTTTCAGGGCCCTGGCGAATCCCGCCCGTAGGCGCATTCTCGAGCTGCTTCTCGACGGTCCGCGCTCCGCAGGGGAGATCGCCTCCGCGTTCCCGCTGAACAGGCCGACAATATCCGAGCACGTGCAGGTGCTGCGCTCACTCGGCCTCGTGTCGGAAGAAGCGCGGGGAAGGCAGAACTTCTACCACCTGGAAGCGGCCCCACTGGCGGAGGTGAGCGACTGGCTGCGCCCGTTTGAACACTACTGGGCGCAGCGCATGCGGGCTTTGAAGAAGGCTCTCAGAGAGGAAGAGGAGAAATGATACGACCCGGTGTCATCCAACTGGAAGAGTTTATCGCCTATCCGCCTGCGAAGGTGTGGAAGGCACTCACGGACCCCGTCCTTCACGCCAAATGGTGGGCTGCCGGTGACGTGCGCCCCGTCGTCGGGCATCGCTTCTCACTCGACATGGGCGGTCGATTCGGAAAGCAGCAGTGCGAGGTCATCGCGGTGGAACCCGAGCGGCTCCTGTCCTATTCCTTTGCGCCCGGGACCCTCGACACGACGATCACCTGGCGATTGCAGCCCGAAGGCAACGGGACGCGCTTGTCATTGGAGCACAAGGGTTTCGACCTCGACTCGCCGCTGGGAAAGGCGGCCTTCGAAGGCATGGGCGGCGGCTGGCCCAAGATCCTCACGATGATCGCGCCCGCCCTCGCGGCGTTCGCCGGCGCATAGCGGGCGCGCCCGAGCCGCGATTCAGCCCGCGCCGCCGCCCGACCAGAGACGGCACGTGCGATTCGCGTGCGTTTCCCGGTTGGTGATGATGCAGGTATCGCTCACGAGCCTGCGCTCGGCGGGAAAAAGCACCTGCTGCAAGATGAGCGGCACGCGCACGCCCGTCTCATGCTGTGGGAGATAGGATGAGCACGCGGCGCACCGCCTCGGTGCGCCATCATTCTGCTTCATAGAGCCCCTGATTCCGCGGAGAAGTATAGCACGGCCGCGCCTCGTCCGCAGCCGGAAAGCAGCCTTCCCCGATCAGGAAGCGAACGTGAGGCTGTAGACCTCCTTCGCTTCGGTGATTCCCTTGAGGTTTTCAAAGCGCTTCGCGAGACCCCTGACCGCGCCCCGCATGCGCTGGACGGACGCGGGGTCCTTGCGGATCTCGGAGGAGATCACGATGTCGCCGCCTTCCGCGGTGCCCTGGATCCGCGCGGCGATATTGACGACCTGTCCGAAATAGTCCAGCCGATTGTTGAGATTCACCATGATGGTGGCGCCCGCGTGCAGGCCGATCTTCACGAGTATCTGGTCGCGGAGATTCTCGCGCCGGTTGAACGCGGCGAATGCCTTCTGGATCGCAAGAGCCGCCGCCACGCCGTCGACCGGCCTCTTGAAGGAGGCCATCACGGAGTCGCCGATCGTCTTGACGATGACGCCGTCGTTCTGCTCGACCATACGGAAGAGGATGTCGAAATGGTCCCGGATCAGCCCGTAGGCCGCGGAATCGCCGCGCTTCTCGTACAGGGCCGTGGAGCCCTTGATGTCGGTGAACATGATGCAGACCTGGCCCACCTGCAGGCTTTCCCGGAAGGAGAGGGTCTCCGTCTCGAATATCTCGCGGAAGAGAGGGACGTGGAGGCAATCCATGCCGGACACGAATGTCGCGGGGAGCCTGATGGCCTTCTTTGCATGAAGCTCGACGGTCTGCCGGGTCTGCTCCGCGAGGAATCCCTTGGAGACCGACCACAGCCGCACAGCAGGGGTGAACGTCACCTCGACGTTCCGGTCCAGCGTGTTGCGGAAATCCACGTTGCACAGGGGGCAGTGATTGCCCGCGGTTGCTTCGCTCAAATGCCGATGGGAGCCTGCCACCGCATTGCATTCAGTGCAATGGTAGTCCCAGTTGAGGTCCAGCACCCCGTCCTTCACGAGCCGGACGAACGTCGTCAGGAGCCGGGTGCGGTCCACGCTGAGCGTCGCCGCCAGGGCATGCGTATTGATCCGCCAGAGCTCGAGGTCTCCCGCGGCCGAGAACCAGTCTGCCAGCGTCTTGCCGGGGTAGTAGGCATCGGCGTTTTTCGCCATCAGCGCGTCGAGCTCGCGTACGATCGGTCGGGTATTCATCGTCGGTATCCTCCTTCATCGTTCACGCATACAAGGTGGTGCGCAGGTGTCACGGAACTGTCACGCGCAGGTAAAAAATCCGTGAAGGGCCATAGAATCGAAGCGGCTGCATCGGTATGATCCGCGCATCCATTCGAAATCGGGAGGGGTCACGTGGCGCTTTTCAATGTCCACTTCTGGTCCGAGGTTCTCCGCATCCAGACCGTCATGGATGTCATCATCCCCCAGGATCCCGCCTCTCCGCCGGACCGTCTCTGGCCGACGCTCTATCTTCTGCACGGTCTCTCGGATGACCACACCGCCTGGACCCGTTGGACATCCATCGAGCGATACGCGGACAGGAGGAAGATCGCCGTGGTCATGGCGACGACGGGCCGCGGTTTCTACGTCGACGCGCGCAACGGGCCGCGCTATGGGGAGTTCTTCGCGCACGAGCTGCCTGCCCTGGCACGAGGCTTTTTCCGGCTCTCGCCGCGACGTGAAGACACATTCGTTGCCGGCCTTTCCATGGGCGGCTACGGTGCTCTCTCGCTCGCCCTTGGGAACCCGGGTCTCTATGCGGCCGCCGCAAGCCTCTCCGGAGCGCTGGATATGGAGGAGCGATTCCGAGAGGACCCGGACTTTGCACCCGGCACGGAGCTCGGACGCGAAATGGAGCGTATATTCGGCAGCCCGAAGACCTTCAAAGCCGGGCCGAATGATCTTTGCGCAAGACTGGCCGCTGCAGTATCCGCCGGTGTCGAATTGCCGGCCCTGTACCAGTGCTGCGGCACGGAGGATTTCCTCCACGCGGGGAACCTCCATTTCCGGAATCATGCCCGGGCGCTCGGGGTCCCTCTTACGTATGAAGAATCCCCGGGCAGGCATGAATGGGGCTATTGGGATGCCTCGATCCAACGCGTCCTGGAATGGCTGCCGATGCGGGCGGAAGAGTAGCAGCAGACGCTCGCGCGGGCTGACGTGGGCCGATGCCCTCTACTTCAGGGCTGCTTTCAGCAACTGCGAGGCGCGTGACATCTTCATCCAGCGTTTTTTCGAAAGCAGAATGAGCACCGCGATGAGCGGGACAATGACGTACGCCACGCCAAAGGAGAGGGCAACGATCGCTTTCGTCTCAGGAGCCCAGGGCATGAAGAGGCAGAGCGCGATGGGGACCAGGAGGAAACCGCAGGCAAGAACGACGACGCAGAGAATCAGGAGGCAGGCCAGCAACGTCACCAGACGGGCCTTCTTGATGACGTCGACGTAAAGAAGGGCACCCCGTATCTTGAGGACCGCGAAAACCTTTCCCAGCGTCAGGCCCAGCACCGTGTCCAGCAGATCTTTCCAGAAGCTCATGGCGGGGCGCCGCTATTTCCTTGACCTGCCGAAGAGGTATCCGAGGATCAGGAACCCGATCGCCGTGCCGCCGAGAAAGGGCCAGGGATTTTTCCGCACGCTGCCGTCCACGCGGGATGCCATTTCCTCGGCCTTTTCCTTGCCCTGCTCATAGGTGTCATGCGCCCGGTGCTCGATCTTTTCGGCAATCCCGCCGAAGGCTGACTTCAGGTTGCCGTATTTTTCGGAGATCATCCTCTTCAGCTCGGCCTCTTTGCCCTTGGCCACCTCGTTGAGGAGCTCCAGTGCCTCGTCGATTTTCGCCTGATCGATACTTTTCGCCATTCATTCCTCCTGCGCTGCAATGCGTGCCGAATCGATTGTCCGTCCGGGATGTATCCATAATATGCGTGTGCGCCCGGCCGGAAAGCAATGAATCAATTGCACGCGGACCGTGCCGCGCAACTTGACACCTGCCCGCCACCCGGCCCACAGTGGCGCAACCGCGCCTCTGAAGCGCGGCGGAAGGAGAATCACGTGACCGATCCCGCAAATCCCGCGTCCGGGCCTGAGAGGGCCGCGCCCTCGGACTTCATTCGCGACGCCGTCGAACAGGATCTCGCAGAAGGCCGCTTCACCTACGTGCGGACGCGCTGGCCCCCCGAGCCTAATGGGTACCTGCATATCGGGCATGCAAAGGCATTCTGCCTCGACTTCGGCATCGCCGCGGAGTTCGGCGGGAACTGCAACTTCCGTTTCGACGACACGAACCCCGAGAAAGAGGAGCAGGAGTACGTCGATGCGATCACCGCGGACGTGCGCTGGCTGGGCTTCACCTGGGGGGGCAAGGAGCTCTTTGCCTCCGACTACTTCGAGCAGCTCTACTCCTGGGCGGAACAGCTCATCACGGCAGGCAAGGCGTACGTCTGCGACCTGAGCGAGCAGGAGATCCGCGAGTATCGGGGGACGGACGTGGCCGACAAGGGCCCCATTACCATGACGCCCCCCGGGCGCAACAGCCCGTGGCGGGACCGCAGCGTGGCGGAGAACCTGGACCTTTTCCGCCGGATGCGCGCCGGCGAGTTTCCCGACGGCGCCCGGACGCTACGCGCAAAGATCGACATGGCCCATCCCAACCTCCACATGCGTGATCCGGTGATGTACCGCATCCGCCACGCCGCGCACCACCGCACGGGCGATGCGTGGTGCATCTACCCGATGTACGACTACCAGCATCCGCTCTCCGACTCCATCGAGGGGGTCACGCATTCCCTGTGCAGCATGGAGTACGAGATCCATCGTCCGCTGTACGACTGGTTCCTGGAGAACCTCGGCATCTTCCACAGCCGGCAGATCGAGTTCGCGCGGCTGAATGTCACCCACATGGTGATGAGCAAACGGTGGTTGCTGGAGCTGGTGAAGGACGGCAGGGTCCGCGGCTGGGACGACCCGCGGATGCCGACGCTGGTCGGGCTTCGCCGGCGCGGCTACACGCCCGAAGCCATCCGGGACTTCATCTCGCGCGTGGGCATGTCGAAGACCGTGAGCACGGTCGACATCGCGCTCCTGGAACACTGTTTGCGCGAGGATCTCAACCGCCGCTGCCTGCGTGCCATGGCGGTGCTCCGGCCGCTGAAGCTCGTGATCCAGAACTGGCCCGCCGGCCGCGTGGAGGAGCTCGAGGCGGTGAACAACCCCGAAGATCCCGCGGCGGGCACGCGCCGGATCCCCTTCTCGGGCGAGCTTTTCATCGAGCAGGACGATTTCCGCGAGGCGCCGCCGCCGAAGTATTACCGGCTTTTCCCGGGCAACCAGGTGCGGCTGCGCTACGGCTACATCGTCACGTGCACGGGCGTACGCAAGGACCCCTCCACCGGCCAGGTGGTCGAGGTCCTCTGCACCTACGACCCGGCGACCCGGGGGGGAAACGCGGCGGACAATCGCAAGGTGAAGGCGACGATACACTGGGTCTCCGCTGCTCATGCCCTGTCGGCAGAAGTGCGTCTCTATGACCATCTTTTCCTGTCGGACTTTCCCCAGGAGGTCGCACCAGGGGTGGACTGGAAGGACACGATCAACCCGGCATCCCTGGAGGTCCTGGACGCCGCGCGCCTGGAGCCCGGGCTCCAAGGGGCCACCCCGGGGCAAAGGTTTCAATTCGAGCGGCTGGGCTATTTCTCCGTCGACCCGGACGCCCGTCCCGGCGCGCTCGTTCTCAACCGCACCGTGTCGCTGAAGGACACCTGGGCACGCATCGAAAAAAAAGGTGCCTGAAAGAATCGTGGCATCAGGAAGAATAGAGCGATGGGGGAGGCGGATGTCGGACGCGCGGCCCGCGCACGCTGCCAAACCGGGCAGAGCGCGCTGCCGCTTTCAGGTCATCACTTTTTCAGGAAGGTCTTTCGGTCCCGGTTTCTCCCTCTGCGGGAGCGGGGCCCGTCGGTGCTGCATCGGGTGAAGCGGCGTCAGCAGGCTGTTCGCCGGGCTCCAGGGTTTCCCCCGGGGTCCCGTCGTCCGCCGTGCTTCCCGGCTCGCCCTCGTGTTTCTTGTTGAACCGGCGCTGCCTTTTTTCTTCCTGTTTCTTCAGACGGGCGAGCTCCTTGCGGCGCTTTTCGCTCTGATACGGCGATCTGCCCATGAGGTCCTCCTCTCTGCGTACTCCCCGTGCGCGGGCATGAATCAACGGGAGAAGGCGGAAGAGAAAAGGGAGGCGCGGCCCGGACGTGCATCCGGACCCACGCCTCCCTGTTTCGGACAAGGGCCTAGTAGTAGCGGCTCTTTCCGCCGCCGCCGCTGCTGCGGTTGCTGTCGCGAGGCTTGTCGTTCGCTTCGTTGACCTTCAGCTGCCGGCCGTCGAGCTCCCTGCCGTTCAGGGCGGTCATGGCGGCGCGGGCGGCGTCTTCCGACGCCATCTCGACGAAGCCGAAGCCCTTTGCGCGGCCGGTGTAACGGTCGGTGATCACGTTGACGGACACCACCTCGCCGTACTGGGCGAAGAGCTGCCGGAGCGTGTCCTCGCTCGTGTTATAGTTCATGTTGCCGACATAGATTTTCTTTGCCATGTCGATCCCCCTTTTCGAGCGGGGCTTTCCCCCGCTTCCCTAGATGTAAGCAGAGCCTGTCGACGACAGACTCACGACGCCCCTGTCGACTCGGCATGCGGCACGGTCGGGCAATATCTGCGGCTTGTCGAAACGGGGGGAAATGAATTGATTCGAAGGGAAGGGATTACTTTATGGGCCAGTAATTCGACCACTCGAGATTCTTCCAGATTCACCCCTGGGCGGCATTCATCGAATCAGATGCAATCCCGCGTGTGCCAGATCATCTCTCCGCGCGCCAGTCCTCAAGAACGCGGTATTCCTGCGCCAGTCAGTCCTGTTTCAACGAAACCATCCCAAGAGCGCCCGAATACGTTGTGAATCATATATGAAAGAAGGGGTGCCGTCAAGAGAAAGAATCCGGGCACCGCGGAGGCTTCCGACGTGCTTTCTTGACAGCGGGATGGCCCCCGCGTAGCATGCTGGGCAGGCGATAACGTGGGTGAAATGAGCTATCTCCTGGCGATTTTTGCGGTGGTCGAGCATCTGAACAAGTCAGAATTGCCTACAACAAGCAAAAAACTCATCATCGCCTACGTCAACGAGGCCTCGGGAGCCAGTTCCATGGAAAAAGCGCGCGCGGCCGTCCATCGCTACACCCAGACCGTTTTGCCTTCCCTGCAAAGCATTCAGGAAAAATCCCGCACTCAGAAGCTCGACAAGCTCGATCATCTGGTGCTGAAGTTGGAATACGAGGCCTCGCGGCTGCCTGCCTGAAATGCCGGCGGAAGGGTCCGCACTTTCCCGGTCCCCGCTTCTCACATTCCCCTTGTCGAATCGATGCAAAGCGGCGGCCGATGCGCGGCCAAAGCGATCCTGTCGAGCGTTTGCGTGTCCGCGCCGGGCAGCAGCGTGAATCGGAAGACGTGCTCGCCCTGGTCGGTGAATCGGTAGATACGATCGACGGGAAGCGGCGTGGGGAAATGCCATGCGAATGCCGGGGACCGCACGAGCGTGAACCCGATTGTATTTCCTGCCCCGTCGAGAGCCGAGCAGTCAGGGGAGGCGATCCCCACGCTTGATGCATCGGAAAATTGGGCCAGGGTCCAATCGACAAGCGGACATTCCCTGCCATCCTGCGGCCGCCGCGCGCCGCCGCCCGGAATGCCGTCCACCCGCTTGATGACCGGTGCATCCAGCGGGAGAAGGAGCTTCGCAACGCGCGCCTTCTCCCGCCAGTCCAGCCGAAGCTCCATCTCGATGCGCGGATCGTTTCTGTACAGGCGCATCCACAGGGAGAGGGCGCTCGATCCGAGCAGCGCGTCCACCCGCATGCTCGCACGCAGGGGGCCTTTTTCTTCGATCACGACGGCCCGCACTGTAAAGCGTCCGATGAGCGCGCCGGCATAGCGGTCGATTCCGTGGGACCAGGTATCGCTCTGATCGTCGCGCACAAGGACGGCGAGCCCTTCGGGCCCCGTTGCGCCGCGTTTGCCCGTCAGAGACCTGAAAGAAGCGAGCTGCGCGTCTTTTCCCCCGCGTATTTCCCAGAAGCTGTTGGAGACCGCTGCGGACCCCGTTGAAAGATCCGTGGCAAAAGCCTCTCTCACCGGGTCTTTCGCGATCAGGAAGGGCTTGAGCTGGCGCGGTTGAAGCGATGCCGGCCACAGGAGCGAGCCCCAGAGCCAGGTGATCGAAGCGGCGGGCAGGACCTGGAACGGGACCTGCCGGCCGTCGCCATCCCTCACCTGTCCGCTGAAGTCTTTCCAGCCCACCCAGGGCTCCCAATGGATGTAGCCTTCGAATGGCTGGTCCGATGCATTGAAGACCCACATGATCTGGTCGCGGGAGGGCGGAAGGTCCGCCGCGTGGCGGAAGAGCGTGGAATAGGCGATCGAATCCGCGCTGTCGCGCGCGCCGCCGAGCTGGGCCAGCGCGTCATCGCCCGCGGCGGGAATGCTCGCGCCGCCATGGATGTCGTGGAACTGGTTGAAGAGTGTCTTGTTCCACGCACGGTCGATCATCTCCCGGGCGCCCGCGGGAGAGTCCGCGGGAAATGCTTCCACGGCCGCCTGTGCCATGTGGAGGCCATGCTCCGCGGCGCGGACTGCCTTTTTCAGCCGGTGCTCGACGCTGTAGCAGCCGATGGCGTGATGTTGCAGCTCCCCGGTCACGACCGGCAGCTTCTCCCGGCTGGAGGCAACCGCATCGAAGAATGCGCGGGGATGGGAAAAGACGAGCCGGGCGCCGGGAAACGCGTCCTGGTTGGCGAGTATCCATTCGATGTGCGCGCGAGTGGGTCCCCCGCCGTGATCGCCCACGCCGTAGAAACACATCACGTGGTCCACGCCGGGGGTCGCCGCCGCCAGGACGGCCTCCACGTCCGGCGTCATGCCGTCGTCGGAGGAGCAATAGCTGGCAGGGATGCGCCACGTGAGCACCTCCCGTACCCCCCCCGCCTCCTCGTCCGAGCGCCAGCGAAAGAGGGTGGTCGGAAGCTGTTTCTCCTCCTGCTTGGGACGCATCATGACGTAGCTGTCGTAGCCGTGCTCCGCGAGGAGCCGGGGCAGCGAGCCGGCGTGCCCGAAGCTGTCGACATTGTAGCCCACGGTGACCGGCGGAAGCCCGAGCTTCTCCCCGAAACGCCTCCCCGTCTCCATGTGCCGTCGAAACGATTCCTCGCGGGGGAAGTTGCAGTCGGGCTGTATGTACCACCCGCCGACGACCGCCCACCGGCCCGATTCCATGTGACGCCTGACGCGCGCGAAAAGGCCCGGGTCGAGCTCTTCGATGCGCTCGTACACCCAGACGTCGGACCGTGTGAAGATGAACTGCGGATAGGCGTCCAGCAGATCACAGGCGGTCCTGCAGGTGGCGAGGGCTTCCGCGACACCGGAGGGCCAACGCCAGAGCCACACCGGGTCGAGATGCGCGTTGCCGATCATGTGCACCGTCATCATTGATGAGCTCCTCTTGTCGATGCCGGGATCATTACCGGATGCAGTCGCTGACGTGGAAGGCTGCCGGCAGCGCCTCGATACTCGCCAGTCGCTTGCGATACAGGGAGAAATCCAGGGGGGCGGCGCCCGCCACGTAGTGATTCGCGTGCGGCTCGCCGTTCACCGTCCAGCGCATGATGAAAAACTCCTGGCTGCTCGGGATCATGGGAAGTGCCATGACCGGGGTGTTGGCATTCGCACGCGCGAGCGTCCTTCCACGGGCCACCGGCGACCCCGTGTCGCCGTTTTCGATGGTCCATTCGACCACGTGGTCCGCGAGGGTGTTGTTGTCGACGATGCATTCGTATTTCCAGTTCTCGGGCTCCTGCATGATGAGGAGGACCGGAGCCTGGCACCGCGTGATGTAGTGATAGGCAATCTTCCTGTTGAGGTAATAGTCCACCACGGCATCGGAGATCTGCGGCCACCCGTCCATGAGGTTCCACCAGATGATGCCCGTGCGCCGCCATTTCCGGCCGCGGACCATCTCGATGAAGAACTTCTTCGCCTCCGCCTGCGAGATCTGCGATGCAAGCACAAAGTCTTCCAGGCTGTCCGGCACCTCGCCAAAGAGCGCCTGCACCTGGTTTCGCATCAGCACGTTCCTGTTGTAATCCCTTTGCTCCCAGGGAACGTACGCGGTATTGTGCGTGTCCCACTCGTCGTTAGGCATAGGCCACAGACGATCCTTCGGGATGAATTTCCCCAGCGACGAGACGGCGGGACACCCGTGGTAGCCGATCTCGCTGATGAAGTGCGCCGTGGTATGCCGGTAGAACTCGCCCTTGAAATAGTCGCGGGGTCCCCAGTTGTGCTGCTCGGGGACGGAAAACTCGCTTTGCACGTCGTAGGGAATGCACGGCGAGGACTCGACGTACGGCCGGTAGGGGTCGTGATCGCGCGTCGCCTGGGGAAGGACGTCACGCGAGATGCGGTTCGTGCGCGCGTGCGGCTCGTCGTAGCCGACATTGCGGAATGTCTGGTCGATCTCGTTGTCGCCGGCCCACAGAAGAAGGGAGGGGTGATTGCGCAGCTTGCGCACGATCTCCCGCGCTTCAACGGCAACCTCCCGCAGGAACCCTTCGTCCTGGGGATAGGACCCGCAGGCGAAGCTGAAATCCTGCCAGACCATCACCCCGTTCTCATCGCACAGGTCGAAGAAGGCGTGGTCCTCGTAGACATTGCCGCCCCAGCAGCGCAGGATGTTGCACCCCGTGTCGTTCACCAGCTCGAAGACGCGCGCCAGCCGCCCGGCGTCCCTGCTGTGCAGCGCATCCAGGGGAACCCAGTTGGAACCCATCGCCATGATGGGCGTGTCGTTGATCAGGATCTTGAACTCCCCCGCGTCGCCTTCTTCGTAGCGCCTCTCGATGGCCGTCCTGCGTATCCCGATGCGCTCGCGCCGCGCGTCGACGACGTTCCCGTCCTTGAGCAGGGCAAGCTCGACGTCGTACAGCTTCGCCTCACCGTAGCCGCGCGGCCACCAGAGCGCGGGCGCGGCGATCTTCACGACGAAACCGCCGGACACGAAGCTCGCGACGGCCGTCTTCTCGAAGCCGCTCGTTCCACAGTTGCCGCGGAGACGGATCGTGTAGCCGGCGATTTGCGGATCCGTTGCCTGAAACCGGTAGCGGACGGCGAGCTCTGCCCCTTTGGCGGAGAGCCGTGCAGTGGCGTAATAGACATCGGTGAGCCGGTCCCGCGGCAGGGCATCGATATGGATGGGCCTCCAGAGCCCCGCGGAGAGCAGACGCGGCATGATGTCCCAGCCGAAGGAGTGCGCGGGCATCCGCAACGCCACCATCTCATCGCGCCATTCGTTTCCCACGACGTGGACGGGGTAGTGCCGCGCCCGCGCCTTGTTCATCGGGGACTCGATGCGGATTGTGAGCTCGTTGCGCTTCCCCCACGCGAGAATCGACGAAACGTCGAAATCGTGCTCGACGAGCATGTTGGCGGTTTTCCCCACCTCGACGCCGTTCAGCCAGATGGTGCCGTATGTATTGAGGCCCTCCAGCCGCAGCAGGTAATCCGACGAGGGAGCGGGCCGGGCGGGTGCGGTGAAGACTTTGCGCAGCCACCACTGGTGGAACTCGTAGGTTCGGAAACGATACAGGTTCGTGCCGAAGAAGGGATCCTTTTCCAGGCCGGCGCGGACGAGATCCAGCTCCACGTTGCCGGGCACCTCTGCCTCGATCGTCCGCCATCCCTTTTTTGCGGCTTCCGCGAATGTGGCGGGATTCTGCGCCTCTTCCGGTCCGAAGAGGAGCTCCCAGCCTCCGCACAGGTCGATGCTGTCTGTCACTCTTTTCCTTCTACCACGCCTCTCAGGCCATCGTATGCCGCAATTGTCCCCGGGCGACGCTCCTCCAAACGCTCCTGGATCTCGTGATGAGAGAGCCCCTGGTGCGGATTGATGTGCGTAGCATATACCGTCGAACGGTTGTCGATAAGTCCCTGCGTCGGCGCGGGCCTTGCAAAGCGCTGCCGGCGCTTGTATCGTTCCTGAGCCGCCGCGGCGGCGACGCGCATGAATGCAAAACTGCTCGACGCCATCGCCCTCCTGCTCGGGCCCACGGCGCGCGCCAAGGGGGCAGCGATCCTCCAACAGCTCGACGTGGCAGTCGTCCGCCGCGCCTACCGCGTGCTTGCGGTTTCCACGCACCCGGACGCCGCGCGGCGCGGCGGCGGGCGCCCCGACGGCCGCCTGTTCATCGAGGCCTCCCGCGCTTACGAGCTTCTCATGGGCTATCTCCTCGGGCATCCTTCGCCGGCGGGCCGCGGGGCAGGCTCCCGCACCGACGCGCCGCGCGGCCAGGGCACGCGACGCCCCGGGCCGGACCGCCGCGGCGCAGGGGAAAAGCCGAAGGCCGGCGAAAAATCGAAGACGAATGAGCGGCAGGGACCGGGGGAGGGGCAGAAGCCGGGCGACAAACGCACCGCCGGCGAAAAGCGGCACACGGAGCAGAAGCGCGCGGGGGAAAAGCGTAAGACCGAAGAAAAGGGCCGGGCCGCGGAGCCGGGCCAGGCACGCGGGGCAGGGCGGGCAGAAGGCAGCGCTCAGGCGCGCGGCACGGGCCAGCCCCGCAGCGGGCAGGCGCGTGGGACGGGTCAGGCAAGCGGCGGCGGACAAGCGCGCGGCACGGGTCAGGGAGCCGGCGGACAAGCACGCGGTCCGGGCCAGCCCCGCAGCGGCGGCCAGGCAAATGCATCCGGCAGCTCCCGCGGCGCGGCTCTCTTCTATCACGGCCCGGTTCCCCGCCGCAAGCTGCGTCTGGCGGAGTTTCTCTATTATACGGGCCGGATCTCCTGGCAGAGCCTGATCAGCGCCATCGTCTGGCAGCGCGCCACGCAGCCGAAATTCGGCGAGCTCGCGCGGGAGATGAAAAGCATCTCGGGCCAGGACCTGGCGAAGATACTCGGCTCCCGTCTGCGTCACGAGCAAACGGGCCAGACGGCGCAGCGGCTTCGTCTCCTTTCGGCCAAGGACGTGGAGCGCATTCTCCGTCTCCAGCGCGCGCGGCACCGGCTGATCGGCCGCTACTTCGTGGAGAAGGAGAGCATGCCGCGCGACGCCCTCAGCGGCATCATGCGGGAGCTCTTCCGGCACAACGCGCGCTACGGACGCCCGGCATGAGGTCTGTTTCAGGCCGGCCGCCACGGTTGTGGAGCGCGCATTGCCCTGCCTGTCGATCTCCTCTATCTTGATCTGCATGCACGAGGAGGTTGCCGGTCCTCATCCTGCCGGCCAGACGAAGCAAAAAATCGAGCCGGTCACGCGCCTGCCCTACGGGGTGACTCCTGCCTTCGCGCGACTCGCACGAAGCGAGGATCCTCGGCGCGATCCGATCGCTGCGCAGTACGTGCCCACCGATGCCGAGCGCGTGACGCTTCCCTACGAAACCGACGATCCCATCGGCGACACGCGCTACCTTGCAACCGAAAGGCTCGTCCACCACTACCCCGACCGCGCCCTCCTGCTCGTGAGCGACCGCTGCGCCACCTACTGTCGATTCTGCTTCCGTCGCCATTTCACCGGGCACGGCGGGGGACGCATCACCGAAAGCCAGCTCGAGGACGCCTGCGCGTATCTTTCGGCCGCCCCGGGCATCAAGGAGATCCTGCTGTCGGGCGGGGACCCGCTCATGCTCTCCGACCAGGAGCTGGAGGCCATCATCGGCCGGCTGAAAAAGGTCGATGCCCGCTACATCGTGAGGATCTGCACGCGCATGCCGGTCTTTCTTCCCTTACGCGTGACGGAAGCGCTTGCGCGCATGCTGGGCTCGTTCGATTCGATCTGGGCCGTGATTCATGCCGACCACCCGCGCGAGCTCTCCGACGATTTCCGCGCCGCCGTGCGGAGGTTGCTCGCCGCGGGCATCCCCGTGCTCGACCAGACCGTGCTCCTGCGCGGCATCAACGACGACGCCGACACGCTGGAGGAGCTTTTCCGCGGCCTGGCGCGGGCCGGCGTGAAGCCCTACTACCTTTTCCAGGGCGATCTCGCCGCGGGCACCTCGCATTTCCGCGTCTCCATCGAGCGGGGCATCGAGCTGATGCGGGAGCTGCGCGCCCGCGTCTCGGGCCTCGCCCTGCCCACCTACGCGGTCGATCTGCCGCATGGCGCCGGGAAGGTGCCGATAGAATCCTCCCTCCTGCGTATCGAGGAAGATGCCTACATCCTGCGCGGCCCCGACGGCCGCGAGCATCGCTACCCGAGGGAGCGGGACCCAGCGGTCTCCCCCTGAGGAGCGCCGGGTCGTCCCGCATGCGGCGAACCGGGAAACATTTGTCTGCCGGGGTGTTCCGTCAGTGACTCAGGTCGGCGGCGATTTTCCGTCCGTCAGATGATGAAGAGCGCCGTCTGGGACAATGAAAATTCTTCTTGCGTTGTGAAACGACCCGTGCTACTCTGCGTTAGTAACTCTTGTTAGTTACACAGAACGACAAGGAAAGGAGAAATACATGAGACGGGTTGTGCTGACTCTCATGGTGCTTTTCGCCTCCGGTGCGCTGCTCTATGCCGCCGGTTCGAGCGAAAGCACGCAGACAGGTGGAAAAGTAGGAGGCTCCGTTTCCGTGCTGGGAGTCTGGGGAGGCCAGGAGCTGGACATCTTCAACTCCATGATCGCCCCCTTCCAGGACAAGACGGGCATCAAGGTCGAATTCGAAGGGACCCGGGACCTGGACGCCGTGCTCACGACGCGCGTCGCGGCGGGAAACCCACCGGACCTCGCCGCCCTGCCCGGGCCGGGCAAGATGGCGGAGTTCGCGCGCCAGGGCAAGATGGTGGACCTCTCCGGCGTGCTGGACCTGGCGGCCATGAAGAAGGCCTACGCGCAGAGCTGGCTGGACCTGGGAAGCGTCGATGGCAAGCTGGTGGGCATCTTCACCAAGGCATCGCTCAAGGGCCTGATCTGGTATGACCCGAAGAACATCCAGGCGGCGGGTGTGAAGCTCCCGACCACCTGGGACCAGCTCCTGAGCACGTCGCAGGCCATCGCGGCAAAGGGCGCGACGCCCTGGGCCGTTGGCGTGGAAAGCGGCGCGGCCAGCGGCTGGACGGGCACCGACTGGCTGGAGAACATATTCCTGCATATGTACGGGCCCGACAAGTACAAGGCATGGTACGACGGGAAGCTCGCCTGGAGCTCTCCTGAGATGAAGTCCGTCTGGCAGGCGTGGGGCAAGATCGTCGCCGATCCGAAGATGACCTACGGCGGAAGCCAGTACGAGCTTTCCACCAACTTCGGCAGCGCCTTCACGCCGGTCTTCCAGACGCCGCCCGCCGCCTATTTCCATTTCCAGGCCACGTTCATCCAGAGCTTCATCCAGAAGCAGTATCCCGACTTGAAGCCGGTGGACGATTTCAACTTCTTCGGCTTCCCCTCCATCGACCCGAAATACGCGAAGGCGGTGGAGATCGCCGGTGACCTGTTCGGCATGTTCAAGAAGACCCCGCAGTCCACCGCCCTGATCACTTATGTGACGAGCGCCGACGCGCAGGACTTCTGGGTGAAGCCGGCGAACGGCATCTCGCCCAACCGTGCCGTCCCGCTCACGGACTACCCGGACCCGCTCAGCAAGGGCGCCGCGCAGATCCTCACCTCCGCCGACATCGCCGTGTTCGACGCATCCGACATGATGCCCAGCAAGATGAACACCGCGTTCTGGTCGGCCATCATGAGCTATCTCGCGAACCCGGACCAGCTGGACAGCATCCTCGCCGACCTCGACAAGGTCCGGCAGGACGCCTACAGTGGATCGTGACCTGATCGTTTTTCGGGGGGCCATGACGGCCCCCCGATTCCTGTGAGGACACCATGACGAATGTCTTGTGGGCCATTGTCGCCATCGCGGGCGTGCCGCTCGTGCTCGGCGGCTACATCTTCGCCGTCGAGGCGGCGCTGAAAAGCAGGGCCTCCCGCGCGCACGGCGGCGCGCGGCCATGGCTGTGGCTGGCGCCCTCCCTCGTGCTCCTGGCCGCCTTCCTGGTCTATCCCACCGTGAACACGGCCGTCCTGAGCTTCTTCAATGCCAATTCGACGAAGCCCGCCGGCTTTGCCAATTTCCGCTACATCTTCACCGACCCGAACATGCTGGTGGTGCTGCGGAACAATCTCGTGTGGCTCGTCGTCTTCACGCTCGTGACCGTGACGGTCGGGCTCCTGATCGCCGTTCTCACCGACCGCGTGCGCTATGAAAAGGCGGTGAAGGCGCTCATCTTCCTGCCCATGGCGATATCATTCGTGGCGGCGGGTGTAATCTGGAAATTCATGTACCAGTACCAGCCCGCCGGTGCGGCGCAGGTGGGAACGGTGAATGCAATCCTGAGCGCGCTGTCCCACAACTTCAAGCCCCAGGCGTGGCTCTTCAACAAGTCAGAGAACAACTGGGCCCTCATCATCGTCGGCATCTGGATGTGGGTGGGCTTCGCGATGGTGATCCTCTCCGCCGGGTTGAAGGGCATCTCGGTGTCCCTCATCGAGGCGGCGCGCATCGACGGCGCTCGGGAAGGGCGCATCTTCTTCAGCATCATCCTCCCCCTCATGCGGTCCACCCTCACGGTGGTGACGACCACGCTCGTGATCACGGTGCTGAAGATCTTCGATGTCGTCTACGTGATGACGAATGGCAGCCTCGATACGGACGTGATTGCCAACAGGATGTACAAGGAAATGTTCAACTACCAGAATTTCGGCCGCGCCAGCGCATTCGCGGTGATCCTGCTGCTGGCCATCATCCCGGTGATGGTGCTCAATATCCGCCGCTTCGGCCGGACAGGGGGCTAGAGTGGACGCCATGCAGATCGCACCGCGAAGGAACAGGCTCTCGACATTCGCCGCCCAGCTCGCCGGGCGAGGCGTCCTCCATCTCGTGCTCATCGTCATCAGCCTCTTCTGGCTCCTTCCCACTGTCGGGCTCTTCGTCTCGTCGCTGCGGCCCGCCTCCCTCATCTCCACCACCGGCTGGTGGCGGGCATTCACGACGCCCTTCCGCTTCACGCTGGAGAATTACGGTCACGTGATCGGCCAGGCGAACATGGGGCAGAGCTTTCTCAACAGCCTCCTCATCGCCATCCCCGCCACGGTGATGCCGATCCTCATCGCCGCGTTTGCCGCCTACGCGTTCGCCTGGATGAAGTTCAGGGGCAGGACCGTGCTCTTCCTTATCGTCGTCGGGCTCCTGGTCGTGCCTCTGCAGGTCACGCTCATCCCGGTGCTCAGGCTCTTCAACGGCATGGGCATCACGGGAACGTTCCCCGCCGTCTGGATCGCGCATACCGCCTACGGCCTGCCCTTTGCCATTTACCTCCTGCGCAATTTCATCGGCGAGCTCCCCGGGGAAATGATGGAGTCCGCGGGACTGGATGGGGCGACCCACGCGCAGATATTCTTCCAGCTCGTGATCCCCACCTCCGTCCCTGCCCTGGCCTCCCTTGCAATCTTCCAGTTCATGTGGGTGTGGAACGACCTGCTGGTGGCCCTCATCTACCTGGGGGGAACGCCCCGGGTCGCACCCATGACCGTGACGATCAGCAACATGGTGAACTCCTACGGCGGCGGATGGGAGTTCCTCACCGCGGCGGCCTTCCTCTCCATGCTCCTGCCGCTGGTCGTGTTCTTCGCGCTCCAGCAGTATTTCGTGAAGGGCATCCTCGCCGGCTCGGTCAAGGGATGAGATGAAAGGGAAAAGGGCATCCTCTTCCGACGTCGCGCTCAAGGCCGGCGTCTCCCGCACCACGGTTTCCTTCGTGCTGAACAGCACGCCGGGGAAGGCCATCCCCGAGGAGACGCGCCAGAAGGTGCTGGAGGCGGCGCGCGCCCTTTCCTACACGCCCAACGAGAAGGCGCGCAGCGTGGCGATGGTGAAGCACAATTCCATCGGCTTCTTCATCCCGCATTCCGGCTACGTCTCCTCCGATGCGTACGTCATCCGCATCCTGGAGGGCATGACCCCCGTGCTCAACAAGGCGCGCTTCCAGCTCGTGCTCCAGCCCCTGAAGCTGAAGCAGATGGACTACCTGCACCTGGCGCGGCAGGACAACGTGGACGGCATCATCCTCATGAACACGCACGACGACGACAAGGGCCTCACCGAGGTGATCGATTCCGGATTCCCCCTTGTCGTGATCGGCACGGTGTCCCGGCCCGACGTCTGCCAGATCGACATCGACAACAAGGCCGCGGCGGCATCCGCGGTGCGCCACCTCATCTCCCTCGGGCACCGCGCCATCGGCATGATCGGCCATGCGCCGCTCTCCTTCTACGCCGCGCGCGAGAGGCTGGAGGGTTTTCGCGAGACGCTGCGCGACGCGGGGCTTCCCGTGCGGTCCGCGTGGGTCCGGGAAGGGGATCTCTCCGAGGCAAGCGGGTACCGCGCCATGCGGGAGATCCTCGCGCGCAAGCCGCGGCCGACGGCGCTGTTTGCGGGCAACGACGTCGTGGCGTATGGCGCCATCCAGGCGATCAAGGACGCGGGTCTTTCCATACCCGGGGACGTGTCGGTCATCGGTTTCGACGACGACCTGCTCTCCCGTTACGTGAATCCGCCCCTCACCACGGTGACAAACCCCGCACCGGGGCTCGGGGCGGAGGCGGCCCGCCTCCTCATCGGCAAGCTCCGGGGTAGGCCCGCCCCCTGCCCGCGAAAGCTCCTGCATACCGCGCTCGCCCTGCGGGATAGCTGCGGTCCGGTCTGAGGCCGACGTTCGCATGGGCAGCGCACGCACCCTCTATGCTCCCGAGCCGTGGTGCATCCGCGAGACTTCCTTCGATCCCGCGCTCGCCGTGCGCAATGAGACGATATTCGCGCTCGCCAATGGAGGGCTTGGAATCCGCGGAAGCTTCGAGGAGGGCTTTCCCTCCAGCGTGAGGGGCACGTACCTGAACGGCTTCTTCGACGAGACGCCCATCGTCTACGGCGAGGTGGCCTACGGGTACGCGAAGAATCGGCAGGTGATGCTCAATGTCCTGGACGGCACGCCGATCCGCTTCACCGTGGACGGCGAGCCCTTCGATCTTTCCACCGGCACGATCCTTTCTTTCGAGCGAACGCTGGACATGCGGGCAGGCACGCTCCAGCGCGTCGTCCAGTGGAGGTCGCCCGGGGGCCGCCGCATCGAGCTTTCGACCCGGCGTCTGGTAAGCTTCCGCAGGCCCCGCGTGGCGGCCATCGACTGGTCCATGACGCTGCTCGACGGCCACGGCAAGATGGTCATCCGCTCCGGCATCGACGGCGACGTGCACAATCAGCCAATGGGCGACGACCCGCGCAAGGGGTCGCATTTTCGCGAAAGGCCGCTCACGACGACGGACCGGGGCGTCGATGGGCTGCGAGGCCACGTGGTGCAGCAGACGCGGAACACGGGCTTCACCGTTGCCTGCGCCGTCGTCCATGCACTCGACGCCCGGACATGGGCGCGCGACCCGACAGTCACTTCCCGCGAGGGGCAGGACGAGATCGAGACGGTCATCGAGCTGTCCGACGCAGCCGCGGCTCCGGGCGCACCGAGCATCCATATGACCAAGCTCATCGGCTACTGCTCCTCGCGGGACACCGCGCAGGCCGGATGCGCCGTGCGCGCGGCCTCCGAGGCGCAGGACGCGGAAAGGGCGGGCTTCGAGACGCTCCTGGCGGAGCAGCGCGCGGTCCTGGATGATTTCTGGCACGCGGCGGACGTGGAGATCGACGGGGACGATCTGCTCCAACAGGGCCTGCGCTATAATCTCTACAGCCTTTTCCAATCAGCGGGTCGGGACGGCCGCACGAGCATCGCCGCCAAGGGGCTTACGGGTGAAGGCTACGAGGGACACTACTTCTGGGACGCGGAGATATACGTCCTGCCTTTTTTCACCTATACGCATCCCGGGATCGCGCATGCGCTCCTGCGCTACCGCTGCTCCATCCTGGACAAGGCTCGTGCGCGCGCGGCGGAGATGAGCCAGAAGGGCGCGCTCTTTCCCTGGCGCACCATCGGCGGCGAGGAAACGTCGCCGTACTACCCTGCCGGCACGGCCCAGTATCACATCAACGCCGACATCGCCCACGCGCTTCGCGTCTACGTCGCGGCAACGGACGACCGCGAGCTGCTGCGGGAGCGCGGCGCCGAGCTTCTTTTCGAGACGGCGCGCCTCTGGGTGGACCTGGGAAGCTACGTGCCCCGCAAGGGGGATGCGTTCTGCATCAATGAGGTGACGGGCCCCGATGAATATTCGGCGCTCGTGAACAACAACTTTTACACGAATATCATGGCGCAGGAAAATCTCGCGTATGCCGCGCGGGTCGCCGACACGCTGGCCGCCGAGGAGCCCGAGACCCTCCGACGCATTGCGGCGGCCATCCATCTCGGGGACGGCGAGCCGGCGGAATGGCGCCGCGCCGCGTCACGCATGTGCATGCCATTCGATCCGGCGCTGGGCATCCACGTGCAGGACGACTCCTTCCTGGACCGCGTTCCCTGGGATTTTGAAGGCACCCCGGCGGAAAACTATCCGCTTCTTCTCCACTATCATCCCCTGGTGATCTACAGACGCCAGGTGCTGAAACAGCCCGACGTCGTGCTCGCGCAGGTGCTCCTGGGCGACCGTTTCTCCCTTGCGGAGAAGAAGCGCAACTTCGATTTCTACGACCCGCTCACGACTGGCGATTCCTCGCTTTCACCGTGCATCCAGAGCGTCGCGGCGGCGGAGCTCGGCTACACCGAGGCGGCCTACGCCTATTTCTCCCGCACGGCCCGCATGGACCTGGACGACCTGAACGGCAACGTGGAGGACGGGGTGCATACCGCCGCCATGGCGGGCACGTGGATCTCCATCGTCCAGGGCTTCGCGGGCATGCGCGATTTTGACGGCCGCCTGGGCTTTTCCCCCCTGCTTCCCGCCGCGTGGGAAAGGCTCTGCTTCCGGCTGCGCTGGAAAGGAAGGCTCCTGGAAGCCGTCTTCACCCGCGACGCGGCCACCTACCGTCTCATTGAGGGTCAGCAGCTCTCCATCGCGCATCGGGGCCGCGAGCTTTCACTTGCGCCCGGGGCTTCCGTGTCCGTCGATTGCGCGCCCCGGTCTGGAATGCGTCATCTTCGATCTTGACGGCGTCCTCACGGACACCGCGGAGCTGCATTTCCGGGCCTGGAATCGGCTCTGCCGGGAAGAGGGCATTCCCTTCGATAGAACCGTAAACGAGAACCTGCGCGGGGTCGGCCGGCTGGACAGCCTCCAGATCATCCTGCGCACGGCCGGCGTCGAGAAGAGGCGCGCGGAGCTCGAGGCACTGGCGGCGCGCAAGAACGGGTACTACCAGGAGCTCCTTGCCACGCTCACCCCGGGCGACATCCTGCCCGGCATCGCGGAGCTTCTTTCAGAGCTCAGGGCGGGCGGGATCAGGATCGCCGTGGCCTCGGCGAGCAGGAGCGCGCCGGGCATCGTCCGGCACCTGGGCATCGAAGGGTCCATCGATTACCTGGTGGACGCCGGGAAGATCCTGAAAGGCAAGCCCGACCCCGAGATATTCTTCGAGGCAGCCGCGGGCGTCGACGTGCCGATCCAGAACTGCGTCGGCGTCGAGGATGCAGCCGTGGGCGTGCAGGCCATCAAAGCAGCGGGCATGTTCGCGGTCGGCATCGGTCGGGAGCTTCCCGGCGCCGACTGGCTGCTCCCCGATACGGCGGGACTGACGCTGGAACAATTGCGCCAACGATTTGACGCGGCACGACGCCGCATCTAGTCCTGTAAACGACTGGAAACTTAATTCGCCTTTGCGAATCGCTGCTGAAATGTGCGGTTTATGCGAAACGTAAATATCGCAACTCAATTTTCCGGGCCTATTTCCGGGCCGGCCGTCGGGGTTTTGTTCGCGGCTTCTTCGCCTGCTTCGCAGGCGTGCCCTTCACTTTGCTCTTCGCCCGCGGCGCAGCTTTCTCTTGGGGCGCCTTTCCGGCGCGTTTCCGCCGCGGCGTCGCGCCGGTATCCACGTCCAGGCCGAATATCGCGCCCAGGTCCTTCTCCGCGATGCGCCTGCCCTTGCCGCCGCTCACCACTTCCCGCACGGCAGCCTCCGCGCGCGCATCGATCAGCTCTTCGTGGTCGACACCGCGCAACAGGAAAGAGAAGCTCCGGTTGCGCGTCCAGACGCGCGCCGACACCGTAGAGCACGGCCGCCACGTGCTTGCACATCGTTGCCCAATCCGGGCAGGAGCATTGCATCCTGATCTCGCGCGGGGACGGGAAAAGCCCCGCGTCGCGGTCGGTCACGACCTCCATGACACCCGCGGAAAGCCGGCCTTGCAGGAGATCGAGCAGGGAGGAGATTCTGCCGGTGCAGCGCTTCTTGATGGCCTTCCAGGAGGGACCGGGCAGTGGGCTGATGTCGACGGCCACGGTGTACATGCTGCTGCCCTGGACCTTCGCATTGACCCGGCCGCGCAGGATCTCCAGGTGACAGACCGAGCCGTTTCGCACGTACGTCCTTCCCCGAGGGAGCCTGTTCTCAAAATCGCTGTAGGATTCCAGGTGATCGCACCATGCCTTGCCCCAGAAGGTGCGCGCGATGAGCCGTCCTTCGATCCGCACCGGCTGGAGGGACACGCCGCTTTTGCGCAGGCGCCCCATTGCCTGCTCGGCACTCTTTCTGCGCTGTCCGACCGGCACGTATGGCTTCCAACCGTATCTCATGCTCGTTCCCTCATTCTGCCCGCGCGCGCTCGAGGTCGAGGGAGATCGTCGAGAGAAGCTCCTCGTCGCTCATCTCCGTGAGGAGCGCTTCTCCGCCCGCTTCCAGGAGGTCGCGGGCAAGGGCGGTCTTCTGGCGGATCAGCTCGTCGATCTTCTCCTCCACGGTGCCGCGGCAGATGAAGGTGTGGACAAGGACGTTCCTCTTCTGGCCGATGCGGAAGGCGCGGTCCGTCGCCTGGTTTTCCACGGCCGGGTTCCACCATCGGTCGAAGTGGATGACGTGGGAGGCCGCGGTGAGATTCAAACCCGTGCCGCCCGCCTTCAGGGAGAGCACGAAGAATGGCGGTCCGTCATCGGCCTGGAATGCTTCCACGAGCTTCTGCCGCTCCGCCACGCGCGTCTGGCCGTGGAGGACGAGGCCCGGCCTGCCGAATACTCCCGCCAGGAATGCCGCAAGAGGCTCGGTCATCTCGCGGAACTGCGTGAAGACCAGGGCGCGGTCCTGGCGCTGGGCGATCTCCTCCCCGATCTCGGCAAGCCGCGCGAACTTTCCGCTCGCCGCGGGATCCCAGCGCGCATCCCCGCGGAGATGGGAGGGATGATTGCAGACCTGCTTGAGCGAAAGCAGGGCCGCAAGGACCGCGCCGCGGCGCTGGATGCCTTCCCGATCCTTGAGGCTGTCGGCCAGCCTGTCCACGACGCCCTTGTACAGCGCCGCCTGCTCCTTTGTGAGGCCGCACCAGGCCGGCACGACCGTCTTGTCCGGCAGGTCGGCGATGACCGCCTTGTCGGTCTTCATCCGTCGGAGGATGTACGGCCGCACGAGATTTCGGATCGGGAGGAAGCGCTCGGTCTGGTTTTTTTCCAGCCCCTTTGCAAAGGAAGAGAAGCGCGTCTGGCTTCCCAGGAGGCCCGGGCAGAGGAAGTCGAAGAGCGACCAGAGGTCGGTGAGCCGGTTTTCGACCGGTGTTCCCGTCAGGGCGACACGCATCCGTGCGCGCAGGCGTTTCACCGCCCGGGTCTGCCGCGCTCCGGGATTCTTGATGGCCTGTGCCTCGTCGAGCACGAGCAGGGTCCAGTCGACGGACTCCAGCCAGGGCTGGCGAAGCACCATGCCGTACGTCGTGAGCACGGCGTCGGTGCGGGCAAGCTCGTCGGCGGCGACGGGACCTGCGGGAAGCGGCCCGAAGGACGGGTGGAGGAAGCGAACGCTGAGCGACGGGGCGAATCGCTCGATCTCCGCCTTCCAGTTGGCAAGGAGCGATGCCGGGAGAACCAGCAGTGAAGGACGGGCCTTCTGGCCGCGCAGGAGAAGCAGGAGACCCAGGACCTGTATGGTCTTTCCCAGCCCCATGTCATCGGCAAGACAGGCGCCCAGGCCCAGGCCCGTGAGGAGGCGCAGCCACCGCACCCCCGCCTCTTGGTAGGGGCGGAGCGTAGCGTGAAGCTCCCGGCCGGGGAGTGCCGTCTGCAGTGCCTCGGGAGACCGCAGCTGCTCCAGGATCTCCTTCAGCCACGCCCCTGCTTCCACGAAGGACCATGCCGCCGCCTCAACCCCGGGGGCGGCAAGATCTTCAGATGCCCCCGCGAGGAGGCGCATTCCCTCGGCGAAAGAAATGCCGTCCTTGCCGGCGCCTTCCCGGAGACGCTGCCAGTGCGCGAGCGCCTCGGAGAGCTTCTTTGTATCGACCTCGACCCACCGGCCCTTCAGGAAGACAAGCCCGTCAGACCCGGCAAGAAGGCGATTGATCTCTTTTTCCGTGAGCGTCTGGTCCCCGACGGCCACGTCGACCTGGAAGTCCAGCAGCGCATCCAGGCCCAGCACGCCGTGCGTGTGCGACCCGATCCTGACGGCCGCCATCGGCCGGCTCCGCCGGGTCCACCAGTCCGGCACGCGCACGAGCACCCCGCTCTGCTCGTACAGGGGGATCTCCTGGAGGAAGCGATAAGCCTCGTCGGCCGTCCAGGCAAGGGGATGGTAGATGTCGCGTGAATCCACGAGCTGCCGGATGACGGGGCTCGCTGCTGCCGCGCGCTCGACGGGTGTGAGGAGATGGATCAAAGCCTTGCGATTTCTTTCCCCGGCAAACTCCTGGAGCGCGCGGGAAAGGGGCTGGTAACGAATGCCGGTGGAGGAGGAGACGCGCGGCGCATACGTGGCAAGAAAGGCAAAGGGGAACTCGGGATCCTTTTTATTTTCCGCCAGGTGGAAGCAGACCCGGCCGACCTGCCGCCACAAGGGCGCGCGCGCGGACAGGAACTTCTCCAGGCCGCCGGCGCGCACGGCCTCCGCGCAGGTCCACTCATCCAGCTCCGTCCAGAGTCGGTGGAGCACCGCGTCCGTCAGGTACTCGGCGCCCTGCAGGGGCGGCACGCTGAAGAGCAGGGTCATCGTGTCCGCGGGGGAGGGCGGAGGAACCGGCTGCAGCTCCGCGACGCCCGTGGGCGTATGGCAGCGCTCGCTCAGGTAGCGCGCGGCGAAATCGCGCCAGTACGCAAGCTGCGGGGGAAGGCCGCCGCTGGTGGGATGCGCGGCAAGCTCGAAGAGGCCGGCAGCGGCGCTGGCCTTGAAAGCCTCCCGGGCGCGCGGAAGCGTGGACGACGGCACGGTTTCGGGTGAGCTCGCCGCGGCCGGGGCCCAGTCAGGGGCGGGGCGCAGGTTTCCCGCCGGGGTGACGTGCAGATAGTCCTGTACCGCGGATGCAACAGCCACGATGCGGGATCATAAAGGACTGCGGCGTGCGGGACAAGCAAGGAGACCCGGCGCCGTCGGCGCTGCTATCCCAGGTAGTCTTTCAGCCGACCCAGCCCTTCCTCGATATTCCGCACGTCGATGCCCGAATACGACAGACGGATGTAGCGCTCGGTCTCCCCCGGCAGCGGCCTGCCGAAATGCATGCGAGTGCAGAAGGAGACACCCGTTGCCTCCAGGATCGCGCGGCGGAACTTTTCGTAGTCGTCGATTTTCATCGCGCGCATGATGCCGCTCACATTGGGAAAGAGGTAGAACGTCGCGCGGGGCCGGCCGCATCGCATGCCGGGAACCGCGTTTGCAAGCTCGTGGCAGCGGTCGCGGCGCTGGCGCAGGACCTCGATGATCTGCCGGGCGCCATCCTGCGGCCCCGTGAGCGCTTCCAGGCCGCCGTATTGGACGAAGTGGTTTGTGCAGGACTCGTCATTCACGTTGAGCTTCGCGACGGCCTCCACCATGGCCGCCGGCCCGACCGCCGCTCCCAGCCTCCACCCCGTCATCGCGTACTTCTTCGAAAACGTGTACAGAATGAGGCAGCGCTCCTCCATGCCCGGCAGGGACGCCAGCGACTGCGACTGCCCCTCGTAGCGGATATCGAAATAGGCTTCGTCGCACAAGACGGTGAGATCGTGGCGGATCACCAGCTGGGCGATCTCGGCGAGCTCTTCCGGGCTTGCCTCCGCGCCCGTGGGATTCTGCAGGTTGTTGAAGATCAGGAGGCGCGTTGCACGGGTGATTTTCCTTTCAATGTCCGCCACATTCATCGCGAAACCCTGCGGCGTTTCCACGTAGCTGTAAGGCAAGGGCCTTCCACCGTGAAAGCCAATGGCAGACTCATAGATCGGGTAGCCGGGGCTGGGGTACAGGACTTCGTCACCGGGATTCATGAAGGAAAGAATGAACTTGTGGATGACCGGCTTGCCGCCGGGCTGGATGGCGACATTCGCCGCCGTGTAGCCCGTCCCATGGCTGCGGTTGATGTCCGCGGCAACGGCCTCGCGAAGCTCGGGGATGCCCCAGTTGGAGCAGTAGCCGGTCTTTCCTTCCCGCATCGCGCGGGTGGCCGCGTCCATGATATTCGCCGGGGTCTTCAGGTCCAAGTCGCCGATGTGGAAGGGGAAGATGCGGAGACCCGTCTGGGCGAGCTTCCTGCTTTCATCCGCGACGGCAAAGGCTGTTTCCGTGCCCAGCTTGGAGAATCGCTCTGCAAGTTTCATGTCGTCCTCCCGGCAAACTGCGCGCTGCCGCCGCTCTACAGCTCGGGCACGCGCGTGATTTCTTCGTAACCGGCGGGCTCGTGGCTGCCGACGATTCCCACCAGCATGTACTCGCGCTGGAACGGGTGGTAGCGGAACTCCTTCAGCAGGCGGAAGTTCTCGATCTGGCCGGAGTGCTGCACGTGCGTGCGCGTGCCCGTGCAGGGTATCTGATGCTCGCCGATGCTGATGCGGTCCTCGCCTGCCGGCGCGATGGGCACGTCGGCCGCGATGATCTCCTTCACGCGCAGCTCCAGCTGCACGAGGTCGATGCGCGGTTCCTGCTGGAAGCTGATGACGAAGCCGTGCTTCACGTCGGAGTGATGCACGGGGATCCTGTAGTTGTAGTCGCGCTCCAGCACGTAGCTGGTGATGTCCTCCGCCGAGTGCGCCATGAGACGGTAGCGTATCGTCTTGTCCGCCACGGCCTTGATCGACGCGGGGAAGGGGCCGAACACGCCGGGCCGCGCCACGATCACCTCCTCGCCGATGCCGAAGATGATCTGCGCGTTGTAGCCGAGAGTTTCGTAGAGCAGGTCGAAATGCTCCACGATGACCCGGCGGCCGTGGGACACCGCCGTGGTGACCGCTTCCGCGATCTGCCAGGGCTGATGGAAGGCGCGCTCGTAGCGCACGTCGATGTGGAAGGTGTGCGGGGCGAAGTAGTCGTCCGGCGTGAAGGCGTAGAGCTGGGCAGGCCGGATGTTCACGCCGTCGTCGTCGTTCGTGAGCTCCAGACCGGGGAAAAGACCTTTGATGAGCGTGGACTTTCCCGAGCCTTCCGCTCCTATGATGCCGACAAGCAGATCGCTGGGGTAGAGGTAGCGATGGGAGAGCTCTGCGCCCAGCATGTAGAGGCGCTGCCTGCCGCGCGGCGCGTAATACGTGGCATAGATCAGCGTCTCGGAGGATGAGGTCGGGTGGGAGAACTGCTGCTGGAGCTGGCTGATATCGGGCTTGTCTGCCATCGTCATCCTTCCTCGAACTCGATGGAAAGAAGCGGCGCATGCTGCTGCGCGCCGTAGATGTCGGTGTCACCGGGTGCGCCGGACGCAATGCGCCTGCGGATGGTCGCCTTCACGGCATTGCAGGGCTCGAACCAGACGATGCCGAGTATCTCGGACGGCGCCACGCCGTAGAGCCTGCCGATGAGGTCCTTGGAAATTATTCCGCGGTCGCGGAAGAGCTCGTAGTGTTTCCTGTCGCTGAACATGACGTCCAGCGTGAGCTCGTAGGGACCCGAGTTCTTGGACCTGATGACGCGCGCCACCTCCATGATGCTTTTTTTCATGATGCCGCTCCATTCCTGATGCGCACCATTTCGAGCGGGAAGCCGGCCGGGTCGTCCACCTGCATGAGATGGTAGATCGAGAAGCCGTAGACGTCGCCTGCCCGAATGTCGGAAGGGGAGAAGGGGAAGGCGAGGTTGCCAGCCGTGGAGATGCGTCCGGGATAGCCGTAATGCAGGAGCGTGGACCGGGTGACGCTCACGAGCGTATCGGCCTGCTCCTGCGTGGGCGAGATTGCCTCCATCACGATTCCCAGCTCGTGGGAGGTCGATGCGCGCACCGGCTCGCCCGGCCCCATGACGCCGTTTTTGCCGTAGACGTGAAAGAAAAGCTCGCCGGCAATCGTGTTCCCTGCCATGGCGCGCACCTGCTGGCGCACCGACTCCAGGATGGGCTCGATGTCGCGCACCATGATCGGGTCGCGCACCCCCGCGATGCTGATGGATCGCGAGCCGATCCGCCGCGCCCCTTCCAGCTTCACCCAGTAGGCGGGCGTCTTCTCGTGCCGGCTGCCCCGCACCTCCACGCGCCCCTCACCCAGGTCGGTGAAGGAGCAGCCCGTGAGGTCGATCAGGCCGCCGGGGCCCGGCAGCCTGTAGGGGTCGGACTTTTCGTAGAGGGTATGCGCGGCCGCGGATTCGCGCGTGAAGCGCCGCTTCGGCGAAAGCGCCTCCAGCACGAAATGGTCATCGTATATCGTGGCGAATGCGCAGTCGGCTCCGCTTCCCGGCGTTGCGGCGATGGCGCCGCACTCGAGGATCTTTCCCATGTGCAGGCAGAGGCCCTCGGGAAAGCCCTTCATGATGGGAAGGGCCGCAAAGTTGGCCGGGTCGTAGCAGCGACCTGCCAGGACGACATTGCATCCCGCGGCCAGCGCCTTCTGCAGCGGCTCGCACCCGATCTGCGCCACGATGTGCGGGGATTCGTCGATGGCCTTTTCATCCAGCGGCGGAACAAAGGGCAGGGCCTGGATACGTCCGGCCGCGAGTGCCTGCTTCACGGTCTGCTTGCTGACGTCAGAGGAAATGACACCCATCGTGAAGCTCAAGCGGTGCTCCGCTGCGATCTCTTCAATGATGGAGCGGCACCACGCCAGGTGCGGCGCGGCCCCCGACCCTCCTGCCGTGCCCACCACGACGGGAACGCCACGCCGTACGCCCTCCACGAGCATGAAGGTGAGGTCCCGCTTCACGAATGCGCGGTCGGTGAAGGACTTGCCGCTTCCCAAGTAGTAGGGCCCGGGATCGGTGGAGCCGGCGTCGCAGGCGATCAGGTCGGGCCTCTTTCGCGATACCGTTTCGGAAGGACTCCTCGGGAAAGCCGTACCCGAGTATGGCCGTGGGGGAAAGGACCCGGAACTCGTGCACGCTCACTTTTTCACCTCCCGGGCGGAGATGATCGCGCGCGTGCGCTCCATCTCGTTCTTCACGATCATGTATCCCTCGTCGAAACCCATGCCGGGCTTCGCCAGAATGCGCATCGGGCGGGTCGCAAGGGCAAGCTGCACGCAGCAGCGCGCCGAGACATCCGTCTCATTGCACGTGCCGCCCTGGTAGGCCTCCATGCCGTGCGCCCGGCAGTACAGGACGCTCTCCACGATGTTCTGGATGCCGCCGAGGTCCGGGGTCTTGATCTGCACCATGTGGCAGGCAGCGGCATCCGTGAAGTCGCGCACGTCCTCCAGGGTGTTGCACCACTCGTCGGCCACGATGCGCACGGGGGACTCCCGGCGCTCAAGCTCCGCCTTGATGGCGCGCAGCGCTTCCATCTGATGCGCCTTTTCCCCGACGTCCACCGGCCCCTCGATGTACAGCCGATGCGGACCTGCCTCCCGCTGCAGAGAGGCGAGATACGCGGCGACGCGCACGGGATCGTCGTCGAAGATGAGGCCGATTGTCCCGTACACGTCGATGTGGAGGTCCGGCAGGTATCCGGGATGCGGCGCAAGCTTCCCGATCCTTGCCGCGAGCCACCGAATGTACTCGCGCAGCTTTTCCCCATCACGGCCCAGCTTCTCATCCACGGAATTGATGAGGCCGTGCGGCAGGGCGTCGACTGCCTTGAGAATCATCTTGTCCACGTTCTCATAGCGATTGTCGCCCGACTGCCCGAATATCGGCACGGGTGAGGCATCCACGGGCAGTCCCCACTCCCGGCAGATCACTTCACAGGCCGTGCAGCGCTCCGCGTGCGCGCGCGCATCCAGGAGAGCCTGGCTCACTCCGTAACGGATGGCCGTGTGCAGGGGCTGCCCGTTCACGCGCACCGCCTCGATGCGGGCCGCCATGGCGCGAAACCCGTCCACCCTCGCGCCTTCCAGCAGCGGCCGCACGTGCTTTTCCAGGACCGGGATGAAATCCGCGGCGAGGAAGAGCTGGTCCCTGCCCCCGGCGCCCGAATACTGCACGGCCGCGCAGTCTCCCAGCGCGACGCTTCCATCATCCAGCATCAACATCACGGAGATGCATTCCCCGCCAACCCGGACCCGGCGGAAGCCGGGCGTGACAGCCGCTCCCTCGTAGTCGAAGCCGTCGTGAGGTGCGCCGGCCTTGATGGCGCGCTGATCGTCGAAGAAGAAAGCCGAGCGACCGGGAGAAAAGAGCGCGCGTCTGATTTTCATCGGGGCCTCCCGACGAGCCTGCCCTTGCTGACGGCGTAGATATCGTCCGTCACCATCTGGAAGGAAACGATCCGGCCTTCCGCCCGGGCGCGCTCTGCCAGCTTTTCCCGGTGCAGCGCCGCGATGTCGTCATCGAGCGGCACGGCGCCGGGGTTGAAGATGCGGATGCACCCTTCGTTGTCGCGCATGGGAAGTATCTTGCCGCGCGTATGCACCGACGGGGCGAAGGGGACGTCGAGGATGCCGGCCTCGAATGCGGCCGCGGCGCCCGCGGCGGTGTCGCCCGAGCCGAGCGCGAGCACGCGCGGCAGCAGGCAGTCCACCTCGCGGCGGATGATCTCCTTCTCGCGAAGCACCTCCGGCGTCTCGATGCGCGGCTGGTCGGCGAGCATGGCGATTGTCTGCCGCGTGGCCCGCAGACCCTGTGCATTCGCCTCCCGGGTGGGGATGCCCATCGCCTCGTGCGGGGTCTTCACGATCACCTTGTCGGCCCCGCCGAAGGCCGCCACCGCGGCGCCCCAGCAGATGATGGAGAATGCGCGCGACTCATCCTCCGGGAACCCCCCCATCCATTGATGGAACACGATGCTGAGCTCATAGTCGGAAAAGCCGGCGTCCTGGAAGTACTCCTCCGCAAGCTCGCGGAGGGTCGCGATCGCCGCCACGTCCTGCGCCATGTTGCCGCCCTGGCCGTAGCCGAGCGTGATCGAGCGCACGCCCTGCTCCAGCGCCAGGAGGCCTTCTATGATCGCCACGGCGTGCCCGATGCACGGCGGCACGAGCGTGCCCGTGAGCGGACCGAAGGGCTCGCGGTTGATCGGCGAGCCCCTCTCCTCGTACAGCCCGCAGAGCCTGTCGACATACTTCCAGTCCTGCAGCGACTTCGGGAGCGGCACGTTCTTGGTGTAGGGGATGTTGTAGGAGATGCCGCCGCCCTCGAAGCTCGTGAATCCGCCTGCCAGGGTGATCTCCGCGAGCAGGCGCGCATCGGGGGTGCCATGGCGGACCTGCACCGGTCGATTGACGCTCTCCGTGACCCGCCGGCAGCCGGCAACCCCGTGATTGACCGCGGGGAAGCCGTTCAGAAGCGAGGTGCCGGCGTTGATCGACTTCTCGATGCCCCGCGCGGCCTCCTCGTAGCGATTCTGCCGGGTATAGGCGTCGATCGTTGTCGGCAGGAGATCCGCTTCCCCTTCTGTTTCGAGGTACTTCAGGAGCCTGATATGCTCGTCGATGAGGGCCACACCTGCGCGCGGCTGGATGAGCACGCGCCGGGCGTCGCGCGCCGCGCGCATCGCCGTGGAGAAGCGCTTTTCCGCGGGGATTTTCGCCTGCCACGCGCAGGCTTCGTCGAGGTCCACCCCGGCGCCCGTGGGCCAGGATGAAAGAACGGCCGGGCGCGCGGCAAGAAGGTCTGCAAGGGGCATCTTCCTATCGCGCATGCGTTTCCTCGGGAATGAGCGCTCCCATGCACTCCGCGGCGAGTCGGGTTGCCTCCGTCGGGTACGCGGAAACGACGTTGCCCAGCAGGGGCAGGAGATAGCGCGCATCGGCCGCGACCCGGGGCGCGGCGGGAAGAAGCCGCACGGCGCGCGTGTCGCCCCGCGCCGCGGCAAGGGCGCGCAGGAGCGGCGCGTTGGATCCCCGGCGGGAAAGCCAGCCGCCGCTTGTCGCGATAAGGGCGACGCCGCGCAGGTCCTTGCCCCGCTGGACGCGCACCTTGCCTCCCGGCGTCCAGACTTCCTCCATGGTGCCGGCGTGCCGGCAGAGGGCATGGAAGAGGCATGCCTCCGCGAGTATGTCGTCGAACATCTGTTCGGTCTCGTTCCCCGGGAGGACCTCGGGGCTTCCGGTGGCGCGCTGCACCCACGCTGCGAATGCCTCTGGCGGTGTCCCTGTTTCCTTGAGGCGCGTTTCAATATAGGCGCTCCCGGTCTCCGCGGCCGCTGCGGCGCCCACGCGCAGACCAAGGTCTCCCTCCACGGTCCGCATGAGCCGGGGGGCTCGATGCCGCGCAGCACGGTGCCTTCCTCCGGGGAGAAGGAAGGGCAGAGCGAGTAGATGTCAGTGGTGGCTCCCCCCATGTCAATGAGGAGCAGGGGGGGCGCCGCGCCGGATGCCGCAACTGCTTCCAGAAGCTCGTAGACGGCAAGGGGCGTGGGCCGGAGATCCCCCGCGCTCGTGGCGCGCACTTCCTCCAACCCCTTCCCCTCCACGATGCGCTCCAGAAAAATGGACTGTATCGCGGCGCGCGCCGGCTCGATGTCGAGCACCCCGACATTGGGCATCACGTTCCGCACGACCTGGAGCGACCTGCCCGCAAGGATGCCGCGTACTTCCGCTCCCAGTGCCGCGTTGCCGGCGTAGACGATGGCCGCGTTTCCCGTCATTGCGGCAAGGGCGCGCGCGTTGTGCAGGACGCAGCTCTCGTTGCCTCCGTCGGTACCGCCGCAAAGAAGCACGATGTCGGGCTTCACGGCCTCGATCTCCGCGAGCTGGGCCGCGCCGATCTTGTACGCGGTCGTGGCGGCGATCCGCGCGCCTGCCGAGGCCGCGGCGAGTCGCGCAACGCTCACCGTGAGGTCGGGCACGATGCCCACGGCCGCGATTGCAAGCCCTCCCTTTGCCGACGAGCAGACGTGGACGGGAAGCTCCGCGCCGATGCGCGATGCAGGGGTGTCGGGAGCGAGCCCCAACAGCGCGCAGGCGGCGGCCGTGAACCCCCGGGAAAGGTCGTCCTGCGTGGTCGGCACCTGGGTCGTGCCCAGCACCGGGGCAGCCCCGTCAAGCCCGAAAAGCGCGGCCTTTGTCCACGTGGAGCCGATGTCGACGCTGAGGACGCGTTTCACGCAGGGCCCGCCACTGCCTGACGTCGGGCACGGATGTCTTCGCCAAGAAGCCGGGCAGCTTCCTCCAGGTCGTCGCGGGGGAAAAAAACGCGGTCGAAACCCATGGCGGAGAACTTTTCCGCGACCGCCGCGCGCGGCGTCTTGCCCACGACCAGATTGCCCCCGACGTAGAGGACGATCTCCTCCAGCCCGCGCTCCACGCACCGGCCGCGGAATCCTTCGCAGTCGATCTCGCCATGCCCGTACAGCGACGAGACGAGTATCGCGGCAGCCCCTGTTTCAATGGCGGCGTCGATGAACTCGTCCTGCGACACCATGACCCCGAGATTCACCACCCGGAAGCCTTTGTCCGTGAAGAACGCATCGAGGATCTTGTTGCCGACGGAGTGGCAGTCGGCGCCAATGACGCCCAGTACGATGGTGGGGGCGTTCATCGGGCATCCCTTCCGGCGCCGGCCCGGCTCTCCAGCAGATCGCGCACGCGCTCTTCAACGTACACGAGCGATCCTTTCTCGATCTGGTAGTCGAAGACGATGACCGTTCCCCCCTGCTCGGAGAAGGAAAGCAGGGCGCGCGCCTCTTCGCGCGACGGCGAGCCGTGGCCGCCGGGCGGAAGGATGAGGACCTGCCTGTTCGAGGCAAAATCCGAAAGCGCCCCGGGCGCGCGCGGCCAGAAAAGCGCGTCCACCGAACCGCTCACGTGCATCCCTGCCAGGCGCTGCTGGACGATGGCGAGGAATTTCGCGCTCTCGCAGAGCACGCCGATCCGGGCGCCCTGCTGCACCGACGCCAGACGCATCACCGTCTCCTGGCTCGGTGCAACCGTGACCTGGAGGATGCGCCGCACGAGGCCCGGGGCGAGCGCGCAAAGATCGCCGTAGTGGGTGGACGTGGTGAGGAGGAGGTCGAAATCGCGGAGACGCTCCGCGGGAGCGGGATCGCCTGCAATGTCCGAAAGAAGGTACGCGCGGATGCTGACGCGGGAGAGGAGCCCGATCTGCCGCTGGAAGATACCGAGTGTTTCGGGGTTGCAGTCCACCGCGGCGACATTCAGGCCGGTAAGCGCCTCCTCCTGTCCGGCGATTGCAAGGTCCACCATGGCGCGCATCTCGGGGTAGCCGAATTTCAGACGTGCAAGCGAGTCGATCAGCCGGCGGATCAGGCCCTCTGCCTGCTCCTTTCTCCCCACGGCATCCTTGGTGTCGCCGGCAATGACGATGCTGCCCCGGCCCTGCGCGACGTCGATGAGCGACAGGCGGACAAGCTCGGCATATGCCCGTGTCACCGTGCCGCGCGCAACCTCAAGTCCTGTTGCAAGCTCCCGTTCCGGCGGCAGCCTTTCGCCTGGTTTCAGCCTTCCCTGCTTGATGGCGAGCTCTATCTGCTGGACGATCTGTCGGTAAGCGGGTGTTTTCGATTTCCTGTTGATACTGACAAGCTTGACCATAATTGGATTGATCCAATTGATATTGGACTAATCCAATAGTAGCTCTGAAAAATCAATCTGTCAACTATTGATCGGTTCCCCACAGGACCGCAGGCGATGCATCCGCCTGCGCGGCGCGCTGAATGCCGGAATCTCCACCCCGGGCGGCTGCCGCAAGGCCCGGCACCATGGCGGCGTAGCGCGCGGCAAGGTCGGGAGCTGCCTTCACTGCCTTTGCGAAAAAGGTGCTCGTGCTCGCCGTGTCCCCCTTGTCGGAGTAGATGCGCGCCGCGAGCAGATTGAGGAGCGCCGAACCGGCGTTTTTCGAAAGGCCCTGTTGCACCGCCTGGAGTGCTCCGGCCTGATCGTGCGACAGGATCCGGACGTTCGCCAGGTTCACGTATGGCGACACCATGGCCGGTTCATCGGCAATGGCCTTACGGAAAGAGACTTCCGCTTCCGGCAGCTTCCCGAAAAGAGCGTCGAGGATTCCGATCTGCACCCTCGCCTTGACCGCCGCGCTGCCGGAGAGGGATGCAAGCGATGTATTCAAGCTGCCAAGCCTGCCGGTGTACAGGGTATCGGTGAAGCCGGCAAGCGACGCGGCGTAGGCATGGTCCACGCTCGAGCGTCCCGGCTCCGCGACGGTGAGGGCGCTGGGCGGAAGCGGCAGCGCGGGATACGCGTCGCGCATGCCTGCCACGGGGATGAACTCGAAGCCGTCCGTCTGGCCGTATTTCCGCACGAGGTCCGATGCCGATGCCCACGCCGCCATGAAGCCCTGCGACAGGATGGTCGTTTCGACGGGGATCCACGCCTCCCCGGCCCGCGTCATGGCTTCGTAGGCGCCGCCCGTGAGGTAGGGGGCATTCTCCCCGGCTCGCCGGTGTCGAATGCAAGAAAGATGTGGCCCGGCGTGGTGAGGATCGCCGTGCGCACGCCGGCGGATTCCAAGAGCGAGCAGAGCAGCGCGGTGGTATCGTCGCAGTCGCCCGTCCTGTTGTAGAGCGTGACACGGGGGAAACGCACCGTGTCCACGATCTCCGCCTTGCCGAGGGCCTTGGAGAAGGGGGAATCGGGATCCGGGACATAGGCGATGCCGTAGGCGCCAACCGCATCGCAGATGCGCATGGCCTGGAATATCGTCTTGGAAAGGAATGCGGGGGGAGCGGTGTCGCTGGACGCCAAGACACGCGCGGCAAAACCGCTCACGGTGGATTCGTTGGGCGTGATGAAGGAGGCGATCTTGCGCGTGTCGGTCCAGGTGAGGGCGGTATTGCGGTAGATCGTGGCGCTGCCGGTGCGGGTCGTGGACTGCGCGGCGCCTGCTGCCGTCCAGCTCACCGTCACCTGCACCTGCGTCGTCATGTCCTCCTGCAGCTCGAGGACCTTCTGGTTGAAGGCCGGCGCCAGGTTGAATGACGCACTCTCCCCCGGGCCGAGCCGCGGGACCGTCCGTGACTCCACCGGCAGGTCCATGAATTGAGGGATGAAGAAGCTCACCTGCACCTTCTCCACCGGGTCGGCAAGCGGGTTGGACACCGTCACGGTGCCGGGCGGATGCGACCCGTACCACTGCATGAGCGAAGGAAAAAGATTGGCAATTTTCATGTCGCCCACGGTGAGGGGCTTCTGCGGGACGGCGCCCTGACCGTTTTCGCTGAACAGGTCTTTCAGGGCGTTCATCGCCGTCCGCGCCTGCTCGTCCGCCGGCGCCTTGCTCAGCAGAAGCTCGTACTTCTGTATCGCCTGCATGTAGCTCAGGCGCGCGGTTTCAATGCCGATTGTGGCGAGGGTGGCGCGCGCGCTGGCGTCCAGCGCCTGCGCGGCGGTCCGCAGATCCGCCACCTCGATGGCCTGAAGCTGCGCCGCGGCCTCGGCGTCGTCGGGGTCCGCGTCGGCCACCTTCTGCCACCACGTCTTTGCCATGATCGGCGAGTCCGCGGCGGCATAGAGCCTCGCCACCGCCGCCTCCTGCGCTTCCTCGCCCGGCCCGGCCGCGCGCAGCGCGATCAGCCTTTCCTCGAAATCGTCGTGCGCGCCGCGCGCGGCAGCCTCGTCGCGGTCGAGCAGCTTCACGATGCGCCTCCCGAGCACGTCGCAGAGGTAGATCAGCCCGCGCGACCAGTCCACCGCGATGCTTGCCGTGGCCGGCATGTCGGGCTCTTCGGAGCCTTCGAGCGTCGTGAGCGACCAGACCAGACGGCCGTCGCGCCGGTACTTCGTGAGGGTCTTGTTCGCGAACAGGATGAAGCTGCCGTCCGGGCCCACGTCCATGGAGGTGGCGGCAACGGCAGTCGACGGATCGGCCAGGGGAAGCACGATGTCCAGCGGCTTGCCTTCGCCCGTGTAGACGTGCACGCCGCGAAGGAGCGGGTCGTAGACCCAGATAGATCCCTCGGGACCGATTGCATAAGCGGTCGGGTACGAGTTGGGCGAGCTGAAGAGCGGAACCTCCTGGCGCTTGTTGCCCGGGGCCACGCGCCAGGCCTTGTGATTCATGGCGTCGATGAGGAGGGCGCTGCCGTCGGGGTACGCCGCCCAGTAAAACGTGGTGGAAAGCTCCATGCCGGTCGGCATGCGCTGGGGAGCGGCGGCGCCGGGCTGCAGCCGGTAGAGGTCGCGACCGGTGCTCGGCTTCATGAGGAACGAACCCCCGGGCGTGGTCGCCACGCTGCCGATATAGATCGGTGTCGCGCGCTCCGCGAGCGACCTGCCCGGCTCGCTCATCAGGCGGAAGGTGCTGTCGAGCTCCACACAGGTCAGCGCGAGCGCGGCGCCGATGGTGCCGGACGGAGTGACGGCGATGCCCAGCGGCGTGGCGAGCGGATTCACCGCCGTCACGGGCAGCTCGTCGACGAAGACCGGGGGCGCGCCCTTCTGGTCGGCGAGGAAACCATGGAAGGAGCTCCACAGCAGGAAGACCGCGCGGGCGAGCCAGAGCGGCGTATCCGGCGTCTCGGGTCCGTTCCAGACCAGCGTGGGGGTCGTCGAGGCGTCCGACGCGCGCTTCAGGGAGACGACGATCGTGAGTGTTTCCTTGTCCTGCGTGGCGATGGTGGCCGCGGCATAGTCGGCCTGACGCGCGTCCGCCTGCACCGTGAAGCTCGGCGCATAGACCCTGGCCATCAGCTCCGTTGCGCGATCGATGATGTCACCCACGGTTGCGGCGAGACCCGTCGGTTCGGATGAGACCACGGGCGGCGTGAAGGCAATACGGTCGGCGGCGTTCACGCGTGCCGTCAGGTCGAAGACGACCAGCATTGCGAGTGTCAGGACGATCGGGCGCGCACGCATGGCACCATCCTTTCCGGGCGAGCCATGATGGCCCGGGAAGGGGAATCGCGCAAGGTCCGCCGGCGCCCGCGCCAGCCCTTGCGCGCCCGCGACAGCGCGGGTATTTTTATCCGGGATGGGCGCGCCTCCACCTTTGCCTTCGATGTGCCGAAATTGTGAGTATCGTCTATGAGCATCCGTCTCAAGATCATCCTCATCGTCGTGCCCCTGATCGTCGCCACCCTCGCCCTCACGGGGGTGAGCAGCTATTTCTCCGCATCCAACGGCATCACCCGCATCGCAAAAGAGTTCCTCGGTTTCAAGGCGCTCGAGCTGCAGAACCAGGCCGAAAGCCAGTGGCGCCTGCTCGTGGACAACAATCTCACCGGCAAGCCGGAGATGGTGGCGGCGACAAAGGCCGCCGTGGAAGGTTATGCCCGCAGCATCGTGCGCAGCCGCACGGAGCTCATCGTCGCGGTCACCGCGGATGGCACGCTCGCGATGAGCAGCTCGCCGGTCTCCTACCAGGCCGGTGAGCAGCAGTCACTCGCCGCCCTGGCGGCGGCAAAAAGCACGGACCTCGTGAATATCTCCATCGGCGGAGCCTCGCGCGTGGCGAAGCCGTTCTGGTTCGATCCCTTCGGTTGGTACGTGGTCGTGAGCGAGGAGCGCGCCGCGTTCTACGACCAGGTGAACCAGATCGCCGTGCGCACGGGCATCATCCTGGCCGGTTCCATCCTCATCGGCGTGCTCCTGGTGCTCGTCTTTGCCGGCTACCTCACGCGGCCGCTGCGGCGGGTGATGAAGACGATGCGGGACATCATCTCCACGAACGATCTCTCCGCGCGGGTGGTCGTCGAATACGACGACGAGATCGGACAGCTCGCCCAGACCTTCAACCTCATGATCGAGCGCCTGAACGAGGCCTATCGGCAGATCAAGGGATTCGCGTTCAAGGCAGTCGTGGCACAGAGGCAGGAGAAGCGCACGCAGACCCTGTTCGGCAAGTTCGTGCCCGAGCATGTCATCCACCAGTACTTCGCCAACCCCGAGGACACCCTGGTCGGCGACAACCGCGTGCTTTCCGTGCTTTTCTCCGATATCCGCAGCTTCACGACGATCTCCGAGAGCATGAAGCCCGACGAGCTCGTGCATTCCCTCAACCGCTACTTCGACACCATGGTGGCGATCATCATGAAGCGCGACGGCATCGTGGACAAATACATCGGCGATGCCATCAAGGCATTCTTCGGCGCGCAGGCGGATCCGGCCGCGAAATCGAGCTTCGCGCTGGAATCGGTGCGTGCGGGCGTGGAGATGATCGAGGCGTTGGACGGCTTCAACGTCGGGCAGAAGGCGGCGGGCATGCCGGAGTTTCGCATCGGCGTCGGGGTCAACTACGGCATGGTGACCATCGGCAACATCGGGACGGAGAAGAAGAAGGAATATACGGTCATCGGCGACATGGCGGAGCTCGCCGAGCATTTCGAGGGGCTCACGAAGATCTACCACCAGCCGCTCATCTTCTCGGAGAGCCTCCATCGCTCCGTCCATGACCAGATCCCCTGCCGTCTCCTCGACTGGGTGCCGGTCTCCTCCGCGGGGGTGATCAAGATCTACACGGCGCGCCGGACGCTCGACGCGCGGCAGATCGACGCCTGGGGCCAGCACAATCTCGGCATGGCCGAATACCACGACAGGAACTTCTCCCGCGCCGCGGGGTACTTCCGCGACGTGGTGAAGGCCCTGCCGGGGGATGAGCTTGCCGCGATGTTCCTGGAGCGCTGCGCGCGGTTCGAAAAATCGCCTCCCCCGGAGAGCTGGAACGGCATGGACCTTCCGAGGGCCTCGTGAGCATACGGCTGAAAATCGTGCTGATCGTCGTGCCCCTGGTCGTGGCAACCCTCGCCCTCACCGGCGTGAGCAGTTATTTCTCCGCATCCAACGGGATCACGCGCATCGCCAAAGACTTCCTCGGCTTCAAGTCGGAGGAGTTGCAGACCCAGGCACAGAGCCAGTGGCGGCTCCTGGTGGACAACAACCTCACGGGTAAACCCGAGATGGTCTCCGCCACCCAGCAGGCCGTGGAAGGCTACGCGCGCAGCATCGTGCGGAGCGCCACGGAGCTCATCCTTGCCACGGGACCGGATGGCGCCGTGCTGATGAGCACGAGCGACGTGACGCTCCAGCCCGGCGAGCAGCAGCGGCTTTCCGCGCTTGCCGCGAAGAAGAGCGCCGACCTGGTCACGGTCTCCATCGGGGGAAAGGCCCGCGTGGCCCAGGGCTTCTGGTTCGATCCCTTTGGCTGGTACATGGTGGTGAGCGAGGAGCGGGCCGCGTTCTACGACCAGGTGAACCAGATCGCCATCCGCACGGGCATCATCCTCGCGGCGGCCATCCTGGGCGGGGTGATCCTCGTGCTGCTTTTTTCCGGTTACCTCACCCGGCCGCTGCGCCGCGTCGCATCGACCATGCAGGACATCATCTCCACCAACGACCTGTCGAAGCGGGTGGTGGTGGAATACCACGACGAGATCGGTCAGCTCGCGCAGACATTCAACATCATGGTGGACGGCCTCGACGCGGCCTACCGGCAGATCAAGGCGTACGCGCTGAAGGCGGCCGTGTCGCGCATGCGCGAACGAAAAATAAAGGAGGTCTTCCGCCAGTACGTGCCCGAAGACGTCATCAAGCAGGTGCAGGCGAACGAGAGCAAGGTAAGCGGCGACGAAGGCATTCTCTCCGTCATGTTCTCCCACATCACCAACTACGCGGAGATCTCCACCGCGCTGCGGCCCGACGAGCTCGTCCAGTCCCTGGAGCCGTACTTCCGTGCCATGGTGGACACCATTCAGGCGCGCGGCGGCATGGTGGACAAGTACATCACGGATGCGGTCATGGCGTTCTTCGGCGCCCCGGTCAAGCGGGAGGACGACGCGCTGCGCTCGGTGCTTGCCGGCATCGAGATGACCGAGGCGCTGCGCGATTTCAACCGACGCCGCACCGCGGCGGGCCACCGTCCCTTTTCCGTGAGCGTCGGCATCAATCGGGGCCTCGTCACGTTCGGGACCATCGGCACCGAAACGAAGATGAGCTACACCGTCATTGGCGACCCGGTGAACCTCGCTTCCCGGCTTGCCGGGCTCACGAAGACCTATTACCAGGACCTGCTTTTCGCGGAAAGCCTCCACCGCTCCATCAAGGAGTCCGTCCCCTGCCGGTTGCTCGACACCGTCGCGGTGAAGGGCAAGAAGCAGGGGGTGAAGATCTACACCGCCCGGAGAGACCTCTCCGCCGCGGAGAAGGAGGCGTGGGGTCTGCACAATCTTGGCATGGCGGAGTACTATGACAGGAGCTTCTCCCGGGCCGCGGGGTATTTCAAGGACGCGCTGAAGCTCATGCCGCGCGACCCGATCGCCGCGATGCTCCTGGAGAGGAGCAGGGGTTACGCGAAGACGCCCCCGCCGGAGGCCTGGGACGGGGTGGAAGTGATGACGCACAAATGACGGAACGGGGCCATCATTCAAGATTGGCGGCACCGCTGTCGAGAATCGGATCGGGGTAAGCGCGCATGCTGGGACTCCTCGAAAAGGCTCTGACGCTCAGGAAAGCCCTCGGCTTCGCCCCCGACGACCGGGAGGAGTTCGCCTTCGATCCCGACTCGGGCATCACCCGGGAGGAGCAGAAGGAGATCCGGGCGGAAATCGAGAAGGTGGCAACCGGCAGCCGCATCGCGGTGAGCCCCGAGATGTTCGCCGTCAAGGCTGCCAAGCGCGGCGTCCTCTTCCCCGTCATGGTCATCGTCGGCGCGGTCGTGGTCCTTGCCGCAGGTCTCGCGCTCTTCTATTTCCTTTTCCAGCGGGGTGAGACCCAGGCCTCACGCGAGGACACCGGCACCATCACCGCGGAAGGCAAGCTGATCGAGGAAGTGAAGAAGGAATCCGACGCGAAGCTCCAGGAGAAGAACAACCAGATCAGCCAGATCCAGACCCAGCTCTCCCAGATCGACAAGCAGAGACAGGACCTTCAGGCGAACATGGACGCCAAGGTCCAGGAGAAGGAGAGCCAGTTGAAGGCCTCCCTGCAGGCGGAGCTGGACGCGGAGAAGGCGCGCCTCCAGAAGCAGGGCCTCTCCGACGCGGACATCCAGAAGAAGCTCAACGACTTGTCGGCGCAGCAGAACGCCGCGTTCAACACGCAGCTCGATGCCTTCAAGGCGCAGGCCGACGAGGACCGAAAGAAGTCGGAAGCGACGCTGCAGAATCTGCAGGCCCAATTCAACTCAGACCTCGCCAAGGCGAATGCGGACCGTCAGCAGGTGCTCGCGGATTCACGGCAGCGCGAGGCGGACCTCCAGACCCAGCTCGCACAGAAGACGAAAGAGCTGCAAAGCTCAGAGGCGCAGACGCAGGCGCAGCTCACGGCGCTCACTTCCCAGAAGCAGCAGGAAGACCTCGTCACGCAGCAGATCACCGGTCTGTACGGCGTCGCGCAGGCGGACATCGCGGCGAAGAATTACCCCAAGGCTCTTGTGAGCCTCCAGGCGATATCCACCTATGTCAACTCCAGTGACGTTGCAACGCTTCCCGGCATCGCCAAGCGGCGCACCGTGGACCTTTTCATTGTGGATTCCCTCACGACGCTCGTGCAGAACGAGATCGACAAGGGCAAGGTGGACACCGCCTCGCTCGTGGATGCCGCGGGAAAGCTTGCCGACATCCGCAGCCGGGTGGCCAATGCCGACACCCTGCTGCGCGCCGGCAAGGTGGCCGACGCGGAGACGTTGTACGGCCAGTCGCTGGCGGTAATCCCCGAGGTCGCAAAGAGCTACGCCTATTTCACGAACAAGGCGCGCGACGCGGAGGCCGCGCGGCAGGACGCCCTCCATGCCGGCCTCGCGCGCGCCGAGGCGGCATTCGCGGCCGGCCGCCTCCCCGATGCGCTCCAGGCCTACCGGGATGCCTTCACCTACCTCCCCGAGACCTCCGCGCGGCTTGCCACGACGCTTGCCAACATCGGCAACGCAACCGCGTCCCTGACGGCGCAGAAGAGCCAGAACGATCAGACCCAGGCGGCGGCTCCGCTCCTCACACAGGCGGCGGCCCTCCAGAAGCAGGGGCAGTATCCCGACGCGCTCCAGCAGTATCTCGGCATCCTCCAGGGCTATCCCCAGAGCCAGCAGAACCTCGCCGCCGTCAAGGGGATCACCGACAGCGTGGCCGCGATGAACGACGGGGCGGCCGCCGCGCTCAAGGCGGAGACCGACCAGGTGAGCGCTCTCACGGCGCAGCTCGCGGGTGTGCAGAAGCAGCTCGACGCGGGGCTCGCGGAGATCCTTGCCGTCAAGAAGAGCATCATCGCGCTCCTGGGCAGCACGCAGGACCCGGGCAAAGGCCGACAGCGCGACGCTCCTGCGCGCGCTCAACCAGAGGTTCGGGGACATTGCGAATGCCTCCAGCGCCTCCTCGGCTGCTTCCTCCGATCTGCAGAAGAACCTCGATGCGGCCACCAGGAAGGCCGCCGACCTCACGGCACAGGTCACGAAGCTGGGCGCCGACAATGCCCGGCTCACGACGGACCTGGCCGCTGCCCGGCAGGAGGCCGACCGGCAGAGGCAGCTCGCCGATCGCGCCGCCGAGGCGCTGAAAACGGCGCAAGCGTCGGTGGCATCGACTGGCGCGGCAACCCCCACGGCCGCGGCAAACGGCACCGGGCTCTCCGCTGAAGACCAGAAGAACCTTGCGGACTTCAACGATATTGTTGCCGCCTACATCACCTACGCGAAGCAGGAAGACGACAACCTTGCGAAGTTCAAGGACGACCAGGGCAAGGCGCTTTTCGCCTCGGGGGGCAGCCGCCAGGGATTCTACTCGACGCTGGACAAGGTCTTCTCCGGCATCCTGGGCCGCGTGAACCGCTACGACGCGCAGCTTTCCACCGACGGGATCACCACCGGACGCCGCAGCGCGATGGATCAGCTTGCGACACTGATGACGGGGCTTGCAAACCAGAAGGGCGCGGACGCGCAGAATGCCTGGCTCAGCACGAAGATTTCAGCCGAAAAAGATGCGCGCATGAAGAGTCTCCTGCAGTCCCTGCAGAAGCTCATCTCGGCAAAGTAGGGCCGCCGCTCCCCCGATCAGTCTCCCAGCGTTGCAAGTGAGGCGGTGGGAATCCAATACACGTTAAAACCCGTCTGCTGATTGAAGGACAGGAACTGGGAGAAGTACATCCGCGGCTGCCCGCCGACGTACTCCTCCGAGAGGAACCGCAGATTTCCCAGCGAAAAGCTTGCAAGAAGATCGCCGTCACGGCTATACAGTCGGCCGGTGCCCCCTTCCGTGGAAAAGAGCTGCCCGGTGCTCAACAGGGCGTCGACGCGGTGATCGATGGGGATCTTCACGAAGGGAAACGAGCCCGGAGGGTTTTCCGTCCATCGATAGCAGACCCAGCCCGCGCCATCGTTCCACGATGCGAAGCTCGCGTTGGGTTGCCGCAAAGGGTCGCCCGCCTGGTTCTCATCGTAGAAATATTGCACGTGCGCGATTCCAGAGGGAATGAAGCTCAGCGTGTACGAGCCCGAGGAGCGCAGCTGCGCAAAGGCGGGCGCCGTGGACGAGAGCGGGCTCCAGACCTCGGCGAACTGGCCCCCGGAATCTCGGGCAAGCCAATACGTGTCGTCGTTGCCCGGGAGGGTATCTGCATCCACCGATCCGCCGATGACGTACCCGGGAAAAATGGGGGCGATCACGGTGCTCAACTTGCTTTGAGTCCCGGTCGAGAACAGCGGGGGACTTCCCGGCTGGACCATGAATTGCATCGCCTGGTTGTTCAAGTCTGGCTCGAGGGAGTCGAATGTGAGCAGGGAGAGCCAAGCATTGGAACCGGGGACGTCTTTTGTCGGCCAGGCAAGCCAGGACGGGTACAGCGGGTCCTGGTTGGGAATGGTGGGAAAAGTGTCCCCGAAACCGCTGAGCAGGCCCGTGCTTGCATTGGCGGCAACCCCGTGGACCCCGATGTCGATGCCTTCCTGTGTCAGCACGAATCCCGTGCTGTAGTCGAATCCCGATGCCGTGACCCGGGGATAGAAGGCAAGAATCTGCTCGGAAGAGCTCATATTGTGGTTGAAATCCACGGTGACCAGGGAGGGATTGTCCTGGTTCATTCTCGCCACGGCGCGCGCGGATCCGGGCAAGCCCGGCATCATAGGGAATGGGCGAGCAGGAGATCAAAAGGGCAGCCATTGCGAGGCCGAGAATCAGTTTCTTCATAGCTGCCACCGAAAGCCGACACGAAATTCCAGGATGTTGATGGCGGCCCCCGACGTAAAGACCCAGCCCGTCGGGGTGTTGCCCGGTCCGAGGGCGGCCTCCATCAGCGTGGGCACGGCCGTGAAGTACAGCGTCGGCGCCCACTCGGCAAAAAGGCCCGTCCGCGGGGAGAGCGAGAGCTCCGCGCCCATGATGTCTTTCAACCCGACGAGCGACAGGGGATCGAGTGTGGGCGAGGAATCCGCGGGACTGTCGATCCTCAGGGAGACGCCCAGCATCGCATACACGCGGATGAGGCGCGGCTCAAGAGGTCCATACACCCCCGCCTCGAGCAGGACGTCCGTCACGGGTACGCTGGAGAACGGATCCGCGGAGCCAAGCGAGAGGCCGACGAGGTACGACGTGACCTGGAGTCTGATTGCCAGGATGCCCGGGACGGGAAACCAGGAAAGTGCGAAGCCGGGGTTGGCCTGGTCCTGCAGGGAAAGCTCCGCGGCCCAATGCGACAGCGGGCGCTGGTCGAGCTGCACGGCACGGTCGCCCGCGACGAAGATCGTGGTGCTCGACAAGGAGTATCCGCGCAGGCTCGAGAGGAGCGTGTATTGGTGCGGCGCCGGCACGTCACGGGAGGCGGTGCCGTTTTGATCGGCAACCAGCGCCGTCTTTCCCAGGCCGTCGATCGTCGTTCCCGGAATCGCCTTGACGGTCAGGCGTGCCATCGTCGTGGCCGCGGGAGGGGGTGCGGCAGTCACGAAGTGATAGTGACCCGCGACGGGTTGCACGATCTCCTCCCACGCTTCCTGCGCGAGATCGAGTGCCGACTGCCATTGCGCCCTGCTCACGGAGACGTCCATGACCGTTGCATTGGAGATGAGGTCGAAGGAGCGTACGGCGAGCGTCAGCGCGGTCCAGCTCCCGGTGGCATCAACGGTCAGCCAGCTGTCAGCGCCGGCGGCCTTCGCGGCCTCCTCCAACCCCGCGGCGGAGAGGTCCCCCGGGCCGGGGGACTCCACGACGATGACTTCATCGGTGGCCTTCTGCACCTGCATGAGGATGGACTGGGAAAGGAGCTGCACGTCGTTGGTGGAGAGGGTGGAGCCGGCATCCTTCGTGACGACGAGCAGGAGCCGGCGCGCCGCTTGTCCTTCCGGCGGACCCGCATTCTGGGCACCCGCCGAGAAGACAAAGAGGAGGAACAGCGCACAGACGACCCCGGCGGATTTCATCGATCCCGTCACCTTTCCTCAATTCTGTTGAATGCCGGCCTCGATGTCAATGTTTTTCATCTTGCTTTGGGCATTGAATGGCAGCATTCTTGATATATAGAATGGTAAACATGCAGAAGGGTATTGGAATTTCCGTTCGGCGTGCCCGTCTTACCGGGGCAGCGGTCCTGGTTGTGGCGCTCGCGATGATGGCGGGATGCCCGACCACGGTGACGCAGGACAAATCGATATGGGCGAATCACGTCGGCTGGTCATATGTCGGGCAGTCGGGGTTTTCCCCAGGGGGGGTTGGGTCCCTGACAATGGCGTTTCAGCCCACCTCGGGCACACCCTATGTAGCGTTTCAGGATTGGAATGCCGGCGCGGGCACTCTCTGGCGTTTTTTGCAGGGAAGCTGGACACAAGTGGGGGGGCCGTTCTCAAGCGGCAATGTGGACATGGTCAATCTCGCGTTTTCCTCCGGCACGCAGGTATATGTCTCATTCACGGACAGCGCGGCAGCGGGAAGAGCGTCAGTTGCGCGCTATAGCGGTTCATGGAGTTATATAGGAGGACAGGGCTTTTCGCCGACGCCCAGCGCCGACAATACACCCATCGTCATAGATTCCTCCGGCAACCTTTATGTGGGTATCTACGATGGCACGGGCTTCAACCTCGATGTCATGACCTCGAATGGCGGCCCATGGTCGATGTATCCCGCTCCTATTTCGGTTCCTTCTGGCGCCGGTGAAATCACGATGAACGTGGATTCCAACGACCAGCTTTCCATTGCTTTCGAAGACGGCTCGCAAGGCAACGAAGCTTCTGAGCTTCGCTACAGCGGAGCCTGGGTGCAGCGCGGATCGCCGGGATTCACCCCTGCATCGGTGTACAACCTGCATTCAGCGGTATCTCCGAATGGCACGCAATTCATCGTCTATTCCGACCCCGCGGTGGGGTACGGGGCTGTTGTCATGCAGTTCTCACAATCGTCAGGGACGTGGTTGCTCGTCGGTTCGCGCCCCCTTTCACCCGGAAGCACATTCGGGGGCGCCGTGATCGCCATCGATTCCCAAGGCACCCCTTTTGTCGCGTTCGCGGACAACACGTCCAGCAACCGCGTCACGGTTATGAAATACGACGGCACACAATGGACTGTCGTGGGAGCTCCTGATTTTACAACCGGCGCGGTCGACTACCTCTCCATTGCCATCGGTCCCGGGGACGTCCCCTATGTTGCCTTCCGCGATCCTTCGAACGGCAACAAGGCGTCCGTGATGGCGTTCCAGTAAACCCGCCAGCCGTCCTCATCGGGGTTGTTTCCGCGCTTGACGGATCAGCCGGCGTGCGCCTACAGTGGATGCGCCGAGGCAGAGAGGCCGAGGAGCATGAGGAAGCGCATCACCCTGGGTCTTCTTATCGACCAGCTCGTTTCAGGATATGCGCGGCAGATCATTGATGGGGTTTCCATCGGCGCGCAGAGCCTGGACGCGAACCTCATCGTTTTCTCGGGCCGGGTCCTTGGCACACCGGTCGGGCACGAATACCAGAGCAATGTCATCTTCGACTACATCACCACGGGGGCAATCGATGCGCTGGTGATGGCCACCGGGACCCAGGGGTCCTTCATCACCTACGAGCGTCTCCTGGCCCTCTTGGCGCGCTTCGAGGGGATGCCGCGCGTGAGCATTGGCGTCAAGATCGAGGGGGTGCCGAGCATCTTCGCGAACAACGGCGCCGGAATGCGCGCCGCGATGGAGCACCTCGTGGCCGCGCACGGGCCGCGCAGGGTCGCCTTCCTCAAGGGCCCCGAGGCGAACAAGGAAGCGCAGGAGCGATTCGCGACCTATCGCGAGGTCGTGCGGGAACGGGGCCTCGAGGAGGACCCCGCACTGTGGCTTGCCGGAGATTTCTCCCGGGCCGGCGGCCGCCGGGCCGTCGCGGAACACTTCCAGCGCCGCAAAAAGCTAGATTTCCAGGCCCTCGTCGCCGCAAACGACGAAATGGCCATTGGCGCATTGGAAGAGCTCCGCGACCGCGGATACGCCGTTCCCCGGGACGTCTCCCTCATCGGTTTCGACGACATCCCCGACTCGCAGTTCGTCGTGCCTGCCATCACGACCGTCGGCCAGCGGCTGATCGAGCAGGGCAAGACAGCCGCGACGCTCGCCGCCGGGCTTGCCGACGGGAAGCCGGCAGCCATGGAGTTGGTGCTGCCGGCGGAGCTCGTGCTGCGGACGTCGTGCGGCTGCCTCCCGCGGGCGGTCGTCGCCCTTGACGCCCTTCCGACGCGCCCGGGGCGCGCCGCGGGCGCGCCGCTCCGCCCCGACCAGATCGTGGAGAGGTGCCTTGCGGGGCTTGAGCCGCGGCTGCCCGAGCATTCACCCGACGCTGTCGGGCGCGCGCTCCTGCGGCTGGCGGAGAATGCCGGCACGGCGACATTCCTGGAGGGCTTCCAGGAAATCCTGAACGACGAGCTGACCGGCGGCATCGATCTCACCGCATGGCAGACCCTCATCACGGCGCTGCAGGCAGAGCTCCTCGCCGCGGCGCGGTCGCGGGAAGTCGTGGAGAACCTGCAGACCTGGTTCGAAAAGGCCCTCATGCTTCTGTCGGACTCGCTGCGCCTGGAGCAGGGCAAGCGCTTCAACGAGCTGCTGCGGCACCTGGCGCTTCTTCGTCGTGTCACGGAACGTCTTGCGTCCGGCGCCTCCATGAGCGAGCTGATGAACGACCTGGCGGTGCAGCTGCCGCTCCTCGACATAGGGACCTGCCTCATCGTCTGCTATCCCGGGTGGAAACGCCATCTCCATGGGGACGCCTGGGTGGTGCCGGATCGCGCCGAGGCGACCCTCGCCTGGGTCGACGGGAAGCCGGTGACCGTGGCGGACGACGAACGGAGCTTTTCCCCCGCGGAAGCTTTCCTGCCGGCGCGCTTCCTGCCCCGCGACCGGCGGCGCACGCTCATTGCCACGGCGACGTACTTCCGCGAAGACCAGATCGGCTACCTCGCCTTCGAGCCGGGGCAGCGCGATCCCACGATCTACGAGTCGTTCTGCGTGCAGCTGAGCGGCCTGCTCAACAGCTCCCTGCTTTCCAGCGCGCGCCAGCGCGTGATCGACACGCTGGAGCGCGAGCGCGCCCTGAGCGCCATCCTGATGGACACGCTTCCCGACCACATCTACTTCAAGGACGAGCGCAGCCGTTTCGTGCTCATCAACAAGTCCATGGCCGGCGCCCTCGGCCTGAGCGATCCGTCCCAGGCGATCGGCAAGACCGATTTCGACTTCTACACGCCCGTGCACGCCCAGCCGGCCATGGATGCCGAGCAGGCCATCATCCAGTCAGGGGTGCCGATCATCGACCTGGAGGAAAAGGAGACGTGGCCCGACGGTCACGAGACGTGGGTATCGACCACGAAGATGCCCCTGCGCGACGCACGAGGCCACATCATCGGCACCTTCGGGCTTTCCAAGGACATCACCGAGCATCGCCGCGCGGAGGAGAGGATCCTGCGGCTTGCCACGCTCGTCGAATCGGCGCGGGAGGCGATATTCGGCGTGGACGGTGAGGATCTGGTCACGAGCTGGAACAGGGGGGCGGAGGAGGTGTTCGGCTATGCCGCGGAGGAGATGCTCCGCCGGCCGGTTGCCGCCCTCATGAGCGGGGAGGTGTTTGAGACGACGCGGCCGTTCTGGGAAAAGGTGCGGGACGGGCAGGAGGGCCAGTTCTTCGAAGCGAGCGCGCGGAAGCGGAACGGCGCGACGATCGCGGTCGCTTATGCGCTCGCGCCCATTCGCGACCAGACGGGACGGACTGTCGGCGTCGCCGTCATTGCGCGCGACATGACGGATGAAAAGGCGATCCAGGCGCGGCTCATCCAGGCGCAACGCCTGGAAAGCCTCGGCACCCTTGCCGGCGGAATCGCCCACCAGTTCAACAACATCAATACGGTCGTCAAGGGCTACCTGGACATGCTTCTGGAGGCCCCCGGGCTTTCCACCGTCGCGCGCTCTTTCGCGGAAGAAGCCCTGAAAGGCGTCGACCGGCTCGTCGACATCACCGCGCAGCTCCAGGGGCTCACCGTTTCCTCCGAGTCGGGCAGCGAGACGTGCCAGCTCAATCTGCTCGTCGGGCCCCTCCTCCGCGTTTTCGAGCACAGGTTTGAAGAGATGGACGTGAAGGTGGTTCTCGACATGCCAGAGACGCCGCCCGTGCGCGTCCACAAGTCGCGGGCCACGTTCGTGCTCACGTCGCTCCTGGGCAACTCGCTCGATGCCATGCTCGACCGGCCAATCCGCACGCTCTCGATCCGGACGGGCACGGGTCCCCACGCCGCCTTCGTGGAAGTGCGCGATACCGGCTGCGGCATTCCCCGCGAGGATATCCCGCGGCTGTTCACGCCATTTTTCACAACAAAGGGGGAGTGGGCTGCCGCGGACTCGCCGCAGGCGCGCGTCAAGGGGGTGGGCCTGAGCCTCTCGGTCTGCCGCAGCACGGTGTCCGAATCGGGGGGAAGGATCGAGGTGGAAAGCGAAGCAGGCGCGGGGACGACGTTCCGGGTCTGGCTCCCCACGGTCGAATAAGGGCTACCACCACTTCTCGTATCGGGTGAGCACCCTTGTATCAGGATCCCACGTGCAGTAGTAGCCGCCGGCAAAGCTGAAGGCAAGGTGCCCGTTCTGCACGTGCGCGGAGACCCGCAGCCTCGCCTCGACACTGGGGTCCGTCGGGCTGAAACGGACGAGCTCCCCGTCGTTTGAATCGTAGCCGATGATGCTGTCGGCGGTGGCCCACAAGGCATCGCTTTCAAGACCGTTCTTCACGAACTGCGCGCTCGTGTAGGCGGGGTTTTCCATGATGGGAGGCCCGGGAAACTGGTTGATGAAATCGGCGTTCTTCGGGACCTGGATGAAATGAATGGTGTCCTGCTGGGTGTTGTTTTCGGAAAAGGCCATCAGCGCCGTGTTGTTGTTGCCGTCCGTGGGATCCGTGAAGACCCCCGCCAGGTTGTACTGGGTCGAACCGGAGGAGACCGGATGCTGCTTGGGCGTCTGCGTGCTCCAGTCGCCCGGATATTCGTCGTAGAACAGCGTCTGAGTCCCCGGATCCTCGCGGAAGTTGGTCCACGTCAGGTAGGTCGGCTGCGGCCCTTCGATGGTCCACCCGCTAAGGAACGCGGAGGGAAGCATGACGTCCGGCATAAGCCCCGTCGAAGAGGGCGATGTCTGGAGGTCGCCGATGACGATTTTGCCGTCGACGAGGTGGGAAAGGACCGCGTCTCCCCTGAAGGACACGCCGCCCGGTCGGCACCACCGCAAGATCGTCCGTCGAATACTTCTGCTGGAACGTGAGCTGCGGAGACAGGACCAGGACGTGGGGTTGGGAGCTGTCGAAGCCCAGGCTAGAGGCAAGCACGACGAACTCGAGGTTTCCCGCCGCAACCACCGACAGCGTGAATGAGCTCGCCGCAGACGCGGATATGGAGGAGGACAGATCGATGCGCGCGGTCGCCTGGGTGACATCGGAAGGAAAACGGCCCATGAAAAGCACGTCGCACGAGCCGAGAAGAAGGACCGCGAGGGCGGCTGCTGCGGCACGAACAAAGCGGCTCATCTGACCACCATGCCGATCGAAATGCCGGGGCCGTTTTGCATGAGCCAGCCCGTTCCCAGCAGATTCGTTCCCAACCCCAGGGCGTACCTGAACTCGGGCCGGATGAAAAAGGCCACGCGCGGCAGGTCGAGCTCGAGCGAGATGCGGGCGAGGTCCACATAGGCATCGGTATAGACGGGGAAACCCGGTGTGCTCATGAAAGTGAGAACGAGGCCGACGCCGCTTGCAAGGCCGAGGCGGAACGGGGAGCCCGGTGAGAAGATGACGTAGCCGCCGAGATTGAGCTCTTCGTCGAAGTGAAAAGCGGCGCGCAGCGCGACGGAGGCCGGCGGTTGTATCCACGGGTAACCGCCGATGGAGAAGTAGAGCCAGTCCGGGATCATGTAGGCGCGCATCGCCGCGCCGACGCCGATGAGCTGTCCGATCGTTTCTGAATACTCCACGGACGACGCGTGGAGCGGGGTCAGGCGCGTCAGGGGAATCTCCTTGCCCGTGACCAGGGTCACAGTCTGGCGATCGGTGTGGAACCCTGTCTTGCGCTTTTCCACAACGATCTTCGTCCCCGGCGCCACGCCCGTCACCGGCCAGCTCACGCGGCCGCCGCTGACCTGCCCGATGTCCACGTCGCCGGAAAGGATGACCTCCATCCCCTCGTCGGGGGAGGTGAAGACGAGCCGCGGCGCATTGTTCCTCTCCACTTGGACCGAGGAGAACAGCGTGCCGAGGCTTTCATCGAGCAGCGCGAAAAAGGCCAGGTTGAAGGGGGTCGTCTGCTGGACGCCCGCGGCGAGCTTTCCCGCTGCCACGTCCCAGCATTGAATGGTGAAAAATATCTGGTCGTTCTCCACGACGAAGGATCCCGTCACCGCGACATCTGCCCCGACGGCGCGCGCCACGGCGAGAGATGCCGCCTGCGCGCCGCCAGGCGACGCATCGGGTGACGGCGACGCCGCGGCGGCATCGCGCCCGGCGGAGGCGGGCACGAGGGTGTAGCCGTGCGCGCCGGCCGCCGCGCTCACCGCGTCGGTGATCGTCTGTTCGTAGGCGCCCGTGTCGGAGCCGGGGGCTGAGAGGTCCTGGATTGTCGTGACGAGGCAGACCAGGGGTGGCTGCTGCTGGGCCGCCGCGGGCAGGGCCGCCATTGCAAAGAGCGCGAAGAGAAGCGGTAGCGACGTCGAGAGCTTCACTGTGCCTGTCTCGTTGTACAGTCTACTCGGCGGGAAGGTGCATTTCAAGGCAAAGCGTTTTTGCGCGCCGCATGCGCGAACTTGAACGGGCGGAATCCTTGGACTACACTTTATTCACGATATGCTTGCCAAGGACTTGCTCCCCCTTTTGCAGGCGTTCGCGCTTCGCACGAAAAGCGCGACGATAGATCTGCGCCAGTTCGCGACCTCTCTCACCAAGGGCCAGGTCCAGCCGGGGGAGATCGAGGCGGCCGTCACGGAGCTCGCCGATCTCACCATTGTTTCCGTGGAGGCGGGAAAACCCCGCATCGTGACCATCCCGGACTTTCCGGGCCTCGCCCTTGCGGAGGAGTACCGTCGTCTCAGCGTCGACCCGGGCCGGCCCTTTCCGCGCGAAGAGACGGCGCCCGCGCCCCTTGCCGCTGGGTCCCTCATCGCCGCCGACGTGAAGGCGCAGTTGGGTGCGCTTCTGGAGACGAGCGCGCCCGGCATGAAGGGCATCGTGCGGCTGCAGTTCCCCGACGGCCTGGACCCGCTGGTCGTCCCGCATGAATGCGTGGGCGCGGAGCTGATCGACGCCGCCGTGGCAAAGCTCAGCCGTTATCTGCAAGACGGGAAGAATGCCGCGTACGCCGAGACGAAGCTCCTGGGGGCCCTGCGCGGCAGCGAGGTGTCCGTACGGCAATGGATGGAGGACGTGTCGATGCGGCCCAAGAAGGCCGCCGTCTCGGTTCTCGATCCCACCGACTTCAGCTTCCGGTTCTGGACGCACCTGTCCAACCTCGTTCTCCAAGACTTCCGCGCGAAGCAGGAAAGGACCGACCAGGACCAGGGGGTGTGCCAGTCCGCCTACATCATCGGCTACACCGTCTTCCACAAAAAGGGGGCGGTGCAGCGGGAGAAGGAGTGGGCGGATGACAGGAAGAGCCTTGAGGCGCAGGTCCGCAAGAGCCCGTTCGTCTTCGGCTTCCAGGAGCTCTATCGCCTGAAGGACGACAAGGGCGTGACCTTCGTCAACAAGCACAGTCAGGATTTCATCCATTCATTCCTGAAGGAGAAGACCAAGCGGACGGGAGACGAATCGGTCCCCCAGATCGTGCGCGTCCACGCGGCGGAGCAGAAGAAGGAATATTTCATCCAGCGCGACTTCGTCGTGCCGGTCTTCCTGAAAAAGCTCGCCGAGTGCTCCGAGGTCCTTCGCAAGCAGTACCTCGACGAGTGGACCGCGGAGCTGCGGGAGGATCGCTCCCCGGTCGTGGCAAAGACCGACGCCGCGTTCCGCAAGGACGTGGACACCCGGGTGAAGAAGGGCTTTCCGCTTCTGACGGCGCTGTCCAATGGGGGCCTGCTCTACCTCACGGCCGAAGAGGCACGTATTGCCGACGATGCGAAACGCGAGCTGGGAAAGTGCTTTGCCGTGGAGAATATCCTTCGCCCCTTCGACGAGCTCCTGGGACTCTCCCGCGTGCAGCTCCTGAAAAATGCCCGGATCTACCTGCCATTCTGGATGACGGTGCCCGTGTTGAGCTCCATCCTCCGCATGTTCCGCCGGATGTTCGCCGGCAGGAGGGGCGCGGCGGAGGACGGGGGCTCTCCCGCACCGGCGGCCACGGCGCCGGCAGCTCCCGTGGAAACGGGCGTGAAAACGATCGAGGCAGACGCCGGCAAGGCGCAGAGCAAGGAGAATCTCCTGCGCTACAAGCGCAGCGTGCAGTCCCTGATATCGCAATATGTTTCCAAAGGAAGCACGATCGACGCCACCCTTGCGGAGCTCGCCGACAAGTGGAATCCGCTGTACGCGCCGGACCAGAAGAAGAATCTCGTGGAAGACGTCAACGCCCTTGTCCGCGATTTTCTGCGGCCGGTCCGTCGGAGCTTCCTCGTGCGGCCGCCGGACCCCAAGAGGATACACGCCCTTGCCGAACAGCTTTCGATCAGCAAGAGCCTCACGCAGATCAAGAAGCGCGATCTCCTCCTGCGCTATATCGAGCTGTATATGGTCCGCTGCCTCCAGGTGAAGCAGATCTGAGCGGCGGATCCCCCCGCATCCGTGGCGCTCCACGCTATGCGTCGTTCATCATCTCCTCGATGCGGTTGAAGACCGTGTGGTCAAGGTCGTCCTGCACGGCCACCGACTTCACGTCATAGAGCTTCCCGAGCTGCTTCACGATCTGCTCCAGACGGTCGTCGTTGCGCACCAGGAGATACATGGCGCTGTCGGCGCCGCTGTCCACCGGCGCGCAGAGGATGCCCTCGAGGTTGAAGCCGCGCCGCGAGAAAAGACCCGTGATGTGCGACATCGTTCCCGGGTGGTTCCTCACCATGAGCTTCACAATGGTATTCGGCAGGCCGTTCATGCATCGCTCCTTTGGCTGAGGATGGCCTCGACGTTGCTCTTTCCGGGCGGGACCATGGGGTAGACGTTCTCCGTCTCGCACAGCGCGATGTCCAGCAGGGCGGGTCCCTTGATGGAGAGCGCGCGGGTCAGCGAGGCCCTGTCGTGGGGGAGGCCGATCGTGCAGCCGGGGATGCCGAAGCCGCGGGCGATCGCGGCGAAATCCGGGCGCGTGTCGAAACGAGAGGCCACGTAGCGCTTGCCGTAGAAAAGCTCCTGCTGCTGCCGCACGAGCCCCAGGTGGCCGTTGTTGAAGACGCAGATTTTCACGTCCAGCCGGTTCTCCGCGATGGTGGCCAGCTCCTGGATGTTGATGAGGAGCGAGCCGTCACCCGTGAGCGCGAGCACGCTCTGCCCGGGGTGCGCAAGGGCGACGCCCATCGCCGCGGGAACCGCGAAACCCATTGTCCCCAGACCCCCGGAGGTGAGGAAGCGCCGGGTGCCGCGCACGGGCCAGCACTGCGCCGCCCACATCTGGTGCTGGCCGACGTCCACCGTGAGGAGCGCGTCGGGCGCCAGCGCGGCGAGTGACCGCACGAGATTGCTCGCGTGGGAGGGATCGTCGGGAACGGCCAGGGGATGAGCGCGCTTCATCGCTTCGATCTCCGCCCGCCAGGCCTCCCGGCGCGTCGTGCCCACCAGGCGGTTCAGCCTCCGCAGGGCGCGCTTCACGTCGCAGGCCGCCGAGATGTCGGGCCGCCGGATCTTGCCGATCTCCGCCTCGTCGATATCCATGTGGATGACTCGCGCGCGGGGGGCAAAGCCGGCAATGAGACCCGTTGCACGGTCGTCGAAACGCACGCCCAGCGCGATGAGGAGGTCCGTGCGGTCCACCGCGAGATTCGTGGCCTGGCTTCCATGCATGCCGAGCATGCCAAGGTGGAGCGGGTCGTCCGGGTCCATGATGCCGATCCCCATGAGCGTGCAGACCACCGGTATGCCGCACGCCGCGGAAAGCGCGCGCACCTCCTCTTCCGCCCCCGAGGCCACGACGCCGCCGCCGACGTAGAGCAGGGGCCGTTCCGCGGAGGCGATCAGGCGCGCCATGGAGGCGAGCACGGCCCCGTCAGGGACGGGGGCAGGGTCGGGCACGCCCGGTGCGGGCAGGTCGGCAAGATCGATCCGTGCCTGCTGGACGTCCTTGGGCATGTCGATGAGCACGGGGCCCTGCCTGCCCGAGAGGGCGAAGCGGAAAGCTTCCGGAACGACCTCGAGCAGCTCCTGGATCGAGCGGACCAGGAAGTTGTGCTTCGTCACGGGGATGCTCATGCCGTAGGTGTCAACCTCTTGGAAGGCGTCGGTGCCGATCAGCCCCGAGGCGACCTGACCCGTGACGGCGATGATGGGCACAGAGTCGAGCTTTGCATCGGCAATGGCGGTGAGCAGGTTCACCGCGCCCGGGCCTGACGTTGCCATGCACGCCGCGGCCTTGCCCGTGGAGCGGGCCATGCCCTGGGCAAGGAAACCGCCCGCCTGCTCGTGCCGCACGAGGATGTGGCGCATGTCGCTCTGGCCCAGCGCGTCGTACAGGGGGAGATTCGCGCCCCCGGGTATGCCCGCCACGATACCGATGCCTTGCCGCTTCAGAAGCTCGATCAGCAGGGACGCACCGCTGTACTCCATGACCCCTCCTTCGGAAAAAAAAAGCCCCGCTCGGTGTCCACCGAGCAGGGCTTGTGTCAATTCGCTTGACCAGCCTACGGTGCACACACGGCGGTGCCTCCCGAAAGTACGAGTACGACGACGAGGAGCGCGAGCCGTGTCTGCAAGCCTTTTCCGTTCATAACCTTCACGAACTTACACCAGGGAGCGCGGGGGGTCAAGCGTCAAGGGGCCCAGGGAAAGCGACGCGCGGCTACTGGAACTTCGTGCACATCACGACGTGCTGGTTGCCGATGTCCCGAAGCTCGTAGGCCATGGTGTCGCATTTTGCCACTGCGAAAGGGCAGCGCGTCTTGAAGCTGCAGCCGTCGATTTTTTCAAGGGGGCTGGGGATCTCCCCCTCGATGGGGATCTCCTTCCGCTGCCGCTCGATGTTCGGATTGGGGATCGGGATGGAAGACAGCAGAGCCTGCGTATAGGGATGCTGCGGATTGGCGAAAAGCTCCGCCTTGTCGGCGACCTCCACCAGTCTTCCCAGGTACATCACCCCGACGCGGTCGCTGATGTACTTCACCATGGACAGGTCATGGGCAATGAAGAGGTACGTGAGGCCGAGCTCTCGCTGCAGGTCCTTCATGAGGTTCACGATTTGCCCCTGGATGGAGACGTCCAGCGCGGAGATGGGCTCATCGCAGACGATGAAGCGCGGCCTCACGGCAAGCGCGCGCGCGATGGCAAGCCTCTGTCTCTGGCCGCCGGAAAACTCGTGCGCGAAGCGCGTCACGTACTCGGGGCTGAGCCCCACGAGCTTCAGCGTCTCGAAGACCCTTTCTTTCTGCTCTTCCTTCGTGCCCAGACCGTGTATCTCCAGCCCCTCGGCGATCAGCTCCTTCACCGTCATGCGGGGGTTGAGCGATGAGTAGGGGTCCTGGAAGATGATCTGTAAATCACGGCGGTAGAGCTTGCGCTCCTGGCCGTCCATGTGAGCGGTATCCTTTCCGTTATAAAGGATCTGGCCGGCCGTGGGCTCGTAGATGCCTTTGATGGTCCTTCCCAGCGTGGACTTTCCGCAGCCCGACTCTCCGACCAGCCCGAAGGTCTCCCCTTCGTAGATGTCAAGGTCGATGTTCTCCACGGCCTTCAGCACCCGTCCCCTGCTCAGGGTGAAATGCTTCTGGAGATGATGAAGCTCCAGGATCTTTGCCGTCATTGCGCCACTTCCCTTGCCGCGAATCGCGCGCGCTGATCCGATGCACCCTCGTCGTAGAGCCAGCAGAAGACCCGGTTGCCGGCCTCGGGATGGTGGTACGGCGGCTCCTTTTCCTTGCAGATGCGCATCGAATAGTCGCAACGCTCGGCAAAGGGGCACCCGGGGGGAACATGGAGAAGGAAGGGCGGCGTGCCCTCGATGGTGCGCAGCTTTTTCCGCTCGTCATCCGCGAGGCTCGGAACGGCCTGGAGCAGACCGGCCGTATAGGGATGGTGGGGGCGATAGTAGACTTGGTCGGTCGTGCCTTCCTCCATGACCCTGCCCGCGTACATGACCACGATGCGGTCCGCCATGCCCGCAACCACGCCGAGGTCGTGGGTGATGAGGATGATGGCCGTGTGAAAGTCGCGCTGCAGCTCGCGCAGCAGCCGGAGTATCTGCGACTGGATGGTGACGTCGAGCGCCGTCGTCGGCTCGTCGGCAATGAGGATCTCGGGGCGATTGGCCATTGCCATGGCGATCATGGCGCGCTGGCGCATGCCGCCCGAGAACTCGTGGGGATACTGGCCCAGGCGCACCCGGGGCTCGGGGATACCGACGAGATTCATGAGCTCCATGGCCCGCTCCGCGCTTTCCGCCCGGGTGAGCCGCGCGTGCTGGTGGAGGATTTCCCGGATCTGGTTTCCCACCTTCATCGTGGGATTCAACGAGGTCATCGGGTCCTGGAAGATCATCGAAATCTGCGCGCCGCTCACCTCGCTCAGGCGTCTGGCACTGCAGGTGAGCAGGTTCTCCCCTTTGAAAAGGATTTTGCCGCTCTTGATCTCGCCGGGGGGAATCGGCGTGAGCCCGAGTATCGCCTGCGTGGAGACGCTCTTGCCGCTCCCCGACTCCCCCACGATGGCGATCACCTCGCCCGGGCGCAGGTCGAAGTCCACGTTGCGCACGGCCGAGACGTCGCCGGCGAACGTGTGGAAGGAGATCGTGAGATTCTGCACTTCGAGAAGCTTTTCCTGTGGCATCTTCGCGCGCCCCTTACTGCCGGAGCTTCGGGTCGGTGGCGTCGCGAAGGCTGTCGCCAATGAGCTGCAGCGACAGCATCGTGAGGCTGATGAAGACCGCCGGTATGAAGAGCATGTAGGTGTAGGAGCGCATCTCGTTGATCCCTGACGCGATCAGGACCCCCCATGAGGTGAGCGGCGGCTGGATGCCCAGGCCGATGTAGCTCAGAAACGCCTCGCCGAATATCGCGGCGGTGACCTGGAATGTCACGGAGACGGTGACCACGGGGAGGAGATTGGGAAAGAAATGCTTCGTGATCAGGCGCCAGGTGGAAGCCCCCATGCCCTTGCTTGCCAGGACGTATTCCGTCTCTTTCAGGCGCAGGACCTCGCCACGCACGAGGCGCGCCATGCCTTTCCATTCGGTGATGGAGAAGGCGAGGATGATGGACTGTATGCCCGGCTTCAGCACGAGCATGAAGAGGCTCACCCAGATCAGGAAGGGGACCGCGATCAGGATGTCCACGGCGCGCATGATGATCATGTCGACCTTGCCGCCATAGATGCCGGAGAGGGAGCCGATGATCGTGCCGATGACCATCTGGCTCAGCGCGGAGACGACGCCGATCAGGAGCGAGACGCGGGCGCCCACCCAGAGCTCGGCCCAGATGTCCCTGCCCAGGAGGTCGGTGCCGAACCAGTGCGCGCGTCCGGGAAGGACGTAGGTGGACGTCAGGTCGATCTGGTCGAACTTGAAGGGCACGAGCGACGGGCCGACGATCGCGAGGATCACGAAGAGGAGGACGATCACCACTCCCGCCATGCCCGCCTTGTTCCTGCGGAACCGGCGCCAGACGTCGCTCCAGAACGCGATCGTCTCGGTTTCCGTCTTCAGCCCGGCCTTTTCCGCCCGATCGAGCGGTGTGAACATCTCCCGCGGCAGCTCGCTCATGGCACGCTCCTCATCCCCGCGTGTGCCGGACCCGGGGATCGATCAGCCCGTAGGCGAAGTCCACCAGGAGATTCATCGCGATCAGGAAGAAACCGAAGAACAGCGTGAGGCCCAGCATGAGGGTGTAGTCGAGATTCTGCATCGCGTTCACGTAGTGCCGGCCCAGGCCGGGGATGGCGAAGACCGTCTCGATGATGAAGGACCCCGTGAGCACCATGGCGATGGCGGGACCCAGGATGGTGAGGATCGGGAACAGGGCGTTGCGCACCTGGTGGCGCATGACGATCTGCAGACGACTCAATCCCTTGGCCTTTGCCGTCTTGATGTAGTCGGCGTTGACGATCTCCAGCATGCTCGCGCGCATGTAGCGGGCAAGGGTGGCCATCGTGCCGAGGCTCAGGGCGAATGTCGGCATGAGCGTCGCCTTCCAGTTGTCGTAGCGGGCCACGGGCAGGACGTGGAGGTAGACGCCGAAGAAATACTGGAGCAGGCCGGCAACGACGAAGCTGGGCACGGAGATGCCGACCAGGACGAGGATCACCGTGAGGTAGTCCATGGGCTTTCCCCGGTGGAGGGCCGCGACGATCCCGAAAAAGAGGCCCATGATGATGGCGACGATCATCGACCGGACGCCGAGGTCCAGGGAGGCGGGAAAGGCGTCACGGATGATGTCGTTCACGCGATTGCCGCGCTTGGCCATGGACCAGCCGAAGTCCCCCCGCAGGAGATTGCCCATGTAGATGACGTATTGCTCCATCAGGGGCTTGTCCAGCCCGTAGTGCTTGCGGAGGATCGCCTTCACCTCCGGTGTCACCTTGGGCCCGGCCATGGGGTCGCCGGGCACCAGCCGCATGAGGAAGAAGGTGGTCGTCGCCAGGACAAACATCGTGAGAATCGCGACAAGGACGCGATTCAGAATATAGCGTGCCATACCCGTCCTTCCCCGGGGATGGAACCCCGGGTCTCACCGACTTTCATTTTGACTTTGAGGGATGAAGAGAGGCCGGGTCCCGCGACCCGGCCTCGTTCGCTCATACTGCGTGCGGCGCCTTACTTGGTGACGTCCGCGAAGATATAGTCCGTCGTCAGTCCGGTGATGGCGGTCGTGAAGCCCTTCACGCGCGCCGACAGCGCGATCTCACCCTTATACCACGTAATGGGGATGCACGGCGCATTGTCGGAGAACAAGGCCTCGGCCTGGTTGAGGATTACAGCCCTCTTCACGAGGTCGGTTTCCATGTTGGCCTTTGCAAACAGAGTATCGAACTGGGCATTCTCATAGGTCACGCCCATGTCGGTGGACGCGGTGACCCAGTAGCCCATGTACGTCGCCGGGTCGTCGAAGTCAGGGCCCCACCCCGCGCGGCACATGTCCCAGGCGAGGGCGGGCTTGTACAGGTTGTTGTAGAACTGCTGGCCCGTCGCGAGCTTCACGTTGATCTTCAGGCCCATCTGCTTGAAGACGCCCAGCAGGTAACCGGTGACGTCCTTGGGATCGTCGGGCCCGATCGAGGTCAGGAAGTCGAACGTCGGGAGCTGGTCCACCGAGGTGAACCCGTTGTCCTTCAGCACGAGATCCATGTATGCCTTGGACTTCGCCAGGTCCGCCTTCACGGGATGGTACTTGCCGATATTCGTGCTCACCTGGCCCCAGGTCTTTCCGGGGTAGACGCCGGTCCCGGGGGGCGTCTGCACGGTGGCCGGGTAGCCGGCTCCCTGGAGAACGTTGTCCACGTAGCCCTGCCGGTCGATGGCGTAGGAGATGGCCTTCATGAAGTTCACATTGCTCAGGATCTTCGCCTTCACGGGGTCATTCTGGCCGTGCCGGTTGATCTGCAGGTCGCGGATCCCGCCGCGTACGAAGAAGCTCAGGAGGCCCTTTGCCTGGTAATCCTTGGCCTCGGATTCGGCGCGGGGGAGATACATGTCGAGCTGCCCGCTGTCAAAGAGATTCCGCTGGGTCTGGGGGGTGGGAAGGACGTAGACGACGACCTGGTCCAGCTTGATGGCTCCCGCGTTCCAGTAGTTGGGGTTTTTCACCATCACGATCTTGTCGTCCTTCTTCCATTCCTTGAGGATGAAGGGGCCATTGCTGGCCAGCGAGTCGACGCTCGCGCCGTAGGCATCGCCGTACTTGGCGACGAGGTCTTCACGGCCCGGCGCGCCGAAGGAGCTCGCGATGAGGCCCATGAAGTAGGGAGCGGGGTTCTTCAGGGTGATGACCACCGTCTTGTCGTCCGGCGCCTTCACGCCGAGGTCGGCCGGCTGCACCTTGCCCGCGCGCAGCTCCGCTCCGTTCTTGATGTCGTCATAGATGGGACTTGCCGGGCAGATCTGGAACATGCGCACGAACGCGTGCACAAAGTCGCCGCCCGTCACCGCTTTTCCATCGGACCACTTGGCATCCCGGAGATGGAAGGTATAGGTCATTCCATCCTTGGACTCCTCCCAGGTCTTCGCCATGCCGGGCAGGAGCTGACCGTCGTGCGTGCGCACGAGCGGCTCGAAAATGCCGAACTGCACGAGCTGCTGGATGGTGGACGTCAACACCCGCGGGTCGAGATTGTCGAACTCCGCGTCGGCGGGCAGATACAGAATCTTCTGCGCAGCCGCGAATACGGCACTCGCGCCCACCATGAACACGATCGCGAAAACCGCAATGCGTGCCCATCTGGTCTTGAAATCTTTCATGCTACTCCTCCTTTTCCTTGCTTTCCCACGTCCGTGGGTTGTTTTCTAAATTGTATTATTGTCTGACAATAATACAATCATGCCCAATGGCGGATGTCAAGCAAAAGCTCATATCAAGTAGAACTCGGTCTGCCGACCCTTCAACGTCATGCAGCCTTCCTTTGTGAACACGACCGGCTCCTCCATGGGGCATCTGACGGTCTGGCCGTTCCACTCCGGCACCGGCCCATCCGTGCTCAACTCCATGGTGAATGCATAGTTGTGCTGCATCAGGACCTCGCCACGGGCCAGGGGCTTCTCCTGTTCCCACGGCAGGCCGATGAGGGGTCCCGGCTGGTGGAGGAAGAGCCCGAGTGAGTGGGAGTAGACCCGGGGCATGCCGATCCCTTCGCGCCGAGCCCGATTCAGGATGTTCTGCAGAAGCTGATTGCCCGAGATGCCCACCTTGAACTCGCTCATGAAGATGTCTTGCAGCCTGTTGGTCTGCGCCATGAGCGCCTTGAGCCCGGCAGGGGCATCCGTCTCGCCCCTCCGGGGAACGTAAGCGATGTGCTGGTTGTCCGAGTTCATCCGAAGGTACTTGATGCCCACGTCGCTGTGAATGGCGTCCCCGGGCCTGATGACCTTGTCATTGGCGCCATGGAGCTGGATGGCGGCGTCGCTTCGAATGAGACGGAAATAGGGCCGGAAGGAGAGCTCGAGGCCCAGATCGATGGAGCGCTGCCAGTAGAACCACACCAGGTCGTCCACGGTGGTCACCCCGGGGGTGATCGTCATCCGGCTGAAGCTGTCGGCGATGATGCCGTGGGCGATCTCCACGACGTGCCGGAAAAGATCGATCTCCCGATCCGTGAGGCAGGCACCCCAGCGCACGGCGGCTTTCTCCGCGGAGACCAGGCGTTTCGCGTACTTCTGTGGGAGCTTTTCCTCAAGCTGCTTGTAGAGGAAGTGCGTGAGCCCGCCGGCCGCCCATGCCACCGATCCGATATTCACCCCGATGGTCTTCGGGTCCCGCTTGTTTACCAGGTCGAGGAGCACCGGCCACTGCTTCTCCTCCAGCTGTCCGATGTAGGGACGCTCGTAGAGGTCCTTCGTATCGGTCCCCGAGATGCTGTACCGGCTGATCTTTCCGTTGCCCTCGTCGACGAAGACGAGCATCTGGAGGATCGGGTTCCAGCAGTCCATCGGAACCATCGTCTTGTAGAGGGGGTCCAGGTCGTCCTCCTGGCTGAGGATGATCCACATGTCGAGCCCCGCCTCCTTCATGGCAACGGGAAGAACCGTATCGAGTCGGTTTCTCACCAGCTCCGTGATCAGGTCGGATTGCGCACGGGCAGGCAGGATCTGGGGAGCCCCCCTGTCCTGTCTGCCCCGGACATTCACTGTTTCGGACATCTCTTCCTCCTTCTTCCGGCGGGGTTCATCCCCGCACCGATGATGTGCATTCCATTGCTTCAGATCCGTTTCGCATCGCGCGCCGGCTTGACCGTCTCGCGTCCCTCGCCCGGACGGGAGGCCGCGATCTTTTCCGCCATTTCCGCCACCAGGCTGATTTTCGTCTCGTGAAAGCCGAGCACGGCGCTCGGGAGCCGGTCACCGACGGCGTGCCGGAAATCGTCGGGAATGCCGCGGGCGCCCGCGTGCACGCCGATGATGGAGCCCGCAGCGCCGGCATTGCAGTCCGGGTCGTTCCCGCACATGACGGTCGTGCAGATCGTCGCGCGGACGTCCAGGCCCCCGTGCAGGACGCCGACGGCGATTCTTGCCGCGTTGGGCAGCACGTGCGGCCGCCGGTAGTCCGCGCAGCGCTCCTCGATGCGCGCCACGGAAACCTGCCACTCCGTTCCGTCCTTCCACCACTGCACGACCTGGGACAGAAGCTCCCACAACCGGGAGCGCTGCGGGATCTGGCCCATGCCCGCCGTGACGATCTCCTCCGCGCTTTGTGCGACAAACGCCGCGGCGATGGCAGCGGCCACGAACATGGCGCCGTAGACGCCGTTCTTCGTATGGGAAACGGTTGCGTCGCGGAAGGCAAGCATCGCCGCCAGCGCAGGGTCGCCCGGGCAGACGTAGCCGTAGAGGTCGGCGCGCACGGTGCCGCCGATCCATTCGCGGAAGGGATTGAGGATCGTGGCGGTGGCCGGCGGGGAGAGGCCCCGCACGAGGTTTCCGTACGCCTGTCTTTCCGCGGTGAGCGTCGTCCGGTAGGGAAGGGAAGAAAGCCACTCCTCGCCGACGTCCTCGGAAGAAAAATCCCACCCGTGGAGCTGCATCACCTTGAGGCTGATGATCGTGTCGTTGAGGATGGCGAACTCCGGCTCGACCCCGCGCAGGAGGCCCCGCGGGGGCACGGGCGCGGACTGCGCTTCGGCTCCGAGGAATGAATACTGGCCGCGCGCCACCTCGTTCGGGGCGTAGGGCATGAGACCCGTCAGGGGGTAGCGATCGATCGCGCGCAGATACTGCTCGATGGCGTTCGCGGTCCACCCATTGACCGGCGTGCCAAGGAGGCTGCCGATGCAGCGGCCCAGCAGGCCGCCGTGGATGCGATCCCTCAGATCGGCCACCCTGTCACGCTTGTCCGGCGCTTCCGCGGCGGCCTGTCGGGCGGATCGTATGTCGGCGAGCGTCGTCGGCTCCACGTAGGAGAAGCTGGACGATGCCGGGAGCTTCTGCAGTTTCTCCACCAGCTCTTCGATCTCCCGCAGCTTTCCGTCCTCCTGCAGGTGGAGAAGATCGGTTCTGGCGGAGGCAGGCACCTCCCTGCCCTCGTGCTGGAGCTGGGCGAGCTCGGAATCCAGGAGGTCCCGTATTCCTTCCTTGCCGTAGTACGAGGACATGCGGTCCGCGAGATTCTCGGGATCGGAAACGAAAACACCGGTGGAGAATTTGATCTGGACCCATCCCTGGCCCTCGAGGATGCGAAGGGCCTCCCGCAGTGTGGGCCGGCCGACATTGAACTCCGCGCTCAGCTCCGCCTCGCTGGGAAGGCGTTGAGCAGCCTTGAGATTCCCCCGGACGATTTCGGCCCTGATCTGCTCCGCGATGAGAGATGCCAGGGTTTTTCGTGTAACAGGTTTCATGACTCCACCCCTCGATCATACCCGCCACTAGAGCCCATGAAACTTTGGACGGCACTTCATGAATTGTAAGATTGTCTTACAATAACGATTATTAGGCGATGGATTCCCAAATGTCAAGAAGTTTTCATGCTAAGGCCCAAAAGGAGAACTGCCGGGGTCCGCGCAGCGCTGTTGCGCGATCACGTACATCCTGCTACTCTCGGCGCATCCTGGAAAAAGGAAAGCCCATGAAGACAGCGACAACCAGACGTCACGCAATCGCGCTGCGCGCCGCGATCCTCGCGATACTCGCAGTGCTCCTTATCGCCGGATGCTCGAGCATGAGCTTCCGCGCGGAGAAAGCGACAGGCCCTTTCCCCGCCTATCCCGAGACGAGCTTCGCCGTCTTCTCCGACCCGCACATCTTCCTGCCCGAGCTGGGCATCGGGCAGCCCGCCTTTGAGAAGATCAAGTTCGACGACAGGAAGATTTTCGAGCACAGCGTGAGCCTGCTGAATACGGTGATCGACAAGATCATCGAGGCGAAGCCCCATTTCGTGCTCGTCCCCGGGGATCTCAGCAAGGACGGGGAAGAGGCTGTCCATCTCGCGGTTGCCGCGGCGCTGGAAAGGATAAAGGCCGCCGGCATCCCCGTCTTCGTGATCCCGGGCAATCACGACGTGAACAACCCCGAGTCCGTGCGGTACGACGGGGACACGACCTCCCGCATTCCCAACGTGACCCCCGCGCGCTTTGCCGAGATCTACCGCGACTTCGGCTACGACGCGGCGATCGCGCGCGACCCCAACTCCCTTGCCTACGTCGTGGAACCCGCGCCCGGGCTGTGGCTTCTGGCGCTGGATGCCTGCCGCTACGACCTCAGCGCAAAGGAGAAGCACGAGCATACCGCTGGATCGTTCACCCCGGAGAGGCTCGCCTGGGCGAAGGAGATCCTCGCGCGGGCCCGCGCGGAGAACAAGGCCGTCATCGTGATGATGCACCACGGGGTGGTGGAGCATTTCCCGGGGCAGAAGAAGCAGTTCGCGGCGTACGTCGTGCAGGACAACGACGCGTTTTCCCTGATGCTCGCGGACGACGGCGTGCGCGCGGTCTTCACCGGTCACTTCCACGCCCAGAACATCGCCGGTGCGTGGTGGGATGCCCGCGACGCGAAGAGCGAGCCCCCGAGCCCCCGTTTCCTCTACGACATCGAGACCGGGTCGCTCGTCACCTATCCCTGCCCGTACCGGCTCGTGCAGATCGGCGCCGACCAGCTCATGCAGGTGCGCAGCTTCCACATTGAATCGCTTCCCGAGATGCCGGAGGGCTTCCCCGCCTTTGCGCGCGACTATTCGCGCAAGGGAATGTTCCCGTACATCGAAAGCGTGCTCATGGGCTACGGCATCTCCCGCGCGGAGGCGGACACCATCGCCGAGCCTCTCACCGAGGCGGGGCTCGCGCACTACGCCGGGGACGCGCATTTCACGGGCACGCAGATGTATCCCACGAAGAACCTGAGCCTCATGGGATCGCTTGCGATCGCGATGAAGAAGGACGTGATCGAGGGGATGTGGAAGGGCGAGCCGCCGCACGCGGACAACAATATCGACATCAACCTGACGGACGGCACCTACCGGGCGGTCCCGTAACCACTACGGCTCTTCGAAGAGAGGCCTCCCCTCCCAGCTCATGAAGGAGCAATGGGCGAAATCCCGGCTCAGGATGGCCACGTCGGCATCGTAGCCGGGAAGCAAGGCGCCCTTGCAGGGGTAGCCCAGGAGACGGGCAGGATTCAAGGTTGCCATGCTCACCGCGGATGCAAGCGGCACGTTCAGATCGTGCACCAGCCGCACGAGGCAGTCCGGGACCAGGGATCGCGACCCGACAAGCGTACCGGAGTCTTCGTCGTACAGGCCGCTGCCCTTCTCGACCAGGCGCCTGCCATACAGGAAGGACGGCGCGCCGCCCGGCGCCAGGCCCGCCGGCGCTATGGCGTCGGAGATGACGATGAGCTTCTCCCCGGGACGGGTGCGAAGCACGAGCTGTACCGCGGCATCGTCGACGTGCGTGCCGTCGCAGTTGATCTCCGTGAAGGCGTGACGGTCCAGCAGGGCCCAGAGCGCGAGCCCCGGCTCCTTGTGGGACACGCCGCTCATTCCGTTCCACAGATGCGTGACGCCCAGGGGGGAAATGGATTCGTAGCCCGCCAGATCGGTGAACGCGGCTCCCGAATGCCCGAGGAAGGGGATGATGCCGGAAGCACGGAGCGGGTCCAGCAGCGCCCGCGCGTTCGGCAGCTCGGGTGCAAAGGTGAGCATTTTCATGTGTCCCCGGCAAAGGGCGATCATACGCTGAAGGTAGGCGGGCGACGGCTGCCGCAGGAGGCCTTCCGGTATGGCCCCGCGACGCGACGGGGCGACGAATGGACCCTCCACGGAGATGCCGGGATCCTCCCGGCGATGTCGGGATCGCCCGCCGTGGCCTCCATCGCCTCCCCCAACAGCGAGAGGGATTCCTCGAGCGGGACGGTTGTGGGAAGGAAGGCGCCGACGCCGCGCCGGGCGAGAAAGCGCGCCATCTCTTTCAGCGACCGGGGGCTCATCCCCTCCGTGCTGATCCCGCCGCAGCCGTGTATGTGCTGCTCCCAAAGCGCCGGACACACGATCGCCCCCTGCGCATCGATGCGCCGACAGCCGGCGGGAAGGGGAAGGGGCAGCTTCTGCGCCAGTCCGGCGTGGAGGATCTTTGCGCCCTTTGCAAGAAGGACCCCGTTCCTGATCACGCGATCGGGGAGAACGACCTCGCCACCTTCGATTATGAATGAATCGGGCTCTTCCGAGGAGGACACAGGGGCACTATACGGAAGAACGCGCGTCGCGTGAAGGAGGCGGAGGCGGTCCAACTTGACATCTTCGGAGGGCGACGCCACTCTGGAAGCCTCAGGAGGAAGCCATGAACGGACGGAAGATTTTCCTCGCGTCTTTGCTCATTCTTGGTATCGCGGGTCTCGCCTTCGGCCAGAAGACGACCCTCCAGTACTGGACCTGGCGGCCCGAGGACGTGGACAAGTACAACCAGCTCCTGGCGGATTTCCAGAAGCTGAACCCCGACATCCAGGTTGTCCAGACCGCGCAGAAGAACACGGAATACAACACGATCCTCTCCGCGGCGCTGAGCGGCGGCGCGGGACCGGATGTGTTCCAGAGCCGCGCCTACGGCGGGCTGGAGACATTCGCGCAGTCCGGCTACCTGGAGCCGCTGGAACAGTGGGTGCCCGAGCTCAAGGGGTTCGCCTCGGCGCCACTGCGCGGAGCCACGTCGATCAAGGACGGCAAGATATACGGCGTGCCTTTCGCCAGCCAGACCCTTTTCGTCTACTACAACAAGAAGATGTACGCGAAGCTGGGACTGAAGCCGCCTGCCACCTGGGCCCAGTTCCTCTCCAATCTCGACGCGATGAAGAAGGCGGGCATCCAGCCCCTGGCCAACGGCGCCAAGGATGGGTGGACCCTCGAGGTCATGCTGGGAGCGCTCTGCCCCAATTTCTACGGCGCCAATGACTACTTCAACGCCGTGGTGAAGGGACAGACGAACTTCCAGGATGCCCGTTTCGTGAACGCGATCGGCAAGCTCAAAGACCTCATTCCCTACCTGCCGAATCTCTACATGGGCGTGAGCTACACCGACATGCAGACCTCCTTCATCAATGAGCAGGCCGGCCACTTCATCGGCGGCTCCTTCGAGGCGGGCTATTTCCTCTCCCAGAACCCCGACCTGCAGCTCGACGTGTTCCCCGGACCCGCGGCAAAGGCGGGCGACCCGCAGTACGTTTCCACGTATGCCGACGGGAACTTCAGCATGAACGCGGCATCGAAGAACAAGGCCGCTGCCGCAAAGCTGCTGCGTTACTTCGCGAGCAAGGCGACGGGCGACTTCTTCATCAAGAGCCTCAAGCAGGTCTCCGTGGTGCCGGGCGTCGATACCACCGCGGATCCCTTCATCTCGAAGGTGCTCTCCTTCCAGAAATACGAGACCCCGTACGTCTTCCTCGTGGGCTTCCGCTACCAGCAGCCCACCGGATCCACGCTCGCGCAGGCGGCGCTTCAGGGCATGTTTGCCGGAACGCTCACGCCGGCGGACGTCGCGAAGCAGATCCAGGACGGGATCGCAACGTACTACGCTCCCTTCAAGAAGTAGCCTGCCCGGCAATCCGCGGGGCGGCGGCCGTGGCGCGCCGCCCCGTTCATTTTCCGCAGAAGGGAGGGCATCCATGACGAGAGCCGACGTCCGCAAGGGATTGTGGATCACCCTCTTTGTGCTTCCGGGGCTCGCCGTCGTGGGCGTCTTCATCCTCCTGCCCCTCTTTGTCTCGCTCTTCAACAGCCTCTTCGACTGGCAGCAGCTCATCCGGGGCGGCTTCGTCGGGCTGGACAACTTCCGCAAGATCCTTCTTGCCGATCCCTACCGGACGCGATTTTTCGGCGCCCTGGGCAACAACCTCAAGTGGTTCCTCGTCACGATGCTCGTGCAGAACAGCATCGGCCTGCTCTTCGGCTACCTTCTCAGCCGCAGGGTCGCCGGGAGCGGATTCTACAAGCGGATCTTTTTCATCCCGGTGCTTTTTTCCATCGTTGCCGTGGGCTTCCTGTGGGGGCTGTACCTGAAGCCGAACGGCCTCGTCAACGCATTCCTGAAGCTGGTCGGGCTCACGGGCTGGACCCACGCGTGGCTGGGTGAGGAGAAGATCGCCACCTTCTCCGTCATCGTCGTCAATATCTGGCGCTGGGTGGGTTTCCCGTCACTGGTCTTTCTGGCGGCCATCGACGGCCTGCCGGGCGAATGTCTGGAGGCGGCGCATCTCGATGGCGCGCGGGAATGGACAACCTTCTGGAAGATCGTCTTTCCCCTGATCATCCCGGCGATCGCCGTCATCACCGTGCTCACGATCATCGGGAGCCTCAACGTCTTCGAGCAGGTCTACACCATGACCGGGCTCGACGGCCCGCCCAACTATTCCACGGACACGATTGGCACCCTTTTCTATCGCACGGCGTTCGGCTCCGTGGATTCGGGAAATCCCCAGATCGGCATCGGGAGCGCGATCGGCGTGGTCATCTACCTGCTCACCTTCGTCGCCTCCATCGGATCGATCGCCGCCACCCGATCGCGCGAGGTTGAGCTGTGACCACCGACCTGCGGTTCCGCGGCGCGGGCCCCGGGCGGGCGATCGTCCTCTCCGCCGCCCAGCTCCTCATGGCCCTCTATGCCCTGCTCATCTTCTACCCGCTTTTCAACATGATCGTCTCGTCGTTCAAGACGACGCGGGAAATCTTCCAGCACCCCTTTGCGCTTCCCATCCACATCGTGCTCTCCAACTACAGGGTCGTCTGGATCGACAGGGGCTTCAGCCGCTACTTCGCCAACAGCCTCATCGTCACGCTGATCTCCATGGCCTTCGTTCTCCTGCTGGGATCGATGGCGGCCTACGGCGTCGGCCGCTACCGCTACAAGCTGCGCACCTTCATCTTCATGCTCTTCCTCAGCGGCATCATGCTGCCCCTGAAGGCGGCGATCATCCCGCTCTTCATGCTCATCAAGGGCCTGGGCCTGATGAACACCCGGGCGGCGATCGTCCTGATCTTTCTTGCCATGGGCCTGCCGTCGACCGTGTTCATCCTGTCGGGCTTCATGCGCTCGATACCCCTGGAGCTGGAGCACGCCGCGCGCATCGACGGCTGCAACGACTGGGGCATCTACCGGCGCATCGTCATGCCCGTCACGACGCCCGCCATCGCGCTCGTGACGATCTACAACGCGGTGCCGCTCTGGAACGACTTTTTCTTCCCGCTCGTGTTCCTCCAGAGCAACGGGTTGAAGACGCTCCCGGTGGGCCTGACCACGTTCTTCGGGCAGTTCTCCACCGACTGGAGCCTGCTCTTCACGGGGCTCTCCATCGCCATCATCCCCATGCTCGTTCTCTACCTTTTCATGTCCCGCTGGTTCATCCGGGGATTGACGGCAGGGGCGATCAAATAGACGGAGGCGCAATCCCCATGCACGATTCCCTCGATCGATTGACGATGCGCGCGGAGGTGGCGCGCCTGAAAGAGCGCTACCGCCGCTCCCTGGAGGAGAGCATTCTCCCGTTCTGGCTGCGACATTCGGTCGATCGCGCGCACGGAGGCTATTTCTGCTGCCTCGAGCGCGATGGAGCGATCTTCGACACGGACAAGTTCATGTGGCTGCAGGGGCGCGGGGTCTGGATGTTTTCCAAGCTTTTCACCGGCTACCGCGCGGAGCCGTCGTGGCGGGAGTACGCGCGCGCGGGCGTGGAGTTCATGAAGGCGCACGGCCGCAACACCGAGGGCGACTGGTACTTCGCGTTGGACCGCACGGGTCGGCCCCTGGTGGAGGCGTACAACATCTTCTCCGACTGCTTCGCCGCGGCGGGCATGGCCGAATACTCGCGTGCGGCGGGAGACGAGGAGGCCCGGGAGATCGCGGCGGCGACCTATCGGCGCATCCAGGAACGGAAAGCCAATCCCAAGGGGCGATTCACGAAGCAGATCGCCGCCCACCGTCCGATCATGGCCATGGCATTTCCCATGATCCAGGTGTGGCTTGCCCAGGAGATGGGCGATCTTGTGGAGCCGGCCGTGCGCGAAGGTTACCTGCGCGAAGCGATAGACCAGGTGACAAGGCTGCATATCGACCGGGAGCGCCGCGCGGTCTACGAGCGCGTGTACGCCGATGGCAGCCACCCCGACTGCATGGAGGGCCGGCTCCTCACCCCCGGGCACGCGCTGGAGGTTCTCTGGTTCGTCCTGCGCGCGGTGGAATCGTGGCCCATCGATGAGCGTGATTCCCGGTCCGTCGATCGTCGTGCGATCGTCGACCTTGTCACCGAGGCAATGCTGTGGACGGCGGAGCGCGGCTGGGATGCGGCGTTCGGAGGGCTTTTCTACTATCTCGATGCGGACGGCCGACCGCCGGAAAAGCTCGAATGGGACATGAAGCTCTGGTGGGTCCACGCGGAAGCGCTCTGCGCGTTCCTGCTCGCCTACAAGATCACCGGCCGCGCCGTATTCTGGGAATGGTTCCGCCGCGTGGACGACTACGTCTGGGCGCGCTTCGACGACCCTGCCGACGGCGAGTGGTTCGGCTACCTCCACCGGGAAGGGGACCCGTCGACAACGCAGAAGGGGGGGAAGTGGAAGGGTTGCTTCCACATTCCGCGCGCGCTCCTCACCTGCATCCGATTCTTCGAGGAGATCGAGGCTGCGCAGGACGGGGGCCGTGCATGAGCGGGGCGGACGCGGCGCTCATCGAGGCGCGCCGCTTCATCCGGGAAGAGACGCAGTTCCACCTCGGCATTCTTCCCACCGAAGGCCCCCATCCCCGGACAAAGGACTTCAGCGCAACCGTGCAGCGGGACGCCGCCGCGGGCGCCGCGCTGCTCCTTTCCGTGGACCGCGACATTCCGCCGCGCGCGGCCGAGGTCTTCAGAAGCGCCCCCTATGAGGCGCTCGTCCGCGAAATCGTGCGCGCCGCGCGCGAAGGAAAGAGGATCGGCTTCTCGGGATGCGGCGCAACGGGCCGGCTCGCCATCATCCTCGAACGGATGTGGCGCGAGTACTGGGGGGAGGAGGCGTTGCGCGCAGAACGGACGGACCCCGCGGGGGCGGTGAAATGTCGGCGCCTGGCAGCGCAGGCTTTCAGCATCATGACCGGCGGAGACCGCGCCCTCATCAGGTCCGTGGAGAACTTCGAGGATTTCCAGGAGTTCGGAAGGCGTCAGGTCCGGGATCTCGGTCTTTCGCGGGGCGACCTCCTCGTGGCCATCACTGAGGGAGGGGAGACCTCGTCGGTGATCGGCACCGCGTGGGAGGCCCATGAGCGCGGCTGCTCGGTTTTCTTTGTCTTCAACAATCCGGCAGACGTGCTGGCCGCGCACATCGAGCGGTCGCGCGAGGTGATCCAGTGTCCGGGCATCGTGAAGATCGATCTGTTCACGGGCCCCATGGCGCTTTCCGGTTCCACGCGCCTTCAGGCGACGAGCTCCGAGATGCTCGTGGTCGGGGCGGCCCTCGAGCAGGCGGCCGCGCTCATCGCGGAGGACCGGCGCCCGGCGGGCGCGTTCGACTATGCGGCCGGCTTCGATCGTCTGGTGGACGGGCTTTCATCTGGAGCGGCCCTTGCCGGGATCGCCGCCGCGATGGAGCTCGAGTCCGACATCTACAAAGCGCGCGGCCTCGTCACCTATGCCACGGACGAGTACCTGCTCGACATCATCTCCGACACTACGGAGCGCACCCCCACGTTCATGGTCCCGCCTTTCCGCACCGTGGATGACGTCTCATCGCCTCCCTCCTGGGCATTCGTGAAGGACCCCGTGCGCGCCACGCACGACGCGTGGGACCACATGCTGCGCCGCGCGCCGCGCGGCATCAGCTGGACGCGTGACGACTACATCGCCATGAAGGGGACCGCGCGCATGATCGCGCAGCCGCCCGCGCTCGATGTCGGGGAGATCTATCGCTACGCCATCGGCAGCGAGCCGGATCCGAGTCGCCGCGAAGCCCCCGTCTCCGCGCTGATCGCGGTCACGGTCGGCGGCGCGCCTTCGGCGGGCGTGGAGGGGTATCTGGCGCGGGAAGCGGGCGGCTATCCGCGCAAGACCGTCCTCGCCATCGACGCCGCGGAGGGCGCGCGCGGGCGTGAAGGATTGCCCGCCATCCGCATCCCGATCGGACTTCCGCGCACATCGATGAACCTTTTCTCCCATCTGGCCGTGAAGCTCATCTTCAACACGGTGTCCACCGGCACCATGGGAAGGCTCGGGCGGATCTGGGGAAACTGGATGATCCAGGTCAACGCGACGAACAAGAAGCTCGTGGACAGGGCGACCCGCATCATCGCGGCGCTGGCGGGGATCGGCTACGAGCAGGCGTGCATCGAGCTGTATCGGACTCTCGCCGAACATCCCGCAGGCGATGAGGCGGATTCGTGCGTCGTGCGGACGCTCAGACGCCTGGGCCGGTCCCCGGTGGCGTGACGAGCCGCTCCCATTCATCGCCTGAGGCGGACGGCGTTTTTCATTTGATGCCCGACGAGATGTAGCCCCTGACGAACTGCTTCTGAAAGACTACAAAGGCCACCAGCAGGGGCAGGGTGACGATCATCGTTGCCGCCGAGAGCAGACCCCACTGCGCCCCGATCTCTCCCATCTGCGTGAAGCGCACGAGGCCCGCCGTGAGCGGCCGGACATTGTCCGACTGTGTGACCACGAGGGGCCAGAGGAAATCGTTCCAATGGAAGGACAGGGACGAGAGGACGATCGCGGCGAGCGACGCCTTCGACGTGGACAGATACACGTGGCGCAGCTCCTGGTCCCAACGGCAGCCGTCGATGGCCGCGGCGTCCGCGAGGTCCCGGGGCAGCGACAGGAAGCTCTGGCGCAGGAGGAACGTGGCGAAGGCCGAGCCGAAGAAGGGCAGGGCGATGCCGGGGATGGTGTCGTACAGGTGGAGGAAGCGGATCGTGGCGAAGTTCGGCACGAGGAGGGCCGCCGTCGGGATCATCATCTGCAAAAGGATGATCGTGAAGAGCGCCTGGTCTCCTTTGAAGCGATACCGCGCGAATGCAAAGGCCGCAAGGCTCGCGGTGACGACCTGGAAGCCGATGATCGCGCCGACCTGCATGAGCGTGTTCGCGTAGTACCGGGCGAATGGCGCAAGGGCAAATGCCTTGACGTAATTGGCAAGGCTGAGGGTGGAATGGAAGAAGACATTTCCCAGCGCGAAGGGAAACTCGGGCGGCCGCAGTGACGCCGCCACGGCCCAGACCAGGGGAGCGAGCATCAGGATCGACAGGATACAGAGGACGACGAAACGGGAGAAAGAAGCGAACCTATTTTTCATGTCGTTCACTGATGAGGGTATTGGTGACCGTGAAGGCGAGCAGCGCGAGGACGAGCATCAGCGTGACCGCATCTCCGCGGCCGACGTCCATACGGTCGAAACGAAGCTGCCAGAGGTAGTACAGGGGCAGCGTGCTCGTGCCGCTGGGCCCTCCCTGTGTCAGGACGAAGACGTGGTCGACCGTCTGGAATGCGCCGATGAAGGCGATCGTCGTGACAAAGAGCGTCTGGCGCCGGATCAGGGGAAGGATGATGCGCGTGACCAGGCGCAGGCCCCCGGACCCGTCCATGCGGGCGGCCTCGACCACGGACCGGTCGAGATTCTGCAGGCCGGTCAGGAAGAAGAGCATGAGGAAGCCGACATTTTTCCAGAAAGCCACGAGCGCGAGGGCGAAGATCGCAAGGGAGGGGTTGCCCAGCCAGTTTTCAGGTCCCGCGTAGCCGAAAAGCCGAAGGAACTGGTTCCAGAGACCGTACCCGGGGGTAAGGAAGAACATCCAGATCGTCGCGGCGCTCACCAGCGGGAGCACGGTGGGATGGAATGCCGCGAGCCGGAAAAAGGCCAGTCCCCTGATCTTGCCTTCCAGGAGGAATGCCAGCAAAAGGGCCGCGATCAGCAGGAGGGGAATGAGCGCCAGGAGATAGATGCCCGTATTCGTAGCGACCTGCAGGAACTCGGGATCCCGGAACAGGTCCGAGAAATTGCCGAACCCTGCAAAGACCGGCACCTGGTACTTCGGGATGTTGAGCTTGTGCTTGAAGAGGCTCCCGACCAGGACTTCTCCCAGCGGAAGCAGCGTGAACAGGCAGACGAAAACGAGGGTCGGCGCCACGAGCACGTACGGCAGGATGCGGTAGCGCTTCGTGACGCCAACCTCTCTCGGGCTCTAGCGGTAGTCCGCCAGGGCCTTGTCGGATTCGCTCTGCGCGGCGTTCATGGCATCCTTGGGTGTCTGGGTGCCGTTGAACGCGGTCTGCAGGTACTTGTTGAATATCGTCTTCACGGCGTTCAGGTTCTGCGTCGCAAGCTCCGGCTGGTGCCGATGAAAGGGCGGCGAATGCATCGGCCGCCTGGGGCACCTGCGCGAGCCACGCCTTGAACTCGGGCGTCGCCGCCGCCGAGGTGCGGTGCGGGATGTACCCGGTTGCCTGGCTGAAAGTGGCAACGCGCGACGGATCCAGGAGGTACTGGGCGAAGGCGAAGGCGGCCTTCCTCTCCGCGGCGCTGTGGCCGGCGGTGAGATACAGGTTTCCGCCGCCGGTGACGCTCGCCAGCGTGCCCGCGATCTTTCCGGGGACCGCCATGACGCCGACCTTGAACTTGGCCGTCTTGAGGATGCCGGCAAGGCTTCCGGTCGTGTGAATGATCATTGCCGTCTTTCCGGCAGCGAAGTTCTGCGTGGATGAGCCCCAGCTCACCTGTACTCCCGGGGGTGTTGCCTTGTATTTCTGGCTCAGGTCCATGTAGAACTGCACCGCGTCGATCACCTCGGGCGCGTTGAAGTTGAGCGTCACATCGTCGGTGAAGACGTTCTTGCCCGCGCCGATGGCCAGGGGCTGGAATGTCCAGTAAGGATTCTCTGTCGGGATCTCGATGCCCCAGCGCGTCTTTCCCCCGTCAACCGTCAGGGCCTGGGCGTCCTTGCCCAGCTCGTCCCAGCTTTTCGGCGGCGCGAGCTTCGCGGCGGCGAAAAGGTCGGCGTTGTAGTACAAGACCACAGCCGAGCGCTGGAAGGGGACGCTCCACAGCTTGCCCTTGTAGTGGGAGTTGCCCATGTAGGCCGGCAGGAAGTCCTTGATGAAAGCCGCTCCACCGGGGGCCGCGGCCACGAGGTCATCCAGGCTGTCGACGTATTTCGCGTTCACAAGGTCGTATACGTCGGTGGCGAGCATCACCGCCAGCGTCGGCGGGGTGGCGCCGCCCTGGATGGCGGTCTGGATGGCGGTCTTTACGTCGGGGTAGCCGCCGGAAAAGATCAGGTTCACCTTCACGTCGGGATTCTTCATCATGTAGTCCTGCGCCCAGCCCTTCAGCATCGCCGTGATCGGGGCATCGACGGCAACAGGGTAGGCCAGGCTCACCTCGACGGGAGCCGCCGCCACGGCGGATCCCAGGCACGCCATCAGGATTGCGCACAAGAGCGCGCTTCGCTTCATGATTTCCTTCTTTCGGGGGCCCGTACGGCCCACACGGCATCATGGGGTCGAACAAGATGCCGAGTCAATCGACCTATTTCATCGGTCTGATGCGTACCTCGATGTCCTTCGCCGAGGCAAGCAGGGACGTGAGCCTCGACGTGTCCGTGTCCCCGACGTGGTACGGGTAAAGGATCTTCGGGCGGAAGGCGAGCGCCGCATCCGCGACCATTTCGGGCGTCATCGTGTAGGGCAGGTTCATCGGCAGGAAGGCGATGTCGATGCCTTTCAGCGCTTTCATCTCCCGCGTGTTCTCGGTGTCGCCGGCGATGTAGACCCGGCGGTCCCCCAGCGTCAGCACGTAGCCGTTGCCGTTTCCTTTGGGATGGAAGGGCACGCCGGGCGCCCGCTCGTGCGCGACATTGTACGCCGGCACCGCCTCGATGCGGATGCCGGAAAGCGAGCGGGAGTCCCCGTTGTGCAGGACGATGGCGCCGTTGACCTTGCCCGCGCACTTGGAACCGACCACGATGGAAGTGGTGTCCTTGCGCAGCGCGGCGATGGCCTCGAGGTCGAGGTGATCGGAGTGCTCGTGGGTGACCAGGATGATGTCTGCCCTGGCTGCCCGGGAATAGTCGGCGAAGTCCCGGACCGGGTCCACGTGGATTACCGTGGTGCCGTAGGTCATCGACAGCGTGGCATGACCATATAACGTGAAGGTAAGGGGAAGGGGGGCGGGAGAGAAGGTGTCCTCCGTTGCCATGGGGTACCTCCTTGCATCAATATAATACGTTATGGGCTACGATTTCGATACCGTGATCGACCGCCGGGGCACGAGCTCCCTGAAGTGGGACTTCGCGCAGCGCTTTGCGCCCGGCCGGAGCGGGCTTCTTCCGCTCTGGGTTGCCGACATGGACTTCCGCGCGCCCCCGGAAATCCAGGAGGCGATACAGGCAAGGGTGGATCAGCGCATATTCGGCTACACGCTGGAGCCGGATTCCTGGTTCGACGCGGCCATAGCCTGGCTCCAGAGACGGCACGGCTGGACCGTGACGCGCGACTGGATGCTCCCGACGCCGGGCGTCATCCCGGGGCTCGTTGCCGCGATCCTTGCGCTCACCGAACCAGGAGACGGCGTCGTGATCCAACCGCCTGTCTATTACCCGTTCCCGCTCCGCATCAGGGGGAATGGGCGCCGCGTGGTGGAAAACCCCCTGTGGCTCATCGGCAACCGATGGGAAATGGACCTCGACGGCCTTGAAAAAGTGATGGATGCCGGCACGCGCATGCTCGTCCTCTGCAGCCCGCACAACCCGGTTGCGCGCGTGTGGGAGCCGGACACCCTGCGCGACCTGGCGGCGATCTGCGCCGCGCGCGGCGTCGTGATCGTCAGTGACGAAATACACTGCGACCTTACGATGCCCGGCTTCCATCACGTGCCCATCGCCGCCGTCTCTCCCGAGGCGGCGGCCGTCAGCGTCACGCTCCTGTCGGCGACAAAGACATTCAACCTTGCGGGTCTGGGCGGCGCGCTTTCCGTCGTGCCGGATCCCCGGCTGCGCGCCCGGCTGGAAAAGACTCACAGCGCGCTCTTTGCCGGCCCGGCGAATGCAATTGCGGCTGCCGCCGCCGAGGCGGCCTGGCGCAAGGGCGATGCATGGCTGGACGAGCTTCGCGCCTACGTGCTGGCGAACGACCGGTATATGACGGACTATCTGGCCCGGGAGCTGCCGGCGGTAACGGCCTTTCCGCTGGAAGGCACATACCTGGCGCTCCTGGACATGCGCGGCCTGGGCATGAACGACCAACAGCTCAACGAATTCCTGCTGGGCAGGGCGAAGGTCTGGTTTGACGAAGGGCCGATGTTCGGAAAGGGAGGGGAAGGCATGCAGCGCATCAATCTTGCCTGCCCCCGGCGCATCCTCGATGAATGCCTGACGCGCATGGCGGAGGCCTTCCGCGGCATCCAAAGAACGTCGCATTGACGCCTTGCGCGCGGCGTCAGTACCTTGATCTTGCTGGTGCGCTGCGCGCAGCGGCGGGAGTGGAGGTTATCATGGCAGTTCGTGCATCAACGGCTGAATGGAAGGGCTCCCTGAAAGAAGGTTCCGGCGCCATGAAGCTGGGAAGCGGCACCTGGGAAGGCCCGTACACCTTTGCCTCGCGCTTCGAATCCGGCAAGGGGACGAATCCTGAAGAGCTGATCGGCGCGGCGCACGCAGGGTGTTTCTCGATGTTCCTCTCCGCTCTCCTCACCGACGCCGGTCACGTGCCCACGCATGTGCGCACCACCGCGACGGTGCACCTCGAGGAAGGGCCGAAGATCGCACTGATAGAGCTATCCACGGAAGCCGTGGTGCCCGGGAGTTTCCGAGGCGGATTTCCAGAAGCTTGCTGAAAAGGCAAAGAAGGACTGCCCCGTTTCCAAGGCGCTTGCGGGACCGACGATCACGCTCTCCGCGAAGCTCCTTCCCGCCTAGTTCCTGATCGCGGAGCGCAGCTTCCGATACGTTTCCCGCTCGAGGTCGAGGGCGCCTCGGAACGACAGCCCTGCCACGGCTGTCAGGCGCGACCCCGGCGGTATGTGTCTGCCCTTGCGGACGTACACCTTCATGCCGATCATGCTCCCGTCTCCGATCGTCACGCCCGGGCTGATGTAGGAATGGCCCCCGATGAGGCAGTTTTTCCCGATCGTGATGCGCTGGATGAGGAGCTTGCCGTCCTCAAAGACGTGGGGTGAGATTATTGCATCTCCCCCGATCACCGTATTGTCGCCGATGCTCACCATGTAGCAGTCGACCATGTTGATCGTGTTGATCCAGACATTTTTGCCGATCCTGCACCCCGAGAGGCGATGGAACATCTGGGAGAACGGGGTCATGGGCACGAGCGGCAGGATGAGGCGCAACGCGAGCGTCCAGACGCCGTTCAGGACGATCCACAGGAGCACCGTTGTCGACGCCGCTTCATGCCGGCCAGGCTTCACGCCGAGGGAGAAGAGACGAATGATGGCTCCCATCAGGAGCAGGCCGAAGAAAAAGAAGACGAATGCCGACAGGCCGAGGAACAGGCAGAAGAGCACGATCGATCCCAGACCGGGGATTGCCCCGGACAGTATGGCCGGGGACAGCATGCGACCGAAAGCCCAGATGATGAGAAGCAGCGACGGAGCGAGGCTTGCGCCCAGCACGCAGGCGTAGAACGCATAGACGATCAGCGTCAGGACGTTCTTGACGACCGTGGACCTGCTCAATCGCTCGAGAAATGACACAACAAACCAGTGTGCAGCGCGGAGGAGCAGAAGTCAATGCGACCCGCCGAAACGGCCGGCGTGACCGTGCACGCCTTTCAGGATCGTGATGGGGCAACCGGCTCTTGCTCCACCAACAGAAACGTGAGGTCGTTCACGTTCGTGCCGGTGGGGCCGGTGGCGATCACCTCTCCCGCGGCGGAGAGGAACCGGTGGGCATCGTTGTCGCGAAGACAGGCGTGTGGATCCAGACCCCGGGCAGCGCCGGCCGCGACCGTCAGGCTCGAGGCGTAGGCTCCCGCTGCATCGGTGTTGCCTTCTTTTCCGTCCGTTGCAAATGACGTGAGAAGCACGGAGGGCTCACCGCGCAGCGCCGTTGCGGCAGAGAGCGCGATCTCCTGATTTCTGCCGCCCGTGCCGCTGCCGGTGACCGTGACCGTGGTCTCTCCTGCGGCAATAATGCAGGCGGGCGCGGGGAGGGGTCTGCCATGCGCCTTGCATTCCTTGCCGACCGAGGCCAGGAGCCGTCCCGCCTCCCGCGCCTCTCCCTCCAGGGACGTCGTCACAATGAGCGGGGTGAAGCCGCACCGGCTCGCCTCTGCCGCCGCAGCTTCCGCCGCGACATTGCCCGACGCGATCACGGAATAGAGATGGCGCGAAGGAAGCGTCTTCGGCGTCTCCGCTCTCCGGCCGGCGCAGCCTTCTTCCAGGAGTGCCGTCACGGCCCGGGGCGCCCTCTCCAGCAGCCTATGGCGGCGAAGCACACCCGCCGCATCGGCAAATGTGGTGGGGTCAGCGACCGTCGGCCCCGAGGCGATGACGGCAGGGTCGTCCCCCACCACGTCCGAGATGGCAAGGGTCACGATGACGCCTGCGCATCGGGCGGCAAGCCTTCCTCCTGCCACGGCGCTCAGATGCTTGCGGACCGTGTTCAGCTCGTGGATGTCGGCACCACTGGCAAGAAGGAGCCGGGTCGTCTCCATCACCTCGTCGAGCGTGAGGGGCGGCAGGGGACAGGGGAGAAGGCTGGAGCCGCCGCCGGAGAGAAGCACGAGGCAGAGCTCGTCTTCACCCATGGCGTCAACGGCCGCAAGAATCCTGCCGGCCGCGGCGAGCCCGCTCGCGTCGGGCAACGGATGCGCGGAGGCGTAAAGCGCCAGGCGCCGGTCCGAGAGCCCACCGACGGGATAACCGTGGGGATGGACCACGATGCCCGCGGAAAGCCGGGAGCCCACACGGTCCAGTGCGCCGCGCGTCATCGCGACCGAGGCCTTGCCCACCGCGATAAGGGAGAGTTTGCCGCGCGCCTCCATGCTGAATCCTGCCGCCGCAAGCGTGTCACCGTGGAGCGAGATGGCGCGGCGCACCGCGGCGCAGGGGTCCGCCGCCGCCAGAGCCGCTGCCTGGATGCGCGCGGAGACGGCTTTCAACGACGCGATGCTCACGGCGACCCGCTCACAAGCCGGGCCGGGGAGCCCTGCAGCGTGTACAGGCGGCAGGCCGCGCGGTCGGCGATCTCCTCGGGATAATGCGTGACGATGAGAGTCGGCACGGGATGCAAGGCGTGGAGCCTGAGGAACATGCCCCAGAGCTCGCTGCGCGCATCGGCATGCAGCCCGGAAAATGGCTCGTCCATCAGGATGGCATCGGGAAGCCGCGCGAAGCACCGGGCGAGCGAGGCGCGCTTTTTCATGCCGCCGGAAAGCTCGTCGGGCTTCTTCCCTTCCTCACCGCCCAGTCCCGCCTCCGCAAGCAGGTAGGAGGCGAAGCACAGCGCGTTCTTGCGGGGGTAACCCTGGTAGAGCAGGGGCAGGGCCGTGTTGTCGGCCACCGTGCGCCAGGGCAGGAGCCTGTCGTCCTGGAAGACGTAGCCGATGCGCGCGGGGCTTTCGACTTTCCCTTCCACGGGCGCAAGCAGTGAGGCAACAAGCTTCAGGAGGGTGGTCTTTCCGATGCCGCTCTCCCCGGTGACCACGGCGATCTCCCGCGCCGAGACGGACATGTCGATGCCTTGGAGAATGGGGCGTTGGCGGCGATAAGCGAAGCTCACGCCGGAAAGCACCACGCGCGGCGTGCCGGTCAGGGAGGTGAAGATGCGTTTCAGCTCCTTGATATCCTCCAGGCTGCACGTCACGGGACCCGCGGGCGCGAGCAGCCGTGCCACCGCAGGCCCGAGCTTCCGGGCCCTTGGCAGGAGGGAGGTGAACAGGAGGATCACGAGGATGAGGACGGCGGCCCAGGCAAAAAGGCTGTGGATGCGCAGCGCCATGTAGGCTGCCTGTATCTGGAAGCCGATGCCGTCATTCGCTCCGAAGTATTCCGCGGTCACCGATGCCTTCACCGCGAGCACGAGACCGGCATTCAGGGCCGCACCGAGGAAAGGCGCGAGGTGCGGCAGCACGAGCTCTTTGATCCGAGGGCCGAAACCGGGGGCGAAGAGCGCAAGCATTTCCCCCAGGTCGCGCGGCAGCGTGGACATGCCCTCCCCCAGCGTGACCGCTACGAGCGGGAACGTGATGAGGGCGATCACGACGATGGTTGGAAGGTGACCGATGCCCATGAGCGCCACCAGCGGTATCGCCCAGAGCAACGGCGGCATGCCCTGGAAGAAGAGCACGAGCGGTCGGAACAGGGCCGCCACCTCCGCGCTGCTTCCCATGGCGATTCCCGCCACCAGGCCCGCAATGAATCCCGCGACGAAACCGACGAGCACGCGCAGGAAGGTGATGAGGATCTGCGTCCACGTGGCTCCGCGCGCCAGGAGCAGCGCCGTGTCGGCGATGGTGGTCCAGGGGGCCGGCACGAAGAAGGAGCCCGCAATGAGACTGGCCGCGGCCCACCCGGCAAAAAGGATCAGCACTCCCGCTGCGCCGAGCAGCCGCAGGCGCACCTTCCGCGCGCGGGTCGGGAGCCGGGCCGTCATGGCTCAGGGAACGATGAAGAACCGCTCGTCCAGGGGACGCGGCCCGGCCGGGAGGTACTTCGAGACCGTCTGGTAATAGGAGAGCACGCGGGTGCGGTTTTCCGCCGGCGACGGCACCGCAAGAAGCGTGTTGCGCGTCGCCTCCTCGAGGATGGCGGCGTCAGTTTCAAGCGCCGTGGAGAATTGCGCCGCGGCTTTTGCCGGATCCGCGACCACCGCGCGCGTGGCGGCGTCCCAGTCGGAGACCAGCGCCGCGATCACCGACACATTGTTGCGCGCCCACTCCTCCGTGGCAAAGAGGCTCACCTGAGGGGACTGCCGGTCGCCGCCCGTGAATCGGGCCCAAGCCTGGGAGTAGTCGACCAGGCGCAGGAGCCCGTTCTTCCTCACGACCGTTGTGGCAAGCGGCTCGGGAAGCGCGGCGGCGTCGAGCTGGCCGGCGAGCAGCCTCTGCACGCTCTGCGGAAAAGGACCGTAGCTGATCGTCACGTCCTTGTCGGGATCGATCTTTTCAAAAACAAGCAGAGCACGGCTCTGGAAGTCGAGCGGCGAGCCGGGGAAGGGCATGGCGATGCGCTTGCCCTTCAGGTCGGCAAAGCCCTTGATGGAAGGGTCCTTGCCGATGAGGGAGGAGACGCCCCACACGCCCGTATCGATCATCTGGATGGGGCTGCCGTCCAGCCTGTTCTCCCAGCCCTGGCTCGTGCCGCTGAGGAGGAGGTCCGTGTCGCCGCGCAGCAGCATGGCGAGCGCCTGGGCATGATTGGCGAAGAAATCCACCTTCAGCGTGAGCCCCGAAGAGGTGACGCCTGCCTGCGCCATGCGGAGGAAGGGAAGGGCCGCGGTCGTCTGCGGCACCAGCACGCGCAGGACGCTGGGCTTCGGCGAATCCGCAGAAGCGATGACACTGGCTCCCGCAGCCAGCACGGCGCACAAGGCGGCCACGAGCAGGGGAAAAGTGCGGGAATGGATGGAACGCATGCTGGGAAAAGAGTAGACGTTTTGCGCTCATGGGACAAGCAGCGGCGAAAAGGCTATAGTGTCCGCGGAGGATCTCCCGTGAAGGCAGTGATCATCGGCACCAGCGGTCACATCGACCTCGCCCTGGAGGTGCGCGATCGGCTGCCGCAGCTGAGCTTCGTCGGCGTGGCGCCGGGATCCGCCGACGAGGATGCCCGCGAGTTCTTCGTCGACCAGATGGAGCCCTCCCTCATTCCCTACTACGACGACTACCGCCGCATGCTCGACAGGGAGAAACCGCACGTCGCGGTGGTGGCTCCCTTCTTCTTCCTCCAGTCGCGCATCGCCTGTGAATGCCTCGAGCGAGGGATTCATGTCTTCCTGGAAAAACCCATGGCCGTTTCCATGGATCAGCTCGAGCGCCTTCGCCGCACGCATGCGCAGGGCAAGGCGGATCTCTGTCCCATGCTGTCCTATCGCTACCACCCGGCCTTCTACGCCGCGTGGAAAGCGGTGAAGGACGGCCTTGTGGGCGAGCCGCTCCTCATCACGGCGCAGAAGTCGTACAAGCTGGGCACGCGGCATCCCGTCTATACGCACCGGGCCACCTATGGGGGGACCATTCCCGTGGGTGGCCATCCACGGCATCGACTGGATCTACTGGTACAGCGGAGGCAGGATCACGGAGGTGAGCGCGTCCCAGACCACGTCGGGCAACAAGGGGCTGGGCGAGATGGAAAGCTCGGGCGCCTGCCTCATGCGCCTGGCCAATGCGGGCTGCGCGAGCCTCACCTTCGACTATTTCCGTCCCGGCTCCGCCCCGACGCATGGCGACGACCGCGTGCGCATTGCAGGCGATAAGGGCGTCGTGGAAGTGCTCGGCGGCGAGGCGAGCATCATCTGCCAGGACTCCCCCCCGCGCAGGCTGGAGAAGGAAGAGCCCGTGTCGATGTTCCACGATTTCGTCCGGCACATCGAAGAGGGCACGCCGATGCGCATTACCGCGGCGGAGGCGCTCGCCGTGACGGAGATCGCGCTGCGCTGCCGGGAAGCGGCGGACACGCGCACGGCCATCGTGCTTTCGCCCGCGCCCTGACATGCCTTTCGATGCGACGCACCTTGTCTTTGCGCATGCGGCGGCCCAGGCTGCCGACTCCCGTCTTCTGCGGCCAGAGCTCCTGGCCGGCGCCATTGCGCCCGACTGCATCGACCTGAGGCGCTTCCTTCCTACGGCCCGGACCCACCTTGTCATCAGGAGGGCTGCCCGTCACCTTCGACGAATCTCACTTGACACAGATCCGGCGGCAAAGGCCTTTGCCTTCGGCTACTTCAGCCACGTGTGGCTGGATCGGCTGGTGACCCGATGGCTACCCCGGCACCCCGTCGCCTCCGCCGGGAAGCGGGCGAGCTTCCCTGAGTTCTATGCCCTGATCGGCCAGCGGGACGCCGCGGAAGCGCTCCATCTGTGGGGCGCGCTCACTCCCGCGCAGGCGCCGCTTCCCCCCGGCACGTGCCGCTTCGTGGACCCCCTCACCCTGGCGCGCTACTGCGCGGGTGTCGAGCGCCGGCTCCTTGCAATGCCCCTGCCCGACGATGACACCGAGGCTGCCGCGATCTTTGCCTCAGAAAGGCTGCAGGTTGCCGCGCGCGAAGCCTTCGCCCGGGCGACGCGCCCCGTCACGCTTCCCGCTCTTGACAAAGACGATGATGCGCCGCTATAAGGTTAATGTCCTTAATTAATAAGAGCCTTAACTATTAAGGAGCCCCATGAAGTCCATCGATTCTACCCGGCAACAGGCCGTGGATAGTCTGCTCGAGACGCTTCCACCGGTCTGGGAGCGCATCCGCACCACGTTGCGGACGGCCGCTGCAAGGAAATTCGGCATTACGCTGGAACAGTTTCGGGTTTTGCGGCATATCCGCCAAGGATACCAGTCGGTGGGCGATCTGGCGGAGAAGAAGCAAATCAGCCGCTCGGCGGTCAGTCAGGCCGTGGACGAGCTCGTGGCAAAAGGCCTCGTGACGCGCCGACAGGAGAGTGACGACCGACGCTGTGTGCTCCTGGAGCTCACCCGGCATGCAAGCACGGTGCTGGAAGCGAATTTCCAGGAGAACCGCGTGTGGATGAAAGGGCAGATGGCGTCGCTCTCCGCAAAAGAGTTGAAAAGCATTCGGCAGGTCATGGAGATATTGAAGAAGACATTTACTCCCGAGGAATCATGAGAAGGGGCGCCGCCGAACGATGAAAGACATCCGAACACTTCTCCAATTCGTCAAACCCTATTGGAAACTGGCCTTGTTCTCATTTGTCATGCTTGTGGGCGTCGTCGTTCTTGACCTCGCGGTGCCTCGTCTTGTCGAGCAGATCATCGACACGGGTATCAAGCGGAAGGACATGAACGCCGTCCTGCGCACTTCCGCAATCATGTTCGGGATCACGTTGTTGAGCACGGTCGTTGCCGTCCTCAACAGCAATTCTTCCGTTCGCGTCGGTGAAAGCGTGGGTCGCGATCTCCGGGAAGCCATTTTCGTCAAGATCCAGGACTTTTCGTACAGCAACCTGGACCGCTTTTCCACGGGAAGGCTGATGGTGCGTCTCACCAGCGACGTGAGCGCCGTGCAACGACTGGCCCAGATATCGCTGCGCATCGGCACGCGCGCCCCGCTTACCTTGATAGGCGCCATCATCCTGATGTTCGTGACGGCCCCGACGCTTGCCACCACCATGATCCCTCTCCTCGTGGCCACCGGTGCGGTCATCGTATTCTTCAGCGTCAAAATGGAGCCGCTCTTCCGCGTCGTGCAGCAGAAGCTGGATCGCCTCAATACGGTCTTGCAGGAGAACATCTCCGGCGCCCGGCTGGTCAAGTCCTTTGTCCGCGCGGACCACGAAGCGGAGCGTTTTGAGCTTGCCAACGACGACCTGACACAAGGGACGGCGAGGGTCATGCAGTTCATGTCGTCGATGACGCCGGTGATGACCGTGCTCATCAACATAGGCATGGTGCTGGTCATCTGGTTGGGCGGAATCCAATCCGTCAAGGGAACCTTGTCCCTGGGCCAGATCGTCGCCTTCACGAATTACCTGCTCGCCACCATGACCCCCCTCATCCAGATGACCCAGCTTTCCAATACCTGGGCGAACGGCCTTGCCTCCCTCAGAAGGATCAACGAAGTCCTGAATGCAATCCCTGACGTGAAGGAAGCCGCTGACGCACTGACGCTGCCGGCCACCATGCAGGGCAGGGTGGAGTTCGACGGCGTCGATTTTCATTACAACGGCAATTCGGACCTGGCGGTGCTGGAAAATATCTGTCTCCTGGCCGAGCCGGGTCAAACCATCGCCCTTCTGGGCACCACGGGCTCGGGGAAGACGACCCTGATCAACCTCATTCCGCGCTTCTACGATGCCGTGCGCGGAGCCGTTCTGATCGAGGGGCTCGACGTGCGCCGTATTCATCAGGACTCTCTGCTCGGCCACGTCAGCATCGTTCCACAGGAAACCATCCTCTTTTCCGGCACGGTGCGCGACAATATCCGCTACGGTCGACCCGATGCGAGCGACGATGAGGTGATCGCCGCGGCGACGGCGGCGCAGGCGCACGATTTCATCCTTCGTCTGCCGCAGGGCTACGACACGCACATCGAAGAGCGCGGCGGCAATGTATCGGGCGGGCAGAAACAGCGGATTGCAATCGCCCGTGCCCTCATCACGCGACCTTCCGTTCTCATCCTGGATGACAGCACGAGCGCGGTGGATGTGGAAACGGAAACGAGGATTCAAGCCGCCCTTGGAAAGCTCATGCAGGGATGCACGAGCTTTGTCGTCGCGCAGCGGATCAGCACGGTGTTGAACGCGGACAAGATCGTCGTGCTCGACGAGGGGCGCATTGTCGCCGAAGGGAAGCACGCAGAGCTGCTGCAGACAAGCCTCATCTACAGGGAAATATACGATTCACAGCTGGGCGGCGGCCTTCATGAATAAGAAACCATGCATTCCCGGAGGGATGCGCGATGGCGACTAGTTCTCCCCCTTCGACTTCAGACGTTCGTTTCAGCCTGCAAAATCGTCCCAGCCGGCTTACGCGCATGGAAAAGGCGCGCAACCCGCGCCGGGCGATGACCCGCCTGGTTCTCTACCTCAAGCCTTTCGGGCTGCCCGTCGGTCTCGTCATCGGTTTCGTTCTGCTGTATTCCCTTCTCGGTCTGGGCGGCCCCTACCTCTTGGGCGTCGCCATCGACAAATTCATCGGCGGAAAGGATATCCCCGGCCTCCTGCGAATCTCCGCCCTCATGCTCGCGGTGTATGTCCTGAGCAATGCATTCCAGGTGGCCGCCAACTGGATCATGGCCCGCGTCTCGCAGCGGGCTCTGAAGATGGTGCGCACCGATCTGTTCTCCCACATCCAGACGCTTTCCATGAGCTTTTTCGACACGCACGCCGCCGGCGGTCTCATGAGCCGGCTCACCAACGACATCGACGCCATCAACCAGGCCGTTTCGCAGAACATCACATCGCTGGTGGCAAGCGTGATTTCCATGCTCGGGATCCTCATCACCATGTTCGTGCTCAACCACTGGCTTGCCCTGGCGAGCGTCTTGGTCGTCCCCATCATGATCTGGTTCACGCGCTTCGTGGCGAAGTATACGCGGAAAGGGTTTCGCAACTTGCAGAACGGTCTCGGCGAGCTCAACAGCATCGCCGAGGAAGCCATCAGCGGCCAGAAGGTGATCAAGGCCTTCAGGCGCAACGCGTCGGTCATTGACGCGTTTCGGGCAAAAAACCAGGCTGTTTTTGAAGCCGGAGTCTATGCAAACTCGTACGCCTTGCTGCTGTTTCCCCTCACCTCCGTGCTGGGCAGTTTTTTCGTGATCGTGCTCGCGAGCCTGGGCGGATGGTTTGCTCTCCAGGGTCTCGTGAGCGTCGGCACCATTGCCACCTTCATCAACTATGGGCAGAACTTTACCTCGCCGCTGCGCCAGCTTGCCAACCTGTACAATTCGATACAGGCCGCCCTTGCCGGCGCAGAGCGCGTTTTCGAGATCATCGACACGCCTTCGGAAGTCGCCGATGCAAAGGACGCCATGCCAGCGACGACCATGCGCGGGGACGTGAGCATGCGCAACGTGCAGTTCGGCTATATGACAGGCAACCCGATCATCAAGAGCTTCTCCCTGGAGGTTGCGGCGGGACAGACCATCGCCCTCGTCGGTCCCACCGGCGCGGGAAAGACGACCATCATGAATCTTCTCACCCGCTTCTACGAGGTTCAGGGCGGCAGCATCAGCATCGATGGCACAGATATTCGCGCTTTGAGGAAGGCCGACCTTCGCCGCAACCTGGGCCTGGTATTGCAGGATACCTTTCTCTTTGCCGATTCAGTCATGGAAAACATCCGCTACGGTCGCCTTGACGCCAGCGACGAAGAGTGCATCGAGGCCGCGCGAATGGCCGAAGCCGACCATTTCATCCGCCAGTTGCCGCAGGGGTATCAGACCAACCTTTCGGAGCGCGCGGGAAACTTGAGCCAGGGACAACGCCAGCTCCTGTCGATCACGCGCGCGATTCTCGCGGCCCCGGCCATATTGATCCTCGATGAGGCGACGAGCAGCGTCGATACGCGAACCGAGATACGCATTCAGAAGGCTTTGCTGCGCCTGATGCAGGGCCGTACGAGCTTTGTCATCGCCCATCGCCTCAGCACGATCCGCGACGCCGACAAGGTGGTGGTCATCAACAACGGCGAGATCGTCGAGCAGGGGAGCCACCAGCAGTTGCTCGACATGCACGGCTTTTACCACCATCTCTATCTGAGCCAATTCAAGGGACACGCAATTTAGCCGTGACAGAAGCAAGACCGCCCATGCCGGCACGATGGTCAGGGAATGGCGGACAGGCAGTATCCTGTTCACCCATTGCTATTTTAATGGTAGCATGCTACTTTAAAGATAGCATCAATCCGTTCTTGGCAAAGGAGGATTCACGCATGCCCGTCATTCACATCACCATGGGGAGAAGCAGTCAGGAGCAGAAGAAGGCGCTCATCGAAAAGTTGTCCGCCGACGCCATCGAGATCACGAAGATACCGGCGAACGAGTTCACCGTCCTCATCACCGAGCTCGATACAGACAATATCGGCCGCGCGGGCAGGACCCTCACCGACATCAGGGCCGCGAAGCAGTAGTCATTTTATGGCGATACCCAGGCCCGGCAAACCGGTCCGCGGCTCCACGACAGGCCAACCCCTCATGGCCTTGTTCGACCTTCTCGGCAGGCGCTGGGCGATGGGTATCATATGGAATCTCTCTCGAGGACCGATGACATTCAGGAGCCTGCAGAGCGCCTGCGAAAGGAAGAGCGGGAACATCTCACCCTCAATCCTCAACGGCCGCATAAAGGATCTCCAGGCGGCAAAGATCGTTGCGCGGACATTGGACGGCTACGCGCTGACTGCTTTGGGAAAAGAGCTGTTCCTCCTTCTGGAACCACTCGATCCGTGGTCGCGCAAATGGAGCAGAGTCCTCCTCTCGCGCGCCTAGCATGCCGTCGCCCCGAGAGCGGGGATCCCGGCGCCCGCACGCGTTACCGGCATGTGCCATAGCCGCACGCGGGTGCGGCGATTATACTTCAACCGTGAAATTACAGCCGGCGATGTGGGTGAAGGCCCTGAAGACCATGCCGCGCCTTTCACGCAAGGAATGGGACGGCCTGGACGTGCTGTCGCGCTGGCTCGTCGCGACGCGCGCGGCGGCGCTGGTCATGTCGCTGATCTCCGCGGGCATCGGCGGGCTCCTGGCGCTGCGCGACGGACCCATCGCGGGCTGGAAGTGGCTCCTCATCGCCTTCGGCCTCATGATGGCCCATGGCACGAACAATCTCCTGAACGACCTTGTTGACTACCGGCGCGGCGTGGACAAGGGCAACTACTTCCGCGACCAGTACGGCCCGCAGGTGCTGGAGACCGGCTTCCTCACGGCGCGCCGGCATTTGCTCTACGCAATCGTCACGGGAACCCTCGCGCTGGCCGCGGGGGTCGTGCTCGGGCTTTTCACGGGATGGATGACGTGGGTGCTCATCGGTGTGGGCGCCTTCTTTCTCCTGTTCTACACCTGGCCGCTGAAGTATATTGCCCTCGGAGAGCTTTCCCTGCTCATCGTCTGGGGGCCGCTCATGATCGGCGGCGCCTACTACGTTCTTTCGGGCACGTGGAGCTGGCTTGCGGTGGTCGCGGGGCTTCCCTATGCGCTGGGCGTCTCGGCGACCCTTGTGGGCAAGCACCTGGACAAGATGGATATGGACCGTCGGAAGCACATCACCACGCTTCCCGTGCTGATCGGCGGGCCCGCCGCGCGCATCGTCGTGATCGCGATGATTGCCCTCTCGTATCTCATCCTGGTGTACCTCGTGGCCACCTGGTACTTCACGCCGCTGCTCCTGCTCCCCTTCATCTCGCTGTACTTCTTCTTCAAGAACGTCCTGCCGATGTTCCGCAAGACGCGTCCCAGCCGCAAGCCCGCCGGCTATCCCGACGAGGCATGGCCGCTGTGGTACGTCGCTTCCACGTTCGTCTTCACGCGGCGATTCGGGGCCTGGTACCTGCTCGGTCTCCTGCTGGATACCGTCCTGAGGCTGACGATTCTTCGCTGACGGGGGTGCACATTGGAGCTCCAGACACGAATAAGGGCAGCCCTGTGCGGCGTTGCGGTCCTGCTTGCCATTTCCTGCGCATCGGCGCCGTCCGTCGGCTCCCTGCGGGAGCCCGGGGCGTGGAATGGCGACCAGGTTGTCCAGACACGTTTCGGCCTCGTGCAGGGCTTCCCTGACGCCGACGGCACGATCGCGTGGAAGGCCATCCCGTTTGCGCGGCCGCCCGTGGGGGACTTGCGCTGGCGCGCGCCGCAGGATCCCCTGCCGTGGGCGGGCATCCGCGCCTCGCGGTCGTTCAACGCCGGCTGCACGCAGTACAACGTCCTGGTGCGCGGCTCCATCGTCGGCTCCGAGGACTGCCTCTATCTGAACGTCTGGCGGCCGCAGGGAAGCCAGACCGACCTGCCCGTCTATGTCTGGATACACGGCGGCGGCAACACCATCGGCTCGGCGACGATGGTGCCCGATTATTTCGGCAACAGGATCGCCGCGCGCTCGCGGGTCGTCTTCGTCTCCATGAATTACCGGCTGGGCCCCTTTGGCTGGTTCACGCATCCGGCGCTCCGTGATGGCGCGTCTGCCGAGGATGCCTCGGGCAATTATGGCACGCTGGACATCATCCAGGCGCTGAAGTGGATCCAGCAGAACATCGCGTCATTCGGGGGCGATCCTCACGCCGTGACCGTGACGGGAGAATCCGCGGGCGGTTTCAACGTGCTTTCTCTTCTGATCGCGGAGCCCGCCCGCGGGCTCTTCCAGCGGGCGATGTCGGAAAGTGGCGCTGCCCTCACGCACGGCATGGACGAGGCCGATGCGCGGGCGCAGGCCGCCCTGGACCGGCTCCTTCTGCTGGCAGGCAAGGCGCGGACGCCGGCCGACGCGGAGAAGGCCGCAGCCGGCATGAGCCCGCAGCAGATCCCGGACATTTCTGCGATCCCGGACCGATCGGCAGATCGTGCGGTGCTACGCGGCAGGCGCCATGGGCATGACGGACAACCCCGCCATCCTGCGCGACGGGGCGGTCATACCGGTCGACGGCTTCGATTCCCTTTCCGGCGACGACTACCCGGGAAAGGTCCCGGTGATCCTTGGAGGCAACAAGGAGGAGCTGAAGCTCTTCATGGCCTTTGCAGGAAATCCCCCATGGAAGGGCGATCTCTACCAGGCAGAGGCGACCTACGGCAGCGAGCGCTGGAAAGTGTCCGGCGTGGACGAGGTGGCACGCCGCCTCACCTCCCATGCCGATCAGCCGCCCGTCTATACATACCTGTTTTCATGGGGTGCGATGGACGCACGGGGGAAGAGCCCCATGCCGGGGAGCTGGGGCAGGCGGCTGGGCGCCTTCCATTCCCTCGAGTATCCATTCTTCCTCGGCACGGACACGCTCGACGCGGTGATGCAGTCGTTCCTCTTTACGCGTCAGAATGCGCCGGGCCGCAAAGCCCTCTCGGCCGCCATGATGGATTACCTCGCGGCGTTCGCCCGGACGGGAAACCCCAATCGTCCCGGGTCGGGCCTGCCGGAATGGGAGGCATGGTCGCCGACGCCGGGAGGGCCCCGTGGCATTGTCTTCGATGCGACCGCGGAAACGGCCCTGATTTCCATGACCGACACGGAGCTCACGGATGAAGACGTGCTTGCCCGCGCCCGTGCGGATCTTTCCGAGCCGGTCCGCACGCAGACCCTGGAGGCGTTGCGGAAGTCGCCCCTGCCGTCCGGCGTTCGGTGAAGACCGGCGGCCCCGCTTCGAACAGGAGCAAAACGATGCGCGGGAAATCCAGTATCTTTAGACAATCGGGAGAAAGGTAATTGAGGCGGCACGGCGGCTTCTGGTACTCTCACGGAGCATGACGGCGAAACGAGCGACAGCAGTCCCGGGCTGCCTCGGCCGAAAGGCTTCTGAATCTCGATTCAACGGGAAAAGATGGAGGCAACACATGAAGAAGACTCTGTTGATCCTGGTTCTTGCGTTGAGCGCCGCGGCGCTCTTCAGCCAGGACATCACCCTGTCCAAGCCGCCGGCCAAGCTCGGCGTGGACGTGCTCGATGCCATCAGGGCGCGGGCCGCCGCGCGGGCGTTTGTGCAGCGGGACGTGTCGGTGGCGGACCTGTCGACCATCGTCTGGGCGGGCAATGGGATGAAGGGCACCGCCGATGCGGTTTCCTCGGCCTCCAAGGCCGGCGGGACGTTCCCGGTTTCGGGGGATGTCAACTACATCAACCTCTACGTTCTGACTGCCAAGGGCGTGTATCGCTACCTGCCGGAGAGCAACCTCCTGAAGCAGGTTTCCGCCAAGGACGCCCGCGGGACCATCACGACGGAGAACATCGCCACGGCAGCGTTCATGGTGCTTTTCACGTGCGATACCACGAAGCTTCCCGTTTTCGTCAAGGGCAATGCCGCCGCGGGGCGGGAAATGGCCATGGGCACGGCCAGCTACGGGGCTGAGAACATCGGGCTGGTGGCGGGCGGGCTGAAGCTTTCTTCGATCGTCATGTTCAACGTCACCCCGGCCGCTGCGGCGACGGCGGCGAACCTCGCCAAGGACGAGGTGCCGTTGTTCATCATGCAGCTCGGCTACACGAAGTAACGAACTGAAATCCGCGGGCACGCGGTCGGCGTCCGCCTGACCGAGCCCGCGGAGCATTTTCGGCATACGGCCGGGACGGGCACGCCTCCCGTCATCTGCCGCCGTAGTCTAGCAATCCCGTGTGGAATATGAGCAACCACCTCCCGGCAACCTTCGTGTAACCTTTGCAGGCGCGGCCTTTCCAATGCAGGGGGCTTCCGTCACCGCGTCTGCGCCACAGCGTATCGACGTCCACAACCGCAAAGGCGGCGTCTCCTTCGGCGGAAGTGACGATGCGAACCGTGTGCCGCTCGTTGTGCGCGAGCGAGTATGCGCCGAACAATTCGGACCAGGCAGCCTTCCATCGCTCTCGGTTGTAGCGGCCCTGCGGGAAAACCCAGGAGGCCGGATCGTGGGCGGTTGGATCCGGCGGCCATGGCCACACCATGTCGGGGTGAAAAAGAGACACGAGGGCTTCGGCATCCTGGTGATCCCAGGCGGCCGTTTCCCGGTCGACAAGAGCCTGAATCTCGACTTCCGTGGTCATGAGCACCTCCTGATGACGCGTCAGGCGTCTATGAGTATCGTCAATGCGGGATGTAATTGTGAAGGGGATGTCATGCTGGACGATCTCAAACGCGGCGCTATAGATCGATTGTGGGAAAGGAAACTGGCCCAGGATGCGGAAAAGCTCCCGCAGTCCGCGCGGCATCGCAACCTCGAGCCGGACTCGGCGGAATTCGTCTGCGCCCTCGCGGCCGGTTGTCATGCCCGGCGATTAATGGAGATCGGGGGGTCCAGCGGCATCTCGACCATCGCCCTCGCCGAGGCTGCACGCCAGGCAAACGGGCGCCTGATATCGATAGAAATCGAGCCGATGCGCCAGGCGGAGGCAAGAGAAACGATTGCCTCGCTGGGACTCTCGGGCTGGGTGGATTTCGTGCTGGGGGATGCGGCAGATATCATCCCTGCGTGCGGCGAGCGGGATTTCATCCTGATCGATTGCGAGAAAGACGACTACATTCGCTTTTTCAAGCTGGTGGTCCTTGCGCCCGGAGCCGTGGTGGTCGCCGACAACATCCTGTCTCACGATTTGTCCGACTACGTCGCATACATTCGCGGGCGTCGCAATGCGGAGTCCCTCACCCTGCCCATCGGCAAGGGGCTTGAAGTCACGCGCTTTTCAAAGGGGTAGCCAACGCGCCGGGGAGTCGCTCGGGTGCGCTTCCCGTCACTCCGGCATGACGGAGCGCCTTGCGATGCCCGCCGTCATGAAGCGGAACATGATCTTCGCGGTCGTGAGCCACGCGATGTGCGTCCCGTTTTTTCTCGCGGCGAGGATCCGGGGCACGAGGAATGCCGCAACGGTCTCGGGCGTGTCGGCAAGGATGTTGAAGACCGCGCGCGTCCTCTTCCAGGCCGCGGCATCGCGCTTGTCGAGCTTCGACAGGGTGAAATCGGTGACCATGATGCCCGGGCTCAGCGTGCCGATGTTGACCCCCGTGCCTTTTGCCTCCACCGCGAGCGCGTGGGCGGCATAGCGGACGGCCCGCTTCGCCGCGCCGTAGACCGTGATGCCCTTCATGATCCTGCCGTCCGATCCATAGCCTTCCATGAACCAGATCGTCCCGCTGCCGGCCGGTGACATGCCGCGCATGGCCACCCGGGCACCATACAGCACGCCCAGGACGTCCGTGTGGATCACGGCCTCCGTCTCCTCCGGGGGCAGCTCCCAGACCGGGACCGCGGTCTGTCCGATGCCCGCGTTGTTGAGCCAGTGGTCGACGCCACCGAACTCCTGTTGTGCGGCACTCCACAGGGCCTCCACCTGGGCGTAGACGCCGGTGTCGCAGGGGTGGCCGTGCACGTCGGCGTCCCGCACCTGTTCCTTCAGCTGGGCGACGGCGGAATCCACCGCCTGCCAGGTCCTCCCGGAGACCATCACGGCGCACCCTCGGGACAGGAACTCCCGGGCCATCCGCAGCCCCACGCCGCGCGTGGAACCGGTGATCACGATCCTCGTTCTTGCCACGTCGAACCCCCCGGACAGTATAGCCGGAGAGGGGCACGCCCGCTACGCAACAACCAGCGCCATGCCCGCAACGATGACCGCAAGCCCGACGATCTTCAGCGGCGCTAATTATGCCGTCAAGCCTCGCGTCGAGGCGCTGACGGGATGCTGCTGTCCCGGTATCATGGGCGCATGGCCGCGTCGAGAGCAGGGAGATACGCCCCCTTCACCGTCCGGGCCCTTGCGGTCATCCGCTCCATCCCGCGCGGAAAAGTCGCCACATATGCCCAGGTCGCCGCCGTGGCGGGAAGCCCGCTCGCCGCGCGCCAGGTCGCGCGCATCCTCCACTCACTCTCGCGAAAGGAGCGTCTTCCCTGGCACCGGGTCATCAACAGCCGCGGGTCGATCTCTCTGCCGCGCGGCGCCGGTTACGAGCAGCAGAAGGCGGCACTGGAGCGGGACGGCGTCAGGGTGAAGGAGGACGGGAGCGTCGACATGAAGCGCCGACTCTGGGTGCCGCGCATCGACTCATGACGGCGCGGACGGCGGCCGATCCGATCGCGGCTCAGAGCCGCACGTAGAGCTTCTTCGCGTCCAGCGCCCAGGCGGCGCCGATGCAGAGCAGAATGACCACGGCGCATGCCCCCCACGCGGCGGCACCCGAAGCATCGACGCCGGCGACTGTGAGGGCAAGCACGCCGAGCACGGCGTGGAGCATATAGAGCAGGAGCGGGTTGCGGCCGACGCTCCTGACGAAGCCGAGGCTGCCCCCCCACATTTCAGTGATCGCCACGAGAAGCGCGAGCACGCCGGCTGATACGCCGCCGGTGAAGAGGATGTAGCTCAGGCTCATGAGGTGCTTTGAAAAGGGGAGGAAAAGGGCGGCGATAATGCCGCCGGCAATCAACACGCCCGCGAAGCCCGACGACCAGGCAAGACGCTTTCGCGCGTCAGCGGCGCGGATGAGCTCGCCCAGCACCGATGCGACGACGATCAGGAATGAAAGGCTGAATGTCCCCCAGGGACCGCCGAGCCCCGAGTCGTACCAGCCGTTGATGAGCGCGCCCAGGCCGAGCGGGCGCAGTATTTCCACGCATGCGAGCATGAGCGCCGCCGCGCCGAGACGGGGCCACGGTGGGAGGAGCATGAAGAAGAAGGAAAGAAGGCCCGTCGCGCCGAGCATCTGGAGGACCTCCCACCGGGCCGTGTGGTCGACCAGGAGAATGCCGATGGTGCCGAAGGCGAAGAGCACCGCGTAGCGGATGAAGGCGTGAAGGAGCGTCCTGGCGAATCCTCTCTCTTTGACGCGCGCGGCGAATGAGAACGAGGCGGAAAGCCCGAGAGAGAAGAGGAAGCAGGGAAGGATGAAATCCGCGAATGTGAGCCCCGTGGACGGGGCGTGCTTGAACCAGGCGGGGATGGCGCTGAAAGGGGCCGCCACGTTCACGGGAATCATCGTGAGCACGGCGATGCCCCGAAGGTCATCGAGTGCATCCCAGCGCTTCTTTTCCTTCCCGCGCTCAGGCGCCGGACTCTTGGAGCTCATTGATCGTCATCCCGCCATCTTCCGGCAGCCGGGAATAGATCCATTCCCCGTCCTGCTGCCGATACCAGAAGTCCGCGCCCCAGAAACGCGCGAGCACTCCGGCCGGAGAGAAATGTATCTTGTTCGTTTCGATCCGGGAACCCCGGAAGCTTAGGAACTCGGCTCCCGCGCGCCTGACGAGCATCTTGTGCGGCGCAAGGTCGTCGGGGTTGACGACCCAGAACTCCCGCTCCGCCGCGTCCGCAGGCAGGAGATCCCCTACGATCGGACCTAGTATCTGGTACCAGGGCGACCCATCGACGCCGATGTCCCTTTCGACCTCCTCGCCGCGAAGCCGGCCCGCGATGTGGATCACATCGCCCTTCCTCTCCGCCACGAGGTCCGTGCCCACCCGGTAGTCCTTCTCCTTCCAGAGCGTCGTTCCCATGCCGGGCGCCCATTGTATCTCGTCGTCGGTGGTGCCCCCCGTGGACTGCAGATCGATCTGTCCGACTGCCCTGTTCACCGTGTAGACGACCATGGAGACCCTGCTGCCGTGCGTCTCGCGGTAGAGACTCTTTTCCACCTGCGCGTCGAGGCTGACGCAGGCAATGCCAGCAAGGCAGGTCAGGACTGCCAGGAACTGTGCATTTCCAGCCATGCTGAAATAATACTGTGCCTGCCTATGTCTTTCAAACACCGGCCATCAGAAATAAATCTCGGCGAATATCTGCTCGCGCGGCACGCCGAAACGCGTGAGGAGGGAGAATGCCTCATAGATCATGTCGCTGTTGCCGCAGAGGTAACAGTATGTCGAGGGGTCGATGGGATGTTCCGCGAGGTAGCCGGTGAGCCTGCCCTGGTGCTCGCCGGGTCGCGCCGGCTCCCTGCTGATGCACGGCACGAACCGGGCAGCGTCGTACGTTCCCGGGTCCACGAGCTCCGCGCGATGGCGAACCCCGTGGAGCAGGACATAATCAGTGGCAGGGTATTCAGTGACAAAGCTGTGAAAAGGCGACACCCCTGTTCCCGATGCGCAGAACAGGTAATGCGGAGCATCGCGCAGCCCCTCCACCAGGGTGAATGCCCCGTGCGGGCCGTCGATCTCCACACGGTCCCCCGGGCGGCAGCGGTGCAGGGCAGGAGAAACCTCGCCACCGGGGATCTCCTTCACCAGCACCTCCAGGTATTCCGCCGATGGCGGCGAGTAGATGCTGTATTCCCTCTGCTCCCCTGCGCCGGGGATGCCGACATTGACCCACTGACCGGCGCGGAATTGCATGCCTTCCCGCGCAAGACGCAGGATGAATATGCCCCGGCCCAGCTCGCGGATGGCAATGAGGGGGTGAAGCGGGTTGGTCCGCGGGCGTCTGCCCGGTGTCCGGTGTGATGTCTCGATCACGCCCCGGCCGCGCGCGCGGCGCGGACACGCTGGAGGTTCTGCCGGAAGCTTTCGTACTGCTCGCCGGCGTGGTAGGAGGAGCGCACGAGAGGCCCGGCCTCGCAGTGCAGGAATCCGCGCTCGAGTGCCGCCTCCCGCAGGGAGGCGAACTCTTCCGGAGTCCAGTAGCGCTGCACGGGGATGTTGTTCCGCGTCGGCTGGAGGTATTGGCCGAGATTCACGATGTCGACGTCTTCCGCGCGCAGGTCGTCCAGCGTGGAGAGGATCTCGTCCCGCGTTTCTCCCAGCCCGAGCATGAGGCTCGACTTGGTGACGGCCTTCGGGTCCAGCTCCCGCGCGGTGCGGAGGAAAAGAAGCGACCGGTCATACGTGGATCGCGAGCGCACCCGGGGGGTGAGCCGCCGCACCGTCTCCACGTTGTGGCTCACGATGTCCGGCGAGCTTTCCACCACCGCGGCGATGGCGTCCCGCGCGCCCATGAAATCCGACGTGAGCACCTCCACGGAGCATTCCGGCGCGCGCGCCTTGATGGCGCGCACGGTGGCGGCCATCGCAGAAGCCCCGCCGTCCGGCAGGTCGTCCCTGTTCACCATCGTGACGTGGGCATGCTTCAGACCCATCTTCATGACGGAGGCCGCCACTTTCATCGGCTCCAGGACGTCTACGGCCCCGGGAAGGCCCGTGCCCACCGCGCAGAACCGGCAGCGCCGCGTGCAGGTGTCTCCGAGGATCATGAAGCTCGCCGTGCCGTGCGTGCCCCAGCATTCATGCAGGTTCGGGGCAGCGCGCCTCCTGGCAGACGGTGTGCAGCCCTTCGGTCTGCACGAGGCTCTTGATGGCGCCATAGCTCCTGCTCGTGTTGAGGCGCACCTTGAACCACGGCGGCAGCCTTTCGGGCGCCTGCGTCTCTCCCACCTATGCCCCCTTCTCCGCGGTATCGTGCACGACCTCTCCCCGGCGCGTGCGTTCCTGCGTCACGCGGCGCTTCATGAGATTGATGAGCTTCGTCACCTTGATCTCGCGCGGGCAGACGCGTGTGCATTCGAAGTGATTCTCGCATCCCCAGATGCCGTCCGGGGTATCAAGGGCGTCCAGGCGCGGAGCCAGTCCCCAGTCACGGCTGTCCTCCACGAAGCGCGCCGCCTGCACGATGGCGGCGGGACCGAGGAACCGGGGATTCTTCTCCAGCACCGGGCACGCGGAGAAACAGGCGCCGCAGTTGATGCATTTCGTGGCGTCCTCGAACTGCGCATGCTGCTCCGCCGACTGCAGCCTCTCCCGGCCGTCCGCCGGGGCGCTCTCCGCGGCTGGCAGGAGGTAGGGCGCCACTGTGCGCGCGCGCCGGAAGAACTCCGACTGGTCAACCACCAGGTCGCGCTGCACGGACATGTGGCGCAGGGGCTCGATGCTGATGACGGGCAGGGGAGCATCCCCGCTCACGTCACGCACGAGCGTCTTGCAGGCAAGGCGCTCCTTGCCGTTGATGCGCATCGCATCGGATCCGCAGACACCGTGGGCGCAGCTCGCGCGGAACGCAAGCGTGGCGTCCATGGTGTTCCTGATGGAGAGAAGCACGTCGAGCACCCGTCTCCGTGGGCTCGGCCTCCACCTCGAAGCGCTGCACGTGCACGGCTGTGCCGGCGCGGGGATCCGCGCGTGTAATGTCGACTGCAATCTTCATCGTCCGCCCCCATTGTTCTGGTACTGATGGACGCTGATCCCGGCGGCAATGCTGCGCGCCAGGCTTCGCAGAGCCTCCGCGGCCGGAAAGGTCTCCGTGCCGGAGACCGGCGGCGTTCCCCCATCGCCCATGCGCGAGATGCGCGCGTCCATCGGGATGGTGCCGAGGAACGGCACCTTGAGCTCGGCCGCGGCGCGCGCGCCGCCGCCCGTGCCGAAGACGTCGCCGCTCATGTTCTCCACGATGCCCAGCACGGGCACGCCGAGCTTCTGGAAGGCGGCGACCCCGCGCCGCGCATCGCTCACGGACAGAAGCTGCGGCGTGGTCACGACGATGCCCGCGGTGAGCGGCACGAGCTGCGCCACGCTGAGCTGCGCGTCCCCCGTGCCCGGCGGAAGGTCCACGACGAGGTAGTCGAGGTTGCCCCAGGCGACCTCGGTGAGGAGCTGCCGCAGCGCGCCGTGTATCATGGGGCCGCGCCACACGAGCGCCTCCTCCGCGCCGATGAGGAAGCCCATGCTCATGACCCGCACGCCGAAAGCGACCGCCGGCACGAGCGTCTCACCGTCCGGCGGCGGAAGCTGGTCGATGCCCATGAGGGTGGGGATGTTCGGGCCATAGACGTCCGCGTCCAGAAGCCCGACGGAGGCCCCCGACTGGGCCAGCGCAACGGCGAGATTGACGCTCACGGTGGATTTTCCCACGCCGCCCTTGCCGCTTCCCACGGCGATGATGGTCTTGATGGGGAGGTGGATCTTGTCTTCGATCCGCTTGTCCGCGCGCACGCGCGCGTCGAACGCGATGGCGATGGCGCCCACACCGGGCACCAGCCGGCGGATGGCCTTTTCGCTTTCGTCGCGGATCTGGTCCTTCAGCGGGCAGGCGGGCGTGGTGAGCGTGATGGTGAACCCGACGTCTTTTCCCTTGATCGCGATGTCGCGCACGAAGTCCAGCGTGATCAGGTCGCGGTGCAGCTCCGGTTCCTCGACCGTCCGCAGCGCGTTGCGGATAAGCTCCTCGGTGACAGGCGTTTCGGGCATCGATAAATAGTACTGAATTCGTCCGTTTTGTGGAAATGCACCGCCCGGTGGTCTTGACCCGTGCCGCCTGGCGGCCGATCTTTTCAATCATGCTCCGCCGTGGCGTGACCCTTCTGGTGATTTTCCTGTTTGCCGGGTCCGTGGCCTCCGCGCAGGAGTTCGGCCGCAACAAGGTGACCTGGAAGAAGCTCGATTTCTCCGTGCTCACGACGACGCATTTCCAGATCCTCCACTATCCGCGGGGCACGCCGGCGGCAGAGGACGCCGCGCGCATGCTGGAGAAGTGGTACGCACGGCATGCTGCGCTCTTTGGCACCGACCTGGAAGGGCCGCAGAAGGTGATCCTCTACGACAGCTTTGCCGACTTCCAGCAATCCAATGCGGTGCCCGGTCTCATCTCCCCGGGTGAGGGCGGTGTGACGGAGAGCCTGGGAGGAAGGATCCTTCTTCCCCTCACCGGCGTCCCCGCGGACGACGATCACGTCATCGGCCACGAGCTCGTGCATGCGTTCCAGTTCCGTCTCATGAAAGGGGGAGGCTCCTCGTTCTCGCCTTCCTCCCCGCTTCCGACCTGGCTGATCGAGGGCATGGCGGAATACCTGTCGCTGGGAAAGGACGACCCGCTCACGGCCATCTGGATGCGCGACGCGGTTCTGCACGGCTCGCTGCCCGACGTCTCCCAGATGACCTCCCGGCCCGATATGTATTTTCCCTATCGCTTCGGGCAGGCGCTCCTGGATTTCATCGACCGTCGCTGGGGAGACGCGGCGTTGAAGGCTTTCATCACTGCCTCCGCGTCGGGCGGCGTGGATACGGCTCTTGCATCGGCCCTCGGTGTGAAGAGTCTCGGCGATCTGTCCAAGCTCTGGAAGGACGAGCTTTCCGCCCGGATCTCTCCCCAGCTCGCCGGGCGCACCGACCCCCGGCAGGTCGGCAGGACGCTCGCCGGCATCGGCACGGGGACGGTGCTCGGCCCCTCCATCAGTCCGGACGGAACCATGATCGGCGTGTTCTCACGGGCGGACCCCTTCACCTTCAGTCTTTCCATCGCCGATACGGCCTCGGGGAAAATCCTCCGCAGCCTGGGCTCCACGGATACCGATGCGCACTTCGACGCGCTGCACTTTACCGATTCGTCGGGGGGGTGGAGCGCCGACTCGCGCACGGTCGCATTCTCCGTCGAGCGGAACGGGAGGGAGGCCCTGGCGCTTGCCGACGCGCACAGCGGCAGGATCTCCCGCGTCGTTCCCCTCGGCGACCTGAACGACGTGTCGGGCATCAGCTGGAGCCCCGACGGGTCGCGGATCGCCTTGTCGGCGACCGTGAGCGCGGAGGCCGGCATCTGGCTCCTGGACCCGGCGGACGGTGCGCTCACGAAGATCACACGCACGCGCGCGGCCTACCTGCAGCCCTCCTGGTCGCCGGACGGGCAATCGCTCGCCTTCGTGACGGACCAGGGAGGCAAGACCGACAGGGCCGCGCTGTCCTTCGGCTCCATGAACATCGGGATCATGAATGTGGCAACAGGTGCGGTGCGCATCGTCTCCATCAAGGACGGCGCCACGCACGTGAACCCGGTCTTTGCGCCCGACGGAAAGAGCCTGTACTTCGTCGCGGATCCCGACGGCGTGCCGGACGTGTACCGCTACGACATGGCGGGGGGGCTCTTCTTCCGCGTCACCCACGTCGCCACCGGCGTCGGCGGGCTCACGCTTCTTTCCCCCTGCCTCTCGGTGGCGTCGGCAACCGGGAGCCTTGCCCTTTCCGTTTTCACCAACAGGGGATACGAGGTGCACGTGCTGCGCGGCGACGAGGCCGTGGGCAACGCCGTGCAATATGATGGGGCGATCTCTCCTGCCGCGGAGCTTGCGGAGCAGGATCTCCCGGTCACACCGGTCGGAGCCCTTGCGCCGTACCGTACGAACTTCCAGCTCCTGTCGGCAAGCGCCACCGACATCGGGCTCAGCGTCGGCGCCCTGGGCACGACACTGGGCGGCACGGCGGAGATGCTTCTGCAGGACGTGCCGGGCAACCAGCTCGTCGATATCGTCGCGCAGGTCAATGGCACCGTCGATACGCTGGGGGGGCAGATTTCCTACACCAACAGCGCGCGGCGCTTCGGCTGGGGTATCGACATCGCCCACCTGCCGCAGACGAACTACTTCCTCCTGCCTTCAGCCGCCATCACCGTTGCCGGCGCCGACACCGCGCTCGTGCAGCAGCAGGTCTTCACGGAGCTCGCGGACGTACAGGGCTCCTATCCGCTCAGCGCGAACAGGAGGATAGAGGCTCTTGCGGGCTATCAGCACGTCTGGTTCGAGCAGGTCGCTCCCGTGTCCTTCTACCAGCAGGGGAACTACCTCGGCGCCGGGCAGGTGACCCTCGACGTGCCGCCGCCGCTGGACATCTTCCGCGTCGGGGCGGCCTATGTCGGTGACTATTCCTTCTTCGGCTTCACCGAGCCCCTGAAGGGCTACCGTTACCGGCTGGAGATCGACGGCGACACGGGCTCGCTGTTCTTTGCCACCGCAATCGCCGACGTCCGCGCCTATCTCTACCTCAAGCCTTTTTCCCTTGCCGTGCGCGCGCTGCACGAGGGACGCTATCTCGGCGACGCCGACAACGCGCTCATCGGCGACTACTACCTCGGGGACCCCGCGCTCGTCCGGGGATACGAGTATTATTCGATGGCCTCAATCGAGGGCGCGGGGGGCGGGGACGTGCCCCAGATCGACAGGCTTTTCGGGTCCCGCATCGCCGTGCTCAACGCCGAGCTGCGCCTTCCGATCCTGGGCACTGCCGACGTGGGCCTCCTGAACTTCCCGTGGCTGCCTCTCACGCTCGTCGGTTTTGTCGACGCGGGTGTCGCCTGGACGGGCACGAGCCCGCCGGATTTTTCCGGCAGCACGGATCCTGGCGCCCGCGTGCCCATGGTGAGCGCGGGTGCGGCCGTGAGAATCAACGTGCTGAACGCGATCGTGCTGCAGATCTACTACGCGGTGCCCTTCCAGAGACCTGCAGTCCCCGCGGGCTCGTGGGGTTTCCTTTTTGAATCGGGGTGGTAGGCCGCGCCGGCCTTACGAGGCGTAATGCTTCATGAACTGGACGCGCTCGTAGACGGCAGGGTCCTCGCTTTCCGCCTGGCTCATGCTGCCGCGGAAATCCGCCACGGCGGAGAAGTGATGCCGGTCCATCCACGCGGAAAGGAAATCGAGCATCGTCGCGGCGGCGCCCGGGCCGTTCTTGTAGAGCGCCGAAACCGCCTGCACGGCCTTTGCGCCGGCAAGGAGGAGCTTGACCAGAGCGGCCCCGTCGTGGACGCCGGTTGATCCGGCAAGATCGCACCCCACACGGCGCGACATCAGGGCGATCCAGCGCAGCGGAGCCGCGAGCTCTGCCGCGCTGCTCAGGGTGTTGGTCCCTGTCACGCACATCTTCTCGATGTCGAAGTCTATCGAATAGAAGCGGTTGAACAGCACCAGCGCGGCGACGCCCGTCTTCGACAGCCGCCCGATCATCTGGCCGAGGGTGGAGAATGACGAGCTGATCTTCAGCGCGATCGGGATGCGGACCTCGTGCAGGATCCGATCGATGATCAGGAGGTATTCCTTCTCCCTCTCCTCGCTGGAGCGCGTGAGCTCGGAGGGCAGGAAATACATGTTCAGCTCCAGGCCGTCGGCGCCCGCAGCCTCGATCTGCTTGGCAAAAGACACCCACTCGTGGGAGTAGGTGCAGTTCACGCTGGCGATCACGGGGATGGAGAGCGTCTTCTTCGCCTGCCGCACGAACGCGACGTATTCCTCCACGTGATCGCCGCGAACCTGGTAGTCGTAGTAATCGTAGCTTTCCAGGCTCATGCCCTTGCGCTTTGCCTCGGTGAGCACGCTGTCGTATTCCGCCGCGATCTCCTCTTCGAAGATCGATTTCAGCACCACCGCGGCCACGCCGCTTGCCTGGAGGCCCTCGAGGCCTTCCCGCGTCGCCGACAGGCCGGAGCTCCCGGCGATGAGGGGGTTCTTCAGACGGAGACCCATGTAGGTCGTCGAAAGCTCAGGCATCTTTTTCTCCCGTGTGCAATGGAAATACCAGCTTTGCTTCGCCTGTGCAAGCGCGCGCCGCCTGCCCCGGCAAGGCCGCGTCAAGCCCGCGCGACGATGAATGCCCGGTCCAGCTCTTCGGGATCGGACACCGCCTCGGCCAGGTTTCGCGAGGAGGCAAAAGAGACCCTCTGAAAACCGGTTTTCAGAAGGCCTTCCTCCACCTGCGCCATGGGGAAGATCGTGTTGTAGGCGGTCTCCTCGAAGCGCGTCCAGCTGTCCGCCGCGGTCCGTACGAAACCCGTGATCTTCGTGTAGGCCCTCTCCATGCCCCGCGTATAGATGCCCCGGTTGACGAGCATGACCTGCTCGCCGTTTTCCACCCGGACGCCGTTCCAACGCTGGAGACCCTTCTCCGTGTTCAGGTCGAAGATGAACGGGGCGCCGGGGTCGAGCGCCCGATGGACGCAGGCGAAACAGGACCAGAGCGCGGGAAGGCTCGGGAGGTGATTGAGGGCGTCATATGTCGACACCGCAAAATCATAGGAGCCCCGGACCTCGAAGGCAGCCGCGTCGGCGCGCGTGAAGTCGACCTTTCCCTCGGCGGCATAGCGGGCGCAGTTCCGCCCCGCGTGCTCCAGCATGTCTGCGGAGAGATCGATGCCCGTGCCCGTGAATCCATGCTCGAGGAAATGAAGGAGGAGCTGCCCCGTTCCGCAGCAGACATCGAGCAACCTTCGCCTTTTGCTCCCGGGGGCGGACTCATAGAACGCGTGAAGAACCGGGGCAAGGTTGAGGACAAAACCTGTCCACAGCTTGTCGTAAACGCCCGCAAAAGTCTTTCCATATTCCTGCATGGAGCCGCCTTTTATCGAATAATAAGTCGCCGCGCCTCCGGGCACAATGCCCGTTACTGTTCCAAATGCGTTCCAAGAAAACGGAACAAAGTGCTCCGCCTGCCAAGACGTTCAATCGGAAACAGAAGCAGTTATGACTCATACAATTAATGTTGTGGATATAATTGATATTTTTAAATGGCTAAAATGTCAGAAATTTCCTTTCTGCCCCTTGGCATGGGAGTTGCTTAATCAACCATAAAGGAATACTGGGCGGGTTAGCTGTCTGAGGAGGAAGATATGCTGAAGAACATGAAAATTGGCGTCAAGCTGGTACTGGTCGGGACGATCATCATCATCGTTCCGTTGCTGGTCGTGGCGGTGATCGCGATCTCGCGCGCGACATCGGGTTTGACGGTCGTGGAAAACGAACAACTTGCGGGCAGGTCGCAGGAAATCGCGCAGATGATCGACCGCGTATTCGCCGAGGAGCAGAAGGCCGCCCTCAGCTACTCGATCGATGACGACGTCGTTGCCGCGGCGCAAGCGGTTGCGGAAAAGCCCGCGGTGCCCGTCGCGCAGCCCGCGGCAAAGCCCGGGAAGGTCGTCGTGGCCTCGGGATCGTCCACTGCAGACCTCGTGAACCGCGTCGATGCGAAGCTGAAAAAGATCAGCTCGACAAAGGGGATAGGGGATAGCTACCAGGTGATTATGGTCGTCGGGCTGGACGGCGTGGCATTCGCCGCTTCGGACCCCGCCTATCTCGGGGTGAACTTCAGTGATCGCGGTTACGTGAAAACGGCCCTGGCGGGAACGGTGAACGCCGGCTCCGCGGCGCGCAACAAGGTGACGGGCAAGCCGTTCGCTCCCTTTGCGGCACCAATCCGCGCGGGAGACAAGGTTGTCGGGGCATTCGCTCTGATCGCCGACATCAGCTTCCTGAACGACATCATCGCCGGGGAAAAGATCGGCACGACCGGCTATGCCTTTGTCACGGACAATACGGGCCTCGTGATCGCGCATCCGAAGACGGAAAACATCTTCACGCTCGACATCTCCAAGCTTGCGGGCATGGAGACGCTCACGAAAAGGATGATCTCGGGAGCGAGCGGGATTGAATCCTATGTCTACCAGGGCGTGCCAAAGACCGCGGGCTTCGCGCCCGTGAAGGCGACCGGCTGGAGCGTCGCCCTGACGCTTCCCGACGCCGAATACCTGGCGGCCGCCACCGACGTGCGCAACCTCATCATCATCATCAGCGTCGCGGCGCTCGTCCTTGCATTCCTGATCTATCTCGTGTTCTCCCGCACCATCACGAAGCCCCTGGCGCGCGGCGTTGCCTTTGCGCAGCTCGTCGCGGGAGGTGACTTCACCCAGCAGCTCGACATCCACCAGAAGGACGAGATCGGCGCCCTCGCCGATTCGTTGAACGGCATGTCGGTGAAGCTGCGGGATATGGTCGCCACCATCCAGGACAGCGCCGAGCAGGTGTCGTCCTCCAGCGAGCAGATCACTGCCAGCGCGCAGAAGCTCGCCGAGGGCGCGCAGAGCCAGGCCTCCACGCTCGAGGAGACCAGCGCCTCGGTGGAGGAGCTGACCGCATCCGTGGACCAGGTTGCCGAGCATGCGCAGTCGCCAGGCGGCAGCGGTGGAGGAAGGCTCCAGCTCGATGGCAGCAGGTGCACCAGTCGATCGAGGACGTGTCGAAGAATCTCACCGAGATTGCGGGTCTTGCGGGCAAGTCGGTGGACAACGCGCTGGAGGGAGCCAAGGCGGTGTCCGAGGTGGTGGACGGCATCAACCTGATCGCGGGCAGCTCGGAGAAGATCGGCGGCATCGTGACGGTGATCTCCGACATCGCCGACCAGACGAACCTGCTGGCGCTGAACGCCTCCATCGAGGCGGCGCGGGCAGGGGAGCACGGCCGCGGCTTTGCGGTGGTCGCCGACGAGGTGAGCAAGCTTGCCGACCGCAGCTCGGCGTCGACGAAGGAGATCGAGGCGCTCATCAAGGAGAGCGTGAAGAACGTCACGAAGGGCGTGGAAACGGCGAAGGGCTCGCAGATCGCCATGGAGCAGATCCGGGCCGCGTCGCAGAAGGTGAAAGAGATGATCGCGGGGCTGTCGGAATCGATGACCCAGCAGGTGGACGCGGTGAAGGAGCTGTCCTCAGCGTTGAACAACGTGAGCGAGATGAGCCAGAGCATCTCCGCGGCGACCGAGGAGCAGACGACGAACGCGAAGCAGGTTTCCAAGGCCGTGGAGAACGTGAACGAGGTGACGCAGACGGCGGCGTCGGCGGCCGAGGAGATGTCGGCGGCGACGCGAGCAGCTCTCCCGCATGGCGCAGGAGCTGCAGAAGATGACGGCGCAGTTCAAGATCGTCATCGATGCGGGCCACGAGCTCGCGCAGACCGAGGCGAAAGTGTTGGTGCACAGCGCGGTCGCGTAAGCGGGGCCGCGTACGATCGGGGATGCGGGGAACGAGGACCCCCGCATCCCCTTTTTTTATGCCGGCAGCTCCTCGAAGACGCCCTTCTCCTTGTTCTTCCGCACCCGGTTCCAGGGGAAAATACGGCCGTTCATCGCGATGTAGACGCCGCGCGGGAGCAGCTGCACGGCCGTCACCGCGCACCCGAGGTTGAAGACCGCGTCCGAGTTGTTGAAGATGTAAGGCACCATGGCGCCGGTGAGCACGACCGTCTTCGGCAGCGCCGCGGCTCCAAGGACCGCGGCCGTCTCCGCCATGGTGTCTGTGCCGTGCGTGATGACGATCCGCTCCTCGGCCGCCCGACGGCAGGACTCGAGGATCTGCACGCGGTTGGCGATGTGCATGTCGAGGCTGTCGATGAGCTGGTTGATCTCCAGCTCGATGGCAAGCGTGCAGCGGACGAAGCTCAGGATCTCCGGCAGATGGGAATCCTTGAACGTGAGGCTGCCCCGTATCTCGTCATAGTGCTTGTCGAATGTCCCCCCCGTCACGATGACGCGTATCGCCATAATCAAAGATCGTGGGCGATCGGGGCCCTTTGCGCAAGCCCGCCACGGTAGTCCGTGGCATTCATTGCGCCACGGTAGTCCGTGGCATTCATTGCGCCACGGTAGTCCGTGGCATTCATTGCGCCACGGTAGTCCGTGGCATTCATTGCGCCACGGTAGTCCGTGGCATTCATTGCGCCACGGTAGTCCGTGGCATTCATTGCGCCACGGTAATCCGTGGCATTCATTGCGCCACGGTAATCCGTGGCATTCATTGCGCCGTCATTGCGCCACGGTAGTCCGTGGCACTGGAGCGCCCGCCGCGCCCTGCGGCATCGCGGCGTTCCCCGCGCCTCCCGAAGCCAGGCACCCGGCGATGCACTCCACGTCAGCGACGAGCGAGCGTATGTCCTCCATCTCCGTTGCCGGGTTCATGAGCGAGAGCCGGAGCCAGCGCGTGCCGCGGAGCTCGGTCGTCGAGATGAAGTGCATGCCCTCCTCGATGAGCCGCTTGCGGATCGCGAGCTGCAGCTCGTCGCTGCCCGCCGCGCGGAAGCACAGGATGTTGAGCTCGGGCATGATCGCCAGCTCGAGGCCGGGTCTCGATGCGATGAAACGGGCAGCGTCCCCGGCCAACTCGACCTGGCGATCCAGGAATCGCGCCGCGCCCGCCTCTCCTTCGGCGGCAAGGGAAAGAAAGAGCTTCAGCCCGAGACCGTCCTTTGTGCATTCGACGCTCCGATGGATGAAGTCGACGCCCGGCTCGTCCTTGTCATGGAAGAGGTAGCTCGCCTCCTGATGGAAGGCGCTGTCCAGCCACCGGTGGTCGCGGACGAGCACCGCGGTGCACGTCGACGGCGTGCGGAGCATCTTGTGCGCGTCCCAGACGAGGGAATCGGCAAGCTCGATGCCGTCCAGGAGCCCTCGGTGACGCGCGGAGACCAGGGCCGAGGCGCCGTGCGCGCCGTCGACGTGGAGCCATACCCCGGCGTCGGCGCAGATGCGGCCGATCGCGCGCAGGGGATCGAAGAGCCCGGCCGCCGTCTGGCAGGCATTCGCCACGACGGCGAGGATCTTTTCCCCCTTGCGCTTCCGTTCCGCGATGAAGTCGGCCAGCCGTGCAGGCTCGATCCTGCCGTTCTCGTCCACCGGCGCGGCCCGCAGCGCGTCGCGGCCGAGGCCGAGGATGTCGATTGCGCGGCCGATGGAGTAATGGACGCTTTCCGGCGCGACGAGCACGAAGTCACGGGGAAGGCCGTCGCGCCAGGCTTCCGGCGCCGCGGAGGCGCGGGCAGCCATCAGTGCCGTCAGATTGGCCAGGGACCCGCCGTGCGTCAGAACGCCGCCGCCGAAGTCGCCGGAACCGTCCCCCTCCGGGGGCAGCGGGACCGGCGACCATCCGACCTTGCGCAGCATCCAATTGAGGAGCGCGAGCTCGATGGCGCCTGCCGACGGACCCATCTCGTAGATCGACGCGCTGTTGTTCGTCGTGGCATCGATCAGGGCGCCCAGGGCGCCCATTGGCTCGGGGACCGCCACCTGGTGTGCCATTGTGCCGGGGTGGTGGAGCCTGGTCGCCGCGGACAGGTAGGTGGCGAGGAATTGTTCGAATCTCTTGCCCTGCAAGCCCCCTTCCGCGATCAGCCGTTCGATGTCCATCGATTTGACAAGGTCCGCCAAAGGAGGCTGGTGGATCGCCCGTCCCTCCCGCGCGGAAGAGCTTTTCGTAAACGCCTCGAGCGCGGTCACGGTGCTTTGATATTCCTTGGAGTAGCTCACGATGACCTCCTCACTTCTTGGATTGAGAATATCGCCACAAGGCTTTATATGTCATTGCTTTTTAGCCTCCTAGATGGGATATTTATGGTTGATCAGACCAAAAAATTTCACTTTTGGAGCAGTATATGCCAAAACCTACTCTCGATGGTTTCGATCAACGCATCCTGGCAACGCTGCAAGGCGATGGGAGGCTGAGCAATGTCGAGCTCGCCGATCGAATCGGCCTCTCGCCGACCCCCTGTCTTCGCCGGGTGCGGGCACTTCAGGCTGCGGGGCTTATCCGCGGCTACAGGGCGGACCTTGACAGAGGCGCGGTGGGCTTGGGCCTGACCGTCATGATCGGCGTGAAGGTCGACGGGCACCGTGATGAGAACGCCCTGGCGGCCCAGGAGGCCTTCCGCGCAATGCCGGAAATCATCGCGTGTCACATCGTGTCCGGCGAATCCGACTTCCTCCTGGAGACGGTTTTCCCCGACATCGCCCGGTACGAGCGCTTTCTGTTTGGCAAGCTGCTCACGCTGCCGATGGTGAAGGACATCAGGAGCAATGTCGTCCTGCGCACGGTGAAGGAAGGCTCTCCTCTCCCGCTGGGTCACCTGGCGGCGGAGTAGCCGCGGAGGCCTGAATCAGTGCGCGGCTTTCTCGACGCGCGCGCGCGCAAGGCTGCAGTAGCGTTGCTCGATCTCGATGCCCACCGCCTTCCGACCGCACCCTGCCGCGGCAACAACGGTGGTGCCGCTTCCCATGAAGGGATCGAGGATCGTGTCGCCGACGAAGCTGAAGAGCTTGATGCATCTGCGCGGAAGCTCCAGGGGGAAGGGGGCGGGATGACCAGTGCGCTTGCGGCTTTCCCCGTTGAAGGTCCACAGGCCATTTGTCCAGTCCATGAAATCCCGCCGGTCGATATCTGACTGGCCGCTTCCCGTGCTGCGTTTCCAGTGTTTGCGGTAAAGGATGACGATCAGCTCCACCGGCGCGATGACGTACGGGGCGGAGGCGCTCATCCACGAGCCCCACGCGGTGCGCCGCGATATGTTTCCCTCGTTCCAGATGATCGTGGAGTGGTAGCGGAAGCCGATCTCCTTTGCGATGCAGGTGAGATCGGCGCCGACGCTCTGCTGGCCGTCCTTGTTCTTGTCCAGCGGCACATTCAGACACAGCCTGCCGTCGTCACGAAGCCATTCGTAACAGCGGCCCAGCCAGCGCCGGCTGAACTCGAGGTACTTCGGGTAGGACAGGGCATCGTCGTGCCGGCCGTATTTGATGTCGACGTTGTACGGCGGCGACGTGACGATGAGATCGATGCTCTCAGCGGCCAATGCGCGCGTGGAGAGCACGTCCCCGCGGACGATCGTGACGTCGTTCTTGCGATAGAATGGCCGTGCCGTCATGATCGGCCCGCTCGGCTCGCCGGGCATGGAGAAGACCGGGCCGTCCCGGCACACCAGCCGTTCGCCGTGCTCGCAGGAGCCGCAGATGCCGATGCCGCATCGCATGTAGGCCTCATATGAAAGCTCGGCGGGCACCCCGGTTTCCCCGCAGAGTGCCGCCAGCGCGTCGAGCATCGCTTCGGGGCCGCAGGCGTACAGCCTGTCGATGCCGCCGGCACGCAGGAGAGGACCCACCACCTCGGTGATCAGGCCGCGCGCGCCCGCGCTGCCATCCTCCGTTGCCGCATGCACCGCCGCGCCGAGTGAATGGAAGCGCTTCACGAACAGGAGGTCATCGGCGCCGCGCGCGCCGAGGGCCGCCTCCACCTTTGTGCCGCACGCAAGGAGCACGCGGGCAAGGAAGGCCAGCGGCGCGGCGCCATAACCGCCCCCGACCAGGAGCGCGCGGCCGGGTCCCGCGGAAAAGCCGGCGCCGAAAGGACCGCGCACCCAGAGCCGGTCCCCGGCTCCAGCCCGTGGAGCGCCTCGCTGAAAGGGCCGACCCGCGAGACGGCAAAGCTGAGCGGGTCTGCACCGGCGATGCTGAAAGGCTTTTCATCGATACCGGGCAGCCAGACCATGGCGAACTGCCCCGGCGCGCATTCCAGCGCGGCGTCCAGCGTCAGCATGACCGTGCGGGCGTTCTCCTGCGTCTTTTCGGTGATCCGCGCGGCGAAGGGAAGGGATGCCGTTTCGACCATGGGGCCGCTCATGATGCGCCTTCCCCGGGGACTGGCGGGGGATTGGTGAAGGAGGGCGCACGAGGCCTTTGCACCCGGCCGCGCACCTGGTCCAGTGACGTGTAGCCGCGCTCGCGCAGCCAGGCCGTGAGTTCCTCCCGTATCAGGCCGAACGCCTGCGCGCCGCGGCTCGCGATGGCCGTGCCGACCCCGACGCACGTGGCCCCTGCCGATAGCATCTCCACGGCATCAGTGCCGGTAAGCACGCCGCCGGTCCCGATGATGGGCACGGACACCGCCGCGGCGATCTCCGCCACGCAGCGCAGCGCAATGGGCTTCAGCGCCGCACCCGATATGCCTCCCGCGCGGTTTGCGAGCACGGGCATCCCGCTTTCCGCGTCCACGAGCATGCCCGGCATGGTGTTGATGGCAGTGATTGCATCTGCGCCTTCGGAGACCACGGCGCGCGCGATGCCGGCGATGTCGGGCACATTGGGTGACAGCTTCACGATGCACGGGATGGCGGTGGCGGCCTTCACCGCGGCGGTGACTGCCGCGGCGGATCGCGCAGAGGAAGCGAACATCTCGCCGTGCTCCGCCTGGACGTTCGGGCAGGATATGTTCACTTCTATGAACGCGGGGCCCGCCTGCGCGATCAGGGCGGCAGCGGCGCCGAAGGCATCCACCGTGTCCGCCGAGATGCTCGCAATGAGGGGCACTCCCAGCGGCGCGAGCGCCTCTGCCGCCGTACGGAGGAGCTTCACCTCTTCCTCCGTGCCGGGGTTCGGCAGGCCCATCGCATTCAGGAGGCCGTGTCCCCAGTCAACGGCGCTCGGGTTGCGGTGGCCGCGTCGGGGTTCCGGCGTGCAGGTCTTTGCGGTGACGGCCCCTGCGCCGCTCTTTGCCGCGCGCACGAGGAGGGACGGCGACGTGCCCCAGATGCCGGATGCGAGCACGAGTGGAGAGCCCAGCCGGACCCCCGCGATCCGGCAGGAGAGATCAGGCGATTCCGAGGGCTGCGCGCACATCTTCCCGCACCTTGCCGGTGACGCGTCCATGCCGCACGAGGGCGTCCAGCAGCTCGCTCAGGCTGAGCACCGCGTGGAGGCGCAGGCCGTGTTCGGCAAGCTCCCGGGCGCCGCCCTGCTCCCGGTCCACGACCACCACGACGTCGCGCACGGAGAGGCCCGCATCGGTGAGAGGTGCGAGGGCTTCCAGCTTGCTGCCCCCCGTGGTCACCAGGTCGTCGAGCACGACGACAGTCTCTCCCTTCTCGTATTTTCCCTCGATCAGCTTCTTCGTGCCATAGTCCTTCGCTTCCCGGCGCGGGTAAATGAGCGGCTTTCCCGCCGCAAGGGACACCGCCTGGCCGATGGGAAGGCCGCCGTAGGGAATCGCGGCGATCCTGTCGAACTGAAGCGTCGCCAGGATACCTGCCATGGCGCGGGCCACCACTGACATGAGAGCAGGATCGCTCACGAGGAGACGCAGGTCGATGTACAGGGGCGACTTCTGGCCGGACTTCAGCGTGAACTCCCCGAACCTGACCGCGCCGAGCGCGTGGAGGCCAAGCGCCACGTCGTCCGCGAGCAAGCGTGCGGTGTCCGACGCGAGCCCCGCGGCCGGTTGCGCGCGCGCGGCAGCCCGTGCCGCGTTGATCCTGTCGCGGTATTCGCGGGCAGCCCTCGCGGGATCCGGCGCCTGGCAAATGGCGCGGGAGACATTGACGAGCACGCCGCTGCCCTGCCCGTTCAGCCCGGCGGCGAGGCTCGTCTCCAGGTCTCCACCCTGCGTGCCCACCCCCGGGCAGCAGGATCCACATGCCGGGCGCTGCCGCGCGTACCCTGCTCACGGTCTCGGGGTATGTCGCACCGACCACGAGCCCCACGTTTCCCTGCGCATTCCATTTCTGAGCTTCGGCCGCAATATGCAGAAAAAGCGGCCTGCCCTCAACGTCGCGCTCCTGCAGGTCGCGCGCACCGGGATTGGAGGTGTGGCAGAGGAGGAAAACACCCTTGTCGCCGCGTCGGGCAAAGCTTGCAACGCTGTCAGCGCCAAGGAGCGGGCTGGCGGTGACGGCATCGGCGCCCAGCACGTCGAAGCAGGCCTGCGCGTAGGCATCCGCGGTGGAAGCGATGTCGCCGCGCTTGGCGTCCAGGATGACGGGACGCCCCGCCTCATGCGCGTGCGCGATCAGCTTCTGCAGAGCCGTCCAGCCCTCAATGCCGCGCGCCTCGTAGAACGCGCTGTTCGGTTTGAACGCGCAGGCAAAGGTGGCGGTGGCATCGATGATCGCGGCCATGCGCGGGAAAAGCTCCGTTGCGGGCACGTCCAGCGCCGGGTCGAGACCCACGCAGAGCAGGGAGTTGGCGCGGCTGCTTTCAGCGTCCAGCGACGCGAAGAATGTCCGGGGCTTCATGCCGTACGGGAGAATAGGGGATGCGGCACGTCATGGCAAGGGTCGCGTCTAGAGCAGAAGCTCCTCGAGCTGGTCGATATAGCCCGCCATGACGTCGAAGGCTTCCTCCACCGGATCGGGATGCGCCAGGTCGACGCCCGCCTTGCGCAGCACGTCGATGGGGTAGTCGGAGGAGCCGGCCGAGATGAAGCGGATATAGGCCGGCACGGCATTCGGCTCTCCGCGCAGCACGCGGCCGGCAAGAGCCTGTGCTCCCGCGATGCCCGTCATGTACTGGAAGACGTAGTAATCCTCGTAGAGGTGCGGAAAGGTGGCCCAGAGCAGGCCTTCCCGTTCCCGCTCGACGGCGACGCCGGCGCCGTATGCCTCGGAAAGGAGCCCGGTCATGAGGTCCATCATCACGTCGGCTGTCAGGGGCTCGCCCTTTTCCACGCTCTCATGCGTCGCGAGCTCGAAGCGCGCGAGCGTCGGCATGATGAAGAAATAGCGGAAGAAGTTGGCCATGGCTTCCTCGATGACCGCGACGCGCAGGCTCGGTTCCCCCTTCACAAGCGAATCCCGAACGAGGGCCTGGTGGAAATTGGACGCCACCTCCGCGACGAATGTCGAGTAGCCCGCATACAGGAAGGGCTGTGCTGTCCAGGTGTACAGGGAATGCATGGAATGGCCCAGCTCGTGCGCAAGGGTGCTGAGGCTCGTGATGTCGTCGACATAGCTCATCATGATGAAGGGATGCGTGCCGAATGTGCCCCAAGAGAACGCGCCGCTTCGCTTGCCCCGGTTGGGATAAATGTCGACCCAGCGGTCCTTCATGCACCCCTTGCGCACCGCGGCGACGTAGTCGCCGCCCATGGGAGCGAGCCCGGTGCAGATGAGGTCCACCGCCTTCTCAAAGGGGATGCGGACCTTCTTCTTCGTGAGCGGCGCCCACATGTCGTAGTGGTGGAGGCTCTTCAAGTGCAGCACGCGGCGACGGACGTCGAAGTAGCGGTGCCAGAGAGGGAGCTTCCGTCGAAAGACGTCAATGGCGTTGTGAAAGACGTCCGTGGGAATATTGTCGGGGTCGAGCACGCCCGCAAGCGCCGAATCGAACTTCCGCGCCCTGCTCTTGAACACGTTCTGCTTGATGGAGGTGGTGAGCGTCGCGGCAAGCGTGTTGCGAACCGCCGCGTGCCCTTCCATGTAGCTCGTCCATGCGCCGCGCCGGGGCGCCCTGTCGGGATTCTCCAGGATCTTGAACAGGCTGCCCTGCGTCACCTCGTATTTTTTTCCGTTCTCATCACGGGCATCGGCGAATCTCATGTCGGCATTCACCAGCATGTTCGCCGTGTTGCCCGGACCGAAGAAGGGATCGGAGACCATTCCCAGGAGCTCCTCGACCTCCGCGGAGCGCACGTGCGCCTGCTTGCGCCAGAGATTGTCCAGGTAATGCTTGTAGACGGCCAGGCGCGGCTCGCTCTTGAGCCATTGGCTGACGGTGTCCCTTCCGATGCCCAGGAGCAGGGGGTCGAGGAACGACACGGCGGCGCTCACCTGCCCGAAGGCGCCCTGCGCCTTGTCGTTCATCGCTGCCGCCGGGGAATCCGTCGTATCGACGCTGTAGGAGAAGCCGGCGTAGACGATGATCTTCATCATGCGCGCCATGAGCTGCTCGACGGCAAGGAGGCCGTCGGCAAGCGCGGCAGGGCCTGTGGCCATGCGCGTCTCGTGGGCCCGGACCCCGGGAATCTCCGCAAGGATCGCCGCAAGCTCCTTTTCCCACGCGGCGGGCGTGGCGAAGACGCTCTTCGCGTTCCATGTATGCTTCTGCTCGATCGTGCCGCGTGCGGGGAGGGTTCGCGCCATTTTTATTTCCTTTCCCTGCGCCCCGTCGGTGGGGCGCGATGTAGCAGGATTTTACAAAAAGAGTACACTCAGGTACAAGACCGGCAGGCCGACGGGGGATAGGCTTTGGATGGATCGCCACGCTCCTGCGCAGCGCGCGGTTTCCGAAAGGACAACACGGATGAAACAGCTCGACCCGAAGTCAATGAAGGATTGGCAGATCGCCGAGGAAGCCGAGGAAGGCATGAAACCGGTGACGCAGATCGCGAAGGAGCTGGGGCTCCAGGACAAGGAGCTCCTGCCCTACGGGCACTTCGTCGCGAAGCTCGACTACATGAGCATCCTGAACCGGCTCAAAGGAAAGCCCGACGGGAAGTACGTCGAGGTCACCGCCATCACCCCGACGCCGCTGGGGGAGGGAAAATCCACGACCACGATGGGTCTCGTGGAGGGCCTGGGGAAGATCGGCAAGAAGGTGATCGGCGCCATCCGACAGCCGTCCGGCGGGCCGACATTCAATATCAAGGGCTCCGCGGCGGGCGGCGGTCTTGCGCAGTGCATCCCCCTCAGCGATTTCTCCCTCGGGCTCACCGGCGACATCGACGCCATCACGAACGCCCACAACCTCTCCATGGTTGCCCTCACCGCCCGCATGCAGCACGAGTTCAACTACGGAGATGCCGGCCTCGCAAAGCGGGGCCTGGAGCGCCTGGACATCGACCCGCGCAACATCGCGCAGGGATGGGCCATCGACTTCTGCGCGCAGGCCATGCGCGAGATCATCATCGGCCTGGGCTCGGACATGGACGGCTTCATGATGAAGAGCGGTTTCCAGATCACCGTCTCCTCCGAGATCATGGCCATCCTCGCGGTAGCGGCGGACCTCAAGGACATGCGGGAGCGCATGGGAAGGATCGTCGTGGCGTACAGCAAGACGGGGAAGCCCGTGACCACGCACGACCTCGGCGTGGATGGCGCCATGACGGCCATCATGGCAAAGGCCATCAATCCCAACCTCCTGCAGACCATCGAGGGTCAGCCTGTGCTCGTGCACGCGGGGCCCTTTGCCAACATCGCCATCGGCCAGTCCTCCATCATCGCGGATCGTGTCGGCCTGAAGCTTGCCGACTACCACGTGACGGAGAGCGGCTTTGCCGCGGACATCGGGTTCGAGAAGTTCTGGAACCTGAAGTGCCGGTTCAGCGGCCTCACGCCGAACTGCTCCGTGCTTGTCTGCACCGTGCGCGCCCTGAAGATGCACGGCGGCGGACCCAAGGTCGCCCCGGGCAAGGCGCTGGACAAGGCGTACACGGAGAAGAACGTAGGGCTCGTGGAGAAGGGCTTGGAGAATCTTCTTGCCCACATCCAGACCATCAAGCTTTCCGGCATCGAGCCCGTCGTCTGCATCAACCACTTCTACACGGACACCGAGGACGAGATCGCCATTATCAAGAAGGCGGCAGAGAAGGGCGGCGCGCGCGTTGCCGTCTCGAAGCACTGGGAAAAAGGCGGGGAAGGCGCGCGCGAGCTCGCGGAGACCGTCGTGGACGCTTGCAGCCAGCCTTCGAAGTTCAAGTTCCTCTACGAGCTTTCCACGCCGCTCTCCGAGCGCATCCGCCTGATCGCCACGAAGGTGTACGGCGCCGACGGCGTCTCCTACACTCCCGTTGCGCAGGAGAAGCTCAAGGCAATCGAGGCTGACCCCGAGCTTTCAAAGCTGGGCACCTGCATGGTGAAGACGCACCTGTCGCTTTCACACGACCCGACGATCAAGGGCCGGCCGAAGGGTTGGACGCTTCCCATTCGCGACATCCTCCAGTACCGCGGCGCGGGCTTCATCGTGCCGGTGGCAGGGGACATCAAGCTCATGCCCGGCACCGCCTCCGAGCCTGCCTTCCGCAACATCGACGTGGACGTGAACACGGGAAGGGTGAAGGGGCTGTTCTAGGGAATGAGCCGCCCCTGATGAGGCGGGAAGGCGACGATGCGGAAGGGCTGGTTCGACGGGTCGCCGGGAAGACGCCCGTCAGTCGCCCGATCCCTCGCCCTCATCATGAAGGGTGACATAAGCGCCGTAAACCCACCCTTCGGTTCCATCCACGAGCCGAACGTGGTACCAGGGCGCATTCATGGAATCCACCTGCGATGGAAAAGCGCTTCTGTCCATGACGTGCACTCCAATCCCCTTATCCAGAAGTTTGATCGTTCGTGATGCGAGCCCGGGGGCGTCGCGAAGCCGGACACGGGTATCGTTGATGGTGGCCCAGCTGAGTACTTCCCCGTACCGGGGAAAGAAGTCATGTGTCGCAAGCCATCGAAAACCGGCAAACTCGCCGTCCCCGGCACGTACGGGGTAGACCGTGACAGGGGAATCGGAGGCCATAAGAGGAGCGGTACCGGGAAGCGTTGACTCGGACTGGATGAGCTCCATGTCAGGTCCGTCCCGCGGCTCAACGCCGATGTCCAAGAGCGAGTGGTCCATGGGCTCACTCCGCATGCCATCGAAAGGATCGAATGCCGCGAAAGAAAAGACGAAGGGCATTTCCGTATCGACCCATACCGCGGATGCAGCCCAGAGGTCACCAGTCGAGGAGAGAATGGCGCAGAGAGGCCGGATAATGAAAGGCGAGTCGACCTGGGTGACGCCTGTCGCAACAAGGTTCTCATCGAAGTCGGCGAGAACGGTCCGCTGTGTGCTGGTGGAAAAACTCGCGATCCACCCTGCGCCATGGGCGAAAAGCCGGATATCCTCGATCGCATGACGCGACGGCACCGCAACTGCTCCCTGACGGATTGGCTTTCCTTCGCGGCTGATTTCCGCAACGGCCAGCGCGACACGTTGAGTCTCCGCTCTCTTTTCCGCAACAAGGCCGTAGATCATGAATCCTTGCTGCGTCGGAAGAGCCCCCGTAACGGCGAACGGTCCCTTCTGCGCCACGTTTATTGCGGTGTAGCTGCAGCTGATTGCGGTCCCCGCAGCATCGACATTCAGCAGCGCCACTTTGTTTCCGTTGAACGAATCGTCGCATTCACCCACCAGCGTCGCCGACCCGTCCCGATCCACCGCCATGGACCGCCAGTTCAGGTAGATGGATCCCATCGACGAGAACAGGGTGCGCTGCCACAGGACATGACCATCCCCCGCGACTTTCCACAATTCCCTCGAATAATTCTCTTCCGGTCCGAACAGGATGCACACGTCGCCGCTGTCGTTGACAACGAGGCTTCTTACCAATTCGTCAGGAGCGGTCACTTGAAAGCCTTCCTGCCAGAGCAGGGAGCCAGCGGCAGAGAATTTCAGCAGCACGAGCTTGTGCATTCCTGCTTCGAATTGGGGATTCACTGACACGGGGTGGAGGGTAGGGTGGAGATGACAGACGCCCGCGACATAGATTTCTCCGGTCGCGCTGAAGGCGAACGCTTGCGCGCGCAGCATTCCCCAATTGCGCATTGGACGAAGCCATCGTTGCCAAACGATTTCGCCCGTCCCTGTGACGCGCATGAGAAACGACGCCGAGTCCGTGCCCGCGGTCCAGGGGATTCCTCCCGTGCCCGTGTTGCCCGTGATCAATATGTCGCCATTGGGGAGGTTTTGTGCGTCGGTTGGATCGACGACAACGGCGACGTCGTTCGAAGTGCCATAGGTCGAGCCGATGACAAAAGGGGAGAACGCCGTGACAGCCGGCGTGTTCTGCGCTGATTGCGCCCACGACGACCCTGCGCCCAGAAGGAAGGCAAAGATCGTCACCAGGACAGCCGGCGATTTCATTGCTTCACCTCGTATTCGATCTCGAGGGAGGGACCATGGATCCATCCGCTGGTGCCGTTGGTGATCAGGACCTTGTACCAACGGCCCAAGAGCCCACCGGCCGCGGTCGGAATGGATCCAACGTCCAACACATGGACGATCGTGCCCTGGTCGAGAGTCGTGATGATTTGCGACTGTTCGCTGGGCGTGACATGCAACGGAACGCCTGAACGAATGGTCGTCGCTGCGAGAATTTGCGTGTCAGGCGGGTGCGACGAATGGCCTGCCAGCCATTGAAGCGGAAGGGGCAAGTCGTTTCGCGGGGCGGGCGGATACGTCCCCAGGGCGTTGTCAAAGCCTGTTGTGAGATGCATTTGCCAGAGTTGTATCGAAAAGCGAGCCGCATCGTACAAACGTAATGCTTGATTCCGCTCGCCGAGATCGTCGCTTTCCGAGAATGTCATGCGCCCCTCCCTCATCCGTGAAACCTCAACAGTGCTGGCAAGGACAGCCACCGGGACTTTGTCTGCCAGTATGTTGGAGAACACCGTCGTGGACGCATCGTCGGGAAACACGGCCAGGGTAACACACGCCAACCCACCATCGGATTCCAAGACGTGCAAGAGATTGAAATCCTTGTCGAGCTGAAGCATGGCAAAGGTGGGAGCGGCTTCGCGAGCCCCGACCAGGGAGACAATCTCCTCGTATCCTTGATCCGTCTTCCTGAGACGCTCGAAGTCGAAGCCCGCCTCTGACGTGAAAAGAGCTTTCTGCTGAAGGAGCGAGCCGCTTTTATCGATCCGAGCAAAAAGAAGGCCGCTATAATTCGACCCTTTTACCGACGCATAGGCGACATACGAGCCGCCCTCGACAAGCAATCCCGCAGGCCTGATGACGATGTTCCCGTCGTGACCCTGCGGGAATTCGAGCCCTATCGACCACAGGGCGACCCCCACCGGGCTGAAACGCGCAAGATGCATGACGGGGGATGCGTCGGCAATGGAACGGTCCGTGGAATCTCCGAGGAGGAGGAGAGCTCCGTCGCCATCACGGGTGAGAGAGGCGGCCCTGTAATGCCCCCCTTGATCTCCCGCGTCAAATACGGCGCGATCGACGACATCCCCCTTCGCGTTGACGAACCAAAGCACCTCCGTGGGATCGTCCATGGTGGAAGGAGCGGACTTTGACCCGTTGAAGCTGACAACGAGGTTGCCGTTGTCAGTCAGGCATGCCGAGTCGATCAGGAACCCCTTGTCAGTCTCGAAATCCTTCGACCAGAGGAGAATGCCATTGGCATCCAGCCGTGCGATCCAGTTGACGAAATGACTGTACCTGAAGTCAAGCATGCTGCCTGCAAGAAAAAAGGCGCCGGATTGATCTTCGAATGCCCACCCTGTCCGGTGGTCTTGATCTTGTTGGACGCTCCGGGTCCAGTCGCCGAGGTAGGTCCGCCAGATCATCCGTCCCTGCGCGGAGATCCTAGCGGCAAAAGGGCGACAAAGGCTTGGCTTGTCGAATGGGAGGTCGACGCCGATGCCGCGCTCCATCCCGGCCACCAACCAGTCACCGTTGGTCATGCGCGTGACCGTGTTGCCGCGGACCGCGACCATGGAATCGGCGTTGAGATCGGAGAGATTTGAGCCAAGCATGAAAGTGGTTGCAAGGGCTGACGGGAGAAGGGAAAAATCTTCCGCGGGCAGCACGCGGGGGACGACGCAGAGCAGGAAGAGCATCAAACTTTGTCTGGCAACGTTGCCCATCCGGCGACTCCTCTTTTTCGACCTGACCCGGGACGTGAGCGGAATGCCTGTAGTATGCACAATATCGCTTTGATTGCCATTTCGATTGACGTCCCGGCGCCGCGTCAGGCAGCTACTAGCGGCTCACGAATGTTTCCACGGACCGGGCCGGGCACGATCCAGGTCTGGTCGGTTGCGACAGGATCCAGGCGGCGAAGGTCGTCGCCCGATCGGGCCGAGGTCAGCCACGGCACGAACTCAATCGGCTGCTCGCTGTCCGGGATCCGGGCGTGGACGGGCACATCGGAAGGACCGCTGTTGACCGCCACGACAACCAGCGTGCCGGCCTGGGGATCCCGATAGGCGGACACCAGGAGGCCGTGCGTGTTCTCCGGGCCTGTCGTCTCCATGCGGCGGAAGCCGGGCCGGACAAAGCGGCTGAAATTGCCGAAGGTCCGGCACGTGCGGGGGGCAAGCGACGCGGGGCCTTTGGACGCCAAGCAGCCTTCCCGAAGGATTGTTCCCAAGGTGTTCCATTTCTTTCAAAGTCACAACTTTTTGGATAATGGCATCTCCTGAATCGAGCGACTGTCACGATCGCATCCGGGGCGAATGAAGGGCCTCCACTCTATTTTCTTGAATATTAAGGAGATATGTAGCAGGTTAAAATCTCTCTTGCTGGAGGTCGCAATCCGTCAGTTGGCTCAGGGTTTGTATCCAGAATCTCCAGTGAAAGGAAGATGGGAAGGAATGTATGAGAGCAGGCACTTTCTGGACGAAGGGACCCTGATCACCCCGATCGCGCGAAACGTGTTAGCCGACATCCACTCCATGAAAAGGGCGCTTGGCGCAATCGGGAGCGCGGGCGACTTTGCCCGGCTCGAACAATGCACCCTCGCCTCTCTTGCCAAGATCGCACGACTGGTGACCGAGGGGAAAATCAGGCCGGGAGCAAGACTTCGCCATTCCGAGGACATGGAGCCTGTGCCATGCGTCGAGCGGGAGTTGCGAATCGGGATATTCCCGACGGCCGCAAATCCGCTCCATTGGGCGCACCTGCTCGGCGGGCTTGCCGCCATGGAGCGACTCCTTCTGGACAAGGTCATCTTCGTGATTGCCCGGGCAGGACGCGCGCAAGCCGGACATGGCTCCGGAGTATGTCCGTCACTCAATCGCAAAGGTCGTCCTTGAGCTTTTTCATCCCTTGTTCGAGTACTCCTCCGTTGCGCGCGGCGGCGACGAATCCGGCGAGGAAAATCTCTTCAGGATCCTGGATATGAATCCCGGCCAGGCCTTGCACGCCTTCTACATCGCGGGAGGCGACCACTATCATCGGCTCCACCCCGCGACCCACGCACCGGATACGATTCAGAAGCTCGAGGAAGGAATGATCTCACGCTTCCCGGCGGGCGACGGGCGACGACACCGGGTGTCCGCGGTCTTTCTCCGTCGCGACGGCGAGGAGAAGGACATCCCGACATTCCTCGACGTGCGCCGCCTGGAAGGGCTGCCCGTGCAGACATGTTCCACCGCCATACGACAGGCGCTCGTGGATCGGCGCGGCTGGTGGAAGCTGTTCACGCTGCCGTTTGTCGCGCTGGCCTCGATCCGTTGCACGCAGGCGTATCGCGGCCGCGCGAGCCTCGTGTCCTGCGACGATCTTTTCCCGCTGCTGCGGGACGCCGCCGCCGAAACCTCATGGCCACCCTCGGCGCTGGGCAGCCACCTTTGCCCGGATGATCAATTCGAAGGCGTGGGCGAGCACGCGGTGAGAATCTGGTGACAGGTAAAGACCGTCCGCGGAATCCGGCTGGACGAGCGGCGCGGCATCCGGGAAGAGGCAACCGCGGCGCACGGCGACCGCGACGCGAAGTTCTTTCCTATCGCGGCGCGCCGAGCACGCGATCGACGATTCTTTCAGCCGCCAGACGGTCAAACGGTTGGCCGGAAAAGAGCGTCCTGACGTAGATCGGCCCGGCCAGAAGCTCCAGGGTCAGCGTGGCATCCAGGGCAGACGGGATCTCACCGCTCATGAGCGCGCGCTCGAATATCTCTTCCACCAGAGACGCCCTTTCCCTCCAGTAGGCCTGCTGGTAGCCGGCGAGCTCCGGACGGTGCAGGCCGATGGTGCTGATCTGGAGCAGCGCGGTTCCAAGCGGTGACTGGAGAAATGCCGCCAGGCTCGTGAGGAACCCAACGAGGTCCGCACGCAGCGCCCCGGTGTGTGGAACCGGCAGCTCTTCCCGAACCCGGCTCAAGAGGGCCTCTGTGAGCAGCGCCTCCCGGGTCCCCCACCGCCGATAGACAGAGGTCGGGTTGACCCCCGCCCGCGCCGCCGCATCCGATACCCTGAAACCCTCGTAGCCGCGCTCCAACAGCACGTCGATCGTCGCGGCGAAGACGGCCGCCTGCACCCGCTGGCTGCGTCCGCCGAGCCGACGCTTTCTGTCACTGCCGACTTCCGACGCCTTTGTTTTCCTCATGGCTCCAGTATACGCCAAGACGTTATTAAAGCAAATATATTTGCTTTAATAACGAAACCGGTGTATGGTATTAATGCAAATTTAATTGCGTTAGAGGAGGAGCACATGACGACTGTCAAAGGGGGCGCGCGGACGACTTTCCCGGTCGGATACCACGCGTTGCATCACGACGTGAGCATCAACTTCCAGATGAACCGCTTCTACAATTGGGTCGGAGATCCGGTGATGCTGGAGGAGATGCGCGGCGTTTCGCCGATGATCGCGACGTACGCCGATCTGAAGCGCGAGATACTCCGCCTGGCGGAAATTTCGCTGGCCGACGGGGCCAATCTCAAGGCGGCCTACTATCTCCGTCTGGCAGAGTTCTTCCTCTTCGTTGACGACCCTGACAAGCAGACCGTCCGCCGCCGTGCCCTCGACCTGATGAAAGAGCTCTGCGGCCTTGAGGAGTCCCGGCATTTTCTCATCCCCTACGAGGCTGCTCAGCTTTCAGCTTTTCGCCTAACCCCGCCCCACCCCAAGGGCACGCTCGTCATCTTCGGCGGCTTCGACAGTTACATCGAAGAATGGCTTCCCATGTTTTTCCTGCTGCGGGACGAGGGCTACGACGTCGTTGCCTTCGAAGGTCCGGGTCAGGGCACCGTGCTGGAGGACTTCCATCTGCCGATGACCCACGAATGGGAGAAGCCGGTCACGGCCGTCCTTGACTATTTCCAGCTTGAAGATGTGACGCTCATCGGCTTTTCGCTGGGCGGCTGCCTGGCGATCCGTGCGGCGGCGCATGAGTCCCGCGTGAGCCGTGTCGTTGCCGACGACATACTCACGGACTTCTTCCCTGTCTTGCTCGGTCAGACCAGGCCCTTGGTCAGGGCCAGCATGAAGCTGTTGCTTCGCGTCGGGGCGCGAGGCGTCGTGAACGCGCTCATGGGGAGGGCCATGCAAAAGAGCAGGGTTGTCGAATGGGGGGCCCGTCAGGGCATGCACGTGATGGGTGTGCGCACGCCCTACGATTTCTTCAGACGCATCATGCTTTACCGTACGGGTGACGTCGCACGCATGGTCACCCAGGACGTCCTGCTGATGGCGGGCGCGGAGGATCACTATGTTCCTGTCAGCCAGCTCCATGACCAGATCAGGTCTCTCACCCATGCGCGCTCGGTGACCGCGCGGCTTTTCACCCGCGAAGAGTCGGCGCAAAACCATTGCCACATCGGCAACCTGGGCCTGTCACTCCGGGTGATCCTGAATTGGGTCGAACAGACTTCAAGGAAATGTAACTGAGGAACGCCGCGGCAAAGACGTCGACGGGCCGGCGCTGACACTAGGGGAACTTCCTCTGGATGTTGAACCCCAGATAGAGGCCGTTGATGGCGGGAGCTCCCGCCATGAGCCGGCGCTCGCCCAGCGCCCAGTTGTTGCCGCCCAGGACGCTGAACTGGTGGCCAAAGGTGGTGATCATGAGGCCCACCTCGTAGCCCGTGTTCGTTCCCAGATCCTCGGTATGCAGCTCCCATCCCTGCGGGAGGTAGGGATACAGCTCGCCGAACACGGTGAGGCTGGGCAGGATGTCGTAACGCGCCCCGATGCCCACGCCGATGTGATTCAGGTAGCTGTCGTAGCCCGCCTCCACGTCGAAATGCAGCTTGTACGCAAAGAGCGCAGCCTGCGCCGTGACTGATGTAAAGACGCCGAAGCCCCTTCCGTCCGCGTCAACCGGTGAGAAAAGGAGCGCATCGGCCTGCACGCCGATGGTGGACTGGGCGAACCATCGTCCATAGCCGATGCCGCCGCTCACCTCTTCACCGTCGGTGTAGTAGTACGCGCGCGCCTGCAGCCCCGGCAGGATCATGTAGCGCGCGCCGAACCCGACGTTCGCTCCGATCGACAGGCCGAAGAGGCTCTGCAGGGGATTGTCGAGAGCGCTGCCGAGGAATCGGTGGGTGAACAGGACGTCGAGGTCGCCCTGGCCAAGCGTCGATGGCACCGTCATGTTCGGCAGACTGGGCTCGTAGGCCCACAGGGCTGCCGCGGCGGCGAGAAGAACGGTCACGAGCAATGCTTTGCGGTGCATGCGAGGCCCTCCTTGCATTGACTATGGTACAAGATCGATTTTCCAACCCATATAGTCATGAACGCCGCATTGATAATAGATGGGAGACGCCGTCGCCACGCCTGGCGTGTAGGTCATTTCTCCGGTTTCCGTCTCCTGCCCGGTCACGCCCGCGGAGGCGGGAAGCTCTCCGGGAAAGCCGGGGCCGCCGATGTCAGACGTGGTGAGGTAAAAGGGATGACCGGGCGCGTTGATGCCGAATGTGTAGGTCGTGCCATAATGCAGCGTCAGCTCATTTGCCTCGACGCCGTTTATCTCATAGGTCGTCGTCACGCCTTGTTTGTAGTAGGGGTTGCTTGGGGTCTTGGTCGTCACCGTGACAATGAAATCGCCCGTCGGCACAAAGGTCGAGCAGGCGGCCAGGAGCACGAGAAGAATGCCGGATGCCAGGAATATGCGGCCCCATTTCATGAAATGATCCCTCCTGCGCGGCTGTCGCGCCGCATTGTTGTCGGAGGCGCGAATCGCCTTCACATTTAGTCTACGAAGATTTTCGGGCGATGGATGGGCGCGGGCGTTCGGGCTTCCGACGAGCCCTCAGCGCTCCCAGATCCCCTGCGCGACGAGTGCCCGGCGGGCAAGGCCCGCCCAGTCGCGATTGGCCTTCGGGTTGGCCGGACTGGGATGCGGGATGGAGCCCACCGCGGTCGCTGCGGAGGGCAGCGCGGCAAGCACGTCGCGGCACCGGCGTTCGGCGAACGCGCCGATGCCGACGACCCAGGCGGGGGAGAGACATTCGATCAGGTCGGCGAGAAAACGGTTGCAGAGCTTTTCAAGCCGTGCGCGGTCGGAGGCGCGCAGCTTGTCGGGCGTGAGATTCCGTCCTTCGGCGTCCAGAAAAAGAAGCGGGCAGTAATTTGCCACAAGGGCGTCCCGGGCAAAATCATCGGCGCTGCCGTACTGCGCCTGCATGAGGCCCCAGAGGCGCGTCCCGCTCACCTCGCGCCGCGCGCAGGCAAAGCCCAGGACCGGATGCTTTTCGTGGACACGCGGCGGCTGGTTGACCCGACCGTGGATGCCCAGCCAATCCCGTGCGAAAGGGACGTCACCAAAGGGCACGCCGGTCTGCGCCATGCCCCAGGGGCCGGGGTTCATGCCGATGAAGATGATGCGCTTGCGGCCCGCCGCGTACCGGCGAATGTAGGCCTCGTGCGGCGCGGCCGCGTAGTCCAGCGGGTTGTACACAAAACGAACGGGCGCGGCAAAGCGCAACGCGCCTGCCTCCCGGGCAAGCATCCGGGAGGCCTTCACAATCCGGGCGCTCACGGTGTTCTCCACCCCTGGAGCATACCCTGCCGGCCGCGCCTCGTCACCGCGTGCGGACTTGGCCCCCCGCGTGTCACGCCTCGGCGGCCGCGTCTGTTGTCGCTCGCCTGGTTCCCGAGTATCATATCTGTAAGCACCTGAGAGACACTTGAAGAGACGCAAGTCCCCCGCGAGCCTCGCCGCTCCCTACTTCCGAACGTATCTCTGGCCCTTCCTGGCGGCATTGGCCTGCCTGTCGGTGGAGTCGGTGTGCGATCTCCTGCAGCCCACGATCATGGCCCGCATCGTCGACAGCGGCGTCGCTTCCCGGGACATCGGCGTGGTCCTGCACTTCGGCCTGCTGATGCTCGCCGTGGCGGGAACGGGTGCCCTCGGCGCGGCAGGCAGGAACATCATCGCGAGCATCGTTTCCTACAAGTTCGGCGCCCGGCTCCGTGCCGACCTTTTCCAGCGCGTCACGTCCTACTCCTTCGAGGAGCTCGACTCTTTCGATACGGCTTCCCTGATCACCCGGCAGACCAACGACGTGACCCAGGTCCAGACCTTCGTCAACGGCGTCATGCGTTTCTTTGCCAAGGCGCCCATTCTGGCCGTCGGGGGCCTCACAATGGCGGTCATCCTCGAGCCGAAGCTCTCCATCGTGCTCGTGGTCGCCGTGCCCGTCGCGGCAGGGCTCATCATCATCAATCTCGCCACCGGCTTCCCCCGATTCCGCAGGGTGCAGGAAGGCCTGGACGGCGTGAACTCGGTGACCCGGGAGTATCTCGGCGGCATCCGCGTCGTGAAGGCCTTCGGACAGGAGGACCGCGAGGTGAAGCGTTTTGCCGGTGCCAACGCCGAGCTCACCGGCGCATCGACATTCGCCCTGCGTGCCATGGCGCTGTTCGGCCCGGCCATCACGCTCACCATCAACGTCGGCATCGTCGCGGTCCTCTGGATCGGCGGGATCCGGGTGGCGGCCAGCAATCTCCAGGTCGGCAAGATCATCGCCTTCATCAACTACATGACCCAGATTCTCTTCTCCCTGAACATGATCTCCATGATCTTCACGTCCTTCGTGCGGGCGCGCGCATCGTGGGAGAGGGTCGGGGCGGTGCTGCGAAAGCCCGGGCAGCGAATCCCATCTGGCGCCCGTTCCCGGTGGGCCGCATCCGGCCGCGCCGGCTGCGCCCCGCATTGGCGCGGGAGCGGCAGGCACGTCCGTGAGCTTCAAGGGTGTTTCCTTCTCCTATCCCGGAGCCCTCGGCAGGCTCGTCCTGGAGGACGTGAGCCTGGAGTGCGAGCCGCGAAAAATCACCGCCATCATCGGCTCCACCGGTTCGGGCAAGAGCACGCTTGCCGCGCTCGTGCCCCGGTTTTATGACCCTTCGAGCGGCAGCATCAGCGTGGGGGGCATGGACGTGCGGGAGATCGACCTCCCCGATCTGCGTCAACGCATCGCCCTGGTGCCGCAGAAGACGGTCCTTTTCACGGGCACGATCGCGGAAAACCTCCGGTGGGGCAGGGCCGACGCCACCGACGCGGACCTGCAGGAGGCATGCCGGCGCGCCCAGGCTCATTCCTTTGTAATGCGTTTCCCCGAGGGCTACGGGACCATGCTCGGACAGGGCGGGCTCTCCCTCTCCGGCGGGCAAAAGCAGAGGCTGGCCATCGCGCGCGCGCTGGTACGGCAGCCCGAGGTGCTCATCCTCGACGACTGCACCAGCTCCGTCGACTCGATCACCGAGGCGGAGATCCTGAAAGAGATCCGCAATACGACAACCGGATTCACCTGCATCCTCATCACGCAGCGCATCTCCGCGGCGGCAGCGGCCGATTGGGTGCTCGTGCTCGACGACGGCAAAGCCGTCGGGAGCGGCCGGCACCACGAGCTTCTCCGGGACTGCGAGGTCTACCGCGACATTTGCGTGGCCCAGCTCGGCAAGGAGGCTGTCGATGTCTGATCGACAGGATGGAGCCGCCCCCCGCCCGCAGGGGCCTTCTCTCGCCGCGGTGCCGGGCATGCCCGGGCGCGGGCCCGGACCCGGCATGCGCGCTCCCACCGTGAAGCCACGAAACCTCCGCCACGCGCTGAGTCGGACCTGGGCCTATTTCCGCGGCGAGCGCGGGCGCATCGGCCTGGTCTTCGGCTTCATCCTGGTGGATTCCGCGCTCGGCATGGCGGGACCGTACCTCATCGGCCGCGGCGTGGATGCCATTTCGGCGCTGGATGCCACGAAGGCGTTCGTGACCTCCGCATTCGGCACCGTGCGCGAGCCTCTCGCCGCCCTCGCCATCGCCGCCATTGCGCTCCTGGCCGCCTATCTCGGCGGCGCAATCCTTCAGAGCATCGAAGGGTGGATCATGGCAGGGGTCTCCCAGAGGATGGTGCGCAACATCCGCGAAGGGCTTTTCGCGAAAATGCAGCGCATCCCCCTGGGGTACTTCGACATGCATCCCCACGGCGACATCATGAGCAGGCTCACGAACGACGCCGACGCGGTGAGCGTCACCGTGTCCCAGTCCGCCGTGCAGCTCATGTCGGGCGTCGTGGTCGTTTCCGGCACGCTCGTCATCATGATCGCCCTGAGCCCGTTCATGGCCCTTGCGAGCCTCCTCCCCGTTCCCCTGATCTTTCTCCTGACCCGCGCGATCTCGCGGAACACCCGGGCGCTCTACAAGGAGCAGCAGGACGAGCTGGGCGCGCTCAACGGCCATATCGAAGAGACGGTCTCGGGCATTCAGGCGGTGAAGGCGTTCGGACGGGAGCCGCAGACGCGTGAACGATTCGCGCTCATCAACGAACGGCTCCGCCGCTGCGGCACCCGCGCACAGATCTGGGCGGGTTTCCTCATGCCGATGATGAACGTCATCGGCAACCTCGGCTTTGCCACCGTCGCCGTCGCCGGCGGCTACATGGCCGTCCGCGGCCTCATCAGCGTCGGTCTCATCGCCACGTTCATCTCGTATTCCCGCCAGTTCGTGCGGCCGCTCAACGACATCGCAAACACCTATAACACCCTGATGTCTGCCATTGCCGGCGCCGAACGCGTGTTCGAGGTCATGGACGAGAAGGAGGAGCCTGCCGATGCGCCCGGCGCGCGCGAGCTCGTGCAGCCGCGGGGCGTCGTGGAGTTCCGCGACGTGAGCTTCGGCTACCGCGCCGATGTGCCGGTGCTGCGCGGTGTGAGCTTCGATGCCCCGGCGGGCAGCGTCACCGCCATCGTCGGGCGCACGGGCGCAGGCAAGACCACGATCGTGAACCTCCTCACGCGATTCTACGAGCTGAGTGGGGGCTCCATCCTCGTGGACGGCGTCGACATCCGCGACTACACCCGCGCCAGCCTGCGCCGGGTCTTCGGGGTCGTGCTTCAGGATGGATGGCTCTTTGCGGGAACCGTGCGGGAGAACATCCGCTATGCCCGGCCGGATGCGTCGGAGGAAGAGATACGCCGCGCCGCGCGGCTGGCAGGGGCCGATCACGCCATCGAGCGGCTCGCGCAGGGCTACGACACGGTGCTCGTCGAGTCAGGTGCCAATCTCAGCCTCGGTCAGCGGCAGCTCATCGCCATTGCGCGCGCCGTGCTCGCCACGCCCACGCTGCTCGTGCTCGACGAGGCAACGAGCTCCGTGGACGCGCGCACGGAGCTTCGCATCCAGCAGGGCATGATCGAGCTCATGAAGGGCAGGACGAGCTTCATCATCGCTCACCGGCTGTCGACCATCCGCGACGCCGACACGGTGCTCGTGGTGGATGCGGGCAAGATCGTCGAGCGCGGGAGCCCCGAGGAGCTTGTCGCGGCGAACGGCTACTTCCGGAAGCTGTACGATACGCAGCGCGGCGGCGTGGAGATTTAGGCCAGCCGCGAGCTTGCGGCATTTGCGCCGGCCACGGTGTTTCCTTGACGGCACGCCTGCGCACGGGGAGAATCCTTTCCCGTGAAGCCGGGAGACATCGTCGGCAAAAGATACGTCCTGAAAAGTCAGATCAGGGCGGGTGCATTCGCGGTCACCTGGCGCGCGGAGGACAGGAAGACGGGACGCGCGGTGGTCGTGAAGCTTCTTTCCGTCCGCGCGCTCCCAGATTGGAAGGGCTTCGAGCTTTTCCAGCGGGAAACGTCCGTGCTGAAGAGCCTCCATCATGCCGGAATCCCCGCGTATGTCGATTCGTTTTCCGTCGGAGAAGGGCCAAAGACGCAGCTCGTGCTCGTGCAGGAGCTTGTGGACGGCGTGAGCCTCCGCGACAAGGTGAATGCCGGCTGGCGCGGGACCGAGGAGGAGATACGCGCGCTCGCCGTGCGTCTCCTGGAGGCGGTGCAGTACATCCATTCGCTGCGGCCTCCCATCATCCATCGCGACATCAATCCGCGCAACGTCATCGTGCGGGAGGACGGCGTCGTCTTTCTGGTGGACTTCGGCGGCGTCCAGGACGCTCTGCGCCTCTCCCGCGGCGAAGGCCAGACCGTCGTCGGCACGCCGGGGTACATGCCGATGGAGCAGTTCGTCGGAAGGGCCACCGTTCGCTCCGACCTGTACTCCTGCGCCGCGACCTTTCTCTTCCTTCTCACGCACAAGGATCCGCAGGATCTGCCCGGTGAAGGACATGAAGATCGATGTCTCCTGCCATCGAGCTTTCCCCGGGGCTTGCCGCGGTGCTCGATTCCTGGCTGGAGCCGGATGAGGCGAAGCGATCGCTTCCCGTGGAAACGGCCATCCGCTACCTGCAGGGAGAGACGCCCGCGCGCGCCGCGTCGGACGACGCGGTGGATTTTGCGCCGCCGCGCTTCTCGCGCATCAAGGCGACCCGCAACGGTGACGTCGTGACGCTCGTGATCCCCGAGAGCGGTCCCGCGGGTGCCGCCGCGATTCTGGGTGGCTTTTCCATCTTCTGGCTCGCCTTCGTTGCCTTCTGGACATTTCTCACCGCGCGCCTGGGCGCGTGGCAGATGTCCCTCTTTTCCATCCCGTTCTGGCTCGCGGGCGCCTGGCTCCTGCGCAGGTCCCTCGCCGGCTTTTTCGGCAGAACGCTTCTCCGCTTCGATCCTGTCCAGGGCTTTTCCTGCGCGCGACGATTCCGCAGGGGCAAAAACGTGCTTGCGCCCGCCGCGGAGGTGGGCAAACTGACCCTTGCCGAAACCGGCAGCGTGAACGGGAGACGGACGACCTGCCTGCAGTTCGAGGTCGGCGCGCGGCGCTTCACTTTTGGCGAAGGACTTTCCGACGAAGAGAAGAAGTGGACGCAACGCGGCTTCAACGCCCTTCTTGGATCGATGGCGAAAAGGGAAGCGCTGCCCGAAGCCGCGGCGGCGCGGGCGGCACTCAAGCCCTGACGACTTCCATTGCGATATCTGCCCAGCGGAATAACCTTTCAGGCCGATAGCCAACGGTGCTGATGTCCTTCATGATGATCTCAAGCGGGCAGCCTTCGCGGGCGCAGACGGCGCGGGTCGCCTTCAAGTCATCCCGCACCCGCTCGTCGTCGAATGTGCTCACCGCAAGAAACGCCGGATTCGGCTTGCGGGAAAAGACGAAGTCGCATCCGATGCGCTCCGCGCCCTTGGCCTGGTCGGCCCACGGGCTCATGGATATCTTGCGCACATTCGGGATCATGCGCACTTCCGCCATCTTGCCGTCCAGGGGGTCGCAGCACCCATAGTAGACGAGGCCGAACCGGGCGCAGATGCGGCTCGCGTAATCGACCTCGAACTCCTTGAACATGGCAGGGGAGACCGTGGAGAACATCTGCGCGAGGCCGAACATCCAGACGTCCTTCGTGCGCGGCCTGGCCGGGGTCGTAGCCCGGCGCGGGCAGCTCGTCCGTCCACGCTCCCGTGCAGTGGATGAGGCTCTGCGGCTGGCAGAGCAACCCCTGTTCCTCCAGCTGGTCGAGCATGGACAGGTACCCGTCGGTCATACGGCCCACGAGGCGATGCATGAAATCGGGCCGATCCATCAGCGCGTACAGGGCGCCTTCGACACCCATCCACATGCTGATCGGGTCCCACAGCGAGAGATAGGGATCCAGCCCCCACGGCCGCACTTCCAGCACGCCGTCGAAAAGCCCGTGCGCGACCGCGAGCCGGCGCTCCGTCTCCACCTCGTCGTGGCTGATGCGCGGCAGCCGCATCCTCTCGATGTCGGCGTCGCCCTGGAGCTGGTTGCGAAAACGGCGGCCGACCACGTCGTTGTGGGGGTCCGTCACCGCGATCTCTTCGTCGACCTCGATGCCGAATCCGGTGTTGCGGACCGCCCGGGGGACGCGCAGGAACGGCTCGATCACCATGTCGACGGGAAAATGCCTCCACTGGAACAGGGTGCGGCGGAGGCCCTCTTCATACTGGCGGCATTCGGGATCGATGCAGAGGAGGGCGAGCTCGTCATCGATTGCCATCTCGTTCCAGCAGACCTGGTCGATCATGACCATGGGGCGCTCGGGGGCGCGCGCATTCAACCGGCGCCAGAGACGGCGCTTTTCCTCCTGCACCGGCAGCGCGGCGATGTCCGCCGTTTCCGCCGCCAGCGCGCGCAGGATGTCCCTGTCGTGAGGGTTCATTCGAACAGCTCCCCCTGCCTGCCGCGCAGCCTTTCTCTGACCGTCTCGATGACGCGCGCAAGCTGCGCCGCGTCCTTCACGAAATCCACCCGGTCGGCGGGCACGATCAGCACCGGGGCAAGATCGAAGCCGGCGATCCACTCCTCGTACAGGGTGTTGAGCCCGTCGAGGTAGGCGTCCGTGATGGACGCCTCAAAGGCCCTGCCCCGCAGCGCGATGCGCGCGCGCAGCGTCGGCACGGACGCGCGCAGGTAGACCACGAGGTCCGGCGGAGCGAGGAGCGTCGTGAGCGTCCGATAGAGGCCGCGGTACGTGTCCCAATCGCGCGGGCTGATGGCGCCCTGCACGTGGAGCGCGCGCGCGAAGACCAGCGCATCCTCGTAGAACGAACGGTCCTGCACGACCGGGCGCGGGATGTCCATGAGCGCGCGGTGGGCCTGCGCGCGCCACGTGAGAAAGAAGACCTGCGAATGGAAAGCCCATCGCTTCATGTCGGCGTAGAAATCCTGCAGATAGGGGTTTTCGGCGACAGGCTCGAAGTACGGCTCCCAGTCCAGCTGGTCGCACATCATCTTCACGAGCGTGGATTTGCCCGCGCCGATGTTGCCGGCAAGAACGACGAATGTTTTCATGCCCCTGCTGCCTCGTGCGTCCATCCTATATGCAAGCGCGCGCGATGCAAAGACGGGCGGGGGCCGGCCGTTTTCCCGCGTGCCTGCCGGCAATTGAATTCGCGTGCCCTGCACGCCCGTTCTGATGGGCGGAGGCTCGCATGAAATCACTGCCGCTTCTCCTTTTCGTGCTGTGCCTGGCGGCGTGCGTCCCGCCAACGCCCCTTGCGTCCCCATCCGCCGCGGCCACTCTTTCCTCGTTTTCGTTTTCATCGCCTGCGGCCAGCGGCGTCATCGACCAGGGAGCCTGCACCGTCACCGTGGGCGTCCCCGCGGGCACGGATGTCACCGCGCTCGTCGCCGTCTTCACGGCCACGGGGACGGTGACCGTCGGCGGCGTCAACCAGGTGAGCGGCCAGACCGCGAATGACTTCTCCTCGCCGGTGGAATACAAAGCCTGCGCGGCTGACGGCTCCTTCACTCTTTACACGGTCAGCGTGGGGGCGGAGGCGCCGCCGAGCGCGGAGAAGGCACTGACCTCATTCTGCTTCCAGCAGCCTGCCGCCGCGGGCACGGTGGACCAGGAGGCGCATGCCGTCCACGTCACCATGCCGCATGGGACGGACGTGACGTCCCTCGTTGCAGTATTTGCCGCCACCGGCGTGGCCGTGACCGTGGACGACACGGAGCAGCAGAGCGGCGTCACGGTGAATGATTTCACGGATCCGCGGACGTACGTGGTCTGCGCGGCGGATGGGAGCACCTGCGCCTACGCGGTGTCCGTGGACATTGCGCCCGGCTCCGACAAGGCGCTCACGTCATTCGCTTTGCTCGCGCCCGCCTGCGCGGGGCTCATCGATCAGGATGACCATGTCATCAGGGTCCGGCCTCCCGAGGGGACGGACCTGTCATCGCTCGTTGCCGTCTTTGCCACGACCGGCGCGCATGTGACCGTGCAGGGCCGGGAGCAGTCAAGCGGCGTGACGGCAAACGACTTTCGCTCGCCCCTTGAATACGTGGTCACCGCGGAGGACGGGAGCCAGCTTTCCTACACCGTGCGGGTCAGCGCGGGGGTTCCGCTTCTCATCAACGAAATGGACGTCGACCAGGTGGGGACGGATTCCGCCGAATACGTCGAGCTTTGCGCCACCGGGGACGTTGATCTCGCGGGGGTCGTGCTGGTCCTGATCAATGGCGGGGTGACGCCCGGGGCGGAATATGCGCGTATCGACCTGGGGCATCTGGGACTGCTTGCCGCGGGCACGTACCTCGTGGTTGCCGGTCCGAATGTGAGCGTTGCGGCATCCGCGATGAAGTACACGCCGGCAGGCTGGGAATCCTCCAACAGGATACAGAACGGTCCGAATGACGCCGTCATGTTGTTCGACACGATCGCAGACCGGGTCATCGATACCGTGACATACGCGGGTGTGCTCCATCGCGCGTTGATCGTCGGGCACGCCGCGGAGCTGGATGCCACTGAAGGGAGTGCCGGGGCGCCGGCGGACAGCAACACCGTCACCGGATCGATCGGCAGGATGCCGAATGCCACGGATACGGGACACAACAACCTGGACTTCAAGCTGAATGCAGCGCTGACGCCCGGGGGTCCAAACTGACGGAGGGCCTGTCGCGTTTCCGCGTGGGCCGAGACGTTTCGTGGGCCGTCGGTTATAGTACGCCGAAGCGGGAGGCTCGGGCATGCGTATTCACGCGCTGCGTCACGTCGTATTCGAAGGCTTGGGTTCCATCCAGCCCTGGGCGGAGTCGCGCGGGGCACAGCTTTCCACCTCGTGTCTGTTCGAACGGCCGCAGCTTCCCTCCCTGGCCGATTTCGACTGGCTCGTGGTGATGGGCGGGCCGATGGGCGCGAATGATGACCGCGTCTATGCGTGGCTCGCGGCGGAGAAGAGGCTCATCGCAGACGCGGTGGCAGCGGGAAAAGTCGTGCTGGGCATCTGTCTTGGCGCGCAGCTCGTTGCCGCCAGCCTGGGCGCGCGCGTGTATCGCCATCGGCAGAAGGAGATCGGCTGGTTCCCGCTGGAGGCCGCGCCGGGTGCGCGCGCCTCCGCGACGGGAATCGCGGCGGCAATCCTGGGCGCGGTGCCGGATGGATCGCTCGCATTCCAATGGCACGGGGACACCTTCAACCTTCCGTCGGGGGCCTCCCTTGTGCTCAGGAGCGCCGCCTGCGAGCACCAGGCATTTTCAATTGGTGACCGGGTCGTGGGGCTGCAGTTCCACCTCGAGATGACGCCGGCAGGTGCGGCCGCTCTTACGGAAAACTGCCGCGACGATCTGGTGGCGGGCCCGACGATTCAGACAGCCGCGGAAATGCTTGCCGATACGGCGCGCTTTGCGGCCGGCAACCTGCTGATGGCGCAGATACTCGATTCCCTGCCGCGCGGCCGCTGATCAGGACGCGCCGAGCTTCCGTCCCAGGCTCCGCGCCGATTCCAGGAGCGTGGCGTCCTTCTCCACGTCGCCGACGTCCATCGCCGAGCCATAGACACATCCGGCAATCGGCGCTTCCAGGAATTTGAACATCGACTCGAAGGTGTGAATCGCGTTGATGCAGCCCGACGTATAGGGATCGGTGTCGCCGTAGGTCAACACGATGCCGACGGGCTTGTCCTTGAAAGGCTCCTTCGCGATGTTCCAGAGCCCGTACCACCGGTCGATGAATGTCTTCATCTGGCCGTTCATGGTGAACCAGTAGATGGGGCTTGCCAGGACGACCGCCTCGGCGGCGAGCAGCTTTGGATAGAGCCCCTGCATGTCGTCCTTGATCACGCAGGCCTGCGTCCTGCGGCAGGTGTCGCATCCGCGGCAGGGGTGTATATCCAGGCGATGGAGGGAGATGCTCTCCGTCGTCGCCCCGACGTCGCGCGCCCCTTCGGCCACCTTGTCGGCGAGCACGGAGCTGTTGCCCTTCTCACGGGGGCTTGCCTTGATCACCAGGACGCGTCTGCTCATGGCCGCACCTCCCGAGCTTTGCCCGTTATCCTGAAACGCACCGGTTCGTACGGGCGGCATTTCTTCTCGATGAACCGAATCTGAAGACGGGAGAAGCGCTGGAGTCCATTCTCCCGGGGTATCGCGGGGTCTGCATCCCCGATGAGCGGCGCCGCATAGCGGATGAAATCGTCCGTGACGTCCAGGCCGTCCGCGCTGATCCAGGATGGAGGCATGGGACGGGAGGAGTTGGCGACGGTCTCCAGCGCCACCTTGTCGTAGCGCGCCCGATAGACGGGGCCGGGCTGCCGGAGGATCGTCGCCATCCACCCCGTGCCTTCCTCCAACGCCACGCGCACCGCGTGCCGCGCCACCTCGCGCGCCTCGGCGATATCCACCGTCGATGCCGCCGTGGAGACCGAGCGCTGGATGACGCCCGGCACCTGGCCGGTTGCCTGTCCGCGGACCGCGAGCCCTTTGTCGTTGAGGTAGTTCACCACTTCCTGCGCCGCGGTTGTGCGGCTGGCGCCGTACTCCACGTGGCCGAAGCCGTCGTGGCGCTCGCCGACGCCGCCCACGTCGAAGCCCTCGTTCACCACGACGATGCAGCGCCCGCTGTGCCGCAGCTCGCGGTTCACGTGCTCGTGGAGGCTCGCGAGGGTGTGCGGGGTCTCCGCCATGTAGAGCTGCAGCGGCATCTCGCGCTTCGGGTCGCCCAGACGCGCCGCGGCGGTGATGAAGCCGGACTTCCGCCCCATTGCCTGGAGGACAGCGACCGGTTCCGACACGCACATGCCGCGGTTCTCTTCATTCACGTTCTGGATCAGCGTGGCCCAGTAGCGCGCCGCGCTCCCGTAGCCAGGCGTGTGATCGATGAGGGTGAACCCCGGGTCCCCGATGTCGTTGTCGATGGTCTTCGGCACGCCGGCGACGACAAGCTCCACGCCGCGCTCCCGGGCCAGCTTCGACACCTTGGCTGCCGTGTCCATCGAATCGTTGCCGCCGACGTAGAAGAAGTACCCGATGTCGTGCGCCCTGATCACCTCCACGATTCGCTCGAAGTCCTCCTCCTGGCCTTCGGTGAGCTTGTAGCGGCACGTGCCGATGGCGCCCGCGGCCGGGGTCGTCGCCAGGAGCTCGATTTCCCGACGCGGCTGCAACGCCATGTCCACGAGCTCTTCCGTGAGTACACCCTCGATGCCATGCCAGGCCGCATAGATTGCGCCGATGCTGTCAGGGTATGCCCGACAGCCCTCGATGACGCCCTGGAGGGAGGAATTGATGACGGGAGAAGGTCCGCCGGATTGGGCAACCAGCGCGTTTTTCTTCATGCCTCTTTATAGCACGACAACGGCGCGCGCTTCACCGCGTCGCGCGCCCGGGGCGGCCGCTCGCCGGTGTCCGACCCCGTGAGTATCTTCACGCTATGCAGATCGAACGCAGGATCCGTGGTGCCGTTTGTCTTACCGTGCATCCGCACGGGTGCGAGGAGCTCGTGCAGGAGCATATCCGGTTCGTTCTCTCCCGACCGCGCATGGCGCGGGGGCCGCGGAAAGTTCTGATCATCGGCGCTTCCACGGGCTACGGGCTTGCAACCAGGATCGCCGCGGCATTCGGCGCGCGCGCGGAAACGGTGGGTATCTTTTTCGAGCGTCCAGCCGATGAGGACCGCACGGCCTCGGCAGGGTGGTACAACAGCGCCTTCTTCGAGGAGGAGGCGGCAAAGGCGGGCTTGCGCGCGTGGAGCCTCAACGGTGATGCCTTTTCCGAACAGGTCAAGGCGGACACCATCGCGCTCATCCAGCGCACAACGGGGCCCGTGGACCTCGTGATCTACAGCCTTGCCGCGCCGCGCCGCGGCATGTACGCCTCCGTGCTGCGGCCCATCGGCCAGCCGTACACCAACAAGACCGTCAACTTCCAGACCGGCCAGGTCTACGAGACGACCGTGCCGCCGGCGTCGGAGGAAGAGATCGCCGGGACCGTTGCCGTCATGGGCGGCGAGGACTGGCAGCTCTGGATCGACGCTTTGCAGGCAGCGGACCTCCTCGCCGCGGGGGCGATGACGGTCGCCTACTCGTACATCGGCTCGTCCGTGACGGCGGCCATCTATCGTGAAGGCACGATCGGCAGGGCGAAGGAGCACCTGGAGGCCACGGCGCGCACGCTGGACCGCAAGCTCGCCGGGCTCGGAGGACATGCGTATGTCGCCGTGAACAAGGCCGTGGTGACACTGGCAAGCGCCGCCATCCCCTTTGTGCCTCTCTACATCGGCATCCTCTACCAGGTGATGAAGGATCGGGGGACGCACGAGGGGTGCATCGAGCAGATGGACCGGCTGCTGCGCGAGCGTCTCTATGTGAACGGAGACAGCCCCGTGGACGATGCCGGCCGCATCCGCCTGGACGAAAGGGAGCTCGACCCTGCGGTGCAGAAAGAGGTCGAAGCCCGGTGGAAGAGCGTTACCACCGAGAACCTGCCCACGCTCGTGGACCTGGAAGGGTACCGCAAGGAGCTTTCACGCATCTGCGGCTTCGACTTCCCCCAGGTGAACTACGCCGCCGACATCGATCCGCATATCGCCATCCCGTCGCTGCGGTAGCTGCGGGGCATGACGCGCGCGATTTTCACCAGCGGAAGCGCCGTTGTCGGCGCGACTGCGGTACGGCCCATGAAGGGCGGGCCTTCAATTCAGATGCTGCCCATCTCCCGGTGGCCCTTTCAGCAAGAGTTTCAAGAGCTCCTTCCGATTTCTCACATTCAGCTTGGAGTAGATATTCTCGATATGCCGCTCCACTGTTCGAGGGCTTATCAAGAGCACCGTTGCGATCTCATCCGGCCGCAGCCTTCTGCAGAGAAGGGAGGCGACCTCGGCTTCCCTGCGGCTGAGAAGGCGACAGTCGTCGGCCAATTCCGCAGCCGTATAGGTGTTCATCGGAAAGAGCACTTCGCGGCTGAATAGTGCGAAATAGTTGGAGAAGTGTGGACGAATAAAATCAAGGATCTGCAGGTCCCGGTCTGCCGAACCCCTTTTGACCGACACGGCCAATTGCCAGAGTCCCCGCTGCGAAAGAAGCGGGTCTATAAAATGTAAAACCGGCATTTGCGTCGATATGGATCAATTTGCCTAGAAAATCAGTTGCTATCTCAGAGCTTGCAAGGGCTCGGTCGCGCCAATTGATCGCATAGCGAGGTTTCTTTTGTCCCCAGCGCCTGACGAAAGAAATCAACCTTGTAGTAGTAGTCAATGTACGCGTCGTGGGCCACTTTCGGGATTTCATTCGAAAATCCTTCTGATGGAGGCAGCAATGCCCCGTTCGAGTCGACTCCATTTATGATCGTCCAGGTCATCTCACAAGGAATCAGTGACGGCAGCCCGGCAGTTGCCCTCCTTATCATGCTTTGAAGATCGTCCGCATGCCCGACAAACGAGATAAAATCGAGGATCTTGATCCATTGCGATGCACCGCTGCTCCGCGTTTGTGCCGAACCTCCATCTTGAATACCAATAGATTATTGCACCATCTGGTGAGAGCGCAAGGCCTTTTCGACCGAATTCTCCCCATGTTTGTACGCATGAATGCAGTTTAAGGATGCTCTATTATGGAATTCTTGAGAGGGTAAGAAGGCCACGAAAGTTGCAGACGTCAGAAGCCGGGAGCCTATGCAGTTGAACGCCTCGCTTGTAAGGACTGTGCGTTGAAACAGCTCCCTATCCTTGCCCTTCTTGCGTTCTTGCTTGCGTTTTGTTCGGCGACAGCATTCACGCAGTCGGCCGTCACCATCGCCACAGGCAGGCCGTCAACGGCACAGGTTCCTTCCTCCCTATCGCTGGAGGTGCGTCCCGCCTTTGACATTCCTCTTGGTGATAGCTCGCAATGGTTTACCTACGGCGGAGCATTGGATTTGGGTCTGAACTATCGGATTCCCAGCTCCATCTTTTCCCTGTCAGGCGGCCTTCAATATTCCCTCACTCCTGTGCAGGCATCCACCAGCTTATCCCTCGTGGCCGCCAGAATTGGTGGCGGACTTCAACTACCTCTGACCAGCGGCTTTGCGGTGTTCGCCTATGTCATGGGTGGTTACTATTTCGCCACCTACAATGACTTCTCCAAATCGGGCAGCTACCCTTTTGTTGCCGGCGGCCTGGGGCTGAAATTGTCTGTGGCTCCGACGTTTGCTTTTCAATTGGGAGCGCAATACAAAAACTATTTGGCGCTGTATCAAGGGCTGAGCGTCACGGCGGGAATCGATGTGTCTCTTGGCAACGGGGGAAGCGTCGATGTACCAGCGGTAGACTTGCGCCCCGCCTTTCCGGTTTTCTACAAGTTCTATGACGATCATCCCGTAGGAACGCTTCAAATCAAGAGTAACCTCAAGGTCCCGGCAAGCGATATTCGCGTACAGGTGGACATCAAGGAATACATGGATTCCCCCAAGGTGATGGAAGTGCCGGGCACGCTTGCGCCGGGGGAGAGCAAGACCATCGACCTTTTTGCACTTTTCACGGACAAGGTGCTCTCCGTCACAGAGGGGACCAAAGTTGCCGCGGAGATCACGGTGTCCTACAAGGTCGAGGGGCAGACCTATGAGGACAAGAAAATCGAAACGCTTACTCTGTGGGGCCGGAACGCCATGACGTGGGATGACAACAGGAAGGCGGCAGCATATGTAACCTCGAAAGACCCGGGGGTGCTGAACTTCGCCCGAAGCGTCTCAAGCTTCATTCGAAGCAAAGAGAACCGCTCGATCTGCGACAATCTGCAGGCGGCTATTGCATTTCATGAAGCGCTCGATCTCTATGGGTTGAACTACAGCCCCAATCCCAAGACTCCTTATGAGCAGGTCTCCAAGCAGAAGGACGTGATTGATTTTCTGCAGTTTCCCCAGGAGACTTTTCAATACAAGGCGGGAGACTGCAGCGACATTTCGATTCTTTATGGCGCGCTCTTCCAGGCAGTAGGAATTGATGCAGCCTTCATCACGATTCCTGGGCACATATTCATTGCAGTGGACAGCGGACTCAGCGTTGCGCAAGCACCGAAGGAGCTGATCCCGGCAAGCCAGTCCATCGCATACAAAGATAAAGCCTGGATTCCGGTGGAGATCACCTCCATACATGAAGGGTTCATGAAAGCGTGGCAACTGGGGGCCAAGGAGTGGACCGAAAATACTTCCACGGGGCAGGCCGGATTCTACCCCATCCAGGAGGCATGGAGCGTCTACCAACCGGTGGGGCTTCCGGGCGCAGCTACCACGGTCGCGGTCCCCCAGTCAGATGGCATCCTTCGTGCATATTTGGCTGAGGCTCAGAAGTACCTTGACTCAGCCCTGGCGCCGATGGTTGCGGAGCTTCAGGCGCAGATCACCAGCGGGAGCCTGGCGGCGATGAACGGGCTTGGGGTCTTGTACGCGAAATTCGGGCAAGCAGACAAAGCAGAAGAGCAGTTCAAACAGGTCCTGGCAAGGAAGGAATATCTTCCCGCAATACTCAACCTCGGGCACCTGTATTTTGCGAAAAGTGATTGGAAGGATGCGCTTTCACTCTACCAAAGGGCAAGCGAAACCGACCCGAACAATGATCACGTCTTGCTTGCCCTCGCACGAGCGAGCCAGGAGTTGCAGGACTACGCCGCGGCAAAGCAAGACTATGAAAAATTGAAGGCAATCAACCCAACGCTCGCGCAGCAGTTTGCTTATCTCGGGGAATCCCAGGAGAGCGGGACCAGAGCTGCGGATGTGCAGCGCCAGCGCATGGCCGTCATATGGGAAATAGAACAATAGGGCGTGCAATTGGCCGCGCGCGATATTTCGCGAAGGCGGCGCCGAGGTGCCAGCGGTGAGGGGCAGGGAAGCTGAGGAGAAGCGGGCATTGGCAATCAGAAGTGAACTCAAGCAGGCGGTGGCGGAAGGCCAGTCACATTCTTTTCGTCGGGGTCGTTGTCGCAGCCACTTCGCTGGTCCTCTCTTGTCCGCCAAGCGCCTTGCTTCTGGATGTGCAGGACAAGGTGCATGCTGCTCAGAGCAGCGGGGAGATTGTGGCCACTCCCCAGATCAGCCCTGCAGCGCAGGAGGCATCTACTCATCCTCGAACGACATGACGGGCGCAACCGCAGTCACGATCACCTGCTCCACTCTGGAGCCGCCATTCACTACACTACTGATGGCTCAACCCCGACGTTCTCCGCGACGACCTACAGCGGGCCGATTGCCGTGACGGGGAATGGGACAGTGATGACGATAAAGGCGATTGGCACCAAATCGGGAATGACGGATTCTGCACCCGCTCAACAAACCTACAAGATCAACTACGACCAGGTATCCACGCCGCTTTTCAACCCCGGAGCAGAAACCTCATGACGTCACGCTAAACATAACCATCACAACGACAACTCCAGGAGCCTACGTCAGCTATACCACGGATGGGTCGACACCACCCTCGTCTGGCGGTGCTCCTGCCCCGGTGACAGTGACGGTTTCTTCAAGCATGACCTTGACGGCAATCGCCTACAAGAGCTTGATGGCCGACTCACCGGTCAACAGTGCGATATATACGCTTCAAGTGGCGGCACCAACGTTCAACCCAACCTCGGGGACATATACTGGACCGTCGACAGTAGCGATTTCTTCTACCACCAGCGGGGCCAACGTCCGCTACACAATTGATGGTTCGGCTCCTACAAGCACGACGGGTACCCAGTACTTGTCAGGGGTGAGTGTCGCAACGAGTGAGACTCTTAGGGCCATCGCATACGAGACAGGCTGGCAGGACTCCGTGGTGAGCACCGCGCCTTATGGCATTCAGTACACTTTGACGGTGCAGAATGATGGAAATGGCACGACAAGCCCAGGCAGCGGTCTCCAGACTACCGGCTCACCGATTCCCATCAGCGCAACCCCGAATCTCGGCTACTTCTTCCAGAACTGGACGGTGAGCAGCGGCGCGGCAACCTTCGGTGATCCCAACAGTGCCAGTACAACGGTCACCTTCACCGGCAGTGCCGCGACTATTCAGGCGAACTTCATGTATGCAGAGGCGCTTTATGTCACGAATAGCAACTCCAATAGCATCTCCGCCTACGTTATCAATGCCACTACTGGAGTCCTAAAAGAGATGAGCGGCTCCCCATACGCAACGGGAGCAAATCCGCAGAACCTCGTCTCCGATCCAAATGGCAAATTTCTTTTTGCGGCGAATTATGGCTCCAATAACGTTTCGGCATATAGAATAAACTCTACAAATGGAACACTGGAAGTAATTAACGGTTCCCCTTTCGCCGCGGGGCCATATACATATAATCTTGTTGTCGATCCTACCGGCAAGTTCCTCTATGTGACAAACTGCAATTCCGGTTACGGTCAGTATAGCCTCTCGGCCTACACCATCAATTCGTCAACCGGGGCACTGACATCGATAAGCGGTTCACCCTATCCGACCGGCCCGGACCCATTTGATCTTGTCATTGATCCGCAAGGAAAATTCCTCTATGTAGCGAACTATGGCTCCGGTGACGTCTCTGCCTACACGATCAACAGCACGACTGGAGCGCTGACGGCCATAAGCGGATCCCCCTATGGCGCAGGAAACTCAGCAGAATTTCTTGTCATTGACCATTACGGCAAGTTCCTCTATATAGCAAATCAAGGTGCAAATACAATTACAGCCTATTCAATAAACAGCACAACAGGTGTGCTGACAGTAGTAAGCGGTTCGCCTTTCGCCACAGGGAACATGCCATATAATCCCGTTATTGATCCTTCAGGCAAGTTCCTCTATGTAGCGAACATCGTTTCCGGAGACATTTCAGCCTATAAGATTAATGGCACAACTGGAGCGTTAGCCGCCATAAGCGGTTCTCCATTCACGGCATATTACCAATCGAGGTTTCTTATGGTTGATCAGCTTGGGAAGTTCCTCTATGTGACAGAGCCGCCCGCCGCCCGCGTCTATGCGTATTCGATAAACAGCACAACTGGGGTTCTTACAGCGGCGAGCGGATCTCCATTCTCCTCTCCGCTATCTCCTGACTATCTCGTTGTTGATCCAAACGACAAATTTCTCTATGTGGCAAATCATGACTCTAGTAATGTTTCAGCCTATACAATCGACAGCGTAAGCGGATCATTGGCCGCTGTTAGTGGTTCACCCTTCACTGCGGGGGCGTATCCCTTCAATCTTATTGTAGTCCATCCGCACTAGGGGGGCGGATGGAACATCTATCGCAGATAGAGGAGAAAGGTCACATAATTGAAACGACAGGTGAATGGTAGGGCGTCTTATGCGCGCCTGTATATCGTAGCGAATTCGGGAGAGAGCGGGGATTTGGGGGACGAGGCGGTAGAATCGCTGGCTTCAATAGGCTGAGGAGAAGCGATGAGAAGCAGGCATTCGCCAAGAGAATCAGAAGTGAACTCAAGTGGGCGATGGCAAAAAGCCAAGCGCATTCTTTTCGTCGGGGTCGTTGTCGCAACCGCTTCGCTGGTCCTCTCTTGTCCGCCTAGCGCCTTGCTTCTGGATGTGCAGGACAAGGTGCATTCTGCTCAGAGCAGCGGGGAGATTGTGGCCACTCCCCAGATCAGCCCTGCGGCGACAGGAGGCATCTACTCATCCTCGAGCGACATGACGGGCGCAACCGCGGTCACGATCACCTGCTCCACCTCTGGAGCCGCCATTCACTACACTACTGATGGCTCAACCCCGACGTTCTCCGCGACGACCTACAGCGGGCCGATATCCGTGACGGGGAATGGGACAGTGATGACGATAAAGGCGATTGGCACCAAATCGGGAATGACGGATTCTGCACCCGCTCAACAAACCTACAAGATCAACTACGACCAGGTATCCACGCCGCTTTTCAGCCCCGGAGCAGAAACCTCTGACGTCATGCTAAGCGTAAACATCTCAACGACAACTTCTGGAGCCTACGTCAGCTATACCACAGACGGGTCGACACCACCCTCGTCTGGTGGAGCTCCTGCCCCGGTGACGGTGACGGTTTCTTCAAGCATGACCTTGACGGCAATCGCCTACAAGAGCTTGATGGCCGACTCACCGGTCAACAGTGCGATATATACGCTTCAAGTGGCGGCACCGACGTTCAGCCCGAATGCGGGAACGTATTCTGGCGCTCAAAGCCTTTCGATTTACTCGACGACACCAGGATCCTCAATCAGCTATACTACGGATGGATCAAACCCTCCCGCTTCGGGCGGAGTCCCATCGCCAGCAAGTGTCTCAGTCTCCACCAGCGAGACTGTCAACGCCATGGCGTATAAATCGGGCTGGCAGAACTCTGCGGTGATTCCCGCGATCTATAAGATTCAATATTCACTGACAGTGCAAAGCGATGGAAATGGCACGACAAGCCCAGGCAGCGGTCTCCAGACTACCGGCTCACCGATTCCCATCAGCGCAACCCCGAATCTCGGCTACTTCTTCCAAAACTGGACGTTGAGCAGCGGTGCGGCAACATTCGGCGATCCCAACAGTGCCAGTACAACGGTTACCTTCACAGGCAGCGCCGCGACTATTCAGGCGAACTTCATGTACGCAGAGGCGCTTTATGTTACGAATTTGAGCTCAAATAACATCTCTGCCTTCGTCATCAATAGCACGACTGGAGCGCTGACGGCTGTCGACGGCTCCCCCTTCTCTGCAGGAACAGAGCCTGAAGGTCTTGTCGTTGATCCTGCGGTCAAATTTCTCTATGCAGCGAATTTCGCTTCTAATAATATCTCCGGCTACGCGATCAATAGCGCAAACGGAGTGCTGTCGGCTGTCAATGGTTCTCCCTTCTCGGGAATAATAGAGCCCCAATACTTGGTCGTTGATCCTACAAGCAAGTTTCTCTATGTGGACACCCGCGTCTCCGCCTACACGATCAATGGCACCACCGGAGCACTGACGGCCATGAGCGGCTCTCCCTTCTATACGGCGTCAGTGTGCTGGATGAGCTTATCGTCGATCCCACGGGCAAGTTTCTCTACGCAACGAACGGCGCCAATCAAGTTTTAGCCTATACGATCAACGGCACCACTGGAGCCCTGACGGCCGTGAGCGGCTCCCCCTATGGCGCGGGAGGATTGCCTCGCCATCTCGTTGTTGATCCCACGGGCAAGTTCCTTTATGTGGCGAACTGGGCGACAGTACCGTCTCGGCCTACAAGATCAATAGCACCACTGGAGCCCTGACAGCCGCGAGCGGCTCGCCCTTCCCTGCGGGGACCGACCCAGATCGACTTGCTGTTGATCCCACGGGCAAGTTTCTTTATGTGTCAAACAACGGTTCCGATAGCGTTTCGGCCTACAAGATCAATAGCACGAGTGGAGTGCTAACCGTTGTCAGCGGCTCTCCTTTCTCTACAGGAACAGGGCCCCAATACCTCGTTGTTGATCCCACAAGCAATTTCCTCTATATAGCGAACACCGATGACAACAGTATTTCGGCCTACAAGATAGACGGCACCACTGGAGCGCTCACCGCTGTCAGCGGCTCCGCCTTCCTGGCAGGAACAGCGCCTGATCAGCTCGTTGTTGATCCCACGGGCAAGTTCCTCTATGTTGCGAACTATGGCTTCCGGTAACGTCTCGGCCTACAAGATCGAGGGCACCACTGGAGCGCTGACCGCTGTCAGCGGCTCCCCCTTCCCCGCTGGAACAGGGCCGCAATACCTCGTCGTTGTCCATCCGCATTAAGAGGCATATGAAAGATCAAGGTATGCCACCGGTCCAAATGAGACAAATCACCGGGACACCTCGCCAATTACTGCTGGGATCAGCCGGGGAGGCGCGTCAGTGCGGGAATCCTTTGCTATTCGATGCTCACCAGTTTCAGAACCACATCATTGGCGCTGTCGGTAATGAAGACGTCAGATCCGGCCACGCAGAGCGAAGAGGCGGAATACCCGGTCATATTGGCAGCAAGGCCGTACCAGCTCGATGTGTCAATTTTGCCAATTTCACCGTCACCGACTCCATACACGAATTGGTTCCCATCATAAGCCGACCCAGTAATACTTTGCCCGCTGCCCAACAAGCTTTGCGTTGAGACGGACATCGTTGACAGCAGAATGATCCGTAATTCGTAGGAGTAGGTGCTTTGGCAGACGACGAGGTTGTTGCCGACCAAAAAAACGTTGAAAGGACCACTGAACAAGGCCGAATTGCCGATGCCGTCGGTTGTTCCGCTTTGACCGGACGTACTTCCCGCAATCGTTGTGACGACCGCGCTTGCTATGTCGATCTGCCTGATGCTGTTGTTGCCTTTGTCTGCTACGTAGAGCTTGGACCCATCCGTGCAAATTCCAGCAGGACCGTTGAACCGCGCGGCTGTACCGGTACCATCGGTTGTCCCCGGCGTGGAAGAGCCGGCGTATATCGAGGGAACCCCCGTTGCGAGCGGCACCTCATAGATGCAATTGCTGTAGCTATTTGACAGGAAAAGCGTGGTTCCGTCCGTGCAGATGCTTCCATCGAACGCGCCAAGGCATACCGTCGTGACGACGCCCGTTGCGGCGACTATTTTCCTGATTGCGCTGTCATCCAGTACATAGAGATTTGCTCCGTCGCTGCAAATTTCCCGGGGGTAGTTGAACTGCGCCAAAGCTCCGGTCCCATCCACGCTTCCAGAAATGCCTTTGCTTCCCGCAAGGATTGTGACAGTCGCGGCATGAGTTACATCCGCATCAAAGGGATTGTTCAGAGTCCAAAAGGTACAACCGCACAAGGCAACCGCCAATAAAATTACAACTAAAAGGATGACAAACGATTGTTTGTTCCTCATTTCGTGTCTCCAAAAGAGGCTATCTGCTGATCCAGGCGGTCTATCGCTTCCTGTAGGGGTTTTGGATTCGGTCTTGTTGCAAGGAATAGCGAGCCCAGCCCACCCAAGCCGAGGCCAAGGCCGGCCGCAAGATCCATCGTCTCCTGGTAAAGCTTCAATTGGCCGCCAAGCGTCGTTGCGTCCTTCATCGTCGTCGCGGCGTAGTATTGGGGGGCAACATTCAAGCCAAGGACAAGAAAGACTCCAGAGGTCACAAGGCTGAGGCCACCCGGCACCACGAACCACCACCCCATCGTGGACAGAAACTTCCCTTTGGTCACCGCGTCCTTGTAATTCTTTGCAGCCGCCGCCTTTTGCTGGACGAGAGTGTCATACTGAGCTTTTCGATCCTGCGCGGCCTTCAGAACGACGAGCCTCGTCTTGAGGTCATCCGCCTGCTTTCCTAGCTCCTGGAAATCCTCGTATGGCTGGGCAAGCGCCTTGAGAACGAATGCCGCCACTTTGTCCATGTCGTTCTGGGTAAGCGCCGTGCTTTTTTCAAGGTTTGAATACCCGCTAAGCTCTGTGGAGTAAGCCAGGTACAGCTCCTTCGGGCCTTGAGCGGGCATCGTGCCCTCTCCCTGTGCGGCAGAAGCCTGGCGCGCGAGCACCGAAGTCAGGCGCGTCTTCAGCTCTTCGGCTCGATCGAAGAGCGGTTGGAGCTCGGGACGCGCTTCGTCCGTGATGCTTTTCTGGAATGCCGCCACCTGGTCGACATCGAGCTGGTCCACGTAACTGCGCTTTTCCACCAGCGAAAGGGCATCGAGCTGTGCGCCATATTTCGCGGTCAGATACGCTGCCGTGAACCGAAGACGTGGCGTGAACTGATACGCCTGAGCCCTTTTTACCGTGACGCTTTCCACATATGACTCGTAACCGCCTCCGGTCACGGTCAAGCGATAGTCGCCGGCGGGCACCTGACCGTAATCCTTGCGGGCGCTGCTGTCCGCTATTCCCGCGCCTTCGATTCTGCACACAGTGTCCGCCGGCAGATTCAGAGTGAGCGATCCGCAGGGAACAAGGGTGACCGCGACGATGGTCATTTTCCCGCTCGCGACCGAGACGCTGCCTTGGTAGACGCTGGAGTCTCCCCTTACCTCCAGGCTGTGCGGCCCGACTCCCAGCCCCTCCAGCACGCCGGATGGGGAGACTGTCATTGCCACGCCATCCAGAAGCACGGAAAACTTCGCTTCATTTGCCTTGATGGCAAGGCTTCCCTGCTCGGTCTGCAGCTTGAGATCGAGTCTCATCGAAGCGACGTCGCGAAGCGAAAGCCGGCGCGTTGCGCTCTGATTGTTCAACCGCGCGGTGACCTCGACGTCGCCAAAACGCGGGACATCGGTGAGCTGAAGGGGAGAAAGCCCGCGGCGCTCGCCATTCAGCGATATCTCGGCTCCCGTGGGATCGGTGGTCACATCGATCTCGCCGCGACCCGCGAAGAAGAAGCCTTCCCCGGTGATCGACGAGTTGTTCCAGGGAACCTGTGCTCCGGCCGTGGAGGCGATCACGTCTTCGCGAACCCGGCGGATCATGAGCTCTGCGTCGAGCCCCGGATCTGCTAGATGCTTGAGAAGGGCGGTCGTGAAGACGCCGTTGCGGCCTTCTCCGTCCTGGGCAGTCTTCCCGGGGGCGGTGGAGTAGACGATGAGGGAACGCGGCGGCTGCACGTTGCTGACCACGGCGAGGCCCCGGTCCAGGGCGCGTTCGGATCCGGGGAACGGATTGTTGCGGCAGGCGTCGAGAATGATGAGGTTCGTCTTGGCGCCCGACTCTTCCATCTTCGCGTACACCTGCTCCGCGTTGACCGCGGAATATGGCAGCTCGTCGGCCCCTTCAACGTCGGCATGCGCGGGTATCAGGTAATTTGCTCCCTGGTATTGCACGCCGTGGCCCGAGAAGTAGAAAAGGGCAACCGCGTCCGTGCGTCTTATCGCGTTTCCAAAATCCCGGATCGCGCGGTTCATGCCGGCAAAGTCGCCATCCACGAGCAGGGTGACGGAAAAGCCGAGATTCTGCAGCGCCGCGGCCATGTCTCTTGCATCATTGGGCGGGTTCTTGAGCGGCGCATTGAGGTACGCGCCGTTGCCTATGACCAACGCGATTCGTGCCTCGCCCGAATCCGGATTGTTCTGAGCTGCGATCGGGGCGGCCAGGATCGCGGTGAAGATCACCCACCATGTAAATCGGGCAAGACACGAAATGCGCGTCGAAAACGCCGGTTTTTTCATGGCAGCCTCTTTTCAATCGACGAAACAGTCTATTTTTCCGAATGCTCGCCAATTCATTCGCGGCTGTGATGTGTTTGGCGGGTGTCGGACTCAGCCGCGTTGAATTATATCACGTCTTATGGAGGTGATCGCAAGAGGACGGCCTCTGCCGCTCGACGCCTTCTCGCGCCCCCTTGATGGCGGTCGGCGGGATTACTATGCTCGCGGACCAATGGGGCTCGCACTGGAAGGCATCGCCTTCATCGTCACGTATCGGTGCAATCTCTCCTGCGCGCATTGCTTCTTCGACGGCCGCGCGTCCGCCGGGTCGCTGGAGCCGCGGACCGTCGAGGCGGCGCTGGAATCACTCGATCGGCCGCTGCGATGGATACACTTCACCGGAGGGGAGCCATTCCTCGACGCTGCGCGGCTCCTGCGGCTCCTGGACGCGACGCGCGCGCGCCATACGGCGACATCGGCATCGCATCAAACGGGTACTGGGGAGCAGATGCAGTCCGGGCGCGGAGCGTCGTCGCAGAGGCGCGCGGCCGCGGCGTGAGCGGCATCTCTCTCAGCATCGACGCCTTTCACCAGCCGGGCGTTTCATCCGCTGCCCTGGAGAATGCCGCGGCCGCAGTCGCGGAGGCGGGCATGCGCCGGCACTCGTGGCTCGTGCTCTCTCTCCTGCCCGGTGATGCGGCGGAAGCGGATGCCACGAACCGGGCTTCCCGGGCCCTGGCACACGGCGTGTCTGAAAGGACCGGGCTTCCCGTCGCGGAAATACCGATCCGACCCATCGGCCGCGGGGCACGCCTCGGCGAAAACCGGATGCAGGGTCTGCCGGACGGTCCTTGCCGGGATCTCGCGACGTGCCTGGGGGAGACGGGGCCATTCGATCCGCGCATGATCTGGATCGACCCGTACGGCAATGTGATGATTTGCTACGGCATCGCGATCGGCAATTTGCGCGATGCGCCGCTTGCCAGGCTGCTCGAGCGCTACGATCCGCGCGCCAACCCGATCACCCGGGCGCTCGCGGAAGAAGGTCCCATCGGCCTGTACCGCATGGCAGTGGACAGGGGCCAGGCTCCGGCCCCACGCACCTTCCGCGACGAATGCGATCTCTGCTTCCACAGCCGCCGGGCGATGCGCAGCAGTTTCTCCGTGGTCCTCCTGCCCGACGAATGTTATCCCGGCCCTTGACAGGTTCCCTCCCCCGCGCCAAGCTCGTGTGCGGCCTCGAACGGAAGGCGGTGAGAATCCGCCGCGGACGCGCCACTGTGACCGGTGACGAGCGCCCCTGAATGCCACTGGCTTTCCCCGGGAGGGAAAGGCTGGGAAGGCGGGGCGGGAGGGTGACCCGGAAGTCAGGAGACGTTGGGGCCTCGGCACACAGGGCCGTCGGCCGCTCGCGCTCAGCGCGACGCATCCCGCCGATACCCTGCCTGCACGCGTTTCTTTGCAGGAGGTCCCATGAAAACCCGGCGTCTCTTCGGCGTTCTCCTCGTCGCTCTGCTGTGCCTCTGTGCCGCGGGGCTTGCCGCGCAGCAGCAGACCCGCTACCCGCTCACCGTCACCGATGACGTGGGGAATGCGATCACCCTTACCGCGCAGCCGCGCAGGATCGTTTCGCTCACCCTGTTCACGGACGAGATCCTCCTTTCTCTCGTGGACAGGAGCAGGCTGATCGGCGTGACCACCTTCGCCATCGATCCGCAGGTTTCCAATGTCGCCGTGCAAGCGGCGGCCATCCCGAACAAGCTCACCCTGAGCGTCGAAACAATCATCTCCCTCTCACCCGATCTCGCGATCGTCGCCAACTGGAGCGACGCCGCGGCGGTGAAGCAGCTTCGCGATGCGGGCGTGCCCGTCTACCTGATGGCGAGCGGCCTCTCGGTGGCCGCGATCGAAGAGAAGATCAACAGGCTCGCCCTCATGACGGGAGACCAGCCAAAGGCGCGGGAGATCATTGCCACCATGGAGGCCCGGCTCGCGGCGGTGAAGGACAGGGTTTCCACGCTGCCCGCGCAAAAGAAGCTCCGGGTCATCGACTATGCGACGTGGGGGTCGGCACAGGGCAGCGGAAGCTCGTGGGACGAGATCATCCGGCGCGCCGGTCTCATCGATGCCGTGGCCGATATCACGCCCGACCAGTGGGGACAGGTGCCCGTGTCCAAGGAGAGAATCCTCCAGCTCGACCCTGACATCCTCATCCTGCCCGGCTGGGTCTACGGCGACCCGAAGGGCGCCTCATCCTTCTATGCCCAGGTCGTGGGGGACCCGGCGTTCAGGGATCTCACCGCGGTGAAAGCGAAGCGGGTGTACATGATGCCGGAGAACTTGAAGAGCGCGATCTCACAGTACATCGCCTCGTCCGTGGAATGGCTGGCGCGCACGGCCTACCCGACGCTGTTCCCCTGAGCGGTCGGGCCGGAGCGCCGGACATGGATCGCGGAGCGAAGAAGCCCGTCATGGTCATGGGCTGCACCAGTGATGCCGGGAAATCCTTCCTGGTGGCGGCCCTGTGCCGGCACTACTCCAACAGGGGTGTCCGCGTGGCGCCTTTCAAGGCGCAGAACATGAGCAACAATGCGGCCGTCACCGCGGAAGGCCTGGAGATGGGACGCGCCCAGTACCTCCAGGCATTGGCGGCGCGCACGGCGCCCCAGGCGCGCATGAACCCGGTGCTCCTCAAGCCGAGCGCGGATACCTTCAGCCAGGTGATCGTCATGGGCAGGCTCGATCACGCGATCACGGCGCTGCCGTGGAATGCGCGCCGGGATCGCCTGTGGCCCATCGTGTGGGAGGCGCTACGGGGATCTGATCGAAGACTACGAGCAAGTGGTGATCGAGGGAGCCGGAAGCCCCGCGGAGATCAACCTGCGGCAGGGAGACATCGTGAACATGAGCGTCGCGCGGGAATGCGGCGCCGACGTCTACCTTGTCTCCGACATCGACCGCGGCGGCTCTTTCGCCCACCTCCTTGGCACCTGGTCGTGCCTGGAGCCGGAGGACCGGGCGCTCATCCGGGGATTCGTGCTCAACAAGTTTCGCGGCGATGCCGCGCTCCTGGGCAATGCCATGGAATGGCTGCAGGACAGGACCGGGGTGCCGACGGTCGCCATCGTCCCGCTGGTCCCCCATGCGCTGCCGGAAGAGGACACGCTGCACCATCGCGCGCAGCCCATTGTCGGGCACGTCAATATCGCCCTCATCGCCTACCCCTATGCGAGCAATCTCGACGAGTTCGATCCGCTCGTCTACGAGCGCGGCGTCTCGGTGGTGCCGATACGCGATTTTGCGCGGCTCGATGCGTATGAGGCCGTCATCCTGCCCGGCAGCAAGAACACCGCCGCGAGCCTTCGCTGGATGCGGGAGAACGGTCTTTTCGCCGAAGTGGCCGAGGCCGCGCGGAAAGGCACACCCGTCATGGGGGTCTGCGGCGGCATGCAGCTCCTTGGGCGCCGCATCGACGACCCGGAGAGCCTGGAGTCCGGCGATATCGAAGGCCTCGGTCTCCTGGACCTCGTGACGACTCTCGAGCGGGAAAAGACCACCCGGCAGCGGAAGGTCCGCTGGGTCCCGGGCGGCATGGTGGAAGGATATGAAATCCACCATGGCCGGACCGTGACAGGGCCGCTTGCCCGGGCTCCACCTCGAAGATGACCTGGGCTGGGAGCAGGGCAGCGTCCGCGGCGTGTACCTGCACGGGCTGTTCGAGAACACCGACTATCGGGACAGCTTTCTCCGTCGCCTGGGATGGAAGGGCCGATCAGAGGACTGGCGGGCCCGAATCGACGCGGAGCTGGACAAGGTGGCAGGGCTTGTCACGACCTCGGGATGGAGCAGGACGATTGATGCCGCATGACCTTGACGTGGATGCGCCCGCCATTTCCTGGTCGGGCAAGGGACGTTTCCCCTTTTCTTTCGGTGTGCCTTCATTCCTCTACCAGGCGGGCTGGGCATACAATGTCGAACGTCTGGCCGCGGTAGTCGATGAGGTGGAGCTCCTGCTTTTCGAAAGCAGAGGGAGCTGCAGCCTGCCGTTGGAGGAGGAGATCGCCCTCATCGCGTCGCACGCGGCTCCCGCAGGCTTGAAGCTGAACGTGCACCTCCCCCTGGACATCGACCTTGCATCGGCGGACCCGGCGGCACGCGCGCGGGCGCACGATACAATAGGCCGCGTGCTCGCGTTGGCCGCGCCGCTTTCGGTGTCCACGTTCGTCCTTCACGTGCCGCGCCCCGCGATGGAAGACCTGGCAGCCTGGCGCGCGCGGGTCGCCAAGTCCCTTTCGCTCCTGCCAGAGCCGCGCTCCCGGTTTTCCGTGGAAACGCTGGACTGGGACCTGCGGGATGTGAAAGACCTGCTTGCGGCCCTGGGCTTCTCCGTCTGCATCGACATCGGCCATTTGCTTGCCGCGGGCCGGGACGTCGGAGCCTTCTTCGAATCGTTCCGGGGGTCCATCACGATGGTGCACCTTCACGGCGTGCAAGGGCAGAAGGACCACCTGCCTCTTTCGGCCCTGGACCCGGGAACGCGGGCGCGGATCGGCGCTGTCCTGAAAGAAGAAAACTATCGGGGCAGCCTCTCGCTGGAGGTCTTTTCCGTGGAATACTTCCTGGCCTCCCTTCTCGGCGCTTGAGGAGATGCTTTCATGGTGACGCTCGTCACGGGGGGCAGCAGGAGCGGCAAGTCGGGCTTTGCGCAGAAGCTCGCCGGCCGCGGGCAGCCGCCGCGCCTTTTCCTTGCCACCGCACAGGCGTTTGACGACGAGATGCGCCGCCGCATCACGGCGCACCGCGCGGCGCGTCCCGCGGACTGGGGGCTGGTGGAGGAGCCGGTGAATGTGCCGGCCGCACTGGCCGCGGCGCGCGGCACGGCAGGCACCATCGTCGTGGACTGCGTGACGCTCTGGATCTCCAATCTCCTGCTCGCGGACGCTTCCTTCGGTGAGACCGACGCCGCGCGCCACGCCGTGGCGCTCCTGGATGCCGCGCGGGGGACCGGGGACGTCATTATCGTCACCAACGAGGTCGGCTCTGGCATCGTCCCCGACAACGAGTTGAGCCGCAGGTTCCGCGACTGCGCCGGCCGGGCGAACCAGGTGCTGGCAGCGGGTGCCGACGAGGTCTATCTCCTCGTGAGCGGCGTTCCCGTCGCCGTGAAATCGAAACAGGGAGGCCCGTCATGAGCAGAGAGTTGTCGTTCCGCGTTCCCCCGGTGGACCAGGCAAGCAGGAGAAAGGCGGCGGACAGGGTTGAGCAGCTCCTTATGCCGAAGCGGGCCTTGGGGACGCTGTTGGAGCTCGGGGAAAAGGTGGCAGGCATCACCGGCTACGACAACATGGGTCTTGCGCGCAAGATGGTGGTGGTGATGGCGGGCGATCACGGCGTGACCGACGAAGGGGTGAGCGCCTACCCGCCCGAGGTGACGGGCCAGATGGTGCGCGGCTTCGCGGCGGGCATGGCGGGAATCAACGTCCTGAGCCGGCATGCCGGCATCGAGGTGTGCGTGGTCGACATGGGCTGCCGCGCCGATTTCAGCGACCTCGTGGCGCAGGGAAAGGTGATCGATTTCGAAGGTCGCCGCGGGCACGGCGAACATGCGCAAGGGCCCGGCGATGAGCCGCGGCCAGGCGCTGGACAGCATCGAGCGTGGGGCGGCAATCGCGCGCCGGCTTGCCGGCGAAGGCGTGCGCATGCTGGGCACGGGCGACATGGGCATCGGCAACACCACGCCTTCCACGGCGATTGCCATCGTCACCACGGGAGGCACCGCGGCGGAGCTTGCCGGCCGGGGCACGGGACTGGACGACGAGGGCAGGACGCGCAAGGTGAAAGTGCTCATGGACGCGCTCGACCGCAACCGGCCCGACCCCTCGGATGCCCTCGACATCCTGTCCAAGGTGGGGGGCTTCGAAATCGGCGGCATTGCGGGCCTCGTGCTCGGCGCGGCGCAGAGCAGGGTGCCGGTGGTGATCGACGGGGTGATCTCCGCGGCCGGGGCCATGATCGCATGGATGCTTGCTCCCCACGTGAGCGACTACATGTTCGCCGCGCATCGCTCGGTGGAGCAGGCGCAGGCGGCCATGCTCGCGCGCATGGGGCTTCGGCCGATCCTCGACCTCGGCATGCGTCTGGGCGAAGGAACGGGATGCGCGCTGGCCATGCCGATCATTGAGGCGGGGGCAAAGGTGATACGCGAGATGGCCACATTCGCCGAGGCCGGCGTGACCGGGCATTGATGCGGCGGTTCTTTTCCGCGCTCTCGTTCCTCACGATCATACCGATCCCCCGAAGGCTCACCGCGGAGGATCCCAACGCCATGTTCGCCGGCTATCCCCTTGCCGGCTTTCTCATCGGCGTTCTTCTCGCTGCGGCATCCGCGGGGCTGTGCGCGATCCTGCCCGGCCTTCTGGCCGCTGTCGCGCTCGTTGCCCTGAACCTCTTCCTGACCGGCGGCATCCACCTCGACGGCCTGGCCGACTGCGCGGATGCATTTTACGGCAGGCGCGACAGGGCCCGGGTGCTGGAAATACTCAAGGACCCGCGTATCGGCACCATGGGCGGCGCGGCAATCGGCCTGTCGCTCCTTGCCCGTTTCGCCTCACTCTCCTTGCTGCCAGCGGCCGCCCTGCTGATTGCCTTTCCCTTGTCGGCGATGCTTTCCCGTACTGCGGTGGTTGTCGGCATGAAGCTTCTGCCCTATGTGCGAAGCGAGGGGGGGATACTTCGGCCCGGGTCCACGGTGTCGCTGCCGCTCGCCATCGGCGCGGGGCTGATCCTGGCCATGATCGCCTGCATCACTCCGATTCCCGCGGCCGCGGCATTCATCGCTATCGCCATATTCTGGCTGCTCGCCTGGCGAAAGATCGGCGGCTGCACCGGTGACGTGCTGGGCGCGACAATCGAGCTTGCAGAGATTGCATTCCTGGCCGTCATGGCCGCGGAGGCCGGCAACGTGACCCTCGACGGGCTCCTGCCGCTGCTCTTCCCCGCGGCGGCCTCCGCGAGCCACGTCTTCTGGAGCTGGCCCCTGTAGGCATCCGTTCCATCGTCGGAGCCGCCGCTTCGATCAGGCGCGATCCAGGGTTTCCCGCACCCTCCGCGACAATTCCTGCATGCTGAAGGGCTTCTGCAGCAGGTTGAGCTCGCTGCCGAGAACGCCGTACTCCACCGTTTCGTTGGACGTGTAGCCCGAGATGAAGAGCACCTTGATGCCGGGCTGTTCCCGGCGCACGACATCCGCGAGCTCGGGCCCGCTCCTGTCGGGCATGATGACGTCCGTGACGAGCAGGTTGATGGACCCCGGCTCCCGCCGCAGTATCTCCAGAGCCCGCGCGCCGTCGGCAGCCTCCTTCACGGCATAGCCGCTCTCCCGCAGCGACCGCAGCAGCAGCTTGCGGATGGCGGGGTCGTCCTCCACGAGCAGGATGTTCTCCATCCTCCCGGCGGACGGCCCTTCATGCCGGGTTTTCGTGCGCGCGGTTTCCGCGGCCTGGGTGAGGGGAATGTAGATCTGGAAACGGGTGCCGACATCCACCCTGCTGTCGACCTCGATGAATCCGCCGCTTTGCGCCACGATCCCATAGACGGTGGCGAGCCCGAGCCCCGTTCCCTTGTGCTCGGGCTTCGTGGTGAAGAATGGCTCGAACAGGTGCGCCTTCACCTCCTCCGTCATGCCCGTCCCCGTGTCCGTCACCTCCAGGACCGCGTACGGCCCGGGGGCCGCGTTCACGTGCGCGTCGAGCAGTGCCTCGTCGGGCTGCACCGTACGGGTCTGCAGGTGGAGGTGGCCGCCCTTGGGCATGGCGTCGCGCGCATTCACCGCGAGATTCAGGATCACCTGTTCGATTTGCCCCTTGTCGACAAAGACATTGCCCGCGAAGGGCACGAGCTCCGTCGTGAGGTCGACGTCCTCCCCGATCAGGCGGCGCAGCATCTGCTCGATGCCGCGGACCACCGCGTTCAGCTCGATGACCTGCGGCTGAAGCTTCTGCTTGCGGCTGAAGGCAAGGAGCTGCCCGGTCAGCGTGCTCGCCCGCGCCGCCGCGTCGATGATGGCCCGTATTTCGTCGCGGCCCTGGCCGTCATTGCCGAGCGTGCGGTCCAGGATCTCGCTGTAGCCCGAGATCACGGTGAGGATGTTGTTGAAGTCGTGCGCCATCCCGCCGGCAAGCCGCCCGACGGCTTCCATCTTCTGCGCCTGCTGGAAGCGCTCCTCCAGGCTCATCTCGTAGGTGACGTCGCGGGCCACCTTCACGAAATGCGACGCCGTGCCGCCCGGCCCCAGCACGGGGCTGATGATGGCCTCCTCGATGAGCAGGGACCGGTCCTTGCGCAGGTTGTAGAACTTCCCCTGCCAGACCTTCCCCGCGTCTATTGTCGCCCAGAGCTCTCGATAGTATTCCTCGTCATGCCGTCCGCTCTTCAGGAGCCTCGGGTTGCGGCCGAGCACCTCCTCCCGCGTGTAGCCGAAGTTTTTCAGGAACACGGGGTTGACGTATTCTATGGCACCGGCCGCGTCCGTGATGACCACGCTTTCCACGGCCTTCTCTATCGCGGTGCCCAGGAGGAGCCTCTCCGCCTCGCTGCTGATCCATGCCGTGATGTCCTCCGCCACGCCCAGCACGCCGAGCAGCGTTCCGTCGGCGCTGCGCAGGGGCAGCTTGCTGACCCTGACCTGTCGGTTTTCCCCCGCGTTCGTCACCATCGTCTGCACGTACTGGTCCCGGGGGCTCCCCGACGTGAGAACCTGCATGTCGATCTCACGATAGCTTTCCGCCTCGCCGGACCAGAGCAAATCATCGTCCGTGAGCCCGACGACGTCCTCGGGACGGGCAAGACCGGCCATCTCGGCAAAGACGCCGTTGCAGCCGAGATACCGCGATTTCGTATCCTTCCAGAAGATCGACTGGGGAATGAGATCGAGGACGAGCTGGAGCATGCGCCGCGAATCGCGCGCGTCTTCTTCCGCTTTCCGAACCGATGAGACATCGGCAATGACGCCCCGCACGCCGCTCACGCGATTGCCGCGGCGGATCGGCCGGGCCGAGATGACGGCCGTGAACGGGCTCCCGTCGGCCCGCACGCACGTGAACTCGGTTCTCCTCTGGATACGTCCGGCGCGAACGGAGGCAAACTCCGCGCGCGCGGCGCGCCGGTCCCGGGGCACCACCATGTCGAATGGCCGCATCGCCTGCGCGTCGCGTCCCGCGCCGCCGAAGACCTCACGCGCCATCTCGTTGGCAAAGATCAGCGCGCCCGCCGCGTCCAGCTCGACGACCGGCTGGGGAAGCTGGTCCACCATTTCCTTGAACCGGCTTTCGGATTCCCGCACGACGTCTTCCGCTCTCTGCTCGCGCAGGAGCATCGTCGCCACCGTACTGAATATCTCCGTCACCTCGGGATCGAGGTGCGGCGTGCCCGGCGCCAGTCCCACGAGCACCGTCGCGAGTATCCGGTCCGCGTCGTGCAGCGCGAAGCCCGTGAAGCGCTCGATATGCAGGGCCTTCTTCAGCGCAAATGCAACGGAAGGAGGTATCGCGCCGAACGTGACCTCCGCAAGATCGGTCGTCTCCACGACCCCGCTGCGGAGCATCCGTTCCACCTGTTCGGGCGGCACGGGCACGACCATTCCCTGCGCGCCGCCGCCGACGATCCGTTCGCCGAGCCTGCGGAGGGGGTCGCGGACGACGACCTGCCGGACGTGCAATTCCCGCCGGTCGGGGTCGTAGGTCGATATGACCGTGCCGACCGCGCCCGTCACCTCGTGGATCTGCTCCGCGATCAGCAGCAGCGGGTCGCTTCCCCGGGGCGCCGTGGCGCATTGCACCGCCATCCTGCTTGCCGCGATCAGGCTGCGGGTCCGCGCTTCCGCGACGACCTCCGCCTCGCGGCGCTGCTCGATCTCGGTCCGAAGCTGCCGGGTCTGCTCGATGAGGAAAGCGTTGCTGCGCCGCGCCCCGATGATGAGGTCCAGGGGGCCCCGGCGGGAGAGGAAGATCGCGCTGCCGGTCAGGAACCATCCCACGGCCAGCACAACGCCGAGCGCCAGGGGGTTCGGAGCGAAAAACGGCGTGGGCAGAAGGCCGCGCGCGTCAAGATAGTAGAAGACTGCGCCTGCCCCGATGCTCAGCGGGATGAAGATTGCGTCGCCTCTTGGTCCGACCAGGAGGCTGGAGAGAAGCACGACGAGCCCGAAAAGGGGAAAGGCGAAGCTGCGCAGGCCGCCCCCGAACAACCCGAGCAGGGCCAGCGCGCACCAGAGGATGAAGGGAAAGAGAAAGGCAGCGGCGGTCACCCGTCCGAGACTGGCAAGCAAGAAGGCGCCCGCAAGGCCGAGCAGAACGCAGGAAAGAAAAATCGCGCTCGCGACCGGGGGAACCGCCACGAAGGGAGCCAGCGCAATACCGATGACGGCGATCAGGAGATACGCCGCCAGACAGGCCCGCAGTGCATTTGCCCGCCGGGTCCGCTCGGCATCGGAAAAGACGGGTGGATGAACGATACGACCGATCCAACGACGCATTGTTTTCTCGCTTCTCAGTCACGGTTCAGCACGTCGCGCACCTTTGCGGCAAGATCGTGCAAACGGAACGGCTTCTGGATCAGGTCGACGCCTTCGGGCGTGATGCCGCTTTCGTTCAGGATGTCGCCCGCGTAGCCGGACATATAGATCACCTTCAGGTCTCCGCGCTCTTCACGCAGGCGGTCGAAGATCTCCCTGCCGTTCACGCCGGGCAGCACGACGTCGGTGACCAGGAGGTGGATGGGGCCGGCGTGATTCGAGGCCGCCTGGAGGGCGGACGCGCCGTCCCGCGCATCGAGTATGGTGTAGCCGCCGGTGCTGAGCTGGCGGCAGACGAGCTTCCGCAGCTGGTCCTGGTCCTCCACCACGAGTATTGTCTCGGCGCCCTTCTCGGGCTTTCGCTGTTCTTCATTGCTTTTCTGAAGGCTCGGCGCCTCGGTGCCGGGAAAGTAGATGTCGAATCGAGTCCCCGCGCCCGGCTCGCTCTGGACGTCGATGCTGCCATTGTGCTGTTTCACGATGCCGTAGACGGTCGATAGCCCCAGGCCCGTTCCCTTTCCCTCGTCCTTGGTGGTGAAGAACGGATCGAATATCTTTCCCAGCGTCTCCGTGGTCATGCCGTACCCCGTGTCCTTCACTGACAGAAGCACGCATCTGCCGGGCGCGATCTCGCGCTCCGCGGCGGCGGCTTCCTCCAGGACCAGGTCGCGCGTTTCAAAGAGGAGCGTCCCGCCCTGGGGCATGGCATCCTGCGCGTTCGCGGCGAGATTCAGGATGACCTGCTCGATCTGTCCGCCGTCGGCCATCACCCGCGCAAGGGAAGGGGCCGCGCGCAGTTCGATGGCGATGTTTTCCCGCACGGTGCGCCGCAGGAGATTCTCGGAGCCGCGGATCACCTGGTTCAGGTCCAGAGGCTCCATGGCGAGCGCCTGCCGGCGGCCGATGGCGAGCAGCTTCTTCGTGAGGTCGCGCGACCGGCCCGCCGCCATGATGATCTCATCGACGCTCGTCCGCGCGTCGGAGAGCGCCGGCAGCGTGCTCTTCAGCATCTCCGCGTAGCCGATGATCACGGCGAGCATGTTGTTGAAATCGTGGGCCACGCCACCCGCGAGCAGCCCCAGACCCTCGAGTTTCTGCGCGGAGAGCATCCGGCGCTCCAGGGCGATGCGCTGCTCCTCGCTGCGTTTGTGCTCGGCCAGCTCGCGGCGGAGACCCTCCCGCAGCCGCGCGTTCTCCGCGGCAATGGCGGCATGATTGGCAAAAAGAGTGAGGAGCCCCAGGTCGTCCGGGGTGAAGGGGTTGCTGTCCCGGAAGCGCAGCGCGTGGATGACGCCCGTCACGTCGCCCCGCCAGAGCAGGGGGGCAGTGGCCACGGCGCGGAAGGGCTGCTCGCTGTCGAAGGTGGCGGCGCGCCCGTTCCATGTCCGGTAGTCGTCGATGAGCAGGGGTTCGCCGGTTTTCCACACGATGCCGGCGGCGCCCTCGCCGTATTTCAGGACCGTGCCGGAAAAGTCGCGCGGCGTATTGTAGCTCACGACGCAGCGCGCCGCCTGCGTCTGTGAATCGCAGAGGTAGAGCGCCCCGCCGTCCGCGTTGAGAAGGCGCGCCGCCCTTTCGACGATGGTCTGGAGGAGATCGGAGAGCTCATGCGGGGCCGTGATCTCCAGCACCGTGGACTGGAGCGCGGAAAGCTCGTCGATGCGCTGCCGCAGCGCCGTCTCAGCCTGCTTGCGCTGGGTGATGTCGCGCGCGAACCCGTTCACGTATCCATGCCCGCCGACAACGACATACGTCGAGACGATTTCCACCGGAAACACCGTGCCGTCCTTGCGGCGATGCTCCGATTCCATGCGCACGGTGCCGACTTTCCGGACCCGATCGAGCATGACCTCCCAACCGCCCGGCGGCGACGTCAGGTTGACGTCGGAAAGATGCATCGACAGGAGCTCTTCCCGCGTGTATCCAACGGAGTGGCACGCGGACTGGTTGACGTAGACGAACCTCCCGGTCCCATCGAGCCAGAACGCCGCGTCGTAAGCGATATCGATTGATTTCCGCAGCATGTCGAGCGCTTCGTCGGACGGGTCCGGGGTCGGCGCGTCGACGTCGGGGGACGGAAGCCTGTCCTGTTTCTCTTTCGCCATGGCGGGATCGCCTGATGTTACAATACCGGGACAGGCGCGCCCGAGGCAAGCCGGCCCCGTAACCCCGGGGACAAGAAAGCGGCGGACGGTCGAGGAGGGTCGCACGTCCGCCGCGGGTCCATTCCCAATGAAAAGGGGCTTCTTACTTGCCCTTCTTTCCCGCCTTCGTGTCGATGTCGTCGGGGTACATGATCGCCTGGTGCCCCCGCTCACCCGTGCGGATGCGCACGACGTCCTCCACGGGGTAGACGAAGATTATGCCGTCGCCTTCGTTTCCCGTGCGGGCCGCCTTCACGATCGCATCGATGGTCTTGTCCACGTTGTTGTCGCTCAGGATGATGTTGAGCTGCACCTTGGGGATGAGGTCCATTTTGTAGGAGGTGCCCCGCCAGGAGAGCGGAATGCCTCCCTGGCGCCCATGCCCACGGATCTCGAAGACGTTCATGCCCACGATTCCGATATCGTGCAGAGCATCCTTCACCGCATCCAGAGCCTCTTCGCGTATGATTGCTTCTATTTTCCTGGTCATTGCAATCCTCCTTTCACTCACGGCCCGCGGCGCGCACTTCGGGTCTCGTCAGGCGGATACCGTGCGTATGCACGTCGATGTTGCTGTAACCCTGCGCGCCCATCTCCGGCATGTCCAGCCCCATGAGCTCGTGCTCGGGCTCGCTGCGAAGGAGCTTCAACGCCGACAGGAGCTTGAAGAACAGGAAGGAAAGCCCGCCGACAACCACGAAGATCGACGCGACCTCCAAGAGCTGTGCAAGGATCTGCGTCCCACCGCCGAACAGGAGCCCCGTGACGGGTCCGTCCACGCCGTTCCAACCTGCGGAGCTCGCACCCTTGTCCGCGAAGATGCCGACCGAGAGCAGGCCCCAGATGCCGTTGAAGAAGTGCACGGGAACGGCACCCACGGGGTCGTCGATGTGGAGCCGTTCAAGAAGGAAGACGGCGAGGCAGACGATCACTCCTGCGATCAGCCCGATTGCCACGGCGCCGGTGGCGTTCACGAAAGCGCAGGGTGAAGTGATGGCGACCAACCCTGCAAGGACGCCGTTGACCGAGAGACTCGGGTCAGGCTTCTTGGTGGGTCCGAACCACCACATGTAGAGCATCGCCGAGACGCCGCCCGCACCACCCGCAAGGAGCGTGTTGACTGCCGCGTTCGCGGCAAGATTCTGTCCGCCGCCGACGAATGCAAGCGATGAACCGGGGTTGAAGCCGAACCAGCCGAAGAACAGTATGATCGTTCCCAGGACGCCAAGGGGGATGTTGTGCCCGGGCATCGCGTTGGCCGTTCCGTCCTTGTTGAACCTGCCGATGCGCGGGCCGATGGCGACCGCTCCGGCAAGTGCCACTGCGCCTCCGATCATGTGCACGACGCCGGATCCGGCAAAGTCCACTGCCCCGTTTCCCAGGCCCGCGGTGCGCCCGAGGTTGGCCAACCAGCCGCCGCCCCAGACCCAGTTGCCCACGAGCGGGTAGATCACCATGCTCACCCAGAGGCCCATCAGGACAAAGCCGGTGAATTTCAGCCGCTCCGCCATGGCGCCAGTCGGGATTGTTGCCGCGGTGTCCATGAACACCATCTGGAAGAGGAAGAAGGCAAGGATGCCGCTCACGTCGCGGACGCCCTTCGTGAGAAGGAAGCCGTCACCGCCCAGGATGCCGGTCTGTCCGAATCGGATCAACCACGTACTCAGGTGACTGCCGAAGTCACCCAGCGTGCTGGGACCGAAGCTGTTGGCCGCCTTTGCGCCGATGGCGGGGAAGGTGAAGCCCACGCCGCCGAACTGGAAGGCGAAGCCGACAAGCCAGTATCCAAGCGCGCCAATGCAGAAGACCATCATGTTCATCATCATCGTGTGGGCAACGTTCTTCGAACGGGTGAATCCCGTCTCGACCAGCGCGAAGCCCGCCTGCATGAAGAACACGAGGAACCCCGTGATGAAGGTCCACATGATATTCGTGGAAGTTGCCAGGTCACCGAGTGTGGGTCCGTTCGTCTGGGCCGACGCAATTCCATTGACGACGAAGACCAGGAACATCACGATGCCCGGCACGATAAGCTTCCGTAGACCGGCCCTTCGCATAGAAACCTCCTTCGATCCCTTGTCCGCCTCGGCGGGGGATAGAGGCTTTTAGCAAGAATTGTGCCAAGCAGCCCGGGGCCGTTTTCATGCCTTTTCATGGGCATTTGCGGGCGCCTTCAATGGGCGCCCTCTGCAGGAAGATACGGAGTTGTAGCATCTATCCATCATTCATACATATTTGTCATAATCCTCACCCGACGATATTCCGCATGACGCGTTTCTTTTTCCCCGGCGGGGTCGCCTCACGGAAGCCCGCCCGGCGAAACACGGCCGGCGTTCCCATGAAACCATGTGGGTGATGCGCCGATTCGTTAGGGTATCCCTCGATGACCTTCGCGCCCTCGGCCCACGCGTATTCGACCGCGGCGCGCAGGAGATGGAGCGCGACACCCTGCCGGCGATGACGGTAGTCGACGTAAAAACAGGTCACCGCCCAGACGTGCTCTTCGTTCCGCGCGTCGGCGGACGCCTGTCCGTCCAGGCCGGCAAAGGATTCGATGGGTGCGATGGAGCACCACCCGATCGGGACGTCATCAACATAGCCCAGGACACCGACCGGTATGCCTGCCGCCACGAGCCCGTCGAAGGCGACGCAGCGCACGCTCTTCGTCGTGCGCGAAAACTCTGTACGTCGCATGCGCCACCGCATGCAGGAGCAACTGCCGAATGTCCTGTGCGAGAGCCGGAAAGAGGCGAGGTCACCGAGGGTCTTCGTCGTGACGGGGCGGAACCGCAGTCCCGGAACCGGGTCCTGTCCGTTGGATTCAGCAGACTCTTGGGGCATCTGATTCGTCTCCTCATGTTGCATGCCCCAATTGTGTAGCAAAAAGGAGGCCAATCGTGCGGACGCTCTCGCGCCGGGTACGACGCTAGGGATGCACCAGCAGGACCGTGATCTTTGTCTCGTGCGAAAGTCGGTCGGCGACGCTGCCCATGAGCCGACCGACGAGGCCGGGCCGGCCATGGGCGGATATCGCGATCAGGTCCGCTTTGGCCTGCAGCGCAAAGTCCCCCAGAACGCGGGCAATCGGTCCCTTGTCGGGGATGACGCACCGGGAGACGGCGACGCCGGGCTTTTTCACGCGCGCGGCGACCCGTTTCAGGTATTGGCCGGCCTCGGTCGTCTCATCGTCGTCGAGGCACGCCGAGAGCTGCGCATCGCGGAGCAGGTATTCATAGTGGGGCTTGGCGATGACGCGGACGAGGACGATCTCCGTACCCTTGCCGGCGATCTCATTCACGTGGTCCAGGACGCATTCCGCGCTCGTGGAGCCGTCGAGGGGGACGATTATCTTCCTGTACATTCTACACCGCCTTTTTTCCGGAGCCTGGCTCCTGCCGGCGAACGGTGGTCGGGATGAGGAGCGAGCTGATCGCGCCGAGCAGCACGAAGATGCTCGCCGCCGCGGCCGCCGCGCGCGTGGCGTCCACGAAGGATTCCTTGATCACGCGCCCCACTTCCTGCGCGGCGGCCGTGTTCGCGGCCCCTGCCGGCGCGCCTTTCACGCCGATCGACCCTTCGGAGAAGCTCGCTCCCCGGTCGAGTGACGAAACGATGGCGCTCTTCACGAACGGGGGGATGTCCGTGACCTTGCTGAGCCGTGTCTGCGCGGACAGGGAGAGCGTCGTGCTGAGCACGGCGCCGATCACCGCCGTCCCCAGCGCCGCTCCCACCTGCCGGAGCGTGTTGTTTGCCCCGGACCCGGCCCCGAGCCTGTTCTGGGGGATCTCGCTCAGTACGATGTTCGTGAGCTGCGCGATGGCAAGACCGACGCCGACGCCGTAGCCGAGGAGCACGAGGATGATCGCCGTCTGCGATGTGTCTATGCGCAGCAGGCGGCTCAAGGCGAATATGAACACCGCTTCGAAGAGCATGCCGGCCGTCACGACCCATTTGGGGCCGAAACGCGCCGCCAGCAGGCCCGCGGAGGGAGCGACAACCAGCGTGAGGGCGGCAAAGGGCAGGAATGTCAGACCGGTGGCAAGCGCGGTATAGCCCAGCACGCCCTGGAGGTAGAGGGACAGGGCGAAGATGACCCCGAACTCGCCAAGGGCAACGATGGACACGGTGAGCAGCCCGAATCGGAAGCTGCGGTAGCCCAGCAGGGTGAAATCGAAGAGAGGCTCCCTTCCCCGCCTTTTCATCGAGAGCTCCCAGAGCACGAATCCGGCGATGCCGATCACGGCTATCACAAAGCTTGTCGCGGAGAATGAGACGCCGGCAAACGGCCACGCCCAGGAGCCAAGTGCAAATCCATTCTTGGGCGCGATCCACCCGTAGCTCTGGCCTTCGATCAGACCGAGCACAAGCGCTCCGACGCCAAGAGTCACCAGCAGAATGCCCGGTACGTCGACCCGGGCGCCCCGGCCTTCCACGTGCGATTCATCCACGACGAGGAACGCCCCGACGAATGCCACGATACCGATGGGCACATTGATGAAGAATGCCCACCGCCATGTCGCCGAGGTGGCCAGCCACCCTCCCAGCAGCGGACCCAGCGCAGCCGATGCGCCCGCGATCGCCCCCCAGACCCCGAACGCGACACCGCGCATGCGGCCGGTGAACGTGCCCGAGATGATGGAAAGCGTGGAGGGCGATGTCATTGCCGCGCCGAGGCCCTGCAGCGCCCGGGCGCCGATCAGCATGCCGATGGACGAGGCCGCGCCCGACAGGACCGAGCCGGCGACGAACACCACGACGCCGATCGCGAACATGCGCCGGCGGCCGAACTGGTCCCCGATCCTGCCGAATGTCACGATGAGGGCCGCGTATACCAGCGCGTAGACCGCGTTCACCCACTGCAGGTCGGCGAGATTCGCGGTAAACTCGGAGCTGATGGACGGCAGGATGACGTTGACGATGGTGCCGTCGATGATGACGATGGCCAGGCCCAGCCCGAGGACAAGGAGCGCCAGCCACTGCCGCGCCGTGGCCGCGGGCTGCGGAGCTTCGGTGACAGCGGGAGCTGCCGCGCGGATTTTTCTCATATTCAGAGTGTGAAGCCGGGCCGACGCGAAGTCAACGCACGGCGGTCTGGCTCAGAACAGGCGCGGCGCCAGGAGAAACGTCGCGATTGTCACCGCCGCGCAGCTTGCAAAGTTGACGACGTCGTTGTTGACGAATGAAAGCCCGCGCACCAGGCGGTTCGGCAGCCCCTGGGGCGAGAGCCTGCGCTCGGTCACCGCGGGCGCAGGAGCGGGGGAGGGGCCTTCACCAGGCGCCGCGGCGTATTGCGCCTGCACCGTGGCACCGAGGAGGCTGTCCACGATCGAGCCGACAAAGCCGGCCGCCGTCACCACCGCGAGTACTTTCAGGAATCCCGCGGGCAGCGCGTGCCGCACGGCGTCCACGCCGGCAAAGAGCACGGCGATGAAGAATGCCCCGGCAAGCGCGATGAGGGTGCCGGGAAAGCTCACGCCGCCGGACACGCCGCGCGGCACGGGGCGGAACGTGAGCAGGGACACGGGTGACGCGCGGGAAAGCACGCCAAGCTCGCTCGCCCAGGTGTCTGCCGTGGATGACGCGAAGGAAACGGCAAACGCGGCGGCCCAGGCGGGGTTCGCGGTGAGCTTGTAGAGGACGGCGGTGAGCATGCCCATGCCGCCGTTGGCGAGCACCTGGAATGCATCACGCCGGCTTCCCTTCTCGTGGATGGCTTTCAGCCACTCCCTTTCATTTTTGCGGATGTACCCGAGCGCCGTGGAGGAAACGAAGAATGCCATGAGCAGGAGCCAGAAAAGCGGCCCGCCGCAGGCGAAGATCAGGGCGCCCACCACGATTCCCGCTGCCGCGCCCTCTGCATCGACGGAGCCGCGCCAGAGGGTCAGGAGCGCCGCCGCGGCATTCACGGCAAGACCGATGGCGAGGAGAAGCGGAAAGCTCATGAAAAAAGCGCCCACGCCATGCCGGCGACCGCAAGCGGAACCGTGATATTGTCGATGCCCAGGGGCGTCACGAGCTCCACGGCCGTGGCGGCGCACGCGATCAGGGCCGCGATGCCCGCGGTGGAAGGCACGGAGCCGCCGCGGGAAGAAAAAGCAAGGATGAAGACCAGCGCCACGATGAATGACGCCGCACACATCGCCGCCGTCCCCGCGAGGCTTTTCCTTCCGTGCCAGACACGGAAAGCCGGCCCGCGGCTTCCTTCGCCGATCAGCGCGGCAAGCCCGTCGCCCCACCCGAGGACCAGCACGGCCATGCCCCCGATCCAGGTCGGCATCACGCCGCGCCAGCAGAGGTTCACGAGGATGAGGAGGGAAACGGGAAAGTAGACGGTCCCCCAGTTGCGCGCGTCCGCGCCCTCGTCCATGGCGGGGAGGAAACGATGGCGGATGTCAAGCGCGTTGATGCAGATGAAGCTGAGCGGTCCCACCGATGTCACCCAGGGATCGTCCATCAGGGCCATCGCGATGAGCCACCAGTGCGCCACGCCGATATGGATCACCTTGCGGCTGGCGGCGGGCTGCAGCACCTTCTGCCTCACCAGAAGCGTCGCGGCGCCGATGAATCCGAACACAAACGCGTACGAGGCGATGAGGCCGAGACCGTCACGGGCTGCCGGGGACATCGGGGGGAGTATAGCGGCGTTGCCGTACCCCGCCTACGGCCCGGCGCCTCCCCCCGCGCAGGGCTTTGTGTTATACTCGCTCCTCTACAACCATGACCGCAGCACGCGATTCCATCAGTCACTCCCGCCGCATCGTCATCAAGGTCGGCACGAGTGTGGCCACGGGGGGCGACAATGCTTTTTCCGAAAGCGTCATGGGCTCGCTCGTGCGCCAGGTGGGCTCCCTCATGGCGCCGCCGGGCTCTCCTGCCGATGCAAACGGCCGGTCCTTCATCATCGTGAGCTCCGGCGCCATCGCGCTGGGTCTCAGCCGCATGGGGCTCATGGCGCGGCCCCGCGAGTTGAACCTGCTCCAGGCGGCAGCTGCCATGGGTCAGAGCCGGCTCATGCACGCCTACGAGCACGAGTTCGCCGCCGTGAGCAGGGAGACGGCGCAGATCCTCCTCACGTCGGAGGACGTGCGCAGCCGCGCCCGGTACCTTAACATCCGAAACACCATTTTCACGCTCTGGAGCTTCGGCGTCGTGCCCATCGTCAATGAGAACGACACCGTCTCTTTTGCCGAGATCAGGTTCGGCGACAATGACGTCATCTCCGCGCATCTCGCCATCATGCTCGACGCGGACCTGCTGGTGATCCTCACCGACACCGACGGCGTCTATGACAGGAACCCGAAAGGGAACCCGGACGCGCGCGTCCTCCGCACCGTGACAAAGGTGACGGAGGCGGTGCTCGCGGGGGCGGAGGGCAAGGGGTCGTCGTTTTCCTCCGGCGGCATGGAGGCGAAGATCAGGGCGGCGGACATCGCGACGCGAAGCGGCGTCGGCGTGGTGATTGCCCGCGGGGAAGGCCTCGACCTGGGAGGGGTGCTCGCCGGCCGGGAGATCGGGACATGGTTCGTGCCGACGGAGCGCAGGATGAAGGGCCGCAAGAAGTGGCTTGCATTCAATCCGCGCACGGAGGGCTCCATCGTCGTGGACAGGGGGGCGGAGCGGGCCATCCTGCGCCAGGGCAGGTCCTTGCTGCCCGCCGGCGTGAAGGACATCCGCGGGGATTTCTCCATTGGAAGCGTCATCTCCATCCTCGACGAGGACGGGCAGGAGGTGGCGCGCGGGCTCAGTAATTTCTCAAGCGGTGAGCTTGCCCTCATCAAGGGCATGAACACGAAACAGATTCCCCAGGTGCTCGGCGCGGAGGCATATTTTGACGAGGTGGTGCACCGCGACAACCTCGTGGTGGTGGATAGAAGAGAATGACACGGTACGTGTCCGCGAATGACACGGTACGTGTCCGCGAATGACACGGCAACGTGTCCGCGACCAGAGAGAGTGAGGGCCTCATGGACCTGAAAGAGTACATCGTCGGCATGGCCTGCGCGGCGCACAAGGCGTCGGTGGGCTTGCGCACGCTGAACGCGAACGCCAAGAATGCGGCGCTTGCCGCCATGGCGGCCTCCATCGACGCCCGGCGCGCCGAGATCAAGGCGGCAAACGGCCGCGACGTGGAGGGCGGGCGGAAGGCGGGCCTCTCATCGGCAATGGTGGACCGTCTCACCCTCACGGACGCGCGCATCGACGGCATGATCGCATCGCTCAAGGACATCGCCGCGTTCGACGACCCCGTCGGCGAGGTGATCGGGACGCGCCGGCCGGAGGGCTTCCTGCTGGAAAAGGTGCGCACGCCCATCGGCGTCATCGTGATGATCTACGAATCGCGGCCGAACGTGACGGTGGATGCGGCGGCGCTCTGCGTGAAGGCGGGCAACGCGGCGATCCTCCGGGGCGGCAGCGAGGCGATGGAATCCAGCCGGGAGCTGGTGCGGTGCATCCAGGAGGGTCTTGCGCGGGCGGGCATGGACGGCAAGGCAGTGCAATACGTGGACCGACCCGACTATGAGGCCATCGACCTTCTGGTCACGCAGACCGGGCTTGTGGACCTCGTCGTGCCCCGCGGCGGTGAGAAGCTGATCCAGAGGGTGGTCGACAAGGCGACGGTGCCCGTCATCAAGCACTACAAGGGCGTCTGCCACATGTACGTGGATGAGACGGCCGACCTCTCCATGGCGGCCGACGTGGTCGTGAACTCCAAGGTCCAGCGGCCCGGCACGTGCAACGCGCTGGAGAAGCTGCTCGTGCATTCCTCCGTTGCCGGGCGCCTCCTGCCGATGGTGAAAGCGAAGATGCCCGGCGTCGAGCTGCGCGGCGACCCGCGCGCCATCGCCATCCTCCCGGGAACGAAGCCGGCAACGGAGGAGGACTGGTACGCGGAGTATCTGGACCTCATCATGACCGTGAAGGTGGTCGACGGCCTGGACGAGGCTGCCGCGCACATCGAGACCTACGGCTCGCGGCACACCGACGGCATCTGCTCCAGCAGCTCCCGCAACATCGAGCGCTTCGTGAGCCTGGTGGATTCGGCGGTCGTCACGGTCAACGCCTCCACGCGCATGAGCGACGGCGGCGTGTTCGGTCTCGGCGCCGAGGTGGGCATCAGCACCGACAAGCTCCACGCCCGCGGGCCCATGGGTCTGAAGGAGCTCACGACCTACAAGTGGGTGCTCCGCGGGGATGGGAACCTTCGCACCTAATTTCTCCGCCGTGGTGACGGCTCTTCCCTGAAACAGTACTTTCTTCCCTGAGGGAAAATGGGAAGCGCCAAAATGAGAGAGAAAGCTGTCGCGCGCAGCGGCGGAGGCAGGAAGGGGAGAGGCACCCAGCGCATCGCGGTCTTTGCCACGCTGGGCGTCGTGGTGGCGGGAGTCGCCGCGGCATTCATCATCTGGGGCGTGCAGGCCAGGGCTGCGGCCAATATCGTGCCGCCACCCGCGCCAGCTGCCACAACGGCAGTTGCCGCGGCCGCGTCGACCGCGGGTTTGAGCCCGGCGGAAGCGGCCCTTGCAGCCGGTGCTGATGCGCTGGGTTTCCACCTCACCACCGACACGAGCGTCGGAGTCGTCGAAAATCTTCCGGCGGAGACGACCCTTCTTCCGCCGAGCAAGAGCATGCTCGCCGTGGGCGCACCGGCGCCCGACTTTTCCCTGCAGACCCCCCTGGGTGACTCGGTGAGACTTTCCGCATACAGGGGAAAAACAGTGCTCCTGGAGTTTTTTGCCACCTGGTGCCCGCACTGCCAGGCTGAGGCGCAGCACCTGCACAGGCTGTATGCAACGCTGCCGAAGGACAGCTTCGCGTTCCTTTCCGTGAATGCCGATGGTGAAGATCCGGCGAGCCTCTACGCATTTCGCCGATTCTTCGGCGTCGAATGGCCGCTGCTCCTGGACCCCGCGGTCCCCGCGGGAAGCTTCCTGAAGGCAGGGGCGGCGGGAGCCGTGACACGCGCGTATGGAGTCGCGCTGTACCCGACCTTCTACATCATCGATGCCAAAGGCGCCGTCTCCTGGCGAAATGACCGCGAGCAGCCCGACCTCCTCTTGATCGAACGGTTGCAGAATGCAGCGAGCGGCAGGTCCTGAACCACTCTGGCTGCCGTGGCTGGGCTTTTCCCTGCGTCTGGCGGCTGCCGCGGTCTGGATAGTCTCCGGCGCGGCGAAGATCCCCAGATCGGAAGCTTCCAGATCCTCGTCCAGCGCTATGGCATCCTGCCGGACGCGCTGGCGGGACCATTCGCATTCGTCCTTCCCTTTCTCGAGATCGGCATCGGCCTCTACCTGGCCGCCGGGCTGCTCGTCCGTGGGGCTGCGCTCGTGGGCACGCTCCTGTTCGCCGCATTTCTGATCGCCCAGGCTTCCGCGTGGGCGCGCGGCATCGCTCTGGATTGTGGATGCTTCGGCTCGCTTCTCCAGACCACCGTCGGACCGCTCACGATCATCCGCGATTTCTGCCTGGGCATCCCGACTTTTGCCATGCTTGCGCTCCCCGCGCGAAAATTGTCCCTGGACAGGAGACTGTTCGATGCACCCGATGCCTTCGGGGCATCGGGTGCTGTTCGGTGATATACCTGACCAAAATCATAGACTATTAGCTGACGACTTAATACATTGAAGTTCAAAGATTCCCTGAAAAGGAGATGCTGATGAAGAGGATTCATCTGGTGCTGTTCCTGACGCTGTTCGTGCTGGCTGCCTCCGCCACCCTGGCGAGCGCACAGTCGATGAGCGCGGTGCAGGTGCAGACCAGCCCGAGCGGTGTGAGCTACCTCACCGACGGCAAGGGCATGACTCTTTACTATTATACCCTGGATGCGAACGGGCAGAGCGCGTGTTATGGAGGCTGCGCAAAAGCGTGGCCCATCTTTAGTGCCGACACGACGAGCGTTTCCGGCCCGTTGATGGCCTCCGATTTCGGCACCATCACGCGCACGGACGGAACGAAGCAGACCACCTATCACGGCTGGCCCCTGTACTACTGGGTCAACGACAAGGTGGCGGGGGACATGACGGGCGAGGGTGTTCACAAGGTCTGGTACGTGCTGAAGGTGCCGGCCTACACCGTCATGGTGGCCACTGATGCCAAGCTCGGCAACTATCTTGTCGATGGAAATGGCAATACCCTCTACTGGTATACCGTCGACAAGGCGGGCATGAGCGCCTGCACGGGCGGCTGCCTGAAGGCGTGGCCGGCCTTTGCGCCTTCGTCGTTCGTCGTGCCGTCGGGCCTGAACGCGATGGACTTCGGCACCATCACCCGGACGGATGGCGCGGGCACCCAGGCGACATTCAAGGGCTACCCGCTGTACCTCTGGGTCAAGGACGCGAAGCGCGGTGACACGACGGGTCAGAACGTCGGAAAGGTGTGGTTCGTGATCGATCCGGAGAAGTTCCCGCCTAAAATGTAGCTCGCCTCATCGTTTCTTCTTCGCCTGGAGCCGGCCCGCGCCGCGGCAGTCTTCTTCTCCGCCGCGCATGGGCCGGCTCGTCTTTTCTCTCCCCGGCAGACGATGCCCCGATCTGCTACTATCGGGGCATGACAGATCCCACGGCGCTCCGCCGCCGCGTCACCGACATACTCCCCGACGTCATCGCGCTCCGCCACGCGCTGCACCGCATCCCGGAGCCGCATGACCGGGAGATGGATACCTGCGCCGCGATCCGCCGCGCACTCTCCTCTCTGCGCGTGGACGTGCTCCCGCCCCTCCTGGAGACGGACACCGTCGGACTCCTGGAGGGCGGGAAGCCGGGACCCTGCGTCCTGCTCCGCGCCGACATCGACGCGCTGCCTGTCGCGGACAAGTCTGGGGTTGAATGGAAGTCCGAGCGGCCCGGCATGTCGCATGCCTGCGGGCATGACGGGCACATGGCGATACTCTACGGGGTGCTGCGGACGCTCCAGGAGATGCGGCGCGATATTGCCGGCAGCGTCCGCTTCGTCTTCCAGCCCGCGGAGGAGGAGTCGTGCGGCGGCAAGGCCCTCGTGGAGAAGGGGCTCCTGGAGATCGCGCCGCGGCCGGCGCACGCCTTTGCTCTGCACGGGTGGCCCCGGCAGGCGTTCGGAACGCTCAGCGCGGCGCCCGGTCCGGCCATGGCCGCGGCCGACACATTCACCATTGTCGTCCGCGGAAAGGGCGGTCACGCGGCCATGCCGGACAAGGCATCCGACCCCGTGCTCGCCGCCGCCCAGGTCGTGAGCGCGCTGCAAGCGGTCGTGTCGCGCGGCGTGGATCCCCTGGCGCCCGTTGTTCTCTCCATCTGCCGGATCGAGGGCGGGCACACGAGCAATGTCATCCCCGACGAGGTCGCCTTGGAGGGAACCACCCGCTATTTCGACCGGTCCCTGCAGCCGATTCTGAAGGGCAGGATGGAGCGGATCGTGCAAGGCGTCTGCGCGTCGGCGGGCTGTGCCTGCGAGCTTTCCTACACCGAGGGCTACGTGCCCCTGGTCAACGATGCCGCCGCGGTCGAGCGCGCGCGCGGCGTGGTCACCCGTCTCCTAGGAAGCGCGGCGTGGTCCGACGTGCATCCGCTCAGCATGACGGCGGAGGATTTCGCCTTTTACCTGGAAAAAGTCCCGGGCGCTCTCCTGCGTCTGGGGCTGGGGGAGAGCTGGCCGGCGCTGCACGCGGCAAGCTTCGATTTCAACGACGGCGCGCTCGAGCACGGCATCGTCGCGCTCGCCGGTCTTGCCCTGGACGTCTGCGCGGCATAGGGGGAGTACATGGCAAAAGCACGGATCATGGTGGTGGAAGACGAGGGCGTCGTTGCCCTGCAGATCGCCGAGGCCCTGAAGGGTCTCGGGTACGAGGTGCCCGTGATGGCAATGACGGGGGAAGACGCCGTGGCCCGTCTCCTGGAGACCGAGCCGGATCTCGTGCTCATGGACATCCACCTCAAGGGTGCCATGAACGGAATCGAGGCCGCGCAGCGGATCCGCCAGCGGCTGGACGTCCCCATCGTCTACCTCACCGCTTTCGCCGACGAGGAGACGCTGGAGCAGGCGCAGCTCAGCGAGCCGTATGGCTACGTGCTGAAACCCTTCGAGGAGAAGAGCCTCCACGCGATCATCCAGATGTCGCTCCTGAAGCATCGCCGTACCCGGGGCATGCGGGAAAACGGCTGGTGGATGTCGGCGGTGGCGGCCAGCATGATGGAGGCGGTCATCATCTGCGATCCGAAGGGCTACGTGAAGTTCGTCAACCCTTCGGCGGAGGCGCTCCTGGGAAAGGGGCGCGCGCAGATACTCGAGCAGCGCATGACGGAGATCGTGTCCCTGGTCGACATGGAGACGCGCGCACCGCTGCAATTCCCCGTCACCGAGCCGTTCCTGGAGGGCAAGAGCACGCTGCGCGCCAACTGCCGCCTCGTTGCCGACGAGGGCCGTGAGATCCCGGTCGAGTTCAGCGCCTCGCCGCTGCGCAGCCCCGAGGGCACGCTCTTCGGCATCCTCTACGTGTTCCGCGAATCGTCCGAGCGCGACCGCATCCAGCAGATGGTGCTCCGGCAGCTGGAAGAGCTCGCCGTCGCGCAGAAGCGCCTGCTGCCGTCCCGGGAGACCGCCATCGCGGGCCTGCGCTTCGACTGGCTCTTTCTCCCCACGCCCCTGGGCGGCGGCGACGCCCTGGGATGCTTCCGCGTCGACGACCAGCACGCCGCCTTCTACGCGTTGGACGTCGTGGGGCAGGGCGTGCTCTCCGCTCTGTTCTCCCTCGTCCTGCACATGTTCCTGTCGCCCCACCCTGATACTGGCGGCATCCTTGTCGAAAAGACGAACGACCCGGCGCAGCTGCGCATCGTCCCGCCGGCGGAGGTCGTGAAGCGGCTGAGCAGCCGGTTCTACATCCGGGAGGACACCAACCCGTACTTCACCATGACCTACGGGGTCGTCGACACCGGCACGGGCCGGGTGCGCCTCGTGCGGGCCGGACACCCGTTCCCGCTTCTCCACAAGGCAGACGGCACGGTGCGGATGGTGAAGACGGAAGGCTACGCGGTCGGTCTATTCCCCGGCGCCGAGGTCGCCTCCGAGGAGGTGGCAATGGAGAAGGGGGACAGGCTCTTCCTCTACTCCGACGGCCTCATGGACTGCGCGAATCCGGCGGGCGCGAGCTTCGGCGCACGGCGGCTGGAGGAGGCGGTGAGGGCGGGCAGGGCCCTGCCGCTCGCCGAGCTCGTCGCGTCGATACGGCGGGAGCTGGTGGCCTGGCGCGGATCGGAGTCCTTCAGCGACGACGTGTCGCTGCTCGTGGTGGAAAAAGAGTAGCGGTTGTCCCCGCGCCCGGGCTCATGCGCGCGGGAAGATGACCGTGAATGATGCCCCGGGACCGGGACCTGCCGTGATGGTGCCCTTGAGCTGGGCGACCAGCGATCCGACGATGCGGAGACCCAGGGTATGCGTCGCCGCAATGTCGAAACCGGGCGGCAGACCCTGCCCGTCATCGCTCACGGTGAGAACGATCGTCCCCTTCGGCTCCTCGCGGAGATGCACCGCGATCGTGCCGCCCTTTCCTTCCGCGAAGGCGTGCTTCAGCGCGTTGGAGAGGAGCTCGTTGATGATCAGGCCGCACGGCACGGAGGTATCCATGTCGAGCGCAATGTCCTGCACGTCGAGTGTCATCGCTATCGCCTCGGAGCTTCCCGTGTAGGAATGGCGCAGGTGCGCCGCAAGGTCACTGACGTAGGCGGCGAAGCTCATGCCGCGCTCGCTGTCCGACTGGTAGAGCCGCTCGTGGATGAGACCCATGGAGCGCACCCTGTCGCGGCTTTCCATGAGGAGCCGCCGCGTGGTCTGGTCCTTCGACGCCCCTGCCTGGAGCGCGAGGAGGCTGGAAATCACCTGCAGGTTGTTCTTCACCCGGTGGTGGATTTCCTTCAGGAGGAGCTCGCGCCGCCGCGCTTCCTCCGCTTTGCGGATGTCCGTCACCTCGCGCACAAGGGCAATCACCTCGTTGTCGGTCGCGGCGACGAAGCGCTCCTCGAAGTGCCGCCTGCCCGACTCCGTGTCCACGGAGAAGGAAAGGGTCTGGGTGACGCCCGTGCTCAGCGCCGCCTCCGTGGCGGCCAGTGACTTGTCGAAGAGGTCCGGGGAGATGAAGGAGTACAGGGGGAGGATCTGCTCGGAGTCCTTGCCGACGAGATTCCCCGCCGTCTCCAGGAGCGTCTCGATGTGCGACGAGCGCGCATCGAGTATCGTCCCGTCCCGTGTCACGCGAAAAATCGTGTCGGGGACCGCGTCGAGGAACGCGGCGTTGCGCCGTTCGCTTTCCCGCAGCTGCTCGGTGGAACGGGCGAGCGCGTCCAGCATGCCGTTGATGGCGGCGCCGATGTAGGCGATCTGGTCGATGCCGGTGATCGCAATCCTTTTCGTCGGGTCGCTGCCCGTGCCGATGGCGAGCACGCTCTTGCCCAGGTGGACGAGCCGTGACAGCACCGTGCGCTCGATGGTGAGGAGCACGACGCCGCCGAATGCGAGGCCGATGAAGAGCATCCACAGGTAGAAATAGCGCAGCGTCCGCACGCCCTGCATGCGGATGTCGCGCGGCGCATCCACCTGGAGGAGGGCGACGGGATCTCCCGCGATGTCGCGCACCAGCGTGGAGACCGACACTGTCCTGTCCAGCCTCGTGTCGATATAGACGCTCTCCTCCCCGGCCAGACGCGTCTTCGCGAGGGTCACCGAATCGGGAACGGGGGACTGGTCCAGCCCGTAGAGCGACAGGGACAGGAGGAGCTGGGTGCCCATCAGGTGCACGGCATCCGCGTCGAAGAGCCTTCCCATGAAAAGGGTGCCGGCAACGGGCAGCTGCCGCGTGTCGTCGAGGATGGGGCGCGAGGCGAGCACGAGCATGCCCTGCGGGAGGCGCACGATTCCCTCCGCCTTGCCGTTCTTGTCGGCGAAACGCACCGTTTCCGGATGCGCCGCGATCCACCGGGTAAGACTCTCCACGATCCCGGCCTTCGCCGCGCCTTTGCCGAACGCGCCGCCGTAGACGGTGGTTCCGGCATTGTCGATGACGAGCACGATATCGAGACGAAGATTGGCGGCGCTTTCTTCCGTGAAATTCTCACTGACAAAGGACGGCGAGGGATGGAAGACGTACTGGTACATCGCGCTCCAGGCGGCGTAATCCTCGACGGTCCGCCCGAGACCCGTCTCCTGTCGCGTGATGTCGGCCTTGATGCGCTGCACGTCCTTTTCCAGGTAGCTTCGTTCGAGCCCCTCGTAGCTGTCCAGAAGGATCGAGCGGGAGGCCACCGATATGATGATGAGCATCGCGAGCAGCGTACCGCCGATGGCGAGCAGAATGCGCCTGCGCATGTGTCTTAGCAAGCGTATCCCGCGCAATGCGTTGCGTCAAGAAAAGTTTCCCCGCGGTCCTACCGTGACAGGAGCACGACCATCGAGCGTCCGACGCAGGCGAGCGTGTCGCGCGTGATGCGCTCTTCCGCTCCGGGAGCGGCGATATCGCGCGGCGCGGCGCAGCCGGTGTCGATGGCGCGGTACCACGCCTCCTTGCCCGGCGGCACCGGGGCGAGCGTGAAAAGAGTCTCCCCGGGCGAGGCGTTCAGCAGCATGAGGATGTCGTTGTCGTCCCGGTCGGCGTCGATATCGGACTTGTTGCCGTCGATGAGGAGGGCGAGTGTCGTGCGCGATTCGTCCCAGTCCTCGGGCTCCGCGTTCTCCGAAAGCCAGGTGATGTCGGGGATCTGGTTGTGGGAGGAATCCTTGCCGCTGTAGAACTCGGGCCGAAGAAAAGCGGGGTGCCGGAGGCGGAAGGCGATCAGCTCGCGGCAGAAGCGATGCACGTCGGCGTGCTTTTCGACGAAGGTCCAGTCGTACCAGGAGACGGCGTTGTTCTGGCACCAGGCGTTGTTGTTTCCCCGCTGGCTGCGGCGGATCTCGTCGCCGCCGAGCAGCATGGGCGTGCCGAGGGAGAGAAGGAGCGTCGCAAGCATGTTTTTCACCTGCCGGTTGCGGATCGACTCCACCGTCGCGTTGTTCGACGGGCCTTCGGCGCCGTAGTTGGCCGACTGGTCGGGCGTCGCCCCGTCGCGGTTTCCCTCACCGTTGCCCTCGTTGTGCTTCGCCGCGTAGCTCACGAGGTCGTTGAGCGTGAAGCCGTCGTGGGACGTGATGAAGTTGATGCTGTGAAAAGGCTTCCTGCCGTCGCGCAGGTACAGGTCGGAGCTGCCGGCAAGACGCGTCGCCAGATGGGACACGGTGCCCGCGTCCCCGCGCCAGAACCGGCGCACGTCGTCGCGGAACCTGTCGTTCCACTCCGCCCATCTGCCCCCCGGGAACCAGCCCACCTGGTAGGCGCCGGCCGCGTCCCAGGCCTCCGCGATGATCTTCGTATGGCGCAGGATCGGCTCCTCGGCGATTCGCTCCAGCACCGGAGGATTCTCCATGATCCGGCCCTCCGTGTCGCGGCCGAGCACCGAGCCGAGGTCGAAGCGGAACCCATCCACGTGCATCTCCACGACCCAGTAGCGCAGGCAGTCCTGGATGAGGCTGCGAACGATGGGATGATTGCAGTTCATCGTATTCCCGCAGCCGGTGTAGTTGCGGTAGAGCCGGGGGTCGCTCTCATCGAGCATGTAGTAGATCGAGTTGTCCCACCCGCGGAAGCAGAGCGTCGGCCCGGTGTCGTCGCCCTCCGCCGAATGGTTGAACACCATGTCGAGGATGACCTCGATGCCTGCCGCGTGGAGGGCCCGCACCATCTCCTTGAACTCGGCCACCTGCTCACCGTCGGCCCCGGTGCTCGCGTAGCGGCCCTTGGGGGCGAAGAAGGAGATGGTGTTGTATCCCCAGTAATTCGACAGCGGCTCGCCGGTGAGGGGATTCACGCGCGCGTTGTCGTGCTCGTCGAACTCCTGCACCGGCAGGAGCTCCAGGGCGGTGATGCCGAGATCCTTGAAGTACGGGATCCTCTCCGTGACGCCGCGGAAGGTGCCCGGGTGCGCCGCGCCGGCGCTTTTGTCCATGGTGAGGCCGCGGACGTGCGACTCGTAGATCACGCTGAAGCGCAGCGGCCTGTTGAGCGGACGGTCGCCCTGCCAGTCGAAATCGTCCGAGACGACAATGCCCTTGGGAAAGTGTGACGCGTCCGCTGCACGACCAGGCGTTTTCCGCGGGGCGCGCGGGGCGCGGCTGCGGGCGCCCGTGAGGTCCCATTCGAAGCTGCCCGTGACTGCCTTGACGTACGGATCCAGAAGGAAGCGGTCCGGGTCGAAGCGATGCCCTTTTTCCGGCTCCCACGGCCCGTCGACCCGGTAGAGATAGAGGGTTCCCGGCCCCGCGCCTTCCACGCGGATGTGCCAGACGTCGCCCGTGCGGTTCAGGCGCGGATCCAGTGGAATCTCGTGGGATGGCTGCGCGCTCTGCGGGCGGTCGAAGAGCAGGAGGGACACGGCGGTTGCATGCCGGCTGAAGACGGCGAACTGCGTCCCGCGCTCGTCCGGCGTTGCGCCGAACGGCAGAGGCTTTCCCGGCGACAGGCGCAGCTCCGGCGGGCTGATCACGGCCCTCCCTTCTGTGATCATATCCGAGTCTATGCATGTCGGGGGCTACGGGTCAAGCAGAAATCGAAAACCCTGAGGATAATCCTTGACAATATCAACGAGCTGTGATTAACTAACAGTACGTTAAAACAAAAACGTATCCGATCCTTGAAGGGTACGGCAAGGCTTTGGCCGCTTGGGGCCTGCGCGGAATGGGGAAGAGCGCTGAAACGGCGGGCGCTTTCTCCGCAAGGAGTTGTGCACTGATGGATGGAAAGGACCAGTCGCGAAACGTGCCAGAATCCGGCCCAGAGAGGCAGCCGCGCCTGCGGGCATCGGGCATCAGCAAGTCATTTCCCGGCGTGAAGGCTCTCGACAATGTGACAATCGAGGTGCTGCCCGGGGAAATCCACGCGATGGTGGGCGAAAACGGTGCCGGGAAGTCGACCCTGATGCAGATCGTCGCCGGCGTCTATCCGCCGGACTGCGGGCACATGGAGCTTGATGGCCGCGCTTACACTCCGGAGGATGAAAAAGCCGCCGAGAGGGCAGGGGTGGCCATGGTGTTCCAAGAAGGCAGCCTCTTTCCGACCCTCAGCGTCGCCGAGAACATTTTTGCCGGCCGCCAGCCTGTCCGGCGATTCGGCGTTATCGATACCAAGGAGATGTTCCGCCAGACCCGGCAGCTCCTGCAGGATCTCGATGTCGTCATCGACCCCGCCACGCTCGTGGTCAACCTGTCTCCCAGCCAGCGGCAGCTGGTGGAGATCGCGAAAGCCCTTTCCCAGCAGGTGCGCGTCCTGATTCTCGACGAGCCGACCTCGTCTCTCACGGTGAGCGAGGCGCGCAATCTTGCGAAAAACATGCACCGCCTCGCGACGCGCGGCGTGGCGATCGTCTACGTGACGCACCGTCTCGCCGAAGTCTTCGAGGTCGCAGACCGGGTGACCGTCCTCAAGGATGGCAAAGTGACGGGTGTCTGCTCCATCAAGGGGACGACGCCGGACGAGCTGATCCGCCTGGAGGTCGGCCGCGAGCTGTCTTTCGCGCGCAGCGTGCAGGGCCCAGGCCCCGGGGGGCTCCCGGTTCTGGAGGTGGAGGACCTCGTCGCTCCCGGCGTGAATCATGCCTCCTTCGAGGTCCGCGCCGGTGAAATCGTCTGTCTGGCGGGGCTTGTGGGCGCCGGACGGACCGAGCTCTGCGAAACGATATTCGGCATGCGGAGACGCATTTCCGGCCGCGTGCGGTTGAGCGGTGTGGAAATCGCCCCCGGTCATCCGTCGCAGGCGATGAAGGCCAGCATCGGCATGGTGCCCGAAGAGAGACGGGAGCAGGGATTGTTCCTCGCCATGAGCGTCGCCCGGAACATTTCGGTCACGAATATGGGTCTGGTGAGCCGGAACGGCGTCGTCGTGGCGCAGAAAGTGCGGCAGCTGGCGCAGGAGGTGACGGATTCCCTCCACATCGTGACGCCCTCCATCGACCGCGAGGTGATGTACCTGAGCGGCGGAAACCAGCAGAAAGTCCTTGTCGGCAAGTGGCTTTCGCGGAAGCCGAAGCTCCTGATCGTCGACGAGCCGACGCGCGGCGTGGATGTCGGCGCGAAGGCTGAATTGTATGAAATCCTGCGCGGGCTGGTGAAAACCGGCACCGCTCTTCTTGTCGTTTCGTCTGACCTGCCCGAGGTGCTCGCGCTCGCGCATCGCATTGTCGTGATGGCGGAGGGGCGCACCGTCGGCGAGATGAGCGCGCAGGACGCGGACGAGGTGACCATTCTCCAGTTGGCGACGCCGAAAAAGGCCGTACCACCCGCAGGGAGGACAGTGTGAACATGGCGAAGACAGGGAAAGCGACAGGGGACGCGAGCGGCGTCATCGCGGCGGGGGGGCCGCGGCGGGCGCCCCCGCTCTCTGCGCTTTTCCGCCGCATCCTGTACGACAGGGTCCTTCTCCTCGTCGTCATGACCGTGCTCCTGTCGGTCGTCATGATCGTCGTGTTTCCGGACGCGTTCCCGCACTGGGACAATTTCGCCGCCATTCTCCTGGACACGGCGCAGGCGGGCATCATCACGACGGGCATGCTCATCCTGCTTATCTGCGGCGTCTTCGACCTGTCCACGGGGTCCACCCTCGCCCTGTCAGGCATTGTCGCGGGGATTCTCGTGAAGCAGGCGGGCGCTCCCGTGCTCGTCGCCGTGCTCGGCGGGCTGGGCACCGGCCTGGTGATCGGTCTCCTGAACGGCCTGATCATCACAAAGCTGCGCATCAACGCCCTGATCACGACGCTGGCGATGTCGGGCATTCTGCGGGGGGTGACGCAGATCATCTCGCCGTCGGGCGTCGCGAATCTCCCCGACAGCTTCCGGCCCCTGGGCCAGACGGTTTTCCTCGGCCTGCAGTCCCCCTTCTGGTGGATGGTGATCGTCGTGCTCGTGAGCTGGTTCCTGCTCGCGCGAACGCGATTTTTCCGACAGTTCTATTTCGTCGGCAGCAATCCCAAGGCGGCAACGCTCTCCGGGATCAAGGTGCCATTCTTCATCCTGATCGGCTTCGGGATCATGGGGTTTTTCGCGGGGATCGCGGGCACGGTGCTCGCCTCGCGCTTGAGCAACGCCGTGGTGCTGGCGGGCAACGGCATCGAATTGCGCGCCATCACGGCAGCCATCCTCGGCGGGGCGAGTCTCGCCGGCGGGGTGGGCACGGTGGCCGGCGCCTTCCTGGGGGTCCTGTTCGTGTCGCTCATCCAGAACGCCCTGATCATCTCGCGCGTGCCGGTTTTCTACCAGGGCATCGTGGTCGGGATCGTGCTGCTCGTGGCCGTCGGCATCGACCAGTTCGGGCGCAAGCAGAAATAGACGGGAAAGGAGGGAACACAGATCTTACCCGCGAAGGAAGTCGCGGTGTCCAGTCCAGAACGACAACGTCAAGGAGGCAACCAATGAGGAATGGGAAACGAGCCGCAGTATGGGCGATCCTGTCCATGCTTCTTGCCGCGGGGGTGGCGGGAGCCGCGCCGGCGGACAAGGTGGTCATCGGCGGACCCGATCGGGCGAAGCAGGAGTACGTGTGGATCTCGAACTTCTCCAGCCTGCCGCTCTTCGTCGAAAGGGTCTACCCGGCGCTGGACGCATTCCAGCGTGACTTCAATGTCATCGTGCGGAAGGCGGGTCCGACGACGGACGATCTCGCCGCGTACATCGCGACGGTGGAAACCGAAGGCGCGCGCAAGCCCGCCGGCGTCATCGTGGTCGGCGGCTGGGACCAGTCGCTCCAGGAGCCGGTGAACAAGCTGATCGCCATGAAGGTCCCCGTCGTCGTCACCGACGGTGACTTGCCGAATTCGAAACGTCTCTGCTATGTCGGCACCAACTGGTACAACCTCGGTGTGACGATGGCGCAGTTCCAGGTCGCCCAGCACAAGGCGCGCGGCCTTGCGACGGGAAAAGTCGCCATCCTTTCCCCGATCCAGCAGGAGAACATGCAGGAGGCGCGGCAGGGCATCAAGGATACCCTGAAGGGCACCGGCATCCAAGTGGTCGCGGAGGAAGACAATGAGTCCAACGCCGCCACCGCCGCGCAGAAGACCGCGGCGATCCTGAGCGCGAACAGGGACCTCACGGGAATCTTCGGCCTCGACTCCGAGTCTCCCCCCGGCATCGTCTCCGCGCTTGATGAGGCGGGCAAAGCAGGAAAGCTGATCGTGACGGTCAATGAAGCCGGTCTCGACTTCTACAACAACATCAAGAACGGGAAAGTGCAGCTCATCACGATCGAAAAGTACGACGTCATGGAGTACATGGCGCTTTCCCTGCTCTACATGTGGCACAACGACGCGATCCGGCCGGCGGCCTGGATCCTTGGACGAACAACTGGATGCCGCGCTCGATCGACTCGGGTCTTGTCCTTGTGACCAAGGACAACGTTGATGAGGTCATCAAGTACTACTCGGCAGCGGAAAAGAAGGTCAAGCAATAGGCGGGCAACCGCGTGAAGCCAGACGTCGTCACCTCCGCCCTGCGCGGACGGCTGACGACGCCCGGGCGGGATGGGAGAGAGGGATGAGCGCTCGGACGGATGAGTTCAGGGAAAAGGAACGGCGCATTCACGCGTATCTCGATGAGAGCGGCATGGATGCCGTGGTCATCGGCACGCAGGCGAACTTTTCCTGGCTTTCCTGCGGCGGGCGCAGCAGCGTGCTCATCACCTCCGCGGAGTCCGATGCCATCGCCGTCATCGATCTCGCCAGGAAGACTCTGGTGGCGTACGTCATGGACGGTGAGCGAAACCAGGACGAGGAGATGGCGGGGCTCGGATTCGATCTGGTGACGACCCGGTGGGACGGAAAATCGCGGGAGCAGATCGTCCGCGACCAGACGGGAATCGGACGCTTCCTTTCTGACATCGCGCTTCCCGGGGCCGTGCGGCGTCCCCGCGACTTCTGCCGGCTCATCTATCCGCTCACGGAAGCGGAAACGGCGCGTTACAGAGTTATCGCCGCCGAGTCAGAGTCGATCCTGCGTTCCGTCGCGGACCGGATCGCCCCGGGGATGGCGGAAACGGAAGTTGAGAACATGCTCGTTTCCGCGTTCGCCCTCAAGGGATTCGTCTCCACCGTTGTCCTTGTCGGAAGCGATGAGCGCATCCCCCGCTACCGGCATCCGGTTCCGTCGCAGAAAAAGATCCGGGAGACCGTGGTGCTCGTCGTCTGCCCGCGGAAGCACGGGCTTCATGTCCCCCTCACGCGCATGATGCGTTTTGGCGACAGAATCGACCGCGATTTGGAGAGCAGATTCGCGGCGGCAAGCACCATCGCGGCCACGTGCATTGCGCGCTCCGTGCCGGGGACGCGCTTTGCCGACATTTTCACGACGCAGAAGCGTCTCTACCGGGAGCTGGGTTTTGAAAACGAATGGCACGAGCATTTCCCGGGCGGAATCACCGGCTACATCCCGAATGACTCGACGTTGAGCCTTGACCCGGAAGCGGCCGTGACGGAGGGCCAGGCATTCAACTGGTTCGTCACGATCACCGGTGTGAACACCGAAGATACCTGCCTTTCGCGCAAGGGCTCATCGGAGATCCTTACGCAGGCAGGGGCGTGGCCGCTCACGGGATTCGATGCAGAAGGAAAAACCGTGATGATGCCGTCCATCCTGTCGAGGTAGCTGCCGCAGACGGGCATGGCCAGGATGCCTTGACAGGACAAGGGCGACGTGATTTACTAACAGTACGTTAAAAGAGAGGATCGCATGCGGGAGCAGAGCAAGGTCGCCAAGGGTTGGTGGGATTATACGACGCTGGACAGGGAAATCTTGGACGACGCTGCGCGGCTGAACGCGGAAGATCTTGCGGCGCTCCAGCGCCCCGGCTTTGCCGTGCAGTTCTACGACACGCTGGAATCTTTCTATCTTTCCGAGGCGCTGGAGTACGTGCAAGCCTGGAGACAGGCGACCGACTCCCAGCCGACGGGGATTTGTGGGCCGATCGGGCCCACCGAACAGCTTCCACTGGTAGCCCGCATCGTCAACGACCTTGGCATCAGCGTCCGCAACGCTCACTTCTGGGCCATGGACGAATGGTACGTCGACGGTCGGGAGCTCCCCGTCACCCATCCGCTCAGCTTTGCGCGCGCGGACCTCGATCTCTGCTTCCGGCGCATCGATGAGAAGCTGCGGATGCCCGACTCCCATCTGCACTTCCTGAAAGCCGACAACATGGACGCGTACACCCGCTCCTACGACCAGGTTCGATGCCTCGTCATGCAGGGCGGACAGGGGGAGGTGAAGCACTGGGCCTTCAACGACCCCCCGCAGCGCGAAGGGGCCTGGGCCGATGAGCCTCCATGCCCCGAGGACTACCGCAAGCTTTCCGCGCGCGTCGTCAATCTTCACCCCATGACCGTGATCCAGAACGCGCGGACATCCGGCGGCGGCCAGGTATCGGGCATCCCTACCAAGGCCATCACCGTCGGGCCGCGGGAGACGTGGAAGGCGGAGAAGGTTTCCATCTGGCATGCCGGCGTGCATGACAACCCCTTTGGCATGCGCCTGACGACGCTCATGATATCCAAGGGCATCGCTGATACCGCCGTCCCCATGTCGCTTCTGGCGGCGCACCCGAATGTCCAGTTCAACTTCTATCGGCCGGCCGTCGGAACCTGCGCGGCGAGCATGCACTAGGCCGCGCATGACCGGATATGATCTGTTCCGGGCGCGGAGGCCGGCCTCCGCCGCTACGCAAAGGAGAGGCGCATGAACAAGCGGATTTTCCTGAAGGATGTGGCAGAGAGTAAGGCGGAAGCCTTCAAGCTCCTTTTCGTCCGGGATATCCTGACGAGCAAGGACACCGACAAGATCAGTTTCCATCACTGCCGCATGGCCCCGACGGGCGAGATTGCCGACGACCGGCATGAATCCATCGAGGTCTACTACTTCCTGAAAGGCGCGGGCAAGGCCAAGGTCGGCGGCCAGACGTTCGACGTCGCCCCGGGGACGATCGTCTGCGCCGACTCCAACGAATACCACTCCGTGATGAACACGGGCACGGTGGACCTGGAGTTCCTCGCCATCCTGAGCCCTCCGTACGCATGACGGGCCGTATCGCGCGGAGCGGGACGCACTCATAAAGGAGGCCTGAAATGGCGAAGCTCGTCCTGGGCATCAACAATTATTTTGCCGTGAAGCGCTGGCCCGAGCCTGAAGAATGGCTGCGGATCGTCCGGCATGATCTGGGGCTCACCGTGGCGCAATTCGATCTCGACCTGCTCGACCCCCACACCATCGAGCCTGTCCGCGGCATCCAGACGCAGAGGATCAAGGAGGCCGCGGCCCAGCAGGGCGTGCGCATTCAGAGTCTCCTCACCGGCGGCGTCGGTTATCACATGAGCCTGTTGCTGGGCCCTGACCAGGGCATGCGCGCCAGCGCACAGGACTGGTTCCAGAATGCCGCGGTCATGGCCGGCGACCTGGGCGCGGACGGTGTGGGCGGGCCCCTTGGCGCGCTTTCCATGAAGGACTACGGCAACGCGCAACGGCGAGACTATATCCTCTCCTGTCTGCGCGATTCCCTGCATGCCATCGGGCAGATCGGGAAGCAGAAGCGGGCTCTCCTACCTCATCTGGGAGGCAAACCCCGTACGCCGGGAGTGGCCCGCGACGATCGCGGACGCCGAGAGGATGTACGATTTCGTAAACGACGGGGCGCCGCTTCCCATCCGGTACCTCGTCGACGTCGGTCACGCCTGCAATTTCGAGGCAAGTGGCGAAGACCTGGATCCCTACGCGTGGATCAGAAGGATCGGCGCGCGCTGCCCCATCATCCATCTCCAGCAGACGGACGGCAAAGGCGACCGGCACTGGCCGTTCACCGCGGAGTTCAACAAGATCGGCATCATCCAGCCGAAGAAGGTCCTCGATGCCATCGCCGCGGCGGGCATCCAGCAGGCATACCTTGAGCTTGAAATCATCTCGGCATTCGAAGCGCGCGAAGACCAGGTTCTGGACGACCTGAGGGCGTCCGTCGAGTACTGGCGGAAGGCAATGCCCTGAAAGGGCATCGCAGAAGGGGGATTTCGTGAGATCGCTGAAAGAGTACGACCGGGACCTCGTCCTGAAGATGTACGAGGGGATGCTCCGCATAAGGCTTTTTGAATCGACGCAGTCGAAGGTTTTCCGGGCAGGGGAGCAGGAAGGCTTCACGCACCTGTCCATCGGGCAGGAAGCCGTGCCCACCGGCGTGTGCCTGAACCTGAACAAGGACGACTACGTCACGAGCACCCATCGCGGTCACGGCCACATGATCGCCAAAGGCGGCGACCTGAAGGAGATGATGGCCGAGCTTTTCGGCCGGAAGACCGGCTCCTGCAAGGGCCGCAGCGGATCGCTGCACGTGGCCGATTTCAGCATCGGCGTGCTGGGGGCAAATGGCATCGTGGGCGACGGAAATCCCATCGCGGTCGGCGCCGCATATTCCATCCGGCTGCGGAAGACCCGCCAGGTGGTCGCTTCCTTCTTCGGCGACGGCGCCTCCAACCAGGGCACATTCCACGAAGCCATCAACATGGCAGCCTCGTGGGACCTTCCCGTCGTATTCGTCTGTGAGAACAACATGGTCGCCTGCGGCGTGAACACGGCCGACGTGTGCAAGGCGCTCACGCACCTTGGCGACCGCGCCGTTGGCTACGGCATCCCCGGCTTCGACCTCGACGGCAACGACGTGACCGAGGTCTATGAAGCGGCGAAGACGGCCGTGGAACGGGCGCGCAGCGGCAAGGGCCCGACGCTCCTCAACTGCATGACGACCCGGCAGCATCCCCACTGGGAGGGCGACAAGGACGTGCGGTCAAAGGAAGAGATCGAGGAGCAGCAGCGCCGGGATGCCCTGGCCAATTTCGAGAAGCGCATGATCGATGCGTCGATCCTGCGGGAGGAGGACGTCAGGAAGCTGCGGGAGAAGACCCAGACGTGCGTGGACGACGCGGTTGAGTTCGCGCGCGGAAGCCCCCGGGTGGGACCCGAGGATGCGCTGCAGTACGTCTACGCCGAGTAGGAGAAGCGAATGGCAACGATGATGTATCGGGACGCAATAAACCAGGCGATGATCGAGGAGATGACGAAGGACGACAAGCTCTTTCTCATCGGCTACGACGTCGGCAAGTACGGCGGGGAGTTTCAGCTCAGCCATGACATGTTCCGCATGTTCGGCGCGGACAGGGTGCGGGATGCGCCCATCTCCGAGCAGGCGATCATCGGGTGCGCCATCGGTGCCGCCATCACGGGATGCCGCGCCATCGCGGACATTCCCTTCTCCGACTTCATGGCGATGTGCATGGACCAGGTGGTGAACCAGGCGGCCAAGTTCTCCTACATGTTCGGCGGACAGGCAAAAGTCCCCATCGTGATCATGACGGCGCTCGGCGGCTTCATCCAGGCGGGGCCGCAGCATTCCCAGAGCCTCGAGGTCTGGTTCGGCAACACCCCCGGGCTGAAGGTTGTCGCCCCCGCCACCCCCTCCGACGCCAAGGGCATGATGAAGGCCGCACTCGCGGATCAGAACCCCGTCGTTTTTTTCACCCACAAGGCGCTCTACGCGATGAAAGGCGATGTCCCTGCGGAGGAGTACAGCATCCCGTTGGGCAAGGCCGAAGTGAAGAAGGGCGGCAGCGACGTCACGTTGATCACCTACTCGTACATGCTCCACCGGGCCCTGAAGGTTGCGCGCGCGCTGGAGAAGGACGGCGTCTCCGTCGAGGTCGTGGACCTGCGTTCACTCGTCCCGCTGGACAAGGCCACCGTACTGGAATCGGTGAAGAAGACCGGCAGGGTCGTGATCCTCCATGAAGCGCCCAAGAGCGGCGGCTTCGGCGGGGAGGTCGCCGCGGTCATCGCGGAGGAGGGCTTCCGGGACCTGAAGGCACCTGTGGCGCGCGTCGGGGCGAAATGGGCACCGCTGGGAACCCTCGCGGTGCTGGAAAACGAGGTCCTGCCCAGCGAAGCGGACATCGAAAAGAGCCTGCGCGCCACTGTGGAGCAGGGCTGAATGCGGAGGACCCCGTCATGATCGTGGAAGTAAAGCTCGCGAAGATCGGCCTCACCATGGAAACGGGCACCATCGTGCAATGGCTGAAAAAGGTCGGGGACCCGGTGGCGGTCGGTGAGCCGTTGGTGGAAGTGGAAACCGACAAGACAACCCAGACAGTGGAATCATTCGCGGCCGGGTACGTGAAGAAGCTGCTCGCGCAGCCCGGCGACGAGGTACCGGTGAATACCGTGATCGCGCTGATCGGGGATGAAGGCGACACCGTGTAGGTGGGCCGTCGTTCCATCAAAGGAGGCTTGCCGCATGGTGGGTATGGGGATCGTCGGCATCGGGAAAATGGGCGGCTTTCACGCCGGCTGGATCGCGAAGAACAAGGAGCTCGCCCTCGTTGCCGTCTGCGACAAGAATGAGGCACGCCTCGCGGAGATGAAAGAGAAGTACCACGCCGCCTCTTTCACGGACGTGGACAAGCTGCTCGATGCCGATGGCGTGGAGTGGGTCGTCATCACGACGACGAACGAAATGCATGAATCGCTTACCATCAAGGCTCTTGAAAAGAAGAAGAATGTCATCGTCGAAAAGCCGATGAGCATGAGCTACGAGAGCACCCGGCGGATGATCGCGGCAGCGGAGAAGAACGGCGGGAAGCTGCTCGTGCACCATTCCAGCCGCTGGGACAGGGATTTCCTGCTGGTCCAGGACCTCATCGCGTCGGGGAAGCTCGGCGACATTCTCCTGATCCAATCGAAGGTCATGCTGTGCGACGAGGGGTGGCCCGCCTGGGGCATCGAAGGCATGGCAAACCCCTGGCGCATCAAGGCGAAATACGGCGGCGGCATCCTCCTGGACTGGGGACCGCACCTCGTGGACCAGCTCCTTGTCCTCATGGGCCGTGATCCTGTTTCCGTGTATGGCATCCTGCAGAGCGGCGTCTGGAGCAAGGAAGTGGACGACTACTTCTTCGCGGACCTGCGTTTTGGCGGCCAGACCATCTGCCAGATGGAGGTCGGCAACAACGCGCGCATCAGCGCCCCACGATGGTACATCATCGGCTCCCGGGGCACGCTGGAGGTCAAGGGAAAGAGCGACCCGGTGTGGGATGAAGCGGAGGTCTGCTTCGTAAGTCTCGACGGCAGGAAAGAGACCCAGAAGATCCGCATGGCCGGCGTGGCGGAGTCCGGTCTTGAGGGCGGCTTTTATCACGACCTCGTCGCGTTTCTGCGCGGCGAGCCCCGGCCCTACGCCACCATGTATGAGGCCGCGAAGACGGTGAAGATACTCGACCTCATCCGCAGATCCAGCACGGAAGGAAAGCAGCTCGCGTACGCGGCCGATTAAGCGCCTGCCGCGTGGAGGAGACCTGGATGTTGCTTGAAAACAAGATCGCGCTCGTGACAGGCGCCGCCCAGGGCTTGGGAGAGGGCATCGCCGATCTTTTCTCGCGCGAGGGTGCGGTGGTGGTCCTCTGCGACATGAAGGCCTCCGCCGGCGGGGCGGCGGCCGCGGCGATCGCGCAGAGCACGGGACGAAAGACCCTGTTTCGCAGGCTCGATGTCAGGAATTGCACGGAGATCGCGACCCTCGTGCGATCGGTAGATGCAGAGCTCGGCCGCATCGATATCCTTGTGAACTGTGCCGGTGTGTGCAGGCCGACGCCGCTTTTCGAGATGACGGAGGAGATCTGGGACCTGCACCACGATGTGAACGTGAAGGGCCCCTTCTTCCTCATGCAGGAGGTGTGCCGCTGCATGGTCGCCAAGGGGGGATGCAAGATCGTCAATATCGCCTCCGATTCGGGTGTCGCGGCCTTTCCCGATGAAACCGCCTATGGCTCCTCGAAAGCGGCCCTCATCGGGCTCACGCGCGTCATCGCCAAGGACATGGGCAGGTACGGCATCTATTGTAATGCCATCTGTCCTGGTGCGATCCTCACGCCCATGCTCAAGGGCACCTTCCTCACCACCGCAGAGAAGGAGCACGAATACGCCGAGGCGACTGCGCTGAAAAGGATCGCGCAGCCTGAGGATATTGCGCGCGTCGCGCTGTTTTTCGCCAGCCATCTGTCGGACCACGTCACCGGCGAGCATCTCCTGGCAACGGCGGGCGACATCATGACGCAATAGGCCGCCGCGGGGCGCGGCCGCACTTGATTCTCAAGTTACATTACGTTACCATAAGGTAAGAAGTATGATGAAGGGTCTGCGGGTATCCACGACCATCAACGCGAATATTCAGAATGAGATAAATCAATCGATCATTTTCCACTACCTCTGCGCCAATGACCTCGTCTATCGCGCAAAGATCGCCAAGGACCTCGGCATCAGCGCCCCCGCCGTCTCTCGGGTGATCGAGCACCTCATCAGCGACGGATTCGTCGTGGAGACGGACAAGATCACCACCGGCAGGGGAAAGAAGGCCTCCCAGCTTGCCGTGAATACCCAGAAGGGAATTGTCATCGGCATCGACCTGATCAAGGAGCGCACGAAGATCGCGATCTCCGATTTCCGGGGACGTATCATCAACAAGTACAGCGGTTTCAAGTTCTCCGAGCTCACGAAAGTAGAGCCGGAGCTCATTGCAGAGATCGACCGTATCCTCAGCCTCCACGATGACGGGAGCGCGCGCCCGCGACGGAAGGCGGGCAGACTCAAGGCGGTGTGCGTGGGCATTCCCGCCGCGACCAGCAGCGCGCTCTATCCGCGCATCTCGACACCGCTGTACGACAGCCTGGAAGGCGTCAACCTCTCGGAGACGCTGGAGAAGCGCTACCACGTCCCCGTCTATGTGGAGAATATCGTGAAGCTGTCGGCGCTCGCCGAGGTGAACTTCGGCGTGGCGCAGAACTACAGCGACGTCGTCTTCGTGGAAGTGAGCAATGGCATCGGTGCCGGCATCATCGTCGACGGCCACGTTTACCGCGGCGGGAATGGAGCCTCCGGCGAGCTGGGCTTCACCCTGCTGGGCGCCGAAGGGCTGAGCTACCAGGCGCGGAACAAAGGATACCTCGAAAGCCTCGCCTCCATCGAAGGGATCCGGCACAAAGCAATCGAGGCTGCGCGCCGGGATGGTGCGACGCTCATTGTCGAGCTGGCCGGCGGGGACATCGAGCAGATCACGGCTGCCCACGTCTGCGACGCGGCGCTCCGGAATGACGCGACCGCGCGGCAGATCATCGACCAAACCGTCGAGTCCCTGTCGATTGCCATCATCAACCTTATCCTGATCTTGAATCCCCAGATCCTCGTGCTCGGCGGGGACCTCTGCCGATTGCCCGGCCTGCAGGAGCTCTTCATCGAGCCGCTGCGAAAGAACGTGGAGCGCATCGTGCCGTACAAGGCGCCCACGATCGCCGTGTCGGCCCTTGGCGAAGACGCCGGTCTCCTCGGTGCCTCGTACCTGGCGATCGATTCCCTGCTCACCAGCCGCTTCCCCTACAAGTTGAGCCCCGCGCCGCTCGATCAGGATGGCGCGCTTGCCGGATCCGCCCTCTCGCGCAAGTAACGGCACCACGCCCCGTCCTTGACCCCGCGGTGCATTCCTCCCACACTACCGGGCCATGGCCTCCCTCGATGTGCTCGGTCTTGGCGCCGTGGCGGTGGACGACATCCTCTACCTCGATGAGTATCCAGATCCGGACACCAAGATGCCGGTCCAGAGGCGCGAAAGACACGCGGGGGGCATCGCGGGAACCGCCCTGGTGGCCGCGCGCCGCATGGGCTGCACGTGCGCGTACGCGGGCAGCCTCGGTACTGACGAGCTGTCGCGCCTGATCATCTCGAACTTCGCCACTGAAGGGGTGTCCGTCGAGCACCTCGTGCACGCCGAGGGCACGCGTCCTTTCCATTCGACGATACTCGTGGACACGCGCGCAACGACTCGCACCATTCTCTTTGAAGCGGACCATGTCGTGGGTGCGGACCCCCGGCTGCCGGCTTCGACAGTCATCGCCGCCGCGCGCGTCTTGCTGGTCGATCACGTGGGACTGGAGGGGATGGTGCGCGCGGCACGCATCGCGCGCGCGGCCGGCGTGCCCGTCGTGGCCGATCTCGAGCGCGATCCGGGGCCTCTTTTTGCCGATCTCTTGTCGCTCTCCGATCACCTCATCCTACCCTTCGATTTCGCCCGCCGGATCACGGGGATCGCCGACGGGCCCGGCATCGCGCGGGCGCTCTGGCGGAATGACCGTGCGGCGGTCGTCGTCACGAAGAGCGGCGAGGGGTCCTGGTACGTGAGCGCCGAGGAGCCGGGGACGGTCTACCACCAGCCGTCCTTTGCCGTCACCGAGGTCGATACCAACGGCTGCGGCGATGTCTTTCACGGCGTCTACGCCGCGGGCCTCGTGCGGGGAATGTCCGTCGCGCCGCGCGTCCGCTTCGCCTCCGCGGTGGCGGCATGCAAGGCGACGCGGCCCGGCGGGCAGCAGGGCATCCCGTCGCGGGACGAGGCGGAGCGGTTCATGCGCGCACGGGAAAGCGAGGCCGCTCGGTTGCGCGCTTGACCGCCGCGTCTTGCGATGGTAGGCTGCCGTTATCCGAAGTCTAATTGATCCTTTTCGAGGAGGGAGAATGAAGCGCCTAATCGGTCTGCTCGTCGTCCTGGCCGTGGTCCTGTTGGTCGGCGGATGTTCCTTCAGCAAAACCTACTACTACGCGTACGGCGGCACGGTGAACGGGTACTGCCAGGAAGTCTCGACGAACAACAGCACTATCGAGAGTATTGTGACACTCGGCGGCTATACGCTTGGCACGTGTGCATCCCAGGGATTCACCGGCCATTCATGCAGCTTTTCTTATGGTGCCGGTACGACAGCCTACGACGTCACCGAATACTGGGGCTCTGCCGTGACCCCAAGCACAATGCAGTCGGACTGTGCCGCTGAGGGCGGCACGTACAAGTAGGACAAACAGATTCCTGCAAACCGAAGATCCGTCCGGTTTCCCGGACGGATCTTTTCTTTGTCCGTCGCGCTCTTCGCGCTGGCATTTTCGCTGACGAGCGCTCAGGCGCGGGCAAGCGCGCCAACAACGGGCATTTCCCCAGGACTTCAACCGCCCTATCAGGCCTTCCTGACAGCCGATCCACAAAACAAGGACAAGGCATGTAATCTCCTGATCGATGCCTATATTCCTTTGCTGCGCAAAGGCGTCGACGACAGAAGCGTGGACGGCGCGATCGTGAGCTACCTCTCGTTCGAAAGCAGGGCCGCTCTTGCCGCGCAATTGGCTATCCAGGGAATCTTTTCTCTCCTGCAAGAGGCCTGCATTGCCCGAAACGACGCGGAATCCGCGAGCGGCTACCAGGACGACCTTGATTCGTCGGCACGCGGTCTCTACCTCGGGCTGAAGAGGCTTGCGGGTCCGGGTGCGATCCCATCTGCCGGCTGGAAGGAGATCGCACAAGGCCTTCGCGCGGGATGGCATTATTTTCCATCCCCCCTCTATGCAGGGCGCCTCGAGGATGCATTTCGCAAATCACACGACCGACGGGGCCTTTTCGAGTTCAAGGCGTATCGCTACTACGACGAGTCAGGGCCGAATCCGCTGCGCGACGTGGGCTTGGTCGTGCGATGGCTTTTCCTGCCCGACAGGAAGAAATTCCGCGATGAGATTGCCGCCGTCAAAAAGGACATCAAAGAGGACATCAGGCGCACGTCCCCTTCCGTGGAGGCGCTTCCTGTCTTCGGCGGAGAAGTGTTCCACACGTCCACGGGTGTGTCGCGTTTTCTTTCCTTCTCCCGGCCCGACTCGGAGCTGCACGGGAAGCGCGCGGTGTTCGCATTCTTCCAGACGACCTGCGGCTACTGCGTCGACGAGCTGAAGGCACTCGACAGGCTGGCCCCGGCTCTCGAAAAGAAAAGCGGGGGCAGGGTCGCCGTGATCGGCGTTAAGGTTCCGAGCAATCTCCCCGCGGTGCTCAGCGCGCTTGCGCCATTTGAAAAGAGCCTCGCCGTGCATCTCCCGCTCCTGGAGAACGACGCGAGCGGCATTTCCGCCGCGTATCAGGTCCGCTCGGTGCCCCTCCTGATCTTCTTCGACGAAAACGGCGCTCCCCTGTGGACGGTCGCTCTGCGCGGTCAGGGTCGCCTCGACGAAAAGCTTTCCTGGTTTCTGGACGATTTTCTCGCCGATGACGACGGCGGTGCGCCGCAACCCGGGGCAACGGTGGCATCGCCCATGATTCCGGCAGATGTCTATCTCGATCCCACGAATGAGGGCGCCCGGTCCTTCATCGACAACGACCTTCCTGCTCTTGCCCGTCCTTTCGCCGTGGGCCTCCGTATGGCGTCGCACGACATTCGTCTTGAGGGCGTGGCGAATGCCCTGGATGACCGGCTTGCCGGCCTGCGAGAAACGCGGTCAGAGCTTCCCGTGCTCATCATCGGCAGGCAAACCTTGCAAGGTTTTGAGGCGATAAAGGCCGGATTGCCCGCGGCGCTCCGGCCATACAAAAATCCGGCACGATGATTGCGGTTCGGCCTCTCACGTGCCGATCATCGTCCCCGTTGTGAGGAAGTGTCCCAGCTCCGCCTGTCTTCGCTCCATCATCGCGCGGAAACGCTCTTCGGAGAATGCATGGGCCACCACCGTTTTTCCCGGCAACGAGGTGGTGGTGAAGAGCATCCGCCACGTCACATCGGTGCCACCGGCGGGATTCTCGACCAGCGAGATGCTGAGCCGGACCACCGCATCCCGGCCGGAAACGATGAGGTACTCGACGAAGCCGTCCGGCTGAAACGTGATGAGAGTCCACACCGCCTTTTTCCCGAATGCCTCGACGGTGTGAAAGATCGCGTCCTTCTCCGCCGCGCCCGAGACCGCATACGCCATCGTGCACGACCAGCCCGGCAGCCATTCGTACTCACGGACCGGACAAAGGAGGGGGAAGATGTCACGGGGCTTTCCATCGAGAGAGAACCTGCCGATCCGCTCGCTCCGCTCGCCAGCCTTCCATTTAGGTGTTTTCATGTCCCCAGTCTCGACTGTGAAGCCGTAGACGGGTCAACTCTTTTTTCCGTTTTCCTTCAGGAATGTCCGGATCTCCGTCGTCGTGAAGCCGAGGTGCCGGAGGAATCTCCGGTGCTCGGCGGGTGACGTCTTCTCGAAGAGCCGGTGAATGCCGCGATAGTTTGCCGGCGTGATTCCCGCCTGCCTGCCCAGCTCCTTTTTCCTGCCGAGGAAAGGCTTTGCGCCTTTCAGCGCGCCATCCTGCTCGATCAGGTCGAGGATCGCCTTCTGCTGGCCGCGCAGCCCATCGATCTCCGCATTGATCGCCAGGAGCCTTTGGAGGAGGACGGGCGCGACGCCTTCGCCCCGCTTTCCGAGGTATGCCCCGATCCGTTTCAGCGGAATTCCCAGGTCGCGAAAAAGCCGTATCTGCGCGAGACGCTTCAATTCCTGCTCGCCATACAGACGATAGCCTGCCGGCGTCCTGTCCGAGGGTCTGAGAAGCCCTATGGAATCGTAGTAGAGCAGCGTCGAGCGCGAAAGATTAAACATCCGGCCGCAGGCGCTGATGGTGGAGTGTTGCATCGTCACCCGCCTTTCTTCACGCAGCGCCGGAGGATCGCGATACCCTCACCGATGCGGCCGGGTGTGAGCATCCCGTAGCCCAGCACGAGCGTGTCCGCCCATCGTCCTTTGCGGATTGCGTGCTCCTCCACGGGGTAAACCTTCACGCCTTCCTTCTCGATCGTTGCAAGGGTGGCGGCGTTGAACCGCGCGCCGGGAAAACGCGCGCAGAGGTGGAGGCCCGCGGAGCTTCCGATGATCTCGACCGCGTCGCCGAATTGCTTTCGGAGCGCGGTCTCCAGCGCCAGCCGCAGGGCATGGTGGGCCTTCTTCATCCTGTGGAGGTGGCGCACGAAATGACCCTCCCGGATGAAATGCGCGAGGACGATCTGCTCCACGGATGAATTGTGCAGGTCGGTGAACCACTTTGCTTCCCGGCCCCTGTTCACCAGCTCCGGAGGGAAGACGACATAGCCGATGCGAAGAGAAGGGCAGAGCGTCTTGCTGAAGGTGCCGATGTAGACGACCTGCCGGGGGTCCAGGCCCTGTATCGAGCTGATGGGCGGCGAGTCGTAGCGGAACTCGCTGTCATAGTCGTCCTCCACGACATAGGCGCCGCGTGCCCGGGCCCAGGCGAGCAGCCGCGCGCGCCGTTGGATGGGCATGGTCACGCCCAGGGGGAACTGGTGCGACGGGGTGACATAGATGAACCCCGGCCGCGCCCGGGCGGGAAGCGCCTCCACGTCCAATCCCTGCCCGTCGACGCGCACGGCAATGATGCGCCCCCCCGAAACCGTGACGATGCGCTGGATGTCCGCCGTCACGGGGTCCTCCAGGACGCAGGCGGCGCGGCTGCCGCGGAGGAGCAGCCTGCTCACGATGCCGACAGCCTGCGTCGTTCCGCCCGTGATGAGGATCTGCTCGGGGTGGCAGCGCACCCCCCGATGGGCGGCGATATAGCGGGCGATCTCCTCCCGCAGCTCCGGCCTGCCTTCCGGCTGTGCATAGGAGAGATCCAGCGGCGTGAGGCTGCCCCAGACCTCGCGGCTCAATCGCTGCCATGTCCGCACGGGAAAGAGCCTGAGATCGGGAAGGCCGGAGCGAAAATCGATGAGATCCGCGTGAAAGGGTCTGAATCCGACGCGGCGTATTGCCGAAAGATCCGGCGGGTTCCCGGGATGGAACGTGGCGCCCGTCGCGACAAAGGTGCCGGCGCCGGTCCGCGTCGTGACATAGCCCTCCGCGAGGAGCTGGTCGAAGGCATCGAGGACGATGTTGCGCGAGACGCGGAGCTCCGCGGCAAGCCGGCGCGTGGAGAGCAGGCGCGATCCCGACGGCAGCGTCCCGTCGAGGATGAGCCCCCGCAGCCGATCGTAGACCTGCCGCGTGAGCGGGGCGGTCGCCGCGCGGTCGATGGCGAGGAATGGCAATGGGCCCTCCTGGAAGTGGACCTATGAATTATCCATGAAAGTGGACCTTTCGTAAACCACTTTCCATCCCTACATTTGACACGGGAAAAGTATGAGCGCAGACACCCTGCCCGCAGCGGTCCGCCCCGATTCGCGCGATGAAAGACGGGGCCTCCTGGAGGTCGTTCTTGCAATGGCGCTTGCCGGCAGCAGCGTCGTCGTGGGAAAGCTTCTGTCGGTACGCATACCGGTCTTTCTCTCCGTCGAGCTGAGCCTCTGTGCCGCCCTTGTCGCCATCCTTCCCGCGCAGATCGTCCGCCGACGGGAGCTACTGCTCCTCGGGCACCGCGAGCTTCTCTACATGTTTCTCCAGGCCCTTTTCGGCATCGTGCTCTTCCGCGTCTGCACGTTGTCGGGCCTGCGCTTCACTTCCGCGGTGAATGCCGGAGTCATCACGAGCGCGGCGCCCGCGGTCATGGCCGTGCTCGCCGCAGTGGTGCTGAAGGAGCGCATCGGCATCGCCGGTGCGGGCGGCGTGGGGCTTGCGGTCGCGGGGCTTCTCCTGATCAATCTCTGGGGCAACCCCGCGCGCGGATCCCACGGGTATCTCGTCGGCAATCTCCTCGTGCTGGGCGCCACCGTCTGCGAATCCCTCCTGACGATCTTCCGCAAGTCATCCGGTGGGCGCATCGGCTCCATCACGAACACGACGGTCCTCGTGGCAATGAGCGCGCTCATGATGCTGCCGTTCGCGCTCCTGGATCTGCGCGGCTTCCGGCTGCGGCAGATCGAGATCGTGGGGTGGGTGTCGCTCGTGTACTATGGCGCGGTGGCGACCGTCATCGCCTACATTCTCTGGGGGCATGGTGCACTGCGGATACCGGCAAGCAGGACCGGCGTCGCCACCGCCGCCCTCCCGTTGAGCGCGCTCGTTCTTTCCGCGCTCGTGCTCGGCGAGCCTCTGCGCCCGATTCACCTGCTGGGCTGCGCGGCGGTTGTCGCGGGAATCCTGATCGGCCGAAAGAGTGAAGGAGGACGAAGTGCTGGAGATCGATGAGAGCCTGAGAAAGGCATACCCCGGGGCGGTCATCGGCATCCTCACGATGCGCGGCGCGCGCAACGCTGCGCGGCATGAAGGTCTGGACCGGCTGAGGGAGAAGGTGGAAGCCGACCTGCGCGCGCGCTTCGGGGCAGGCGGCAAGGAGGCGCTCCGGGCGGAGCCGGTGATGGCGGCGTACGAGGCCTACTACCGACGCTTCAAAAAGACCTACCACGTCGCGTTGCAGCTCGAGTCGGTGATCTGGAAAGGACGTGCGATACCGTCGGTGAGCGCGCTGGTGCAGGCCATGTTCATGGCGGAGCTTTCGAACATGCTCCTGACGGCCGGTCACGACATAGCACGGATATCCCCGCCCCTGCGCGCGTTCGCGGCCGACGGTAGCGAGAGCTACGTGACCTTGAATGGAGAGGAGCGAACGTTGAAGGAAGGGGACATGGCACTATCCGACGGCCAGGGCATCATCTCCTGCGTCCTCCATGGCCCGGACAAGCGCTCGCCCGTCATGGCCGAGACGCGGGATCTCCTGTTCACGGTCTATGCGCCGGCGGGCATCGGGGCGCCGCGGGTCCGCTCCCACCTCGAAGACATCGCGCGCTTCATCCGCGTCGTTGCACCCGAGACGTCGACCGAAGCCATGGAGACGCTGATGGCCGTCTGAACGCCCGAGGCCGCAGCCGTCAGGATTGTGCGGCCGCTCCCGCCAGGCCGATCTGCGCTGCCACGTTCCGCATCCCGGCGATCGTCTGGGCGATGAGATCGCCGATCTCCACGCCCATCATGGCCGCGCCCTTCTCGATGACGGACCTGTTCACGCCGGCGGCGAACCGGGCATCTTTCCACTTCTTCTTCACGGATGAGGCTTCTATGTCCAGGACGCTCCGCGACGGCCGCATGAGCGCGGATGCCTTCACGAGTCCCGTGAGCTCGTCAACGGCATAGAGGACCTTCTCCATCCTCTCGGTCGGCTCCACCTCGGAGCATATTCCCCACCCGTGGCTCACCACGGCGTGGATGTACTCGGGTGGCCATCCCGCCTCGGTGAGGATTTCCACGCTCTTGCGGCAGTGCTGCTCGGGGAAATGCTCGTAGTCGATATCGTGGACGAGGCCGATGATCCCCCACTTCTCCTCGTCCTCGCCGTAGAGCCGCGCATAGTGGCGCATGACCGCCTCCACGGAGAGGGCATGGCCGCGCAGGCTTTCGCTCGAATTGTGCTGCAGGAAAAGCTCCATTGCCTCCTGCCGGGTGGGAACGTGAACGGCTGCTGGCATGCCGATAATGTAGCGGCAGGAGCCGGCGCGAGCAAGAGGTGGGCGGTTTGCATCGCAGCCATCCCGTGAGTATCTTCAAGCTCGGAATGGATGCAGCAGCAATGGGCGATCATCACGTGGCGGGGCTGCCCGGTTCATTTCTCGAGCTCATCCGCGTGTCAGAGATGCCCGTGCTGGCGGACTTCTGGGCCGAGTGGTGCGGCCCCTGCCGGATCGTCTCGCCTGCTATCGAGCGGCTGGCGCACGAATACGCGGGGCGTATCCTCACCGTCAAGGTGAATGTCGACCGGAGGCCTCACGTCGCGCAGATCTATGAGGTCCAGGGCATCCCCACGATCATGCTCTTCTGGAAAGGGGAGGCGCGGATGAAGCTCACCGGCGCGTATCCCTATGAGGAAATACTGCAGAACATCCAGGAAAGCTGGCCCGCAGGGGCCGGCGTGACGCCCTGAAGGGGATCAGCCGATCTCGGTGATCTCGGCGCGCGCGCCGCGCGTGGCTCCGTCGAATGTCGAAAGAAAGTCTCCGAGAAAAGGCCTCCTGCCCATTACGAGCTGAAACACAGATGCCTCCTCCGCGCGTCGGCAGGTGCCCCCGCGCAGCATCTGCTTCTTCATGGATTTTTCCGGCACGATGAGCGTCTCCACGCCGTTTGACCTCGTGAGCGTGACCGGCGCGTGATGTTGTCGCAGATAATCGGCCAGGCGCCCGGCGGGATCGGGCAAAAGCGCCGTGGGAAGCTCCAGACGCACGCCGATGCGGCGCACAGCCTCCCGATCGTGCAGGGATTCTGCGGCAGCAAGCGGACCGGCAGGATCTGCAATCACTTCTGCCAAGGGCTCCGTGTCCCACGCGGTAATCGCGACAAGTGTCTGCCCGAACCAGGGAATATCCGGGCCCAGCACGCCTGAGTCCTCGACGAATGCCTCGCGCACGGCAAGGACGTTGTCGATTTGCTCGGGATGCCGTTTCAGTATTTCCCGCAGCAGCCACGCACCTGCCCAGATCGCGCCCATGCCGGCAGCTTCCTGCGGCAGCCGGGCCCGTGCAATGAGGGGCTTCAGCCGATGCTTGCGGCCAACCAGGGCAGCGAGAGCCGCGGCCGTTCCTTCCGCCGTTGCCGCAGCGCCGCGGGGCTTGCGCGGATTGCGCGTGCAGCCCGTGCAGGTGGCGCAGACACGGCTGCCCGGCGCGCCCCTCCAGCAATAGCCGTCATCCAGGCCGGCAACGGCCTTTTTGTATTGGCGGCGCAGGAATGCGCGGGTCTCCGCGTCCTCGAGAAAAGGGAATCCGAACGCGTGTTCCGTCTCTGCATTTCCGGCAACCGTTTCGTGACTGTTCTCCACCCAATGCGTCACGGCTTCTGCGGCTCCCGGACCGAGCCCCCCGCTGTCGACCGGGCCTGCCTGTGCGATCTGCAGGAGAAGAGGGTACACGTCGTGGCCGCTTGCGGCGAGCACCTGTGTCGCACAGTACTCGGGCCAGTCCATGGCGCGGCGGAACTCGAAGCCATTTGTCTCGCAGATCGATTTTGCCCGGCCGATCGGCGCCCGCCACGCCTGCGCGTCCAGCAGGGGAGGATCGTGGCGCAGGGGCGTGAAGGGCATGCGGACGAGCATGCCGAATGAAAACACCATGCGCGGGGGCGCCGGCGAACGCTGGCGGAGCTCCTTCAGCCACCGCACGAAACCCGCAAGCTCCTCGAAATCGTCACCCGTCTCGTGACCTGAAAGGAGATAGAAAAGCTTGATTTCCCGGATGGCCTTTCCGTGCAGCGCCTCCAGTGCCCGGCGGATGTCCGCGTCCTCCAGGCTCTTGTGGAGAAAACGCCGCATGCGGCCGCTGATCCCCTCGATGCCGAGCGTGAAGCTGCGCTTGTCAGCGGCAATCTCCAGGTCGAGCAGGCCGGGGTGACGCGCGAGGATGTCGACCCTCTGGCTCATGAGATTCACCCGGTGAAAAAGGAGGTGAAAACCCTCGAGCAGAGCCGCGAGCTCGACGTGGGTGTTGAAGTTGAAACTGTCCACTTCAAGGGTGTCCGCGCCGGTTGCACGCTTCAGCTCCCGTGCCTCTTCCAGGAGAATGGCGGCGCTGATTTCGCGATACGGCGCGCGGTCGTGTCCCTCGAAGCAGAAAGAGCAGAGGCACGGGCAGCCGTGCGAGATGGAAAGGCGCGCCGTGGACGCCTCAGGGCCGGGGAGCACGGGTGCGCCCCGCAGCGCCGCGCGGGGCGCATCAGGTGAAGCCTGCGCCTTTCGCACCGGGAGGTCGAGGCTGCCGGAAGGCCACAGGCCGTCCACCTCCGACGCTATTCGCGTAAGTCTCTGCCGCTTCGGCATCGGTGCGAACTTTTTCCACAGATGAAGGATCTCCCCCACCGTGGCCTCGCCCTCGCCGAAGAAGATCGCATCCGCGATACAGTCGCCGTCCTCCTTCACAAGGGCGTGCGCCGCGGAAGCGTTGGAGCCGCCCACGATGAAGGGCGGCCAGCCGTCATCCCTTTCGCGGGACCAGACGGGGATGCCGGAGTGCGAAAGGAGATAGGGGAGATTCGCCTGTTCGAGCAGCCATGAATTGGAGACGAGCACGACGTCGAAGTCGGTAGCGGCCCGGTGCGACTGCGTTCCCAGCAGGAGCGGCAGGCCCGCCCCTTCGAGCAAGGCCGCATCGTGACGGAGCGGAAGAAAGGACATGTCAATGTACGCATCGGGAAGCGCCGCACGCGCCTCGCGGCACAGAAAGAGGTGCGGCGTCGATCTCTGCACGTCGGCAAAGGGCGACAGCCGGGCGATCAGGACACGCAGACCTGCCTCCTCCCACGACGGGTTTGCAAAACCGGGGTTGGGCAGGTAGAGGGCATGATCGCGAAGCTGGTGGAAAACGCCGGAGAGGCCGGAAACCTGGGCGGGCATCAACGCGGAGAGTGTAGCCCGAAAGCGCCGCTGCGTGAAGGGTCGCGGCGGCCGGAAGCTGTCGGCGCCCTAGATGCCCCAGTCCAGCACGTATTTACCCTCGGAATCGGTGAAGCTGCCGACCACGATCATGATGAAGTCGATGAGCGCCCAGATGCCGAAGCCGCCGAGGGTGAAGATCATCGCAACGCCGGTACCGATCTTGCCGACGTAGAAACGATGCACGCCGATAACGCCGAGAAAGAGCGCGAGCAGCATCGCCGCCAGCCTGCTGTAGTGGCTCACGGCCTTGTCCGACCGGAAGCCCGGCGCGAAGGTCGCGGTGCGCACGGGATGCCCGCAGCTCGGGCAGAATGATGCCTGGTTGGAAAGCTCCTTCCCGCAATTCTGGCAATACATGTTTCACCTCCGAGATCCAGGAATTGAACACCGGCACGCCGTGCGTTTGTCACCGCCCGCCCTAATAGGCGTACTTCTTTGCAATCGCGGTCAGAAGGTCGCCCATCTGGGTGAACAATGCGACCAGCTCGGGATCGAATTTCTTTTCCGCCTGGTAGCGGATATAGCGCAAGGCATGCTCCTGCCGCCACCCCTGCTTGTAGGCCCGCTCGGAGACCAGCGCGTCATAGACGTCCGCAATGGAAACAACGCGCGCGGAAAGCGGTATCTCCGTGCCCTGCTTGCCGGGGCCCATGTAGATCTTCTCCGCGTAGAGGTTGTCGAGGCGCCCGGGATAGCCCGAGCCGTCCCAGTTCTCGTGGTGATTGAGGGCCACCTCCGCGGACATGTAGTCCCAGAAGGACGTCGTGCGCTTGAAAAGCCGGGCGCCGTGTATCGTGTGCAGGCGCATGGCCTGTTTCTCGTCGTAGGAGAGCGCGTTGGGCTTCTTCAGTATCGTGTCGCTCACGGCGACCTTGCCGACGTCGTGAAGGATCGCCGCCGTGCGCAGCACGTCCCGCACCTTTCGTATCTCCCGCGCCGAGACGTTCCGGCGCTGGGCCCATTTCTCGTACAGCTCCACCGCGTAGGCCCCGACGCGCTTGGCGTGCTGGCTCGTCTCGAAGGGGTCGCGCAGCTCGGCGAGCTCCACCAGGCGCAGCACCATCTCGCGCGACATGCGCGCCTTTTCGATGGCATCCGCCGCGTTCTGCGCGAACTGGGAGATGAAAAGCTTGTCCTGCATGGAGAACGCGACGACCTCGCCGGATTCGTTCTTCGCGTTGATGAGCTGCAGGACGCCCACGACCTCGTTCTCCCGCGTCTTCAGGGGCACGCAAAGGATGGAGCGGGTGCGATAGCTCGTCTTCTGGTCGAAGGCAGGATTGAAGGAGAAGGTGACGTCGCTTTGGATGTGATAGACGTCGTCGATGAGGATCGTCTCACCGGACTTGGCCACGTAGCCGGCAAGGGACGCCTTGTCGATGGGGATCGACGCACCGCTGGAGATGTACTTGTCCTTGGTCTCACCGCGAAACAGTGTGTCGTTCTGCACGAAGCTGAAATAGAGAAAACCCCGGGCGGCGAGATAGATCGTGCCCGCATCCGCGTTGACGAATTGCCGCGCTTCGGTGAGCACGTTCTCCAGCAGCGAGTCAAGGTCCTTGATGCTGAAAAGAGTCTCAATCGTTCTGAAGAGTTTCAGGGTGTCGCGCTTCATGCTCAAGCGTTCACCCCTCCCGGGAACGCTTTCCTAGTATAGTGAGAAATCGTGCGTGTCTCAAGGCGGCCGCGGTAGTCCGAGGCATTTGGCGGCGCTATGACGAAAGAAGTATCGCGGCCAGATCGCCGATGCAGGCGCAGTACATGTCCGCCTCCGCCCGCATGTACCGCTCGATCTCCTCCACCCTGTGACTCCATCCCGCCGCCGCGATTGCGACCCCCGTCGCCCGCGCCATGAGCACGCCCGGCTTCAGGTCATCGATGATCAGGGCTTCCCCGGGGGTGCAGCCGAGCCTCCGCAGCGCCTCCCGGACGGGCCACGGGGACGGCTTGCGCCGCGACTCGTCGTGCTCCCAGCCGAATATGAGGTCGGGCAGGAATGGGGGCGTGCGCGCGACGCGGTAGTGTCGCTCGATCACCTCCACCTCGGAGTGCGAGATCACCGCCACCATGCCGCCCCGCGCGCGGTATTCCTCGAGCAGGTCGAGAAAACCGGGGAAAAAGGGCGGCACCCGCGTCGTCGTAAAGCTCCGCCAGATCTCGAACTCGGCTGCAAGCTCCTCCCGCGTGAAGGCGAGGTCCCCGGCAAGGTACTCCATGATGCCGTGGAAGTTGCAGAGGAGCCATTGATCGACGGTGGGCGGGATTCGACCGGGACGCAGCACACGCAGGGCCTCCACGTGCGCGGGGTAGTGGACGACGGAGGTGCTGTCCACGGCGGTATCATCGTGATCGATAAGGATGCAACGGTAGCGCCCTGTCATGACCGGTTGGAATGTAGGGCTGCCGCGGGTGCGCGTCAACCCGCCGCTCGGGCGGCCGCTTTGGAACGGACGTACGGCGCGCCTGTGCAGGCAATCCCGAAATCCGTATATTAGCTTTACATGGAAAGCAGAACGCGCTCGAGGATCATTCTCCTGGCAACTGTCCCTGTATTCACGATTCTCGCCGTTTCCTGCTCCTTGAACAGGTTCGCCGTACGAACCGTGGCGGGCTTCCTGGCCGGCAGCGGCCAGGGCACCGTTTTCACCGGGGACGACGACCCCGAGCTCGTCGGCGATGCGCTTCCCTTTGCGCTGAAGATATATGAGTCCCTCCTCGACGCGGACCCGACGAATGCGCCGCTCGCCCTGGCCACCGGCCGCGCGTACGTGAGCTACGCGTTTGCCTTCGTCCAGGCCCCCGCGGACCAGCTTCCCGTGGAAAAGGCGGACGAGCAAAGGGCAATGCGCCAGAGAGCGAAGAAGCTCTTTCTTCGCGCGCGCGACTATGTCCTGCGCGGGCTCGAGATACGCCACCACGGTTTTGCCGCGGCCATCGAGGGGGCTGATCCGGCGACTGCTCTCCGCATGGTGAACAAAAGCGACATGGACTACCTGTACTGGGCAGGTGCCGCCTGGCTTGCCGCGTTCAGCGCGGACCCCTTCGACTTTGCGCAGATCGTCACGGTGACCCGCGCCGTGGCGCTGCTTCAGCAGGTGGAGGATTGGGACGACTCCTACAGTGCGGGGGCCGTCCACGAAATATTCATTTCCTTCTTCGGCTCGGCTCCGGCGGACCTGGGGGGGAGCGAGCAGAAGGCACGGGACAACTTCCAGAAGGCAGTCAGCCTGTCGAAGGGACTCCGTGCCGGACCGTACATCGCTCTGGCGTCGAGTGTGAGCGTGAAGAAGCAGGATGCCGCCGAGTACCGGGATCTCCTGGGAAAGGCGCTCGCGGTGAACGTGGACGCGGACATCCCCGACCGGCTCGTGAACATCATCAACCAGCGCCGGGCGCAGTGGATGCTCGATCACATTGACGATTTCTTCCTTGACAACGGAGGCGGCGGATGAGACGCGGATGGCTCCTCCTGGCGGCGATCGTGGCAATGTCGGTTGCCGTCGCGGCGCCGGGTCTCACGATCAAGCTTGGCAGCCTCGCGCCGGCCGGATCCCCCTGGGAGCTGGGATTGAAACGTCTGGCCGCGGAGTGGGAGCGCATCTCGGGCGGCACGGTGACGGTGAAGATCTATTCAGGCGGCGTGGCCGGGGATGAGCCGGACATGGTCCGCAAGATGCGCATCGGCGCCCTTAATGCATCGCTCATGACCGTGAGCGGGCTGCAGGGCATATTCAACGGCGTGAAGACTCTCTCCTATCCCCTTCTCCTGCGCAGCGACGATGAGCTTTTCTACGTCCTGGACAAGATGAAGCCCTTCTTCGACACTGAGCTCACGAAACGGGGATTCAAGCCGGTGATGTGGTCTCCCGGCGGATGGGTGTATTTCTTCACCCGGTACCCCGTCGTGACGCCGGACGACCTGCGCAAGCAGAAGCTCTGGGTATGGAGCGGCAATCCCGACGAGATCCAGGCCTACCAGAACCTCGGCTTCCAGACGGTGACCATCGCCTCCACCGACTTGATGACCTCCCTCCAGGGCGGCATGGTGGATGCCTTGGTCACCAGCCCCCTCGTGGCGGCCTCCAGCCAGTGGTTCGGCATCGCCGGGAACATGTGCACGCTGCGGCTCGGGCCATTGTGGGGAGCGGCGGTTGTGAGCACGAAAACCTGGAACGAGATACCCGCCGACCTCCAGCCGAAGCTCATCGAGGCTGCGCAGCAGATCGCGGACTCCCTGAAGCCGGATCTCTTGAAGGCGGACAGCCAGGCCATCAGCGTCATGCAGAAGTATGGGCTGAAGATCAACACCGTGCCGCCCCAGATCGAGGCGGAATGGGCGGCCCTGCTCCAGAAAACCTTCGGGGGTCTCGTGGGGAAGCTCTACGACGAGGATTCCTTCCAGATGGTGAACACCTACCTCGACGAATACCTCGCGCTGCATCCCCGCAAGCAGGGCTAGAGCATGTCGATCCCCGACCGGCGCGGGTCGTGCGGGTCTAGGCTGTTGTTCAGGTAATAGAAGGCGGACCTGATCCTGTTTCCCTTCTTCTCGGGGATGCGGCCTTCCTTCATCCAGACGCTGATGGTGCGCGCGTTTCTCTGAAACATGCGCGCAAGGGCGGCGGGGGACAGGTCGTAGGTCCTGCTGATCCATTGCAGCATCGATTGGGGACTCTTCTCTTCCATGCGCGTCTCCTCGGCCTTGCGGGCTTACTTTCTGTATCGGAGGAAGCGAGCCGTTCCTCCATCGCCGGGGCGCGGCTGGATTCCCGGGGAGTTTTCCGGCTATACTGGTCGCAAGGCTCCTCCCATGAAGTCGGCATTCACCGCCCTGGTCTTCACGCTCGCCGCTTTGACTGTTGCCGCGCAGGGGAAAATCGTCACGGTCCTCACGCTCGACGGCGAGATCAATCCCATCACGGCGCGTTACGTGGAGCGGGGACTGGACCGGGCGCGGCGCGACGGTGCGGGGCTCGCCGTGATCGAGCTAAACACCCCGGGGGGATTGGGGTCGTCCATGGACCAGATCGTGGCGAAGATACTCGCTTCACCGGTGCCCGTCGCGGTCTACGTCTGGCCGCAGGGCGCACGTGCGGCTTCAGCGGGTGTTTTTGTCACGATGGCAGCGCACGTGGCGGCGATGGCCCCGGGGACCCACATCGGCGCCGCCCATCCCGTCGGCTCGGGCGGCGGGGACATCACGGGGGTCATGGGAGAGAAGGTGCTCAACGACTCGGTTGCGGAGCTCGCGTCGCTTGCCGCGCTGCGCGGCCGATCCTCCGCCTGGGCCGACGAGGCCGTGCGGCGCAGCATGTCCCTGACCGATGCGGATGCCGTTTCCCAGCACGTCGCGGACCTCGCGGCGCCAGACCTGGGTGGGCTGCTCGCCGCGGTGGACGGCCGTAGCGTGCAGCTTTCCACCGGACCCGTCGTCCTGCACACGTCCGGCGCCGAGGTGCGCCGCTTCCGGACGAGCTTCATCGACTGGCTCCTTGGCTTCCTCGTGAACCCCGACATCGCCTATATCCTCATGGTGATCGGCATATTCGGCGTCATCTTCGAGCTCACCTCTCCCGGCGCCATCGCGCCCGGGGTTGCCGGTGGGCTCGCGCTCCTTCTTGCCTTCATCGGTTTCGGCAGCCTGCCGACGAATATTGGCGGCCTGGTCTTCATCGTTCTGGCGGTGGTGCTCTTCATCGTGGACCTGAAGGCGCCGACGCACGGATTTCTCACCGCGGGCGGTGTCGTCGCCTTCGTGCTGGGCTCGATCCTCCTGTTTCCGCCCTGGCAGGCCCCGGCGCCCTCACCCCTGGCCGGTCTCCCGGCGGCGCCCGTCGTCCACGTGTCGGTGGCGGCGATCGTCGTGATGACCATCCTGGTCGTGGGATTTTTCACGTTCGTCCTTGGCAAGGGCATCAGCGCGCAGGCGCGCAAGATCGCCTTCGGAGGGGAATCGCTCGTCGGCAGCTCCGCGGTGAGCATCACCGCCCTGGCGCCGGAGGGTCAGGTCCGCATGGGAGGGGAGCAGTGGAGCGCGCGGGTCGTGCAGGGCTCCGTGGCCCCCGGTGAAAAGGTCGATGTCGTCGGCCGCGAGGGGCTGTGCCTGCTCGTGCGCCGCTCGGCGCAGGAAGGAGGAGCCTGATGGTTGGCTCGTGGATTCTTGGTGCGATCATCGTTGTCATCGTGATCATCATCCTGTCGTCATCCATCAAGGTCGTGCGAGAGTACCAGCGCCTGGTCGTATTCCGTCTCGGCCGCACCATAGGCGCCAAGGGGCCCGGGCTGGTCTTCCTCATTCCCATCGTGGACAAGCCGGTCTGGACGGATCTGCGCGAGCTCTTCCTCGAGATCCCCAGCCAGACCTGCATCACGAAGGACAACGCGCCCATCGACATCGACTTCCTCATCTATTGGCGCGTCATGGATCCGAGCCTCTCGGTGATCCAGGTCGCCAACTTCGCCGGCGCGAGCCAGGGCATCGCCACCACGACGCTCCGCGCGGTGATCGGCGACATCCCGCTCGACGACGTCCTGGCGAAGCGGGAGGACATCAACCGTCTCCTGCGCACGAAGCTCGACGAGGTGACCGAGCGCTGGGGCGTGAAGGTGACGAGCGTCGAGATCCGGGAGATCGTTCCCCCAAAAGACATCCAGGACGCCATGAACCGCCAGATGTCGGCGGAGAGGAACCGGCGCGCCATGGTGATCGAGAGCGAAGGAAAGCGGGCATCGGCCATCCTTGTCGCGGAAGGTGAAAAGCAGTCCGCCATCCTCAAGGCGGAAGGCGACCGGCAGGCCGCCATCCTGCGCGCGGAGGGTTTCGCCCTGGCGCTGGAAAAGATATTCGGCACCGCCAAGGGCGTCGATTCCAAGACCATGATGCTCCAGTACTTCGAGACGCTGAAGCAGATGGGGACCGGCGCGGCGACCAAGTTCATCTTCCCCATGGAGTTCATGTCGATGCTGAAGCCGCTGGCGAGCCTTGCGGAGGAAGCAACGAAGAAATCGGGCGGGTAGGACCGCCGGCGCAGGGCGGGTTTGTCCGCCTCGCGGCGCCGGCAGGGGGGGGCATATGGCCGAGCTTTTGAGATGCAAGTCGTGCGGTTACGTTGTGGAGGCCGGAAAGGTCGGCGAGGTCTGCCCGGCCTGCGGCGTGCCGCGGAAGATGATGGAGTCCTGGAAGGATCCCGTCTCCGACCGGAGGCGGCTGGTCCTCGGCCTCGACATCCATCCCATCATCCTCCACTTTTCAATTTCCTTTTGCGCTTCCGCGTTCGTGCTCGCGCTTGTCGCGCTCGTGCTTCCCGATCTTTATCCCGACCAGGTTGCCGGCATCCTCACGCCGCTCCTCGTCGTGCTTCCCGTGGCGGTGCTCGCGTCATTCCTTTCCGGGCTCCTGGACGGCAGGGTAAGGTTTCGACGCACCCGCACGCCCATCCTGACCCGCAAGAAGCTCCTGGGCGCTGCCTTCTTCGTCCTGAGCCTTGCCGCGGCGACGCTTGCACTCGCCATCGGTCCGTACGTGGCCTGGGTGCGCGCCGTCGATGCCGTGCTGCTTGCCGTCGGGGTGCTCTGCGCGGGCAGCCTTGCACGACTGGGAAAGGGACTGCTGCACTCGGCTTTTCCAGGATAGCGCGTTCCCGCGCGCTGACTCCCGTTTTTTTTCGTGCTACAGTGTCTCCGCCCTGCCGACGGGAGCAATGCACCCGTACAGACAACCTGCAGCAACGACAAGGGGGCACACCATGTCCGGCATGATACTCGACGGGAAATCACTCTCTCAGGCAATAGAGGCCGATCTCAGCGTCCGCGTGAGCAGGATCAAGGACAGAAACGGCGGCAGGTCTCCCATACTCGCGACGATACTCGTCGGAGACGACCCGGCATCCGCGACGTACGTGAAGATGAAAGGCGCGGCCTGCCGGCGCGTCGGCATGGAGTCCCTGAAGGTCGTCTTGCCGGAGACGACCACAACTGCCGAGCTCCTTGCAAAAATCGATGAGCTGAACGCGAACGCCGACGTGCAGGGCATTCTCCTCCAGCATCCGGCGCCGAAGCAAATAGACGAGCGCGCCTGCTTCGAGAGGATTGCCCTGGCAAAGGACGTGGACGGCGTCACCATGCTCGGCTTCGGCCGTATGGCCATGGGCGAGCCGGCATACGGATCGGCCACCCCCGCCGGCATCATGCGCCTGCTCGCGCACTACGGGATCCCGCTGGAGGGTCGGCACGCGGTCGTTGTCGGCCGCAGCCCCATACTCGGAAAGCCCATCTCCCTGATGCTTCTCAACGCCAACGCCACGGTGACGATCTGCCATTCGAAGACAGCCGGTCTTCCCGAGCTCGTACGGAGCGCCGACATCGTGGTCGGTGCCGTGGGGAAGCCCGCGTTCATCAAGGGCGCCTGGATCCGCGATGGCGCCGTGGTCGTCGACGCCGGCTACCACCCGGGCAATGTCGGCGACGTGGAGCTTTCCGCCGTCATCGACCGGTGCGCGGCCTATACGCCTGTTCCCGGTGGCGTCGGTCCCATGACGATTGCGACCCTCATCACCCAGACCGTCGAGGCAGCGGAGGCCCGCGCCTAGGGGATCTACCGCGGCGCGGCCGGGGCACGCAGAAGCTGCCGGGCCGTGCATTCTTTTGGCATCGACGGCATCGGCAAAGCGCGGTATAAAGGGTCATGACCGAGCTTGAGACGCTCCTTTCAGAGCTGGTTTCCATCGATTCGGTGAATCCTGACCTCGTGCCGGGCGCTCGCGGGGAAGGGGCGATCGCAGACTTCGTGGCAGGCTGGCTCCGGGAGCGCGGCCTCGGCGTCCGCCGGGAGGAGACCGCGCGGGCCGGGCAGGCCCAACGTGGTCGCGGTCGCGCGCGGCACGGGCGGCGGGAAATCACTCATGCTGAACGCGCACATGGACACCGTCGGGGTGACCGGCATGGCAGAACCTTTCCGGCCCGTCGTACGAGAGGGACGGCTCCACGGCCGTGGAGCGATGGACACCAAGGCCGCGCTTGCGGCCTTCATGACCGCAGCGGCCGGGGCGGCGGGGCGCGGCCTCCGGGGTGACGTGATCCTCACCGCCGTCGTTGACGAGGAATATGCCAGCGCGGGTACAGAGGCCGTGGTCAGAAAATGGAAGGCGGACGCCGCCATCGTCGGTGAGCCGTCAACCTGGAGATCGTCACGGTGCACAAAGGCTTTGTCTGGCTCGAAATCGAGACCGCCGGCATCGCGGCCCACGGTTCGCTGCCCGACGTCGGCGTCGATGCAATCGCCAAGATGGGAAAGGTGCTCGCTGGCATTGACGCGATGGCCGCGCGCCTGAAAGCAGGCCCGGGTCATGCGACGCTCGGACCCGGATCCATTCACGCCTCGCTCATCCAGGGCGGCCAGGAGCTCTCCAGCTACCCGGCGTCGTGCAAGGTCGGCATTGAGCGTCGCACGATCCCGGGGGAAACAACCGACAACGTTGAAGCGCAGCTCAGGGAGATGCTCGCATCGATTGGCGCGCGGGATCCGGATTTCAAAGCCACCCTGAAAACGATCTTTTCGCGCGAGCCAATGGAGGCGCCGAAAGACGCGCCCATCGTCGCGGCCCTTGCCGGAAGCGTGCAACGTGTGACCGGCACGGAGCCGGCATACGCCGGTATGAGCGGGTGGCTGGATTCCGCGCTCCTGTCAGCGGCCGGCATCCCCACGGTGGTCATCGGTCCCCGGGGCATGGGACTGCACGGGGTCGATGAATGGGTGGAGCTCGCCTCGGTGCAGGCGTGCTGCGAGATCATCGAGGCGACGATCGAAGAATTCTGCCGCTAGGTCCCCGGCGTTTCTGCTGCCTCGTCCACGATCTCGTTCACTGGATAGAGAATGCCCACGACGATGTAAAGGACCGCGACGATCGTGAGCACGACGGGAAAGCCTCCCGCGATCGCCGTCACCTGGGCGAGCGCCGTGCCCGCGACCGCAAGACCCCCGTTCATGCCCCACGCCCACGGCAGCATCCGCGGCCGTTTGACGGTGAGCGCATCCAGGCCGGTGGGGAAGGGCACGCCCATGAAAAACGCCGACGGCGCAATGACCGCGACCGACAGGAGGACGCGCACGAACATGGAGCTTGCAAGGAAGCGGTCGAAGACGAAGCGCAGCCCGAAGATGTAGAAGCAGATGGAGGCCACGATCACGCACACGGCGATCCTCACCACGAGCGCGCGGTTCTGCGAGATCAAAGGGGAGATGAGGTTGCCCAGCGCCGACAGCACGAGGAGGGATGACAGCACGATCGCGGCGGAGTAGACCGGGTCGCCGAGGAAGAATACAAGGCGCTGCATGAGGAATATCTCCACCATCATGTAGGCCAGCCCCAGGGCGGCATAGTAGGTGACGATGCCCGGCACGCCGCGTCGGTGACGGAAAAGATCGCGCCACCGGCCGATCACGGGCAGGAGAACCACCACGAGCCCGAAGAAAATGGCCTGCAGGAGGATGCCCAGGAGGAGAAGCTCGCCCCACTCCTCGCTCACGTCGCTCACCTTGTTGAGGTACATGGGCAGCCGGTCCAGGCGGAGGTAGCCCGTGTAGTACGGGCGGTCGTCCCGCATGGGGCGCACGTCGAAGGGATAGGCGTGATAGAGGTCCTCCGCCCGGCCGGCGAGCATCTTCTGCAGCGCCAGGTAGTAGACGTCGCTCGTGGTGAAGGAGGCGTTCGTCGTCGCGGATGAGGTGCCGCTGAAATGATCGAGATAGGTGTTCATCACCGCGTCGAAATCGACGGGGCGCCGCGGCGCGTCGGGATACCAGATCGTGTCGAAGGACCTCTCGGCGCAGAACTTGCGCAGGTCGTAGATTTGTCCGTCCGTGAAATCGCCGTGCTTGACGAGTATCGTTGCGGTCGACTGGTAGAGATTGAAGACGAAAAGCCTCTTCCCCGGATCCTCCACGCCCCGCGCGTGCAGCGCTTCCACGAGAGTCGCCAGGAGCCGCACGACGTTGCGCGGCGGGTCCAGCCGGTCCCACACCGTCATGGAGAGCATCCCGTTGGGCGCGAGGCTTCCCAGGTAGGCGGCGAGCGCCTCGACGGTCCAGGTGTAATTTTCCGTCACGGGATAGCCGCCCGGATCGGAGAGCCCGACGGAATCCACGAGGCTGATCTCGACCAGGTCGTATGCGCCGGGGTGCGCCGCGCTGTGCGCGCGCGGCTCTCCCGGCACGAGGTGGATGAGGGGGTCCTTCAGGAGCTCTCCCGTGAACGCCGCGACGGCGGGGTCCTTGCCCAGGAGGCGTACGACCTCGGGGTCGCGCTCCGCGATGGTGATCGACGACGCCCCCTTGTAGCGGGCCACCTGCGCGCTGATGCCGCCGCCAAGATTCACCAGGAGCACGCGCGGCCGGTCCAGGAGGACGTAGGGCGCTGCCATGGGAAGCCAATCCACGTAGCCGGCCTCATCGGCGCGGAGAGCGCCCATGACGCCGACGGGCCCGCTTCCATCGTTGTACATCGCCCAGAAGGGCTGGCGGGGCATCGTCTTCAGCGCGAGCACGGCGTTGTCGCTGAGACCGGGGGCAAAGTGCAGCGAAGAGCTTGCAAACACGTTCAGCTCGCCGACGGGGCTCCAGGAGCGATGCACCTCCACGACGTCCGGGTATTTCTTCATATAGCTGATGGGCTTGTAGTCGGAGACCCGCGTCTCGCCCGCCGCGAGAACGACCACGATGGACAGGATGAATGCCGCGGAGGTGGCGACGAGCTGGGCCGCGGGTATCGTCCATCGTCGCGGCTCTTCCTCGTGCACCAGCGCCGCCACGAGGGACGCCCCGCAGGCCAGCACGAGCACCGGCAGCACGAGGCTGGCAGGAGGAAGCAGGTACATCAGGGGGATCACCGCGAAACCGCCCACGCTCGAGCCGAGCATATTCCAGAAATACAGGCGGTGGACCTTCCCTTCGTGGGCAAGGAAGGCGATGCCGATGAAGAACGCGCCGAAAAAGAACGGCACGCCATAGACGACATAGTACAGCCCGATCCAGAGGATCTGCGTCGGGTCGCTGCCGATGAAGATCGGGTTGAACGGTACGCGCTGGCCGAGCACGTGCGCGAGCGCGAGTGCAGGCATGAAGAGCGTTGCGGAGCGATAGAGCCACGCCGGAGCGGTCTTTTCCATCTGCCTGCTGATGAATGTGAGGAGGGTGCCGGCCAGCCCGAAGCCCAGAAGCGCCGTGCTGATCACAAGGGAGCCGAAATTCGACCAGCTCGTCACCGCGAACATGCGCATGGCGGCGATCTCGTACATGATGAGCGCAGTGGAGAGCAGAAAGAGGGCGAAGAACCGGGACCGTGGCGCCATCGAGAACCTCCGATGCATTGCTCTTTACATCTGTATATCGGCTGGCTATCATTTGCGCAATGGATCGACCCGACAGCCATCGCGGCGCCGGTTTTTTCTCGCGGCGCGTCCCGTCCCTTTTCGTCTGGCTCTTTCTCGCCGGGATTGCCGTGGGGGTCGCGGTGGGAATCTTCCTTCCCGCGTTTCTTCCGGGCGTCCTTCCCCGGGGCCGGATCCCCGCCTTTCTCTGGAGCCAGGATGGGAGCCTGACCGTCCATCCCGGCAAGTCGGCCGACGTGCTCCCGGCCACGCTTCTCGCCGCGCTTCCCTCCAATATTGGGGAGTCGACTCCCGTTGCCGTTCCGGCGGCGGAGCCGGATGCGCCCGCGACCGCGGATGCCGCACCGGTTTTCGACGCCGCCAAGGAGCTGGGCACCCTGCCGATGGATACGCGCGAGCACTTCGTGGATTACATGGAGAAGCAAAACGGGGAAGAGCGCGATTTCCTGGAGAAGCGGTGGGAGACGGCCCAAGCCTTCATCAAGACGCACGAGCTGCAGGGCAACGCCATTGAGGCGTACCTGCGCACCCCACGAGAGAACTTCGTGCGGGCGCGCAACCTCGCGCGCGCGTATGACGATACCTGGATGCCGATCGGCTGGGGGGCAACGATCACGGATCCTGACGTCGTGAGCATGATGACGACCACCCTGGACGTGAAACCGGGAATGAAGGTCCTGGAGATCGGGACCGGTTCAGGGTACCAGTCGGCCATCCTTTCGCACCTCACCAACTTCGTATACTCCATAGAGATCATCGAGCCGCTCTTCCACGAGACGGATGCCCTCTATGACCAGCTGGCGACGCGCTATCCCAGCTACAAAAACATCCATCGCAAGCTCGGCGACGGTTTCTATGGATGGGAGAAATATGCCCCATTTGACCGGATCGTCGTCACGTGCGCGGTGGACCATCTTCCCCCGCCGCTGATTCAGCAGCTCACCCCCAACGGGATCATGGTCGTGCCCCTGGGCCCGCCGGCCCGGCAGTACATCATGAAGGTGGAGCGTGTCACCGACGAAAAGGGGAATGTCACCCTCAAAAGAACCGATGTCTACAACGGCCTCAGCGTCAAGTTCATTCCTTTCCGCAACGACCAGGGGAAAAGTTATAGTAGCCAAGGACAGTAGTATCAATGTAGAATAAGGATTGAGCCGGGAAGGAAATAGATCGAACATTGAACTGGATGAGGTCGATACTGCAGAATCAGAAAATCACCCGAAGGACGCGTGCCTTGCCGGGCAAGCCGGTGGAGCACCATGCGGCACGTCATCGCCCGACGCCGCGCGTCCGCTGGTTGGCCCGCATACCCATCACCATCCCGATCGCCGCTCTTGCCGTGCTGCTCAGTGGGACGCTTATCGCCTGGAAAGGAATAGGCTGGGCGTCGAACCCGCCGGAAATTCCCACACTCGCCGCCGCGACCCGGGATGCCGCGCAAGCGGCGGTCGGCACAGGAGCCCCTGAGCGAGACCCGAACGTGGACCTGGACTACACCGTCCAGGACGGCGAGACGCTTTCAGAGATCGCCTACGTCTACAAGCTCGATTTCACGCGTCTGGCCGTTTTCAACAATCTCTCCAACCCCAGCGCGATCAAGCCCGGGCAGCACCTGATCATTCCCTCCGTTGCCCACGCGCAGACCGTCAAGATGCCCGTGCTGCCGAAAAGCGCGGGTCTTGCCATCGTGACCCGGCCCGAGCCCGGCCAGCAGGTGCAGATCAATGCCACGCAGGAAAATGACGGCAGATCGGTGACGGCCCATTTCACGCTGGAGCCGCTGAAGGATACGACATTTGTCCGCTACGAATGGGACCTGGGCGACAGTCATCGGTCCTTCCGCGACGGTACCTTCTGGACCTACGACAAGCCCGGGACCTACAACGTCAGTCTCAAAGCCTGGGACGCGGACGGCAAGGTCCACAGCTCGAACACCATCTATATCACCGTGCCGCATCCCGGCGCGTGGGCCTCCGGGGACCAGCGATTCATCACGCTGGACGACGTGGGCCAGCCCTTCGACGTGGATGGGGAAGTCACCTCCGTGCTGGGATACTCGTCCCTTGAAGAGTCCCCCATCGTGAAAGCCGGCTCGGGGGAGGGCGTGAAAACCTACGCGGCGAACAGGGCGGGCTTCTACAATCTCACCGTCGACAAAGGCGGGGAGAGCATCCGCTATTACCTGTTCGTGAGCCCCATCCCTTCACGGAACGTGGACCGTGCGGACATGGATTGGTACAGGACGCAGTTCAACACCGGCACCCAGTCGAATTGCGGGCCGAGCATGGTGGCGATGGCCATTTCGTGGGCAAAGGGGGAGTACGTGCCGGTGGCGCAGGTGCGCGAAGCGGTGGGGTGGACGGGCGACGGAGGCATCGGATTCCAGGACATGATCGACGTGCTGCGGGAGCGCGGCGTGTCCGCCGAGCTGAAGCCGGCCTGGAGCCCCGATGACGTGCGCAAGGTCATCGACCAGGGCCAGATCGCCATCCTCCTGTACAACACCGTATCCGTGCGCAAGGCAAGCGGCGATCCGACCCAGAATCTCTTCGGCGCCTACTACAAGGACAATGTCGGCCACTACGTGCTGATCAAGGGCTACAGCCTTGACCGCAAATGGTTCATCGTCTATGACCCGATCCCCAGCGACTGGAGCTCCAACAGCGTCCGCTATTCCGACGGCATCAGCATGATAGGCCGCAACCGCTACTACGCCGCATCCGAGCTTTTCAGCACGATCCGGGTGAACCAGGTTCTCGCGGTATCGCGCTCCGACCCTACTTCCTGATCGGCTTCCCCGGCTTTTCCTTTTCCGGCAGGAGCGTGACGCTCTGCACCGCCTTCTGAGACAGCTTCACGCCGCGCGCCGCCAGACCGCAGGCGGGTATCTTGCCGAGGTCCACCGTGACGGCCTTCACCTTCTGTCTTTTCACCGGCACCATGGAAAGCTGCGCGGTGCCCGGGCTCCTCTTCTCCGAGAGAAAGTCAATGCCGATGGAGCCTTCCTTCACGAGGGAATAGGTCTTGTTCGTGATGAAACGTTCGATGTGCACGCGTTTGCCCCATGCCACCTTGTTGGCGTCCCGGTAGATCAGGACGAAATGCTCCCCCTTCTGGGAATCCCACACGGCGGCATAGAGAAGCGCGCCGGGCATCCAGGCCTTCTCCGGCGGTGACATGATGCGGTAGGTCCCGTCCGCCGTCACCGTGAGGATACGGTCGTATTCCGTGACATTCATGACGAACTCCGTGCCGCGGATGGACGAGCCGAAATAGCCGGCCTCCCGGTCGTAGCTCAGGCGGATGTTCGCTTTCGCCACCGCCACCTTGTCCACCGTGTGGAAGGTGTCGAGGACGGTCTTTCGCGGATAGGCGTCACGATACTTGTCGATGAGACCCGTGAGCCAGGCGATCGTCGTCTTCGTGAGGTTCTTCAGCTTCGCGTTGCACTGCCGGATGGCGGCGACGATGTCGTCGATCTCGCCGCGGTTCTTCCTGATGTCGAACGCCGAGATGCGCCGGATCCGCAGGTCGAGAAGACGCGCAACGTCGTCATCCGTCATCGCGCGGATGAAGAGCTTCTTGAAGGGCTTCATCCCCTCATGGACCTGTTTCCGGACAGCCTCTTCGGTCGTCGCCTTTTCTATCGCCTTGTAGACGCGGTTCTCGATGAATATCTGCTCCAGCGTGAGCCAGTGACGGCGGTCCTCCAGCCGCGCGAGCTCGTGCTCCAGCTCCGCCTTGATTTGCTTTTTCAGTATCCCGGTGAACTCCTTGAGGTACTCCGAAACGGTGACCTCCACCGGCCGGTCATTCCTGATGACCACGATGTTCGAGTTGATCGAGACCTCGCAGTCGGTATGGGCATAGAGCTGGTCGATGACGGCGTCCGCCGCGGCGCCGCGGGACAGGTGCAGCTCGATCTCCACCTTGTCGGAGGTGAAATCGCTGATGGTGCTGACGCTCACCTTGCCCTTCTGCGCCGCCGCTTCGATGGAAGCGATCAGACTGGTGGTGGTCGTGGAATACGGCACGTCGCGGATGACGAGCTTCTGTGCGCCGCTCACCTTCTCGATGAGAGCGCGGACCTTGATGCGGCCGCGGCCGTCGTCGTACTCCGACACGTCGATCAGCCCGCCTTGGAGGAAATCGGGCGCAAGCGTGTAGGGGGCGTCCCGGAGGATGGCGACCTGCGCCTCCAGGAGCTCGATGAAATTGTGCGGAAGGATCGTGGTGGACATTCCGACGGCGATGCCGTCCGCGCCCAGCATCAGGAGCACCGGCACCTTTGCGGGCAGCTCGCGCGGCTCCAGGCGCCGGCCGTCGTAGCTGGGACTGTGCTCCGTGAGGGCAGGGTTGAAAAGGGTTTCCACCGCGAGCGGGGTGAGACGGCACTCCGTGTAGCGGGACGCGGCAGCCGCGTGTCCCGTGAGGATGTTGCCGAAGTTGCCCTGCTTCTCGATGAAGTATTCCTTGTTTGCAAGGACGACGAGCGCATCCGCGATTGACGCGTCCCCGTGCGGGTGCAGCTTCATGCATTCCCCAATGACATTCGCCACCTTGTGGAATTTCCCGTCGTGCATCTCGAAGAGCGTGTGGAGGATGCGCCGCTGCACGGGCTTGCACCCGTCGCGCAGATCCGGGATGGCGCGGTCCATGATGACGTAGCTCGCGTATTCGAGGAAGTTCTTCTCCATCAGGGGCTTCAGCAGGCTCATCTATGCCCCCTGGAGGACGTCGGTGATGAGGTTGTTCACGATGAACTTCTTCCGTTCGGGCGTGTTCTTTCCCATGAGGAACTCCAGTGTCTTATGCACGCTGCCCATTGACTGAATCTGCACTTCGGTGAGCCGCATGTCATCGCCCATGAATTGCTTGAACTCCTTCGGGCTGATCTCCCCGAGGCCCTTGAACCGGGTGACCTCGGCGCCTTTCAGGCGTTTCACCGCCTCATCCCTTTCCTGTTCGCTGTAGCAGTACACCGTTTCCTTCTTGTCGCGCGCGCGGAAGAGCGGGGTCTCCAGGAGATAGACGTGGCCCTTCAGGACGAGCTCTTCGAAGTAGTGGAGGAAGTAGGTGAGGAGGAGGTTGCGGATGTGCATGCCATCCACGTCCGCGTCCGTGGCGATAATGACCTTGTTGTAGCGCAACCCTTCCAGCCCATCCTCGATGCCGAGGGCGCGCATGATGTTGTACAGCTCTTCGTTCTTGTAGACCGTGTTGCGTTTCAACCCGTAGACGTTCAGCGGCTTGCCGCGCAGCGAAAAAATGGCCTGCGTGTAGACGTCCCGGGACTGGATCATGGGCCCGCCGGCGGAATCCCCTTCTGTGAGGAAGATGCTCGTCTCCTCGCGTCTCTTGTCCTTTTCATCGTTGTAGTGGATCTTGCTGTCGGTGAGCTTGGGGATGTGGATCTCCACCTTGCGCGCCATTTCCCGCGCCTGTTTCTTGATGGTGGACAGCTCTTTGCGGATGCGCTCGTTGCTCTTGATCTTCTCGATGAGCTTTTTCGCCTCAGCCTCGTTCTTGTGGAGCCATGTGAGGGTCTGCTGCTTCACCTCGTCCGCCACCCAGCCGCGGATCTCGTTGTTGCCCAGCTTGTGCTTGGTCTGGCTTTCGAAGACGGGATCCTTGATCTTGATGGAGACCGCGCCGATCATGCCCTCCCGCACGTCCTCCGCCGCGAAATTGACCCCGGCGTACTCGTCGATCGCCTTCAACACCCCCAGGCGGAAAGCGGTCTGATGCGTGCCCCCGTCGATCGTGAATTGGCCGTTCACGAAGCTGAAGTAATTCTCCCCGTAATTCGCCGTATGCGTGAAGGCGAACTCCAGGCGCGCGCCTTTGTAGTGGGCGATCTCGTAGTGCATGGACTCTTCGCCGATCTCCTCCGTGAGAAGGTCGAGCAGTCCCTCGCGGCTCACGACGGTCGTCCCGTTGTACAGGAATTTGAGGCCGCTGTTGAGATACGCGTAGTAGCGCAGGCGCTTCAAGACATAGTCGTCGTTCCATGCGTACGTGGAAAAGATCTTCGGGTCCGGCGTGAAGCGGAAGAGACAGCCCGTTTTTGCCTTGGGGTCCCTGCCGTCCTTCTGGCTCACGAGCTTGCCTTGCTTGAAAATGCCCTGGACATACTTGCCGTCCCGAAAGCTCACCACCTCGAAATCGGCCGACAGGGCGTTCACCGCCTTTGTCCCGATCCCATTCAGGCCGACGGAGAACTGGAAGACGTCGTCGTTGAACTTGCCGCCCGTGTTCACCTTGCTCACGCAATCGATGACCTTTCCCAGGGGGATGCCGCGGCCATAGTCGCGGACGGCGACGGACTCCTTCTTGCGGGAGATCTCGATGACCTTTCCTTCGCCCATGATGAACTCATCAACGCTGTTGTCGACGACTTCCTTCAGCAATATGTAGATGCCGTCCATGGGGTTGGAGCCGTCTCCGAGCCTGCCGATATACATACCGGTCCGCAGGCGGATGTGCTCCAGCGCATCCAGCGTCTGGATTGCTTTTTCGTCGTACTTCACGGCGGTCTTCGGCATATGCATCCTTATCGTGTTCTACGGGTAAGGGGGCCTGTCACTTGAAGAAGAGCGGCCAGCGCGGTCCGTATTTCCTTCCATAGTAAGGAAAATCGGCCAGAGGCGTCAAGAGCGGACGGACAGGCGCGTCATGGACGCCACGCGCCGGCTCGTATAGTATGGCGCGAAGAGGTGAGTCGTATGAAGAAAATGATCGTCCTCCTGCTCCTGGCGATGCTTGCCCTTGCCGGCTGTGCTTCCGGCAGCTTCCTTGGGCTTGCCACGACGCAGTACGTCGATGCAAAAGAAAAGGCCGCAGCAGACCAGCAGGCTGCCGCGGTCGCTGAGATCGAGCAGCTGAAGAGCCAGCTTGCCGAGGTCCAGGCGATGAAGGACCAGGCGGATGCCGCGGTGAGCCAGGCCCAGGCGGCCGTGGACCAGGTCGCCCAGACGCAGAAGGTCATCCAGGACCTGCAGAACGTCGCGCAGCGCGCCGAGGCGCGGATCGGCTCGATCCCGAAAGAGGTGATCAAGCAGATTGTCGATATCCTCCAGGCGGCGCTCCAGTAGCTGACGCGGGGTACCGCTCCCCGCGGCGCCCCCTGCTTCAGTCTTTTGCCAGCTCCCTTCCCCATTGCGCTGCGCGCTCGATCTCTCCGTCCGCAAGGGGGCCGCTGCGGCCTTTGACGATGAAACCTTCAGGCTCCGATTTCGCCGTCCCGCCTTTTGCCGTCAGGGCAGCCGTCATCCGCACCGCCGCATACCCGAACAGCCGGGCGAACTTCATTGCCAGTCTTGTGTCGAATGTTGCGATTTTCATTCGCGACGCCGCCGATTCGGGAATGCCATCAATGTACTTCTGCATGGCTTCCGAGGGCCGGCCGCCGAGTATGGGGGACCCCACCACAAGGAGGTCGACCTTCTCCAGATCCCTGGCGGCGGCATCTCCCACGCTGACGGCTTTTGTTGCAGGGCTGATGCCCGATGCGACCGCTTGGGCGATTCTTTCTGTGTTTCCCCATTTGGAGTCAAAGACGACCATGGCTTTCATTCATTCCCCCGTGTTCTGCGCCGGCATCCATATCAGCGTACGTTTATTTGATCCTCTCCCTGCCATTTGTCAAGTTTCATTTTGAACGCGCGCCGCGCGCAAAGATCTCTCCGCGATTGACGCAGGTCCCGGCAGCAAGCGCATTGTGGGGCTTCAATGAATCAGAGCGCCCCGCTCGCGAAGCAGCTTCTTCAATACGGATCTGTGGCACCTCTCTTCATTCTCGCAATAGCATCCGATTGAAAAGTTGGTCTCTTTTGAAAGGGCGGCGAGAAGGTCCAAGAGCCTTTGGCTGTCGGGCACGAGCAGCTCACGGGTGAATTGCTTTTCGAAGCGCTTCCAGTCCTCCGGAGAGTCCGCCTGCGTCTTTGCCTGCCGTACCAGCTTCGCGCTCGGAGCGAGCTGGGGAAGCCATACGTCATAAAAGTCCCTTGCGCCATAGTCGGCTTTTCGCACCCCCCGGGGCGGTCTGCGAACGGTTCCGATTCGCAGACCCTCGTTTTTTCCCCGTGGGCTCCCCAATCGAACGACCCGAATGGACATAAGTGCTCCTCTGCGATCATGTCTCGTAGTATTTCTTCAAAACATTGAGCGCCCGGTAGGTAATCCATTTGCTCGGAGTGCCTTTCGTCTCTATGTCGACCTGGAATCTGCCGTTGAAAGTCGCCTCCATGTTCCATTTTCCCGCTTTGCTTTGCTTTGAGAGTACGATGTCGATTGCCTCCTGCATTCTATCGTCCCTGATGCCGAGGTCCAGCATGATTCCAAGAATTTCCAGCAGATCCGTCTGATACATGAGGGGGAATTGCAGCTTTTTCCAGCCGGGTTTTGACGTCTTCGCAAGGTCATGGCTTCGCTTGAAGATATGATGAACAAGGAGATACTCGCAACCGCGGCGAATTGCCTCGTCGATGCTCTTGTCTCTCTTTCCTTTCGGCACAGCCGAAAGCGCTTTCAGCGATTTCACCACGCCCATGTGGCAGCTGTGCTTTCCCCAGCACATCTCATACCTGTCGTATGGCCAGCCGCGCGGCGCTGCGTCGATCCCGTCATCGGACCTCTGGTATCGTGCAATCCACTCTGCGCCCCTTGCCACCCTTTCATCGTTCCCGTATCCCAATGTGATGAGGCTCCAGACCATGTTTCCCGTAAGACAGGGGATCACCTCGCTGTGGAGTCCCCCGGGATGCCTTGCACTTTCCTTGTATGAAAATCCGTGACTATCCGGGTCTTGTGAATGGCGCAGGATGAACTCACAAGCATCCCGCACCTGCCTGTTCGCGCCATCTGCGGCGTGTTCTGCAAGAATGATCAATTGCCAGACGGTCCCCTTGTATTTGTCCGCATAGAATCGCCCGGGACCGCTCCAGCTTCCCTCAGACTGTTTTTGCAGGATTTCCGGCACAACGCCTGACAGCATGATCTCTTCCCGGGCATGTCGTGCCTCAGGAGCTGTTGTCTTCATGCCACAGATTTTAACGAGCGTGAGATAGCGAACCGATGGATTGCCCTTTTCAAGCAGCCATGCGGTGGCATCTGCCTTCAGGACGCTCTTCCAGACACTCATTTTTCCTCCTCTCAATTCCATGAGTCGTCCCTCTACGTGACTCCAATCCTTACGCGCGAGCTCCAATACCAACGTCTCTGTTGTTTCCCCAGAACCTCGCCGCAGAGCGCCCGCAGCCGATCAATTCCAGCTCTTCCTCCGTATGGTGGACCACTATTTCTTTTGTATATCTGAAGCATCCGCTTTCCACCATTCGCTCCAAATGGCCTGATTTTGGGCATTTTTCAACGTGGTGCGGCGGAAAGCCCCCCATGCATGCTTCATATGCGCGGTCGGCCATCCGGACTCCTGTCGTCGGCGGCCAGTCGTAGTCATAGACTGCAAAAACTCCACTCGGGCGAAGGAGTCGCGCCACTTCCTTGAAGGTCGGCTCCGGTACCATCCAGTGCGAGGGTTGAGAGATATCCGCACATCCGTCAGCAAGACCGGTGTGAGACGAGAGCCCTGTGCCACTGCCCAGATCGACGACAAGCCGCAGGCGGCGACCTGCGCCAGCGCAAGCAGTATCTCTTTCAGGATGGAAGGTGGTTTGGGCCTGCAGGAATCGTACTCTTTTGCGAAACCGCTGAATCGTGACAGGTTTCCCTTGCACCATGCTCTCCCGCAGAACGAAGAAATGCCCGCGCTGTGAAGCCGGTTCCCCTTCTCTTGTACACGTCTATATTGGCGTTCTCGAGTCCGGAGTCAACCATCAGAGTCACGACCGTCGCTTTCGACCCGAGAATGGCACGGAGGGCGCTGAGGACACGGCCCGGCGTACCGGCCACGAGGCCGCCTCAAAAAGCGGTGGAATGAACCCCGCCCCGACTCCTTGAATCTTGTGCGGTCCGGCTTTGCCCTCGCCGCAGTGACGGAGACTCCGCCGGTGATCTCCTCTTTTCGAAGGCGCTGCCGCGATAGCTTTCTGCGTGATCAAAGCATCTCTTTGAAAGTTTGCGGACTCAAGCGTCCATGTTCGTAGCGCGCACAAGGATCCCATTGTGCGGATATTCAACGCTTGCGTTCGCCGTCGACGCAAGAGCGTCGTGAGATTTCGACTTCACCGGTGTTCGCGTTTCGCACAATCGCGAGGCACTTGCATCCGGGCAGGGTACTTCAGGAGCGCGAAGATACCGACCGGCAGCTCGATCCGGCGAACAACTGCGAACTATTTCCAGACAAAGAAGTACCACATTGCGACCAAAGAGATACCCGACTCTCCTTCAATTATCTTGCGCACATCTTCGATCGTGGCAATCTTTTTGCCCGTTTCATCCTTGATATTCTTGCCATCAAACTCCAAGACTTTCTTGCCTTGAGAGTCCCGTATGTTTTTGCCTTCAATTTCGCCCAACTGCGCCCCGTTCCACGCACGGACGAGGTTCTTCTCCAGCTCTCCCTCTTTTTGTCCGGACCGTTTTTTCAGCTTTTTCCCATCAAAAATGTATTCTGGCACATTGCCTCCTCATCACTCCCCGGCAGCTCTGTGTCGGCAGTCGATACTCTATTCCCATTCATCAATGGAATCTACTGGTCACTTAAAACGCCGCCGAGCACTCCTTTCAAGTCAACGATGTGCTTAGGGTTGTGTAAACAATGTTATCGGATACGACTGAGGAACCTGACATGGAGCCAAATAGCCGCCCGCATCAGAACAGCACCGTCTCGATTTGGACTTGCGGCGGGTCTATCTTGAGAAATTCTGACTGGAGTACTGCAACGACTTGTCAGGCAATTCACGCTTCAAACAAGTGCTTCGCAAAGGCGTATCGCCTTTGGTGCTGGCAAATCGCTCCTTGATTGGTAGTATTGAAGCGTCGCCTCTTCAGGCAGAAGAAAGGATACTTTGCTGAAACCAGTTTCGATGAGCTTCTTTGCTAATTCATCTGCTTCAAATCGTGTAAGCCACGGTTCTCCGTGCGCTGCGGCTCTCTGAGCGGTGGATTCTATCCCCCTCAGAGGAGCGATATCCCCTCGAATGAGCGGCGCGAAGGCAAAAACAAAACCGCTTCCTTTTGGCATGGCCGCGATATCCTTGAATATGCTGTCTACCGTTTCAGTTCGCAGATATGCCAAAACGCCCACGCAGGAGAAGAATATTGGAATCGAGAGATCTAGAGTTGATCGTGACAAGCCATCTCTCAAACCGCCCGTTTCCAGATTTAGGGGCAGGAACTCTGCGTTCCGCGGGAATTGGATGTCGCTGTCGTAAAAGTGCCTTAACTTTGCGGATTGAGTTGCTGGATGATCTATTTCTACTATTTTCAGTGTCGTCGACCAATCCGGTTGCCTGCAAGCGAAGGTGTCATATCCTGCACCAAGACTCACGTACTGTCGTGTTCCAGATAGGAAAGCTGAATGTAGTCTGTCCTCGGTGTATCTGCTTCGCAGCACGATATGCGACCGCAGTGCCTTTAACTGCGGAGATCGGTGCTTTGTTGCCTCTGCTAAAATCTGCTGGATGGTCCCCTTCTTAAGCAATTTGAGCGATACAGAATCCTCCAGAATATGAGGCAGTTCATCTATTGTCTGATGCACCGCACGCATAACGGAAACACTGAGGGCGGTTGTGCTCGCTTGGTCCTCTGTCATGGCTGCTATGCTACACCCTTTTAGAATTGCCCAACATGGAGCTCAACGCTCGGCCCGCATCAGAAACGCCTCACCCCGATTTGCCACGGAACTGGGTCTATTTGAAGAAATTTTGCCCGGAGTGCTGCAACGACCTATTAGCCAGCGAACCTTGAACGAACAGAAATCCTTTCTTAAAATGGCCCAGTGCCGATACGTCCTTTTCTCTATTGCACAGTAGCGATCATTCTAAAATGCCCGGGTCCTGAGCTCCAGGTGTCGGCTGTAGCAGCTTGGTATTCTTCCGCCTTGCAGGATGATGTTCCCACAATTCGATGGCTGTTGCAATGCCGGACAAAGTAGCCCGTTCCTTGGACATAAGCTCTATAGCATGGGATAGTTCACTCTCTTCGATATCGATGGCAACTGTGCAATGGAAAAGCAAGTGGCTCGGATCATACAAAGGCTTGTACGCGGCCTTTTTATTGCGAAGAAGATCGTAGAATGCCAGATATGAGCGATGCAATCCTTCAGATAGAGTCACATTATAGAAAAGGACGTTTTTTTTGGCAAGAAAGACGCCGAAAGGCAGCAGTTGCAGACGCTGATCTGTGAAAGGCGTTTCAATTGCTGCTTGCCAAAAGGGCTCGATAGCTGTAGATGCCGCCTCAGCGATAGTGATGTGAGGTGGTTCAAGAAGCTGTCCCGGAGTAATGCCAATACCCGCTTCCTCGAATGATTTCCATACCTTGCGGATATGGTTCTCTAGACCCGCTTCTAGCGCGAGCACGACTCCTTGTCTCATAGGCGAACATACTCCGTGCCGATATAATGCACCATCGCAACGCTTTCTGCAATCCGCCGTGAAAGAAATACACCCTATTTGCTTGAAAATGTAATCATCAGTATCGGTCTGCCACTACGGACGCTGGCAAACAGAGAGGTGAGTACCCGGCCCGAATCAGAACGAAAGCACACCGATCTGCTCTGGTCTATCCAAGAAGATTCCGCCTGGAGTACTGAACTCTACGATGCATCGGTCCGCGCAAAAAGTCGTCGTCAAAGGGATATGATGTGCCCGACGACAAAGGGCCGTTTCTAAACTTCAATCGTGCGGACCGGACTCCGGATGTCGACGCAATCCTCCACTCCGTATCTGGTCTAGGCACACTGCCACGATGACGACAGGGCCATTGAAAAGAAACGGAAGGGCGGGATTGCTCGTGTTCATCATCGACAGCCCCGTGGCGAGGGTGCATATGATGAAGGATCCGATCACAGTTCCCCCGATGCTTCCTGCCCCTCCGGAAAGGCTCGCTCCCCCGATCATGGCGCACGTGATCCCGATCATTTCATAGCCAGTCGCCCCGCCGGGTGGGAACCCCAGCCGGGATGTGAGCAGGACACCGGAAAGTGATGCCAGCATGCCCGCGAGCACGTATGCGAACCGCTTGACTCGGTTGACCATTATTCCCGAAAACCGGGCAGCCTCTTGGTTCGAGCCGACTATATGGAAATACCGTCCGATCCTGGTTTTCGTCGAAACGAAATGTAGAAGCACAGCAACGAACACCATAATGATGACGATCCAGGAAATTCCAGGGAAGACGACTGTACGCGTGCCGGCGGCATTATGGGAATAGATCCTGAAAACCGGCCTATTGGCCAGGTCCCCGAGGCTCTCAGGTATAGGGTGTGGCGGAGGAGGGGAATTGAAAGCGACGAATGCCAGGAAATTCAGCATCCCGTAGACAATCATCGCCATGCTCATCGTGGCAAGAAACGACGGTAACCGAAGCCGCGTGACCAGGAATCCGTTCACGCAGCCAATGAGTCCGCCCAGGCCGACGCCGACGATCATCGACAACCAGATGGGCGCGCCCATTGACACGGATACTATCACGCCTGCCCCGCCGAGCGCGACCAAGGCTCCCAGGGAGAAATCGACGCCACCGATGATCAACACCAAGGTGGAGCCGATGCCAATGATAGTGAATGTACTTGTTTGTACGAGGAGATTGAGGACGCCCCTGACGGTGAAGAAGTTGTTCGCGGAAACAGAGAAGATTAGGAGCAGAACCGTCAAGAAACCGAGGGTCAGCAGCTTGTTAGTGGATGCCAATTGCCACCCAAGCCCTCCACTTTTCACCATGGTGCCAGCATAAATCCGAGGAACGTCCTTCCGAAATCGAGAAATCGGCACAATTTTGTTCGCTTTTCGGCATAGTCGACTGTAGAAAATCCCTCCTTTTGTGAATGTATTCTTCGGTTCCTTCTCCGCTCCCCGCCGCTTTCACTTTGAACGAACTGAACCCATAGACGAAGAGCGGAAAGCCGAGCCAAGGCGGAGAAGGCAAAGGGCACTCCGTTATCAGTTCGATGCAGTACACCCCGCAGTTTCCATGAGGCGCACTATTGCCCATTTTATGCACCTTTTCTGTACCCGTGGGCTCCCCCCAACTGCCACGATGCCTCGCAGCCCAACAGGAAGCGAAAATACAGATCGCTCACAGTTGGCGGGAGGCAGCACTGGCCGCTTTTCAGCCGAAACTGTGCCTTGTATTCAACTGCCCAAGTGTCGTTGGGAGAAGCAGCCACGTTCTTCGGGCATCCAGGATGGGCTCGACGGTACCTTCGGGGCTCAGCTATCAGACTCTGTCGGTCCAAAAAGGCGTGCGACCACAGCTGGCAATTCGAGGTAGCGGTGGCGTTTCGCTGCTTTTTCAGCAGGGTCTTCGGTCCGAAGCTCGGTGCGCTCTTCTCATTGCGATGATCTCTGCCACAATCCTCGCATCCATTTGCCAAGGGCAACTATGCGGCCGTCGGCTGAGCTCTTCTAGACCTTTCGAACCATCTGCCGTGAAACGATTGACCCACTTGTAGGCGGTCTTTCGAAACGTATCGAAACGCTTGGCTGACTTGGTCCTTCTATAGTAGCCATCTATATAGTCCCTGATGAACTAATGACGTTGCTCACTCACCGTAACACCCTCCCGCGGCATGGTTGGCATCCTCCTTAGTGGAGAAGATGTTATCCATGTCCTTCGAATGGGTGTTACCTATGTCCTTAAAATGATTTGTAATCTATTTCTTGGACTCATTCATTTTATTCCTTAATGTTTCACTATCCTTTTAAAATGAATAGATCCAATTCCATCTGCTATTGTCCAGACTTAGCTAATTGATTTATTTTCGCAAAATAGGCCTTCTCCCAATAGGCGACATAGCAGGTATTGTCCGGAAGATGAGTCAAAGCGATCTCTGTCTTTGCCAGTCGCCATACAACCAGCTTCTCGGTCTGAAAAGATGGCTTTCCATACTGCTTCAATAGTTCCTGATTAAATTGGTTGAAGAGCTGCATGTCTTGATCATTCCTAAATCTGTAGCTTGCCGAGAGCAGCCTATCTTCTTCTAGTGTCCTGTAAAAAAGAGTTGCGATATCGCAGTTCTTTTGGTATTCTATGCGTATGCGTATCGAGATACTTCCGCAATTAAATGCAACGGAACGGGACATGATGGAGCAGATGTTAACGGGAGAGGCGCTGAACCATAAACAGGCCACCCGACTTCAAGTCATCTTGGGCAGAGCGGACGGCAAACGCACCAGTGACATCGCTGAGGTTCTTCGCATACATCCCGTATCTGTCAGCGTGATCGTTCGTAGGTTCAACGAACGCGGCCTGGATGGACTACTGAAGCAGCCAAACCATAAACCGGGAAAAGCTCCTCTTGATCAGAAGGTGATTAACCGAGTCCTGAAGGTGGTGCAGACCCAACGGCCCAAAGACGCCACTCACTGGTCGACACGAGAAATCGCAAAGCAGGTTGGCATCAGCCACACAAAAGTGCATCAGATTCTTCAGGCTCACGACCTGAAACCTCATCTGGTAAAGCATTTCCGTGGCAGCAACGATCCGGCTTTTGAGGAGAAGCTGGAGGAAATTGTGGGGCTATACCTCAACCCCCCGCAGAACGCATTGGTGCTCAGCATTGATGAAAAGTCGCAGGTTCAGGCGCTGGAACGCGCTAAACCGATCCTTCCCCTACGCCAGGGCATTCCCGAACGTCAAACGCAATGACTACATTCGCCACGGGGTAACTAACCTATACGCGGCACTAAACGTTGTCTCAGGCAGGGTGATTGGGGCATTTGCTGATCGGCACCGACAGAAAGAATACATCGAGTTTCTCGACCTGGTAGACCGTAGAACTTCCAAGAAGAAGGTGTTGCACCTGATTGTGGATAACGCCTCAAGCCATGACACCAAAAGAGTGCGTGACTTCCTGGAAGCACGCCCCGGGCGGTTCGTCGTACACTTCACTCCCACGCATAGCTCGTGGCTCAATCTCGTAGAGCGTTGGTTTTCAGAAATCACCACCAAACGCATCCGACGCGGGAGTTGGAACAATGTAAAAGAACTCGAGCGTGCGATCATGGACTACATTCATCATTGGAACAAATCCGGCAAACATTTCGTGTGGGCCAAAAGCGCTGAGCAAATCCTTCGCCGAGTACGGAAAGCAGGTCAGAATTAAAAAAGCTGTCGTTTACATGACACTAGAGTATAGGTGATGTTGCCTGGAAGTCGGTATTCATATGTCTTGTAGACGATCTGCTTTTGCCAGAGAAGCTTGTTTCAGAGGCAACTCCTCCTTGCTCGGAAGCAATCACCTGATCCCGGGTCATCTGCCATGACGCATTTCTAAAGTCAGCCGCAAAACAGCTGAATGTTGCGAGAATGAATAGTATGGTTGCGAATGCCTTTTTCACGCGATATTGTCCCGTCCCGCTACAATATTCATTGCTGAACTGCTAATGTCAAGTGCGCATTTAAGGGCCCTTAACGTTCACAATGCGAAATGAGGCATTCTTAAGCTTGAGGCTTTCGGACAGCTACTGAAATCTTGATAGAACATAACATAGAGCCCAATAACCGGCCCGCAGCACTTCGATTTGCTCCAAGACTGCGTCTTTCCTGCAAAATCACGCCGGAGCACCTTAAAGATTTGTCATACCCCTGACACTTCTCGCCAAACAATGCTTTCAGGACGTAGGCTATCACGCAGTAGTAGTTCAATGCTTATGCTTTCGGCCAGGTCAGGCTCTTCAGTCTCTCAGGATTTTCAAATAACGCGTCGCATTCCTTTATAAATGGTATCAAAGCAGAAAAATCAACGGCTCTATGATCGAATACAAGAGTAAGTGGGAGGAATTTCCGAACACCTACTTCCTGCGCACCACTCGAATTCAAATATGCTGCAGGTCTCTCTTGCAGCGCGTTTATCCCTAATGCGAATACCTGAGGCGGGATAATCTGCAGCATGCCGAAATAGCCGCGAAGGCCTTTGTACAGTGAGCCGATGTTGGAGACCGAGACTGTAGCGAGCAGCAAATCGTCTTTGGTAAGCCTATCTCTACTGGGAATATTGTAGTAGCGTTTCTTCTCACCTCCGCGCAAACCTTTGACCGGGCGTTTGGTAATTCTGGCTGCGACTATTCTCCGAATAATGCCGATATTGAATTTCCGAATTTCGTTAAGAGTATCATTTCTTATGGCGCTGAAAAGAAGCTCATTTACGTCCGTATTCGAAAGCTTCCTTTTGATTTCTGCAATATCGTTAGAAATTTGGCGAAATGACTTGTTTCCACAATCAAGTATGGTCGGTGTGATCATTCTTCCATCCGGCAGCAGCCAAGGAATTGCTATGTTAATGTCTTTTTTAAGTATCACGCTGCCCTCGCCCTTTTGCGGATCGTAGTCAACGAAGGCGTTTAGAGAAGGAGCTTTCTTCAGTCCTTCCGAGATGATTTTCAGTATTACCGTATTCAAGGTTAGTTTGTATTCTCTCTCGGCGGCATCATCGTTTATTCTTGCATATACTTTCATAAACTCGGTCACATCTGGCTCGTATATGAACGACACATGCGGTATTGTTCTCCACGACGAGGACGTCATATGGGAGACGACGCGCCTTTGTAGGTCAAAATGTATCTTGTTCTCGCCTATTGCCATTCGGTATTTTTTCCTTTATCTGCTGTGAGACTCAAGCCTCCCCGTATCAAACGGATCTTACCAATAGAAGGCACTGGATGTTACCATGGACGCTGGTAAAAAGTCTCGTGGGTATAACATAGAGGTGCCCAGCGCCGTCGCATCAACTCGCACCACGCGACGACTAGGGCAAGGTTGGGTTTGCCTAGAAAAATTCTAAGGCGACTGGTCTGAGGATTTGTTATGACTACTCCGATCCCCTCCCCCTCATTCCCTTGATAGCTTGATCCATTGACAGATAACCCAGGCCAAGGATGGCGGGCGCGAGACTTTGGAAAAGCGAGCGATCACTTGCAGACTTAACTCCAATAGCTATTTTTTCCTGTGTATTATGCCTCTCGGCTCATTCGAACGCCGTGTCAATTTCGCTACGTAACTGCAACCGCCAAAGCACCGAGTGCCCTGCGATTTGAGGCAAATGCAATATCGATGGGAAGAGATTTCAAAGAAAACCATGCAGCTTCTGCAACATCATCAGCAGCGATAGGCATGGCGTCGGAAGGAATTTCGCAGCGATAATACAAAGCGAGTAGAAAGCGGGCTTCCTTTGCAACGTCTTCTCGAGGATATTCGCCGATCTCACACAAAAGAGTTCTGCGTATTCAAGAGCTATGCCTAGTTCTTCTTGAATCTCGCGTCGAAGCCCATCCTCGGGGCGCTCTCCATTGTCCAGGTACCCTCCAGGAATGCCCCACATCCCTTTGTGTGGCTCAATCGCACGGCGCGCAAGAAGTGGATGAGAGCCTTCTTTGTCCGTTTTTTCGATGAGAGCGGAGACAGCTGGCTTGGAATTCTGCCAAAACTCGTATCCGCACGAGAGCACGAATGCAATTTTATAATCTGACCCTACCTGTTCGGCAGATCAAATGGAGCTCCGCATACGGGCAGTAGCCATAATGCTTCATATGAACAGTTTCATTTGACCGGTCTCCAAGTCAAGCCCATCTTCTCCTCAGTGTTGCACATATAATACAGGCTTCGCGGCCCTCGCACAAGGACTGAAGAGTATGAGTTCAAACAAGGATGTGGTAGCCCTTTCCTGTGTCTTTCCATCAAGCCTGCTTCATTTGTTCTGAGGAGTTATAACATAGAGTTGAGCACCCGGCCCGCATCAGGACAGCACCACCCCGATTTGCACCGAAAGTGGCTGTATTCGACCAAATTCTGCCTGGAGTGCTCCAACGACTTGTTGGGCGGCGTCGTTTTGACTTTCCTTACGTCCTTCGTTTCTCACTGATCCTTGCTTTTCAAGAAAACTTGAGAGCTGAGGGTGCAATGACACTTTGACGATCAGAATTTCACCAATGATGACATAGGACGTTCCTATTTAAAATCTATCCTTGCAATCTTATCTAGTGGCATATGTACGAATCCGCTTTCTGTGGTGCCTAGGAATGCTAGAACACTAGCACTCTCTTTTATGTTGGCATCAATTCTTTCGCCAGACCTAAGAAAGATTACAAGATCTTGAATATTAGAACTGGATTTCTTTAATATGATGTATTGCACTTTATCAAAAGAGAGTTCGGTATCGAAGTCACTGAACGTTATTGGAAGATTCTGCATAAGTTTCCAGGTGCTGTAGGGCTTGGCAGGTATCCACATATTATCTAGCCCGGATTCTATATACACCACAGCGAGATTGCTAACCTCAATGCTATCGCCGGCAACGAAGGAAAAAGTAGCTCTTGCTTTGTAGGAATCAGGCCATTCCATCGCTCCCGGGGTTGCTTTCATATCTTTGTACTTAATTTTGATATTGTCTGTTGATAGCTTTAGTGAGGCCACATTCTCGGCTAAAACGCTAATATCTCCAAGGACTGTACTAATTAGTAGCGTACAGCCAACAAAAGGGGCTCCCGAAACCTGTCCCCCACTATCTAAGCTTATGCTCGCAGAGGTCGCGTTTGCATGGTATTCCACAATCTTGGCTATGTTTATGAATTGAATCACTCCACTATATAATCGAATAGGCACGGCGTTTGGCGTAAGGTAAATCGTATCAAGCCAGGCGCCTTGATATTCTTCAATAGACTTGATATTGACTTTAAGTCCTTGGACAGCGAGAGTTTTTCCCTTTGTGCTAGTTAAGGTTCCTAGGTCTTGAGCATATCCAAGTCCTGCAATAAGCGAAGCTGCCAAGAGTGAACAGAATAGAACTTTGCTACTAGAAATCATAGACGACCTCCTTCAATTATCTATAAGCTTTATGATTCAAAAACCTGAAATCTTAAGCCTTGCTCCGCTATGCTAATTGCCAGCATAAGCTGTTTCGCAAATTTCGTCAACCATTAACAAGGTTTGGCGTAGGCATATACCGCCGCCCACATAGAGTTGAGCACCCGGCCCGCATCAAACAAAAAACCACAAAGATCGGCACCGGAAGCGGGTCTATTGGAGCAAATTCTGGTCCGGAGTGCTCCAACGATTTGCTAGGCGGCGGCTTCTTTCAAGAAGTTGTGTCTCGACATGAACGTTCAATCCGGCGTCAATTCACCTCAGGATACTTGTCTCAGTTTTTTATATGGAAATGAAGCACCGTAGCCAGGATAAATGGTCGAAATCATCAAAGATTCAAGTTTCCTCTTGCTGGACTTCATGTCGGATGCGTTGTCGACAATCGCCGTGAACCGCGGCCTGCCGTTAGGGTTCCCAATCAGGTCTCCGCAGAAGAGATACTCCTTCGGACGTCATAATTGAGATGCCGCCGGGAGAGTGCCCCGGTACGTGGACGATCTTGGCGTCCAACCCATACTTCTGAAGACTTGATCCTTCTTGCAGATACAGATCCGGTGTGAACCTTTCGAAGATCTCATACATTTGCCGAAGGCGAGGTTCCAGGGCCTTCATCATCATCTTGCCCAAGAGCCCTTTTCCTTGAGAGCTAGGAAGTAAGGGTCCCTGAATTGCACCTAAGTCCGCGCAATGCATGGCGACATTCGCGCGGTACTTGTGCTGGAGAAATGCGCAGTTGCCGGCGTAATCGGCACCTCCGCCCGTCAGAATCACAAGCGAGAGGTTGCCGGGAACGCAGCCGGCCTGGCCAAGTTGCATTTCCAATGAGTCTCTAATTCTATCCTTATCTATACCTTACAGATGCATAAAAGGCAGATATTCGCTTGACGTGTAGATGAAAAAGTGGCGTCCTGATATGGCAAATCCTGATTCCGCCAAGAGTCAGATCTACCGACCAGGAGGCCACCAAACGTGAAACCCAGTAGAGCACAAATCCACTCCCGCGTCTACAAGTTCCCCGAGCTTCGCTTCGAAGATCAACGATTGACATCTTTTTCTGGGACCGTGGTACTACAAGCCCTTTTCAAAAACATGGATGTCGCGGGCAAACTACAGCGATGCTTCACCCATCGGAAGAAGGGTTCCGTGGTAGGGTTTCACAGCGTCGCCTTGTTGATGATCCTGCACTTGATGCTGGGCTACCGTCGGCTGCGTGATATTGATCGCTACCGAGAGGACCCGCTGATTCGACGAGCACTGGGATTGCGGCGGCTGCCTCATGTCTGTACGGTGAGTCGGATGCTCTGTCGGGCTGATGCGCACAGCGTTGCCAACCTTCAAGAGTTCAATCGTGCTTTGGTCCTGCAACGTCTTGAACATCAGGGGCTGGCACGGGTCACCTTGGACTTCGATGGCTCGGTGATCTCCAGCGGCCGTTACGCCGAGGGGACGGCCATCGGGTATAATGATAAAAAGAAGGGGGCCAGAAGCTACTACCCGTTGTTCTGCACCGTGGCGCAAAGCGGTCAAGTCCTGGATGCCCATCATCGGCCAGGCAACGTGCACGACTCCAAGGGCTCACTTGCTTTCATTGGGGCGTGCGTGGCCGCGGTGCGAGCTCAGCTGCCCGGTGTGATTGTGGAGTCGCGTAAGGATTCAGCGTTTTTCAGCGATGAAACAGTGAGTTTTCTGGATTCCCAGAAAGTCGAGTTTAGCATCTCCGTTCC